>CAVTMG010000005.1:0-193683 GCA_963735775.1 uncultured Gammaproteobacteria bacterium | reverse complement strand
CCGAGCGGGAACAGAACCCGCGCCAGAGATTCGCGCTGCACGGCGTGCAGAAAATACGTCTGATCCTTGGCGGCATCCGTGCCTTACGCAGCGCCGGTCCGTCCTGCGATCCAGGCGCCGCGCGTAATGGCCGGTGGCGAAACGACTGGCGCCGAGGCGCTCGCGCGTGGCGCAGGGCCAGACCGAACTTCATCTCGCGGTTGCACAGCACATCGGGATTGGGCGTGCGGCCGGCGCGATTGCTCGAGAGTACTCGAATACCTGCGCGCGGTACTCGGCGGCGAAATTGGCCCGATGCAGCAGGATGCCGAGCACCCGCGCCACCGCGCGCGCGTCCTGGTAGTCCTGCGCGCTCGGTGCAGTAGGCGTCGTCTTCGTCCCAGTTGCTCATGAACAGCCCCTGGACCTGAGCCCCTGCTCAGCAGCAGCGCGGCGACGGCCGAGTCCACGCCGCCGGACAGGCCGACGATGACGCGCCTCATGCACGGCGGCGCGTCGCATCCGCGCGCCGTCCATGTCAGCTGGCCGACGCCGCGAGCGGCAGGCGCAGGCCGGCCAGGTAATCATCGATACAGCGCAGCACCAGTGGGCTGCGCAGCGCGCCGCTGCGCTCCAGCGAGCTGGTCACGCGTCAGCCAGTGGGTGCGCAGAATGACGTGGTCCAGGGCGCGGCGGGCATCGATATCGGTCACGCTGCCGATGAAGGCGAAACGCAGAGGTGCGAGTGGCCGCGCGGGCTGCGCCACAGGTACGTGCCCAGGAACCATTGCGGCGTGAAACGCCAGGCGGTTTCCTCGCAGCGTCTCGCGCACCACGGCCTGCAGCAGCGTCTCGCCGCCCTCCAGGTGTCCGGCCGGCTGGTTGAACACCAGCGCCGGCGCGATGCGCTCCTCGACCAGCAGGAATCGGCCCTCGCGTTCGACGAGGGCAGCAACGGTGACATCGGGGCTCGAGACCATGGCACATATAGACACCCGCGCGTGGCGGCTTGAGCACGGCCTGGCGGCGATGCTAGCGGCGGGCGATTCGAACCTGCGCGCTCTTCGGTGGCGCTGGCCTGCCAGATGGCGTCGAACTCCTGCAAGATACTGGCGGGCGATCGGCGGATTGTTGAAGCCGGCGATGCCTTCGGCGCGATCCGCACGCAGCCGGTAGACGATGGCGCGCTCATCGGCGATGCAATAGGCGGCAGTGAGCCGCTGTACTGCGGCGGCGCGCATCCGGATCTCCAGATAGCTGGTCAGCCGGTGCGCCATGGCGATGAAGCGGTTGGCGCCGGGTCATGACGCGCCTGGTCGCGCAGCAGCACGCGCACCTTGGCGAAGCTGCGCGCCAGGACGAAGCGCTTGATGATTTCCAGGAACGGCGGCTGATCGTAGATCTCCGGCTCCAGGTCCGGGGTCATGATGGAGATCAGCCGCTGGCCGCGGCCGCCACCGTCTCGGTGGCGGTGCGCACTTCATCCATGTGGTGAGCACGTGCAGGGTCTCGGGCGCCGGCGCGCTGGCTGAGCACGGCGGAGCGTCGGCACGACGGGCCCGTCCTCGAGCGCCGAAGCTCGCCAGACGCGCCGAAGTCGGTACGCACGGTCTTCCCTGGATTGGTCACGCCTAGCCGTGCGTCTGCGAACGTCGCTCGCAGGCCGATCGTAGAGACAGGGCATCCGGGCAGGATTGCCAACTCGTTCACGCTTCGGGCATGCCCCGCGATGTAACCGATCGACGGCATCGCTGGCGCCGTTCACGTCAGAGCGAGTCAGTCGAGTTGCGCGCAAGTTCCGCGGCCAATCCGACATAATCTGCGGGCCGCAATGCGATGCAGCCGCGCGCTGCTCTGCGGCGCGAGCGGCAGGGTCGTCGATGAACGCGGCCAGCGCGGCGGCATCGATGCGCTGGCCGCGGGTGAATTCGCTTGCAGCAGCTCGTAGCCGTCGGCCACGCCGGCGGCGCGCAGCACGCTCTGCATCGGCCTCGCCCAGTACTTCCCAGGCGCCATCGAGCTCCTGCGCCATGCGCTCGCGGTCGGGGCGTGATCTTGGCGAGTCCGCGCTGCAGCGACTTCCAGCCGACCAGGCTGTGAGCCAGCGCGACACCGAGATTGCGCAGCACCGTGGAATCGGTGAGATCGCGCTGCCAGCGCGAGACCGGCAGCTTGTCGGCGAAGAAGCGCAGCATGCGCGTTGGCCACGCCGAAGTTGCCTTCGGCATTCTCGAAGTCGATCGGATTGATCTTGTGCGGCATGGTCGAGGAGCCCACTTCGCCGGCGACGGCGCTGCTGGCGCAGATAGCCGAGCGCACACGTAGCCCCACATGTCGCGGCACAGATCGATCAGGATGCACATTGATGGCGGCGCAGGCATCGCAGTACTCGCCGATCCAGTCGTGCGGCTCGATCTGGGTGGTGTAGGGATTGCACATCAGTTGCTGCGAGTCGATGAATGTCGCGGCTGAGCTGCGACCAGTCGAGCTCGCGGCCGGGCGGCCGTGGTGCGCATTGAAGTTGCCGACCGCGCCGTTCCACTTGGCCAGGATCTCGACCGCGGCGAGCGCGGCGTTGCGCGCGCACGCAGCCGCGCCGCCGACGTTGGCCATCTCCTTGCCGAAGGTGGTGGGGCTGGCCGCCTGACCATGGGTGCGCGCGAGCATCGGCAGTGTCGGCATGCGTTGCGCGCAGCGCGCGCAGCGCGCCGCATCGAGCGCATCGCAGCTCGGGCAGCAGCACGTCGGCGCGCGCGCCGCGCAGCAGCCGCGCGTAGCTCAGATTGTTGATGTCCTCGGAAGTGCAGCCGAAATGCACCAGCTCGAGCGCCGCGGCGCCGGCCCCGGCCGCGCGCCAGCGCTTCGCGCACGTAATATTCCACCGCCTTGACGTCGTGGTTGATGCGCCGCTCGATCGCCTTGACGCTTGCGGCCGCATCCGGTGCGCGGCTCCGCGGCCAGCTCCAGGGCGCACGCGCGCACCGCCGCGGGCAGCGGCTCGCGCAGCATGCGGCGCGGGCGTCTGCGTCAACTGCAGAAACCACAACGCCTCGACGCGGATGCGCTCGCGAATCAGCGCCGCCTCGGAAAAATACTCGCGCAGCGGCGCGACCGGCCGCCGCGTAGCGGCCATCCAATGGCGAGAGCGCGTTCAGGGCGGAGGTTCCATGAGAATCGCGCGCATCGAGATGCTAGACTGAATAACGCATCGATCACGCCTGTCGGAGCGCAACAGACATGAACTCCCACCGTTTCGTATCGAACGCGACAGCATGGGCGAACTGAAAGTTCCTGCCGAGGCGTTGTGGGGCGCGCAGACGCAGCGTGCGGTCGAGAATTTTCCCATCAGCGGCTGACTTTGCCGCGCACCTTCATCCGCGCCCTGGCGCTGATCAAACAGGCGGCGGCGGCCGCCAACGCGCAGCTCGGTCTGCTCAGCGTCGGCCTCGCCGAGGCGATCGCAGCGCGCGGCCCGCCAGGTGGCCGACGGCACCTTCGATGCGCAGTTTCCGATCGACGTATTCCAGACCGGCTCGGGCACCAGCAGCAACATGAATGCCAATGAGGTGATCGCGCATCTGGCCTCGCGTCCCAACCTCGCGGTGCATCCCAACGATCACGTCAACATGGGGCAAAGCAGTAATGATGTCATCCCCACGGCAATTCACGTCAGTGCCGCGCTGCTGCTGCGCGAGCAGCTGCTGCCGGCGCTGCGACATCTGGCCGCGGTGATCGCCCGGCGCGAGCAGCAGCTCTGCGCGGTCGTCAAGACTGGCCGCACGCATCTGATGGATGCCATGCCCGTGACCCTGGGGCAGGAACTGTCCGGCTGGCGCACGCAGATCGAGCACGGCACCGCGCGGCTTGTGGGCGTCGAACCGCGCCTGTTGCGCCTGGCGCAGGGCGGCACCGCCGTGGGCACCGGCATCAATGCGCACGCGGATTTTGCCGCCGCGTTTTGCCAGGCACTGTCGGCGTTGACCGGCATCGGCTTCGCGCCCAGCGGCAACTATTTCGAATCCCTGTCGGCGCAGGACACGGCCGTGGAACTCTCGGGCCAACTCAAAGTCGTGGCCGTGAGCCTGATGAAGATCGCCAACGATCTGCGCTGGATGAACAGCGGTCCGCTGGCGGGGCTGGGGGAAATCGCGTTGCCGGCATTGCAGCCCGGCAGCAGCATCATGCCAGGCAAAGTCAATCCGGTGATTCCCGAGGCCACTGCCATGGTGGCGGCGCAGGTGATCGGTCACGATGCGGCGATCACCATCGCCGGGCAATCGGGTAACTTCCAGCTCAATGTCATGCTGCCGTTGATCGCCTACGACCTGCTCGAGAGCCTGCGTCTGCTCGCCAATGTCTCGCGCCTGCTCGCGGACAGCGCCATAGCCGGATTCGAGGTCAATCAGGAACGCGTGGCCGAGGCGCTCGAACGCAATCCCATACTGGTGACCGCGCTCAATCCCGTCATCGGTTATGAGAAAGGGGCAGCCATCGCCAAGAAGGCCTATGCCGAGGGCCGGCCGATCCGGGAGGTGGCGGCGCGGGAAACCGGGCTGCCGCGCGAGCAGCTTGATGCGCTGCTGGATCCGGGCGAACTCACGCGCGGCGGCTTGAAGGGCGGCAGCGGCGCCGGGGGTTGAGTCGATGTCCTCTGCGCTGCCTCGCGACTGGCGCGCGCGCTTGCACAAGGGCTTGCTGCCAGGCCCGGATCATCGCCTCGAGCACAGCCGCGTTGGCGTGCGTCCGGCCCAGCCTGGTGACCACATACCGGCGAGCCTGACCGCCGCGGCGGTACTGGTGCCCATCATCGCGCACCCCGACGCCCCGACGCTGCTGTTGACGGTGCGTGCCAGCCATCTGCGCGCGCACGCCGGCCAGATCAGTTTTCCCGGCGGCCGGGCCGAGCCGGCGGACCTGGATTTGGCGGCGGCGGCATTGCGCGAGACTCAGGAGGAGATCGGTGTCCCTGCCGCGATGATCGAGCCGATCGGCTTTCTGTCCGACCAGATCGTGCGCACCGGCTATCGCATCACGCCCCTGGTGGCATTGTTGCCGCCCGGGTTGGTGCTCACCCCCGATGACACTGAAGTTGCCGAGGTGTTCGAGCTGCCACTGGCGTTCGCGCTGGCTGCGGCCAACTACCGCTCCCGCCCCGGCCGCCAGCGCGGCCTGGATTTCGAGATCTGGGAGCTGCCCTTCGGCGAGCGCAACATCTGGGGCGCGACCGCCGGCATTCTCGCCAATCTGCGCGAAGTGCTCGGCGAGGAGCCTCAATGAGCCGCGCGGGCGAGCAGATTGATGCGCTGCTGGCGTTGATGCGCACCTTGCGCGATCCGGTTACCGGCTGCCCGTGGGATCGCGAGCAGAGCTTCGAGAGCATCGCGCCATTTACCATCGAAGAGGCGTACGAGGTGGCCGATGCGATCGCGCGCGCAGATCTGCCGCGGCTGCGCGATGAGCTCGGGGATCTGCTTTTCCAGGTGGTTTTCCATGCCTGCATGGCCGAGGAACGCGGTAGCTTTGACTTCGCCGGGGTGGCCCAGGGCATTCGCGACAAGCTGGTGCGACGTCACCCGCACGTGTTCGCCGAACCTCAAGCGCTCGATGTGCCGCAGCTGCACGTTTCCTGGGAAGCCCAGAAGGCGCGCGAGCGCGCCGCGCAGGGCGCTGCCGGCACGCTGGCGGATGTGCCCCGGGCCTTACCGGGATTGGCGCGGGCCGCGAAACTTGGCCGCCGGGCGCGGCGCGTGGGATTCGACTGGGACGGTCCGGAAGGCGTGCGCGCCAAGATCGATGAGGAACTGGCCGAGATCGACCAGGCGCTGGGACAGGGAAAACCCGGCCAGGTGGCCGAAGAACTGGGCGATCTGTTGTTCACCATAGCCAACTGGGCGCGGCACCTGGAGCTCGACGCCGAGGACGCGCTGCGTGTGGCAATGCTCAAGTTCGAGCAACGGTTCGAAGCCATGGAACTCGAGGCCAGCCGCTCAGGGCTGGTGCTCACGCAATTGTCGGCGGCGCAGTGGGAGCAGCTGTGGCAGAACGCCAAGTCTTTGAAAGGAAATCGATAGCTGCAGTTCAGCCTGGGTTCAGAGGATGCTCGCCAGGCTACCGGGTGTGATTACATTAGTTCCGTGAGCAGGTAATGAGAATACTGGTGGTCGAAGATGAGGCGGCGCTGCGCGAGGCATTGCAGGCCGACCTGACTGCCGCGGGACATACCGTCGATGTCGCCGCCGACGGCGAAGAAGGCCTGTATGCCGGCAGCGAATTTCCCATCGATGTGGCCATCATCGACCTGGGCCTGCCGAAGCTCTCGGGCCTGGACCTCATCCGGCAACTGCGCGCACGCGGCAAAAGCTACGGCGTGCTGATCCTGACCGCGCGCGATCGCTGGCAGGACAAAGTCGAAGGCTTGAGCGCGGGCGCCGACGATTACGTGGTCAAGCCGTTTCATGTCGCCGAGGTGCAGGCGCGACTGGCCGCGCTCTTGCGTCGCGCCGGCGGCTGGGCCACTGCGCGCCTGGTCTGCGGACCGGTGGAACTCGATACACGCGCACAGACCGTCACGGTGCGCGGCACCGCCGTGGAACTCACGAGCTTTGAGTACCGCATTCTCGAACACCTCATGCTGCGCGCCGGCGAGGTGATCTCCAAGTCCGAGCTCACCGAGCGCCTGTACGCGCAGGACTTCGATCGCGACAGCAACGTGGTAGAGGTATTGGTCGGCAGGTTGCGGCGCAAGCTCGACCCTGACGAGGATCTCAAGCCGATCGAAACACTCCGGGGACGCGGCTATCGTCTGAGTCTGCCGCGCCAGTGTTAGAGCGTTCGCCGCCGTCGGTGAGCCGCCGCCTGCTGGTCGCGGTGGCGGTGCCACTGGTGCTGTTCTTTGCGCTCACCATCGCCGTGCTCGACGGGGTATTCCGCGAACTCAACACCGCCTCCGTACGCGAGCTGCTGAGCGAACAGGTGGTGGCGCTGGTCACCGCGGCGGACATCGATCACGACGGCGATTTTCAGGTGAATCTGCTCGATCCGGAATCGCGCCTCGATGTGCCGGGCTCCGGGGTTTATGCCGCCGTGCGCGATCAGGATGGCAAATTGCTCTGGAGCTCGCCGTCGCTGAACGGTACCGGCCTGGTGCTCGGCCTGCGGCTGGGCGTCGGCAGCGAGGATTTCAGTTATCAACGCGCGCATGACGGCACCCAGATCGCGCAGCTCAGCCGCGGCCTGCAATGGGTGTACGCGCCGGGGGAGTCGAAGGACCTGGTGTTCACCGCGGCCGACAGCACCGAGCCGCAGCGGCGGCAGTTGTGGCGCTTTCGGCAACAGATGGCCGGATGGTTCGGCGGCCTGGTGCTGCTGCTGCTGGCCACCGTGGCGTGGATGATGCGGCGCGCGCTGGCGCCGGTGCGGCGCCTGGAGCAGGAGATCGCGGCGGTGGAAGCGGGCGGCGCGCAGGCACTCGGCGCGGCCTATCCGCGCGAACTCGCCGGAGTCGCCAAGGGACTCAATGCACTGCTCGAATCCGAGCGCAATCGCATTGCCCGCTATCGCGACACGCTCGGCAACCTGGCGCACAGTCTCAAGACGCCGCTGGCAGTAATCCGGGCCAGCCTCGGCACGGTCGAATCGGCCGCGGTCCAGCATGCGACCATCCAGCTGGAAATCGATCGCATGGCGTTGATCGTCGAGCACCAGCTCAAACGCGCCGCCGCGGGTGGCGGCGCGACCCTGGGGCAGGCGAGCGTGCTATTGCTGCCGCTGCTCACCGATCTGCGCGCCGCCATGCTCAAAGTGCATGCCAACAAGGATCTGCGCATCGACCTGGAGGTGCCGGCACTGCTGGGTTTCAGGGCGACAGCGGCGATATTCTCGAGTTGCTCGGCAACGTGCTCGACAATGCCTGCAAATGGTGCCGTTCACGTATCGCGGTCAGCGCACAGCTGGATGGCACGCGCCCGATGCCGCAGCGGCTGTCGATAGTCGTGGAGGACGACGGCGCCGGCATAGACAAACCTGACCGCGAGCGTGTCATTGAGCGCGGGGTGCGCGCTGATGAACACGTGCCCGGTCATGGGCTGGGACTGTCCATGGTGCGTGAAACCGTGGCGCTCTATGGCGGCAGGTTTTTCATCGACCACTCGCCGAGTCTCGGCGGGGCGCGCGTGGAACTGCAGTTGCCCGGGCGTTGAGTTTCGCCTTCTCGCCGCCAAAGGGCCATGCCCTCGGCAAAGTGCGCATGTTAGCATTGGCCCATGCGCTCCACCGACAGCAATTCCTGGCAACCCACGAGCTGGCAGTCCCGCAAGGCGAGCCAACAGCCGAGCTATGACAATCCCGAGGCGCTGGCCGCCGTGGTCGCGGAACTCGCGCGCCTGCCGCCGATCGTGGTCTCGTGGGAAGTGGAGAACCTGCGCGAGCGGCTGGCCGCCGCCCAGCGCGGCGAAGGTTTTCTGCTGCAGGGCGGGGACTGTGCCGAAAGCTTCGTCGAGTGCGAGTCCGACCGCATCGCCAAGCAGCTCAAGGTGCTGCTGCAGATGAGCCTGGTGTTGCTCTCGGGTATGAAGAAGCCGGTGGTGCGCGTGGGCCGCATGGCGGGCCAGTACGCCAAGCCGCGCTCGGCCGACATGGAGACGCGCGACGGCCTGACGCTGCCGGCCTATCGCGGGGATCTGGTCAATCGCCCCGAGTTTACCGCCGAAGCGCGCCGCGCCGATCCGCAGTTACTGCTGCGCGGCTACGAGCGCGCGGCGCTGACGCTCAACTTCGTGCGCGCGCTGGTGGATGGCGGCTTCGCCGACCTGCATCATCCTGAATACTGGGATCTGGGCTTCGTGCGCCATGCGGAACTGCGCGAGGCTTATGAGCGTATCGCGCGTTCCATCGGTGATGCGCTGGATTTCTTCGAATCCCTGAGCGGCAAGCGGGTACACGAGGCCACGCGCGTAGATTTCTTTGCCAGCCACGAGGGCCTGCACCTGTTCTATGAGCAGGCGCAGACGCGCTATATCGCCCGGCAGAATCGCTGGTACAACCTTTCGACCCATATGCCCTGGATCGGCATGCGCACGGCGCAGGTGGATGGCGCGCACGTCGAATATTTCCGCGGCATCTCCAATCCCATCGGCATCAAGATCGGCGCTGCCATGAGCGATCAATGGCTGCAGGAGCTGGTGAGCGTACTCAACCCGCAGAATCAGCCCGGCCGGCTGACACTGATTCATCGCTACGGCGCCAAGGACATCGAGAAATGCCTGCCGGGGGCCATCCAGGCTGTGCAGCGCACCGGTCATACGGTGTTGTGGTGCTGCGATCCCATGCACGGCAACACCGAAACCAGCACCGGCGGCTTCAAGACCCGGCGCTTCGAGAACATTCTCAAGGAACTCGACCTGGCCTTCCGCATCCATGCCGAGCAGGGCTCGTACCTTGGGGGTGCGCACATCGAACTGACCGGCGAGGATGTTACCGAGTGCACCGGTGGGGCCCGCGGCCTGACCGACTCCGATCTGCAGCGGGCCTATCGCTCGCAGGTGGATCCACGACTGAACTATGAGCAGGCGCTGGAGCTCGCGATGCTGATCGCCGAGCGCAGCAAACGCCAGTCGTGAGGATACCTGCGCACTGATCGCGCCGCCGCGAGCGCCGTCATGAGCGAACGCGCATTCGATGCCAAAGACTACGTGGCGGCGCTGCCTCAGCGTCCCGGCGTCTATCGCATGTACGCGGCCGATGACGAACTGATCTATGTCGGCAAGGCCGCGCGCCTGCGCGATCGCGTCGGCAGCTATTTCTCCAGCCGCCTGCTGGCGCCGAAGGTCGCAGCGCTGGTCGGCCGGATCGCGCGCATCGAGGTGACGGTGGTCAGCAGCGAGTCCGAGGCGCTGCTGCTCGAGAGCAATCTGATCAAGGCCCATCGTCCGCGCTACAACATCATCCTGCGCGACGACAAGTCATTTCCGTACATTCTGTGCCCGGGCGGACACGATTTTCCGCGTTTGCTGTTCTACCGCGGACCGCGCCAGCGCGGCAGCCGCCAGTACGGCCCGTTTCCCAGCGCCTCGGCCGTGAAGGAAGTACTGCAGCACCTGCAGAAGGTATTTCGCATTCGCAATTGCCGCGATTCGTTCTTCGCCAATCGCAGCCGTCCGTGCCTGCAGTATCAGATCGGGCGCTGCTCGGCCCCCTGCGTCGGCCTGATCGACCGCGAGAGCTATGCGCGCGATGTCGAAGGCGCCATCGGCGTGCTCGAAGGACGCAATCTGGAGGTGGTCGCCGAGCTGCAGCGGCGCATGGAAGTGGCCGCGGCAGCGCTTCAGTTCGAAGACGCGGCGCGCCTGCGCGATCAGCTGCGCGAGCTGCAGGAGATCCGGGCGCAGCAGATTGCCAATGCGCAACGTCCCACCGACACCGACGTGGTGGCGATCGCGGGCGAGCCCGGCCAGTACGCCATCTGCGTGCTGCCGGTGCGCGAGGGCCAGAATCTCGGTACCGCCAGCTACTTCCCGGGCAGCGCACTGAGTGAGCCGAACGAGACGCTGGCCGATTTCCTGATGCTCTATTACGGCCGCCAGGCCCCGCCGCCGGAAGTGCTCATCAGCATGGAGCTGCCCGACCGCGAAGCGCTGATGGAGGCACTGGCCAGCTCGCTCGGCCGGCCGGTGCAATTGCGCGTGCCGCAGCGCGGGCTGGGCCTCAAATGGATCGAGCTGGCACAGGACAATGCCCGCAATGCCCTGCGTATGCGCCGCGCGCAGGCGGAGCTCGCGGCCGAGGGCATGCAGGTGCTCGCGCGCCTGTTGCAGTTGCCGGCCCCTCCGGAACGCATCGAATGTTTCGACGTGAGCCACACCGCGGGCGAGGGCACGGTGGCATCGTGTGTGGTATTCGGCCCGGACGGCCCGCACAAGCGCGACTACCGCCGCTACAACATCGAAGGCGTCACACCCGGCGACGACTACGCGGCCATGCATCAGGCGTTGCGCCGTCACGCCGCGCGCATCGCCAGCGGCGAGCGTGCACGACCCGACCTGTTGCTGATCGACGGCGGCCCGGGACAGCTCGAGGCCGCGCTTCGAGCGCTGGCAGAGGCGGGCGTCGAGGGACTGGTGGTGGTCGGCGTGGCCAAGGGCGCCGATCGCCGCCCCGGACAGGAGCGCCTGCATCGGGCCGGCGAGGCGAGCCCGATCGTGCTCGAGCCCGACAGCGCGGCACTGCACTTTATCCAGCGCGTGCGCGACGAGGCGCATCGCTTTGCCATCACCGGCCATCGGCGGCGGCGCGCCCGCCGCTACCGCGAGTCGGTGCTCGAGGCGGTACCGGGATTGGGACCGGCACGGCGCCGCGCCCTGCTGACCCATTTCGGCGGCCTGCAGGGCGTGATGCGGGCGGGTATCGCCGATCTGGAAAAAGTGGTCGGCGTCGGCGCGTCGATGGCCCGTTCGATCTATGATCATCTGCACCCGGGGGCATGATGATCTGGAATTGGCCGAACATCCTGACGTGGCTGCGCATCCTGGCGATTCCGCTGATCATGCTGCTGTTCCTGCTCGGTGAGCATTCGCTCGACGATTTCGCCGATCCAATCGCCGGCCTGCTGTTTGCCGCGGCGGCGATCACCGATTCGCTCGATGGCTACCTGGCGCGACGGCTGGGTCAGACCACTCGCCTGGGCGCGTTCCTGGATCCGGTAGCCGACAAGCTCATCGTCGCGGTGGCGCTGGTGCTGATCGTCAGCCGCGATCCGCGCGTGGTCATGGTGTTGACCGCGGCGGTGATCATTGGCCGCGAGATAGCCATCTCGGCGCTGCGCGAATGGATGGCCGGCATCGGCCAGCGCACCGCGGTGGCCGTCTCGCGTATTGGCAAGTACAAGACCATCCTGCAGATGGTGGGACTGACGATGCTGTTGTTTCGTCACTCGTTGCTCGGTCTGCCCATCTACTCACTCGGACAATGGCTCACGGTGCTGGCCGCGGCGCTCACGCTGATTTCCATGGCGCTGTACCTGCGTGCGGCATGGCCGCATCTATCGGCCCAGCCTTAGCGGTGTCCGCGCACGAGACCGCCCTGCGGCTGGTGCGTGCGCAACGCGCAGCACTGGCGCGGCGCTGGATCGACCGTTTTCTGCAGCAATACGCTATTCAGAGCCCGGAGGGCCTGGCGCTGCTGACGCTCGCCGAGGCGTACCTGCGCATTCCGGACGCCGCCACGGCCGCGAGTTTGATCGCCGAGAAATTCGACGACGGGGACTGGCGCTCGCATCGCGGCGCATCGCCCTCGTGGCGCGTCAACGCCCTGACACGCTGCCTGATGCTGGCGCGCCGGTTATTGCACTCATCTGCGGCCCCGCCGCCATCGCCGCCGTTGGCGGCGTATTGGCTGCGGCCCTGGGTGGCGATGGCGATGCAGATTCTGGGGCGGCAATTTGTCTTCGGTCGCGACATCCATCAGGCGCAGAAGCGCGCGGCGCGCCGCGAGCTGCGCGGCTTCGACTTCTCCTACGACATGCTGGGAGAGTCCGCGCGCACCGATGCCGATGTGCAGCGCTACCTGGGCTGCTATCGCGCGGCCATCGCCGCGGTGGGCGAGGGCGCCGATTTACGCGCAGCCAGTTTCTGCAATGACGGCATTTCGGTGAAGTTATCGGCATTGAACTGCCGCTACGAGCCATTGCAATACCAGCGCGCGGTGCCCGAGCTCATCGAGACCGTGATCGGACTGGCGCGCGCGGCACGAGCGCGCAACATCGGACTGACCATCGACGCCGAAGAGAGCGAGCGCCTGGAAATGTCGCTGGCGGTGATCGCGGCGGTGGCGGCCGATCCTGCATTAAAGGGCTGGGATGGCCTGGGTTTTGCCGTGCAGGCATACCAGGTGCGCGCACCGTCCCTCATTGACTGGGCCGATGAACTGGCAATGCGCTGCGGCGTGCGCCTGACGGTACGGCTGGTCAAAGG
The DNA here is from genome assembly GCA_963735775.1 of uncultured Gammaproteobacteria bacterium. Classification (GTDB taxonomy): domain Bacteria; phylum Pseudomonadota; class Gammaproteobacteria; order Steroidobacterales; family Steroidobacteraceae; genus FEN-1191. Next base: position 180,739 of record CAVTMG010000005.1, on the reverse strand, counting down.
CGCCTATTGGGATGTCGAAATCCAGCGCGCCCAGGAGCTGGGTCTGATGGCCTTTCCGGTCCATACGCGCAAACCCGCCACGGACCTAAGCTACCTTGCCTGTGCGCGACGGTTGCTGGACGCGAAGGGCCTGTATCCGGCCTTCGCCACCCACAACGCGCTCACCGTGGCAACGCTACTGCAATGGACCGCCGGGCGCGGCGAGTTCGAGTTCCAGCGCCTGCATGGCATGGGCGCGGGTCTGTATGAGAGCCTGATCCGGCAGTCGCAGATTCGCTGCCGTATTTATGCTCCGGTCGGGGGCTACGCGGAGCTGCTTCCGTACCTGGTGCGGCGCATTCTCGAGAACAGCGCCAATGCCGGGTTTGTCTATCAATTGGGCAGTGCAGCGGTGAGCGATGAGCGCCTGCTGCTCGATCCCGCGACGCAACTGCAAAGCACGCCGGCGCCGGCAAGCGAGGCAATCGTGGCACCGAAGGATCTGTTTCCCGATCGCAGCAACTCCGCCGGAATCGATTTTTCCGATTCCTCGCAAGTCCAGCTATTGCTGGCAGGCATGACGCACATCTGGGCGCAGCTGCAATACGCAGCGCCATTGGTGGGTGGCAGGCAGATGGCCGGCGCCGGGGCGGCGGTGCGCGATCCGGCCTGTAGCGAGCGTGTGGTGGGCATGGTGGTAAATGCCGATGCCAGCCACGTGGCACAGGCCCTGGAGCTGGCGCAGGACGCGCAGCCGCTGTGGGCGGCGCTGAGCGTGGAGGCGCGTGCGGATTGCCTGACGCGCCTTGCCGATCTGCTCGAGCGCGAACGCACGGTGCTGATGGCGCTGGCGGTACGCGAAGCCGGCAAGAGCATCGCCGATGCACTGGCCGAAGTGCGTGAAGCGGTGGACTTCTGTCGCTACTACGCGCTGCAGGCGCGGCGCCTGATGCAACCGTTGCGCCTGCCCGGGCCTACGGGTGAGTTGAATGAGCTGCACTGGGCAGCTCGCGGCACGTTTGCCTGCATCAGCCCGTGGAATTTTCCGCTGGCCATATTTCTCGGCCAGGTCGCAGCGGCGTTGGTCACCGGCAACGCGGTGATCGCCAAACCCGCCCCGCAGACCCCTTTGATCGCGGCCGCTGCCATGCGTCTGGTGCTCGAGGCCGGCGTGCCGCCAGGTGTGGTCGCTCTGCTTCCCGGCGAGGATTCGGTGGGCGCTGCGCTGGTGAGCGACCGACGGCTTGCCGGCGTTGTGTTTACCGGCTCGAACGCTGCGGCCCGTAGTATTGCCCAGGCGCTGCTGGCCGATGCGGCGCGCCCGATGGTGCCGTTGATTGCCGAAACCGGCGGCCTGAACGCCATGCTGGTGGATTCCACGGCGCTGCTGCAACGCACCGTGGGCGACGTGCTGAGCTCGGCGTTCCAAAGCGCCGGCCAGCGTTGCTCGGCATTGCGCCTGCTGTGTCTGCAGGAGGACATCGCCGAAGCGGCATTGCAGATGCTGATCGGCGCCATGGCGAAGCTGCGCATGGGTGATCCGGCAGATATCGATACCGACGTCGGCCCGGTGATCGATGCGGCCGCCCAGCGCAGTGTCGAGGACTACCTGGCATCGCTTGCCGCCTCGCAGATCCTGTATCGCTGCGCCATGCCGCCGACTCTGGCCGGCGGGAATTTCGTCGCCCCGACGCTGGTGCGACTGGGTCAAATCGAGGATCTGCGACAGGAGGTCTTTGGTCCGGTATTGCACGTCGCGACCTGGCGCGCCGGCGAGCTGGAGCGCACGCTCGATCGCATCAACTCAAGCGGCTATGGGTTGACCATGGGTCTGCAAACGCGGCTGAGGCGGCACATCGATCAGGTCCGCGCACGCGCGCGGGTGGGCAATCTGTACGTCAATCGCTCCATGATCGGCGCCGTGGTCGGCTCACAGCCATTCGGCGGCGAGGGTCTGTCCGGGACCGGCCCCAAGGCCGGCGGCCCGCAATACCTGACCCGCTTCATGACCGAGCGCTGCCTGAGCGTTGATACCACGGCCGCGGGCGGCAACGTGCAATTGTTGCGCGACGCCCTCTAGCACAGTGGCGGTGCGCTCGCACCGGGCAGGGAGCAATACTGTGACGTGACGCTCACTGTGTGGAAAGCCCGGGGCACACCGTTAAGTCCCGGGCGGAAGGCGCCGATACCCCTGGTCGAGCGGCGACTGATCTCACCTTCATCGGAGCGGGCGTGCATGTCCAAGAGAATTCTAGCGGTCGACGATTCGGCTTCGATGCGACACATGGTCGGGGTCACGCTGCGTGCCGCCGGCTATGAGGTGGTCGAGGCGGCCGACGGCGCTGAAGCCCTGGAGTATGCCCGCCTGAACTCGGTGGATCTGGTGCTCGCCGACGTGAATATGCCGCGCATGGACGGCATCACGCTGGTGGCGCAATTGCGCGCGCTGCCCAGCTATCACCTGACACCGCTGTTGCTGCTGACCACGGAATCCAGTCCGGAGAGCAAGCTGCAGGGCAAGCAGGCCGGCGCCACCGGTTGGATGGTCAAGCCATTCCATCCCGATCAACTGCTGGCAACCCTCGAACGTGTGTTGAGCGGACCGGCACGACCGGCTAACCGAGGTCATTAAGCATGAGCGCGGTGAGTGATGATGATGATACCCGGGCCAGTGCCACCAATGTCGCGCGCGGCCTGCATCAATTCCTGAATCTCGGCGTGGCGCAGTTGGACGCCGCCGTACGTGAGAGTGACGCCCAGGTCGACAAGATCGCCCAGTCGCTCGCGGCGATGGCGGGCGATGTGCAGCAGCTCGAGCGGCTGGCGCAGAGCGAGGCGGCAGTACCGCAACTCAAGGAGCTGACCGCTGGTGTGCGCGGCTCGCTGCAGTCGGCGGTCAAGGCGCTGCAGTTTTACGACAAGCTCATTCAGCGGCTGACTCACGTACGTGCCGGCCTGGCCATTCCCGCGGACGCCAGCACCGATCCAACGGCGCTCGCGACCATCGACTGGGATGCGATTCTCGATGAGGTGCGCGCGCGCTACAGCATGGTCGAGGAACGGGTATTGTTCGATTTCATGATGCGCGGCCTGCGCGCCGAGCAGATGCTCAAGGCCCTGCAGAGCCTGCGCGAGGCTTCCGCGCCCGGCGAGTTGGAATTGTTCTAGAGCGGCGCCCGCGCCGAGCGCTCGCGGCGCACTACATTCCCAGTCCGCTCAGCATGGCGTCCACGTCCTGCTGGCCGCCGACCGTGTGTCCATGTTCCACCCCGGGAACAACCGGGCCCAGGACCGCTGCGCTGGCATTCGCGCGCGGCTGGGAGTCCTGCTTGAAATTGCCGATACGAACCAGTTTGCTCAGGGCGAGCTCGAGCTCATCGACCAGTTTCATGACGCCGCGAATGATCTGACCGCTCAAATCCTGATAGCCCTGCGCCAGCAACACATCGGCGAGCCGGGAACGCACCTGCTTCATACTCTGCAGCGTCTGCGCCAGGTGGCGCTCGAGGTCCACGCGTAGGCCCTCATCAGGCCCCAGCGGGCGCTTGATCAGCAATTGCAGCCGCTCGGCTTCGTGCGCAACCGTGTCCACCAGCGGACAGGACTGATCCACCAGGTCCATGGTGTGGTGTGCCGCATCGTCGGTCAGCTTCAGCACATGCGCCAGACGATGCCGCGCATCGGGCACCTCGCGCTCGGCCAGATCCAGCAGCCGCGAATCACAGCGAAACTGTTCCAGCGCGGCCTGCAGGTCGACCGCGACCCCGCGCACTCCGCTCATGACGTCGGATTCCTGCAGCCGGTTGAAGCACTCGAGAGCGGCGGCGAATCCCTGGCTGTCGTGCGAGACCAGTGCCGCGTGCATGGCCTCGACCCAGACGCGGTACTCGGCCGCGTTGCGCACGCAATCGTTCATCCGCTTCAAGCCGCTGCCGAGGGCTTGACGGCGAATATCTTGTCGATCTTTTCCTTGAGCGTGACGGCGGTAAATGGCTTGATCACATAGCCGCTGACACCGGCCTGGGCGGCTTCGACGATCTGCTCGCGCTTGGCCTCCGCCGTGAGCATCAGTACCGGAAGCTTCTTCAGCCGCTCGTCAGCGCGCACCTGGCGCAGCAGCTCCACGCCCTGCATGCCCGGCATGTTCCAATCGGTGATCAGCAGGTCGAAGCTGCCGGCTTTCAGCAACGGCAGCGCGGTCAGACCGTCATCGGCTTCCGTGACGTTGGAATAGCCCAGGTCGTGCAGCAGCCCTTTGATGATCCGCCGCATGGTCGAGAAATCGTCCACGACCAGGATACTCATGCCAGCTTGTGCGGTCACTCTCGCCTCCACCTTGGCATTGCGCCGGGGCATTGCGCCGGAATCTCGACGCTGCGTCGGCAACTATCGGCACCGTAAGTGTGTTGCTTGAGCGTCCGGGGCGCCAGATGCAACTGCTGCGGTTGATAGCAGGATCACAAAATGGCGCGGCGGCTTGCCGTACTGTGGCGTTGCGGCCGCAGTTGTGCTGTGGCCGGCCGGGCCACGGCGCGATCCCCGGTATCCAGAATGTGATCGAAGTCCCATCAAGTAATGGCGCCGGACAGCCGTAACAAGCTTATGGAATCTGCCCAGCGGGCGGCAGCAAGAATCAGGTGTGGCCTATGGAAGCACAACAGAGCGTCGCCGATGCGCCCACCGCACCCCGCGGCCGCGTGGTGCTGGGCGGCAGCTGCACCATCCACGAGGCCGCCGCGATCAAGGCACACATGCTCGAACAGCTGGCGCGGCCGGGTCCCTACGAAATTGACGGCAGCGCGGTTGAGCGAGTCGATGCCGCCGGCGTGCAGCTGATTGTGGCGTTTGCACTGGATTGCCTGGAACGAAGCCTATCGTACGTCTGGCAGGGCAGGTCCGAGCCGCTGGAGCGGGCCATCGAGCTCATGAGCGTTGGCGCGTTGGTCGAGAGCCCGGGCGCAGGCTGATGACCCTGGATCTGGCACAATTTCACGAGACTTTCTTCGAAGAGAGCTTCGAGGCGCTCGGCTCGATGGAAGCCGCGCTGCTCAAGCTCAGCGCCGGCGAAGCCGACTCCGAGCTGATCAACACCATATTCAGGGTGGCGCACTCGATCAAGGGTGGCAGCGCCACCTTTGGCTTCGCCGACGTGGCTGCCTTTACCCATATCCTGGAGACGCTGCTCGATCAGCTACGCAGCGGCCAGCGCCAGGTGCAGCCCAATATCATCGATGTGCTACTGCGCTCGGTCGATGTGCTGCGCGTGATGCTGACCGCAACCCAGCGCAAGCAGCCCTCCGATCCGGGCCTGACCGCCGGTCTGCACGCCGAGCTGCAGGTGATCATGAAGAACGGCCAGTCGGCGCCGGTTGCCGCTGCCGCGCCCGCTGTCGCTTCGCCGCGGCAGCCGCAGGGCGATGTGCCCGCCAGCGGCAGCGTTACCGGCTGGCGCATCGGCCTGATACCAGGCGCGTTGATGATGGAACACGGCAATGACCCGCTGCGCATGCTGCGCGAGCTGGCAATGCTCGGCACGCTGGTTACCCGCGTCGACGCCGGCAAAGTGCCGACGCTGGCCGAACTTGACCCGGAAGTGTGCCTGCTGAGCTGGCAGATGGAATTGCGCAGCGAGGTGAAACGCTCGGCAATCGAGCAGATATTTGAATGGGCGGAGGGCGAATGCACCCTAACCATAGAACCTCTGTCGCCGATTGCGGTGCAGCAGGACGATCCTGCGAACACCACGGCCCCGGCTGCGCCACCGGCAGCCACCGCGGGCGCCACGGCGGCAGCCGCCGCAGCCCCAGCCGCAGCGTCAGCCGCTGGCGCTGCTGCCAGCGTCGCCAAATCCCAGGCCACGCCGGAGGTGTCGCGTACCGGTTCCGGCGAAGGCGGCTCGATACGCGTCAGCATTGAAAAGATCGACGAGCTGCTCAACTCGGTGGGCGAACTCGTGATCACGCAGTCGGTGTGCAGTCAGTTGGCCGCGGTGCTCGCTGGCCGCGAGGCCGACGAGCTGCGCAATGCACTGGTGCAGTTCGAGCGCCACATGCGCTCCCTGCAGGAAAGCGTCATGCGCGTGCGCATGCTGCCGATCGCTTCGATATTCAACCGCTTCCCGCGCATGATCCGTGACCTGGGCCAGCGGCTCGGCAAGAAGATGGAACTCAAGATGAGCGGCGATCAAACCGAGCTCGACAAGACCGTGCTCGAGAAGATCGGTGACCCGCTGGTGCACCTGGTGCGCAACGCCGTCGATCACGGCATCGAGATGCCGGACAAACGCCGTGCCGCCGGCAAGAACGAGCAGGGCACTATCTCGCTGCACGCCTACCACAAGGGCGGCAACGTCATCGTCGAAGTGTCCGACGATGGTGCCGGCCTGCAACGCGACCGGATCCTGGCCAAGGCGCGCGAACGCGGCCTGGTTGGCGCCGACGAGGAACTCTCGGACGAAAAGATCCTGAACCTGATCTTCGCCCCCGGCTTCTCCACCGCCGAGGTGGTCAGCGATGTCTCCGGGCGTGGCGTCGGCATGGACGTTGTCCGGCGCAACATCAACGAGATCGGCGGCCACGTGCAGCTGTATTCGACCCCGGGCAAGGGCAGCACGGTGCGCATCCGCCTGCCCTTGACGCTGGCCATACTCGACGGACAGCTGGCGCGTGTGGGTAAGGAAATCTACATCGTGCCGATCGTATCGATCGTCGAGACCATTCAGATCAAGAGCGACCAGATCAGTACGCTGGCGCACAAAGCCGAGCTGTTCCGTCTGCGCGATGAGTACATCCCGATCGTACGCATGTACGAGCTGTTCGGGATTCAGGCCGACAACACCGACCTGCTCAACGGCCTGCTGATGATCGTCGAGGCGGACGGCAAGCGGGTCGGACTGTTCGTCGACGAGCTCCTGTCGCAGCAGCAGGTGGTGATCAAGAGCCTGGAGACCAATTTCAAGCAGGTAACGGCCCTGGCGGGCGCGACCATGCTCGGTGATGGCCGGGTGGCGTTGATCCTCGATATTCCGGGAGTAATTGTTCGATTCCTCGACCAGCCGCAACGTAGCGATCCGGCCAAGGTGGCAGCATGAGCCAGGAGGCTGTCGGCGCACAGCAGGTCCTGACCTTCCAACTCGCCGGAGAGGAATATGGCCTCGGCATACTCATGGTCCAGGAGATACGCGGTTGGTCCGCGGTCACGGCCATTCCGCACGCACCGGCATGGGTTCTGGGGGTCATCGATCTGCGCGGCGTGGTGGTTCCGGTGATCGACTTGCGCCGGCGCTTCCAGCTGGAGCCGGCGCAATTCGGGCCGGCGACGGTCGTGATCGTCATCTGCGTGCCGAGCGAGGGCGAGGACCGCACAGTCGGTCTGGTGGTCGACGCGGTATCGGAAGTCTACGACCTCGATGCCGCCAATATCCGCGCGCTGCCCGAGATGGGCAGTGCCGCCGCGAGCGCGGTGGTACGAGGGCTGGCGCAGGCCGACGGCAAGACCCTAATTTTGCTCGACGCGCAGCAGCTGGCGGCGAGCGCGACGCACTGACGTTGCGGATGTAATCCGGATTCATTCCAAGGACGATTTTCATGCGAGCAGATGTCAGCGGGACGGCGGCACGCCGGGGCAAGAGCGGCAAAAGTATCAAACGTGTCAAGCGCGGCAAGTCTGCGGTTGCCGCGCCGCGCGCGGATTCGCGCGGGCAGATGGACGCCATCAGCAAGGCCCAGGCGATCATCGAGTTCGAACTGGACGGCACGATTCTCACCGCCAATGACAACCTGTTGCGCGCGGTCGGCTACACGCTCGATGAGATCAAAGGCAAACATCACAGCCTGTTCGTCGAGCCCACACTTCGCGACAGCGGCGAGTATCGCGCCTTCTGGGCCAAGCTCGCGCGTGGCGAATTCGATGCCGGTCAGTATCGGCGCCTGGGCAAGGGCGGCCGCGAGATCTGGTTGCAGGCCTCGTACAACCCGATCATGGGTGCGAACGGTAGACCCTACAAGATAGTCGAGTACGCGGCCGACATTACCGCGCAGAAAGCCCGCGCCGCCGACTACAAGGGCCAATTGGCGGCCATCAACAAAGCGCAGGCCGTGATCGAATTCGAGCTCGACGGCACGATCCGCACCGCGAACGATATTTTTCTGCGCACGGTCGGCTACGGGCTCGATGAGATCAAAGGCAGGCACCACGGCCTGTTCGTCGATGCGGCGCAGCGCGACAGCGGCGACTACCGGGCTTTCTGGGCCAAGCTCGCGCGCGGCGACTACGATGCCGGTCAGTATCGCTGCTTCGGCAAGGACGGGCGGGAGATCTGGCTGCAGGCCTCATACAACCCGATCCTGGACGCGAACAACAAACCGTTCAAAGTCGTCATGTTCGCCACCGACATCACCGAACAGAAACAGCTTGCGGTCAGCAGCCTGCGCATCAGGACCGCGCTCGACAACGTCTCCGGCAACGTCATGATGGCCGACGCCGAAAACCGCATCATCTATCTGAACCGCTCCGTGCAGAACATGTTTCAGAACATTGCGGCGGAGCTGCGGCGCGAGCTGCCGAACTTCGATCCCACCAGGCTCATGGGCTCGAACATCGATGTGTTTCACAAGAACAGCGCGGAACAGCAGCGGCTGCTGGCCGAGCTGCTCGGCACGCTCAGGTCCGAGCTCAAGATCGGATCGCTGACGCTGGTTACCATTGCCAACCCGGTGCTCGATGCCCACGGCACGCGCCTGGGTACGGTGCTCGAATGGATCGACCGCACACAGGAAACCAAGGTCGAGCAGGAAATCGCGGACATCGTGGCAGCGGCACGCGCCGGCGATCTGCTCAAGCGCATAAGCAAGGACGACAAGCAGGCCTTTTTCGCCAAGCTCGCTGATGGCATCAACGGCTTGCTCGACAACATGCTGCAAGTGGTCAAGCAGATAAAAGGCGCGGCTGCGGCGGTCCAGGACGGAGCCGAGGAGATTTCCCGCGGCAACACCAATCTGTCGCAGCGCACGGAGGAGACCGCCGCCAGCCTGGAGGAGACCGCATCATCGATGGAGCAAATGACCGCAACGGTCAAGCAGACCGCCGACAACGCCGGCCAGGCCAATCAATTGGCGATGGCGGCGCGCCAGCAGGCGGAGAAGGGCGGCGCGGTGGTGGGCTCGGCGGTGCAGGCGATGAGCGCGATCAATGGCGCCTCGAAGAAGATCGCCGACATCATCGGCGTAATCGATGAAATCGCTTTTCAGACCAATCTGCTGGCATTGAACGCGGCCGTGGAAGCGGCCCGCGCCGGCGAGCAGGGACGCGGCTTCGCGGTGGTTGCCACCGAGGTGCGCAATCTCGCCGGCCGTAGCGCCACCGCGGCCAAAGAGATCAAGGCGCTGATCCGCGACAGCGTCGCCAAGGTCGATGAGGGCAGCAAACTGGTCGATGAGTCGGGCCGCACGCTGGCCGAGATCGTTCAGGCGGTCAAGAAGGTCACCGATATCGTCGCCGAAATCGCTGCCGCGAGCCGCGAGCAATCCTCGGGCATTGAGCAGGTGAACAAGGCCGTCATGCAGATGGATGCCACCACGCAGCAGAATTCCGCGCTGGTCGAGCAGGCCGCCGCCGCCAGCCACGCCATCGTCGAGCATGCCCAGGCGCTCAACTCGGTGATCTCCCGATACCAGGTCGGCGAAGAGTCCGATGCGACGGTGCGCAATCGGCGCACCGCCAGCCGTCCATGGAGCGACACCAGCGCGGCCAAGCCCGCTGCGTCCGCGTCCAGACCCGCTTCCGCGGTCGCGCCCACCGCCCCGGCGCACCGGGCCACCGCCCCGGCGCACCGGGCCACTGCCCCGGCGCACCGGGTCACCGCGCCCGTGCACCGGACCACGGTGGTCCCGGCGCCTGCCGCCAGGAGCGCCGCGGTAAAGATGGGTACTCCCGCGCGCCGGCTGGTCAATGAGCACGTGGCCAGCGACAGTGAATGGCAGGAGTTCTGAGGAGCATGGGTATGACGCAGAGCATGACAGCCGCAACTGAATCTTCGAGTGGCGCGACGCCGGTCGCTGCGCAGTACCTGACTTTCATCTGCGCCGGCGAGGAATACGGCGTCGAGATTCTGCGCGTGCAGGAAATCAAGGGCTGGGACCGCGTCACGCGCGTGCCTTATTCGCCACCCTACCTGCTCGGCGTGATGAATCTGCGCGGCATGATCGTGCCGGTGGTGGATCTGCGCACCCGCCTGAATCTCGAAAAGCGCAACTTCGATGCCTCCACGGTGGTGATCGTGGTGCGCGTGCAGAGCTCACGCGGTGAAAAAACCGTCGGCATCGTGGTGGATGGCGTATCGGACGTGTACAGCGTGCTGCCGGACGCCATCAAGCCCATACCCGAACTGGGCACAGCCGCCGACGAGGCCTGCGTCAAAGGCATTGCCAACGTCGAGGGCAAGATGGTCATGCTGCTCGACATCAACGAACTGGTGGCCGCGTGCGTCGAGACCGACGTCCCGCGCCCGTTAAACGCTTGAACGCGGGGCTGGAGCCAAGCGATATGAAACAGGCTGCGGCCCTGACAGCCAATGCCGGCGGCGGCGATTTCGTGCTCACGGACGCGGACTTCAGCCGCCTGTGCGAGCTGGTGCACGCCTATACCGGCATCGCCCTGACGGAGGCCAAGCGGCAGATGGTCTACGGACGTCTGGCGCGGCGGCTGCGGGCGCTGAAATTGACCAGCTTTGCCGAGTATGTCGACTTGCTCGAACACGGGGAGCCCGGCGAGCTGCAGGAATTCACCAACGCCATCACCACCAACCTGACTTCGTTCTTTCGCGAGGCGCATCACTTCGATTACCTGGCCGAACACGTGCTGCCGGGCATCGCCACACGCGCCGCGGTCGCCGGGCGGCTGCGCCTGTGGTCGTGCGCCTGCTCGACCGGCGAGGAGCCGTACAGCATGGCCATGGTGCTGCGCGAGCGGCAGGCGTACTTGAGCGGAATCGACGCCAAGATTCTCGCCACCGACCTGGACTCGAACGTACTGGCGACCTGTGAAGCCGGCATCTACCCGGTGGAGCGATTGCGGGGCGTGTCACAGACCCGGGCGCAGCAGTTCTTCAGCGAAAGTAACAAGCGCGGCATAGTCAAGGTGGCGGCGTCGCTGCGCCAGCTGATCACCTTCAAGCGACTCAATCTCATGCACGACTGGCCGATGCGCGGTCCGTTCGACGCCATTTTTTGCCGCAATGTGGTGATCTATTTCGACCTGCCCACCAAGCGCAAGTTGTTCGAACGCATGGCGCAACTGCAGCGGCCCGGCGCCATCTTGTTTCTGGGCCACTCCGAGAGCCTGTATCACATCAGCGAAAAGTATGAGCTCATTGGCCGCACGATCTACCGGCGCATCGGAGAATGAGATGAACAAGAAAATCCGGGTGCTGATCGTCGATGACTCCTCTTTGGTACGCCAGATGCTCACCGACATTCTCAACGAGTCCGGCGACATCGAGGTGGTGGGGGTCGCCAACGACCCGCTGATTGCGCGCGAACGCATCAAGGCGCTGAACCCCGATGTGCTGACGCTCGACGTCGAAATGCCGCGCATGGATGGCATTACTTTTCTGTCCAACCTCATGCGCCTGCGGCCCATGCCAGTCATCATGGTGTCCTCGCTCACTGAACGCGGCGCGCAGACCACCCTGCGGGCTCTGGAACTGGGCGCAGTGGACTTCGTCTCCAAGCCAAAAATCGATATCGCCGGCACGCTGCGCGATTTCTCCGAAGAGATCTGCGCCAAGGTACGGGTCGCCGCACACGCGCGCGTGCGCGCGCGCATCGATACACCGAGCCTGTCGGTGATACCCAAATATTCCGCGGATGCGGTGCTGCCGGCGCTGGTTGCGCAGCGCCGCTTGCGCACCACCGAGCGCATCATCGCCATCGGCGCCTCCACCGGCGGCACCGAGGCAATACGCGCGGTGCTGCAGGGTATGCCGGCCGATGGTCCGGCAGTGGTGATTGCGCAGCACATCCCCGCGGCCTTCAGCGGCGCGTTTACCCATCGCATGGACACCCTGTGCGCGATGTCGGTGTGCGAGCCACGTGACGGCCAGCAGATCGTGCCCGGCCACGTCTACATCGCTCCGGGCGATCGGCATCTGATGGTCGAGCGCGATGGCGCGCGCTACCTGTGCCGCCTCCACGACGGGCCGCCGGTCAATCGCCACCGGCCCAGTGTCGATGTGCTGTTTCGATCGGTGGCGCAGAACGTCGGACGCAATGCCGTGGGAGCGATCCTGACGGGCATGGGCGATGACGGCGCCAGGGGTCTCAGGGAGATGGCCGACGCCGGTGCGCCGACCGTGGCGCAGGACGAGGCCAGCAGTGTCGTCTGGGGTATGCCGGGCGCCGCGGTAAAGCACGGCGGTGTCAGGGACGTGGTGCCGCTGGATCGGATTGCCGAGGCGGTGTTGCGGCTCGCGGCCAGTGTCAACGAGGCGCCGGACACGGTGCCGAAACTGGGGGCGGCATGATGAGCGCTCTCAACGAAATTTCGACTGATCCAATTCAGAGCAGGCAATCATGAAACGAACACGCAGCAAGACGGTGCGTCCCAGGGCGCAGCGCAAAGTCACCATCGATGCACGCGAGCTGGAGGACCTGCGCGGCACGTTGGCGGCACTCAACAGCGCCCAGGCGGTCATTGAGTACGATCCGGACGGCAGCATACGCGCCGCCAATGAGCTGAGCCTGGGCCTGCTTGGCTACACGCTGGCTGAAATCCAGGGCAGAAACCAGAGCATGTACGTCGCCGGCGCCGATCGCGAGAGCGCCGAGTATCGTGCGATGTGGTCCAAGCTCGCCAGCGGCGAGGCCTGTAGCGTGGTATCCCGGCGAATGCGCAAGGATGGCAAGGAATTGTGGGTGCGGGCCTCTTACCAGCCGATCCGCGACGCGCAGGGCGTGGTGTTCAAGATCGTGAATTTTGCCACCGACATTACCGAGCAGCAGACGCGCATCGCCCTGTACGAGAGCGAAATAGTCGCGATCCGACGAGTGCGCGCCATGATTGAGTTCGAACTCGACGGCACCATCCGCATGGCCAATGCAAACTTCCTCAAGATGTTCGAGTACACGCTGGAGGAAGTCGCGGGCAAGCCTCACTCCATGCTGCTCAGCGCCGCGCAGCGTGAGAAGCCCGAGTTCCGCGACCTGTGGCAGAGACTCGCCCGGGGCGAATACCAGGCGGGCGAGTTCGTCTACGTCGGCAAGAGCGGCCGGGAAGTGTGGCTGCAGGGCTATTTCAGCCCGACCATGGACGCCAACGGCAAGCCTGCGGCGGTGGTCAGCTACAACACCGATGTGACGGCGCAGGTGCGCATGTCGCAGCAGTTGCAGTCGACCGTGCTGCAGACGCAGGCCGCGGTCAAGGCGGCGCTGCAGGGCGATCTGTCGCAGCGCGTGGATCTCGAAGGCAAGAGCGGACACGTCGAGGCCTTGAGCCGCGGCGTCAACGAACTGTTCGATACCATGGGGGCCGTCATTGACGACGTCAACGTGGTCGTGGAATGCGCCGAGCAGCGCGATCTGAGTGCCCGTATCGACACGGCGGGCAAATTCGGCGCCTTCGGCAAGCTTGCCTCGGGCATCAACGCCCTCATCAGCAACATGATGATCCTGGTGCAGCAGATCAAGGCCTCGGCCGCCGAGGTCAAGACCGGAGCGGAGGAGATCTCCAAGGGCAACCTGAATCTCTCGCAGCGCACTGAGGAGCAGGCGGCCAGTCTCGAGGAGACCGCCTCATCGATGGAAGAGATGACCTCGACCGTCAGGCAGACCGCGGACAATGCCGGACAGGCGAATCAACTGGCCCTGGCCGCGCGGCGGCAGGCGGAGAAGGGCGGCACGGTGGTCGGGGCCGCGGTCAATTCGATGGCGGGCATCAATGCCGCATCCAAGAAGATCGCCGACATCATCGGTGTCATCGATGAGATCGCCTTTCAGACCAATCTGCTGGCGCTCAACGCCGCGGTGGAGGCGGCCCGGGCCGGCGAACAGGGCCGCGGCTTTGCGGTGGTGGCCACGGAAGTGCGCAACCTCGCGGGTCGCAGCGCCAGTGCCGCCAAGGAGATCAAAGCCCTGATTCGCGACAGCGTGACGCGGGTCGAGGAAGGCAGCAAGCTGGTCGATGAATCGGGCAAGACACTCGAAGAGATTCAGGCCGCGGTCAAGAAGGTCACGGATATCGTGGCCGAGATCGCCGCCGCCAGCCGTGAGCAGTCGACCGGCATCGAGCAGGTCAACAAATCCGTCATGCAGATGGATCAGTCGACGCAGCAGAACGCGGCGCTGGTCGAGCAGGCGGCCGCGGCCAGTCAGGCGATCGTGGAGCAGGCGCACGCGTTGAATCAGATGATCTCGGGTTATCGGGTCGGATCGCAGGAGTCCGCCACCGCCGCCGCCGTTGCCGCCGCGGCCGAGCGGCGCTCGGCCGATCGGCCCTGGACGGCAGGCGCGGGCGAACGCCAGGCGGAAGGCAAGTTGAGCGCAGCGCGATAGCAATCCCTGTTGGAGGAGCACCATGGCAAGATTGATCATGACCGTCGATGACTCGGCGTCGATGCGCGAGATGGTTCGCGCGACCCTGCAGTCCGCGGGCTACGACGTGATCGAGGCGGTCGACGGCCAGGAAGCGCTGGACTACGCGCGCGATAATGCCTGCGACCTGGTGATTACCGACGTCAACATGCCGCGCATGGACGGCATCACGCTGGTGAGCGAGCTGCGGGCCCTGCCGCACTACCGGTTGACGCCATTGCTGCTGCTGACCACCGAGTCCAGCCAGGAGAGGAAACTCGAGGGCAAGCGCGCCGGTGCCACCGGCTGGATCGTCAAGCCCTTCAATCCGGAACAACTGCTCGCGACCATGGCGCGCGTCCTGTGATCGACAGGACGCACGATGACGTCTCCTAAGCGACCGGTCGCCGCCAGCCAGGCCCAACATGCCAGCAGTTCCGAAAGCCCGCCGCCGACGCACGCCTACTTCGCGCACGTCAACCGCTATTGGGATCGTGAATATCGTGGCTTCGCGGCCAAGCTGCTGCCGGGTGAATACTATGTCACCACGGCCGGCGAACGCATTTCGACGGTGCTGGGTTCATGCGTCTCGGCGTGCGTGCGCGATCGTCGCCTGGGGATCGGTGGCATGAATCATTTCATGCTGCCACTGGACGCCTCGCAAGGCACCAGCGCCTGGGGCGCGGCCGCCAGCGCCGCCACGCGCTACGGCAACGTGGCGATGGAGCGCCTGATCAACGATATCCTGAAATTGGGCGGCCGCCGCGAGTGCCTGGAAGTGAAGCTGGTGGGCGGCGGCAAGGTGCTCGAGGGCATGGACATCGATATCGGGGCGCGCAATATAGAATTCGTACGCAGGTACGTGGCCGCTGAGGGCTTCGGCGTAGCCGGCGAGGATCTGGGGGACATCTATCCACGCAAGGTTCATTACGAACCCGACACCGGCAGGCTGCGCGTCAAGAGGCTCAAGTCGGTACGCAACAACACCTTGTTCGAGCGCGAGCTGCACTACCTCGAGGTGCTCGATCGCGAGCCCGTTGGCAATGACATCGAGCTGTTCTGATGTGCAAGGCAGATTGAAAATGGGCGTGCAAGAGCAACAGAAGAACCCGGAATCGAAGAGCCCCGTGCAGCGCGATGCCAGCACCGCGGCGTTCGAATTCGTGCGGGAACTGTCGGCTGAGCTGTCCGCCAGCAGCATCGAGCTGCCGAGTTTTCCGGAAGTGGCCGCACAGGTACAGAAAGCCCTGGCCGAGGAGAGCTGCAGCAGCGAGCGCGTGGTGCGTGTGATCGGCGCCGAACCCATGCTCGCCACGCGCGTGCTGTCGATGGCGAACTCGGCGGCACTCAATCCCGGCGGCAAGCCGATCGCCGAGCTGCGCACCGCGGTCACGCGCCTGGGATTCGACGCCCTGCGTGCGGCCACGGTGAGCTTTGTGATGGCGCAATTGCGCGCCGCGGCCGGTTACAAGGGCGTGCAGCGCTTCCTGGATGCGCTCTGGCAGCAGAGCGTGCTGGTGGCCTCGCTGTGCTTCGTGGTCGCGCGCCGTGTCGGCCGCGTCAACGCCGATACCGCCATGCTCGCCGGGCTCGTGCACGGCGTCGGCAAGCTCTACATCCTGACCCGCTCGACGCGCCACCCGGCGTTGTTCGCCGATCAGGAAATGTACCAGCACATCGTCAACGACTGGCACAGCTCGATCGCCAAGGTGCTGCTCGAGAACTGGCACATGGCCGAGGAAATCGTCACGGCCGTGGAGAGCTACACCGATGATGCGCGCCCGACCCGCGGCGTCAGCGCATCCCTGGCCGATGTGCTGGAAGTGGCGGTCACCATGGCGATGTGCAAGCAGCTGCCCGGGGCGCTGCCCGAGCGCATCGGCGCGCTGAAATCGGCGGCGCGCCTGGAACTGAATGCGGAAATCTGCCAGGCGCTGATGGCGGAGTCGGCCGAGGAACTGGCCGCGCTACGCACCGCGCTGGGACATTGATCAGCGAAAATCCCGCGATTCTCGCGCCAGCCCCGACAGCCAGTGCGAACCATCGTGCAGTCTGCGTGCGACCACGTGGGCGACCAGATCACGTCTCTGCAGCGCGCCCTCGACCACCAGCAGGCTCGATTCGAGCGCGCAGCGGCGCTGAGCGGCGAACACTTTCGGCCACAGAATCACGTTGACGATACCGGTTTCATCCTCGAGCGAGGCGAACACCACGCCCGAGGCCGTTGCCGGCTGCTGCATGTGCGTGATCAATCCTCCGACGCGCACGCTGATGCCATCGGGTAAGCGCTGCAATTCCTGACTGCTGCGAAATCCTTTGCGCGCGAGCTTTGGACGCAGCAGGGCCAGTGGATGACGGCCGATCGTGAGTCCGAGATGGTGGTAATCGGCGAGGATGTTCTGGCTTTCGGTCGGCGCCGGCAAGGCTGCCGGCGCCTCCGGGCCCGATAGCCCCGCCATCAGCCCGGGAAGCCGCTCCACGCCGAGTGCGCGCCAATGGGCTTCGTGCCGGTGTGCGCTCAAGGTAGCGAGCGCGCCGGCTGCCGCCAGCGCCTGTACCGCTCGCCGGGACAATTGCGCGCGTGCGCTCAATTCATCGATGCTGGTGAAGGGCCGCTCCAGCCGCGCCGCCACGATCTGTTCGGCATCCGCCGCCCGCAGCGTGCGCACCAGGCACAGGCCCAGACGCAGTGCCGGGCCGGCGGTGCCGCGCTCGAGTGTGCAATGCCAGGCGCTGATGCTCACATCCACCGGCAGCACCGCTACACCGCTGCGGCGCAGTTCCTGGGTGATCTGGGCCGGGGCGTAAAAACCCATCGGTTGACTGTTGATCAGCGCCGCGGCAAAGGCCGCGGGCTCGTGGCATTTGAGCCAGCAGGAGATATAAGTCAGCAATGCGAACGAGGCCGCGTGCGATTCGGGAAAACCGTATTCGCCAAAGCCCAGGATCTGTTTATAGATCTGCTCGGCGAATTCGCTCGAATAGCCGTTGTTCGCCATGCCGCTGAGCAGCCGTTCGCGATAGGGCGTGAGTCCGCCGCGGCGCTTCCAGGCCGCCATGGCGCGGCGCAGCCCATCGGCCTCGCCAGGGGTAAAGTCCGCCGCCACGATCGCGATCTGCATGACCTGTTCCTGGAAGATCGGCACACCGAGCGTTCGCTGCAGCACGCCTTTGAGCGCTTCGCTCGGATAGGTCACGGCTTGCGGGTTCTCGCGCCGCTGCAGATAAGGATGCACCATGTCGCCCTGGATCGGACCGGGCCGCACGATCGCCACTTCGATCACGAGGTCGTAGAAGCAGCGCGGCCGCAGGCGCGGCAGCATGCTCATCTGCGCGCGCGACTCGATCTGGAATACACCCACGGTCTCGGCGCGACAGATCATGTCGAAGGTGGCGGTATCCTTGGCAGGAATGTCCTGCATCGACAGCCGCGTGCCGCGATAGCTTGCGATGAGGTCGAAACAGCGGCGCAACGCCGTGAGCATGCCGAGGGCCAGTACGTCGACCTTCAATAAACCGAGCGATTCCAGGTCGTCCTTGTCCCATTGGATTACGGTGCGCTCGGCCATCGCGGCATTCTCGATCGGTACCAGCGTGCTCAACGCTTCGCCCGAGATCACGAAACCGCCGACGTGCTGTGACAGATGGCGTGGGAAGCCGACCAGCTCGCGCACCAGTTGCATCAGCAGTTCCAGCCGCGCCGGTTCTAACCCTAAGGCCAGTGCCTGCTGGATCTCGCCGGGCTTGTCCCACCACATCTGCAATCGCGTCAGGCGGGTGACGTCATCGTTGCCGATGCCGAGCGCGCGCGCCACGTCGCGGATCGCGCTGCGCGTGCGATAGCAGATCACGGTCGCGGCGAGCGCGGCGCGGTCGCGGCCGTACTTGGTGTAGATGTACTGGATGACTTCCTCACGCCGCTCGTGCTCGAAGTCGACATCGATATCCGGCGGCTCGTTGCGCTCGCGGCTGATGAAACGCTCGAACAACAGCTGGGTGCGTGCGGGGTCGATTTCGGTGATCCCGAGCGCATAGCAGACCGCGGAATTCGCGGCCGAGCCTCGGCCCTGGCACAGGATGCCCTCCTTGTGCGCATACTCGACCAGATCGTGCACCGTCAGGAAAAAATGCTCGTAGCGCAGCTCGGCGATCAAGGCCAGCTCCCGGTCGACCAGCTCGCGCACCGGCCCCGGCACTGCCTGCGGCCAGCGGCGTTGCAGGCCCTTTTCGGTCAGGGCAGCAAGATGCTCGCTGGCCGTGAGCCCGGCAGGTACGAGTTCGGGCGGATATTCATAGTGCAATTGCGCCAGTGAAAAAGTGCAGCGTTCGGCGATCGCCAGGCTTTGATCGAGCAGCGCGGGTGGGTAGATGGCGCGCAATTGCGCCAATGGACGCAGGTGCCGCTCGGCGTTCGGATACAGATGCCAGCCGGCCTCATCGACGGTACAGCCGTGACGCACGGCGGTCAGCACATCCTGCAACGCGCGGCGCGAGCTCACGTGCATGTGCACATCGCCGGCGGCGACCGCCGGCACCCCGCAGCGCTCGGCCAGCGAGCACGCTTGCGCCAGATGCC
Source organism: uncultured Gammaproteobacteria bacterium (assembly GCA_963735775.1). Classification (GTDB taxonomy): domain Bacteria; phylum Pseudomonadota; class Gammaproteobacteria; order Steroidobacterales; family Steroidobacteraceae; genus FEN-1191. The sequence continues at coordinate 161,620 of CAVTMG010000005.1, read as the reverse complement.
CGTCATCATCGGCGTCGCGATGCAGTTCCACGGCCAACCAGCCGCGGCCGCTGAAAAAATCGCGCAACCACTGCGCCGCTGCCTCAGGCGCCCGCCTCGGGGCGATCCACAGCGCCAGGCAGTCGTCCAGGCCGGTCTCGAAATCCGCCCGCGTCAAGCGATACTCCCCTTTCTTCGAGCGCCGCCGGCCGAGCGTGATGAGCTGGCAGATCTGCCCGTAGGCGCTAAGCTCGGGCGCGAGCAGCACCAGTTTCAAGCCGCAGACGGTGCGAAATTCCGCACCGACGATGAGTTTGAAGGCCGCAGCCGCGGCCGCCTGAGGCAATGCCCGCACGGCCTCGTGCGCGCGCACCACACCGGCGAGCGAGCACTCATCGGTCAGGGCCAGTGCGCTATAGCCGAGCGCATGCGCGCACTCGATCAGCTCAGACGGATGCGATGCGCCGCGCAGAAAGCTGAAGTTGCTCAACGCATGCAGTTCGGCGTAGCCGCTCATGCCCACAAGCCCTGCAGATACCACGTGCCAGCGAGCCGGTCGCGAAACACCCACAGGCATGTGCCCTCGGCGGTGCGCGCCAGGTAATAGTCGCGGCTCACATCGCCCTGGTCCCACCAGCCGCTCTCGATGCGCTCCGGTCCGCCTAGCAGCCCGGAAGGCGCCTCGATGCGTACCGGCTCAGGCAGCAACCAGCACGGCCGGGCCGCCTCAGGCGGCGCCGGCGCCTGCGTGCCCAAGGAACTCGTAGCCGAGGTCTGCGGCGCAACGAAGCGCCAGCCGCGCTCCGGACGGTGATCAGCCTGCAATTGCAGGGCCTGGACGCTGTTCTCGCCCAGCCGCGCGTGCAGGCGATCGAGCAATCCCTGCAAGAGCTGCAAGGGCTGCGCATCGCCGCCGAAGAGATCTCCCTGGGCGACGGCCGGTGAGGTGAACTCGAGCGCTTCCAGCCGCAATGCGCTCACGCCCGCGGGCAGCAGCAGTGACTGCATGCGCTCGCGCACCAGCGTCAGAAACTGCGCCGCATCGCGGCCCGGGGCGGACAAACCGATGCGCACGCGGCTGAACGGATGGCGGTAATGCTCGAACTCAAGCGTGAAGCCCTGCACCGAGCAATCACGCGCACGCAGATAGCCCTGAAACTCCAGCAGCAGTCGCTGCAATGGGAACAGCAGCGCGGTGCTGGTACGCACTTCGCTGGCGAATTCACAGCGCGCGCGATAGCTTTCGGGCAGGCGCCATGCCGGTCGCGGATCACTCGCCTGGGCACACAGGCGCTGCAGATAAAGCAGGGTTTCGGGCTCAAATCGCCGCGCGATCGCGGCGGCGGGCAATTCCAGCAGCTGTCCGATATGGCGCAGACCCGAAGCCTGCAGTGCGGCCAGGGTCGCTGCCGGCAGCCTCAGCAGCTGCAATGGCAGGCCATCGAGTCGTTGGCGCAGCCGCGCTTTTGTCAGTACGTAACGCTGGCCGGTTGCACGGGTCAGTAGTGCCGCAGCCGTGGGCGACGGCGCCAGAGCGCAGATATGGCTGTAGCCCAACTGCCCCAGTTCGGCCTCGATCTTCGCAAGCAACCTCTGGTAACCGTCAAACAACATGCGGCTCGCGCCAAGCTCGAGCCAGAGCAATGGCTCGTCAGCGGCATAACTGACCAGGCTGCTCCACTGATAGGCCCACGCCGCCAGACGTTCGAGCGCTGCGCGCTCGCCCGCGAACGCTTCATGCGCGAGTTGTGGAAAACGCAGGCACAACCACAGCATCGGTACGACTCGGAACAAGGCTGGTGCGCAGCGACATCTGCAGGCGCAGGCCTGCGCGGCCACCGCGACATTTATGAATCTCTACGGCCAGCCCGTCGGCCGTGGGGTGCAGCCGCAGCCGCAAAGCCGCCGGCGAGTGTTCGTGTGCGGCCCTGGCCGGACGATAAAGAATGCCGAGGCTGCCGCCGGCTTCGGCTGCAAGCTGCAGGCGGCGTACATTTTTATCGGCGATTTCGGCCGGCCAGCTCAGCACGGCGCCGAAGGCTGGGCAGCGCAGCGTCTGTTCCGCCGCCCACAACGATTCCTGCACGCCGCGGGTTCGGATGATCAGTAGGCGCTTGAGCGGCAGTTGCCAATGCACGAGCGCAGGCGCGTAGGGCAGATAGGGTGGCGCAATCCAGGCGATGTACCGCCCCGCGCGCGCCAGCCTGGACAAGGCCGGCAGCAATAAACTCAGCTCTCCGATACCCATCGCTTCGGACATGAGCTCGGCGATGGCACCCACCGGCCAGCCGCCACCGGGCAGGCTGGCATCGAGTTCGGCATAACCCGAGGGTGCGGCCGGGTGGGCAGGGCGGCGCCACTCGCCGTTATGGCAGAGACGGGCAAGCTGATCGAAGCTCACGCTGCGCGTGTTCATGCTCAGCCCCGGGGCAGATCGGTGCGCACAACGCCGACCACGAGGCCCTCGATCTGCCAGGGCTGGGTGCGCAGATCGATTTCAATGGGCGCGAAATCGGGATTGGCGGGTTCAAGCCGCAGCAGGTGGCCGTGGCGGCGATAGAATTTTACCGTCGCTTCATCGCCTAACCGTGCCACCACGATCTGGCCATTTACAGCCTCCGGCGAGCGATGTACGGCCAGGATGTCGCGGTGGGTAATGCCTGCATCGCGCATGCTCTGGCCATGTACGCGCAGCAGAAAATCGGCGTGAGGGCGAAACAGTGTGCGATCGAGCGCGATCTCATCTTCGATATTGCTCTGCGCCAGGGTGGGCACGCCAGCGGCAACCCGTCCATAGAGCGGCAGCAGGGTGCTGCGTAGCGGCTCGCGCTGCAATACGCGCAGGCCGCGCGCGATGCCGGGTTCGAGCTGCAGGTAACCCTTGCGTTCGAGCGCACGCAGATGCTGATCGATGCCCTGGCGGTTGCGCAGTCCCATCGCCCGCGCCAGATCGGCACGGGTCGGCGGCCAGCCTTCCTCGGCCATGAATTCAGTGATCCGCTGCAGAATCTGCCGTTGACGGGGGCTGAGCGCAGGGGAGGGTTTGGATACCATACAATCGTATGGTATCCCTTTAAAAGACGGATATCAGCCTGAGAATGCAATAAAACTGGTCTGAACGATCACACTCACATGCTAGTCTAACTACGTGGATTGCATAAGGATAAGCCCCAGAATGCTGCGTTATGGTCAATCGGCCGCCCTGGTACTGCTGGCGGCACTGGCAGTTGCGGCGGCATCGCCCTCCCAGGCCACGGTCTACACCCTCACCAGTCCCACCGACACCGTAGTCGGTGAAGACCAGACGACCACGACCGTCTACGAGGATACGTTGTACGACCTCGCGCGCACCTACAGCCTGGGTTCGGAAGAGCTCATCCGCGTCAATCCCGGTGTCGATCCGTGGCTGCCCGGCGCCGGTAAACAGATCATCATCCCCGGCCGCCATATCCTGCCCAGCGGACCGCACGAGGGCATAGTGGTCAACCTGCCTGAACACCGGCTCTACTACTACCCGAAGCCGGCGCGGGGTAAAGCGCAAGAGGTCATCACCTACCCCGTGAGTATCGGCAAGATGGATTGGCACACGCCGATCGGCCTTACGCATGTCATCGCCAAGGAGAAGGATCCGGCCTGGTATCCACCCGAGTCGGTACGCAAGGAGCATGCCGCGGCGGGCGATCCACTGCCCACACGCGTGCCTCCGGGTCCGGACAACCCGCTGGGAGCGTACGCCATGCGGCTGGCGGCCGGTAACGGCACCTATATGATCCATGGCACCAACAATCCCATCGCCGTGGGGCTTGCGGTCACGCACGGCTGCATCCGCATGTATCCCAACGACGTGGCCGCGCTGTTTCCAATGATTCCGGTGGGCACCCCGGTGCGCATCATCAACGAGCCGGTCAAGGTCGCCTGGGTCGATGGCCAGCTGTTGCTCGAGGCCCATCCACCCGTGGATGCGGAGGGACAGAGTTTTGAACCCGACGTCGATCAGTTCGCCGAACTGCTGCGCGCGGCAGTCGGGGACAGCACCGTGGCGATCCACTGGGACTATGCCCGCGAAGTGTTGCAAAAAGCCGACGGCGTGCTGGCAACAGTCGGATTGGAGGCCGATCTGTCGCCGGCGGATGCGGCTGCCACTACCGATGCCGATACCCATGTGGCCGCCGACCAGGTGCGCACTAACCCGTAGCGCATTGCGCGCCGGAGTTGAACCGCAGCGCAAATCAGCTATAGTTCGCTGCCGGAAGCGGGGCTTGGACCGCATAACCTACTGATTAGACGACATTTCTTCAGCGAAAATACGATGTCTGAACGCGATAACGAGAGCTTCGATCTGGACGAGGAATTCATCGTAGAGACGGAGGACAGCACCGATTACGACGGTTTGCTGGCCCGCGTCGATAAACGGGTGCGCGCGCAAGGTAAACGCGGCAAGGCGGCCTGGAGCCGGCTCGAGGAAGTTCTGGCCGATCGAAAACTGGAAAAAGACCTGCGCGATATCTTCGAAGACGACGAGCTCTAAAGCCGCTGGCAAGGCGTTGCAGTAAGCACCGCAATACGCGCCCGGTATCGCTCCCTCATACACGGATAGGCCATGGCTCCACGTGACGACTCTTCCTGGGTCGTGCTCAAGTTCGGCGGCACCAGCGTCTCGAATCTGGTGAACTGGCGCCATATTGCGGCCGTGGTGCGCTCGCGGCTGGCCGCAGGCACGCGCGTGCTGGTGGTGCATTCGGCGATCAGCGGCATTACCGATAAGCTCGAGACCTTGCTGGCGGCGGCGCTTGCGGGCACGCACGAGCGCACGCTGACGGACATCGAACAGCGCCATCGCGACTTGGCCGCGGAGCTCGGCGTCGACGTGAGTGCTGAGCTGCAGCAACACTTCTCGGAACTGCGGCACGCGGCTGCGGGCGTGGCGCTGACCGGAGAAGTCAGTGATCGCACGCGCGCCCGCGTGATGGCCAGCGGCGAGCTCATGGCCACCGAGCTGGGGGCGCGATTCCTGGGCGCCCAGGGCATCGAGACGCAATGGTGGGATGCACGTCGCGGACTGCATTCCGAAGTGCGCGTCGCGGCCTCGGCGCGCGCCAACTTTCTTTCCGCCACCTGCGAGTACAGCACCGATGCGGCGCTCAGGGCGCAACTCGATGCACTGCGCGGGGTGGTGATCACCCAGGGATTCATCGCCAGCGATGCCGCGGGTGACACGGTGTTGCTCGGGCGCGGCGGCTCCGACACCTCGGCAGCCTATTTTGCCGCCAAACTGCTGGCGCTACGTCTGGAAATCTGGACCGATGTGCCTGGCCTGTTCAGCGCCAACCCGCGCGCCACCCCGCAAGCGCGCCTATTGCGCTCGCTGCATTACGACGAGGCACAGGAGATCGCCTCAAGCGGCGCCAAGGTACTGCATCCGCGCTGCATTCTGCCGGCCAAGGCGCAGCGCATTCCGATCGCGATCTACGCCACGCACAGCCCGTTGCTCGAGGGCACGCATATCAGTGCCGAGGGCGGCGATGGCGCCGCACAGGTCAAGGCGGTGTGTATCAAGAAGGGCATTACGCTGGTGTCGCTCGAGAGCCCCGGCATGTGGCACGAGGTCGGCTTCCTGGCGGACGCGTTTCAAATCTTCAAGTCTCATGGCCTGTCGGTCGACCTGATTTCCACCTCCGAGACCAATGTCACCGTGTCGCTGGATCCGGCGGCCAATTCCCTGGACCAGACGCTGATCAATGCCCTGATCAATGATCTCTCGCAGTTATGCCGCGTGCAGGTGCTCGGCCCATGCGCCTCGGTGAGTCTGGTCGGCCGCAACATCCGCGGCATCCTGCATCAGCTCGGCGAAGCATTCGAGCTGTTCGCCGAACAGCGCGTCTACCTGTTGAGCCAGGCCGCCAATGACCTGAACTTCAGTTTCGTGGTGGATGAAGACCAGGGCGATCGGCTGGTCAACGAATTGCACGAGCGACTGATTCGCCCGGTGGGCGCCAGCTCGATCCTGGGACCCACCTGGGAGCAATTGTTCGCGCGACCGGAGCGGGAGACGCTCCAGGGCGCGAGCTGGTGGCGCGAGCGGCGCAGCCAGCTGCTGGAACTGGCGCGTGAACACGATTGTGCCTACGTCTACGATCCGGCCGTTGTTGCCGGCGCGGTCCAGAAGCTGCAGGCACTCGAGTCGGTCGATCGCGTGTTGTATGCGATGAAGGCCAATCCCAATGCGGCCATCCTGCGCCGGGTGGCCGCCGAGGGTGCCGGTTTCGAGTGTGTCTCACGCGGAGAAATCGAACATCTGCTGGCCAACGTCCCGGGCCTGGAGCGCGAACGAATCCTGTTCACGCCCAATTTTGCCGCGCGTGAGGAATACACGTGGGCGCTGGCCGCGGACATCACCCTTACGCTCGACAATCTGTTCCTGCTGCGTCACTGGGGCGAGTTGTTTCGCGCCCGCCGCGTGTTCATTCGCATCGACACCGGCACCGGGCGCGGCCATCACCATCATGTGCGCACCGCCGGCGCACAATCCAAGTTCGGCGTGCCGCTGGCCGAGCTCGATGAACTGGCGCAGCTGGTCGAGCGCCATGGCGTCATGGTCGTCGGTCTGCATGCGCATTCGGGCAGTGGCATTTTCAACATCGAAAGCTGGTCGGAAGTCGCGACCTGCCTGCTTGATCTGAGCGCACGCTTTGCGCACCTGCGCGTGGTGGATGTCGGCGGTGGCCTGGGCGTGCCAGACAGTCACGACCAGCCGCGACTGGACCTGGTGCAACTGGATATCGCCCTGCTGGCGGCCCGGCAGAACCGCCCGGGCGTCGCCTTGTGGATCGAGCCGGGACGATTCCTGGTGGCGGAGTCCGGCGTGCTGATCGCCCGCGTGACGCAGACCAAATCCAAGGACGATATTCGTTACATCGGTATCGCCACGGGCATGAACTCGCTGATTCGGCCGGCCCTGTACGGCGCCTGGCACGAGATCGTGAATCTCACGCGTATCGATGAGCCGGCCAGCGAGATCGCCAATGTGGTGGGACCCATCTGTGAGAGCGCCGATTTCCTCGGTCACGACCGGTTGCTGCCGCCGACCCGCGAAGGCGATGTCATGCTGATTGCCAACGTCGGCGCCTACGGGCGCGCCATGAGCTCGCGCTACAACCTGCGCGAGCCGGCGATCGAGATTGTGCTTTAGGCGGGAGTGTTCGCGCGCCTGCGCGTGGCGTGCCCGCAAGGCATCGATGACCTGAGCCAGCGACAGTGAGCGGGCGCGCAGCAGCACCAATAGGTGGTAGAGCAGATCGGCGCACTCGCCCAGCAGCGCCGGGTCGTCCTCCACGCAGCCGGCCAGCGCCACTTCCACTCCTTCCTCACCCACCTTCTGCGCTACGCGTTTCACACCGCGCTGAACCAGCCGCGCGGTGTAGCTGCCTTGCGGACTTTCGGCCACGCGCTGCGCGATGATCCGCTCGAGCTCGGCCAGAAAGCCCAAACCCGTGGCAGCGGTCATGGGCTCATCGCCAAAGCAGGTCAGGCTGCCGGTGTGGCACACCGGGCCGGTCGGCACGGCGGTCAACAACAGCGTGTCGGCATCGCAATCCAGCTGCGCGCTGCGCAGTTCGAGGCTGTGCCCGGAAGTCTCGCCCTTCTCCCACAATCGCTGGCGTGAGCGGCTGAAGAACACGACGCGGCCGCGCTCGAGGGTCAGGTCCAGTGCTTCGCGATTCATGTAGCCCAGCATCAGCACGCTGCCGTTGAGTGCGTGCTGCACGATGACGGGAACGAGGCCGCCGCTCTTGTCCCAATCGATGCGTTCGGCATTTGCCACCAGCACGCTCATAGCCGCACCTCCAGACCGCCGCGCCGCAGCTCGCGCTTGAGCTCGGCGATAACGATCGCCCCGCTGTGAAATACGCTCGCGGCCAGGGCCGCATCCACGCGCGCTTCGCGAAACGCGCGCTCGAAGTGTTTGGGTGTGCCGGCGCCACCCGAGGCCACCAAGGGTACATCGCACAAGGCGCGCACCTGGCTGAGCTGCTCGATATCGTAACCGTCGCGCGTGCCATCAGCGGCCATGCAGTTGAGCACGATCTCGCCGGCGCCGCGCCGCTGCACTTCCTGCACCCAGGCGAGCGTGTCGCGCCGGGAATCGATGGTACGCGAGGGGTCGCCGGTGAATTGATACACGCGATAGCCCGTGTCGGTACTCTGACTGTCGATGCCTACCACGACGCACTGGGCGCCGAACCGGGCACTGAGCCGATCGATGAGCCCTGGATCCGATAGGGCCGGGGAATTCACCGAGATTTTTTCGGCCCCGGCGTTGAGCACCTGTTCGGCATCCTGCACCGAGCGTATGCCGCCGGCGACGCAGAACGGGATGTCGAGCACGCTGGCCACCCGACTGACCCAGGCGCGATCGACCGAACGACCCTCGGGACTGGCGGTGATGTCGTAGAAGACCAGTTCGTCGGCGCCCTCATCGCGATAGCGTGTGGCCAGCTCGAGGATGTCCCCGACCACGCGGTGGTCGCGAAATCGTACGCCCTTGACCACCTGGCCGTCGCGCACGTCGAGGCACGGGATTATGCGTTTGGCAAGTATGGCCGCAGCTCCTCGATTGAAATGCGCTCCTCCAGCAGTGCCTTGCCGCTGATCGCAGCCGGTACGCCGGCCGCGGCCAGCGCGTTCAGGTCGGCGCCACTGGCAATGCCGCCCGAGGCTTGCCACTGGATCTGCGGGTAACGCTGCAATGCTTCCTGGTACAGAGCGAGATTGGGTCCCGCGAGCACGCCGTCGCGGTCGATGTCGGTACACAGCACGTGCCTGAGGCCGTGCGGCGCGAACTCATCGACCGCCTCCCACAGCGTCGTGGCGCTGGCCTGCTGCCAGCCGCGCGTATGCAGGCGCGGCACGGCGAGCCCATCCAGGCGTACGTCGAAGGCCAGACACACCGCTCAGCTCCGTAGCCGCGCAGCCAGCGGCCGACCTGTTCACGCCTGTTCCACCGCGGCGCTGCCGATGACTACGCGTGCGACACCCTGCTGCAGCAGTTCCTCGATGACCGCGGCGCTGCGCACGCCGCCGCCCACCTGCAGCCGCAAGGCATGCTGCGCGGCCAGCGCTGCAACCAGCTTGCTGATTGCCCAGGGCGCCGTCGCGCGCGCCGTCCAGGTCGACCACGTGCAGCCAGGTCGCGCCCAGCTGCTCGATAGCGCGCGAGCAGTTCGTGCGCGCCGAGCTGGTAGCGCGTCTCGGCGGCGAAATCGCCCTGGAGCAGGCGCACGCAGGCCCCGGCGCGCAGATCGATGGAGGGGATCAGCAGCATGGCAGCGCGCCAGAAAATTGCGCAGGATGCGCGCCCCGGCGGCCGAGGAGCGCTCGGGATGAAACTGCACACCGCGAAAGTTATCGCGCCGCACGACCGCGCACAGCTCGTCGCCGTATTGCACCGATGCGAGCGTGCCGCTGGCACACGCCGGCGGCATAGCTGTGAACGAAATACATAGCGGTCGTTCGGCTCCACGCCCGCAAGCAGCGCATCCGTCGATCTTCGGCATCAGCGAATTCCAACCCATGTGCGGCACCGGCAATCCCGGCGCCGCCCGCATGCGCTCGATGCGGCCGGCCGATCATGCCCAGGCAGGCGGTGTCGCCCTCGTCCGAGTGATCGAACAGCAACTGCATGCCCAGGCAGATGCCCAGCACCGGCACACGCAACTGCGGAATGAGCCGGTCGAGGCCGCTGGCGCGCAGTCGTTCGCATGGCGTCGGCGGCCGCGCCAACCCCGGGAAGCAGCACGCGCGGTGCCGCGGCAATCAGCCCGGCATCGCTGCTCACTACCGAGCGCGCGCCCCGAGGCGATCGAGCGCATAGCGCAGCGAGGCCAGGTTGGCGCCACCGCTGTCGATGATGGCCACCTCGACCGCCGCGCTCACAGTACGCCTTTGGTGCTCGGCAACTCTTGACCGTCGCGGCGCAGCGCCGGCCGCAGGGCGCGGCCGACGCCCTTGAAGCAGGCCTCGATCATGTGGTGAGTGTTCTCGCCGCGAACCTGACAGGTGCAGCGCCGCGCCCAGTGATGTCGGCGAGCGAGCGAAAGAAATGTGGCACCAGCTCGCGTCGGCAGCGCGCCCGACCTGCTCGCGCGGGAAGCGGCCCTCGAAGGCGAAATAGGCGCGACCCGACAGGTCGAGCGCCACCTGCGCCTCACTTTCATCCATCGCCAGCAGAAAGCCGTAGCGGCCGATGCCGGCTTTGTCACCGAGCGCGCGGCGCAAGGCCTCGCCGAGCGCAAGCGCGCAGTCCTCGACCGTGTGGTGCTCGTCGATATGCAGATCGCCGCGACAGCGCAGCTGCAGCTCGAAGCCGCCGTGCTTGGCGAGCTGCTCGAGCATGTGGTCGAAGAAGCCGATGCCGGTCTCGATGTGACTGGCAGCGCTGCGATCCAGCTCGACCTGCACTTCCACCGAAGTCTCGCGTGTGGTTCGCGTCACCGTGGCGCGGCGCGCGAGCAGCGTGTGAACCACGGCCGGCCAGGTCTCCTCGGCGGATCCGGCGATGTGCACCCGCAGGCCGCGGATGCCGAGCTGGCGGGCAAACTCCAGATCGCTGTCGCGATCGCCGATCATCGCGCTACGTTCGCGATCCAGAGGCTGCTGCGCCAGGTAGGCGCTGACCAGACCGGTGCGCGGCTTGCGGCATTCGCACTGTTGGTGCGCGAAATGTGGGCAGATGAAAACCGCCGTCGAACTCGATGCCCTGCGAGCTGAACAGTTGCAGCACGAACTGCTGCACCTGCTCGAATTGCTGCCTGCGGGTAGCGCTCACTGCCCAGACCATCCTGGTTGCTCACCATGACCAGCTGAAAGCCGGCGCGCCGCAGCGTCTGCAAGGCAGCGATCACCCCCGGCATCAGGCGCACCTTGTCCAGGCGATCGATCTGCTGATCGTCGGTCTCCTCGATCAAGGTGCCATCGCGGTCAACGAACAATACGCGGTATCGGGTTCATGCCAGGCTCGCGAGCAGGCGATCGTTGTGCTCCGGGCTGCCGACGCTGATACGCACGGCCCGCTCAAGCCCCAGCGCCGAGCGCAAGTCACGCACCAGCACCCCGGCATCGTGTGCGCGCTGCAGCGCGGACGATGGCTCGTTGAATTCCACCAGCAGAAAGTTGGCCTCGCTCGGCCACACCTGGCGCACACCGGCGCAGTGCTGCAGGGCCAGGGCGAGCCGCATGCGCTCGCGCTTGATGGTGGCGCAATGCGCGCGCGCCTGCGCCAGTGCCTCGGGCTCGAGCATCTTGAATACCGCCTCGATCGTAAGCTGCGTGACCGCGTAGGGCTGAATGACCTTGCGCAACAGGGCGACCACATCGGCATGAGCGAGCAGCGCACCGCAACGCGCGCCTGCCAGCGCCATAGGCCTTGGACAAGCGTGCGCAGCACCACCAGGCCCGGGTGTGCCGCGAGCTCAGCCGATTAACGACGGGCCGTCGGCGAATTCGACATAGGCCTCGTCGACCACCACCAGCGCGCGGCCCTGCATGGAGCGTGCCAGCTCGAGGATGGCGCCGCGCGTCCAGGCGATTGCCGGTCGGGTTGTTCGGCGAGCACAGGAATATCAGCTTCACGCCCGGCGTGCGCTGCGCGCCGCACCGCCTCGACATCGCAGCGGTAGCCGGCCTCGCGCCGCAGCGGCTACATCGATGACCCTGCGCCCCCTGGATGCGCGCGGCAACGCCGTACATGCCGAAGGTCGGCGGACACATCGATCACGGCGTCCGCGCCGGCCCGGCAGTAGCTGCGTATCAGCAGATCGATGGCTTCATCGCTGCCGCGGCCGGCCAGCAGCATTGGCGTGTCGATGCCGTAGAAGCGGGCCAGCGCCGCGGTCAGCGCATGCGGATGCGGCTCGGGATAGCGGTTCAGTCCGGCCTGCGAGTCATCGCCGCCGGCTCGCCAGGGCAGCTCATTGGCATGCAGGCGCACCAGCCCGGGCTCCCAGGCGGCGTGCTCGTAGGCTCGCAATGCGCGGATCTCGGGCCGCGCGATCTCGGTAAGCCAGCTCATGCGGCACAGTCGCGCCGCAGCGCCTCCAGTCGCAGTTCGACCGCCGCGGCATGCGCATCCAGCCCTTCGAGCCGCGCGAGCGTGCTGGCGGTGGGCCCGAGCTCGCGCAAGCCCTGGGTGCTGAGCTCCTGGACGGTCATGCGGCGCGTGAAATCCAGCACTGACAGGCCGCTGTAGGCACGGGCGTAGCCATAGGTCGGGAGCACATGGTTGGTGCCCGAGCAGTAGTCGCCCATGGTTCGGGCGACCAGCTGCCCAGAAACACCGAGCCGGCATTGTGTACCGCGTCCAGCAGCGCGCGCGGCGCGCGCGTCTGGATGATCAGGTGCTCGGGGGCATAGTCTTCGCTGATGGCGAGCGCGGTCTGCAGGTCCGGCACCAGCAGGATGCGCGAGCCGGCAATCGACTGCTGCAGAATGGCCCGGCGCGACAGGCCGCTCATCTGCTGCATCACCGCGCTGGCCACTTGCTGCGCCAGGGTGTTGCAGGTGGTGACCAGCAGCGCCTGCGCGGCGGCGTCGTGCTCGGCCTGCGCCAGCAGGTCGGCGGCCACGAATTCCGCGCGCGCACTGTCATCGGCGATCACCAGCACCTCCGAGGGGCCCGCCGGCATATCGAGCGCGGCGCCGGCCGGATCGGCCGCCACCAGTTGCTTGGCCGCCGTCACCCAGGCATTGCCGGGACCGAAGATCTTGGCGACCTTCGGCACGCTTTGCGGTGCCATAGGCCATCGCGGCGATCGCCTGGGCGCCGCCGACCTTGAACACCTGCTCGATGCCGCACAGCTGCGCGGCCACCAGCACTGCGGCGTTGGCGCAGCCCGTCCGGCTGCGGCGGCGTGCACAGCACGCGCTCGTGGACAGCCCGGCGATGCGCGCCGGCACCGCCAGCATGATTGACCGTGGAGGGCAGCGGTGCGGAGCCCGCAGGCACGTACAGGCCCACGGCCTTGATGGGACGCATCAGCCGCTCGCACCGCACGCCGGGCTGCACCTCGAGCGCCACCGGCTGGGGCACTGGCGGCGCGATGGAAGCTCTCGACGTTGCGCGATGGCGCGCTCCAGGGCGGCGAGCTGTTGCGGCTGCAATTGCGTGCGCGCGGCGGCGAATTCGGCGCGCGTGACTCAAAGCGCGTCGAGCTGCACCCGGTCGAATTCACTGGCGTAGTGGCTGAGCAGCGGCATCGCCCTCGGCGCGCACCGCTCGATGATCGCCTGCGCCTGCAGCAGTGTGCTGCGATTGCAGTGGTGACGGCGGGCGCGCCAGCGCGGCGCCGCGTTGCTGCGACATCCAGGGCCTGCCAGTCGAGAATCTGCATCGCGAGCCTCTAGGCCAGCATCTTCTCGACCGGCAGCACCAGCAACGCGCTGGCGCCGGCCTTTTTCAGGCTCTCGAGTGTCTCCCAGAACACATTCTCGCGGCACACCGCATGCACCGCGACGCGGTCCGGGGAGCCTTCAAGCGGAATGATGGTCGGCGATTCGCTGCCGGGCAGCAGCAGCGCGGATGGCCGGCAGCGCCGAGCGCGGCGCGTGCAGCATGATGTACTTGCTCTCCTTGACCTGCTCCACGCCCTCGATCCGCAGCAGCATGCCGCTCGACCCACTCGTGCTTTTCGGGCGCGAGCGCGACCGGCGTGCGGATCAGCACGGCGTGACTCTCGAGCACGGTCTCGACCTCGCGCAGATGATTGGCCTGCAGGGTCGAGCCGGTGGAGACCAGATCGCAGATCAGATCGGCGCGTCCGAGCCGCGGGGCGATCTCCACCGCCCCGGACAGCGTGACGATCTCGGCCGCGATGCCATGTTCGGCCAGGAAGCGTGCCAGCAGAAACGGATAGGTGGTCGCGATGCGCTTGCCCTGCAGCGAGCGACAGCCCGTCGTAGGACTGCTCCACGGGCACCGCCAGTGCACAGCCGGCAACGACCGAAATCCAGTGTCCGCAGCGGCCTCGAAGCGTGCCGGCGTGCCGCGTGCGGCCAGCTCCAGGCGCTTCTCCTCGATGACATTCCGGCCCACCAGCCCCAGGTCGCAGACGTCTTCCTGCACCAGGTCCGGGATGTCGTCGTCGCGCACGAACAGCACGTCGAGCGGCATGTTCTCGCCGAAACCCATGAGCTGATCCTTGCCGCGCGAGAGCTTCAGGCCGCAGCGCGTGAGCAGATCCAGCGACGGATCGGTCAGGCGGCCGGACTTCTGCACCGCCAGCTTGATGCGCGCCGGATTATCCATGCTGCGCTCCATTGATGCGCTGCGCGGCCAGCGCGTAGCCGCCGTTGCCCGGAGCCAGGTATCGGCCACCCGGCCGATCGTGGTCAGGCTGACGCCGGTCTGCTGGTGGATCTCCCGGTAGGGCAGGCCGCGGCGCAGGCAATCGACTACCGCCCAGCGATCGGCCATGGCCTGCAGCTCCGCCGGCGTGCACAGATCGCGCAGAAAGGCGCGGCATTCCTCCACGCTGCGCAGCGTCAGGATGGCCGCGACCAGGTTGCGCTCGGCCAGAGCCTCCTGGCGCGCGGATAACAGCCGGTGCGGATTTCATGGGTGCCGCACTATTCGATCGGATGTATTAACGCGCTAGTACACTAGCTATTGGGACGGGTAATGCAAGCGCCCCGGCAGGCCTGGCCGTGCGTAGTGCGAAGCGGCCCCCTGGCCGCGTTCACGGCGGCGCTTGACCGCCGTGGCGGGCGACTCTAGACTTCCTGCCACTCATCGAGACCGGCTGAGGGAAAGGCCCTTCGACGCCGGGGCAACCGTCGGACATCCGACATGGTGCCAACTCCTGCGGCCAGCCATGGCTGCTCCGGTAGATGAGGGCCGACAGACGCGCCGCCTTATGTTGCTGGCGCGGCGGTCGGGGCCGTCCGCAGGAGTGCTCGGGAAGAGCACGACAGGCACTGCGGAGCATGATCGAATTTCACCTCACAACTGCAGCGACATCGCCGGGGTCCCCGCGGAAGGCGTACTGGCAGTGGCCCGGACGTTTTCCCCTGCACCACGGCGGCAGTCTCGAGCCGGCCGCGTATCGGCTGGCGCCTGGACGGCGCGCCGGCGCGCCGGTGGTGCGTCGCGCTCGGCGGCATCTCGGCACACCGGCGCGTGTTCGACCTGCATGCGCCGCGCGCGGGCTGGTGGTGCGAGACTCGCCGGTCCGGGCCGCGCGCTCGACAGTACCCGCTTGCGCGTGCTCGGCATCGACTATCTGGGCGGCAGCGGCGAGTCGAGCGGCCCGACGGCGGGCGGCGAATTCCCCAGCCTCTCCAGCTACGATCAGGCCGAGGCGCTGCGCGGCCTGCTCGATCATCTGCGCATCGAGCGCCTGCGCGCGCATCGTCGGCGCCTCCTATGGCGGCATGGTGGCGCTGGCCTTCGCCGAGCGCTATCCCGAGCGCGTCGAGCAGCTGCTGGTCATCAGTGCCGCCGACCGCCCGCATCCGATGTCCACCGCCTGGCGCAGCGTGCAGCGGCGCATCGTGCGCTTTGCGCTCTCGGTGGGACGCGCGGCGCAGGGACTGCAGCTGGCGCGGGCGCTGGCCATGGCGACCTACCGCAGTCCGCAGGAGTTTGCCGCGCGCTTTGCGCAGCCGCCGCGCCCACGGCGAGGACGGCTTCGTATTCCCGGTCGAGGATTATCTGTTCGCGCGCGGGCGCGACTACGCGGCGCGCTATCGGCCGGAATCCTTCCTGTGCCTGTCCGAATCGATCGATCTGCACGCGGTGGACGCCACGCGCATCCGGTGCCCACGACCCTGGTGGCGGTGCGCGAGGATCAGCTGGTGCCGCTGGCTGATATGCGCGCGCTGGCGCGCGCGGCTGCCGCAGGCGCGGCTGCATGAGCTGTCCTCGCTGCACGGCCATGACGCCTTCCTCAAGGAGGCGCAGCAGCTGCAGCCAATATTTCAATGTCTGTATGGAGAGCCGCTAAGTGAGCGAGCCAGCCGATGCCGATCACCCGCGCGGTGCGCGCGGGCCTGGAGAGCGATGAGGTGACCGGCGCCGTGGTGCCGCCGATCCATCTGAGTGCGACCTACGCGTTTCGCGGCTACGGCGAGAAGCGCGCCTACGACTACTCGCGCTCCGGCAATCCGACCCGCGATCTGCTCGGCAGTGCGCTGGCCGACCTCGAGGGCGGCGCCGGCGCGGTCATCACCGCCTCGGGCATGGCGGCCGTGACGCTGTGCCTGCAGGTCCTGCCGGCCCGGGCGCGCATCGTCGCGCCGCACGACTGCTACGGCGGCACCTATCGGCTGTTCGATGCGCTGCGACCGACGCGGCGACCTGCAGGTCGATTTCGTGGACTTCGGCGACGATGCGGCGCTGCGCGCGGCGCTGTCGCGTCCCGCGGCCATGCTGTGGGTCGAGACGCCGAGCAATCCGCTGCTGCGGCTGACCGACATCGCGGCGGTGCCGCGCTCGGCCAGGCCGCCGGGGCGCTGGTGGTGGTGGACAACACCTTTCTGTCGCCGGGCTGGCAGCAGCCGCTGCGCCTCGGCGCGGACATCGTGGTGCATTCGACCACCAAGTACATCAACGGCCACAGCGATGTGGTCGGCGGGGCGGTGATCGCGGCCGACGCGGAGCTGCACGCTCAGCTCTGCTGGTGGGCCAACTGCCTCGGGCTCGACCGGCTCGGCCTTCGACAGCTTTCTGACGCTGCGGGGTCTGCGCACCCTGCACGCGCGGCTCGCCGTGCATGGGCGCAACGCGCACGAGCTCGCCACCTGGCTGACGCGGCAGCCGCAGGTGGCGCGGGTCTACTTCCCGGGCCTGCCGACGCATCCGGGCCACGAGATCGCGCGGCGCCAGCAGTCCGGCTTTGGCGCCATCGTGACCTTCGAGCTCGCCGGCGGCATTCCGGCGGTCAAGGCCTTCGTGGCCGGCCTGGACTACTTCTCGCTCGCCGAATCGCTCGGCGGCGTCGAGAGCCTGATCGCGCATCCGGCCTCGATGACCCATGCGGCCATGGACGAATCGGCCCGGCGTGCCGCCGGGCTGACCGATGGGCTGCTGCGGCTGTCGGTCGGCATCGAGGCGCTCGAGGACCTGCGGGCCGACCTGGCTGCCGGTCTGGCGCGTATCGCCCCGTAGGCGGGCGTCAACGCAGCTGCCGCACGGGCGTTATAACGAGCTGCCGCAGGAGAGATGGCCGTGTCCTGGAATTCGCCGCCCGCTGGTACGTTGATCGCCGTGTTCATATTGGGCACCGCGACCGCGGCGTTCGCCGAGGAGCAGCCGGCAAGCTGGCAAAGCCAGAAGAGCCAGCTCAATTACATGGGCATCACCACCATTTACTCGTGCGAGGGACTGCAGGGCAAGCTCGAGCTGCTGCTACGCCTGCTCGGGGCGCGCCATGACGCCAAGGTGCAGACTCTCGGCTGCGATCGCATCGGCTTTCCCAGCAGATTCGCGCATGCGCAGCTGAATTTCGCGGCACTCAAGCCGGCCGCCAACGCCGGCGATCCGGCGCTGACGGGCAGCTGGCGAAGCGTTGACCTGGCGCCCAATCACCCCTTCGGACTGCAGGCGGGGGACTGCGAACTCGTCGAGCAATTTCGCGACAAGGTGCTGCCATTGTTCGCGACCCGCGCGCTGGAAGACGGCACTCACTGTGTGCCGCACCAGGTCAGCGCCTTCAGCCTCAAATTCGAGGTCTTTGCCCCGCTGCCTGTGGCGCACTCAAAGTAGCTGCTCCCACAGCCGCCAGAATCGCTCGCGCAGGCGCTCCGAGAATGGCCGCCGCTGCCAGCTGCGGGCGTCGATGCGCTGCGCGTGCTGCAGGTCCTGCTCGAAGTAGCGCTG
The DNA here is from genome assembly GCA_963735775.1 of uncultured Gammaproteobacteria bacterium. Lineage (GTDB taxonomy): Bacteria > Pseudomonadota > Gammaproteobacteria > Steroidobacterales > Steroidobacteraceae > FEN-1191. The sequence continues at coordinate 143,772 of CAVTMG010000005.1, read as the reverse complement.
CATCTGATCGCCACTCTTGCTGCCGATCACTACCGCATCCACCTCGTCGTTGAACAGCACGCTGCGATGGTCGAAGTTCGACGAGCCCACGATCGACCAGACGCCGTCCATGACCACGGTTTTGGAATGCAGGATGCCGTCGTCGCGTTCGTATATTTTCACGCCGCCCCGAAGCAAGGCCCCGTAATGGGAGTGCTGCACCGCCAGCGCCGGGAATGAATCGCTGTGCGAGGGCAGCAGCAGACTCACGTCCACCCCACGGCGGGCGGCGTGGATCAACGCCCGCTGCTCCTGGTGCGTCGGCGCAAAATAGGCGGCGGTGACATCGATACGCGTTGCCGCGCTGCGAATGGCCGAGAGCAGCGTCGCGTAGTAGAACGGCGCCAGGGCGCCACCGGCCCGGCTGCCGAGGATTCGGACCACCTGATCGCCCTGCGCGCTGCGATCCTCGCTGTCGGCGGCCAGCGCCGCAGCCGGTCCACCCTGCTGCTGCCAATGCTGATCGAACAGTCGCTTGAGCTCAGGCACCGCCGGTCCCGCTATCTGCAGGTCGGTGTCATGCCAGGCCTCTTTTGGTGCTGAATTGGTATCGCCGGCGGAGCCGAACGGGGCGCTCTCGTAGTCGGTACTCAGGTTGACCCCGCCGATGAGGGCAATGCGGCCGTCGGCCACCAATAGTTTGCGATGGTCGCGATCATTGATGGAAAAATGGTGCTTCAGTGGGTCAATGGGATTGAATTGCTGCACCTGAATGCCGGCTGCCACGAGGCGGTCGAAAAACGCGCCCGGTGTCGATATCGAGCCGACACTGTCGTACATCACATCGATCTGTACGCCGCTGCGCTGCTTCGCGAGCAGCGCATCGCTGAGCTGTTCGCCGTCGTGCTGGATCTCCTCGAGGGTGTAGTACTCGAGATACAGATAGTGCTGCGCGCCATGGATGGCGGCGAAGGTGGCAGCGAACACGGCGTCGCCGTCGCGCACGATGGTGACCTGATTGCCGGAGTACAGCGGCGCGCCGACGACCGCCTGCTCGATGGCCAGATGGCGCTCCAGTGCCCCGGCATCCGGCGCGTGGGCGGCGAGGCGTTTGAGCAGCGCGTCGGTCTCGCGCTGGGACAGCGGCCCGCGCGCGCCGTTCATCTTCACCTGACCGGCGACTTCACTGGAGTGGGTTTCGGGGATGGTGGGGACCTGCGAACATCCGCATACCGCCCAGGCAATCGCCAGAGCGATTGGCAGTTGGAGTCGAGCCGCAGAGGATGGGTGGATCGAGTGTTTTATGGAGCGTTTACACCATAGACGGGACAGGCCATTATCGCTGCGACCGGGATGGAGCATAAGCCAGACGGAGAGCCGGAGATGGCTGACACAACGGGTGTCACCGCGACGCCAGCACAGCAGGAGGCGCTGCGCGTGGTCATCGGTGAAAACAATGCGGATCTGGCCCTGACGCTGACCTTGCTGCTGGATGCCGAACCGGACATTCGCTGCCTCGCCACCGCCAACTCTACCAGTGCCGTCATTCAGGCGGTCGACCGGCACTCGCCCAATGCCTTCGTACTGGACCTTTCGCTCGATGACGGCTCGAGCATGCCGCTGATTGCGACCCTGCGCGCGCGGCTGCCGCAGGCGGCCATCGTGATCTACACCGGACATAAGAACCACGTGCTCGACGAGCAGTGCCTGCGCTGCGGTGCCGATGCCGTGGTCCTCAAGACCGGGGATATCGAACAGCTGACGGCGGCGCTGCGCCGGGCGGCACAGAACCCGGGCCGGGCGAGCGCCGGCTAGCCTCGCCAAGGGGGCCGCTTTGGAGCGGCGCGCAGGTCGAATTTACGCGGCGGTTGAATTCCCTGGAGCGCAGGCACTAGAATCGCGCGCCGGTGGACGGCGCGGGCTTCGGGCCTGCGTGCGGTAAAGCTGCAGGAACTGCGGCCAAGTGCTTGATCTAGAAGCCCCACATGGGGCTTTTATTTTTTGCGTGGCGGATCCGGACTATCAGGCACTTACGATGGCGGCGCTACTGCGCGAGAAGCTGATTGCGCTGTGTGAGCCTTTGCTCGCCCAGCTGGGCTACGAACTCGTGGACCTGGAGTACGCCCCGGGCCGCGCGCAGGCGCTGCTGCGCGTGTTCATCGACAGGCCGGAGGGCGTCGGATTGGATGATTGCGAACGGGTGAGCCACGAACTCGCGGCGCTGCTGGATGTCGAGGACCCGGTGCCGAGCGCGTACACACTGGAAGTGTCGTCGCCGGGACTGGACCGGGTACTGCGTACACCAGCGCATTTTCAGCGGTTCGTCGGCGAACGCATCTGGCTGGAGTTGCGGGTCGCCCGCGACGGACGGCGCCGCTACACTGGGCGGCTCGAAGCCCTGAACCCGGAGGGCATTGAATTGAAGGTGGATGGCGCCATGGTATCGGTGGGATTCGCGGAAATTGCTCGTGCGCGGCTTGCGCCGCAATGGACTTGAGCGGGAAGGAGCTGCTGTGATCAATAAAGAAATTCTGATGGTCGTGGATGCCGTTTCGAACGAGAAAGGCGTCGACAAGGAGATCATCTTCGAAGCGCTGGAAGCGGCGCTGGCTTCGGCTACCCGCAAGAAACATGGCGAAGACTGGGACGTGCGTGTGGCCATCAACCGCAAGACCGGCGACTACGAGACCTTTCGTCGCTGGAAGGTGTTTGCCGACGACTCCACGGAACTCGAGAATCCTTCCGCCGAGCTGCGGCTGGACGATGCGCACGATCTGAGCGCCGATGCCGAACCCGGCGGTTACGTCGAGGAGCCCATGGAATCGGTGGCGTTCGGCCGCATCGCTGCGCAGCAGGCCAAGCAGGTGATCGTGCAGAAGGTGCGCGAAGCCGAACGCGCACAGGTGGTCGATGCCTACAAAGATCGCGTCAACACGCTGGTCAACGGCGTGGTCAAACGCATCGACCGCAATGGTATTTACGTTGACCTGGGCAGCAACGCGGAAGGATTCGTACCTCGCAGCGACATGATTCCGCGCGAGCAATTGAAGCCCCAGGACCGCGTCAAGGCGTTCCTGCGCGAGGTGCGCGCGGAACTGCGCGGACCGCAGCTGTTCCTGACGCGCACGGCGCCGGAATTCCTCATCGAGCTGTTCAAGCTGGAGGTGCCCGAGGTCGGCCAGGGGTTGATTCAGATCCTGGGGGCTGCGCGCGACTCCGGCGTTCGCGCCAAGATCGCGGTGCGCAGCCAGGATCCGCGCATCGATCCGGTCGGCGCCTGCGTCGGCATGCGCGGCTCGCGCGTGCAGGCGGTATCCAATGAAATCGCCGGCGAGCGCGTCGACATCATTCCCTACGATGACAACCCGGCGCAATTCGTGATCAACGCCATGTCGCCGGCAGAGGTGCAGTCGATCGTGGTCGATGAGGACTCGCACAGCATGGATATCGCCGTGGCCGAGGAGAAGCTGTCGCAGGCCATCGGACGCGGCGGCCAGAACATTCGCCTGGCCAGCCAGCTCACCGGCTGGGAATTGAACGTGATGACCGAGTCGGATGCCGAAGCCAAGAGCGATACCGAGGCGCGGGCATTGGTCGAGACATTCATGAAGCAGCTCGACGTGGACGAGAACGTGGCCAGCATCCTGGTGCAGGAGGGCTTCTCCACCGTGGAAGAGGTGGCGTATGTGCCGGCGGCCGAACTGGCCGGGATCGAGGAGTTCGACGAAGACATCATCAAGGAACTGCGCAATCGCGCGCGCGATGTGTTGCTGACCCAGGCGATCGTGAGTGAAGAGTCGCTCGACCAGTCGATGCCCGCGGATGATCTGCTGACCCTGGACGGCATGCGGCCCGACCTGGCCCTGGCGCTTGCGCGCCGCGGGGTGCGCACCCGCGATGAGCTCGCGGAACAGGCCGTGGACGATATTTCGGACATCGACGGCTTGTCGATCGAGGAGGCCGGCGCCTTGATCATGAAGGCGCGCGCGCACTGGTTTGAGGCGCAGCACTGAGACGCGCGCGGCGTAAGGTAAACATATGGCTGATGTAACGATTGCACAATTCGCTGATGTCCTGAAGGTCTCGGTCGACCGGCTGATCGCGCAGCTTGATCAGGCTGGCATCACCGTGGCGAGCCCCGAGGACATGATCAGTGAGGAAGCCAAGCTGGAGTTGCTGACGCATCTGCGCCGCAGCCACGGTCACGGCAGCGAAGGCTCGGCGCCGAGCCGCATCACGCTGCGGCGCAAAACCCAGAGCGAGCTGAAGCTGGCCAGCAATCAGGGCCGGGCACGCACGGTCAATGTCGAAGTGCGCCAGAAGCGCACCTACATCAAACGCGATGTGCTCGAAGGTCAGGCGCGCGCGCAACAGGATCAGCTCGACGCGCAGAAGCGCGAGGCCGAGGAGGCCCAGAAGGCGCAGAGCGAGAAGGCGGAGGCCGAGCGGCGCGAGCGCGAGCGGCTCGAGGCGGAAAACCGCCGCCGCATAGAAGATGAGCAGGCACGCAAGAAAGCGCAGGAAGAGTCGCGCCGCCTCGCCGAGCAGCGTGCTGCCGAGGAAGCCGAGCGCGAGCGTGCCCGCCGGGCCGCCGAGCCGGTGCGCGAAGGCAACGCACACCAGTCGCACCCGCATCCGGTGCATCCCGCGCACCCGGCGCCGCCGGCACGCGAGGAGGTCGACGACAAGCAACGCACGCGTTACGGCCGCGAGGAATTGCACATCGCCGGCGACGTCAGCGCCCGGCACAAGAAAAAGAAGCGCCTGAAGGCGCGCACGGTGGCGGTCGGCGCCGAGGCCAAGCACGCCTTTGAAATGCCCACCGCGCCGGTCAAGCGCGAGGTGGCGCTCGGAGAGACGATCACGGTCGCCGAGTTGGCCCAGAAGATGGCGATCAAGGCCACTGAAGTCATCAAGGTACTGATGAATCTCGGGGTCATGGCCACGATCAATCAGCCCATTGAGCGCGACACCGCGGTGCTGGTGGTCGAAGAGCTGGGCCACAGTGCCAAGTTGCTCAAGGAAAATCAGATCGAAGTGGATCTGCAGGGCGTCGATGCCGAAGCCGAGCAGGCACAGGTGCGCCCGCCGGTGGTGACCGTCATGGGTCACGTCGATCACGGCAAGACCTCGCTGCTGGACTATATCCGCACGGCCAAGGTGGCCGCCGGCGAGGCCGGTGGCATCACGCAGCACATCGGTGCCTATCACGTGGAGACGCCGCGTGGCTCGATCACTTTTCTCGACACGCCGGGTCACGCGGCCTTCACCGCCATGCGCGCCCGCGGCGCCCGCGCCACGGACGTGGTGGTGCTGGTGGTGGCCGCCGATGACGGCGTGATGCCGCAGACCATCGAGGCGATCCAGCATGCGCGCGCGGCCAATGTGCCGATCGTGGTGGCGATCAACAAGATCGATAAATCCGATGCCGATCCGGCCCGGGTACGCACCGAACTGGCCAAGCAGGGCGTGAATCCCGAGGAATGGGGCGGCGAGGATATGTTCGTCGAGGTGTCGGCGCGCACCGGCAAGGGCATCGACGAGCTGCTGGAGGCGATATTGCTGCAGGCCGAGGTGCTGGAACTCAAGGCGCCCCGCGGCGGACTCGCCTCCGGTCTGATCATCGAGGCCAGCATGGAGAAGGGCCGCGGAGCGGTCGTGACGGCACTGGTCAAGCGCGGCACGCTCAGGGCCGGGGATGCGATTCTGGCCGGCTCCGAATTTGGCCGCGTCCGCGCCATGTTCGATGAACACGGTCACTCGATCAGCGAGGCGCTGCCGTCGATGCCGGTGGTGGTGCTGGGCCTTTCGGGCGCACCCAACGCTGGCGATGAGCTGCTGGCGGTAGAGAGCGAGCGCAAGGCGCGCGAAGTGGCGCTGTATCGCCAGGGTAAATTCCGGGATGTAAAGCTGGCGCGCGCCGCCACCCGGGCCGAGGACGTGTTCTCGCAGATGGGCGAGGTCAAGGCCGGCATCATCGCCGTGCTCATCAAGACCGACGTGCACGGCAGCGCCGAGGCGCTCAGCGATGCCTTGAACAAACTCTCCACCGAAGAAGTGCAGGTACGCGTGATCGCCAGCGGTGTCGGCGGCATCACGGCCTCGGATATTCAGCTGGCCGCGGCCTCCAAGGCCTTCGTGATCGGCTTCAACGTGCGCGCCGATGCCGCCGCACGCGACACCATGAAGGAATTCGGCGTCGAAGTGCGCTACTACAGCATCATTTATGAAGCCATCGACGACGTGAAGCAGAAGATGAGCGGCCTGCTGGCGCCGGAAATCAAGGAGCAGATCCTGGGCGTGGCGCAGGTGCGCGAGGTGTTTCGCTCGAGCAAGTTCGGCGTGGTCGCCGGCTGCCTGGTCACCGAGGGCGCGGTGCGGCGTAACAATCCGATTCGCGTGCTGCGTGACAACGTGGTGATCTTCGAGGGCGCGCTCGAGTCGCTGCGGCGTTTCAAGGACGATGTCAACGAGGTGCGGGCGGGCACGGAATGCGGCATTGGCGTCAAGAACTACCAGGATGTGCGGGTGGCGGATCAGATCGAATGCTTCTCGCGCGTGGAAGTATCGCGCACCATCCAGTGACGGGACGGGCCACGCATGGTACTCAAGAGCAGCGCCCGGGCGACGCGCATCGCGGCGCAGATGCAGCGCTCGCTGGCCGAGCTGCTGCGGCGTGACGTCAAGGATCCGCGCGTCGGCAATGTCACCATCACGGCCGTGGTGCTGGCGAGCGACCTGTCGGTCGCGCGGATTCATTTCCTGCCATTTGCCGCAACGCACGCCGCCGATGAAGTGCTGGCGGGCCTGCGCAGTGCCGCGGGCTATCTGCGTGGGGAACTGGCGCGCGAGCTCAAGCTGCGCCATGCGCCGCGACTGGAGTTTCAGCTCGATACCGACATCGAGCGCGCGCAGCATCTGAGCAGCCTGATCGATAGTGCGGTCAAGGCCGACCGTCGCCGCAGCGCCGAGCACGGCGAGCCGCCGGCCGGCGACGAGGAAGCTTGAACCCGTCTCCAGTCGGCCTGTTGCTGCTCGACAAACCGGTGGGAATGTCCTCCAACGCAGCGCTGCAGCGCGTGCGGCGCATGGCCGGCGGAGTCCGCGCCGGGCATTGCGGCAGTCTGGATCCGCTCGCCAGCGGCATGCTGCCCATCTGCCTGGGCGAGGCCACGCGTCTGGCGGGTGAGCTGCTCGCGGGCCGCAAGGCCTACCGGTTTGGCGTGCAGCTGGGCGAGCGTTCCGCCACCGGCGATGCCGAAGGCGAGATTGTCGAGCGCTGCGCGGTGCCGGCGTTGACGGCCGGCAGCGTCATCGAGGTGCTCGAGCGCTTGCGCGGACCACAACTGCAGATCCCGCCGATGTATTCCGCCCTCAAACGTCAGGGCACTCCGCTGTACCGGCTGGCGCGGGCGGGTCTGAGCGTGGAGCGCCAGGCGCGCGCAATCGTGATCGATGAACTGCAGCTGCTGGGGCTGGATGGCGAGCGGCTGGAACTGCGTGTGCTGTGCTCCAAGGGCACCTATGTGCGCGTGCTGGCCGAGGATGTCGCGCGCGCGCTCGGCAGCTGTGGCCGGCTGCACTGCCTGCGCCGGGAATATGTCGAGCCGTTCCAGGACGAGCCCATGGTGAGCCTCGAGCAGCTCGAATCTGCGGCGGCCGGCGCGCAGCCGTGGCCGCTGCTGCGGGCCGATCGTGCGGTAACACATCTGCCGCTGTTGCAGCTGGAGGCCGCCGGAGCCCAGGCACTGTCCCAGGGCCGAGTGATCGCACTGCCGCAGGCGCAGGCCAGCCGCTGGCGCCTGTACGATGCGCAGGGCCGCTTTTTGGGGCTTGGGATCAGCGACGAAGCCGGTCAGCTGCGGGTGCAGCGCCTGTTCAGTGCGCCGCTGGCCGTGTAACTCCCTGTTCCGCTTGAGGCACGCGGGGTCTGCGGTTAGAATGCGCGGCCTTCAAAATGACAATTGTTTTCGAGCCCCGAAAGCTCAGAGGTTTTGCAGCTAATGGCGTTGTCCACGGAACAGAAAAGCACTGTGCTCGCGCAGTATCGCCGCGACCCCAAAGACACCGGCTCACCCGAAGTTCAGATCGCACTGCTATCAGAACGCATCAACGGACTGGGCTCACATTTCGGTACCCACAAGCGCGATCACTCTTCGCGCCGCGGCCTGGTAAAGCTGGTCAACCAACGCCGCAAATTGCTGGACTATCTGAAATCCACACGTCCAGCCAAATATCAAGAAGTGGTCGAGCGCTTAGGGCTCCGCCGCTGATACCCCGGGCCGCGCACCTCCTGATTGGAATGCGCGGCCTGTTCCATTTTGTACCGATCATTTCCGAGGATTGAAGCGTGACTGTCTTCAAGAAGACTTTTTCTTATGGTCCCCATGCGGTGACGCTCGAGACCGGTGAGCTCGCGCGCCAGGCGGGCGGCTCTGTGCTGGCGTCGATGGGGCAAACGGTGGTGCTGGTCACGGCGGTGGCGCGGGAAACCGCGGTACCGGGTCGTGACTTCTTTCCGCTGACCGTCAATTACATTGAAAAGACTTATGCCGCGGGCCGCATCCCCGGTGGTTTCTTCAAACGTGAAGGCCGGCCCACCGAACGCGAAACACTGACTTCGCGCCTGATCGACCGCCCGATTCGGCCACTGTTTCCCGACGGCTTTACCAATGAAGTCCAGGTCGTGGCCACCGTGGTGTCGCTCGACCCGGACATCGACGCCGACATACCGGCGCTGCTGGGGGCTTCGGCCGCGCTGACCATCGCCGGACTGCCGTTCAACGGACCCATCGGTGCGGCGCGCGTCGGCTATCGCGATGGCAAGTACCTGCTCAATCCCACCCGCGCGGATCAGGCGAGCTCGCAGCTTGAACTGGTGGTCGCCGGCACGCAGCCGGCAGTATTGATGGTGGAATCCGAGGCCCAGATCCTGTCCGAAGAGGTCATGCTCGGCGCGGTGATATTCGGGCACGAGCAGATGCAGATCGCCATCCAGAACATTCGCGAGCTCGCGGCGCAGGCCGGCAAGCCGAAGTGGGACTGGAAGCCGCCGGCGTTCGAGGCGCCGCTGGCGCAGGCCGTGGCGGCCCGGGCCGAAGCGACCTTGTCCGAAGCCTACCGCATCACCGAGAAGACGCAGCGCACCGCGCGCTTGAGCGAAATCAAAAGGGACCTGACCAGCGCGCTGGCCGACGTGGAGCCCACCAAGTGGAAGAGCGATGCCGTGGTCAGCGAGCTGTTCAAGCTCGAAAGCCGCATCGTGCGCGACCGTATCCTCGCCGGTGAGCCGCGCATCGATGGCCGCGATCTGCGCACCGTGCGTCCGATTGCCGTGCGGGTCGGTGTGCTGCCGCGCGCGCACGGTTCGGCACTGTTCACCCGCGGGGAGACCCAGGCGTTGGTCGCCACCACCCTCGGCACCACGCGCGATTCCCAGATCATCGATGCGCTCGAAGGCGAGCGGCGCGAGCCGTTCATGCTGCATTACAACTTTCCGCCGTTTTCGGTGGGCGAGACCGGCATGATGGGATCGCCCAAGCGTCGCGAAATCGGCCACGGCAATCTGGCGCGCCGCGGCGTGCACGCGGTGATGCCGGACATGACCGTGTTCCCGTACGTGATTCGCATCGTTTCCGAGATTCTCGAGTCCAATGGCTCGAGTTCGATGGCCACGGTGTGCGGCAGCAGCCTGTCGATGATGGATGCCGGCGTGCCTATCAAGGCCGCGGTGGCCGGGGTGGCCATGGGGCTGGTGCTCGAGGGCACGCGCTTCAAAGTGCTGACCGATATCCTTGGCGATGAGGATCACCTGGGCGACATGGACTTCAAGGTGGCCGGCACGCGCGAGGGCGTCACGGCACTGCAGATGGACATCAAGGTCGAGGGCATCACGGCCGAGATCATGCGCGTGGCGCTGGATCAGGCCCGAGAAGGACGCCTGCACATTCTCGATGAGATGGCCAAGGTGCTGCGCGAGCCGCGCGCGAAGATGTCGGAATGGGCACCGTCCATCATTACCCTCAAGATCGATCCGGAGAAGATCCGCGATGTGATCGGCAAGGGGGGCGCCGTGATTCGTCAGATCACCGAGGAGACCGGCACTACCATCGATATCGAGAACGACGGCACGGTCAAGATCGCTTCAGTGCTGGGCACCGCGGGACGCGAGGCGCAGCGGCGCATCGAATTGATCACGGCGGACGTGGAAGTGGGTCGAATCTATGAAGGCCGGGTCGCGAAACTCATGGATTTCGGCGCCTTCGTGACCATACTGCCGGGCCGCGACGGCCTGGTGCACATCTCACAGATCTCGAACGAGCGCGTCGAGCGCGTCTCGGACAAGCTCAAAGAGGGCGATCAGATCCGCGTCAAGGTGCTGGAAGTCGATCGACAGGGGCGCGTGCGCCTGTCGATGCGCGACGTCGACGGCCCCTGATCCGGCTCCCCTAGCTGGGCGAGGGACCGGCGGTTTTCATCAGCGTCCGGAAGATCTCTTCCTGGGCGCTGTGCCAGCGCTGGTGATTCTGTTGCGCCAACTGACTGGCGGCCGCGGCCGGATCTCCCGCCGGCGGCTTCTCGCTCAGAAACAGCCGCAGGCTCTGCTCCAGATAGGTCGATAGCACGCCCCCGAGTCCACCATCGTGGCTGCGGATCAACTGCGCCAGGAAGTCCTGGCTCAGGACCGTGCCGTCGCGTTGTTCCTGTTCAGCAATCACCTGCAGCAGCACCGGCCGGGTGATGTCCCGCTGGCTGCGCTTGTCGATGACGCCAAAATCAACGCCCCCGAGCACCAGCCGGCGAACGTCGTCCAAGGTGATATAGCGGCTCTCCACCGTGTCGTAGAGCCGCCGGTTCGGGTACTTCTTGATGACGCGAATCTCGCTCATGCCGAAGTCCTCTACTGCGCAATGCGGACCGCCCGTCAGGATTGCTGTAGCGCTACGATAGTACAAGCGCTCGCAGAACCCAAATCTTTAACGGTAGCGGTCGTCCCGGTCCCCGTACTGCCGCTCGCGGCGTTCGCGGCGCTCCTGCGCCTCGATGGACAGCGTGGCCACCGGTCGCGCTTCCAGGCGCTTGATGCCGATTTCCTCGCCCGTCTCGAGGCAGTAGCCGTAGGTGCCGTCCTCGATGCGCTTGAGCGCTTCCTCAATCTTGCGGATCAGCTTGCGTTCGCGATCGCGCGTGCGCAGCTCCAGGCTGAACTCTTCTTCCTGGGTGGCCCGATCGTTGGGATCGGGGAAATTGGCCGCCTCATCCTTCATGTGCGAGACGGTGCGGTCCACCTCTTCCATCAGGTCGCGCTTCCAGTTGCGCAGAATCTGCTGAAAATGCGTCAGCTGCTGCTTGCCCATGTATTGCTCGCCACGCTTGGCGACGTACGGCTTTACATTGCGCGGGCCGGAAAGCAGGCTGCCGGGCTCGGAGCCGTCGCCTTCGTCGGTCTCCGGCATGGCCGCGGCCCGGGCTGCGAGCGCGACCACCGTTGCCGGCTCTTTGGCGCCCGGAGCGCGGGCGGCAGGCGCGTTGCTCGGTGCGGCCGGCCGGGGGGGGCTGTGGGCTTCGACCTTGCGCTCGGGGGCACTCCTGGCGGCAACGGGCCTGGCGGCCGGCTTGGCCACCGTGGCGGCCACGGCTTTGCGGCTGGCCGCCGCAGGGCGGCGCGGTTCCGGCCGGCGCGCCGCAGCCTTGGGTGGCGCGGCCTTCTTGGGTTTGCTGATCTTAGATCCGGGCTTCTTGCCGGGCATCGCCTCGCTCCTGACACGGTCGCCGGTGATTTAAGAACGCGCGATTATACCGACGCGTGGAAGGCTGTACAGAGCGCAGAAATTACCGCTGCCGGCGCCCGGCGGGAGTGGGGCGCCGGCTATGGCAAGCGGACCGATTCCGAGGCGCGCCACAGCGGTGCGCGGCGCTCGGCGATCACCTCGGTGGCGATGCCGCCGCGCACGTTGAAACGCGCACGCAGGCGCATGAAGCGCGGGGATACCGCGCGCACCAGGTGCTCGATGATCTCGTTAGTGACCGCTTCGTGGAAGCTGCCGCGGTTGCGAAAGGACCAGATGTACAGCTTGAGCGCCTTAAGTTCGATGCACAGTCGATCGGGTACATACTCCAGCTCCAGCACGGCGAAATCCGGCTGCCCGGTACGTGGACACAGGCAGGTGAATTCCGGAATGCTCATGCGGATGGTGTAGTCGTGCCCGGGGGCCGGATTGTCGAAAGTTTCGATCTGGTCGGTGGGTTGGCTCGGCATGGCTGCATTCTTTGTCTCGAGCCGCATCGAAAGCGGCGTGCGGATAATCTACACTAGCGGCGATCGTCACATCGGCTCCGAGTACATTCAGAGCACATCAGGAAGGGAAGGGATCAATGCGGCTCAATAAGGTCAAGCTCGCAGGTTTCAAATCCTTCGTCGACCCGACCTCGGTGTACCTGCCGGGCAATCTGACCGGAGTCGTCGGTCCCAACGGCGGCGGCAAGTCCAACATCATCGATGCCGTGCGCTGGGTCATGGGCGAACTCTCGGCGCGCCATCTGCGCGGCGATTCGATGGCGGACGTCATTTTCAACGGCTCCAGCGCCCGCAAGCCCATCGGCGCCGCCTCGGTCGAACTGGTGTTCGACAACAGCGACGGCAAGATCGGCGGCGCCTACGCCAGCTACAACGAGATCTCTCTCAAGCGCACGGTCTCGCGCGACGGCACCTCGGCCTACTTCATCAATGGCGGCCGCTGCCGCCGCAAGGACATCACGCACCTGTTCCTGGGCACCGGGCTGGGCTCGCGCAGCTACGCCATCATCGAACAGGGCATGATCTCGCGCGTGATCGAGGCCCGGCACGATGACATGCGCGCTTTCATCGAAGAGGCCGCCGGCATATCCCTGTACAAGGAGCGGCGCCGCGAGACTGAAGCGCGCATAGCCGACACGCGCGAGAACATGGCGCGGCTGCAGGATCTGCGCGACGAGGTGGACAAGCAGATTCGCCACCTCCAGCGCCAGGCCAACGTGGCGCGCCGCTATCAGGATCTCAAGGCGCAGGAGCGCACCTTGACTGCCGAGCTGCTGGCGCTGCGGCTGCGCGAGCTCGACAGCGGTGCGGACGTGCAGGACAGCACGGTGCGCGCCTGCGAGTTGTCGATGCAGCAGGCGCTGGCGGATCAGCGCGCGGCCGAGGCGGCGATTGAGAAGCAGCGTGAATTTCACAATGAACTCGGCGATGCCGTGTCCCTGGTGCAGGGGCGCTACTACGAGCTTGGCGCCGAGGTCACGCGCGCCGAGGAAAGCATCCGCTATGGCCGCGAGCTGCGCGAGCGCGCCCGCAACGACCTGGCTCAGGCCAACGCCAATCTCGCCACCAACACGCAACAGATTGCGCACGATGAGCAGCAGCTGGCCAGTTTGCGTGCCGAGCTGGCCGAACTGGAGCCGCTGGCCGAGGCCCGCGCGCACAGTGACGCGCTCGCCAGCGCGGCGCTGGCCGCTGCCGAGGCCGAGCTCGCCGACTGGCAGCAGCGCTGGGAGAATTTCAATCGCGAACTGGGCGCCGCCGGACAGAGCGCCGAGGTTGAGGCTGCCCGCATCGAGCAACTGGAGAGCCAGAGTCACCGGCTGCAGGCGCAGACCGATCGCCTGAGCCTGGAGCGCGAGGCCCTCACCACGGCGCAGGCCGACTCGCCGCTCGAAGGCCTGAGTGAACAGGAAGAGCAGGCGCGCGCCGGCGCGGAATCGCTGGCGGGCCAGCTGCAGCAGGCGCTGCAGCAGGTGCAGGCGCTGCGCCTGTCCGAACAGCAGGCCGATGCGCGCCTGGAGCGCCTGCGGCACGAGCGCGACCAGATTCGCGCCGAACTCATGTCGCTCGAAGCGCTGCAAAAGGCGGCGCTGCGCGAGAAGAATCCGCAGGCGGCCGGCTGGCTTTCCGGTCTGACGGGACTGGTGGATGCGCCGCGGCTGGCGCAGCTGCTCGAGGTCGATGCGGGCTGGGAGCGTGCCGTCGAGACGGTACTGGGTGACTATCTCGAGGCCGTGCGCATCGAGGCACTGGAGACGCTCACGCCCTCGCTGGCCCAGCTTGCGGGCGGCAGCGTGGGCTTTTTTGAAGGCGCTGCCGGCGGCAGCACCGGTCATGCCGGCACCTTGGCGGCGCACGTGAAGGGTCCGCAGACCGTGTTGGCGCTACTGGCATGCGTGCGTACCAATGAGTCGTTGGCGGGCGCCCTGCGTCAGCGCGGCGCACTGGCGGCGGGCGAGTCTTTGATCACGGCCGCCGGCGAGTGGATCGGCCGCGACTGGCTGCGCGTCAATCGCGGCGGCGACACCCATGCCGGGGTGATCGAGCGCGAACAGCGTTTGAAGGCACTGAAGGAGCGCTGCGGCACGGCCGATCAAGGCGTGCGCACGCTCGAGCAGGAGATCATCGCGCTGCGCGCGCAGGTGGCCTCGGCCGAGCAGTACCGCGATGCCACCCAGGGCAAAATCCAGAGCGCCCACCGCGGGCACGCCGAATTGCGCGGCCGCCTGGAGGCGCTGCGCGCCCGCTTCGAGGAAGTGGCGCTGCGTCGCGCCCGCATCGAGGCCGAGCAGGCAGAGGTCGCGCTCGATGTGGCGCGCTCGCACGAGAGTTTGCGTCGCGCCCGCGACACGCTCGAGACCGCCACCCAGGCGCTGGTGCGACTGGATGACGTGCGCCTGGAGCTAGAGTCCGAGCGCGAGCAGCAACGTGAACAGGCCACCGGCGCGCGCGCGCGCGCGCAGGCGGCGCAGCTGGAGCTGCGCGACAGCCTGATTCGACTGGAGAGCCGGCGCGCCGCCCGCGCCTCGATGGACAGTGCGCTCGCGCGCATGCACGAACAGCGCTCGCAGCTCGAGGCGCAGCGTGAGATGCTGATCGGCACGCTGGCGCAGGGCGATGCGCCGATCGCCGAGTTCGAACAGCGTCTGCAGGATCACCTGGCCAGACGCGTGGAAGTGGAAGCGGAACTGAGCACCGCGCGGCGTGCGCTCGAGGACAGTGAGCAGGCGCTGCAGGGGCTCGAGCAGCGGCGTCTCAACGCCCAGCAGCGCGTGTCGGCGGCGCGCGAATCGATGGAGCAGGCGCGCCTGGCGGCGCAGGAATCGCGGCTGCGGCGCGAGGCCTTGCTCGAGCAGTTCGCGGCCACCCGTTGTGAACTCGACGCGGTGCTGGCGGGCCTGGAGGAGGCGGCGCAGATCGAGCCCTGGGAACAGCGCCTGCTGGAGTTGCGCGCCGACATCGACAAGCTCGGACAGGTGAATCTTGCGGCCATCGATGAGCTGGCCGAGCAGAGCGAGCGCAAGAGCTATCTGGATCGCCAGTACACCGATGTCAACGATGCGCTACTCACGCTCGACCAGGCCATGCGCAAGATGGACCGTGAGACGCGCGCCCGATTCGACGATACCTTCAACCGCATCAACACCGGGCTGCAGGAGAAGTTTCCGCGGCTGTTCGGTGGCGGGCACGCCTACCTGGAGCTGGTCGGCGAGGATCCGCTGGCAGCGGGCGTGGCGGTCATGGCACGTCCCCCGGGCAAGCGCAACAGCACCATCTCGCAGCTTTCGGGCGGTGAGAAGGCGCTGACCGCAGTGGCGTTGGTGTTCTCGATTTTCGATCTCAATCCGGCGCCCTTCTGCCTGCTCGACGAGGTCGATGCGCCCCTGGATGAGCATAACGTCGGCCGCTTTTGCGACATCGTGCGCGAGATGTCCAGCCGCGTGCAGTTCATTTTCATCACCCATAACAAGGTGACCATGGAACTGGCTTCGCAGCTCATTGGCGTAACCATGAACGAGCCCGGGGTGTCGCGGCTGGTCGCGGTCGACATCGACGAAGCCGTAAAGCTAGCGGCCATGTAGCACGGACATGGCGGCGCTACGCTGGATTTTGCTGGTGGCGGGCCTGGTGTTCCTGGCGGCTCTGGCGGTATGGGAAAAGCGCAAGCCACGCCAGGCGCATCGCGACTCGGTGATGCGCGGGCCGGCGCGCGCCGAGCCGGAACTGGGCGCCCCCGAAGTGCCCGCCGAACCCCACGGTGTACCGATGGCCCAGGGACGCCGGCCGGTCATGGAGCCATTGTGCGTCGACTTCCCGACCATGGAGGCGATTCGCGATGAGTCGATGATGGCCGAGGTCGATGCGCTGCCGGTGTTCGAGTACCACCCGGCCAGCGATGTCCCGCCCGAGCCCGCGCCTGAGCCTGCTGCGCTGCGCAGCGAGCCGGCGAATGCGTCCGAACAGTCCGCCGTGCCGGCGCCACGGCCGCCGCCGCCCGAGGCGGCGCCGGTGGTGGAATGGCCGCCGGACGGGCAGCGTCATATCGTGGCACTGCGGATCGTCGCGCCCACCGACGAGCGTTTGTCGGGCCGGGCGGTGCGTCTGGCCATTACCGCCTGTGGTTTCGTGCATGGCCGCTTCGGCATTTTTCACCAGCCCGATGCCGACGGGCGCGCATTGCTCAGTGTCGCCAGTCTGAGCAAGCCCGGGGTACTGGATCCCATCAACATGGATTTTCAGCGCCTCGCGGGCATCAGCCTGTTCACGGTATTGCCGGGTCCGCTACCGCCGGCAGCGGCGCTCGATCATCTGGTCGACGTCGCGCGCGAGCTCTCGCAGCGCCTGCCGGCCAGGCTGCAGGACGAGCATGGCCACCCGCTCGATGCCGATCGGCTCGAAGGACTGCGCGACAGCATGCAGCGCCTGACGCGTCCGGGAATGCACGCGGAGCCAGCGGCGTGAACTCCAGTGCGCAGCGGCGCGTTGCCGAACTGCGCGATCGGATAGGTCAGTACGACCACCGTTACTACGTGCTGGACGATCCGGCGGTGCCGGACGCCGAATACGATCGTCTCATGCGCGAGCTGCGCGAGCTCGAAACCCGGCATCCCGAACTGCTGAGCGCCGATTCCCCCACCCAACGCGTCAGCGGTGAGGTCGCCGAGGGTTTTGCCGAAGTCCAGCACGGCGTTCCCATGTTGTCGCTCGACAATGCTTTCAGTGACGCGGACGTCGAGGCCTTCGATCGGCGCGCGCGCGCGCGCCTGGGGCCCGGGCAGCCGCCGCTGGAGTACTGCGCCGAGCCGAAACTCGATGGTTTGGCGGTCTCGCTGACCTATCGCGAGGGGCGCCTGGTACTGGCCGCCACGCGCGGTGATGGCGCCACGGGCGAGAACATCACCGCCAATATCCGCACCATTCGTTCCGTGCCGCTGACACTGCGTGGCGCGGCGCCCAAATTGCTGGAAGTGCGCGGCGAGGTATTCATGCCGCTGGTGGGCTTTCGCCGCATGAACGATGCCGCCGCCGCGGCCGGGGATAAAGTGTTCGCCAACCCGCGCAATGCCGCGGCCGGAAGCCTGCGGCAGCTCGATGCGCGCGTGAGCGCCAAGCGGCCACTGGCGGTGTTTTTCTACGGCGTGGGGCTGTGGCAGGACGGGGAACCGCCGGTGAGCCAGACGGCTTTGCTGGCGCAGCTGGGAGCATGGGGATTGCGCACCTGTCCGGAGATTCAGCGGGTCGAGGGTGTCGAGGGCTGTCTCGAGTACTACCGCGCCATCGGCGCGCGCCGCCAGCGGCTTGAGTACCAGATCGACGGCGTGGTGTACAAAGTGAATTCCCGGCGTGAGCAGCAGAAGCTGGGGTTCGTCTCGCGCGCGCCGCGGTGGGCGATTGCGCACAAGTTCCCCGCTGAAGAAGAGCTCACCGTAGTGCGCGAGATCGAGTTTCAGGTGGGCCGCACCGGCGTGCTCACCCCGGTCGCGCGCCTGGAACCGGTCGTGGTGGGAGGCGTGACCGTCAGTAACGCGACCCTGCACAACATGGACGAGGTGGAGCGCAAGGACGTGCGCCGCGGGGACACGGTGGTGGTGCGGCGAGCCGGCGATGTCATCCCGGAGATCGTGCGCGTGCTGCCTGAGCGCCGGCCGCGCGGGGCGCGCAAGCCAAAATTGCCCGCACGCTGCCCGGTGTGCGACTCCCCGGTGGTGCGCGGCGAAGGGGAGGCGGCAGCGCGCTGTACCGGCTCTTTCAACTGCGCGGCCCAGCGCAAGGAGTCGCTGCGCCACTTTGCCAGCCGCCGCGCGCTCGATATTGAAGGGCTGGGCGACAAGCTCATCGAGCAGATGGTCGACCAGGGTTTGCTGCGCACACCCAGCGATATCTATGCGCTGACCGCGCCTGCCCTGGAAGGCCTGGAGCGCATGGGTGAAAAATCCGCGGCAAATCTCCTCGCCGCCATTGCGCACAGCAAGCACACCAGCCTGCCACGTCTGTTGCACGGTTTGGGAATACCCGGTGTCGGGGAAAGTACTGCCAGGGCGCTGGCCGATCACTTCGGCTCGCTCAAAGCATTGAGCGGCGCTTCCGTGCCGCAGATCCTCGAGGTCGCCGACGTCGGGCCGGTGATCGCAGCCGATGTGCAGAGTTTTTTTGCCGAGCCGCGCCACATCGCCGAGCTCGCGCGCCTGCGTGAGCTGGGACTGCAGTGGCCCGAGGGGCCGCCGGTGCGTGCCAGCGATGGCGCGGCGGCGCCGCTGGCAGGGGTCACAGTGGTGCTGACCGGAAGTCTCGTGGGCATGACACGCGAGCAGGCCAGCGAGCGCCTGGCGGCGCTCGGCGCCAAGGTCAGCGGTTCGGTATCGAAGAAGACCCGTTACGTGATTGCCGGCGCCGAAGCCGGCTCCAAGCTCACGCGCGCGCGTGAGCTTGGGGTGGCGATCCTTGACGAGGCCGGGCTGCTGCGGCTGCTGCAGGGTCAGGCGAGGGCGGACTGAGCTGCCTTAGAGGTTCTTCTCCACCTTGGCGGTCTTCATCAGTTCGTCCTGGTAGGCCTTGAACTTCTTGTTCTGTACCAGCTGATCGACGCGATCCTTGACCGAATCGAGCGGCGGCACCGGGGTCTCGCGCGTATCGATCAGCTGGATCACGTGCCAGCCGTATTGCGACTGCACCGGCGCCGGCGTGGTCTCGCCCTTCTTCAGTCCAGCTACCGCATCGGCGAACGGCTTGACCATATTGGTCGGAGAGAACCAGCCTAAATCTCCACCCTGGTCCTTGGACGAGTCGATCGAATCCTTCTTCGCCAGATCCTCGAACTTGGCGCCCTTCTTGAGCTGATCGATGATCTTCTGCGCATCTTCCTGGTTCTTCACCAGGATATGGCGCGCGTGGTATTGCGTCTTGGGCATCGCCGCCACCTGGGAGTCATACTCGGCCTGGCGCTCGGTATCCGTGGGTTTCTTGTCCTTCAGATATTCCTCGGCGCCGGCCTGCTCGAGAATCTGCAGATGCGACAGGGCCAGCAACGAGGCGGTGTCGCCGCTTTTATCCAATCCCTCCTTTTCAGCCTGCTGCGCGATCACTTCGCCGCGAATCAGGTTGTCGAGCAATTGTGAGCGCTGGTCCGGGCTCAACTCGGTGATCGGCTTGCCGGCCGTGTTCTTAACGTAATACTCGAACATGGCGCGGCTGATCGGCACGCCGTTGACCGTGGCGACCGGTTTCTCTACCGGCTTGCTGGTGTCGGCCGCCGGGGGAGTTTTGGCGCAAGCAGCCAGCAGCAGGAGGGCCGCCAACGGCAGTGAATACAGAATTTTCATCAGATCTCTCAGTTAGTTGCGTTAATTATTTAAAAAATTCATCAGGTGTCAGCGTTTCCATCGCAACCGCATGCAATTCGGTCGCGAACAGTGGCGACAGCACTTCATTGACCAGGCGGTGACGTTGTAGAGGCTTAAGGCCCGCGAAACAAGTGGACACTATTCGCAGCCGGAAGTGCCCTTTGCCCTGGGCGCTGGGATGCCCGGCGTGCGCCGCGCTGTCATCGCGCACCTCCAGATGCGCCGGCAGCAGTCGTTGCTGCAACAGGCGCTCGATGCGCGAGGCGGTGGCAGAGGGCTCGCTCACGAGGCTTGCGCCTCGCGCACTTCGGCGCGCGAGGCCAGCCATGCCGCTTGCGCCATGGCAAACAAGGCGAACGCCGCGGTCAGGCCAAAGAATTTGAAGTTCACCCAGGTGCGCTCGCTGCGGTGATAGGCGATCCAGAGGTTGATCACACCCAATGCCGCGTAAAAGGCCACCCACAGCCAGTTGAGCCGGAGCCACAGCGCCCGCGGCAGCGCTTCGCTGTGCGCGACGATGGGTTGCAACAGCCGCTGCGCCAGGGGAATGCGAGAGAACCAGCCGCTGGCCAGTGCACTCACCGCCACCAGCCACAGGAATACGGTCGGCTTCCATTTCAGGAAGCGCGGATCGCGCAGGATGAGCGTGGCGCCGCCGAGCACGAACACCAGCCCGGCACTGAGCGCATGCATGGCCGGCACGCGTCGCAGGCGCACCAGATCCAGCAGCAGAAGCAGCAGCATGGCGATCATCAGCACCGCGGTGGCGACGTAGATGCCCGCGAGGTAGTAGGCGACGAGAAATGCCGCTACCGGCAGCAGATCGATTACAGCTTGCATGCCGCTATGATAACGAAACTACCCCAGCATGTAGATCATGAGTCAGTACTTCGACCTGCACCGCCAGAATCCGCAGATGCGGCTGATTCGCCGCGCCGCTGAAATCGTGCGTACCGGGGGCGTCATTGCCTATCCGACCGATTCCTGCTATGCGCTGGGCTGCCAGATCGGTGATAGCGTGGCGCTCGAGCGCCTGCGTCGCATCCGCGGCGCCGATCGCAATCATCATTTCACCCTGGTTTGCCGTGACCTGCGGGAAATCGGACGCTATGCGCGCATCGACACCTGGCAATTCCGATTGCTCAAAGCGGCCACGCCCGGACCGTTCACCTTTCTGCTGCCGGCCACGCGCGAGACCCCGAGGCGGCTGCAGCACCCGAAACGGCGCACCATCGGCATCCGTGTGCCCGATCACATGGTGCCGCGCATGCTGCTTACCGAGCTGGGCGAGCCGCTCATGAGTTCGACACTGCTGCTGCCCGGCGACCAGCTGCCATTGACCGATGGCGCCCAGATTCGCGCGCGACTGGAGCATCAGCTCGACGCCATTCTCGACGGCGGCCATTGCGGCATCGAGCCCACCACCGTGGTGGATCTGGCGGTGTCGCCGCCGGTGGTCGTGCGCCAGGGCCGGGGCACGCTCGCCGGCGCCGAGTGGGAAGTTGTCGCGAACTCCGTATAATCAGCTCTGTATCGCCAGAGGCCCGTTGCCAGCGCGGGTAAACGACCACGGATGAGTGCTGTTCCACAAGGTAAGCGCGTGCTCTCGGGCATGCGCCCCACCGGAGCGCTGCATCTGGGCAATTACCACGGCGCCTTGCGCAATTGGGTTGAACTCCAATATCAGTACGAATGCTTTTTCTTCGTTGCCGACTGGCATGCGTTGACCACCGGCTATGAGGATACTTCGGGACTGCCCGCGGCGATCCACGAGGTCATCATCGACTGGCTGGCCGCGGGCCTGAATCCGGGCGTGGCCACGCTGTTCGTGCAATCGCACGTGCCCGAGCACGCCGAGCTGCATCTGCTGCTGTCCATGATCACGCCGCTGGGCTGGCTCGAGCGCGTTCCGACCTACAAGGATCAGCAGGAGCAGCTCAAGGACAAGGACCTGGCGACCTATGGTTTCCTCGGCTATCCGCTGCTGCAGAGCGCCGACATCCTGCTGTACCGGCCGGCGTTCGTGCCGGTGGGCGAGGACCAGGTGGCGCACGTGGAGATAACGCGCGAGATCGCGCGCCGCTTCAATCATCTCTACGGGCGCGAGCCGGACTTCGAACAGAAGGCCGAACGCGCCATCAAGGAGCTGGGCGGACGCAACATCACCCTGTACCGGCAGCTGCGCCGGCGCTTCCAGGAGACCGGCGATCAGGCGGCGCTCGAGCGGGCGCGGGCGCTGGTGGAGAGCAACACGCGCATCACCGTGGCCGATCGCGAACGGCTACTGGGCTATCTCGAGGGCACTTCGGTCAGCATTCTGACCGAGCCGCAGGTGCTGCTCACGGCTTCGCCAAAAGTGCCGGGGCTCGACGGCCGCAAGATGTCAAAGTCCTACGGCAATACCATCTCGATGCGCGAGGATCCCGATGCGGCTGCCGCCAAGCTCAGGACCATGCAGACCGATCCGGCGCGCGTGCGGCGCACCGACCCGGGCGATCCGGACAAGTGCCCGGTGTGGGACCTGCACAAGCTGTACTCGGATGAGGCCACGCGGCAGTGGGCCAGCGAGGGGTGCCGCACGGCCGGCATCGGCTGTCTGGATTGCAAGGCACCCTTGATCGAGCGCATCGTCGAGGAGATCCGCGGCATGCGTAAGCGGGCCCAGGAGTTCCAGGAAAATCCCGAACTGGTGTCGAACCTTATCCATCAGGGCGGGGAGAAAGCGCGCGAGGCCGCGCGCGTGACCCTTGACGATGTTCGGCGCGCAATGCATCTTCGCTCTCAATGAGTTAAGCGGTAATCATGAAGCCAGATCTGAGGATCGTCGTGTCCAATCCGCCCCCCGCCACCGAGCTACAGGCGGCTCCCGAGCAGGCCGAGATGCCATTCGCCGTGGTCAACGGCGAACCGATGACGCAACTGCCGCGCGATCTGTACATCCCGCCGCAGGCGCTCGAGATCTTTCTCGAAGCCTTCGAAGGTCCGCTCGACCTGCTGCTGTATCTGATCCGCAAGCAGAACGTCGACATCCTGAATATTCCGATCGCGGAGATCACGCGCCAGTACACGCAGTACATCGAGCTCATGCAGAACCTGCAGCTGGAGCTGGCGGGCGAGTATCTGCTCATGGCCGCGACGCTGGCGGAGATCAAGTCGCGCATGCTGCTGCCGCGGCCGCCGGGCGCCGGCGAACTCGGCGAGGACGACCCGCGCGCTGAGCTGGTGCGCCGCCTGCAGGAGTACGAGCGCTTCAAGCGCGCCGCCGCCGACATCGATCTGCTGCCGCGGCTGGAACGCGACGTCTGGCAGGCCAGCGCCGAGCTGCGCGACCGGCCGCCGGTGCGGGCGCTGGCGCAGGTCACGCTGCGGGAAATGCTGCTGGCATTCAAGGAAGTGGCGCTGCGAGCGGAGATGTTCGCCCATCATCACGTGCGGCGCGAGCCGCTTTCGGTGCGCGAGCGCATGAGCAATATTCTGGCGGCGCTGGAACAGGGCAGCTTCGTGGATTTTTCGCAATTGTTCACCCTCGAGGAGGGCCGCGCCGGCGCTACCGTGGCGTTTGTCGCGGTGCTGGAACTGGTGCGCGAGGGCCTGATCGAGATCACGCAGACCGAACCTTACGCGCCGCTGCACGTGCGCAGCGCCTCGGCACACCGTACACTGCATCTGGTGCATGGCGATGAGGACCCAGCCTCATGAGCGACAACGAAATCAGGAATATCGTCGAAGCAGCGTTGCTGGCAGCGGGAAAATCCCTGTCATTGAGCGAGCTGTCGCTGGTATTTGACGAACCACAGCGGCCGGGCGCGGCGGCGCTGCGCGCTGCCATCGATGAGCTGTCGCAGCAGTACGCGGACCGTCCGATCGAAATCCAGGAGACCGGTGCGGGCTTCAGGGTGCAGATCCGCCGCCAGTACGCGAGCTCGGTGTCGCGATTGTGGCCTGAGCGACCGCAGCGTTATTCGCGCGCGCTGCTGGAGACCCTGGCCCTGATCGCCTATCGCCAGCCCATCACCCGCGCGGAGATCGAGGCGGTGCGCGGGGTGACGGTGAATCCGAACATCATCAAGACGCTGCTCGAGCGGCAATGGATCCGGGTCGTGGGTCACCGCGATCTGCCGGGCCGCCCGGAACTGCTGGGCACCACGCGCGACTTTCTTGAATACTTCAGCCTCAAGAGTCTCGATGACCTGCCGGCGTTGGCGCAGCTGCGCTCGCTCGGGGAAATCGATCCGCAGTTCGAGCTGGGCGTGACGATTGCGGACGAGCCGGAAAGCATCCCGCGGCTCGAACTCGCGACCTCCGAGATCGTGGACGAGGATTTCGCCGACTCGGATGCCAGCGACGGCGAGGAAGAATCGGCCCACTTGCATCGGCCCTCCGGTCTGGTTGCCGCGCCGCCCGATGGCGCGGACTGAAGCACGGTGGCCGCAGCGCCCGAACGGGTGCAGAAAGTGCTGGCGCAGCTGGGCCTGGCTTCGCGCCGTGAAGCCGAGGAATGGATACGGGCCGGCCGCCTGACCATAAACGGCAAGCCGGCGGTCCTGGGCATGCGCGTGCTGCCGCAGGATCAGCTGAAACTCGATGGACGGCTGATCCGCCAGCGCCCGGCCCGCGGCGCCCCCGCGCCGGTGTTCATCTGTCACCGTTCGCCGGGCGAGCCGCTGCTGCCGCCGCGCGCCGGCGCCGAGTCCAACGCCAGGAGCAATGCCGCCACCAGCATGGCGTCGCGTCTGCCACGGCGCGCCGGACTGCGCTTCATCAGTATCAGCCCGATGCCGGCAGTCGACGGCGGCCTGGAGCTGCTGACCGCCGACGGGGCGGCCGCCGCACGGCTGCAGCGTGCGATGCGCGGCAAGGAGATGGAATTCAGTTTGCGCGTACGCGGCGAACTCAGCGCCGAACAGGAGCAGGCGATCCGTCAGGGCATGCTCGATCGAGGTACCGCGATCAAGGTGGTACTGCTCGAACCCAGCGGCGGCGAGGCCAGCAATCGCTGGTACCGGCTGATCGCGGTCGACGCCAGCGGTAACGAAATCCGTCAACTGATCGAGCGCGCTGCGGTAACCCTGGTGCGCATGCTGCGAACGCGTGTGGGCAAACTGGAGCTGCCGCGCACCTTGCCCCGCAGTCACTGGCGCGAACTGTCGCCGGAAGAGCTCGCTAGCGTGCTTGACAGTCCAGACTCTGACCCGTGATCCCGCGGCTGTCGGCGCTCAGCAGCCACAGGTAGGGCCGCAGCACGTCCTCGGGCCTCGCGAGCGCGCGCGGATCCTCCGCTGGATAGGCCTGTGCCCGCAGGCGCGTGCGCACCGCGCCAGGATTGAGCGTATTGACGCGAATGCGGCCGCCGGCCTCGAGTTCATCGGCCAATGTCTGGCTGAGCGCTTCGACACCGAACTTCGATACCGCGTACGCACCCCAATAGGCTTTGGCGACGCGTCCGACGCCGCTGCTGGTGAAGATGATCGAGGCGTCCTGCGAGGCGTGCAGCGCTGGCAGCAGGACCTGCGTGAGTGCGAACGCGGCGGTAAGATTCACGTGCAGCACCCGGCACCAGGTCGGCACGTCGTAATGTTCGACCGGCGCGAGCATGCCGAGGATGGCGGCGTTGTGCACCAATCCATCGAGGCGGCCGTAGCGGCTTTGCACGGCGTCGGCAAGCTGGTCGTAGTCGCGCGCGACGGCGTGTTCGAGATCCAACGCCGCGATGCTCGCTTCGGCCTGATCTGACTCGACGATTCGGCGATGCACCTGCTCGAGTTTCGCGACCGTGCGGCCGATGAGCACCAGCTGCGCGCCGTGAGCGGCCGCCTTCAGCGCCAGTGCGCGTCCAATGCCCTCGCCGGCACCAGTGATCGCGATCACTCGCCCGCGCAAGGCCTCGCTGCCTGGCTCGAAGCGTTGATGCACGGGCAGCGGATCGGTGGCGTGGGTGTGGGTACTACTCATCGGCTCGTGAATCTTCCCGCGGCCGCGCGGCGTGCCAGGTTCCAGGCCCATACATTGTCGGCGAAATCGCGCCCGGCAGACGGCTTTCCCGGCGCCGCGCGCCGCGCCGCCAATGCCGCCCACAGCAGCAATGGCGTGAGCTTTGGTTGCAGTGACGGTCCGAGCCGGGCGAGCGCGTCCCCGAGCGCCGCTGCCCGTGCCGTGGCAGCCGCCGGCGCGTGCTCGCTTTGCCAGCTCAGTGCAGCCAAAGCTGCCAGCCCCTCGCGCTGCGCCGGCGATAACGGCCCGGCGCCGAGCAGCAGCGCTGCCTGAGCGAACACCGCGCGCCGCAGCTGCTCGCCGCCCGGCGGCTGCTGATGCTGCTGCGCCAGATCGATGGCGGCAGCCTGCAGCAGTGAAGTCATATCCATCGACGGCACGCCGGGGTCTTCATCGGCTGGGGCACGCAGCAAGGGATGCTGAGCGCGACCGAGCGCGTATTGCCCGGCCTCGTGCTGCCACCAGGCCAGCCGGGCGTGCGCCAGCTCGTGATCGAGTCCGCGCGCAACCCCGGCGCCGATTTCATCAGCCAGTGCCAACAGGCGCGTTAAGGAGCGCCGAGATGCCCGCGGTGCGTACAGCAGGACGAAATAACGTACCGAACCCGGCTCCGGTGTCACGGCGGCTCGGCATCACTCGCAGGACTCGCAGGACTCGCGGCGCTCTGCGGCGTGCGCACCGGCTGCTCGATTGGCTCGGCATTCGCCAGCGGCTCGCCGGTGGCCGCGCCGAGTTCGATGAAACCCCGCGCTGCCGGCAGCACCTGGCGCTCGAGCGAGCCGACGGCGCTGTTGTATGCCTCCACCGCGCCACCCAGCTGTCGCCCGGCCTTGCTGAAATGGGCCATGAAAGTCGTCAGCCGGCGATGCAGATCCTGCCCGAGATCGCGGATCTGCGCGGCATTCTCGAGCACCGCAACTTGCCGCCAGCCGTAGGCTACCGCTTTGAGCAGCCCGATCAGCGTCGAGGGTGTGGTGATGATGACCCCGGCGCGCAGCGCGTTGTCGAGCAGCTCGGGCCGTTCGGCCAAGGCGCTGCTCAGGAACTGATCGCCGGGCAGAAACAGCACGGCGAATTCCGGACTGTGCTCGAATTGTGTCCAGTAGGCCTTGGAGGCAAGTTCGCGGATGCGCGCCTCGAGCTGCTGCGCGTGACGCGCGAGGCACTGCGCGCGCAGTTCATGCGTCGGCGCATCGATGGCATCGAGATACGCCTCGAGCGGGGTCTTGGCGTCGACCACCAGCTGTCGACCCTCGGGCAGGTGCACCACCAGGTCGGGCCGCTGCACATTGCCGGGTGTGCCGACGCTGGGTTGTTCGGTGAAGTCGCAATGCTCGGACAGTCCAGCCAGTTCCACCACCCGGCGCAGCGTGAGTTCGCCCCAGCGGCCGCGCACTTCCGGCCGGCGCAGCGCCGTGACCAGATTGTGCGTTTCCCGCTGCAGCGCCGATTGACCCAGGGCCATGGCCTCAATCTGCGTGCGCAGGGCGCTGAAGGCATCGCGACGCTCACGTTCCATGGCCGCCACCTGCGTCTCGGTCTTTTCGAGCGCGCTGCGGATGGGATCGATCAGGGCGTTGAAGGCTTGCTCGCGCTCGCGCCACACGCCCTGAATACCGTCTTGCTCGCGGCCGAAGGATTCGCGCGCGAGCTTCAGAAACAGATCGCTGTTGTCGCGCAGCGCCGCGGTGGCAAGCTCGTGGAAACCGGCGCGCAGGCGCGCTTCGGATTCGGCCAGTTCGCGCGCGTTGCGGCGCGCGAGCACAGCAGCCACGACAATGGCCGCCACCACGCCCATCAGCAGCATCCCCGCCAGCGCATAGGCTGCCGGCATCATCGCGGCAGGCCCACCCAGTCGAGCAATTCCACTGGCGAATCGATCCACGCCGTGACCGGCCAGTGCGCCGTGATTTCCTGCGGGCCGATGTAGCCGTAGCGCGCGCCCAGCGCCACCATGTTGGCGGCACGCGCGGCCTGCATGTCGCGCAAGGCATCGCCCAGGTATAGACAGCGCTCGGGGGCAACCGCCATGCGCTGCGCGGCGGTCAGCAATGGCAATGGATCGGGCTTGCTGACGGGCAGGCTGTCGCCCGAGAGCACGCAGGCAGCGCGTTGGTACAAAGCCAGCTGCCTGAGCAGCGGCTCGGTCAGCCAGCCGGGTTTGTTGGTGATCACGCCCCAGGGAATAGCATGGGTTTCGAGCGCCGCCAGTACCTGATCGAAGCCGGGAAACAGCCGCGTCTCCACCACCAGATGCTGGCGGTACAACTCGAGGAACTGGCTTTGCAGCCCCGCCAGGCGCGCGCCATCGGCGTCGGGAAAAGCCGCGCGCAGCAGTGAAGCCGAGCCGTGCGAGACGTATTGGCGCAGGTGCTCATACTGCAACGGCGCAAGCTGATCGGTGATGCGCAGGCGATTGACGATGCGAACCATGTCCGGCCCGGTATCGAGCAATGTGCCATCCAGGTCCAGTAGTACCGCAGCCAGTGGCGTGGCGGGTTTCAAGCGCCGCTCAAGAGGCGAGGTGAAAGTGCGCCATGTAGTTGACGCGGGCATCGGCGCTGATGCGCGCCGTGCGCGTGAACGGATTGAACTCGACGCCGCTCACATCGCGCAGTTCCAGGTCGTGCGCGCGCGCCAGCCGCGCCAGCTCGGCTGGCCGTACCAGGCGCGCATATTCGTGCGTGCCGCGCGGGATCAGATGCAGCAGATATTCCGCGCCGACGATCGCCATCAGGAAGGATCGCAGATTGCGATTGATGGTAGATATAACGAGTTCCCCGCCCGGCCGCAGCAATGCGCCGATCGCGCCCAGCAGCGTCGCCGGACTGGGCACGTGCTCGATCAGCTCCATGCAGGTGATCACGTCGAACGCACCCGCGCCGCTGCCGGCGAATTCTTCCGCCGAGCACTGGCGATAGTCGATCTGCAACTGGCTCTCGTGTGCGTGCAGTTTTGCAACCTCGATCATGGCCGGCGCCAGGTCGATGCCGCACACCTGCGCCCCGTGGCGGGCCAGGGCTTCGGCCAGCAGGCCGCCGCCGCAGCCGATGTCCAGTACCCGCCGCTGCGACAATGGCGCGCGCTGCGCGATGTACTGCACGCGCACCGGATTGAGCGCGTGCAATGGATGAAAAGCGCCGCGCGGATCCCAGAATTCATGCGCCAGCGCATCGAATTTGCTGACCTCGGAAGATAGCTGCGTGGCGGCCGTGTGCGAACTCATGGCAGCAGTATAGCTGCGCGCGCGTGCCTGAAAGGGCAAACCGCTGTGCTATAATTTTCGGCTCAGATTTCAACCTCACAGTCTTCAAATAGAGTGACCGAAATAGCGCGCGAAGTGGTGTCCGTCAGCCTCGAAGAGGAGATGCGGCAGTCCTATCTTGACTACGCGATGAGCGTCATCGTCGGCCGTGCCTTGCCCGACGTTCGCGACGGGCTCAAGCCGGTACACCGGCGCGTGCTGCACGCGATGCGCGAACTCGGCAACGACTATAACCGCGCCTATAAGAAATCCGCGCGCGTGGTCGGCGATGTCATCGGCAAGTATCACCCGCACGGCGATGTCGCGGTCTACGACACCATCGTGCGCATGGCGCAGCCGTTTTCGATGCGCTACCTGCTGGTTGACGGACAGGGAAATTTCGGCTCGGTGGACGGCGACTCGCCGGCCGCCATGCGCTACACCGAAGTGCGCATGTCGAAACTGGCGGGTGAACTGCTGGCCGACATCGACAAGGAAACGGTCGACTTCGCGCCAAATTACGACGAATCGGAGCACGAACCCAAAGTACTGCCGACGCGCGTACCCAACCTGCTGGTCAACGGCTCCTCCGGGATCGCGGTGGGCATGGCGACCAACATACCGCCGCACAACCTGACCGAAATCGTCAACGCCTGCCTGGCATTGCTGGATGATCCGGCGATCTCGCTCGCCGGGCTCATGCAGCACGTGCCGGGACCGGATTTTCCGACCGCGGGCATCATCAACGGTGCCCAGGAAATTGCCACCGCCTACAAGACCGGGCGCGGGCGCCTGTCGATCCGCGCGCGCGCGAATTTCGAGGAACTCGACGATCGCGGCCGCCAGGCCATCATTGTCACCGAGCTGCCCTACCAGGTGAACAAGGCGCGGCTGCTGGAACGCATCGTCGACCTGGTGCGCAACAAGGACATCGACGGCATTTCGGATCTGCGCGATGAGTCCGACAAGGACGGCATGCGCGTGGTGATCGAACTCAAGCGCGGCGAAGTCGCCGAGATCGTGCTCAACAATCTGTACGCCCAGACGCCGATGGAGACCGTGTTCGGCATCAACATGGTGGCGTTGCTGGATGGGCAGCCGCGGCTGATGTCCCTGCGCGACATGCTCGATGCGTTCCTGCGGCATCGGCGCGAGGTGGTCACGCGCCGCACGATATTCGATCTGCGCCGTGCGCGTGAGCGCGCGCACGTGCTGGAAGGATTGGCGGTGGCGCTGGCCAACATCGACGCCATCATCGCCCTGATCAAATCCTCGCCCTCGCCGGTGGAAGCCCGGGCGGCGATGCTTACGCGCCTGTGGCCGCCGGGCATCGTACCGGAGCTGCTGGCGCGCGCCGGCGGCGTCTCCACCCGGCCGGAGAGCATGGGGCCGGAAGCCGGGCTGCTGGCCGAGGGTTATCGCTTCAGCGAGGAGCAGGCCCAGGCGGTGCTGGATATGCGGCTCAACCGGCTCACCGGACTGGAGCAGGGCAAGATTGTCGAGGAGTATCAGCACCTGCTGGCGCAGATCGTCGATCTGGCGGACATCCTGGCGCGCCCCGAGCGCCTGATCGAAGTCGTGCGGCTGGAGCTGGTTGAGATTCGCGACAATTACGGCGACGAGCGGCGCACCGAGATCAGCCGCGACCATCTCAATCTCAGCACCGAGGATCTGATCGAGCCGCAGGATGTGGCGGTGACGCTCTCGCACGCCGGCTATGCCAAGGCGCAGCCGGTGTCGGACTACCAGGCGCAGCGGCGCGGCGGGCGCGGTAAATCCGCCACGGCGGTCAAGGATGAGGATTTCATCGAGAAATTCTTCGTCGCGCACACGCACGATACGCTGCTGTGTTTCTCCAATCGCGGCAAGGTCTACTGGCTGCGCGTGTTCGAGCTGCCGCAGGCCGGACGCGGCTCGCGCGGCAAGCCGATCGTGAACCTGCTGCCGCTGGAGGCGGGCGAGAAGATCAACGCCGTGCTGCCGGTCAAGCAGTTCGACGAGCAGCATTACGTGTTCATGGCCACCGGCAGCGGCACGGTCAAGAAGACGCCGCTCACGGCCTTCTCGCGGCCGCGCGCCAGCGGCATCATCGGCCTGGATCTGCGCGGGGATGACACCCTGGTCGGCGTCGCCCTCACCGACGGCACCTGCGACATCCTGCTGTGTACCAGCGGCGGCAAGGCGATTCGTTTTCACGAGGAAGAAGTTCGACCCATGGGCCGCGAAGCCACCGGCGTGCGCGGCGTCAGGCTCGGGCCGGGACAGCGCCTGATCGCGCTGCTGGTGCTGGGCGAGGGCCACGTGCTCACGGCCTCGGAGAATGGCTACGGCAAACTCACGCCGCTGGATGATTTCCCCGGTCACGGGCGCGGCGGCCAGGGCGTGATCGCATTGCAGACCACCGATCGCAACGGCGCCACCGTGGCGGCGCTGCAGGTGCGCGCGGACCAGGAATTGATGCTGATCAGTTCCACCGGCACGCTGGTGCGCACGCCGGTCGCGGACATATCGGTGGTGGGCCGCAATACACAGGGCGTGCGGCTGATTCGACTGGCGGAAGGCGAGCGGCTGACCGGAGTTGAACGCGTCGAGGGGCTCGAGGTGGCCGAGGATGCGGCGCAAGCCGACAGCGCCGGCAGCTCCTCCGAGGAAATCAGTCCACCGTAATGTTGAACCCAGGATAATCGCGTGCGGATATTCAATTTCGCGGCGGGCCCGGCGGCCCTGCCGCTCGAGGTATTGACCCAGGTTCGTGACGAGCTGACCGACTGGCACCGCAGCGGCATGTCGGTCATGGAGATCAGCCATCGCAGCAAGGCGTTCCTGGCCGTCGCGCGCGAGGCGGAAGCGGACCTGCGTACGCTGCTGTCGATACCGGCGCAGTACAAAGTGCTGTTTCTGCAGGGCGGCGCGACCGCGCAGTTCGCTGCCATTCCCATGAATCTGGCCGGCAGCGACAGCAGCGCCGACTACGTCAACACCGGCTCCTGGTCGAAGAAGGCGCTGGGCGAGGCCCGGCGCTACTGCCGCGTCAATGTCGCCGCCGATGCCGGCGGCGCTTATAACAGCGTGCCGCCGCAGAGCGGCTGGAAGCTCACGCCGGACGCGGCCTACCTGCATTACACGCCTAACGAGACCATTGGCGGGGTTGAATTCCCATTCGTGCCGCGAGAGCGGCGTGCCGCTGGTAGCGGACATGTCCTCGACCATCTTGTCGCGTCCCATCGACGTCAGCCGCTTCGGACTGATCTATGCGGGCGCGCAGAAGAACATCGGTCCGGCGGGACTGTGTGTGCTGATCGTGCGCGAGGATCTGCTCGGCCGCGCACGGCCCGGAACACCGTCGGTGTGGGACTTCAAAGCCATGGCCGACGAAGGCTCGATGCTCAATACCCCGCCGACCTTCGGCTGGTATTTCGCCGGGCTGGTGTTCAAATGGCTGCTCGGCCAGGGCGGGCTGGCAGTCATGGCGCAGCGCAATCAGGCCAAGGCGCAGCTGCTCTACCGCGCCATCGATGAATCAGAGTTCTACCGCAATCCGGTCGACAAGGACTGCCGTTCGTGGATGAACGTGCCGTTTACGCTGGCCAAGCCGGAGCTCGATCAGAGTTTCCTCAGCGAAGCGCGCGCGGCCGGGCTCAGCAACCTGGAAGGCCATCGCTCGGTCGGGGGTATGCGCGCCAGTCTCTACAATGCCATGACGCTCGAAGGCGTGACCGCACTGACCGATTTCATGCGCGAATTTGCCGGCCGTCACGGCTAGAGTAGCGACCATGGGCTATCGGATACTGACACTGAATCAGATTAGCGTGCGCGGACTGGAACGTCTGCCGCGCGACCAATATGAAGTCTCCTCGGAGATCGGTCATCCGCATGCCGTGCTGTTGAGGTCGGCCGACATGCACGCCATGCCGATCCCCGCCTCGGTGCTGGCGGTGGCGCGCGCCGGGGCCGGGACCAACAATATTCCGGTGGCGGCGCTGGCCAAGCGCGGCGTGCCGGTATTCAACGCCCCGGGCGCCAATGCCAACGCGGTCAAGGAGCTGGTGCTGGCCGGCATGCTGCTGGCGGCGCGCAATATCTGCCAGGCCTGGGCTTATGCACGGGAACTCGAGGGCGCCAATTCAGCGATCAACGAGGCGGTGGAGAAGGGCAAGGCGCGCTATGTCGGTTTTGAACTCCCGGGCCGCACGCTCGGGGTGATCGGCCTGGGCGCGGTCGGCGTTGAAGTGGCCAACAGCGCCGAAGCGCTGGGGATGAAGGTGCTGGGCTACGATCCGCAGATCACCGTTCAGCGCGCCTGGCAATTGTCCTCCTCGGTGCAGCAGGCCCTGTCGCTCGACGATCTGTTCGCGCGCGCCGACATCGTCAGCGTGCACGTGCCATTGCTGGATGCAACCCGCGGCATGGTCAATGCCGCGCGGCTGCGGCTGTTGCGACCCGGCGGGGTGATCCTGAACTTCGCGCGCGCGCCGATCGTCGACGAGGC
Organism: uncultured Gammaproteobacteria bacterium; assembly: GCA_963735775.1. Classification (GTDB taxonomy): domain Bacteria; phylum Pseudomonadota; class Gammaproteobacteria; order Steroidobacterales; family Steroidobacteraceae; genus FEN-1191. The sequence continues at coordinate 110,431 of CAVTMG010000005.1, read as the reverse complement.
CGACGTCGTGGCGGCGCTCGACAGCGGTCACCTGCATGCCTATGTTTGTGATTTTCCGACGCAGGCACTCAAGAATCACGCGCGTGCGATCACGCTGCCGCACCTGGGAGCCTCGACGCTGGAGGCTGAGGAGAATTGCGCCATGATGGTGGCCGACACGCTGCGCGAGTTTCTCGAACACGGCAATATCCGCAACTGCGTGAATTTTCCCGAGGCGGTGCTGCCGCGCCAGGCGGGTTCGCAACGCATCGCCATCGCCAACAGCAACGTACCGAACATGGTCGGACAGATTTCCACGTGTCTGGCCGGCGCCGGGCTCAATATCGCCGAACTGCTCAATCGCTCGCGCGGTGAACATGCCTTTACACTCATCGACGCCGAAGGCGCGGCCGACGAGGCGCTCATCGATCGCTTGCGCGCGATCGAGGGTGTGCTGTCGGCGCGGCTCGTGCGCGCGCCGGAATGACCTGTGAGCCGCGGCGCTGCCCGTTCCGGGACCAAAGCGAAGCGCCGGCCGCGCACCGCGAAGCGTGCGGCCGCGGCGCCTGCGGCCGCGGCGCCTGCGGGGGGCCTGGAGAATCTCAGGGCACGCATTGACCAGGTCGATGAGCAGCTGCACGCGCTGCTGAATCAGCGCGCACGGCTGGCGCAGCAGGCGGGTATTTCCAAGCACAGCGACGGCCACACGGTCGACTTCTACCGCCCCGAGCGCGAGGCGGAAGTTCTACGCCGCGCGCTGGAGCGAAATTCCGGGCCGCTGCGCAACGAGGAGATCGTGCGGTTGTTCCGCGAGATCATGTCGGCGTGCCTGGCGCAGGAAGAGCCGCTCAAGGTCGCATTCCTCGGTCCCGAGGGCACCTTCACCCAGGCTGCCGTACTCCAGCATTTCGGCCACTCCGTGCGCGCGCTGGCGCTGGCGACCGTGGACGAGGTGTTCCAGGAGGTGGAGTCCGCCACCGCCGATTTCGGCGTGGTGGCCATCGAGAATTCCAGCGAAGGCACCATTACCAATACGCTCGATCGATTTCTGGCCAGTGGCCTGCACATCTGCGGCGAGGTGGAACTGCGCATTCACCACTGCCTCATGGGGAAGATGGATTCACTCGAACGCGTGCAACGCGTGTGCTCGCACAGCCAGGCACTGGCGCAATGCCGCGGCTGGCTCAATGAGCACTTGCCCGAGTGCGAGCGCGTGCCGGTGGCGAGCAATGCCGAGGGTGCGCGGCGTGCGCGCGACGAGCAGGGCACCGCCGCCATCGCCGGCGACACCGCGGCCCAGGTGTATGGCCTGAACCTGCTGGCGCGTGAAATCGAGGATCGCAGCGACAACACCACGCGCTTCCTGGTGCTCGGCCGCAAATTGCTGCGGGCGAGCGGCGCGGACCGCACCACGCTATTGCTGTCGGCGCGCGATACGCAATCGCCGGGAGCCCTGCAGCAACTGCTCGAACCGCTGGCGCGCTTTGGCATCAGCATGAGCCGGATCGAGTCGCGCCCTTCACGGCGGCGCAAGTGGGACTACGTGTTCTTCATCGACATCGAGGGCCACGCCGAGGACGCACCGGTGCGCAAGGCGCTGGCAGTGCTCAAGCGCCGGGCCTCGTTGTTCCGCGTGCTCGGCTCCTACCCGCGAGCACTGACCTAGCCGCATGCGTCAGCACGGCCATCCGGGTCAGCTTGCCGTGGCGGCGGTGCGCGACTTGATGCCCTACGTGCCGGGCAAGCCCGCGTCCGAACTCGAACGCGAACTCGGCATTCGCAGCATCACGAAACTGGCATCGAATGAGAATCCCTACGGACCGAGCGAGCGCTCGCTCGAAGCCATGCGCGCCGCCCTGTCGCAGGTCTGGCTCTATCCCGACGGCGCCTGCCACGAACTCAAGCAGGCACTGGCACGGCATCTGGCCGTGCCGGTCGCTGCCCTGACCATCGGCAATGGCTCGAATGATCTGCTGATGCTGCTGGCGCAGGCATTTCTGACGCCGGCGCACAACGCGATCTACTCGCAATATGGATTCGCGATCTATGCCATCGTGACCCAGGCCGCCGGCGCCCGAGGTATTCAGGTGCCGGCGCTGGCGCGCGACAGCGCCATGCCGCTCGGACACGACCTCGAGGCCATGAGCGAGGCCATCACCCCGGATACACGCGTGGTGTTCGTGGCCAACCCGAACAACCCCACCGGCACCTGGGCGCCCAGCTCGGCGGTGAAGCGGCTGCTGGAGCGTGCGCCGCCCTCGACGCTGGTGCTGCTGGACGAAGCCTATGTGGAATATGGTCGTGAACGCGGCACCCAGGACGGCGTGCCGTGGCTGTCCGAGCACCCGAACCTGGTCATCCTGCGCACTTTCTCCAAGGCCTATGGCCTGGCCGGTGTACGCGTGGGCTATGCCGTCTCGCACCCGGAAATCGCGGAGGTGCTCAATCGCCTGCGGCCGGCATTCAACGTCAACTCCATTGCGCAGGCGGGCGCGGTGGCGGCGTTGGCGGATCAGACTCATATGCGTCATGCGGTCTCGGCCACCATGCGGGAGCTGACCCGGGTGGAAGCGGCACTGGCGCGTCTGGGCCTGTGGTGTGCGCCGTCGGCCTGCAATTTTCTACTGGTGCACGTCGGCGCCGGCGCGGCACAGGTGTTCGAGCGGCTGCTGCAGGTCGGATTGATCGTGCGCCCGGTCGGCGGCTATGGGCTCGGGGAGTACCTGCGCGTTTCCATCGGCCTGCCCGAGGACAACGATCGGCTGCTGCGCGAGCTGCCTGCGGTTTTGCGATGAGCGGCGCGCGAATCCGCCGCTATATCGTGGATCCGGTCCCGAGCGTGGCAGGCGAACTGGCCGTGCCCGGGGACAAGTCGATCTCGCACCGTGCGCTCATGCTCGGCGGCATCGCCGAGGGCCGCACCGATATCGATGGCTTTCTCGCCAGCGAGGACTGCCTGGCCACGCTGGGCGCATTGCGTGCGCTGGGCGTGCAGATCGAACGGCCGGGCGAATGCCAGGTGCGCGTGCATGGGGCAGGGCGCGCCGGGCTGCGCGCGGCGTCCGGCAGCCTGGACATGGGCAATGCCGGCACGGCCATGCGGCTCTCCATGGGACTGCTTGCCGGCCAGTCCTTCGACAGCACGCTGGTGGGCGATGCCTCGCTGATGCGCCGTCCCATGGAGCGCGTGGCGCAACCATTGCGGGCCATGGGCGCGCAGATCCAGACCCATGAGGGCCGGCCACCGGTGCAGATTCGTGCCGCCGGCACGCTCCACGGCATCGACTACACCATGCCGATGGCCAGCGCGCAGGTGAAATCCGCGCTGCTGCTGGCGGCCTTGTCGGCCGAAGGACGCAGCAGCGTCACCGAGCCGGCGCCGACACGCGACCACACCGAGCGCATGCTGCGCGACTTCGGCGTCACGCTGGTTCGCGATGGGGCGCGCATAAGCATCGATGGCGGGGCGCGCCTGCGGGCCTGCCCGATCCAGGTGCCGGGCGATTTCTCATCGGCGGCATTCTTCATCGTCGCCGGCTGCCTGGGCGCCACCAGCGGCCTGACGCTGCGCGGTGTCGGCATCAATCCCACGCGCACCGGACTGCTGGCGATGCTGCGCCTGATGGGCGCGGATATTCGCGTCGAGCCGCGCGAGCGCCGCGGCGCCGAGCCGATTGCGGACATCCACGTTCGCGCGAGCGCGCTGCGTGGCGTGCGCGTGCCGGAGCATCTGGTGCCTTTGTCGATCGATGAGTTTCCGGTGTTTTTCATTGCGGCAGCGGCTGCGCGCGGTGAGACACTGGTGACCGGGGCGGCCGAGCTGCGCGTGAAGGAAAGCGATCGGCTGGCGGTCATGGCCGAGGGGCTCAAGGCGGTAGGTATCCACTGCGAGCTCCTGGCCGACGGCCTGCGCATTGAGGGCGGGCAGGTGCGCGGCGGCCGCGTGGACAGCCATGGCGATCATCGCATTGCGATGGCCTTTGCGATTGCCAGCGTGGTGGCGCGGGAGGCCATCGAGATCGAAGACGTGGCCAACGTGGCCACCTCGTTCCCCGGCTTTCCGGCGCTGGCGCGCTCAGTGGGTCTGGCGTTGCAGGATCCGGCATGAGTTCCGAATCCGGCCGGACTGCGCCGGTGGTGACCATCGACGGGCCGAGCGGTTCGGGCAAGGGCACCGTGAGCCGGCTGCTGGCCGGCCGCAGCCATTGGCACCTGCTCGACAGCGGTGCGCTCTACCGGTTGGTGGCGCTCGCGGGCACGCTCGCGAATGTCCCGGGCGACGACGTCGCGGCCCACGCACGCCTGGCCTTGCAGATGCGGGTGGATTTCACCAGCGATGCCCTGGGTGCGGAACGGGTCCTGCTGGACGGGCGCGAGGTCAGCGGCCTGCTGCGCACCGAAACGGCTGGCGCCGGCGCCTCGCGGGTGGCCGCCTGGCCGGCGGTGCGCGAGGCCCTGCTCGAGCGCCAGCGCGCGTTCAGTCGCGCCCCCGGCCTGATCGCCGACGGACGCGATATGGGTACTGTAGTTTTCCCGCACGCCGAACTCAAAATATTCCTCACGGCGAGTAGCGAGGAGCGTGCCCGGCGACGCTATAAGCAGTTGAAAGGAAAGGACTCTAGTGTTACTCTCGCAGCCCTTTCGCTCGAGATAGCGGAGCGCGACCAGCGTGATACGACGCGGTCCGCGGCGCCGCTCGTGCCGGCTGCAGATGCGATAGTTCTGGACTCGACGGCGCTGGATGCCGCCGCCGTGACGGACGAGATCTACGCGCACGGCCGTTCCCGATTACTGTGGCCGTGAGGGCCCGGCTCGGTGCGGGTGGGGAGAGTTTCTTAAGTTGGGGCTGCAGGATGCGGCACCCTGTTTTTTTCCAACCCGTGGGGCCGGAGGCGCTGCGGAGCGTAGAGCACGGCGGCGTGCGAGAGAGCGTATGAACGAGAGTTTCAGCGAGATGTTCGAGCAGAGCCTGGCCAATCAGCGCATTCGGCCTGGCATGATCCTGACGGGACTGGTGATCGATGTCGGTCCGGATGTGGTGATCGTCAACGTCGGACTCAAGTCCGAGGCGGTGATTCCGCTCGATCAGTTCAAGAATGAACGCGGTGAGATAGAAGTCAAAGCGGGCGAGTCCGTGGAAGTGGCGCTCGACTCGGTGGAAGACGGCACCGGCGAGACGCGACTGTCGCGCGAGAAGGCCAAACGGGCGCGCACCTGGACGCGGCTGGAGCAGGCATTCAATGACGGCGAGATCGTGACCGGGGTGATTTCCGGTCGTGTCAAAGGTGGTTTCACGGTCGAGATCGATCACGTACGCGCGTTCCTGCCCGGCTCGCTGGTGGATGTTCGCCCGGTGCGCGACACCGCCTATCTCGAGAACAAGCCGCTAGAGTTCAAGGTCATCAAGCTCGATCAGAAACGCAACAATGTCGTGGTCTCGCGCCGCGCGGTGGTGGAACAGGAATTTTCCGCCGAACGCACGGCGCTGATGGACAATCTGCAGGAAGGCGCGGTAGTGCGCGGTTCAGTCAAGAACCTGACCGATTACGGCGCATTCGTCGATCTGGGCGGCATCGACGGTCTATTGCATATCACCGACATGGCCTGGAAGCGGGTCAAGCACCCTTCAGAAGTGGTCAAGGTCGGCGACGAAATCGACGTTCGCATCCTCAAGTTCGACCGCGAGCGCTCGCGTGTGTCACTCGGCCTCAAACAACTCGGCGCCGATCCGTGGGAAAACATAGCCCGGCGCTATCCGCCTAACACCCGTGTGTTCGGCAAGGTCACCAACATCGCCGATTACGGCGCATTCGTGGAAATCGAAGATGGCGTCGAAGGCCTGGTGCACGTCTCGGAGATGGATTGGACCAATAAGAACGTCAATCCTGCCAAAGTCGTACACACCGGCCAGGAAGTCGAAGTCATGGTGCTGGATGTGGATGAAGAGCGGCGCCGCATCTCGCTCGGCCTCAAGCAGTGCAAGGCCAATCCCTGGAAGGAATTTGCCGAAAACCATAATCGTGGCGACAAGGTCTCCGGTCAGATCAAGTCGATCACCGACTTCGGTATTTTCATCGGCCTGCCGGGCAATATCGACGGTCTGGTGCACCTGTCCGATATCTCCTGGGACCTGACCGGCGAAGAGGCGGTGCGCAATTACCAGAAGGGACAACAGGTCGAGGCCATGGTGCTGTCGATCGATCCCGAGCGTGAGCGCATTTCACTGGGCATCAAGCAACTCGCCAAGGATCCATTTTCGGCCTTCGTGGCCGAGAATCCTAAGGGCAGCATCGTCAAGGGAACGGTCAAGGAAGTCGATGCCCGCGGCGCGGTCATCGATCTGGGCAACGGCATCGATGGACAGCTGCGAGCCTCGGAATTGAGCCGTGATCGCATCGACGATGCGCGCGCGGTGCTCAACGTGGGCGATGAGGTCGAGTCAAAATTCATCGGCGTCGATCGCAAAACGCGCACCATCTCCTTGTCGATCAAGGCCAAGGAAGTACATGAAGAAGCCGAAGCGGTGCAGAGTTATCGCTCCGAGGCGCCGACCTCCGGCACCAGTCTTGGGGATCTGCTCAAGGAGCAGATCAACACCACCGAACGCACCTGAGCGCAACAGCCAGAGCCGGCGCTATGACTAAATCGGAACTCATCGAGATCATCACCGCGAAGCAAAAGCATTTGCCGGCCAAAGACGTGGAACTCGCTCTCAAGCAGATGCTGGAGATCATGAGCGACTCGCTGGCGCAAGGTGATCGCATCGAGATTCGCGGCTTTGGCAGCTTCTCGCTGCATTTTCGTCCGCCGCGTCAGGGGCGCAATCCCAAGACCGGCGAGGCGGTAGCGCTGGCGGGCAAGTACGTGCCGCACTTCAAACCCGGCAAGGACCTGCGCGAGCGCGTCAACAGCGGCGCCGATCGACCGATTCGCGACTGAGTTTGCACCGCGATGGCGCGGCCTAGCGCACGCCGCCGCGTGCCGCGCTAGCACGCGCTGGCCGGTATTTTTTACTGTCGCCAGTATCGCCGCAGTCGACTAACATCCGCCTATGAAAACGATTCGAACGGCGGTGTTTCCGGTGGCCGGACGCGGCACACGCTTCCTTCCGGCCACCAAAGCCAGTCCCAAGGAAATGCTGCCGGTGGTCGACAAGCCGCTGATCCAGTATGCGGTGGAGGAGGCGATCGCCGCCGGCGCCGAGCGGCTGGTGTTCATCACCGGCTCGTCCAAGCGAGCGATCGAGGACCATTTCGATACCGACGAGGAGCTGGAGAAACTGCTGGAATCGCAGGGCAAATCGGAACTGGCGCATCAGGTGCGCAGTGTCCTGCCCAGCCCCGCCTCCTGCATCTATATTCGCCAGCCCGCGCCACTGGGTCTCGGACACGCCGTGTTGTGCGCTCGTCCGGCGGTGGGCGATGAGCCATTCTTCGTGCATTTGGCAGACGACCTGATCGACGCTGAGGTGCCGTGCCTCAAGCAGATGGCGGCGACCTATGCTCAGCGTGGCAGCAGCGTGCTCGGGGTAGAGGAAGTGCCGCACAGCGACACCGACAAATACGGCATCGTCGAGGTCGAGGCCGGTGAGGGGCCGGTGAACCGCATCAAGAGCATCGTCGAGAAGCCCAAGCCCGATGTGGCGCCTTCGAATCTGGCGGTCGTCGGCCGCTACGTGCTGACCCCTGCGATCTTCGATGAGCTCGAACAGGTCGGACAGGGCGCCGGCGGCGAGATCCAATTGACCGATGGCATTGCCCGCCTGATGACACGTGAAGCCGTTTATGCGCACCGGTTCACAGGTCGGCGCTTTGATTGTGGCAACAAGCTCGGGTATCTGCAGGCGACGGTGGAACTGTCATTGATCCATCCGACCCTGGGCGAGGACTTTCGCAAATACCTGCATGCGGTGGCGGCTCGCATAGCGCGCTAGCTCCGTGACGTTGATCACACGGTGCCACCGGCCCGTAGCGCTGTAAGCACCTGATAAATAAGTAAAAGAAATTGACCTCACGCCGCCGGCCCAGAGCTGCGCGGCCTTCAAGAAACGCTGCCCACGGCCGATAGCTTTATTCGGATCGCTTCAAACCGGTAGTGGCTGCGCATGTTATCGATCATCGGCTCCGTCCTCGTATTGGGAAGCGTTCTCGGCGCTTTCATGATGGAAGGCGGCAGCGTGCTGCTGCTGTGGCACCCCAGCGAATTCGTCATCATCCTGGGTTCGGCGCTGGGCGCCTTCCTGACCAGCAATCCGCTCAAGGTAGTCAAGGGATCGTTCGCCGCCAGCATCGGCTTGCTCAAGGGACCGCGCTATGGGCGCGCCGACTACCTGGATCTGCTCAAGCTGCTCTATGACATCCTGGTGAAGATTCGTAAGTCCGGGATGCTGGCGATCGAGGCCGACATCGAATCGCCCACCAAGAGCAAGATGTTCACCGAATATCCGCGCATCCTGGCCGATCACCACATGGTCGAGTTCATCACGGATTGTCTGCGCCTGATCGTGGGCGGCAATCTCGATCCGCATGAGCTCGAGAGCCTGCTCGAATACGAACTCGAGACGCATCACAAGGAAGCGCACGAGCCGGGGCACGCGGTACAGAAGGTGGCCGATGCGCTGCCGGGCTTTGGTATCGTCGCGGCCGTATTGGGCATCGTCAACACCATGGCGGCCATAGAGGGCGCAGACACGGCCACGATCGGCAAGAAGGTCGGCGCGGCGCTGGTCGGCACGTTCCTCGGCATACTCGTGGCCTATGGCTTTGTCGGCCCGATCGCCTCGGCAATCGAGAATCGCGCCCATGAAGAGGGCAAGGCTTTCGAAGTCGTCAAGATGGCGCTGGTCGCCAGTGTGCGCGGCTATGCACCGCCGGTGGCGGTGGAATTCGCGCGCAAACTATTGTGGTCGGACGTGCGTCCCAGCTTCTCCGATCTCGAGACGCACCTGAAGGGCAAGAAGAAGGAAGCGCCGAAACAGGGAGTCGCGGCGTGACCGGCAAAGGCGCGGCAGGCAGCAAAGAGCTGCGGCCGATCATCATCAAGAAGGTCAAGAAAACCGCGGCCGCGCATCATGGCGGGGCGTGGAAAGTCGCCTACGCCGACTTCGTGACCGCGATGATGGCCTTCTTCATGGTCATGTGGCTGATCGCGTCCGTCAATAAAGAGCAGCGCGCGGCGATCCTGCAATATTTCAAAAATCCCAGCATGGAGCAGGGCAAGTCGGCGCGCGCCGCTCCTGGCCAGATGGGTCCGGGCGGCGCCAGCACCAGCGTCATCAACATGGGCGGCGGACTCGATGCGCGCCGTTCGATGACGGTGCTGTCCACCGGCCTCGGCACGCCGCACAACGCCGAGCCGACCGTGGACCAGGACAAGACCCTGACCTCCGAGGAACAGGCGCGACGACTCACCGAGGCCGCGGATCACAAGAAACTCGAGTCGCTGATGCAGGAGTTGCGCAAGGCCATCGACATGAGCCAGGCACTCAAGCCATTCAAGGATCAGCTGCTGCTCGACATCACGCCCGAGGGGCTGCGAATTCAGATTGTGGATGCGCAGAATCGGCCGATGTTCAATCTCGGTAGCGCCAAGCTCAAGGACTACACCAGCACCATCCTGCACGAGCTCGCGCCGTACCTGAACTCGGTGCCCAATCGCATCAGCGTCTCAGGGCATACCGATACCACGCCATACGTCGCCCAGAACGGCGCCACCAATTGGGATCTCTCGGCCGATCGCGCCAATGCCGCGCGCCGCGCGCTCGAGGGTGGTGGACTGGCCACGGAGAAAATCGCCCGCGTGGTCGGCCTGTCCTCTTCGGTGCTGTTCGACAAGGACAATCCGCGCAATCCGATCAATCGCCGCATCAGCATCATCGTCATGACCAAGCAGGCGGAGGAGTCCGCGCACGCGACCGATTCCACGCCGGAGGTCAAGGCCTCTGATCTGCACGCCGAGCTCGCACCCACTGCCGCCGTGAAGCCGCAAGCCACCCCGGATGTGGCGGCCGCCGTGTCGGCGGCCGATGCCGCGCAGGGGCCGCCGGTCGCGCAGGGGCCGCCGGTCGCGCACTGAGGGCAGTGCGCCTACAATCGCCCCGCGTGCGAGAGCGCAGCGGAGGTCGATCATGTCATGTCCAAAATGGCGAACTGCCTTCATGAGTCTCGCGGTGCTCGCCGCCGCCGGCTGTGCCAGCAACGGCGCGCCGGTGAATCGGGCCAGGACGAGCTTGCCGGGCAAGGAGGCCTGCATCTTCACGGTCAATCTGTCCGACTGGGTCGTGCTCGATGACTCGACCCTGATCGTTTATGCCCCGATGCGCAGAGATCCCTACCTGGTGAAGCTGTTTGCGCCGGTCACGGGACTGGATTTTCACGAGTCGCTGGGTTTTGAGGATACCGAACACAACGGACAGCTGTGCAGCGGCGACTATGTGGTCGCGCGCGGCAGTGCGCCGCAGCGCATGTCGATTTCGGCGGTGCGCGCGCTGAGTCCGGAGCAAGCCAAGGAGTTGCGCGCGGCGGCCGGCAAGTCCGGCGCCGCGAAACCTTGACCGGGACCTGAAGCGATGAGGCCTGAGAGTTCGGTGCTGGAGATGATCGGCAATACGCCGTTGCTGGAGCTCTCGCGCCTGGATACCGGCATCTGCCGCCTGTTCGTCAAGCTCGAAAACCAGAATCCGACCGGCTCGATCAAGGACCGTATCGGTCTGTCGATGATCGAGGCGGCTGAGCGCGACGGGCATCTGCGTCCCGGCGTTGATCCGCGTGCCACCATCATAGAGGCCACGGCGGGCAATACCGGCCTGGGACTGGCGCTGGTCGCGGCGCAGAAGGGTTACGGGCTGTTGCTGGTGATCCCGGACAAGATGTCGCAGGAGAAGATCCTGCACCTGCGGGCGCTGGGCGCACAGATACGGCTGACTCGCAGCGACGTCGCCAAGGGCCATCCCGAGTACTACCAGGACCTGGCCGCGCGGCTGGCGCAGGAGACGCCCAACAGTTTCTACGTCAATCAGTTCGCCAACCCCGCCAACGCGCTCGCGCACGAGGCAACCACCGGGCCTGAAATCTGGGCGCAGACGGGACAGATGCTCGATGCGGTGGTGGTGGGCGTGGGCAGCGGTGGTACCCTGACCGGACTGTCGCACTATTTCGAGCGCGTGGCGCCGCATGTGGAATTGGTTCTCGCCGATCCCAAGGGTTCGATCCTGGCCGATGTGGTGAACACCGGAAAGATTCAGAAGCCGGCGGGTTCCTGGCTGGTGGAAGGAATTGGTGAGGATTTCGTACCGCCGATCTGCGATCTGTCGCGAGTGCGCGCTGCCTACGAGATCTCCGACAGCGAAAGCTTTGCCACCGCGCGCGAGGTGCTGGCCCGGGAAGGGATACTGGGCGGCTCCAGTTCCGGCACGCTGATCGCCGCCGCGCTGCGCTACTGCCGCGAGCAGAAGCGTCCCAAGCGGGTCGTGAGCTTCGTGTGCGACAGCGGTAACAAATACCTCAACAAGCTCTACAACGACCATTGGTTGTTCGATCAGGGCCTGCTCGAGCGAGCGCGCCAGGGCAATCTGGTCGATCTGATCGTGCGGCGCTACCAGGAGGGCGGGGCCGTGACGCTCTCGCCCGGCGATAGCCTCATGCTGGCCTACCGACGCATGAAGCTGTTCGACGTATCCCAGATCCCGGTGATGGACGGCGAACGCGTAGTAGGGATTGTCGATGAATCCGACCTGGTGCTGCACCTGCATACCGATCCGGCGCGCTTTCAGGACCCGGTCAGCACGGCAATGGTGCGCACCCTGGAAACCATCGCTCCGAGCGCGCCGATCGGCGATCTGCTGCCGATCTTTCAACGCGATCACGTTGCCATCGTGGCTGATCGTGGCCGCTTCGTCGGCCTGATTACCCGCATCGATCTGCTCAATTACCTGCGCAAGCAGCTTGGGTAGAATGGACTCATGAGCGACAAGCCAAGCGATACCGGGCCTGGCGAGGCGGATGCGCGTGCCGGGTTCGGCACGCGCGTGATTCACGCCGGCCAAAGTCCCGATCCCAGCACCGGCGCGGTCATGCCGCCGATCTACGCCACTTCCACCTACGTGCAAAGCAGCCCCGGTGTGCATCAGGGCTTCGAATACTCGCGCTCGCAGAATCCCACTCGCTTCGCCTATGAGCGCTGCGTGGCCGATCTCGAGGACGGACGGCGCGCCTTCGCCTTCGCTTCCGGACTGGCCGCCACCGCGACCTTGCTGGAGCTGCTGGTTCCAGGCGATCACGTGGTGGCCTCGGACGATATGTACGGCGGCAGCCGCCGGCTGTTCACCCGCGTGCGTGCGGTATCGGCCGGCCTGAGCTTCACGTTCGTGGACATGCGCGACCCGGCCGCGGTGGAAGCGGCGATGCGTCCGCAAACGCGCCTGATCTGGGTGGAAACGCCCAGCAATCCCATGCTCAAGCTGGCGGATCTGGCCGGCATCGCGGCGCTGGCGCGCCGTCGCGGCGTGCTCGCGGCGGCGGACAACACCTTTGCCACACCCTATCTGCAACGCCCGCTCAAGCTGGGCTTCGATCTGGTCATGCACTCGGGCACCAAGTATCTCAACGGCCATTCCGATGTGGTCAACGGCATACTGATCGTCGGCGAGCGCAGTGATCTGGCCGAGCGCCTGGAGTTTCTGCAAAATTCAGTCGGCGCGATCGCGGGGCCGTTTGATGCGTTTCTGGCGCTGCGTGGCGTCAAGACCCTGGCGCTGCGCATGCAGCGGCACTGCGAAAACGCGCTGGAGCTGGCCGCGTTCCTTGAGCATCATCCGAAAGTCGCGCGCGTGCACTACCCCGGCCTGAGCTCGCACCCGCAGCACGCGCTCGCGCGCCGGCAGATGCGCGATCCGCGCGGGCACAGCGCCTACGGCGGCATGGTGTCGATCGAACTCAGGGGTGGGGTCGAGCAGGCACGACGTTTCCTGGAGCGCTGCGAGGTGTTCACGCTGGCTGAATCGCTGGGTGGGGTCGAGAGCCTGATCGAACACCCGGCGATCATGACCCATGCCAGCGTTCCGGCGGAGTCACGCGCCGCATTGGGGATCACCGATACGCTTTGCCGTCTTTCCGTTGGCATCGAGGCGGTGGAGGATTTGCGCCTCGATCTCACGCAGGCGCTGTCCTGAGCTCGCCTAGCCCGAGCTGAGTTAGCGGCAGGCAGAATTCAACCTGCAGGCCCCCCTGCGCGCCATTGCGTGCACTGACACTGCCACCGTGCAACGCTGCCACCCGCGCCGTGATCGCAAGACCGATGCCGTAGCCGGCCGAGTCGCGGTCGCGAGCCTGGGCGACGCAGAAGAACGGCTCGAAGACCCGCTCGAGCGATGCCGGCGGCACGCCGGGGCCGTGATCGCCGATGCGTATTACCGCCTGCTCCGCCCGTTGCTCAATCGCCAGCTCCACCGTCGCACCATCGGGTGAGAAGCGCACGGCGTTGCGCAGCACGTTCTCGAGGGCGCGGTATATCAGTTCACGGTCGCCTCTTACGCTCAACGCGGCCGAGGAGTCGAATTGCAGCGTGATCGCACGCGGCTCGGCCTCGATACGCGCATTCTCGAGCAACGTCTCGAGCAGCTCGTCGAGATTCACCGGTTCGCTGACCAGGGTTCGCGCCGGGTCGTCCAGCCGCGACAGACTGAGAATCTCGCCGATGAGTTCATCGAGGCGGCCGGTTTCGCGTTCGATGCGGTCGAACTCCTGCTCGAGGTTGGCATTGGGCCGGCGGGCCAGACCGAGCGCGATCTGCAGCCGTGCCAGCGGTGAACGCAGCTCATGCGAGACATCGCGCAACAGCTCGCGCTGCGACTGCAGCAGCGCGCGCAGCCGCTCGGCCATGACATCGAAGTCCAACGCCAGCATGGCCAGCTCATCGCGGCGCGCACCCATGAGGCTCGATACGCGCACGCCGAGGTCGCCGTCCGCGATCGAACGGGTCGCGGCGCGCAGATGACGAATGGGATCGGACAGATAGCGCGCCAGCAGGAAGCAGACGATGGTGCTGACCAGCAAAGTGATGACCGCCGCGACGATCGGCGTGTCGGTGGAACTCAGGACGCCGAACGGACCGCGCCGCATTCGCAGCAGCGACAGCGCATAGGTTTCGTCGCTGGAGGTAATCAGCTGCGACAGCCAGCGCACGTCGCGCGAATCCGACGGCGGCTCTGGCAGCCTGCCGGCCAGTGAGGCACGCCCGAAGCGTGCGCGCAGGAAATCCGGCACGCGGCGGCCGAGCAGATCGGCACCCTGGCGATCCAGCACGAACAACCGGTCGGGAGCCACCCGCGCCGACTCGCGCGTCAGCCAGTCGCGCAGGCCCGGAATGCCGCTGGCGGTCAGAACGCTCGAGGCCTCGCGCGCCAGCTGGTCCTGGTGGCTCTGCTCGTGCTGCCCGCGCTGATCGGCCAGCCAGAAGGTTGCCATGACCGTGAAAGTCAGCACCAGCACCATTGCGGTCCAGAAGCTCACGAAGATCCGCAGGTACAGATTGCGCATGAGCTGCTTTAGCCGACGTTGGGCGCCCCCGCGCCTGGCGGCTCGGGCGCATCCGCCAGCGTCAGCACATAGCCGGTGCGTCGCACGTTGACGATGGCGACCTCATTGGCGACGGCGGCGAGCTTGCGGCGGATATTGCTGATATGCGTGTCGATGCTGCGGTCGTAGGGCGTGAGCCGGCGACTGAGCACCTGGCGCGTGAGCTGCTCGCGCGAGACCACCACGCCCACCTGTTGCATCAACACCTCGAGCACCCTGAACTCAGCGCCGGTCAGGTTCACCGTGCGGCCGCCGGCGCTGGCCGTGCGGCTGGAAAAATGCAGGCTCAGCGGGCCGGCATCGATGCGTTCGCGCCGCCCCGACTGCGGCTCCAGCAGCAGACTGCGGCGCAGAATTGCGCGCATGCGCGCCACCAGCTCGCGCGGATTGAAGGGTTTTGCCAGGTAGTCGTCGGCGCCGAGTTCCAGGCCCACCACGCGGTCGATGTCCTCGCCGCGCGCGGTCAGCATCAACACCGGCGTGGTGTTTTTCTGACGCAGCAGCCGCAGCACGTCCAGGCCACCGAGCTTCGGCAGCATGACATCGAGCACGATGAGATCGAAGTGATGGCGGCCAAGCGCGTACAGCGCCTCATCGCCGTCGTGCACGGTGGTAAGCCTGAAACCTTCCGGGGTCAGATACTCCGCCAGCATGTGACAGAGTTCCCGATCGTCATCGACCAGCAGCACCGCCATCGAAGCCGAGTGGGCGCCGGCGTCGCTCGCTGTGTCATTGGTGTCGACCGCGGAAGGCATGGCGCTATTGTCCCGGAGATCCCGCTGGCGTGCGCGCCGGCTTTACAATTCTTGGCCCGGATTGCGAGCAACCTGCGGCGCCTGCCATCGTTGTATAGGAGGGATCTGGCTGTCATAGCCGCCCATTTGCACGTCCGGGAGCGGATCGCTGCGGGCATACTAGTGCGCAGCGCCGGTGGCGGACGCAGAAGGAGAGCAATTGAACTCGCAGCGCCGTCAGCGTTGGCGCGGGCCGATCCGGCCGGGACTGCGGCTGCTGGCTGTGGGCCTGTGCTTTGCCGCGAGCGCGCAGGCGGCCGATCCCCAGCCCTACACGGTGACCATCCAGGGTACCGGGATAAAGCAACTCGACAGCACGCTGCATGCGAGCGCGCAGCTCGAATCGCTGCGCACCAGCGCACCGGCGGGTCCGTTCGCATTGATCGGACGTGCACAGCAGGATATCGAGCGCCTGGAGACGGTTCTCGAGAGCTTTGGTTACTACCGCCGGCGCCTCACGATCACGATCAACGGTCAGGCATTGGATGATCCCGGGCTGCCCGACCTGATCGCCGCGCTGCCCAGGGATCATCCTGCCAAGGTCGACATCGCCATCGAACTCGGGCCGCTCTACCATCTGCGTCAAGTGACCATCGACGGCGAAGTCAGCGAAGCGGCGCGCGCGGCGATGAAACTCGCCAGCGGTGCTCCGGCGGCCGCCGCCGAGGTGCTGGCAGCGCGCGAACGCCTGCTTAACGCGCTGCAGGAGGAGGGTCATGCGCTGGCCAAAGTCGACGAACCGGTGGCCTATCAGGATCAGAGCGATCCGGTGCTCGATGTGGTCTTCAAGGTGGATGCCGGAGCGGTATTGAATATCGGTGAAATTCGGCTCACCGGATTCAAGCGCATGCATGAATCGTTCATACGAAATCGGCTGCTGCTGCATTCGGGAGAGCAGTACCGCCCGAGTCGAATCGAGGCTGCGCGCGCCGACTTACTGTCTTTGGGAGTGTTCTCAGGCGTCTCGGTGCATGCGGCCACCGAAGTTGACGCTCAAGGGCAGCTGCCGGTCACCTTCGAGCTGCAGGAACGCCGGCGTCACGCGGTCACACTCAATGCTGCCTATTCAAGCGATCTGGGCGGCAGCGCCGGCGCCACCTGGTCGGACCGGAATGTGTTCGGCAACGCCGAGCAGCTCAATCTGACCGCCAGTGCGATCAACCTGGGTGGCAACGCGACCACCGGCCTCGGCTACGATCTGGTGGCGCAGCTGATCAAGCCGGACTTCCTGGCCCGCGACCAGTCGCTGGAGTTCAGTCTGGTGGCGCTGAAGCAGGATCTGATCGCCTATCAGCAAACCGCGGCCACCGGTGGCGTGTCGCTGAATCGCAAGTTATCACCCGTCTGGAGTGTGAGCCTGGGCGTGAATCTGGAGCAGGAACACATACTGCAGGAAGGCGAGGCCTGTCTGCCGCCTCCGCCGGCATCGGCGGCGGCGCTGGCCATAGCCTGCGAGAAAGTACCGCGCGACTACAGCCTGTTCAGCTTGCCCATGACGGTCAAATACGACAGCACCGGACTGCCCAATCCGCTCGCGGATCCATTGCACGGCATGCGCGCGAGCCTGACGGTCACGCCGACCGAATCGCTGGGAAATGGCCGCGGCAGCGTAACGACCAGCAGCGCTAACGCGACTTTTCTGGTGCTGCAGGCCACGGCCTCGACCTACTTCGATCTCGAGCGACTGGGCTGGACGCAGCCCGGGCGCAGCGTGATCGCGCTGCGCGCCCTGGGTGGGTTGGCCGTCGGCGCCAGCGAGTTCAGCCTGCCGCCGGACCAGCGCTTCTATGGCGGCGGCAGCCTGACCGTGCGCGGCTTCCCGTATCAGTCGGTCGGGCCGCAATTCGTCGACAGCAATCCGATCGGTGGCACAGCCATCGAGGCGGTCGGCGCCGAGTTTCGCCAGCGCATCGGCGAGCATTTCGGCACCGTGATCTTTTGCGACGCCGGTGAAGTCACCGCGACAACACGACCGTTTCAAGGCACCCTAAGTCTGGGTTTCGGCACTGGCTTGCGCTATTACACCCCGATCGGCCCGATCCGCCTGGATCTGGGCTTCCCAACCAGTCGTCCGCCGGGCGGCATTCCATTTGTCGAGGTCTATGTCGGTCTGGGGCAGGTGTTCTGATGCAACGCCGATACCGCCTCGCGCTTTGGATACTGGCTGCCGTGATCGGCTTGCCGCTGCTGCTGGCGGCGCTGGTGTACTGGGCTGGGAATAGCACGCTCGGACGCAGCTGGATCGAGCGCAGCACCGCGCGCCTGAGCGGCGGTCACGTGTTGCTTGCCGGTATCGGCGGCAGATTTCCGCAACAGCTGACGCTAACACGCCTGGAGCTGCGCGATACCCAGGGGTTGTGGCTGTCGATCGACGATCTGCAGCTGCACTGGTCGCCGATGCCGCTGCTGTCGCGGCGCGTGCAGGTGCAATTGCTGCAGGCAGCACACGTGGACATCGCGCGCGCACCCGTCTATGAGCACGATCGCAAGAGCACGCACTCATTCACCTGGCCGCGCACTGAGCTCGAGCGGCTCGAGATCGCACGGCTCGATCTGGGCGCGCCGCTGACGGGTAGCGCAGTGGCGCTGCAGATCACGGGCAGCGGTTCATGGATCTCGCTCAAACACCTGTCACTGCAGGCGCTGGCACAGCGGCTGGATGCGGTGCCCTCGGTTTATCGCGCCTCGGCAAAGTTCGACGACAGTGGCCTGCAGGCGCAGCTGGATCTGCAGGAGGACGCCGGTGGCCCGCTGGCGCACCTGGTGCAGTTGCCAGCGATCGGCGCCCTGTCGATTCACCTGCAGCTCGCCGGTCCACCGCAGGCCGTGGCCGCCTCGTTGGCCGCGCAAGCGGGCGGACTGACGGCGAATGCCCATGGCACGTTGGACCTGATCGCGCACGCGGCATCGATGCAGGTCGCACTCGATGCCAGCGCCATGACCCCGCGCCCCGGCTTGTCCTGGCAGAGCCTGCACCTCACGGGGCAGTGGCAAGGTCCGGTCACGGCACCGGTCACCAGCGCGCAGCTCAACGCGCTCGGGCTCGCGCTGCCCTCGCTGCAGCTGCAGTCGATTACGGCGCAATTACAAGGACAGGCGGGAGCCTTGACGCTCGAGGGCAATGTGGGCGGGCTCAGGCTGCCCGGACGATTGGCGCCCTTGCTGGCCGATTCGCCGGTGGCGGTGCACGCGAGCATGAGGCTGGATGATCCCGCGCGCCCCTTGGATTTCACTCTCAGGCATCGGCTGCTGAGCGCGAACGGGCATTGGAGCGGTGGCCGCCTGGACGGGCGCGGCGATCTCAACGCGACTATCGCCGATCTCAAACCGCTGGCGGCGATCGCGGCGTTGGATCTGGACGGGCGTGGCCGAGTGCAGGCGCAGCTGCGCAGTCATGCGGCCGGCTGGCAGCTGGATCTGTCCAGTGCGCTCGAGATCAGCGGCGGCCACTCGGCGCTGGCCCCACTACTCGTGCCCAGGGCTAATCTGACCGCGGCGCTGAGCTTCGACCAAAACGGCATGCAACTCGAGCGCTCGCAGCTGGACGGCGGCCACGCCCATCTGGCCGCGCACGGCAGCTACGACAACAGCGTCATGGCTCTTGATTGGAAGTTGGCACTGCCCGACCTGGCCGTGCTGTCTGCGCATATGGTTGGTAACGCCAGCGCCCAGGGCCAGATTCAGGGTCAGTCGCCACGGTTGACCATAGCCGCCGATCTCAATGGCCAAATCGCCGTCAGCGGCTCCAAGAGCGGCGGCTTGCGAATGAAGCTGCGCGCGCGCGATGTCCCGCAATACCCGGTGGGCGCCCTGGAGCTGGCGGGATCTTTCGACGATGCACCGCTGGAACTGGCGGCCAGCGTGCAGGGAGGGGCCGGCGGCGCCTTGGATGGCAAGATTGAGCGCGCAGTCTGGAAAAGCCTGCATGCGCGCGGCGAGCTGCATGTGCCCAGTGGTGGACGCGCGCCAATCGGGCATTTGGACTTGGGCGTGGATAGCCTGGCGGACCTCGATCATGTGCTTGGGCAGACACTGCAAGGCAGTGTCGATGCCCAGGCAGATTTCGACCTTGCCACCCCGGGCGGACGCGCACGCCTGCGCGTGGATGGCAAGAATGTGGGCGTGCCGGCCCAGCAGCTGCAGACACTGCAGATCTCGGGGGAGATTGATGGGCTTAGCACCCAGCCGACGCTGGCGCTGCAGCTCGCGACCCAGGGTCTGATCCAGGGCGTGCCGGCGCACGCGCAGGCGCAGCTCCAGGGACCGCTCAACGCCGTCGTGCTGCACATCAATGCCGGCAGCGAGGGCGATATCACTACCCAAACCCAGTTGGACACGACCGCATCGCTCGATGTCGGGCGGCGTGGGCTGCGGGTCAGCGCGCTGCAATGGCAATATCGTGGACAGACCGCGCATCTGCTCGCCCCGGTGATGCTGAATTTCGCTCAGGGACTCGCCGTCGACCGGCTGCGCCTGGGGGTGGGTCAGGGCGTGTTGCAGATGCAAGGGCGCCTGACCCCCACCCTCGACCTGAGCGCTTCGTTGAGCAATGTCACTCCCGCGCTGTTGCATCCGTGGTTGCCGGGCCTGGATGCAGACGGGCGGCTCGATGGCGAGGCCAAGCTCCAGGGCAGCCTGGCGCAGCCCGATGGCGAACTGCAGCTCAAAGCCAGCGGCCTGCATGGCCGCAGCGGTCCGGCGCGCGCGCTGCCTGCGGCGCAGTTCAGCATCCAGGCGCAGCTGCACTCGACCGTGGCGCAATTGCAGTTCGATCTCAGCGCCGGCGAGCGGGTGCAATTGCATGCCTCGGGTCAGGCGCCGCTGGATCGCACCGCGCCCATGGCGCTCAAAGTCAACGGCAGCGTCGACATGATTGTGTTCAACCCTATTCTCGAGGCGAGCGGACAGCGGCTGTTGGGCCAGGTCAAACTCGATGCCGACATCGGCGGCACGCCGGCGGCGCCGCGCGCCAGCGGCAATGTGGTGCTCACGCACGCCGACCTCCAGGACTATCCGCGCGGGCTGCACCTGAGTGATGTTGGGGCGACGCTCGCCGCAGACGGGGAGCAAGTGCGGTTGCAGCAGTTCGTTGCGCACGCCGGTGTCCGGTACCATCTCGGCCAGTGGCACGCTGGGACTGGCCGGCGGCTGGCCGGTGAAGCTGCAGATCGAGGCACACAACGCGCAGCCCCTGAGCAGCGACCTGATAACCGCCAACGTGGATATGAACCTGACGCTTACCGGGCAGGTGCGACAGCAGCTCGATGTCGCGGGCCGCCTGCACGTCAATCATGCCGATCTCAATATTCCCAACGCGCTGCCGCCCAGCGTCGCGGTGCTGGACATTCGCCGTCCGGGACAGCAGGTGCTCCCGCAGCCTTCGAGTTCAGTGCCCATCCATCTGGACCTCGCGGTCGATGCGCCGCGGGCGGTCTTCGTACGCGGGCGCGGTCTGAATGCAGAGGTCGGCGGCACCTTGCATGCCGGCGGCACTACTGACGACCCGCAGATCAGCGGCGGGTTTGATCTGCGCAGCGGCACCATCAATCTCGCCGGCACGACACTGACCTTCACCAGTGGCAGGTTGAGCTTCAACGGCACCGGCGTGAAGAAGAAGATCGATCCGACCCTGGATTTCACCGCCAGCACTTCCGTTGGCGGCGTGAATTCGACCTTGAATATCGGCGGCTACGCCGATTCGCCCGTGATTACCCTGAGCAGCACCCCGGAGATGGCGCAGGACGAAATTCTCTCGCGGCTGCTGTTCGGAGTGAGCGTGACGCAGCTGACTACCCTGCAGATCGCTCAGATCGCCACGGCGCTTGCGACCATGTCCGGGGTGGGCGGCGGCGGCTTCAACCCAATCAACGCGGTGCAACGTCGCTTACGCCTCGATCGTCTGGCGATCAGCGGCAACACCAACGGTGGCGCTCCGGCGGCCGGCAGCCCCAGTGCTCAGGGTACCAACACCGGTGCCACCATCGAAGCCGGACGCTACGTTTCCAGCCGTGTCTATATCGGTGGCAAGCAGTTTACCAGCGGCACCACGCAGGCGCAGGTGCAGGTCGACCTGACCAAGAGCCTGAAGCTGCAGACCACTTTGGGTACCGGCGGCGGCACCGCGCAAGGCGTAACGCCGCAGAACGATCCCGGCAGCAGCATCGGCATGAGCTATCAGTTCGAGTATTGAGGTGCCATACTCCGTTGGCACTTCGCAGATACGTCCATGTCGGACGAGGGGCTTGCATGCCAACCAATCCATTGAATCGTCTCGCGGCCCTCGGTCAATCCATATGGCTCGACTATATCCACCGCGATCTGTTCAGCAGCGGACAGCTGCGTGCCATGATCGCGCAGGATTCGTTGACCGGGATGACCTCCAATCCGGCGATATTCGAAAAAGCGATTTCCGACGGCGCCGCCTACGATGATCAGATCACGGCGCTCAACAGCGCCGGCAAAGATGCCATCGCCGTCTATGAAGCAATCAGTCTGCAGGATGTACAGCGCGCCGCCGATGAATTTCGCGGCGTATTTGATGCCACCAAAGGTCTTGACGGTTATGTCAGCCTGGAGGTCAATCCGCACCTGGCGAATGATACCGCCGGCACGCTGGTCGAGGCGCGGCGGCTGTGGGCAGCCCTCAAGCGTCCGAACGTGTTCATCAAAGTGCCGGGCACGCGCGCGGGATTGGCCGCCATCCGCCAACTCATCAGCGAAGGCATCAGCATCAACGTGACGCTATTGTTTTCGCTGCCGCGCTACCGCGAAGTCATCGACGCTTTCATCTCAGGGCTGCAAGCGCGCGTTGCGCAAGGACTGCCGATCGAATCGGTGGCCTCGGTAGCGAGCTTTTTCATCAGTCGCATCGATGCCCTGGTCGATCCGAAGCTGGATGCCCTGGTGAGCGCAAACGATGCGCGCGCGGCACGCGCCAAGGCCTTGCGGGGCGAGGTGGCGATTGCCAGCGCCAGGCTTGCCTACCAGATGCACCGCGAGATATTCGAGCATGATAGTTTCGCGGCGCTCAAGGCGCGTGGTGCCCAGGTGCAACGGCTTCTGTGGGCGAGTACCAGCACCAAGGATCGCCGCTACAACGACGTCAAATATGTCGAGGCGCTCATCGGCGCAAACACCATCGACACCATGCCGCTGGAGACCCTGGTGGCTTACCGCGATCATGGACAACCGCAATCGCGTCTGCAGGAGCACGTCGATCAGGCGCGCGCGGTACTCGAGGAACTGCCGAAACTCGGCGTGGACATCGCGGCGGTGACGCAGCAGCTCGAGGACGAGGGCGTGGCGAAATTCAATCAGCCGTTCGATAAGCTGATCCAGGCCTTGCAGGCGAAGCAGGCGGCCGCTGGTCGCCCCGCCAGCGGTGCGGGCGCTACGCCGAGGCAGACGCAAACCCAACGCTGACGGTCCAACGATGGCTGACGTGCATCGCGCGGCGCAGCGCGGTTTCACGCGCGCTGCGCAGTCATACGAGCGCGGCCGACCGGACTATCCGCAGCCCATACAATACTGGCTGTCCAGGACACTGGCTTTACGACCGGGCCACATCGTGCTGGATTTGGGCGCGGGCACCGGTAAGTTCACCAGACTATTGCCTGGGACCGGTGCCAGCGTGATGGCAGTCGAGCCGGTAGCTGGCATGTTGAAGCAATTGAGCAGCGGCCTGCCGGGAGTCCTGGCGCTTGCCGCAACGGCGCAGAAGTTGCCGTTCAAGCGCGCTGTGGCCGATGTCGTGACCTGCGCGCAGGCCTTTCATTGGTTTGCCGGCACGGCCGCGCTCGAAGAAATCCATCGCGTGCTCAAGCCCGAGGGGAAGCTGGGGCTGGTGTGGAACGTTCGCGACGAGTCCGTACCCTGGGTGGCTGCGATCAGTGCACTGATGCGTCCCTACGAGAGCGGCGTACCTCGCTTCATTACGGGACAATGGCGTCGGCCATTTAGCGGCGAACTATTCACCGATCTCGAGGAAACATGCTTTCCCTTCGAGCACATCGGTTCGCCCCGGGCCGTGATCATCGAGCGCGTACTGTCGGTGAGCTTCATCGCCGCATTGCCCGAGGCGCGCAAGCAGCAAGTGGCCGAGCAGCTGCAGGCGCTCATCGCCAGTGACGCGGCGCTCAGAGGACGCGATCGGGTCGCATTTCCCTATCTAACGCGCGCGTACTGCTGCACGCGCCGATCATGAGCGCGCGGGCAGCGCTGCGATCAAACCGCGCACGCCGGTATCGATGAGATCCAGCGCCTGCGCGAATTCGGCCGCGCCGCCGTAGTACGGGTCGGGTACATCGCGCAGCGCCTGATCCGGAGCGAAGTCGAGCAGGCGAAACAATTTCGCGCCATGGTTCGCGGGCGCCAGAGCCATGGCGTCCCGGCGATTGCGCTCATCCATCACCACAATCCAGTCGAAGCGCTCGAAGTCCTCGGCCACCAGCCGACGCGCACGCAGCCTGGACATATCGATACCGCGCCGTCTCGCCGCGCGTTGCGACCGCTGATCCGGCGGTGCACCCAGGTGATAGTCATGGGTACCGGCTGAATCCACCTCGACCGTCAGGTTCGGTGCGATGGTCGATGACAGGTGCCGAAAGACGGCTTCGGCCGTGGGCGAGCGGCAGATATTGCCCATGCAGACGAACAGCAGGCGCATAGGCCGTGAGAATCACCTCACGCTGTAGCCGCGCCCCTCGAGACAGGCCGTCTGGGCGCGCAGGTTGTCGCCGCGCGCCTGTGGTGCCGTGCCGGCGCCATTCTGCGATGCCGCCCAGGCTTGGCATTCCTGCTTATCACGCGCCTGCTGCGCCTCATCCTGGCCATTCTTTGGATAGGCGAACAGCTCGTTGCTGCCCGGCATCATGGGGCCCTGATTGGCGAGGGATGGCGGCGGAACTGTCTGGTAGGCGCTCGCGGCCGGATTCCATTCGTAGTAGTAATTGTCCGCGTAGTAGTACGGCACGCCATCCCACCACAGGGTCGAGTAGTAGAAGGGCAGCGTGCCCAGGAACAGGCCGTAGGCAGGCCAGCCCCAACCATAGAAGCCGCCGCGCCTGCCAAAGCCGCCACGAAATCCGCCAAACCCGCGCACCGCGCCGCCATGAAAGCCAAAGCCACCGTGCCCGACGGCGGCAAAGTGTCCAGCCGCGCTGGCTGGTTTGGGGGCGCAGATCAGGAATGCAGCCAGAGCGGCCAAGCCCAGGTGCCTGGAAGCAAGCAGTACGGATCGGGTGTTCATGCTGACCTCGCGGTCTATGCGGCTATTGGGCCGATATTACTCGCGCCAAGGCTAAAACGCGTTGATCGCGGCTGTAAACCTGTGAATAGACCCGCAATTATGTCAGACGACGATGGCAGCGGCGCGAAGCCGAAGCCTATGCTCGCCACCCCCCAAGGAGAGACCCATGAAATCGAAGATGATGACGATGGTGTCGGCAACCCTGTGCATGACATTGCTGTCGTTGGCGGCGTATGCCGATATGCCGGGAAAGCATCCTTACTACCTGCATGCGCTGTCCGATCTGCGCGCCGCGCGCTGGATGCTGGAGCATCGGCCCGGAGATCCGGCGGTGAGTTCGCAGGAAGATGTGGCGATTACAGAAATCGACGGCGCGATCGGCGAGATCAAGCGGGCCGCTATCGATGATGGCAAGGACGTTCACGACCATCCGAATGTGCAAGACATGAATGGCCGGCCGGGACGCCTGCACAAAGCACTGGAGCTACTGCGCCAGGTGCACGCCGATGTCGCGCGCGAGGAAGACGACCCCATGACCCGGGGTCTGCGCAATCGGGCCGTGCGGCACATTGATGCCGCGATTCATGCTACCGAGGCGACCATCGCCGACGTCAGGCACGGCGCCTGATTACGAACGCTGCCATCAGCAACTCCGGTCCGGATAGAAAGCTACCGGTCCCGCGCAACGGGCGGAACGCCCGTTGCGCGTTGCAGATGGCGACGCTGAAGCTGCCTTCGGGTATGTGAAAGACGACCCTTAGCTGCTCGAACTTCAGAACCCGGCGTTGCTGCGGAAAGGTCGCCTTGTAGACGGCCTCCTTGGTGACGAAGCACAGCTTGGCGTGATCGATTCCGAGCTTCGCCAACTCGGGCTGCTGCTCTCTCTCCTCGGCGTCGCAGACGATTGAGTTCAGGTCTGGATCCAATTTCGGATCTTCTTCGATGTCGATGCCGATGCCAGCGATCAGGCTTGCGGGCGCGGTAACCGCAACGGCCAGCCGCTCGGAATGTGAAATAGAACCGAGGAAGCCTGCGGGCCAGATGGGATCGCGTTCGCGGCGCGCCAAAATCGGCGCCGGCGCGCAACCGATCTGGGCGAGAGCTTCGCGTGCCAGCACGCGGCCGGTACGAAACTCACTGCGGCGTTTGTCGACGGCTGTGGCAATGAGCAGCTCTTCGGCCGCATACGCGCTCGCTGGCCGATCGGTGATCGCCGCGGCCGCCAACCCGAAACCTGCCGGTAATGTCTTACGCAGCCACGCCGACGCCGTGCCAGTGGCGCGGCGTGTGCTGGCGGCAAGCAGGGTGGCTTCAGCGCTCCCAGTGTCCCGGAGCATAGTGCCAGTGCGGACCGGCATGCACCCAATTGTCGGGCACCCAATGATAGCCCCGTCGCTCTCTCAGCCAATGTCCCCGCACCCACACGTGCGAATGATCACGCCATGCCCAATAGCCCGGCGCCCACACGTAACCCGCGCGCGGCCCTGGGAGCACCTCGACCTGCGGCGCTGGCGGCGCGACATCGATGTCGAGATTGATTGCAGCCGAACTCAGCGCGGGCGCTGCCATCGCGCCGGCGGACATCAACAGTGCGATGAGCAGTAGACGTTGCTTAGCCATCATTGCGAACTCCTGGGTGCGCGCAAACCGCCTGAATGATACAGGAACGGTGCGGCGCGACCAAGCGCCATGCCAAGCGTAAGCTACTGGGAGCGCCGTCGGCGGTGTAGGAGTACGAGCTTGGTTGAAAGCAGCGATGCCGATGCCGATCCGGAGGAAACTCGGGAATGGCTGCAAGCGCTCGAGGCGGTAGTGCAGCGCTTCGGCAAAGCGCGCGGCGTATTTCTGCTGAAGCAGTTGGAGGACCAGGCGCGGCAGCTCGACATCCTGACGCACACGCTGCCTTATTCCTCCTATCGCAACACGATCTCGCTCGAGCAGCAGGCGGTTCATCCAGGCGATGTGGCACTGGAGGAACGCATCACTTCGATTCTGCGCTGGAACGCCTTGGCCATGGTCGTTCGCGCCAATGAGGCTTATGGCGAGCTGGGCGGTCATGTGGCGAGCTACGCCTCGGCAGCCGAGATCTTCGAGGTGGGTTTCAATCATTTCTTTCGCGCTGACGGCAACGGTCGTGATGGCGATCTGGTGTTCTTCCAGCCGCATTCGGCGCCGGGTGTGTACGCACGCGCGTATCTGGAAGGACGTTTGAGCGAGGAGCAGCTCGCGCACTTTCGCCAGGAAGTCGGTGGCCGCGGACTGTGCTCTTATCCGCATCCCTGGTTGATGCCGGAGTTCTGGCAGGTGCCCACGGGCTCCATGGGCATTGGACCGATTACTGCCATCTATCAGGCCCGCTTCATGCGTTACCTGGAACATCGCGGTCTCAGCGCCGCATCCAGCCGCCGCGTCTGGGGCGTGTTTGGCGACGGCGAAATGGATGAACCCGAATCCGTCGGTGCGCTGACCCTGGCCGCGCGTGAGCGGCTGGATAATCTGACCTTCGTGATCAACTGCAATCTGCAGCGGCTGGACGGTCCGGTGCGCGGTAACGGACAGATTATCCAGGAGCTCGAGGCGTTGTTCACCGGCGCCGGCTGGAACGTTATAAAAGTTCTATGGGGCTCGGATTGGGACGCGCTATTCGCGCGCGACACCCACCATGCATTGCTGCGCCGTTTTGCCGAGACCACCGACGGGCAGTACCAGACGCTGGGTGCCAACGATGGAGCCTACAACCAGGCGCATTTCTTCCAGCTCGATCCCGAGTTGCGGGCGCTGGTGGCGCACATGTCGCTGGCGGACATCGACGGGCTGAAGCGCGGCGGTCATGACATGCGCAAGCTGTATGCGGCGTTTGCGGCCGCCCGCGACCATCGCGGTCAGCCCACGGTAATTCTCGCCAAGACCAAGAAGGGATACGGTATGGGCGGTGCCGGCGAATCGCGCATGACCTCGCATCAGCAGAAGAAACTCGGCCTGGCGGCATTGCGGGACTTGCGCGATCGCTTTTCGCTGCCGCTGAGCGACGAGCAGGTCGAGAGGCTTGCCTTCATCAAACCCGCCGAGGACAGCGTTGAAACCCGATATCTGCATGCCCGACGCGCCGAGCTTGGCGGCTATCTGCCCGTGCGCCGCGCCGATGCGCCCGCCGTCACGGTGCCGCCGATGTCGAACTACGCCGCCTTTGCGCTGCGCGCCGAGGGCAAGGAAATGTCGACCACCATGGCGGCGGTGCGGCTGTTCAGCAACCTGCTGCGAGACAAAAGCCTCGGAGCGCGGATCGTGCCAATCGTCGCGGACGAGGCGCGCACCTTTGGCATGGCCAATCTGTTCCGGCAAATCGGCATCTATTCGCCCAGCGGTCAACTATACGAGCCCGAGGACGCCGGCTCGCTGCTTTCTTACCGGGAGGCGCGCGACGGCCAGCTGCTCGAGGAGGGCATCACCGAGGCGGGCGCGTTGTCGTCCTGGGTCGCGGCGGCGACCGCCTACAGCGTTCACGGCCGGCGCATGCTGCCGTTCTACATCTTTTATTCGATGTTCGGTTTCCAGCGGGTCGGGGATTTGATCTGGGCGGCGGCCGATCAGCGTTCACGCGGCTTTCTCATCGGTGCCACGGCCGGCAGAACCACGCTGGGCGGGGAGGGGCTGCAGCATCAGGATGGCTCCAGCCATGTCATGGCGGCGACGGTGCCAAATTGCCGCGCCTATGACCCGGCGTTCGCCGGCGAGCTCGCGGTGATCCTGGACCATGGCGCGCGCTCGATCATGCAGGGCGCCGAGGACGTGTTTTATTACATTACCGTGAGCAACGAAAACTACGCGCAGCCGTCGCTGCCGCCGCAAGTGGCAGAACAGATCATGCGCGGCATGTACTGCCATGTGCGCGTGCCGGCTGATAACCCGGCCGCTGCGGTGCGCCTGCTCGGTTCTGGGGCAATTCTGAGGGAGGTCATCGCCGCCGCCGGACACCTGGCAAGTGACTGGAATATTTCCTGCGAGGTCTGGAGCGTCACCAGCTTCAGCGAGCTGGCGCGCGAGGCGGCGCTGGTCGCGCGCTGGAACCGG
This sequence comes from uncultured Gammaproteobacteria bacterium, assembly GCA_963735775.1. Taxonomy (GTDB): domain Bacteria; phylum Pseudomonadota; class Gammaproteobacteria; order Steroidobacterales; family Steroidobacteraceae; genus FEN-1191. The sequence goes on along the minus strand of CAVTMG010000005.1, from coordinate 81,767 downwards.
CTGCATCCTGCGCACACCGCAACCCGCTCGCACCTGGAACAGCATCTTGGCGGTGACACGCCGATCGTTGCAGCGAGCGATTATGTTCGCGCCTATCCGCAGTTGATAGCGCCTTATTTGACGGCCAGCTTTACGGTACTGGGAACGGACGGCTTCGGACGCAGCGATACCCGCGCGGCCCTGCGCCGTTTTTTTGAAGTCGACCGCCAGCATATCGCGGTCGCGGCGCTGGATGCGCTGGCGCGTGCAGGGAAAATCGATCGCGGCACGGTGGCGCGGGCCATCGAGCATTATGCCATCGAAACGGAACTGTCCGCGCCCTGGACGCGATGAGCGGCGATCAGCGCCGCAGGGCTGCATCCACGGCATCGAACAGCAGATGCATGCCGAAGGAAACATCCTGGATGATCCGATTGACGAAGAACGTCGGCGTGCCGCGAACGCCGCTGTCGCGACCACTCTGGGCATGCTCGCGAATTCTCTGCAGGTAGATGTGATCGTCCAATTCGGCGGTGTAGCGCGCCATGTCGAGCTGCAGACGTTCGGCGTATGTGCGCAGATTGGCGCCCTTCAGGTGCAGCTGATGATCGAACAGAACATCGTGCATGGGCCAGAATTTCCCCTGGGCGGCGGCCACCTCGGACACTTCCGCGGCCGCCATGGCATGCGGATGCGCCTGCTCGGCCGGGAAGTGGCGGAAGGCAATGCGGACCCGGCCCGGGAACTTCTCCAGCAGCAACTTGACCGCCGGCGCGGCCTGCTTGCAGTTCGGGCACTCGAAATCGGCGTATTCCACCAGCGTCACCGGAGCGTGCGGCTCGCCGAGCAGGTGATCGCTGGCATCGACCGGTCTGGTCAATTCGAAATGGGTGTGGCCGCTCACGGGCTCATTGTGCCATGAAGTGCATCGTGCTTTGCGGTCATCGGTGGCAAGTGCTACGTTTCAAATAATAGGGAGGTGACATGAGCTCGCAATGCGAACATTTGGGTTCCATCAAGACATCCCACCCGCGCCATCGCGCCCATGGCTGTGAGGAGTGCCTCGAGCTCGGTGATTCGTGGGTACACCTGCGGCTGTGCCGAAGCTGCGGGCATGTGGGTTGCTGCGATGACTCGAAGAACCGGCATGCGACCAAGCATTTCCAGGCCACGCAACATCCGATCATCACCTCACTGGAGCCGGGCGAGACCTGGAGCTGGTGTTTCGTCGATGAACTTGTCATGGAGCTGACTTGAGCGGCGCCCAGGAAGAGCAGGTCGCATCCACCGAGCTGCTGGAGAAGCGGCGGGAACAGATGTTCCCGAAGCTCACACCCGCGCAGATGGCGCGCTTGGAAAGCCATGGCCAGCGCATCGAGACCCTGGCCGGGCAGGTCCTGTTGGAGGCCGGAACCCGTCAGACCCATGTGTACGTGGTCGTCTCTGGGAGTATCGAGGTCAGGACCCACGATCAGGCCAACGAGTTGCTCATGTTCGTGCTCACGGCGGGCGATTTCAGCGGCGAGATGAGCACGCTGCGCCGAAGTGCCGGACTGGCAACGCTGCGGGTTCGCGAAGCCGGCGTTGCGCTGGCGATCGAGACCGAGCAGATTCGCTCGCTGGTGCAGACCGACGCCGAACTCAGCGAGTTGCTGATGCGGGCCTTCATCCTGCGCCGGGTGGCGCTGATCTCGAGCGGCGGCGGCGAGATTACGCTGCTGGGTTCGCGCCATTCCGCCGATTCACTGCGGCTGCGCGAATTCCTGACGCGTAACAATCAGCCCTTTCATTACGCCGACGAGAACGATCCAGATATTGACGGCATGTTCGAACGTCTGCATATCAGCGCGAGCGACCTTCCCGTAGTCATCTGCCGTGGCGCTAACATATTTCGCAATCCCAGCAATCACGACATCGCCGAATGCCTCGGGATGAACCCACAGGTCGATGACAGCAGGATCTATGACCTGTTGATCATCGGCGCCGGCCCCTCGGGACTGGCGGCCGCGGTGTACGCCGCCTCGGAAGGTCTGCAGGTGCGCATTGTCGACACGACCGCGGCCGGAGGGCAGGCGGGAACCAGTTCTCGCATCGAGAATTACCTGGGATTTCCAACCGGAATCTCCGGCGGGGCGCTGGCCGGCCGCGCATTGTCGCAGGCGCAGAAATTCGGCGCGCTGCTTAGCGTCGCCGCCGAGGTGATCAGCCTAGATTGCAGCCAGCACCCCTACTCGATCGCACTGGCCGATGGCAAAACGCTGCGCGGCTGCAGCATATTGATCGCATCCGGCGCCCAGTACCGAACGCTGGCGATCGACAACCTGACGCGATTTCTCGGCTCCGGCGTCTACTATGCCGCCACGCATCTGGAATCCCAGCTATGCAAGGGCGAGGAGATCGTCATCGTCGGCGGCGGCAATTCCGCCGGCCAGGCGGCGGTGTTTCTGTCCCAATCCTGCCGCCAGGTGCACTTGCTGGTGCGTGCGGCGGGTTTGGCTGAAAGCATGTCGAGTTACCTGATCCGCCGCATCGAGCAGAGTCCCAACATCAGGTTGCACACGCGTACGCAGATTATCGCGGTCGAGGGCAGCGATCGGCTGGAAGGACTCACCTGGCGCAACAGCGCGGACGGTGACACTCAGCGTCAGTCGATCGGACATTTGTTCGTTATGACCGGTGCCACGCCGAATACCGCCTGGTTAAAGAAATGCGTGGTGCTCGATAAGGACGGATTCGTCAAAACCGGAACCGATCTGAAGCCGGAGGATTTGACCGCGAGCCGTTGGTCGCGGCCGCGCGCGCCGCATGCAATGGAGACCAGCCTGCCGGGCGTGTTTGCCGCCGGCGACGTACGCTCGCAAAGCGTCAAGCGCATTGCCTCCGCCGTGGGTGAGGGCTCCATCTGCGTGCAATTCGTGCACCGCGCGCTACAGGAACTGAGTGCCGGGGGCGGCGCTGCCTGAGCACTTGCGCCAAAGCAAGCACCGACAGCACCAGCAGTGTGCTGCCTGCGAAGCCGCCGCCGCCACTGGCGCTGTGCGATGCAGCTTGCATAGGTACTGGCGGTATCAGCGCCAGTGCGGCATCCGCCTGGATGAATCCATAGCCCGACTCATAGTTAGGCACCACTGCGCCCATGGCCGCGGCACTGTTTCGCAACGCGTCATAGATTTGCGTGGGTGTCACCGTCGGATTGGCCTGCAGCATGAGTGCCGCCGCAGCCGCCACGTGCGGCGTGGCCGCGGAGGTGCCAAAGAAATTCGGAAAGCTGCTGTCGTTCTGGCACTGACTCACACTCGAGGTATCGCCAATGCCCTGGTTCGCGAGCGTCACGCCAAAGAATGTGGTGTTGACGCCGTCGGGCGCAACCACGTCGGGCTTCTGGCGAATTTCGGGAGTTGACAGCCGATTGCCCGATGAGTCGAACAGGATCGGTGCGCCGCCGAGCGATGAGTAAGGTTCGAGCATTGCTGGCGAGACTCCGCATCGCGGCGTCAGCGGAAAAAAAGCCGCGCCGACGGCGACTGCGCCGGCGGCCCCGGGGTGTCCCTGCAGGGTCGAGCTGTTGGTCGCGAGCGCCGGATCAATCGTGACCGGCGCGCCATCGGCATCGAGTGCCAGCTTGATGCGCCCGGGAGCAGGTGTGCCGTTGGCGAGGCCGATGAGCAGGTTCAGCGACTCGGCCGCGCTATTGCCTCCCGAGTTGGCCGGATTGAAAATAATCAGCAGTTGCACCGGGTCGACGCCGATGGCGTTGGGACCGGTGCACGCCACCGGGTTGAGATTGTCATCGGTAATCTGGTCGGCACCGGATGCGCCGGTCACGCACAGGTCGATTTGACTGGTGGCGCCGCCGCTTGCCGGAGCGCCGGTCACGTAAGGCTGGTCCCATTCGACCACCACTGCCAGAAATTCACCTGGAAATAAAGGTGGAATGGTGACCGGCAAAGAGGTCGCGGTCGTGGCCGCGGAATTGTCGAAATTCAGCAGCGATTCGCCAGCATTGGGAGCGCTGGTCGAGACCGTGACGAAGCTCGGGGCATCGTTCTCGTAGGAGAATCGGGCGTTGTTTCCGGCGGCGGAAAAGTACGCCACGCCCTGCGCTTCGACGGCGTCAACGGCCTGGGCGACGATGCCGTCCTGGAAGAACGGCTCATCAAAGAAGAGGGTGTCGTCGGCTTCGATTTTTGCACCGGCCGCTGCAAGCTTGCCGATGCCATTGGCGAAATCCGCCTCCGTGGTGTCAACCGCATAAAACGCGAGACCGGCACCGGGCGCGACATCGTGAACGATCTGCAGCATGGCGCGACCCTCGTCGGTGAACGGCAGCTGATCGGGTTGGCCGTACTGGGCGCAGTCCGCCTCCTGAAGCACGTTGACGTTCGCGGGTAGATCGCCGGTGGATTCGTCCTGTTCGGCGTCGGCAAGGAAGCCGTTGGGGGCGTAGCCGTTCAACCCTGCGGCGGGCACGCCGCTGCCCGGACGCTGGTACACGGCGTAGCAATCAAAGCTGTCTGACAGGACGCCCACGGTCACGCCTGCGCCGCTCAAGCTCGGATTGCTGCTCCGCACGGCCTGGCTGCCCTGGGCGAAGTCGCCCTGGGTGGTCACGGCGCCGGTTCGCGGGCGCGACATGGCGGCGCGGATCGCCGTGACTTCGGGGCGCGCGGAGGCAGCGTCGATCTGACTCAGCGGCAGCCAGCCGCCGACATCATTGCTATAACGGGATGCCTTCTGCAGCCCGAGCGCAACCAGCGCGGCTTCCAGTCGCTGCGGATCACCGCGGGTGGCGGCGTCAATGAGCACCATGGGCGTCGTCGCGGGCTGCATGAAACGCGCGGCCGGATTGAGTGCGTGCAGGTCGGCCAGCGCGTGGTCCGGACGAACCAGTGCCGCATGGCGTGTCAGATCGGCGAGCGCGGCATCGAGTTTGCCGGCCGCGGCGCTGTGTTGCTGCTGCACACTGCGACCGCCGGCGATCTGCAGGCGAGCGATCCCTGGCGTCGCAACTGGTCGTATGCTTACAGGCCGTCCCGGCGAGGCCGCGCGCGATACCACCATGGCGCTCGACAATGCCACGACCACCAGCATCAATCGACGTAAAGGCATTTACACCACAGCTCAGACGGCTACGATTTGAGTAACATCACATATATAAGCGATTACTACTTGAAGCAAATACACAATTTTTACCCTCGAGGTGAGTGAGCAATGAAATATCTGCATACCATGGTTCGAGCCAGTGACCTCAAAGCATCGCTGGCTTTCTATTGTGACGCCCTGGGTCTGCAGGAACTGCACCGCATGAACAGCGACAAGGGGCGTTTTACCCTGGTGTTTGTCGCTGCCCCTGGCGACACGCAGGCGCAGATCGAATTGACCTGGAACTGGGACCCGGAAACCTATGCCGGCGGCCGCAACTTCGGACACGTCGCCTATGAAGTGGATAATATCTATGCGACCTGCGAACGACTCATCAAGCACCGGGTCACAATCAATCGCCCCCCGCGCGACGGTCACATGGCCTTCGTGCGTTCACCCGATCAAATATCGATCGAACTGCTGCAGAAGGGCGAGCGCTTGGCGCCCCAGGAGCCGTGGATCTCGATGCCGAATGTGGGGATCTGGTAGCAGGCAGGGGCCGGTGGCCCATTGGCGCGATTGAAACCTTTAGCCCGGCCGCAACGAATAACTCGATGACAGGCCCCGCATTGGCGAGGCTTACTTTTGGATAGGAGACATCCATGACAGCACGACACACCCCAGCCGCAATTGCTCGCCGCGCCGTTCTGACCCAGGGGCTGGCGATGGCTGTCGGCGTTGCCCTCGTGGGCAAGATGGGATTCGCCGCGGCGGCAGAGTCCGCGGACGGCGAACAGGTCAGCATCGAAAACTTTGCGCCGTCCGGCAAGAGCCTGGGTGTCGCGCGCGTGAGCAAGGTGGTGAAGATCGACGCCGACTGGCGCCATCAGCTGTCCGCGGAGTCCTATCAGGTGACTCGTCATGAGGGTACGGAAGCGGCGTTCTCGGGCCGCTACGCGAATAACCATGCCGACGGTTTGTATCGCTGCATATGCTGCGATACCGCGCTGTTCGACTCGGCCACCAAGTTTGAATCGGGTACGGGCTGGCCGAGCTTCTGGCAGGCGATATCGCCGAAGAATGTGGTGAAGACCGCCGATCACAGCTATGGAATGCAGCGCGACGCCATTTCCTGTCACCGCTGCGACGCCCACCTCGGGCACGTGTTCGACGACGGCCCGAGACCCACGGGCCTGCGCTATTGTATGAATTCGGTGGCGCTGAATTTTGTCGCGCGCGCATGAGGCTTCGATTGAGCTTTACTTTAGGAGTACGCCTATGTCGTTCCCGAAATTGAATGCCAGCGCCACCCGGGCTGTAACCGCAGCGCTACTGGTCGCAGGCGTGGTGGCTGCGTGGCATGTCTACGCCGGTGAGTCTGCCGTGGCCATACCGGCGCCGGCCGTCGATGCTCCCAAAGCCGCCGGCGCGGATCAAACGGTGGTGTTGTCGGGCGGTTGCTTTTGGGGTGTTCAGGGCGTTTTCGAGCACGTGCGCGGTGTGCACCGCGTGGTCGCGGGCTATGCCGGCGGCAGCAAGAACACCGCTACCTACCAGACTGTGAGTTCCGGGGACACCCATCATGCCGAGTCGGTGCAGATCAGTTTCGATCCGGCGCAGGTTTCGTTGGGCGAATTGCTGCAGGTGTTCTTTTCGGTAGTGCAGGATCCAACGCAATTGAACCGGCAGGGACCCGACACCGGTCCGCAGTACCGCTCGGAAATCTTTTACGGCGATGCCAGCCAGAAGCAGATTGCCGATGCCTATATCGCGCAACTGAATCAGTCCAAGGTGTTTGCGCATCCCATTGTCACGCGCGTTGATCCGTTCACCGGCTTCTATCCGGCCGAGGACTATCATCAGGACTTTCTCATAAAGAACCCGAGCTATCCTTACATCGTCGTCAACGATTTGCCCAAGATCGAGAATCTCAAGACACTGCTTCCCGCGTACTATGTGGGCCAACCAGTTCTGGTCGGCAAGGTCAGCGCGCGCTAGGCGTGCAGGAGTATTCATGAGTCTGGAGCGGCGCAGCGAGCAGGTTTGTTTTGGCGGACGCATGGCCTTTTACGGTCATCGCTCCGACGCGACCAAAAGCGATATGCGCTTTGCTATCTATCTGCCGCCGCAGGCCGAGCGCGGCAAAGTGCCAGCGCTGTACTACCTGGCGGGGCTGACCTGCACCGAAGAGACCTTCATGATCAAGGCCGGTGCGCAGCGGTTGGCGGCCGAATATGGCCTGGCGCTGGTGGCCTGCGATACCAGTCCTCGCGGCCTCAATCTGCCCGGCGATTCGGACTCGTGGGATTTTGGTGTCGGTGCCGGGTTTTACATTGACGCGACCGCCGCGCCGTGGTCCACCAACTATCGCATGGCCAGCTACGTCAACGATGAGCTGCCCGGCCTGGTGGAGCAGAACTTTCCGGTCAGCCGCGAGCGTCGTGGGATATTTGGCCATTCGATGGGCGGCCACGGCGCCCTGGTCAGCGCGCTACGCAATCCTTCGCGCTGGCAATCAGTGTCGGCGTTCGCGCCGATCTCCAACCCGGTAGCGGTGCCCTGGGGCAAAAAGGCATTCGGCAATTACCTGGGAGCCGACACCAGCAAATGGGCCGACTGGGACGCTTCCATTTTGATGGGTCGCCGGGCCTATCCCGGGCACATTCTCGTGGACCAGGGCCAGGCGGATCAGTTTTTGGCCGAGCAGCTGCAGCCCCAGGCGCTGGAGGCGGCCGCGGCGCAGTCCGGGCAGGCACTGAAGGTGCGCCGGCACGAGGGCTACGACCACTCCTACTGGTTTATACAGAGCTTCATGGGCGATCACCTGGCGCACCATGCCAAAGGCCTGCTGTAGCGTCAGCGATCACTGAGCGAGCACTGACTGCGAGCTCAATTGCCTGCGACCCGTCAGTCCCCTCTGGCACAATTGTGCGCGGTTGGATACCATTGCGGCCGCGAGGGGTTGGGTCAATTCCGGCACACCGTTGTGGCGTCATCGACCCGACGAGGCTGTTTCAGGCCGATTGGGGGAAAGAATAGGATTTATAACCCAATGAATACCGGAACTTTTCCCCTGAATGTAAGACTGGCACGCCGAGTGCTTAGTCATAAGCTGATAATCCCCACCGGCCACTCTGACAGTGGCGGCGGGACATAAAGACACGATGAGTTTAGGAGGAGAACAGCGTATGGAATCCGTATTTAGGAGCAGGGTGGGGATGTTCTGTGCCGCCTTGGCATTCACGGCAGTGTCTGCTGCAGTGATCGCCGATGAGGTTGCGGACCGCGCCAAAGACCCGAATCTATGGGCAGCACCGGGCGGCGATACCGAGCTGACCCGACATAGCCGATTGAAGGACATCAATACCGCGAACGTCGGCAAGCTGCAGATGATCTGGTCGCAATCGAGCGGCACTCTGCGCGGCCACGAGGGGCAGCCCCTGGTGGTGACGGTCGACGGTACGCCGATGATGTACATGGAAAGCGGTTGGCCGAATATCGTGCAGGCGCTCGATTTGACCAATCCGGATCAGCCGAAGCAGATCTGGCACTACAACAAGAGCACAGATCGTGACCAATCCGCAGTCGCGCGCGCTTGCTGCGATACCGTCAACCGCGGCCTGTCCTATGCCGATGGTAAAGTGGTATTCGGTACGCTCGACGGCTTCGTGGTTGCTTTGGATGCCAAGAGCGGCAAAGAAGACTGGGTGGTCAAGCAGGCCTACCCGGATCATGGTGAGACCATTACCTCAGCGCCGATTATTGCTGACGGTAAGGTGCTCATCGGCTTCGGCGGCGACGAATTCGCTGCCCGCGGCCGCTTCACTGCCTACAACCTGGCGGACGGTAAGAAAGTCTGGGAATGCCAGAGCACCGGCACCGACAAGGACGTGTGTCTGACGCCTAACACCAACAAGGCGCATCCGGAACACGGCGTTGCAGGCTCCGATGTAGGTATCCACAGCTATCCCGGCGACGAGTGGAAGCGCGGCGGCGGCGCGGCGTGGGGCTTCTACAGCTACGACCCGGCGCTCAAGCTGGTCTACTACTCAACCGGCAACCCCGGTCTGTGGAGCCCGTCATATCGTTGCGGTGACAAGACGCAGGAAGAGTGCAACAGCGGCAAGTGGGACAACAAGTGGTCCATGACCATTTTTGCCCGCAATGTCGATACTGGCGAAGCGGTCTGGGCCTACCAGATGACTCCGTTTGACCAGTGGGACTATGACGGCATCAACGAGAACATGCTCGAAGATGCGACCGTCGACGGCAAGATGCACAAGATCCTGATCCACTTCGATCGCAACGGCTTTGCCTATGTGTTGGATCGTACCGATGGCGAGCTCCTGCGCGCCAACAAGTACGTCACCACCAACTGGGCCGAGAAGATCGACCTCAAGACTGGGCGTCCAGTCAGGGTGTTCGAGCATTCGCCACTACTGCCGAACGGCAACACGCAGGCCTGCCCCTCCGCGATGGGCGGTAAGGACCAGCAGCCTTGCGCGATCGATCCGACCGAGCCCGGCATGGCGTACTGCCCGACCAACAACTGGTGCATGGAAGACGAGCCGCAGCAGCGCTCGAGCATGCAGCAGGGCACGGTGTACGTGTTTGCCAACGTGTATATGTATCCGGAGAAGCCGGGCACGACTGGCAAGTTCAAGAAGTTCAACGTACTGACCGGTGAGACGGTGTGGGAAATCGCGGATGCCTATCCGAACTGGGGTGGCGCACTGGTCACCGACGGCGGTCTGGCCTTCTACGGCGATCTGTTGGGCAATTTCCGCGCCGTTGATCGCAAGACCGGCAAGATCCTGTGGGAGCGTCGTCTGGGTTCCGGAATCATCGGTAACCCGATCACCTACAAGGTCGGCGGCCATCAGTACGTCTCGGTGTGGAGTGGTATCGGCGGCTGGATCGGACTGCCGGTCACCGCGGGCCTCGACCTGAGCGACAAGTTCGGCGCGATCGGCGCCACTGCGATGACCAAGGCGGCGAATCTGGACAAGATTCCGATGGGCGGCACGCTGTATACGTTCCGAATTGAATAACAATAAGATTGGAACGTTTTAGATGACACTGGCGCCCGATGTCTGCAAAGACATCGGGCGCCTTTTATGTGGGGAGCTGTCCGGCGGCGATCGCCTCGGTCAGCGGATTCCTACGATCACATTCGCCAGGCACTGATGGGTTGAACCGTTCGTTGTGTGCGGCAGTCTCATCAGGATGTCATAGGATATTCAGGGGCCAACGCATGATTACCAACCTTCGCCCAGCCATAACGGTGTTGCTGCTCGGCTTCTCAGGCGCGGCGCTGAGCGCCACACCCATGGCTGCGCTGCGTGTGTGCGCCGATCCCGGCAACATGCCGTTTTCCAACAATCGCGGTGAGGGCTTCGAGCAAAAGATCGCGCAGGTGATTGCCGACTCACTCGGTACCACCGTGCAGTACTACTACCGGCCGGGAGTCGAACGCGGGTTGACCCGCACGACGCTGACTGCCGATGAGTGCGATCTCATGCTCGATCTGACCAGCGACGCCGAAGGTGTGATGACCACCTCGCCGCTCTACCGCACCACTTTTGTGCTGGCCACTCGTACCGACCGGGGTCTGGATTTCAAGAGCCTGGACGATCCAAGGCTGCCTACGCTCAAGATCGGCGTCTACCAGACTTCCGCGATTCGCGAGGCTCTGGATGAGCACGGAGTCAAGAACAATACCGTCGTGCAATACCTCAGCCACGACGCCGACATGAACCCCAAGGACGCGCCGGTCTACCAGGTGCAGCAGGTGGTGGACGGAGAACTCGACGTGGCGGCGGTGTGGGGGCCGTTCGCCGGATACTACAAGGCGATGAAGCATGCGCCCTTGACCATCCAGCCGGTGAACCTCATGGAGGACACGGTGCCGATGGAATTTGACATGACCCTGGCCGTGCGCGCGCGCAATGCCGATTTCAGGGACCTGATCGAGAACGCGCTCAAGCAGCAGAAGGACAAGATTCGGGCGATCCTGGTTGAGTACGGTGTGCCGCTGGTGAAGTGTGATACCTGCGTGATCGACGGTGATCTGCCCTCGCATGGGCCCTATGCTCCGAGCAAACCGAAGTACATGGGGCCGGCGATCCAGTCGGTCACCATTGCGATGCTCGATGACTGGCTCAAGCATGGCGCCAATGTCAATGTCGAACTCAATAACGCCGTAATTGCCGATGATCCGGTGCGCGTGAGCTATCTCGTGGAAAAAAAGCACGCTGACATCAACGCGCGCGATCTACAGGGATACACGCCGCTGCTGGGCGCGATTCGCAGGAAGTCGACCAGCATGGTCACCTATCTATTAGAGCATCACGCCGACGTCAATCGGGCGGACAGCGACGGCTGGACCCCCATGATGACGGCGGCGTGGGTGGACGATGGCGACATCGTGCAGCTCCTGGCGGCGCGTAAGGCAGATCTGAATGCCAGGAATGCCAACGGGCTCACCCCGCTCGGGATTGCATCCGAATACGGCAAGGACGTTGCCGTGGTAGCGCTGGTGAAGGCTGGCTCGGATGCGAACCAAAGGACCGGCAGCGGTTACACGCCCTTGATGCTGGCAGTGGTGGGCCGCTCGGATCGTTCCGCTAAAGCACTGCTGGATCACGGCGCGGACGTCAACGCCAAAAATCGCGGCGGCGTTACCGCATTGATGATCGCCGCTGCCACCAACCAGGCGGATCTGGCACAATTACTGGTTAAATCGGGTGCCGATCCGGCCGCACAAGATGAAGACGGCAGGACGGCGCTGAGCATTGCCCGTGACAAGTCCAGCGATGCGGTGATCAAGGTACTCGAACAATCGGCGCCGCACGCCGCTTTGACTTCAGGTTAAGTGCACTTCACAGGAGAACGATGTGCTAGCAAAAGGATTAGTTGGCGGATTCGTGCTGGTTGCCCTGGCCACAGCGGCATGGGGCCAACAAACCCCGTCGGCAGCCGCCCCGGAGCCGACACCGGCCGTGTGGACGGCGGCTGCGCTGGCGAAGACGCCTATTGAAACCGAAGCGGCGGCTCCAAAGGGCACGCTCAAGAACCCGTACGTCGACACCAATGCCGACATCGTCGCGCAGGGCGGCAAGCAGTTCCTTCAGTTCAGCTGCAACGGCTGTCATGGCGGCAGCGGCGGTGGCGGCATATGCCCGCCGCTGATCAATGACGTCTGGGTCTATGGCGGGGATGACGATACGCTGTTTCGTCTGGTGACTCTGGGCAGCGTCGCACTGCAGGCAAAAGGCTATTTCCGCAAAGGCATGGAGAACGTGGTCGCACCGATGCCGCCGTTCGGAGGACTCATCCCGACCACCGATCAGTTGTGGAAGATCCTGACGTGGGTGCGTTCCTCCTATAAGGGCGACCCTTCGCGAAAGTACGGCAATCCGCCGGAGCCCGCTGAACCAAGCAACTGACAGCATCGCTGAGATGTGAGCGGCTGAGCTTCTCCATGGCCGGAGAAGCTCGGGCGTCGGCCGCTGCTCGCACTTGTGTCACATGTGTCACAGGGTTGTGGCGTGCCCGACTCTTGCTGCCGCCGGAAATTACCAGTCTACCTACAGTTGCGCCCATATACGCTTGAAAAGAAACACATTTATGGCAGGTCAAAAGATGGCACATAGGCTGCAGTTCTTGTTCTGAGCCGACGCGGTGTTGCAGCTCCGGCAACACGCGGCGTTACGGCGCCAACGACGGAATAAAAACACGGAGACGGGATCATGAAGTCTAGAGCTGCAGTTGCTTGGGGCGCGGGCAAGCCACTTTCGATCGAGGAGATCCAGGTAGATGCTCCCAAGGCCGGCGAGGTGCTGGTCAAGATAGTCGCCACCGGTGTTTGTCACACCGATGCCTTCACGCTCTCCGGCAAAGATCCGGAAGGACTGTTCCCGGTCATCCTGGGCCACGAGGGCGGAGGCATCGTGCAGGACGTGGGCGCCGGAGTGAGCAGCGTCAAGGCAGGCGACCACGTCATTCCGCTCTATACCCCCGAGTGTGGCGAGTGCAAGTTCTGCAAGTCCGGCAAGACCAACCTGTGCCAGAAGATTCGCGCCACCCAGGGCAAGGGCGTAATGCCCGATGGCACCACTCGATTCTCGGCGCAAGGCAAGCCCATCCTGCACTACATGGGTACCAGCACTTTTTCTGAATACACGGTGCTGCCCGAGATTTCTGTAGCAAAAATCAATCCAAAGGCACCGCTGGACAAGGTCTGTCTGCTTGGTTGCGGCATTACCACGGGCATCGGCGCGGTGCTCAATACCGCCAAGGTAACCCCAGGGTCCACCGTGGCGGTGTTCGGTCTGGGTGGCATCGGCCTTTCGGTGGTGCAGGGCGCCGTGATGGCGCGGTGCAGCCGCATCATTGCCATCGACACCAATCCGGACAAATTCTCCATGGCCATGGCGCTGGGAGCCACCGATTGCATTAATCCGAAGGATCACGACGGTCCGGTGCAGCAGGTCATCGTCGACTTGACCGACGGCGGCGTGGATTACTCATTCGAGTGCATCGGCAATGTCAATGTCATGCGCTCGGCGCTGGAATGCTGTCACAAGGGCTGGGGCGAATCCGTGATCATCGGCGTCGCGGGCGCGGGGGAAGAGATTCGAACGCGCCCGTTTCAATTGGTAACCGGCCGGGTTTGGCGCGGATCGGCCTTCGGCGGCGTCAAGGGCCGATCGCAGCTGCCTGGATTCGTCGAGCGCTACCTGCATGGCGAAATCAAGATCGACGAGATGATCACCGAGGTGTTGCCGCTGGAAGAGATCAACAAGGCTTTCGATCTCATGCATGAGGGCAAGGTCGTGCGCTCGGTGATTCGTTTCTGATCATGTCAAGACGCGGTGTGGTTCATGGTCGCTGCCCGGGACGGGGCGTCCGGAGCCGGTTTTTAGCCGGTTTTTCACCCGCGGGTCCTGTTCGAAAGCAGCCATTCGTACTACCCTCTAGCCTGGGGAGGGCGACGATTGTTTCCGGACGGGACGATGGTGCTGTAGAGTCCGTGCGGAAAGCGGCTTGTGCGACGGTCGCCAATAATAAGGCTGGGATGCCCGGGTGCAACGGCCGGACCACGCTGCTGGAGGGGACCATGCGTTTGAGACTGGATAGTCAAGGCCATGCGCGGCTGATCGAGTCAGCGGTAAAGGGCTGCGCCGACAGCAACAGCATCGGCCAGGCGGTGCGCCGCTCCTGGAGCCGTTGTCTGTCCGCCTACTCTCTGGATCCATCGCAGGTCAAGAAGCCGGTCATCGTCGAGCGCAGTGACCTAGAGGCGCGCTGCGCGCGCATCGGCTCGGTGTTGCCGATCGCGCGAATCGAAATGCTCGGTCTGTCCCGGCAGATGGCGCACACCCAGTACGGCATCATGCTCACCGACCATGACGGCGTGATCCTGTGTTACGTCGGCGATCCGGCTTTCTCGATGACCGCGCGCCGCAGCGGTTTCCGCGAGGGCGCAGTCTGGAGCGAACAGGAACTCGGTACCAACGGCATGGGCACCTGCCTGATGACGCGCCAGCCCATCGTGATTCATCGTTCCGATCATTTTCTGGTACAGAACACGGATCTGACCTGCTCGGCCGCACCGATCTTCGACATGCAGGGTAGAGTGATCGCGGCGCTGGATATTTCCGGCTGTTCCACCGGCGCGCAGACTCATACCCTGGCATTGGTGGAGATCGCGGCGCAGAACATCGAGAACCGCGCCCTGCTTGACGCGTGCAAGCCGTACTTCGTGCTGCGCTTTCATCGCTGCGCCGAATTCGTCACCACCCCGGGGGAAGGGGTGCTGGCTTTTGACGAGGGTGGCACCATCATGGGGGCCAACCGCAGCGCCCTGGAACAGCTCGGATACGCCGATCATAAATCCCTGTGCGGGCACGCAATCGGCGCGCTGCTGGACGCGCCGCTGGCGAGCCTGCTGCACCTGAGCATGCGGCACGGCTTCCGCCCCGAAGCGATGGCAACGCGCGGCGGTCATCGCAGTCTGTTTGCAACTGTGCAGCCGCCGGCTGATGAGTTCCGGCATGTGCCGAAATCGGTCATCGTCGGTGCCAGGACCGCATCCAACGTGCTGGACGTCATGGAGTCGACCGACCCGTTGATGATGCGCAACGTCCAGACCTTGCGCCGTATTCTCAACCGCGACATCTCGGTGCTGCTGCTGGGCGAAACCGGCACCGGCAAGGGCTACCTGGCCAAGGCCATCCACACGGCCAGTCGCCGCGCCGACAAGCCTTTCGTGGCGGTGAACTGCGCCGCGATTCCTGAACTGCTCATCGAGAGCGAATTGTTCGGCTATAAAGCAGGAGCGTTCACTGGCGCCGCGCGCGAAGGCAATATCGGACGCGTGCTGCAGGCCAACGGCGGTACGCTATTCCTCGATGAGATCGGCGATATGCCGATGCCCTTGCAGGCGCGGCTGCTGACGGTCATCGAAGAGCGCGAGGTCATGCCGCTGGGCGGCCACAAGCCGGTAGCGGTGGATATACGCGTGATCAGCGCCACGCATCGGGATCCCGCGGAAATGATTGCCAAGGGGCTGTTCCGCGACGACCTGTACTACCGTCTCAATGGCATTTCGCTCACTATCCCGGCGCTGCGCGATCGCAAGGATGCTGCCGACGTGGTGCGCTGCCTGCTACGCATCGAAGCTGGTGAACGAACACCGGTGCAGATCGAGGAAGCGTTGGTGCAGCGGCTTGCGAGCTATTCCTGGCCGGGCAATCTGCGCCAGCTGCGCAACGTACTGTGTACGATGCTGGCGCTGCGCGAGTCGGATTATCTTAGCCTCGAGGACTTCGACGAAAGCTGGCTGACCGGCGGACGCAACACGCCGCAGGCACAGGCCGATCGCGCCCCGATCGCCGACGAGGACGACGGCAATGTCTTGGGCAGCGCCGAATGCGATGCGCTGCGCCGGACGCTCGAAGTGTGCAACTGGAACGTGAGTGCGGTCGCGGTGCGGTTGAGTCTGAGTCGCAAGACGGTCTATCGCAAAATGCACCGTCACGGACTGCAGCGGCCGGATAACGGCAGGGCACCGTCTCACGGCGATGAGGCGGATATGGCGGTTTTCGAGGACTCGGCCATCGGCACCGAAGCACCGGATGCGTGGCATGCGCCGCGTTAGCGCTGGTGGGAATATTTACGGAGATGATGCAATGATTCAAACACAGTTTAACGGTGGCACGCTCGCCATCATCAGCGATCGGAGGTAAAAAAATGGCAATCTCACTTCATCCGTCGATTGACAACGGCATCAAGCAGGGTTCAAAGGACTTTCAAGGCGGAACGCTCACCTGCAAGTGCGCGCACAACCCCGTCAAGGTCTCGATCAAGGCGCAGACCGCTCACAATCACGCGTGCGGCTGTTCCAAGTGCTGGAAACCCAAAGGTGCCGTATTCTCGGTGATCGCGGTGGTCGGCAAGGACAAGGTCAGCGTGACCCAGAACGGTGACAAACTCGCCGTGGTCGATCCCAAGGCTGCCATTCAGCGGCATGCCTGCAAGGAATGCGGCGTGCACATGTACGGCCGCATCGAAAACACCGGTCACCCCTTCCATGGCCTGGATTTCGTCCACACCGAGTTGTCGTCGGAGCCGGGCTGGTCGGCACCGGGCTTTGCGGCATTCGTGTCTTCGATCATCGAGCAGGGCTTTGATCCGGCGCGAATGGGCGAAGTGCGTGCACGTTTCAAAGAGCTGGGCCTCGAGCCCTATGACTGTCTGAGTCCGCCGCTGATGGATGCCATCGCCACCCACGTGGGCAAGGCATCCGGAAAGCTCAAGAGCTGACCTGAAGTCAGCTGGCATAAGACATAAGCCTCCCGGGTCCGAACGGCTTTCGCTCGGCCCCGGGTTTTTCCCGCCAAACACCGGGAAAAACTCACTGGCCGGCATCGCTGGCCTGGCGCAGTCTTGCTCGGCTGTATTCCTCCTCCGCAGGCCGGAGCCCGTACCGGCCTTCTTTTTGTGCGCTCGTGATCCCGGTTGCGTGAGGCGCCGATAGATTGCACGATCCCGCGTTGCGCCTTCAGCGAGTCGAGCATGAGCCTGCCCATTTCCAACTTTCGCGATGACGCCACGGTGATCGGCGCGCCGGCGGCGGCTGAACCGTGGGAGCAAGCCAGGCGCCCACTCGGCACCAGCCTGAAACTGCGCCTGAGCCTGCTGATCACAGTGTTGATCGCGATGATGACGATGGCGGGCGGCGAGTACGTGGTGCAGCAGGCCCGGCAGGACATACGCGCGGAAGTGAGCTCGACCATGAGCTTGACCGGGCATTTCCTGGACGCGCAGCTGGCGGTGTTGCAGGAGCATTCGCTCGGGCCGGGTTTTGCCGCGCGGCTATTTCAGCTCAAGGAGCTGCGCGATGTGCGTCACCTGGAAATAAATTTCTACGACAACCAGGGCGGCCTGCTCGATACCAACGAGGCGCACGGGGAGCGCAAGCCCGAGGCGCCGGGCTGGTTTGTGTGGCTGGTCAGAACGTCCTCGCTGCCCATGCCGGCCAGCCGGCGCGAGGTGAATTTCAACGGCGCCAGCGTCGGTGAACTGGTCATTCAGCCTGATCCGACCTATGAGATCGATGAGATCTGGAACACCTCGCAAGGCCTGCTGTTACTGCTGTTTTTATTCTTCGTGCTGGTCAACGGGCTGGTGTGGTGGGCGGTGGCGCATGCCCTGCGTCCGGTGGAATACATCCTGGGCGCGCTGGGCGAGATCGAGCACGGCAATCTGGGGGCGCGCCTGCCGGCGTTCGGCCTGCCGGAGATGTCGCGCATCAGCTTCGGCTTCAATCACATGGCGGAAACACTCGAGCGCAGCGTGGCGGACAAGCACTCGCTGACGCGTCGCCTGATGCAAATGCAGGAGGAAGAACGCGAACACCTGGCCCGTGAACTGCATGATGAAATCGGCCAATGCGTGACCGCGATTCACGCCGATGCCGTGGCTATCCGCAATCGCGGCGGTCCGGCCATACACGAGAGCGCCCAGTCGATCGTCGAAGCCATCGGCCGAATCAAGGAAATGGTGCGCAGCATCCTGCAGCGCCTGCGTCCCGGCGCCCTCGAAGGGCTGGGCCTCGGCGCGGCACTGCGCGAACTCACCGGCGGCTTTCAGCAACGCAACCCGAAAGTGACTTGCATCCTGCACATGGCCGAGGCAACCACCAACCTGCAGGGCGAACTGGGCATCACGCTGTATCGCGTGGTGCAGGAGTGCCTGACCAATATCTCGCGCCACGCCGGTGCCCGATCGGTGCAGATCTCAGTGGACACTTGCCGGTCGGCAGCGGGAGTTGGCGAGCAGCTGGAATTGATCGTGTGCGACGATGGCTGCGGCTTCGATGAGCGCGTCAGCGGCCGTGGTTTCGGCCTGCTGGGCATTCGCGAGCGGGTCAGGGCGCTGGGTGGAACCTGCCGCATCGAGGGTTCGCACCTGCGCGGCACTGCCATCGCAGCACTGATTCCGTTGCCGGCGCGCCTGAAGGATCCGGCGTGAGCGAGCTGCCCATCAAGCTCATGCTGGTGGACGATCACGCCATCGTGCGTTCGGGCTTTCGCCGCATGCTCGAGCAGGAGCCGCATCTGCACATCGTTGCCGAAGCCGACAACGGCGAGCGCGCCTATGCGCTTTATGTCAAGGAGATGCCGGATGTGGTGGTCATGGATCTGTCCATGCCCGGCATGAGCGGCTTCGAGACCATTCGCCGCATGGTCGCGCGCGAGCCTACAGCGCGCATCCTGGTGTTCAGCATGCACGAGGATGCCATGCGTGCCGAGCGGGCCATACAGCTCGGGGCGCGCGGCTACGTGACCAAGAGCAGCGCGCCCGAAGTGCTGGCGAAAGCCATCGTCGAGGTGGCGGCGGGCAGGTTGTTCCTGAGTTCCGACGTGGCCCAGGCCATCGCCCAGTCGAAACTGGCGGGCGAGGACAATCCGCTCAAGGTGCTGACGGCGCGTGAGTTCGAGATTTTCCGCTTATTGGTGGCCGGGCGCGGCGCCGTGGACATTGCGCGGATTTTGAATCTGAGCGCCAAGACTGTGGCCAACAATCGCACCCTGATCAACCAGAAGCTACGCGCCTCCGGCGATGTCGAGCTGGTGCTACTGGCCCTGCGCCACAATCTGGTGTAACCCGCTGTAGCGCTTTCGTCCCACCTTTTCCTCGCGGGTGACGCGAGTTTGTCAATAGCGCCCCATGTATTATTAAAGCAACACAAGAATACTGGGTAAAATGAGACTTTTATGCTTTAATGAAACGCGCGGGATGTTGGCATATCGCTTGCCTTTAAAAAAGTGGGGGCGCAGAAGCGCCAGGCGGATTGCGGGTCCGCGATAAAGCGACATTCATTGAAAAATATACGTAGGAAGGAGCAGCCGATGAACCATTTCCATAGAAAGTTGTACCCGCTCGCCACGATTGCGGCGGGAGTGTGTGCACTGTCCGCCGCCATGCCGGCCTCGGCAGTGGACTTGAAGACGGCGGATGGCGCATGGACATTTTCGATCGATGGCAACGTCAACGTCGACTACATCTACTCGAATTGCGAGTCGGCCTCTTCGGCCAAGGCGATCGCGGACGTCGGCGGTGCCTGCGTCGGCACGACCGGCAGCAGCGGTACCTCGAGCGTCTCCAACGGCCTTTTGCCGGCGGCCTTTACGTTCGGAGTCGCCACCACGCAGAACGGCATTGACATGTCGGCGCACCTGGGCCTGTATCCGGGTGTGGTTGCCAACGATGGCGGCAGCCCAAACCTGCAAAATGGTTCTGCTGGTAACGTCGCCCTGGCTACAACAGGGGTTGACGTACGCCAGGTCTATATGACTTTCGGCAACGCGACCATGGGTACCTTCACACTCGGCCGGCAGATCGGTCTGTTTGAAGAGGACATCATTCTCAATGACATGACCCTGCTGGGTGTGGGTGGTCCGGGCGGCGCGGCCGGCCCGAACCCCGCCAATACCACGTTGGGTGGCATTGGCTTTGGCTACATCTACACCGACTGGTTGTCACAGATCGATTACACGACGCCGGCTTTCAGCGGCGCCAACCTGACCGCCGGTATCTTCAGCCCGCTCAATTCATTGACCGGACCGGGTACGGCGGATAGGAAGCCCGCACCGGGCTTCCATGCCAAGTTCGCCTGGAAGGGCACATTCGGCGACACCAAGGTGTATTTCTCCGCCGCGGGCCTATCGCAGCAGCAGAAGTACGTGGCGACCACCTCGGGGAGCTGGCAGGGATCGGGCGGCGATGTGTTTGGCAAGATCGACATTCAGGGCTTCGAATTGGTGGCGGGCGGCTACTACGCCCAGGGCCTGGGAACGACCGGCCTGTTCATCTTCGGCTCGGACGATCTTGGCAAGGCGCGCACTTCCTACGGCTATTTGGTGCAGGCCACTTACAAGGTCGGTCCGACGAAATTCGGCGTGAATTACGGCGTCAGCCGTCTCGCGTTTACGAATGAGGCCGACCGGATCGCCAATCCGTTCCTGGTGGCGGCGAACGAGAAAGTCACGGGCGGCGTGTACTATGACCTGACCAAGAACCTGATGCTGCTCGGTGAGATCAGCTGGGTGCAGGACATCGCTCACACCAACAGCGTGGCCACCGATGGCAGCGTTGGCAACAACAACACCGGTGTCACCGGCAACGTCGGGGTGTTCCTGGCGTTCTAAAGACCGATCCAGAGCTGGTTGAATGAAGGGCCGGCGCCGCGGGGCGCCGGCCTTTTTTACGCCGGGCGCAGCCAGCGCGCCGCCAGCGGTGGCACCAGCAGCAGACTCACGAGGGTGGAGGACACCAGGCCACCCAATATGACCACCGCCATGGGCCCCTCGATCTCGTGACCTGGCTGGTGCAACTGCACCGCCACGGGCAGCAATGCCAGCCCGGTCAGCAACGCAGTCAGCAATACCGGCGTCAGACGTTCCTCCGCGCCGCGTAGAGCGGTCGCCAGGCTCCAGTCGCACCCCTCGGAGCGCACCAGATGATCATAGTGCGACACCAGCAGGATGGTATTGCGCGCGGCCATGCCGAACAGCGCCACGAAGCCGACCATGGCGCCCAGTGACAGCGAGCCGCCGGTGACCGCCACGGCGGCGACGCCGCCGATCAACGTGCTGGGCAGCGCAATGACCACCAGCACCACGTGCCGGCTTTGACCGAATGCCAGGGCCAGCAACAGCACGATGAGCATCAGCGCCGCCGCGGAGTGCAGCAACAGCTCGTGCGCGGCGGCTGCCTGTGCCTGCGCGGCGCCGCCGAAGCGCAGGTACACGCCCGGCGGCAGGCTGACCTGCGCGGCGATGGCGCGACGCGCCGCGTCGGCAAAGCCCCGCTGGTCGGAGGTCTGCGGATTGGCCTCGACCACCTGGCGGCGCAGCCCGTCCTCGTGATCCACCAGGCTGCGAGCCGAAATCATCTGCAGGTCCGCGACCGCGGATAAGGGCACGATCGCGCCGGAACTGCCGCGCAGTAGCAGGGCTCCCACTCCCTGCGGCGAGGCATCGGCATGGGCAATGCGAACCGTGACCGGGACGCTGCGATCGGCCTGGTTAAGCTGCGCCACTTGCGTTCCGTGATAGGCGGCATTGACGGTCTGCAGCACGTCTGCGGCCTGCAGGCCGTAGAGCGCCAGCTGTTGCGGGCGCAGCTCCAGGTGCAGTTCCGGCTGGCGCGGCGGCACTTTGAGCCGCACGTTGCCGCTGTGGGGCAGCCGCTGCAGAACCGTGGCGATCTGCGCCGCCACGGTGTCATCGGTGTCCAGGTCCGAGCCGAAGATGCTGACGAAGAAGGGCGCCGATTCGCCCGACAGCGTCTCGCCGATGCGCTCGACCAGGACCGAATAGATCTCTACCAGCTGATTGGGAAAGTCGTCGAATGTCTCGCGGATACGCCGCTCGATCTGCGTCGCATCGAAGCCCTTGGTGGGATCGATCTGGACTTCGAATTCACTCTTGTTCGGTGCGTCCGGATCCTGCCCGTTCTCCGAGCGGCCGATCTGCTCGGCAACGCTCTTGACGCCTGGGATGGCGCTCAAGCGTTGGCTGATGCGCGCCCCCACGCGCGCGGTTTCGGTGAGGGAAATGCCCGGACGCAACGAGGCATGGGCGATCAGGTAGTCCTCACGGAAATCCGGCAGCAGGCGTGCGCCGAGCAATGGCATCAGCACGATACCGGCGGTTCCGGTGATCAGCAGCAAGGTCAGCACCAGGCGCGGATGAGCGTGCAGTTTTCTGATCACCCGTTGCTGCCCGCGCTTGCAGCGAAGCAGGAACGGGGCTTCCTGGCTGGGCTTGTAGCGGCTCATCACCAGCGCGCACAGAGCCGGGGTGGCGCTCATGGCCACCAGCAATGAGATGCCCACGGCCAGCAGAAAGGCGATGGACAGGGGACGGAAGAACGAGCCCTGCAGACCCGAGAGCATGAGGATCGGCAGGAACGCCACGGCCACGGCTACCGTGGCGTAGAACACCGGCTGGCGCACCTCCAGCGAGGCGCCGACGAACAGGTTGCGGATGTCCGCATCCTTGGCGGCCCCGCGGCGCCGGCGCGTGATGTTTTCAACGTCGATGACGGCATCGTCGACCACCACGCCCAGGGCCACCACCAGGCCACCCAGGCTCATGGTGTTGAGCGTGATGCCGAAGCTGGTAAGAATCCAAACGGTGGCCAGCAGTGACAGCGGGATCGAGCTGAACGAGACCAAGGCCCCGCGCCAGTCGCGCAGGGCGATGAGCAGCAGGCTCACCACCAGTACCGCGCCGATCAGCAGCGAATTGCGCAGCTTGGCAATGGCGCTCTCGATAAAGCTCGCCGGCCGCAGCAGTGCCGGGTGGTATTGAACCCCGTGCAGGGCCAGGGTCGGCGCCAGCGCATCCAGCCGCTGTTCGAGCGCGTGGGTAACGTCCAGCGTATTGGCGCCGTACTGGGTCGAGGTTTCGATCAGGATGCCGGGCTGGGCGCCGATCATGGCATCGCCAAAGCGCGGTTCGCTGCCGTCGGTGATCGAGGCCACATCGCCCAATCGCAACGGCAAGCCCTTGCGCGTGGCCAGCAGCGCCTGGGACAGCGCCTCCGGCGTCGCGCCGGCGGCCTGGGCCTGCAGCACGATGCGCTGGCTCGGCGTCTCGACATAGCCGCCGCCGATCAATTCCGTGCCACGGCGTGCGGCCGTGTACACGTCGTCCAGCGTCAGACCGGCCGCGGCCAGTTTGAACGGATCCACCAGCACCTGGCGCTCGCGCGATTCGCCGCCGAAGATCTGGGACTGGGCCACACCCGGCACGGCCAGGATCTGCGGCTGCAGGGTCCAGCGCACCAGGTCGCGCAGCTCGATGGGTGACAGGCGGTCGCTGGTGAAGCCGAAATGCACCAGGTACTCCATCGAGGAACTCAGCGGCGACAGCAGCGGCGGGCCGGTACCGGCGGGCAGCAGCCCGCTGGATTCCGCCAGCCGCTCGGTGACCACTTGCCGCTGGCGGAAAGGATCGCCACCGCGCGTGAACACCACCTGGATGGCCGAGAGACCCTGACTGGAGGTGGAGCGCACCGCCTCGACATTGGCCGTGCCCGCCAGCAGTCCTTCCAGCGGGCGCGTCACCAGCGCTTCGACCTGGGTGGCATCCAGCCCCGGTGCTTCGGCCTGTACCAGCACGTGCGGGGGCGCAAAATCGGGAAACACGTCGAACTGCGCATTCAGCAGCGCGGCGGCCCCGAGCAATGCCACGAGTATCGACAGCGCGGTAACGATCCGCGGGTGCGCAAGCGAGGCGCGGACGATGAACGCAAGCATGAGCTAGTCGTGGTCCTCTTCCTCGGCGGAGAAACTGCCGAGACCCTGCAGCGACCACAGCACGCCGGCGCCATTGGCGACAATGATGTCGTCGCTATCGATGCCCTGGACCACCCAGGCCGTGCCTGCGGCCTGGATCAGCTTTACCGGTACCGGCACGTACTGCTGTTTACCGTCCTTGTCGTGGCTGCTGAGCCGGCGGTAGACATAGGCGCCCTGATCGCCATAGAGCAGAGCGCTGCTGGGAATGAGTACGCCGCTGTTGGGCGCACCGCGCAAGGTCACGATCACGCGCGCACCAACGCCCAGGCCTGGTGGCGCCCGGTCGCTCTGCAACAGCAGACCCACGCTCTGGGACTCATTGCCGGAGCGGGACAGGGTTCCGAGTACGCGTGCGGGCACCTGGGTGCCATCCACGTTTAATTCGGCCGTTTGCGGCACGGTTCCAAGCCGCAGCCGACCGGGTAGATCGGCGCGCAGCAGCACACTGCGGCCGCTGGTGAGCGCA
The DNA here is from genome assembly GCA_963735775.1 of uncultured Gammaproteobacteria bacterium. Taxonomy (GTDB): domain Bacteria; phylum Pseudomonadota; class Gammaproteobacteria; order Steroidobacterales; family Steroidobacteraceae; genus FEN-1191. The sequence continues at coordinate 57,360 of CAVTMG010000005.1, read as the reverse complement.
TTGATCAGGCCGGTGCGTTCCGAGTCTGAGAGCTTGCCGAGCGGCCCCCATTGCAAGGCGAAGCTCGCGCTGGCGATCTGTGCCTGAGTCTGTGCCTCGATCTGCGCCGCTTGCGCGGCCTCGACGGATCGGAGCGAGGTATCGGCTGCGCCGCTGTATAGCGCCGAGAGTCGCTGCGCTTCGGCGCTGGCGGCGCGCGCCGCAGCACGCGTGCTCTCCAGGCGTCCAGCGTCGGCCACCAGCAGCCCTGCATCCAGCACTTCGCCGTAGCCGTCGATCTGTTCCCCGGCGCTGGCCTGCAAGGGATGCAACACGGTGAGGCCGACGGCCTGCTGCTGCTCAACGCTCAGCGCGGGCCGGGCGGTATCGACCTTGGCGTTGGCGGCGGGCGCTTCATCATCGTCATCCGCTGGCAGCTGGCTGAAAAATAACAAGGCCACAACGCCGCACAGCAGGGGAATGGTTCGTCGCATGGGATTCACTCCGTACGCCAACTCAGCGGCAGATCGCACTCCGGACCTTCCAGCGGCCGGCGATAGGCATCTTCCAGCGCAGCGAACGCGTTCTGCGCCTCGTAGACGGACTGCAGGGCCAGTAGTTGCGCCTCTATCGATTCGCTCTGGGCCGTGAGCGCACCAGGCCGGTCGGCAGCGCCGGCTTTGAGTGCACGTTGCTCCGCCTCGCTCAGCTGCTGCGCGGTCACGGCACTGGCAGTAGCGTTCTGCCAGCTCTGTTGCGCCTGGGGCCAGGCGCGCTCAGCGCGCTCGATCTGCTCGAACAGGTCCGCCTGCACCGCTTCCAGGTGCCTGCCGGCGAGCTCGCGACGAGCTACCGCCTCGCCGATCGGTCCTTGATTGCGATTGAACAGGGGCAGCTCCATGCTGAGGCCCAGCTCGTTGTCGCGCAGATTCTCGTTGAGCTGATTCTCGTGCACGCCACCCCGGTCCCAGGCGTAGCCAGGCTCGAGATGAATCGCGGGCCAGCGTCGTGCGACCTCGGAACGCAGGTCGTTCTCGGCCAGATCGTATTCGCGCAGGGTGCGGACCAGGTCCGGACGAGCGATCAGTGCTTCAGCGCGCCAGGCATCCGGCACCGTCCGGGATAGCGCCGCGATATCGGCCCACTGCGGCCACTGCAGTGCCACGCCATCGAGGGCTGAGGCTGGCACGCCGACCGCGGCCGCCAACCTGGCCTGGGCATCGCTGCCGCGGGCCTCTGCCTGGTCGAGCCGCTGCTGCGCGGCGGCGAGTTCCAGGCTTGCCGGCGCAATTTCGGCGGCCCCTGTTTCCCCCGCTTGCGCGCGCGCCTTGGCCGAAGCGAGCAGACCCTGGCGGCCGGTGACCAGTTGCTGTAGCAGCGTGATCTGGTCGCGGGCGTATACCGCATCCAGCAACCCCTGGCGCAGGTGCGCACGAACCTGCCAGATCGCTTCCGCCACATCCGACTGTGCTGCCAGCGTTTGCAACGCCGCGCCGTGCCGGGCACGTGCGCGTTCGCCGGGACGCTGAAGCAGGAAGTCCACCGACAGGCCGTATAGCCACGCCGCACCGCCGGCCGCCGCCGTGACATATTCGTCGAACAAGTTGAGTGTCGGATTGGGAATCTGCCGGGCCGTGACTTCGCCGGCCGTGACGGCCGTGGCGCGCGCGCGCGCTTCGGCGAGCTGCGGATTGAGCCTCAGGGCCGCTTCGAGCCATTGTGCACGGTTCCACCCCGAGGAGGGCGGCGCACCGGGCAGCAGCTGGTCGAGTCGCCGCGACTGAAACGCCTGCGCCGTGGCGGCTGGGTCCGGCCGCACCTGCTGCGGCACCTGCGCACACGCGACCAGCGTGAGCGGCAATGCCACGAGATTCCGGAGCGTGTTCAGCCGGCGCGACATGTCTTGCCTCTTATTGCTCTTTGGGCCGCGCGGACTGTGCTTCGAGTCAGACGAGTCGCCATCCCAATAGTTCTCGGGAAGGCCTCTCTTGCAAAATACATTAAACTTCAGTAGCCGCAGCGGCTGGCGCCATGCTGCATTTTGCGGCGCGCGATGGCAATGGGTCGCCGGCGACACACCCGCGCGCCGTTATAAAATCAATGTGTTATGGGTACACTGACGGTGTGAGAAAGCAATTCATGGCAGCAGGTGTTTGCCCCGGTAGCTACCGATGAAGGTACTGGTACTGGGCGCGGCCGCGGGCGGTGGATTTCCTCAGTGGAATTCCAATGCAGCGGCTTGCAATCGGGCGCGTCGCGGCGATCCCGCGGCCAGCGCGCGCACGCAGGCCTCCATCGCCGTCAGCGCCGATGACGAGCACTGGTTTCTATTCAATGCCTCGCCGGATCTACGCCAGCAGATCGAAGCTACTCCGGAGCTGCACCCACGCCACGGACTGCGCTCCTCGCCCATCGCCGGCGTGGTACTCACGGGCGCGGACGTCGATGCGATCGCCGGCCTGCTGACCTTGCGCGAGCGTCAGCCGCTCACGGTGTATGCCACCGCGAAGGTGCAGGCAGTGCTCAAGGCCAACTCGATTTTCGACGTGCTGGCCGCCGATACGGTCGCCCGGGTCGTGTTGACGCTGGAGCGCTCACAGCCGCTGCTGCTGCCCCACGGTGCGCCCAGTGGTCTGAGCGTCGAGTGCTTCGCGGTGCCGGGGAAGGTGCCGCTGTACATGGAGCAGCCTGGAGGCATACCGCCGCTCGTGCTGGGGGAAGATACCGTTGGGGTAATGATCAGCGATGCCCGCTCGCGGCTGTTTTTCATTCCCGGGTGCGCGGCGATGACCGACTCGATCGTCCCGGCGGCTGCGCGGAGCCGAACTGGTGCTGTTCGACGGCACGTTGTGGCGCGACGATGAGATGATCCGGGCGGGACTGGGCAGCAAGAGCGGTCGCAGGATGGGGCACATGAGCCTGACGGGCGCCGAAGGCACGATGGCGGGATTCAGCAAGCTGGCGGTAAAGCGCAAGGTGCTTCTGCACATCAACAATTCCAATCCGGTGCTGCTCGAAGATTCCAGCGAACGCGCTGAACTGACGGCCGCGGGGTGGGAAGTGGCCCACGACGGCATGAGGCTATCGCTATGAACACTACTGACTGTGAATCAGTTCGCTCAGCCGATGAGCTCGAGGCCGAGTTGCGGCACATCGGCGCCACGCGCTATCACATCCTGCATCCATTTCATCGGCTGCTGCACGGCGGCCAGCTCAATCGCGGTCAGGTGCAGGCCTGGGCGCTCAATCGTTATTACTATCAGAGCCGCATTCCGGCGAAGGACGCGACGCTGCTGGCTCGCCTGCCGACCGCGGAGCTGCGGCGTGCATGGCGCAGCCGCATAGAAGACCACGACGGCACCGCACCCGGCACCGGCGGCGTGGCGCGCTGGCTGCACCTGGCCACGGGAGTGGGGCTTGATCGTGAGTACGTCGAGTCCACCAGCGGTCTGTTGCCGGGAACTCGATTCGCCGTCGACGCCTACGTGAATTTCGTGCGCGAGCGCAGCATTGTCGAGGCCATCGCCTCGTCGCTGACCGAGCTGTTCTCACCGACGATCATCTCCGAGCGCGTGTCCGGCATGCTGCGCAACTACGATTTCGTCACCGCCGACACCCTGGCGTATTTTACGCCCCGGCTCACGCAGGCGCCGCGCGACAGTGATTTCGCCCTGGCGTATGTCAAGCAACATGCGCGCACGCTCGAGCAGCAGGAGTCGGTGCTGGCGGCGCTGCGGTTCAAATGCGACGTGCTGTGGTCGCAACTCGATGCGCTGCACTTCGCCTACGTCGAGCCCGGTTTCATTCCTCCGGGCGCTTTCGTCCCGGCGGACTACGAGCGACTCGGCAAGCGCGCCTGAGCCTCGGCCGATACGGGAGCTTTGCCCAGCCGGGCAGGGTTTCCATCCGAAATAAGGCCGGGAAAAATTCCCGGCACATCCGGGACACGTTCTGTGTTCTGCGGGCAACGATGCCCGGACACTGCGCCCATTCGAACATCAATAAGGGGCAGTCCAATGAGCCGAGTGTTTGTCGCGAGCGCGGTACTGACGTGTGGGGCGATCGCGGCATGGCCGGCAACCCCCGCTTTCGCCGACAACGAGCTCCAGACTGTGGTTGTGGAAGCCACTGCCATCCCCGGCGTGGCGATCGATGCCGATAAGATCCCGGGTAACGTGCAAACCCTGTCGGCCGCCGACATATCGGCCGACGGCACGGCCAGCCTGACCCACGCGCTGGACTCCAAGCTAGGCAGCATCAACGTAAATGACGCCCTGGATGACCCGTTCCAGCCCGATATCCTGTTTCGTGGCTTCGAGGCCTCGCCGCTGCTCGGCACACCGCAGGGACTCGCGGTATACCAGAATGGCGTGCGAATCAACGAGGCCTTTGGCGACACGGTCAACTGGGATCTGTTTCCGGACATTGCGATTAGTCGCGTCGACCTGGTCAGTTCGAGTCCGGTCTATGGCCTCAACGCGCTCGGTGGCGGCATCGCCGTCAATATGAAGGACGGATTCAGCAATCCGGGCGGCGAGGCGGAAATATCGGGCGGCTCTTTTGCAAATCACGCTGCCGCCGTCCAGTACGGGGCCAATTCAGGTACGTTTGGCCTGTACGTTGCCGCCAAGGCCCTGGAAAATTCCGGCTGGCGTCCATTCTCGGATGATTCGCTGCGCCAGCTGTACGCGGTGTTCAGCGTTCGCACCGATCGCGCATCGCTCGATCTCAGCTACACGCGCGGCGACGATCAAATGGACGGGCAGGGACCCTCGCCGGTGCAGGAAATGGCGGTCAACCGCTCACTGGTCTTTACCGGTCCGCAGACCAACATCAACCGTCTGAATTTTTTGACCCTGAACGGCTCCTACAAGCTCACCGATACCTGGTCGCTGCAGAGCGTGCTCTACTACCGCCAGTATCAGCAGATCGTCTCCAACGGCAACACCACCGACTTCACGGCCTGCACCACCACGCCGGGCTCGCTCTGCCAATCCGATGGCCTGACGCCGGTCACTAACTCCGCGGGTGCGCCATTGCCGGATATTTCCGATGGCGGGGCGGTGGTCATCGGCGAAAATGATTTCGAGACCATCAACGCCTATGGCCGGGGCGCCTCGTTGCAGACCTCCGACAGCGAGTCGATCGCCGGTCATAGCAATGCTTTCATTGCCGGTGTCACGCTCGACTACGCCGAGTTGAATTTCTTCTCCGGCACGCAGGTGGGTCCGATCAATCCGCAGCTGTTCGTTTTGCCCACCAACTTGATTGTCGATACGCCCGAGAGTTCGTCCTTCGGCGCCAACCCGGTGAACCTGAAAGGCCTCAACAGGAATTTCGGCGCCTACCTCACCGATACCTTCGACCTGACCACGGCGCTTTCAGTGACCGCGAGCGGACGCTACAACAGTGCAGCGGTTGACGTACAGGATCTGCGGGGCACAGCGCTCACCGGCGACAATCGCTTTACCCACTTCAACCCGTCGCTCGGCGCCACCTATAAATTGCTGCCGACCATGACCGCCTACGTCGGCTTCGCTGAAAACACGCGCACGCCGACGGCCAGCGAAATCGAGTGCTCCAATCCATTGACGCCCTGCCTGCTGCCCACCAATCTTGCCGGCGATCCGCCAAATCTGAAGCAAGTCGTGGCGCATACGCTTGAGTTCGGCCTGCGGGGCAGCATTCCCCCGGCGTCGGGCGGCGCCGGTGCCGTCTCGTGGAACCTCAGCTCCTTTCGAACCAACCTCCACGATGACATCTACGGTATCGCGACTTCGGTCAGTACCGGATTCTTTCAGAACATCGGCTCGACGCGCCGCCAAGGCATCGAGGCTGGGCTGAACTACCAGAGCGTTGCCTGGTCGGGCTACATCAACTACAGCTATGTCGATGCGACCTTTCAATCGGCGATTACCTTGCCTTCACCCTCCAATCCATTCCAGGACGAGAACGGCAACATTCAGATTGAACCGGGAAATCGGCTGCCCGGCATCCCGCAGCACCGCATCAAGGCTGGGCTGGATTACAAAGTGCTGTCGAACTGGACAGTGGGAGCCTCGGTAAGATTCGTCAGCTCGCAATTCCTGTTCGGCGATGAATCCAACCAGAATGCGCCGATCCCGAGCTTTCAGGTCGTGGGTCTGCACACTTCGTACAAACCCGCGCGCTGGTTTGAGATATTTGCCAGCATCGACAACCTGCTCAATGCCAAGTATGCAACCTACGGTATATACAGCGATCCCACGGGAATTGGAGCCCCGGGAATTCCGCCCGATGGCGTCACCAATGGCCCCGGCGTCAACAACCGATTTTTGAGTCCGGCGTACCCGTTCGCAGCCTACGGCGGCGTACGGCTCACATTTTGAACCCGAGGGGGCCAGGTATTCCGCGCCTGAGATAAACATTTCGGATGGGTCCAGAGGCAGCGCTGATGAGCGACGGCGCTCCGGCTTGGCTATCATGATCGTTCCCTTCGGCCGGAGCCCAATGATCATGAGACACAGTCTGTGGAGGCTTCCGCCCGTCGCGACGCTTCTGGTTTGCTGCGGCGGCTACGGCCTGGCCGAAGCCCCGGCGCCCTCGGCAGGCGCTGCCCCGGTAGAATTGACGGCCGAGCAGGACCACCAGCGGCTCCTGGATTTGCTGCATATCAAGGCGCTGCGGCGAGGGCCCGATGGCGACCCCACCTCGCCCAATGCGGCCAACTTCGATGAGTCCAAGGTCCGCCCGTACACGCTGCCCGATCCTCTGTTACTCACGAACGGCAAGAAGGTCACGAGCGCGAAAATGTGGTGGCAGCGACGTCGCCCGCAAATCGTCGAACAGTTCAACCGCGAAATCTATGGCCGGGTACCGAAACACATACCGGCGGTGACCTGGACCGTGGCCAGTACCGTTAATGAGATGAACGCGGACGTGCCGGTCGTGACCAAAAAACTCGTCGGCCACGTTGACAACTCCCTCGATCCGGCAATCGCCGTCGATATCCAGTTGAGCCTCAGCGTACCGGCGAGTGCGACCGGTCCGGTGCCGGTGATCATGGAGTTCGGCTTGAGTGACGAAGCGCTGGCAGCCATAAAAAAGCACTTTACGCCAGAGCAGTGGGCCGCCTTCGCCGGTGGCGGACCGCCGTGGCAGCAACAGGTGCTCGCCAGGGGATGGGGTTACGCAACGCTCATTCCCACCAGCGTGCAGGCCGACAATGGCGCGGGCTTGACCCGCGGCATCATCGGCCTGGTCAACAAGGGGCAACCTCGCAAGCTGGATGATTGGGGCGCACTACGTGCCTGGGCGTGGGGTGCCAGCCGTGCGCTCGACTATTTCGCGACCGATAAGTCGGTCGATGCCACACGCGTCGCTATCGAAGGCCTGTCGCGTTACGGCAAGGCCGCGCTCGTGGCCATGGCGTATGAGCCGCGCTTCGCCATCGGCTTCATCGGTTCTTCCGGCGCCGGCGGCGCCAAGATCCTGCGTCGCAATTTCGGTGAGCAGGTGGAAAACATCGCCTCGAGCGCCGAATACCATTGGATGGCGGGCAACTTCCTGAAGTATGCAGGTCCGCTGACGGTCAACGACTTGCCGGTGGATGCGCACGAACTGATCGCGCTGTGCGCGCCGCGTCCGGTATTCGTCAGCAGTGGCTCGCAGCAGGTGGAGGGCGGTTGGGTGGATGCCAAGGGAATGTTCCTCGGCGCAGTCGCCGCCGGTCCGGTGTACAAACTTCTGGGTAAGAAGGATCTGGGCACCCAGGTAATGCCGCCCATGGAAACCGCGTTGATCGACGGCGACATCGCCTTCCGTCAGCACAGCGGCGGCCATACCACCGGTCCCAATTGGCCGACGTTCCTGACTTTTGCCGGCCGTTATTTCGGCGCCCCGAACTAGCGCTACTTCTGGTAAAGCGGCATGACGCCGGGCGTGATGACGCGCAGGCGGTAGACGCCGGTTCGAGCCGTGATGTAGAGGGTCTTTCCGCCGTCGGCCCAAGCCAGATTGGCTGCGGTCTCGGGCAGTTTGATCTGGCCCAGAACCTTGCCGTCCGGCCGCACGATGCGTATGCCGCCCGGGCCCGTGGTCCAGACGTTACCTGCCGAATCGACCTTCATACCGTCCGGCACGCCCGGTTCCTTGGTGTCCGGAAATTCTATCAGCGGCTTGCCGCTCGATAAGGCGCCATGTGTACCCACGGCATATTTCATCACGCGCATGCGCGGCCCGGAGTTGGCCACATACAACCATTTGCCATCGGGCGAAAAGGCGATGCCGTTCGGCAAAGTGAGGTCTTTGACGGCGAGCGTCAGTTTTCCGTGGGCGTAGCGATATACACCGTCGTAAGGCAGCTCTTTCGCCGGGTCTTTGTCACCACCGGCCAGACCGTAGGGTGGATCGGTGAACCACAGCGAGCCATCGGGTGCAAACACCAGATCGTTCGGGCTATTGAACTTCTTGCCCCCGAAGCCATTCAGAAATGGCTGAATTGTCAGATGCTCGTCGATGCGCACGAGCTTCCTGCCACCCTGCTGCGCCAAGAGCACCGTGCCATCCTTGTCGGTCACCATCGCGTTGGGACCAAGGTAGGAGTCAGCCGGTTTGTTCGGGTAGCCACCGGCTTTTTCCACCAGAACCTGGACTGCCCCCGAGGGCGACACGGCGAATATGGTGTCGCCGACGACGTCGGAAATCCACAGTCGCCCCTCGCGCCACATGGGTCCTTCGGTGAACTTGAAATCCCCCGCCACCTTTTCGATCGGCGTTCCGGGCGCGATCAGCGCGTCCAGGGAATCATCGAGCCGAATGATCTCGGCTCCCGGCAGCTGCGCGCGTGCCGATCCGACCGTGGCGAGCATTGCCAAGACTGCGCCAAGCGTGAAGCCGCAGGGCGTTCTCAGATTTTTATCGGCACTCGACACGGACCACATTGATCGGCCTTGCTAATGCGTCGGACTTGGCAACAGGAATGGCGAGCAGCACGGTTTTACCGCGGGTTGAAATTCCATGAGTTCGGCACGCGTACCGTCGGGATCGTACATGTTCAGTTGCCACTTGCCATCGCGGCCTATTTGCGGCGGCGAATGTTTGGCGTTCAGGCGATCTCCCTCGTACAGCAGGTTCATCGACTTCTCGATGTTCTGCACGCCCAGTGAAAAATGATCGAATACCCCGGCGGTCTCCTGCGACACCGGACCGTTGACCACCATGTACTCCAGCCAATCGGTGCCGTCCGGCACCTGCTGGGCAATCCATTGCGATGAATCCTCGGTCATGCCGCCGTGCCAGTACGGCCGGAAACCGAGCAGCTCATGGTAGAAGCGGTCTTCCACCGCCGGCTCGTGCACCATGAAACCCACGTGAATGATGTGGTTGCTCAGGGCATTTGGCGGCACCGCCTGCGGATGCGCCGGCGGCTGCACGAACTGAATGCGGTTTGCTTCCGGATCCTTGACCTCGAAGTAACGGCTGCCATCGCTGGCAACGGTGAGCTGTGCCGGCACGACGATGCCATGGGCGCCCAGGTATTGCCGCATGTCCTCCGCGTTCGAGACGTTGTATGCCGCGTGGTCGAATCGATTGATGGAGGGCGGTCCCGGCGGCAACGGCAGTACTTCGACGAACTGCACCGGGTTGAAATAGTAGCGGACGCCGGCCGCATTCTGCGGATCCGATGCCTTGAACGCTCCCAGGTCATGAACGAAGAACTGCTCGGTCTTGGCGGCGTCCGAAGCGTAGACACTCAGGTGCGAGACGCTGAGGATTTTCGGCCGCTCCTGGGCAGCGGCGGTGCTGGCCAAAAAAACCATCGCCATCGCCCCAAACCATGCACGCATAGTCATCGTTTACTTCCTATCTGCTCACCGGCACATCCGGCTTCGCCGGCACCATGACATAGGCAGGTCCGTCGGCCGAACTCGGCAGCATGTCATATTCAGTAAAGGCAAAGTGATGGTTATCGGGCGACCATGGCGGTGCGCTCAGGGTGTCTTGATCCGTGAACACATCCACCAGCACCCGGCTCTGGCCATTGCCCAGATCCATCAGCCGCAAGCTCGCATCGCCCACGCGTCCACTGCCGGGGCGATTGAGATACACCATCTGCTTGCCATTGGGCGCCACGTGCGGAAACCAGTCGTTGCCGGAGTCCCTGGTCAACTGCTCGAGCTGCGTGCCGTCGGCGTTCATTCGCCACACCTGCATGCTGCCCGAGCGATCGGAGTTGAAGTAGATGCTGCCGTCGGGTGCAAAGTCAGGTCCGTCATTGGTGGCAGTACTGGTCAGGCGCCGTTCCTCGCCTCCCTGCGCTGCCACCACGTAGACATCAGAGTGACCGTCACGCACCCCGGTAAAGGCAATGGTTGCGCCGTCGGGTGACCAGCCATGGAATTCGGCGGTGCCAGCATGAGTCAACTGCCGGGCGGGGCCGCCGTCGAGCGGCAGCACGTAGATCGATGAGGCGCGTCCGCGGGCGGCGGCGCAGCTGACCGCAAGCTGGCGGCTATCGGGCGAGAGGCCATGATGATCATCGCACCAGAGGTGATCTGCGATTTTCATCGCCTCCGGGCTGGCGCCCAGTGCCGGCATTTTTTCCATCTGGCCGTTCTGATTGAAGTACAGCGTCTGCCCATCCGTCGACCAGTTGACCGAGCCGATGCGGCCTCTCACCGTCCGCACCATCATCGCCCGGCGAAACTTATCTTCCGTCTGGATGGTTTGCACGGAACTGAAAACCACCGACTTCGCGCTTTGCGGGGCCGGCTTCTTGAGCACCACATGCGAGAACACCGCCGTTTCCGCCACGTCCTTGTCGTGCGAACACAGGCCGATGCCGACGTACACCGGGCCGTCGAAGTGCAGCTTTATCGATGCTCCGGCCTGGTGTAACGGTTCGCCGTGCATGCTCAGAAACATGGTGATCGAATCACCGCGCTTGACGATGCGCGCAGTCTTCGGAAAATCGATGTTCAACTCGATATCCTGCGAGTTCACGGCTTTTGCGCGCCGATACTGCAGGGCGCTCAGGCCCGAGCCATGCAGTGCGAGGTCGGCATAGACGCCATCGGCATCCAGATCCTGCTTCAGGATCAACACCGCCTTGCGGTGCGCGCGGCCACCCTCTCGAGGAAAGGCTATGTCGGCGGTCAGTTCCACGTCGCCGGCGACTTTCTTCCACAGGAAGTAGAAGGCGTCCTGCGTGTACCACATGTTCTCGCCCGCTGCGGTCAGCGTGTAGGTCCTGGCCGCGGCGTCATAGTGCGCCACGCCCGGAATCACCACCTCGCCAATGTCGCTGCCTCCCTCGAATATACCGATCTTGCCGCCGGTAGCGCCCTGTGCCAGGGCGAAGTTCATCGGCAGGCACAACAAGGCCGCAGACAACGCGCGCCGTGCACAGGCAAACTTCAGAAAATCACAGGCCATGTGTTTGCTCGGGTGGCTAGGCGATGGGTGCGCCGGCGGCGCGGTAGATCGCCTCGATGGCAATCATGTCCTTGAGGCCTTCCTCACCCGGCGATTCAGGTTCCTTGTTGTTACGCACGCAATCGGCGAAATGGTCCGCCTCCAGCGTGAACTGGAACGGCATTTTACCGGTACCGACCTCATCAATCGTCTGCTTGTAGTTGATGAACACGCGTATGCGCACGCCGTCGTAGTAGAACCCCGGATCCATCTGTATGAACCCTTTGTCACCATAGATATTCAGGAAGCCGTTGCCGTCGGTGCCATAGGAGCAGCCGCACGAGGCGACGATCCCGGACGGAAACTTCATGGTCCATTCCATCGACTGCTCTACCTCGGCAAAGCGCCCGCTGGTCTCGCGCGTCGCGATCATGGCCGTGACGGCCGACGGCTCTTCGGCCGCGATATGGCGGATGGCATTCAACGGATAGATGCCCAGGTCCATCAAGGCACCGCCGCCGCCCAGGGCGCGGTTCAGCCGCCAGGCGCCGGCGGGTTGCTGTCCCAGAAAGCCACCCTGGAACGACTGCAGTTGCCCCAGGGCCCCGGACTCGATGATCTGCATGGCCTGCAGCCAGGTCGGGTCGTACTGCACGCGGTAGGCGATCATCAGTTTCACGCCAGCCTTGCGGCACGCTGCAATCATCGAGCGGCATTCGGCGCTGGATATCGCCATGGGTTTCTCGCACAGGACGTGCTTGCCGGCGTGCGCGGCACGCTCGGTGAACTCACGGTGCATGCTGTTGGGCAGTCCCACATACACCGCATCGACCGCCTTGTTATCGCGGATGCGATCGAAGCTGTCGTAGGTGTAGATGGAACTCCTCGGGATGCCGTACAGGTCGGCGTAGTGAATGCCCTTGGTGTCCGGGTGCCCGGTGACCAATGCCGTGATCTTGGCCTTGCTCGAGGTCGCGCAGGCTCGCATGAAGATATCGGAGATCGTGCCCAGGCCGATGGCCGCATAACCCACGGGTTTATCCTGCGCGTAGGCCCGGGGCAGGGAGGCCGCAGCCAGCGTCATTGCCGTCAGTTGGGTGAATTCGCGACGTTTCATTGACGTACCCCCGTAAGTAGACCGCGGTCGGACTGAGCGCCGCGCCACTCCAGGGTAGCGCTAACAGCCGGCGCTAATCGTACAAGCTCGGGAACAGGTTTTGCGAATTAAAGCGCCGGTGGCCCCGGACACCGGGGCCGAGGCCGCTGATTCGACTCAGGCGTCGACCAGCGCCGCGGCGCCGGCGGCCCGCAGCCGGAAGTCGTAGCTCACGGTGTAAAACGGGGTGTCCATGCGCTCGCCGTTGGGGCCGATTCCCGGCGGATGCCGGTCAAATTGCGCCACCAGCGACTCCTTCATCCCGAACACGGCATCGGAGTCCAGGTATTTACTGCCGGCAACGAACAGGTGGGTGGTCACCGGCAAATGTCCGGGCGCCGAGACGATCATGTGTATGTGGCCCGGGCGGTAGGGATGGCGCCCCATGCTGCGCAGCATGCGACCGACCGGCCCATCGGTCGGCACCGGATAGAACGTCGGCCTGATCGAGCGAAACCAGTAACGTCCCTGGGCGTCGGTTCGGATCCTCCCGCGCGCCTTCATACCGGTCTCCGCCGGTATCTGCATGTCGTAGTTGCCTTCGCCATCGCCCGACCAGATGTCGAGCAGCGCATTCTCGAGCGGGCGGCCATCGGCGCTGAGCACGCGTCCGGAATAGAACGCCGGCTCGCCCTTGACTCCCTCGGCCAGGTTGCTGCCGCGCGCCAGTTCGGGCGCGCCCTCCCAGTAGAAGGGACCCAGGACCGTCGATTCGGCGCTGCCCTGCTGTGCAGGATGATTGAGGGTGATGACCAGCACCGACACACCCAGCGTGTCCGAGAGCAGGATCCACTCCTGGCGCTTGTCGGTGCAGGCCTTGCCCACGTCGGTGAGAAATTCAATGGCGGTGAGCCATTCGGGCTCGGTCAGTCTCACTTCGCGAACAAAGTCGTGAAGATGAGTCACCAGTGAGGTCATGACGCGCTTGAATCGCGGGTCGCTACATTCGGACAGGCGCCCGATGACCGCCTGGGTAATGCTCTTGTCGTCGAACTCGCGCATGCTCGGTGACGTTCAACGGTAGGTATTGTTGGATTGGTGATTGCCCGCCAGCCAGCGCTTCAGTTCCTTGTGCGCATCCGAGCGCCGGTCGATTGAGATCTTGTCCGCTTTGGGATGATCGAGCGTGAACTCGAGAATCAGTCCGTTGGGATCCACCACGTAGACCGAGCGGCAATAGCCGTGTTCCAGCACGTAGGTGTCCGGCGGCGTGATGCCGGCAGCAGCAATGCGCTGCTCAATGGCAGCCTGCGTTTTTGCATCAACCGCGAGCGCGATGTGATGGAACGGTGATGCCGGCATCTTCGGTCCGAACTCCTGCTGGTCGCTGGAATCCGCGAACTGAAAGAAGGCGAGGGCGCCACCGTCCGACATACCGTAGAAGGTATGGCAGTAGGTGCGCATCTTGCCGAACAGTTCGTCCGATTCACACCAGGTCGCAACCAGGGGCATGCCGATGACATCCTCGTAGAACTGGCGCGTCTTTTCCTGATCGCGCGTGACGTAGGCATTGTGATGCAGCCGGATCGGAATCTGTTGTGACTGGGCCATGGCACATTTCCTCTCGCATCAGAATTTGAACGCGAAGTCTAGCCCGAAGCGACGCGGCGGCGCTCGCCAGAGGAACCCGCCGGTGGAGAATTCCGCATTATAAATCTTGTTGGTCAGATTCTTCGACCATGCGGTCACCGACCAGCGTTCGCTCTCGACGCCGGCTCGCAGGTCGATCAGATTCACCGGATCGCGCGAGGTCACATCGTACGGGTCCCACCAGGTGCGGCCGATCATCTGATAGTCCAGGCGCAGCAAGCCGTTGAGTCCATCACCGATCGGCTCGTGGACCTGGAAGCCCGCATTAACGGTATTTTTCGTCAGCAGCGGCGGCTTGTTGCCAATGACCGTGGGATCTTGCATGGCGGTGATCTTGCCGTCGGTGTAGCCGAAGTTGGCGTACAGGTCGAGAAAATCAGTGGCTTTCGCGGTCAGCTCGAGCTCGGCGCCCTTATAGGTGGCATCGAGATTACCCAGGTTCTGGGTCGAGCTCGTGGCATCGAAGTAGAAGAAGTAGCCGTTATGGGAATCAGTGTGGTAGAGGGCCACATTCACACCCAGACGCCGGTCAAGAAACAGGCTTTTCATGCCGACTTCGTAGGTGTCTGCTATTTCCGCCTGGAACAGGTCATGCACGCCAAGGTGGCCGGTCGCTGCCGCGATCGTACCCACGCCTGTCTGGTTGAAACCGCCGCTGCGAAAGCCGCGGCTCCAGCCGCCGTAGAAGGTCAGGTTGTCGGTCGGCTTGTAGCGCAGCGTGCCTTTGGGTTGCGCGGCGTCGAAGGTGGCGTCGCGCACCTCGCCGGTCACGGCGGTGAATGTGCGCTGCCGTCAGGAATGAAGCCGGTGTGTCGGTCGTGTTCTCGCGCTGATCCCGGTCGTAGCGAATCGCCGCATCGAGCTCCCATTGCGGGGTGAACTCGTAGGTCGCATCGCCAAATACCGCCCAGGCGTTGTTGCTCTGCGAGTCCGAGAGGAACGTGACGTTGGTATTGGTCGCGAACGGATTGGCCGGATCCACCAGCGGGGTCTCGTAGACCGCCGGGACGCCATCTCCGCGGTCCACGAGATTGCCGGTGGAGATGAAGCGATCCGTGTGAATGTAATAGGCGCCCGCGATCCACGAGAAGCCGTCGCTCTTCACGGAGGTGAAGCGCAGTTCCTGGCTGTAAGTCTTCACGTCGATGAACTGGCTCTGACTCTCGTCGAGCGACCCACCCAGAGAAGCCGGGACAAAAGTAAAGAAGTCGTTGAACGCAATGGACGTGTTGATCGGGCCGGAAATCGTAGGCGTCGCCGGTATCGATTTCCTTGGTGCGGTTGTAGTCCGAGGTCGCGGTGAAGGTGCCGTAGTCGATGTTGTAATCGAGCTTGAGCGCCGTATCGGTGATATCGCGGTGGTCCGTGCCCAGATTGTTGGTCTGGATGGGGCTGGTGACGTCGTTCGCATTCGGCGGCGTGGTGAAACTGCTGAACACGTTGGCTTCGTCGTCACGCGGAATCACGTAGTAGTAGGCGGTGGTATCGACCCGATCGCGATACACGCGCAGGTCCGCGCTGAATTGATCGGAGGGCTTCCACAGCAGCCGCATCCGGCCGGAGTAATCCTTGTACGGGTCCGCCTTGCGGTCCAGATAGGTGTTCTCCAGATAGCCGTCGGTGTTATAGAAATTGAGCGAGGCGCGATACCTCAGCGTCCCGGCCGCATCGATCGGGCCACTGACAGCCACCTGGGCCTTTTCCGACAAGCCGTTGCCCACGCCGAGCTTGCCTTCACCTTCAAAGTGATCGGAGAGATCCGCGGTTTGAATGATGATGGCGCCGCCGATGGCGTCGCGGCCATAGAGCGCGCCCTGCGGACCTTTGAGCACCTCGATCTGCTTGATGTCGGTCAGCTCCTGGTCGAACTCGTAGGGATTGGGCTCCAGCACGCCATCGACCAGCACGGCTACCGAAGGCTCGCTGTTGCGGGCCTGGGAGATGCCGCGGATGGTGATGAAGGAGTTGCCGACGTTCTGCACCTCGACCAGGGTCATGTTCGGCACCATGGCGACGAAGTCGCGTGGCGCCTCGATGCCCGCCGACTGGATATCCTGCTGGCTAAAGGCGTCGACCGTCACCGGCACGCTCTGCAGTGGTTCCTCGCGTTTGCGCGCGGTAACGACGATTTCCTCCAGCTGATCACTGTCCGCCGCAAGTAGCGGTTCGGCGGCCATCACCACGCCCAAGGTGGCCATGATCAATGGGGTGAGACGGATTGGAGTATTCATAAACCCTCCCTTACAGGTTATTGAGACGTCGCGAGCTCGGCGCCGTTGGCCTGCTCGCGTTCGAGTTGTGAACGCACGATCTGAGCGCCGGCCACCATGGCCTGCAACTTGCCGAACGCGACCTCGCGCGGCAGATACTTCATGCCGCAGTCCGGTGCGACGATGATGTCAGCCGCGTTGACAAAAGGCAGCGCCCGGCGGATGCGCGTGGCGACCAGCTCCGGCGATTCGACCTGGTGCGTAGACAGATCGATGACACCGAGGATGATCTTCTTGTTTGGCAGGCCTTTGAGCACCGCGCAGTCGAGACTCGATTGCGCGGTCTCAATCGACACCTGCTGACAGCTGCATTCGGCGAGCTCGGGCAGGAACGAATAACCCTCCGGCCGCACGTGAATGATCGCGGCGTAACCGAAGCAGATATGTACCGCCGTGGTGCCGTTGATGCCTTCGAGCGCGCGGTTGAGCGCCGCCAGGCCGAATTGCCGCGCTTCCTGCGGGCGCGCCTGCATGTAGGGTTCATCGATCTGAACGATGTCGGCACCGGCCGCAAACAGATCGCGGATCTCGGCGTTGACCGCTGCGGCGTAGTCCAGCGCCGCGAGTTCCCGGCTGCCACCGTAAAAGTCGATCTGCGCCTGCTGCGCCATGGTGAACGGGCCGGGGACCGTGACTTTGATCTGGCGCCGTGTCTGCCGGCGCAGGAATTCGAGATCCTCGACCTGGACCGGGTGGCGGCGGCGGATGGTCCCGACCACGCGCGGTACCGGATTGGGGTGACCGCTGCGATCGAGCGCGCTGCCGGGGTTGTCGAGATCGACTCCGTCGAGCGCGGTAGCAAACAGGTTGGAATAGCTCTCGCGCCTGATCTCGCCGTCGGTGATGATGTCCAGGCCGGCGCTCTCCTGCGCCTGAATCGCCATGATGGTTGCATCTCGCTGGGCTTCCGCCAGGAAGGCTTCCGGCACGCGCCACAGCTCGCGCGCGCGCACCCGCGGCGGGAAGCGGCCGGCGAGCTTCTTGCGATCAATGAGCCATTCCGGCTGCGGATAGCTTCCCACCAGTGTCGTTGGAAATAGCATGGCTACCTCAGCCGACGTCGGCGGCTACGCCAAGGGAACGGCTCGGCCACGACGCGCCGTTGGCCAGCTCGGCCCGGATCGCCGCACCGTGCTCGTTGAGTAATGGCGCCGCGCGCACCGAGCGCGCGCGCTGGCCGCCGAACTGCACCGCCGGGCGAACCGCACGCTCGGCTCCGTGCGGTGCCTCGACTGGAACGATGAGCCCGAGATGCCGCACCTGCGGATCGTCCACCGCCTCGTCGATACGGTTGATGGGCGCGTACGGAACATCGCTGCTCGCCAGCCGCTCCACCCAGTGAGCCAGCGGCCGGCGCGCGAAACGATCGTCCAGTTCGGTGCGCAGCGTCTCGTACTCGGCGATACGACCCAGGCGGGTGTTGAAGCGCGGATCCGCGGCCAGTTCCGGTGCCTCGAGCGCCGCGACCAGCCCTGCCAGAACTTCTCCAGCGAGGACAGGTGGATCGCGATCAGTCGCTGATCGGCCGTGCGCAGGATGTAGGCCTGCGCGAGCCGCGGACGATCGGCCGAGGTCGGTGCCTGGCCCAGGGCGAAGAACGCGGCGAAGGGTTCGACCGCAAAGTGCGCCATGGCCTCGAGCATCGAGATCTCGACCAGGCCGCCGTGGCCGGTGCGGCCGCGCTGGACCAGCGCGGCGAGGATGCCGTAACTGGCGTACAGGCCCGTGATCGCATCGGCCAGTGCGGGGCCAAGGAACTGCGGGCGGCGGTAGTCCACCACCACGCTCAGGAATCCGCTCAGCGCCTGCGCCACCGAGTCGTAACTCGGACGATCGATATACGGGCCGCTGGAACCGAAACCGCTGATCGAGCAGTACACCAGGCGCGGGTTGATCTGACGCAGCCGGGCGGCGCCGGTCCCCAGGCGCTCGGCGGTCCCGGGCCGGAAATTCTGAATGAAGACATCGGCTTCGCGAATCAGCTGTTCGAACAATTCGCGATCGCGAGCTGCC
Organism: uncultured Gammaproteobacteria bacterium; assembly: GCA_963735775.1. Classification (GTDB taxonomy): domain Bacteria; phylum Pseudomonadota; class Gammaproteobacteria; order Steroidobacterales; family Steroidobacteraceae; genus FEN-1191. The sequence goes on along the minus strand of CAVTMG010000005.1, from coordinate 38,958 downwards.
TTGAGATCGAGCGCCAGGCTGCGCTTGTTGCGGTTGTAGGCCTGGAAGTGCGGGGAGTACTGTCCGCCCTGGTAGCTGCGGTAGGGATCGCCCTCAGGGCTTTCGATCTTGATGACATCGGCGCCCAGGTCGGCAAGCATCATTCCGGCGCACGGGCCGGTGATGAAGGTGCCTTGTTCCACCACGCGTGTGCCGGCGAGCGTGTTGATCATGTGCGCGGCCCTCGAAGCCTGCGGTGTTCTTGTCGACCGATCTTCAAGGCCGCCCCCCAGTCGTTTACGCATACCGAATGCAACGTCGATATGCGAAACAATATTGGACCGTGGCCGTTGCTCGCGTCAAGGACGATGGGAGGGGCCACGGCTGGATTTCGGATATCGAAATAGAGCGAACCATCGTATCGGGCGATACCATCGTTCAATATGGTTGCCGGCACGGCCCGGTTGTGATTCAAAGTGCAAGCAGCAGCATTGGAGAGGCAGATGGCCAAGTATGAAAGGACCCCCGAGGCGATCTCAAAGCTGTCGCCCGAGCAGTGTCGGGTGACGCAGGAAAGCGCCACGGAGCGCCCCGGAACCGGCGAATACCTGCACAACAAGGAGCCGGGAATCTATGTCGATATCGTATCGGGTGAGCCGCTGTTCGCGTCCGTCCGACAAATATGAGTCGGGTTGTGGCTGGCCGAGCTTCACCAAGCCGATCGAGCCGGCCAACGTCAACGAATTGCGGGACACCACGCACGGCATGGTCCGCACCGAGGTGCGCTCGGCTCACGGCGACAGCCATCTGGGACATGTCTTTACCGATGGTCCGGCGGATCGCGGCGGCTTGCGCTACTGCATCAACTCGGCCTCGCTGCGCTTCGTTCATCGCGACGACATGGAAGCCGAGGGCTATGGCGCTTATCTGGATCAGGTGGAGGACGATCAATGACAACGAACGCGCGGTGCTGGCCGGCGGCTGCTTCTGGGGCATGCAGGATCTATCCGCCGCTATGACGGCGTGATCTCCACGCGGGTCGGCTATACCGGCGGCGACGTGCCCAATGCGACTTATCGCAATCACGGCACGCATGCCGAAGCGATCGAGATCATCTTTGATCCCGCCAAGCATCAGCTATCGCCAGCTTCTGGAGTTCTTCTTCCAGATCCACGACCCGACCACGCGCAATCGCCAGGGCAACGATGTCGGCACCAAGCTATCGCTCGGCGATCTTCTACACCAGCGAGGAACAGAAGCGGGTTGCCGAAGACACCATCGCCGATGTCGATGCTTCGGGGCTATGGCCGGGCAAGGTGGTGACCGAGCTGGCACCGGCGGGCGATTTCTGGGAGGCCGAACCCGAGCACCAGGATTATCTGGAGCGCTATCCCAACGGCTACACCTGCCATTTCGTCCGTCCCGACTGGAAGCTGTCCACCAGAGAGTCCGCCACCGGGACGTAGAACTCAGCGCGTCTATACGGCCGCGGCGATATTTTTTCCGCCGCTGTCTAACGCAGCACGTTCATCGTCGCTGAGTTTCACGTTCGCTGCGGCGACGTTTTCCTCCAGGTGAGATTGGCGCGAGGTGCCCGGGATCGGCAGCATGACAGGACTGCGGGCAAGCACCCAGGCCAGGGCGATTTGCGCCGGCGTGACGTGATGCCGTTTGGCGATGCTGTCAAGCATCGAGCCCGTGCGTGCCGAGATTCCCCGATCCCAGTGGAAACCACGGTATGAAGCCGATGCCGTGCGTCTGGCAATATTGCAATACCTCCTCGCTGGCCCGATCGATCAGGTTGTAGCGATTCTGCACGGTGGCGACCTGGAATAGTTTCGATGCGGCTTCAATGTCCTCGATCGTGACTTGACTGAGCCCCGCATGCCGAATTACACCGCTATCGATCAGAGTCTTGACGGCGTCGAATTGCTCGGCCCGCGGAACCTTAGTATCGATTCGATGCAACTGCCACAGTCCGATCTGCTCCACTCCCAACCGGTGGCGGCTGGCATGTGCCTGCTGAATGAGATATTCAGGCCTTCCCAGGGAGTCCAGCGATGCCGGCCCCGTCCTGACCAGACCTGCCTTGGTGGCAATGAGCAGGTCGCCGTATGGGTGTAAGGCCTCACGGATGAGTTCCTCGGCGATGTTGGGTCCGTACGAATCGGCGGTGTCGATGAAATTGACGTCAAGTTCGGGCAGGCGCCTCAAGGTGCGCAACACTTCGGTCCGATCTGCCGGTGGTCCCCAGATCCCCGGACCTGTAATACGCATACTGCCGAAGCCCAGCCGATTGACGCTGGTCTTGCCCTCGATCTTAAAGGTGCCCGCTGTGGCGGCCGATAGGTTGCTGCTCATACTCACCGCCGTGTCAATGAGAGGGGACGCCCTCGGGCACCGGCAAGGCGAGCGCCACGTGGTCCTCATGCCCTAGCGCATGAGTGCGGTGTCCGCGGCCGCTGAGATCCTCGAGCAGCATGAACTGCCCTGGTGTCATGCGGCGCTTTTCGCCGTCGGCGGCCGTGATCTCGACGATGCCGCGCACGCACAACATGAATTGACGCCGCGGCGCCACGTGCCAGTCCTCGACGGTGCCGGCCTTGAGTCGTGCAAACATGACGCCGTTGAGATCGCCGAGCCGATTCACGAACAGGCGCTGCTCCGCGGCGCCACCGGCGCCGGCGCCGGCGGGTGTCAGCACCAACTGTTCGTCGGCGAAGTGGGTGATGCCGCTGGCATCGGCATAGAGCCGCACGTAGGCCAGCGTGCCCGCGGCAGGGGTTTGCGCGCTAGCGGCCACAGGTAACAACAGCGGGATTGCGCACAGCACCAGGCTAACGCAGAAAGATCTCAAGTTCACGACGCGCCTCCGTGGATTCATCGAGCAGCAGATGTCCCGCATTATCGACGATCCGGAGTTGCGCGTGCGGCAGCGCCTGCTGCCACAACGAGGCAAGTCCCGCGGGCAGGATCCGATCGCCGCGGCCCCATAAGATCAGTGTCGGCATCTTCAGGGCTTTGAGGCCGCGCGCCCAGGCCGGGCCGGTGCGGCTGCCGGCGAGGGCACGCTCGCCCGAGGCCTGCTCGCGCTCCCGGCGCTCGATCCAACGATCGGGCCAGAACGCTTGCACCAGCGATGTGTCGACCACGAACCACGACTTCAGCGCTTCGAGACTCACGTTGCGATAGTCAGGGCCCGGGTACTCGGGCGATGACAGCCCGAATGGAGCAACCAGAATGAGCTTGCTGACCCGTTTCGGGTGGGCCATTGCAAAGTGGGCGGACATGAATCCGCCGAAGGACGCACCGATCAGCGGCAGCTGCGGTAGCTGGAGCCGATCGAGCAGCGCTACATAGTGAGACACGTAGTCGTCGAGCGAGCCGATGGTCGGATCATCCGCGGATTCTCCAAACCCCGGGTGATAGGGCAGCAGAACTTTGCAGTGACCCTGAAGTTCCCGTGCCCAGGCGAAGCCATGCCAGGTGCCGCGGCCATGCCAGTACATGACCGGCGGGCCTTTACCGATGCTGTAGACGACGGTGCGAACGCCGCGCACCGAGTACTCATCGCGTGAAAAGCCACGCGTATCGAACGGCGACAGCTCTTGCGACGCGCTCACTGACCCGACAGGCGCTTCGCCGTACGAGACCGCGTACGCGGGCGAGCGAAACAGCAGGATGGGGTCGTTGGTCGGGGCGATGCCGTCGGCCATCACCAAGGGGTCGAAGTTGATCGGCTCGCAAGCCATGCCCTTCTGTTGCGGTGTCGCCTGCGTGATGGTGAGGGTGCCGGCGTTGAAATGCTTGCGGGTCTCCGGCCAGGCCAATCGTCGGGTTGTCCTGCGGGTCGCCGGGCTCACCGACGTAGACGATCATGTCCCACACCGCCGGCGCCTTGTGGTCGCGCTCGATGAGATTCTTCTCGAGGAAGTCATGGGGCGCCGCCTTCATTTCCGCGGCGGTCATCTCTTTCGTGCCATCGCGGGGAACGAACCGCCATTTCACGGGGTGCTCGGCACCTTTCGCATCGATGAATTTAAATGTGTGAACACTGAAGTAGGTGGTCTGATAGTAATTCGCCGTCGGAGTGTGGTGGCTCGCCAGATTCGTCAGAGCCATGCGCGTCGGGATGCGTGGCGGCATAGGCCGCGCAGCTTCTTTGGATCGGGCTGGCCCGTCGTGGGTCCGGCTTCGCAGCCACGATCGCATCGCGGAAGGAAGCCGGTGAGGCCGCGGCAAAGATCGGCGCGTTGATCATGGTGATGTGCTGCACCGCCCCTCCGGGAAGGTGGAACTCGAGCGCCATGCCGCGCGGTGCCGGCGCAGCGTCCGGCACCTCGGGACTGCCTCCGCCGAGTGAGAAGCGTGCGACCACGGGAATGGTTTTACCCGAGAACAATGCCGAGCGGCTGAGGGCAGCTGGTTTCAGTCCTGCCAACGAACTCGCCTGCGGCGCAGGTGCCCTTGATGTGGTTCCTGCGCTGGCCCGGGTGCACGCCGAAGGTACCTTCGAAGGCGTCGATCATTTGCGGGGCCGTGACCTCCGGGGCGGCTGCAGGTTCTTCGCCCAGGGCCAACATGGGGGCACCTAAAGCAGATGAGATCAGGCTCAGGAGTGCCAACTGAGCGCCGCGGTGCAGGGTGGACGACTTCATAGCGGAAAACCTCTAGTGCGCCATGGCGGCCAGCGCGGCCGCGTCGAGATGGGCGATGGAGCGGGTATCCTGGAAGGCGCGGATGCCTTCGATGCCCTGCTCGCGGCCAATACCCGACGCCTTCATGCCGCCGAAGGGCGCGCGCAGGTCGAGGCGGGTGGCGCCGTGGTCGTTGACCCAGACGTAACCGCAGACCAGCTGGCCGCCGACGCGATTGGCCGTCTTGGGATCGGCCGTCCAGACCGAACCGCTCGAGACCCGCCCAGCTATCGTTCGCCATACGGATGGCTTCCTCTTCGGTCTCGAATGGAATCACCGGAATCACCGGGCCGAACTGCTCTTCGGTCACGACGCGCAGATTGAGTTTCGGATTGACGACGATGGCCGGGCGCACGAAGTTGCCACCCTTCATGTCTGCCGCCCGGCAGTTCGCCGAATTCCAGTACCTTGGCGCCGGAGTCCTTGGCTTCCTTGATCAGGCTGTCGACGAAGGCCTTCTGCGCCGGCGAATGCAGCGGGCCCATGGTCGTGCCCTTGTCGAGGCCATAGCCGAGCTTGACCTTCTCCAGGCGCGCGGACAGGCCCTTGACCACTTCATCGACACGCGAGCTTGTGCACGAACAGGCGCTTGGCGTTCATGCAGATCTGGCCGGTGGTGTCGTAGATGGCCGCGAACAGGCGGTCCAGGTGCACGTCGTCGAGGATCGCGTCCTTCAGTACGATGGCCGCATCGTTGCCGCCGAGTTCAAGCGTGACGCGAGTGAGGCTCTGCGAGGCCAGTTCCATCATCTTCTTGCCGCCGTTGACCGAGCCCGTGAAGCAGACCTTGGCCACGTCGGGGTTGCGGATCAGGGCGCTCATGTTGGCATCGACGCCGGTGACGACATTGAGCACGCCGGGCGGCAGCTGTTTGGCAATGCGCTCCACGATGCGGGCCGTGGCCAGGGGGGCCGTCAGGGGCGGCTTCACGATGACGGTATTGCCGGCCAGCAGCGCGTGCGGCAGGGCGGCGCCGAGGATGGCGACCGGCCAGTTGAACGGTACGATGATGGTGACCACGCCCAGCGGCTGGTAGGCCACCGTGGTCTCCACCGGAATGGCACCGGGAATGGGGGGCAGCACCTTCGACGCATTGACCTCGTCGGCGTGGCTCAGGGCCAGCTTCCAGCGCAGCTCCAGCACCAGCGAATCGACCCAGGCTTCAAACCGGATCTTGCCGTTCTCCTGCGACAGGATGGCGGCATCGTCATCGCGGTTCTCGGCAATGCCCGCGAGCGCCGCCAGCATCTTCTCGGCGCGCTGCTGGGGCGACAGGGCGGCCCAAGCCGGGTAGGCGGCCTTCGCGGCGGCGACGGCATCGCTGACATCCTGCGTGGTGGCCGCGGCGGCGTAACCAACGACCACACCCGGCTTGGCGGGATCGGCAATCGCCATCTTGTCCGCGGTCTGTCGTTCCTTGCCCCCGATGTACAAAGGAGTGGTAACTGATTGCGACATTGATTGCTACCTCTTTATGTATCGTCTGTGATATCTGGAATTGCTGCAGGTTACCCTTGCCTGGGAATCGAGTTTGGCGAAATTATGAACCAGAGCCGCAAGGACGATAAGGGCGGAGCTGCGCAGCTCGCGGCGGCGTCCGCTGTGACCCAAGAAAAGCAACTACAATCAGACAATTGGGCGTGCTCACAGCAGCGCTGGAATCCGGAATCAGGGCCGGGCTCATACCACCGCTGGCTTCTCACCCCCGGGCTGGCGCAGCGCTGCGCGCCGAATGCTGCATGCGTCCGGCTCGCGGCCGGTATCATTGCACCCAGACAGGCGGTATTGACGGGCACATGATGCTGAGATAAGGACTTCCCTGGGCAGGGGAAGCGCTCGCATCCGCCTAAGCCAGTTTTCCGTTGCGGGAGCCACCGGGGACGTGACCCGGAGGTGTGCGTCGAGTGCGCGCCCGCATTCACTATGAGAACCGAACATGCAGCAAAAGCGTAGCGCTCCGAAGCGCCAGACACGCCGCCCCCTGGGGCCGCCGGTCAAGCAGGGCCTTTACGATCCGTCGTATGAGCACGAGGCCTGTGGCGTTGGCTTCGTGGTCGACATGAAGGGCCGCAAATCCCATCGGATCCTGCAGCAGGCCATCCAGGTGCTGCGCAACCTCGACCATCGCGGCGCCTGCGGCTGTGAGGCCAATACCGGCGACGGGGCGGGCGTGCTCATTCAGATGCCGCATGCCTTCTTCCAGCAGGTCGCGAAAAAAGAGCGCCTGTCGCTGCCGGGGCCGGGCGAGTACGCCAGCGGCCTGGTGTTCCTGCCGCGCAACCCGACCAAGCGCCGCCGGCTCGCCGAGGTTTTCGAGCACATCGTCCAGTCCGAAGGCCAGACCCTGCTCGGCTGGCGCACGGTGCCGACCAACAATTCGTCGCTGGGGGAGACGGCCAAGGCCAGCGAGCCGTTCATCCGCCAGGTGTTCATCGGCCGCAACCCGGCGCTCAAGGACGACATGGCGTTCGAGCGCAAGCTGTACGTCATCCGCAAGCGCGCCTACAGCGAGATCCGCACCTCCACGATGGACGGCGCGGAGTACTGGTACCTCGCGAGCCTGTCGCACAAGACCATCGTCTACAAGGGCATGCTGCTCACCGACCAGCTCGCGCAGTACTTCACGGACCTGCAGCATCCGGCCATGGAGACGGCGCTGGCGCTGGTGCACTCGCGCTTCAGCACCAACACCTTCCCCAGCTGGGACCGCGCGCATCCCTACCGCTACATCGCCCACAACGGCGAGATCAACACGCTGCGCGGCAACTTCAACTGGATGAAGGCGCGCGAGGCGTTGTTCGACTCCGATGCTGTTCGGCGCCGACACGCCGAAGATCCTGCCGATCATCAATCCGAACGGCAGTGACTCGGCGATGTTCGACAACACGCTGGAGCTGCTGGTGCTGGCGGGCCGCTCGCTGCCGCACGCCATGATGATGATGATTCCGGAGCCGTGGTCGAACCACGAGAGCATGGACGACGACAAGCGGGCGTTCTACGAGTACCACTCCAGCCTCATGGAGCCGTGGGATGGCCCGGCCTCCATCGCCTTCACCGATGGCAAGAAGATCGGCGCGGTGCTGGATCGCAACGGCCTGCGTCCCTCGCGCTATTACGTCACCAAGGACGACCTGGTGGTCATGGCCTCGGAGGCCGGCGTGCTCGACCTGCCGCCCGAGGACGTGGTGCAGAAGGGCCGGCTGCAACCGGGACGCATGTTCCTGGTCGATACCGAGCAGGGCCGCATCGTCGACGACGAGGAGATCAAGCGCACCGTCGCCACCGAGCAGCCTTACCGCCAGTGGCTCGATCAGCATCTGGTGCATCTGAAGGATCTGCCGGCCGCACCCGAAGTGCCGGCGTCGGATCACGGACACGCTGCTGCAGCGGCAGATCGCCTTCGGCTACACGTTCGAAGATCAGCGGGTGCTGCTCGAGCCGATGGCCACGCAGCGGCGTCGAGGCCGTCGGCTCCATGGGCAACGACACGCCGCTCGCCGCGCTGTCGAGCCGGCCGCGGCTGCTGTACGACTACTTCAAGCAGCTGTTCGCGCAGGTGACCAATCCGCCCATCGACTGCATTCGTGAGGAACTGATCACCGCCTCGGAGGTGTGGCTGGGCTCGGAAGGCAACCTGCTGCGGCCGCAGCCGGCGATTGCCGCCGGCTGGAGCTGCAAGGCCCGATCCTCACCAACGAGGAGTTCGCGAAGGTTCGGCGCCTGAATCGTGCCGGGCCTGAAGGTGGGCGTGCTGTCGATCCTGTTCCGCGCCACGCGCGGCGAGAAGGGCCTGACCAAGTCGATGGAAGAGCTGTGCCTGGCGGCGCGCCGCATGATCGAGGACGAGGAAGTGAACATCCTCATCCTCAGCGATCGCGGCGTGAACCGCGAGTTCGCGGCGGTGCCGGCGCTGCTGGCGGTGAGCGGTCTGCATCACTATCTGATTCGCGAAGGCCTGCGCATGCGCGTGAGCCTGGTGCTGGAGACCGGCGAGGCGCGCGAAGTGCATCACTTCGCGCTGCTCATCGGCTACGGCTGCGCGGTCGTCAATCCCTATCTGGCGTTCGAGACCATCGAAGGCATGATCCGCGAGGGCATGGTCGCGAAGGTCGACACGCAAGCTTGCCTGCAAGAACTATGTGAAGGCGGCCACCAAGGGCGTCATCAAGGTGATGTCCAAGATGGGCATCTCCGCCATTCAGAGCTATCACGGCGCGCAGGTGTTCGAGGCCGTGGGCCTGCGCCAGGACGTCATCGATCAATACTTCACCTGGACCGCCTCGCGCATCGGCGGCGTCGGCATGGACGTGATCGCGCAGGAAGTGCTGATGCGCCATCGCGCGCGCGTTCCCGGCGCGGCAGACGAACGGTCACGCCTTGCAGGCCGGCGGTCTGTACCAGTGGCGCGCCGATGGCGAATCTCACCTGTTCAATCCGGAGTCCATCCACCGCCTGCAGAAGGCGGTGCGCACCAACAGCTACGCCGTCTACAAGTCGTACGCGCAGTCTGATCGATGATCAGTCGAAGAACCTGGCGACGCTGCGCGGGCTGCTGGAATTCAAGCCCGCCGACGCGGTGCCGATCGAGGAAGTCGAGTCGGTCGAAAGCATCGTGAAGCGCTTCAAGACCGGCGCCATGTCCTATGGCTCGATCAGCAAGGAAGCGCACGAGACCCTCGCCATCGCCATGAACCGCATCGGCGGCAAGAGCAACACCGGCGAGGGCGGCGAGGACCCGGAGCGCTACCAGCCCCTGCCCAACGGCGACTCGAAGAACAGCGCCATCAAGCAGGTGGCCTCGGGCCGCTTCGGCGTGACCAGCCAATACCTGGTCAACGCCAGCGAGCTGCAGATCAAGATGGCGCAGGGCGCGAAGCCCGGCGAGGGCGGCCAGCTGCCCGGCACCAAGGTGTATCCCTGGATCGCCAAGACGCGCCACACGACGGCCGGCGTCGGCCTGATCTCGCCGCCGCCGCATCACGACATCTACTCGATCGAGGATCTGGCCGAGCTGATCCACGACCTGAAGAACGCCAACCGCGATGCGCGCATCAGCGTCAAGCTGGTCGCCGAGGTCGGCGTCGGCACGATCGCTGCCGGCGTCGCCAAGGCGCATGCCGACGTGGTGCTCATCAGCGGCCATGACGGCGGCACCGGCGCCTCGCCGCAGACCTCGATCGCACATGCCGGCCTGCCCTGGGAGCTGGGCCTGGCCGAGACGCACCAGACGCTGGTGCTGAACAACCTGCGCAGCCGCATCGTCGTGGAGACCGACGGCCAGTTGAAGACCGGGCGTGACGTCGCCGTCGCGGCGCTGCTGGGCGCCGAGGAGTTCGGCTTCGCCACCGCGCCGCTGGTGGCGTTGGGCTGCATCATGATGCGCGTCTGCCATCTGAATACCTGCCCGGTGGGTGTCGCCACGCAGGATCCGCGGCTGCGCGAGAAGTTCACCGGCAAACCCGAGCATGTGGTCAACTTCATGCGCTTCATCGCCCAGGACATGCGCGAGATCATGGCGCAGCTGGGCTTCCGCACCGTGGAAGAGATGATCGGGCGCGTCGATCGCCTGATGCCGAGAAAGGCCATCGATCACTGGAAGGCGAAGGGCTTCGATTTCAGCAACATTCTCTACCAGCCGGACGTGGGCCCGGAAGTGGGCCGCTTCTGCCAGATCCCGCAGGATCATGGCCTGGACAAGGCGCTCGATGTCACCACGCTGCTGGATCTGTGCAAGCCCGCGCTGGAGCGCGGCGAGCCGGTGCGCGCGGAGCTGCCGATCCGCAACGTCAATCGCGTGGTCGGCACGATCACCGGCAGCGAGATCACCCAGAAGTACGGGCCGAGCGGCCTGCCCGAGGACACCATTCACATCCACTTCAAGGGCTCTGCCGGGCAGAGCTTCGGGGCGTTCATGCCGCCCGGCATGACCTTCGTGCTCGAGGGCGATGCCAACGATCACCTCGGCAAGGGACTCTCGGGCGGCAAGATCATCGTCTTCCCGCCGGCTGGCGTCCACGTTCGTGCCGGAGAAGAACATCATCATCGGCAACGTCGGCCTCTACGGTGCGACCGCCGGTGAGGTGTACATCCGCGGCATGGCGGGCGAGCGCTTTGCGGTGCGCAACAGCGGCGTCGATGCGGTGGTCGAAGCCGTGGGCGACCACGGTTGCGAGTACATGACCGGCGGCCACGTGGTGGTGCTCGGTCCCGCGGGCAGCAACTTCGGCGCCGGCATGTCGGGCGGCATCGCCTACGTGCTCGACGAAGTGGGTGATTTTCCCGGCCGCGTGAACAAACAGATGGTGGACCTCGAGTCGCTGGAAGACGCCGAAGAGATCGCGCGGGTGCGCGCGATGATCGAGCGCCACCTGCAATACACCGGCAGCGCCCGCGCGCGGCACGTGCTCGATAACTGGGATGACATGATGCCGAAGTTCGTCCGCATCATGCCGAAGGACTTCAAGCGCGCGGTCGCATCGCTCAAGCGCGCGCACGAACAGGGTCTGAGCGGCGAGGAAGCCATCATGGTGGCATTCGAAGAGAACGCGCGCGACCTGGCGCGCGTCGGTGGCAACTGACAGCGAGATCGAGTGCAGGATGGGCAAGCCGACTGGATTCATCGAGTATCTGCGTGAGCTCCCGGTAGATCGCGCGCCGATCGAGCGCGTGCGCGACTGGAAGGAGTTCCATCACCACATGGACGAAAAGCAGCCTGCGCAACCAGGCCGCGCGCTGCATGGACTGCGGCGTGCCGTTCTGCCACACCGGCACGCTGATTTCCGGGATGGCTTCCGGCTGCCCGGTCAACAACCTGATACCGGAGTGGAACGATCTGGTCTACCGCGGGCATGTGGCGCGAAGCGCTGGAGCGGCTGCACAAGACCAACAATTTTCCGGAGTTCACCGGCCGGGTGTGCCCGGCGCCTTGCGAGGGCTCGTGTGTGCTCGGCATCAACGCGCCGCCGGTGACCATCAAGGCGATCGAGAACGCCATCGTCGACCGAGGCTGGGAGCAGGGCTGGATCGTGCCGGAGCCGCCATCGACCCGCACCGGCAAGAAAGTGGCGGTGATCGGCTCGGGGCCGGCCGGGCTCGCGGCCGCGGCGCAGCTGAATCGCGCCGGGCACATCGGTCACGGTGCTCGAGCGCGACGATCGGCCAGGCGGACTGCTCATGTACGGCATTCCAAACATGAAGCTCGACAAGCAGGAAGTGGTGATGCGGCGGATCGAGCTCATGGAAAAGGAGGGCATCAAGTTCATCTGCAACGCCAACGTCGGCGAGAACGTCGAGGCGATGCTGCTGCTGAGTGATTTCGACGCCACGATCGTCTGTACCGGCGCTACCCAGGCGCGCGACCTGAACGTCGCCGGACGCAGCCTGCACGGGCGTGCACTTTGCGATGGAGTACCTCAGCGCGAGCACCAAGGCGATGTCTGAACGGCGGCCCGGACCACAGCCCCATTCAGGCGCGCGATCGGCATGTGGTCGTGATCGGCGGCGGCGACACCGGCACCGACTGCGTCGGCACCGCGATGCGCCAGGGCTGCAAGAGCCTCACGCAGATCGAGATTCTGCCGCGACCGCCGATGGACCGCGCGGACGACAATCCCTGGCCGGAATGGCCGAAGGTCTACAAGCTCGACTATGCCCAGGAAGAGGCCGCGGCCACATTCGGTGATGACCCGCGGGTATACGTGACCACGGTAAAGAGCCTGAATGGCGATGCCGCCGGACGCGTGCAATCACTCACCACGGTGCAGATCGCCTGGGAGAAGCAGGCAAACGGGCGGCTGGTACCCGCGGAGGTGCCGGGCAGCGAGAAGGAGATTCCAGCGGAACTGGTGCTGTTGGCGATGGGGTTCACCGGTCCCGAGCAGCCGCTGCTCGCAGACCTCGGCATGCAAACCGATGCACGCTCGAATGTCCTGGCAGAACATGGGCGCTTTACGACCAACGTCCGCGGGTTGTTCACCGCGGGGGACTGTCGGCGCGGGCAGAGTCTGGTCGTCTGGGCGATCAACGAGGGGCGGGGCGCGGCGCGGGAGTGCGACCGGTATCTGATGGGCAGCACCGACCTGCCCTAGAGGCTTGCGCGCGCTCGTGTATTCTGACGCAAGAGCAACTAACCAATGAATAACATGCCGTCATCACAAAAACTGTCTGTGACCGAAAAAATCGGCTACAGCCTGGGCGATCTCGCCGCTAATCTGATCTTCCAGACGTTGGTGACCTTCCTCGCGTTCTTCTATACCAACGTCTTCGGTATTCCCGCGGATAAAGCCTCCTACGTCATAGGCGCTGCGGGACTGATTGCGGCCCTGGTGTTTACACCCCTCATGGGTTTCATCGCCGACCGTACCGTGACCCGATGGGGCAAGTTTCGTCCGTGGCTGCTATGGACCGCGGTTCCCTTTGGGGCCTTTGCGCTGCTTGCATTCAGTACGCCCAACATTGGTCAGCACGAGAAGGTGATCTATGCCTTCGTCACCTACCTGCTATTGCTGGCGGTCTATGCGGCCAATAACCTGCCGTATTCAGCCCTGAGTGGCGTGCTGACCGGCAACATGGCCGACCGCAACAGCTTGTCGGCCTACCGTTTCGTGGCCGTCATGTTCGCGCAATTCATTATCCAGGTGCTGCTGCTGCCGCTGGTGCTGATCCTGGGACACGGCGACAAGGCGCTTGGATTTCACAACATCATGTTCGTCTTTTCCATTACGGGTGTTGTTTTCTTCCTGATAGCCTTCGTCACCACCAAAGAGCGCATTCTGCCAATCGTTGAGGGCAAGACCACGGTACTGCAGGACGTCCGTGATCTGGTTAAAAATATTCCGTGGATCATCATGTTGCTGGTGACGGTGCTGGTGTTCATAACCCTGGCGCTGAAAGGTGGGTTCTACATTTATTTTTTCCAGGATTACCTGAGCGCGCCCGCCCTCGCCAGATTTCTGGACGACATTGGATTCAACCATTTCATCAGCGGACTCAATGCCACGCTGCATGCCATCGGATTGACCGAGTTCAAATGGCCGGATGACGCGCCCACTTCGGCTTTCGGCCTGTTCAATGGCTGCGGCATCATCATGATGATTATCGGGATCGGATTCTCCAAGCCATTGGCCGATCGCTTCGGCAAGCGCAATACCTTCGCGATAGCCCTGTTCCTGTCCACCATTTTTGTCTTCAGCTTCAACTTTTTTTCCAAGGACGCCATTGCGCTGTGCTTTATTTCGCAGACGCTTCATGGGTTCTTTTACGGCATAACGATCCCGCTGTTATGGGCGATGATCGCAGACGTAGCCGATTACTCCGAGTGGAGGAATAATCGCCGTGCTACCGCGATAGTGTTCTCTGCCATGCTGATGGGATTGAAGGCCGGCTTGACCGTGGGCGGATCTCTGGTGGCTGGAATTCTGGCCTTTTACCACTATGACGCCGCGCTCGCTGTGCAGGCGCCGGACACCGTGCGCGGCATACAGGCCGGGGTCAGTGTCTATGCTTCCATTCCCTTTATCGCCGCGATTGCGCTGCTTTTTTTCTATCGCATCAACAAATCCATGGAAACTCAAATCGAATCGGATATGAGGGAGCGGCGCGCAGCGGCTGGAAGGTAGTCACGCAGTCCTCATACGGAACACATCATGTCTGATATCGACTTCGCCCAGTTGCGATCCAAGGCCATATCGCAGCCGCTGATTGAGCACATTTATACCGCCGATCCTTCGGTCCATGTATTTGATGGCAAGCTCTACATCTACCCATCGCATGACATCGATGCGGGCATACCATTCGATGATGAGGGCAGCCACTTTGCCATGGAGGACTATCACGTCATTTCGATGGACACTCCCACCAGTGCCGCCGTCGACAATGGCGTAGCCCTGCACATCAAGGACGTCCCGTGGGCGGAGCGCCAGATGTGGGCGCCCGATGCCGCGCGCAAGCGGGGCAAGTACTACTTCTACTTTCCTGCCAGGGCCCGCGACGGCTTGTTTCGCATCGGCGTCGCAATCGGCCAGTCTCCGGTGGGTCCTTTCGTTGCCGAACCTGAGCCCATCCGGGGCAGTTATTCGATCGACCCGGCCGTATTTGAAGATGGCGATGGTGCTTTTATCATGTACTTCGGCGGCATTTGGGGCGGGCAGCTGCAGAAGTATCGCGGCAATACCTATAGTCCGAATAACCTCGAACCGGCCGCCGCCGAGCGGGCGCTGACGCCCATGGCCGCTCGGTTATCGGACGACATGAAGCAATTCGCGGAAGCGCCGCGGCCCATCGTGATTTTGGACGAACACGGCAAACCGTTGTTGGCGGGTGATACCAGTCGTCGTTTCTTTGAAGCGTCGTGGATGCATAAGCATAACCAGAGCTATTACTTTTCCTATTCGACCGGTGACACACACCTTCTGTGCTACGCCACGGGCGACAACCCCTACGGACCCTTCACCTACCGCGGACAGATCCTTACTCCCGTAATCGGCTGGACCACGCATCATTCGATTTGCCGGTATCAGGATAAGTGGTACCTGTTCTATCACGATTCCATATTGTCCAAGGGCGTCACGCATCTGCGGTCAGTCAAGATGACTGAACTGACCTATCGACCGGACGGCAGCATTGTGACGATCAATCCCTACAGGGATTGAGCGCGATCAGCGGCAGCGGCATGAACAGCACACCGGCAAGGAAAGTCATCTGGGGTGTCATCGGCACCAGCCGGATCGGCACCGCCAAGGTAATTCCCGCGCTGCAGAGCAGCCCCTGGTGTGAGGTGCGCGCCGTGGCCTCGCGCACGCAAGATCGCGCGCGCGCGGTGGCCAAGGCGCTGAACATTCCCAAAGCCTATGGCTCGTACGAAGCGCTGCTGGCCGACCCCGAGATCGAGGCGATTTACAATCCGCTGCCGAACCATCTGCACGTGTCCCTCACGATGCAGGCTGCCGAGCGGGGCAAGCATGTGCTGTGCGAGAAGCCCATGGCCCTGAATGCCGCTGAAGCCGAGCAATTGCGGGCCCCGAACGAGCGGGTATTGATCATGGAAGCATTCATGGTGCGCTTCCACCTGCAGTGGCTGCGTGCCCGTGAGCTGGTGCGGTCCGGTGAGCTCGGCACCGTACGAGCCGTGCACGCCATGTTTTCCTACTATAACGTTGACCCCAACGACGTTCGCAATCAGGTCGCGATCGGCGGCGGCGCACTCTACGACATCGGCTGCTACCCCATCGTCGCCGGGCGATTCCTGTTTGAGGCCGAACCCCAACGGGTCATCGCGCTATTCGATCGCGACCCGGCCTTTCATACCGACCGCACCGTGAGCGCGCTGGTGGACTTCGGGCAGGGCCGGCACCTTACGTTTACGACTTCGACCCAGAGCGTACCGTACCAGCGTATGCACATCAGCGGCACCAAGCAGCGATTGGTGCTCCTCGTTCCGTTCAGTGCGCCGCCGGATGCCGCCGCCACGCTTCTGCTCGATGACGGCGCGCTGGCCGGCGATGCCGGATTGCGGCGCGAGAGCGTTCCCCCGTGTGATCAATTCGTGCTGCAGGTCGAGGCTTTTGCCCGCGCCGTCCGGGGCGATCTGGTACTGCCCTATGGCGTGGACGACGCGGTGAAGAACATGCGCGTCATCGATGCGCTGTATCGCTCGGAAACTTCCGGAAAGTGGGAGCGGCCCTGAAATGCCTTGAGCGTGCAGGGCTTGCCGCCTATGACGGGCAGCGGCCGCAGGGGATCGTCGCTTGGGCTGAGGCATCGTGGGACAGGACGATGCCCTGCCGGGTCAGCGCCGAATCGAGGGCAGTGCGGCGGGCGCTCCATTCGTACCATGAGTCATGGGTGACTGCAGCCCCGTGGCTCGACCTATAGATCCCTGTCAGACAGGATCGCAGCCATGCCTGCTGGGCCGGCGCCAGCCTGGGGAAGGCATGGGTCAACTCAGGTACCGCGTCGGGTCCGAGGTCGATCGCCAAATAGCGCAGGTCCAGTGCACCGGTACGTTCGTAGCGAGCCATATTCCGGTTCACGATCCACGCCGCGTGATTCCAATACACCAGACCCGTGATCGCAAGAATTGCGAGGACGGCCACGCGTCTCGCCAGATGCCTGAAATCCGGGGTGCGCCAAAGTTCCCATCCAAGCATGGTAAGGGCCGCAAAGATCAACACGGCATAGCATTGAACGTACAGACGTAGTTCGGTAAAGCCGTACGCCGCTTCGTACACATCGATACGATGATAGGCCGATGCCAGTAGCAGCTGCGTTTGCGCAATCAACGTGATCGAGAGTGCCCGCACCCTGGCGGAGCGCCCTCCCGAGTTCGAGCACTTCGTGAGTGCGATCAGCAGCGCCGTGCACAGCGATGCCACGATCGTGAGTTCACCAAAGCCCTGGTGCGCACTTTGAGCGTACGTCATGCCGCTGCCGGGAAGGGCCGCGGCGACACCGAGCAGGTGGGACAGCTGCAAAAGCAGGAAAAGCGTGAACAGCGCTACGATGGCACAGAGGATGATCAGATGCTCGGTTTCACCGAGCAGCGGGTTGTCATCGATGGCGTCAGGCAGGGTGCCCGCGTCAGTCGCAGGCGCGGCCAGCGCCTTACCGAAGGATCCCAGCAACAGCATGGCAAGGACCAGGAAGCAAATGGTGCGGGGAATAAATGCCAAGGCTTGCAGCGCGCGCAGCGCACTGTCGCGCCAATAGGCCAGGAGAGGGTCGGCGTTGGTCAGTAGCAGGCCGAAAACCAGGGTTACCGGAACGGCAATGATCACGCCACGAAGGATTGGCATTCTCTCCCGGGCGCGCGCGTAGCTTGCCGCCTCGCCAATGCGTTTTCGCGTCTCGGTCAGGACAGACAAGCCGGCTAGCGCCGGCGCCCACAGCAGTTTCTTTGCTCCCAGATGTTCAGCGATGCGCGCGAGGTCAACCATCAGAATTCCGACAGCGAGCGTGGCCACCAGACCGATGAAGATGAGCCCATCCATGATTGGACTGGCCGTGATTGCCGCTCCGGCGGCCAGCAAACATGCCAGCAGCAGCGGGAGCAGGCGCTGCCACGACAGGGGTTTACCAGCCTGCCACAGAAAAAACGTGAATAGGGCGGATGCGGCCGCCGTCGACAGACCCCAATTGAGCCCGGGGCGAGCACCGAAATTCAGCCAGGTATCACATACGGCGAGCGCTAAGGCGGCGAACCATGGCCAAAAAGCAGGCACAGTGGCCCGGGCATGGGTGGAGGTCATCATGGGGGCATTGATCCTTCGAGGTGGAACGACATTGAGAGCAATCGCGCAGGTCGCAGCCGTTCCTGAGCTTTTGATGCAGCATGCCGGCAACCGCATGAGCTGCTTTGTAGGAAAGTATCAAAGTACTTTGAATGGCAAAGCGAAGAAGCGAAAAAATATCCGATTGCGTATCCATTACCGATCCAGCGTAGTGCGGGTAACCTGGATCAGCGCTTCCATGTGGTCCAGGTAGCGCTGCAGGGCCTTGCGACCCAGGAGAGCGAGACGATAATCCGTGCGGGGACGCCGCTCATCGAAAGACTTCTTGCATTCGATATAGTGCGCGTCCTCCAATTTGCGGGCGTGCACGCTCAGATTGCCATCGGTGACTTTCAACAGTGATTTGATTTCCCCAAAGCTCAAGCTGTCGGCGCCGGCGAGCGCACTGATGATTCCCAGCCGAATGCGATGATGGATGAGCGCATCGAGGGCGCCCGAGTCCTGGGTGACGGCGGCCGGTGGGTTGCCCCGAACCCCCTTCAGATGGCTGCCGTGGCCTGTGGATCGCATCGCGGCAGTTCCACCTGGCTTGCGTGCAGAATCAGAGCTAGCCACCGTATCTCCGAGCGATTACCGCGCCAAAGGCTATATGGATGCCGCCGAACCCGGCAGTAAGCAGCGCATTCCCCCATTCAAATGGCGCCAGCAATGCAATTACCCCAAGAACGAAGAAGCAGGCACCCATCGTCGGAATGACCCAGACCGACAACGTGCCGGCGGCTGCCAGTCCCGCGCCGTACAGAAGCAGCCATAACCCTGGAAGTGAGGCCACTGCGGGTGAGCGCATCATGCTCCAGGTGAACACCGCGCCCGCCAGAATAGCCGGGGCGAAGCTCAGCGAGAATTTCCGAATAGGTCCGGCGAACAGTGGTTGTCCCGCGGCTTTCGCCTTGAGAATGGAAGCGCCTGCGCCAAGGACAATAGAAAAGCCGGCATCGAGCAGCCATATTGCAATTCGCTCAGCGATGATCGCTCTGTGAGACGCCAAGGCTCCGGCAATCAACGCTCCGAACCCCACAATGATCAGGCCCCACCCGGAGAACGCGGTGTAGGAACCGACACTGGCCATGGTCTCGCGAATGAAACGCAAGTCCGCAATCGCTCGAGAATGCAGCGCGGGCGGCTCGCGGCCCGGGCGCGTAAGGGCGGGTTTCGTTTCGGGCAGAGTCATCGGAGCTCATTCTAGCGACAGCGTTTTGTGATCGCAAGTACTTTGCATATCAAAGTACATTTAACCGCGCAATAATCGAGTTGTGGGAAGCGCCGCTACCAAGGAGTCTTAGGATATTCGGCGAGGGGTTATTATAACTTGTTGATAAATAGGTCGGCGAGTGCTCGATCCGAACTCAAAACAATATGAAGGCACGCCTGAATGGCTGAAGCGCACTTAGGCCCGCGTCATCCGCTCCTGAACTACGAGAACGGTCTGCTGCTGCTGTTGGGCGTGTCGTTCGGTTTCGCCTTCTTCGACCGCAATTCCGCGAGTGTTCTCATCCCTTACATGGCGAAAGACCTGGGGCTCACCAATACGCAATCGGCCCTGATCAACTCGGTCCTCTCCATCATGTGGGCGCTGGGCGCCTACGTGATCGCGCGCTGGTCGGATGCAAGGGGCAGTCGCAAGCCGTTCCTGCTCGCCTTCCTGGTGATCTTCTCGGTGTGCTCGATTCTTTCCGGTCTCGCGCCGTCGTTTCCGGTACTACTCCTGGCGCGCGCAGTCATGGGCGCAGTCGAAGGGCCATTCCTGCCGGTGTGTCTGGCCATCATGGCGATCGAGTCATCACCCAGCCGGCGCGGCGTCAACGCCGGCATCATGCAGAACTTCTTCGCAGCGCTTCTGGGCCAGAGTCTCGCGCCCTCGTTGCTGCCGATCATCGCTGAGGAACATGGCTGGCGGGCAGCGTTCTACGTGGCGGGGGTGCCCGGGCTCCTGTGCGCCATCGGCGTCTGGCTGTGGGTTCGCGAGCCCACGAAAGCAGTTCGCAGGCCACGGACGACGGCAAGACCATGGGACTTTTCGAGATGCTCAGCGTCCGCAATGTGCTCGTCTGCTGCCTGATTTCGGTGTTCATGGTCGGATGGTTCATCATGGGCTGGACGTTCCTGCCCAAATTTCTCACTGAGGTACGCGGCATGCCCGGCCCCGCCATGGGCTCGCTGCTGAGTGTGCTGGGCTTCTCGTCCGCACTCTCCGGCTTCGGGGCTCCGTGGCTTTCCGATCGCATCGGACGCAAGCCGGTAATGATCGGCTTCTGCCTGCTCGGTGCGCTGACCGCGCTCGGCGCCATCTACTTCCACGGCTCGACGTTAGCGCTCGGCGCCCTGCTTTTTGCGGGCTGGCTCGCCAGTGGGACTTTTCCGTTGTTCATGGGCGTCATCCCGGGCGAATCCATACCGCGTAAGTATGCGGCCACGGCAATGGGCCTGGTCGTCTGCGTGGGAGAGGTTCTCGGCGGCTCGGGACTCGTCGCTCTCGCAGGCAAGATGGCGGATCTCACCCAACTGTCGACCGCCGTGCTCATGATGGCCGGATCGGGAGCGATCGGTGCCGTGCTGTGTTTCTTTCTGGTTGAAACGGCGCCGGTCAAATTGCGGACTGAGGATGCTCACCCATCATGAAAAACAACTTTGATGCAATCGTCATCGGGACCGGGCAATCGGGACCATTCCTGGCGGTGCGGATGGCGGCTGCGGGCCAACGCGTCGCCATTATCGAGCGCGGCCGCTTTGGGGGAACGTGTGTCAATACGGGCTGCATCCCGACCAAGACGCTGGTCGCATCTGCCTACGCTGCGCACCTGAGCCGCCGCGCGGGCGACTTCGGCGTCCAATTGGCGGGACCAATTGCTATTGATATGAAGCGAGTGAAAGCACGCAAGGATGAAATTACGGGGAAGTCAAGAACTGCCGTGGAATCCTCGCTCAGGAGCACGCCGAATTGCACGGTGTACCAGGGGCAGGCGCGCTTCGAATCCGCGAACGAAGTGCGGGTGGGCGACCAGTTACTGACGGCACCGCAGATTTTCATCAACGTAGGAGGGCGCGCGGCAATACCGTCCATGAGCGGCGTGGCCGAGACACCCTATCTGACCAATACCACGTTACTGGAACTGGACATTCTGCCGCGACATCTCGTCATCATCGGCGGCGGATACGTGGGACTGGAATTCGGGCAGATTTTCCGACGCTTTGGCAGCCAAGTGACCATCATCGACAAGACTTCGCGCCTGATCGGCCATGAAGATGAGGACGTATCAAGGGAAGTGCAGTCGATCCTCGAGCGCGATGGCATTCAGGTGCGGCTCAATGCCACCTGCATCGAGCTGATGAGCCACGGCGAAGAGGTTGGCGTGCGCGTCGATTGCACTGAAGGCGCGCCGGAGGTGAGCGGGTCGCACTTGTTGCTGGCAATGGGCCGGACGCCGAACACCGCCGACCTCGGCCTGGAAAACACCGGGGTCGCGCGCGATGCCCGTGGATATATCGTGGTGGACGATCAACTGCGCACCAATGTTGCCGGCATCTGGGCACTGGGTGATTGCAACGGCAGGGGAGGATTCACGCACACCTCCTACAACGACTTCAAGGTGGTCGCCGCCAACCTGCTGGATCACGAGACGCGCAGCGTCGCAGACCGGATCAGGGCCTACAATCTCTATGTCGATCCTCCGCTCGGGCGATGCGGCATGACCGAGCGTGAGGCGCTTGCCTCCGGCCGGCGTGTGCTGATCGCGCGGCGGCCCATGACACGCGTCGGCCGGGCGGTCGAGAAGGGCGAGACCCAGGGATTCATGAAAGTGCTGGTGGATGCAGATTCGAAGGAGTTTCTGGGAGCCGCCATTCTCGGGACCGGTGGCGACGAGGTGATTCACTGCGTGCTGGATCTGATGTACGCGCGGGCGCCATATACCGTTATGCAATGGGCGATGCACATCCATCCCACGGTCTCCGAGCTGCTGCCCACCATGCTGGACGAATTACGGCCTCTCGCGCCACAGCCAACTGGTTGATTCAATTCGCTCCCAGGTTAGCCGCCACTTTGGCGTTGCAGAATGACGAGATTGGCATCGGCATAGTCGTGACAGGCTTCACGGCGAGGTCGCGACCAGCTGCGTATCGTCAATCTCCTTCGCCATTGTTAGGGGCAGAAACACTTGACCGCAACACAGTGGCACGACCGGCCGCTCGGCGCCAGGACGGGGGGAACGCGCCTTCTACCGCGGCTGTGGGGGCGCATCAGGAACGGTCTTATCGTTCAGGATCTACTGGACTGCCTGGGAGACATCGGTCTCGTCATTCGCCCGTACTTCGTGAATCTCGAGACTGCACCGCACGAGGGCGCTCCGCCCCTGCCGGAACAGTGCAGCGTCAGGCAGCTGACTGTGACTGATATTGAAGAGATAGTACGCATCACGCTCAGACCGCCCAATCCCACTGATTTGGCAAGCAACCTGGAGAGGTATTATTGCCTCGGTCTTTTCTATGAAGGCGAATTAGCTGCCTACACCTGGGCCAGCACTCGTGGCTTACCTGTCCCTGACTCCGGCGGCGCGAAGCTCTGCGACCTCACCGCTGCCGAGGCCTATCTCTTCGACATGTATGTCATTCCGCGGCATCGCGGCACGCGCCTGGCAGGCACGCTGGCGCAATCGATGCACGCACAGATGACCCATATCGGGCGCAACCAATACTACAGCCTCACCATCGCATTCAATCGTTCGGCGCGCCGATTCAAGGCACGGTTGGGTGCGCGCGAAATGGAGTTGCGGCTATATCTGCATCTGCGGTGGGGTAGGCTGACCGGAGTCGACTTCCGTCTGCGCCGCTGGGGCCCCAAGCTGCGAACAGCCGATTGGATGGGTGTCGATGCGCTCGAAAACCGGGTGACGATATTGAACTCGTCAAAGTCCCGCATCAGAGGTTCCTGAAAGAGTCAGGCGCTGCACTTGGCTGCCGACCGTGGAAAGCATCATCGAGGAGAGCCAGGACGGGGCCACGCTCTATGGGTCTCGGGCTCCAATAGGGATTTGCAACTGCTAGATCCGCGGCGCGTGAAAGCGCCGACTGTGGCAACCCAAGCTCGGCCAGGCAGCGGGGCGCGCGGAGTCGGCGCGCCAAATCATACAGTCCTGCGACCGCATCTTCGCTCCCCAAAGCCTCTTTGATTCGTGCCATAGCGGCCGGTGCGGCTGCCGCGTTGTAGGCGACTGCATATGCCAGCAGGACCGCATGCGTTTGCGCGTGCGGCAGATTGAAGCTGCCACCGAGCGTGTGGCAGAGTTTGTGATGCAGGCTCATACCGACCGTAGCGAGACAGATTCCGCACAACCACGCGCCGTAAAGGGCCGCAGCGCGTGCCTCGCGATGTGAAGGGTCCTTGACAATGACAGGTAGGGCGGCCGCCAGGGCCTTGATGCCATCGACCGCCAGCGTCGAGGTCAGAGGATTCGCGTCGCGCGCGTACAGTCCCTCAACCGCGTGTGCGATGGCGTTCAATCCCGAGGCAGCAGAGATGGAGGGTGACAGGGATAAGGTGAGCTCGACGTCATAGAGGATGATCTCGGGCAAGACCGCAAGACTGCGTTGGGTAGTTTTCACGCCGTTATGCGTCTCACCGACAAGCGGCGTTGCCTCCGAGCCAGCATAGGTGGTCGGTACCACGATCTGCGGCATATCGGTGCGCAGAGCGAGCGCTTTGCCAAGCCCAATGCAGGAACCGCCGCCCAGCGCGACCGTACAGTCGCCGCCAGCCTCGCGGAAGGCGACAAGCGCCCTATCGGTCACTTCGGTCGGTGTATGCATGGCTGCTTCAGTGAAAATGCCGGCCGCCAGGTTTCCCAACCGTTCGGCAAGCCTTTTGACTTGTGGCCGATGTCCTGCCGTGCTCAGCAGGAAAGCGCGCGAACAGTTCAAACGCTGGATTTCCTCCGCCAACGTGGCCAGCGTGCCGAAACCAAATACCACACGTGAGGGCAGGCCCGTATAGACGAACGGTCCTACAGCAGCAGGGTTGGGCACCTGCGTCATCCTTACTCTAGAGGGTTTGCCATTCGCGCCGCTCCGTCGATGCCTGACGCCATTATGTGGTATGGCTTCTATTTGTAGAAGTTGTTCAATACGATGAACTATCTTTGGATCGTGATAGACCCCATGATGAAAGAACCCTGCATCATTACTGTTGCAATCACCGGATCAGTTCCCCGTAAGGAGAACAACCCCGCGGTTCCGATAACGGTTGACGAACAGGTTGAGTCAACGCAACAGGCGTTCGAAGCGGGTGCAACCGTGGTGCACATACACACGAGGAAAGATGACCAGACACCCGTGATCGATCCTGAACGCTTTGGCCAGGTTCAGGCGGCCATTCGCAAGCACTGTCCCGGAATGATCGTGCAATTCTCGACTGGCGGGCGCTCCGGCAAGGGATCGGAGCGCGGTTCTATGTTGTATCTGCGCCCAGACATGGCATCCCTTGCCACCGGCTCCTGCAACTTTCCGACGATTGTCTACGAAAACTCACCGGCCCTGATTGACGAACTCGCACGCTCGATGTTGGCTCACAACGTGAAGCCGGAGATTGAAATTTTTGATCTCGCCATGATTTACAACGCAGTCGGCCTCGTGCAACGCGGTTTGCTTACGCGGCCGCTGCACATGCAGTTCGTCTTGGGGGTAAAGAACTCGTTACCGGCCGAGCGCGACGTTCTGGAATTCGAAGTTGCAAAGCTCAAGCAGTTAATGCCGGATGCCACCTGGGTGGCGGCCGGGATCGGCCGGGAGCAGTCACGGGTTAATCGCTGGTGCCTGGAGCTTGGCGGCCACCTGCGCACGGGCCTTGAGGACAACGTCAGGCTCGATAAGGATCGTCTTGCCCCTTCTAACGCAGCGCTGGTACAACAGTGCGCAGATCTATGCGCTGAATCTGGCCGCAGGGTGGCTACGGTCGCCGAAGCCCGTGAGCTGCTCTCGTTGCCGCCGGTCAGCTGAGCTGTCAATACTCGAGCGGTTCGATCTTATCCAGCAGCTCCTGGCGCCGATTGGCGAAGAACGGCGGAATCTGCAGCGCCGTGCCCAACATTTCATAGGTCTCGTCGATCAAGAACCCCTCGGGTTTGGATACCGTCGCCTCGAACAGCGCGCCACCCGGGGTGCGCACGTAGATCGAATCGAAATAGCCGCGGTCCTTCATGTCCGACACGTCCGTAAAGCCGAGGCCCTCGAGGTGGAACTTGACCTTACTCTGCGTCTCGTGGTCGTCCACCTCGAACGCGACGTGATGTGGCACACCCTCGCCATATGCCCAACTTCCTGCCGGCAGGCTCGGATCAATCCTGAACTCGACCACGGCACCGCTGCCGCCATCACCCACTTCGTAGCGCACGTAGCGGCCGTCGGTCCGGCGCCGCTTCCCGTTCCAACCCGACTGCATGAATTCGTCTGAGTTTTCCCCGTCGCGTACCGATACCACGATTCCATGGGTGCCGCGGATGCCGTGTTCGGTCGGCAACACGCCGTTGGAGTAGGGCTCGCGCGGGTCATTCGCCGCTGCGACCAATTCATATTCGATGCCACAGGGATGGTTGAAGGCCAGCAGACGTTCGCCGAAGCGCTCCTTGGCTTGCACCTCGAAGCCACGGTCCCGCAGGTGTTGTTCCCAAAATCCGAGCGATCCCTCCGGGACCGACAGCGAGATGGAACAAATCTGGCCGCTGCCCTTGCGCGCCTTGCGGCCGGATTGGCGCATGGGAAAGCAGGTGATCAGTCTGCCGACGTCGCCCCTATCGTTACCGTAGTACAGGTGCAAGATGGGCTCGTCGCCGTCGTATAGGGCGGTCTTCTTGACGCTCTTCAGGCCAAGAACCTTGGTGTGAAAATCGTAGTCCTCTTGTGCCTTTCCCACGCTCAGGGTCAGGTGATGGTGCCGCTTGATGTACTGATTCAGGCTCATCTTGAGATCCTCGTGCTGAAGTTGCGAGCTCTGGCAGCCTCCGAAACAATACTGGGCTCCAGCGTTTTCCCCGTCAACTCGATGTGGCTTGTGCGGGGCCGACCGATCCCATTGAGCATGCGTGCTGTATAGTTGCCCTGTACCACCGCGCGAAATTAGCGACCGCCTCGTAGAGGCGCAGCCGGCCGTGTCAAATATGAAAGTGGACGACGGAGCGATAGAAGTACTCGGACAGCGCCTCGGCTACCAGCCGCTGGAGGTGCGGACCCCCGACGGCCTGCGGGTTGCGGCACAGGACTGGCGCTCAGAGGTGCCTTCTCACGAACAAGTCCGCGATCTATTGCTGATCCACGGTATTTCGCAATCACACCTGTGTTGGTTCAAACAGTTCTCCAGTCCGCTGCGGGAGCGCTATCGGCTAGTCACGTATGATCTTCGAGGTCACGGCGGTTCGGACAAGCCCCTTTCCCGGGAGTACTACCGGGAAGGCGCGCGTTGGGGCGGCGAGGTGCAGGCAGTCATCGAGTCGGCCGGTCTCGTGCGACCGGTCATCGTCGCCTGGTCCTATGCCGGTCGCGTGGCACTCGACTACCTGCAGCTCGCCGGCGGCCAGGCAATCGCCGGGCTGGTTCTGGTGGCGGGCACTTCTTGTGACCATCCATCTATGTTCGGACCGGCAGTGTCGTTATTGGGACGAATGGCCGCCGCAATTGATATGACAGAGAAACTGGACGTGGCGCGCGAATTCCTGGGCAAATGTGTCCACCAATCTCTTCCCGCCGCAGAGCAAGAGCTGATGCTCAGGTACAACCTCCTGGTACCAGCGGCGGTTCTATCGGCCATGGGGGGAAGGCCTGCGCCCTACGAGACATTGCTTGGCTCCTTGAATGTGCCGGTGCTGGCGATTCACGGCGCTGAGGACTGCATCAATCTGCCGGCGATGGCGCGCTATACGGCGCACACCTGCCCACAAGGCCGGGCATTGGTATATGACGGGGTGGGTCATTCGCCGTTTTGGGAAGCTCCGCTGCGATTCAACGCCGATTTGACCGCCTACCTCGATGCGCTGCCGGGCGAGTGAATCTTTCCGCGGCGGTCTTGCCTGAAATTCCGCACATCGCCGGGCACTCTATTGATAATCGACCTCTCGCTGACGACGAGCCGCGAGAATAGTGACGGTGCGATGACTGATGCGCATGGCGGCTGCCATTCCGATGCAGAAGCATTCAAGGCCTGAGCCCGAATATAGAGCGTCGCCAAAAAGACGCAATCCGCAGTGCCCTGGGCCGCATTGCCGATGGGCTTCGTGCTGCCTAACGGATAGGTCAGGCAGCGTCCGATCTGCGGCGGCTCAGTCTCCCCGCGCGGGGAGACTCAGTAACTATGTCCACCAAAGCAATGACTCTCAGAACAGCGGAATCCCGACTACGGTCAGGCTATTGCTCACATCATCGACCGCGGCGTAGTTGAACGGCGCGTCCGAATCGCTCAAAACCGTATCGAGTCCAAAGGCACCTCCCTGGCCGGCATCCACGTTGTACTGACGTACGAACGTGCCCGATGGCGTAAATTCCACGATCTCGCTCGGATGCTCGGGGTCGGCATTTACGGCGTCCCCGTTGGCGGTCAGCAGATTGCCATTGGGTGCAAAACGCAATGCCAGAGGTCCACGGAGGTGTGGATCAGCAAATACCAGGTGCCCCCTGTTAACCGAGCTTTGCGAATGCTCGGCGTCGGTGATGGCGAAGATCGCGTTGTCGGCGGTAGAGGCGACGTACAGAGTATCGCTGTGCTCATCGTACGCTAGGCCGGTTGGGCCCAGGATCAGTGCAGCGCCGTTCGGCACGACGGTGTAGCCCGTCGCTATCGTGGTCATCTTTTTGACCGCGATTGCCTTGGGACCGCCGACGCTGACATCCAGGCGGGTAACAGTCCCTGTATTGACGGCCGATACGAAAATGCTGGCGTGCGTACCATCGTCATCGATCGCCAGATCCCAGGGACCATTAAGAAATGTCTTATTCTCGATGGTGTTCAGCAAGTTGCCGTTGCTGTCAATGACCTGTAGGCCCCCCTGCCCGATGGTGCCAAACGTGCCATCGGTCGTCGGCAGGTTCCCAACCACGACGAAGCCGGCGCGTAAGACGCCGAGCGCGGTGCTCAATCCGGTCGGAACGCTGGTAAAAAACACGGCGGCATCGCCCGTGGTGGTCCCTGGCGCCGGCGGAGGAGCCAGTGATCCGCTTGGCCTGAGTTGGATGATGGTCGTACCGGCACCCTGCTGGTTATTGCTGTTGTTGAAGTTGCTGACGAGCACGTCGCCGGCGGAGATCACACCGCCGCTCGGAAACCCCTTGGGGACGAAGGCCACCCCGTAGGGGTTGAGGTCGCCGTTGGCGGGAATCGTGGACGAGCTGATCTGGCGTAGTAGGAACGGCGGGGCAGCCGACGCCGGCAGGGCAAAAAGCGTCGAGAACGCAGCTGCCAGCAGCATACAGCAGGCAGCGCGGATGGACATCGCTTTCATGGCACTACTCCAGTTGAAATTGTTGATCGACTAAGCGGGAGCACGAGTGTGTGCGCGGCGGCGCGCGGAAAGTTTCAAATGAGTAGCGAACGTCGACACGGTGCATGTTCCGCACGACGTAGCATCGTCGCTCTCTGGTCCGCTGTCCGCTCCCGAGATTCGTAGATGCGTCGGCGTGCCATGAAGTAGGCGTCCGCCGTTCTCTTGCGATGACGCTTACTTTCCGTCGGCACGGCGATGAAGCTCAACGCATGTGATGGCCGGGAGGGTCGCAGTTCCGGGTTCTACGTCGCGCTATGCATTGGCGAGATCATCGATCGCCACTTAAGTTTAAGTCCAGGAGGAGGCAACTCCAACTTCATGATAGATAAATAAATTTATCCGGGTTGGAGCCACAATCGCGCTGGAAAGTCCGGAAAATTTAGCGATTTCGTGGTTGCCGTCTACGAAGGTACCCCCGCGGATACCCGCGCCGATGGGTGGCTGTGACTGAACATACGCAGCTGTTCCTGGACGTCGATGCAATCACGGACGTATCCGAGTGAGGCGGCAGCCAATCGCGCCAGTGTAGCAAGGCTGCGCTGCCGCTAACTGCCTGAAGCAAGCAGGTAGCGCACGCTACGTCCCCCACCTTGCATGCGAAGTATTTTACGTTCTACCAGCTCGGCAAGATCACGCTGTGCCGTGGCGGGACTTATATGAGTGAGGTGCGCGTACTTCTTGTTGGTCAATCCGCCGACAAATCCTTCGGGGCCGGCATCGAGCAATGTGTTGAGCAGCTTGCGCTGGCGCTCGTTGAAGCCGGATTGCGAATGATGCATCCAGAAGCGGGCTTTCTGCAGTACGCGCTCGACCGTGACGGCACTTTCAGCGCAAGCGGCCACAACCTGCTTGAGGAACCATTTCAGCCAATCCGTTGCGTCGAGTTCGCCGCGCGACAGCGCCCGTAATGCCTCGTAGTACTCGCTGCGAACCGCCATGAATGTTGCTGAAAGGCTATAGAGCCGCGTTGACCGGTGCTCATCCTGGGCAAGCGCACGATCGAGGAGGGCACGACCGACGCGCCCATTACCGTCTTCGAACGGATGAATGAGCTCGAACCAGGCATGCGCCAACCCGGCGCGCGCGAGTCCATCCACCTCCGCCGGTGGCTTGTTGAACCAGTCAAGAAAGCGTTTGAGTTCCCGCTCGAGCCGGCGCCGCGGAGGCGCCTCGTAGTGAACCTTCTGCCGACCGACCGGACCGGAGACGATCCGCATGGGAGAGGCGCCGCGCAACGTGCCGACGCGGATCTTGGCGAGCCCCGAGCGTCCGGTCGGAAAGAGCGCGGCCTGCCAGCTGGCGAGCATTCGTTGGGTCAGTGGCTTGTCCAGCTTCTGAGTAGCATCCAGGAGCACGTCGGCCACGCCCTCGACGGAGCGTGGCGGCGCGGGTAGGCCTGCGGTGGGGAGGCCGAGCCGGCGAGCCAGGGAACTACGTAGTGCGTTGGGGTCGAAGCGCTCGCCCTCAATGGCGCTCGTGGCAACGCCCTCGGACGTGAGCATTTCCAGCTGGGCGCGTAGATCCGACTCGGGGTCCAGCAAGCGGGCCATCCCGGTGAGCTCGCCCTGGGCCTTGCGGGCCGCGGCCAGCGGTTGTGCCAGATGAGCCGAATTCCAACGAAATTGGGGCCAGTCGTGGCGCTGCCAGATCCAGGGCCTGAGGTGTTTGTCCGCCATAATCGCCTCAATAAGTGAGGTGATTATAGCCCCTAATCACCTCACGGGGCGGACCGGCATCACGGTGCCGCGCGACCCTGAAGGCAGCCTGCAAGTGGCTGGAAATGACGATTGGCTCCCCGGGTTGGACTCGAACCAACGACCAACGGATTAACAGTCGAGTTTGGCCACAACGGGCCACCAGCACACGCTAATAAACTCAAGCACTTATGTGCGTGGCGTCGCGTTGTCTAGTGCCAGTTTGAGGCATTAAGTGTGCCAAATTTGTGCCAAACAATCTGAGCTGGAAAACGTGGCAGCGAGATAGCATGTCGTATTGAATTTCTAGTTTCAAAATTATCGAACGAGGGCCTGAGCCAAGCAGGTGATTACTGCCTTTCCCGTTTCATAAGAACGTTGAACCTCGGAAAACGTAGCATTGGTCGGCACCCGTCCCAAGTGTGCAAACTCGTGACGCCAAGTTATCAAGTTTCCGTAGCTGGACTTGATGCTCACCCCGTTGGCCCTTAGTTCCCTGGTTTCAACCTCCTAAGTAGCCGGTCGAACTTCGCGAGGTACTTCGAACCAAACATCGATACATGCTGCTCTCGAAGGGGCCTTAAGCCAATTCGCCCATTTATCCGATCAAATGCCGTTCCTACAAAATGTCCGAACACCAGGTGTTTCCTCTCTGCGAATTGGCGGAAGACCAACTTTATTGCCAACTCGTACATTGTGACGGCGCTTACGGCGGCGAATCCCGTGTACTGCCCTATCAAGATTGGGTCCGTGCACTGCGCTGCTACGGGCGTTAGAGCAGCGATAACATTATCTGCGGTCGAGAAATACGCCGAATATGGCATCGCGCTATTTCAATAGGAGAGTCTGTGCTCGTTCGAAGCGCGTCTTAACTATCGTCACGTCGCTCGTGCCGTAGAACGTTGCGTTTAGGAAGTCCTCATCTTGAGTCAATCGCTCATATCGTTCCTTCAAGTCTTTCGGTATGCGCGATACGTTCTCGACGAGTGTCGCCATCACTGAATCCAGAACGGACGCATTTAGAGGACCCCGTATGTGAAAGGGCTTCGGGCCTAAAGCTTGGCGGACAATTTCGGTGACTTTAGGGAAGGCTTCCTTGAATTCGCGGACACGTCTTGAGTCCCCGTTGCGATTGTTTCTCGCATCGCAACATTTAGAAACTCCTTCATCGGCTTCTCGTACTTGTCCCAACCCGGTCCGCTGCTCAAGGCAAAGATACGAAGTATGAGTTCGACGTCCTTTTGATGTTTATCAAAAGGATCCTTACCCAGGATACCTCGCCATGATTTGTCCTTGTTGAGTTCCTTTAGGATCGGCACCAAACTGCCCCGGAAAACGCAGTTTCTTATCTCTTGCGGCTTGAGCGGCGTACCGCCAGTATTGAGACGCTCAAAGATATGATAGATGCTTGTGCTTTCATTCTTCGGCGTTAGTTGTCTGATATTGATTGCTCGAAGGACTGCGGAGCGCAACTTTCGTTGTTCAGATTCACTGAGGTCCGTATAAGCTTTCTTTGCAAAGGGGCTACGTTCGTCCAGTCCGGTCAGCCGAAAGACCTGCTTTTTTCCTTGCATGTTTTCGTCGCCAAAGAAGCCGCCGAAGTAATAGACCGCGCTTAATATGCGCTGCTGCCCATCGATCACAAGATTCTTATTTTCCTGGTCCACGTAAAAGAAAACTTGTGGCACAGGCAGGCCTAATAGAAAGGACTCGATCAGCAAAGATGCTTGCGCCATTGTCCATACGTAATTGCGCTGAAAGTCTGGGATGATAATGTCGCCCTGGCGCCACATATCATTTATACCGGCAAGAGTTAGATCCGACGGATATGAGGCGATCTCGTAAGTTACGAAGGCTTCTGTGTCCTCCAGCTCTTCGTGAGTCTCCAGATCATCGGTTCCATCTGCGATATTCTCTTCTGGATCTATCTTTCGAGCCATTTACGAACTCCAATTTGCCAGAGCGATCAATGAAGCGAACTACCGTCGAATTATGTGTTCTAGTTTGGACGCCGGTCGCTAGTCTACTGAAAATCCACATCCCGCAGCAGGACGCGAGTTAATATTCAATGCATCGATTCGTGGGGTGGGTCAAATCAAATGATGGTTGAAGAACCGAAGCTGGCCGAGTCTACCGCATTGGACGCCGATCAGAAATCAAAGGCAAAGGCAAATGCGTCCAAGAAGAAACGAAGAAAAACCGCCAAGCGGGCGACACAGGACGTCAGCGGTGGGACGAAGGGCGGGAGCTTGCCATTCCCGAAACACGCCATCTCGGCTTGCATTCGAATCCCTCAGGCGATCCTTGAACAGAATGCGGGAAGGGAGTGCACCTATAAGGAGGCCTCCAAGTTTGCCGGTATCGGCTACACGGGAGACATAGGGGTAGAAATCAGTTCGGCACTGAAGTATGGGTTATTGGAGCGTATGGGGGCAGACGTCGTCAAGCCAACTGACATGACCCGGAGAATCGTTAGACCGCAAAAGCCGCATGACAGACGTGATGCCTTGCGTGAGGGAGCTGTGCTGTCCGCTCCTATACTTTCTGATGTCTACAAACGTTATCGCGGAGAAAACCTGCCAGACGACCTGGCGTTCCTTGGCAATACGATGCGAGACACGTTCAATGTGCCAGCAGACCGAGTGAGTGATTGCGTCGGGGTATTTATTCAATCTCTGACATATGCTGAGCTTCTTGAAGAAGTCGGAGGCAAAAAGCGAGTCATTGATATCACTCACACTCCTTCAGAGTCTGAGAGCGCCTCTGCTGCACTCTTATCGGCTGATGACCATCTCAGGAAAGTCAGCAAGGGCGTGGCCGTAAGCTCGGCCGAGACCTGTTTTGAAACGACGCCGTTTGCTGATCCGCTGGGCGGCTACTACCAATCTCTTTACGAGCCCGCGATCAAAAAGGCCGGACTTAGTGCCGTTCGAGCAGACACCGATATATTCGGGACAGGTAAGATCATTGATCAAATCTGGGCGGGGATCAATAACGCCAAGGTGCTTGTGGCGGAATTGACTGGCAGGAATCCAAATGTGCTGTATGAGTTGGGCCTCGCGCACGCCCTGCGGAAACCCGTGGTTCTTATATCCTCAAACGAAGAAGATGTCCCATTCGATGTTAGGCACGTGCGCGTTATCTACTACCAGATGTCCGATCCGTTCTGGGGAGAGAAACTAATAGCGAAGATAGCCGAGAATATTATCTCCGCTATTAGGAACCCAGGCGAGGCCATTTTATTTGACAAGCCCTAGCTAAACTTTCGCGAGCGATCTCAACAGCTTGCGGTAGCGGTTGACGAATGAATCAATCACGCCGCGATTTTGATAAAAAACTTCGCTATCGATCCCGTCTTCCTCTCTAAGTTTGCACCACCGGCGAACATTCTTTATCTCGCTGATTGCTATGTCCCTGTTGTCGCCGGGCCAGCCAACGGTGCCAACACGCTTTCGGATTGTCTTAGCCTTCTTGATAAAGAGACCGGCTTTAACTGTGTCATACCGGTATATGTCTATCTTATTGTCGTGCGGATCCGCCAAATAGTATCCGAAGCTCTCAAGTATTCGGCGAAGTTCGCGCCATGTTGCGTCGCCCGGAGAATGATGGGACCAACCGTTTCTCCAGCCATTTCTTAATCGCAGAAACCTCTTCGTCGGTATTTCTGCGGCGACGCGGCTTCTTTCGTTCTCGACGTGGTCTCCGAATCCCGACACGATGATCGGCAACCTTGATCATGAAGTCGTAAAGTTCTTGTCTTGTGGTGTCGAAGATGCACAATCGATTTCGATCGAGGTGGAGAACGAGCATGGCAACTAGTGCAGCCCTTTTGTCGCCATTGTGGAAGGGATGGTCGCAGCAGACGCCGAAAAATAAGGTTGCAGCATTCGCTATTGGGTCAGGGTATTTAATACCTCTCCAAATGATGTGTGCTGTCGTCCGACGGCGGACTCCAGCAGCGCCATACTCCGGACGCCAGGCGGCGATATCGGATCCGTAGTCTCAGCGATTTCCCGAACGAGAACCGTATGTATGTCGAGAACTTCGGCCGCAGACAATGTTCGTAGCGTCGTCATAAGAGATACGTTATGCGAATCCGCCCTCGTTCGGGAGGGATAATCTGAAGTACGAGCCATTAGAGTGTGCCGAAAACATTCAGCTACAGTGATAGTCGTTGGTAGTGTCGAAGTTACGTCCATGATGCTGGATGACTAGGCTATAACATCGGCCATGGCCACTGCTACTGGCCGCCGATGCGTGGAATCTACAGTCGGCGTTAGGTTTGGACCGAAGAGTTTGAACTCACATGGCTGGCGCGGGGTTTGGCTCCCAGATCCAACGCAGTTTCGTACACTCACAGAGATGCCCACGCTTAGCCGAGGTCTTTACGAATTCCTGATAACAGAGGTGCTGGAGGAGCAACTCAGTGGCCTCGGAGTTGGGCTCGAAGCCATCCGCGAAGCCCTGCGGGCACCGGAGGCGGCCGATCGGATTGCGCTGCATGTGGCGCGCATCATTGAACGAGCCATAGACGTTATTAGCGAAGGTGAACGTACGGCCGTCGGCGTGGATCTGGCACGTCGCCTCATTGACGTCATTCGGGCATTGCCGTCAGCCAGGGATCTGGCGGGCGAGCGTCCCATCTCCTCAGGTGAGGTTCTACGTAGCGTAGTCGGTCCGTTGCCGGACGGTCGGGCGGACTCCATTACCGAACCGCTGATCCCACTGTTGGACACGACGCTTCTGACGAACGCGCCGGGCGAGCCGCGCGTGGGTCATCAGGTACTCACAGAGATACGGTCGGCCGATCGCATCGATGTGGTGATGGCGTTTATCCGACGCAGCGGTATCGCCCCGCTGATGCCAACGTTGCGTGAACATTGCGCGGCAGGGCGCGCGCTCAGAGTGCTGACGACCAGTTATACCGGCTCGACCGAAGCACGTGCACTCGATGAGTTGCGCGAGGCGGGCGGCGACATCCGGATGTCGTATGACACGACTGGCACGCGACTGCATGCGAAGGCCTGGTTATTACACCGTCAATCGGGGTTCTCTACGGCCTATATCGGCTCGTCGAACCTGACGCACTCGGCGCAGATCAG
The DNA here is from genome assembly GCA_963735775.1 of uncultured Gammaproteobacteria bacterium. Lineage (GTDB taxonomy): Bacteria > Pseudomonadota > Gammaproteobacteria > Steroidobacterales > Steroidobacteraceae > FEN-1191. Next base: position 3,683 of record CAVTMG010000005.1, on the reverse strand, counting down.
TGGACTTGAATGGAATGTGCGCGTGTCCGGCGCCCGCAATCCTGATGTGATCGACAAAGTGGCGGCGGTCTTCGAGAGCTATTGGCATAGCGTGGACTTCAGGCCTTACGACCCAGAGGAATTTCGCCTCCGAGCAGAGTCATCGCCCGATTCGCGGGCGACTATTTTCTTAAGCCCCACGGATCTGCGTCCAGAACCGTTTCAGGAAAGGCTGCTTGAGCAGATCGCGCTTTCCCGGCAACAGGGGCATCACCGCAATCTCCTCGTGGCGGCGACGGGGACCGGGAAGACGGTAATGGCGGCGCTGGATTATGTGGGATTGCAGGAAACCCTGCCTCGCGCACGACTACTCTTCGTGGCGCATCGCGAAGAGATCCTCGTGCAGAGCCGTGCCACGTTCCAGCAGGCGCTTCGCGACCCGCTATTCGGCGAGTTGTGGGTAGCAGGGAATCGTCCCGAGCAGTTCCAACACGTCTTCGCGTCCATTCAGAGCCTCAATGCCTCCGGTCTTGCGCATTTGGAACCAGCGCACTTCGATATCGTCATTGTCGATGAGTTTCACCACGCGGCTGCCCAGTCCTACCGCATGCTGCTTGATCACGTGCGGCCGGTGGAACTGCTGGGACTCACCGCCACACCCGAGCGCAGCGATGGGCTGCCAATTCTGGAATGGTTCGACGGACGTATCGCAGCCGAGCTTCGTCTGTGGGATGCCATCGATCAGCAACGCCTGGTGGCTTTCGTGTACTACGGTATCCACGACGGTCTTGACCTGCGGGACGTTCCCTGGCGTCGCGGCCGGGGGTATGACGTCGAGGGGCTGTCGAACGTTTTGACAGCGAATGACTCCCTGGCGAAATTTGTCCTGAAGGAACTCGACCAGCGTGTTGATGATCTTGCACGCATGCGCGCCCTCGGCTTTTGCGTAAGCATTGAGCATGCACGCTTCATGGCCCGAGTGTTCCGGGCAGCGGGCGTTGCGGCCAGGGCTGTCTGGTCCGATACGCCGGATTTGGAGCGTCGCGCCGCGTTGGCGGATCTCGCCTCCAGGCGCGTGAACATCGTGTTCTCGGTCGATCTCTTTAACGAGGGTGTCGACGTGCCGGCGGTCGACACGTTACTGATGCTGCGTCCGACGGATAGTCCGACTCTGTTTCTGCAGCAACTAGGCCGCGGCCTGCGTCGCAGTACCGGAAAGTCCGTTTGCCTAGTTCTCGACTTTGTCGGCCACCATCGAAAGGAATTCCGATTCGACCGGCGGTTTCGAGCACTCCTGGGCGGCAGCCGTAGGGAGCTAATGACTCAGGTGGAAACGGGCTTCCCGTTTCTGCCTGCCGGATGCCATATGGAGTTGGATCGCGTCGCGTCCAGCATCGTGCTTGAGAGCATCAAGAACGCAGTGCCGTCGCGATGGACTGAGCGAGTGGAAGCACTGCGGCAGATGACAGCGCAGGGATCGACCTGCACGCTGGGCCGATACCTCAAGGAAACGGGACTCGAGCTCGAGGATATCTACGCCGGGGACAAGAGTTGGTCTGACCTTCGCGCGGAGGCGGGGTTGTCCAATGAGCCATCAGGCTCCCAGGAGGTGGTATTGCGGCGCGCCTGCGGCCGGCTACTGCACATCGATGACGCGCTACGGATCAAGGTCTATCGGAGCTTGCTTGAGAGCGAGCGCTCCCCGGATCCGGCGCAGCTTCCCTCACGGGAGCGGCGTCTCCTGCGGATGCTGGTCGGCTCGCTGACCTCTGGCGCGGTGAACAAGGACACACCGCTTGCCCAGGGTGCAACCCTCCTATGGAGTCACCCGCAGGTGCGCGCGGAGCTGCTCGATCTACTTGAGGTCCTCGCTGGTCGGATTGAGCATGTCTCAGTACCCCTTGCAACGCATCCGGATGTACCGCTAGAGGTCCACGCGCGCTATACGCGGGTCGAAATTCTCGCTGCCTTCGACGTAGGCGAGGGCGCTAAAGTGGCTCCCTGGCAGACAGGCGTGTATTGGGTGGCTGATGCCAGCGCTGACCTATTAGCCTTTACCCTGGACAAAACGACCGGGCAATTCTCGCCCACCACTCGCTACCGTGATTACGCGATCAGTCCAGACCTGATTCATTGGGAGACTCAGTCGGTCACACGAGCGGAAAGCGAGACCGGGCGCCGGTATCAGCAACATGCTGAAAACGGAACCAGCATTATGCTGTTCGCGCGTCGGCGCAGCGACGAGCGCGCGTTTTACTTCCTGGGTCCAGCGACGTATGTGAAACACGAATCGGAGCTGCCGATGGCTATTACCTGGCGGCTCCGGCATCCGCTTCCGGGAGATCTATTTGTTGCGTTCGCGGCAGCCGTCGCCTAGAAATGCGCCAATGGATGACGCATGAAAATCTGGGTGGGCGTTACGGACAGGGACTGGTTTCAGTTCCTAAGTCGGATCGGTCCCGACGAGGTCAATTTCTGGCAACCCAGCGGGTCAAGAATGTTCCGCGCGCTCCAACCCGGGGAGCCGTTCCTCTTCAAGCTCCATAGTCCCGATAACTTTATTGTGGGTGGTGGTCATTTCGTTCGTTATTCGGCGCTGCCGACTTCGCTTGCTTGGGACGCCTTCGGGTCGAAGAATGGCGTTGGTTCGCTTGATGAACTCAATGGACGGGTCCGACGCTATCGCCGAGACGATGCGTCTGTTGATCCCGTGATTGGGTGTAACGTCCTGGCCGAGCCCTTCTTCTTCGAGCGACGGGCGTGGGTCCCCGTTCCGGAGAACTGGGCGCCGAACATCGTGCAGGGCAAGACCTACGATACGGGCATGGCAGATGGCCGCGCGCTGTGGAATTCCATCCAAGCTGCGCTCGCTGACAATCAGAAGGTCGCAGAGCCTTCGTGGTCCGACGAATCGTATGGCCAAAATCGGTTCGGTGCTGAGTATCTGACACGCGGTCGCCTAGGCCAAGGCGCGTTCCGAGTCCTGGTGACGGAGGCGTACGACCGGCGCTGCGCAGTCACGGGGGAGAAGACGCTCCCAGTGCTCGAGGCCGCCCATATCAAACCGTATGCATCAGACGGTCCGCATCGCGTAAGCAACGGGATTCTATTGCGCTCAGACCTCCACAAGTTATTCGATCTCGGGTACGTGACGGTGACGCCGGATCTTAGACTTGAGGTGAGTCCGAGACTCAGGACGGAATGGCAGAACGGTCGCGAGTACTATGCCCACCACGGCCAGCAACTGCGCGTTCAGCCAGCCGACTTAGCAAGCCAGCCTAGCCGGGAATTTCTCACGTGGCACAACGAGAATAGGTTCCGAGCATGAGCATTTCTCCTTCGGGCGAGCGCCTAGCTTCCCTTGAAGAACTACGTGGTGCACTTCGGCGATTTGCATCAGATCGCGACTGGGATCAATTCCATTCCCCCAAGAATCTGGCGATAGCACTCAGTGTTGAGGCCGCCGAGCTATTGGAGCATTTTCAGTGGACCCCAGAAGCTGAATCCGCAGTCCTGGTCCCTGAGCAGCATACCAAGGTGCGGGAAGAGATCGCGGACGTGCTGCTTTACCTCGTCCGCCTTGCCGACAAGCTAGATATCGATCTCCTGGCGGCAGCGACTGACAAGCTGCGAGTCAACGCTGTGAAATATCCAGTGGATAAGGCTCGAGGTAGCAGTAAGAAGTATACGGAGCTCTGACTTTG
>CAVTMG010000004.1:0-463576 GCA_963735775.1 uncultured Gammaproteobacteria bacterium | reverse complement strand
CTCTCCACCTGGATTGCCACCGAGGCCAAGCAGCGCTTTTCGGCCGCCGCGTGCCATCTCGGTCTATCGGAATCGGCGCTGCTCAGGCGCTTGGTGCTGCAGCTACTCGCGACCGCCACAGAGTCCCCAGCTCCGCTCGCAGCGGCCGACCCGGCGCGTGATGCCCGACTTACCGTTCGGCTGATCCCGGAGGACTGTGCGCTACTACGAGAGCGCGCTACGGCCCGTGCGATGCCGGCATCAACCTACGTATCGGTGCTGGTCCGCGCGCATCTTAGGCGACTGGCACCCCTCCCAGACCGGGAGCTTGCGGCGTTGAAGGCGATGACGGCTGAGCTCGCGGCGCTGGGACGCAATCTGAATGTGACCGCCGGCTTGGTCCGGACTCCGGACCAACGGGCAGGTCCGACACGCGGGGAGCTGTTCGCGATCGTCCGCGCCTGCGAGGCGTTGCGGGATCACACCCGAGGACTGATCAAGGCGAATCTCCTCAGCTGGCAGCAGGGGCACGCCGATGAAAGTCCGGTAATCGGCCTCTTGATGGCCCGTTACTCGACCTGCGCGATTTCCCGCGGAGAGGACCCAAGGAGCGGCCGATCATTTTGACGCCGATGCAGATCGCGCAGCTGGCCCGTACGGTGCGGCGAGTGCCCGAAGTCATGGTCAAGGTCTCCGGCGGTGCGTCGAGTGTCGCCGGCGCCGTTGCGCACCTGCGGTACGTCGACCGTCAGGGCGAGCTCGCGATCGAGACCGACGAGGGCCAAAGCGTCCAGGGCCAGGGGAGCGAGCGTACGCTCGCCACCGACTGGGATCTGGAGATGTCGGCGGCGGAAAACGCCAAGCCCTACCGCGGCAAGGCCGGGCGTAAAGCCTCAAAGCTGGTGCACAACGTCGTGTTCTCGATGCCCCAGGGAACGCCGCCCGACAAACTACTCGAGGCCGTCCGGCGGTTCGCGCGAGAACAATTCGCGCTTCGGCATCGTTACGCCTTCGTCCTGCACACGGATCAGAAGCATCCGCATGTGCACCTGATCGTCAAAGCGCAGAGCGAACACGGGCAGCGCCTGAATATTCGAAAGGCAACGCTGCGCGAATGGCGATCGCGCTTTGCCGAGCAGTTGCGGGCTCAGGGCGTGGCCGCCAACGCGACGGAGCGGGCGGTGCGCGGTCAGACGCGTGGCGCGTTCAAGGACCCGATCTACCGCGCAATCCGGCGAGGTGCGTCGCGGCATTTACAGGCGCGGCTTCTGCGGATCGCCGATCAGCTGCGGCAAGGGCTCACGCCGCCTTCAGACCAGGCGGAGCTCGCCAGAACGCGACAGGCGGTGGTAGCGGGCTGGCAGGGCGCGGTTGATGCGCTCGTCGCGGCCGGGCAGGGCGCCCTTGCTGCGCAGGTGCAGGAGTTCGTGCGGCAGATGCCACCGCCGCTTTCGACGGATGCGCAGCTCGCGTTGCAACTGCGGCAGGCGACTCGAGCTCGGGCGCGAGCGCAGGAGCCGCTCACGCGCTGAGGTGACAGGCCGGGCTACGGAGATTTTCGCTATGTCCACGAGCAAACATCAGATCGAGCTTCCCCTGAAGGCTTCGCGACAGCCGCCTTGCAGCCGCGCGACGCATGTTCGCGAGTCTCCAGCGCTTGAGAAGGCCGAAACGCGATACGAGCGACTGGTGACGGCGACGCCGGCAGCACACTCTTCAGAGGCTCGCAGGGAGCCCTGTCTCGTGACCGCGACGCCAACGTTCATCGCGCTGACGGACTTGCCGAACCTGCGGGCCGCGGGCATCGTCTATCCGAGCACCGTGCACGGTTGGCGCTGGCTGTTTCGTCATCGGCACGAGCGGGGACTGGACGATGCGTTTCGCCGCGTCGGACGGCGCATCGTGGTCGACGCGCAGCGGTATCAGGAATTGCTGCGCGCGAGCTCAGGCGGCTGACGTAGCCAGACCTACTTGCCGAGAATCCGCTCGTTCATCCGCTGTACGACGTCGCGGGTCTCCGTGGCCGCCAGGTGCACGTAGCGGCTCACGACGCCTGATTTCCAACCGCCGATGGCCCTGAGCTGCTGCTCGCTGGCGCCCTCGCGAGCGAGATAGGTAGCGGCCGAGTGCCGCAGATCGTGGAAGCGGAAGCTCTCGATCTGCGCCGCATCGCAGGCTGCCTGAAAAGCCTTGTCATAGCGATACAGGCGCCCGGTCGGGCTGACGAACACACGGGGCTCGGCGAGCCGTCGAATCCTGCCGTGCTCGGTGAGCAGTCGCCGGGCTTCTGCGTGCAGCCAGGCCGTGCGCGGTGTCGCATTCTTTGTGATCCGCAGCAGCAGGCGGCCCTCCTTGAGGTCGACGTCCCGCCATTCGAGATTCAGCAGCTCGCCGGCGCGCGCGGCGGTCGAAAGCGCCAGCACCACGAAGGTATGCAGCACGCGATCCTTGACCGTCTCGCGCAGCAGGGCGGTGCGCTCCTCCTCGGACAGGAAGCGCACGCGACCGCGGCCCTCATGGAGCTTGCCGACGCCGTCGAAGGGATTGTGCGACACCCAGTGCCACTCCTTGCGCGCCACGGTGAACACGTGGCTGAGCGCAGCCAGGTAGCGATTGACGGTCGCGGGGCTGCGAGCGTGTCGGTTGGGCAGTGCGCCTTGCTTGACCGTGGTGCGCGCTGACCCGGGCTTGGCGCGTGTGAAGGTCTCGCGGGCGAGCTTGCCGCGGTGCTCGACCAGAATGGCCGGGGTGATGTCGGCGAGCTTCAGGTGGCCGAGGTGCTTTTTCCACCAGGGCAGATTCGATCGGGAGGTGCTGCCGTTGCGCTTCTTCGGCAGCTCTTCCTCGATGTACCGGTCGATCGCCTCAGCGAGCGTTCGTCGGCGCGCCTCCACACTGCGGAAATGCCGGCCCTCGATCATGTCGGCTTCGATCTTCGTGCCCCAGCGTTCAGCCATGCGCAGCGTCGGGAAGCTCGCGGTCCGCGTCGGGAAGCCGCTCATCCGGACCTGGACTTGAATCTCTCCGCGCTTGCGGATTGTTGGCATCGGCACTCTCCCTGCCGCACGACCACGCAACTCTACGCCACTGTGCCAACTGTGCCAATTTTGTGCCAGCGATCGAACGGCCGAGACGATGTTGCGCCTCAACATTAATGGCTTGTTATAGGCATTATTATGGCTCCCCGGGTTGGACTCGAACCAACGACCAACGGATTAACAGTCCGACGCTCTACCAACTGAGCTACCGGGGAGTGGACGGGCGCCCCGAACGGTGGCGCCTGGACGGGCTCTTCAAGAGGCGGCGAATTCTTAAGGTTTGAAACCGGCTCGTCAAGGACTTGCGTGAGCCGGTTTAGATGTCCTACCCCGTTTTAGCCTGGGCCTGCGCTTGAGCGGGCAGTACGGCGCGGATGCGCTCGACTGCCTTTTCGAGCGTTTCCCTGCTGCACGCGAAGGAAAGCCGCATGTGCCCCGGGGCGCCGAAGCCCGACCCGGCCACCACGGCCACCAGCGCCTGGTTGAGCAGCAGCTCGCAGAAGGAATTGTCGTCGCGCAGACCCAGGTTACGCATGGCACCGCGCACGTCGGCGAAAGCGTAGAACGTTCCGGCGCCCGGCAGGCAGGACACACCAGGCAGGCTATTCAGGGCGGCTACCAGAAAGTCGTGTCGCTCCTTGAATGCCCGATTCATGTCGGCCACGCACTGCTGATCGCCATTGAGTGCGGCCAGCGCCGCCTTCTGCGAGATGCTGCAGGCATTCGAGGTGGACTGCCCCTGAATAGTGCCCATCGCCGTGACGATTTCCTTGGGACCACCGCAGTAGCCGATGCGCCAGCCGGTCATGGCATAGGCCTTGGAGACGCCATTGATCGTGACCGTTCGATCGTAAAGTTCGGGCGCGACCGTCAGCAGGCTCGCGAACGGCTCGCTGCCCCAGTAGATCTTCTCGTACATGTCGTCGGTGCCGATGAGGATACGCGGGTGCTGCACCAGCACGTCGGCCAACGCCCGCAGCTCGGCACGCGTATAGGCGGCGCCGGTGGGATTGCTGGGGCTGTTGAGTAGAAACAGGCGCGTCTTGCTCGTGACCGCGGCCGCGAGCTGCTTGGGACTGATCTTGTAGCCCTGCTCGGGTCCGGCGCTGGGCGTGACCGGGATGCCGTCCGCGAGCATCACCATGTCGGGGTAGGAGACCCAGTAGGGTCCCGGGATGATGGCCTCGTCGCCCGCGTCCAACACCGCCATGCAGAGGTTGAAGATGGTCTGCTTGGCACCGCTCGAAACCAGAACCTGCGGGCGCGTGTAGCTGATGTCGTTGTCGCGCTTGAACTTCGCGATGATGGCGTCCTTGAGCTCGACGATGCCATCGACGCTGGTATAGCGCGTGAAGCCGCTGCGAATCGCCTGCACCCCGGCGTCGGCAATATGCATGGGGGTATCGAAATCCGGCTCACCCGCCCCCAAGCTGATGACGTCTTTGCCCTCGGCCTTCAGGCGCGCGGTGAGCGCGGTGACGGCAAGTGTTGGCGAGGGCTTGACGCGTTGCGCGCGCCTGGAGACGTTTGAATGCACGAAGTTCCCCTGAGGTTCGACCAGCGACCGCCGGCGGCGATCGGGGGGTTATATTACGGGATTCGATTGGCGCCGACCACGACCGAAACACGGCATAACGTATGAGTGAACCCAGCGATCGCTTTGAATTGCAAGCCAATTACGTGCCGGCTGGCGATCAGCCTCAGGCCATCGAAGGGCTCATCGACGGGCTCGAATCTGGCCTGGCGCATCAGACGCTGCTGGGTGTCACGGGCAGCGGCAAGAGCATCGGCTACGACGATCCGCTGTACCTGATCGAACAGGTTAATGGTCAGCGGCGCGCAATGCTGGTCAAGGCCGGACCGTTCATCGATGGCCTGATGACGGCTGAAGGGCTCAAGGCAGAAGACGGCCACGAACCGGAGAGCTATGCCTGCGTGGATCGCGCCTTCTTTACCCTGGCCTACGATCCATCGCGCGGTGCCACCGGCGAATATTCGGTGGCAGCGTTCCTGCGCCATCGCGCGCCCGACAACATGTTCCGTCTGCGCACGCGCTGCGGCCGCGAGCTGACGCTGACCGGCGACCACAATCTCTGGGTACTTCGCGACGGCGCGCTGAAACTGATTTGCACCGGGGATGCTCGCACCAGCGACTACCTGCCCATGCCCGAGTCGCTGGCCCAGGATCCGCCGCAAACCAGGAGCATGGAGGTGCTGGACGCTCTGCCGTACCTGGCCGACACGCAACTATCGGTGTTCGCCGAAGTACCGGTCCAGAAGTTCGTCGCCGCTGCCGGCGCCAACTCATTCATCTCTGCCATGAGCGACCCGGCGCGCCTGCCTCTCACCGATTCCGTACTGGCGCAGTTTGGCGATTGCGTCGCAGAGCGCAACAGTCGGCGTAAGCCATTTGGCGTGCGCCCGTCCTCCGACTATCAGATTTCCTCCACGGCTCTGACGTCGCTCATGGCCGCCCTTTGTGGCAAAACGGCGCGGCACAAGCGATTGCCTGAGTTCTGGCCGCGACTTAGCGCGCGCGCGCTGGGCTGCATGCTGCGCGCCTATTTCGATGGCGATGCCACGGTGTCGGCGGGTGGCCAGGTGATAGCGACCACGGCTAGCGAGCAGCTGGCCTCGGACCTCGCCTATGCGTTGAAGCGCTTTGGCATCCACGCCCGGATACGCCGGACCTGGAAGCGGGCGACGAATTCTGCGCATCCGGGAGGCGAATACCTCGACGTAGCCATTTCGGGCTTGAACGATGTACGGCGCTTCGCGCGCTGTGTGGGTTTTGACCATCCGGAGAAGCGCCGCAGACTGGAACTGGCGCTCAATGGCAGGCGTGATACCAATGTCGATGTGGTGCCGATTGCCGCCGGTGCCTGGCGCGATCTTCGCCTGGCCTCCGGGTTGTCGATGCTGACGGTTGCGATGCGCGCGCAATGCTCGCGGCCGATGATCAGTCTGATCGAAAGCGGCAAGAGGCGGCCGAGCCGGGCTTTGCTCACACGGCTGTTGAATGTGGTGGGCCGGCATCTGCATGAGCAGAAAGTGACCGATCTGCGCGTCTGGAGCCGCTGGCAGGGCATGCGCGGTCTGTGCAATGTGCGCTGGTCGCCGGTGCGCAGCGTCGAGCGCACCGAATACGCCCACCGGTACGTCTACGACCTCTCGGTGCCGGGACCGGAAACCTTTCTAGCCGGTCTGGGCGGCGCTTTGGTCCACAACACCTACACCATTGCCAACGTCATCGAGCGTGTGCAGCGCCCGACCATGGTGCTGGCGCACAACAAGACCCTGGCGGCACAGCTGTATGGCGAATTGCGCGATTTCTTTCCGCGCAATGCCATCGAATACTTCGTGTCGTACTACGACTACTACCAGCCCGAGGCCTACGTGCCCTCGAGCGATACCTACATCGAGAAGGATTCCTCGGTCAACGAGCACATCGAGCAGATGCGGCTCTCGGCCACCAAGGCGTTGCTGGAGCGTCGCGATTCAATCATTGTGGCCACAGTGTCTTCGATCTACGGTCTGGGGGATCCGCAGGCCTATCTGTCGATGGTGCTGCACCTGGTGCGTGGGGAGCGCATCGATCAGCGGCGGCTGCTGCGGCGGCTGGCGGAGATGCAATACACGCGCAACGACATGGATCTGCAGCCCGGTACCTACCGCGTGCGCGGCGACGTCATTGACATCTTTCCGGCCGAATCCGGCCGCGATGCGGTGCGCGTCGAATTGTTCGACGAGACGCTGGAGAACCTCTCGCTGATCGATCCGCTCACCGGTGCGGTCATCGGCCGCATACCTCGTTTCACGGTTTATCCGGGCACGCACTATGTGACACCGCGCGATCGGCTGATGGAGGCCATCGACCAGATTCGCGAGGAGTTGCGTGAGCGGCTGGCCGCCCTGTACGCCGGCGGCAAGCTGGTGGAGGCGCAGCGGCTCGAGCAGCGCACCTTGTTCGATCTGGAGATGATCAAGGAGGTGGGGTACTGCTCGGGCATCGAGAACTACTCGCGCTATCTGTCCGGGCGCCAGATCGGCGAGCCGCCGCCGTGCCTGTACGACTACCTGCCGCCCAATGCGCTGCTGGTGGTCGATGAAAGTCACCAGACCATTCCGCAGCTCGGGGCGATGTACCGCGGCGACCGCTCGCGCAAGGAGACCCTGGTTGAGTACGGCTTTCGTTTGCCCTCGGCGCTGGATAACCGGCCGCTGAAATTTGAGGAATGGGAGCGCCTGGCGCCACAGATGATCTTCGTCTCGGCCACGCCTGGGAAGTACGAGGCTTCCAAGTCCTCGCAGGTGGTGGAACAGGTGGTGCGGCCGACCGGGCTGATCGATCCGCTGATCGAGATACGGCCGGTGCGCACGCAGGTGGACGACATACTGTCGGAAATTCACAAGTGCGTGGCGGCACAGGAGCGCGTGCTGATCACCACGCTGACCAAGCGCATGGCCGAGGACTTGAGCGAATACCTGCACGAGCATGGTGTGCGCGTGCGCTACCTGCACGCCGATATTGAAACGGTCGAGCGCGTGGAGATCATCCGCGACCTGCGCCTGGGCCGCTTCGACGTGCTGGTCGGCATCAATCTGCTGCGCGAGGGGCTGGATATGCCCGAAGTGGCGTTGGTGGCGATCCTTGATGCCGACAAGGAGGGGTTCCTGCGCTCCGAGGGCTCGTTGATACAGACCATGGGACGCGCGGCGCGCAATCTGCATGGCCGCGCCATCCTCTATGCCGACACGATCACCGGTTCCATGGAGCGTGCCATCGCGGAAATCGATCGCCGGCGCGCCAAACAGGTCGAATTCAACATCGAGCACGGCATCACCCCGCGCAGCATCATCAAGCCGGTTACCGACATCATGGAGGGCGCACGCACCGGCACGGGTGGCAGAGGCTCCTCTGGGCGGCGCGCGCGCGGGGAGGGCAAGAGCGGGCCGCTCGATACCCGCAAGCTGCGTACCTCGGCGGATATCGCGCGCGAACTCAAGCGCCTGGAGTCCGATATGTATCGGCATGCGCGTAACCTGGAATTCGAGCAGGCCGCGTTGCTGCGCGATCAAGTCGAGCAGTTGCGCCAACTGGAACTCGACCTGGCTGCCTCGACCTCCTACGATGAGCAGGCGGCCGCCGCTGCGGCGAGCGCCGCCAAAGCGGTTTGAATTATTGCGGCGGGTGGCGTGCTCCGGTATGGTTCCCAGCCCTCTTTGTCTCCAGGCGCGTAGCTCAGTGGTAGAGCACCACCTTGACATGGTGGTGGTCGGTGGTTCGATCCCACTCGTGCCTACCAATTCCCTTGCGTAAATTAAGGGGTTGAGCGATGCGCGTCAGGGTTAGTTATTTGACTGAGCCGAATCAGGAAAAAAGTGGCGCCCAGATGGCGCCGCCAATCGACCGGGAATTTGACTCAATCGAGGCAGCCAAAGCAGCCCCTTTTCCTGGGCAGTCCATATTCGCCTTCATTCACGTCGAAGGTGGCTACTACTCCTGCCAGAAGGGTTTCAAGTGGGAATATCACGAGGGCGACATCTTCGACGATCGCTCAGCAGGCAATTGACCACAGCGCGCGTGCATATGATCGGCAACGCACCGACCGGACAGCCCTCGGCGACTAGTCTCGTTGGGGTTATTGGTCATTCCCCGGTCCATGGAAACCATTCGTTTACGCTCGATTCAGAAGCCCAATCAGGCCGAAGAGCTGATCGAGTCGTGCGTGCGTGGCCGCAAGATCGTCCCGCACGGCGCCACTCGGATGACTACGCTGTCGGAGCTGTCCATCCCGTTGCGTCGACTGGCACGCACCAGTTCCTCGGGTCATTCCCCCGTCTGGCTCGCCTGGACCGATGGCGCCTCGGTGTGGTTCGTTACCGGTGTGAGTTCACTGGCGTTGTCGCGCGAACGCGGGCCGTCCGGTGTTGCAATTGCTGGTCTATAACCAAAACGGTGCGCTCAAGGAGGCGCTGACCTGCGTGCAAACTGCGGCCCGGAGTTGGGAAAATTGCGCCTGAAATTAAATATTTAATAATCAATAAGTTAAATCGTATTCCTGATATATAACATTAGCCGTGACGCAGCGGCGCAATGCGTCGCGGCATCCGCCGCGGCATCAGCTGCGCCGGCCCGATTCGAACAGAAACCACACGCGGCGCTCGGTTTCATCGATCCACTGCTCGATGAGGCTGGCGGTGGCCACATCGCCGTATTTGTCGCACAGCGTCGTGCGTTTCACGCATGAACGCAGCCAGGCGCATGTTGTCTTCGCGCAGTTCGGCCAGCATGCCCGAGGGCGTGACGAATTCCGCGTCGTTGTCGGCCAGGCGCTGCAGCCGCGCGATGTGACCGGTGGAGCGAATGGTCGTGCCGCCGATCTTGCGCACGCGCTCGGCGATCGGATCCGCGGTGGCATAAATCTGATCGGCCTGTTCATCCAGCAGCAGGTGATAGTCGCGGAAGTAGGGGCCGGACATGTGCCAATGAAAGTTCTTGGTTTTCATGTACAGGGCAAAGGTATCGGCCAGCAGTGCGTTGAGCTCGGCCGTGATGTCGCGCGTGGCGTCGGCGCCCAGATCGGTGGTGGTCTGCAGCGGCGCGGTGCGGCGCTGTTTTGCGGCCTTGAGATTGCCGGATTGTTTAGCGGTGCCCATCGATGCCTCCGATGCGAGATGCGGGTGAGGCTTCGATTATAGCCAGCCGTTGTGTGTCTTTAGTTACTCAAAGGTGCAATTGCTCCCGGCCCTCGGGCGCGAGCAAAGCCTGGGTCTCGGGGTGGCGGCGCATGTACTGCGAGAACATCGAGCATTGCGGAATGACGCCCCGGTGCTGCGCCTGGGCCGCCGCCAGGCCGCCCGCACCAGTTGCGTGCCGATGCCCCGGCGGCGCTGGGCCTCCGGCACCAGCGTATGAGTGAAAGTCATGGTGCCCTCTCCGAGCGTGTACTCGGCATAGGACACCCGGCCATCGACTTCGACCTCGAACCGGCTGCGGCTGGGGTTGTCATGCACCATCAGCGAATTGAACCATAGGTTGATGCCATGCGCGCCCCTGTGTGACACTTCGCGCCCACTTCAGCCGCGACCCATCCATCTCAGTGCCAGTCATCACCTTGCCGGACGGCAGCCAGCGCAGCTTTGAACGCCCCGTAAGCGTGGCTGAAGTCGCACAGAGTATCGGCTCGGGGCTGGCGCGCGCGGCGCTGGCCGGCCGTGTCGACGGCCAGCTGGTCGACACCTCGTTTCTGATCGATCACGACGCGCGCCTGAGCGTGGTCACCGACCGCGACGCCGATGGTCTCGAGGTCATCCGGCATTCGACCGCGCACCTGCTCGCGCAGGCGGTCAAGCAATTGTTCCCGGATGCGCAGGTGACCATCGGGCCGGTGATTGAAGATGGCTTTTATTACGACTTTGCCTATTCCCGGCCGTTCACTCCGGAGGACCTGGCGGCCATTGAAGTGCGCATGAAGGAGCTCGCCAAGGCCGATCAGCCGGTGCACCGCCGGGTGATGCCGCGCGATGAGGCGGTGGCAGTTTTTCCGCGATCTCGGCGAGAACTACAAGGCGGAAATCATCGCCGCCATTCCGGCCGAGCAGCCCATCAGCCTGTACGGTCAGGGGGACTGGGTGGACTTGTGCCGCGGTCCGCACGTGCCCTCGACCGGCAAACTGCGGGCGTTCAAGCTCATGAAGCTCGCCGGCGCGTACTGGCGCGGGGATTCGCGCAATGAAATGCTGCAGCGGATCTACGGCACGGCGTGGCCCGACCAGAAGCAGCTCGATGAGTACCTGCACCGGCTGGAGGAAGCCGAGAAGCGCGATCACCGCAAGATCGGCCGCGAGCTGGATCTGTTTCATATGCAGGAGGAGGCCCCGGGCGCGGTGTTCTGGCACCCCAAGGGCTGGCAGATCTTCCAGACGCCTGATCAATTACATGCGCGCCAAGCAGCAGGCGGCCGGCTTCCAGGAGGTCAATGCGCCGGAGCTCATGGACCGCAGCCTGTGGGAGGCTTCCGGCCACTGGGCGCAGTTCGGTGAGAATATGTTCACCACGCGCACCCCCGATGATCGCGTCTACGCGATCAAGCCGATGAACTGCCCGGGGCACATACAGATCTTCAAGCAGGGCATCCGCAGTTATCACCAGTTGCCCATCCGCTATGCCGAATTCGGCAAGGTGCACCGCTACGAGCCGTCCGGGGCGCTGCACGGGCTGATGCGGGTGCGCGCCTTCACCCAGGATGACGCCCACATTTTTGTAACCGAGGATCAGATCACCGAGGAGTCGGTGGCCGTGACGCGGTTGATACTGGATATCTACAAGGACTTTGGCTTCGAGGATGTGCGCATCAAATTCTCCGACCGGCCGGTCAAGCGGGTCGGCGCCGACGAGGTCTGGGACAACGCCGAGGCTGCCCTCAGGCAGGCGGCGGTGGCGGCCGGCATCGAATTCGGCTTGAACCCGGGCGAGGGGGCCTTCTACGGGCCCAAGCTGGAGTTCGTGCTGCGCGATGCCATCGGCCGTGACTGGCAATGCGGCACTTTGCAGGTGGACCTGAACCATGCCCGGCCGCCTGGGCGCGCACTATATCGACGAGCACAGCCAGAAGCGCGTGCCGGTGATGCTGCACCGGGCAATTTTTGGTTCGCTCGAGCGCTTTTTTGGCATCCTGCTCGAGCATCACGCCGGCCGGCTGCCGGCCTGGCTCTCGCCGGTGCAGGCGGTACTGATGGGGATCACCGACCGCCAGCACCAATACGTGACGGCTACTGCGGATTTCCTGAAAAATCAGGGGCTTCTAGTTCAATGCGACTTGCGCAACGAAAAAGTCGGCTTTAAGATCCGCGAACACACGCTGCAACGCGTCCCATACCTTCTGGTAGCGGGTGACAAGGAAGTCGCAGCGAATCTGATTTCTGTGCGCTCCCGTAGTGGCAAGGATCTGGGCGCGATGACGCCGCAGACGTTCGTAGAGCGTCTGCGCATCGAGCTCGAAAGCCACGGGCGCCGAACGTTGGAGGATTGATATATAGCCATTTCATCGAAGCGGATCCGGCGTAATGACGAGATCGCCTCACCCACAGTGCGTGTGATCGGAGCGGATGGAGGACAGGCAGGAGTCATGACGCGCGCAGAGGCGCTGATGCTGGCGTCCACCGCGGAACTGGATCTGGTTGAAGTCTCGCCCATGGCGGAACCGCCGGTGGTGCGAGTAATGGATTACGGCAAATTCCTGTTCGAGCAGAACAAGAAGGCGCACTCTGCCAAGCGCAAGCAAAAGCAGATTCATGTCAAGGAAGTGAAGTTTCGTCCCGGAACGGAAGAGGCGGATTACCAGGTCAAGCTGCGTAATCTGCTGCGTTTCCTGTCCGAGGGTGACAAGGCCAAGGTAACCCTGAGGTTCCGCGGCCGGGAAATGGTGCATCAGGACATCGGCCGGAAACTTCTGGACCGGGTGCAGGCCGATCTCGCTGCCCACAGCGTGATCGAACAGCAACCGCTCATGGAAGGCCGGCAAATGGTGATGCTGTTTGCACCGAAAAAGAAGTGATCGTTCGCGCTCGCTCCTTAAGGGGCGAGCAAAGAGCGATCCGCGAGCAAGCGGGTTCGAGCGCAAGCGTTCGAGCCTTGCGAGCTTTGGCTAACAATGAGGAGTTAGGATCGTGCCCAAGTTGAAAACCAACCGGGCCGCGTCGAAGCGTTTTCGCAAGACTGCGAATGGCTTCAAGCGGTACTCGGCTACCCGCCGCCATAACCTTGGCCACAAGGATTCCAAGCGCAAGCGTCATCTGCGCTCGGGCGGCAGCAGTCTGGTGAATGAGAGCGACGTGGGTCGCTTGAAGCAATTGCTGCCGAATAGCAAATAACGGAATCCATCATGGCAAGAGTCAAACGTGGCGTGACGGCCGGACGCCGTCATAAGAAGGTCCTCGGCAAAGCCAAGGGTTACTACAACGCGCGGCGCAAGATCTATCGCGCCGCCAAGCAGGCGGTGATCAAGGCCGGCCAGTACGCGTATCGCGATCGGCGCGCCAAGAAGCGCGATTTTCGCGCGCTCTGGATCACGCGCATCAATGCCGCGGCGCGCGTGCATGGTCTGTCGTACAGCCGTCTGATCGCCGGCCTGCATAAAGCGGGTCTGGAGATCGATCGCAAGGTGCTGGCCGATCTGGCGATCAATGATGCCAATGCCTTTGGCGTCATCGCTGAGCGCGCCAAGGCAAGTATCGCGGCAGCCTGAGGGCTGAAGGGGCGGGTGCTGTGGGAGAGCTCGGCGCCCTCGATTGAGAGCGCACTGGCGCGGATCGCATCGGTCGGCAATGCTGCCGAGCTCGATGAGATCCGCGTTCATTGGCTCGGCCGCAAGGGCGTCCTGACCGAACAGCTCAAGGGCCTCGGATCGCTGCCCGCCTCCGAGCGCCCGGCCGCCGGCGCGCGCATCAACAGCGCCAAACAGTCGCTGCAGGCGGCGATCGAGGCGCGACGCGTTGCGCTCGAGGGCCTCGCGATCGAAGGCGAATTGCGCGCCGGCGCCATCGACGTGACCTTGCCGGGGCGCGGCGAGGCTCTGGGCGGCGTGCATCCGATCACGCTCACGCGCCTGCGCATCGAGCAGATCTTCCGCAGCGCCGGGTTCGAGATTGCCCAGGGCCCCGAGATCGAAGACGAGTTCTACAATTTCGAAGCGCTGAATATTCCGGCCAATCATCCGGCACGGGCGCTGCACGACACGTTCTATCTCAAGGACGGTCATCTGCTGCGCACGCACACCTCGCCGGTGCAGATCCGCGCCATGCAATCACAGAAGCCGCCGATTGCGCTGATCGCGCCGGGCCGTGTCTATCGCGTCGATTCCGACGTCAGCCATTCGCCGATGTTTCACCAGGTGGAGGGCCTGTTCGTCGATGAGGCTGTCAGCTTCGCCAATCTCAAGGCGATTCTGCACCGCTTCATGGAAGCTTTCTTTGAGCAGGACCTGTCGATGCGGCTGCGCTCCTCGTATTTTCCATTCACCGAGCCATCGGCCGAGGTCGACATCACCTGCGTGCTGTGCCATGGGCGCGGCTGCCGCGTCTGCAAGCAGACCGGCTGGCTGGAGATCGCCGGCTGCGGCATGGTGCATCCGCGCGTCTTCAGCGCCTGCGGCATCGATCCGGAGCGTTACACCGGCTATGCCTTCGGCGCCGGCATCGAGCGCCTGGCGATGCTGCGCTATGGCGTCAACGATCTGCGCTTGTTCTTCGAGAACGATCTGAGATTCCTGGCGCCATTCAGGGGTGGGGCGACATGAAGCTGCCGGTATCGGCGCTGCGTGCCTGGGTGCAGCTGCCCTGGGATGTGCCTGAACTTGCCCGCCGGCTGACGATGGCCGGTTTCGAGGTGGAAAGCATTGCGCCGGCCGCGCCCGCATTCCAGGGCGTCGTGGTGGCGCGCATCGTGAGCGTCGAACCCCACCCTCAGGCCGAGAAGCTGCGGGTATGTCGCGTGACGCTCGGGCGCGAGGCGCAGGGCGCGGCGCCGTTGCAGATCGTCTGCGGTGCGCCCAATGCGCGCGCAGGCCTGGTGAGTGCCCTGGCCACGGTGGGCGCGGTACTGCCCGGTGAGGTGCGCATCAAGGCGGCCACGCTGCGCGGTGTCGAATCGCAAGGCATGTTGTGCTCCGGGCGCGAGCTGGGTCTGGGCGAGGACACGCAAGGCATACTGGAGTTGCCGGCCGATACGCCACTGGGCGTCGATCTGCGCGTGGCGCTGGATCTGGATGATGCGATCCTGGAAGTGAATGTGACGCCCAATCGGGGCGACGCGCTGTCCGTGCTGGGCATGGCGCGCGAGGTCGCTGCGCTGTCGGGCGCGGCCCTCAAGACCCCGGCATTGGGCCTGAGTACATCGACTGCCCGTCGCCCAGAGGGCACGCAGGCCGATGCGCTCGGCGTGGCACTGCCGGCAGGGGCCGGAGCGGGGCGATTGCTCGCCGGCGTCGTGCGCGGCGTCGACAACGCGCGCGCCAGCCCGGCGTGGCTGCGCGAGCGCCTGCGGCGCTCGGGATTGCGATCGATCAGCCCGGTGGTCGACGTCACCAACTATGTGATGCTCGAGCTCGGTCAACCCATGCATGCCTACGATCGCTCCGCATTGCAGGGCACCCTGTGCGCGCGTTGGGCCCTCGCCGGACGAGCGCTTGCAGTTGCTCGACGGCCGCGAGATCAAGCTTGGCGCCGGACGTGCTCGTGATCGCCGATGAGCAATCGATCCTGGGGCTGGCCGGAATCATGGGCGGGCATCGCAGCCGCCATCACCGCCGCCACACGCGACATAGCGCTCGAGTCTGCCTGGTTCGTGCCCTCGGCCATCGCCGGCCGGGCGCGCCGCTATGGTTTGCAGACCGATGCCAGTCAACGCTTCGAGCGCGGCGTGGACTGGAAGCTGCAGGAGCGTGCGCTGGAGCTGGCCACGCGTTTAATTGTGCAGCTCGCCGGCGGGCGGGCCGCACCGGTCAGCATCGCGGAGCAGGCAGAGGCATTGCCGCAGCATGTCATCGGTGCGTTTGCGTGCGCCGCGCGGCTCGAACGACTATTGGGTTCGGCAGTGCCAGCCGGCGAAATCGAACAGCGCCTGCGAGCGCTGGGCATGAGCTGCGCGCGGACGCGGCCGCCAATGCCGCCGCGCCTGAGGAGGCGGTCTGGAGCGTCGAACCGCCCTCGTGGCGCTATGACATCGGCTTGAAGCCGATCTCATCGAGGAGGTCGTGCGCATCGGCGGCCTGGACCTCATCGTCGAACGCGACGCGCTGCTGCCCGTGGCGCTCAAGCCGTTGCTCTCGAGCGAGTCGACGAGCGCGTGGTGTTGCGCACGCTGGCCGCGCGCGGCTACCAGGAGGTCATCACTTTTGCCTTCGTCGATCCGGCGCTGCAGCGCGCGCTTGCTCGGCGAGCAGCCCATGATCGAACTTGCCAATCCCATTGCGGCCGACATGGCCGTCATGCGCAGCTCGCTCTGGCCAGGGCTGCTCGGCGTGGCGCGCGAGAATCTGCGTCGCCAGCACCCGCGGGTGCGATTGTTCGAGATCGCCAATCGCTTCCTGTGGACGGCGGAGGGCCGCTTTCGCGAACAGAAGTCGCTCGCGGCGCATGGTGCTGGGCGCCCGCCTGCCGGAGCAGTGGGGCAGCGCCGGCGGCGCCGGTGGATTTCTACGACGTCAAGGCCGACCTCGAGGCGCTTCTAGCCCTGGGCGGGGCAGCGGCGAGTTTCTATTCGAGCCGGCGGCGCTGACATGCCTGCACCCCGGACGCAGTGCGCGCCTCGTCCGCGGCGGCGTCGAAATCGGGCATCGGCGAGCTGCACCCGCGCCTGGTGCGGTCCCTGGATTTAACATATGCACCGATACTGTTCGAAGTCGATTATGGGGCAACATTTCGTTGCCAAATTGGCGCAGTTTCGCGAGACTTCGCGCTATCCGCTGATCCGTCGCGATATTTCCTTTACGGTGCCCGAGGCCATTGCCTTCAGGCGCATCGGCGAACGTGTTAGTGTTGCTGCCGCGAGCCTGTTACAAGAATTGCGCGTTTTCGACGTCTACCAGGGAGAGGGAGTAGAAACAGGTCGAAAAAGTGTCGCCTTGGGCTTGATTTTACAGGATTTAAGCCGCACGCTTACAGATGAGGAAGCGGACCGCGTCGTGGCAGGCAGTGCGGGCCGATCTGCAGTCGAATTTGGATGCCAGGATAAGAGAATAACGTTAATGGCTCTCACCAAGGCCGAGATGGCCGAAGCATCTATTCAATCAGCTCGGACTGAACAAACGCGAGGCACGCGAACTCGTCGATCTGTTCTTCGAAGAAGTGCGCGGTGCGTTGTCCCAGGGTGAGCAGGTCAAGCTCTCCGGGTTCGGTAATTTCGATCTGCGAGACAAGAATCAGCGGCCTGGCCGCAATCCCAAAACCGGAGAGGAAATTCCCATCAGCGCGCGCCGCGTGGTGACTTTCCGGCCGGGTCAGAAACTCAAAGCGCGCGTCGAAGCCTATGCTGGAACCAAAGAACAATAACGAACTGCCGGCGATCCCTGGAAAGCGCTACTTCACCATCGGTGAAGTCAGCGAGCTGTGCGGCGTCAAGCCACATGTGCTGCGCTACTGGGAGCAGGAATTTCCTCAGCTCAAGCCGGTCAAGCGGCGCGGCAACCGCCGCTACTATCAGCGCCAGGACGTGCATCATCATCCGCCAGATCCGCAGCCTGTTGTACGAGCAGGGCTTCACGATCGGCGGCGCGCGCAACAAGCTCACCGGCGATGAGGCGCGTACCGATACCACGCAGAGCCAGCAGATCGTGCGCCAGCTGCGCGTGGAGCTTGAAGAGGTATTGCGGATCCTGCGGCGGTAAGCCGGTCTTTGGACAGCCAGCGTCCGCTGCCCACCGCGGCGCTCCACGGGGTATCATGCGGCTGCCGTCTCTGGTCGGACGGCACGACCGAAAGATCAATCGTGTCGGAGCGTGGCGCAGTCTGGTAGCGCACTTGCATGGGGTGCAAGGGGTCCCGAGTTCAAATCTCGGCGCTCCGACCAATACCTACGGGTCCGTACCGGTCACATATGTGGTCACCTTTGGAATTCCAATCCTGAACTCTGTGCCGAAAAGCCAGCTTCCGGCTCAGATTACCGTTTGACCTAAGCACACCGTTGGCTCAGCGTGGGATTCTTGATTTACCTAAAGAGGGACCCTGAAGGTCCGTCACGGGATGTTCTCAATACGCATCTTCGACCAGGTCAAGGCCCAAAAAGACGGCCGACCCGTCAACGCAAATGATGTGCGGGCCTTGCTCGGTTCTCTCACTTCGAACGTAAGCAAGGGCATTTTCACAACGACATCCACCTTCGCGCCTCGACACCTCGACGACCCTGCGATTGGCGCGAATGTCCCGCACCGTCTGGAGTTGAGGCCACGCGAGATTTTGTTGCCATGGCTGCGGTCGCTCCGGAACAAAGGTAGCTAAGACGCTACGAATGGGTAAGACAGCTCTGCGAATCATTGCTGCCGTGTGTGTACCGGTCTGGGGCTTAATCGCCTATAACTTCATTGAACTGATGAACTTCAACCTGCGTCGTTGGGGTACCTTGGGCGCCTTGCAATGGAATTGGGACATCGCCATTCCCTCGGCAATGTTCGTCCTGAGCGTTGTCTTGACAGTGTTCCCGAAGCAAATCCCGCCGAAGCGCTACAAGTACCTCGCAATCACGTCTGTCGCTGCGATCATTCCTTTCCTAGCCGCTTCGGGTGGGGGCATGTAGCGCTCGTTCAGCCGTCCCAAGCGGCTAGTGTGCCACTCCCGTAAGTCTTCAGGTCGGGATCGAATAACTGTTCTGGTGGCCGAGCACCACGGCTTGTTGGCGCGTCGCACTTTCGTGTCCGCCCCGAACGCACACGAAGATAAAGAATCCCGCGTCGTCGCCTGATTCCATACTCTCCCGGCTCCAACGCGCGAAAGCGCTTTTCGATAGCAGGAGCGACGTAGATCTCCGCTATGCCGCACTCGAATTGCGGCCGCCAATCGGCCCGCGCTGACCAACTGGTAAGCTGCTGCCTATGACCATTCGCGAATACATCAAGCGCCAGTATTGGCGGGGCTTCGCGATTACCCTCGTCGGCTTCTTTGTAGTGGTGCAGATCGTGACTCGATTTGCCCACTCTGCCAATGTCATCGTGCTGACGGGTCTGATCGTAATCGTCGGCCCGCTGCTGCTCTTGCGGTCGATCCGATGTCCCAGTTGCAGGCAGCGCGTGGGCCAAGTCATCGGCAAACGCGTGGCGCTGCCACTGTTTTCGGACCCACCCCAACACTGCCCTTTCTGTGCAGTAAGCCTTGATGAGCAGATGCCGCCCTAAGAACCATGAGCACCATCCGCCAACAACTTGCTGGCTACGCGAAGATGGCGCGGCTTACCTTGATCGGCGGCGCAGCTGCCATCATAGTGTCGGATATAGTCATGCTGCATATGGGTGTGCCACGCGACATGCGTAGGCACTGGCTGCTGGCAGTGACATTTTTGGCGTGTATCCCTGGCGTATTCGTTAGCTTTCGGATGCGCTGCCCGCGTTGCAAGTTTAATCTTTTCAGCCTTGGCATGACTGGGCGGTTCTGCCCGAAATGTGGCGTCAACTTCGACGAGCAGATGCCGTCCTGAGGATGCGCAGCCGTGACGACGATACGCGAGGGGCTGAAACAGCAGACCAGCGCAATAATGGCGGCGCAGCGGCGAGGGCAACTGCTGTGGGGCGGTGTGCTGCTGCTGATTGTCATCCTTCCGCTGCATTTCATAGCGCTGCTCTTTACTCGCAGGTATTCGTGGGTTCTCGCCGTGGTGGTTGGCGTCGCAGTTCTGGTCCTTAGTATTCCGTGCTTCCTGCAAATGCGCCTTAGGTGTCCAGTGTGCAAGACGCCGCTGAAACAATATGGGGAGGACGTTCACTTCTGCCTGTACTGTGGGGCGAACTTCGATGAACCCAGCTAGCCAAGAGTGAGCCACGCGCTGAGGGCGTTGTTGTGTCAGTCGCCCTTGAACACCGTATTTCCAAATACGTCGTCCGTGTTCTGGGTAGTAACCGGCTTGATCTTCGCTATCCTCGGGCCGCCTCCACGCGCCACGCCCGTACGCTCTGCCGCAGGCAGCGCCATCCATGCTTGAAAGGTAGCCGTCAGCATCTGGGTAAGGGCGTTAAGACCCGTGCCCTCACGCAACAGAGAACCCAGCCACAGCGACGCGCTCGCCAACTCTGCTGCATCACCAGCAACTGCCGCCGCGCAACTGGCAATGCTTTGCTGAACGATAGGGGTGTTGGTCAACAGAAACTCCGAAAGCGTGGTCGACGTCCAGTTGAACTTTAGGAGTGCAACGATCGGAGCGGGAGTTGGGCTGATCGCGTCCGCCAATGTCTGCAAGGCTGGAGAGAAGTAGGAGATTCTGTCCAGAAACGACCAGAGCGCCGCGCCGCCCACGGGATAGAGCGGTGGCTGTTGGCTCAATGGGGTTGACACTTCCGGAGTGATGGAAAAAGTGTAGTTGTCGCACGAAATGGTGCGGATATAGCTCACCTCGGGAGCACCAGGGCCGCCCGGGAGTCCTGCGCTTAGATCGGCTATGACGCCAGTCGTGACCGTGCCCCTGAACAACGATACGGTGAACAAGGCGCCAAATGGACAGTAGGAAAAGGCCCAAGTGAGAGGTTGGTCGACGGTATTTGATCCAACTTGAGTCTTCGTGATGGACATTTTGGCCCAGAGCCAGGGCGCTGCTGCTTTTGACTGGCGTTCTGGCATGACCGCCGAGCCAGCGACTATGTCGGGAACAAGGGAATAGTCGTACCCATCCTTGGAGGTTGCAGATAATTCCGTAAC
Source organism: uncultured Gammaproteobacteria bacterium (assembly GCA_963735775.1). Classification (GTDB taxonomy): domain Bacteria; phylum Pseudomonadota; class Gammaproteobacteria; order Steroidobacterales; family Steroidobacteraceae; genus FEN-1191. The sequence continues at coordinate 443,162 of CAVTMG010000004.1, read as the reverse complement.
CGCTCCTGCGGCATCGCGCTGCACGACAAGAGCCGTCCCATCGCTGCCAACAAACCCGGACGCTGGAGGTGGTGGCGGACGGAATCTGCCTCCGAGCGGATGTAAGGGCACCACGGGTACAACCGGTGACGACGACAACGGTGGGTAGCCGTCGAAATAGAACGCGGTACTTATGGGTACGAAAAAGTCGGCCAATGTGCCGGCTTTAAATGCACCGGCGTCTGTCGGCGTCAAAAACATTACGTTGGTTGCGGAATTGCCTTTTGCTGTGAGTCGCGTGTAGGTCGAGTGCGCGGGATCGTTGTTCAGATAGCCCTGCAAATAGATCCACTGGGTCGGGTCGCCAATCGCCATGTGAAATGCTCCTCGTGATATGGTGCTTCCGCGGCTACCGATAAGCAGCTCGCGAGGCTCGCCGCTACGGCGTAGGCAGAAGGTAACTCGACCGGAGTGGACCGTTTCTGAGGATTTTGTGAGGTCCGGCGCGTGGTGCGGCGCGATACGCGCTCAGCGCTAACGGATCGTATACGGATCTTATACGGATCGGCGCATGCGACCGTCCCGTCGATTTAGTCTTGGGCATAGTCCAGCTGTAGAATCAGATATGCCGGCGTCCCAAATAAGGTATACACGGGGGCATCAATGATTTTCTTCCTCGCGCTGATTCCGGCGACCGCGCTGGCTATCGGCGGCTATCTCGTACTTTATCTTTCCAGTCGCTCAGAAGGCGCCGTAAGGACCTTTGGCAGATACCTCAGCTTCTGGGCGTTCACGTTGGCTGCATTGGTCATCCTCGGTACGATATTCGCGGCAGCTCACGAGGGCCATCGTTGGCATAGGTTCAATGGACCCAATTGCTTCGCGATGCCATTGCCTCCGGGCAGTCCTGCCAATCCCCCGGTTCCGCCAGCCCCCGAATCGCCGCCCCCAAAATAGCTATCGCGTGGCCCCAACGAACTCGGTCGTCACCACTCGGGTGGTACGATCGAACAGTGACGACGCAGTCGACCATTCGCCGGAGACTGGTGAGGCAAATGATGCGCGCGGGCGTAATATTCGTGCTCGGGAATTGCGTTTTTTTCTTTCCTGCGGCGATTTTCTTCAGCTACGCGTTGCCGCGCACGACGCCGCAAAGCATTCGCTACTCGGCGATGTTCGCAACTTCGGGTCTCGGCACGTACTGCCTCGTTCGACTGCAAATGGCTCGGATGCGCTGCCTTCGCTGCGGCGGAGATCTCTCGAAGAAGTCCAAGGAGCTTCTGGAGCAGGAGGTTCTACTACGCAGAGGCGTGACAGTCGTCGCGTTCTGCCCTCACTGTGGCGCGAGTCTTGACGAACGGATGCCGCCCTGAGTGCTGCGCGCGCGTTTCAGGTGCCCGATTTGCAGAGCACCGCTGCAGCGTACTCCTTAATTCAAATGAATGCGCACGCCCGCCCAGATCGCACGCGGCGCCCCGGGAACCACGCCGTTCTCATTGGTCCAGTCATTCGGGTCGACGCGCAAAGTCCCATTGGGGTCGTACGCGTCCGACGTCAGGAATCCGGCCGTGTAGTAGTCCTTGTTCAGTGCGTTGACGACGCGCGCGAAGATTTCGAAGTTCTTGCTGAAGTGATAGGTACCATTGAAATTGAGCAACGCATAACTCGGGATCGTGCCCGTCCCATTGGGAGAGATAAAGGCGCCGGATGCGACGTCGGTCGTCCCGGCGACGTTGGCGTTGTTCTCGTTCCCGTGCAGGAACGAGCCGGAGACGATGATCAGGTTGGCGCCCAGATCGAGGTGGTTATTAACCTGGTAGTCCAGGATGAGCCGTCCCGTGTTCTGCGGCACCAGCGGGATGTGATCGCCCGGGAGCACCACGATATTGCCGTTAGCGTCGGCGGTACTGTTGGACTCGGCATTGACCACGAAGCTCGACTGGAAGGTCGCATCCACGTAGCTGTAGGCGAGCTTCCAGGTCAGGCTGCCTTCCTTGCCGCCGAAGGCCAGGTCGAGTCCCTCGCGGCGTGTGCCGCCGACGTTGTCGAAGTACCCGGCATTGGTGCTCGAGGCGATAAACTGGATGTCGTTGCTATTGGCGGTGTGGAACACATCCGCCGACCAGTTGAAGCGCTGCTCAGACAGATTGCCGCGCAAGCCGATCTCGAACGTGCGCGCCACCACCTGCTTGAGGTCCGGGTCGCTCGCAAAATCGTTCGGTAGCCCGCAGGGCACGGCCGGGTCGGAACAGCCGAGCTCGATCACGCTCGGCGCCCGGCTTGCCTCGTTGTAGGTGGCGTAATAGGTCATCGTGTTGGTGGGCGTGATCGTGAAGCCGATTGACGGATTCATGCGGGCGAAGGAGTGATCGCCGCTGACCGAAGTCGGGGTGCCGAACCCGTTGCCGTAGTCTGCCGGGTCGCTGTCGACCGAGTAGCCATTGATCGTCTCGGTGTTGAGGTTATAGCGCAGCGCCGCGTTGATATGGATCAGATCGCTCGGCGAGAGGGTGTCGGTGAAGTAGGCGCCGAAGATTTTGTTGCTGCCACCGAGCGAGATGACGGTCTGGTTGTTGAAGGCACTGGAGGCGTACAGCAGGTGATGGTCGGCGCTGATCCCGCCGAACTGATTCGCCTCGGCGAAGGCGTCCTGGGTACTGTCGTAGTCGGCGCCGACGATGGCCTGGTTCTTCCAGCCAAGCACATTGTCTGAATCGGTGAGCTGCAGGCCGAACCCGACCGAGCGCTGGGTCAGGGTCGAGGTGGCATCCTGGCCCGGTGAACAATAGGCGAGTGTGGCAGCGTTGGCGCCGGGATCGGTGCAATCGGTCGGTGGACCGGCGTAGTTGTCCTCCAGATACGAGTCGTTGACGTTGCCGTTGCTGACGAAGGTATTCAGGTAACGATAGAAGGCATTGCCCGTCAGCAGCAGATGCTCCCCCAACGTCTGCGTGCCGGTCAGGTTAACGAAGTTCATGAGGTTCTGCGTGAAATCGGGCGTGTAGGTCTGTTCGCGGCGAAAGTAGAGCATGCTCAGTGGGGTAGAGCCGTCGCCGTAAAGGGCTGTGTCGGCATAGGTGTAGCTCAGATCGATATCCGTGCTGTCGGTCTGCCAGCCGACCTTGGCGAAGCCCTGCCACACACGCGTCGAGGACACATCGCGCCAGCCGGTCTCATCGAAGTAATTGCCGGTAAAAAAATAGTCGAAGGCGCCGAATTCGCCGCCGGTCTCACCCTGGACCGAGCGGCGCCCGAAAGAGCCGCCATAGGCTTCGATCTCCGTGCCGGGGTTGGCGTGTCCGCTCTTGGTCTGGATCGAGAGCGCGCCGCCGAGCGTATTGAGCCCGAACACCGGGTTGGAGCCCGAGATCAGCGACACCGTGTTGATCGCGGCTTCGGGAATTAGATCCCAGTTGACCGTATCGCCGAAGGATTCATTGACGCGCACGCCATCGACGTAGACGGAGAGCCCCTCGGGCGTGCCGAGCAACGGGGAGGCTGTGAAGCCGTGATAGTAGATGTCGATCTGAAAGGGGTTGCCTGCGCTCTCGCTGGCGTTGACGCCGCTGAAGTTATTGTTGAGGTAGTCGGCCGTGTCCGTGGTTTGCTCGCGCTCGATGTCCGAGCCGTTGGCGGTCTGCACGTTGGATGGAATCTGATTCAGCGGCAGGCCGAACCCCGGCAGCGGCGTATTGCCGATCACAATGATCTGCGGCAGCTCCTGCACCGCGCCCGGGTTGCTGGTGGCGGAAGCATCGGCATCCGCGGCGTAGACAGGGCCGGGTCGGGCCAAGGCTGCTGTGCCGATTAACGCTCCGAGCGCCCACACCCGTACCGAATGATCCATGCCGGCCGTGCCTCCCCTGGTTTCTTTCGGGGCTGAGGGCCTCGCCGGCTCCGCCCGATTTCTGCCGGCAGTCGACCGAAAAGTCGGCCTGCCGGGGCTGGTAGGGGAGTATTACCTAGGTAGGGCCGGGATTAATTCCCGACGTGAGCCGGGAGTTTTTCCCGGCTCCACGGGCGTCTATCGGTTAGCAATCGGTGAGTATGGGTCAGGCATAGTCATCAGATAAGGAAAGCAAAGCTAAGCAAAGTATCTTTAGAACGGTTGATGGTATTGAACGGCGAATCTACTATCCCATTCGACTCAATCGAGCATGTAAATGCCTCGTTATCGCCAGCCAGAACGGCCGCAACTTCCGCATCACTTGCCCGCCGGCGGCTGCAACGCTCGTCCGATCATCATGAAAGTAGCCTGGCACGCATTGCGTCGCAACAAAATGTTAGCGCTAAAGTTAGCGCTAAAACCTTTTGCCCGCGTGCCGGCACGCACCAACCGAAAACATAACATGCCTCTAGGGGGCTCCAGGAGAATGCACATGGAAAGAAAACTCGCGCTATACGGCGGGGTCGTTGGCCTTGTCGGCGCCCTGCTTCTGACGGCCTGCGGAGGAAACAGCACTCTAATGACTAGTCCGGTGGCGACCGCCAACGCGGCGTCGGTCACCCTGGCCGCAAACCCGACGACGATAGTCGCCGGACAGAGCACCACCTTGACCTGGTCGGCTACCGCCGGCACGACGTGCACCGCCAGTAATGCCTGGAGCGGCAGTTTGCCCGCCAGCGGTACCATGAGCGTAACGCCAAGCGCGGCAGGCAGCTCTACCTTTGATATCAGCTGCTTCGGTCCGACTACGAGCGGCGGCGGTGCAACGGCCGTCGTCACGGTCACCGCCCCGAGCGCGTTCGCGGTAACGGCTTTGGTGGCCAACACGGCCGGCATGGCCGCGAACACCGACGCCAACCTGGTCAATGCCTGGGGCCTGTCGATTGCCGCGCCCCCGGCCACGAACCCGGCCTGGATCGCCAACAATGCTACGCAGACCTCCACCCTCTATAGCGGCAACGGCGTTCCGGTTGCCTTGGTGGTGAACCTGCCCGCCGGCTTCAATCCGACCGGCATTGTGTTCAACACCAGCCCCACCTCGTTCATGGTGACTTCCGGCACCACCGGCTCATCGCTGTTCATCTATGCAGGTGAAGGCGGCATGATTGCCGGCTGGTCGCCCTCGGTGAACCTGACCCACACGGTAACCGCATACACGGATGCCACCGGTGCGTCGTATACCGGTCTTGCGGTGGCCGCCAACGCCGGCGCCTGGTACCTGTATGCGGCGGATTTCCACGGTGGCAAGGTTGACGTGTTCAATACCACGTTCACCAAGCAGGCCACCTCGGCGAGCGCATTCACCTTCAGCGATCCGAGCATACCGGCCGGCTATGTACCCTACGGTATCCAGGCGTTGAACACCGGCGCAGCGGGCGCGACTCAGATCTATGTCACCTATGCCAAGCAGGCGAACCCGATTGGCGGCGGAGGCTACGTCGATGTGTACGACACCAACGGCCAGTGGATCGCACAGTTGGTCGCGGGCGGGTGGCTCAATGCACCCTGGGGATTGGCGCTGGCGCCAGCCGACTTCGGCACCCTGAGCGGTGCAGTGCTGGTGGGTAACCTCGGCGACGGCACAATCCATGGCTATGCCCCGTCCACCGGTGTGTACCTGGGCGCTGTCAGCGATTCCACCGGCGCCCCCATTGCGATCCCCGGCCTCTGGGGCATCGCCTTCGGCAATGATGCCGTCAACCAGCCGGACAACACCTTGTTTGCCGCCGCGGGCCCGAACAACTACGCCAGTGGTTGGTACGGTCGCATCGATCTGGGTGCGGCACCGCCGACGCTGGGCACAGCCCCGGTGGTCACGCTCACGGTGCCGACCAGTCCGTTGACGGGAGCGGTGACTCTAAGTGCCACGGTGACCGACACTCTGGCTGTGGCCAAAGTGGAGTTCTGGGCCAATGCCACCCTGCTCGGAACGGTCACGACATCGCCGTACACGTTTAGCTGGAACACGGCGGCGTGGCCGAACGGAGCAGTGACGGTTTCGGCCAAGGCCTGGGACGTCAACGGTAATGTCGGCTCGTCGGCGGGCGCCGCTGCGACGCTCAGTAACTAGCCAGCTTGCCTCGAACGCATCTGGCCGCGCACGGGCGCGGCCAGATGTGCGCGACCGGGACCCGGATCAGGTGATTCGACCGGGAGCGGCGCGCACCACAAAATAGGGTTGATTGGCGCGATTGGCGGCGAAACCGGGATAGTAGTGGGCACCGCCCACCTCCGGTGTTAATTCGAAGAAGTACTGCAGCGGGTAGTTCGAGGCGGTATAGGTCGCCGGTATATCCGTTCGATATTCGCCCTCGCGCACTGCCAGTTCCAGCGTTTGATAATCCTCCGCTTGATTCACGTGCCGGTAGTGCAAGCGCACTGACACCGGCCGCGTGGTTTTGCTGATGGCGATGAGCAGCGGCAACGGCTCGTTCGCGACAAAATGAGCGGCCGGAACATGAAGGCACGCCTTGGCTGCACGCTGCGAGCCCTGCAGGATCTCGCGAATCGCGGCGTTGGCCACTTCGGAGTGTTCGGAGAGCTCATGGAGGGATTCAAGCTGCGCCGCCATTTGCGCGATATCGGCATCCATTGCCGGTAAGCGATCCAGCCAGTGGCCGCGCTGGTGCGGCAGGGGACCGACGGTGATGTCGGCAACGTAGACCGTGCTTGCCTGCCGGGCGAATTGCGACCAGATCTCTCGTGCCCGGCGGTATTGCGCCAGCGCTTGTGCCAGTGCGGCGCGATTTCCCGAACGCGTGTGCAGGCAGTACAGGCTGGCGCTGCGCAGTTTTGCCGCGAAAAAGCGGCCGATACCGGCGTGGATCTTCACATCGGCCGCGATCCGGCGGCACTGCGGATCGCGATTTGAATCGCCGCGACCCACGGCTTCCGCCAGATGGTGTTCGGCAGCCTGGGCGAGTTCCTGCAGCCATCGCGCAACATCGATGGGCGAGTACTTGCCGGAGTGTTCCGCTTTGAGCCGCTCGTCGACATAGTCGCCGACGCTCAGGAACAATTGCGGATCCAGCGCACTGACGTTCCCGAAAACCTTGGGGACCGGGGTATCGCCATAAGGGTGCCGCGCATTGAAGTCGGCGATGGGCTGATTGGTGTAGCACTCCGGGAAGTAGGTGTCGTTGGCCGCTGAGGGCAGATGCGCGGCAGTCACGATGGGCAGGATTCTGGTGGCGTGGGCGAGGGCCGCTTCCAGGGCTGGTGCCTTGGCCTGAAACTGCTTGCGCAAGTAGCGGCGCCAGGTATTCGGATCGGTGTCGGGGTTGTAGAGAAGGCGTCCCCACAGCCGGTAGGTGTAGAGATATTTCTCCCAATCCCAATGCGGCTGCAACGAGGCATCGGCGTAGGCGCAGCGGCCGCCGGCAATTCCCGAGCCCCGGCGGCCCTTGAATGACAGGGGCTCGAAATATTCCGCGCCGTTGCCGCCGCAAAAACTGAACGCGCGTGCGTTGGCCGCAGCCGTGAGCGGATCGCCGGACAGCAAAAACCGGTGGGTGCCGGGCCAGATGCGATACATCACGCCATATGGCCGGTCCTCGCGCAGGAAGTCTGCATAACCGTAGCGGGTAAAGCTCCTCGATCCGGTGCTAAGCGCAGAAAAGGCTTCGGGATCCGCGTGCTCGCGCGGCATTTCCAGTTCCCGGATGGCGGCCTGATGGTATGGCATGCCCATGTGCTCAGCCCAGTATTTGGGTGATAGCCGCACTGGCAGGCCGGTGGCAAGCGCGCCATCGATCATTTTCTGGTCGAGGCCTTTCGTGTGCAGATCGATCTCGATCTTTCGGCCGCATTGCGCCGCGCCATCAAACACGGTCGACCAGAACGAATAGCTGCCTTCGCGCACGCCGCTTTCGCCGTGAGTTCTCAGCGTCACGCCACTGATGGCCGGACAGGCACGCAACAACGCGGCCAGTGCATCGCGGCAATACGAGGAATGCGTCTCCGGCGTCAAACCCTCGATGGTGTAGTTGGCGTGCGGGCTATCGGCCCACTCGTAACCGTGGGTCCATATTCCCAGTTGGAAATCGATGCCGTGCGCAACCGCCTGGTTGCTGATGAATTGCAGCATCTCCAGGTTTCGGTCGCGCTCCTCGTCCGGCAGGTTCACGACGCGCACGTCGTATCCGGGCACGGACAGGAAGAACGGATAGGCGAATAGCAAGTAGGCGTCGGTCACGTGCTGCAAATTGTCGTAGCTGATGCCCACGGCGAGTTGCAACCGGTTGAAGCGCTGCGTCGCCAGCATGGAAAGGTAGGCCGGCCAAAATTCGCGATCGTAAAACCACGGCTTGTCTTCGACTTCGCTCACAAACAGGCGCCCGATGCTTCGAACCGCGTTGTGGGGTTGCTCGACCACGGCCTTATCAATAGACAAGGCGCGCAGTGGATCGCCACCTTGCCGTACCCGGTCCGTCAGTTCGAGTAACGCGTACATCAGACCGCGCGAATCGCGGCCGCAGGCCAGCACCCCGGGTCGACCCTCGAATGTGGAAGACACGAGCGCCAGGGACTCGCTGGCAGGCGATACCTGCACCGCCGCCTTCTCCAGCGTCGTGGTCGCAAGTGGCGCATCGGCCGCGGCGGCGACGACGCAGAAATCCGCCGGCGGCACCTGTTTGAATGACTCGAATTGCCGCAGCGTGTATCCGTGCTGAGCGAGCGCCTTGGCCAGTTCTTCCAGGGCAAAGACCACTGGCGCAGTCGAGGTGACGGTATCCAACGGATCCGCCACCAGCGAAATACTCTTGCTCGCGGCCGGCTGCGCCGCGACCGCGGTTCCAATGCCCAGGGTACCGATCGATCCTGCTGACAGCTGGAGAAAGTCACGCCGGGACAGGCTGGGGGGTTTCACGTTTGATATCGCTTGACAGGTAGCTGAAGCGGCAGCGAGTTTGCCAGACCACGCGGCAAAATGGACCGCTACGCCACGGCGATTTGTAGAAATTTCCGTCGACCATCGCGGCCTTTGGATTGCGTTGACGCTCCTGCGGTCATGGGGGACACTGCCCTGGATGAGCTACGTCGAATCGAACCTCGTTCCGGGCGAAACGGTGATTTACCAGACCCGGCTGCATTGGATCGTGATGCTGGGGCATGTGGTGGTGGGATGCCTGCTGCTGGCCTTACCGGGAGCGCTTCTGCTTTACTACGCCTTCAGCCAGACCGGAATGGGCATTACCACCTTGCATCTCATGGAAGGGGCGGGTGCGGTGTTGCTGGTTGCCGGCCTGGTGGCCATCCTGATGGGTATGTTGCGGCGGAACGCGACGGAAATGTCAGTCACGAACAGGCGGGTGGTGATCAAGATGGGACTGACCAGCCGCAAAACCATCGAGATGCTGCTGAACAAGGTGGAATCGATCGAGGTGAGCGAGACCACTTTCGGCAGGATGCTGGGCTATGGAACCATCGTCGTGATCGGCACCGGCGGTACTACCGAACCGTTTCGCCAAGTGGCGCATCCGCTCGAATTTCGCAGTCAGGTGCAGCAGCAGATCGAGAAGCTGCGCTAGCGGCGCACACCGCTCACGCCTGAGCTCGTACAGTGGAACAGGAAGCGCCAAGACCAGCGGCCGATGAACTGGATGCGGAAAGGTATCGCATCCTGGTCAACTCGGTTCGGGACTACGCGATACTGATGTTGGACCCGGATGGGATCATTATTTCCTGGAACCCGGGCGCCGAGGCGCTCAAGGGATATACAGCCGGCGAGATCCTGGGCTCGCATTTCTCACGGTTCTATCCGCCCGACTCCATTGCGCGCCGCATACCCGAACAGGAACTGACGGTAGCCAAGGCCGAAGGGCGCTTTGAGGACGAGAATTGGCGAATTCGAAAGGACGGCACGGCTTTTTGGGCCAACGTGGTCATCAGTCGCATGACTGGCCCGAACGGGGAGCTTCTGGGCTTTGCCAAGATCACGCGCGATTTGACCGAGCGCCGACGCCAGGAGGAGCTGCTGCGACAGAGCGAAGAGCGGTTTCGGCTGCTGGTTACCGGCGTGCGGGACTACGCCATCTTCATGCTCGACACCAAGGGCATCGTGGCGACCTGGAACGCCGGCGCGCAGTTCATCAAGGGCTACGCCGCCCACGAGATCATCGGCAGTCACTTCTCGCGCTTCTATCCGCCTGAGGCCTTGAAGCGCTCGCTGCCCGAGACCGAACTGCGTGGCGCGATGATGGAGGGTAGTTTCGAAGACGAAGGCTGGCGCGTGCGCAAGGATGGTTCGCGCTTTTGGGCGAACGTCGTGATCACGGCCATACGCGATGCCACGGGACAGCTCATAGGCTACGCCAAGGTCACGCGCAATCTCACGGAGCGGCGCCGGCACGAGGATGAGCTGCGACGCAGTGAGGAGCGCTTTCGGCTCCTGGTCGACGGTGTGACTGAATACGCCATCCTGACGCTCGACGTCGAGGGCTATGTCACGAGCTGGAACGTGGGCGCGGAGCGCATTAAAGGTTACAAAAGTGGCGAGATTCTCGGCAGTCACGTGTCCCATTTCTACCCGTCGGAGGCCGTTCTGGAGAACAAGCCCTGGTCGGATCTGGCGACCGCGCGCGAAAAGGGCCGCACCAGCGACGAAGGCTGGCGCGTGCGCAAGGACGGTACGCTGTTCTGGGCCAATACCGTGATCACGGCCCTGCGTGATCAGGACGGTCGCCCCTACGGATTCGCGGTGGTGACCCAGGATCTGACCCAGCGCCGGCACGCGGAAAACATGGCGAGCACCGCGCAGCGCATGCACGAATTCATCGCCATGCTGGCGCACGAATTGCGCAATCCCCTGGCGCCGATTCGAAATGCCGTGGCGCTGATGGGTAGAAAGGGCCTCAACGACCCGACCCTCGAGTCGATGCGCCAGACCATCGACCGTCAGAGTGTGCTTCTGACCCGGCTGCTCGACGAATTGCTGGATGTCAATCGCATCTCTCGCGGGGAGTTCTCGATTGAACGCGAGCCCCTGGACGTGCGCGATGTGCTGGCCCGTGCCATTGAAACCAGCCGGCCGTTGATCGACGCGCGCGCCCACCGCATCGACCTGGACGTCCCGAACAGTCCTGTTCCCGTGCTCGGCGATGCCGTGCGCCTGACGCAGGCCGTGGTAAACCTGCTCAACAATGCCGCGAAGTACACCCCCGAGGGCGGCAAGATCCGGCTGAGTGCATTGGCGCGCGGCGCCGAGATCGAAATCCGGGTTGCCGACAACGGCGATGGCATCGAGCGCGACATGCTCGAGAAAGTGTTTGACCTGTTTGTTCAGATTGATCCGACGGCCAGCAATGCAATGGGCGGCCTGGGCGTGGGATTGGCACTGGTTCGGCGGGTCGTGGAGTTGCACGGTGGCAGTGTGCAGGCCAGGAGCGACGGCAAGGGGCGCGGTGCGGAATTTGTCGTGCGGCTGCCGTTGTCGATTCGCCAGTTGCAGGCGATGGGCGTCGATGACAGCACGCCGCAGGGGGCGCTGCCGAGACTCCGGGTTCTCGTGGTGGACGACAACAAGGACGCGGCGAACAGCCTGGAGCTGCTGCTGCGTTCGATGGAACAACTGGTCTGTACCGTCTACGACGGTGCGTCTGGAATCGCTGCAGCACGTACTTTCAAGCCGGACGTCGTGTTGCTGGACATCGGCATGCCGCAGATGAACGGGCTCGAAGTGGCGCGCGCCTTTCGTGCCGACCCTTCATTGGGCGCCGCGGTATTGGTGGCGGTCACGGGGTGGGGACAGGACGTGGATAGACAGCGCGCTTCGGAGGCGGGCTTTGCCCAGCACTACGTCAAGCCACTGAGCGAGCAAGTCATCCGCAAGATTCTCAGCGACGTCTCGGCCGGCGCAGCGCCGTGCTAGCCCAACGCCTCGCCGGCAAATTCGCATTGGTGACGGCGGCGGCCCAGGGTATCGGCCGGGCGACCGCGGAGCTGTTCGCCTCCCAGGGCGCCGACGTGCTGGCGACCGACAGCAACACCCAAGCTCTGGCACAGATGCGGAACTGCCGTACGGCGAAGCTCGATGTGCTGCTTCCGGAGCAGATCGAACGCGTGGTCGCCGGGGCGGGACGAATCGATATTCTTTTCAACTGTGCCGGCTTCGTGGCAAGCGGCTCAATTCTGGATTGTTCAGAAGAGGAGTGGGCGCGATCCCTGGATCTGAATGTCACGTCGATGTTTCGTCTTACCCGTGCCGTGCTTCCGCAGATGATCGCGCGCCGCAACGGCTCCATCATCAACATGTCTTCGGTCGCCAGTTCGATCAAGGGTGTGCCCAATCGCTGTGCCTACAGTATGACCAAGGCGGCGGTGATCGGTTTGACCAAGTCCATTGCGGCGGATTTTGTGACCAAGGGTATTCGCTGCAATGCCATTTGCCCCGGAACCGTGGACACCCCATCGCTGCATCAACGCCTGCAGGCCACCGGAGATTATGAAGGCAGCCTGCGCGCCTTTGTCGCGCGCCAGCCCATGGGACGATTAGGCAGTGCGTCGGAAATTGCGGCGATGGCGCTGTACCTGGCCTCGGACGAAAGCGTTTTTACGACCGGCCAATGCCATGTGGTGGATGGCGGATGGTCGCTCTGAAAGACCAGCGAGACTCCTCAGGGGTGAACCTTGCGATCGTGCAATGCCTTGTGCCGGGCCTCGTAATACGGACCGCTCAACGTCTGTGGCGTCTGCGGCGCCCGTGCCGAGGTATCGTTGCGGCTGTCGTCCAGCACCTGAAAAATCACCTGGGTATCGGAGGGGGTCAGAACGCCCTGCTGGGCGAGGTGCGCCACGACATCCCTGAGCCCTCGGGTCACCTCGTTCATCTGCTGTCCTCCCGGCTCGGATCATTCATTTCAAGTTCAGGCTATTGAATACACGAGACTTACCAAGCGCGGCAATAGGACAAGTCCTACCCCAAACAAGCGTATATGTTCGCTGCCGCGGTGCGAGACTGAAAAAATCAAACGGGAGCAATGCATGAAAACATTTCAGCGGCTGGTGGTGTCGGGTTTACTCGTGGCGGTGTTGGGCTTATCGGGTTGCATCGTGGCGCGCGACCATGGGACCTACACCTACGACCACGGCGATAGAATTGACAGCTATGGACATCGCGAGGTCCACTGGTGCGATGCTCACCACGACGACGAGCATTGCCGCCCGTAGAGCTGCACGGTACCGGTCGCCGGCCCTGGACTTAACATCTGGGCACCTGAGTCTCTGAACCGCCTACAATACGCAGGCCGTCTTTGCCCGGCATGCTGTGGTTGAGCAGATTGACAAATACCGGCGCCGGCACCGCCTTGCTGAAAAAATAGCCTTGCGCGGCGTCGCATTCCTGGGTGCGCAGGAAGTCCAACTGCTGCTGGGTTTCGGCGCCCTCGGCCACCACCTCCTTGCGCAGGCTGCGTGCCATGCCGATTACCGCCGTGACGATCGCGGCATCAGCGCTGCTGGCGCAGATCTGCCGCACGAACGACTGATCGATCTTGAGCGTATCTATTGGAAACTTGCGCAGGTAGCTCAAGCTGGAATAACCGGTGCCAAAATCGTCAATGGCCACCCGTACGCCGCTGCTTCTGAGCGTCTGCAGCATGAGTGCCGTCGAGTCGACCCGCTTCATGAGGACACTCTCGGTCAGTTCCAGTTCCAAGGCGGAAGGGGGCAGTCCGGATTGCTCCAGCGTCGTAAAGAGTCCCGGCAGGAAATTGTCGTCCTGGAATTCCGCCGCCGATACGTTTACCGCCATGGTCATCGCCGGCAGGGCCGCATCGATCCAGGCGCGCGCTTGCCGGCACGCCTCGCGCAGCACCCATCGTCCGATCGGAACGATGAGTCCACTGTCCTCGGCGATGGCGATGAACTGCGTCGGCGCGATCAGCCCGCGCGTCGGGTGCCGCCAGCGCAGTAGCGCCTCGGTACCCGTGACCATTCCGGTCTTCAGGTTAACCTTCGGCTGGTAGTAGAGAATGAACTCGTCCCGTTCCAGGGCGCAACGCAGTGCCTGCTCGATGGATTGCCGCTCGACCGCGCGGGCGTTCATTTCCGGCTTGAAAAATCGAAAGCTCTGGCGGCCGCCTTCCTTTGCCTGATACATCGCGGTGTCGGCATTCTTGATGAGCGTTTCCGCATTTGATCCATCGTCGGGGTAAATGCTCACGCCAATGCTGGTGTTGATATGAAGCTCGTGGTGTTCAATGTCATGGCGCCCGGCCACTGCCGCCAGAATTCTGGTGGCCATGACGGCAGCGGCCTGCGGCCCCTGCAGTTCCGACAGCAGCACGATGAACTCATCGCCGCCCTCGCGGCTGACGGTATCGGCGGCGCGCACACAATCCACCAGACGCTTGCCTATGGCTTGCAGGAGTTTGTCGCCGACCGGATGTCCCAGGGAATCATTGACGTGCTTGAAGCCATCCAGATCCATGAACAGCACCGCGATTTGCTGCTTGTTTCGCTGCGCCCTGATAATCGCCTGGCCGATGCGGTCGTTAAGCAGCAGGCGATTGGGCAAGCCGGTGAGGAAGTCATGCTCGGCAGAATGGGTGATCTGTTGCGCCATCGCCTGGGCCGCGCTGACATCGCGGAAAACGGTCACCACGCCGATCTCGCGGCCTTCACGATCGTGAATGGGTGCGTTGGATTCTTCGACTGCAACCTCCAGTCCGTCGCGCCGGACCAGCACGCACTTGAAAGGTACATGCATGGCCCGGATCCGCGGCATCGGCGGTTGCGTCGTGGTGGATTCCCCGGCGGCAGTGTCCAGGGTGCGGAATAGTTCGAGCATGGGGCGGCCGGCGGCCTCCGCCAATGACCAGCCGGTCATTTTCTCCGCCACCACATTGAGGAAAGTGATGCGCCCGGAAATTTCGGTACACACCACGGCATCGCCGATACTGGCCAGCGTCACCTGGGCCCGCTCCTTTTCCAGGAACAAGGCCTCTTCGAGGACTTTGCGCGCGATGGCATATCGCAGCGCGCGCAGTAGACCACGCGACTCGATCTGTCCCTTGATCAGATAATCCTGGGCGCCTTCGTGCACCGCTTGCGCAGCCAGCGCCTCGTCATCGGTGCCGGTAAGCACGACCAGGGCCACGCGCGGCGCCGCGGCTTGCGTGCGCCGTAGTGCGGTGAGACCGTTCGCATCGGGCAGCTCCAGGTCGAGCAGGATGAGGTCGACTTCACGGTTGGAAAGAAACCGTTCGGCCTCGCGCAGCGACTCAACGTGCGTGAGTTCGGAAAACTGTGCCTGTTCGTCACGGAACATTTCGCGCAACAGACGCGCTTCGCCACGGTTGTCTTCAACCAGCAGCAGCCTTCCCAGCGCAGCCTGCTCGCTGGCGCTGTTTTCTGGTCGACGCAGGGCCGGAATGGTTTTCAGATCAAATGCCTGTCAATTAACATAATGTTCTGCTGCGACGGATACTGGTACGCGCTTAGTAACAGACGGAGGGCCCTGATTCTGTTCGCTGACAGACACTGCTATCGCAGCGCGCGAGGGCTGCGACCCCCGTTGCCACCTCTGGCGTGCGCCGATACGCTGTTCGCGGGAACTGGTCATCCGCGGGGAACATCAGTGGATCCGCGTACCGCGGACTGCCCGCTTGCATCGCTCAGAAACGTCGTGGTGCTGGCGATGTGTGTGGGCGCTGTGGCTGCCTGTAGCAGGAACTTACGCCCACGCCCGCAACCACCCGCCCCGGCGCCGGTCGTTGAAGTGAGCCCCTTCGACGACACACCCAGTACGTTCGTCGTCGCCGGACCGCACTTCGCGCCAGGGGAGACGGCCATCGTGAGGATCTGTGTGGCCGCGGACGGGGTTATTTCCAGTGCCAATGTCATCGGTTCCTCGGGCGATAAGCGCTTTGACGACCTGGCACTGGGCTGGGCGCGCCAGGTCCGATTGGCCAGCAGGCCTCAAAGCGACAATGCCAAGGAGGTCTGCGGCGCCGTGCGCGTTGAGATCAGACGCGTCCAGTTTCCTCGGGGAATCTCGGGCAGCGATAGCTCGCTTGGCTAAAAAAAACCCGTCGACGCGTATGAACACGCCGACGGGATAATGCTGAATCCGCCGATCATCGCTCGGGGGTCGAGTGATGGTCGTTAGGGAAGACTGGACTCAGGGGCCAAACGTTATGCCAACGCGCCTGCCGAGTCTGTACGCTACCGAACTTATAATTCCCGGTGAGGTGGCAGGAAAAGCCTTGGATTACCGGGATAAAATGCTGCCGATACGGCACAGCGGCGACGTATACGCCGAGCGCGCCGAGGATAATGTGCTGTCCGTCACAGCTCGCGTACCGTGATGGCAGGCGGTAGTACAATTGCGCTGCGGCAAACCAACTTAGCGAGCTTTCGCCATGCCGATTTTCAAAAGATGCCTCCAGTTTGTTGTAGCCACCGTGCTCAGCGCGACCTGTTGCGCTGCCTCGCCGCTCGACGCGGCCATGTGGCAGCAGCACCAGGCCATGATCCAGTATTTCGCCACCGGCACCAGCTATAGCTGCGACGGTATCGAGGATAAGGTTCGCCAGATACTGCAGTACGTGGGCGCACGCGCCGATATGAAGGTGCGCGCAGCAGGCTGTGACCAGGGGCCGTTCCTGCCCAGCCACATGGCATCGGTGCAGGGTCTTGATTACGGCACGAGCTGCTCCCCGTACGCGGCCGCAAGCAACAGCTTTGCGGTGAAAGGGGCAGCGCTCAAGGCGGACGCGGTCAAATCGGGCTGATGTTCCCGGTCATCCAGCTGCTGCTGCTTCTGCTGGTGGTGATCGCCGCGGTCGCGGTTCTGGCCGCGCGTCTGCGCGTTCCATCGGCCATCCTGCTGGTGCTCACCGGCGTGGTGCTGGCGCTCATCCCCGGCCTGCCGACGGTCCATCTCGCCCCGGAATTTGTACTGCTGATCGTATTGCCGCCGGTCATCTATTCGTCCGCGGTGGCCATGAGCTGGCGCGAGTTTCGCTTCAATCTGCGGCCCATTTCGTTGCTGGCCGTGGGCTGCGTGGTCTTTACCACGCTGGCGATCGCGGCCGCCACGCACTGGTTTCTGCGTCTGCCCTGGGCCGTGGGCTTCGTGGTGGGCGCCATCGTCTCGCCGCCGGATGCGGTCGCGCCGCTGGCCATCGCCCGTCGCATGCAGCTACCGCGACGCATCCTGGTCATTCTGGAGGGTGAAGGGCTGGCCAATGATGCCACGGCGCTGATCCTCTATCGCTTTGCGGTAGCGGCGGTGAGCGTTGGCGTCTTCTCTTTCGGCCATGCCGTGGGGCAATTTGCCGCGATCGTGGTGGGCGAGATTCTCTGGGGTGTGGGCGTGGGCTGGCTGATGCTGCGACTCAGGCGCTGGGTGCGCGAGCCGCGCATCGAGATCCTGCTGTCGGTGCTGACCCCGTTCCTGGCCTACTGGCCGCCGGAGTACCTGGGCGGTTCGGGGGTCCTCGCCACGGTGATCACGGGGCTCTACATCAGTTGGAACGGCCTGCGGCTGATCAGCGCGGAGACTCGCCTGCAGGGCATTTTCTTCTGGGATTTTTTGATCTACGTGACCGAGGGCATGATCTTCCTGATCACCGGTTTGCAGGCACGGGCGCTGATCGCGGGCATACGCGGCTATTCAATGTCCCATCTGGCGGTATCCGCGCTCGTGGTGTGTGCAGTGGTCATCGCGGCCCGTTTCGTCTGGACGTATCCAGCCACCTATGTACCGCGCTGGCTCAGTGCGGGCTGGCGCGCAAGGATCCGGCGCCGCCCTGGCAGACGCCGTTTGCGATTGCATTCACCGGCATACGCGGCATCGTCTCGCTGGCCGCTGCGCTGGCCATACCGCTGACCACCCAGAACGGTGAGCTATTTCCGGACCGCGACCTGATCCTGTTCCTGACCTTTGCGGTCATCCTGTTGACGCTCGTGGGCCAGGGCCTGATGTTCCCCGCGGTGATGCGGGTACTGGGTCTTGCCAACGCCGGTCGGCGCGAGCGCCACGCCGATAGAGTCGAGGAACTGGAAGCTCGTCGCCTGGCGATCGTGGCCGCGATCGAGCGGCTGGATGAGCTGGTGGCCGCGCACGCATTACCCCAGGGCCTCGTGCAGCCGATCCGCGTGCGTCAGCAGGACCGGCTGCATGACCTCAAGCACCGGAGTGCCGACGGCGAGGGCCATAAGAAATTCACCGTCTTGCATGACCAGACCGAATGCGGCTTGATTGCCGCCGAACGCGATCTAATCAACGATCTGTATCGTCGTGGCAAGCTCAAGGACGAAGCGCGACGCCGCATTGAGCGCGACCTGGATCTGCGCGAGGCGCGTATGGCCAACCTGCTCGCCGAGGATTAGCGGCCGCGCTTCAGGAGTCGTGCCGGAAGGGAATCGGATCGCTGGCCGGGAAAGTCTCAGCCAGTTCTTCGTCCAGGCGCTTATTCTGTTTATTCACCGACTCGGCATCGGACGCTGGTGGAGTGACTGGAGCATCAGCATTGGGTGCGGGGGTTGCCGGGTCCATGGTGGTCTCCTCGTTGGAACAATGATACGCCCGCATGGAGCGCAAAACAGCACCTATTATTCAGGGGGTTGCTCAATTAATCTAATGAGAAGCATCGGATTAAGTACGCACGCCAGCATATGCCAGTAGACTGGCTCGGATGACTCTAATTAGATGGAGGGGTTAAGCCGTGGCACGCTCGCGACCACCACGCCGGCACGTACCTGATTCGCTGCCAAAGACCCCGACCGGCATCACTGGTCTGGACGAAGTCACGCTGGGTGGACTGCCCCGGGGTCGCACTACCCTGGTGATTGGCGGTCCTGGATGCGGCAAAACATTGCTGGGCATCGAATTCCTGGTGCGCGGCGCATTGGATTTCGATGAGCCGGGCGCCTTCGTTGCCTTCGAAGAGACCGCGGAGGATCTGAACCAGAACGTGCGCTCACTGGGTTACGAGCTCGATGCGCTCGTGGCCGCCAAAAAGTTGGTCCTGGACCATATACGCGTGGAACGCAGCGAGATCGAGGAGACCGGCGACTACGACCTGGAAGGTCTGTTCGTGCGGTTAGCGCATGCCATCGATTCCATCGGCGCCAAGCGCCTGGTGATCGACACGCTGGAAGTACTGTTTTCAAGTCTGAAGGATCACGGCGTGGTGCGGTCGGAACTCAGGCGGCTGTTTGCCTGGCTGAAAGATCGCGGGATTACCGCCATAGTTACCGCCGAACGTGGGCCCAACGGTGAACTATCGCGCCATGGCATCGAGGAGTACGTCTCCGACTGTGTCATTGCCTTCGATCATCGCGTCAGCCAGCAGGTCAGCACGCGCCGGCTTCGGGTGGTGAAGTACCGCGGCACCAGCCACGGCGCCAACGAGTACCCGTTCCTCATCGACGAGGGCGGCCTGGTGGTGTTTCCGATCACCTCCCTTGGCCTCGACTACCCCGCCCCTCAGGGCCTCTTCCCAGCCGGCATCAAGGGACTGGATGCGGCCCTCGATGGGCGCGGGTTTCATGCGCGGCAGCAGCATTCTCGTGACCGGCACGGCGGGCACCGGCAAGACCAGCATAGCGGCCGGGTTCGTGAATGCCGCCTGCGCCCGCGGCGAGCGCTGCCTGTACTTTGCGATGGAAGAGTCGGCGGACCAGATCGTGCGCAACATGCGCTCCATCGGCTCAACCTGCAGCGCTGGCGCCAGCGTGGCCTGCTGAGACTCCAAAGCGCCCGGCCGACTCTGCATGGCCTGGAGACTCATTTGGCCATCGTCTACAAGGCGGTGGCCGAATTCCAGCCAAAGATCGTGGTCATGGATCCGCTGACCAATCTCGTGCCCGTGGGCTCCGATCGCGAGGTCACGGCCGTGGTCACGCGGCTGATCGATTTTCTGAAGTCCCGGCAGATTACCGCCCTGTTTACCTCGCTGGCATCCATTCACGCCGATCCCGAGCATTCCGAGGTGGGCGTTTCTTCCTGGATGGACACCTGGCTGCTGTTGCGCACGCTCGAGTCACAGGGCATCCGGCGCCGCGCCCTTTATGTCATCAAATCGCGCGGCATGGCGCACAGCGACGGTATCCACGAGCTCCGATTCACGGCACGCGGAATATCAGGTCTGCGGCGCCGCCGCCGGCCCGAGGCCGTGACACGCAACGGCAAGCCGCGGCAAGGTCGCGACGCTGGCAGTTGCGGCTTTATGTGGCCGGGCAGACGCCGAAATGCGTGGCTCGCCTTTGCCAACCTGAAGAAGATCTGTGAGGAATATCTGACAGACCAATACGACATCGAAATCATCGACCTGCTGCAGACTCCCGCCTTGGCGCAGGGTGATCAGATCCTTGCCATCCCTACGCTGGTGCGCAAGCTGCCTGAGCCGGTACGACAAATCATTGGCGATCTGTCCAATACCGAGCGCGTGCTGGTTGGTCTCGACATCAGGCCGGTGGCTAGAAGCCGCGAGAGGGAGATTGAAGCCAATTGGCAAAAATGCCAACCCACCACGCCGGAGCTTCGAGGCCGCGTTGGCCGGTGCTCGGCGCCGATCGCATTCATCTACAGCTCTATTCGTCGCCGGTCATGGGGCCGCGCACACCCAGGCCATCAACGACCTGCGGCGACTGCATGCGCGCTACGGGGAGCATTGCCAGGTCGACATCGTCGATATCTATCGAGCAACCCGCGGGCTTCGCGGCGCAGATCGTCGCCGTCCCTACGCTGTCGCGCGACCGGCCGCGCCTGCCGCAAGATCATCGGTACCATCGGCAATATCGACCACGTTGCCTCGAGTCTCGGACTGGTCCCGAATCGCGGCAAAAGATGCGGTAGCGGCATGCCCGAAGACCGACGGAACCTCGAGCGGAAAACGCGGAACTGCGCGAGCGTCTGGCCGAGGCCGAGAGCGTCATCCGCGCCATTCGACGAGGGGATATCGATGCCGTATCGTAAGCAGCACGGCGGGTACCGCGTCTTCACGCTGGAAGGTGCCGGACTATCCTTATCGGGCGCTGGTCGAGTCGATGAGCGAGGGCGCGACCACGCTCTCCGACGATTGCGTCATTCTCTACAGCAATCCTCGGCTGGCAAGCTGCTCGGCACCCCGGCGGCGACATTGCCCGGCGCCCGCTGGCCGCTGGATCGCACCGGCGGATGCGGCGCATTCGAGCAGTTGCTCCGCCGCTGCAGGATGGCCACGTACCGGAAGAGCTGACAGCTGCAAAACGCTGCCGGCGAGATTGCTGCCGGTGCAGGTCTCGCTGAGCTCATTATGGTCAAGGGCGTGCGCTGCTGCTGTGCGGTGGTCACCGACACGAGTCTGGCCAAGCATCACGCGGCATGGCAGAGGCTGCCGAGTATGTGCGCCAGGTCAACGATCGGCTGCGCGAGGCGGACCGGCGCAAAGACGAATTCCTGGCCACTCTCGCGCATGAACTGCGCAATCCGCTGGCGCCTATCCGTGCCGCTGCCTATGTCCTCAAGAAACTCGATTCGCGACGATGACCGCCTGGTGCACGCGCGCGAGATGATCGATCGGCAGGCGCGCACATGACCCGGCTGATTGACGACCTGCTGGAGACTGTCGCGCATCACGCAAGGCAAGATCGAACTGCAGCGGCGACACCGAAAGCCTGACCAGTGTGATCGCCGAGCGTGGCCGAAACGGCACGCGCCGCCATGCAGGCACGCGAGCACGAGTTCGTCGTCAGGCTGCCGGACGATCCGCTACTGATCATGCCGACGCATCCGCATCGCCCAGGCCATATTCAACGTCTCGAAAACGCGGCCAAATACACCGGCCCCGAAGCGGCCACTGGAACTGCGGCCAGCGCGAGGGCGCTGACGCGGTCATCACCGTGACGGATAATGGCATTGGCATCGCGCCCGATATGTCCCGCGCATCTTCGAGATGTTCGTGCAGGCCGTACGAGCAGCGCGACGCGACCGCAGGGCGGCCTCGGCATCGGCCTGGCGCTGAGCCCAAGCTGATCGAGATGCATGGCGGCACCATCTCTGCCAGCGTGCGGCTGGGGCACGGCGCGAATTCACCATTCGCTTGCCGCTGCACGCGGCCATGAGCCGCCGCATCGGGCGGCGACGCTCGAGCGCGGACGATGTCGCCGGCGCCATCGCCTGCGACGGGTACTGATCGTGGATGACAACGCCGACGCCGCCGACAGCCTGTGCGCGCTGCTGACCCTGTCCGGGCATACCGCGAAGACCGTGTACCGCGGCGACGATGCATTGCTGGCGTTGCCGGGTTCAAGCCCGATGTGGTACTGCTCGACATCGGCCTGCCCGATATCGATGGCTATGAAGTCGCCCGGCGGTCGCGAGCCCAGTTCGGGAGCGCTGTCCGTGGCTGGTGGCGCTATCCGGTTGGGGTCAGGAAGATGACAAGGAGTTACGCGCGAAGCCGGTATCGATGTGCACCTTACCAAGCCGGTCGATGCGGATACCCTGACCCGGTGCTGGAGAATTCCAGCCGGCTCGCAGCGCGATCTGCAGACCCAGTGTCGCGCAGGGCTGGACGGCGTTCCGTCCGCAACAGATCGCCACGGTATATATGTGCGTGACTGACCGGCACTAATGCCGGCAGGCAATCTTCGATGACCAATACACCGCCCGCCACGCCGATGCGCCCGCCCATGCATGCCGCCCCTCGTCGCGTGGCGCTTACCGTTGCCGGCGCGCTGTTCATGGAGGGATTCGACGCGCCGTCATCCTGACTTCGCTGCCGCAGATGGCCGCGATCTGCGCGAATCGCCGTTGCGGCTGAGCGTCGCGGTGACCGCCTACCTGATCGCGCTGGCCATTTGATTCCGATCAGTGGCTGGGTGGCCGACCGCTTGGCGCGCGGCGCGTGTACTGCGCTTCGATGCTGGTATTCGTGGCCGGTTCGCTCGCCTGCGGCTTCGCCCATTCCATCGTCTCGCTGGTGCTCGGCCGGTTTGTGCAGGGCATGGGCGGGGCTCGATGATGGCGCCGGTGGGGCGGCTGATCCTGACGCGCGGGGTGGAGAAGCGCGCGCTGGTCTCGGTGATGAACTACATGCTGCTGCCGGCAATCGTCGGGCCCACGCGTGGGGCCCGTCGATCGGGGGCTTCATCACCACGTATGCCTCGTGGCGCTGGAACTTCTTCATCAACGTGCCGATCGGTCTGCTGGGCATCCGATCTGGCGGCGCGCTTCATCCCGGCCACTCCGCCCATGCCGCAGGCACGTTTCGACTGGCTGGGATTCGTATTGGTGGGCGTCGGCGCGGCCGCTTTGCAGGCATTGATCGAGGCCTTTGGCCACCGGCTGCTGCCGGCGCCGGTGTTGATTGCGCTCGGCAGCACTGGTGGCACTGTGCGCCGGGCTATACGCGCGGCACATGCGCGTCGCCGCGCCGCGCCGCTGATCGATCCGGCGCTGTTTCGCATCCGCAGCTTTTCGGTGGCGATACTGGCCGGCAGCCTGGCCCGGACCGGGCCTGTTCTCCACCCAGATCCTGCTGCCGACGCTGTTGCAGCTGCAATTCGGCTACAGCGCGTTTCCACTCGGGCCTCCTGACCTTCCTGGTTTCGGCCGGAACCTTCGTGATGCGCCCGTGCATCTCCTTCGTGCTCGCGCGCATCGGCTTCCGGCGCGCGCTGTTCTGGGCGTGCGCGAGCGCCAGCGCCATGCTCGCGGGTTTCACGCAGTTTCGGGTCTCATCGCCGGTGCGCCTTGCTCGCGGCCTACATCTTTTATTCGGCACGCATCCGCTCGGCGATATTTTCCAGCGTCGGGGCACTGTCGCTGGCCGACATCGATCATGCGACATGGGCCGCAGCAACAGCGTGGCGCTGTTCGCGCAGCGGATCTCGATGAGCTTCGGGATCAGTTTCGCGGCCGCATCGCTGTCGCTGTCATCCGCGGGCCGTGGACTGGAGCAGCGTGACTTCGCCACCGCGTTTCTGCTCGCCAGCGGCCTCACCCTGATCGCGGCATTCGCCATGCTGCGACTGCGTGACCACGACGGCCACGAGGTGTCAGGTTTTGGCGCGGGCGCCTAGTCGTTGTTGGATGCGGTCGGCGACGCGCAGCGCATTGGCGATGATGGTCAGCGTCGGATTGACCGCGCCGATGGAGGGAAAGAAGCTGGCATCGGCGACGATACAGGTTGTCCAGTTCGTGCGCCTTGCAGTCCAGGTCCAGCACCGAGCTGGCCGGATCGGTGCCGAAGCGGGCGTGCCGGCCTGATGCGCGGTGCCGCCGATCGGAATGTCCTTGCCCAGGTACAGGCTGCGCTCCAGCAGCGCTGGGGTGCGCGCCGGCTGGCGCTCGAGGATCTGCTGCAGCTTCTGCCGCAGGCGCCGATGCGCCTCCATGTTGCCTTCGGTGACGTCGAGCACCACGCGCTCGCCGTCGTAGAAAATGCGGTTCTCCGGCCGCGGCAGATCCTCGCTGGACAGCCAGAACGCCATCGCATGGCGCGCCATGAGTTCGAACGGCATCTTCGGCAGCCATTCCAGCCATGCCGGCAGCGCCTCGCCGCGGATCTCGGCGCCGTGCGCGGTGGCGCACATCTGGATCAGTCCCAGCGGATACTGCCAGTCCTCCGAGCCGAAATAGTAATCGCTGACCGCCAGGGTCTTCTGGAACACCGTGTCGTTCGGCTCGCGCATCAGCGCCATCAGCACCGATTGGTTGTGGCGCATGTAGTTGCGGCCGACCTGACCCGAGCCATTGGCCAGACCGCTGCGGGTGACGTGGGCTGGCCGAGCGCAGCAGCAGCAGCGCCGAGGACAGCGCACCGCAGGCGACCACGACGATGTCGGCCGAGTATTGCTCGCTGCGGCCTTCGCGGCTCACGTGCACGGCCGCTGACCGCGCGGCCGGCGGCGTCGGTCTCGCAGCCGCGAGACGTAGGCCTCGTCAGCAGCGTCAGATTCGGGTGCGCCTTGAGCGCCGGATCGACGCACATCACCTGCGCGTCGGCCTTGCCGTTGAGCAGACAGGGAAAGCCGTCGAAGGCATCGCAGCGGATGCAGATGCTGGTCGGCGTCGGCTTGCCATCCTTCTCGTCCAGCAGAATGCCCAGCGGCAGATGAAACGGGTGCAGGCCCTGCGCTCGCAGGCGTCGCTGAGCGCCTGGATGCGCCGGCTCGTGCGAGACCGGCGGATAGGGGAACGGTGCCGCTCGCGGGCGGCTCGTTCGGATCCTCGCCGCGCTGGCCGTGAACGTGAAACAGCCGCTCGGCCTCGGCGTAATAGGGCTCGAAGTCGCGCATACTTGAGCGGCCACGCCGGCGAGACGCCATCGTGCATGGCGCAGCTCGTCGAAGTCGCGTTCGCGCAGGCGCAGCAACGCCGCGCCATAGACCTTGGAATTGCCGCCGACGTAGTAGTGCAGGCCGGGGTGAAAACTGCGTCCGTCGCGTCCGTACCAGAGTCTCGTCGCGCCTGATAGGCGGCATCGACGAACACCGTCTGCGCGTCCCAGTTGGCGCGGGTGCGCGGCAGGTAGTCGCCGCGCTCGAGCAGCAGGATGCGCTTGCCCGTGGGCGCCAGGCGCTGCGCCAACGAGGCGCCGCCCGGACCGCTGCCGATGACGATGACATCGTAGTGGGCGTCCGCCATGGTGCCGCGCTTCAGCCGCCGGTGGCGAAGCCCGGGTAGAGCGTCATGCCGCCATCGACGAACAGCGTGGTGCCGACCACGTAGTCGGACTGATCCGACGCCAGCCAGACCGCGGCGCGCGCGATGTCCTCGGGTTCGCCGATGCGCCCGTAGGGAACGAGCGTCATGAGCTGCGCTGTAGGCCTCGGGCGTTTCCCAGGCGCTGCGTATTGATCGGGCGTGCGGATCGCGCCCGGAGCGATGCCGTTGACGCGGATGCGGTGCGGCGCGACTTCCTGCGCCAGGCTCTCCATCAGCAGCTTGATGCCGCCCTTGGAGGAGGCGTAATTGGCGTGTCCGCCCCAGGGAATCTGCTGGTGCACGCGACTCATGCAGATGATCTTGCCGGCCGCGCACGACACCGCGGGCACCACGCCGCGGCGCAGGAACTCGCGGATCGGCCGCGCGCGCGCACAGGAACTGTCCGGTCAGGTTGACGTCGAGCACGGTGTTCCACTGCTCGAGCGTCATGCTCGTGAATGGCCGCATCGCGCTGCAGGCCGGCGTTGGCGACCAGGATGTCGATGGTGCCGAATTGCGCTCGATCATGCGCTGCGAACATGCCATCCACCTGAGTCTCGTCCGAGGACACGTCGGCCTGGTGCGCATAGGCCTGCGACGCCGAAGCCGCGGATCTCCGCGACCACCGCCTCGGCGGCGTCCTCGCCGGTGACGTAGTTGACCACGACGTCGGCGCCGGCCTGCGCCAAGCCCGATGGCCACGCCGCGGCCGATGCCGGAATTGGCGCCCGTCACCAGGGCCTTCTGGCCGGCGAGCAGACGCGGTGGTGACATGGGCGGGCGCGGTGGAATCGCTCACGGCGTTTGCTCTGTTAGGACTTGGGGGGCTACCTGCTCCGTTCGGCAAGTGTGGGAGCGAGCACGGGCCACGCGCTAGACTCCCACGGCACGCCTGTGCACATGCCGGTCCGACGCAGTGTAACTGAAGCAAGAACGGAGGCGATTGCCTTGGCGAGTCTCTGGCTGACCCTCGCGGTGCGCTGCCTGCTGGTGGGGCTGTTCCTGCCGTTCAGCGCGCTCGACAAGATCCTCAATTTCGAGGCCGCGGTCGATCAGGCGGCGCAGGCATGCGCTCGCGCGCGCTGGCGACGCGCTGATCCTGGCCGGATTTGCGATCGAGGTGCTGATGTCACTGGCGGTACTGACCGGCATCGCTCGACCGCCTGGCAGCGCTGCATCCTGGCCGGTCTACTGCATGATGACGGCGCTGCTGTGGAAGCAGTTCTGGCGCGCGCCGGACTTCCGCCTGAGGGGCGCCAGCCGCGGCCGCGAGGTGTTCTGGGATTTCCTGCAAGAACTGCGCGCTGGCCGGAGGCTTTCTGCTGCTGGCCCTCGGCAGCGATGCGCGCCGGGCGCGAGCGCTTCTGGCAACACCCGCTGGCCTCGACGTCATCCCTATGCGGCCACCGGGCCGCGAGCAGCGGCACTGAGTGCGCTCGCGACCGCGCAATCCGCCGCCGGTCGTGCGCTACTGGCATCTGTGGACCGATGCCGAGGGCGTCAGTCACCAGAGCGCATGTGCGCATCGAGGAGTTTGAGCTGCAGTCGATGCAGCCGCCGGCCGCGCCGCAATGGCAGGGCCGACGCACCAGCGGCGCCATGACCACGCTGGTGACGGTGCAGCCGGTGGGCTGGATCGGCGAGTGGCACGAAAATCCAAAGCCGCAGTGGATCGTGCCGCTGTCGGGCCGCTGGTTCGTGGAATCGATGGACGGCACGCGCGTCGAGATGGGCGCCGGGCGAGATTTCCTTCGGCGGCGATCAGCACTGCCGGCGAGCGGCGGGCCGGCGTGGGTCACCGCTCGGGGACGGTGGGCGGTGCGCCGGCGGTGCTGATGGTCATTCAGCTCGATGATCACGCCGGCGCGCCGCTGGCGCCGTGCGCGTTCCGGTGACGAGCGCATGCAGCTGGACGGCTCGAAATCCGCGATCCCGCGCTTTGCGCACTACGTGCTCGCCAATGCGCCGCTGGAGATGCTGGCCGACGGCTTTCGCTGGATCGAGGGCCTGGTATGGATGGGCGATGCCAATTGCCTGCTGTTCCAGGATCTGCCGCGCGACCGCACGCTGCGCTGGATCGAGGATGCGGGCGTGTCCGTGTTACCGGCAGCCGTCCCGGATTACGGCAATGGCCAGACGCCGTGACCGGCAGGGCGGCTCATCTCCTGCTCGCACCGCGAGCGCTGCCTGTTTCGCACCGAACTCGACGGCAGCGTGACGCGGCTGGTGGATCGGCACGACGGCCGACGGCTGAACTCGCCGAACGACGTGACCGTCAACTCCGACGGCTCCATCTGGTTCACCGATCCACTGTATGGCATCCAGAGCGACTACGAGGGCGGCCGCCAGCTCTCCGAGCAGCCGCCGGCACTGTATCGCTTCGATCCGCGACAGCGGTCGCATCGAGGTAGCCGCGGCCGATTTCGACGGTCCCAACGGGCTGGCGTTCTCGCCGGACGAGCGCCGCCTGTACGTCGCCGAGACCGGCGATCAGACCCAGCGACAACCGCGGCAGTACATCCGCGTGTTCGATGTCGAGCGCGGCGGCAAACTCAGCGGCGGGGAGATGTTTCACAAGATCGAGCCCGGCTACGCCGACGGCATCTGCGTGGATGAGGAGGGCAATGTCTGGTCGAGTGCCGGCGGACGGCGTGCATTGCATCGATCCTGCAGGGCCGCCTGCTCGGCAAGGTGCGGGTGCCGCAGCGCGTGTCCAACCTGTGCTTCGGCGGCGCGCTACAAGAATCGGCTGTTCATCGGCGGATCGCACACGCTGTATGCCATCTTCCTCAACCGGCGCGGCGCGCGCTGGCCGTGAACGGCGTGCGCCGCGGCTGCGACGCCTGCTGCGCTTCAGCCTGATGACCGCAGCGCTGGCGCAACTGACCGAGTTCTATCGGCAGGCTTTCGGCTGCACGCTGCTGGGCGCGCAGCGACGTGTACCGGCGCCGCGTTTCAATCGCCATGGGCGTGACCGGCGGCGCCCGCGCCGTGCTGGCGCTGGGCGCCGAGCTGCATCGAGCTGCTGCAGTTCGATGCCGAGGGCGCGCCCTATCCGGCGGCGCTCGCGGCCTCGAACCCGCGCTTTCAGCACTTCGCCGATCGTCGTGGCGGACATGGCGGCAGCGCCTACGCGCAGCTTGCGCGGCTGCCAGGGCTGGCAGCCGATTTCACGCGACGGTCCGCAGCGACTGCCGGCCAACACCGGCGACGTCACCGCCTTCAAATTTCGCGATCCCGAAGGACATCCGCTCGAGCTGCTGGCCTTTGCGGCGGGGGCAGTGCCGCCGCGCTGGCAGCGACGCGACCCGGATGCGCTCTTCCTAGGCGATAGACCACTCGGCCATCAGCGTCACCGACAGCGCCCGCAGCATCGCCTTCTACGAAGCGCTGGGACTGAGGCTCAGCGGCCAGCACGCACAATCAGCGGACCCGAGCAGGCGCGGCTCGAGCGGGCCCGAGCCACGAAGTGACCGTGACCGCGCTGGCGCTGCCGGATGGCGGCCGCACGTGGAACTGCTTTGCTATGCGGCACAGCAGCACCAGCGCCACGCGGCACTGCACGCCAACGATGTGGCCGCTACACGGCTGATTCTGGAAGCCGCGCAGCCCCTGCCGGGGCTTGCGGCGCCAGTTCTCACCGCAGCCTCTATCCCGACGGGCATCACCTGTCTTTCGCGGCGTGAGCCGCGCGCACTTCAGAACGGATAGTGCCGCGGCGTGGTCTGGATGCGTGATCCAGCGCGTCTCGGTGAATTGCTCCATGCCGGCCTTGCCGCCGAAGCGGCCGTAGCCGGAGGCCTTCACTGCCGCCAAAGGGCATCTGCGCCTCATCGTGCACGGTGGGGCCATTGATGTGGCAGATGCCGGCTGTCGATGCGCTTGGCCATATCCAGGCCCTTGGCCATGTCGCGGGTGAATACCGAGGCCGACAGGCCGTACTCGGTGTCGTTGGCCAGGCGCACGGCTTCGTCGGCCGATTTGACGCGCGTGATCGACACCTGCGGGCCGAAGGTTTCCTCCCGAAACAGCGCCATCTCGGGCGTGCACATGGTCCACGACGATGCCCTTCATGAGCGTGCCGCTGCGCCTCGCCGCCGGTCAGCAGCTTGGCGCCCTGGGCCACCGCTGCCGCGCACCAGCTTCTGCACCCGCTCGACCGTCGCGGCGGCCGACCACCGAGCCCAGCACCACCTCGCCCTGGCGCGGATCACCGGCGGGCAGCGCCGCCACGCGCTGGGCCAGCTTGGCCGCAAACTCATCGGCCACCGGCTCCTCGACGATCACCCGCTCGGTGGACATGCAGATCTGCCCCTGGTTGGCGAAGGCGCCGAACACCGTGGCACCACCGCCGCATCGATATCCGCATCGGCCAGCACGATCAGCGGCGCCTTGCCGCCCAGCTCCAGCAGCACCGGCTTCAGATACTTGGCCGCCGGTCAGCGCCATGCTGCGCCCGACCGCGGTCGAGCCGGTGAAATTCACGCGGCGCACGGCCCGATGCGCAATCATGGCCTCGACCACTGCCGCCGCATCCCTGGCATCGTGCGTGATGACGTTGACGATGCCATCGCCCAGGCCGGCCTCCTTGAGCACCGTGCCAATCAGGCGATGCGTCGCCGGGCAGATCTCGGAGGCCTTGAGAATGACGGTGTTGCCGCAGGCCAGCGGCATGGCAATGGCGCGCACGCCGAGAATGATCGGCGCATTCCAGGGCGCAAGGCCCAGCACCACGCCCACGGGCTGGCGCATGGCCAAGGCCAGATTGCCGGGCACGTCCGAAGGAATGACCTCGCCGGTGATCTGCGTGGTCATGGAGGCGGCTTCGCGCAGCATGCCGGCGGCGAGGTGCACGTTGAAGTGGGTCCAGCCGGCGGTAGCGCCGGTCTCGCTGGTCACGGCCTCGACGAAGCGGCCGGCCTGCGACTCCAGCGCGTCGGCGGCGCGCAGCAGCCTGGCGCGGCGTGCGCTCGGCCCGAGCGCCGACCAGGCGGGGAAGCGGCCGCGGCCGCCGCGTCAGCGGCGGCGATGCCGTCTTCGATCGTGGCGGCCGCAGCGCCGTGTGGCCGCTTCGCCGGTCATTGGGTTGAGCCGCAGGAAAGTGGCGCCGTTACGGGCGTCGACGTCACGACCACCGATCAGCAGTTGTACGCTGTTGCACGGGACCTCCAAGGCCGCGTGCTCGATCGCCGCGGTTAATGCGCCCCCGTGCAGGCTATACTCACGCAGCATGAATTTTCTACAGGCATGACGAGATGAATATGGGCGTGCTGCTGATCCTGCTGGTCTGGTGGCGGTCCTGCTGATCTTGGTGTGCGAGAGCTCTGTTCCGCACCGTGCCGCAGGCGACCGTCGCCGTCGTCACGGTGTTCGGCAAGTACCGCCGCATCATGCGCGAGGGGCTGAACTTCAAGATGCCGTGGGAGAGCGGTCGTCGCACCGGCTGTCGCTGCAGAACCGCGCCCTGCAGCTCGAGTTCCAGGCCATCACGCAGGACCAGGCCAACGTCAAATTCGCCACCATGGTGCTGTACGCCGTGGCGGCGGCGGATGAGGAGGCGATCAAGAAGGCGGTGTTCAGCTTCGCCACGCCGCAGGAATTCCAGCTGGCGCTGCAGCGGACCATCGACGGCTCGATCCGCCAGTTCGTCGCGACCACCAAGCAGTCCGACATCCTCGGCATGCGCGCCGAGATCGTCGATCACACCAAGAAGAATCTCGATGAAGTGGTGCTGGCCTGGGGCTACGTGGTGCGCGACATCCAGATCACCGACATGACCTTCGACAAGGAGATCATCGATTCGATGGCGCGCGTGGTCTCCTCCAAGAACCTGCTGGCCGCCGCCTCCAATGAAGGCGCGGCGCTGCTGGTGAAGCGCACCAAGGATGCCGAAGCCGAGGCGGCCTACAAGACCATCGGCGCCGAGGCCGACAAGAAGGCTTCGGCGCTGCGCGGCGAGGGACTGGCGCTTGTTCCGCAAGAACATCGCCGTCGGCATGAAGGAAGCGGCCGAGAGCCTCAAGGAGGCCGGCGTCGACAACCGAGTTCCTGCTGTTCCTCGAATACACCGATGCCTTGAAGTACGTCGCCGAGCACTCGCAGGGCAAGGTCATCTTCATGGACAATGGCGCGGCGGCCTCGGGCCGGGTGGTGCAGGGGGTCATGGGCATGCTGGCCGAGGCCCCAGGGGCGCCACCGGCGCCTCAAGTATCATAAGAGCCGCGGTGGTTCGCAGCACGGGCGTCGGCAATGCTGTTAAAGTAGCGCCGGGTGTGGCGTATCGATTAGTTTCTAACTCGCTGATTTAATTACAAATAGACTTTGTTCACCTGTAGGACGATTACGACAGGGCGCCGCGCGCCTCGGAGAAGGGTATGAGAGCCACCGGCTGGGACCACGTGACACGCAATTGGACCACGACGCTCATGTTTGCGCTGACCTTTGCCGTGGCGGTCATTGGCGGTGCCCTGGTACGGCTTTACGCACGGTTACCACGCCGCCGCCTGGATCTGGTTCGCGCTGTTGCTGGGCGCCAATGGCATGTCGATCACCTGCGGCTACCACCGCCTGTTCGCCCATGCCACCTACGAAGCCCATCCCATCGCTGAAGGTGCTGTATCTGTTGTTCGGCGCCATGGCGCTGCAGAACAGCGCCCTGGTCTGGGCCGCCAACCACCGGGTACACCATCGCGAGATCGATGACCCCGAACTGGATCCGTACTGCGCCCGGCGCGGCTTCTGGTTCTCGCACATCGGCTGGATGCTGAAGAACTACCCCAGCGGCGAGCCCGATTTCAGCGTGGTGCGGGATCTGGAGCGCGACCGCCTGGTGAGCTGGCAGCACCGCTACTACGTGCCGTTGGCGTTGGCGATGAATTTCGGCTTGCCCGTGCTGCTCGGCTGGGCCTAGTGGCGATATCCTGGGCACTGTTCCTGCTGGCGGGCGTGCTGCGGCTGGTCGTCAGCCATCACTTCACGTTTTTCATCAATTCTCTGGCGCACATGTGGGGCGTTCAGCCCTACACCGACGACAACACCGCGCGCGACAATGGCGTTGTTGCGCTGCTGACCTACGGTGAGGGCTATCACAACTTTCACCACATGTTTGCGCACGACTACCGCAATGGTGTGCGCTGGTGGCAGTGGGACCCGTCCAAGTGGTTCATCAACGCCATGCGCTGGCTGGGACTGGCCCGTAATCTGAAGACGGTGCCGTGGTTCAAGATTCAGCGCGCCACTGCTCGACACCCAGTTTCGCCGGGCGGAACAGCAGCTCGCCGGCCATCAGCCGGGACGCGCGCATATCGAGCAGCTGCGTCAGCCGCGTGGCCGAGGAGTACGAGGCTTTCTGTCAGGCCGTGACCGATTGGACGCGTCTGCGCGAACAGTGGCTGGCTCAGACCAAACGCGCCATGATCGAGCGCTGGGAGCGCTCGGCGCTTCAGGCGCAACTCAAGGAACTGGAATACGGGCTGCAGTTGCAGTACCGTCGGATGCGGAGGCTCAGGGCACAACTCGGGTAAGCGCCCGTTCGAAGCCGCGCGGCCGCCAGTCGGCGCGCGCAACGAAGCCCAAGAGCTTCTGAAGTGTGATCCAGTCAAGGAGAGCAAGCTATGGACGCCGCCTCTGAAACCGAGGGGCTTGAGGCGCCTGCCGCACCGGCAGCGATCGCGCGGGGACGGCCTGGCAGATCACTGGACGCGCGCC
Source organism: uncultured Gammaproteobacteria bacterium (assembly GCA_963735775.1). Classification (GTDB taxonomy): domain Bacteria; phylum Pseudomonadota; class Gammaproteobacteria; order Steroidobacterales; family Steroidobacteraceae; genus FEN-1191. Next base: position 409,887 of record CAVTMG010000004.1, on the reverse strand, counting down.
TGGTGCGCCGCCTGCTGGGCATTCTGGGTAATCCCGCCGATCGAATTCCTGCTGGTCTGGACCGGCGAGCGCATCGCCGGCCGGCAGCGCATGGATCGGCCATACACGTGCGCATCGCCGATCGCACCACCTTGCTCGGCCTGCTGCGCAATCCGCGCATGCGATTCGGCGATCCTACAGCGCCGGCCGCATTGAGGTCGAAGGCGATCTGATCCAGCTGCTGGAAATCATCTATCGCAGCTTCCGCACCCAGCACCAACGCGGGTTCGGTGAGCACGGCGGTTCGCGGGCTGGCTGCACCGGCCGCGCCGCAATACGCTGCGCGGTTCGCGCAGCAACATTCATCGTCACTACGATCTGGGCAACGAGTTCTATTCGCTCTGGCTGGGCGAGACCATGGCCTATACCTGCGCCTACTTCCCGACGGCCGAGGCGACCCTGGAGCAGGCGCAGGTCGCCAAGATGGATCACGTCTGCCGCAAGCTGCAGCTCAAGGCCGGCGACTGCGTGGTCGAGGCCGGCTGCGGCTGGGGCAGCCTGGCGCTGCACATGGCCAGCCGCTATGGCGCGCAGGTGCGCGCCTTCAACATCTCCAAGCGGCAGATCGAGTTCGCGCGCGAGCGCGCACGTGAACAAGGGCTGCACGGATCGCGTCGAGTTCGTCGAGGACGACTACCGCAACATCACCGGCCGCTACGACGTGTTCGTCTCGGTGGGCATGCTCGAGCACGTGGGCCGCGAGAATTATCCGGAACTCGGCCGCGTGGCCCGGCGCTCGCTGGACACCGAGGGACGCGGACTGATCCACTCGATCGGCCGCAATCAGCGCGGCGCCGCTGCATCCGTGGATCGAACGGCGCATTTTCCCCGGTGCCTACGCGCCCGCACTTGGGCGAGATGATGCAGATCTTCGAGCCTTCGAATCTGTCGGTGCTCGATGTCGAGAATATTCGCCTGCACTACGCGCTGACGCTGCGCCACTGGCTCGCGCGCTATGAGAGCGCGGTCGGACAGAGTGCGCACCATGTTCGATGAGTATCTTCGTGCGCATGTGGCGGCTGTACCTGGCGGGCTCGATCGCCGCGTTCGAGACCGGCACGTTGCAGCTGTTCCAGGTGCTGTTCACGACCGCAGGAAAACAATCGCATCCCGCTGACGCGCGAATTCATGTATCCGCGCTGAGCGGCCCTGACTTCGAATGCGCAGCGCCGAGATCATTGTCGTCGGCGGAGGTCCTGCCGGTTCCGCCGCTGCCACGGCGGCTGCAGGCAGCCGGCGCGGACGTGCTGGTGCTCGACAAGGCCAGCTTTCCGCGCCACAAGTTGTGCGCGGGCTGGATCACGCCGCAGGTGGTGGGCGATCTGCAGCTCGAGATCAGCAGCTACCCGCACCGATTCCTGAGTTTCCGGCGCCTGCATTGGCACCTGAAGGGCCTGCACCTGCCCATTCCGTGCGTGCAGCACTCGATCCGGCGCTTCGAGTTCGATGCCTGGCTGCTCGAGCGCTGCGGCGCGCCGGTGCTGCAGCACGCGGTCAAGAACATCCGACCGCGACGGCGAGCGATTACGTGCTCGATGAGGCGTTTCGCTGCCGTTACCTGATCGGCGCTGCCGGTACTTCCTGTCCGGTATATCGCGCGCTTGTTTCGCGATGATCTGCCGCGCGTGCGCGCGCTGCAGACCGTTACCCTGGAACTGGAGTTTCCCTATCGAATGGCAGGATCCGGACTGCCACCTGTGGTTCTTCGAGCACGGCTTGCCCGGCTACAGCTGGTATGTGCCCAAGGCGCGCGGCTGGCTCAACGTGGGCGTCGGCGGCATGGCCGGGCGCTTGAAGCAGCGCGGCGAAGACATCCGGCAGCATTGGCAACACTTCGCCGACAAACTGCTGCGCCAGTTTCGGCATCAGCATGCCCGAGGAACCCGTCGGGCTACAGCTATTACCTGCGCGGGCCGACCCGGCTGGGTCGCGTCGGCAATGCTTTTCTGACCGGCGATGCCGCGGGACTGGCCACGCGCGATCTGTGCGAAGGCATTGGCCCGGCGATCCGCAGCGGCCAGCGCGCCGCCGAGTCCATTCTCAACGGCTCGAGCTACGAGCTCGATGGGGTCACGGGTGCGAGCCTGGGCGGGGGCCTGATCAGCCGCTGGATGGATTGGGCGTTCACGCGCGGCGCCAACGAGCCGCTGGCCGCGCACTAGCGCAAACTCAGGCCAGCAGCGCCAGCTCCCGTCCGCGCTGCCGGGCCTCGGCTTCCTGGCGTTCGATTTCGATCTGATCGAGCACTGCGGCCACATCGACCGCGGTGGGATCGCGCGTGAAGCGGCCCGTGAGCCGGCTGTCGGGCTTTAAATCGCCGGCTTCATAGATCTTCCAGATCTCCAGCGCATAGTCCGTTGCCGCCAGCTCGGGCGCTGCGCGCGCAAAGGTCGCGCGCATGTTGTTGACATCGCGCTCGAGCATGCGAAAGGCGTTGTTGTTGCCGGCGGCGTTGACCGCCTGCGGCAGATCGATGATGACCGGACCATTCGCGTCCAGCAGCACGTTGTATTCCGACAGGTCGCCGTGAATCAGTCCACTGCAGAGCATCAGCACGATCTGCGTGATCATGAAGCTGTGCCAGCCGCGGGCTTGATCCGCGCTCAGCTCGACCTCGTTCAGCCGGGGCGCGGGATTGCCGTGCTGGTCCACCACCAGTTCCATCAGCAGCACGCCCTCGTGCACGCCGTGCGGCCTGGGTACGCGCACGCCGGCGTTGGCCAGCTGGTAGAGCGCCTGAATCTCGGCGTTCTTCCACTCCGATTCCTGCACTTTGCGGCCGTAGCGGCCACGCCTGCCCACGGCGCGCGCATCGCGGCTGCCGCGTGCCTTGCGGCCCTCCTGGTATTGCGCCAGCTTGTGGAAGCCGCGGTGCTCGGCTTCCTTGTATACCTTGGCGCAGCGAATCTGCCCGCCGCAGCGCACGATGTAGACTGAGGCTTCCTTGCCGCTCTGCAGCCGGCGCACGACCGCGTCGACCAGTCCGTCCTCCACCAGCGGCTGCAGTCCCTTGGGTACTTTCATGCGGCGCGCAGTGTAGAGCGAAACTGGGCCAAGGGGGCCGTAGCATGATAAATTGTGCTTATGTCATGCGCGTGCGCTGGACAATGAGATGAGCGACGCCGCGCAACTATCCGCATTGCAGGCCCTCGCCGGCTATCTCTCGCAGCGCCGTGAGCAGATTCTGCGCGCCTGGCATGAGCGCCTGGATGCCGACCCTGAGTTGACCATTTTTTCCACCCTGTCGCGCACCCAGTTCAACGATCACATTCCGGCCGTGCTCGCGGGGTTCGAGCACCGCCTGCGCCTGGCCGGCACCCCCGACGAGGGACAGGTTGCGGCCCTGGAGAATGCCAGTGCCGCCGAGCACGGCCTGCATCGCTGGCAGCAGGGCTACGATCAGCGCCAGACCATGCGCGAATGGGGCCACCTGCAGCAGTGTCTGCTCCAGGAGCTCGAGCAGTTCGACGCCGCCAACCCGCAACTCGAGCGGCCCGCCATGGCCGTGGCGCGCAGGGCGCTGGCGCGCATGTGCAGTGACGGCCTGATCGAGAGCGGCGCGCGCTATCTGCGATTGCAGCAGGCTGAGGCGACGGCGCGTTTGGGCGATCTGGAACAGGCGGTGGTGGAGCTGCAGCGGCTCGAGCAGCAGCGCGCGGAGGGCTGGCGCCAGGCGGCGCATGATCTACGCGGCTCGGTGGGCATCATCAGCAATGCCAGCGTCCTGCTCAATCGCGATCTGTCGGAAGCGCAGCGGTCGCAGTTCTCAAAAATACTGCAACGTGGAGTGACCTCGTTGCACACTTTGTTGAGCGATCTGATCGATGTGGCGCGGCTCGAGGCCGGCAAGGAGCGGCGGCGCATCAGCAATTTCGACGCCGGCCAGACGCTGCGCGACCTGTGCGACACCATGCGCAACGCGGCCGCCGAGCGCAACCTGTTCCTGTTGGCGCAGGGCCCGGACTCGCTGCCCATCAGTGGCGATCGCGCCAAGGTGCTGCGCATTGCCCAGAATCTGATGCTCAACGGATTGAAGGCCACCGAACAGGGCGGGGTGCGGGTGGTGTGGGAAGGGCGCGAGGCGCATTGGTCGCTGAGCGTGCAGGATACCGGTCCCGGATTCACGCGTGGTCCGGCGGCCTCGCTCGAGCACGCCCTCAAGCACGCCACCGAAGAGGCGCACGAGGTGGAAGCGCAAAGCGCCGCCCATGGCGCTGCGCCGCCGGCTCCGGCCCGGCCGCGACGCTGGCTTCGCGGTCGGGGCACAGGCCGCTCGAGGCGCTGGCCGGCGAGGGCATAGGACTGTCGATCGTCAAACGACTGTGCGAACTGCTCGATGCCAGCCTGGAACTGGAGACTGAGCCCGGCGCGGGCACCAGCTTTCGCGTGACTTTTCCGCGCGTCTATGCCGAAGGTTCGCAGGATTAACTCAGCCCCTTAGGCCCTGCCGCCAGATCCCGCCAGCCGAGACGCGCCGCGTCACCCAGCGCGTTACGGGGTAACGGCCGTACCGCGCTCTCGTCCGGGCTGAGAAATTCGATCACCGGCTGGCCGTGCCTGGATTTCGCGGCCACCACTTTCATCGACACCAGCGCGGGGATCGCAATCACCATTCCGGCGATACCCCAGAACCAGCCGCCAAACCACAACGCCAGAAATACGATGATGGGATTGAGCTTCAACCGCCGCCCCACCACCAGGGGTTGTGCGACCTGGCCCTCCAGGGTGGCCAGCGCCAGGTAGCTGGCGGTTACCGCGGCCACGTGGCCGGTGTTGTCGAAGGTCACAAAGGCCACCACCGTGAGCAACACCAGCGTGGTCGCCGAGCCCACGTAGGGAAAGAAATTCAACAGCGCTGCCACCGTCCCCCAGAGCACGGGATTGGGCATGTCGAGCAATGCCATGATCGCACCCGTGGCCAGCCCCAGTCCCAGGTTGATCAAGGCAATGCCGCCGTAATAGCGGCTCAGTTCGCTGCGCACCGCGGTGATGACGCCGAGCGTGTGTGTGGATTTCAAGTCGCTGGCCAGCGCCGCGCTCATGCGCGCCAGCATCGGGGGGCCGCCCGCGAGCAGAAACAGCATCAGCATGATCACGGTCACGACGCCGATCACGACGTCGCGGGTCTGATCGAGTAATTGCACCGCCATCGGCGTGTGAGCTGCCGCAGCACTCTCGGCAGCGGGCGCCGCCACCACCATCTGCGCCGGCCTGGCAGTGGACTTGGCATCGCCCAACTGATCCGCGCGTGCGCTCAGCGCCTCCACCCGGGTCATGAACTGGGAGATGGGGCGCACTTTGCGCTCTATGGTTCTGAGCGTCTGGGGCGCCGAGGCCCACCAGTTCTGCGCCGGCGTCCACGCCAGATTGATTGCGCCGCCCACGAGCCCCATCAGTACCACGAGCACCAGCAGCGCGGAAACGCTGCGCGGCAGACCCAGCCGGTGGAGTGCTTCCACCGGCGCGGTCAGAATCAGCGCGAACAATATCGCCAGCGCGATCGGAATGAATACCGCGTGAGCAAAATACAGTACCGCCCCGACCGCCAGCAGCGCCAGGATGCGAACCGCAACGCTCGCGCGCTCGCGCGGCGCATCCGTTCGAACCACTGTCATCGCCGGTCGTTCAGCGAACATGACTGTCCTCAATAGTTGATGACAAGCATAAAACAGGCGGCGCTTACACAACGGCTACTCCCGCGCGCAGGCGAAGCGCAACAGTAGTGGTAATTTGTCCTACACTTGCCTTATGACTACTTCATCCAGCCGATGGCGCTCCCAGGGCGTGCGAATCGTGCGCGCCAATGAGCTCGATGCCGACACCGCGCAGACGTTGGGCATGCAACGGCGCGCGGCCGTGACCAATGCACGCACCGGCGCCCACAAACTCTGGGCCGGCACGGTAACCATTGCTGCCAAGGCCAAGACCGGCGCCCACCACCACGGTGAGCTCGAGAGCGTGATCTATGTGATCCGGGGCGTCGCGCGCCTGCGCTGGGGCGATCAACTCGAATTCGTCGCCGAGGCCGAGGCCGGTGATTTCATCTATGTGCCTCCTTATGTGCCGCACCAGGAAATCAACGCCAGCGACGATGTGCAATTGCACTGTGTGTTGACGCGCAGTGGGCAGACCGGCCTGGTGTACAACCTGGACATCGAGCCGGTGGAGACGCCTGAACTAGTGCGTTGGATCGATGATCTGCATCAGTAGTACGGCTACACCTTCAAAAGCACCGGGAGTGCGTCACGGCCGCAGGAGCAGGCCTACAGCGCTTACAGTCCAGAGCGCTACTTAAATGCGCCGGTTGCCGTCAAGATGCGCCTGATTCCCCCGGGAGTGGCGTGCGCAGGTCATGACAAAAAGTCGGGTTAGAGAAGGCAGTCCGCAAGCGCACGGTGCGATCTGGGACGGGCGCGGCACCAATTTCACGCTGTTTTCAGCCTCTGCCACCAAAGTAGAGGTATGCCTGTTCGATTCCGCGGGCGACACCGAGCTGGAACGCATCGCGCTACCCGAATACACCGACCAGATATGGCACGGATACATACCCGATGTCGCTCCCAGCACGGTCTACGGTCTTCGGGTACATGGGCCGTACGAGCCGGAGGCCGGCCACCGCTTCAACCCCAATAAACTCCTCCTGGATCCTTACGCCAGGGCCCACATCGGCGAGATCAAGTGGTCGCCGGAGTGCTTTGGCTACACCATCGGCGCCGACGGGGACGATCTGAGCTTTGATGAGCGCGACAGCGCCGCCTTCGTACCCAAGTGCGTGGTCGTGGATCCGAACTTCGACTGGCAGGGCCAGCCGCGCTCGCGCGGGGTGCCGTGGGATCAGACTATCATCTACGAGGCGCACGTTCGCGGCTTCACCAAGTTGCACCCCGGCGTACCGCTCAAGCAACGCGGGACCTTCAAGGGGCTGGGCGCCAAGGAGGTCATCGCCTACGTCAAGTCATTGGGCGTGACCAGCGTGGAGCTGTTGCCGATCCACACCTTTATCAATGACCAGTACCTGCTCGAACAGGGGCGCACCAATTACTGGGGCTACAACAGCATCGGCTTTTTCGCCCCGGACCCGCGCTACGCATCGGAACCGGAACAGTGCTTGCGCGAATTCAAGGAAATGGTGGCCCGATTTCACGACGCCGGCCTGGAAGTGATCCTCGACGTCGTCTACAACCATACCGCGGAGGGTAACGAGCACGGGCCGACGCTGTCCTTCAAGGGCATCGACAACCTGTCCTACTACCGCCTGTTGCCGGACCAGAAGCGCTACTACGTCAACGACACCGGCACCGGCAACACCGTGAATCTGTCACATCCGTCGGTCATCCAGATGGTCACCGACAGCCTGCGGTACTGGGTGAATGAGCTTCATGTCGATGGGTTTCGCTTCGATCTGGGCACGATTCTGGCCCGCGAGCCCGAGGGCTTTGACAATCAAAGCGGGTTCTTGAAGGCCTGCAACCAGGACCCGACACTCCGGAGCGTCAAACTCATTGCCGAACCGTGGGACTGCGGCCCTGGGGGTTACCAGGTCGGCAGTTTTCCGCCCGGCTGGGGCGAATGGAACGACCGCTACCGCGACGTGGTGCGGGATTTCTGGAAGGCCAGTGCGGGTGCGCCCGATATCGCCCAACGTCTGTGCGCCTCGAGCGACGTGTTCAATCACCTGGGGCGAAGACCTTCCGCGTGCGTGAACTTTGTGACCGCGCACGATGGTTTTACGCTCAATGACCTGGTGAGCTATAACGATAAGCACAACGAGGCCAACGGCGAGGACAATAAGGACGGCAGCAACGACAACCGCTCCTGGAATTGTGGCGTTGAAGGGCCCTCGGATGATCCGGCGGTTACCAGCCTGCGCGACCGGCAAATCCGCAATCAACTCGCGACGCTGCTACTGGCGCAGGGCACGCCGATGCTGCTGGCGGGCGATGAGTTCCGGCGCACGCAACAGGGCAATAACAACGCCTACTGCCAGGACAACGAAATCAGCTGGGTAAACTGGGAGCTGGCCGCCGAGCAGCAGGCGCTGATCAGCTTTGTACGGCAACTGACCACGCTTCGTCACACCTACCCCATTCTTCGTCGCAATCGATTTTTTACCGGTGCGTACGACGAGGAGTTGGACGTCAAGGATCTGACCTGGATCAATGCCTCGGGTGTGGAGATGCGCAATGAGGACTGGCGCGATGACAACATGCGCTGCTTCGGCATGATGATGGACGGTCGCGCGCGCTTCACCGGCGTGCGACAGCGCGGTACCCAGGCCACCATGCTGCTGGTGCTCAACGCGCATCACGATCTGGTGGAGTTCACGCTGCCGGCCAGTCCCGGCGGCGACACCTGGACCCTGCTTCTGGATACCAATATCCCGGATGGCAGCGCCGCGTACAAGGGAAAGAGCAACGACAGCTACGGCGTTACCGGCCGATCATTGATCCTGCTGGTGCTCAGCGACTGAGGGCTTCGCTCTCGGCCCGGGCGGCGGCCATCAGCGCTGGCGGGGCATCGGCGAAATGGTCGGCAAAATCCGCCAATAGGCGCTGGGCGCTGGCGCGATCGCCCGCCAGGCGCGCCAGCGTTGCCACGCGCAACGTCTCGGCGGCCGACTGCGGGCGAAACTGTGCATCGAGCGCCAGCCGCTCCCTCAGTATCTGCGTGACGCGGGCGTTATCGCGCCCGAGCGCCCGGTGGATGTAATCCCGGGCCAGGCGGCTGGCCAATCGCTGGTCATCCAGGCGCGAGAGTCGTTCGAGCAGCCAGTCGTAGGTTTCAAAGCCGTGATCGTGGGCACTGAGTTCGCGCTCCGTGGTCTGCCAGGCGCCGGCGAGATTACCGCTGCGCGCCTGCGCGAACACCGTATCGACGAAGCGCGCGCGCTCGCGGTCCAGTTCCTGCTGGAGCTTGCGCGCGGCGCGCTCCGGAGTATTGATGGCCTCATGGCCGAGCGCCTCACGCTCCTCGTACAGGCCGCCGCCGAGCAGCGAAAACAACGATAGCCAGGCAAACACTGCGAGCGCAATGAGCAGCCATCCGGGCAGCAGGGCATAGCTCGCAAGGCCGACCAGTCCGTAGCCGTAAATCAGCACCACGCCGACGATCGCCACATAGGCGGGCCCCAGGGCGCGCATGATCTGCCACAGTGCCAGCGGATTGAGCGCCTGCCAGAATTCATCTCCGACAGCGAGCGCGGCAACCGAGGCCGGCAGCGCCGCCAGCGCCAGGCCATCGAGCACCAGGGCCGGCGCCGCGCCGATATGGCCGGACAGGGCGTGCAGCGCCCAAGAGAACCCCACCACGATCACCAGTTGCACCCACGGGCGAAGCTCGCTCGCCGAGTTCACCATTTCGATGGCCAGGACCGGCGGCGCGCGCGCGCCGTGCGCCACCTGCTCGAGCAACACGTAGCCGTACTTGAACAACCAGGACAGCAGGATCGCGAACACCGGCAGGCCGAAAAATCCAGCCGCCGAACACAGCACCAGGCCCAAAGTCACTACTGCAATGAACACCAGGCCCACCGGTTGCGCCGGCAGGACCAGGTACTGCAGAAACTTTGCCGGCGACATGGTGGGCGCAGTCATCGGCTGCGAGCGTACCAGTCCGGCCGCTGGCGGTGAGCGGGCCGGTGCCGATATGCTCGGGGCCGGGCAAGGCAAAGTAGGGGCCCCAGGCATGATGTTCACCCGACAGCGAGCCTCAGCGTGAGCGGCGAGGCCTTTGGCGCACCCGGGCTGGCGCCCACCTGGTGCTCCAGCGACAAGGATTTCGTCACCACCGCGCTGGGGCCGTCGCGCCTGTGGGCGACCATCGGTCACGGCATCATCGATGAGGTGTACTGGCCCTCGACCGGCGAGCCGCAGATTCGCGATTTCAGTTTCTATCTGGTGGGCGCGAGCGGCTTTCTGGATCTGAAGCGAATCCGGCGCTACCGGCTGTCCACCCCGGGGCCCTTTCTGCCGGACCTGACCATCACGCACTTCGGCGATGACTACGAACTCACGCTCGAAATCCTGCCCGATACGCGCCGCGATGCCTTGCTGGTGCGCTACGAACTCAAGGGCAGCTACCAGCTCGTGGCCGTCCTGGCGCCGCACCTGGGCAGCACCGGCCGCGACAATCGCGCCTGGGTGGAAGACGGCGTCGGCTATGCGCAGCGCGCGGAAATGGCGCTGTGCTTCGCCGCCAACGCGCCGCTCAATCACCTGAGCTGCGGCTATGTCGGCGCCTCCGACGGCTGGCAGGATCTGCACCGTCACGGCAGGCTCACCTACGATTTCAGCAGCGCCGCGCAAGGCACCGTGGCATTGAGCGGCGAGGCGCAGGGCGAGTGCGGGGTACTGGCCCTGGCATTCTCCGAGTCCGCGCGCGGGGCTTATACCCTGGTGCGCACAGCGCTCGCGGAAGGTTTCGAGACTTTACGCGCTGAGTTCCAGCGAAACTGGCAGTACTGGGGCTCGCAGTTGAAAATCCCGCGGCCGGACGAGCGGCTGGGCAACGCCGGATTGCTATCGGCGGTGGTGTTGAAGATGCACGAGGATCGCACCTATCCCGGTGCCGTGGTCGCAAGCCTGAGCGTGCCGTGGGGCAACACCACCGACACGCTCGGTGGCTACCACCTGGTGTGGCCGCGCGATGCCACGCTCACGGCCTTCGCGCTGCTGGCGGCCAATCAAGTGCTGGAAGCCCGGCATATCCTCGCTCATTTGATTGCGACGCAGCGGCCCGACGGCCGCTGGCCGCAGAACTACTTTCCCAGCGGCCAGCCGTTCTGGACCGGTACCCAGCTCGATGAGGCGGCGTTTCCGATATTGCTGGCGGCGAAGCTGCGCGAGCTGGGCGATCCGGAACTGCCGGGCACGGCGCAGATGGTGCGCGCGGCCACCGGTTTCGTGGTGCGCACCGGGCCCTACAGCGAGCAGGACCGGTGGGAGGAGAATCCCGGGGTCAGTGCCTTCACGCTGGCGATTGCGATCAGTGCGCTGATCGCCGCGAGTCCCTGGCTGAGCGCCGAGGGGCGCGTGCGCGCCGAGGAACTGGCCGATGACTGGAACGAGCGGCTCGAGTCCTGGTGCTATGTGCGCGACACGAGCTTGGCGGCGCAGCTCGGGGTCTCGGGTTACTACGTGCGCATCGCCACGCCGGATAAATCCGGTGACCTGACGGGCTGGGTCACCCTGCGCAACCGCGAGGGCGAGGAGATCCTGGGCTCGGCGCTGGTCAGCATGGATTTCTCCTACCTGGTGCGGTTGGGACTGCGCAGCCCGCGCGATGCGCGCGTCCAGGACACGATCAAGGTGGTCGACCAGGTATTGAAGGTTCAGACCCCGTCGGGTGCGCTCTATCACCGCTACAACGAGGATGGCTACGGCGAGCATGCCGACGGGCGCGCCTTTGACGGCAACGGCATCGGTCGAGCGTGGCCGTTGCTGGCCGGCGAGCGCGGGCACCTGGCGCTGCAATCCGGTGAGGATCCGATCGCGTACCTGAATACCATCTGGAATTGCGCCAGCCTCGGCGGCATGCTGCCGGAGCAGGTCTGGGACACGGCGCCGATTCCGGCGCTGGAGCTGCTCCCGGGGCGACCTTCGGGCAGCGCCATGCCGCTACTTTGGTCGCACGCGGAATTCCTGAAGCTGCTGATCGCGCGCGAGCGCGGAGCGCCGGTGGAACTGTTGCAGTCGGTGGCGCAGCGCTACGGCGGCAAGACGGCGCGCAGCGCCACGGTCTGGCACTGGCGTCACGAAGTGCCGATCGCCCGGCTCGAGGCGGGGCGGGCATTGCGCATTGAGAGCCGGCGCTCGTTTCGTTTGCACTTCGGCTTCGACGGCTGGCAGCAGATCCAGGATCGCGACGCGCAGGTGCAACTCTTCGGGCTATGGTCGGTGGAGATCACGGCCCAGGAGCTCGCTCCCCATGCCGAGCTCAACTTCACGCGTTGCTATGGATCGCAGTGGGAGGGCATCGATCATCGCGTGCTGCTGGGTCATATCGCGGTCGAGCACGCGTTGCCGCACAGGGGCTGGTGAGCTCAGCGCAGGTAGCGGCGCACGATACGGCCGACTTCCACCAGATCGCGTTCGCGCTGCGCCACGGAACCGCTTTGCGGGCCCAGATGCTCGCGCAGGTGCTCTTCGAGCACATCCGACATCAGCCCGTTGGCGGCGCCGCGCACCGCAGCAATCTGCTGCAACACCGCGGTGCACTCCTGGTCGGCCGCCAGCGCGCGCTCGAGCGCTTCGGTCTGGCCGCGCATGCGCCGCACGCGTGCCAACAATCGTTCCTTGTTTCGCAGAATGTGAGCCATGGTTCACTCCCGGGGTAGAAAATACCATACTCTGGTACAGTATGGCGATGCGTCACAGTCACGAATTCCACGACAGCAACCCGCTGGCCGAGCAGCGTACGCGGCTGGTGGTGATGCTGACCGTGGTCATGATGATCGTCGAAATCACGGCCGGATGGATGTTCAAATCCATGGCGTTGCTGGCCGATGGCTGGCACATGAGTTCGCACGCGATCGCACTGGGGTTGTCGGCAGCGGCCTATACGCTGGCGCGCCGGCTGGCGCGCGACGAGCGCTTCGCGTTCGGTACCTGGAAGATCGAGATCCTGGGCGGCTACACCAGCGCCATGTTCCTGGTCGGCGTGGTGATCTACATGGCCTGGGAGTCGGTCACGCGTCTGATGCATCCGGCGCCGATCGCCTTCAACCAGGCGATCGGCATCGGTTGCCTGGGCCTGCTGGTCAACCTGTGCTCGGCCTGGCTCCTGGCCGGGGCGGGCGGGTCCAGGCACAGTCATTCGCACGGCCACGGGCACGCCCATGACCACGCGCATGGACACGAGCACGATGTCCACTCGCATCACGATCTCAACCTGCGATCCGCCTACGTGCACGTCGCGGCCGACGCCGCGACCTCGGTGCTGGCGATCGGGGCCCTGACCGGCGGCAAGTATCTGGGTGCCACCTGGCTCGATCCGCTCATGGGTATCATCGGCAGCGTGATTGTCGCAGCCTGGGCGGTCACCTTGCTGCGCGATACCGGGCGCATCCTGCTGGATGCCGAGATGGATGCGCCGGTGGTGGCGCATATCCGGCACGCCGTCTGCGGCGGTAACGTCGTCCCGCACCATTGAGGATCTGCACGTGTGGCGCGTCGGCAAGGGCAAATTCGCCTGCGTTCTCAGCGTCGTGACCGCCGAAGCCATATCGTCGGACGAGATTCGCGCGCTGTCAGTCGCAGCACCAGGAACTCACGCACGTGACCGTAGAGGTCAACCGCCGCAGCTAGCGCCGCGCGCTTCGGCCGTCAGTATTCGACGTGCAGCCGGATTCCCCAGAAATGCACCGGCCCGCGATCGCGGTTGTAGCCGGGTTCTCGATATATTGATAATCCGGGCTGAGCTGCCAGTGGATGGGACCGGGCTGGCCGGGCCAGGTGTACTCGAGGCGATAGTAGGCCTCCAGAATCTGCTCGTGAGCCGTAGTTCAAGTGCCCATCACCGAGCAGAAAGCCCGAACCGCCGGCGGCCAGATACTGTTCGTGCGGGGCATCCAGACCCTCGCTGGCCACCGCCACCGCCAAGCGATCGTCTGCCCGCGCCCAGTGGCTGCCCGACAACTGCCCGCCAAAGCTCACCACCTGGTCGACCTCGGTGAAGGCAAAACTCTCCTCGTTGCCATCGTTCCAACCCCAGCGCAGGAAAGCGCCGGTATCGCCATGGTCCGCCAGGGGCTGCTCGAGGTTCAGTCCATAGCCGTGCTTCTGACGGCCGGGCATATCGGTCGCGGCGACGTCCGGAACCGCGGCGTCGGCCGCCGCAATCGCCAGCGCCTCACGGTACAGGCCCATGCTGGCGGTGTTGAGATAGGCGAGCAGGCGCACGATCGTGCCGGTGGGTAGCTGCGAGAGCGTGAGCTCCAGATTCTGGCCATTGGCCCGCGTCAGCGAGGTGACCAACTGCTGCCCGTTGGCCATGGTCGGGCATCTTGTAGATGCCGTACTTGAGCGACCAGGCGGGGCTGATGTAGCCGATGACGATGCCATCGGTGTAGCCGCGCGTGTTGGCGGCATAGTCCCAGGCGGTATTGGCCCACAGCGACCAGTTCAGGAACTCGCCCGCGCGGGTCGGCGGCATAACGGTTTTGATCGAAATCATCGTTCACGGCCACGCGGCCGACCTTCATTTCCAGGCGCGTCGCGGCCTCGCCGCCGCCGATCTGATCCTTGCCGCGCTCTTGCGCCGCCTACCGCATCGCCCAGAGGCAGCATGAAGCGCAGGAAATCCCGGGCGAAGTAGAACTCCTTCTTGAGTCCGCGTGGCACCCTCGCGCACCACATCACCGTTGGTCAAGCCGGCCAGTCCGGTGGCATTGCTGACCCCGTCGCCCATGAACCGCTCGACATCCACATAGCCCTGCAGCCAGTTCAGCGGCGCCCAGCCAAAATAGGCCCCAGGGTATTAGTGGGCTGGGTATCGCCGTCCGGATCAAGACTGAGCCGGCCGGCGTAGGGGGAACGGAGCGTACTCTGGTTCTGCAGGAAGAACGTGTACTGCGCACCCACCAGCTGCGGCAGGCGGGAAGTGGGTCCCAGTGCGGTCTCGGCGGGCGTGTCCTCGGACGCCGCCTGCGCCAATACCGGCTGCGAATTTGCCGATGCACAGACGGCGATCAAGGCCAGAAGGCGCCTGCCGGCCAACGGCCGAGAGGAGGGCACGGGCATCGAGGCTCGCACTGTTCTTGTCAACATGAACCACCACGTTACAACGCCCAGATGAAGGTTTTGTGTCGGTTAAATATACTATACCCCACTATCGTATGTTGACACATGCGCGAACAATACAGCCTGCAAATAAGATCCGTGCGGGCGGCGTAGTTACCCCTGATAGATCGATATCGATCTCCCGAAAACGTGCTTTTGACCAGCAGTAGCGCTGCGGTCGCCATCGGATGAAACTCAAGTACGCAAACCGGCTGGCTATCAATCGTGGGGAAGCAAAGCGCGGCAACGGTTATCCCACTGCTGGCCCACTTGGCGTTGCGGAAATCGATCGAAACGCCTCGGGGGGCGGCGCTCGACGTCTGTCGGCCAGATTCAATGCATCCGTGACCTTGGATTCCTGCAGCCACTTCCAAGTGCCTCGTGGCCGTGCGGTCTTTCCCGCGGCTGCATATTCGGAAAAACAATTGAAGGCCAAAACACCTTTCGCGGGTTGGTTAGTCTGGAATGGAGCAGCATCCAATGCGCGATAAGACGATTCGAAACCGAACCGTCCCAAGCGACCGTCACGCGCATAGGAGAGCAAGCTAGTTCGACGGAGGGGGGCGACTTCGTACAAAACAAGTTATATTAATTGCCCAAGTATTTGTATTCGCAAAATAAAGGGCTTTGGTAGCTCAAAAGAAACCGCGACGCAACATCCTCCCTCAAGCGAATAAGCTCCTTCCAGTAGCAAAGTAGCCCCTTAGATGAGGGGCTGAATCTAAGGCGATATTGCGTAACATAAGATCATTACGAGACGGCGGTCGCGGGGCACTCATTTCGGAGGCGCTTTCGTACTTTGCAGTGTCTTCCGGCATCTCGTTGACATGGGGGTGACCCCGAGATATTGTCAAACAAGATTAACTAGATAGCAGACTTTGATCGCTTGACACTTCGGGAAGAGTGTGGGCTCAACTGATGAAGAAGCATCTGAGCGCGGGGCGTTCCTCGACGCAATTGAGGAGCTGCTTAGGCCGCTTATGCCTGTCGTTTTCAGTTATGGCGTGACGCCCAACGATGTCGGAGGAGTCCTGAGGACTTTATACATTGAAACATTGGCGGCGCGTCTCCGCGAACAGGGACGACCACCGACCGCGGCGCGCTTGGCGCTGATGGGCGGCCTGACGCGAGGCGAGGTAGAGGCATTGCTCGCTCGGCAGGCGCAGCGACGTCAACAAAGAAATCGCAGCACACATAAGTTGGACCAATTGTCTGGATTACTTGCAATGTGGCATGACGATTCAAGATTTGGGACGCCCTATGGGGCGCCGCTCGACTTGTCCTTGCAGCCAGAGCGGAGCTTCAAGACGTTTAAGGAGCTTGTCGACGCCGGGGCTCCAGGTAGCGACCTGAGTTTGGTACTTGATGAACTGCTCGCCGCTGGTTGTGTAGAAGTTCACGCAAATAAATTTGTTCGCTGCATAAGCCGCACATTCGTTCCATCTGGCGTCGACGTATCCCGCATCGCTCGTTTGGGGCGCTATGTGGGTGCTTTGAACTCGAACTTTGCGCACAACTTGTTGCGTAAGGCAGATGAGCCCTCTTACTTCGAACGGGCTCTCACGACTACGGAGCCTGTTTCCTATGCCTTCCGGCAGAAGGTTCTGGGCCACCTGCATTCGACGGCTATGCCATTTCTGGAACAGATGGATCGCTGGGTGGAAGCTGAAGAATCAGATGCGCGCGATCCCGATGGTATGCGTTGCGGAGTTTGCATTTTCTTCTTTGAAGAACGACCAGCATCCAATAGTGACATCGCTGAACAAGTGGCAAATACCAACTAAGTCGCCGCCAAACACCAGTTTTTCGGGGAGAACCTAGAATGAACAAGATCATTTCTGTATCGCTCTTTGTGAGCGTACTAGTTGCGGCGGCGTCCCAAGGGTCTGAGGGAAGAGAGCTTTTGCTGTCTGCGCCAATCGAGCACATTGCAGGGGATACGGTAACGGTCTTTGGAAAGGATTTTGAAACCAGTACCGATGGTCTTGCGGTCGGTGAAGTCGTTAACGTGTACGGCGTCCTGCAGACCGATGGTTCAATGGTCGATACGGTTGTTGAGGGAACTAACACCTACGGCGCCAGTGGTGATCCTTTATTCCTTAAGGGCAAGGTCACCGATGCCAACGCAGCATTGGGCAGTATTGAGGTGAACGGAGCAACCGTTGACTATACAAACCAGCTCGCAAACTCTGATTTCGCCGCTCCGGTAACAGGGGACGTTGTTGCTGTTGCCGGGTCGCAGCCGTTAGTAAAAGGCGTAGTGCTTGCCAGCGCATTCGGTGGTGCAGCCTACACGGCAGCCTTGACCGGCGGCGGCTTTGGTGCGGCGGCGTTGACGGGCGGCGGGTTCGGCACGGCAGCTCGCACTCGCGGCGGCGTCGGTGCTGCAGCGCTGACCGGCGGCGGCATGGGCGCGGCAGCTCTTACTGGTGGCGGCTTTGGTGCTGCAGCGCTGACCGGCGGCGGCATGGGCGCGGCAGCTCTTACTGGTGGCGGCTTTGGTGCTGCAGCGCTGACCGGCGGCGGGTTCGGCACGGCAGGTCGCACTCGCGGCGGCGTCGGTGCTGCAGCGCTGACCGGCGGCGGCATGGGCGCGGCAGCTCTTACTGGTGGCGGCTTTGGTGCTGCAGCGCTGACCGGCGGCGGCATGGGCGCGGCAGCTCTCACTGGTGGCGGCTTTGGTGCTGCAGCGCTGACCGGCGGCGGTATGGGCGCGGCAGCTCTCACTGGTGGCGGCTTTGGTACTGCAGCGCTGACCGGCGGCGGTATGGGCGCGGCAGCTCTCCACTGGTGGCGGCTTTGGTACTGCAGCGCTGACCGGCGGCGGTATGGGCGCGGCAGCTCTCACGGGTGGCGGATTCGGTGCCGCAGCGTTGACTGGCGGTGGAATCGGGTGCCGCAGCACTGACCGGTGGCGGCATGGGTGCCGCAGCTCTCACTGGTGGCGGCTTTGGTGCTGCGGCGCTGACCGGCGGCGGTATGGGTACGGCAGCTCTCACAGGTGGCGGTTTTGGTGCTGCGGCGCTGACCGGCGGTGGCATGGGTACGGCAGCTCTTACTGGTGGCGGTTTTGGTGCGGCAGCGCTGACCGGCGGTGGCATGGGCACGGCAGCTCTCACAGGTGGCGGATTCGGTGCCGCAGCGTTGACCGGCGGTGGCATGGGCACGGCAGCTCTCACAGGTGGCGGATTCGGTGCCGCAGCGTTGACCGGCGGTGGCATGGGCACGGCAGCTCTCACAGGTGGCGGATTCGGTGCCGCAGCGTTGACCGGCGGTGGCATGGGTACGGCAGCTCTCACTGGTGGCGGATTCGGGGCCCGCTGACCGGCGGCGAAATTGAGTTTGTGTTAAGGCGGACTTGCGTCTAATTCGTTCGTCGCGTAGTCCTCTGTCCTGAGAAAGGGAACCTACTCGTCGGCAGTGTTTTGCAATTGTCGCGACAGTAGTCACACCTCCGTCGCGAATCTATTACGCCTCGGTAGGCTTCTCGGCCGTGGGGATGTCTAAGAGATCCTCGGGATAATCAATGTCGACCGCCGCCTCCGGGTGCGCTAGGCGTACGACGTGATCGGGGTAACGGCGCAGCAAGATGCGTGCGCCTTGATCGCCGCGCAAGGCTGTGAGATCACTGAAGCACCACCTCGGAAAGATCGCCGGCACTCCGGTAACGCTGCCATAGCGAGAGGCGACGATTTGACGCGGCTGTCGTCGCCAAGCTGTCATCAGGCGACTCAGCGTCTCGCTGCCAACGAGAGGCTGATCTGCTAGCACGAGCATAACGCCGTCGCAGGCACCTGGCAGGCGCTGGACGGCGATGCGGATCGAGCTGGCAATGCCTTCCTGCCAATTTCGATTGATCAGAATTCCCGCGTTTCCGGGCGGCAGTGTCTCGGCGATCTCGGCGGCATGTGCGCCCAACACCACCGTAACTCCGGCACCAAGAAGCCCGCTGGCGTGCGCAACCACGCGTTGCAGCAGCGACTGCCCGTCAACACGCACAAGCTGTTTGGGCGAGCCAAAGCGCCTGGACGCCCCGGCCGCCAGCACGATGGCATGAAGCGCGGTTGATCTGTGGATGCTCATGGAGCGATCGGGTCCAGTATTGCGGATTTAGAAAGAGGCGTTGAGCCCCGCGATGGAATCGGTACGCTCAGGGGTTCCATGCGCTCGCGCCCCGCCAGAATTGCTTGTATCTCCGCAGCGATCGCTAACGCAATCGTCTCCGGAGTGGCCGCGCCCAGATTCAGGCCTACGGGCGAGCGCAATCGCGGGAGCAGACGCGTTCCTTGTGAACCCAATTGCGACAGCAACCGCTCACGCCGCACCGACGGTCCGAGCAAGCCAACATACGGGATGTCGCTGCTGGCGAGCGTATCGAGGTAGTTGCGGTCCGAAAGAAAATGATGACTCATGACGATGGCAGCCGCGAAGCGTTGTGAGCGGCCCGGTTCAGCCTGCAGCAGCTGTGCCAGCGCCGCAGGGCCGCCATCGAGTACGAGCTCGGCATGCGGAAAGCGCTCGATCTGCGCGTAGTGAGGTCGATGATCGATCACAGTGACATTCCATCCCAAAAAAGACGCTAGCTCGGCAACCGGCTTTGCATCGGGACCCGCGCCGAGTAGCAACACACGCGGCGCCGGTGCTTCGACCAGTACCAGCACATCGACGCCGGAAAGGGCCTGCGGTAGGAATCTATTCGAGGCAGATATACCCTGTTCATACACCAACGGCACCAAGGCGCCGGCGTCGCCGCCGCCGAATTGCTTCGCGTCACTGATGAATGCGCCGGATCCTGGCGGTAACGTGGGATTCTCGGAGCGCACAACCAGCAGCACGCCCTCTATTGCACGGGCCTGCCATGCCGATGCGAGTCTGGTCATCGGTTGCCAGGCCGTCGAGGCGTCCAGGCGCTGCAACAGAATATCCATTGCCCCTTCACAGCCAGAACCCAAACCGAACAACAGCTCATCCGGGCCGTGCATGTCATAACGCACCAGTTTTGCGTTGCCGTCACGCAGTACGCTACGGCCGTGTTCCGCGAGATCGCCCTCGAGGCAACCTCCGGAGAGTAGTCCTGCGTACTCCCCACTCTCCGCGATCAGCATCAGGGCCCCAGGCTTGGTGTACGTCGGTCCGTCCGTACGCACGACCGTCGCCAGCACCAGCATGCGTCCCATGGCGCATTCGCGCTGGAAGAGGGGTAGCAGATCACGTAGCGAACTGCTCATTGGCAAGCGCGGCGCGCTTGACCTGGGCCGTTGCGCGCATCATCTTCGGTCATCGGTGCTCCTTGTCACGGATAGCAGATCTTGCCACTCCACGCGATACAAAGTCTCGGCGCTGCCTTGACTTACCCGCAAGTAGACTTAAGATTCCGCCCTTGCCAGATGCGGGAATAGCTCAGTTGGTAGAGCGCAACCTTGCCAAGGTTGAGGTCGCGAGTTCGAGCCTCGTTTCCCGCTCCAGCGATTTCATCATGAAGCCCTTACGGTCGTCATGGCCCTAAGGGCTTATTTGCCTCAGAGTACGCTGACATTAGCGGCCTAATGAGGGCAAACGCCATCGCAGCGGGCTAGGTGGCAGAGTGGTCATGCAGCGGCCTGCAAAGCCGTGTACGCCGGTTCGATTCCGACCCTAGCCTCCAGACGCGATGTCGCCGACTCGGTCGAATGCCTACTTAGCCTCGGAATCGTTCGAGAGCTGGCAAATCCGCCTGATTATGGTGTCAACCTTTTCGTCGCCTTGACCCAGCAAGCCTTCCAAGGATTGGCCGGAGTATTGCTCGGCGCTCATGGCTTGTGCGGCTTCGGCGATCGCCGCCGGCAGTTCGGAATAGAGCCGTTGCAGCTCCACCGTCTCTTCGGCACTGATCTTCGCTCGTTCGACCATATAGCTCTCCTGGTCAACGCACGCGAATCATAGCCGCTCCCGTAGGATTGCGCCTCAACCTCGATTGTGCCACTCAATCCGCGCTGCGATTGACTGCGTAGACTGGAAATTCCTCTGTCAGGAAGCGAGCTTCCGCAAAACCATGGCCGTCACCCGGTCGCAATGCGTGCCGCCGAACTGGTACAGGTCCTGCTCGGCCACATCGACTTCCTGGGCCAGGGCCTCGCGCAACAGGCTCTTGGCGCGCGAATAGCGGCTGCGCACCGTACCTGTCGGGATATTCAGGCATTGCGCGGTTTCCTCGACACTCAAATCCTCCACCGAGCGCAGCACGAACACCACGCGGAAGCTTTCGGGCAGAGCATCGAGCTTGCGCTCCAGCAGGGCACGCATTTGCGCGCGTCCGAGCACCTGATCTGGCAGTTCGGCGTCGTCGGCCGCCATAGCATTCATCTCCATACTCGTGTTGGAGCTCACCATGGGAATCACGTTCTGGCGGCGGACGCTGCGGCGCAGCCGCCCCAGGCATTCATTGAGTACCAGGCGGGACAGCCAGGTCGACAGCGCCGAGTCCTGGCGGAACTGTGCGATGGAACGAAACGCCGATAGATAGCCTTCCTGCAAGGCGTCTTCGGCTTCCTCATCGCTGCGCAATACCGCGCGCGCCAATCGATACAGGCGCCGGTTGTAGCGGCGCATCAGCAGCTCGAATGCCGCCGGTTCTCCCGCCAGAACACTGCGGACCAGCGATGCGTCGTCCGCCGCGGTGAGCGTCGGGCTGGTACGGTCTTGCGCGCTCATTGGACGCTGATCTGTCCGGTCATGGTCGGGTGGTAGCGGCAGGTGTAGGCAAACTCGCCGGATTTTACCGCCCGATAGCTCCATGAGGCATTGGGAGCGATGTCGTGCGAATCAAAAGCGCCGCCCTGCGCGGTGACCGTATGCGGGAACAGGTCCTTGTTGGTCCAGACGATCGTGTCGCCCCGGTGAACCGTCAGTTTGGCCGGGTTGAACTGCACGCCTTCGATCGTGACAGCGTGCGCCGGGGCAGGCTCGCCGGCGCTCAACCTCTGCAGCAGCAACACAGCGCCGGCCAGCGCCAACAACCTGCCACCCGGGCGCATGGCTGCTACTTGCCCAGCGAGGCCTGCAACTCCTTGGCGTGCGCCAGGTGCGCCACAAACGCCGGGCGTACCTTGATCAGCAACGCCTTGAGCTCGGCGTTCTTGGCGTTCGGGATCAGGGTGTTGTCGACGGCGCCGATTACCGCCTCGTGGTAGGCAACCTCGTGATCGACGTAGGCGCGATCGAAGGCGCTACCGCTGAGTTTTTTCAGCGCTGCCAGGTTCTGCTCGCCGCCTTGCTTCAAACTATCGCTGGTCGCGCTTGGCTCGGGGGTGACGTGCAGTTTGGTCACCAGCTCGGTGGCCGACTTATTGACGCCACTGTGGTCGGTGATCATGAGCTGAGCGAAATCCTTGACGTCCTTGGAGCTCGCTTTGGATTTGGCGAGCTTGCCGGCATCGATATCCACCTGGTTGGCGGTCACCACGATCTGCGCGATTTGCGCATCGCTGGGGGCGGCACCCTGGGCCCAGATTGCCGGGGCTGCGGCCAGCGCCAGCAGACCCACCCATACGGCGTGAATTACTTTCATCCTGACTCTCCTGCAATAAGTGGTGATCGTTGTCGAACACCACATTAGATGTCACGTGTCCCGGGGGCGCTCCCGGCGACCGTGCAGGCAGGCGTCAGGGCACGACGTGCGAGTCGCCGAGATCCTTCCACTCGTAGCGCGGTACCTGAACCCACTGACCGTCTTTGAGCTCCGGGACCTTGTGCACTTTGGCGTCATCCACCACCAGGGTGCCGTCTTTATCGTTGATCCAGAAGTCGATGTCGTAGATCTGATCCTTGGTGCCGACCACGCGGAAATCGGTGCAGGCAAAGAAATGGCCGTTCCCCTCGAGTTGCCGGATCGGCTGGTGCGTATCGACGAACTCGAGGTTCAATTCCTTGCCGGTCTTGTCATCCTTGAGCTTGAATACGCCGCCATTCTTGGCGCTCTGAATCATGGCGTTCTGCTCCACCGCCGACATGACCTCCCAACCGCGCTTGGCCGCGACCTTGCCGGGGTGCTCGGAGGCCGGTATCCACCACCACGGAATCGGCTGGCGGGCCATCACGCTCCATTTTCCGTCCGTCTGCAATGGCGCTTTGTAGACGCGTACTTCCTGAATCTGCAATTGCCCCTGTGCCGGCGCGACCCAGAAATCGATCAGGTAATTCTGTTGCGGATCGGCCTGACTGTGGAATTTCACATCCGGGAAGAAGCCATAGCCGTCGAGCGTGCGGGTGAAGTCGATGCCGTCGAAAACGAGCTTGAGCTGATCGCCGTTGAGCGAATCGTCCAGCGGATAGACGCCATTATTCTTCTTCATCGTGTCGGTGATCGTGCCTTTGACCAGGGTCTCGGCATCGCTGCTATCAAAATACTGCATGAGCTTTTCCGTGGATTCGACGCTGCTGGCAGCGATGAAATCGCGGGCCTTCTGCATATTTTCGCTTGGGCTCTCCAGGAACGACTTTTTGTCGGCATCGCTGCTGAAGCAATAGACCTTGCCGTCCTTGTCCGTCCAGGTGACGGCACAGGGGGTCATCACATGCCGTCCCAGCGCCAGGGCATTGGCGGACTGCCCGCCGAATTGCGCCGTCGACAGCGAGCCGCCGGCGTCGGCCGCGAAGGTCGCGTGGCCCACCGGCATGAGCGACACCACGCCGGCAAACAGGGCGGTGCGCCAGGTACCGCGGACGATTCGAATCGGGAGCGCTTGGGTTTTGCGTGTCATGGTGCGGACTCTTCCTGGGATATAGGAGGCATCACTGGGGATGCTCGAGGAGAGCGAATGCTTCTGTTTTTGAAGCGGCTCTCATGGGCTGCAATCATACTCCCCCCGCCGGAACCGGACTAGTAGAGGCCCGGAATCAGCCGCTTGGTGCGCGCCATGTAGAGCAGGTAACGCTCGCCGAGCGCGCGCGTCAGCGCCGCCTCCTCAATGGCAATGCGCCGCATGAAGGCCACGCAGGGCGGCGCCACGACCAACGCGAACGACACGATGTTGCCGAAGGAAATGCCCAATCCCAGGAACACCAGCAGCGCCCCGGTGTAGGAGGGATGACGAATGTAGCGGTAGGGACCGCTATCGATCAGTGGGTGATCGGCAGCGATCGCCACGTTGACGGTGAATAGCCGCCCGAGGTAGATGATGGCGTACCAGCGCAGCGTCAGACCGATAATAAAAAACGCGGCGGCCAGCGGTATCAGCCGCAGTAGAAATGCCGAGTTCGCGCCAGGCAGGAATATCGCGGCGAGTATCGCCAGGAAGATGCTGCACAGGATGACACCCCACAGCAGCGGTAGTGAGCCGTCGTCGGCCGAGGCGCTGCCGGCACGTGAGCGCTTGGCCAGCAGCAGTGCCAACTCCGACAGACCATACAGCGATCCAAGGAGCTGCGGGCTAATGCGCACGATTGGGGCGGGAGCCGTCTGATAATTCAGATTTGATTAGTATCATAAGTACTTGAGATTCATCTATAAATTCATCCTAGATATATCAATGCGGCGGCCTTCCTGGTTGCTGCGCCGAGCCGCTTCGATGAGCAGCAGCACCTTCCTTGCCTGGTGCGCGGAGACGGGTACCGCGACGTTGTCCTCGATGCTTCGACTCATGGCGGCATAGAACTCCAGCCAGCGGCCGCGTTCAGCGCACACCGGTTGCTCGCTTTCGACCCCGTAACGCACGATGCGCCCCCATTGCGTCTGCGGTTCGAGTCCGAATGCCGGATCGGTGGGCAGCATGCCGGCGACCAGCTGCCGCTCCTGTACGTCCATACCGGATTTGCGGTAGGAGGCCTTGCGACCATGCACGCGGTAACGCAAGGCGTTGTCGGCGGCCACGGAGCTGGCCCCGAGTGAGATGCGCAGTTCCCCCTTGCCCATGCGCAGCTCGAAAGCATCGTCGGTGACGGCTCCCGCGCGCTGCGTGAACACTTCCGCCTGCAGCCACTCCGGCATGCCAAACAGACACAGGCACTGATCGATCAGGTGCGATCCCAGATCGAGCAGCACCCCGCCGCCGTATTGCGGTTGCTCGCGCCATCGGTCGCTGACGACGGGACGGTAGCGATCCCAGCGCGCTTCGAAGCTGACGATGGTTCCCAGCAATTCTTCCGCCGCCATGCGTTCTATGGTCAGAAAATCGCTGTCCCAGCGGCGGTTTTGAAATACCGCGAGTTTGCGGCCGTAGCGCGCGGCGGCATCGATCAAGCGGTCGGCTTCGATGCTCGAGCGCGCCATCGGCTTATCGACCACCACGTGCTTGCGGTGTTCGAGCGCCGTCAGTGCCTGAGCGTAGTGCAGGTGATTGGGCGTGCCGATGACCACCAGGTCCAGTGGTTCCACTGCCAGCAAGGCCTGGATGTCCGCCACCACCTTTGCCCGGGGTAGCACGGCGCGCACCGCCGATTCCTGGCGCGTTACCACCGCGGCGATGTCCATGCCGGCAGCGAGGATCAGAGGCATCTGCAGCGCTCGCGCGGACAGCCCGAATCCAACCAATCCCACCGCGATGCCCAACGAAGACTCCCATGGTGCCCCGGGCCGGAGTCGAACCGACATGGCCTTGCAGCCTGCGGATTTTCATACCCACCACGGCTTTGGCCGCCGCGCTGCGCGCGTTCGGGGTCTGGAGTGCGCCACGACCATAGCGGCTCCGTCGAGCTGCCACAGGTCCCCGCCGTCCACTCTCTACACCTGCCGGCCGCCCTGGGCGGGCCGGATTGGCTCGGCGTTGCCTCGGGTTTGGCCCAGGGGGTTCACCGACTTTGGCGGGATCCGGTCAGGCCGTTTCCGTGCCTGCCGCTCAATTTTTCAAGTCCGCTGCGTCTACCAGTTTCGCCACCGGGGCGTAGGGGCCAAGTTTACGACAGCGGGCACGCTCGCATTCGGGAATAAAAAAACTACCGCGGCAGTCTTATAGACGGACACAGCCAATCAGCAGGCCAGTGGCACAAGCAATTGAGCCTCGGTCACTGCACAAAGGCTTTGATAAATGAACTCGGATTTTAGGAGAGAAAGGGCGATGAAAGTTAATGCTGACAGTAGGTTCTCGCGGCACATTGGGCGAGCCGCGATGGCGCTCGTTGCCAGCGCAGCCGTTGCGTTTCCACCCGCGTACGCCAGGTCCATCAACGACACAGTGCTCGTGCCGCCCGTGGATCTTCCGGATGTGGCGCGCCAGAGCGGAGAGGCGCTGTTCCTGCACCAGGCCGTGGATGGCAGAGCGCTTCTTTACGTCGAGCGCAACCAAGGTTCCGGGCTGGCCATCCTCGATGTCACCGACCCGCGCCACATCAAGAGCGAGGGTACCGTGCCGCTCGACGCTCCGGGGCCGTTCGACTTTGTTTCAGCGTTTGGCGAGCAGGCAGAACTGGTCCGCTTCCGGCAAGGTCAGGGCAGCGCGGTGTTGGATCTGCACAAGCTCGAGCTGCCAACCCTGAGGGGACTGCCGCTGCTCGATCATCAATTCGATGCTGCTGTGGAGGGGCAACCGGTCACAGGGGAAGTTGCCAACAACGCTACCGGCACCACTTTCCTGCTCACCGAGCGCGGCTTGTACGTCATCAGACGGCCGGACGTGGAAATGGTTGAGCACCTTCGTGAACTCAACTACGCCAATTGATGCACCTGCTCAGAACACGCACTACTTCGGGAGAACATCGTGTCAGAACACTCATCGCTGCAGTCACGTCGCAACGCGCTCAAATGTATGGCCTACGGTGGGGCCGGCACACTATTCGTTTTAGCCGGCGGCGTGCTCACGCCGATCGACCTGGCTGTGGCCGGCAGCGACAACCGGGCGACGACTCGCTTGGGCCGGCCCTTGTTCGTGCAGATCAGCGATACCCACATCGGCTTCAACAAGGATGCGAATCCGGATGTCACCGCTACCTTGACCCAGACCATTGACATCGTGAACGGCATGCCCGAGCAGCCGGCGCTGATCATCCACACCGGCGACATCACCCACCTGTCGAGGCCCGCCGAATTCGATCTGGCGCAGCAGATGCTTGCGCGTTTGCGCGCCACCGAGCTGCACACCGTGCCGGGTGAGCACGACACCACCGATGCCACCGTCACGGAGTATTTCAGCCGCTTTGGCAAGGCGTCCGGCAACAAGGGCTACTACAGCTTCGATCATGCCGGGGTGCACTTCATTGCACTGATCAACGTGCTGCAATTCAAGCCCGGTGGCCTGGGTACGCTCGGTGACGAGCAACTGGCCTGGGTGGCGGCCGATCTGAAGGCGCGTTCATCCAGCACGCCCATCGTGGTGTTTGCGCACATGCCGCTGTGGACGATCTACGAGCCCTGGGGCTGGGGTACCGGCGATGCGCCGCAGCTCATGGATCAATTGCGTCGCTTCGGTTCGGTCACGGTGCTGAACGGGCACATTCACCAGATCGTGCAGAAGGTGGAGGGCAACATCACCTTCCACACGGCGCGCTCCACCGCCTATCCGCAGCCCACGGCCGGAGAAGGTGCGGGTCCCGGGCCTCTCAAGGTGCCCGACGATCAGCTGCCGAAGATGCTTGGCGTCACCAGCGTGTCGATCCTCAAGCATCCCAGAGCCATGGCGATGACCGACACCACCCTGGCGTAACGGATCCACAAGGAGAGCATGCACATGATTTCGGCAACGTATCGGGCCTTGTTGGCACTAGGCTGCATGGCCGTCCTGAGTTCGGCGCTGGCCGGCACCGATCAGATCGTGATCAAGGACTTCATGTTCACGCCCCTGTCGTTGACGGTCAAAGCGGGCACGACCGTGACCTGGGCCAACCAGGACGATGAGCCGCACACCGTGGTCAGCGATGACGGCTTGTTCCGCTCCGGCGCGGTGGACACCAACGAGACGTTCTCGTTCAAGTTCGACCGCGCCGGCGTGTACCACTTTACCTGCTCGATTCATCCGCACATGGTCGGCACGGTGGTGGTTGAATAGCCCCTCGCCCCGAATGCGTCTTTCCCCTACCATTCGTCCGTGCCGCCCACGAATGACATCGCTGCCGAGAATCTGCATCTGTGGCGCGGTGACGTGCACGTACTGCGAGGCCTGTCCTTCCTGGTGCACGCGGGCGAGTGCCTGCAGGTCACGGGCGTCAACGGTTCCGGCAAGACCAGCCTGCTGCGCGCGCTGTGCGGATTGGTGCCGCTGGAACAGGGACGAATATGCTGGCGCGGCGCCGACATCACGGCCGATCCGGGCGCCTACCACACTGAGCTTGCCTACCTCGGCCATGACAATGGCCTCAAGGGCGATCTCACGGCCATGGAGAATCTGCGCTTTGCCGTAGGGCTGCGCCGAAGTGTTGCGCCTGCCGATTGTGCGGCCGCGCTGGCCGAGGTGGGATTGTCCGGGCAGGCCGGTTTGCCCGTGCGGCAACTCTCGGCCGGACAGCGCCGGCGCGTGGCGCTGGCGCGCCTGACCCTCATGGATGCGGCGCTCTGGATTCTCGATGAACCCGCTTCCAATCTCGATGCGTCCGGACAGGCGGTGCTCGTGGCCATGCTGGCAAAGCATCTGGGCGCAGGCGCTGCGGCGATCGTCGCCACCCACCAGCCCATGGAGCTGCCGCCCGAGCGGCTGCGTAGCTTGATGCTGCAATGAGCGCGCCTCGCGCCAGCTTCGCGGCCGCGGCGGCCCTGCTGATGGCTCGCGACCTGCGCCTGGCGCTGCGCCGCGCCGGTGACAGCCTGCTGCCCCTGGGCTTCTTCCTGGTCGTGACCACGCTGTTTCCGCTGGCCCTGGACCCTGAGCTGTCGCTGTTGCGAGACATCGCCCCGGCGGCATTGTGGGTAGGGGCCCTGTTAGCCTCACTTTTGGCGCTGGACCTGCTGTTTCGTGACGACGGCCAGGACGGAGCGCTCGAGCAGCTGGCACTCTGCGGACAGCCATTTGCGGGGTTACTGCTGGCCAAGACCGTGGTGCATTGGTTACTGACCGGATTGCCCCTGGTGCTGGTGGCGCCGCTGGCGGCCAGCGCCTTGGGCGCACCCTACGCCGCCATGCCCGGCATTCTCGCGGCCGTGCTGCTGGGTACCGTGGCGCTGAGCCTGATCGGCGCGGTCGGGGCCGGGTTGACCTTGAGCCTGCGGCGCAACGGCCCGTTGCTGGCATTGCTGGTGTTGCCGCTGGCTGCGCCGGTGCTGATTTTCGGCGCGCGCGCCACGGCGCTCGCGATCCAGGGGGAGTCGATCGCGGCACCCTTGTATCTGCTCGCGGCCATCGCCGTGTTATCGGCGACACTGGCCCCCTGGGCGCTCGCCGCCGCGGTCCGCATCAGTCTGGAGTAGTACGTGGCCTGGGTATGGTTCCATCGATTCGGATCGCCGCCGCATTTCTATCGCCTGGCTCGGCAGCTCACGCCGTGGTTTGCGTGGCCGGCGCTGGTCCTGTGCCTGTACGGGGTGATCGCCGGGCTGGGGTTTGCACCGGCCGACTATCAGCAGCACGATGGCTTCCGGATCATCTACGTGCACGCGCCCGCGGCCTGGCTGTCACTGATGGTGTACACGGTCATGGCCACCAGTGCCGCGGTCGGCCTGGTCTGGCGCATGAATGTGGCGCATGCCGTGGCCGCGAGCTGCGCCCCCATCGGCGCCTCCTTCACGGCCCTGGCCCTGGTCACCGGTATGCTCTACGGACGGCCCATGTGGGGCACCTACTGGGAATGGGACCCGAGACTGACCTCGGAACTGTTACTGCTGTTTTTGTATCTGGGGTATATGGGATTGCGCAATGCGTTCGAGGATATTTCCCGCGCCGACCGCGCCAGCGCGGTACTGGCGATCGTCGGCGTGGTCGATGTGCCGATCATCCATTACTCGGTGATCTGGTGGAACTCACTGCATCAGGCCCCGACGGTGATGAAGTTCGGGCGCCCGTCCATGCCCGCCTCGATGCTGCTGCCCTTGCTGGCAATGCTGGTGGCTTTCACCTGCCTGTTCGTGGCGCTGCTGCTTACGCGTGCGCGCGGCGAGGTGCTCAGGCGCGAGCGCAACGCGCGCTGGATCGCGCCGGCGCTGGAACTCGAATGAGCAGCTCAGTGAACATAGCGCGGTTTTTTGCCATGGGGGGTTACGCGGTCTACGTCTGGCCGTGCTATGCGCTGGCAGCGCTGGTCGTGGGCCTGAACATCGTGTCGGCACGCCGCTCGCTGCGCCTGGCGCAGCGCGATGCGCGCCGTCGCCTGGCCGCAGTGACGAGCGCCGTCACGCCATGACTCCGCGCCGCCGCCGTTTGTACTGGGTGCTGGCGATCGTGGCCGGTGTCAGCGTGGCCGGGGCGCTGGCGCTGCGCGCGTTTGAGCAGAATGTCATGTTCTATTTCGATCCGAGCAGGATCGCCGCCGGTGAGGTCAAGCCCGGCGAGCGCTTCCGGCTCGGCGGCATGGTGGAGCAAGGTAGCCTGCGGCGCACGCCTGGAACTCTGGAGGTGCAATTCGTCGTGACCGATTTCAGGCACAGCGTGCCGGTGCGCTACGACAAGGTGCTGCCTGATCTGTTTCGCGAGGGCGCCGGCGTGGTGGCGCACGGCCGCCTGGATGCCCAGGGCACTTTCGTGGCCGATGAGGTGCTCGCCAAGCACGACGAGAAGTACATGCCGCCGGAAGTCGCGCGCTCGCTGAAGCAGGCAGCCGCCAACGGCGGCGGGAACGCACGCTGATGGTGGTCGAGCTCGGCCACTATGCGCTGATCCTGGCATTGCTGCTGTCCGCGGCGCAGGCGTTCTTCGGACTTGCGGGTCCCGCCCTCGGCCGCGAACGCTGGCTGGCCGCGGCGCCTTCGGCTGCCGCCGGGCAATTCGTGTTCCTGGCGCTCGCCGCCGGCGTGCTCATCAACGCCTTCGTGCAGGATGATTTCTCGGTGCGCTATGTGGCCGAGAATTCCAACTCGGCACTGCCGTTGTTCTATCGCGTTACCGCACTCTGGGGTGCGCACGAAGGTTCGCTGCTGTTGTGGACCCTGGTGCTGTCCGGCTGGACCGTGGCGGTGGTGGCGCGCCTGCGCTTCCTGCCGCCGATGTTTGGAGCGCGCGTGCTGGGGGTGCTCGGGCTCATCAGCCTGGGCTTTCTGCTGTTCACCTTGTGTACCTCCGATCCCTTCGGACGCCTGAGCCCGCCGGTGCCGGACGGCAACGATCTGAACCCGGTGTTGCAGGATCCGGCGTTCGCCGTGCACCCGCCGATTCTCTACATGGGTTACGTGGGCTTTGCCGTGAGTTTCGCTTTCGCCTGCGCGGCCATGATCGAGGGCCGGCGCGACCAGCTCTGGGCGCGCTGGATGCGGCCCTGGACCGTCATGGCCTGGGCGTTCCTGGCCTGCGGTATTGCACTGGGTAGCTGGTGGGCCTACTACGAACTGGGTTGGGGTGGTTTCTGGTTCTGGGATCCGGTCGAGAACGCCTCTTTCATGCCCTGGCTGGTTGGCACGGCCCTGATCCATTCGATCGCGGTCACGGATAAACGCGGGCTGTTCAAAAGCTGGACGCTATTACTCGCGGTGGCGGCGTTCTCGTTGAGTCTGCTCGGGACTTTCCTGGTGCGCTCGGGGGTACTGGTGTCGGTGCATTCGTTTGCCGCCGATCCACGGCGCGGCATCTTCATCCTGGTATTCCTGATCGTCATGATAGGCGGGGCGCTGACGTTATACGCCTGGCGCGCCCCGCGAATGGTCTCGGCCGCAGGCTTTGAGCTGATCTCGCGCGAGTCCTTCCTGCTGTTCAACAACCTGCTGTTGGTTATCGCAGCGGCGGTGGTGTTCGGCGGCACCATGGCGCCCTTGATTGCCGACACCCTGCACCTGGGTACCTTGTCGGTGGGTCCACCGTATTTCAATCCCAGCTTCATGGTGCCGGTGTTGCCGTTGCTGGCGCTGCTGTCGCTGGGCATACACGCGCGCTGGCGGCGCGGCGCGCTGGGCGAGTCGCGCCGGGCCCTGCTGGTCACGCTGGGGGCATCGCTGGTGTTGGCTCTGGCGGTGGTCTTTGGTATTTACAGCCATCCGTTGCCCCTGACGCCCATCGGCGCGACCTTGGGCATATGGATCATCGGCTCCTCGCTGGTGGATCCGGTAAATCGCCTGCGCCGCGGATTGCGGGTGCCGGCGCCCATCGCCGGCATGTCAATCGCGCATATCGGCCTGGGCGTGTTCGTGATCGGCATCACCTTCGTCTATTCCAACACCATCGAGCGCGACGTGGCGCTCAAGCCCGGGCAGTCGGTGCAACTATCCGACTACGTGTTCCGCTATGAGGGGGTTCAGAACATCGAAGGTCCAAATTACGAGGGCGTTCGCGGCACCGTCAGCGTGACGCGCGATGGCAAGCCGGTTGCGGTCCTGCGGCCTGAGAAGCATCGCTATTGGGTGCAGGGCTCGGTGCAGACCACGGCTGCGATTGCCGCCTCCCTGCAGCGCGATCTGCTGGCCGCACTGGGCGATGATGTCGGCGCCGGCGCCTACAGCCTGCGGCTGCAATACCGGCCATTGATCCGTTTCATCTGGCTGGGTGCGTTGATCATGGCACTGGGTGGGGTCACCGCCGTCATTGGCCGGCGCCAGCGCGGCACCGCCTTGAGCCCGGTGAAACAGCCACTCGGCCTCAAGGCGCAACCGGACAGCAGAGCGTGAATCGTTTCGTCATACCGCTGGCGGCGTTCGCGCTGCTGCTGCTGGTGTTGATCGCCGGTCTGCGCCACGCCAGCGACAAGGGCATCATCGTCTCGCCACTATTGGGCAAGCCGGCACCGCAGTTCAGCCTGCCCGGCCTGTTCGATGACAGCACGCCGCTGCAGACGCAGGCCCTGCGCGGACATTGGTCGCTGGTGAATGTGTGGGGCACCTGGTGCCAGGAATGTCGCGCCGAACACCAGGCCCTGTTGCAGATCAAGCAGCAGGGAAGGGTGCCGATCTTCGGCATCGACTGGAAGGACGACGATGACCAGGCGCGCGCGTGGCTCGCCGAGCTCGGCAACCCCTACGAGCGGGTGGGCGCCGATCGCGAGGGCCGCGTCGCCATCGACTGGGGCGTGTATGGAGCGCCGGAGAGTTTCCTGATCAACCCCGCCGGCACCGTGGTGTACAAGCACGTCGGTGCGCTGACATCGCAGATCTGGCAGCAGGAATTTCTCTCGCGTCTGCCATGAGAGCTACCGCACTGCTGGCGTTCGGTTTGCTGCTGTGTACGCCTGCGGCATTTGCGGTCGACAGCAGCCCGCCGATTCCCGACCCGGTGCTGCAGCAGCGCTACCTGGCGCTCACGCACGAGCTGCGCTGCATGCAATGCCAGAACGAATCGCTCGCCGATTCACCGGTGGGCCTGGCGGCCGATCTCAGGCGCGATGTGCGCGAGCAGGTGCTCGCCGGTCAAACCGACGAGCAGATTCGCGACCAGATGGTCGCGCGCTATGGCGAATTCATATTGTTCCGGCCGCGCATGAACTGGCGTAACGCCTGGCTCTGGGGCGCCGCGCCGGTGATGATGCTGGTGGGATTGCTGGTAGCCGTGCGCGTGCTGCGCGCGCGTCGGCGCCAGGTCGATGTCGAGCCGGATGTCGACGACGCGTCGCTGGACTCATGAGCTTATTCATACTGGCTGCGGTGTTGCTGAGTCTGGCGGCGGCCGCCTTCGTGGCGCTGCCGTTGCTGCGCCCACGCGCCGGCGCACCGCGCGCGGCTCGCACCGCCTTGATGGTGGTCGTGGTGCTCAGTGCCGCGGGCGCGGGACTGTACGCCAGGTTTGGCGATCGCGGCTGGCTGCATGCCTCGGCGCAGGACGGCTCGAGTCAGGTCATTCCGACGCTGGCACGCCACCTTGAGCACGATCCGCAGGATCTGAGTGGCTGGCTGAACCTCGGCCAGGCGTACGGGGCGATCGGCAATTATTCCCTGGCACAGCGCAGCTTTGAGCGCGCCAACCGGCTGGCTCCCGGCGGCAATGCCGCGGCCTTGGCGGGCATGGGCGAAGCCATGATTCTGGGCGGCAATCCGGAGCAGGTCGCCAGGGCTCCGGAATTCCTCGAGCGTGCCCTGCAGCTCAATCCCAACTCGCCCAAGGCGCTGTTCTACAGCGCGGTCGTGGCTTACCAGCAGGGGCACCTGGACGTGGCGCGCGCGCGCTTCGTCGCCATGCTCAATCTCTCGCCGCCGCAGAACATCCGCCAGGCGCTGCAACACCAGATCGACGACATCGATACGCAATTGCGCGCGCAGGCCAGCGGCGCCTCGCCGGTGGCGCGGGCGTCGGTCGATGCCGCCACCGCGATTCATTTGCATGTCAGTCTGTCCGCCGCGCTGGCCGGCAAGGTTCCCGCCGAGGCGTCGCTGTTCGTGTTCGTGCGCTCGCCCACGGGCGGCGCGCCGCTGGCGGTCAAGCGCAGCGCCGCACGCCTGCCGCAGGACGTGGATCTGTCGGCCGCGGATGCGATGGTCGCCGGCCACGGCGTGCAGCCGGGGCAGACCGTGTCGGTGGTCGCGCGCATCTCCACCTCGGGCAGTCCACTGCCGCAGAGTGGCGATCTGTTTGGGGAAATCCATTGCGTGGCGGGTAAGAGCGGCACGCAGGCCCTGCAGATTGATAGACTGACTCCCTGAAGTCACCGTAGGACCACAATTCATGGCTAGCGGGTTGGAGCAGCGGCTGCGCGCGGGTGAATTTGCCATCACGGCAGAGATCACGCCGCCACTGTCGGCCGATCCCCAGGAGCTGCTGGAGCGCGGCCGGCCGCTGCATGGCCTGGTGGATGCCGTGAACGTGACCGACGGGGCCAGCGCGCGCGCGCACATGGATACGCTCACGGCCGCGACGCTGCTGGCGCAGAGCGGGCTGGAGCCGGTACTGCAGTTGACCTGCCGGGACCGCAATCGCATCGCCCTGCAAAGTCTGTTGCTCGGCGCCGCCGCGCAGGGCATCACCAACGTGCTGTCGCTCAGGGGCGATGATCCCAGCGCCGGCGACCAGCCCGACACCAAGCCGGTGTTCGATCTGGATGCCACGGCTCTGGTACGCACGGCCGCCCTGATGCGCGATCGCCACGAGCTGCCCAGCGGGCGCACGCTCACCGGCCGCATCGACTTCTTCCTGGGCGCAGCCGACATGCCGATCGATCCGGCCGTGGATTGGAAGCCCACCTCGTTGCTGCGCAAGCTCGAGGCCGGCGCGCAGTTCGTGCAGACGCAGTTCTGCATGGACGCCGCGGTGCTGCGGCGCTATGTCGCGCGCCTGGGCGAGCACGGCATTCCACAGCACATGTTTCTCCTGATCGGGCTGGCGCCGCTGGCTTCAGCGCGCTCGGCGCGCTGGATCCGCGATAAGCTGTTCGGGTCGATCATCCCCGAGCCGCTGATTGCCAGACTGGAGTCGGCCAGCGATCCCAAGGCCGAAGGACGCCGCATCTGCGTCGAGTTGATGCAGGAGTACCAGAGCATACCCGGTGTCGCGGGTGTGCATCTGATGGCGCCGCTGAACGAAGCGGCGGTGCCGGCCGCGATCGCCGAGTTTCGCGCGCAGTCGAGCCGTAATTGAGCGCGCTGGCGGATAATCGCGCATTGCGGCCCGGCCGGTCGCGACCGATAATCGCGGCCCCCTCACGATCTCAAGGAGTGACCATGAAGCGCCTGACAGCACTGTTGTTGATGTTGAGCTGCACGGGAGTGGCCATGGCGGCGCTGAAGGTGGGCGATAAAGCCCCGGATTTCAGCACTCAGGCGTCACTGGCCGGCAAGGCTTTCAATTTCTCGCTGGCTTCCGCGCTCAAGAAGGGGCCGGTGGTACTGTACTTTTATCCCGCCGCCTTCACGCCCGGCTGCACGGTCGAGGCTCATGATTTTGCTGAGGCGACCGCCAACTTCGAGGCCCTCGGCGCCACCGTGATCGGCGTCTCGCATGACGGGATCGATACGCTCAATAAATTCTCGGTCACCGAATGCCGCAACAAATTCGCGGTGGCGGCCGACCCGGACCAGCACATCATGAAATCCTACGACGCCGTGCTGGCGCAGAACCCGCTGTATGCCAACCGCACCTCCTATGTCATCGCTCCGGATGGCAAGGTGCTGTACACCTACACCGACCTGAATCCGGATCAGCACGTGGCGAACACCATGGCCGCAGTCAAGCAATGGAAGGCTGCGCACGCGCACTGATCGTCGCCGGCACGCTCTGGCTCAGTACATCGATCGCGGCACCGGTCGCTGGCTCGCCCACTGCCAGCGGGCCCGCGGCCGGTCAGCTCGAAGAGATCGAGGTGGTCGGCGAACGGCCCGGCCCGCGACTGTGGAAGGTCACGCGCGGGGATCACGTGCTCTGGGTGCTCGGCACGCTTAATCATGTTCCGCGCAAGATGATCTGGCGCTCGAGCGAAGTCGAGACGGCGATCAGTCAATCGCAGCAGGTACTGCCGAGTGGACCGTCGGTGTCGGCCAACATCGGGCCGTTTGCGATGATTCGGCTGTATTTCCAGTGGCGTGGGGTACAAAAGGATCCGGGCCGCACCGCCCTCAAGGACTGGCTGCCCAGTGACCTGTATGCGCGCTTCGAAGCGCTCAAGGCGCGCTTCGACCCCAATGATTCGCGCATCGAGGAATTGCGGCCTGCGTTTGCAGCCTATCGCCTGTATGAGAAAGCCATCGATGTGGCCGGACTGACTGCGCATGACGAAGCCGAAAAAACCGTGCTCAAGCTCGCCGCCAGGCGACACGTGCCGGTGAGCCGCGCCGTGCTCGACGTCGAGGATCCGTCCGGTGCGCTCAAGGAGGTCGGCGCGTTGCCGCCCAGTGTCGAAGTGAGCTGCCTGCAGACCACGGTTACGCGGCTGGAGACCGATCTACCGGCGATGCAGGAGCGCGCCAATGCCTGGGCCGTCGGCGATGTGGATCGTCTGCGTCGCTTGAATTTTCCGGATCAGCGCGAGGCCTGCATGAGCGCGCTGTCCAACTCGCCGCGAATCAAAGCCCTGTTCGAGCGCGCCAGCGCCGGCTGGGACAGCGCCGCTGAAGCGGCGCTCGCCAGCGATCGCGTGAGTTTTGCCATCCGGCCCATCTATGATCTGTTGGCCGCCGACGGACCGCTGGCGAGATTTCGCGCCAAGGGCGATACGGTCGAGGGTCCCTAGCGCCAGCGATGGCGCGCAAAGCCGTGGTAGCCCCAGTAGGCATGGCGGTAGCCCAAAAAGTGCGGGCCGTAGTAAGCCGGTGCGAACCAGGGTCGCGCAACGTAGTAGCGCGGCGCTATCGAGACCACGGGAGCGGGCACGCCGATGCCGACGTAGACGCCCGCGGCCTGAGCGCTGGGCGTGTACAGACTCGCCGCCGCGCCCAGTGACAGGACGAGAATCAGAGCAGTGATATAACGCATAACCGCAGTCCCCTTGGAATAGTGAGAAATTGCCTTCTACATGGCTACCAACGATGCAGCAGAAAAAGCGTTGACCCCGAAGGAAACGACATCCGCCATCCCGTTCCGCGAGTTCGTGGTGCTTGCCGCGGCCATGCTGTCGACGCAAGCGATTGCCGTGGATGCGATGTTGCCGGCGCTGCCCACCATTGCGCGCGAACTGCACGTGGCCAACGCCAATCACGGCCAATGGGTGGTGACCGCGTACATAGTCGGCGTGGGACTGGGGCAGTTGTTCTGGGGAATGATGTCGGACCGCTTCGGCCGGCGGCCGGTATTGCTGACCGGTCTGACGTTGTATGCGGTGGCGGCAGTGCTGTGCGCCCTGACCGACAGCTTTGCGGCATTGCTCGGGTGGCGGCTGCTGCACGGGCTGGCGGCCGCGAGCGTCGTGGTGACGCGCTCGGTGATTCGCGATCTGTATTCGGGGCGCACCATGGCGCGGGTACTGTCACTGACCTTCGTGGTTTTTCTGATCGTACCCATCATCGCGCCCAGCCTGGGCCAGTTGATTCTGCTGCTGGCTCCGTGGCGATACATATTCATTGTCTTCGGTGCGTTCGCGTCGCTGATCGGCGTCTGGGCGTCGTTGCGCCTGTCCGAGACCCTGCACCCGGAGTTCCGCTTGACGCTCACGCGCAGGCACATCTTCAACGCCGTCCGGCTGGTGCTCGGTAACCGCACCTCGCTCTGTTACACGCTGGCGGTCACGGTGATGTTCGGTTCGCTGCTGGCGTATGTGGGCATGGTGCAGCAGATCTTCGCCGAGGTGTTCCACCGCGCCAGCCTGATGCCGACCATGTTCGCCCTGTGCGCCGTGTTCATGGGCCTGGCCTCGCTGCTGAACTCCCGCATCGTCGAGCGCTTAGGCATGCGCCGCATTTCGCATACGGCATTGCTGGTGTTCCTCGCCGTGACGCTGGTGCACGTGTTGGTCGCTGCCTCAGGCTTGGAGAGCTTGTGGACGTTCGTCGCCTTGCAATCGGCGACCATGGCCTGCTTCAGCCTGGCGGTGTCCAATTTCGGCGCCATGGCCATGGAACCGTTGGGCGCCATCGCCGGGGTGGGCGCGTCGATCCAGGGTTTCATCACCACCTTCGGCGGCGCGCTGGTGGGCGCTGCCATCGGGCGCGAGTTCAGCGATTCGACGTTGCCATTGGCTGGCGGCGCGCTGGGCAGCGGTGTGCTGTGTCTGCTGTGTGTGCTGCTGGCCGAGCAAGGGCGCCTGTTCAGGCCGCATCATCAAGGCGCGGCCGAGGCCCCGGTCGCGATCATCGAGTGATCGCATCCTTCAACGCATGGCGGAATTTGCTGGCGCCGCCCATGGCGGGGTGGCGCAAACCATGCGCTTCCCGGCCTATGGCAGCCAGAGCACGTTCCGCCTGACGGCCCACGGCAAAGATTCTCGCGCCCGGGAATGCAGCCAGCAGTGCCTGCAACACCGGCAGGCCCTGCGCGCATTCCGTGACGCTGGGCGTGCGATTGGAATGCGCCGCGCCGGCGATGTGCGGGTGCCAGGGGAACGCATTCCAAAGAACGGTACTCTCGGCGATACCCAGGTCCTGCAAGGTCGACCAGACGATGGTCGCCGAGGGCTCGCTCCAGGGAATACGCCGCGTCGAAAGCCGGGCGCGCTCGTCGGCAAGGCGTGGAATCGCGCCTTGGCCGATCAGTCGCTCGCTGGTGAACGGGATGCCGGTAACGCGACAACCCTGATAGCCGGAAGCCTCGCCGATCAGCAGGCGAGCGGGCTGTATACTCAGATGAGCTTGCAAGCGCCGGCAACGCGCCTGCGGGCCGTTGCCGGGGAGATCATCGGTCGCGTTGCGATCGCTCCAGGGGTTGAACACATTGTCCGCGCGATGCCTCTTGAGTAGCCGAAAAAACTCGCTGCACAGTACTTCGGAGTTCATGACGGACAGTGTATCCCTGCGGCCAGGCTGCCGGCGGTGTCGCGCGATGAGCCGCTTTGTGCTGGCGCTCGACCAGGGGACGACCAGCTCGCGCTCCATACTGTTTGATACCAGCGGCTACCCGGTGGCCATCGCTCAGCGCGAATTCAGCCAGCGATTTCCGCGCCCGGGTTGGGTCGAACACGATGCACAGGAGATCTGGGCCACTCAGCTGGCGACCATGGGCGAGGTACTGGCGGAAGTGGGTGCCACCGCCGCCGACATCGCCGCCATCGGCGTTACCAATCAACGCGAGACTTGCCTGCTGTGGGAGCGCGCCACCGGCCGTCCGATCGCGCCGGCGATCGTGTGGCAGGACCGGCGCACGGCCGATGAGTGCGAGCGCCTGCGGGCTGCGGGACACGAAGCCAGGGTTGGGCGTGTCACCGGCTTGCGGCTCGATCCGTATTTCTCCGCCACCAAACTCGCGTGGCTGCTGGATCACGTGCCGCGTGCGCGGGCGCGCGCCGAATGCGGCGAACTGGCCTTCGGCACCATCGACAGCTGGCTGATTTTCAATCTCAGCGCGCGCCGGGCGCATGTCACCGATGCGACCAATGCCTGCCGCACGCTGCTGCTGGATCTGGACTCGGGGGCCTGGTCGCAGGAGATGCTGGAC
This sequence comes from uncultured Gammaproteobacteria bacterium, assembly GCA_963735775.1. Taxonomy (GTDB): domain Bacteria; phylum Pseudomonadota; class Gammaproteobacteria; order Steroidobacterales; family Steroidobacteraceae; genus FEN-1191. The sequence goes on along the minus strand of CAVTMG010000004.1, from coordinate 370,097 downwards.
CTGTTCAACATTCCGCGCGTGTGCCTGCCGGCACTGGTGGCCTCGTCGCTGAAGCCGCACCAGGCGCCGTATGCGGAACTCGGCGGCCGGCGCGTGCCAATCACCGGGATCGTGGGAGATCAGCAGGCGGCGCTGTTCGGCCAGGGATGCTTTGCGCGCGGCAGCGCGAAGAACACCTACGGCACCGGCTGCTTCGTGCTCATGAATACCGGTTATGCGCCCACCTACTCCAAGCAGCGGCTGTTATCGACCATCGCCTGGGACCGCGGCCGGCGAACCTACGCGCTCGAAGGCAGCGTATTCGTGGCCGGCGCGGTGGTGCAGTGGCTGCGCGATGGATTGGGTGTGATCGCAGCGGCCTCGGAGGTGGAGGCGCTGGCCGCAAGCGTAGCGGACACCGGGGGTGTGCATTTCGTGCCGGCCTTCACCGGGCTGGGCGCGCCGTATTGGGATCCGCTGGCTCGGGGCGCAATCATGGGTCTCACGCGCGGGACCACCCGGGCACATCTGGCGCGGGCAGCGCTGGAGGCGATCGCCTTCCAGAGCACCGAGGTACTGCAAGCCATGGAGCGCGATTCGGGCCAGCCGCTGATCGAACTGCGCGTCGACGGCGGCGCCAGCGCCAATAATCTGTTGATGCAGTTCCAGGCCGATCTGCTGGGTGTGCCGGTGGTTCGGCCCGTGGTGACCGAAACGACGGCGCTGGGTGCGGCTTACCTGGCCGGCCTGGGCGCGGATTATTGGAGTTCCGAGGAGGATGTGGTCGACAACTGGCGCATCGACCGGCGCTTCGAACCCATGCGCAGCCGCGATTGGGCGCAGCAAAGACTCGTGGCCTGGTCGCAGGCGGTGGCGCGGACGGCTTCGGGCGCATGGGCCTGAGTTCGACCATCTACGTGTTCACGGTGCGGCTGGCGGATGCCGACCGTAACGTCTACGAGACCTTGACCGTGCGCATGGCGCGGCATCCTTCGGAGACCGCCGATTATCTGCTCACGCGCCTGCTGGCATACTGCCTGGAGTACTGCGAGGGCATCGTTTTTTCAAAAGGCCTGTCGGATCCGGACGAGCCGGCCATCGCCGTGCGCGATCTCACCGGGACGTTGCTGACCTGGATCGACATCGGCGCGCCGGAGGCGGCGCGCCTGCACAAGGCCAGCAAGGCGGCGCGCCGGGTAGTGGTCTATGCCCATCGCGACATCGAGGCGTGGTTGCATCGTCTGCAGGGCGAGCGAATTCATCGGGCCGAGGCGCTGCAGATCGTCGTGGTGGAGCGCGAGCTGCTGGCCGCGCTGGTGACGCGCCTGGAGCGGCGCATGGAATTTGATCTGTCGGTGTCGGAGCAGACCGCCTACGTCTCGTTAGCGGGCCAGACTTATTCGGGCGCGCTCGTGTCGCGCAAATTCGCCGCCTAGACTGCTCAGGCGGTCGCCGCCGGCTTGGCGAACAGGTAGTGCGAAACCAGCCACTCCTGGCCGTCGCGAAAGCCCCAGAGCTCGGCGCAGGCGAGAAAAAATACCCGCCAGTACACCCACCAGCGCGTGGCCTGCCGGGCGCCGTAGGTGGCGGCCAGAAGTGGGCGAACTTCGGCCTCGCGCCGATCCATATTTGTCAGCCACGCCTCGGCGGTGCGCTGATAGTGTCTGCCGCACACACGCCAGTGCTCGCGCAACTGCAGATCATCCTGGAAGTAGAGCAGCAGATCATCGCTGGGCATGATGCCGCCGCTGAAGAAGTAACGCGCCATCCAGTCCGACTCATCACGTGCCTCGAAATGATAGGCGTACTCGCGGTGAGTGAATATATGGACGAACAGCAGCCCGCCGGGTTTGAGCCAGCGGCAGATATTGGCCAGCAGCAGCTCATAGTTCTTCATGTGCTCGAACATCTCCACCGAGACCACGCGATCGAAGCGCCCCCCGGCAGTATCGAATCGGTTCATGTCACAGGTGATGATGCGCAGGTTATGGATGCCGCGGCGGGCACATTCGCGCTCGATGTGCTGGCGTTGCGAGGCGGAATTCGACACCCCGGTGATGCGGGCCCCCGGATAGTGTTCGGCCAGCCACAATGACAGCGAACCCCAGCCGCAGCCCAGTTCGAGAATATCCTGCCCGTCGCGAATCTGCGCCCGCTCGCAGCTCAAGCGCAGCATGGCTTCCTCGGCTGCATCGAGCGTGCTGATGCCATCGCTCCACAGCCCGCTGCTGTATTTCAATCGCTTGCCCAGGCACAGTTCGAAGAAGCGTGTGGGCAACTCGTAGTGCTGTTCGTTGGCGGCTGCGGTCTCAATGGCGATCGGACTTTGGCGCAACTGGGTGACCAGCCGCTGCATGGCGGCGCGTTGCGCTTCACTGTCGCCGCGGCACTGCTCACGCAGCCTTTGGCGCAACAGGCGCCGGATCCCCAGGCGCAGCACGGGGTCCGGCAGCAAATCCCGCTGCAGCAAGGCCTCAAGTGCCATGGGAGAGGCCGATGACACGATGCAGTCGCTTGAGCGCCGGCAGCAGGCAGGCGTAGAGCAGCAGCGCGATGCCCGGCGCGATCAGCGCCCAGGCCAGGATACCGCGCGCGCCGGTGAGGCCGTATTGCTTGAGAAACTGCAGCGGCGCGATCTTGAACGCGCTCAACAGGGCGGAAATTGAAAATGACACCGCCGGCGCATGGGTAAGCCGCTCGCCGGTGCGCACAAAAAAGTAGATTCCCGGTATCTGCAGCGGCGCCGCCACCCAATTCACCAGCTGCAGGATGGGCTGATTGAGCTTCAGGAATACTCCGGCGAGCAGGCACAGGGCCGTGGTGGTGCCCAGGATGGGGAACAGGCCGAGCACCGCTCCCAGCGCCACGGTCAAGGCGATCCGCTGCGGCGTGATGCCCTGGCGCAATTGCGCCACCGCCACCGCACGCACGCGCCGGCGCCACAATGTCCGCACCCCCTGATCGCTCATGTTTCCCGCGCCGCCGGGCGCAACAGCAACTGCGCCATGGAGGCGTCGGCCGGCAGCCGCCACAGTACCTGCAGCATGTAGGCCGACATGGCGATATTGCCCAGCGCCAGAATCGCGATCAGCCAGATGCTGCGGGCCAGCCAGGCGCGTTCGCGGTAGGCAAGCCAGAAGTAGAAGGTCAGGAATCCGAAATAGGTGTCGAACAGGGTGGCAATAAACCACGGGTGCCGCACCACCTGGGCGGGCGTCTGCCACAAGGGCAGGTGCGCGCTGGCCCAGCCGGTCACGCACAGCATGATTACCAGCACCGCGCTGAAGGCTGCTCGCAGTAGCCAGATCATGGCTGCGCCGGGTTCTTGGGATTCAGGACTTGCAATTGTAGCTGCGGATTGTCGCCCTTGCGGTGCCAGGGCAGACCCCGGCGCCATAGCCGCCACGCATGCCAGTGAATCAGGCCGATGACCTTGAGCGTCAGCAAGGGGTACTTGAGCGCGAACCATAGCAGGCGCGAATCACTCAGCGTGCGCCTCTGGCCGCGCAGGCCGCTGCGCAAAACCCGGCGTTCGCCGTCGTAGTCGTCGACCCGGATGTCGAGCCCCTGTTCCGGCACCCGCAACCGGAAATCGAACTGCAGCGTCAGGCTCGAGAACGGCGAGACATAGTAGTGCTTGGGTGTGCGCAGCCTGAAGAGGCGGGCATCGGCGCGGTCCGATGCCGGCAGCAGGTACAGTTTTTGTTCGCCGAAGGTGTTGCCCACCTCCGCCACCGCGCACAGCGGGCGCGTCCGAGGAGGGCGCAAAGCAAAAGTACACCGAGATCGGATTGAATACATAGCCGAGTATGCGCGGCAAAGTCAGCAGGCGGATTCGGCTGCGTGCGTCCAATCGTATGCCGTGACCCGACAGGTACTGCTCGAGCCGGCGCTTGAGACGGCCGCCGGCATCGCCGCAGCCGGGCATGTGATCGTCATCGCGAAAGCTGTAGAGATTCCAGTTGCCGCGACTGAACAGGCGCAAGCGCTGCGCCAGCAGTTCGATTTCGTCCAGATCGAGGTAGAACATGAACAGGGCATGGCGCAGCGCGTAGCGCTTGGGCGCCAGGCGCTGGTGCATGACCTCACACTCGTACAGGCAGGAGTTCAGTTCCATACGTCGTTCGAGAGCTGACGGCTCAACTCCAGTGCCGAGGTGAAGGCGTCCTCGTGAAAGCCGTAGCGGAAGTAGCTGCCGCAGAAATAGACGCCGCTCCCATGCTGGTTGAGCTGCGGCAAGTCACGTTGCGCGCGAATGGCGCCGCAGTTGAACAGCGGATGCTGGTAATGGATCCGCTGCAGGATCTTCTCCGGCCGCAGCGTCGACTCGCCGTTGATGGAGACGAAATAATTGCGGCGGGTGGCAATCTTCTGCAGGCTGTTGATCCAATACACGGTGCTGGGCGCCGGGCGCCATCGGCATCGTGTGCCACGCGGTAGTTCCACGACGACCAGCAGCGCGCCGTGCTGGGCATGACCGCGGCGTCGGTATGCAATAGCGCGGTATTGGGCTGGTACTTGAATTCACCCAGCAGGCTGCGTTCGCGCGGGTCGGCATCGCCGAGCATGGCCAGCGCCTGATCGGCGTGGCAGGCGAGGATGACGCGGTCGTAGCGCTCCACATGCCCCGAGTCATCGGTCACGGCCACTTTGGCGTTCGCCCGCCGTACCTGCGTCACGCCGCGGCGCAGGTGGATGCGCTCGCGAAACGGCGCGCTGAGCTTCTCGACATAGCGCGCGGCGCCCCCGGCTACGGTCAGCCACGGATGCTGGGTGTGGAGTCCGAGAAAACCGTGATTGTGAAAAAAGCGCAGCAGCGTCGCGGCCGGAAACTGCAGCATGTGTTCCGGCGGGGTGGACCAGACCGCGCAGCTCATGGGCATGAGGTAGAAATCGCGGAATTGATCACCGTAGTTTCGCTCGCGAATGTACTCGCCGAGACTTTGGCTGTCGTCGCTGGAGGAGTTCAGACTGGCGAGGGCGTCTTGATTGAAGCGATTGATGGTCAGCAGCATGCGCCAGAAGCGCGTATTGAGCAGGTTGCGGCGCTGAGCAAACAGCTGATTGAGGCTTGAACCGCAGAACTCCAGTCTGGCCGGCAGGTGCTGCACGCTGAAGGACATGGAACTGGGCTGCGCGGTCACGTTGAGTTCGCGGAACAGCCGCGTCAGATTGGGGTAGGTCACCTGGTTGTAGGTCATGAATCCGGTGTCGATCGGCACGCTGCCCGACCCGTCTTCGACCAGCACGGTATTGGCATGGCCGCCGACGTGCAGGGCCTTTTCATACAATGTCAAAGCGTACCGGTGCCTCAGGAAGTGGGCACATCCCAGACCGGCGATACCGGTGCCAACTATGGCCAGCGTTTCCATATGAGTGTCTTTACTGCCGACTCCTGTCCAATATATCGCGCCGATGGGACTTTCGGATGCGTCCGTGTGCGCCGTTGGGTCGTTTAAGAGGTAGCGAAGCCTTGTGGGTGGCGAGATCGGTCTGCTATGAATGAACGTGATTCCGATGAACACGGCCCCGGGCGGCCAGCAGCGGGCTGGCTGGCGATGGCGGCCGGGCGAGTGCACGTGAACGATCATGATCCGATTGGCGGCAAACGCGACGCAGAGGTGATCCGGCGCATTCGCTCCGGTGACCGGGCGGCTTTCCTGGAGTTTTACGATCGCTACGCGTCGCTGCTGCTGTCGGTGGCCGCGCGCGTACTGGGCGATCGGCGCGAGGCCGAGGACGTGCTGCAGGACGTTTTTACCCAGATCTGGCACAAGTCTTCCGGCTACGACGCCGAACTGGGCACGCTCTCGAGCTGGGCAGTCGACGCTGACGCGCAATAAGGCCATCGATCGCGTCCGGGCCTCGACACGGCGGCGGCGGCTGATCGAGGAGATCGCGGTTTCGGCCGGATCTGGTCGAGCGAGGCGCCCGCCGCCTCAGCCAACGAACTTCTGTATGGTCGCGAGCGTGCGGAACAGATCCGGGCGGCGCTCGATGAGCTCTCCGACGATCAGCGCCAGGTCATTGAGCTGGCTTTTTTCGCCGGCCTGAGCCAGAGCGAGATCGCGCAGCGTCTGCATCAGCCGCTGGGCACCGTCAAGGCCAGGATTCGGCGCGGCATGCTCAAATTGCGCGAACAGCTGGGAGGTGCGCCGTGATCGACGAACGCACTGAAGAGCTCGCCAGCTGCCTACGTGCTCGGCGCTCTGGATGGCGAGGAGCTCAAGCATTCGAGCGGCAGCTGCAGAGCGATGCCGAACTTCGCCGGCTGGTCGCCGAACTGCGCGGCGTCAGCGGGCTGGTCGGCCGGCACGTCGCCGGTGTTGCAGCCCTCGGCGGCACTGCAGGACCGCGCTGATGCTGGACTTCGGCGATACGCGCCGGCACTTGCGGCCCGCTCACGGACCGCGGCTCGACGCACTACCTGGCTTCGTCCCGTGGGCGCTGGCAGCCGGTCTTGCTGCCCTGTGCCTGATGTTTGGCTGGCAGGCCAATGACATGCGCGTGCAGCTCGATGCGCGCAGCAGCGCATCGATGAGCTCAGTCGGCTCGCCGACACGCTGCGCACCGAGCGCGCCGACCTGCGGACCGCAGTGCAGTCACTTTGCAGCAGAGCAACCGCCTGGCCAACATACGCATCGCAGTGTTGAGCGCGCAGGTCAAGGCTGACCCGAAGGCGCTGGCGGTCAGCGTCTGGGACAACGAACGCCAGAGCGGCGTGATGGTGGTGCACCATCTCAAGCCGCCGCCCAAGCCGACAAGGACTACCAGCTCTGGATCATCGACCCGCGATATCCAGACACCGGTCGATGCGGGCTGCTCAAGTGGACGCTGCCGGCGATGGCCGGGTCGATTTCAAGGCGCGTCGACCGATCGAGAACGCCAATCAGTTTGCGGTCACGGAAGAAGTCAAAGGCGGGGCGCCGGTGCCCACGCTCAAGGCCATGGTGCTGGCGGGCGCCTAGCGGCTGGCGCAGCGAAAGTGCCGGTAGACAGCGCTTCGTACTCGGATCTCGAATATCTCCGCGCGATTTCGACCATTGCGCTTGGCGGCGTAGAGGGCTTCGTCGGCCAGCTGCACTGCGCCGTCAGGACTGCGCGCCAGGGTCGGTCGCACGATGCCCATCCCGACGCTGATCGTCACGACGTTCAGCGGCACGCCGTCCAGATGCTCGATGCCCAGGTTCATGACCGCCATGCGCATCGATTCGGCCAATTGCGCCGCGGATTCGTGCGGCACGTCGTACAGAATCACCGCGAGTTCTTCGCCGCCGTAGCGCGCGGCCAGATCCAGGGCGCGTTTGGCGACGCTGTGCACGACGCCGGCGATGCGCTGGAGGGCGATGTCGCCGGCCTTGTGGCCATAGCGATCGTTGTATTTCTTGAAGGCATCGACGTCGATGAACATCACGGCAAGGGTCTTGCGGTCACGCAGGGCCTGCTGCCAGGAGCGGATGAGATGCTCGTCGAAGGCGCGGCGATTCTTCAGTCCCGTAAGTCCATCGCGCGCTGCCAGGTCGGTGATCAGACCGCGCTCGAGGAACCCCTTGCGGTAGCGAGCGGCCTGTTGATAATAGGCGACGCCCACGCTCGTCAGGATGAGCGCCAGCGTGCCGGCCAGGTGCAGGATCTGCACCCCGGATTGCCGGTTCAACAGCAAAGCGACCACGAAGCTGGCAATCAGCGCCAGATTTGCCTGCAGGGCGGCGGCGAAGCGAATTCCAGTCATGAAAAACAGGCCGATGCCGTAGGCCGTGAGCCACGCGAGGCTTTCGGTCTGCCCGGCGGCGGCGCGATACGCGATCTCGAACGAGCCGACGATGGCGATCAGCAGCGAGGCCCATCGCGCCGTGCCCAGGTACACCTCCTGGTACAGCCGGGTGAAGGCCGCCCAGCTCAGCGCGGCGCAGCCGAGGAAGATGACGGTCAGCCGCACCCGCTGCGCGCCGTCGGATGTTGCATCGTGTCCGAATGTCAGCAGCAGCGCCAACAGCGACAGTGCGCACAGCGTGCCGTTGAAGCAGCGCAATTGCGAGCGACGCTCAGCGAGGAAAAAGCCGTCGTATTCCTGTTCGAGTTCGGGCGCGAACTTGACGTCAGTCGCGGTTTTGCCCAGCTCGGCGGCGAAGCGAGAGTCGGGAATAGCGAGCTTGCCCTTGATGGTGAAGGCCATGCCGCACCCTACTAAGGTTTCCCGGCGGGGCCTGTGTACCAGTGCGCAAGTATTAATCCGAAAGCGTGAAGTCTCTCCGGACTTGAGCGCCCATGACGGGCATCGAAACGGTGGGGCGATTGCGGCGCATCAACGGCATGTTAGCGCTGACATTTGGCGGCACAATTCTGGGAAGTTTCTTCTATTTAAATATTAATATAAACAATGATATAGGTACTATTTATAATCTGAATTATCTATCATCGGTGTCCGTGTTCCGCTGTCTGCAACGCGGCGCGTGCCAGCAGGCGAGTGGAGTCCAATGTCGGCAAAACGGAATTCGAATCGTTCATGAGCAATGGAATCTCGGTGCAGCCCAGTACGACCGCATCGCAGCCGCGCTCCTTGAGACGTGCGATGACCTGTTGAAAGTAGAGCATGGATTCGGGCCTGAAGATGCCGCACACCAACTCATCCATGATGATGCGATTGATCTGCTCGCATTCGGCGCCGTCGGGGCGCTGGTACTCGAGCGAGTGCTGCGCGAGCTTCTCTGGATAGACTTCGCTCTCGACCAGCCAGCGCGTTCCCGTCAGCCCGAGGCGTCGGAAGCCGCGCTCGGCCGCCTGTGTGGCGACGATCTGCGCGATGTGCAGCCAGGGCAGCGGGGATCGTGCCTCGATGTACGGCAATGCCCGGTGGATGGTGTTGTCGGGGCAGATCAGAAAATCCGCGCCGGTGCGCGCAAGTTTGTTGGCCGAGGAGAGCATCAGCTCACCCACGCCCTGCCAGTCGCCGCGCGCAATGCATTGCATGTACTGGGCGAGGGAGTGCGTGTGCAGCGAGACTTCAGGATGAGCGTGCGGACCCAGTCGCTGCGCACCTTCGTTGCAGACGGTGCGATAGCACAGGGCCGCGCCTTCCGCGGAACAGGCCACGATGCCAATGTGCTGGGTCATGAGTCCTTGAATTGAACCAGTTCGGTGCCTTCGGCCACCTGCTCTCCGAGCGCGACTTTGAATGCCTCACAAATCCCATCGGCGGGCGCGCAGGTCGTGTGCTCCATTTTCATCGCTTCGAGCACCAGCAACGGCTCGCCCTTGAGCACGCGTGCGCCGGGTTGCACCAGCAGCGCCACCACTTTGCCGGGCATGAGTGCGCGAATACCGCCTTCGGCCAGCGCCTGCTCGGCGACATGCGCCAGTGGATCATGCCATTGGATGACGTGGTGCGCGCCGTTGATGAACACATCGCATCGCCGGTCCTGAATGACTACCTCGGCCTTGAGCCGCTGACCATTCACGCTCAGCTGCAGCGGCGTCTGCGATGCCTGCGCGGCCGAAGCATGGACCGTGCTCTCACCGATCGCGAGCTCATAGGCGCCGGCGGCGTAATGCGCCGTAACGATTCTTTCGCTGCCCTGGGAGCGCAGGTTCAGCTGTTGTCGCGCCGGCGCATTGAGCCGCCAACCCTGGCTGCTGCGCCACACGGCGGCGCCGGGGCCGCGCTCGGCGCGCGTGCGCTGCAGGCCCAGAATCGCCAGGGCGGCGGCGGCAACGGCGGCATCCGGTGCCGCCCGCGGCGCCGGAAACAGCCGCGTATGCTCGCGTTCAATCAGTGCCGTATCCAGATCGGCGTTGCCAAAGGCGGGCGTTGCCACCAGGCGCGACAGAAAATCCACGTTATTGGTCACGCCCGCGATCTGGAACTCAGCCAGCGCCTGCGCCATGCGTGCGCTCGCCATCGCGCGGTCGTCGCCCCAGACTATGAGCTTGGCGATCATCGGGTCGTAGTAGGGCGAGATCACATCCCCCTCGGCTACGCCGGCATCAACCCGAAGCCATCGGGACGGCGCCGGCAGCCGCAAATGGCTGAGACGTCCCGTGGCAGGCAGAAACCCGCGCTCGGGGTCTTCGGCGTAGATGCGCGCCTCGATGGCATGACCGGCAATGCTCAATTGTTCCTGCCGCAAGGGCAGGGCCTCGCCGGCGGCAACGCGCAATTGCCATTCCACCAGATCCTGCCCGGTGATCATCTCGGTCACCGGGTGTTCAACCTGCAGGCGCGTATTCATCTCCATGAAGAAGAATTCACCGCCGGGCGCAACGATGAATTCCACCGTACCCGCACCGATGTAGCCCACGGCCCGGGCGGCGGCCAGGGCTGCGGCGCCCATGCGCGCACGTCGCTGCGGATCCATGCCCGGAGCTGGTGCTTCCTCGATGACTTTCTGGTGGCGTCGCTGGATGGAGCAGTCGCGTTCAAACAGGTACACGCCATTGCCCTGCGCATCCAGAAATACCTGGATCTCGATGTGCCGGGGCCGCAGAAGATACTTCTCGATCAGCACGCGCGCATCGCCGAAGCTGGCACTCGCCTCGCGCTGACAGGACGCTCAAGGCGGCGGCGAAATCGGCGGCATGATCCACGCGCCGCATGCCTTTGCCACCGCCGCCGGCGCTGGCCTTGATCAATACCGGGTAGCCGATGCGATCGGCCTGCTCTAGCAATATCGCGGCGGATTGCTCCTCACCGTGATAGCCCGGCACCAGCGGCACGCCGGTGTGCTGCATGAGCGATTTGGCCGCCGATTTCGATCCCATGGCGCGAATGGCCGCAGCCGGCGGCCCGATAAATACCAGGCCGGCGCGCGCGCACTGCTCGGCGAACTCGGGGTTCTCCGAAAGGAATCCGTAACCCGGGTGAATCGCCTCGGCGCCGGTACTCACTGCCGCCTCAATGATGGCGTCAGCTCGCAGATAGCTTTCGCGCGCGGGGGAGGCGCCGATGTGAACCGCTTCGTCCGCAAGGCGCACGTGCAGCGCGTGGGCATCGGCGTCCGAATACACCGCGACGCTGCGCACCCCCAGCCGCTGCGCCGTGCGCATGATGCGGCAGGCGATCTCACCGCGATTGGCGATCAATATCTTGTTGAACATGCCCTGGCGCTACATCCGAAACACGCCAAAGCGGCTCTCGGGAATCGGCGCGGCGAGGCTTGCGGCCAGGCCCAGCCCCAGGCACATGCGGGTATCGGCCGGGTCGATGATGCCGTCGTCCCAAAGCCGCGCCGGTGGCGAAGTAGGGGTGTCCCTGCTGTTCGTACTGGGCTCTGATGGGTGCGGAGAACGCCGCCTCTTCGGCTTCACTCCACTGGCCGCCCTTGGCGCTGATGGCGTCGCGACGCACCGTGGACAGCACGCGCGCCGCCTGCTCCGCGCCCATGACGCTGATACGCGCATTCGGCCACATCCACAGGAAGCGCGGACCGTAGGCCCGGCCGCACATGGCATAATTGCCGGCACCGAAGCTGCCACCGATGATCACGGTGAGTTTCGGAACCTGCGCGCCCGCGACGGCGGTGACCATCTTGGCGCCGTGTTTGGCAATACCTTCGTGCTCCGACCTTGCGCCCGACCATGAAGCCCGTGATGTTCTGCAGGAACACCAGCGGGGTGCGCCGTTGGCAGCACAGTTCTATGAAGTGCGCACCTTTCTGCGCCGACTCGGAGAACAGTATGCCGTTGTTGGCAACGATGCCTATGGGCATGCCCCAGAGGTGCGCAAATCCGGTCACCAGCGTGCGGCCGTAGCGTGTTTTCCACTCCGCGAACTCGCTGTCATCCACCAGCCGGGCGATGACCTCGTGCACGTCGTAGGGTTTGCGGGTGTCGGCGGGGATCAGGCCGTAGAGCTCATCGGCCGGGTAGCGCGGGTCCACGGGCTCGCGGCAGTCGAGCTCCGCACGCCGCGCCGGGGCAAGACTGGCGACCGCGCGTCTGGCGATCGCCAGGGCGTGGGCGTCGCTTTCCGCCAGGTGGTCGGCCACGCCGGACAGGCGCGTGTGCACATCACCGCCACCGAGATCCTCGGCGCTGACGACTTCGCCGGTAGCGGCCTGCACCAGCGGTGGGCCGCCAAGAAAAATCGTCGCCCTGATTGCGGACGATGATCGATTCATCGCTCATGGCCGGCACATAGGCGCCGCCCGCCGTGCAGCTGCCCATGACCACGGCGATCTGGGCAATGCCGGCCGCGGACATGGTCGCCTGGTTGTAGAAGATGCGGCCGAAATGCTCGCGGTCCGGGAAACACCTCGTCCTGGCTCGGTAGGATGCGCGCCGCCCGAGTCCACCAGATACACGCAGGGCAGGCGATTCTCGCGCGCGATCTCCTGCGCGCGCAGATGCTTCTTTACCGTCACGGATAGTAAGTGCCGCCTTTGACGGTCGGATCGTTGCAGATCACCACGCATTCGCGCCCCGATATGCGCCCGACACCGGTAATCAGGCCGGCCCCGGGTGCTTCGTCGTCGTACAGGCCGAATGGCCGCCAGCTGCGACAACTCCAGGAACGGGCTTGCCGGGATCGAGCAGCATTTCGCACGCGTTCGCGCGGCAGCAGCTTGCCGCGCGCCAGATGGCGCGCGCGCGCAGCGTGCACCGCCGCCCAATGCCGCCTGCGCCACTTCGGCCCGCAGGTCGGACACCAACGCCAGCATGGCGGCGCGATTGGCCAGGAACTCCGGGCTGTCTGGAGTTTATGGTGCTCGAGAGCGTCGACAAGGTCAGCTCCCCGCAGGCGGCGCTTGCATTCCATGAACGGATTGTCGGACAATAGCGCAATTACTCAGGTCGGAGCAAGCCGCCATGAGCGTTCTAGACTCCAGCGAGCTGGATTTTGGCCTCGGCGACACGCTTACCGAAGTGCGCTGGCAGGTGCGGCGTTTTGCGCGCGAGCAGATCGCGCCGCTGGCCGAGAGATCGACCGCAGCAACGAGTTTCCACGCCAGCTCTGGCCGAAGCTCGGCTGCCCTTGGCTTGCTCGGACATGACCGTGCCGGAACGCTGGGGCGGCGCCAATCTGGGCTATCTGGCACACATCGTGGCCATGGAGGAGATCTCGCGCGCCAGCGGCTCGGTCGGTCTCTCGTACGGCGCGCATTCGAACCTGTGCGTCAATCAGCTCGCCTCGCACGGCACCGACGCGCAGCGCGACCGTTATCTGCCGCGGCTGGTTTCCGGCGAACACGTGGGTGCGTTGGCGATGTCGGAGCCCGGAGCGGGCTCGGACGTCACCTCCATGGAGCTGCAGGCGCTGCGCGACGGCGATCATTTCACGGCTCACCGGCCGCAAGATGTGGATCACCAATGGTCCGGATGCCGACGTGCTGTCGTCTACGCGAAGACCGACCCCGAGGCGCGTGAGCGCGGCATCAGCGCCTTCATCGTCGACAAGGACTTTGCCGGCTTCTCCACCGCGCAGAAGCTCGACAAGCTCGGCATGCGCGGATCGAGCACCTGCGAGCTGGTGTTCGAGCAGTGCCGCGTGCCGGCGGAGAATGTGCTCGGCGGCGCTGAACCAGGGCATCCGCGTGCTGATGAGCGGATTGGACTACGAACGCGCGGTGCTGGCCGGCGGACCGCTGGGTCTGATGGCCGCGGCGCTCGATCTGACGCTGCCGTACGTGCACGAGCGCAAGCAGTTCCGTCACGCCATCGGCACCTTTCAGCTCATGCAGGCCAAGATCGCCGACATGTACGTCAGCCTGAATGCAGCGCGCGCGCTATGTGTACGCGGTGGGTCGCGCCTGCGATGCCGGGCGCTGCACGCGCCAGGACGCGGCGGCGGCCATTCTGTTTGCCGCCGAGCGCGCCACGCAGGTGGCGCTGGAGGCCATCCAGTCCCTGGGCGGCAACGGCTACATCAATGACTATCCGGCCGGACGGCTGCTGCGCGATGCCAAGCTCTACGAGATCGGCGCCGGCACGCAGGAGATTCGCCGCATGCTGATCGGCCGTGAACTGTTTCGCGATGACCGCTTGAACCTGCAATTCGAACCCATTGCCGTTGAACCCACCTATCGCAAGGTGGCCAGCGCATTGGTTGAGCACATTGTCGCCGGGCGGCTGCAGGCGGGCGATCATCTGCCGCCGGAACTGGAGCTCGCGCGCCAGTTCGGCGTCAATCGCTCCACCGTGCGTGAAGCCTTGCGTGAACTGGATAGCGCCGGACTGCTCGGCCGCCGCCGCGGATCCAAACGCATGATGGTCATGCGCCCGGGAACCTCGCACGTCGGCGCCGGGGTTCGCCGCGCGCTGGTGCTGCACGATGTGACCTTCCTGGACGTCTGGGAGGCATTGATGATCCTGGAGCCGCCGCTGGCCGCCACGGCGGCGACGCGCCGCATGCCGGCGACTGCGAATCATTGGCGCAGGCGCCGCGCAAAGCGTGACGCACCGCCGAGGTTCTCCGCCAAACGGTGGTGCATGTGGCGCAGTTCTTCCGCGCGCTGGGCGAGGCCAGCGGAAATCCGGCACTGGTATTGGCCCAGGAACCGTTGATCCAACTGCTCGAGCCCTCGCTCGCGGCGATGATCGACAAGGTGACACAGGCGCGCGCGCGCATCGTCGATGCGCAGCGCCGCCTGACCGCGGCGGTGGAAGCACGCGATAGCGAAGGCGCGCAAACATGGATGGCCAAGCACATCCGCGATTTCAAACGCGGCTACGAGCTGGCCGGCATCAATCTGCGTCACACCGTGACGTCAAGCGCGCGCCTGGCGCGCTAGCGGCGCGGGAAGAAAGTTTGGGTTCAAGGCTGTGAAAACCTTTCTGCTGGCATTCGGAGCGCTGTTCTCAATCGTCAATCCGCTCTCCGGCGCATTCATCTTTTTTGGCGCCACGCGCGAATTGGAGACGCGCGTGCGCGCACACGTGTCGCGTTGGGTGGCGATCTACGCCTTTTCGATCATTGCGGCTTCGCTGTATGTCGGTGCCTACGTGTTGAGTTTTTTCGGCATCTCGATTCCGGTGCTGCGCGTCGCCGGAGGCATAGTTATCTCCATGTCGGGGTGGCGGATGTTGAGCGCGCCGGATGCCACCGAACAGCGCCGCAGCGAGACCCCCAGTCCACGTTCCATCGATGTGCCGCCCAGCCGTCTGGCGTTCTATCCACTGACCATGCCGCTCACAGCCGGCCCCGGCACCATATCGGTGGCGATCTCGCTCGGTGCGAGCAGGCCGGGCGGTCTTCGCGCCCCAGCCCTGGAATTCTTCGGTGAGACGCTGGCTGCGGTGGCGCTTATTTCGCTTCTTATCTATATGTCCTATCGAAACTCGGCGCGTCTGGCCGATCTGATCGGCCCAACCGGCACCACGATTGTCATGCGGCTGTCGGCGTTCCTGCTGTTCTGTATCGGTATACAGGTGTTCTGGAATGGCGCTGCGGAGCTGCTCGGTACGCTACCGCTCGGTAGCGCGGGCACCAGTTGAGTGCGATAGAGCCACCCAGTTCTTGCGGGCACGGGCCAGGTAGGTCTGCGGTTCATCCAGGAAGAACACCAGAGAAGTCGCGGTGGCGAAGCAATACAGCTTGCCGAAATCGGGATCGACCCAGTTTATGGAGCAGTCCGCTGCGATCTTGACTCCTACGGAGACGCCGAAGGGGTCATTGTTATTGAACTCACCATGCATGCTGCCGCGCGGGGGAATGACCGCCTTCCAGATCCCGGCATGCGCCGGGTCGGAGGCCAGGCCCCCATGCTGCAGGGCGGCCGCACTCACGTCGATGGGTTTGTTTTCGGCCGATATCGCGACCGATGAGCTCGCAATGACGCTCGCCGCCGCCGCGATTCTCAGCCACTGACCAAGTTCGAACGAAGCACTCATATGTACGGAAACGTACTCCCTGGGGCGGTCCGAATCTAGCGGCGGCTTGCCCTGTCGCTGCGCTCTCACCGACGCTAGGCTAGCTCTTGGCTCCAACGTGGGCTATTGTCAAGTCGCGACAGGCGCTTTGCGCCCGGGGAGGGAGGCAGGCCATGCGGACGGACCGGATCAGCGCTGTGACCGTTGCGGTGACTGCTACACCGTTTGCGACGGTATTGTTCGCGGATCTGCGTGGCTATACCGCGATGGCTGAGCAGCTTGCGCCGGCCCATCTCGCCCGGTTGCTGGACGAGTTCTTCAGCACACTGACCAATGTGGCCGAAAACTACGGCGGGCAAGTGTTCCACACCGCCGGCGACTCGCTGATGGCGGGCTTTGGCGTTTCGGATCCCAATGTGGATGGCACGCGCGAGGCACTTGCCGCCGGTTGCGCGATGCTCGCGAGATTCGATGCACTGAGCGATCGCTGGCGGCGCGATCTGGACATAGATGCGGGCGTGGGCATAGGTGTGCATCTGGGCGAGGTGGCATTGGCCTCGTTCGGGCCCCCGGGACGCCGGATATTCACCTTGGTTGGAGATACCGCCAACGTGGCGGCCCGCTTGTGCGGTCGGGCGCGCGCCGGAGAGGTTCTGTTCTCCTGCACCGTGGCGGCGGCCGTGGACGCGCGCGCATCGGTCAGCCCGGTCGCCGATCCCGGACAGCGGCTGGCGTTCCTGCAACTGCCGCGCTACGAACTACGCGGCCGTCGTGCACCGCTGGACATCTGGTGCATACCGGCCAGCAAGCGCATGGCATGGCCCAAAGCGGTCAACTGACGCCGACAGCGGCGTCCCTGACTCGATTCAGGCTTCGTATTTGAACGACAACGCCACGCGAGCGCGGTAGGCGACGATTTCGCCGTCATCGATCTTCATGTCGAGCTTGACGATTTCAGCCACGCGCAAATCACGCAGCGACTTGGATGCCGTTTCCACGGCAGTCTTGGCCGCGTCTTCCCAGGAGGTGGTGCTGGTTCCAATAATTTCGGTGACGCGATAGATGCCGGATGAACTCTTCTTCTTGGCCATGTTGGTTACCCCGCAGTGTCAGATTAGTGGGCGGCCATCATACCCCTTCCAAACTCTGTAGGCCTGGGCACCCCGATGCTTGGGTGAACGGCCGATCAACGGCGCGCACGCAATTGCATAGCCTGTAGCGGGTCGATTGCTGGTCATCACAGAATTGGGCAAAGGAGATACATATGAGTTTGGAGCGAGACAATATAGTTGGTCGGCGTGTCCATGCGGACGGCCCCGGTCCGGAAGTCATGGGGGCCTCCACCCTTTCAGGCGACGCCGTGGTCGATCGTAATGGCGAAAGCCTCGGTGAAATCAAGGAAATCATGGTGGATGTGCCGACCGGACGAGTGGCCTACGCGGTGCTTTCCTTCGGCGGATTTCTCGGTATCGCTGACAAGCTATTTGCAGTGCCGTGGTCGGCGTTGACACTCGACAGCGAAAACCGGCAATTCATTCTCGACGTGGACCGGGACCGCCTCAAGGATGCACCCGGCTTCGACAAGGATCATTGGCCG
Organism: uncultured Gammaproteobacteria bacterium; assembly: GCA_963735775.1. Classification (GTDB taxonomy): domain Bacteria; phylum Pseudomonadota; class Gammaproteobacteria; order Steroidobacterales; family Steroidobacteraceae; genus FEN-1191. Next base: position 352,717 of record CAVTMG010000004.1, on the reverse strand, counting down.
AGCATGGCGCAACCCACCTGGGCGAGCACCGTATATAAATTCTACGGTGTCGATCCCTATTGGCACTAACTGCCTCGCTGGCGCGCTAGCAGCACGCTTCAGCTAGCGCGGCGTTTGGACGTCAGGGTCCTGCGCCCGCTAGCCCGCGTTCGTGCCGGGGCAGTGCGGCCCTTGGCCGCCAGGCTCTTCTTGAGCAGCGCCACGAAGTCGACCACATTGCTGGCGCCTTGGGGCGCGGGCGCCGGCTCAGTCTCGTGCACCTTGGCGCCGCCGGCCTTGGCAATGCGCTGCTGGATGAACTTATGTAGTTTGTCGCGAAAATCGTCACGAAAAGCAGTTGGTTTCCACGGCGCGGTCATCGATTCAATGAGCTGCGATGCCATCGCCAGCTCGCGCGCCGAGATGCGATAGTCGGCTGGTTTGCGCTTAGGCAGATCGAACTGCTCCGGCGGCACCAGTTCTTGTGGGAAGCGCATCAAATTCAACAGCAGGGCATTCTCCTGTGGCAGCAATGCGCACAGGTACTGGCGCGTACGGATCACGACTTTGCCTATTCCCAGGCGGCCGGTTCTTTTCAGGGTCTCACGCAATAGCACGTAGCCCTTCTCGGCCCTCTTGCCCGGCACCAGCACGTACGGTTTCTCGAAGTAGGTGGGGCTGATGGCATCGCGCTCGACGAACACCTCGATGGCCACGGTCTCGGTCGACTCCGGGGCCGCGGCGCGCAGTTCCTGTTCCGGAACGACCACGTAATTGCCTTTTTTGTATTCGAAGGCCTTAACGATGTCCTTCCAGGCCACTTCCTCGCCGGTGTCGGCGTTGACGCGCTCGTAGCGGATCGGCTTGCGGTCACGGCCGTCGAGCATGCGAAAATGCAGATCGACCGTGCGCTCTCCCGAATAAATCTGAACCGGAACGTTCAGGAGACCAAATGAGATGCTGCCATTCCAGATCGGTCTTGCCACGGCGTTCCCCGGTGTCAACAGATTGTTACCAGCAACAGGCGCTGAGTTTATCGCGCTGCCGCGCGCGTGCGCTCGGATCCCAAGCGCCGCGCCCTCGAGGTGGTCGACGCCGCGCCCTTGGTGAAGCGGGCGATGGCGGCGCGCAGCGACTGCGCCGCTTTGGCGTAGTCACTCCACGGCTTGGTGCCAGTAAGCAGCTCTGGCGCGGTGCGCACGGTGAAGTGCCGAGGGTCAAGTCCGGCACGCACCTGCTGCCACTGCAGCGGCATGGACACGGTGGCGCCCTCACGCGCGCGCGGGGATAGCGGTGCTACGGCGGTCGCCATGCGATCGTTGCGTAGATAGTCCAGAAAGATCCGCCCGGTGCGGTCCTTCTTGGTCATGGTAGTCAGGTAACGATCGGGGCTATCGGCCGCCATGTGCGCACATACCGCCTGGGCGAAGGTCTTGGCGGCGCTCCAATCCAGCCGATCGCGGCGGCCCAAAAGTGGCGTCACGACGTGCAGGCCTTTGCCACCGGTGGTTTTGCAGAATGTGCGCAGGCCCAGGGCTTCCAGGCGTTCGCGCAGTTCCAGCGCCGCGGCGATCACCGCACCGAATGCGAGCTCGGGTGCAGGATCAAGGTCGAACACCAGACGGCCCGGCACTTCGGGCGCATGCGGGGCGCAGTTCCAGGGATGTAGTTCGAGCGCCGCACTTTGCGCGGCTGCGATCAGGCCTTCGACCCGATCGATGGCCAGATAGGGTTTGCGATCGCCGCTGACGGTGATCAATTCAAACAGATTCGACTGGCCAGGCATGGCGTGCCGCTGAAAAAAACGTTGTCGCGCAATGCCGTCCGGTGCCCGCACCAGCGAACACGGGCGGCCCTCGATGTGCCCGATCATCCACTCACCGACTGCCTCGTAATACAGTGCAAGGTCGAGTTTGGTGACTGGCCGTCGGTCACCGGCATCCGGCCACAGGTTCTTGCCGGGCTGCGAGATCCTCACCCCCAGGATGGTATCCATGCTGGCTTCTTGCTTGGATTTCGGTGCGGTATCCGCTTGCGACGGCCGCTCGGCCTGGACCGCGCTCGCGGGCTTGTCCTCGCGCAGCCCCTTGAACGCGGCCTGGCGCACCATGCCCGATTCGGTCCAGCCGGCAAATTCGATCTCTGCTACCAGTTGCGGCTTGAGCCAGCGGATGTCCCGCTCGCTGCGCGGCGCGCCATCGCCGCGAAATGGGCTCACGCGCGTGGTCAAAGCCTTCAGACGCGGCAGCAACGCATCCGCGGTTTTCTGGCCGAACCCGGTGCCCACGCGGCCCACATACACCAGGCGGCGCTCACGATTGACGCCGACCAGCAACGATCTGAGCGCACCCTCGCGCAGCGTGTATCCGCCCACTACCACTTCGTGGCCGGCGCGGCATTTGGCTTTGGTCCAGGATCCGGTTCGTCCCGACACATACGGGGCATCCAGGCGTTTGGACACGATTCCCTCCAGCGACATGCGGCAAGCCGAGGTCAGCACCGCTTCCGCCTTGGCCTCGAAGTGCTGCAAATAACGAATGCTCTGCGATCCCAGGCGCTCGAGCACAGCCGCCAGTTGCCGCTTGCGCTGCGACAAGGGCAGAGCTCGCAGATCCTCTCCTTTCAGGAATAACAGGTCGAACGCGAAGAAAGTCAATTGCGCCGTCTCGCGCTCGGATATCGCGGCCTGCAAGTCGGCAAAGCTAGGCGTTTGATCGGCATCGAGTGCCACGAGTTCTCCGTCGACGATGCAGTCGGGCAGGGGTTTGCCGGCGCTCGCGAGTTCGGGAAACTTCACCGTCCAGTCCAAACCGTTACGGGTGTTCAGGACGGCTTTGCCGCCCTCAACGCGCAATTGCAGGCGATAGCCATCCAACTTGATTTCATGCACCCAGCCCGAAGAGCCTGGAGGGCGTTCCACAAGCGTGCACAACTGCGGCGCGATGAATCGCGGCATGGGAGCAGATCTGGCGACGGCCTTCGATGGCACGGCATCGCTATTTGATTGCCACACCGCATCCGCTTTGGCACGACGCCCCTTGGCCTGCATGAATGGTTTAGGAGCTTTGCCTCGACCCGCCGCAATGCTTGCCATGCTGCGTCCCGAGGCGACCGAGCGATCTTCCTCCAGCAACTCGGCGCCGCGCTGTGCGTCGGCGACGGCGTCGCGATGTTTGATCAGCAGCCAATTGTTGCGTTTGCCGCCATCGCGATCCTTGCGCATGCGCACCAGTACCCAACTGCCGTGCAGTCGCTGGCCCTCGAGCGTGAATTTAAGTTCGCCGGCCTTCAGCGCGGCCTCGGGCGTGGTGCCTGGCAGTGGCTGCCAATAGCCGCGATCCCACAACTGCACGGTACCGCCGCCGTACTGTCCCCGAGGAATGGTGCCTTCGAAGTCACCATACTCGAGTGGGTGGTCCTCTACCTCGACCGCGAGACGCTTGTCAGCCGGATTCAGGGAGGGTCCACGCGTCACGGCCCAGGATTTGAATACACCGTCGAGCTCGAGGCGCAAATCATAGTGCAGTCTTCGCGCCGCATGTTTTTGAATCACGAAACGCAAGACGCTTGGATTTCGCCGACGGGTGCAAGCCCCTGGGCTCAGCCGTGTAGCGAAAGTCGCGCTTGGCGCGGTAGGTCAATAGTTTACCGGCGGGCACCTGCGATCCTTTCGCCGTTTCACGCGCTCTGTAGGCATTATCCTCCAAGTGTCGGCGGCTTCGATGTGCATCTCTGGAGCCATTAGTGGCTGACTTCTCTGCCCGGGCACTGTAGCTTGGATCCAGGAAGTCGCATGCGGAGTAAAGACATGCCTCGCAATAAGCTCGGTGTTTCGTCGCTCGCAATCGCGCTGGTGTCGCTGGCCCTGGCCAGCGTCACCGTGATCGGCATGCGCGTGGCCTTCGCGCAGACACACATGGGCACGGCAGCACCGGGTGTCGGCGCACCGACGGTGCCCACCGCTCCCGGAGCGCCCACGGCTCCCGGCGTCAATCCCGCCAACCCCACGCCGCCCGTGCGCGGCGGCAACCAGTCATCGAGTTCCTCCTCGGGAGGATTTGATTCGTCGGATTCATCGTCCTCGTCCGGCGGATTCGATTCATCTTCCTCCTCCTCTTCAGGCAGCCGATGAGCCGTCGCCGAAAGCCGGCTGACTTCCCATTTTAGGGGCCTGACCCGGTCCTGCCTGTCGGATCAGGTACTGCGCACGCGTAGGGGTAGGGGTAGCTGCGATGCTTCCCCAGGGAACTTGTCCTACAGACATATGTCTGTTTGTCCGATATCGGTCCTTGTGTACGCAACTCCATGCTGCCCAACGTGGGAAGCCTGCGTGTCGCGCGGCGTGAGGAGTAAGAACATGGCGTTCACGGTGTTTACCGTATTCATGATGTGCTTGATTGCCAGCTCGTTCGTGATGTACCTGGCCGGCCTGGTGCTCGATGCCGTGCGCAGCTCGGATTCTCGGGTTGACACAGTGCAGCAAACTACCGGAAAGTCCGTGGCTGCTGCCGAATACGGGGCACAGACGATCTACCTGTGCCGGTGAAGCGCGGCGACAGCTGTTGATCGTTTCAACGACGTGGATGGGTTCGCGCTGAGCTGAACCGCCGCCAATCCCCATTCAGTTCCCAATGGTCGCTGCGTATACTTGCTGCGATGCAGTTGCCGGCGCATAAAAAATTAATCGCCCGATAATCCCGATAATAGTGTCGCGACGACGCTTCGCCTTGTGGCTATTGGTGCCACATCTGTGCCTGGCGCAGCAGCTATCGGCCACGCCCGACGAACCCGATGGCATATACCGGCTGGGCGAAACCGTGGGTTGGTCGATTGCGTTGCCCGCGGAGGCGGAAACGCCGACATTTCACTACACCATTAAGAAAAACGACTTCGAGACCATTCAGAGCGGTGAGCTGGAGTTCTCATCCGGCGTCGCCAGGATCGCTACGCGGCTGGACGATCCGGGAATGGTCTATGTCGAGATCAGCTCGGCGGACCAGGCATTCAGGCCCCTGGTCCTGGGGGCGGCGGTAGGGCCGGAACTGCTGCGCCCGTCCGTGCCCGAACCGGCCGATTACGATCGCTTCTGGCAGTCGAAGCTTCGGCTCCTGGCAAAGGTGCCGGTGCAGCCGCACAGCACGCCGGGAGCAAGTAATAAGGAAGGGGTGAGTTATGCGACCATCACCTTGAATGGCTTCAACGGCAGCCACATCCACGGCCAGCTCGCCAAGCCGCAGCGTGACGGCAAGTTTCCCGGGCTGGTGATCTATCAGTGGGCCAGTCCGCCCTATCCGCTGCAGCAATCCTGGGTGACGGATCGGGCCGCCGAGGGCTGGCTGGCCTTCAACATCGAGCCCCACGATGTGCTGCCGGATCAGCCGCAGGACTACTACGATGCTCTGCCGGCGAGCTTGAAGAAGTATGAAGCCATCGGCCGCAATGATCGCGATAAAAACTATTTCCTGCAGATGTATCTGGCGGACTACCGTGCCATCGAGTATCTCGCCAGCCGGCCGGACTGGGACGGCAAGACGATCGTGGTCATGGGCACCAGCATGGGCGGGCAGCAGAGCTTGTGCGCAGCCAGCCTCAACCCCAGGGTCAACGCCGTGATCGTCGATGAGCCCGCGGGCGCCGACTCCAACGGCGAGCTGCACGGTCGCGCGGCAGGCTATCCCAACTGGCCGTCCGACGACCCCCAGGTCATGCGCACGGCGCTGTACTTCGACACGGTCAACTGCGCCGCGCGGGTAAAGATGCCGACGTTGGTTGCCATGGGATTCATCGACACGACCGCGCCGCCGGTCGGGATATGGACCGCCTTCAACCAGCTGCGCGGTCCGAAGCTGGCGGTGCCGATGATTGATTCACCCCACAATCATCTGGCGACGGCTGCGCAGCAGCGGCCGTACGCCGAGGCGTCCACGCAATGGCTCAACACGTTGCGCCAGGGCGGGCAGTTATTCCCGCGCGCCGACCGGCCGTATGCGCGTCTGGACACGAACTCGCAGATTGCACACCGGCAGTTGCTGGCGAAGAAAAAGCAGGGTCGCATCGATGCCTACTTTCTCGGCGATTCGATTACGCGACGCTGGGGCGCGGCGGATGAGCAGTACCGGGATCTGTTGGCGAATTGGCGGCAGAATTTCCTTGGCTGGAACGCGGCCGACTTCGGTTGGGGGGGTGACACCACCGAGAATGTCATCTGGCGGCTCACGCACGGTGAACTCGATGGCGTTAATCCAAAGATCATCGTGTTGATGATCGGAACCAACAATGTGGGGCGCAGGGCGCCGCTCGGAGACGAATCCGCCAGGGCCGCGGCGGTTACGGCCGGCGTTCATGAGATTCTCCGGCTCTGCAGGCAAAAGGCTCCGCGGGCCCAGATCGTGCTGATGGGCATTACGCCACGCAATGACAATCCGGCCGTTATGTCAATTATTGATCGCATCAACAGCAATATCGCCCGGTTTGCCGATGGCCGGACGATTCGCTACCTGAATATCAACCAGCAGCTGGCCGACGAACACGGCCATCTGTTGGAGGGGATGACGAATACCGATAAGCTGCATTTGACCGTCAAGGCCTATCAGATTTGGGCCGACGCCTTGAAACCGACGCTGCTGCAGGTGCTGGGAAGTCCGGCGGCAGTGGACTTGGCGCCGCCGCCAAGCGCCGATCCATCGAGCCTGCACTGACCGTGGATCGCAGATAGAATGTAAAAGGGGCCCAAAAAATTGAACGACGATAACGCCGGGCGCATGGATGCGCTGGAACAGGGCCCAGCGAGGAATGGGTTGAAAAGAACTCAAAGGCGACGCCGAAACGCCGTGACCATGCATGAGGTAGCGAGGCACATCGGTGTCTCGCCGATGACCGTATCGCGCGTGCTCAGTGGCGATGCCAACGTCAGGTCGGAAACCCGCCAACGCGTCGAGGTGGCGATCAAGGAACTCGGCTATTCCCCGAACGTAGCGGCCCGAAATCTGGCCAAGGCTGCCAGCGTCCATATCGGCCTGCTGTACAACAACCCGTCGGCCGCCTACATGAACGAGTTGCTGGTTGGGGTGTTGGAACAAAGCAGCAGCACCGGCTGCCAGATCGTTCTGGAAAAATGCGGCGCCCGCAGTGAGCGCACCGTGATCGAAAAACTGATGCGCGAGGGCATAGGCGGCGTCATCCTGCCGCCGCCTCTTTCGGACTCGAAGATGGCCTTGGAGGCATTACGCGCCGCCAAACTTCCTTTCATCGCCGTGGCCACTGGCCGGCCTGAGGCCGAAGGCCTGTCGGTGCGGATCAACGATTTCGACGCCGCGGCCGCCATGACCCGTTACCTGTTGTCATTGGGGCACCGCAAGCTCGGGTTCATCGTTGGTGCTCCCAATCAGACGGCGAGCGCACAGCGTTATGCCGGCTTCGCCGCCGCGCTGCACGAGAATCAATTGGAGGTACGCCGCGATTGGGTGAAGCAGGGCTCGTTCAGCTACCGTTCTGGGCTGCTTGCCGCTGAACAGCTGCTCACTGTCGAGGACCGTCCCACGGCTATATTCGCCAGCAACGACGACATGGCGGCGGCCACGATTGCGGTCGCCCATAGGTTGCGACTGGACGTGCCGGCCCACCTGACCATCGTCGGCTTCGATGACACGCCGCTGGCCACCACCATCTGGCCGGCCCTGACCACGGTGCGCCAGCCGGTGGCCGCCATGGCGCGCAAGGCCATGGAGCTGTTGTTGGAAGAAATCCGGCTTCGCGGCACGGGCCGCACGCTGGGCTCCGTGCAGCAGTTCCTGAATTTCTCGCTGGTCAAACGAGACTCCTCGGCACGTCTCTGATCGACCTTTAGCGGCGTTGTGCTCGCCAGCTTTGCAGTACTTGCAGCATGATAGCGCTACCATATACACTGCTGCAGTTATCATCATTATAAAGCCCGTGGGGGACCGACAAACTCGGCCCGCACGAGTCTCGACGTTCGAACGGGAGGGATCATGACGCAACGCAATACATCGCGCGTGACGGGGCTTGGTTTTGCCGCGACCTGGCCGTCCGCGATTTAACGTCAACCAGCGGTGGCGGGCCGCCCCCACATGAACGTCGACACGGGCTATCTGGTTCTTCAGCGCGGAGATACGCAGCTTACCTTGGATGCGAGCCGCGGCGGCGCCATACGTGAGTTCAGCTGGCGTGATCGGCCGATATTTCGCCCGACGCCCGCCGGGGCGGGCGACGACGCGTTCGACCTGGCGTGCTTTCCGATGGTGCCCTACGCCAATCGCATTGCCGGCGGCCGCTTCAGCTTTGGCGCGCGCGCGGTGCATCTGAAACGAAACTGGTCGCAGGATCCGCATCCGCTGCACGGTCAGGGCTGGCGCTCAGCCTGGAGCATCCTCGATGCCACGGATTCCAGTGCCTCGCTGGTATTCGAGGGCGGTGCCGATGAGTGGCCCTGGCGTTATCGAGCGGAGCAGCAGTTTCAGCTCAGTTCCAGTGCACTGACGGTGAGCCTGTCGGTGGAGAATCTGGCGCAATCATCGATGCCGGCGATGCTCGGTCTGCATCCTTACTTCGCCGATGCAGGGCTGGCGCGGCTGCAAGCGCACGCGCCACGCGTCTGGCTCACGGATAAGGCCAGTCTGCCGGTTGCGCAGGTGGCAACGCCGGCCGAATGGTCATTTGATCGCGCCAGGGCGATCGCTGCGGTGCCGCTCGACAACTGCTTTGCCGATTGGGATCAGTCAGCCATCCTGCTGTGGCCCGACCGGCGGGTGGAAATTCGCGCCACCAATTGCCGCTACCTGCATGTCTACGCGCCGTTGGGGCGCGATTTCTTCTGCCTGGAGCCGCAGAGTGCGGCAGCCGGTGCGCTCACCCGCGGCCAGGGCGAAGCCGAAGTGGTGGCGCCGGGGGCGCGATTCGAGATGCAAGTGCGCTTTGAGATCGGGGCGTCTTGAGTGTTTCTCGGTATCGACATAGGCACATCGAGCGTCAAAGCGGTGCTGGTCGATGAGCACGAGGCGATCGTCGCCCAGGCATCCAGCCCACTTACCGTCGAGCGGCCACAAGCGCTGTTCGCCGAGCAGGATCCGGAAAGCTGGTGGCAGGCGAGCGTGGCGGCGATAGGTAGTCTGCCGGCGCCGGCGCGCGCCGCGGTGCGCGCCATCGGCCTGAGTGGACAAATGCACGGCGCCACCCTGCTGGACCGCTCCGGCAATGTCCTGCGGCCGGCGATTCTGTGGAACGATGGCCGCTCGGGCCGGCGAATGCATCGAACTGGAGCGGCGCGAGCCGCGCTCGCGCGCCATCACCGGAAACATCATGATGCCGGGGTTTACCGCACCCAAGCTGCTGTGGGTGTCCCGGCACGAGCCCCAGATCTTCGCCCGTACCGCGCGCGTGCTGCTGCCCAAGGATTACGTGCGCTTGAAGCTGACGGGCGAAGCCGTGAGCGACATGTCGGATGCGGCCGGAACCGGCTGGCTTGACGTGGCGGCGCGCGACTGGTCCGACGAGATGCTGGCGGCGACCGGGCTTGATCGCTCGCACATGCCGCGGCTGGTGGAAGGCAATGCGCCGTCGGCAACGGTACGGTCTGAGGCGGCCGCGCAGTTGCAGATACCATCGGTCGTGGTCGCAGGCGGTGCGGGTGATAACGCCGCCAGCGCCGTGGGCATGGGTATCATCGCGCCCGGACAGGCGTTCCTGTCGCTGGGCACCTCGGGCGTGCTATTCGTGGTGACCGATCGGTTTCGACCCAACCCGGAGCAAGGCAGCGCACGCGTTCTGTCATTGCCTGCCCGGACGCTGGCATCAGATGTCGGTAATGCTCAGTCGCCGCGAGCGCCCTGGACTGGGTGGCGCAGCTGCAGCGGGGAGCCCGATCTGCAGCGGCTGGTCGCCTCGGCGCAAGCCAGCGGTCTGCGCCGAACGTCGCCTTATTTCCTGCCGTACCTCTCCGGTGAGCGCACCCCGCACAACGATCCGCAATGCGCGCGGAGTATTCTTCGGCTTGAACCCGGAGACTACGCGGGCTGATCTGGCGCTGGCGGTGCTCGAGGGCGTGGCCCTGGCGTTCGCCGACGGCCTGGATGTGCTGGTTGAGAACGGCGGACGTCGTTGGCGAGATCAGCATAACCGGCGGCGGCGCGCGCTTTGCCTACTGGGGCCAGTTGCTCGCGGCTGCGCTCAATCGACCGCTGACCTACCGCGCCGGCAGCGAAATCGGCGCGGCATTGGGAGCGGCGCGGCTGGCGCGCCTGGCCGTGACCGGCGAGTCGCCGCAGTTGGTGTGCCGCCTGCCGCCGATTACGCACGTGGTCGAACCCGATCCGTCGTCTGGCGGCATTGCTGGCGCAGCGCCGCGGCATCTTTGCGCGGCTGTATCGCGACCTTCACAGATACTTTCAGGAGTCCGCAGCATGAGCGTGTTTTCCACCATTGAGCCGATGCGTTTCGAGGGCCGACTCGACCAACGAGTTCGCCTATCGCGTCTACGACCAGATCGCATGGTGCTCGGCAAGCGCATGGAGGATTGGCTGAAGGTGGCGGTGTGCTACTGGCACTCGTTCAACTGGCCCGGCACCGACATCTTCGGCGGCGGCACATTGCCGCGGCCCTGGCTGGGAACGCCGGTCACGCAGGCGATGGCCGACCAGAAGCTCGAGGCGGCATTCGATTTCCTCTCGCGCCTGGGCGTGCCGCTATTTCACCTTCCACGATGTGGACGTCATGGCCTCGGCCGACCACGTGCGCGAGCACGAGACAGCATCTGCGGCGCATCGAGGCGGCGATGGCCAAGAAAATGGCTGCCACCGGCGTCAAGCTGCTGTGGGGCACGGCCAATCTGTTCAGCCATCCGCGCTATGCCGGCGGCGCCGCGACCAGCCCGGACCCGGAGGTGTTCGCCTGGGCGGCCGCGCAGGTGCGCTGCTGCCTGGAGACGACGCATCGGCTGGGCGGGGAGAACTACGTGCTGTGGGGCGGACGCGAAGGCTACGACTCGCTGCTGAACACCGATCTGCGCCGGGAGCTCGACCAGTACGGCCGCTTCCTGTCGCATGGTGGTCGATCACAAGCACCGCATCGGCTTCAAGGGCACGATTCTGATCGAGCCCAAGCCGTTCGAACCCACCAAGCATCAGTACGATCACGATGCGGCGGCGGTGTTCGCCTTCCTGCAGCGCTACGGGCTGACCAAGGAAGTCAAGGTCAACATCGAGGTCAATCACGCGACGCTGGCGGGCATGGACTTCGAGCACGAGATCGCCGTCGCGCGTGCCTACGGCATCTTCGGTTCGATCGACATGAACCGCGGCGATCCGCGCAATGGCTGGGACACCGACCAGTTTCCGAACAATGCGCAGGAGCTGGTGCCGGCGGTGATGCAACTGATCGAGGATGGCGGCTTCGCAACCGGCGGTTTCAACTTCGACGCCAAGCTGCGGCGCCAGTCGGTCGATCCCGCGGACCTGTATCTGGCGCATATCGGCGGCATCGATACGCTCGCGCGCGCCTTGCTGGCGGCGGCCGATCTCGTGAGCGACGGCCAGCTCGAAGCGCCTGCGCCAGGAACGCTACCAGGGCTGGAACAGCGACCTCGGACGGCGTATAAATGGCGGCGAATTCAGCTTGCGCGCCCTGGCCGATCACGCTGCCGAACAGGGCTTCGATCCCAAGCCACGTTCCGGCCGCCAGGAACTCGCCGAAAGCATCATCGCCCGGCACTGCAAGTACTGACGAGGCGAACCTCAGGCGGCGGTGGGCAGCAACCGCCGCATTAGAGACGCCTTAGCCCGCGCATGTCGTCGCTGATTGCCATGGGTGAGTGCATGCTGGAACTGGCGCGGGACGGCGAGCGCTGGTGTCTCGGACACGCCGGGGATACTTTCAATACCGCCCTGTATCTGCGTCGCCTCGGTGTGCCGGTGGCCTACCTGACCGCGCTCGGTGCCGATCCCTTCAGCCAGGAGATGCGCGCGGCCTGGACGCGCGAGGGCATCGACGTCTCCCTGGTCCTGACCGACCCGGCGCGGCTGCCCGGGTTCTACGCCATCCGAACCGATCAGGACGGAGAGCGGCACTTCTATTACTGGCGTGAACGCTCGGCGGCGCGCCAGCTGTTCACTCTCCCGGGCATCGACGCCGCCCTGGAGCGTGCCTGTCGCGCAGACCAGCTGTATCTGTCCGGCATCACGTTGTCGATTTTCACTGAGCCTGAACGCGCGCGTGTGGTCGAAATCGCCGCTGCGGTGCGCGCGCGCGGCGGCAAGGTCATCTTCGACTCCAACTATCGACCCGCTGGCTGGCCGCAGGCCAACGCCGCCCGGATGGCGATCGAGGCGCTGGCACCGATGGTGTCGATTGCGCTGCCAACCTTCGCGGATGAGGCCGCGCTGTTTGACGATGCCGCGCCCGAGCGCACCGCGGATCGTTGGCGGCACTGGGGCGCGCAGGAAGTCGTGGTCAAGCTCGGTTCACGAGGCTGCCTGCTGGCCGTGGGCCAGCAGCGCAACCTGGTTGCGGTGGCAAAGCCGGTCAAGGTCGTTGACTCGACCGGCGCGGGCGATGCTTTCAATGCCGCCTACCTGGCAGCGCGGCTGGCGGACCGTACGCCGATTCAGGCCGCGCGTGCCGCCCATCGACTCGCCAGCGAGGTCATCCAATATCCCGGTGCCATCCTCCCCGTCGAGCGAGTCAACGGGTTGAAGGGCCTGCTGGATTTGTAGACAGTTCTGACGATGCGCCCGCACGGAACACCTGCGGATTGAGCTCGCGACGCGCAAATACCACATGTCTGAGTTATCGTTGACGGGCTGTCATGGGAGCGCTATCATTTCGGCGCTGCTGTTCCACAGGGGGAACATTTGCAAGCCTAAACAAAGTGCGCAAGGCACGTGGGCATCAAATCATGCGTTGCAGGTTAACAGCGTCTGTTCCATCGTTCCTTTGATCGTCATACCCCCCCGGAACGATGGAACGGACGCCCCTTTTTACCGCGGGGACGCGGCCATGAACGCAGCAGCGATCGCCTCCCGCAGGTCTTTCGGCCGGTACATGTCGTCATAGGGGGAAGGCCGCTTGGGCAATCCGTCGGCGCGGTGTGATTGATACTGCAGCCACGAGTAGCGATCCACCAGTCCCCAGGCCACCACATATTTGAGCTGCGGATAGCTCAACATCAAATCCAGGTAGGAGCGCGCCAGATCGGCAATCACGCGGTCGCGCGTGATCACATCGGAGGCAGGCGTGCGGTCGTCGACGTCGAACTCGGTGATGACAATGTCGAGCCCGAGGCTTGCAACCCCGCTCAGGAACTGCCGCCACTCAGCGGGCTGTGGGTTGTCCTGCGTGCTGAGGTGGCTCTGCACACCCAGCGCATCGATCGGCACGCCCCGGGCCTTGGCCTGCTGCAGTAGGTTTAGGACACCGGCGCGATGTTTGGCGCTGTCCGCATTCCAGCTCATGAAATCGTTGTAGGTTAGACGGGCAGTCGGTGCGGCCTCGCGCGCGGCGTGGAAGGCGATGTCGATCAACTGCGGACCCAGTCGATCTGAAAACACGCTGCGCCGCATTTCACCACTAGTCTGATCGATGGTTTCATTGACCACATCCCAGGCAAATACCTGATGGCGATAGTGGCCGCACACGGTAGCGATATGGGTGCGCAGCAGGCGTTCGGCCTCGGTGCGGGGGCGGGCGCCGAAGTCATAGCTCTTCAGCCAGGCGGGGTACCACTCCGGCCGATTCCACAGCAAGGTGTGACCCCTGAACAGGAGGCCATTCTGAATCGCGAAGGCGGCCAGGCGATCCCCGGCTGCAAAGTCGAAGCGATCCGGACCCGGCCGCAGCGCCACCCACTTGAGCTCATTCTCGGGCGTCATGATGCCGCATTGGCTGCGCAGCAGCTCGCGCACCCGCTCATCATCGAATGATTGGTTCGGTCCGGCACCGCCGCCGACAGCGGAGCCGAAGTGCAGACCTTTCGCGCGCGCCAGCGCTTCCAGCGACGCCGCTGACTCTGCGAATAGCGCGGAACTCAGTGCCGCGCTCGCCAAACCACCGGCGATGCAACGCCGGCGCGAAATCCTGTGGACGCGATCGCTCATGCTAGACTGATAACGCTACCAGAGTGTTCCGTCAACAAGCACGCATCGGCTCTCGCGTAAGCAATAACATGCTCAAAATTGTCGCTGCAAGAGTAATCGTCACCTGCCCGGGACGTAATTTCGTCACCCTCAGGATTGAAACGGCCGACGGTGTCCACGGCGTGGGCGATGCGACGCTCAATGGACGCGAGCTGGCCGTTGCCAGCTATCTCAATGACCACGTGCTTCCCTGTCTGATCGGTCGCGATGCCCATCAGATCGAAGACATATGGCAGTACCTGTATCGAGGCGCCTACTGGCGACGCGGGCCGGTGACCATGTCGGCGATCGCTGCCGTGGATATGGCGTTGTGGGATATCAAGGGGAAAGTAGCAGGGCTGCCGGTTTATCAACTCCTCGGCGGCGCCAGCCGTCAGCATGTCCTGGTCTACGGGCACGCCAATGGCAACACGCTCGAGCAAACGCTGGAACAGGCGCAAAGCCTTCTGGCGCAGGGTTACCGCGCCGTTCGCCTGCAATCCGGTGTGCCTGGCCTCAAGGCCACCTACGGGGTTTCCAAGGACCGGTTCTTTTATGAGCCGGCCGATGCCGACATTCCCACCGAGACCCTCTGGTCCACGCCGTCGTACCTGCGCAGTGTGCCGGCGCTTTTCGAGGCCGCGCGCAATCAGTTGGGCTGGGACGTGCACTTGCTGCACGACGTACACCACCGGCTCACACCGATCGAGGCGGGGCGATTGGGGAAGGACCTGGAAGCCTACCGGTTGTTCTGGCTCGAGGATGCCACGCCGGCCGAAAACCAGGCGGCATTCCGTGTCATTCGCGCACACACCAGCACGCCGCTGGCGGTGGGTGAAGTGTTCAACTCCATCTGGGACTGCAAGGGACTCATCGAGGAGCAGTTGATCGACTACATCCGCGCCACCGTGCTGCACGCCGGCGGCATTACACATCTGCGCCGAATCGCCTCGTTCGCCGATCTCTATAACGTGCGCACCGGTTGTCACGGCGCCACCGACCTGTCGCCGGTGACCATGGCGGCGGCGCTGCATTTCGATCTGTCGGTTCCGAACTTCGGTATTCAGGAGTACATGCGGCACACGCCCGAGACCGACGCCGTGTTTCCTCATTACTATCGCTTCGATGGCGGCTTCATGCATCCGGGCGAGGCGGCGGGTCTGGGGGTGGATATCGACGAGGCTGCGGCAGCGAAATTCCCTTACCGGCGTGCCTTCCTTCCGGTCAACCGTCTGGAAGACGGTACTATGTACAACTGGTGAAGCAGCCGGCGCTGACGGTCGCAACGCCGGCGAGGCCGGCGGGCCGGATGCGCTGGATGGTTTGCGGCTTGTTGTTCGCCGCGGTGGTGCTGAGCTATATCGATCGCCAGGTGCTCAGTGTGCTCAAGCCCACGCTGGCGGCGCGCTACGGCTGGAGCGAGACCGGGTATGGCGATGTGGTGTTCTGGTTCCAGGCCGCTTATGGCATAGGCTATATCGCTTTCGGCCGCTTCGTCGACCGCTTCGGCGCGCGTCTGGGTTACACGCTGGCGGTGAGTCTTTGGACCCTCGGTCACCTGGCTCATGTGCTGGTGACCTCCACTCGCGCTATGGCACTGGTGCGCATTCCCCTGGCTCTCGGGGAATCGGGCACTTTTCCGGCAGCGCTGGCGGCGACCGCCGATTGGTTTCCAAAGCGCGAGCGGGCCTTCGCTATCGGACTGTTCAATGCCGGCGCGAACGTGGGCGCGATCCTTACGCCATTGCTGGTTCCGGTCATGACCTTGGCTTTCGGCTGGCGCGCTGCCTTCATCGCCACCGGGGCGTTGACCGCGCTGTGGCTGGCGGCATGGCTGTGGCTGTACCGGCGACCGCGAGATCAGCCGCGCCTGAGTGCCGCGGAACTCGCCTATATCGAGCAGGACCCGGTCGAGCCGCGGCGGCCAGTGGTGTGGAGTCGATTGCTGCGCGCGCGTGAAACCTGGGCCTACATTGCGGGACGATTTCTGATCGACCCGGTGTGGTGGACCTTCCTGTTCTGGCTGCCGGATTTCTTCAGCAAGCGCTTCGGCGTAGACCTCAAGGGCTACGGACCGCCATTGGTGGCGATCTATGTGCTGGCGGATGTCGGCTCCATACTCGGCGGCTGGAGCTCGTCGCGTCTGCTGGCACGTGGCGTCGGCCTCAACGCTGCACGCAAGTTCACCATGCTGGCATGCGCGCTCGTGGTGTTGCCGGTAGCGCTGGCCGGCGACGCGACGCATCTGTGGATTGCGGTGGGCGTGATTGCGCTGGCGTGCGCCGGTCATCAGGGGTTCTCTGCCAATCTCTATGCTCTGCCTGCGGACTTGTTTCCACGCTGGGCGGTGGGGTCGGTGGTGGGACTGGGCGGCGCTGCCGGGGCGGCGGGGGGCATGCTCATGGCCCAGTACGCCGGCTGGGTGCTGCAGACGCTGGGTAGCTACAAACCCATCTTCCTGGTGGCCGCGACCGCCTACCTGTTTGCGCTGCTGAGCGTGCACCTGCTCACGCCGCGCTACCATCCCGCGACGCTGTCCAATGGCGCAATCGTCCCGCGCTGAAGCCCGGTCGCCGCCCCGTCAAGCGCGTTATTCGCTTGTCGACACGGGGCGGCATTCATCGGACCCGATTCAACTCATCGGTTTATCCGATCACCGGTGGAAATCGGCTCCTGTTTCCAGCACGCCGGTTTCGTAGGTTGCCGAACTCCACGGCGCCGTCAGTCTGAAGTGCACATCCGTCTGGCAGCTCGCAAAGTCAATCGTTATCGGCGTGCTGGCGGAGGCGCTGGTGGCGATGTCGCCCAGCACCACCGGGAACTTGGTCGGCGATATAATCACCGGTGTGCACCTGCGCCCGCTGATTTGCTGCAGCGTAATCCCGGTGATCTGGGTCGCGTAGGCCGGCCCGACGTTCGCCGTTGGTTGCCGTTACCGTCCAGACACGTGCATCTCTAGCGGCCCCATCCTGCTGGTGACCGCGAACTTCAGTCCATAAGCCGGGCAGGTGGGTCGGATCCACGATGCCCCAGTACGCGGGCTTGGCCTGCAGTCCCATGTCGAACGGCAACGGATAATCGGTGCGCGTCACCGGGAATCCGTCCAGCCAGGTATCGTCATCCGCCATGCCCCAGAAGGTGACTGCGCTGAGCTTGTCCCGCTCAGCGCCGGAACACGTCGAACTACTTCTCATAGAGCCAGCCCTGCTCGGCCAGCACCGAAGCGGGGATATTGTTCCCGTAATTCGAGGTGTCGTCGCCGGCGTTGTAAACGCTCATATCCAGTTCGGTGACCTGCTGATCGAGATCGGGGAAGTTGCTGCGCCACGGTCTCGATCGCCGTTGCCATCGACTCGGGCGTCGGGAAATTGATCTGCTTGTGCATCTCGTGGCCGATCGCATTCACCGGAACGCCCCGATCGCGCAGTTCGCGCACGACCTTGACCAGGCATGCCAGTTTCGCTGGATCGGTGGTGCTGTAATCGTTGATGAACAGCTTCGTGCCCGGAGGCGCATATTGCTTGGCGGCCTTGAAGGCGATATCGATGTAGCTCGCGCCCAGCACCGTATAGAACGGGCCGTGTACCAGGCAATCCGGCTGCGTCGGATCGATGGGCTCGTTGACCACGTCCCACGCGTACACCTTGCTGCCGAAGTGCTGCACCTCGCTCTGGATGTGCTCCTGGATATTGGAGGTCACCAGGGCCTGGTTGGCGGCGGAATTGGTTCCGTCGCCAGTGGCGTAAGCAGGCGTCTGCGCAGCCGTCGACCACACCAGGTTCTGTCCGCGTACCCGCATGTTGGCGCACACGGCCTGGCCGACCTCGGCATCGCCGTTGGTGTAGTTGTAACTCCCGAGGCTGGGCTCGATGACGCTCCACTTCAGGTCGTTTCCCGGCGTCATGCTGTCGAAGTGCTTGGTGAGCAGCTGCGCATGCGGTCCGGAAAGGTCGGTGGTATCGACCTCTGCGCCGACGGGGAAGAAGCCCCGCGAAGCTCCTGTAGATCGAGGGGATATTCGTCTGGATCGTCGGCGGCATGCACGTAACTGAGCTGGAAGTCGCCGATGATAGAACGACACCAGGTCGTTGCCCGACGCCGGAACGGTCTGGAGGTACAGAACGCCGCAGCCCGGTGAATACGCACTCGCCATCGTGTAGCCGGTGACGCTGATCTGGTGCCATTTCCCGTCCGCCGCCACGGTGACGCCCGGGTAGGCGGTTATGCTCGGGATAACTCGTGTTGCCATCGAGCGTGGTCTGCAGGCTCATGTTGATGACGTGGCTCGAGCCATCGGCCGGCGTCAGCAGCACCCAGACGCTGATGTTGTACTCCGAGCCGACGTACATCTTGTTGCTGACGCTGATCTGCGGGCCGTCGTAGTTGGCAGTGCGTCCGGTGGTCAGCAGGGCGTTGCGCATCGTTATTCGGGTCCGGAACCGGCGGCACGGCATTCGCTCACCGTGGAACTGCCGCTCGGGAACTCCAGCCGTCCACGCCGCCATCGGCAAAGGTGGTGGTGATCCCCGAGTTGTCCTGCTGGCTCAGCGTCGGCGGCGCCGGCGCGAGCTCGCCGATGACCACGTCATCGATATAGAAGGAATCCGTCGGCGCTGCTGGATTGTATATAGAGGATCAGACTGGTCGGCGCCCCGGGTAGATCGCTGAAAGTGAAAGTGCCCGTGACCTTGGTCCACACGGTGTTCGACAGCGGCGCGGAAGTAGCCAGATTTGCGAAAGCTGCCGAGCTGGCGCAGTTCGCCGTCTGGGTCGACAACGTCGCGGTCGGATTGGTGCTGTCGGCAGCGGCCAGCAGTACCCAAGCCGATATTTGATAGGTCGCGCCCGCCACGACATTGGACACGTTCAGCAGATTCAGGCTCGGCCCCATGAAGCTGGCGGTGCGGTTGGTCACCAACAGGCTCAGGGCGTCGCCTGCCGGATCGAGCACGGGGGGCGCGGCGTTCGTCAAGGTCGCTGACCCAAACGGCGTCCAGTCGTCCAGACCTCCATCAGCGAAGTTGTAGCTCGCGACAGGGGTGCCGCCGGGAGGCGGTGCGGTCTCGGTGATCACCACATTGCCGAGATAGAAGGATTGCGCGCTCGTCGCGCCCTCCAACTGCGCGTACAGCACCAACCCTGTTTCCGTGGGGCTCACGGTGTAGCTCCCGCCGATCTGCACCCATCCGGAGTCCGTCACGGCGACTTGGAAGGGGCCGACCGTGTCGAAGCACGTGCCGCCGCTGCAGCTTGGATCGCTGCGCATGATGGTGAAGTTGGCATTTGGTGCGGTTCCACCGGCCGCAAGTTGAACCCAACCAGTGATCGTGTAGGTGGCTCCAGCCTGTAACACGCTGTTCAGCGAAATAGAGGGACCGCTGCTACTGCCCGAGGAGTTGGTTGTCGTCAACAGACTAAAAGAGGAGCCGCTGAAGGCCACCGCGTTCGAAGCCGTCGGCGTGCTGGCGCCGTTGAACGACGTCCAGCCGTCGGCGGTTCCGTCCGCGAACGAATAGGTTTGCACGACCTGGGCACTGACCGGCATGGCGGCGCATAGCGCTACCCCGAGAAGTGCCGCCACCGCCAACAGCCGACGGTGAACGGAAGGGCAGAACGAGTAGCGTGCGGAATGATACATGTGGCCTCCCCAACGTTGCCCGTCTGAAGCACGGGCATGCCTGGTTGCGAAATAAATTTGAGAGCAGCCTCGCCGAGCGTCGTGTTTATTCCCCACGGATTGCCAACAACGCCATGACTGACGCTGAGCGATGCGGCTGCTCTGTTATCAATTCAAGCATTGCCCCCTAACACATGGGCGGCTGCCGTTTCGCCGCATTACCGCCCACACCGAGATCATGTGAGCGCTACCATGTGCGCGGAGTCTAGGCCGCGTCAGCGCCGCAAGTCAACGAGGAAACAGCGCCGAGGTATGGACTTTAGTCGTATGCCGAGCAGATCACGTGCTCGCTTTGTAGGACTCCATTACATGCGATGTAAGACTAGTGTTTACAGGTCGGGGAATGTGCCCCGGATTCACCGGGCACATACGGAAAACACAGCGACTCGTAGTACTGCAGCGAGTGCTCCGGCGCGGCAAAGCCCGCGGGCAGTGGCCGCCCTGACAAACTTTGAAAGTAGGCGATGCTGGCGTCGCGCCACCATTTTGCCTCCTGCTCCTGTATGGCCAGGAAGGCCGCGATCTGTGCATAGCGTTCGGGATCTACAAATGCCGCGAGACCCATCCACGTCTGGCGCATCCCGATGACACTGTCCACACCCTGTGTGTAGTGGCGCACGAGTTCATCCCAGAGCGAGCGGCCCGAGGCCATCTGGTAATCCCACGGCAGATGATGGAACCAGAGTAGATATTTCTCCGGGGTGCGTTCCAGACTGCCGAAGTTCGCCGCCACTTCCGGCGCGTATTGAGACACGGCATTGCTGCCGCTGGCGCTGCGGTCGAAGCCTATACCCTGGGCATCGGCGCGATTGAAGTAGGTCGAGTTCCAGTCGGGCCGCGGCGCATCGTTGACCCAGGGACCGGGACCATAGTGATGACCATAGGCCATCTGGTGGTGCAGTCCCAACGGCGTCATGTAGTTCACCACCGCCTCGCGCGAGCCCATCATCATCGCGACCACCGGTGCGACGAAAGAGGCGGCATTGGAAAAAGTCATACGCACCCATTCCTCGGCGATGGCTGCGGAGCTGAATCCCGGATCCCAGGCCATGCGGCCGAAGGCATACCAGTTCGCCTGATCGAAATGCGAGCCGCTCCAGTTGCGGTCGGCGCCGATGTTGGCCACGCCGGCAATACCGCTGCGCGCGTGAGCGTCCAGGGTGCCATCGATCACTTTGCGCACCGTGGAGCCCGGTCCTCTGGAGAAAGTGTCGGAGTCGAGCGTTTCCTGCCACAGCGGCGCGAGAAAGGCCAGATTGGTAGCCAGCCCCAGATATTCCTTGGTGAGCTGCACCTCCAGCATCAGGGGTGTATGAGGCATGGCGCCAAAAAACGGATGGAACGGTTCGCGCGGCTGAAAGTCGATGGCGCCGTATTTCACCTGCAGCAGCACGTTGTCGTGGAATTGGCCATCGAGCGGGGTGAACTGAGTGTAGGCCTGCTTGGCGCGATCGTCCGTCTGATCCTGGGAATAGACGAACGCCCGCCACATGACCACGCCACCGTGGGGCGCGAGTGCCTCGGCAAGCATGTTGGCGCCATCGGCGTGCGAGCGTCCGTAGTCGTGCGGTCCGGGCTGACCTTCCGAGTCGGCCTTGACGAGGAAACCGCCGAAATCGGGAATGAGCCGGTAGATTTCGTCGGCCTTCGCCCGCCACCAGGCGCGCACCGCCGGATCGAGCGGATCGTCGCTCTTGAGCCCGCCGATCTCCGTGGGCGCACTGAAGCGCGCGCTCAAAAACACGCGCAGCCCGTAGGGCCTGAACACATCTGCCAGGGCCGCGCTCTTGCGCAGGTACAGCGGCGAGAGGCTGGCGGCATTGGCATTGACGTCGTTGAGCACGCTGCCGTTGATTCCCACCGAGGCGCAGGCGCGCGCGTACACCGTGTAACGGGGATCCAGATAGTCCGGCAGTTTCTGCCAGTCCCAGATCGAGCCTCCGGCATAGCCGCGTTCCACCGAGCCGTCGAGATTGTCCCAATGATCGAGCACGCGCAGTTGTATGTGCGGTGAGGAACTGAGATTCATTTGCGCCAGCGGTTGGCGCGTTTGCACCAGCCGCAGGAAATGAAACACGCCATACAGCACGCCGATGTCGTCGTTCGCGGCGATGACGGTAGCGCGGTGCCCGGCAATCGACGCACTGCGGATCACATAACCTTCGCTGCCGATGCTTCGCAGGTCGAGCCGCAAGTGCGCGATCGCTGGCGAGGTTTTGGGCGTGCCGAAGACGATGGCCCCGTCGCGCGTGGGATGATCTTTCAGCGCAGGGGCGACGCCCAGCAGACCCTTGAGCGCGAGCGCGAGTTCTGCTTGCGCGGCTCGCAGGGTGGCGGAGTCGGCCGGCCCGACCAACTGCGCCGCCGCCGCCCGGTATGGAGCCATCCATTGGCTTTCCACGGGCAGGTACCGCAGCCACAGATCATAGCCATCCTCGGCGTGTGCAGGCACCTGGCCACACAGCACGAGGATGAACGGTGCCAAGAGCGTGCGCCTGACTATCACCGGCATGGGGGTGACTATAATCCTAACGCCGTGGTCACCACAGCGTGAGGCATGAAACACAGCGCTCTCGGCTTTCTCTGCGTGTCGATATGGATGAGTGGCTGGGCGTGCGCCCAACCGGTGTATTTCGACTGGTTCGAATACGTCGGACACGATGCCGTGTTCGAGCGTGCCTTGCCGCGAGGAAGCTATCGCAATCCCGTGATCGCCGGTTTCTATCCGGATCCGAGCGTCACCCGTGTGGGGCGGGAGTTCTATCTAGTCAACTCGACGTTCACTTATTTTCCAGGCATTCCCGTGTTCGAGAGCCGCGACCTGGTGCATTGGCACCAGATCGGCAATGTGATCGATCGTCCGTCGGAGCTTGAATTCGATGGCCTCGAGGTGTCGCGCGGCGTGTTCGCGCCGACGATCCGATTTCACGCTGGCAGGTTTTACGTCGTCAACACGGCCGTGGACAGCGGTGGAAATTTCTACGTGACCGCGACCAATCCTGCCGGCCCGTGGTCGGCGCCGCATTGGCTGCCGCAAATCGACGGCATCGACCCGTCATTGTTTTTCGACACCGATGGCAGAGCCTACATCCTCAACAATGGTCCGCCCGAAGGCACGGCGCTCTACCCGGGTCATCGGGCAATCTGGATGCAGGAATTCGACTTCGAGCACGATAAACTGATCGGACCGCGCAGGGTGCTGCTCAACGGCGGGGTGGAGCTTTCCAAGCGGCCGGTGTGGGTCGAGGGACCCCACCTGTATCGCCGCGGCCCGTGGTACTACCTCATGTGCGCGCAGGGCGGTACTTCGTCCGGCCACTCGGAAGTGGTGTTGCGCAGCCGCTCGCCCTGGGGTCCATTCATCGCGTATGCGGGCAATCCAATCCTGACGCAGCGCGATCTGGATCCGCAGCGTGCCGATCCCATCGTGGATGCCGGACATGCCGACCTGGTCGAGGCCCCGGATCACAGCTGGTGGGCCGTCTTCCTGGCCTGCCGCTCCTATGGCCAGGATCATTTCAATACCGGTCGCGAGACCTTTCTGCTGCCGGTCACGTGGCGCCACGGTTGGCCCCTCATTTTGAAGCACGGTCAGGCCATCCCGTACGTGGTGCGGGGGCCGGGTTTCCTGGCCCCGGACCCCGCCGTTGCGGCGACCACCGGAAATTTCACCTGGCGCGATGATTTCAACGCGCCGACCCTCAAACCGGAATGGCTCAACGTGCGCACGCCGAAACAAGGCTGGGCAGATCTCGCCAGCCGACCGGGCTGGCTCGGGATCGAGCCACTATCGATGCCGCTCGATGGATTGGGCAATCCCTCGTTTCTGGCGCGCCGGCAGCAGCACACGTCGTTCGAGGCCAGCACGGCGTTCGAATTACCCGAAGAGGGTGCGATTGCCGCCGGTCTGGCAGCGTTTCAGAATGAGGCCTATTGGTACTTCCTGGGCATGCGGCGCGTCGGCGACCAGGTCCGTGTCTTTCTCGAAAGGCACAGCGGCCACGCGTCACAGACCATCGCCACGGCGTTGCTCGATGCGCACGCGCCGTTGCAACTCAAGATCAGCGGCCAGGCCGGATCCTATTCCTTCTTCTACACCGTGGACGGGCATTGGAGCACGCTGGTATCCGACAACGATGGTTCCATCCTGAGCACCGATGTGGCCGGCGGCTTCGTTGGCGCCATGGTGGGACCATATGCGCGCACGGAATAGTGGCGTGGGCAGGGGTACGGATACCGTTTGACTAACGGCGTATGATCCGCCGGGCGCGAAATTCGCGCACGGGGTCCGCCGTGAAAGCAAATTTTGAGCCGCGCGCCGTCGAGACACCCACCGGGCAGGAGGAGGCCCGCAGCCCGGTCGCGGTTCGTATATTGCTCGCGCTGGCCGTGGGCGCCTTGTTATATGTGGCCCATTCTGCGGTTGTACCGGTGGTGCTGGCGGTGCTGTTCGCGCTCATTCAGACCGCTCCGGTCGAGGCCCTGCACAGGCGTGGCGTGCCGCGCAGTGCCGCCGCAATACTGATTCTGTTCGTGCTGGTCGCTCTCCTGGGCGGCGCGCTCAATCTGTTGTGGGCGCCGGCGCAGCAGTGGTGGACTTCAGCTCCGCAGACGCTGCGCACAATCGAACGCAAGGTGCAGCCCTTGTCGCGCGCGGTGGGCCGGCTGGAAACCCTTACCGACCGTGCCGGTGAAATAGCGGCGGCGCCCAAGGCGGGCACGGGTGCGGCCGCGCCCCTGGCCGCAACCGAAGCTCCACCACCGGAGACTCATGTCGCGGCACTGGTGATAGATCAAACGCGTACCGCCATCGTGAGTATTCTGACCACCACCATCCTGGCGCTGTTTCTGCTGGCCGGAGGTCCGCCCATGCTGGCGCGGCTCAGCGCCAGCATGTCCAAAGACCTGCAGTCCAAACATGCGCTGACCGTGATCAATGCCGTGCGCAACGAGGTCAGTCGCTACTACGCCTGCGTCGCCCTCATCAATCTCGGGCTGGGCCTGGCAACCGCCGCGGTCACCATGCTGCTGGGTATGCCCAACCCGCTGCTCTGGGGCGCGACCGCGGCAATCCTGAATTTCATTCCTTATGTCGGCTCGGCGATCACATTGCTGCTGCTCATTGTCGTGGCATTCGTAAGTTTCAACAGCGTGGGACGCGTGGCCGCGGTGGGCGCCAGCTATCTGATACTGGCGACGCTGGAAGGCCAGGTGGTGCAGCCACTGGTGGTGGGCCGGCGCCTGGAACTCAATCCCATGATCGTGTTTCTGGCGTTATGGTTTGGCGGATGGTTCTGGGGCATCGCCGGTATCGTGATTGCGGTGCCGAGCCTGGTCACGCTCAAAGTGATTGCCGAGCATTCCCGGCACGGCAACGCCCTGACTCAGGTTCTGAGCCCCAATGAGGACGGTCGTTTCAAGGCATTGACGGCTCGAGCGGGCCAGTCACTGGCCAAAAGGCCGCCAAAGCAGTCCGCCTGACCGCATAATGGTAGCCAGAAAAAACGGGCGCGGCCGCCAGCCAGGCCGCGCCGCAGGATATGCCTGACGATTTCATCATTGAGACGCGCGGCCTGACGAAGGAGTTCAAGGGCTTCCTGGCGGTGTGTGACGTCGACCTTCGGGTTCGCCGCGGGCAAATTCACGCCTTGATCGGTCCGAACGGCGCCGGCAAGACCACCTGCTTCAACCTGCTTACCAAGTTCCTGATTCCCACCCGCGGACAGATTCTGTACCAGGGTGAGGACATCACCCTGGCGCAAGCGGCCGAGGTGGCGCGTCGCGGGATCGTGCGCTCGTTCCAGATGTCGGCGGTGTTTCCACACATGACCGTGCTCGAGAATGTGCGCATCGCCCTGCAGCGCACCCTGGGCACGACATTTCATTTCTGGAAGCGCGGATCGAGCCTGATGGCCCTCGATCCGCGAGCGATGCGCCTGCTCGAGGCGGTGGATCTCGGGCCATTCGCGGACAAGGTAGCGGTGGAGTTGCCGTATGGGCGCAAGCGCGCGCTCGAGATCGCCACAACGCTGGCCATGGAGCCCGAGTTGATGCTGCTCGATGAGCCGACGCAGGGCATGGGACATGAGGACGTCGACAAGGTCACCGCGCTGATCAAGCGGGCATCGATCGATCGCACGGTGCTGATGGTCGAGCACAATATGAACGTGGTCGCAACGATCGCCGATACCATTACGGTGCTACAGCATGGTCGCATCATCGCCGACGGCGCCTACGCCGAGGTGGCCAGTAACCCGCGCGTGGTCGAGGCCTACATGGGTTCGGCCGAGACCGTGCTGCAGAGTGCGCAGCGATGACGGCGGAAATGCTGCGCGTGAGCGATCTGCATGCCTTCTATGGCGAGTCGCACATCCTGCACGGCGTGGATTTCACTGTCAGCCGGGGTGAGGTGGTGACGCTGCTGGGCCGTAATGGCGCCGGGCGGACCACGACACTCAGGGCATTGCTCGGTCTGGTCGGCGCCCGCTCCGGCTCCGTTGTCATCGGCGGCCGCGAGGCCATCGGCCTGCCGCCGCACAGGATTGCACATCTTGGTGTCGGTTATTGCCCCGAGGAGCGCGGCATTTATTCCAGTCTGTCCTGCGAAGAGAACCTGCTGTTACCGCCGATAGTCAGCTCCGGGGGCATGTCGCTCGACGAAATCTATGGCATGTTCCCCAACCTGAAGCAAAGGCGCGAGACTCAGGGAACGCGCCTGTCCGGCGGCGAGCAGCAGATGCTCGCGGTGGCCCGTACTTTGCGCACCGGTGCGAAACTGCTGCTGCTGGATGAGATTTCTGAGGGGCTGGCACCGGTCATCGTGCAGGGACTATCGCGGACCATTCATGAGCTGCGCACCCGGGGATATACCATCGTCATGGTGGAGCAGAATTTTCGTTTCGCCGCGCCGCTCGCGGACCGCTTCTACATCATGGAGCATGGCCGGATCGTACAGGGCTTCGCGGCATCGGAGCTGCAACGCAATATGGCGGTGGTAGAGCAATTCCTTGGCGTCTGATTCTCGGGTAAACATCAGGGGGACGAAAATGAAACTGAAGAGACTGGCATTCACGTTGGCGGCGACGTTCGCGGCCCTGTTGAGCACACAGGCGGCGCTGCCGGCCGACGATATCGTGATCGGCGACATCGATGACCTGTCGGGCAATTATGCCGACGTGGCCGGCACCGGCGCGGTCGAGGCGATCAAGATGGCCATTGCAGATTCCGGCGGCACCGTGCTCGGCAGAAAGGTGAGCGTGCTGGTCGCGGACCATCAGAACAAGCCCGACATCGGCGCCTCGAAATTTCGCGAGTGGGCGGACCAGAATGGCCTGAATGTCGTGCTCGGCGGCTCCAACACCGGCGTGAACATAGCGATGGCGAAAGTGGCCGCGGCCAAAAAGGTGCCGCTATTCGTCATCGGCGCCGGCGGTGCATCCCTCACCAACGAGGACTGTACGGCCTACACCGTGCACTACGTCTACGACACCACCGCGCTGGCCAACGGCACCGCCACCACCATCGTCAAGAATGGCGGCAAAAGCTGGTTCTACCTGACTGCCGACTATGCCTTCGGCACCCAGCTGCAGACTGCCGCCTCCAAGGTGGTCGAGGCGAATGGCGGCCAGACGCTCGGTGCGGTGCGCGTGCCGCTCGGGGCCTCGGATTTTTCCTCCTTTCTGCTGCAAGCGCAGGCCTCCGGCGCACAAGTGCTGGGGCTGGCGAATGCCGGCGATGACTTCAGCAATTCGCTCAAGGCCGCCAATGAGTTTGGCATAACGAAAAAAATGAAGCCGGCGGCGCTGCTGGCCTTCATCACCAACATTCACAGCCTGGGTCTGGAAACCGCACAGGGGCTGTACCTGACCACCGGCTTCTACTGGGATCTCAACGATGAAACCCGTGCCTTCAGCAAGCGTTATTTCGCGATCAACAAGAAGGAACCCACGATGGATCAGGCCGGGTATTACTCGGCCACATTGACTTACCTCAAGGCAGTCAAGACTGTAGGGGGCACCGATTCCGACAAGGTAATGGCGGAGCTGAAGAAGACCAGGATCAATGACATGTTCGCCAAAGGAGGATATATCCGCGCCGACGGGGTAATGGTCCACGACATGTACGTCATGCAGGTCAAGACCCCGCAGGAGTCCAAGTATCCCTGGGACTACTACAAGGTATTGAAAGTGATGAAGGGCGAAGAGGCATTCGGGCCGATCACAGGTCTGTGCCCGCTGGCATCGAAGTAAATGCGCCGCTGCGGCGCGCCCTGGCGCGGGACGCTTCGTGACTGAAATCTTCGGCATTCCCAGCGGCGTCATACTGGGGCAGCTGATGCTCGGCCTCGTGAATGGCTCGTTCTACGCCATGCTGAGCCTCGGCCTGGCGGTGATATTCGGGCTGATGGGCGTGGTGAACTTCGCGCACGGGGCGTTCTATGCGCTGGGTGCATTCGCTGCGCTGCTGGGCTTGCAGTGGCTGGGCATCAACTATTGGGCGGCGCTGGTGCTGGCGCCGCTGGCCGTGGGGCTGCTGGGTGTGCTGGTGGAACGGCTGTTCCTGCGGCACCTGTACAAGCTCAGCCCGCTGTACGGATTGCTCATGACCTTCGGGCTGGCGTTGGTCATCGAAGGGTCGCTGCACCAGTTCTTCGGGGCCTCCGGCCAATCCTATCCAGTCCCGCAAGCACTGGCCGGGGTGTTCAATCTCGGCTTTATGATCCTGCCCATCTATCGCGCCTGGGTGATCCTGGTGTCGGTGGTGGTGTGCTTCTCCACCTGGTTCGTGATCGAGCGCACCCGTCTGGGCGCGACCCTGCGCGCCGCCACGGAAAATGCGCCGCTGCTGCAGGCCTTTGGCGTCAACGTACCGCTGCTCGTGGTGGCGACCTACGGCGGTGGCGTTGCACTCGCCGCGCTCGCAGGCGTGCTGTCAGCCCCGGTGATTCTGGTGTCATCGCAGATGGGCAGTTCGCTGGTCATCGTGGTGTTTGCCGTGGTCGTGATCGGCGGCATGGGGTCGATCCTTGGGGCGGTCGTCAGCGGTCTGTCCCTGGGCGTGATCGAAGGATTCACCAAGGTCATTTATCCCGAAGCATCCAACGTGGTGGTGTTCGTGATCATGGCGCTGGTGCTGATTCTGCGGCCCGCCGGGCTTTTCGGGAAAGAATAGTGCGCGCCGCCAGCGTCTTTTACCTGCTGGCGGGCCTGTTCGCGCTGTCCGTACCGCTGCTGGGGATCTACCCGGTATTCATGATGAAATTGCTGTGCTTCGCGATGTTCGCGTGCGCCTACAACCTGCTGCTCGGCTTCGGCGGCATGCTCTCCTTCGGCCACGCCGCTTTTTTTGGTTCCGCCGCCTATGCCACCGCGTGGCTCGCTACCGCGCATGGCTGGGGCACGACACCGGCAATCCTTGCCGGAATCGCGGTATCGGCGCTTCTCGGCCTGGTCGTGGGCGTAATCGCAATCCGACGCCGCGGCATCTATTTCGCGATGATTACCCTGGCGCTGGCACAGCTGGTTTATTTCATCTGTCTCGAGGCGCCATTCACCGGTGGCGAGAATGGTGTGCAGGGCGTGCCACGCGGCAGTCTGTTCGGCTTGCTGCCCTTGAGATCCGACATTGCCATGTACTATGTGGTGCTCCTCGCCTTTTTTGCCGTGTTCGTATTCATACGGCGCGTAGTCCAATCTCCCTTCGGCCAGGTGCTCAAGGCAATCCGCGAAAACGAGCCACGCGCGATCTCTCTCGGGTTCGACGTCAATCGCTACAAGCTGGTCGCGTTCGTGTTGTCCGCGACCCTGTCCGGATTTGCCGGATCGCTGAAAGCGCTGGTGCTCGGTTTCGTAACGCTGTCGGATGTCCTGCAGGCGAACTCGGGTGAAGTAATTCTCATGACCCTGCTCGGCGGCACCGGTACTTTCTTCGGCCCGGTGATAGGCGCCGCAATCGTCGTCACCTTGCAGGAGTACCTGTCCGAGATTGTCGGCGGCTGGGTCACGGTCATCATCGGAGCGGTGTTCATCCTGTGCGTGCTGGCATTTCGCCGCGGCATAGTGGGTGAGCTGGCGGCGCGCCGGTGGCGGCGATGACAGCCTTTTTTACACGAAAAGAGTCTCTGTGAGTCAACAAGTTACAACGTATATGGCAGGTGTTATCTATGGCGCTGGACCGACCACGCCTTCTTCGCGCCTGGCCTGCGAGGATTTGCGTGGCGGCATGAAACCCTCGTACAGCAGGACATCCTTGTAACCCTGGCCCGGCATGCCTTCGATGAGCTGGATCGAGGCGTTGTTGGGATTGCGCTGCTGCTCAAACCATTCCCACAGATAGTGCATCCACTGCATGCGAATGCAGCGCAGTGTCACGCCGTGGGTCACGAGCACAAAATCACGGATGCAATCCGCGCGCTCCGCGGCGGCATCACGCAGCACCGTACCGAATACACCCTTGACGCGTTCCGCCACCTGGCAGCGGCTCTCTCCCTGCGGCATCTGGGCGAAGAACTCCCCGGAGATGCGCACGTGCTTGTGGTAATGCTCGTATTCGCGTGGGAACAGTAGCGGCATATCCTCATCCGGCACGCCATCGAAAAGTCCAAACTCGAGCTCTCGAAGCTCCAGCGCTTCGCGCTTGTCGAAATGAAATCGACGCTCACGCAATACCGCCTCGATGGCCGCGCTGGTCTGCCTGGTGCGCTCGTACGGGCTGCACAGGATACGAATCGGTCCACAACTCGCGAAGGCCGCGAGATAGTCGGCTAGGGCCTCGCCGGCCGCCTGGGCCTGCACGTGGCCTTCGGGCGACAGTTCGATGCTGTGGTCCGGCAGCAGGATATTCATTGACTTGTCCAGATTGGCCGCGGACTGTCCGTGGCGGACGAGGAAAAGTCGAAGCGGGCGCGTGGGCATGTCTGGCAGCCTAAGCCATTGCGATAGCGCAGACGCCAGGCAAGTAATCTTTCCTCACTGACGACGCCGCTGAAGCTCCTCCAGCTTGCTCTTCAGCGCTTCCAATTTCTGGCCGGCTTCACCCAGCTTGCCGGAGGCGGTGAGCTGCTGGTAGTCGGACAGGTCTCGCGCCGCGTCATTGATCAGGGCGTTGAGAGCCTCGACACCGGTGCCCGCGCGGGTGGGGGCGCCGGCCGCGGGCGCAGCGACTGAAGTCTGCGCGCTGAGACTGGAGGGCCCGGTGCCGAACAACGCCGCCATCGCGGTTTCGAAGCTCGGACCGTAGGCGAGCCGGTCCTGCACCGCCAGCACCACCAAACGCAGTTCGGGCATCGGGCTGCGATCGGCCTGCAGGTAGATCGGTTCGGCATAAAGCAGGGCGCGTCCGATGGGGATGACGATGAGACTGCCGCGCCGCACGTGCGAACCCTGCTGGTTCCACAAGGTCAATTGTCCCGAGAGTTGTGCGTTCTGATCGATGCGCGCTTCGATCTGCAGGGGGCCATCGATCAGTTTGGTCTTCGGGAAGTCGTACACCACCGTCTGGCCATAGTGTTCGCGGTCGCTGCGCGCAGCGATCCAGCCAATCAGGTTGTTGCGATTGGCAGGCGTGAACGGCAGGATTTCCACGAATTCGGTGGTGTGCTCACCGGGCAGCGTCATGAGTACGAAGTTGGGCTCCATCATCACCTGGCGCTGCTCAGTGGTGGCCACTTCGCTTGCCACCGTCCACAGATCCTCGCGGTTGTAGAACACGTCCGGATTGGTCATGTGATAGAGGCCATAGACGACGGCCTGGACTCGCAACAGCAGTTCCGGATAGCGCACGTGCGCTCGCAGTGCCGGCGGCATGGCGGCTGCATCGGCGAACAGCGCCGGGAAGATGGCGCGGTATCCGGCAATGATCGGATCCTGGGAATCGAACACGTAGAACGTGGTTGCACCGGTGTAGGCATCGATCAACACCTTGACGCTATTGCGCATGTAGTTGAAGGGCTCGGCGCCGAGCCGGTAGCGGCGCGCATACGGGTAGTTGTTCGAGGTCGTGAAGGCATCCATGAGCCAGTAGATTTTCCCGTCCTCACCGACCACGACGTACGGGTCGGGATCGAAGGTCAGAAACGGCGCCAACTCCTGGACGCGATCGCGCAGACTGCGGCGCATGAGCAGCCGGCTGTCGGCATTCACGTCGTCGCTGAACGGGAGCTTGCTGACGTCGCCGCGGTCAAAAGCGATCAGCGTGCGCCGGAGCAAGCCGCCCAGGCGGATGCCGCCGTTGCCCTCGTAAGAGCTCAGGTTATTGCTGTCTCCCTGCGGATAGTTGAACTCCTTCTGGTGCGTCTTGACGTACACATCGGTATTGGTCAGTTCGCCGAAATAGATCTCCGGCCGGCTGACGGTCAGGCCCGGAACGGTGCTCTGTACCGGCATGTTGCTCAGCACCAGCGTTGGCAGGCCCTCCGGTGTAAAGCCATTTACCGGATTCATCGTCACGCCATAGCCGTGCGTGTAGATCAACTTTTCGTTGATCCAATTACGGCTGCTCTCCGGCAGTTTGTCGATATTGAGCTCGCGCGCTGCCAGCATCATCTGGCGTACCGAGCCGTCGATCAGGTAGCGATCGATGTCGATATCCGGGAAGTCGTAATAGGTTCTGATTTCCTGGATCTGGCGCAGGGTGTCCTGCAATGCGCGCGAATCCCACAGTCGGATGTTTTCCAGCGTGGCCTGATTGTTCGCCGCGTCCAGTGCCTCGACGCCGGTGTCGGCGGGAAACGGGTGCAGTTCGATGCGATCCAACGCGTACGCGCGCCGCGTCATCTCGATATTGTGCTCGATGAAGGGACGCTCGCGCACCAGTTGGTTCGGTTTGACAATGAAATTGCTGACGTAGGAGGCAATCAGGCCCACTATCAGGGCGCACACCACTGCCGGCGCCACCGAAAGCAGCAGCCAGCGCGGTCGTGGCGTCTGCAGCCCACACGCCAGCGCAATCACTGCGCCCAGAAGCAGCGCCGCGCAAGTTACCAGCATGCCGGTCAAGTTGACATGCATGTCGGTAAAGGTCACGCCGGCGAAGATGGTCTGGTCCTGGAACAGCAGCTCATAGCGGCCCAGGTATTCGCGCAGCGCCAGGACCGTCAACCATGCGGCCACGCTGATCGACAGGGCACGCCAGAGGCGGGTCTGCGCGGCACCGAAACCGCGTTCAATCAAATTGCGCGCGCGCGCGGTGGCAAGCACGAACAGGCCGGCGATCAGGCAGGCGATGACAGTCAACGCCAGCAGCCAGCCGCTGATCAGCTGCCAGGCGGGCAGCGTAAACAGGTAGAAGCCCACGGGCTTACCGAAGATGGGATCCAGGGTCCCG
Source organism: uncultured Gammaproteobacteria bacterium (assembly GCA_963735775.1). Lineage (GTDB taxonomy): Bacteria > Pseudomonadota > Gammaproteobacteria > Steroidobacterales > Steroidobacteraceae > FEN-1191. The sequence goes on along the minus strand of CAVTMG010000004.1, from coordinate 319,618 downwards.
CCGCTTTGCGGCGCGTGCCAGAACAGTGCCAGGGTGGTCCAGCTGCCCATCATGCTGGCACCCGCCACGAATGCACTGATGAGAGCCACAGCGAGCCCTAGCAGTTTGAGTATCGGTTCAATCGGCACCTGCACCCATTGCCGATTGATGAATATCCGGCCGCCGACGATTTGCTCGAACCGGCGCGGCTTTACCGCCAGGAATACGCCGCCAACGCTCACCAAGGTGATGAGGGCGAAAGCGCAGAAAATCGCCGCCTGGATATTCAGCCGGGTCCAGAAAACCGACGCGTAACCCAGCGAATCGAACCAGAGAGCATCCACGTAGTACGACGCCAGCGTGCTGCTGCCGAATACCACCACGCCGGCAATTACCAGCAGCGGCAGGCCAATGCGGCGCCGGCGCGGTGGCCCCCGTTGGTCGGCGATCTGAGCTTGGGTGTTCGTGGCGCCGGTCCTGGTGTTAACTTGTTTACGCTAGCTTGTTTCACCCGCCCGCGCCAGCACTGGAGAGTGATCGTGAGTCGACTGTTCTCGCCCTTTCAGCTACGTGGCCTGACGCTTAGAAACCGTATTGTCGTCTCCCCCATGTGCCAGTACTCGGCCGAGCAGGGCGCGGCCGGCGCGTGGCATCTCATGCACGTGGGCAGTCTGGCTGTCTCGGGCGCCGGCATGTTTTGCATCGAGGCGACGGCAGTCGAAGCCGAAGGACGCATCACTCCGGCGTGCCTGGGGCTGTGGGATGAGCGCACTGAGTCGGCGCTAAAACCGGTGCTGGCTGCTGTGCGTAGCTATTCCAAGATCGCCGTGACCATGCAGCTGGCGCATGCCGGACGCAAGGCGTCCATTCGCGTGCCCTGGCAAGGCGGCCAGCTCATTGCGCCGGCACAGGGTGGCTGGATCCCGTCGGCGCCATCCGCGTTGGCCTACAGACCGGGAGAGTCCGCGCCCGTGGCGCTGGACGCCGCGGGCCTGTCGCGAGTGCGGACGGCGTTCGTCGAAGCCGCGAAACGCGCCATGCGCTTGGGTATCGACGGCATCGAGATTCACGCGGCACATGGCTACCTGCTGCACGAGTTTCTCTCGCCCATTGCCAATCAGCGCACTGACCGCTACGGCGGCTCGCTCGAAAATCGACTCCGCTTTCCGCTCGAAGTCTTTGACGCGGTACGCGCCGTGGTGCCGGACGACAAGCCGGTGGGCGTGAAGGTCTCGACAACCGACTGGGTCGCGGGCGGTTGGGATCTGGAGCAGACCATCGCGCTGTCCAGGGAATTGCAACGGCGCGGCGTCGACTGGATGGATGTTTCCTCCGGCGGCCTGTCACCGCTGCAGAAGATTGCAGCCGTGCCCGGCTATCAAGTCCCGTTCGCGCAGGCCATCAAGGCCGCCACCGGCGTCAACACCATCGCCGTGGGCCTGATCACCGAAGCCCGCCAAGCCGAGGAAATCATCGCCAGTGGCAAAGCCGATCTGGTTGCGCTGGCTCGTGGCATGCTCTACGACCCGCGATGGCCCTGGCATGCGGCGGCAGAGCTCGGCGCATCCGTTGATGCTCCCCCGCAATACTGGCGATCGCAGCCGAGCGATCAGAAGGGGCTATTCGGGGAGGCTGCATCGGGCGCGCGATGAAGACGCCAATTATGACAGTCCGGTGTTGACAGAAGATCCGGCGGGGGTGTGGATACTTCCAAACCTCCTACAAGTACTTGAATCAGCATTGACTACTCCCATCGCAGGCGTGAATATCCCCGAGATAGCGCCGTCTTCTTCCAAAAGGGTACGCATAATGAGCGCCAATCCCAAGGTGTTGCAGAGCACAACCCCGGAGTACCAGCTCGTCATCAACGGGCAACTGGTGGCCGGCGCCGCGACTTTGGACGTGATCAATCCGGCCACCGGCAAGGTACTGGCGCAATGCGCGCGGGCTGACAAGGCGCAGCTCAATGCCGCGGTTGCCGCCGCCAAGTCTGCGTTCCCGTCATGGTCGGCTACGCCGATCGCAAGCCGTAGACAGCTGCTGCTGCGCATTGCCGACGCCTTCGAGGCGCGCAGCGCCGAGTTCGCCCGCCTGCTGACGCAGGAGCAGGGCAAGCCACTCGCGCATGCTGGCTTCGAGGTGCAGGGAGCGGTTGCCATGATCCGCGCCTTTGCCGCCATGGATTTACCCGACAAGGTGCTGCGGGAAAACGCTTCCGTGCGCATCGTGCAGCAACATGCGCCACTGGGCGTGATCGCGGCCATCACGCCATGGAATTTCCCACTGGTGCTGTTGATGATTAAAGTGGCTCCCGCGCTGTTGGCGGGCAACACCGTGGTTGCCAAACCCGCGCCCACCACGCCGCTGACGAGCCTGCTGTTCGGTGAGCTGTGCGCTGAATTGCTGCCGCCGGGGGTGCTCAACGTCATCGTCGATCAGAATGATTTGGGCGGCTTGCTTACGCAGCATCCCGACGTCGCCAAGGTAGCCTTCACGGGTTCGACCGCCACCGGTCGCAAAGTGATGGCCAGCGTTTCCGGCACCATCAAACGGCTCACGCTGGAACTTGGCGGCAATGACGCGGCAATCGTGTTGGACGACGTCAATGTGAAGGAAGTCGCCGCCAAGGTGTTCCAGGGCGCCATGTTCAATTGCGGACAGGTGTGCCTGGCCATCAAGCGCCTCTACGTACCGGATTCGATTTATCAGGCGATGTGCGATGAACTGGTGAAACTGGCCAATGCCACCGTGGTCGGCAATGGACTCGACGCCGCCACGGAAATGGGGCCGCTGCAGAATAAAACCCAATTCGAGAAGGTCAAGGAATTCCTCGACGATGCACGCGCGCACGGCACGATTATCGCCGGCGGCAAAGTGCTCGATCGCGAGGGCTATTTCATCACGCCGACGATCGTGCGCGACATACCCGACGATGCGCGACTGGTGCGCGAGGAGCAGTTCGGCCCGGTGTTGCCGGTTCTGAGCTATGCCAGTCTGGATGAAGCCATTGCGCGTGCCAACAGCACCGAATATGGCCTGGGCGGCACGGTGTGGGGCAGCGATACAACGCGCGCTTACGCCGTCGCGCAGCGAATGGCCACGGGCACCGTGTGGGTCAATAAGCATCTGGAAATGTCGCCGGATATCCCCTTTGGCGGGGCCAAACAATCCGGCTTCGGCACCGAGATGGGCCAGGAAGGATTGGAGGAATTCACTCAGTCCAAGATCATCAATATGGCGAAGTAAAGCCAGCAGCTTCCGCAGCATTTCTACAAGACCGAGGGGCTTTTCCTGCGCTGGCTGCAAAAGCAATATGGCCGATCACCGGCCAGCGCTCATGCGGTGCTCAGGTGATCTGCAACGCTCGAAACACCGGGAATTTCACCAAGTCGAACAGTAGCGCGAACACGGCGGCCGCGCCCAGCGTGCTGAGGACGACCCAGGGCGCCAGAGGTGACATGGCCACTCCGCCGATTGCCAGACTCGCGGCGATCAGGATGTCGCAGATCGATGAGGCCAGCACCCAGCGGCTGGGACAGGAGGACCATAGCCGCCGGCGTTCACGGTTGGTGTACATGGTTGCCTGATTGCCGAACACGATCACGAGGAAGGCCAGCGTCCTGATTGCCTGGATGTCCAGATGCAGCCATTGCCTGCCGGCTATCAGCACGCCAGCGCAAAGTACCAATTCGCCCAATCCCATGATCATGCCCGCGACGGTGAGCGTGCCGATGCGCCAGGCATTGGGCGTGGATGAGGGCCGCACGTTGTCGGTGGTCAATGACATGCCGAGAAAGTCACCGGTGAGCATGATGATGACCATCAGCAAGGGCGTGAGAATGGCCTGACCGGTTATCGCCAGGCCCGCGGCCAGAAAGAGCACCTGGACGATCTTCTTGGTGATTGAGTTCAGCGTGTAGGTGAGGATGCGCTGGAACGCGATGCGGCCTTGCTTGACCGCCGCGACAATCCCGCCCAACCCGGGCACCGTCAGCACCATGCCGGCGGCGAATTTGGCCACATCGGTTGCGGTCGAGACCGCGATGCCGATCTGCGCCTGGCGCAATGCCGGTGCGTCGTTGGCGCCATCGCCGCACATGCCGACGACGTGGTGTTCCTTCTGGAATGCTTTGACCAGCTTGTATTTGCCCTCCGGCGTTACGCCGGCGAATACGGCAAAGTCCTTGGGCTGCGCCGCTTCCGGTACCGGACCCGGCGGACACACCGTGCCAGTGAGCCCGACTGCACGCGCCACGATGGTCGCGGTCGCCAGCGCATCGCCGCTGACCATGACGGTGCCAACCCCCAGACTACGCAATTCGCTGATCAGCCCCGCTGAGTCCGCGCGCGGAGGATCGCTCAGCGCAATGATTCCAGCCATTCTCATGGCGCTTGATGGCCCGGCCGCTACCCCCAGCACGCGGAAGCCCTGGCCTTCGAGTTCCTGTGCCGCGGCTTCCGCGGGCGCCGATGGAGCCAGAGCAATGAGCGCCGCGACGGCTCCCTTGATGACCTGCGCCGGGGCACCGCTCGAGTCCACGAATGTGGCCTTGGACAGCCTGGTAGCTGGATCGAATGGGGTAAAGGATGCGCTGTGTGGGGCATCGATGACCGGCTGGCGGGCGGCGGCCGCGCGAACGGCCTGATCGACCGGATCCTGCCCACCATCGGAGCTGGCGGTCGCGGCCAGCGCCAGCACGTGCGCCTCATCGAAGCCCGCCATGGCCTGAACGTGGGTAACGGTGAGCTCATTGCGGGTCAACGTGCCGGTCTTGTCGGAGCACAACACGTCCATCGAGGCGGCTTCATCTACCGCCGACAGCCGGGTTGACAGGACTCCCTGTTTCGCCAGGGCCCGCGCGCCCAGCGCAGCGGCCAGGGTGAAGGTCGCCGGCAATGCCACCGGTATCGATGCTAGAACTGCCGTAAGCCCCAACGCTACCGTGTCCGCGACCGGCAAGTGCAGCCAATGCGCGTAGGCCAGCATCAGCACGATGATCAGGCCGTTGCACGCGGCCAGATTGCGAATCAGGCGAAACACCGCCTTCTGCTGGGAGCTGGTCACGTGCGCGGTGCGCACCAGCTCCGCGGTACGACCGAAGCGAGTGCGTACACCAGTCGCGGTAACTTGTGCGACCGCCTCGCCACGCCGCACCAGGGCGCCGGCATAGGTACTCACCCCCGGGCCGGCTTCGATCGGGACGGATTCGCCGGTGAGCATGGACTGATCTAGAAGTACTTCACCCTCGGTCAGGGTGACATCGGCAGCCACTACGCCACCGAGTGAAAGCTTGACCACATCCCCAGGCACCAGCTCGGCCGCCGGCACGATCTTCCACGCGTTGTCACGCCTGACCGAGGCGTTCAGCGCCAGCCTCGATTTCAATGCCGCCAGCGTGGCCTGGGCACGGCCTTCCTGCAGGAGTCCGAGGACGGCATTGAACACCAGCAGCGCGGCAATGATCCCGGCCTCGAGCAACTTGCCCAGGGTGAGTTCGAGCGCGATCGCGGCCTCGAGCATCCAGGGCACTGGCGCCCAGAATTTCTCGACTGCCATCCTCAGCGCGTGCGCCGAGGCGTCCGGCATGCTGTTGGGACCGGTCTGCGCCAGTTCCTGGCGCGCTTGTTCGCTGCTCAGTCCTGCCGGGAGCGAGGTACTTATAGGCGCCGACCCTGAATAACCTGAAGCAGAATCACTACGATCGCAATTACCAGGAGGATGTGAATGAATCCTCCCATGGTGTACGAGGTGACCAGACCCAATGCCCAGAGAATGATCAAAACTACTGCAATGGTGTAAAGCATACCTTTCGTCCTGTGGTCGCGAGCCAATTAGAACACACGTGTATTCAGCACGGTAGGATCGTAGGGTTGCGTCGTGACAGCGTCGGTACGGTATCGCACCAACTGCTGAGTGCCCCCTGACGCGATCAGCGGATCTAACTGGCAAGCGGCTGCGGCAGCAGCCGATCGGTTTCTTTCTTCACCACCGCGTAGCATTCGCAGCACATTTCTTCCAGCTTTGGCCGGTCCTGTACCGTGATTCGGCCGCGGTGGTATTGGATGACACCGAGTTTTTGCAGCTTGCCGGCCGCGTCGGTGACGCCCTCACGTCGTACGCCGAGCATGTTGGCGATCAGTTCCTGGGTCATCGTCAATTCGTTGGACGACAGTCGGTCCAGGGACAGCAGCAGCCACCGGCATAGCTGCTGATCCACCGAATGGTGACGATTGCACACCGCAGTTTGGGCCATCTGCGTAATCAATGATTGCGTGTAACGCAGCAGCAGGATCTGCATTTCGCCGTTACGATGAAACTCGTCCTTGAGCTGCTGGGCCGCAAGCCGGTAGGCGTGGCCGGCACTTTGGACGATCGCACGGCTGGGGGTGGTTTCACCGCCCATGAATAACGCAACGCCGACTAGGCCCTCGTTCCCCACCACCGCGATTTCAGCCGATGAGCCGTCTTCCATCACATAGAGCAGCGATACGATCGAGTCGGTCGGGAAATACACGTGGCGCAACATATCGCCAGACTCGTACAGGACCTTGCCGAGCGGCATCGGCACGAACTCCAAGCGGGGATACAGGCGCTCACGCGCTGCGGCTAATAGCGCCTTGAGCAAGCGATTTTGTTGCGGTTCCTGAATCGGCGACACGTGGGCCCTCGGCGGCGACCGGTGGGGGCCGCGTGCCCAGTGTAGTCCAATGCCGGGGCCTCTGGGCGCTAGCGCACACAGTCAAGGTTCGAACTGAGCGGACACCTGGCGCTGACGCTCTTCCGCTCGCCACAGTCGCAGCCACGCCGCCGCCACCTGAGCATCATTGTCATCACTCTTCGATGCCACTTCGGCGTAGGCGAGCTGGGCTTCAATGACCTCGACCGTCGCCAGACCCCACAACATGTCCAGTTCAGCGGCTGCCTTGTCGGTACTGACATTGACACCCATGTATCTCAAGCCTCGAAGGTCGGTGAGCCCGCGCGGGAGCAATTCGGCTGTGCACAATGCTTCAATCACCGCACGCGGTTGTCCGTGCGCTTCCGAACATAAGAGTGGAATCGGCCCGATGCCCGCCGTCTGGCAAGTCGCCTCGCGCCTAGTTCGCCGGCGCAGTCAAGTGTGGGGCGATCGCGTGGGCATGCAGGGCCATGGCGATGATCGCCCAGCCGCCGAACACCAGGTTGATGCCGACCAGCAGACCCAGCGACCACAACGCGGTGCCGGGAAGTCCAAGAAAGATGATGCTGGCCAGGATCAGGTCTATCGCGCCGCTTATCAGCATCCAACTCCAGCGTCCGGAGAGTTCGCGTTTGTGTTCCAGCGCATAAAGGATTGAAGCGACACCTTCAATGACGAAAAACAGCGTCAGAACAATGGTGAGCGACAGCGCGCCGCTGATCGGCCAACGCAGCAGCGCGCTACCGGTCACTATCCCAAGTATGGCCGAGAGCAGCGACCACCCGAATCCGGGCGCGTGCCGCATTCGCCAGGTACTGATCAGGCCCACAATGCCGCTGATGAGCAGCAGCCAGCCGATAATGATCGCAATCGCAACCGTGGCGATCCACGGCAGCACGATGGCCGTCAGACCCAGGCCGACCAGAACGATGCCTTCAATCAAAAAGGCCACCCAGTGCGTCTGAAGAGCCGTCGCCGCCGCAACCTTCAGTCGATCGAAGTCGGATTGATTGCTCGACATGACACACCTTGTCGCAGGTTAAGAGGGGCCCACATTTTAAGGCGTCGCTCTTGTGCCTGACCAGCTCAAGGCGTCAGCACCGCGGCGCCATCGAAGCGTCCGGCACGTAGATCGGCGAGCGCCTCGTTGGCCATCTGCAGCGGATAGCGGGTGCTCGTGACCACGATGCCCATCTGCGGGGCGAGCTGCAGGAATTCGAGCCCGTCTTGGCGCGTAAGGTTGGCCACCGACAGCAGTTCGCGCTCTTCCCACAAGATCCCGTACGGGAAGCCCGGAATGTCGCTCATGTGGATACCCGCGCAGACGACCCGACCACCCTTGCGCACCGCCTTCAGCGCCCACGGCACCAGAGCCCCGACCGGTGCGAAAATGATCGCGGCATCCAGCGGTTCAGGCGCGCGCTCGTCCGAGCCGCCGGCCCAGGTGGCGCCCAGACCCAGGGCGAACCGCTGTGTCTGGACATCGCCAGGTTTCGTGAAGGCGTAGACCGATCGACCCTGCCAGTTGGCGACCTGCGTAAGAATATGGGCCGCGGCGCCGAAACCGTACAGCCCCAGTTTTCTCCCGTCCCCCGCGATGAGCAGCGAACGCCACCCGATCAGTCCGGCACACAGCAGGGGGGCGAGCGAGATATCGCTCCCGGCTTCGCCGAGCGCGAACGAAAAGCGCGCATCCGCGATCGCCGAGGTGGCGTAGCCACCGTCCCGTGTGAATCCGGTAAAGAGCGGGCGATCGCAGAGATTCTCGCGACCCATCAGGCAGTACGGACAGACGCCATCGGTGTGGCCCAGCCACGGTATGCCAACCCTTTCGCCAAGTTCCAGACCCTTGACGTGCGCGCCGATCGCCTCGACCCGGCCAACAATCTCGTGTCCCGGGATGATTGGCAGCCTGGGGTTGGGCAGTTCTCCGTCCACCACGTGTAGATCCGTCCGGCAGACGCCACAGGCCCCGACGCGAATGCGGATCTCGTTCGCCCCTGGCAGGGGATCTGCAAGCTCGGTCCATTCGAGCGGGGTGTTGGGCTTATTGAGCACCATGGCGTGCATATGATCTGTCTCACTAAGCTGCACCGGTCATGACGCCTCGCGGCCACAACAGGCGGCTTTTGACGATGAAATCCCACGCCATGAGCAGTGCCCCGAGGGCGAACACTACGTCGCCGGGCAGCCGCATCCACTGCCAAAACAGGGTCGTATCATAGAATGCGCTGCTGCGCGCGTAGGCCAGACCGTGTTCGTAGACCGCATCGAGCTGCGGCCAGCCGATGGGGAAGAAATTAAAGGCAATCCAGAGCACCATGCCGCCGTTGTAGAGCCAGAAGGCCAGCCTTCCGAGCCTCTCACTGAAGGCTTGGCGTTCGCCGGCCGCATAGCGCAAGCAGAAGTAGATCAGGCCCAAGCCCAACAAGCCGAAGGCGCCGAATAAAGCCGTATGGGCATGATTGAGGGTCAGGAATGTGCCGTGCTCGTAGTAGTTGACCAGCGGCGCGTTCAAGGTGCCCCCGCCGAATACGCCGGCACCGACGAAGTTCCAGAATGCCGCGCCAATGATATAGGTGTAGGCGAGACCATATTTGAATTGCCCGTTGGCCTGGATCAAGCGCCGATGCTGAATGGCCTCGATGACCAGCAATACCAGTGGCAGCACCTCTATGAAGGAGAACATCGAACCCATCGGCACCCACAAGCCTGGTTCTCCCGCCCAATACAGGTGGTGTCCGGTGCCGATCACGCCGCCGAGAAATATCAGTATCACTTCCAGATATACCGAGCGTTCGGCCAGCTGGCGCGATACCAAGCCTATGGCCATGAGCAGGTAGGCGCTGATCGCCGCGGCGAAGAACTCAAAGGATTGTTCAACCCAGAGGTGAACCACCCACCAGCGCCAGAAATCGGTGATGGTGAAGGATTTCTCGACCCCGGTGAGCGGGATCATGCCAAAGGCATAGAGCACCGCGATGTTGACGGTAGAGGCCCAGAGCAGATGCTCGAGGCGGATTCTCCCCGACCAGAACTGCCTCGTTGCCCGCAGCAGCGTAGCGCGAGTAGGCCACAGGGCGCGAAGAACCAGCACACTCCAGATTGCCAGTCCGGCAAAGAATCCGATTTGCCAGGCGCGCCCGAGCTGAATGTACGAAAGGCCCTGGTTGCCGAACCAGAACCAGCCCTCACGGACATAGCCCATGATGCCCAGATAGTTGCCGATGAGCGCACCGGCCACCACCAGGAGCGTCACCCAAAAGAGCAGGTCCACCAGAAAGGCCTGTCCCTTGGGCTCCCCGCCGCTGATCGCCGGTGCCAGAAACAAAGCCGCGCCGATCCAGGACAAGCCGATCCAGACAATCGGCGACTGGATATGGACATCGCGCAGAAAATTGAACGGCAGGAAGCGATCGACTTGAAGGCCGTAGAAGCTGGTGCGATCCGAATAATAGTGAGCCATGATCGACCCCACCAGGATCTGCACCAACAGCAGACCGGCGACGACCAGAAAGTACTTGCCGATACGCCCCTGGCTGGCGCTCAGCGGACGGAACTGGCCAAGCACCGGATCCATAGGCGCTTGATCCGGGTCATTCAGATAGCGCTCATAAATGAACAGCACGGCACCGAAGGCAAAAAAGGTGAAGCAGAAGCTGATCCAGGTCCAGCGAAAGGTACTGGTCGTGGGCGCGTTACCGACCAGCGGTTCAAACGGCCAGTTCTGCGTCCAGGAGATGTTGGTGCCGGGCCGTCTGGCGACCGTGGTCAAGGACGAATAGATCAGGAAATCCGCGGTCTGGGCGGCACTCACCGCATCCAGGCTGTACGCCCTGGTCCAGCCCTTGGCGAAGTCGTGACGCTGAAGAGATTGCGCGATCTGAATCTGCAGCGTTTTGATGGCAGCGGCTGCTTCCTGCGGAATGACCGCGACCGGTTGCGTCAGGTCGATCCCGTGCAGCTGTGCCTGCATGGCAGCCGTAGCCCATGCACGTTGCTCAGTGGGCCATGGCGAGAGGGCCTTGCTGACAGGGGACTGCGAGAGATTGTCCCGCGTTAGAGTCGCGAGCCGCACGAGATTGGAGGCGGTGTAGTCCTCACCGAAGTACGAGCCCATACCATATAGGCTGCCGTAATCCATGAGGTCGGCCTTCTGAAAGCCTGATTTTCCAGCCTGCACGTCGTTGGCGGTCATGATCACGCTGCCGTCGACGCTGACGAAGCGATCGGGAAATGGCGGGGCGGCTTGGTAAGTGAGCTTGACCGTCCAGCCGAGTATGCCAAAAGTACCAATACCCACGGCCAGCAAGATCCATTTCAGAACGTCGCTGACGGGATCCACCGACCAATCCGGCGACGCTATCTTTTCCGCCATGAGCTTTCCTTTTCAGTGCCTATCGCACGCTAATCAAGCCCCCCTGTACGGTCTGTGCGCTCACGAACGAAGAGTATTTGTCGCATCTGGAAGACCCGCGCAGGCCCAAGCTGGAGTAAAGTGGCGCCCAGAATTAGCCGGGAGGGAAGACGTCTGGTGTGTGTCAATCAACCCGCTGCAACCGGTGATGGTGCCGCCCCCATAGGGATCCGCGAGGATCAGCTGCTGCGACTTCTGGTCGACAGCCTGCCCGAGTCGATATTCGCGAAAGACGTGGCCGGGCGCTTCATTTGGGCCAATAAGAGCGCTGCGACGCTGTTGGGGGTTACCACCCCCGGGGCACTGATTGGCAAGACCGACTTCGATCTTTACCCGCGCGAAAAGGCAACGCAGATCCGTGAGCGTGAGCAGGCCATAGTTCGAACCGGTCAATCAACGGAAGGAGCCGAGGACGCCGCAGCCGACCCAATCACCGGCAAGGTGCGTTGGCAGTGGACGACCAAGACCCCGTTGCTGGACAAAGCCGGGAAGGTGGTCGGAATCGTAGCGGTGGTCCGCGATGCGATCGGGCGAGGACAGCTTGCAAGTTCATCCACCGGCCCGGCCGACACGGAACGGGAGGCGAACGAACTACTGGAGCTGGAATCGGCGCTGGAGCGCGAGCAGGGCTTGCTGCGTACCATGATCGATCTTATTCCGGCGAAAATTTACGCCAAGGACGTACAAGGCCGATTTCTAGCCTGCAATCAGCTGGTCGCGCGAGAAATGGGCACGACCCCTGAATTGGCCATTGGCAAGACCGATTTTGATTTTTTCCCGGCGGAAATGGCGGAAGGCTTTTTTGCCGACGAGCAGGCGGTCATTCAGTCCGGGAAGCCGTTGATCGATCGCGAGGAGCTGGTCCTGGACCGCAGCAGCGGCTCGGTCCGATCCATCTCCACGTCCAAGATTCCAGTTCGCGACACTGGCGGCCAGATGGTCGGAATCGTTGGAATTGGCCGCGACATCACCGACAGCAAGCTCGCCGAAGCGCGTATTCGTCACTTGGCCACCCACGACAGCCTGACGGGCCTGCCCAATCGAGCCATGTTTGGCGACCAGCTGGATGCCGCCATCCACACCGCGGGCACTAGTCATGCCCGCTTCGCGGTGTTGTTCATCGATCTGGATCATTTCAAGGTCATCAACGACACCCTAGGCCACGAGGCGGGCGACGCGCTGCTGAAGCAAACCGCCGCGCGCCTGCGTGAGAGCGTGCGCTCCGGAGAAGTCGTGGCGCGGCTCGGAGGCGACGAATTTGTCGTGCTGTGCCAGGACGCGGTGGACCTGGCAGACATCGACTCGCTTGCCTCGCGCATTCTGCAGGCGGTTATCCGGCCCGTGCGGCTGCTCGACCAGGAATGCCGCGTCAGCGCCAGTATTGGAGTCGCCGTCTACCCGGGGGATGGGGATAGCGAACGCACATTGATGAAGAGCGCCGATACGGCGATGTACACCGCCAAGCAGGACGGCAAGAACAATTACCGCTTCGCCAGCCGACTAAAAGCAGATTCGCTGGAGCGAATGATGCTCGAGAATGAATTGCGTCGCGCCATCGAACGCAAGGAACTCCTCGTTCATTATCTGGCCAAGTTCGATCTGAAGTCTCGAACCATTACTGGTGCGCAAGCGCTGCTGCGCTGGCACCATCCGGACCTGGGTATCATTGCTCCGTCAAAGTTCCTGCCGCTGGCGGAGGAGACCGGGCTCATCATCCCGATCGGCGGCTGGGTGCTGAAAACCGTGTGTGCACAGCACATGGCTTGGCGGGTGGAAGGCTTTGCTCCGCTGTGCATGTCGATCAATTTGACATCGCGTCAATTCAATGATGAATCCCTGGTGCGCGGCATATTGGCGGCGTTGGAGGAGTCAGGCATGCCGGCGAACATGCTGGAGCTTGAGTTCTCGGAGGGCCTGCTGATGCAAAACTCGGAACGCACCTCCAAGGTGCTCAGCGAACTGAAGCGTGCCGGCGTAAGACTCACGATCGACAATTTTGGGGCCAGTTACCTGTCACTCGCGAACATCCAGAAATTCCCCATCGATACCTTGAAGGTGGACCGATCGCTGCTGCGTGATATCGACCAGAACGTTGAGAGTCGCGCCATGACGGAGGCGATCATCGCCGTGGGCAAGTCGTTGAGCCTGGCAGTCATTGCCGAGGGTGTCGAGACGCGCCGGCAGGCGGCGTTTGCGCTCGAACATGCCTGCGACGCCATGCAAGGCTTTTTTGTCAGTGAGCCGGCCGCGGCGGCGGAGTTTGGACAACTGCTGCGTATTCAGGCAAAGACTCCGGTCAAGTAACCGGGCCAGATTGTTCGGTGGACGATCACCGCCGCATCATCGAACACAGATTGTGACGGCGCCGCCGATAGCGGCACTCGGATTGCGGCGCAGACAAAATGACCAGCCTCCCTATGCTAGCGCCCGCGCTCACCATCCTGCTGTCCTCGTTCCTGTTGTTCCTGGTGCAGCCCATCATCGCCAAGCAGATATTGCCGTGGTTTGGTGGCTCTGCGGGTGTGTGGACGGTCTGTCTGGTGTTCTTCCAGATGACGCTGTTACTGGGATACAGCTACGCGCATTGGCTGACGCGGCGCCGCGCTGATTCGCGCCAGTTCGCGCTGCACACGGCATTGCTGCTCGTGAGCTGCCTGACATTGCCAATTGTTCCCGGAGCATTCTGGAAGCCGGTTCACGACAGCGCGCCGGCGCTGCGGATCCTGGGACTTCTGGCGGCGACGGTCGGTTTACCCTACTTTCTGCTGTCCTCGAGCGCACCACTGCTGCAGTGCTGGCTGAGCGATGAGACCCGTAGCAGCCAGCCGCATGCTATTTATCGCCTGTTCGCACTGTCGAATTTCGGCTCATTGATCGGCCTGCTGAGCTACCCGTTCGCCATCGAGCCGTTTGCGACCGTGCGCGTGCAGGCCTGGGTGTGGAGCGGGGCGTATCTGCTGTTCGCGGCCTGCCTGATCGGCTATTGCCGGAGAAGGTGGCGAGAGCCTCAACTCCAACGCGTCCAGAGGGCAGCTAATGCCGATCCGGGGACGCCGCCCTCAGCCGCGCTCTATGCCTACTGGATCGGATGTGCGGCGCTCGGCTCCGCATTGCTTTTGTCTGTAACCAACCAGATCACCCAGAACGTGGCATCCATCCCGTTTCTCTGGATTATTCCGTTGAGCATTTATCTGTTCAGTTTCGTAGTCTGTTTTGAGGGGCGCTCGGGGCGAGGCTGGTACGAGCGTAGATTCTGGATAACGCCAGCGATGATGGCCACTGTGGCCATGGCCTGGGCCCTGTCGGCGAATCAGGCCAATCTGTCGATGTATCTGTCGCTGCCCATCTACGCCGTCGGGCTCTTTCTGGCCTGCGTGGTTTGCCACGGTGAACTCGCGCGTAGCAAGCCCAACCCGAGACATCTGACCCATTTCTATCTCAGTCTCGCCGCCGGTGGCGCAGTCGGCGGCCTGCTGGTCGGGCTGGTTGCGCCCCACGTGTTCGATAACTACTGGGAGATGCCCCTGGCATTGCTCGCCGTGACCGGCCTGGGCGTCTACGGTAGCGCGAGGCAGATGGGCCCGCTTGCCGGCACTTCCTGGGCCGGCAACGGCATCGTTGCCATACTCGCGACAGCGCTGATTCTGCTCGTGCTCGGTGCTTTGCCCTGGGTCAAGGCCGTGTCCGGGGATGCGCGCTGGGGAGCAGTCTTCGTGCTGCTCATGTCGGCGCTGGTATTGCAGCGATATGCACTGTTTCGCGCGGTAGCCCTGACGGCGTTGCTGTGCACGCTGACTTTCGGCTGGTATTACTACCATAGCCTGTCCACGGGAACGCAATTGATGGTGCGCAATTTCTATGGCGCTCTGCGAGTGCAGGGATCGTCCGCCGGGCTTTGGCATATTCGCACGCTCGCGCACGGGGTGGTCATACACGGAACGCAGATCGTGGAGCCGCCACAGAGCCTGATGCCGACAACTTACTATGGGGAGACCTCAGGCATTGGTCGCGCGATTTTGATCCAGGACATGTCCGCCGAATCATTGCGGATTGGCTCCATCGGCCTGGGCGCGGGAACCTTGGCGGTATACGGTCGGCCTGGGGACCTATTTCGCGTGTACGAGCTCAATCCGGCCGTGGTGGACATTGCGAGAAATCAATTCACCTACCTGCGTGACAGCAAGGCGCGGGTGGAAGTGGTGCTCGGCGATGCGCGACTTTCGCTGGAACGGGAACTGGCGCAAGGGGCGTTCGACAAACCGGAACAGCGATTCGATATCCTATCGGTGGACGCCTTCTCGGGTGATGCGATTCCGGTGCATTTACTCACTCGCGAGGCATTCGCAAGTTATGCCCGCGTCATAACTGCAGACGGAATCATTGCGTTTCATCTTTCCAACCGCTATTTGGATCTGGCTACCGTGGTCGGGCAGATTGCCAAAGATGCCGGCTTTCACGCCGTCCTGGTCGCCGATCGCCCCAGCCCCTATGGATTGACCTCAGCGTCCGACTGGGCACTGGTCACGCGCAGCGTCCGGTTTCTGGAACAGCCGGAAATTGTCGCCTATAGCACTGCAATCGTGCCTCGCCCCGGGCTACCGGTCTGGACGGATCAGTTCAGCAATCTCTTTCAGATCCTTAAGTAGGAGCAACTGACATGTCATTGACCCTGTACGCCCACCCGTTCGCCGCCTACTCATGGAAAGTGCTGATTGCCCTGTACGAGAGCGGCACGCCGTTCAATTATCGACTGCTAAACGAGGCAGCGGCGTTTGCCGAACTGGAAGCCATGTGGCCGCTGAAGAAATTTCCCGTTCTCAAAGATGGCGATGCTTCGATCATAGAATCCAGCATCATCGTTGAATATCTGATGCTGCGGCATCCGGGACCGGTGCGCTTGATACCCGACGGCATCGACGCCGCTCTAAAGGTGCGCTTCCTGGACAGGTTCTTTGACAACTACGTCATGACGCCGATGCAGAAGCTGGTCTCCGATCGCATGCGAGCCGCGGGCGAGGGCGATGCCAGGGGTGTCGCCGACGCCAGAACGTCGCTGGACATCGCCTATGGATGGCTCGAAAGGAAGATCGATCAGCAGGGATGGGCAACAGGAGAGCAGTTTACGCTCGCCGACTGCGCTGCCGCTCCAGCGCTTTTCTATGCCGACTGGGTGCATCCCATCGGCGAGCGATTTCCGGGCCTCTACGCCTACCGCGCCCGGCTTATTGGCCGACCATCGGTCGCCCGCACGGTTGATGAGGCGCGGCCATACCGCAAGTTATTTCCCCTGGGTGCTCCGGATCGCGACTGAACAAAGACTCATCGGGGGCGGCGCTGATAACATTCGGCTCGTGGGGTCACGACATCACGCATGAAGACAGTTTCCAAGGTTGCGATGGTTTTTGGGGTTATAGCGGCTGGCTCCCTGTTCGCGAGCGCTGCCCGGTCCGGCGACGCCGCGCCTCAAAGCACTGCAGCGCTGCCCGATATCGGTACGAAGATGCCGGACGGCACGGTGTATGCCGGACTTTCCATGGACACGGGCAAGCCCTCCTTCATCGCGGCAGCGGGCGGCAAGATGCCTGACGGCACGATTTACGCGGGCATCTCACCGGACACAGGCAAGCGGATGTACACGACCCCCGCCGATGCGCCTGCCGTCTATACCTGGAACAAGGCCCTCAAATATTGCCAGGCGTTGACGGCGTTCGGTCATCATGACTGGCGCATGCCAACCCTGGGTGAGCTGGCCGTGCAGTTCAGCAATCGCGCCGATATTGGCGGGTTCAACCAAACCGGGAAAATGAAGAATGCCTCCGGTTACTACTGGTCGTCGTTGCAGGTGGGTGAGAAGGCCGCCTGGGGACAGCTCTTCAGCGACGGGTTTCACGACGACTTCGATAAAAATCTCGTTTCATCCTTGCGCTGTGTGCGCTAACCCAGAGGGGGCCAGAGCATGGCGGAAGGCAGTGGCATAGAAGGGCTGCTCGATAGCGGGCCCGAGGAACGTGAAGGCGCAGCCGCCGGAGCCGGCGCTGATGCCGTAGCGCTGTCGCTGGCGTTGCAAAAGGCCTCCCAGGATCCGGAACTGAGCCGCGCCGCCAGCGAGTATCTGCTCGAGCAACGGCGCCTGGTGCAACTCGAGATCAAACATTTCGACGAGGAGCACCGGCTGGCCATCGCCGCCGCCAAGCGCAAACGCTACGCCGATCGAATTCGCAATACCCTCTCCACGCTGGTGGCTTTGATCGTGCTCGCGCTGGTGGTCGCAATCGGCCGCATGATGGTTGAGGCCATCAACGATCACAGTATCGTTGTCGAGGGCTTTAGCGTGCCGCCCGATCTGGCGGAGCGTGGAGCAAGCAGCCAGGCTGTGGCCGAGAATCTAGTCAGCCGGTTGGCGGCCATCCGCTCCACGGTCAATCGAACTTCACTTGCCCAGACCGAGGAGATCCGCGCCGACCAGACGAGCAGCGTGAAAATAGAAATTCCCGAGACCGGCGTGTCCCTGGATGAACTCGAACGTTTTGTTCACCGGTGGCTCGGTCACCAGGTCTTTGTCAACGGGGAAGTGCGCGATGAGGCCAATGGTGATATTTCAATCAGCCTGCTCATCGCTGGCGCTGAGCCCATTGAAGTCAGGGGTCCCAGCGCGGATCTAGATCGGTTGATTCAGCAGACCGCCGAGCGGGCCTTCGCGAGCTTCGACCCCGGCAACTACGTCGTCTACCTGATGTTCTCGGGTCGCGGGCCGGAGGCCTTGAATGCCGCCGAGCGCTATGTTCGAAGTTCTGACGTTCAGGTGTCTGGCTCACTGCAGCAGAGGGCAAGTGCCTATTCGCTTTGGGGTGACGTGGAACCCGACCCGCATCGTGCGTTATCGCGGGCGTTGGTTGCGACCGACCTGGACCCAGGTGTCGTGGTGGGCTGGCTAGAAGCCGCCAGGAGCAGTGCGAAACTGGGGCACGATCAGGCCGCCAACGAGTACTACCACAAAGTACTCGGCACGAAGATCGGGGATCAGCCACCCCAGATCCGCAACGGATATCCGTATATAATTCGCGAAGCGCACAGCGCCATTGACGCAGCCTCGGGAGATATTGCCGCGCTTGCTGCCGATTGGCGCCATTTCCCATTGTCGGTAACCGATCGCTACGCCCAACGCGCTCGGATGGCGGCGGCACTTCACGACGAACCACGGAGCCGCGAACAGCTGGCCGACGCGCTGGTCGCCGGGGTCAGTGATGATGAGGCGCGGGATACCGATTGGTATGTCAGTTCCGCGGCGGGAGACTGGTCCCAAGCCTTGAGCGACGCCAAAGTCCTGGTCGAGGAGGAGACCGCGAACAAAGGCGCCACGTCCGAAGATTGGACCGGAGAACGGGCGCTGCAGACGGTCTATCGTCCACGACTTGCTTACGCCGAACTCATGAACAAGGATGTGACCTCGGCCGCGGCGCTGATTGTGCAGACTTCCGCCGACTGCTACCTGTGCGTGCGGACCCGCGCTCTGATCGCCGCGTCGGCGAATGACCCGACTGGCGCGGACCGCTGGTTCGCCGAAGCGATCCGCCAAGCGCCAGACCTGCCCATGGCCTATTTGGAATGGGGTCAGACGTTGCTCGTCAGGGGAGATCTCGCCGGCGCCAGCAAGCAGTTGACGCTCGCGCACGAAAAAGGCCCGCACTTCGCGGACCCGCTTAAGGCTTTGGGCGACGTACTGGTGGAGCAGGGGCATCCGAAAGAGGCGCTGGCGAAATACGATGAGGCGCTCAAGTACGCACCGAACTGGCCGGCGCTCAAGCAAGCCCGCGAGGCGGCGGTAAGGCAAAAGTCCTGATTTGTGATGTTAGTTTGTACTTGATGAGATAGTCATAAGCAACTGATAATACGTATGATTAAGTTGGCTGGATCGCCTCGAGATTGACCCCGACATGATAGTCTGCGCGCAACGTATTCTGCTGCTCAGGTGATGAAATGCGACTTCATCCAACCGGCAAATTCGATAATCATGCCGGGCACTATCGGCATATCGAGGCCCGCCCGCTGGCGGCTGCGATGGGCGCTGAGATAGCCGGCGTTGACGTCCGGCACTTGAGCAACGGACAGTTCGACGAGATCCGCGCCGCCCTGTTTCGCCACAAGATGATTTACTTCCGAAAGCAGAAGCTGACGCATTCGGATCAGGAACTATTCAGCCTGCGCTTTGGCCCGTTCGCCGAGGATGCCTACACCTCAGGCGTTCCCGGGCATCGTGACGTTCACCCGCTGATCAAGGAAGCCGATGACCGCTCGGAAATGGTATTCGGCGAGGGATGGCATACCGATTCGCCGTTCCTGGCTCAACCGCCCTCGATCACCATGCTCTATTCGGTCGAGATTCCGCCCGTCGGCGGCGACACGATCTGGGCCAATTCGGCGCTGGCCTATGCGCTGCTCAGTGAAAGCTATCGGCGCATGATCGAGGGTCTGCGGATTCGATTTTCATTGCGCGACGTTCTCAGGTCCGCACAGCAAGCTGTCGAACAGCGTGACAGTCCTATCGGTCGACTGGCCGCCACCCGCGATGCCGAGCGCCTGTCCGACGACCTGGCGCGCAAGATCGAAGGCAACGCGCATCCCCTGGTGCGTACTCATCCGGTGACCGGAGAGAAGGCCCTGTATGTGGATGGCGCCTACGCCATCAATATCGAAGGCATGTTGCCGGAGGAGTCGGCGCCAATACTCAAATACCTGGCTGAGCATATTACCCAGCATGCGTTCACCTGCCGCCTGCGTTGGGAGGCCGAGACGCTCGCGATTTGGGATAACCGTCTCTGCGTCCACCAAGCCTTTAATGATTATCAGGGCCACCGGCGCGAGCTGTACCGCACCACCGTCTCGGGTGAGAAGCCGTGCTGAATTATTCCCAGCCGCGCGACGCGGTTTAGATTAGCGCAAAGTCCGTGAAGCGATGCGAAGGCGGATACTGCGCGATCTATTGTGATTGTAACCACAGCGCATTGTCTCGGACGATGCTCACGAAGCGGAGGTATTTGACCCGTCTCCGGCCTCGGTGCCATCGCAATTGATGAGGAGCGCGCGCGAACTGGCACGCGCCCCTCCGCTGACATGGATGGATGCAGCGGTCGCTTTCTTCGGCTAAACCCCGCTTGCGAAGGCTCTTTACCGAAGGCTCAGTGTTCGATTCGAGGAAGAGATCAGCTAATGACGCTCACTGGGCTCGACCCCCGGCGCGTGCAATCCCGATCCGCTCTGCGCAACGCTTCCCTGAGTGACGCGCAAACGGAATCAAGTAGAAATTTGCGAATACCCAGGCTATTCCGAGCAGGATCGGCGGCAGGTTCCTCAGGAATGGCAATTGAAATAGGGCAATCCAAATCAAAAAATTTCCAACGCACCAAATTGCCACCGTAACAGCGACGGACACAAAAAGGAGCAGAGGCGGGGCGCTTCGATCGGGGCTGCCGGACGTCAAGTTGGTAGTTGCGCCGATATCAGAACTTGGCGGAATTACACCGCCTGCTATACCAAGCGACGGGCGGCGCTTGGACATGCCCAGACGCAGATAGCGGGCCAAACGCCACGCGGCGATCGCTATCATGACCGCAAGGACGATTAGACGATCCGAGCGATCCATGCTTACACCTTTAACGCCGCCCCGAAGATTTCATTGGTATCGCCTTGCTAAATGTGGGTGCAATGGTTTGACGATAGCTTGGATATCGTGACAGGCATTCAACGGGCCCCGTCCATGAAATGGATAGCCGGGGGCCATATTGGAATTGTCGATGACTGACTCCTGGGCGTCTGGCTTTCACCGTGCGTGCTCCTTATGCTCTACGGCACGTTTCTGATTTTGAAGGGCATGTTCGGAGCCAACAACTAGCCGGAGGGTTCCACCCTGGTACGGCTAGTCTAGGCCTCGCAAAGGGGGAGCGGGCAGGGAACTGTCAAACCGACGCAAGGAGATGGACGCGCTACTCCTACCTGCCTTTTCAATCTTGGGCTTCCTTGCTGGCGGCCTTTTCGCGACCCAGACCTCTCGCTGGGCTGCCCTGATCTCGACCGCGGTAGTTCGACAGGGCGGCGACTTCCTAGGTGCCCCAAAACGACGCCTTCTTTGGGCTTTACCGCTTCTGGCGTTGCTTCACCCGGCTCCCTACATTGTCTTCGCCGTAGCTATCGCGACCATCCGGTGCGTTGAAGGCAAGTTGGCAGCAGGCTGGAGCTGGTTTTTTGGAGGCGTTTACGTTTTCTTGGCGTTTGTCAGCTGGCAGATTTTCATTTTGTTTCGCCATCGTTCGCACGCCCGGACACTTCGGAAGAAGCCAACTTGAAAGTATTGGTTCTGGGCGTCGGGGGAGTCGGCGGATTTTTTTGGCGGCCGCGGATGCCCGGCTAAAATCAGAAGCAGGTTCCGACGACCTATGGCTCAAGCTTGTTCACTATCCATCGTACATCGTTGAGTTGACATAATATACATTATGCGAAGTAAGATGGCGATGTTTCTCCCTTGCGCTTCGCCAGCGTGCGAGCGGCCAGCCAATGGCGCAACGATTACTGGTGGCGCCGCTTGACTAAGCCCGCTGCGCTGGCGACACGCATCGTCGCAAACAGGTGGTATCGTTATCTCCACCTTGGACTCTGATCCCGTTGCGTAGTAATAGAGCGTCAGCTCGGGTCACCATTCGCAGCCATCCTGCCCGGTAAGTGGCGGCAGGCGGCCACGGCACGAACATGATTCAGGCGAAGTTTATGTCGCTTTTGAGATGAGGGAAAATAGATGCCGGATGTGAATTGGAATCGCAATTGGGACGGCGGTCGCTACGACTGGGCGACCGGGGGAGAAGAATGGAGCGGTGGTTGGGGTGGAAGCGAACCGCAATGGTTCGGATCATTGTATCCTCGATTGCACCGCGTCCTTCCCGCCCGCAACATTCTTGAGCTGGCCCCAGGCATGGGCAGATGGACAAAATTCCTCTTACCGCTGTGTCAGAACTACGTGGGCATTGATCTCTCGAATGAGTGCGTGCAGGGATGCCAAAAAATATTCGCCTCGGTGGACCACGCACGTTTTCTGCAAAATGACGGCTACTCATTGCAAGAAGCCGAGGACGGCGCTTTCGATCTAATTTTCTCCTTCGATTCCCTCGTGCACGCAGAGTTTGATGTGTTCAGGAGTTACGTTCCGCAACTTCTGAGAAAATTGACCCCAAACGGAGTCGCATTCGTTCATCACTCTAATTTGGGTGCGTTCGGAACTGCCTTTGCAAACCTTCATTCGCGCGCTCCATCAGTTTCGCGGCAGAACGTCGAAGGTCTGATTCTGGACAGCGGCGGGCAAGTTATTATTCAGGAAGTAATCACCTGGGCTGGCGTGCCGCACGACTGCCTGACCTTGTTTGCCAAGAATGCCGGCAAAGAGATAAAGCCGGTACATCTTTATAATTTGCGCTTTACGGATGAATCTGACCTCATCAAACAGTTCCAGTCCCCCTATTCTCGGATTGAAAAGGGCGTCCTATAGCTGGGTCGCTGTCTATCGCCTATCCTGGTTCTTCTGGTTGGCAACCGAAAGGACGTATATCGTTGAATGACCGCCAAATACCTACTAGCTTTCACATAGAATTGGGCGATGAAGGCGCACGATCCAGCGGTCTTTTTCGGAATCTCGTTCGACGAGATGGCCTCGCGTACAGGACCAGATTGCGCCGTTGAAGTCAGCGCTCGCCGCAGCCAAGCAGTTCGCGGAATCGCAAGCCGAGGCTCAATCACTCCCAGAGACGTGGCTGATTTGGCTCAAGTACGGCATTTGAAAATTCGCACCGATATTTCATTCGCTTGCGGGTTGTGAGCGTCAAATCCCGACTGCGGGCCCTTGCCTACCGCTCGCTCGTGCCGACGGAACTTCGGCACAACTGGCGCTACTTGACCTCGGACCGGCGCCTGGCGCTGTCGGCAGCACTTCAATCCCGCTACTTCAGCCAGCCGCTGAATCACTTTGGCGGCACGGTGGATGAGTACTTGTCCAGTCCCGAAGGCGTCCAGGACATGGTCGATCACGTCGACGGCCGGCTCAACTACGCTCGCGAGTGGGTGATGCCCTGGTTGAATGCCGCCCGACCGCTCAGGGGAGCTCATGTGCTTGACCTGGGCTGCGGCACCGGCGCCTCGACCGTGGCGCTTGCCGAACAGGGTGCGATCGTCACCGCGGTCGATGTCAACGAAGGCAACCTCGCTGCGGCTCGCGAGCGCTGCGCGATCTATGAACTGCCGGCCAGCTTCCTGTGCGCGAACGCCACCGAGTTGCACACCAAATTCGCCGGAGTGCATTTCGATTTTATCATCTTCTTCGCATCGGTCGAACATCTGACCATTGCCGAACGCCTGTCTGCGATGAAGTCCACCTGGGCGATGCTCGCGCCGGGCGAACTGTGGTGCGTCGTGGAAGCACCGAACCGACTGTCGCCGATAGACGATCACACGACCTGCCTGCCCTTCGGCCACTGGATACCTGACGAACTGCTGCTGGATTACGCCGGCAGGAGTGAACGGGCCTTCATGCAGGCCTATCCGTCGGCGCCCAGAGATGACGCGACACGCATGGATCTGGCCCGGCGCGGTCGCGGGATCAGCTATCACGAATTCGATCTGGCGTTCGGGCAGAACTTGGACGTAGTGAGTTCTCGCAACTCCTACGTGCGCAGCATCAACGTGGCCAGCCGCTTGAAATGGCTGTATTCGGTTGATCGCAAGGCGGCAAAGTTTCTGCGCTCGCAGGGACCGACGATACACGAGGGATTCTACGAGCGTTACCTGGATCTGATCGTGCGCAAGGGGGCTACCAGGTAGCGGCAGCGCGACCCTGCCAGATGGAAGCAAGCAAGCGCGGCTTCGTCCATGTGTTCGACCGAAGATAAAGCACGCCAGCTGGTGCCGCTCCTACGGTCCAGCGTTGGTGATCAAGTAAATAGGCTACGAATAGCTGAAAGCGCGCATAGAGACCAGACCGTTGCCAATTCATGTCCGGCGAATCAGCAAGTAACGCCCTCTCGGCTTCACCGTAATCGAACGAGTCCGATTTGCCCACATAGTCAGCGTAGCCTTCTCTGACCCATTGCGGGAGTCGGTAGTAACGCAACGCGCCGATGGCCTGACCAGTAAGTTGATGAGTCAGCTCGTGGGCGACAAAGTAGTCCAGGGTTCGAGCGCCACCGACGATGGTCGATGACTGCGTCACGCAGAAAGACATTGTTTGACAGGGGATACGGTGCCACGCCACCGACACCATAATCCTTGTTGAAGAAGATTATTTGCCGCCAGCGTGCATTGCATATGAATATTGAGTAGCGCTGCTGCGATGAATAAAGCGGCGAGCGAATCAGCTTTGCCTGAGCAAGTGCCAGTACCTGCCTGCCGGCCGCCGGCGGAAACGGCCGGTCCGAACGAAGCTCAAAGTTATCAAGTGATGTGGCGTAGGCAAACAGCGGTTGGGGATACCGCAATAGCAAGACATACGCCAAGACAATCCCAAACAATGCCAGACCGGTCTTGGCGAGACTAGCGCGGCGCATTGCCGAAGGTCATTGTTTAGCGCAGCAGCGAGAGATCGACCGCCGCCGCCATGGCCGCATAAGCGCTATCGGTGCCGTGGAGATGGTCGCCTGGATGATAGCCGTCCCGAATCTGGGTCGGATCGGCTGGATCGCGGATCGCCTTGTCAAAATCCAGCACGCCGTCGATTTCCCGGCTAGTGCGAATCCACCCGTTGATCGTCTGACGAATGGCCTCGCCCTCCTCGGAGTAGTAGAAGGCACCGCCGTACGGCGTGATGGTTCCGGCCAACACCTTGAGCCCGTGTGCATGCGCACGGGCTATCAGCTGGCGGTACCCGGTGATCAGGGAATCAGCCGTCGCTTTGCTGGGCGGCATCCAAGTCTTGATTGCCTCTCCCAGTGGCCCTTGCACGTGGCCATACGAGAGGCCCAGGTCGTTCACCCCTTCGAAGATCACCAGCACCCGGGCGCCGGGAACGGCGAGTACGTCGCGATCGAAGCGAGCCAATGCACTCTGTCCGGCACCGTCCGACAATACCTGATTGCCGCTGATGCCCATGTTGACGATGCCCCAACCGGGCTTCGCGGTCGCGTCGAGCCGCTCAGCGAGCAGATCGGGCCACCGATGATTGGCATTAACAGTCGATCCCACACCGTCGGAAATCGAATCCCCAAGCACGACCACGGCCCGCGCACCCTTGGACACCTCAACCTCCACTCCCGAAAGGAAGACGCGCCATTCGAATGTCTGTTTCGGTTCGAACGGTTTGTCGGTGTAGTCACCGCTGTCGGATACGAAGGCGTTCTGCATGCCCACCTGGTGGCAGGTGCAGGCGCCGGTGGCCTCCGGCAGGTATATGCTGATCGACAGGGTAGCCAGGTTCCCCACCGACAGGTCTACTGGATCGCTCAACAATGGCGCGCCGGCTGGGATACTGACCGACGGTTTGCCGTCGAAGGTGATCTCGCGTCCGGATCGCGGCTGTATGGCGCCTTTTTCATCCGTCAATGCCACGCGTGCGGCGCCGATCGCCAGGGGTTTGGTGCCATACTCATTGGTAAAGCGGATTCGCACCCGCCGCCCGCCCTTGCTCAGTCGCACGATCTGCCGGATCGTCACGTTTTCAAATGATGGCGTTGCCGGGAATGGGCCCAGCGCGGGGGTCGGCGGCAGCGGCGCAGCTCCCCAAGTCTGCACCCATTCCGCAGCGCTGCCGGTGGTGCACAGCCCCAGCGCCAGCGCCAGAACGAGACCACACGCGACTTGAACTTTAATTCTCATGATTCGCTCCGTGGCAGAACGCCGCTCCGATTGGCACGTTAACTGCGCTTGTGGAAGTCGAGTTCGATATCGCCGGTGTTAACGAAGACAGCGGTCTCAACAAAGACCAGGAAAATGCTGGCAATCGCCGCGATCGCATGCCAATAGCTGTATCTCCAGACTTCTTGAGCCACTTCGGAGCAACTACCGTGAGCGCATACAAAGTAATGGCCGGCCCGGACATAGCCGTTGAGGGCATCCCCCCCAAGATAGATGCTGCCGACGATGAACAACGCGAAGTTTGGAATGGCCACAGCAGCAGTGCCTCCAACGATCCACTTGGAGCGTTTGGAGAAGCTTTTAAACCGCGCGTATGCCAACGACCCCTCCTGGATGGACGGCACGAATAATATCAGGTCAAGCCGCGCCGATTCCCGCTGCAAGACCCCGGAGCCTGGCTGATCCCGCGCCGGAGGGGTCCTATTGCCTGTGCGTCGCAGATTCAGGAAGCGAGGGTGTTTTCGAACACCGAATGTGTAGCAAGGCGTGACCTGCGTCACGTGGTGGGCCGGACATACTGGTAGCGTGCCGACCTAGAGGGGTAATTGCTCCAGGAACGGAGGCCGAGCGCATGGTTGCCATATTGGTATTGCTGGTGTTGCTGGTTATCGTATTTGGCTACTTCGTCGGCATCTACAACGGCCTGGTCAGGGTGCGTGCCGAGGTGAAGCTTGCCTGGTCGAATATCGACGTGTTGCTGGTGCAGCGCCACGACGAGCTGCCGAAATTGGTTGAGACGTGCAAGCAATACCTGCAGTACGAACAACAGACCCTCGAGCGTGTCATGCAGGCTCGCTCGGCCGTGGCCGCGGCGCGCACCAGCGGCAGCGTGGCCGCCCTCGGGGCAGCCGAATCCGGAATGCGTAGCGGTCTGGCAGGGCTGTTTGCCGTGGCCGAAAAATACCCGGATCTGAAGGCCAACGAAGCCTTTCAGCATCTGCAACAGCGCATCACGGGACTGGAGCAGGCGATCGCGGATCGACGTGAGATCTACAACGAGGCGGTCAACATCAATAACGTGCGCGTGGCAGCGTTTCCGGACGTGCTGATCGCGAAGCGCTATGACTTTGAGCGCGCAGAGTTCCTGAAATTTGACGCAACGCAGAAGGCTGACGTCGACATGAAGGCCGAATTCGCCCACTAGCCGCGGATCGGCGCCTCTGCCGTGCACCAGGTCCTGAACCCCTACTACCTCACCGTGGTCTTTTTCGGCAGCGCCGGAATTCTGGCCGGGCTGTATCTTTTTTTTCGTCGCTGGCGGGAACAGCGGCTGGTGGAGGACACGCCCGAGGCCCGCATCCGCTCTGCGCCGCAGGGCTACGTCAAACTCAGCGGGCGCGCACGCGCCGTGGACGGCAAATTGCAGCGTGCGCCTCTTAGTGGGCGCAATTGCGTCTGGTGGACTTACCGGGTCGAGGAGCGCCGGAACAATCGCCTGGGCTCATTCTCCTGGCATGGCACCGATTCCGATACCTGCGCTCAACCTTTCCTGCTCGCCGATCAAGCTGACCAATGCCTGGTAGATCCGGACGGCGCCGAGGTTGAACCGAGCGAGCGCAAAGTCTGGTACGGCAATGCCCCTGACGATGTCCCCGTGGCGCTGTGGGGCGGATTGAATGTCGGGATAGGCCAAAACTGCCGCTACGTTGAGGCCATCCTGAGTGAGGGTGCGCAATTGACCGTTCTGGGGGAGTTTCGCGCCAACACCGGATCCGTTACCAACTCCCTCGAGGATGAAGCGGCCGCCCTCCTCGACCAATGGAAGCACGATCAGAAGACCCTTCTCCAGCGCTTCGACCGCAATCATGACGGCCGCATCGACGCCGCGGAATGGGAGACGGCTCGAGCTGCAGCGCTTGCTCAGGCGCAGCAGAACAAGATTCAGCAGGCGCCTGAGCGGCGCATCAGTGTGGTGGCCAAACCCCGAAACGCTCAGCCGTTTCTGATTGCCGCACAGTCGGCCGCGCAATTAGCCGGCACCGAAAGATGGCGCGCTCTTGCTGGGCTGGCGGTGGCGTTGGCTTCACTTATCATTACATGCTTTGCGATGACGCGTATCCGGGCCGGAGAGGATCGCGCGGAAATCAGTCGGGATCGCTGATCCGCCACCGAAGGAGCAATCTTCTATACTTGATGCAGAGGAGAGAGCTCATGCGGTTGCGGCAAATGATGGGATTGCTGGTCGGCGTAGTCCTTTGCGCGCACGAGGTGTTCGCGGCCTCCTCCGGGTTGCCCGACTCGCTGCAGGCGTGCACACGGGAACGGGATGATGCGCGACGTCTGGTCTGCTACGACCGCGAGACGGCGCAGCTTGCGGCACCGCCGGTAGCCGCAGCCGCCACCACGCCTGCCGCCACCACGCCTGCCGCCACGACATCGGCCGATAGGACCTTTGGGTTGCCCGCAGAGAAGCCCAAACCGCAGACACTGTCGTCAACGGTAACGTCGGTGAACCTGCGCAGTGACGGGCGGCTCGTGATCGCGCTCGCCAACGGCCAGGTCTGGGTGCAGGGCGATGCCTATGAGGCGTTCCGTGTCGGTGTCGGCGATGCCATCACGATCAAGCCGGGCGCTCTGGGATCTCTTCATTTGTACGCACCTTCCGGACGTGCCACCCGGGTCACGCGAGCGCGTTAGCGCATGTCACACCAGCGCCCCAGCATTGCCGACAAGCGACGAACGTTTCGCGGCTTGCACGAGTCGGGCTGCTTTGCCATTCCGAACCCCTGGGATGTGGGCAGCGCGCGCTTTTTGCAAAGCCTTGGTTTCAAGGCGCTCGCGACCACGAGTTCGGGGTTTGCCTGGTCGCAGGGCCGCCCGGATGGCGGTATGTCGCGTGCACAGGTGCTCGCGCACCTTGAGAACATGGTCGCGGCTACCGATGTACCGGTGAATGCCGACTTCGAGAATGGGTACGCAGGCGATGCGTCGACACTCGCGGAAAGCGTGCGCTTGGCCGTGGCAACTGGGGTTGCGGGATTGTCGATCGAGGATTCGACCGGCGAGCCCTCGCAACCGCTGTTTGACTTGAATACAGCGGTCGAGCGCATGCGGGCCGCCCGCCGCGCGATTGACGAGTCGGGCGGGGATACATTGCTGGTGGGGCGCGCCGAATGTTTTCTTCATGGCCGGCCCGATCTGCCGCAGACCATTGACCGGCTCAGGGCTTACGGCAACGCCGGCGCGGATTGTCTGTACGCGCCGGGATTGCGCACGCGGGAAGAAATCGCCGCCGTGGTGGAAGCCGTCGCGCCGAAACCGGTCAATGTTCTGATCGGTTCCGCGCATACCCTGTCGATGAAGGACCTTGCCGCACTGGGGGTGCGGCGCGTCAGCGTGGGTGGCGCACTCGCGCGCTCAGCCTGGAGCGGCTTTATGCGCGCGGCGCGGCTGATCGCTGACCAAGGTCAATTCGATGAGTTTGCGGCAGCGGCTTCCGGCAAGGAACTGAACGCGCTGTTTGGAAAATAGCTGCCCGTCGTCGCAGGCAGAGTTTTTCAATGGCCGTCGGTGGCGCGACGTCCGCTCGAATGGCGTCGATTGTCGGGCACGGTTCTGGTGACAAGCGTCGGGTTCATGGGTTGAAACGCGCGGCGTTCCACCGCACGGCGCGGACCTGCGCGTCGATCCGCGTAATGCTTGTACACACACTGGCAGGTCTTGGGATCCGGACAGCCCTTGAGCGGTAATGTCGGGGCTTCCTTGGCCAGGAAACGAATATTCTTGTAGGGTCCGCAAACAGGGCAACCCGGGCGCACCGATATGATTCCAACCGCATGCCATGGGTTGGCGACGTGAATGTGTTGGCTGTTGTTGAGGTGGCGCGTTTCCGCCGTCCCCAATCGACGTCCAAGCAAGAACAGCATTTTCCGCAGAGCCGCCATTAATGTCCCCGTCTCACCACCGCGCGACCAAGTTTGCCTGTAAACCGGCCGCGGGGAACCCCTCGTATGGGGGTTTGTACCATGAAACTGCTGCAGGAATGCACTGACACCATATAGATCAATGAGTTATTAAGTATAGCTCACCCCGATCCGCCGCGTAAATTCATGCCGGCGCGGATGCCGGCACCAGCATTTCTCTGCTGACATCGCCGATACGGGTGCAGCCCGTCAACGACATGGCCACACGCATTTCCGTCTCGATGAGTTTGAGAGCGTGTGCGACCCCTGCTTCACCTCGGCCGGCCAGCGCATAGGCCCAGGCGCGTCCCAACAACACACCCTTGGCGCCCAGCGCCAGCATGCGCACTATGTCCAGACCTGAGCGTATCCCCCCGTCGGCCAGCACTGTAAGTCGATCGCCCACGGCATCGGCGATCACCGGCAGCGCACGTGCCGTCGACAATGCACCGTCGAGCTGACGGCCGCCGTGGTTTGATACCACGATGCCATCGGCACCGAGATCGGCGGCCAGGTCAGCGTCACTGACGTCCAGGATGCCTTTGATAATCATGGGCCCGTGCCAATGCTCACGCACCCAATTGAGATCCTTCCAGGTCACGCTCGGATCAAAATTCCTGCGGGTCCAGGCGAAGAAATCCGCCAGGGCGGAATCGGCGCCCATGACCGACATGAGGTTGCCCAGCGTGTGTGGCCGGCCGCGAACGCCCACGTCCCAGGCCCAGCGCGGATGGCACAGAGCCTGCCCGACTCGGCGCAGACTGCCCTCAATACCTGCGGCCTCGGTAAGGCCCGAGCGCACGTCGCGGTAGCGCGATCCCGGCACTGGCATATCGACCGTGAATATGAGCGCCGAGCAATGCGCGCTTGCCTGCGCCAGCAAATCGCGCATGAACGCCCGGTCGCGAATCATGTAGAGCTGAAACCAAAGTGGCTTGCTAACGGCGCGCTGCACCTCCGCCAAGGAGCAGGCGGACACCGTGGACAGGCAAAAAGGAACACCGGCGCGCTCGGCGGCACGCGCTGCCTGTACCTCGCCGCGCCGGGCACACAGGCCGGCCATGCCGATGGGTGCCAGCGCGATCGGCATCGCCATGCGCGAGCCGAACAATTCGGTAGTCAGGTCGAGCGTCGAGACGTCCCGCAGCACGCGCTGTCGCAATGCCAGCGCCTCGAGATCGGCGACATTGCGTCGCAGGGTCACTTCGGCCCCGGAGCCGCCATCAATGTATTCGAACAGAAAGGGTGGCAGCCGCCGTCGCGCCAGTTCCCGGTAGTCCAGGACCGCTGCGGCCTTCATGTGCTACTCGGTCACGCGAAAATCGGTCACGAAGTATTCGGTGTCACCGAAGCAGGAACTGGGGATCCATTTGTGCTGCTCGAAGTGAAGGTCCATGCGCTTGCCGACGTCGCCGTTGAGGCGTTTGGCGAGCGCATCGCTGGGAATTGTGAAATAGAACTTTTCGGACACGGTGCCCGGCATGGTCACCATGGCCATCTCACCTTCCCACGTTTTGCAAAACCAGCCTTTTTTCGAGAGCTTCTGCACATAGCCGGCACGCTCGCCGGAGGAATAGGACCAGTGCAGCGTGGCCCAGGTGAATCCCCATCCAGCAAGCAGTGCCAGCAATAAGAACGCTACCAACGCCTTCAGCATCAATGTTCCAGCGCAGCAAAGAGGTGGAGCATAGCAGAGGCCCTCCAGAGTCAGGCGGGTTGAGCCGGAGCAGCCTTGGCGGATTTGATGCTGTTCCTCATGAACTCCCGGCGGGCATCCCCACGCGGCAACTTCTGGGCGTCGGCCTGCTTGCGGCATTCCTGCCATTGCTGCCGATTGCCGGAGGGCGGCGAATCATTGGGCGGATTCGGCGGCGTTGCGCCCTCGTCCGCGCCAGCCGAGGCGACGGCTAAGCATGTGGCGGGCTCTCCTGTGCTGACGACGCGCGGCCACGACAATGACACGCACGCCGGATACCCCGCTAAAAGCAATGTCAGAGAGAATTAGGTTTTGCGAATGAACAATCGGTCAGTGGAATGCCGAGTATCGAACCTGGCCACTATTTTTTCGCCAGCAGGTCGCGGATTTCTTCCAGCAGAATCTCTTCGCGCGGTACCGGCGGTGGCGGCGGCGGGGCAACCACCGCGGGCTTTTTCAGCGAGTTCAGGCCTCGCAAGGCCATGAACAGCACCAGTGCGATCACCAGAAAATCGAACAAAGTCTGCAGGAATGCGCCGTACTTGATCAGCACGTCCTTGCCGGCAGGGTCTTTGCCGAGATTGATCGCCAGATCGCTGAAATTGATACCACCAATCGTCTTGCCCAGGACCGGCATGAAGATATCGCCGACCAGCGAGGAGACAATCTTGCCGAAGGCGGCGCCGATGATCACGCCCACAGCCAGATCGACCACGCTGCCCTTCATGGCAAACTCTTTGAATTCTGATGCCAAGCTCATCGCCTTATCTCCCTGCTGCCGTGCGAACCGGCGCGGAAGGGTATCCAATTGCGCCGTCGATGGCTAGCGCCCGCCTAAGACTCGGCTGGCCGCCAAATAATCTTACCGCCTACATCTGCTGTTGCCCCTCGAGGCGATTATCTCGCAGCGCGGCAAGGGGTCGCGGCTAAATTGCGTCAAACATGGAGATGTTGATGAAAACCTTAAACTTGAAGGGTAAGCCTATGATGCTCATCGGGCTCGCCGCACTTTTTGGCGCAGGCGCATTTGCCTCTGCGGCCTCGGATTCCACCGATAGCAGTGCCACCGTTGGGGCGGCGATCACCGACTCAGCCATCACGGCCAAGGTGAAGGCAAATTTCGTCGGCGACAGCCGGCTCAAGGGCAGCGACGTCAGTGTCGAGACCAACAATGGCGTGGTGACGCTGACCGGCGCCGCAACCAGTTCCGAGGCCAAGCAGGCTGCCGAGTCGTTGGCGCAAAATGTATCCGGCGTGCGCCGCGTCAATAATCAGCTCTCGGCTCCGTCCGTGATGAGTGACGCCGGTTCCAAGGCTAAGCACCTCACGCATCAGACCGCCTCGGCGGTCGAGGATACGGCTATCACCGCCGATCTGAAGACCAAGTACGCGGCCGACAGCAAGACCAAGGGCTCGGACATCAGCGTGAGCACCAGCAGTGCGATCGTTGCGCTGTCTGGTACGGTGGTGTCGGAGGCGCAGAAGAACCACGTCATTTACGTCGCCCGCCACACCAAGGGCGTCACGCAGGTGGACAGCACGGCGCTGAAGGTTTCAGCGCAATAGAGGCGTCAGCCGCTAGGGCCTTGCCGGGCGCCGATGCCCGGCGAGGCAACGCGCCAGGCGCTGCGTTCGAAGACGGCATAGAGCTTGCGGCAGTCTTCGATGACTTCCCAGGTGCCGATGAACCCGGCCGGCACCACGAAACTCTCGCCGGCGGCGAATTCCCAGCGCCGCCCGCCCTGACCCGTCAGTGCCACCCGGCCTTCGAGCAGGTGGCAGAATTCAGTTTCAGAATAGTTTATGCGCCAGCAGCCGCGCGTAGCCGTCCAGATGCCGGCAAAGAATTGCTGGCTGGGATCAGTGTAGTGGTTCCAGGCTCGCAGCCGCGGCTCGCCGCTTACAAGGCGCTCTGCATCGGGGCTCGATGATTGCGGCTCGACCTGGCCGCGGAACGATACGATGTCCATGGGCTGGTGGTTTTAGATCGCTATCATGCGCGCGACTTCCACAACGCTATCCGCGGGCAGGTTGAAGCGGTCCACCACTTTGACCGCGTTGCGATACAGAAACGCAAACAGCAGTAACCGCCCGTGGTCCAGGATGATACTGCCGGGTCGCCGCACCACCTGATCGCGGGTGCCGAAATACACGGCGTGTTCCAGATCGATGGCCGGGTCGAGATCCTTGATCGCGCCCAGTGCGACCCTGAGATCGGGGATCTCCACGAAACCAAAGCAGATGACCGCATGCCAGATACCAGCGGCCAGCGGTTCAATGGTCCAGCGTTCGCCTTCTGCCACGCGCGGCACTTCCTTGAACACCACTCGGAGCGCAATCACGTTGCGATGCAGCGCGCCCATGTGTTCCACATGCTCGACCAGGATCTGCGGACATTTCTGCGTCGAGCGGGTCAAGAACACCGCTGTTCCAGGCACTCGGGGAACGCGCCCCGCCTCCAGGTCGGCCAGCAATCGCTTGGAGTCGTCATCGCTGCGCATCTGACAGGCGCGCAATGCGTCAATACCCGAGCGCCAGGTGGTCATGACCAGGAAGATCAGCAATCCCAGGCTCAGCGGTAACCAGCCGCCGTCGACTATCTTCAGCAGATTGGCGCAGAAAAAACTGGCGTCCACCAGCAGGAATAATCCGCCTATGAGCACTGTCGGCAACATTGGCCAGTGCCAGATCCTGCGCATGGCGACCAGCAGCAGACAGCTGGTCAATAACATGGTGGTCGACACCGCCGTACCATAGGCACCTGCCAGCCGGTCTGAGCTATGGAAGGCGATCGTGATGCCCACCGTTCCGATCATCATCAACCAATTGACCACCGGTACATAGATCTGGCCATAGAGCTGATCGGAAGTCTGTCGGATGTTCACTGCCGGCAGCCAGGCGAGCTGCATGGCCTGGCGCGTCATGGAAAATGCCCCGGTGATGATGGCCTGACTGGCGATGATGGTTGCCACGGTTGCCAGAAGCACCAGCGGATAAACGCTCCAGGACGGCGCGAGCAGAAAGAATGGATTGCCCTGGACACTGGCGCGCTCCATCAACAATCCGGTCTGGCCGGCATAACTGAGCAGCAACGCCGGCAGCACGATTGCGTACCAGGACCAGCGGATCGGGCCCTTGCCTATATGGCCCATGTCCGCGTATAGCGCCTCGCCGCCGGTAATGCACAAAAAGACGCCGCCCAGTACCAGCAGCGCCACGGTGCGACTGTGCAGCACGAACGTCAACGCATAGCGTGGATCGATGGCAATCAGCACGCCGGGATTGCGCGCCACACCGGCCAGGCCGAGGGCCGCGATGACGATGAACCAGAGCAGCATGACCGGCCCAAAGGCGCGGCCGATCTTCTCGGTACCCAAGCGCTGTACCGCGAACAGGCCCAGCAGTATGACGACCGCGGCCGGCATGACGAATGGCTTGAAGGTGCTCGTGATCACGTTGACACCTTCAAGTGCGCTGAGCACGGAAATGGCGGGCGTTATGACACCATCACCATAGATCAAGGCCGCGCCCAGCAGACCCATGATGGCAAACACTTTGCTGCCACTCCTGAAGCTGTTGGCACCGATCAATGACATCAGCGCCAGGATGCCACCCTCGCCATGGTTGTCAGCGCGCATGACGAACAGGCAGTATTTGACCGATATGGTAATGATCAATGTCCAGACGATCAGTGACAGCACACCGAGCGCGCTTTCTGCATTGAACGTGCCACCGACGGCCTGCGCGATTGTCTGCAGGGTATAGAGAGGGCTGGTGCCCAGGTCGCCATAGACGATGCCGATTGCGGTCAGCGCTGCCGCGCGCCGTGTAGCGTGTTGCGCTACCTGCACTGGCTGGGCGACTGACGCAGGATCAACACAACTGTGGATCCGTGCGGCATGGCATACTTTAGCCAACGATGGAACAGATACACTAACGACTCTAACTTACCGAAGGGAAACTATTGCATGGCCAAGCGACAGAAGCGGCGACAGAGAATTCTATGGACGCCGGCACACGAAAAGCTGCTGCGGCGACTCTCAGGTCGCTCGCCGGCAGCACGTATCGCACGGGAACTGAGCCGCAGCGAAGCTGCAGTGCGCTACAAGGCGCATACGCTGGGATTGTCGCTAGCCGTCAAGCGCAAATAGCCGCCGACGCCGCCGGGCGGCTAACTACCGGTCGCGCCAAATTGGAAACCGGAGATCATCTTGCCGAGCAGGCGCTCGTTATAGGTGCGATGTCCTGAATCCGGTCCGGCGGCGCCCGCCGCAACCATCAGCGGAATCAAATGTTCGCTGCGCGGATGGCACTCACGGGCTCCTGGCGCCCGCAGCCATTGCGCCAGCGATCGCTCGCGCTCGTCCGCGCCGGCCGATACCGCCCGGCCGAGCCAGTCGTCGAAGCGTTGCGACGCATCCTGCGCAGCCGCATCGTCCGCCATGAGCTGCTGCAGGTTGTGATAGCTCATGCCGCTGCCGACAATCAGCACCCCCTCATTGCGTAAGGGTTGCAGGGCGTGGCCGATGCGCAGGTGCTGCCCCGGATCAAGGCCGGTTTGCAGCGAAAGTTGCAAGATCGGGATATCGGCCTGCGGATAGATGAGTTTGAAGGGGATGAACACCCCGTGATCGAGCCCGCGCTCGCGTTCCGCGTCGGCCTCGATGCCTGCCTGGGCGAGCAACTCGCGCACGCGCGCCGCGATCTCAGGGGAACCTGGCGCCGGATAGGTCAAGCGATAGGTTTGTTCCGGAAAGCCGTAATAGTCGAACAGCAGCGAATGCGTGGCGGCGGTCTGCACGCGCGGACGCGGGCATTCCCAATGGGCGGAGATGACCAGCACGGCACGCGGGCGTTGCGCAATTCCTGCAGCGACGCTGCGCAGGTGCGCCGCCATGCCCTCCCATAGATCACGCGGCAAGCCCTGCGGTACGGGCATGAAAAAGCATGGCCCGCCGCCGTGGGGAATGTATAGCGTCGGAAGCGTCATCGTTCCAGTCCGCTCTTGCGGCTGCGCACATTGCCGAAGAGCTTATGGGCATCCGATTGCACGCGGTGGCGAAATTCAAGCAAGGTCTCGGGAATGTGCTGGCGCACATAGGCAGTCAACGCGGCGTCGATCAGCGCGCGCGACTTTGACGCCATCGCGCTCTCGCCATGCGGCGCGCACGCTCCAGCACGCGCGAGTCCAGCCAGAAGGTCAGATCCGCGTCACCCGCGCGCCGCGCCGGGTAGTCCTGCACCGGGTGGTGGGCGTGCTGCTGCAGAAACCAGCCGAGAGCCTCGTCATGCACCTGATCCTTGGTTGCCCAGCCTGCCTCGAGTTCGCTTCGCGGCATCCCATGCGCAGCAGCAAGCCGCGCAGCCATACTTCGGTCTCGATGGCATGCCGCACGGCTCGCGACAGTGTCTGGTGCTGCAGGGTACGCAGGCCGCGCGCTCGCGCGCTCGCGTACGGCTGGCTTCTTCGCGACCTGCCTTTCCTCCCCGCCATAGCCGCTCCCGGGATTGTTAATGGTATCTTGATCAGTGACATCTAACATTGGAGCGGTCGCGTCTTGCGGCCTCCGGCATGCGGGGAACGCGGCCGCGGAGAGCCCGCGGCAAGCGTCGCCGAGCGGCTGGGTGCGCGCGCCGGGTGCTGGCAGACCGATAGGCGATTAGCATGCTGCGATGCATAAGATATCATATATTAGTAGCTCAATCTCATCTCATGAATGTAAATATTGAGTGGGCTAGCCGCTCCGGCCTGCAGCCGGCACCCGGGGAAATGCTCGCGCAGCAGCTGCGAATTGCCGCCACAGGGTTCCGCCATTGTGTTTCGTAGGCATAGCGCTATATTACGGCCGTACACCGTTGATGAAGCAGGATTTTGTCTACCGAACAATTAAAGGCGCCATGGGGTCTCACGTCATACGAAAAATCTTCCGCGCGGAGCCTCGTAGCGTCGTCAGGAGTTCGACATGAGGGACTAGGTGCACGCCTGGAAGCCGCGGCGCTGTCGATGGCCGGGCCCGGAACCATCAAGGACCGCCTGCTCGACGCTTACTGTTCGCATCTCGAGGATCTGCAGGAGTCCGATCTGCCCGGACGCTCGGCGCAGAGTTCGCCCAGATGATTCAGGCGCTGCATCGTGCGCAGGCGCTGCCCGGCGATGATGTCGTCAAAGCATCGGTGCGCAAGCTCTCCAACGAGGAGGCGCGACGCTATGCCGAGCTGGTGGTGCGCCTGTACGGCATGTTTGCCGGCATGAAGCAGCAGCTCCACAATGGCCGGCGCAGCGCGCGCCGTGCCCCGCTGCTGAAATTCCTATCGGTAGAGGCCGGCGCCAACCCGTAGCCGACCGATGGGCGCGCATTGCGCGGCCCTGCGGTTCTAATCCAGCTTGAATTCGATCGTATCCCAGCGCGTGGTTTCCTCGTGGCGCGCCTGGCGCTTGACCGCGTCCACCAACGCCCGCTCGTCCCACGCCACGCTCTCATCGATCAGACCCTCGAGCGTCTTGAGCGCGGGTTGTTCCCGGCCGAACAGCGGCAGCAACACGACCGGCTTGTCGCTGGCCTTGGAATAATTGAGCTCGAATACCAGCAGATCGCTGTTGCCGCGTATACAGGCTCGACAGCGCGATCACGACCTCGGCCCGTGCGATCTGTCGGCGCAGCTCCTCGCGTACCGCGTCCTGCGAGCGGCCTGCGGTCGCATCCAGCGCCAGATTGCCGCAATTGCGATAGTAGAAGTTACGAGCGCTCTCGAGGTATTCGAATACCCGCGACGTAGTCGTCGCTTTCCTCGAAGCAGTGCGTGACAAACACGCGGATGGGATCGCGTTGAGACATACTCCCAGTGTACTGTGATGGCCTCGTGCCGATGGATAGAGAGGGCTGCTGATTCCGTGAGATTGCTGGTCTACAACATCCGCTACGCCACCGGCACCGGACCGGCCTTCCACCTGCCCCTGCCGGGGGCGGGCTACCTGCGCAGCAGCCGGCGTGTACTCGAGCAGATCACGGCTTCATCCGCGACGAGGATCCTGACCTGGTCGGGCTGATCGAGGTCGATACCGGCTCGGTGCGGACCGGCATGCTCAACCAGGCTACCTACATCGCCAACGCGCTCGGCCACTATACCGCCCACCAATGCAAGTACGGCACGGGCTCGATCAACCAGCTGGTGCCCGATCGTGCGCAAGCAGGCCAATGCGCTGCTGGCCGCGCCGCGCGTGACCGGCGAGCGTTTTCACTACTTCGACACCGGCATCAAGCGACTGATCATCGAGCTCGAACTCGACGATGTCTGCATCTTCCTCGTGCATCTGTCGCTGAAGTTCCGCCATCGTCAGTACCAGCTGCGCACGCTTGCACGATCTGGTGGTGCGCTCGGCCAAGCCGGTCATCATTGCCGGTGACTTCAATACCTTCTGGGGTACGCACGAGATCTACCTGTTCATGCGCGCCTCGGGGCTGCGCAGCGCCAACACCGAGGACTGCACTCGTTCCCGTCGCGCCACCCGCGCATCGAGCTGGATTTCGTCCTGGTCAGCGCCGGCATCGAGGTGACGCATTTCGCATCCCCGAAGTCAGCTTCTCCGATCACCGGCCCCTGGTGTGCGATTTCCATATCATTCCGGGCGCGGTCGAGCCGGCCCGAATTGGCGTCATGAGCTGACCCCGATGCCAGTGCGGCCACCGGCGCCTGGACGCTGGAGATCGATGCGGACGAGATTGCCTGGCTGACCTTCGACAAGCCGGGCAGCTCCGCCAATACTGCTCTCCCAGCGCGGTGCTGCTCGAGCTCGAGCGCGCTGCTCCAGCGGCTCGCGGCCCGCACGCTGCGCGGACTGGTGATCCGCTCCGGCAAGGCGTCGGGCTTCATCGCCGGCGCCGACATCCGCGAATTCACCTGCGTTCGAATCGCGGCGCGGCGCTCGAGCACATCCGCCTCGGCCAGCGCATCTGCTCGCTGCTCGAGGCCTGCCCTTTGCCACGCGTCGCGGCCATCCACGGCTTCGCGCTGGGGGCGGCCTGGAGCTCGCGCTGGCCTGCCGCTACCGCGTCGCGCGTGGGCGATGCCCGGCTCAACCTCGGGCTGCCCGAAGTGCAGCTCGGCATTCATCCCGGGCTTTGGCGGCACGGTGCGCAGCGTGCGGCTGCTCGGCGTGCGCGCCGCCATGAGCCTCATGCTGACGGGGCGCAGCGTGCGCGCGGACCGGGCGCGCAAGATCGGACTGGTCGATCGGCTGGTCGAGCAGCCGGCAGGAGCTGGACGATGCAGCGCGGCAGATCATTGCGCCGCGCCGCCGCCGCCATCGGCCGTCGCTGTCCGAGCAGGTGCCTTGAGCTGGCCGGGGATGCGCGCCGCTGTTGCGGCCGGCGTTGCTGCGCGAGGTCGCTGCCCAGGCGCGCCCGCGAGAACACTATCCTGCCCCCTACGCCATCATTGACCTGTGGTCGCAGCAACGGCGCCCGCGGTCAAGCGGCCTACTGCGCGGAGGCGCAGTCGATCGCGGCACTGTTCCGCAGCGACACCGCGCGCAGACCTGATCCGGGTGTTTCTGCTGCAGGATCGGCTCAAGGGCCTGGCGGGCAAGACCGCGGCGAGCTTCGAGCGCGTGCACGTCGTCGGCGCCGGCGTCATGGGCGGCGACATCGCCGCCTGGTGCGCGCTGCGCGGCCTGAGCGTCACCTTGCAGGATCGCGAGCTCAAGCCTGGTCGAGCCGGCGCTGACGCGCGCACGCGGCATTGTTCGACAAGCGCCTGTCGCACGCCGGCGGAGCGGCGCAGGTCGCTCGACGCGCCTGCGGCCGACGTAGCCGGCGCCGGCGTAGCGGAGGCCGACGTGGTCATCGAGGCCATCTTCGAGGATCTGGACGCCAAAGCGCGCGCTGTACGCGCACCGCCGAGCCGCACATGCGCCGCGGACGCGGTGCTCGCGACCAATACCTCCAGCCTCACGCTCGAGACCCTCGCGCCACGCTGCAGGATCCCGGGTCATTTCGTCGGACTGCACTTCTTCAATCCCGTGGCGCAGATGCCGCTGGTCGAGGTGGTGCATTCAGCCGACACACGCGCGCGGAAGTGCTCAACGCGGCGCTCGGCTTTACGCGCCGCATCGATAAACTGCCGCTGCCTTGTCGCAGCAGCCCCGGCTTTCTGGTCAACCGCGTGCTGTTTCCCTACCTGCATGAGGCGCTTGCACGCGGCCGGCGAAGGCATTGCGTTCGACGCCATCGATCGCGCGGCAGTGGAATTCGGCATGCCGATGGGACCGATCGAACTGTGCGATGTGGTGGGTCTGGACGTGGTGCTGCACGTCGGCGAGATCGTCACCCGGGAGCTGCAGCGCGAGGCGCCCGCCTTTTGCAGCACAAGCTTGCGCGAGCTGGTGCAGGCCAGGACAGCTCGGACGCAAGAGCGGCCAGGGCTTCTACCGCTGGCAGCGACGGCAAGGTCGTGCGCGGACGACTCGCGCCACGCCACCGCCGTCGGACTTGACCGACCGGCTGATCCTGGTGCTGGTGAATGAATGCGTCGCCTGCGCTCGCGAGGGCATCGTCGCGGATACCGATCTGATCGATGCCGGGGTCATTTTCGGCACCGGCTTTGCGCCGTTTCGCGGCGGTCCGATCGCCTATGCGCGCTCCGCGCGGCATCGATGCCTGCATGGCGCGGCTGCGCGAGCTCGAGCAGCGCTATGGGCCGCGCTTCCGCGCCGATGCCGGCTGGGCGCAGCTGCAGCGCCGAAATCAGCGGCAAATGCGTGAACTTGCGCAGCGGGACGCCGCCTTGACCCTGTGTTAGCATCAACTGTCTGATCGAACGATGCGAGGACGCGGAGCCAGGACTCGAGCATGAGCGAAGATAAGGCCTGTGGATGTGGCGCTGCTCCGAAAGTTCTCGCCACTGGACGGCATGAAGAAGGAAAACCTGCTCGCTCTGGCGCGCAAAATCGGCTGTCAGCAGCTGCCCGCCGGCCGTCAGCTGTTCAAGGAAGGCGATCGGGACAAGCTCACCTATTGGCTGGTCTCCGGGCTGATCGAGCTGCGCGAAGGCGATGCCACCGTGGCCATGATCCGCGGCGGTACCGCCGAGGCGCGCAATCCGCTGTCGCAGAAACTGCCGCGCCAGCTGTCGCGCGCGCGCGGTCGATCCGATCGAGTACCTGGCGGTCGACAGCGAGCTGCTCGACATGATGATCACCTGGGATCAGACCGGCACCTACGAGGTCTGCGGAGCTGCAGGCGCAGCTCACCGCCGGCGGCTCGAGCGAGGACTGGATGACCACGCTGCTGCAGACGCAGGCCTTTCATCGCATTCCGCCCGCCAACATCCAGGCGATCTTCATGCGCATGCAGCGCATGAACTGCCGCGACGGCGAGATCATCATTCAGCAAGGAGCCGAAGGCGATTATTTCTACGCCATCGTCAGCGGCAAATGCCTGGTCACGCGCGAGACGCCGCTCAATCGCGGCGGACTGAAGCTTGCCGAACTCGGCGTCGGCGACACCTTTGGCGAGGAGGCGCTGATCTCCGAGGCCAAGCGCAACGCCACGGTCACCATGATGACCGACGGCGTGCTGATGCGGCTGAACAAGAAGGACTTCCGCGAGCTCATGAACGAGCCGCTGGTGCAGTGGGTCGACCTACCCCGAGGCGCGCGAGGTGGTCGCGCGCGGCGGCCGCTGGCTGGACGTGCGGCTGCCGTCCGAGCACCAGAACCTCGCCATCGAGGCTCGCTCAACGTGCCGCTGTACTTCATCCGCCTGAAGATCTCGACGCTCGATCGCGCGCCGCAACTATGTGGTCTACTGCGACACCGGCCGGCGCAGCTCCGCGGCGGCCTTCATCCTGGTGGAGCGCGGCTTCGATGCCTACGTGCTGCGCGGCGGCCTGGACAGCGCCGAGGGCGCGACTGCGCCGCGCGCCCTGAACTACATCGTGTGCGTGGCCTTATCGCCCGAGAGCGCGCCGGCCAGGTAATTCTCGATCTTGTTGCGCGTCTGGCCCCGGTCCTGGTCGGAGAACTGCACGCCGATGCCGGCGGTGCGCTTGCCCTGTGCACCCTTGG
Source organism: uncultured Gammaproteobacteria bacterium (assembly GCA_963735775.1). Classification (GTDB taxonomy): domain Bacteria; phylum Pseudomonadota; class Gammaproteobacteria; order Steroidobacterales; family Steroidobacteraceae; genus FEN-1191. Next base: position 276,999 of record CAVTMG010000004.1, on the reverse strand, counting down.
GAGTGACCCAGATCACGCGCCCGGCGACCGGCAGTTTCTCGTCCTCCCCCATGAGATTCAGCAGCATGAACACCTCATCGCCGAGGCGGTAGTTGCTGCTGGTCGGAATGAACAGGCCGCCGTTCTGGACGAACGGCATGTAGGCCAGATACAAGCGCGCTCTTGTCCTTGATGGTCAGCGTCAGCAGTCCCGGCTTGTTGATGCCGGATCTGGAATTGGGGTCCTTGGCCATGTTCCCGCGCGATCCTCTGCAATCGGTGGGCTCAACTCGGACTCAACTTCGGCTGCGGCTCGCGCGCGCACGCGGCCAGCTGCCACAGCAGCTGCTCGAGCGCGACGGAACGCGGTTGATGGAGGTCAGCCGCAACGCTGCGCAGCTCGTAGGCACGCATCCAGCAGCCGCAGCAATGTTGCAATATTCATGTCCCAACTGGATTCTGGCAAGTGCGCGCCAGTGCGCAGTTCCCGCGATTCGGCCGGCCGGCGCCGGCGGCGCGATCGATGCACGCTGTGAGCCAGGTCTCAATGCAGGTCAGCCGCAGCTCGAACTGCTCGCCCGCGCACCCAGCGCTCGGCCAACTGCCCGGCACCTGCTGCCGCAGCCGGTGACCAGCTCGGCAAGGCTGCGAATGTTTCCGCGGCCAGCTCGCGCCACCTCGGCCGGATCGAGCTGGCATGCCTCGAACGGCGCATCGCCGACGACATCCAGCACGGCGGACCAGGGCCCGGCGCCCGCCGCTCGAGCCAGCGAGGCTCTACGTCGCGCGATGGGCGGCGGCATGACGCAGGCTCTGGCAGCGGCTCAGGATCGTGGCCGGCAGCCGTGACGGTACGCTGGCCACCAGCAGCAGCGTCACCCCGGCGCGCGGCTCCTCGAGCGTCTTGAGCAGCGCGTTGGCGGCGTTGGCGTTCATCGCATCCGCCGGCGCGATCAGGGCAACGGTCGCGCCGCCGCCGTGCGCCGTCAGCGCCAGCTGCTCGCTCAGCTCGCGGATCTGCTCGACGCGGATCTGCCTCGAATCCTCCAGCGGTCCCACGCCGATGAAATCCGGGATGCTGGACGGCTCAGGTACAGCGCGGCAGTCGCGGCACTGGCCGCAGGGACGCCCGATCAGCGCGGCACAGCGCCAGCCGCGCCGCAAAGTGTGCCAGCCAAAGGCCACCGGCTCCGCGCTGATCGTGAATCAGCAGCGCCGAGGGAAAGCGCCCCGCAGGCGTGCGCGCCGCAGCTGCTCGATCTGCGGCGCAAGCCACGGCGCATCGATGGTGGAGTCAAGATTCAATGACATCGCTCCAACGCTAGAACAGGTCCGCCAGTGCCGCCAGCGCCTGGCGGCCAGCAGCCGCTCGGGCGGCATGACTGGCGTCGATCAGGCGCACGCGCTGCGGCTCGGCGGCGCAATCTCGCAGGTAGCGCTGCGCGCACGCGCTCGAAGAAGCCCTCGACTCCTCGTCCTCGAAACGATCGCCCAGGCCGCGGCGCGCGCGCGCGCGCGCCAGTCCCTGCGCCACCGGCAAGTCCAGCAGCAGCGTGCGCTGCGGCCAAAGCTCGGCGTGCACCGCATCGCGCCAGCTGTTCGATCAGCGCTCGCATCGACGCCGCGGCCAGCTCCCTGGTAGGCACGTGTCGCGTCGCGTGAAGCGGTCGCAGATCACCCAGCTGCCCTGCTCCAGCGCCGGACGGATGCGATTCTCGAGATGAATCGAGCGCGCGGCGAACATCAGCAGCGTCTCGGCCGTGGGTGCGATGCGCTCCTCGCCCCGCGCGAGCAGCAGTGCCCGCAGCCGCTCGGCCAGCGGCGAGCCGCCCGGTTCGCGCGTCAGCGATCACGGTACAGGCCGCGCGCGCGCAGCGCGCCGTCGAGCGCGCCGCGCCAAGCGTGGATCTTGCCCGCGCCCTCGATGCCCTCGAGGCTGATGAATCGCCGCGCCGTGCGTCATGGCGTCGCCGGCTGTTTGCGCGGTGCATCCGCACCGAGCGGTGCAGGTAGGCGCGCACGGCCACGTCATGCTGGGCTCGAGGGTGGCAGAGAATTGGTGCGAGCCATCGCCATTGCCGGTGGCGACGAAGTACAGCGCGTCCATATCGGCCGGATGCAGCGCCGCCTGCAGCGAGGCGGCTGCCCGGCAGCGCGATCGGGGTCGGCGGCAGGCCGGCGCGCGTGTAGGTGTTGTACGGCGTATCGGTCTCCAGGTCGCGGGTATGGATGTTGCCGTCGTAGCGCGCGCCCAGACCGTAGATCACGGTCGGATCGGACTGCAGGCGCATCCCGCTGCCGCAGGCGATTGACGAATACCGCGGCCACCTTGGGCCGCTCGTCCTCGCGCCCGGTCTCCTTTTCGATGATCGAGGCCAGCATCAGCGCCTGGGCGGGACTCGCCAGCGGCAGATCCGCGGCGCACGGCTGTCCCAGGCCTGCTCGCAGCTCGAGCTGCATGCGATCGTAGGCGAGTTCGAGGATTTTGCGGTCGCTGGTTGCCGGCGGCAAAGCGATAGGTATCGGGGAAGAACTGCCCTTCCGCGGCCTTCCCGCGTGCCCCAGCGCGTGCATGAGCTGCCTCATCGGACAGGCCGCGCAGCGTGTGCGTGAGCGCCGGATCCGCATCGAGCGCCTGGCGCAGCTGGGTAAAGTTCCAGCCTTCGACCACCGTGAGCTGCTCGAGCACCACGCGACCGGCGACCAATTGCTCCAGTACTGCGCGCGCGCTGGCATGCGGCGCGATCTCGTAAGTGCCGGCCTGAACGCGCGGCCTGCTGCCCGTGCAGCCGCAGATACCACTCCACCAGGCGCGCATGGCGCAGTGCCCCCTGCTGCTGCAGCTGCGCCAGGATGGTGCGCAGGGGCTCGCCCGGCAGCAGCTGCACCCGCACCGGCTGGGCGGCCTGGGCCGGCCGGTCCATCTGGCGGTCGAGTTCGCGCCAGCCCCCGAATCCGAGCCGCGCCCAGGAGCACCGCGATTGCCAGGTATCTAAGGATCCGCCGCATCGATCAGTCTCCTGAAGCCCCTGCGCGTGCTCGTGACCGGGCATCGGCCGTCCGTCGAGCGCCGTTACCGATTGCACGCCCCAGCGCACATTGGTCAGGAAGGCCTCGCGCAGCCGCGCCAGCTCGCCGCAGCAGGACCGCCCGCACCTGCACGGCCACGCCGCGCCGCTGAGCCGCCTCGCACACCAGCCGTCGCATGACTCCCGCTACCCCGCAATCCTCAAGGCAGGCGTGAACAGTGCCGTGTCATCGGCAAAGAAGACATTCGACATGCTGCCGCTGATGATCTGTCCGGCGCTGGAGAGCATCAGCACCTCCTCCAGGGCGCATCGCGCATGGCAGTTTGCGCCAGCACCTGCTCGAGTCGATTCAGATGCTTCAGACCCGCCAGCAGCGGGTTGCAGCCCAGTCTGACGCTCGAGAGACCGACGCGAAAGCGCTTCGGCTGCCAACGCAGCCTCTGGCGGCCATTCGTAGCGAGCGAGGATCCGCGTCGGTCGCTCGTCGCCGTCCGGACGATAGCCCCGCCGCAGCGCTGGGCCCGCGCGTCAGGATCACTTTGACGATGCAGCGGCCCGGCCGCTCGCCATCGCGGTAATCTCGGCCGCCAAGGCGTTCGAAGTCCGCGAACGGCAGCTGCAGTCGCTCGCAGCCGCGGCGCAGTCGCTGCAGGTGCAACGGCAGCCAGCGCGGCCGCCCGTCCAGGCAAGTTATGGTTTCGAACAGCCCGTCGCCGTACTGCAGGCCGCGGTCGCTGCTCGACACCTGATCGGCCGGGCAGCCGTTGATCCAGGTACTGGCGATCATCGGCTTCTGCAGCGCCGCGATCAGTCCGCGCGCCTTGGCGCGGGTCTCCTGCAGCTCCAATTGCCAATCCGAGTCGGCGACGATGCCCGCGCCGGCACGGAATTCGAGCGCCTCGCGTTCATGGTGATCGTGCGGATCAGAATATTGAAGTCCATCGAGCCGTCGTGGTTGATGTAGCCGAGCGCGCCGGTGTAGGCGCCGCGCGCCTCGCCCTCCAGTGCGGCGATGATCTGCATGCAGCGAAATTTCGGGCAACCGGTGATGCTGCCGCCCGGGAACACCGCACGCAGCACATCGACCGGCGTCAGCCCGGCGCTGAGCTCGCCGCACACGTTCGAGACGATGTGATGGACATGCGCATAGCTTTCCGTGGTCATGAATTCATCGGCACGTACGCTGCCGGCCGGCAGATGCGACCGAGATCATTGCGCTCCAGATCCACCAGCATGACGTGCTCGGCGCGCTCCTTGGGATGGGCAATCAGGGCGGCGATTTCGCGTCGATCCGCGCCGGCGATACGGCTGCGCGGACGCGTGCCCGCTATCGGCCGTGTCTCCACTGGCCGCCGCGCACGCGCACCAGCCGCTCAGGCGATGAGCTCATGCCGCGCCAATCCTGGAATTGCGCCAGCGCCGCAAACGGCGCCGGATTTTGCGTGCGTAGACGCTCGTAGAGGGCGCACTGGCGAGGCTTCATGGCTTCGCGGCGCGCAGGCGCGCATCGAAGTCGCGCACGCCAGCCGCGCGAAAGATTGGCCTGGTAGATATCACCGGCGCGGATGTGCTCGAGCGCCGGTCGACGCGCCAGCCGAATCGTTGCGGATCCTCCTCCTCGAGCTCGAGCCCGCCCAGGATCGGCCACCTCGGGGCGCCCGGCATCGGGTATGGAGCCCGGCGGCCGCCGAGTTCTCTCGACCAACCGATGCTGCAGTGCTTCCACGGCCCGGCCTCGACCAGCGCCAGGCCCGCCCGGCGGTCGTGATCGTAGATCAGCGCCGCGGGCACGCGCAGCGCAAACGCCCGCGGTGCGTTCTGCGCCGGCGAGCGCCGCGGGCAGGGCCAACTTCGGCTCGATTTCCGCAGCCAGCTCGTAGCCGAGATAGACGAACCAGCCGCCCCGGAAAGGGCCAGTCGCCTCCACCGCAGCGCCTCCCGCGCGTCCCGGGATCCGCTCCGGGCTTGCGAGCCGCGCCAGAGCTGCTCCAGGGCGCCCGAGGAAGCCCTCCCTCTGCCCGGTGCGCCTCGCCCAAGCCCGAGCGATGCAGACGCCCTCACTGTCCTGCCACAGGGCCGCCTGCGGATAGGCAGCGAGCATGGAGTATCGTCCCAAGGGACCGGTCGCTGCGCTGTCGAACAGTACCGGAAAGGCCGAGGGGTCGGCGTAGGCCAGACGTCGCAGGTCCTCCGGACACGCCGCGATGGGGCAGTCAGGAAGCCGGGGTTTTCACGTGGCCGCGGCAGCGCTTCAGCCGGCGCGAAGCGGCGGAATACCAGTGTGCCGTTGGTGCCGCCGAAGCCGAATGAATTCGACATCGCGACATCGATCTTCATGGGCCGCGCACTGATTGGGCACGTAGTCGAGATCGCAGTCCGGATCGGGTGTTTCGTAGTTGGTGGTCGGCGGCGCCACCTGATCGCGAATCGCCAGCACGCTGAAGATCGCCTCCACCACGCCTGCGGCACCGAGCAGATGCCCGGTCATGGACTTGGTGGAGCTTATGGCGAGCCTCGCGGCGTGATCGCCGAAGGCGTGCTTGATGGCAATGGTCTCGGCCCGATCACCCAGCGGCGTCGAGGTCGCGTGCGCGTTCAGATACTGCACATCGCTCGGCATTGAGCTGCGCATCGCGCAGGGCGTTGACCATGGCAAGCCGCGCGCCGTCGCCATCCTCGGGTGGCGCGGTGATGTGGTGCGCATCGCCGCTCATGCCAAATCCGACCAGCTCCGCATAGATGTGCGCGCCGCGCGCGCGCGCGTGCTCGAGTTCCTCGAGCACCATGGCGCCGCCGCCATCGCCGAGTACGAACCCGTCGCGATCGCGATCCCAGGGCCGGCTGGCGCTCTGCGGCGAATCGTTGCGCGTCGACAGCGCCTTGGCCTGGCCGAAGCCGCCCACACCGGTGGGAGTGGTCGCCATTTCGGCGCCGCCGGCCACGATCAGATCGGCATCGCCATATTGGATGGAGCGTGCCCCGAGACCGATCGCGTGCGTCGAGGTGGTACAGGCGGTGACCACCCCGAGGTTCGGACCGCGCAGGCCGTAGCGGATCGACAGATGTCCCGAGATCATGTTGATGATGGTCGAGGGCACGAAGAAGGGCGAGATCTTGCGCGGATTGCAGCCGGAATCGAAAAAGGTCTGGCGGGTCTGCTCGATGGTCCACAGGCCGCCGATGCCGGCGCCGGTTACGACGCCGCAGCGGTCGCGGTCGATGCGCTCGAAATCCACGCCGGAATCGGTCGACCGCCTGCACGCCGGCGGCGATGCCGTAGTGCATGAACTCGTCCAGCCGGCGGGCTTCCTTGGCCGACATGTACTGCTCGACGTCGAAGCCGCGCACGGCGCCACCGAAGCGGGTCGGAAACGCCGACGCATCAAAGCGTGTGATGGGCGCGATGCCGCTCTCGCCCTTCAGTATGGCGGGCCACGCCTCGGCCACGGTGCCGCCGACGGGACAGATCAGGCCGAGACCGGTAATGACAACTCGGCGTTTGCTCACGAAGCTCTCGAAATCGGAAGTGTCGGATGCGGCGAGTGTGTACCGCCACGAAAACGCTCAGGCTTTGTTGCGCCGCTCGCTGATGTAGTCGATTGCCTGCTGCACTGTCGTGATCTTCTCGGCATCCTCGTCCGGGATCTCGATTTCGAACTCTTCTTCCAGCGCCATGACCAGCTCGACGGTATCGAGCGAATCGGCGCCCAGGTCGTCGACGAACGAGGCGGCGTTGGTGACTTGCTCAGCCTTCACACCCAGCTGTTCGGCAACAATCGCCTTCACCTGTTGTTCAACGGTGCTCATCTTTTCGTAATCCTCTATCGTGATGACTCGTACTGCCCCCAGTTCGCGCGCCTTGTGCGGCACGTTGCGTGGGGCGCGTATTGTAGGGGAACCCCCGCACGCTCGCCAGCTTGCTTATGTTGCGAGTACTTGATTATTCAGCGTATTTGCGGCACGCCAGTATGACCCCGGTTAACCCATGTAAAGGCCGCCGTTCACGTGCAGGGTCTGGCCGGTGATGTAGCCGGCCTCGCGTGAGGCCAGAAACGCCACGGTGTTGGCCACGTCCTCGGCGGCGCCGAAGCGCCCAATGGGAATCTGTGCCAGGTACGCGGCCCGCTGCGGCTCGGACAGCGCCCGCGTCATGTCGGTCTCGATGAAGCCGGGTGCCACGATGTTGACCGTGATGTTGCGCGTAGCCACCTCGCGCGCCAGCGCCTTGGTAAATCCGACCAGTCCGGCCTTGGCCGCCGAATAGTGCACCTGCCCGGGATTGCCGATCGCGCCCACGACCGAACCGATATTGATGATGCGGCCATGGCGTTCCTTGAGCATGCGCCGGAGACAGACCTTGGACAGACGGAACACGGCCGAAAGATTGACCGCCAGTATCTGCTCCCAATCCTCGCTCTTCATTCGCAAAATCAAGGCGTCACGCGCGATCCCGGCGTTATTGACCAGGATCGTCGGCAGGCCGCCTGCCCGTTCCAGATCATCCACGAGCGCCTCGGTGGATGCGGGGTCTGCGGCATTCCAGACGGCCCCCCGCCCGCTGATTCCAGCGGCCGACAAGACGGCAGTAATCTGGGCCGCACCCTCGCCGGTGGTGGCGGTTCCCACAACTGTTGCGCCCGCGCCGCCAAGGGCCAGAGCGATGGCCCGGCCGATGCCGCGCGTGGCTCCGGTGACCAGCGCCAGATCCTTATCAAGCATGCGCTGCTCCTGCGGTGGCGGCCAGGGCGGCCGCGAGAGATTCCGGGTCCTCGAGGGCGAAGCAGCTGGCACCCCGTTCGATGCGCCGGTTGAGGCTCGTGAGCACCTTGCCTGGACCGCTTTCAATCAGGATCGAGGCGCTGTGCAGCAGCGCCCGCACCGTCTGCGGCCAGCGTACCGGACTGGCCAGCTGCCGCACCAGCGTGGCTCGAATATCCTCCGGATCGCTATGCTCGCCGGCATCCACGGCGCTTACGTAGCGGCAGCTCGGCCGGCGTACCTCGATTTGCGCCAGCCGCTGCTGCAGCCGGTGGGCAGCCTCGCGCATCAGGCTCGAATGCGCCGGCACACTGATCGGCAATAGCTGGGTGCGCTTTGAGCCGCGCTGCTTGGCCAGCACCAGGGCGCGCTGCACCGCCGAGGCATGTCCGGCGATGACCACCTGACCCGGTGAATTGAAGTTGACCGCTTCGACCACTTCGCCCTGGCCGGCCTCGGCGCATACGGCCTCCACCTGCTGGTCCTCCATACCCAGCACCACCGCCATGGCGCCCACCCCGTCAGCCACGGCCTGCTGCATGATCTGGCCACGGAAATGCACCAGATTCACGGCATCCTCGAATTCAAGCGCCTCGGCGCACACAAGGGCGGCGAATTCACCCAGGCTGTGGCCAGCCACGACGCTCGGCGCCGCCCCACCCTGCTGGCGCCACAGGCGCGCGGTAACGATGTCAGCCACCAGCATCGCCGGTTGCGTGATCTCGGTGCTGTTGAGCCGTTCGGCCGGTCCGTGCGCGACCAGCGACCACAGGTCGAAGCCCAGCACTGCGGAGGCCTGCGCATAACCGGCCTGCACCAGCGGATGCTGTGCCGCCAATGCCGCGAGCATGCCGACGGACTGCGAACCCTGGCCGGGAAATACCAGCGCGATCGACATCTTAAGGCACGACTCCCGCATAACGGTGGGCAAAAAAGCGCGCGGATTATAGCGGCTTCCTGCCGCGCTGCGGGCTCCATGCGCCAATCAATCCACCCAGCGTACCGAACAGGTGGGCATCGGCCACGAGCGGCAGATCACCCGCGAACACGCTGGCGCCGCTGTAGTGTTCGTAGGTGAGTTTGACCACCAGCAACAGCACCAGTACCGCGCCCATCGCATCGCTGCGGCGATACAGCGCTATCGCCCCGGCCGCGAGGGCGCCGTGCAGCACGCCCGACGCACCCAGATACCAATCGACCTCCGGACGCAGAAACCATAGTCCGGCATCGATGGCCGCGCACGAAGTGCCGAGAATCAAGGCCCAGCGGCGCGGTGAATACTCGCGCGCAAACAACATCCACAGCAGCACCAGGCCGGCGCTGTTGAGCAGCGCGTGCGCGAGATTTAAATGCACCAGGTGCGCCGTGAACAGGCGCCACCACTGTCCATGCGCGAGCGCGCTGCGCTCATAGCGCAGGCTCGCGCGTCCCGCTTCACCGCTGGCACACAGGCCGAGAATCAGCGCCAATGCTGCCAGCAATGCTGCGCCGTAGCGAGCGTCGCAATTCGCCGACCGGAACCAAGACTGTGAGCTGCTGTCAGTTCTACCGAGCTTCATTTGTTATGATTGGGAAATCGACAGACCAAGTCAATCACTGCAAGCAACCAACCCTATGAGCGCCATCAACAAGCCTAGCAAGACATACCGCGGGCCGCGCGCCGAGCGTGGCTTCACGCTGATCGAGATCATGGTGGTGGTGATCATCATCGGCCTGCTGGCCGCCGTGGTGGTGCCGCAGTTCCTGGGACGCGTCGACGATGCGCGCGTCGCCAAGGCCAAGCAGGACATCCAGGCGCTGGAGACGGCGCTGACCATGTTCAAACTCGATAATTTCATTTACCCCACCCAGGAGATGGGTCTACAGGCGCTGGTGACCAAGCCCAATGACCCGACCATCAAGAACTGGCGCGCCGGCGGCTACCTGCAGCGGCTGAACAAGGATCCCTGGGGCAACGAGTACCAGTACCAGATACCCGGCACGCACGGCGATTACGACCTGTCCTCATACGGCGCCGACGGGCAGCCCGGCGGGACCGGGACGAACGCCGATATCGGCAACTGGAATCTCGACAGCAACAACTGATCAGTGCGCACCCGACCGCTTCGATGCCGGGTACAGCGTGGCTTCACGCTGATCGAGATCATGGTCGTGGTCGCGATCGTGGGCATACTGGTGATAGGCGCGATCTTGAGTCTGGGCGCGACCGGCAAGGACAGCGCGCTCGAACGGGAACGCGATCGGCTCGCCGCCTTGATCGCATATGGGCGCGAGCGCGGGGCCATGCTGACGCTCGAATACGGCATACGCATCGGCCAGCACGGTTATCGCTTTGTCTTCTATGACAATCGCCTGATGCAATGGAGCCCGGAGACCGTCGATGACACGCTGCGTCCGCGCCGTCTGCCGGCGGGTTTGCAATTTCGGCTCTTGATCGAGGGCCGTGAAATCGTGCTCGACGACAAGGCCCTTGTGATCAAGCCCACGCTGACCACGGGACTCGGCAACACGCCGATGTACGGCAGCAGTGGCGGCAACGCGGCCGGCAGCGCCATCAACGGCATCACCGGCAGCGGCGGTATCAACGGCCTCACCGGCAGCAGCGGCGGGTTTAGCAGCGCTTTCAGCAGCAGTAGCAGCGGCGGCGGTTTTGGCAGCGGTTTCAGCAGCAGCAGTGGTAGCAGCAGCGGTAGCAGCAGCAGCGGTGGCGGCCTGAACAATCAAAATGCCGACAACACGCCGCAGCTCATGCTGTTCTCCAACGGAGATACCAATACCTTCTCCCTCACCATCGAACGAGAGGGCGTCGGACGAAGCGCGACTTTGGAGAGCGTCGCAGACGGCACTGTGCACGTGGGCGACATTGTCGAGCCGAAGCAATGATGCGACGCGCGCGAGTGCGCGGCTTTACCTTGCTGGAAGTGCTGGTGGCGCTCGTGATCGTTGCCTTCGGCATGGGTGCCGTGCTCTCGGCCCTGAGTGGCGCGGCGGTGAACGTCGCGGCCCTGCGCGAAAAGACATTGGCGCAATGGGTGGCCCTCAACCGTGTGGCCGACGTGCGTCTGAATCTGCAGCCGCCGGTGACGGGCACCACCGAGGGGGACATCAAGGGCTTCGGTAACGGTGACTGGCACTGGCAGCAGATCATCACCTCGATGCAGGAAATCCCTGGTCTGCAGCAGATCACCGTGAGCGTACGCCGCATTCCCGCGGGCAGCACCGGTTCTGGTAGGTCCAGCAGTGCAACCAGTTCAACCAGTTCCACCGGCTCGAAAAACTCGAGCAGCACTCAGGCCGCGGCGTGGATTACCACCGTGATCGGATTTCGTGGCGACGCCCTGGCTGCTTCCAGCGGCGAAGTCCCCGGCGATTGGAGCGGCACCGCCAACACAGCGGCCAATGCCACCCCCACGGTCAACAACGGCGCGAACACGGGCACCGTTCCCAACCCCGGCACCAATCCCGGGACTAACCTCACCCCAACCACGCCGCCCACCGCTCCCGTGAGTCCCGGCGGCTCGAGTTCCGGTGGCCTGTGATCACACGACGTCAACCCGGCTTCACTCTGGTGGAACTGCTGGTCGCTCTGTTCATCACCGCGATCATGTTCACGATCGGCTATCGCGCCCTGAATCAGGCCTTTCGCAGCCGCAAGGAAGTCGACGAACAGTCGGCGCGACTGATCGCCGTGCAGCAGGCCTTACGCATCATCGAACAGGATTTCGAACTACTGCAGCCGCGCCCCGTCCGTCAATTGACCGGCGATGGCTACCTGCCGGCCATGATGACTTCGCTGAATGCCGGCTCGATACTGGGCAGCACCGCCCCGACACTGGGGGACGCCACCAGCACCACCCCTTTCCCCAGCCTGACGCTGGGTAACGTGACCAGCCTTAACGGGGCCGCCATGCCGCTGCTGAGTTTCACGCGCGGCGGCTGGACCAATCCGGCCGGACTGCCGCGTTCGGAATTGCAGCGCGTGAGCTACGCGATCGAGAACGGGTCGCTGGTGCGATCCTACACGCCCGAGCTCGACGCCACGCTCGCCGATCTACCGATCAAGCGCACGCTGCTCGAGCACGTCAAGAGCTTCAGCATGCGTTTCATGGATGCCGGCCATCAATGGCAAACCCAGTGGCCGGCGCCGACAGTGGGCTCGGGTCAGAATGCGCTGATGCTGCGTATTCGGCCCGTGGCCGTGGAGGTCACGATCGAGCTGGAAGACTGGGGCATTCTGATGCGCCATATCGAGGTGGCCGGATGAGCGGCTCGCGCGCAGCGTGGCATCGCGCTGTTGACGGCCATCATACTGGTGGCCATTGCGGCCGTGCTCGCCACCGCAATTGCCTTCTCGAGCGCCATGTCCGCGCGCCGTGCCAGTACCGTGTTTGGCGCCGACCAAAGTCTGCTGGTGGCCGAAGGCGCCGAGGCCATGGCGGCCTATGTGCTCAAGCAATCCGGCCCCAACAGCACACAGGATACATTGAGTCAGCCCTGGGCCCAGAGCTACGGTCCGTTCGAGCTGCTGCCGGGCGTGAGCCTCGATTTCCTGCAGCTCGAGGACGAGCAAGGCAAGTACAACATCAACAATCTGGCCCCTGGCGGCACCACCAACCCGACCGCAGTGGCGGAGTTCCAGCGGCTGCTGGTATCGCTGGGGCTCGAGCCGAAATGGGCGCCGTTGATCGCCGATTGGATCGATGCTGACGATACGCCCAACTTTCCCGACGGCGCCGAGGACAGCGTCTATCTGGCCCAGACGCCACCCTACCGTACCGCCAATCTACCGGTAACCAGCGTCTCGGAGCTGCTCGCCCTGCCCGGTTTCGGACGTGATCGCTACAACGCTTTGCTGCCGTACATCAGCGCCTTGCCGCCTGGATCGCCGCTCAATGTTTGTACCGCCCAGGGATTGGTGCTTGATGCCATCAGCGGCAAACAGGAATACGGCACTCAATCCGGCGCAATTGTTGACGCGACGGCAGCAGGAGGGCTGTTTTCCAACGCTGACGGTATTTCAGTCGAGCCTTGCCGGCGCGCAACAAACACCACAGACAGCCGGTGCCACCTCTCAGGGAACACAGCTGGGCACACAGACTTCTTACTTCCGATTGCGTACTTTCATCACTATTGGCACTGCACGATTCACCTTGTACAGTCTGCTGCAGCGCGATGGCGCCGGGCAGATCCACGTAGTTCTCAGAACCTTCGGCACGGAATAATCATGGCGGAATGGCTCATCCTTCAGCTGCCACGCGGCAGCGAAGGCTCCTGCAGCTGGATGCTCGCCGATACCGGCGGCCGGCCCGTCAGCGCGCCGCAATCTGGCTCGATCGCTCAGGTTGCGTCAGAGGCGCGCGGTCGCAACGTGGGACTGATCGTGGCCGGCGGCGATGTACTGCTCACCGAAGTGGAGCTGCCGCCCAAGAGTGGCGTGCGTCCGCAGCAGCTCGTGGCATACGCGCTGGAGGAGCAGCTCGCGGCCGATATCGAAACGCTGCACTTTGCCGTGGGCACGCGCGATAGCGTGAACGGACGCACCGCGGTGGCCGTGGTGACACGCGACCTGATGAGCCGCTGGCTGCGGGAGCTCGCCGATGCCGGCATGACCGCTACGGTAATCTGTCCCGACGCATCGCTGCTGCCTGAGAATCCGGGCCACACGGTCGTGATGCTCGATGGCGACACGCTGTCACTGCGTCGTGCCGGCCGGCCAGCCTCGGCAATGCCGGCCGACAACATCGCTGCCGCGCTGCAGGCCTCGCTGGGCGAGGAGATGGCGAGCGAGAATCTGATTTTCTACGCCTCGCCGCAGGACTGGCAGCTGCGGTCGAGCGAGGTCGAAGCGATGCGTGATCGCTGTGCCAGCCTCAAAGTGCAATTACTCAGTTCAGGGCTACTGCCATTGCTGGCACCGCAACTGTCCGCAGGCGAGTTCATCAACCTGCTCAGTGGCGAATTCGCGCCGCAGGTGGCGGCAGGCACTGGCTGGCGGCGCTGGCGGCTGGCGGCAATGCTCGCGGTGGCATTGTTTGCCGTGCACGTGAGCGGTCTGTCGCTCGAATGGCTTCTGCAGCACCGCAGTGAACGCCAGCTCGATGCCGACATTGGCGAGATAGCCCGCAACGCGCTGCCGGGAGACTCCGGCCGGGGCCCTGTGCGTGCGCGCGTTGAGCAGCGTCTGCTCGCGGCCCAGGGGGAATCGGGTAGCTCCGGATTCATGCCGGCATTGGCGGCATTGGCGCACGCACTGGGCAGCGCCCGCGGCGCATCGCTCCAGGCGCTGAGTTATCGCGACGGCGGCCTCGACCTCAAGCTCAAGGCCAGCGACGCCGAAAGCCTGGAGCGCATCGATGAGGCGCTGCGCAACGAAGGCTGGCAGGCCGAATTGACCTCCGGCGGTGCGGCCGCCAGCGGCTATGAGGGCCGCATCCAAATGCGCCGCGCCGGCGCAAGCCCGCGAGCACGATGATGCAAGCCCTACTGCAATACTTTGCCAAACTCGATGAACGCGAGCGGCGCATCGCCATCGGCGGTGGCATCGCGGCAGCCCTGCTGCTGATTCTGGCCATCGTCTTACCCCTGCAACGCAGTGTCGGGGCCGCACAGCAGCGCCTCGAGCGCAAACGCGACGATCTCCTGTGGCTGCGCTCCATGGCACCGCAGCTCATTGGCTTGCGCGCCAGCGGGCCGCCGCCGCTGCGCGAGTCCCTGGTGGTACTGGTCGATCGCACGGCGCGCCAGGCAGGCCTGGACAAGGCCCTGGTCGGCAGTCAGCCCAGCGGCGATGGCGGATTGAACGTACGCCTGGAGCAAACACCGTTCGACAACGTGGTGGCGTGGCTGGCGCAATTGCGTGAAAGTTACGGCGTTCGTGTCGAGTCGGCAGTCGTCGATACCGGTAATGTCGTTGGCACCGTGAACGTCAGCCTGGTCCTGCACGCGCGCTGATGTCGGCAAAATCCGCGATCCTGTTAGCGGCGGTAATTTTCCTGCTCACGGTACTGGTACGCCTGCCGGCAGGCGTGCTCACGCTGTTCCTGCCGGCGGATGTTCATTGTCAGGCTCCAGTGGGCACGCTCTGGCACGGCGCTTGCGGCGAATTGCGCAGCGGTCCGCTGGCGCTCTCCGACCTGCGATGGGAACTGCATCCACTGGCATTGCTGCGCGCGCAGGTGTTGGCCGACCTGGACAGTGAGGATCCGCGCGCTGCCGGCCGCGCGCAGGTGAAACTTCACAGCAACGGCGATCTTGAGGTTCAAGCGCTCAACGCGACGCTGCCGCTGCAGGGCGGCTTGAGCCTCATGCCCGCAGGTTGGAACGGCACGATCGAGCTGGCGATAGCGCAAGCCAGCATACAGGGCGGGCATCTGGCTTCCGTGCAAGGCGTGATCAGCGTGCGGCGCCTGCACCGCGATCAGCCGCCCGCGGATCTCGGCGGCTTCGAGCTCGATTTCCCCGACGCGGATGGCGCCTCGGGCAGCGCGGCCGGGCCGATGACTGGCAAGCTGCGCGATCTCGATGGGCCCCTGTCATTGCAGGGGGTGTTGCAGCTCTCGCGCAGCGGCAGCTATGAACTGGACGGTACGGTCGTGGCGCGCGACGCCTCGAGTACCGATCTGCAGCAACTGCTGCAGATGCTCGGGCCGCCGGATGCACAGGGGAAGCACGTGTTCTCCATATCCGGAACGCTCTAGCCGTCGAGTTCCCGAAATACCCCGAGCAGCGGAAAATACAGGGCCGCGTGTACCGGCTCGCCTCCCAATCCGGAAGCCAGCGCGGCATAGCGCTGCAACTGCGGACGGTAACGTTCCAGTTCGCTGGCGATGAAAGCCTCGAGCGCGCCGCCCTCGTGCCGGCTGGTCTTATAGTCCACCACCCACCGCCGTCCATATTCATCGACCAGCATGCGATCGAAGATCACGTTGACGATGCGGCCTGCGTGCAGACCAGTCAGCCGCCACTCGCTGTGCACCTGTGCATGGTCGCCGGACAGCAGCCATCGTCCGCGGGGATCGATGAGAGTGCGCTCCAGCGCTTCCAGGATCAGTGCCTGGCCCACGGCGTGCTCTGACATTGGCACGCCCAGCTCGGTGAGCCAGGCGCCGTAGTAAGGCGCGCGCAACTGCAGGTCCTGGGCGTGCGGCAATATTCTAGCCGCCGCCAGGCGATGCAATTCGGCATGCACGATGGTGCCGATTGCGCGTGCCGTGAGACCGACCCAACTGTATTCGGGCGCCTCGGCGGTTATCGGGGCCGAAAGCAGCAGGCGTCGCGGGGGCGCCGCAACGGGCGGTACCGGCAGTCGCCAGTCCGCGGGCAGGCGCCACAATGAGGGCGCGCTGGCCTGCCCGCCCAGCGCGTGCTGCGCCGGGGGCACGACCGGCGCTAACGCGGGCGCAATCGCTGCGAATTCGGCGGCAATAGCCGGCCACAGAATCTCGAGCAGGGAACCGGCCGCGGGCACGGCGGCCGTCCCGGGCGCGGACTGCGGCGCCAGAGCACCGAGCAGATGCAGCTGCGAGCGCGCACGGGTCGCGGCCACGTACAGCAGCCGCACTCGCTCCAGGCGGGTGCGGGCGCGCTTGAGAGACTTGATATAGGCGGCCAGGGAGCCGGCCGGTTCCTGTTCGGTGCAGCGGATCGGCGCCAGCAGCAGATCGGTGCCTTCGCTAGCGCGCGGCAGCTCGATCCAATGCAGCAGCGGATCGGCATCGACGGCGCTCTTGCGACCCAGGCCGGGCAACACCACCACGTCCCACTCGAGCCCCTTGGCGGCATGCATGGTCATGATCTCTATCGACCCGGGCTGTGGCGGTGCCCCGGAATACAGCGGCTCGGTGAGCGTACCCATTGCCTCACCCACCAAGGTATCGGGCTCGTCGTGCAGGGCCAGCGCGTCGATGAAACGATGCGCGTCGAGGCGCTCGGCGGCGCTGCGGTAGATCGCGGGGCCGGCCAGGCGCAGCCAGGAACTCTCCACGCGCCGCCACAGCGGCCAGCCGCGCTCAGCACCGGTGATCGAAGGCGCAAGCGCGGCGCATAGCCGCTCTAGCGGCTGGCTGGAATCCGCTGACGGTGCGCGCGCGCTTAGCGCGCCGAACACATCGCCCTCGACGCCGGCCAGCCACTGCTCGAGTTGCTGCAGCGTCAACCCGCACCAGGGCGCTCGCAACAGCGACAACCACGCGCTGCGATCGGCACCGTGCAACAGCACGCGCGCGAGCGCCGACAGATCCCGGATCACGGGGCGCTCGCGCAGTCGTTCCAGGTCGATGCCACGCGGCACCAGGCCTGCGGCGCGCAATTGCACCACGATGTCAGCGGCGTGGTCGCGCGCTGCCACCAATACTGCGATGGATGCCATGGGGGCATGCGCGCGCGCCGCGCGCACGATCTGCACCACGCGCGCGGCTTCCGCGGCGCTGTCGCCGGATTCGATGCAATGCAGACTCACCGCCTGGTGCGGCGACTCGGCCTCTTCCTGCGCGCAGGTGGAAGGCAGGTAACGCACCGCCGCCAGCCGCGCGTCGTCGTCGTCGGGAAACAGGCCTGCAAAGCATTGGTTGATCCAGGCAATCAGCGCTGCACGCGAGCGGAAGTTGCGGCGCAGCTGCAGCATCTCCAGTTCGATTTCACCGACGCCATGATCACGCGCACGCAGAAACAGTCCGACTTCGGCTTCCCGGAAACGGTAGATGGACTGCATGGGGTCGCCGACGATGAACAAGGTGCGGCCATCGCCGCGCTCCCAGGCGGCGGTCAGTGCGCGCAAAAGCTCGAACTGATCGAACGATGTGTCCTGGAACTCATCCATCAGGATGTGTCGCACTGCATTGCCAGCGCGCAAGGCGAAGTCGCTTGGATCGCCCTGCTCGCTCAAGGCCTGGCGCGCGGCAGCGGCGACATACGGGTAATCGACCTTGCCGAATTGGGCGAACAGCAACTGCAGCTCGACCGCTGCGCGCGTGAGCATGAGCGCCAGCGCCTCAAGGGCAACCTGATCGCCCTCGGTGAGGGTCGCGTCAGGCAATGCGCGCACGGCGCACAACGTGATTTGCGCACCCTGATGCGCTGACAGCTCGGCGATCCAGTCGGTGGCCTGCTGTTTGATGGCCCGGTCCGTGGCGCCAAAACCCTGGGTGATGGTCAATCGCTGGCGCCACGAGCCGGTGGTGGTCAGGGCCAGGTCGCACAAGGCCCGCCAATGCGGCAGATGGGATGGATCAGCGTCCAGGGCCCAGGCGTTGCCGGGGCGCGCGTGCGCCAGCAGCAGCTCGCCCGCGCGCAGCAGCGGCGCCGGCAGTCGCGCGCACGCTCCCGCCAGCTGCGTACGCAACACCGAGTCAAGACTTTGAGCCACGCGCACCGCCAGTGCGCCGGCGCGCGCCTCGAGCACGCGCGGCAACCAATGCGAGCGCCGCGCCAGCATGTCAGCCAGCAATTGCTCGAGCCGGCGCCAGCTGTTATCCAGGCGCTCGAGCAGAAGCTGCGCCGCCGATTCGGCTTCGCGATCCTGCAACGCATCGCGCAGCGCGCGGCGCGCGGCCCGGCGATACAGCGGCGCCGGTGCGGGCGTGATCTGTAGCTGCGGTCCGCAGCGCGCAGCAATCGGCAGCGCACTGGCGAGTCGATGACTGAGCGCATCGATGGTCTCCACGCGCAGGCGTGAGGCATTGCGCAACAGCTGCCAGTCGCGGTTGCGATCCTGCTGCGCGACCGCTTGCAGCAGTTGCGCATCGATTCCCGGAATGTGGGCGCCGCTGTTCGCAGCCTGCAGCGCGGCGATGATGCGCTGGCGCATCTCGGCCGCGGCTTTGCGCGTGAACGTGATGGCCAGTATCTGCTCGGGGCTGTCCGTCACGGCCAGCAGAGCCAGAAAGCGTGCCGTCAGTACCGTGGTTTTGCCCGATCCCGCCGGTGCCTGCAGCAGCACCGAGCGATGCACTTCGAGCGCCTCGCGGCGCGCACGTTGATCCATGGCCAGCGGTTCGGGCGTACTCATGGCGGCGCAGCGTCCCGGGTCTCGATGCGGCAGAACGCCTGCAGATGACAGGTGTCGCACGCCCCTGGCTGCGGCTGCACCGCCGCATGGCCGGACAGGAACTCCTCGACCAGCATCTGCAGCTGCGCTCCCCAGCGCTGCATCAATGCCGGCCACTGCGCCTCGCCCGCCTCCAGAGGCTGCAATCCCGGCAGACGCCCGGGCCGATCGGCGACTCCGCGCAACTTCGCTCCTTCGCGGCCGAGGTACAGGGACGCTACCGCAGCGGTTTGCTCGCCGGCCGCGATCGCGTACGCCGGTAGTTGGGGCAGTCGTGGGCGATCGGCCCACGGATCGAAGGAGTCGGGGGCGCCGCTCTTGTAGTCGATCACGATCAGACGCCCGTCGGGGAGCCGATCGACGCGGTCGAGGCGCAAATTCAAGGTCGCTCCCGCGATCGCCTGCGGTTGCGGCCACTCCAGCGCCAGGACCTGAAATGGGTCGCGCCTGAGTTCCCACTCAATCAAAAGCCCTAGCAGCCGCACGGCTCGCTCACCTTCGCGGCGCACGACGATGGGCTCCATGCACACGGGGGCATGCCGCCCGGCCCGAGCGAGCGCGCGCTCAACGCACTCACGCACCAGCGCCCGGGAAGCATCGGGCGTGCGTTCGCGCAGTGTCGCCAGATCGCCGGTAGCACGCCAGAAGGACTCCAAGGCATGGTGCAGTATCTGGCCGCGCACGCGTGACTCGATCCCGGGCGCCGGTTCGGGCAGTCGCTGCGCCCGTAATCGCAATTCGGCGAAGCTGCGAAACGGGCACAATGACTGCAGCTCAAGCAGGCGCGTGCCGCCACGCAGGACACGCTCCCTGGGCCACGGCGGACCTCGCGTGTCGTGCCAGCCTTCCAGCCGCGGCGCGTTTTCGGCCAGCCAGGATTCAAGCTGAAACGGATTGCCGGTCAAATTCTGCGGCCTGGGATTGTGCGTCCGGGCCGCGAATTCCTGCAGCAGTGGGCTCGGGTCGCGCGGCACATCGCCGTCGCTGCGCGGCCAGCTCAGCGTCAGCTCGCCGCTCGCGCGCTGCCAATGCCGCAGCGCCTGCACGGCCAGGCCCAGCGTTCCGGCAGGACTGGCCATAGGCATGGCGGCCGACTGTTGCACCGCCCACGGAATCAGCGGATCGGGACGCGCGGCCTGCGGCCACAGCTCCGCCGTCAGGCCCGCCACCCAAATGCCGTCGTAATGCACGATCGGGTCATCGAGGCTGGCGGAGAGTGTCACCGGCACATCGTCGCTCGCGGGCTCAAAGGCGGTGCGCGCGCTGAGCTGACGCACGATCTGCAGTGCCTGCGCACCCGTCAGCGAGCGCGGCGCAATGCCCAGCGCTGCGAATTCTCCCAGCAATTCATCAAAGCGAGTGCGCACCTGCTGCTCGTCGCTGCTCAGGCCCGGGCCGGGCCAGCCGCATTGCGCCAGCAGCTGCGCAAAGCCCTGTGCCCATCGGGCCGGCGGCGCCACGCCCGGCGGTGTATCCAATGACGCGAGCGACTCGAGTGCCTCGAGCAGTGTGCTGAGGACCAGCCCGGTGCTCTCGCCCAGATCCTCGCTCACCCGCCCGATCAGCGATTGCAATAACGGCAGCTGCGTACCTTCGATGTTGTGCTCACGCAGCCAGACATCGATGCGCAGACGCGCTTCGCGGCCCGCTGCGTCCAGAAACGGCGAGCGCAGTACCGCACTGAGCATCTGAAAATCTGCCTCGCCTGAAGACAGCCCGAGGAGCTGCAGGGCCGTGGCGATGAGCAAATAGTCCTGCAAGGGCTGACCGCCCTCGATCGCGAAGGCGCTCGAGACCTGCCCGGGTTCCTGAGCGAGCAAGGAGCGGTAGTCCAGTCGTTGCGAGAGTGCGCGCACCCAACGATGCCGCTGTTCGCCCAGCCGCAACACCACCAGCAACATGCGTGCGCCGGGATCGCGTTCCAATTGCGCCGCGCACCATTGGGCGGCCGCTTCGGCTTCCAGCTCCGGACTGTCAAACCCCTGCACTGCCAGCGTGCCGGGCGGGATCGCGGCGTCATCAGCCGGTTCGATGCGCACACCGATGCGCTCGAGCCATGCGCGGCGGGCGCTGGCCAGGGAGGTAAATCCGGTCAGCAGGGTTGCAGTGGCCGGCTGCAGGTATGGGGCACAGGCGCTCCAGGATCTGCTCCACAGTGCCTGCAGTTCGGCGCAGCGTCGCCGGAAATGCGCACTCGCGTGCAGCAGTACGGCCGTCTCCGGCGTCGAGGCATCGCGCAAATCAAGCGCATGGTCCTCAAGCAGCAGCGCCGCGCTGCGTACGCTTTCGATCAGTGAATCCGGCCATAACACCGGAAAATCCACGCAGGCCGCGCGCACGGCTTCGCGCCACAGCAGCCATTCTTCGGCGCGCGCAAGCCGTCTGGGCACCGGCACGCCGCGGGCGCGCGCATCATCCAATCCGCGTTCCAGCCAGGCATTCCAGGGCAGTACATCGGGACTGTCCCAAACTTGCCGGCCCGCTTTCAGCTGCGCGTGGGTATAGGCCAGGCGCAACGCGGCTGCGCGCTGCGGGCTCGGCACCAGCACCGTGCCGGCGCGGCCCAGATGCTCAAGTATATCGTTCGTTAATTCAAGCAAATCAATTTATTACCTGATATAGATCAGGTTTTACTTGAATCTAGCCTGGGCATCGACCACTTTGTGCGAGCTGCTCGCGACGGTCGAATTCGCATAAACATCGAGCAGTTCCTCGATGCGAGCGAACACCATTCGCAGCGTCGCCGGATCCGGCAAAGTGGTCACGCGGAAGTGATTGCGGTAGGGAACGTTGAAGCTCACCCCGGGAGCCACCAGCACGTGCTTTTGCTCCAGCAGATCGAGCGCAAATTGCTGATCGTCGAATTGCGGCAGCGCCTGCGCATCGACTCCGACGAAGGCGTACATGGCGCCCCGGGGCGGCGCCAGTTGCAGATAGCGGCTGTGCGCGACGGCCTCCAGAATGGCGCGACGCGACTCGTACAGGCGCCCGCCGGGACTGACGATCTCGCGAATGCTCTGATAGCCGCCGAGCGCGGTCTGCACCGCCCATTGCGCCGGCACGTTACTGCACAGGCGCAGCGAGGACAGCAGTTCCAGCGCCGAGAAATATTCCGCCGCGCCGCGCAGCCGGCCGGAAAACACCGCCCAGCCGACGCGATAGCCGCAGGCGCGGTAGATCTTCGATAGCCCGGAGAGCGTGGCACACAGGGTGTCGTGCACCAGGGTCGCCATCGGTATCGACTCGGCGCCGTCATAGACCATCTGGTCGTAGATCTCGTCGCTGAACACGACCAGCTTGTGCCGCTCCGCCAGCCGGGCGAGCCGCTCAGCACCTCGCGCGGATAGGTCGCGCCGGTGGGATTGTTGGGATTGATGATCACCAGAGCGCGCGTGCGGCGCGTGATCAGCGCTTCGATCTCCGCCGGATCGGGCACGAAGCCATTCTCAGGACGGCAGGGATAGTGCACCGCGCGCCCGCGGTTGAGGTTCACCGCCGCGGTCCAGAGCGGGATAATCGGGGCTGGGCACCAGCACCTCGTCGCCGTCGTTGAGCAGCGCGCGCAGCACCATGTCGATGAGTTCACTGACGCCGTTGCCGATGAACACCTCCTCGGCGCTGACGCCGCTGACGCCGCGGGCCTGCTGCTGCATGACCACGGCTTCGCGCGCCGGAAAGATGCCCTTCTGGTGGCAGTAACCCTCGCTCTCGGACAGATTCTCGATCATCGCCAAACGCATGGTCTCGGGCGTGCGAAACCCGAACAGACGCGGATTGCCGATGTTCAGCGAGATGATTTCATAACCGAGCCGTTCGAGCTCGTGCGCGCGGCGCGCCAGGCGGCCGCGGATCTCGTAGCGGACGGCCTTGAGTGAATCACTGGGCCGCACAGGCGTTTCGGTGCTCATGCGCAAAGCCTACCGCGCGCCGCAGCCAGCGCACCTCGGCGCTCACAGCTATAGCTGCGCCAGCACCGCCTCCGCTGCCGAGACCTTGAACTGCCCGGGGGCCTCGACCTCGACATGCTTGGCGACACCATCGCTCGACCACGATGGCGAAACGCTGGCCGCGCATCCCCATGCCAAAGCCCCGCCGTCCAGCTCCAGTCCCAGCGCCCGCGCGTAGTCGCCATTGCCATCGGCCAGCATCAGCACCTTGCCGGCGCATTGGACGCCTTGCCCCAGGCATTCATGACGAACACATCGTTGACGGCCATGCAGGCGATGGTATCGATGCCCTTGGCGCGCAGCTGATCGGCCAGCTCGACGTAGCCCGGCAGATGCTTGGCGTCGCAGGTGGGCGTGAAGGCACCGGGGACCGAGAACAGCACCACGCGCTTGCCGTCGAACAGTTGGCGGTGCTCAGATCCTTCGGGCCCTTCTCGCCCATGGTCTTGAACTTGCCCTCGGGCATGCGCTCACCCACTTTGATGGTCATGGTCGATCTCCTGCAAGTAGTGACTAGGCGCCGTGCGATCCGGCATGCAGCGCCCAGAGCTTGCCGAGATGCGCATAGCTCGCATTGCTGGATGCCGCGACCTTGTCGAACGCCTTCTGCGCCTCGCGCATTGTGCGCACGCAGCTGCGCGATACCGAGCAGCAATTTCGCTTCTTCCGGATACTTCAGCCCGCCCTTGGCGATCCCCTTCTTCAGATCGGCGATGGCCTTGTCGGTCTGCCCGTAGCTCAGGTAGGCGGCGCCGACCTGCACCAATCGTCGCCGGTGGGCGCATTGGCTGCGTCCTTTTCCTGTTGGGAAGCGACGCCTGATCGGTCGCCGCGCGTTGCTTGGCGCCGTCGAGCAGGTGCTGATAGCGATCCTTGTCGCGCTGATCGGTGAATACATTGGCCGCGAAGGCCTTCTGCAGTACCGACTGCGTCTCACCCGGATAGCCTTGATCGAGGGCAATTTCGCCATGTCGGCGTAGTCCCCCGCCCGCTTGAGCACGCCGACGTCGTTCATGAGTCGATAGACGTTCAGTTGCAGGTGCGCATCCTTGATGTCCATGCTTCAACAACGGCGCCAGCGCATTGAGCCAATAGTCGGGCTTGGGATAGTAGGTCACCAGCTTGTCGATGACCTTGCTGGCATCGGCCTGATCGTTCGCCTTGACATAGGCGTTCCACTGGAATGCCAGGAGCCTTTCCTCCGGCTTGTCCTGGCGCTGAACACTTCCTGTATGGTGGCCGCCGCCTCCTTGTACTTGCCAAGCTTGCCCTGGGAATCGGCCAAGGTCGTAAAGGTGCTCGGTATCGTTGGCGCCCGTCTTCACCGCCTCTTCACCGAATTCGATTGCCTTGGCATAATCCTTCTGCTGGAAGTAGATGCCCATCACGCGCGTAGCCAGGTCTTTTGCTGATCGGGGTCGTGTACTTGGGATTGCGCGGCCGCCTCCAGAACCGGCGCCGCCGAGTGAAGTCCTGCTTCTGCACATAGATGAACAGCAGCATCTGGTTGATGACGTAGTTGTCATAGGCGCTCTTCTCGCCTGGCTCCGCCTGAGCCGCCTTGATGTTGGTCATGGCCAGGTCGTAGTTCTTGGCCGCCATGGCCTCCTGGGCCGCCTTGAGCGGCTTGGCCAGCGCCTTGCTGACTGTGGGTCCCACGGCCGTTCCTTCCGCCGCCAGCGCAACCCTGCCCAACATGTAGTGCCATCACCGAGGCTAGCAGCACTCTGACGATTCGGCCTACGAACTTGCCACGGTTCCTCATAACTGTCCTCGATGATTGGGGGGCTGGGCTAACTATTCCGGCTCACCATCGCCGCATCACAATGGCGCTCCCCGAGAATCGGTACGATGCAGTCAACCGCGCCAGGATGATGGCGGCGATACGCCCGGCCGCGCTATTCCTCGACGAACTGACTGGTATTGACGAAACCGATCTTCTCCATGTGATTATGCTGCGCCGCAGCCAGTACCTTGGCGACGATGTCGTACTTCACATGGCTGTCCGGGGCCAGATGCAGCTCCGGCTGTGGATCCTTTTCCGCAGCCTCCTTGAATTGCTGCTCCAGCTCATCCAGCGTCGGAATGGTCTGCCCGTTCCAGGAAATGGCACCGTCGTAGTAGATGTCGAGATTGATGATTTCCGGCTGCACCGGCGGCGGAGGCTGATTCAGATTCGGCGGCGGCATGTCAAGCTTGACCGCATGAGTCATGACCGGCAGCGTCACGATCAGCGTCACCAGCAACACCAGCATGACGTCGATCAGCGGCGTGGTATTGATGTCGCACATCGGGGCGCCTTCGCCGCCACCGCCAACATTCATTGCCATCGCTTGTTCCCCGTTTCAGCGCGTGCCGCGCACGCCGTGGTCGGGCTCGGTAATGAAGCCCACTTTGATGACCCCACCGCGATTGATCGCCGCGATCACCTTGCCGACGTTCTTGTATTCAGTATTGGCATCAGCCCGGATGTGGATCTCCGGCTGTGGGACCTTGACCGCCTCGCGTTCGACCCGCTCCACCAGGGCGTGCATGTCCAGCATCTTCTGCAGCCCCCAGAACACGTCGCCGTCGGCGGTGACCGAGATGGTGATGTTCTCGGGCTTGGTCTGGGTCGGAATATTGTTCGCCTTCGGCACGTGCACGGGCATGGTCTTGGTGATCACCGGAATGGTGATCAGGAAGATGATCAGCAACACCAGCATCACGTCCACCAGCGGCGTCGTGTTGATCTCCGACATGATGCCGCGTTCGTCGTCATCCGAGCCGACTTTCATTGCCATGAAGGCCGCTCCGGGGGTACGTGCCGACTAAGCGCCGGTGACGCGCGAGCCGCTGACCAGATAGGCATGCAGATCGCGGGCGAAGTTGCGCACGTTGTCCTGGATGAGCTTGTTTCGGCGCAGCAGCCAGTTGTAACCGAGCACCGCCGGCACCGCGACGAACAGGCCGATGGCCGTCATGATCAGTGCCTCGCCGACCGGGCCCGCGACCCGATCGATGCTCGCCTGGCCGGCAATACCGATGTCGATCAGCGCGTTCAGAATGCCCATCACGGTGCCGAACAGGCCGACGAACGGCGCCACCGAGCCTACCGAGGCCAGGAACGACATGCCGCCGCCGATCTTGGTATTCACCTCATCGACCGCGCGCTGCAGCGCCATCGTGATCCACTCGTGCAGATCGATGCGATCGGTGAGCCGACCCTCGTGATGCGAGGCCGCCCGCATGCCGCTCTCGGCGATGTAAGCGATAGTCATCGCGCTTCTTGAGGCGCTCGACGCCATCCTTGAGCGAGGGCGCGGTCCAGAATTGCTTCTCGACGATCTTGCCGGACTTCTTCAGCGTTCGCTGATCCCAAAGCTTGGTCAAGATGATGAACCACGATCCGAGCGACATCAGAACCAGGATGACGAGGGTCGATCGGGTGACGATGTTACCGTTGATCCAAAGTGGTACCAGACCATAGGGGTTTCCGGTGGCGGTGGCGACGGCTGCGGTAGTGGCTGCGGTATCCATTGAATTTCCTCTTTTACATCATCCCCGCCAGGCGAAGCTGGCGGACCAATTGTTGTCTCGAGCTAATGGTTCAATAACGGCGTCGGAGCGGCTTACTCGGCAGCCGCGTGAAGCTCGAACTTCACCGGCAGTGTCGGGCAGGTCGACACCGGCTTGCCCTCCTGCGTCGCAGGCTTGAACCGGAATGCCTTGCCCATCTGACCGCTGCCTCGTCGAGCAGTGCGATTCCCGGAACTGGTGGCTACCTCGGCGGTGTCCACCTTGCCGCTGGTATCGACACAGATCTTTATCAGCACGCGGCCCTCCTGGCCATCGCGACGGGCCTGCTCCGGGTAGTAGTTGGTCACGTCGGGCTTGAAAGTCATCTCCAACTTTGTCGGCGGCGGCGGCGCGGCCTTTGGTTCCGGCGGCGGCGGCATGCGTGGTTATGTTCGTGATCGGCGGGGGCGGCGTTTCGACCGGGATCGTGATGTTGATGTCCGGGGCAACCACCTGTACCGGCGGCCGTTCCTTCAGGTCCACAGGCGGCGGCGGCGGCGGCAGATCCTTGGGCTTCTCCGTCTCGATGATGTTCGTCTGCAGTATGGTCTGGAGGTAGCGCTTGCCGCTCTTCGCCAGACCGGTGTAAACGCATAAATGACGAGGACGTGAATCGCGATGATCGCGACGAACACGATCGCCGTTTGGAGAGGAAGTCTTGAATCCTGCGGGTAATAGGCGCTCATAGGCTGGCGTGTAGGTTCCCTTTGGCTTTCAGCGCGTGAAGCGCGAGCAAGAAAGCATTTTTAAAATTCACCTGATCAACATGTCGGCTGCAAGCAGCCGTTGGCCCGCACGCTGGTTGCCTTTCGCTGCCCTTGCGTTACCCGGTCGATCCATGTCTGCCCCAAGGTCCCCGTTCCACGCTGCTGCGTGGCACCTAACGCGTGCGCAGATCGACACAAGCAAAAGAACTGTAACTGCTCGCCGTGACTGTTACAACCCTGGAGAATTCGCCAGACAAGTCCTACCTCGTCCTGGGGCCCTCGACGCAAGCCCGACATATCGCTACGCAGCCATTAAACGTCGGTGACCGCGCCTTCGGATGCGCTGCTGACCACCCGCGCGTATTTGGCCAGCACACCGCGCTTAGCATAGGGCCGCCGCGGCTTCCAGGCGCGTCGCCGGGCCTTCAATTCGGCAGCGGAAAGCGCTACGTCGATGCGCTGTCGGCTGGCATCAATCGTCAGTCGATCGCCGTTGCGCAGCAGCGCGATCGGACCGCCCACTGCCGCCTCGGGCGCAATATGTCCAACCACAAATCCGTGAGTCCCGCCGGAAAAGCGTCCATCGGTGATCAAGGCCACGTGATCCGAGAGTCCGCGGCCGACGATCGCACCGGTTGGACTGAGCATCTCCCGCATGCCTGGACCGCCCTTGGGTCCTTCGTAACGAATCACCACCACATCACCCGCGCGCACCTTGCCGGCTAGTATGGCCGCGGTGGCGGCTTCTTCCCCATCGAACACGCGCGCACGGCCCGCTGAAAGACAGCCCCTCCTTGCCGCTGATCTTCGCCACCGCTCCATCGGGAGCGACATTTCCATATAGAACAACAAGATGACTGTTTTTCTTCATGGGGTCTGACAACGGGCGAATGATGTCCTGCGCGGGCGGGTAATCGGCCACCCTGGAGAGGTTCTCCGCCAGGGTTTGACCGGTAACCGTCAGGCAATCACCGTGCAGCAGTCCCGCCTCCAGCAGCCGCTTCATTAAAGGCTGTATTCCGCCAATGGCTACGAGCTCGGACATCAAGTAGCGTCCGCTGGGCCGCAGATCGGCCAGCACCGGCACGCGTCGGCCAACGCGCGAGAAATCATCCAGCTCCAGGCGCACGCCGGCGGCCTGGGCAATGGCCAGCAGGTGCAGCACCGCATTGGTCGAGCCGCCCAGCGCGATCACCACGGTGATTGCGTTCTCGAATGCGCGGCGCGTCAGAATGTCGCGCGGCCGCATGCCCTGCCGCAACAGCGCCACGACCGCCGCGCCGGCGCGCCGGCAGTCCTGAGCTTGTCTGAGCCGACCGCTTCCTGCGCCGAACTGCCCGGCAGACTCAGTCCCAGCGCCTCGATGGCTGAGGCCATGGTGTTGGCCGTATACATGCCGCCGCAGCTGCCGGGCCCCGGTATCGCGGTGCGCTCGACTTCCAGCAGTTGCGCCGCACTGAGCGTGCCTGCCGCGACGCCGCCAACCGCTTCGAACACCGACACGATGTCGCGCCGCTGCGCTCCCGGCCGGATGGTGCCGCCATAGACGAACACCGCCGGCCGGTTCAAGCGCGCGATGGCCATGGCGCAACCCGGCATGTTCTTGTCGCAGCCGCCCACGGCGACCAGCCCGTCAAAGCCTTCCGCACCGACCACCGTTTCGATCGAATCGGCGATCACCTCGCGCGACACCAGCGAATAACGCATGCCGGGCGAGCCCATCGAAATGCCGTCCGAGACTGTAATGGTATTGAATAAAACGCTCTTGCCGCCGGCGGCGTCCGCGCCGCTGGCCGCGGCACGCGCCAGCTCGGCGATATGCATGTTGCAGGGAGTCAGATCGGCCCAGGTCGAGGCGATGCCAACCTGTGGTTTGGCGAAATCCTCGTCGGTGAAGCCCACCGCACGCAGCATCGCGCGCGCGGGGGCCTGTTTGATGCCGTCGACCACCAGGCTCGAGTAGCTCCTGGTGTTCGCTTCGCTCTTTTTGTTCTGAGCCATGACTTGAGCCTTGTACGGTGGATACGCAGATTCAGCCGAAGCGCTGGCGGATCAGCTGATACAGGGCGCGCACGCATTGCGCTTCCGCGCCTTGGGGTCGGCCAGGTCGATCCTTTGGATTCCAGGCATACAGGTCCACGTGCAGCCAATTCGGGGTCGCCGTCACGAAGCGCTTCAGAAACAGCGCGGCGATGATACTGCCGGCGAACGGCGAGGCGGAGACATTGTTCAGGTCGGCGACGCGGCTGCTGAGTTCATCGTCGTAACCCATCCACAGGGGCATGGGCCAGACCGGATCGGCGTGGGCGCGGGCGATCTCGGCCAGTTCCTGTGCGAGCGCGGGGTCGGAGGCGAATACCGCCGGCAAATCTGGCCCCAGCGCCGTGCGTGCGGCACCGGTCAACGTGGCCAGATCGATCAGCAGATCTGGTCGCTCGGCGTCGGCCTCGCACAAAGCATCGGCCAGCACCAAACGGCCTTCGGCGTCGGTGTTGCCGATCTCCACTGTAAGTCCCTTGCGTGAGCGCCACACGTCGCCGGGACGATAGGCCCGCGAGCCGATGCTGTTTTCAACTGCCGGAATCAGCACTCGCAGCTCGATGGGCGCGCCGAGCTGGAGCAACAGGCGCGCCAATCCCAGCGCGCAGGCCGCCCCGCCCATGTCCTTTTTCATGAGCAGCATGGCGGTAGAGGGCTTGAGATCCAGTCCGCCGCTGTCAAAGCACACGCCCTTGCCTACCAGGGTCACGCGTTTGGCACCCGCCCGTCGCCAGAGACAGTCGATGAGTCGAGGTGCTCGCGCGCTGCCGGCCCCGACGGCCGCTATCAATGGATAATCGCGCGTCAGCGTCTCGCCCGTATGCACCGTGGCTTCCCCCGCATGCTCGGCCACCAGTTCGAGCGCCGCCGCGGCGAGTTCCTCAGGACCGAGTTGATTCGCCGGAGCATTGATCAGATCACGCGCCCAGCCCATGGCCTGCGCCGCGGCGTGGGCGTAATGCAGGTCCGCACCGGCCGGAGCAATCAGCGCGTTGGCGACCGGTGGCTTGCCTGGCGCGCTGCGAAAACGCGTCAGGCGGTAGCTACCCAGCAACCAGCCGAGCGCAAACTGTGTCGCCGCGTGCGCCGAGACTGGCGTCGCCAGGCGGTAGGTTGCAGCAGGCAGGCGCTCGGAGAGCGGCGCCGCATCCCACAGTGACAGCTCATCGACAGCCTTGTTGCCGCCCAGACCCAGCACCGCGCCGGCCAAGGCGCCGTCACCGCCGGGCAGCAACTGCAAGCGATAGCGTTCGGCGGCGAAACCCTGGGCCTGTGCCCAGGCCGCCTGCATGGGCGTCAGGGATTGCAGCACTGCCGCATAGTTGCCCTCGGTGGCGAGCCAGAGAGGAATCCCGGCGCTTGCAGGCGCCGTCACTAATGTCTGCATGCCCAAAGCTTAGCGAATCGGCGTGGTCGATTGACAAGTACTTGATCGTTGTGCTGATATCGAAGGTGCCCTTTCAGCACATGAACCCCACAATGCAGACTCTGAGCTCGCTCGTACTATTGCTAGATCTGCTGCTCGTAAAGAGCGGTCGGGGCGGGTGCTGCCGGCGTTTCTGAAACCAGGAAACAGACAAACACCGAAACCCCGCACCGGCCGCCGATGCGGGGTTTTTTGTTGACTAAACGGAGTGTTGAACGATGCATTTGTATGGCAGGAAGGACGTCGACAAGAAGGCCCTTAAGGGTGCTCGCATCGCCGTGCTGGGCTACGGCAGCCAGGGCCGGGCGCATGCCCTGAATCTCAAGGACAGCGGCTTCGATGTCGTCGTCGGCGTGCGCAAGAGCGGCGCCAGTTGGACCAAGGCCAAGCGCGATGGCCTGGCAGTGGCCGAGCCGGTGGCGGCGGTACAGGGCGCCGACCTGGTGGCCATGCTGGTGCCCGACATGGCGCAAGCGGCGTTGTACACGTCGATCAAGACGGCCCTCAAGCCCGGGGCCGTGTTGCTGTTCGCCCATGGTTTCAACGTGCACTTCAAGCAGATCAAAGCGCGCAAGGATCTGGACGTGGTGCTGATCGCGCCCAAGGGTCCAGGCGATCTCGTGCGCCGGCAGTACCAGCAGGGCCGAGGCGTGCCATGTCTGATTGCGGTCGCGCAGGATGCCAGCGGCAAAGCCCATGCGCGCGCGCTGGCGTATGCCGATGGTATCGGCGGTACGCGCGGCGGTGTGCTGGACACCAGCTTCAGCGAGGAGACCGAAACCGACCTGTTCGGCGAGCAGGCAGTGCTGTGCGGCGGGGCAACGGAACTCGTGGTCAAGGGTTACGAGACCCTGGTCGAAGCCGGCTACCAGCCTGAGGTCGCCTACTACGAGTGCCTGCACGAGCTCAAGCTGATCGTCGATCTATTGCACGAGGGCGGCTTGTCCAAGATGCATCAGTTCATCAGCGACACCGCCAAGTACGGCGATCTGACGCGCGGTCCGCGCGTGGTCAACGACCGCACGAAAAAAGAAATGCGCAAGATCCTCAAGGAGATCCAGAACGGCAAATTCGCCCGCGAATGGATCCGTGAGAGCGAGAGCGGCGGCAAGAATTTCCGGCGCCTGCTCAAAGCCGACCTGCGCCATCCCGTAGAACGCGTCGGCGAGAAGCTGCGCGCACGCATGCCCTGGCTCAAGGGAGCCCGCTGAAACGGAGACCGCCATGACCCCGAAACCCGAGCGAGTATTGATCTTCGACACCACCTTGCGCGATGGCGAGCAAGCGCCAGGCTGCAGCATGACGCAACCCGAGAAGCTGCGGGTGGCGCGCGCACTAGCCGAGCTCGGCGTGGATGTGATCGAAGCGGGCTTTCCGGCCGCCTCGCGCGGGGACTGGGAATCGGTCAATGCCGTGGCGCGCGAGGTGCAGGGTCCGATCATCGCCGGACTGGCGCGCTGCATGCGCGAGGACATCGAACAGACCGCAAGGGCGTTGCACGACGCCCCGCGCCACCGCATCCACGTGTTTCTGGCCACCAGCGCCATCCATCGCCAGTACAAACTCAAAATGGCGCAGGAGCAGATCGTCCGCCTCGCGGTCGAGGGAGTGAAGATCGCGCGCGAGTATTGTGAGGACATTGAGTTCTCGCCCGAAGACGCCTCGCGCACCGAGCTGGATTTCCTGGCGCAGGTGGTTGAGGCCGTCATTGATGCCGGCGCGACCACCATCAATATTCCGGACACGGTCGGCTATACAGTGCCGGATGAGTTTGGCGAGGTGTTCCGCTATCTGCGCCAGCACGTGCGCGGCATCGATAAGGTCACCCTGTCGGTGCACTGCCACGACGATCTGGGCATGGCGGTGGCCAACAGTCTCACGGCCGTGGTCGCCGGCGCGCGCCAGATCGAGTGCACGATCAATGGTATCGGTGAACGCGCCGGTAACTGCTCGCTCGAGGAAGTGGTGATGGCGCTCGCCACCCGCGCGGCATTCTTCAATCTGGGCACCGGCGTGCAAACCGCGCGCCTGTATCCGACCTGCCGGCTGGTCGCGAGCATCACCGGCGTATCGATCCCGCGCAACAAGGCGGTGGTGGGCGAGAATGCCTTTGCGCACGAATCGGGCATTCATCAGCACGGCATGCTTCAGAATCGCGCTCACCTATGAAATCATGCGTCCCGAGGATGTGGGACTGCAGCGCAGCAACCTCGTGCTGGGCAAGCACAGCGGCCGTCATGCCTTTCGCGAGCGCGTCAAGCAGCTCGGCTTCGAGCTCGAGGAACTCGAGCTCAACCGCGTGTTCGAGGAGTTCAAGGCGCTGGCCGACCGCAAGAAGGAGCTGTTCGACGGCGACATCGAAGCTCTGGTGCTGCGTGCCGGCAGCCACGCGCAGGGTCCGTGGACGCTGGAGCATCTGGATGTCGAGGTTCATAGTGGCTCGCAGGCGATCGCGCGCGTGCGTCTCAAGCACGGCGATGGCCGCCTGCTCGAGCGCGATGCCAGCGGCGACGGGCCGGTCGATGCGGCCTACAAGGCCATCGTCCTGGCCACCGGAGTCGCGGTGACCGTGCGCAAGTTTGAGGTCCACGCGGTGACCGTGGGCGAGGATGCGCAGGGTGAGGCGATCCTGTACGTCGACACCGACGGCCGCAGCTATCGTGGCTCGAGCATCAGCACCAATATCATTGAGGCGGCCAGCCGCGCATTGCTTGAGGTCATCAATCGCATAGAACTCTCGCACAGCAGTAGCGCGCGCGGCGCGCTGGCGAGCCGCCAGGACATCGCCCGCATCGCCCAGACGGCCGTCTAGGAGCCTTCAACATGCCAATCCCCGCAACTGCCTTCATCTGGTTCAACGGCAAACTCGTGCCCGTGGGAAAAGGCCACCGTGCACGTGCTCTCGCATGCTCTGCACTACGGCTCCTCGGTGTTTGAGGGAGTGCGCGCCTACGAAACGCCCGCGCGGCGTGGCGATTTTCCGATTGCGCGATCACACTCGCCGGCTGTTCGATTCAGCGAAGATCTACCGCATCCAGATTCCCTTTACGCAGGAGCAGCTCAACGATGCCTGCCGCCAGGTCATCGCGGTCAACGAGCTCGCGCGCGGCGCCTATATCCGCCCCGTCGCCTTTCGCGGCTACGGCGAAATCGGCGTGGCGCCGAAGATCGATCCGCCGGTGGAGGTCGCCGTCGCCGCCTGGGAATGGGGCAAGTACCTGGGTCATGAAAGCGAGGAGACAGGCGTTGATGTGTGCGTCTCCTCCTGGCATCGCGTGGCTCCCAACACGCTGCCGGCACTGGCCAAGGCCGGCGGCAATTACCTCTCCAGCCAGCTCATCAGCCAGGAGGCCAAGCGGCTGGGCTTTGCCGAGGGCATCGGACTTGCGCCCGATGGCACCGTGAGCGAGGGCGCCGGCGAAAACATCTTCGTCGTCAAGGACGGCGTGCTGCTGACACCCAATCTGGCGCATTCGGTGCTGGGAGGGCTCACTCGCGACACCGTCATGACGCTGGCGCGCCTGCAGGGACTGGAAGTGCGTGAAACCTCCATTCCGCGCGAAATGCTGTACCTGGCCGATGAGCTGTTCTTCACCGGCACGGCCGCCGAGGTCACGCCGATCCGCTCGGTCGATCGCATCACGGTTGGCGCCGGGCATCGCGGTCCGATCACCGAGAAGCTGCAACGGGCATTCTTCGGACTGTTCACCGGTGCCACCGTCGATGACTGGTGGTGGCTGGACTACGTCGACATGAAACTCAACACTCGCGCCGCCGCCACCGCGCACTGAACGATGCGCGATGGCGATGAAGACCATGTTCCAGAAGGTCTGGGAGGCGCACGTGGTCGTGCCCGAGACCGACGACACGCCCGCCGTGCTGTACGTCGACCCGCATCTGGTGCACGAAGTCACCTCGCCGCAGGCCTTCACGATGCTGCGCGAGCGAGCGTTGAAGCTGCGCCGACCCGACCTCATGCTCGCGACCATCGATCATTCCAGTCCAACGCGCACCGAGCAGATCTTCGGCGGCGCGCCGATCACGATCGAATCGGCAGCCAAGCAGATCGCGCAGCTGGAGACGCAACTGCGCGCGAGTTCGGCGTCGAGCTGTTTGGGCTCAAGAGCCAGCAGCGCGGCATCGTGCACATCATCGGGCCGGAGCTCGGGCTCACGCAGCCCGGTCAGACGCTGGTCTGCGGCGACAGCCACACCAGCACCCATGGCGCCTTCGGCGCCCTCGCCTTCGGCATCGGCTCGACCGAAGTCGGGCACGTGTTCGCCACGCAGTGCCTGTTGCAGCGCCGCCCAAAGACCTTTGCGCTCAACATCGAGGGCGCGCTTGGTCGCGCCGTGACCGCCAAAGACCTGATTCTGTCGATCATCGGCCGCATCGGCGTCTCTGGCGGCACCGGCCATGTGCTCGAATACCGCGGCGCGGCGATTCGCGCCTTGTCCATGGAAGAACGCATGACCGTGTGCAACATGTCGATCGAGGCCGGCGCGCGCGCCGGCATGATCGCGCCGGACGAGACCACCTATCGATACCTGCAAGGCCGCCCGCGAGCGCCGAGCGGCGCCGACTGGGAACGGGCACTCGAGCGCTGGCGTGCGTTGCCGAGCGACGCCGGGCGCGCAATTTGACCGTGAATTCAACTTCGATGGCGCGGCGATCGAACCCATGGTCACCTACGGCACCAATCCCGGCATGGTCATGGCCGTGTCCGGCTCGATCCCCGATCCGCGCAACGATCCGGTATTCGACAAGGCGCTCGCCTACATGGGGCTGCACGCCGGCGAGCCGATCGGCAACCAGCCGGTCAACGTGGTATTCATCGGCAGCTGCACCAATGGACGACTGTCGGACCTGCGCAGCGCCGCGCAGGCTGCTGCGCGGGCGCAAGATCGCCCCCGGCGTGCGCGCCCTGGTCGTGCCGGGCTCGCAGCAGGTGAAGAAAGCTGCCGAGGCGGAAGGACTCGATCGGGTGTTCATTGACGCCGGCGCCGAATGGCGCGAATCGGGCTGCTCGATGTGCCTGGGGATGAACGGCGATCTGGTCGGCAAGGGCGAATACTCGATCAGCACCAGCAATCGCAATTTCGAGGGCCGCCAGGGCCCGGGCGCACGCACGTTGCTCGCCAGTCCGCTGACCGCGGCGGCCAGCGCTGTGCGCGGGCGCGTGACCGATCCACGCGAATTCCTCACCAGCTGACGAAGCCATGGCACCGATACGACAGATCTGTTCGCGCACGGCCGTGCTGCCCTATACCAACATCGATACCGACCAGATCATCCCGGCGCGCTTCCTGCGCACCACGACGCGCGAGGGGCTTGGACAGCAATTGTTCGCCGATTGGCGGCTGCAACGCAGACGGCACGCCCAACCTGCAATTCCCGCTCAATCGCCCGGAGGCCCAGGGCTGCAGCGTGTTGGTTGCCGACCGCAATTTCGGCTGTGGCTCCTCGCGCGAACATGCGCCCTGGGCGCTGCTCGACTATGGCTTTCGCGCCGTGATCAGCACCGAGATCGCCGATATCTTTCGCAGCAATTCACTCAAGAACGGCCTGCTACCCATCGTCGTCGATCAGGACAATGGCCGCTGGCTGCTCGAGCATCCCGGGGCCGAGGTGACCATCGATCTGCCC
This sequence comes from uncultured Gammaproteobacteria bacterium, assembly GCA_963735775.1. Lineage (GTDB taxonomy): Bacteria > Pseudomonadota > Gammaproteobacteria > Steroidobacterales > Steroidobacteraceae > FEN-1191. Next base: position 240,865 of record CAVTMG010000004.1, on the reverse strand, counting down.
AGTGCCACCCTCAGGCTGCCTACGGGTGCGATGATCAGCTTTCCGATCGAGGCGTTCGCGCGCTATTGCCTGATCAATGGCGTGGACGAGCTGGGTTTCCTGCTCGCCAAGCAGCAGCAGATCGGCGCATATGAACAGCGGAGGCAGGCGTGAAGGCTCGCATTGCAGTACTCGGGGGCGACGGCATCGGTCCGGAAGTGATCGCCGAGGCGATCCGGGTGCTCGAGGCCATCGCGCGTCAGTTCGGTCATGAGTTCGCCCTGCACCCGGCGGTGTTCGGTGGCATCGCTATCGATCAGTTTGGCGACCCGCTGCCTCCGGCGACGCTCAAAAGTTGCCTGAGCGCCGATGCGGTGCTGCTGGGGGCCATCGGCGGCCCGAAATGGTCCGCGCCACAGGCCAAGGTTCGCCCGGAGACCGGGCTGCTGCGGCTGCGCCAGGAACTGGGCGTGTATGCCAATCTGCGCCCGGTCAGCGTTCATCCGGCGCTACGCAGCGCCTCGAGCCTGAAACCGGAAATTCTTGAAGGCGTTGATCTGATTTTCGTCCGCGAGCTGACTGGCGGCATCTATTTTGGCGAGAAAACCCGCGACGCCAACCGCGCCACCGACCTGTGCACTTATACCGCAGTCGAGATTGAGCGCATCGTGCGGGTGGCGGCTCGCATCGCGCGCACGCGCCGCAAACGCCTGCTGTCGATCGACAAATCAAACGTACTCGAGACCTCGCGCCTGTGGCGCGAGGTGTGCGAACGCGTGATGCGCAGCGAATTTCCCGACATCGCGCTCGAGCACATGCTGGTGGATTCCGCCGCGATGCACCTGATACGCCGGCCGCGCGACTTCGATGTTGCGGTGACCGAGAACATGTTCGGCGATATCCTGACCGACGAAGCCTCTATGCTCAGCGGCTCATTGGGACTGCTTCCCTCGGCCTCGCTAGGCGATGGTACTCGCGGTCTGTACGAACCCATTCATGGATCGGCTCCGGACATCGCCGGCAAAGGTATCGCCAATCCGTACGGCGCCATCCTCAGCATTGCGCTGCTGCTGCGTCATTCTTTCAAGCTCGAGGAGGAAGCGCGTGCGATCGAGCTCGCGGTACATCGCGCCATCGACGATGGCGTGCGCACGCCGGATATTGCCGCACCCGAGTCACCGCGCGGCCTCGACTCAGGAGGCTGGCAACGCGGTGTTGACTGCTCTGGGCTAAACCCGCGCGACTACGACCGGCCTCTGCTGATCAGTACCCCTACCAGCAGCCCCGCAGCCACGCCTATGCCGATGGACTTCCACGGCTGCTCCTGGACGTAACTGTCTACGACTTTGATCCGCCGGCGCGCCCGCTCGGCGACTCCACGATGCATCTGGCCAGCGGCCTGCTTTGCCGCCGCGATCCGCGCCTTAAGCTCGCTCTTGGCGTGGGCCAGGTCTTCACCGGTCAGCGATGTGGTGGCTTCGATCAACTCTTCCAAATCGCCGATGAAATCATGTAGTTCCTGGAAAGCTCCCGAGAGCACGTCGGCGGCCGCGCTCCTGTCCGATGCTGCAGCTGCCGCGTGCCCGTTGCGGCCGTGCCCCGAAGAATGTTTGTCGGCTTTCATGGCGAATTCCTGTGCGACAGTTCTGGCGTTGAGACCGCTATGCTCGTGCCGCCACCGCCCGCAGTCGGTGCGCTGTCGCACTGAGCGACTCGCGGTGACTACCATGCGAGGCTGCGCCAGCGCCCTGCCAGCACCCGCCGCATCAGGAATACCCCCGTTATGGGCGTGCTCGGAAGCGCTTGCTTTAGCCTGCGTTCGCAGCATTTATAGTGCTTGCCGGTGGTCAGCACGTCATCGAACAGCGCGATTTGCGCTCGTATCGGCCGCGCACTCAAAGCCTGGACGTCCAGACGCAGCTTGTCGTACAGCGCCGTGGCACTCAGGCGCGTTGGACCGCTGTGGTCCGGCACGGTGTTTTCAATCTGATACAGCAACCCGCGCACGTCCACATCGTAGGCACGAAAGGCCAGGTTCAGCGTTCGGGTCAGGCGATCGTCATAGTCCGGATCGCCACGCCATTTCGAGGGTGGAATCGGCACCCAGGTGCAGCCTTCAGCCTGCTCCCGGCTGACCGCCGCTCGCAGCCACTGCGCCAGCGTCGTGATGGCGTGCCGCTTGTGGCGCCGACGTTGCGAGTTGCTGCGCGCGATCGATGGTTCGCATTTGAAATTGCGGATTAGCTGATTGCAACCTCGGGCACGGCATCCGGGACCGGGTACATACGCCGCCAGGTAAGCGCAGCAGTCCGATGCCGCCAGAAAAGCATGCTCGATGCGCCCGGGCGCATCGAGCGCAGTCAGCGTCGGCGGCGGTACCTTCACAGGGCGACGTCCTTATCCGTGGCTTCGCTGTGTGGCTCATCCATCGATGCCGATTGATCGCGCAGATTCCGGCGCTCGGCGGGAAGCTCCTTGGCAGATGGCCCGCGCCGCAGCTGCAGCCAGGCCTCACGCGCGCGTCGCCGAAGCTCTTCAACGCCCAGAACGCGACTGCCGAGCGCGACGGGGTCGAGACCCCCGGCATCAGCTGCGTGCGTCGACGTCTGCTCCGCCGCGCGCGCGGCAACGCGCGCCTGGTAGCGCTCGCGAATGCTTTCCGCCACCTCGCTGCGCACCCCTCGCCGCTCCATCTGCAAGGCGAAATAGGGAATAGTCGGCAGGGGCTCGCGATCGATACCCTGCGCCTTGAGACTACGGTGGTCCACGCGATCTGACAGACCAGCGGCCAGAAAGCTCTCATTGACCAACGCCGCCCAGCGTTCACGAATAGCGACGAACTCTTCCATCTGGTTCGACAGACCGCGCTTGAAGCGTTCGCTTTGCTGCATGTCGAGGCCGGTCTTGACGCCCAGGCCGGTGGCCCCGAGTTCACGCGTGGTCGTGAGCAGATGGGCATGATGGTTTCGTGGATCACCGCCGGCGCGCGGCTCGTGAACCGCCAGGTCCACCGCAACCTGGTGACGATCGGCCAGTTCCCGGGAGAACTTGCGGGCGAGTTCCAGCCGCTGAGCGGCATTCAACTCAGGCGGCAACGAGACCTGATACTCGCGCGCCACCCTGGAATTTCGGCGCGGTTCGGCCGCTTCGGCCGCATTCCAAAGCCGCGCCCGCTGCCGGGCCCAATCCGGATGAGCCGATGCCGGCGAAGCCGGTAGGAAGATCTCTGTGTGTGTCACGTCCCGGCGGCGCGAATAGTTGTGAAGCAGCCCGGTGCGCTCATCCCTGATCCGCTCGCCGGCCCGGTATGCCGCCGCTGCCGGCGCGCTGCGGCCAGCCGCTCTCGAAACCGATTTGATTTTCAGGAAATACAGCGCCATGTCATCGGCGCCGCAGCGACACGCGTTGCCAGCAAGGCGCCGCGGCGAGCTTGAGATATCCGCACAGGTCGGGCAGCTGTTCCAGTTCAGAGGGCATAAGGGCCAACTCGGTGGCATACTGCTCGCTGGTTTGCGTCGAACGGCGCGCGCCGCGCACCGCCAGGCCCTGTTCGCGGTCACGGCCGCGGGAGGTCTGGCGCCGCAGCACCTCGCGCTCACCGATGAGGCGTGATGCGAAATGTGATGTGCCGCCGTTTTCGCTGCCAGCGCAGCGAAGTATCAAAGTGTTGCAGCAATTTTCAACAATTGTCTGGGCGTCGCCGGCACCGTAAGTGCTGGAAACCTGGGCAATTGACTGGAAACCCAGGACGCAGCGCCCACCGAATTTACGCAACCTCGCAAGGGCATCCTTCAGTCCGTCGATGGCGCCCAGGGCGTCGAGCTCATCGATCACGAACCATAGGCGCTGGTCGAAATCCTCGCGCTGACTGAGTGCCTCGACGATGGCCAATCTCATCCAGGCAGCGATCATCGATCGCAACGCTGCGACCTGACCCGCATGATACGGGATGAACAACACTCCGCGACCACCACGAACCCACGCGCGCACGGAAAACGGCGCGCTGCGTTGAACCTTGATGTATTCCAATGCCGCGATGGCCGAAACCAGCACAGAGCGAATCGAACTGAACATGCGGGCGTTGTCCGGCTCCAGGAACGGCTGCGCCGGGCTTCCCGCCACCACCGATCGCAACTCATCGTGCGGCGCCATCGTCAGCAGGCGCCAAAGCTCGTTGAGGTCACAGCCTCCTTCGCCCCGAACACGCCGGATCACGGCCGCGAACAAAGTGCGCGCATAGGCGCGCCATTCGCGGGTCGACGGATCATCGCTAAATGGAATCAGCGCACTAGACAGTTGCTCAACATCGTAGGAATTTCGCAATTCCGCGAACGGATGCCACTGCACCGAATCGGGTTGAAAGGGATTGAGTACCACATCACCGCGATAGCGACGGAAGAAGCGCGCGTGATAGGCGCCGTCCGGGTCGCTGATAATTGCCCGATCGCCGCGTTGCAATGCGCGCTCGAGCAGTTCGCGAATGGCGGTCGACTTACCGGTGCCGGTGGTGCCGATCAGCTTGAAGTGCTTGACCTCTTCCATCGGGCTTACGGCTACTCCGGCGAGGGTGATTTCAACTGCGCCTGATCTTGGCCAGCTCGTCGAGCGAACCCAGAATGACCGCCGGGCGCTCACAATCAGTGCGCCGCGGCGATGGGCTTCGCGCGAACCGCGCTGCCACAACAAGCGCGCGCCCAAGGACAGCAGTACGGTCGCGATCAGAGCCGGGGCCAAGGCGTTCACCGTCAATAGCCCTTGACGACGAAGTAATCCGCCTGCTCGCCATAGACCGGCGCGCGGCGATCCACACGAACGCACCAGCGCTGCTCGCCGCAGCGGCGCAAGTCCACCAGTCCGCCGCGTTGCTCGAGGCTTTCGATTGCTGCAGCAAGCTGCTCGCGCTTCAGGCGCAGGGCGTCTATCTGTGATGGCGAGGGGAAAAGCCACCATGCCGCTAGCGCCGCCGCGGCGCCCGACAGCAGCGTCGAGGTCAACGTCCAGCCCATGAAGCGCAGCTGCGCCGAGCGCTCCAGTGCGCGCAGCGACTGCGCCGCTCGCGCACTCTCCTCGACCACGGCGCCAAGTTCTTCGATCAGCGTACGCCTGATCTGCTCACGTACGATGGTATCCAGATCGTGGGTGTGACCTTCGAGCTGCCTGATGCTGGAGGCAACCAGTTGCTGCTGCGCCTGGGTCGTTTCCAGCAGCAGACCGAACTTCATGCTGGTCTCGTCAAGAGACGCCGGTGCGTTCATAGACCGAGCTCCGGTGAATTGCGCTCCACGACGCGAGGGGCTGCGGCCGGCGACTTTGCGGTCGCTCGCGCCGCTACGGCCTGCGGTGGCTGCAGGGCAATCCTGAGCCAGCGATCACGCGATGCAAACTTGAGATAACCGGCCAGATCTGGCAACTGCTCGACTTCGGAATCCATTACCGCCGGTTCAATGCTGATATGTTGGCTGTGAGTTACCGAACCTAGAAACTCGCCGGATCGCCGGCTTCGCGATTGTGTGGTACGCAATACCTCGCGTTGCCCGATCAACATCGATGCGAAACGCGAAGTGCCACCGCCCTCACTGGCCGAGCAACGTAAGATCAAGGTATTGCCGCAGTTTTCAACAATTGTATGGGCCTCGCCGGCACCGTAAGTGCTTGCTACCTGCGCGACCGACTGAAAGCCGAGCACGCAGCGGCCGCCGAACTTGCGCACGCGCGCCAAAGCATCCTTGAGCCCATCGATCTGTCCCAGCGCGTCGAGCTCATCGACGACGAACCACATATGTTGGTCCTGCTCGGGGCCAGCCATGGTCTCGAAAATGGCTATTCTCATCCAGGCGGATACCGTTGATCGCAGCGCGGCAATCTGGCCCGCATGATAGGGAATAAACAGTACTCCCCCGCGGCCGGCCGGTGGGCTCGCAACCCACTTGCGGACCGAGAAGGGCACGCCCTGTTGCTGCGCGATGTGTTCCAACGAACCGACCGCCGAACTTGCCACGGACCTTATTGAGTCGAACATGCGACCGTTGTGTTCTTCGAGAAACGGTTGTGCGGGCGTGCCGCACGTCAATGTGCGCAATTCGGCAATCGGAGCAATGACCAGCAGGCGGTACAACTCGCCCACGTCGCGCACGCCAGCGGCGTGTGCCTGTCGAGTGACCGCCGTCAGATACGTGCGAGCGTAGCCGCGCCAGCTGCGATCACTGCCTTCGTGATCAGGAAGCAGCGAGCGCGCCAGTTGTTCCACGTCGTAAGGTTGCTGGATTTCGCCGAACAGGTCCCATTTCACGGATCGCTGATCAAACGGATTGAGAATTACATCGCCACGTGCCGGATCGTAGTAGCGCCGAAGATATCCGCCATCGGGATCGGCAATGACGGCGCGATCGCCGCGTTCCAATGCCGCGTCCAGTAGCTGCGCGATGGCCGTACTCTTGCCGGTGCCCGTAGTACCGATGAATTTGAAATGCTTGGTCTCATCCGCCTGCGGCACGGCAACGCCGCCCAACGTCAGATCGCCCTTGGCGTGCCGTTGCACATCGCCAGCGGGCCTCTGCGCCTCTGCCACCTTGGCACCACGGTAGTGCAATGATTGTTGCGTCGCAGGAGCTGCCAGTGCGCACCCCGTGGCGTAGCCCAGGCCTGCCGTGAGGGCTACTCCGAACGCCAGTTGCGCCAAGCCGCCCGACGCCAACCCCATGCCCCGCAGGGCCGGGTTTATGATGCCCAGGGTGGCTCCGGCGACGATCATTACCGGCGCAGCCGCCGCCGGGGAGAGCAGCACTCGGTGCCAGGCGGCGCGGGCGCGGATCATCGCCGCCAACATTGGTCCCTGAACGCCTGCAAAGGCCACGCCCAGGCCGGACCAGCCGTGAGTCAACGCGTACAGAGTCAATCGAGGGATTCCAGGTTGCGGCGTTTGAGCGCAGGTTCATACCAGATCTCCTCGACGAATCGCTGATGACGCCAGCAAGAGAACTGAATGACCACGTCGATCAGCAGGTACAGCAGACTCCTGATTTCGCGCCGCGCGAGTTCCCGGCCTGCGACACTTTGCTTGATTAACAGCATCAACTGTTCAAATGCCAGTGCGGCACTGGAGGCATGCACACTGGTAATCGAACCGGGATGGCCGGAATTGACATTGCGCAGATAGTCGAACGCCTCCTCGGCTCGCAGCTCCGCCAGCAATATGCGATCGGGCTTCATCCGCAGGCATGACTCCAACAACTGCTTGGGCGTCACGCGAGACAGCCCCTGATCGTCCTTGGAATAGAACAGCCGCACGTGGTTGGGATGGCGGTCGAGCACCAGTTCCTTGGCATCTTCGATTGTGATCAGACGCTCATCGCTTGGAATCTCGCGAATTAAGGCTTTGGTCCAGGTGGTCTTGCCCGAACCTGTGGGACCGGACACCAGGATGTTCTTGCGCGCCACTACTGCCAGGCGCATGAATGCCTCGTATTCTTTCGCGGCCAGAAGCTCGAGCAGTTTTGGTTCGACCTGGTCGGCAACTTGCCCGCAGCGGCGCGCTTGCCGAAAAATGCCGCGACGGGCCAGCTCTTCAATGGAGCAATGCTGGTGGGAAGGGCGGCGAATCGTAATCGCCACCGTGCCGGCGGTGGTGGCAGGCGGTAGCACGATCTGCACGCGCTCACCGCCGGGTAAGCCAGCCGAAAGCAAGGGCGATGCGGCATCGATGCGCTGACCGGTAAAATTTGCGACCAGCTTGGCGAATCGCAGACACCAGTCGAAGCTGATTTCCGGCAGCGTCTCGCGTCGCCAGCCTGAAGTGGTTTCGATGAACGCCTCCCCAGGACTGTTCACGCACAGCTCGGTGACGCTCGGATCGTCGAGGAAGCGCTGCATGGCACGCAGCGTCAATACCAGCGCTGAATTCTCGCCACTGGCAGTGGTGCGTGCCGACTGATCCGCGGCGCGAGTGCTGGTACTAGCCGCCACTGCTGGTATGCCGAAGTTCATACACACTGGTGAAGTCGACATCGTGCGCGACCAGGACCTGGATGCGATCGCCGTTGTCCTTGCGCACCGTCGGTGCAATGCTCAAAGTGCTCTTAAGCACTTCGGTCGTGACATCCTGGGTCGCCGACGGGTTGTAGATGAGCGTGCCGGTGCCCCGGTTCGAGGATTGCACGGCCGCCTGCACCGCCGCATCGATAGTCGAGATGAACAGCGCTGCGCCGAAGCGCTCCCAGAAGTGTCGGTCCACGGCTCCCGGTAGGCCAGCGCGCCCCAACTCATCGGCCGCCGGAGAGTCCAGTGGCACGATGACCCCGGTGGGTGTACGCGCCTCGGTCCACAGCACGAAGATGCGTGCCGCGCCCTGCTGCACCTGCCCGCGAGTCTCTCCGACAAGCTTGGTTCCACGTTCCAGCAGCACGACCTTGCCGTCGACTCCGAAGGTATCGGTGGCGGTGATACAGGTGGTCATACCCGGAAGCGAAGAGTCGATGGCCGTTTCAAGGGTGCAATCGATGAATGCCCCCTTGGGCAGCAATAACCGCTGCGTCGGCAGAACACGTGCGGGGGTAGCGCCGATCGATGCGGCATGCGGCAGCGCTGCCGCGTTGTCCGCCTGCGTCGGCACAATCCCCACCTCCGAGCGCGTGCTGCTGGCAACATTTGCTTCGGGCGCTTGGGCCGCACGCGTAAACGTCGCGCCGGCCAGACGCCGTTCCAGACTGGTGGGTCGCGGACTCGTACTGTCGTATTGCGGCGGATGATACGGCGGCAGCACGCTCGCGGCCGCAGCCTGCACCGTGTCCCCGGTATTGTCCGAGCCTGCAGGGCCCAGCGCTAATGGTGCCCCGCCGTGGGACGGAACTGGCAGCGTTGGGATGGTCTCCAAGGGGGGCAGAGTCATCTCAGACTGCGCCCGGCCATTTGAGGCTGTCTGCACTTTCTGACGTGCCTGCGTCTGCCTCTGCGCGGTATGAAAGTAATAACCGGCGAGCACGGCTCCGCCCATCGCCAACATCAGACCCATGGCCAGACCGTTGCTGATCCGGGATTGCAGAGAGGCTGTCTGCCGGATTGATGGTAGGCCGCGATCGCCCTGCACCATCCTCGTGGCGTCGGATTGCGCTGGCGCCACCGGCCGCCGGAATAGCTTCATGGCCGCTGCCCCCGTGTTGCACGCTCCACCCGCGGCGTGACAGTCCCGGACTGCAATTCCACGCCCGTGCCGTCAAAGCTTCTGTTAACTATGCAGCCGGCAAGTCGGCCGCGCCGGACCACAAGCCGTCGCGCCACGCGATGGATTACGACCTCACCTTTCTGGATATTGAAATTGAGCAGCGATTCACTGCCATCGTCATTGCGAACAAATAGTGCCGGCAGCTCGCCGCGAGGATTAAAGCGCAAATACGTGTGGACACCATCGTCGAATGCCAGGAGCGGCAAGAGCGCAGCGCTGCCGCAATACCAATAGTTACGATTGGGTAGTACGACCTCGGAAATTTGATCCAGCTCCCGATCGACGTCCACGCTGGCCAACTGATTCGGTGCCGGCAGTACCGCCGGATAAGCAAAGCGCAATCTGTAGATGAGATCGGGCTCGTCCTTCTCAGGGGCGGCAATGGAAGTTACTTGATAGTCGAAATGATAGCTTCGCCGCGTGGTCAGTACGGTCAGATTGGTTCGGACATTGGCGGCCTTGGGCTTGATGAACAGATGGTTGTCCTGTGCGGCGATTGTCAGTCCCTCGACATCACCCGCGCCCAACCCGATGAAGGTCTCACCGGGCTCGAATTCCAGATCGATCTGATACCCCACGTAGCCACGCAGCCGATACACCTGCTCGGCGCTGTACGCCAACGTGCGCATGCGGGAGTCGGCATTCATGGCAGCGGCCCGCGCCGGCGTAATTTGGCAGCGAATGCACAGCCCACACAACACGATCACCATGAATTTCATGGCAATGCATCCACAGACGGTGTCGAGGGCTCCGATTCGCTGATTACTTCCGCCTCAGACCCGAACTGGATAATCTTGAATCCGAGTGGATTCCATCGCCGCAGCTTCGGGTCCCCGGAAGGCATGGCATAGGCATACTGGATGGTGGCAATCCAGCGCGTAACCCGCGGCTGGGAGCCGGCGGCCTGCAGTTCACTCTTCAGGTAGCGCACCTGCGCCAGGTCCGACATGCCGCTCGCCCGTTTGAAGAAGCTCACCGATTGCACTTGCGCACGAACCTCACTGCCGTCCCGATGCAGATTGAGCGGCGACTTAGGATTGCTCGATTTCCACAGTGCGTACCAGGCCTGATTTCGCTGCGCGCTGTGAAACGCGCCGCACTCCTCGTAGTCACTCTCGGCGGTGGCGTAGTTGAAGCGCTCGCACACCGTGATGTAGTGCGTCAGAAAGTAGCGCGTCACAGCCTCATCCATGGCGGCCGCGCCGACATAGACCGGCACGACATCGACCACACCGGTGCTGTTGTCGACACGAATGACGAACGGATCCACACGTTTCAGCGGCATCAGTGCAATCAGGGCAGCGCCACAGGTCACGGCACAGAACCAGCCAGCGGCCGCGGAGCGCCAGGCAAGGCGCGCGCCGCGCTCGATGCCGGCCATGCGATCGGTGTCCCAACGCAATGCTTCCTCAAAATAGCCTGCCAGTTCGGTCTGCGCGCCGTGGGCACTCATCGTGCCCGCGCCCCTGGGGGCTTCAAGGCCTCATGCGCCACTCCGACTACATTGATCGGGCGCAGCGAGCCCTCGCAACGTACTGCGCGTGCGGCACAACCCGCCTGCAGCAATATCAAACAAACAATCGCGATCCGCTTCATGTCCATGCTTCCTAGCTGCGAATGACTGTTTAGGGCTGACGCCAGGACGGCGCCGCGGCCGGTGCCCGCGTCGTCGCCGCGGATGCCGGAGTAGGCGCGAGCAGGACTTTGGCAGTCAGCGCCCGGACCGGGCGAGCAACGCCTGTGCCGATTCCCCAAGCCATGGCGCGGCTCACCATGCCGAAGCTGCTGAATGCGAGGCCGCCAGCCAGACCGGCCGCGATCGGCATGATCTGTCGCAGGAGCAGGAATACCAGCATCGAGATCAGCACCATGTCGAGCGCATCGACGGTCACAATGGCTACGCCACGTGCTGCCGTCTGCGCGGCGTAAGTTTCAACAATCTGCAGCAGCAGTGCCGCCACCAGTACGGTAAGTATCGAGATCAGCGCGTAGGTCGCCAATTGCGCGATCCATGCTTCGAAATAGCGGCGGGTACTGTCGAACAGCAGCATGGCGACGAACAGCGGGCCGATCGCCAGCAATACTGCGGAGGCAATACTCGACAACGCGATCAGAAACATCGCATAAATGCAGAGCATGCCAATGAGCAAGTAAATCAGGGCCCCCGCGAGGTAGTAGCCGTAGTCACCGAAGTGGCCACCCTTGCCCCAAAGCTGTTCGGCGACTGCCCCGCCCTGCTGCCAGATCGCATCAATGGTGCCGACTGGATCCGCTGACCCCACCACCGCGGCAGCCAGCTGGGCCGGCGCGGTATAGAACGTGTCGACGATTACCGAATTGTAAAGCCAGAGCTGCAGCGCAACACCCAGCACGATCACCAGGATCAGGATGCGTTTGAGACCGGTGGCGAATGTCTCGTCGATCCGGCCGGTGAGCTGCAGGTACCCCCAGACCATGAGATACACCGTCGAAAGCGTCACGATTGCCGGTTCCAGCGCCGCGGCGACCCGGGCAGTGTTGTTGCCGATGTAGCCGCCGAGCGTGCCGTTGAGCCAGGACCAAAAAGTCTGGAAGAAACCCATGACGACGAACTATTGGGTGCCGTCAGCGCGGCGTGGGTTCGAAACGCGTGGCGAATTGACCATGGCCCGCAACCACCAGTTCACGCTGGCGCTCCCGCGTCGCCCACTGTTGGCTCTGCACCGCCCGATAAAGCACCTGCAGCTTGGTCTGCTCATTTTGCAGCATGCCCTGCTCGGCGGTGATGCGGGCCTGCAGATCGAGTATTCCCTTCTGATCTCCCGCCGTTGGAATGGCGTCAATCAGCTGCTGAATCGAGGCAAAGCGGCCGCTGGCGTTGCCGAGTTCAATCTGTGATAGCGCCTGCAGCAGTGCAACTGCGTTGCGCGCAGATACGATCTGCGTTCTCTCATCGTTTGACAGCGCCGCCAGCTGCTGTGAGGACAAAACTGAATTGGCCCCGAGATCGGCCTGAAACTCAGCAGACAGCGCGCTGTAGCTGCCGCTATTGCCCTGGAGGACGCCGTCCAGTTGCGACCATTGCGACGGCAGATAGTTGCGCACTGTGCCATTGAGCAGCGACTGCATGCCGCGATTTCCCGTGATGGATTGATACTGTAGCTGCGCTTGCGCCAGCTGCGCGCGCGCCGCCGCCAGCTGTTGTGCCAGCGTCCGGGCCTGCTGCACCAATTGCGCCACCGAGGCGACATCGACTACCGCGAACTGGGCCCGCGCGCTCGAACTGACCAACAACAGGATCGGAATGCTCAGTGCCAATAGAAGGTGCCTCGTCACGAACATGGTTGCTGCTCCCCCGAACGCTGCGATGCAGAACACTCGAGAACTCCCTGGTCACGCAGAAATCGCGGCAACCAGTCACCCGGCTCGGTGCCGGTACCGGCAATGATGTGATGCATTCGCTCCACTTGCTGCCTGCGGCCGGAAATGACCGTCAGCTCGGCATCGAATCCTTTCAGATCCAGCTGGCAGACCACGCTGTGGTGGCCCTGCTTGATCAGGAAGCTTCGCGATCCGGGCTCCAGCCGTTCCTTGATGATTTTGAATTCCCGCTCCGTGAGGCCGAAGCCGTCCATGTACTCCGCGGCGTCGGCGTCCGGATTCGGGAAGAAGATCTTGGTTGGTGTCTGCTCGATGATCGTGCGGCTGATAGCACTCTCCAGCACATCGCTTGGGCTCTGTGTCGCCATGCACATCACACCGTTCAGCTTGCGCCAGGTCTTCGGACCGTCCTTGGCGAATTCCTCGAACGCCGGATCGGCCAGCAGACGCCAGAACTCATCCATCCAGCAAACCAGCTTGCGGCCGTCCAGCAGCTCACGGACCAGATGAAATAGATAGAGGGTCAAGGGAGCGCGCAGTCAGCTCATGATCGAGGAATTCGGTGACGTCGAATCCGATCACGGCGTGGAGCCCAAGACGCTGCCAGCACCGCATCCTCGGCATTGTCGAACACCCAGGCGTAGTCGCCGTGGCGTGGAGGCACCAGCGGCCAGGCGCGCGTGCAGATCCCTTCCGGATCGGTGGGATCCAGAAACTCGATCAGACGCGAGAGACGGCGTGCAGAGCGTCGAGCGCCAGCGTGCCGTGGAGAGCCTGCTCCAGCTCCGATTGTTGTCGTACGCGTCAGCGCACCCGCCGCCTGCCGGCCGGACCAACGTGCGCAACCATATCTTCAGGAATTCCAGATGCCGGCTGTGGGCGGCAGCTGCAGTGGATTGAAGCCGGTGGGACGCCCCTGCCAGCGGCAAATATTCCCCGTCCAGAGCGCGCACCAGGATCTCCAGGCCGCGGTCCTTGTCGAATATCGATCTGGGTGGTCCCGTGGCGCCGAGCATGCAATCAGAAAGCCGATGAACACGTCTTGCCGGAACCGGTCGGGCCACAGATGAAGGTATGACCGGTATCCCTGCGGCTGCCGCCGTCGGATCCTTGGGATCGCTCGCATGCAGCGAGAAATGGTAGGGCGAGCGCGCACTGGTCATGAAAGTCGCCAGCGCCTCACCCCAATGATTGCCGTGCTCGGCCGGCCGGATAGTTGTGAAATGCCGCCATGGCCGCGAAATTGCGTGACGTCACAGGCGCCTTGCGCGGCCGCAGCGGCATATTCCCCGGCAGCTGGGCCCAGAAGGCCGCCTCCAGAGCCAGATCCTCGCGCGCGACCGTCATACCGGTATCCGCCAGCAGGCTGCGCGCCTGCGCCACGCTCGTTCAACGCCTTGAGCCGGGGCAGCCCTGGCGTGCGGCCGCCTCGCCGACGTCCGCGAGCACCTGAAGCGAAAAATGATGCTCACCCATGACGAACTCATTGCTGGTGAGCGCATCCAGGGCGCTGCGGCAGATCTGCGCGCCTGCGAGATGCGCGAAATCGCCCGCATTCGCCATGCGGTTGAACTGCCGCTGCAGCAGTCCCTGGCCGGTCGCTTCGACAGAAAGGTAAAGGACTGTGTCAAGTACGAAGGCAAATGGCGCCGACAGCAGTCGGTTGTAGAGCCCAACGACGTTGGGGTCGCATACTCCTTGATGCCCAGGATGGCGGCCACGCGGATGGCGCGCGGCAGGCGATATTCGATCGCCTCGGTGCCGAACAGCAGCCGGGAAGTGGCCAGCACCGGTTCAGCGGGCTCCGCGCAGCGGCACGCGCCGCCATTCGCCATTGATCAGCACAGCCGAGAAACTCAAGCAGCGCTGAGTAGCTGGATGCTCCCGAGCGATAGATCCCGAGGGCTGCGGCTCATAGCGCGCCAGTGACGCCTGAATGAGTCTGCGCCAGCTTGCCGCAGGCATCCAGCAGCCTGTGCGGCCTGGGTCGCGCGAGCTGCCACGACTTGTCGCCGATTCAGCGCCCTGCCGATCAGCTCCGGCCGCAATACCGGCCGCTGGACGGTAGACGGTGCACAGATAGATCTCGTTGACCATGAGCGTTTCATGCGCGAGCCGATCGCGGTACTTGTCGAGCAGCGCGCCTGCAAAACCATCGATATTCGCACTTCTCGCACGGCGTGAGCTTCACGTCGTCGAATGATATGTGCCCAGAGTGCGACACCAGGGCCGGCGATATTTCGCCACAGGATATTGAGCCGCTCATGCCAGTTGTTGAGCTGTTCGTCGTCGGCGCTCTCGAAGCTTGCCCCGCCGAGGCGAAACACCTGCACGTAGTCGAGCAGGGCCGTTCGCACCACGCTGTCGCTGACCTGCACGGTATAGGGAATGCGCTCGGCAGCAAGCAGCTCGCGCCTCAGGATCCGCTGGCGCCAAAGCCCGCTCATCGGGATTGCATCCCGGCGGGCGGCCAGATCTGCGGCGTCAGCGACGGCCCGCCGTCTGACACAGTGCCAGCGGGCTATAGCTGCTGGCCTGCCAGAGCGCAGATTTGCCAGCAGCGCCGGCAGCCGCGTGCGTCCCCAGAGCATGAGCAGGTCGAAAATACGCGCGTCGCGCGTGCACAGCAGCGCACACAGGGCATGAGTCGGAAGACACAGCAGCAGCATCAACAGATTTCGTGTCAGCAGAAATATTTCCAGCGTGAACACCATGTTGAACAGCAGCGCGGAATACGTGACGCCCCAGCGCATCGGCGGCCGCGTCGCGCCCACGAACAGAGGGTCGGCAGTCAAACCCGCATTGCGCCTGCTCATGAGCTCACACTCCAAACATGCCGCGCACCCAGGTCACGATCTGCGGCGCCCCGAAAGCGATCGCGATTCCAACGATGGCGCCAAGGCACCAGCCCCAGGACATCGGTTTGCCATCGCCATTGCCCCCAGCGCCATGACGAGAATGACCGCGATCGGCGTGAGCCAGGCGAGGATGTTGCTCTGCAGCGCGGTCGCACCAGTCATGAACGGCGACGCCTGCGCCCAAACAAGTTCGGGCAAACTGAGCGCAACGCTCAGCACGCCTAAACCCAGAGCTCGTCCGACCCGATCGCGCTGCATTCCGTGCACGGCAACCTCCTTAGGCCGCACTTGAGAGGTTGTCGTGTGACAGTCGGCTCCTCGCGCCGATTGTCCATTTCCTCCCGCTTGAGTTTGCCCGGAGCGCCAAAGCGGAAGCCATCGACGACGAAGGAATAGTCGTACTGTCGCTCGCCCTGCTGGTCGGTCCAGTTGTTCGCGCGAATTCGGGCATCGAGAATCAACTGATCACCCTTGCGGGCGTTGTGGGCGATCGCCTCACCCAGTGCATCGAAAGCGACGAACCATAGGCTGGTCACGACCTCACGCGCCTCCCCATCCTCGTCCTTGCCGGCGTAGTCGTTGCCGATTAGGCAGAAGCGCGTATATGCCGTGTCCCCCTTTGCGATCAATTCGGGATTCTTGGCGAGGTTACCAATTGCGGTGACGGTGAAACTGTTCATGACACTCTCCTGGGTACTCACGCGGTCCGTGCTGGACCAGATGGCGATGAGTCTAGCGAGCACCGGCGACCTGGGGACCCGCAGTAAACGCGGGTATTCGTGTAGAAACACGCTCGGCCTTGGCGTTCAGGGTGGTGTATCGTTTGTATCTCCAAGCGACGGAGCGCAGAGGTATGTCCCGCAAAACCGATGAATCGACCGATGGCACTATCGAGGAATGCGTCGATGAGCTCGACGAATTCATTGAGCAGCTCGGACGTTATCCGCCGCCGGTGCTGGCCTTCGCGCTACGCACGCATCTGGGCGGACTGCTCAGCGCAATGGTGGCCGGTCAGATCTGTACACGTGAGCACGTGCGGCAATTCGTTCTGGAGCTCGAACATGAAGCACTCGGAGTCGGATAGCATATTCGAGCGCATCATCGTCCCACCCACGCGCGATCTGGGTGAAGGTTTCCACGTCCGGCGCGCACTGCCGAGCGCCGACTGCCGCGCGGTCGGACCGCTGGTGTTTCTCGATCACTTTGGGCCAACGACGTTTCCGGCCGGCGCGGGTCTGGACGTGCGGCCACATCCGCACATAGGTCTTGCCACGGTGACCTATCTATTCGATGGCGAGATCCTGCATCGTGACAGCCTCGGCACCGAACAATTGATACGCCCTGGGGAGGTCAACTGGATGATCGCTGGCGGCGGCATCGTGCACTCCGAGCGCACTGCCGCCGGTACGCGTCGGGCGGCTTCAACCCTTTCTGGGATACAGACCTGGGTGGCTCTGCCCCGGGAGCACGAGCAAACGCCGGCCCGCTTTTCGCATCACGGCGTGCAGGAACTGCCGCTCATCGAGACAGCGGGTCTGCGCATACGGGTGATTGCCGGATCGCTGTTCGGCGAGCACGCACCAGTGGCGACGCTGTCGCCGATGGGGTACGCCGATGCCATGCTCGAGCCCGGAGCGCAGCTGCAATTTGACTGTGAATACACACAACGCGCGATCTACCTGGTGGAGGGAGCGCTCCAATCGAACGGACAGCGGATCGAGGGCGCGCAACTGCTGATACTACGCGCCGGCGAGTTCGTGAGATTGCGGGCATTGGAGCGTTCGCGGCTGATGCTGTTCGGCGGGGAGCCACTGGAGGGGCCACGGTATGTGTGGTGGAATTTCGTTTCGAGTTCGCGCGCGCGCATTGACGAAGCTAAAGCAGCCTGGCGTGAAGGACGTTTTGACCGGGTGCCTGGTGATGAGCACGAATTCATTCCGCTTCCGCCCGAAGCCGTTGACCGCAATCGCGCTGGACCCACCGCCCCAGGCAGCGTTCTTTGAATAAAATATCCTGTACTATTATATATTTAGCTCTTATATCTCTAATTTATATTCTTCAGGAAAATCGCCGCCTCGACCAAGACGTCGAGCCCGTGGCGACATCTGGTTCGCATTGGTCTAGGGTACTTGCCCATGAGTGATAACAACGCCCCCGATGCTGGCGTGGTCGCGCAGCCGCCCGTAACTTCAAAAGCAGCGCGCTGTGTGCGTAGGTACGCCAATGACATGGACGGCGATGTCGCAGGCGAGCGTCAGGAATGAGCGCGCCGTTGTGAGCATATATGTCCAGTTTTACGATGCGACCACGGGCTTGTTCACCGGCGTCTCGATGCACACCAACCTCACGACGCCCAAATCGATCAAGGCCTTCATCGCCGAAAACACCCCTGCTGGCCATGGAGCTTTTGTCGGTTACGTCGATCCTTTGTCGCAGAAAATGGACCTGGCTACCGGCAAGCTGGTGGACTACCGGCCGCCGCAACCTTCGCCCAAGCACGAGTGGAATCCAACCAGTAAGCGTTGGCAGCGCCCCGTGGGCCTAAAGCGCTCGGCAGCACTGGCACGCATCGCCGAGCTGGAAAAGGGTCAGCACCGCACGGTACGCGAGACGCTGATTCGCGCATGTCACGCGGTGGACGCACTCAAGGAAGCCTTGGCGCCCGAGGCCGTGGAAGTACGCGAGGCTGTGGACCGCATGTATGCGGCGCTCTCGCGCCTGGAGCTGCTGGAGACCGAGTTGGGACAGCTGCGCGCCGACTTGGGCTAAGCCGCGCTCGACTCAGTCGAGGAACAGATCCGAAATCAGGTCCTTTGTGCCCGGCACGACGGCATAGCGATCGAGATCGGTAACGCCGTGCTCGCTGAGCAACGCGTCGTCGATGAAAAAATTTCCGCTCACGGTTCGGGCATCACTGGTCAGAATCAGCCACGCGGCATCGGCCAGAATCTCTGGCGTGCGGGCTTTGCGCACGTCCAGGCCAGGTATCATCTGCAGCGCGGCGGTCGCGATCACGGTGCGCGGCCACAAGCTATTGACGGCTATTCCCAGACTCCTGAATTCACT
Source organism: uncultured Gammaproteobacteria bacterium (assembly GCA_963735775.1). Taxonomy (GTDB): domain Bacteria; phylum Pseudomonadota; class Gammaproteobacteria; order Steroidobacterales; family Steroidobacteraceae; genus FEN-1191. The sequence goes on along the minus strand of CAVTMG010000004.1, from coordinate 222,385 downwards.
GGCATGACCGAGGGTGCACATGCTCATCCCATACTTGGCCATCGTGTAGGCCACGTGCGGTGCAAACCAGCGTGGCTGCATCGAAAGCGGCGGTGAAAGATTCAGGATGTGCGGATTGCGCTGCGCCTGCGCGCTGCGGGTCAAGGCCTGCAGACACGCCTGCGTGCAGGCGAAGGTGCCTCGCACGTCGACCTCGAACATGAGATCGAAGCGCTTCATGGTGGTCGCCGGCGTCGGCGTCAGGCTGATAGCGCTGGCATTATTGACCAGAATATCGATGCCGCCGAAGCGCTCCAGGGCCGCCTGTACGGCGGCAGCTATCGCCGCGTCATCGCGAATATCCGTCGGCACAACGAGTGCCTGGCCACCCGCCGCCTGTATCTGCTCCGCGGCGCTGTAGAGCGTACCGGGCAGCTTCGGGTTCGGTTCGACGGTCTTGGCCACCAGCACGATGCCAGCACCATCGCGCGCCGCTCGCGTGGCGATCGCCAACCCCACGCCACGCGAGGCGCCCGTGACGAACAGGGTTTTGCCCGCGAGCGATTTTGCAGGGGTCAAATCCATTGCGTGGTCGGCATTAGAATCTGCTGAAATCGGGCTTACGCTTTTGAAGGAACGCCTGCAGGGCCTCGAGGGCTTCGGGGCTGCGCAGCCGTTGCAGGAAAATCGCCTCCTCGGCCTGCATTGCCTGCGCGATGGCGATGCCCGAAGCGGCGCGCATGAGCCGTTTGGTGTCGCGCACCGCGCCAGGTGGTAGCGTATTGAAGCGCTCGGCCATACGCCGAGCGTGCGCCAGGAGCTCGCTTGCGGGCACCACCGCCGTGGCGATTCCGAGTTCGAGCGCCTCGGCAGCCGTATCGGCTCGCCAGCAGCAGTTTCTCAGACGCCCTGGCATAACCCAGGCGTTGTGGCAACAGCAGACTTGAGGCGAACTCGGGCACCAGCCCAAGGGAGACGAATGGCAGCACCAGTCGCGCCTGCTCGCTGAGGTACACCAGATCACAGTGCAGCAGCATGGTGGTGCCGATACCGATCGCGGCTGCGCTGACTGCCGCTACCACAGGCTTCTCACAGGCCAGCAACGCCTGCATGAAGCGCCGCACCTCGGATCCCGAGTCCACCGGCGGGCGCTGCAGAAAATCCTCCAGATCGTTGCCGGCAGTAAAAATTCTCAGGTTGACCGGTTATCAGCAATGCGCGCACAGCACTATCGGCGCCGGCGGCTGCAATGGCCTCGGCCATGGCCTGATACATGGCCCGGGTCAGTGCGTTCTTCTTCTCAGGTCTTGCGATCTCGATCGTCGCCACGCCGGCAAGGGTTGAAGTGTTTATGTTCATGACGCCTGCCAGTCGACGTATTCGCGGGTGACCCGCTTGCCGATGCGTGAGAGATAGATCGTACGAGACCGTACCCGCGCATTGGGCGATTGTGGCCGCAGGCAGATCCGGCCCCCACAGCACGGCCTCATCGCCGATCGCAACCTCAGGACAGTCGGTGACATCAATGCTGATGGAGTCCATCGAGACCCGTCCGACCAATGCCACCCGCTGGCCATGCATCCATACCGGTGTGCCGTTTCCGGCAAGCCGCGGGTAACCGTCCGCATAGCCGATTCCCAAGGTGGCGATTCGGCTGACGCGCCGGCTGGTCCATAAACCGTCATAACCGACGCGCTGGCCAATGCCAATCTCGCGCACGGCAATGACTTTCGCGCACAACGTCATCACCGCACGCAGCGGCACGGAAGGCTCATTCCCCAGCGGATTTTCTCCATACAGCATGATGCCGGGGCGCACCCAGTCGCAGTGCAATGCGGGTTTGGAGATCAGTACCGCCGAATTGGCCACGCTGACGCCGGATTTGGAATTGAGTTCATGGCAGTCGCTCAGGCGGCCAATTTGCTCGGCCATGACGGCGCCATCCAAATCGCCAGTGCTGCTGAAATGCGTCATGTGAATCAGCTCGGATACGCCCCGATCGGCCGACAATAGTCGATCGGCCTCGGCGAACGCGGCGGCATCGAGCCCCAGGCGATGCATGCCGCAGTCGAGTTCCAGCCAGACCCGCAGGGGCTGTTGCCGGGCACAGGCGGCGATGGCCGCCACCGAGTGGCGATCATGCGCCGTCACATCAATACCGTGCTCGGAGCACAGCGCCAGATCGCTTTGATTCAGCAGCGTCCCGAGCAGCAGCAACCGATGGTTGACGCCCGCCTCGCGCAGCAACACGGCTTCCTGCAGGCGCGCAACGGCGAATCCATCAGCGGCAGCCAAGGCCCGTGCTGAAGGCACCGCGCCGTGTCCGTAGGCATCTGCCTTGAGCATCGCCATGATGCGGCTGTGTGGACAAAGCCCGCGCACGACCTGCAGATTGTGACGCAGAGCGGTCAGGTCGATGCGGGCGTAGGCGGTGTTTTGCATGCCAAGATCAGCGCTAATCCCGACGCGCGATGGTGAACATCAGATCGAACGAGCGTCCAGGTTCTGGTTCAAAATAGCGCGAGTTGGTCTCGTTGACGATGACAGAACCAACGTAACCGCGATTGGTCAGGTTGTCGACGCGGGCGAATTCCGTGACATGCCAGCGGCTTGAGCGTTGCTCGAACCCGAAGCGCAGATTGGCCACCGTATAGCCGGCAGCGCTCTGGCTGTTGCGATCATCGGCAAAGATCTGCGCGCGGCTGACCGCTTCCAGGGTGGCCGAAAATCCGTGCGGCGCGTACCCCCACGTGACAGCGGCATAAAAGGAGTCCTCCGGAACCGCGGGCAGATGGCTGCCGGAAGCAACGATCCGCGGCACGCACGGGGACCCGACGCAGGTCGAGTACGCCTGCACGGTTACGGCATTGATATAGGTATAGGCCACTTGCGAGCTAAATCCTCCCGCGAACGCGCCGTCAAGTGCCAGTTCCAACCCCTTGCGCTGCGTCTCGCCGATATTCTCGTCGACTGAGCGTCCGGCGGCATTGGCCTGTACCGCCAGCTCATCGTGTGTTTCGATGTAGAAGGCGGCGAGGTTGGCTCTCAGCGAATGCTCGCCGGCCTTGATCCCGAGCTCGAAGCTATCGTTGCGCGCGGCCTTCAGACCCAGGTTGAGGCCGGGAATACTGCCGTCGGTGGAGCGATAAGCCAGGTCATTGAGCGTCGGGGTCTCAAAGCCCCTGCCGTAATCGCCGTACAGGTGAAGCGTTGGCGCGGCCTGAAAGGTGATGCCGGCGACCGGGTCGGTGGCCGCGTAGCGCACGCCACTATTTGGATCAATCCCCGGGGCGCTCAGCAGATCGTGCGAGCTCACCTGCACCACGCTATTGCGCAAGCCCGCCATGAGACGCCAACGCTCGCCCGGATCCCAGCGCGCCTGCAGATACTCGTCGATATCGTAGACGTTGTTGTTCAGATGCCGGCGCAATGCCCCCTCGATGCCCAGGTCGGTGCCGATGAAATTAAGAAAGCCTTTGCGGGCCTCCTGCAGATCATCGTAACTGACCCCGGCGGTCCACTGCAGCGGCCGATCGAACAGCGTGCGCTGATCGGTCAGGTGCGCATCCACGCCGCCGTAGAAATGGCCCAGGTCGATGACTCCGCCGGGATTGACCGGCAAAGTCTCGGTTGAGGCAGGTATAGCCTGAAACTGGGTGGTGGCGCGATGGCCACCATATAGCGTGACTTCGAGCGCATCGTTGGCGCCGAACTGGTGCTGAAATATCGCGCCGAGCTGCTCTTGATCCAGCGATTTGCGGCTGTTGTAGGCCAACGCGTTGACTCCGGCCTGGGTGGGATCCGCCTGTAACTGCGCGCGGGTCAGTCCCAGGGGATCCTGTATATAGGGGGTCTGGATGGCGTTGACCACCAGCGTCAGCTTGGAGTCACTGCCCAGCTCGAATCGCACCTTGCTGTTGAGGATATTGCGCTGCGCCTGGCTATGATCGCGATAACCATCGGTGCTGAAATGCGTCGCATCGACCACGTAGTTCAAGCTGCCCTCGTCGCCGGCGCCCTTCAACGCGTAACGCTGGGTGTCGAAACTGCCCGCTTCGGCCGTGCCCGTGAGCTCCAGGCCGGGCTTGCCATCTTCGGTGAACAGCGCGATCACACCGCCCGAAGAATTGCCGTACAGCGCCGAGAACGGGCCGCGCAGCACCTCAATGTGATCGGCAGAGCTCAAGTCGAAATTGGAAAACTGCCCCTGTCCATCAGGCATGGTGCCCGGAATGCCGTCCGAGTACAGGCGCACCCCGCGCACACCGAACTGCGAGCGGGCGCCAAAGCCGCGCACCGACATCTGCAGATCCTGGGCATAGTTTTGTCGAGTCTGCACCGATACCCCGGGAACGCTGTCTAGGGTCTCCGACAGGTTGACCTGCATCTGTCCCTGCGTGATCTGGCTCTGATCAATGCGATCGATCGAGACCGGCAGATTCACGCTTGATTCGGGCACGCGCGTGGCTGTGACCACGATGGTCGCGAGCTCGGAAGCTGGCGCCTCGACAGTCGCGGCTGCGTTGTCGGGCACAGCGGCAAAAGCGCGGGCGCCGCTGATGAAGAGGATCAGAGGAAATAGCGCACCTGGCTTGATCGACAATATGGCTTCTCACGCGCGGCATCTGGAGTCAACGCGACTGCAATCATTGGTCGTGGCGAGCAATGATTGTAACCGAGTATGCCGGGGGTGTCAGCGAGCTGGTGTATTGTAGCGAAGCAGTTACCGTCTACCTCGAGACTTAGCAGCGATGTCTCACCCTTCGCGCACATCGGCCGCGTGGCCCGTATGGCACCCGTACACCCAGCATGCCCTGGAGCCGCCGCCGCGCAAAATTTTGCACGCCGAAGGAGCCTACCTCACCAGCGATGACGGGCAGCGCATCGTCGACGCCATTTCATCCTGGTGGGTTATCACGCACGGCCACCGCCATCCGCACATCGTCGCCGCCATCAAGGCCCAGGCGGATCGGCTCGATCAGATCATATTCGCTGAATACACGCATGAACCGGCTGAAAAGCTGGCCGCGAAGCTTCTGAGCGTGGCCCCTGCGGGGATGCGCCACGTGTTTTTCTCGGACAGCGGCTCGACCAGCGTCGAGGTCGCATTGAAAATGGCGCTGGGTTACTGGCGCCACAACGGTGAGTCACGCACACGTATCATAGTCATGGAGCATGCCTACCACGGCGATTCCGTCGGAGCCATGTCGGTTGGTGCCCGCGGCCCCTTCAATGAGGCCTATGAACCCTTGTTGTTTGAAGTTGCGCGCATTCCGTTTCCGCTTGCCGGCCGTGAAGCCGAAACATTGGCGGCGCTGGAGGGGGCGTGCGCTCAGAGCGATGCCGCAGCGCTCATCGTCGAGCCGCTGGTACTAGGCGCCGGCGGGATGCATATGTATGCAGCGCAGGTGCTGGAGGGCATGCGGCGCATTTGCGCCGCGCACGGGGTGCTGTTCATCGCCGACGAGGTGATGACCGGCTGGGGGCGTACCGGTTCGCGCTTCGCCTGTGAGCAGGCGGGCATCACCCCGGACATCGTCTGTTATTCCAAGGGCCTCACCGGCGGCGCACTGCCGCTGGCGGTGACGCTGTGCCGGCACGAGATATTCGAGGCTCACTACTCGCTCGACCGGCGGCGCACATTCTTTCACTCCAGTTCGTTCACGGCCAATCCCATCGCCTGCGCCGCGGCGCTCGCCAACATGGAAGTCTGGGAGAACGAGCCGGTCATGCAGCGCATTGGCGCTGTCAGCGCTCAACAAAGCCTGCTGTTGAATCGCTTTCGTGACGATCGCCGGTTCGAGAACGTTCGCCAGACCGGCACCATCACCGCCATGGATTTCAAGGCCGCCGACGCCGGCTATCTGGCACAGATTGGATTGCGGTTGCGTGCCTGCTTTCGCACCGCCGGCGTATTGCTGCGGCCCTTGGGCAATACCGTCTATGTGCTTCCGCCCTACTGCGTCACCCCCGATGACCTACAAATGATCTACAACGCCATCTACGACGCCGCCGACCTGTGCTAGGGCGCCGGCCGGTACGTACGGGCAGACTTCCAGTATCTCTCCCGCGTTGAGGCGTTGCTGGGTACGCCGCCAGAAGGCGGGTTCGAGCAGATCCTGATGTACCCGCAGAAAGGCCGCCCGCTGGACGCCGTTCATTCCCAGGAAATGCGCGAAGGTCTCCGGAAACACATCCTTGTCGCCGACGTAGAACCACGGTTCGGCGCTCATCTCGTCTTCCTCGCAGCTGGCGGTCGGAACATCCCGAAAGCTGCAATCCGTAACCCGGCATAGTTCGTCGTAGTCGTAAAAAATCACGCGACCGTGCCGCGTCACGCCGAAATTTTTCAGCAGCAGATCGCCGGGAAATACGTTGGTGTGGGCCAGATCGCGAATGGCCTGGCCATAGTCGCGCACCGCGCGTTCTGCATCTGCGGCCTCGGCCGAGCGCAAATACAAATTCAGGGGAATCAGTCGCCGCTCGATGTAGAGATGATCGAAGATCACGTGCTCGCCATCGAGATGCACGCTGTCGCCCGCCTCCATGAGCAAATCCTGCAGTAGCGGCGCGGCAAAACGCGCGACTGGAAAGCGCAGGCGACGAAACTCCTGGGCGTCGATCAGCCGTCCGGCACGATCGATGCGAAATACAAAACTGTATTTGGCCATTACCTCCTTCTTCCACACGTCTTTGACGGCCGGAATGTGTTCACGGATCACTTTGAACACCACATCAAAGGATGCCAGCGTAAAGCAGATCATGACCAGGCCGCGCTCGCCCGCTGCGTGCACGAACTGGTCGTTGCTGTTCGAAAGATGACGCATCAAACTGCGATAACGCTCAGTCTTGCCCTGTTTGGCGCGACCGAGCACGGTGAACAGCTCACCTGCAGGCTTGCGCGGCAGCAATTCCTTCAAGAACGCCACGGTTTCCGCGACCCGCTCCAGGTCGACATGAAAATACGAGCGCGCGATACCGAACAGGATGCTCAACTCATCCTCACCGAGAATCGTGGCATCGACCACCACACCCAGCTCGCTGTTGCGTAGTGCCAGCGCTACCGGGATGAACCCGTTGCCTGCGGCGATACGCCCCACCAGATACGCACGCGTGGCCTGGTAGAACACGGCATCGATGAGTTCGATGGTGTCGACGTCGTGATGAGGCGCCCGCGCCGAAAGATGCCGCGCAATCGCCCGTGCGCTCGTCCCGGCACAACGCTCACCGTCGTGCCACGGCGCCGCCATCGGCCGGTCCCGGAGAATTTGACCAATCAGCGCCGCAAGATCGCCTGCGCAGGCGTAACGGTGCGTGACGGCGCGGCCGTGCACCGAAGCCAGGGGATTCAGATCGGTGGCGATGAACTCGATATCGGTGGCCGCGCCCACGGTGCCGAACAGCCTGCGCGTGACCGAACTGAAGAAGGTCTTGCAGAATTCGCTGTCCGGCAGGCCGTCGATCAGATTGGCGAAATGACGTTTGACTTCGATCCACAGCTCGCGCCGCCGGACATTTTCCAGCAAAGTCAGCTCGAGCGCCCTGATGGTCTCCTGAATCGACAACTCATATAGATCGATGCGCGCGACCGCATCCTGCTGGCCGCCATGCCAGTCGCGCGCGGCAAAACGACCGGCGGCGCGGCGCGTGATGGCACGAAAGCGCGCGTTGTAATGCAGGAACGCCTCGACCACCTGTTGCGCACAGCGCACGGCATAGAGCGCGGACTCGAAAGCTGTCGCGATTTCCCCGCGTGGGCGGCGCGGTTCTGTCCCGCGGCGTTCGCACAGGGCAGTAGCGGATGGAGATTCCTCGGCCAACATATCCACTCAGGCCGAACGGAACTGCTGTTCCTCGGTACTGCCGCTTAGGGCCCCGAGCGATGAGCTGCCGGCAGAGATTACCTGCGTCACCGCGTCAAAATAGCCGGCGCCGACTTCGCGTTGATGCTTGGTGGCAGTGTAACCAAGCGCTTCAGCCGCGAATTCCGCCTGTTGCAGGGCTACGTACGCGGTCATCTGACTGGCCTTGTAGCCGCGCGCCAGATCGAACATGGAGTAGTTCAAGGCGTGAAAGCCGGCCAGGGTGATAAATTGAAACTTGTAGCCCATGGCGCCAAGTTCGCGCTGGAATTTGGCAATCGTGGCGTCATCGAGCTTGCGCTTCCAGTTGAACGACGGTGAACAGTTGTAAGCCAGGAGTTTGTCGGGAAACTGGCGGTGGATGGCTTCGGCGAAGGCCCTGGCCTCCTCCAGGTCCGGTTTCCCGGTCTCGCACCACAGGAGGTCTGCATAGGGTGCGTAGGCCAGACCTCGGGCGATGGCTTGCTCCAATCCCGCCCGCACAAAGTAAAATCCTTCAGCCGTGCGCCCCTTGCCGGCATCGATAAACATGCGATCGCGTTCATCGACGTCGGCGGTGAGCAGGGTCGCGGACTCGGCGTCGGTGCGGGCGACCAGCACGGTCGGCACATTGCAAACATCGGCGGCCAGGCGAGCGGCAAGCAGTTTCTGTACAGCCTCCTGGGTCGGTACCAGCACTTTGCCGCCCATGTGCCCGCATTTCTTGGCTGACGACAGCTGATCCTCGAAGTGCACACCCGCGGCGCCGGCCTCGATCATGCCCTTCATGAGTTCGAACGCATTGAGCACGCCGCCAAAGCCCGCTTCGGCGTCGGCGACGATGGGTTTGAGCCAGTCAATCGAGTCGTCTGCTTCCGCGTGGTGAATCTGATCGGCCCGGCGCAGCGCGTTATTGATGGCGCGCACCACTGCAGGCACCGAGTCGGCCGGGTACAGCGACTGATCCGGATACATCTGGCCAGCCAGATTCGCATCTCCCGCGACCTGCCAGCCAGATAGGTACACCGCATCGAGCCCGGCTTTGACCTGTTGCAGCGCCTGATTGCCGGTCAGGGCACCGAGCGCATTGACGAACGGCTTCTCGTTGACGTAGCGCCAGAGTTTCTCGGCAGTCAACCGCGCGATGGAATACTCAACGGCCACGGTGCCCCGCAGGCGCACCACGTCCTCTGGCTGGTAGGCTCGCGCCACACCGCGCCAGCGCGGGCTCTCACGCCAGTAGCGGCGCAGCTCTTCAGCGGTTGGCAGGGTTCGCAACGGGTTCATGCTTGGTTCTCCAATGGCTCCGGTGGCCCTTACGACAGCAATTCGTACGCGGGCAGTGTCATGTAATCATCGAAGGTATCGTCGGTCACCATGCCGGCGAACAGCCGGGTCGCAGTCGGAAACACTCCCGACAGCGTGCGCGCGCTGCCAACCTCCAGATGAATGCGCTCGAGCTCCTCGCCCAGAAGCCGGTCAAATAGTTCCGGTGTGATGCGGCGGCCCGTGGCCGTGCGCGCGCCGTGGCGCAGCCATTGCCACAATTGCGCGCGGCAGATCTCTGCGGTCGCTGCGTCCTCCATCAAGTTGTACAGCGGCACACAGCCGTTGCCGCCGAGCCAGCTTTCCAGGTATTGCACGCCCACACGAATGTTGAGTCGAATTCCGGCCTCGGTAATCGCTCCATCGGGCACTTGCAGCAGATCAGCGGCAGTAACGTGCACGTCCTCGCGCATCACCTCGAGCTGGTTGGCCCCGTGCATGACGCTGTCGAAGCTCTGCATGGCGATGGGCGCCAGTCCGGGATGCGCGACCCAGGTGCCGTCGTGCCCGGCATGCACCTCACGCAGCTTGTCGGCCCGCACACGCTCCATGGCCGCGGCATTGGCAGTCGGGTCATGGCGAATTGGAATCTGCGCAGCCATGCCGCCGATGGCGTGTGCGCCGCGGCGGTGACAGGTCTGGATCAGCAATTCCACGTAAGAGCTCATCAGCATGCGATCCATGGTCACGGCCGAACGGTCGGGCAACAGTGCCTCGGCGCGATTGCGGAATGTTTTTATGAAGCTGAAGACGTAGTCCCAGCGCCCGCAATTCAGACCGGCGGAATGCTCGCGCAATTCGTACAGGATCTCGTCCATCTCGAAGGCCGCCAGAATGGTCTCGATCAGTACCGTAGCCTTGATGGTGCCGCGGCGCAGACCCAGATGATCCTGCGCAGCGATGAATACCTCGTTCCACAGGCGCGCTTCGAGGTGGCTCTCCAGTTTCGGCAGATAGAAGTACGGACCGGTCCCATTGCGGGCCAGGGCCTCGTGGTTGACGGCCAGATAGAGCGCGAAGTCGAACAAAGCCCCTGATACCGGCTCCCCGTCCAGCCGTACGTGCTTTTCAGGCAAGTGCCAGCCGCGCGGGCGCACTATCAGCGTGGCCGTGTGTGGGTTGAGGCGATAGAGTTTGCCGGCCGGATCGGTATAACTGATCTGACGGCGTACCGCGTCGGCCAGATTCACCTGACCGTTGAGCAGATTGTTCCAGGTCGGTGAACACGAATCCTCGAAGTCGGCCATGAAGGTGCGAACCGGAGCGTTCAGCGCGTTGATGATCATCTTGCGCTCGACTGGCCCGGTGATCTCGACACGCCGATCGATCAGGTCCCCCGGCACCGGCGCAATGCGCCAGTTGGCACTTCGCACATGGGCTGATGCCGGGAGAAAGCCCGGTAATGCGCCGTGGTCAAACTGCAACTGCCGCTGTTGCCTTGCCACGAGCAGTTCCCGGCGGCGGGGCTCGAACTGCCGGTGCAGCTTCGCCAGCAGACCGAGTGCCTCGATAGTCAGCACCTCATCGGCACGCTCAATCCGCGTGGGTGCGACCTGCAGCGCCGGTGGCGCGAGCGGCTCGGGATGGGTATTGAAATAACCCGGGACTGCCGACATGACGGAATTCATCGATCGAATATAGCGGCAGATCTGTGAATATTTGACTTTAAAAACTTCACAGTGTTAATTTCACACTGCTATGCCAAATCTCCTACGTAAAGGTCATTTCCTGGGGGCCAAGCTGCGCAATATCCGCAAGCGCAATGGCCTGACGCTCGAGGAGCTGTCGATCCGTTGCGTACAAGTCGACGCGCAGATCGCCCCCTCGGTGTCATATCTGAGCATGATTGAGAGCGGCAAGCGCACCCCGTCCACACAGCTGCTGGGGCTGCTGGCCGGTGTATTCCAGCGCGACGTGGCCTGGTTTCTGGACGAAAGCGCCGACGTGGCGCAGGACGTCCCAGCCGCGCGCGTCGGCGGCGCGGTGCGAATTCCGCTGGAACCCGGGTTCCTGTTCTCCAAGGAGCTGTTGCAGTCGGCTATTCCCGAACTGTTGTCGCAGACCGGTACCAGCGGCCGTCAATTTGCGCACCTGCTGATACGTTCGCACCAGGAGATGTCGCGCAACGATTTCCCAGATCTGGAGCGCAGCGCTGAAGGCGTGGGTGAGCGCCGCTTCCCACTGTCGGTAGAAGACCTGCTAAGGCTGACGGCTCACCATGGTTTGAAGCTGCGTTGGTTCGAGCGCCGGCCGGTGATGGTGCGCGATCAGGATCAGCAGGTGCGCAGCACCGTGCGTTCCTTTTTCGAGCCTCCCGGCACCATATACCTGAACCGGGCGCTGCGCGCGGAGCCAGCGCGGCTCAAATTCGACCTGGCTACACATATCGGACACAAGGTACTGCACGGCGGCGACGGCATGAAATCCGCGCACGCCACCGGCGGCGAGATGGGCGGCAGCCCTGAAGGCGGCTCGGACGTTGCGGGACTTCGCGCCCAGGATGTGTTGCACGCGTGGCGCGACTTCGAATGCAGTTTCTTCGCCGGCGCCTTGTTGTGCCCTAAGCTTCCGTTCCGGCGGTTTCTGGCCCGTGAGCGCTACCGGGTGGAGGCCGCGGCAAAACTCGAATTGACCCCGGCAGTAGTCATGCGCCGCATGACCAAGGTGTCGCCCTATCCGTATTGGCATTTCTTCGATGCCTATCCGCCAGGCTATCTGCGAGCCGTTTACCGTGGCAATGGCATACCGCTGCCCTGGGGCAACATGGCCCGGGCGTCGGATCCGTGCCCGCAATGGGCCGTGTTCCGCATGATCGGCGGCCATCAAAAGGAATCCGGCTCGCAGATCTCGGTGCTGCGCGACCAGGACCGGTCATTGCTGTACTGCTGCTATTCGATGCGCACTCGCGACATGGCGGGCAACCCGCACGTGCTCTCCGTTGGCATTGATCTGGCGCCAGTACTGGATGCGAACGGCGCCAGCTCCGTCGATATTGTCGCCAATATCGCCGCCGAATGTCTGCGACGGCGCGCTGACGCATCGATCCCGGCCGCCGCCGCGAGCGCCTTGCGGGCCGCGGCCGGAGTGCTGAACATTGCCTGGGTAGAAGAGGCGCTGTCGCATCCGGCGCGCATCATCTGTCCGCGCAGCACGCACTGTCCACGTCCGGATCGCTGCGAAGGAGCCGTACCGTCGCGCGCACGCGAAGTGACCGATATCCGCGCCGAGATACTGCGCGCCGGCTCATCGTAGGCGCCGGCCGACGTTAACAGCTGAGAAGCGCCGCTGTTATGGATGGCTCGCTGCCGCGGAGACTAGGCCCGCGATGCGAATCCACTTACCAAGGAAACGGCAATGAAAATGTTAGCGACTGTGGCAGTACTGACGGCAATGCTCTCGGGCTGCATCAGCAGCAGCAGCCCGCCCCCGCCGGCGAAGACCACGGTTGTGGTACCCCAGAACTCGACCACCACCGTCGTGTGCTCGGACGGAACCCAGCCTCCTTGTCACTGAATTTGGCCTGCGCGGTTTACTGGCCCACCGGCTGGGCAAGCCGGCGGGTTTGGCGCCAGAGCTGCCCGGCAAACACCACGCCTCGGCTTCGTACGGGAAAACCTGCGGCCCTGAGCACTTGTGCTGCCCAGGTGTTGCAAGTGTTCAGCGCCGAGTAGCGCTGGCTGGCGCGCAGATAAGCGCTGCCCTCATAAGGCCCAGCGCCGTCGGATTGCACCGCTCCATCGCGCGTTGCCAACGATGCCCATACGGCAGCCTGTGCCGCGCGCAGCTGATCGGCCGTGGCCGGCAGCGCGATGACTTCGCGAACACCGAAAGCCTGTGCCGGCGTCGCTGCCAGCGCGGTCATAAGTATCAGACCTGGTCCCGGCAAAAGTGCGCCGAGCAGGTTTGGAAGCCCCTTATCCTTGCTGTGAAGATAGCGACGATCGCCGAAGCCGAACAGTAGATAGTGCGTGCCTGGAAAGTTCGCCATCGATGAGTCGAGCGGCGGCGACAGATCGCCGCTGGCGAATCCAATGTCTATGTGCCAGCTTCGCCGTACCACATAGATGATTGCCGATGCGGGTGCGGGGGCGGCAACGGGTGGTGCGGGCGGTCGCGGCCTGACGGTGCTGCAGCCTTCAAGCGAGATCGCGAACAGGACCAAGACAATGGAAAAAGAGCGGCACGACATATTGAGGCTGTTGCCAGCATAGGCGCAGCTCAAGTGTGAAGTCGAGAACCGCCGGCGCCATACGGCGCCAGCGGGCAATCAGCCAGGTCAGTCTTTGATCTTGGTGATCTTCGAGCCCTCCAGGGACAAGTCACCGATCAGACCTTTCTGTCCGAAAACGAAGCCGAGAATCGGCTTGTCCAAGCTGGCCGCGTCGTATTGACCTCCCGCCCCTTGCGTGACCACGGCGACCGCGGTATCCGCACCAACCGACCAGCCTTCGCTCTTCTCAAACTTATCGAGCGACTCAGCCGACATGAACATGATGATCTCGCTGTGGCGGCCCACGCCGAGCGTAAGTCCCACCGAAGCGGATCCCACGCTGTAATAGTTGACGATCGTGCCGCCGACCTGGAGTTCGCCCTCGCCGAATTCCCCGGCGACGCCGGCGCCGCCCTTGGTTACACGCGGGAATACCAGGATGCCCGCCGCCTTATGCGCCAATTGCTTGTTTGCGGGGTTCAGAGCGTAGAAATGCTCCAGAGTCCGGTCGGCACGCGCACTGATTTCCGCCTTGCTGGAAGCAAGGCAGGTGCCGCTCGCGACCAGCGCCAGAATCGTCAGGCCGGTTACGGCCGTCAGAGCCTTAAGTTTCATAGTGGTTCTCGATTGATAAAGTGAGTGGCATATAGCCCGGCGCGCACCTTATTTCATCGGCAGGCTCTGATCGGTACGGTGTCGCACGTACGGGCAGCCAGATACTCCTTGTCGGCTATAAGTTTGGCAATCAGACTCACGCCATGAGTGAAGCCCCTACACAGCTCGTGCATCGCTACCTGTTGGCGCTGCAAGAGCAACTGTGCCGCGCCTTCGAGGCTGAGGAAGCCGGTACGCGGTTTGCCAGGGACCCCTGGGAGCGCCATGCCGATGACGCGCTCGCGGGACAGGGCATAACCGCAGTGCTGGAAGGCGGCGCAGTATTCGAACGCGGCGGCGTGGCGTTCTCAGACGTCAGCGGCGCAAACATGCCGGCCGCCGCCACAGCACGCAATCCACACCTTGCCGGGCGCAGCTTTCGCGCCATTGGGGTCTCCGTGGTCATGCACCCGCGCAACCCCTGCGCCCCCACCAGTCACCTGAACGTGCGCTTCTTCAGCGCCGGCGATGTCTGGTGGATTGGCGGCGGCTTCGATTTGACGCCCTACCTGGTGTACGAAGAGGACGTGATCCTGTGGCACGGGGCAGCCGCCGCGGCCTGTCTGCCATTCAATCAGCATTTGTACCCCCTGGCGCGCGCGGCCTGCGACCGGTACTTTTTTCTAACTCATCGCGGCGAAGCACGCGGCGTCGGCGGCATCTTCTACGACGACCTGAACGCGCAAACGAGCGATATCGGCATGCCGTGGGAGCAGTGCTTTGCGTTCATGCAAGGCGTCGCCAGCCACTATCAGCAAGCCTATTTGCAAATCGTGCAGCGCCGTCGCGATGATCCCTTCGGCGAGCGCGAGCGCGCCTATCAACTCTATCGCCGCGGCCGCTATGTCGAATTCAACCTGGTACTGGATCGGGGTACCTTGTTCGGCCTGCAATCAGGCGGCCGCACCGATGCCATCCTCATGTCCATGCCCCCGACCGTGCATTGGAGCTATCGCTCTCCCGATCCACAACTCGACGCGCGCTTGCTGCCTTATCTCACGAGCTTGCGGGGCCGTGACTGGCTCAGCGCCGGCTCTGACTAGTCTGACGGCGGGGAATCGCGCAGCGCGCGCTGCAACCAGGCAACATCGTGCCACTTTCCGAACTTGCGCCCGACGGCCTTGAAAACCCCGATGGATTGAAAGCCGAGCCCGCGGTGCAAAGCCAGACTGGCCGCATTGGGTAGCGTAATGCCGGCATAGGCATTGCAGAATCCTTTGCTGGCCAATATTTCAAATAGAGCCCGATACAATGCGCTGCCTACGCCTTGGCGGTGGTGGGAGGCCTGTACGTAGGCGGAGACTTCCACCGACCAGCGATAGGCGGCGCGCTCACGGTGCGTGGAACCATAGGCGTAACCGATGCACTCACCGTCTCGTTCAGCGATGAGCCAAGCCCATCCTTCCAACGCCTTGGCGATTCTCGCGCCAAATTGTTCCACCGTGGGCGCGACCACCTCGAACGAGACTGCACTGACTTCCACGAACGGGCGATAGATCGCAAGCAATGCCGCGGCGTCCGCGATGGCGGCGGACCGGATTTGGATCGGCTCGGACATGCCAGCACATATTATCGATCCGTCGCGACGGTGCGACGAAGTTGCCTATAGCGCTACAATGTGCGATGGTTAACATAACGAAAACACGGGGTTTCGCCGGAATCATCGGATTCATGTGAGGCACGGACATGACCATTGCACCTGAAATGCAGCTCCTGGCCCTGGCGGACCTATGAAAGACGTGACCGTTCCGAGGCCCACCGCCCGCTCGGCCAGCCAGCGTGCCGGGATCACCATGGCTCCGCCGCAGCTGGTGGACAAGGGCCCTGCCAAGCAAAATGTCGCTCAAGCGCAACAGATCGGCGCGATGGAGAGTGGCATCCTCGTGCGCGAAGAGGAGCTGCGCTCGATCAAGGCGCAACGGCTGTTCAAAATGCGCTGCGAGTGCGGGCGCTCCTGGTTCGAGCTGGACCTGCCGACATTGGTGGAATGTCCGGCGTGCAAGAAACTGGGGCTGGTTTCTGCTTAGCTCTCAGTAAATAGAATTAGATAACCCGTTCAAGTATTTGTTTTTCCTTTCTATCTAGCGCCAGCAATCCGGCAAGATCATTGGCGGCCGTCGCTTGCAGTTGTCTCTATCCAGGGCATGCGGGAAATCGACCCGGTAAGCACCCGGGGCGCCGCGGGCACGATTGTAGAGCGTCAATTCCATGACCTCCGGTATCTCGATACCGTTCTGTCTCAGCAGGCCGCTGCAATTGTTCGGGTGGGCGTGCACCACGTAGAAATTGTCCAGCAGCTTCTCCGCGCAGCTCTTGATGATGCCGAACGCAAAGGGATCGAACAGCCTTTCGAGTGAATGCAGCTCCAGCACGATGATGCGGAATGACGCCAGCAGCTCTGGTGGCGTACTCAAAATGACCTGGTACTCACCGCCCTCGATATCCATCTGCAACAGGAACTCGCCCTGGTAGCCGGCCAGGTATTTATTTTTCCAGGCGCCGAGTGTCATGAAGGTGCCATTGTCGTTGGCGCCGATGTATTTGCGATCAAACACGATCTCCGGTCGTATCACGGGTGGACGTTCTACGGAGAAATCCGCCAGAAATGAGCGGATGTGGCGGTTCGCCAGTTCATCCTCGAATGCTGCCGAGTCGTTGACGCCTGGCGAGAAGCAGTACTCGATGCCGCCCAGATCGTCGGGAATGAGATAACCGCCGTCGCCATCGCGGCCGACGCGTATCAATGGCGAGCCGCAACTGCGTGGCCGCAGACGGCGGATCAACTCCAGCACTTCGGCATCGGCGACTCTCGGTGCCAGGGTATATCCCTGCGACATTGCCGCGCGCCGTAGCAATTGCTTCACCATCGAGTTCCCTGACTTGGTTGCGCTGAAATCCTACTATAAGTCACCAGCGGGCATCGCCCTGGCTCGAGCCATCGGCAGCATCGATACCGGCGTCGCACGTCTTATGGTGATGTGAGCAGGCAGGCGCTAAATAGAGCCTGGAAAGCCGCTGGCGGCGCTAGAGGTACGCGTGAACTTCGAGGAAGTACAGCCGTTGGTGCTCGGAATTATCCTGCGGTATGCCGTCGTTCAATCGCACGCCTGCTCGTAGCTGCAGAAACTGGATGGGGGTGAGCTCATAGACCAGGCTCCACCGTGTCTCCTCGCCGTTCGGTACCGCCCGGTTCGGATTGAGAAATTCATCGGTCAGCTTCAGATTGCTGCCCCGTGCGATGAGCCAATCGGCCTCGAGCAGGGTTGCGAGCATCTGGCCCTGACCATTGGCGATGCTGTGATCATCCACGAGCTCTGCTTGCGCCAGCCAGGCAACCGGACCCGTCTTCAGTCCGCCAAAGATCGCGTACGCGCTTTTGCTTCCCACGGATTGATTATTGGAGTTGGCCGCAAGCCCGAGCCGCCACAGCGGCTGAACGAAAATGAACTGACCGCTGTATTGCTTGCCGTCGCTGTTCACCGGGCCGCCGGCGGTGCCATTGCTGACTGCGACCTGCATATCCCACGGGCCATGCAGCCAGCCAAACTCTACGCCCTGATCCGGGGTCGTCATGTTGATACCGCTGGCGGTCAGAATGAACGCCGTCTGATCCTGCAGTCTCCAGCCGAAGGGTAGATACATCTGTCCGGCCTTCACGTACCAGTCGTGCGCAGCGGACCAGTACACCCCGTACGCCTCGCGGTTCAGTGCCCCACCCGGGGCCACCTGTTCATCGACATAGACCAGCAACCGGTCGGGTATGACGTTCGCATCCAGGTAGACGCGCGCCTGTTCGAGCGAGAATTCCTGCACCGACTTGGTGTTCGGGGCCTGTTCCACCTGGCCATCGAATCGCAGATCACCGCCCACACGCAGGAACTGCCCGATCTGGCCCATCCAGTTGTCGGCGGGTGTTGCCAGGTGCTCTGCCGGCACCACGTTCTGAGCGAACGCGTCGCCGAACGCCGTGCGCAAACCGCCACCCGTGGGGTTGACGTGACACATGCTGCACTTGAGGCCCATTTGCACGGCGAGATAGGGTTCGGCATGGGCCGCACCGGCGGCGAAGCACAGCAACCCGAGTAGTATCCGCACGACTTGCTTGCATTGGCGAGCGATCATTGAGCCGGCTCCACGGTGAACACCACGGATGTGTCGGAGCCGAGTACGCTTGCATCCACGTCGGCCAGGGCCGCGGCCCCCGTGCCACGCAGCGTCACGCGATACACACCGGCAGCGAGCGGTGTGCCTGGCGTGATCAGCAGCACTGCCGGGTTGTGTGGCGCGACTACGACGGAGAACGCTACCGGGTTGACGCCAGCCGTGGCTGCGCCGGAGTCACTGGCGATGCCGGGAGCGGTGATTTGCTCCAGCGATACCGTCGTACTGTTGACCAGCGAGGCATCGAGCTCACGCGTAAAAGCCACGACCACTTGCGGCAATGGGGCCGGCACGCTCGCCTGATCGACCGGCGCCGTGGATTCAATGGCGAATGGCCGGGCGGCCTCCATGTTGATCGCCATCGCCAGCGAGGAGGACTGCGCGTTCATCGCCCCATTCATGATCCACTGACGAATGGCGTCGATGGTCGCCTGCGGCAGCGGTGTTTCACCCAAGGGCATCTGGCCGCCGACGATGCCGGAAGCGCCCTCGATCTTGAGCACCATATAGCTGCTATCGGGATTGCCCGGATTGACCCGCAGCAGGCTGCTGTCTTCGACGCTCGGTACGCCGACCAGCAGGTTGTAGCTGTGGGCGGCATCGAGCTGCAGGCCTTCCGGCGCCCCGCCACCGATATGGCATTTCGAGCAGATGGGGGTGAAGACGTTGTCCTGGATCGACTGGAAATCGGCCGTGACCGTTGACGAGCCACCGCCCGAAGAGCCGATCGGCTGCCCGTTCTGGTCAAGTCCCTTGCCATTGCCGGCGCAGCCCATTGTCAGGCCACTCACGATCAGGGTGGCCCAAAGCCCGATTCGACCAAGCTGCATTGATGACTACCCACAAATAGCGAGTCGAGCGTAGGTGCCGGGCAACAAAGGTTCGGTTGTAGCGTTGTACAGCGGCAACGCTGAAACCCCCGGGTCGCGCTGGGGCACTTACCGACATGGCTGGAAGCAAGTCAGGGGTAGCGTTGGACATTAGCCCGTGGCAACCGGGCGGGCCAATCCGGTCCTTACCGCTCGTAACGCTGTATCTGACCGAGCGCTGTAATTCGCGCTGTGTCAGCTGCGACTATTGGCGCCACGGGCGCGCCGATATGACTCCCGATTCCGTCTCGCGGCTGGTGCCGGAACTGCTGAACCTGGGCACGGACACGGTATTGATATCCGGCGGCGAGCCGCTGATCCATCCGCAGTGGGCGGAGATCGCGCAGGTGCTCCAAGCCCGGGGTCTGAGGCTATGGCTGCTCACCTCCGGCCTGTCCCTTGCCAAGCACGCCTTGCGCGCTGCCAGACTATTCCAGTCCATTACCGTATCGCTCGATGGCACCGACCGGGCGACCTATGCCGCGATTCGCGGCCTGGATGCATTCGACAATGTCTGCGCCGGGATTCGCGCGGCCGCCGACGCCGGGGCAGCGGTGAGTGTCCGGGTCACCGTGCAGCGTCGCAACTATGAGGATCTGTCCAGCTTTGTCGAGCTGGCGCAGCAGTTAGGCGCGCGACAGGTATCGTTCCTCGCGGCGGACGTTGTGAACCAGCACGCATTCGGCCGGGAGGCCGGCTTTGCCGCCGACATTGCGCTGCGTGCGGACGATTTGCCCCGATTTGCGCACTCGCTCGAGGTACTGGCGCGCGAGCATTTCGAGGACTTCGACAGCGGTTTCATCGCCGAGAGTCCACAAAAGCTGCGTCGATTGCTGCAATACTATCGTGCCATATGCGGGCTGGAGGCATTTCCGCCCACTCACTGCAATGCGCCCGAATTCTCGGCCGTTATCGAAACCAGCGGCCGGGTCAATCCGTGCTTTTTTATCCAGGGCCCGGACGATATCGCCGCCTCGACGCGCCTCGATCAAGCCTTGAATGCTGAGGCAATGCTGCGCCTGCGGGGCGAGATTCGCGCACGCCGAAGGGCCGAGTGCGACACCTGCGTGTGTTCCATGTGGCGCGACCCCGATCATTTCAGGTTGGCGGGTATCCCGGCGTCATGACGGCCTCTCAGCCACTGGAGTTTGCCGAGCACTCGCTGCGGGTGGCTCAGTTGCCATGGCTGGCTCGGCTGCTCGGCAAAGCGATGGCCCTGTGCTACCGACTCGCCGGGAAAGATCGCTACGACGATTTCCGGTTGGAGCGTGTGCTGGGGGTGCCCCTGGTCATCGCTCCGAGCGTGTTCAACCCCAAAGTGCTGCGCACCGGCGAGTTCTTCGCTTCGCAGATCAATGCCAGCCTCGTGCAGCGCGATTGTGAGGTGCTGGACATGGGTACCGGATCGGGCGTTTGCGCGCTGTTCGCGGCCCGGTACGCGCGTCGCGTGGTGGCAGTGGATATCAACCCGGCCGCGGCCCGCTGCGCCGCCCTCAACGCGCTGCTGAATCAGCTGGAAGGCAAAATCGAGGTGCGGGGCGGAGATTTGTTTGCCCCGGTGTCAGCCGAACGCTTCGATCTCATTCTCTTCAACCCCCCATTCGTGAGAGGCGCGCCGCGTGACGACCGCGATCGGGCCTGGCGATCCACCGACGTCGCCGAGCGCTTCGCGGCCGGCGTCGGGGCACACCTGAAACCCCGCGGATTCGCGCTCGTGCTGCTCTCCAGTTTCGGCGACGGCCGGTTCTTCCTCGAGCAATTCCGCGAGCAGTCCTTCGAGATCTCGGTCCTGGCCGAGCGCCGATTCGTCAACGAGAGGTTGACCCTGTTCAAGCTCGTGCCGGCGCGCAGTTAGTTCATCATGGCCAGCGCGCAGGTGGATACCGCTGTGGAGAGCCTGCCCGGCTCGCGGGCTGTTCTGCTCATTAATCCGAAGATGACATCGCCCAGCCACGCGCGTTTCCCTCTGGCGGTGCTGAACCTCTCGGCGTCGCTCGATGGCCGCTATCCCTCGACGATCATCGACGGCAATGTCGACAGCAATTTCATTGCCACGGCTGTGCGCACCATTGCCGAGGGCGGCGTTGCCGCCGTGGGCGTCACCGTCATGGGCGGGCCGCAGTTGCGTTCGGCGGTGGCCGTATCGAAGGCGATCCGCGACCAATGGCCCACGATCCCCATCATCTGGGGCGGCGCCTTTCCGACCGTTTGCCCCGAATCGGCACTGAATGCGCCGTACGTAGACTACGCCATACGGGCACAGGGCGAGCAGACACTGCTTGAGCTTCTGGATGCGCTCAGCGCCGGCCACAGCGCTGCCTTGCATTCGATTACCGGTCTGAGCTGGCGCTCCTGCGGCCGTCTCGTGCACAACAAGGATCGACCGTTCTCGGCCGCGGGACTGGCCGACAGGTTGCCTTACGAGAGGCTGGGTGATGCGCGGCAATATCTGCCGAGAACCTATTTGGGTCAGCGTACCGCCGGGTATCAGGCGGCGCTGGGGTGCCGCTTTCGCTGCACCTTCTGCGGGGTCGCGAACATGTTCCGCGGCAAGATGGCGCTGCCGACCGCGGCGCGACTCGAACAGGACCTCCGGTTCATGCAGGATCAACTTGGGGTGGATTCAATCCAATTCTACGACCATAACTTCTTCGATCGCGAAGTCGACATGGTGCCATTGCTGCAAGTCCTGGCGAAATTCAAGCTGCCGTGGTGGTGCTATGCTCGCGCCGACGCGCTGGTGAACCTCTCGGAGCGCTCCTGGGAGCTGGTGGAAAAGAGTCAACTTCGCATGGCCTACATTGGAGCGGAGTCTCCCAGCGATTGGCTGCTGCACGACATTCGCAAGGGCACCAGCTGCGATCAGACTTTGGAGGCTGTGGCGAAGTGCCGCAGCCACGGTGTGATCCCGGAGTTGTCCTTCATGTTGGCGCCGCCGCAAAACCCCGAGGAAGAGACTGAAAAAACCTTCCGGTTCATCCGCCTGATCAAGCGCCTGCACCCGGCCACGGAAATTATCCTATACGTATACACGCCGCTGCCGGGACGAGCCGCCAAGACCAGCGAGCTTCGCGACTGTGCGGGCAATCCGGTGGTGTTTCCGCAGACGGCAGATGAATGGGCGGAGCCAAAATGGGTGGCGTACTGGTGTCACCAGGACGCGCCGTGGATCTCGCCGCGACTGCGGCAGCGTATCCTCGATTTCACTGCCGTTTTGGGTTGCAGATTTCCCAGCGTCATGGATATACGGGCCTCGGCCTGGGGACGGACCGCCCTGCAGGCTCTGGCGTCATGGCGCTACCGGTTTCAGCGCTACGATCAGCCGTGGGAGTTGCACCTGGCAAGAAAACTTGTTCGGCAGCGGGATCCGCGTGTCATGAGTCTATGACGCTCGTGGGCAGCCAGATACGGCGCGTCGGATGAAGTTGGCATTAGATATCTGGAGCGTTCTTACCCCTGCGCAGCGCCGATGGGTACTGGCCGCGCAGCTCCTGTCGATTGTCATGGCATTCTCAACCGTTGCCGGCATTGCATCGATCGCCCCGTTCTTCGCAGTCTTGGGCAATCCGCAACTGATAGAGAAGAGCAAACTTCTGTACTGGCTGTATCACTTCGGATTTTCGAGCGCACGCAGCTTCACGGTTGCGTTGGGATTTGCCTTCATGGGGTTGGTACTGTTGGCAAATCTGATCAACGTGGTCGGCTCTTTTGTGATGAGCCGCCTGGCACTGTGGATTGGTACCGACTTGCAGTCCATTCTGTTCGCGGAATACCTTCATCGTCCCTATATTTTTCACGCCCGGACCCACAGCACGGTTCTGTTCAACAACATCATCCACGAAACCACGCGCGCGATTAACCAGCTTCAATGCGTTCGTGCTGATTACGAATATCGTCACGGCAGTGCTGATTATCGTATCGGTGATGCTGTTTAATCCGAAGGTCGCCGCCGCGATGATTGTCGCTCTGGCCGGTGGCTACGTTCTGATCTATCTCGTGGTACGCAACCGTTTGGTGCGGGCCGGGGAGATCCAGACTCACTTCTTCATCGAACAAACGAAGATCGTGAACGAGACTTTGGCCGCCATCAAGGAGATATTGGTCCTGGGAACTCAGAATTACTTCCAGAACAGATTCGCGCGCTCGAGCCAGGCATTTGCGCAGGCCGTCGTTCGTACTCAAATGATCGGCCAGAGTCCGCGCTACGTCATGGAATGTGTCGCGGTAGTTGGGCTGATAGCCGCGGCGCTTCTGGCGGCCCAGCGCAGCGAAGGTATCGGCGTTTGGCTGGGGCAGCTGACGTTCCTGGGGTTCGCAGCCTACCGGCTGCTGCCGGCACTGCAACAGGCCTTTGTTGCCATTGTCGGAATTCGCGCCGACCGGGCCGGATTCGCCTCCATAACACCGGATTTACGTCTCGCGCGCGCCCGCAAGCATGCTGCCGCCGCGAATTTCCCCTGGCGAAAAAATCCTGGCGCCGAAATCCGGCTTAAGGAGGTTTCATTTCGCTACGAGCCGGATCGGCCATGGGCAGTCAGTGGGGTGACGCTGCGCATTCCGGCTGGTGCTGCGGCAGGCTTTGTCGGCCCCAACGGCTCGGGAAAGACCACCTTGGTGGATCTGGTCGCCGGATTGCTGGTGCCGGACGCTGGCCAAATCGCGATCGATGGAATCGCGCTCACCGATGCAAATCGCGTGAGCTGGCAAGCTCGGATCGCGTATGTACCACAGCGCATCTGCATGCTCGATGCGAGTATTGCGCAAAACATTGCGCTGGGTGTTGCACCGGCCGCAATCGACCGGGAGCGGCTGCTCGAAGCCTCACGGCTGGCGCAGCTTGATGACCTGATCGCGGCGCTGCCGGCCGGATTTGACCATATGGTTGGCGAGACCGGCATGAGATTGAGCGGTGGGCAGCGCCAGAGAATTGGTATCGCGCGGGCACTTTATGCCGATGCCTCGGTTCTAATATTAGATGAGGCGACCAACGCGCTGGACGGTTTGACGGAACAGGAACTACTGACGACGATCGGCAAATTGCGCGGTCGCTACACGATCCTTCTGATAGCACACCGATCCAGCTCGGTGCGCGCGTGCAATCTGATCTTCGAGATGGAGCGCGGGATAGTCAAGGCCAGCGGGAGCTATAGCGAATTAATCAAGAATTCGGGAACCTTTCGGGGGCTGATTGAGACGCCCCAGATCAAACATGCCCTGTGATGGCTGCTACAGCGCTCGCTGTTGCCGCAATCGCAATACCCATCTGGGAGCCAGGAACTTCAAGATCACTCTTGTGAACAGCGGCCAGAGCTGAGGAGAACGCAAAATCACCCGACAGGTGCTGCGCAGCATTCGAACTGCCGCACGACGATCGATTCCGGCGTACGCGAGCGCGAGCTGCAAAGTATTTTCCGTCTCCGCCTGCGCCAGCGCCTTGAGCCACCGCGGGTCCCCGACCCGTTGCCGTAAGTTCGCGAGCGAGGTTTGTCGACTAAGCCTGGCGTCCAATCCTCCCTTGCCGTAGTGTTGATCGTGCGAACGCATTCCCACGAGCGGCTGTTCAATGACAATTGCGTCGCTTACCAAAGCCAGCCGCATCCATAGGTCGTAGTCTTCCTGCATGGCCAGGGTCTCGGCAAAGCCCCCCAGCGAGGCCAGCAGTTGCCGCTCGGCCATGACGGTCGCGGTCACGATATCGGCCTCGTACCTCAGAATCCGCTCAAAAATCGCGCCCTCGAAAGCAATCCAAGGCTTGCTCCCGGGGTATCTCCGAGCCCGGCCACCGGCATCGATGCGCGTGTAGGCGCTGTAGCTCCAGCGACGCCGCTGCTGAGATCTGAGCGCAGTGAGCTGAATTTCCAGTTTCTCCGAGACCCAAAGGTCATCCGAATCCAGGAAGGCGATGTAGCTGCCGGCGGCTTCGCGCAGGGCCGCGTTGCGAACGACTGCCGGTTTGCCGGTATGCGCCAGCCACAGCACCTTGATTCTGCGGTCGCGAAGGGCGCGCAGGTAGGCCCTGGTCTCCTGGTCGGAGCCGTCATCGGCGATCAGCAGTTCCCAATCCTCAAAGGTCTGAGCCAGCACCGAGCCCACTGCCGGAGCCAGGAAACGCAGCCGGTTGAAGGTCGGCAGAATTATGGAGACCGCCGGCACGTGCGTGCTCGCGGCTACAGCCACGAACTCAGATCGCGCTTCAGAAGCGCCGCCAGTTTACCGATATCATCGCGGTAATACTCAGTGAGGAATTGGCGATCCGCGGGTTCCATCTGCAGTGAAGCACGCGACCGAAATACCACGGGACCGAGGCGGCGGCGCAGCGATCGCGGCATAAGGTTCTGCAGACGGGCCCAGATCCCCCATCTCTTCAGAAAGAACGCTGCGCCGGCGAATTTCGGAATCCGCGGCTCATGGTGCCGGCGGGACAGATCGGCGGCGAAGTCCTGATCCACCCCGAGGAATGAAAATAGATCTGACATCAGCCGTGCCGGCGATCGCTGCAGGTCCTCATAAAGGGAAATGTGAACCTGCGAGCGGGGAAATTCGGCCAGATACCTTGCGACTTGCTCGTGATACAGCCCGAATTCCAGCAGCGGCCACAGGGTACCGAATTTCTGATCCCGGCAGCCAAGATTCGCTTCAATTTGCTCACGAAACGACCTGCGAATGATTCCAGCCGTCAGCATCTGCAGGTATTGGGAAAACGCCCGGTCAGCCGGATTCCTGAGGTTTATGATGATTCTGGCGTTTGGTATGCGCGCGGCAATATTGCGGGCGGCGCTTGCGGACCATAGATAGCACGGTGTGGCCTCACCGATGGCGGTTTCGTCGGTCGCATTTCGGAACAGCCTTTGATAGTCCTCCCAACTCGTGACCAGGCCGCCAAAACGCTTTTCGCGCATGTCGCCACGCAGATATTCGCTCAGTGCCAGCATCTCGCTGGCAATGCGCGGGCGCTCCTCGTCGCTGAAATTTTCCGGTCGCATTTCAAAGGCGAAGTAGCTGGGCTCCTTGACCGGGCACATAAAGACCTGCGCGTGCTGGTCCAGATAAGCGTACAGCGAGGTGGTTCCCGCCTTGGGTGCTCCGACGATAAAAAAATTGGGCAGTGTCAAGACCCTGGCAGCCGTAGAACGCGACTTTTAGTTTAGCTTTTCAAATAGTAGAAACATGAACTGCGAAGTCGCCAGACGCAGCCACGCGGAGCGGTTGCGGCCACGCAGGTCAATGCCCCTCGAACGTTGCCGCCGGCTCGGCGGCAGTCCAGGGAACGCGTGCGTGAGCGTGAAGAACGGCAGGCTATGCCGCCCAAAATCAGCCAGCCGTCTCCTGGTGTGCGGCGGCGCGGTCCCGCCGGGCACGAAGACTCGGCCGTCAAGCCACAAGCTGGGCGCACTGCGCCACCACCAGCGAGTCCTCATGTCCGCGAGGTAGTAAGGGGTCAGTACGCTGGCAAGCACCCGGCCGTTCGAGCCGGTGAGAGCGTGGAATTTCGCGAACAATTCGTTCAGGTTGTCAACCTGATTGAGGGGCGCAAAGTTTGAAATCACCAGGTCGGCGCGCCGCTCGGCCTCCGGGGTCTTGCGCGCCAGAAACTCCCGGTAGTCGCCGCCGTCGAGCCTGATGCGGCCGGAGTCGATGAACTCCCGGCAATGCGTCGCGAAGAATTCGCACATCCTCGGGTCGACATCGTAGGCATGGATGGTGAAATGGCGTTCGGCAAAAAACCGCGCGTCAATTCCAGGGCCGGCACCGAAATCGAACAATCTGGCGCCCGCCGGCGCGAGGGTCAACACCAGGTCCTGGAATGCCAAGCGCATGCGGCGATTCGATTCCTGGCGCTGGATTCGCTGGAAGTACTCCGCGCCGGCCAGACCCAATTGAGGCGCGCTCGTGCTCACCACCGGATCATCGCTTCTGCAACACGATCAGGAAGTGATCACCCATCGCGCGCAGCACGGGCCAGCCGGAGGTCCGCCGGTCCATGCGCCACAGCCGCTCGTACCAGTTTCGGTGCCGTTCGCGCACCCCGGTCAAGTAAGGCGGCGGCGCAAACAGACACAGGCCGCGATAGTACAGAAGCTTGAAATCGCGCGCGTACAGTCGATAGAACTCACGCGGCGTGTAGTAGCGCGTCCAGATGGTGCGCTGGTTCATCGTGACGGGCGTTACGCGGCGCGCGAATCGCACCGTCGCTCGTCGCCAGCGCCGCCGGCTCAGGTAGTAGGCCACTTCCCATGGACACACACGGCCGATTACCGAGAGCACCAGCCTGCCGGCTGGCGCCAGCAGGCGCGCGCATTCGCGCGAGACTTCAGCCTGGTCGGGTACGCAATTGAGGGGCCCGAGGTTCGAATAGGCGCCGTCGTACACGGCCGAGCCACCGAGCCGTTGCAGCTCGTGCGCACCAATGTGAAGTGCCTGAACCTCATCGGTGAGTCCCTCCTGAAGGGCGCGAGCCTGTGTGCGCGCGATCATGAGCGGCGACCAATCGGTCGCGGTGACCCGGTGACCGCAGCGAGCCATGCGAACCGCGTCCAGACCGGTACCGCAACCTAGATCAAGCAGCCTGCTGCCGGGAGAAAAGCTGGCATCGAAGCAGCGCCACATCTCCTCGCGAATATCCTGAATCAACGGATTGTTGCCGCGCGGGCCGTCATAGTCGGCGGCAACACTATCGAAAGCGTCGCGGGTATCGTTCAACAGCGCCAGGCGATCATGAATCATGAGCCGGTACCGCATGCCTGCGCCGCAGTGGTACCGCCCTTCTCCCAGGCCGCGCGCACTGACCACATGGTTGCCACCCGCGGCGGACGCGACACCAGCCAGCGCAACACACGGCGCGGGCGCGACATTTTCGACCAGGAGCTGTTTGACGCCCAGGCCTCCGTGTTCTCGCTGGTCTTGGCCTCGGCCCGCGTCTCGGAGCTTGGAAAGGCCCGAGCGCGCATATACCGCAGTACTTGCATCGGCGAGCTGCACCATTCGATGCCCGGGCAGAATTCAATCCATAAGTGCGAGAACGATACATCCGATAGCCGTTGCCGCAGGCTGATGTGCCGCAGGACGGCAGGACACGCCCTGGCGGAGCGGGCCAAAACGGCAGACGGAATCGCAGCCGGAAAGTAACGTGCGGTCAGCGTCAACGTCGGAAATGCCCACCAGGCCTCTGCGGCGCGCTCCGGTCGCAGAGTGTGCTGCCAGTCTTCGATGCTCAGGCGACTGGACAGTGCAGCAATATCGTTCAGTTGAATCAGGCGCAATGAACGCGTACGTATGTTTCCGGCCGCATGCAACAGCAGATGCATCATCAGCGCGGACGCAGATTGGTAGTGATGCAAGCCCGCGTCGAGCTGCTTAGGCAACAGCATTGCAGTAATGCTGCACTCGCGGACCGGCAAACTCTCCGCGATTCGCGTGTGCAGCTCAATTTTGACTGGGCTGGTGGCGCTCTCCCCGAACTGGGTAGGCGCAGGCGCGTTCACTCGGATGGGTTCGAAGGTCCGTTCCCTGCGCTCGCGTCGCGTTTCCACATAGCCCAGCCTTTGAAGCAGCGCGCACGCCGGTTCTGCATCCGCCTCCCTGACCAGCAGGTCTACATCGGCCATCGGCCGTGTGCCTGGGGTGTAGATCCCCAGGTTATGTAGCGCTACCCCCTTGAGCGCCATGACGGCAATTCCGGCCTCGCGCGCCTGTGCGTCGATACGCGCGACCAGGGCCATGATGCCATTGTGTCGACGCTCAGCATGCTGCCATTGTTGGTTCAGAAACTGTCGCCAAGCCCGAGGGCCTCGCCACCAAAGTCTCTGCGACAGCAACGGCGACACGCCCTGCATCGTCGCCACGGCCTGGGCGATACACCAGTGACCTTCGTCCCACGCTGGCGCCGTCATCGTCGGCGAGGCGCACTCGTAAGCCAGTCTCTCCGTGGTCTCACGTAAAGCCCGTTCCACGGTCTTCAACGACGGTAGTGGGCCGCCAGGAGTCACTCACCGCCGCCTTGGGCCAGGCGCTGACGCCGTGCCGGCGCGGTGCGACTTTGCTGCTCACTGGCGATCACCAGGTCCCATCGGCGTTGCAGCGACCTGACGGCGGCCGGGTCGGCAACCTGGCTGGCCAGGGTATCGATAGCGACCTGGTCATGCAGCAGATCGCGTATCGCGCGGTAGAACTGGGTGTTATAGGTACCCTCAAACATCATCTCGAGATCGTTGCTCTCCTGCCAGTGCGTTTTGCTTTGCAGTTGCGCCTTGACCAGCTCGTAGAATTTCGTCCCCGGCAGCGGGTACGAGACACTGACGCCGATGTCATCCGGTCGCGCCGCGTCGATTAGCTGGCGCGTGGCTAGTATGTCCTCCAGCTGTTCATCGAGATATCCCAACTGGATGAAGAATCCCACCCGAATGCCCTGCTCGCGCAGCCGCAGACGCGCCGCTGCAATCTCCTCCACGGTCGTGCCCTTGTTCATCGAGTCCAGGATGCGCTGACTGCCGCTTTCGGCGCCGATCCAGACTTCCTTGCAATTGGCGCTCTTGAGCGCCTGCGCCATGGCGCTGCTGAGCAAGTCCGCGCGTGTCTGAATGGTAAATGGTATCGATGCATTCTCGGCCCGCACGGCGGCGGCGAATCTCGTGACCCAGTCAACCCGGAATCCGAACACGTCGTCGGCGAACCAGATGTGATCGGGAGTGAACGTGCGTTTGAGATAGGCCATTTCCGCGGCCACTTCGGCGGCATCGCGCTGCAGGTAGCGATTACCCCAGGTCGGCTTGGCGCACCAATTGCACCGGAACGAGCAGCCACGGGAGGCCGCCATATTCAGGCTGAAAAATCCGTGAGCCTCGAGCCAAACCGCGCGATAGCGCTCGAGATCGAGCAGATCCCAGGCCGGAAATGCCGGGCGTTGCGACACCGGTAACAGCTCGCCGGCCCGGGCGTTAATGGGGGTCGCGGCGGCATGGGACGCGATCCCCGACAGTCCTTCGACCAGGGCGGCCGCCTGTATGTGTGGATCGGCGCCAAGCCTGTCGATCAGGAGGCTGAGCGCCGACAAACCCTCGCCGATCAAAACCACCTGCGCCCCCGCGGCCAGGTAGGGCTCGGGCGAGTCGGAGGCATCCGGGCCGGCCACGATGACGCGCACCCCCGCGCGATGCGCGCTGGCAATCATCTGACAGGCGGCCTGTCGCATCTTCCCCAGGCACATCTTGCTCAGGAAGTTGAAGGTATCCTCGTAAAATACGATCAGCTGCGGCTTCACTGCCGCGAGCTGAACATCGAAGTTGTCGACGTCTTCGGCGAACATCGCGTCGAACAGCGATACGGCGTGTCCGCTCTGACGCAACGTCGAGGCCACCTGCAGCGTCGCCAAAGGTGGGTACGGCTTGGCGCGATCCCACTGCTTCTTGTCAAACCGCAGAAAATAGGAGTGCGCGACCAGGATGGAAAGCATTCGCTGGATT
Source organism: uncultured Gammaproteobacteria bacterium (assembly GCA_963735775.1). GTDB lineage: Bacteria > Pseudomonadota > Gammaproteobacteria > Steroidobacterales > Steroidobacteraceae > FEN-1191. The sequence goes on along the minus strand of CAVTMG010000004.1, from coordinate 191,886 downwards.
ACTCCGATGTGTGTCGCGGCGGCACAGTCGCAGCTACCGCAATCACTGGTTCCCTGGTGGGTAAGTGCGCTGCGGTGCGGGGGTGGGTTTTACTGGCCGGGGATATTTGCCTGCTGAGGGCCGGCAACCACGTCCAGCCCGGTTCCATGTACACTGCCGCGTTTACGCACCATGGCAGTGGTTGACAGGCGGCGCATGATGGCATTGGACCCTGCCCAAGATCCATTTCACGAGCACGCGCCGCTGCCTTGGCAAGCTCGCTTCCAGATACTGGGTTACCGCTTTGATTTCGAGAGTAACAGCGCCAGGCTGCTGCGCCTGGTGAGCACGGCCTATGCCGGGCTTCCCACGCATCGCCTGTCGCCCCCTGCGGCGCCGTTTCGAATCAGACTTTGGTTGGCGGATGACGACTCTTCGCCTGCCCGCAAGCGCCCGCCGGCGCTCACCACCCACTCCGGCCCGGGCGGACTGCTATGCGGCGTAATGAATGGGGCGAATTTCGCCGTACTCTCGCCCGTTGAGCGCACTGGATTGATAGTGGTATCGCGAGACGTGCTGCGCTTTGCCTACCATGTGCGTTACGAACTCATCGAATTCGCGGTGTTCATACTGGCATCGCGAGCTCAAGGCCTGGTGCCACTGCATGCCGCTTGCGTCGGTCGCTCCGGACGGGGGCTGCTGTTGATGGGGCCAAGCGGCGCCGGAAAATCAACTTTGGCCTTGCAGTGCCTGACCGTGGGCATGGACTTTCTGAGCGAGGATGCCGTGTTTGTCAGGCCCGGGCAGCTGGTTGCGAGCGGCGTCTCCAACTTTCTGCATCTTCGTCGCGATTCCCTGCGTTTCCTCGACGACGCGGCAATGGCTTCGCGGGTGCGCAAATCGCCGATCATTGAGCGACGAAGCGGCGTGGAGAAACTTGAAGTCGATATGCGCGCCGTGGGGAAATCGCTCGCGCCCGCACCGCTGAAGATTGCGGCGATTGTGTTCCTGTCAAGCCGGAGCGCCGGTTCTGGGGCGAGCGCGCAGCGGTTGCCTCATCGAGACCTCGTGGCGCGTCTGATCGCGGCCCAACCCTACGCGGCCCGGCTTCCAACCTGGAAGGCGTTCACGCAGGGCCTGGGCGGTGTTCGCGCTTTCGAGCTCAGGCGGGGGCAACATCCGATCGAGGCCGCGGTGGCAATGCGCCTGATGCTGACCTAAGCCAAGGCAGGCCTGCTAGCGCGGGGCATTGCCGGCGCCCGACCCGATCGGTTCGGCGAAGCGCACTTGCGCGCTTCCACGCAGCTCTCGCAGCGCCGCCTCGGTCGCCACGGTGGCGGCATTGTCGGCAGGCGCCAGCGACCAGACGCCGGCCTCCCCCGGTCCTGCGACCACCTGCAGATGTGCCGTCACCAGCAGCACACGCAATTGTTCGAGTGTCATGCTGGGGGAAAGCACCACGCGAATGGTCGGCGCGCTGTTGGGCGCCGCGGGCTGCGACAAGGTTCGATAGGTGCCCGCGTACTCGCTAGCCCTGTTGCTCCATGAGCTGGTCACGATCGCCCCCAAAGCCAGAGCCTCGACGATTACCGCGGCCGCGAGCCATCGCACGGGAACACTGACCGAGGCTCGCGCTCGCTCCAGCACCGGGGTGTGCAGGTGACGGATCCTCGACGTACTGTTGTCGAGTCGCGCACTCAGCGCTTGCCAGCCCTGCACGGCATCGCCGATATCGGCCTGTGGACATGACAGTACATCGCGCAGACGTTGTTCGAACGCCAAGGCCTCACGGCAATCCGCGCACTGGCGCAGGTGCTCGCGCGTGGCGCGAATCTGCGCTTCCGAGGCGCTGCCGTTGACGATCCAGGGAATGGCCTCCCAGGCCTGCCGGTGAGAGGGGCTGAGATCACTCATGATTCAAGTTCTCCTGGGATGGCGCACCGCCAAGAGTCGGCAATAGATTGCGCAATTTGATGCGCGCCTGAAACATGCGCGCTTTGACCGTGTTGACGGGGCAGCTCATGATTGCCGCAATCTCCTCGCAGGAATGCCCCACGAAGTAGGCCAGTTCCATGGTCGCGCGCTGCTCGAACGGAAGCGTACGCAGACCGGAGTCGAGCCATTCGCGCAATTCCTCCGACGCCAGCGTGGTGTCGGTCGCCGAGGCGGCCTCGATACTCGCCTCACCGTGCTCGGGGGGCAGCGGGCCGGATCGTCGCAAAGCCTTGAGACCACACCGCCATGCAATGCCCATAATCCAGGTGGAGGCCCGTGAGTCGCCGCGAAACTGTCCCGCCTTCTGCCAGACGATCCAGAAGGTGTCATTAATCGCCTCCTCGATCGCGTCACGTCTGCCGGTCAGGCGCGAGAGAAATTGTCCAAGTCGCCCGTGATAGTTGAAGTACAACTGCTCCAGCGCCCGGCGCTCGCCCAGCGCCACTTGCAGCAGCAACTCGCGATCGCGGCCGTCGTCGCGCGTCGAAGCGGGCTCCTGACCAGGTGCCGGGCCAAACATCCATTGCTCCACTGACATAATTAGGCTAGCAACCGTAAGTGCCTGCGGGACGTCTCCAGGTTGTACTCAGTCGCACAAAAACTCCAGGAAAAACACGCTCATAACAGGTGCTACGGCACCGTCTTGCTGTCGCTCGGCGCTAGCACGGCGTCGGCGCCGACGCCATGGATATGAATATCGACTACATCGCCGCCGTCCCAGAACCCGTGCGGCAGGCCGTACTCGGAGCGCTTGATGCGTGTGCGCGCGTCGAAGCTGCAGGTATCATCAGCCCCGACGCCATTGGAACAGGTCCAACGATTGACAATCAGCTCAACTTTTCTGGTCACGCCGTGCAAAGTCAATTGGCCAGTGATCACGGCCCCACCGCGCGCGTCAAACTCGATGCGGTCCGAATGATAGATTATCCGTGGATAGCGCTGCGCGTCGAACCACTCCGCGGATAGCAGCCGCGCGTTCCACCACGAGTTATCACACTCGAGCGAGGCGGTTCGAACCGTGACGTCAACGCGGCTGGGCTGAGTACGGCCATCAGGTACGAAATCACCGGACAGATCGTCAAAGTGGGCGCTCACCCAGGGCAGGCCGAAAAGGCGCACATCGACTGAGACGCGGGTGTTGGCGGAGTCGAGGCGATAGAGTTCGGCACCTTGCGCCCGCAGGGCGAACAGCGGCACAAGCAACCAAAATCCCACCGCAGCAGTGCTCATCCGCTGTGAGTGCCGGACTCATGCGCCGCGGTTGAATTGAGCACACGGAGCGCCGCGTAAACGGCGCCCCGCGTGTTCAATCGAAGCTGGACGATCTGCTACGCCGCAGAGCGGACCGCGACCGGAGCTTTCTTGGTGAGAGCCTCGGCCAATTGACCGGAAACGTAGCCAAAGATCGCCCCGACGACCAAGGAGACGATCAGCAGCACCAGCGGATTGGCAAATGAGCCGGCGGTCAGATTCTGCAGCGGACCGGTGCTCGGTGCAGCCGACGGCTGATGCAGCGAGTACGCCACAAGAGCCGCATAACCGTAGACGTTTGCTGGCACCACCGATAGCGCATCGATGGAAGCCACGATCACCAGGAAGAACACGGTTGCGCCAACCACGATGGCCGGCCATAGCGTGCCCAGTGCCGGCATCGGCACGTGAACGATGATCAGCAACGCGACCCAAGCTACCAGTGCGCCATAGGCGGTCCCGGCGATTGTCTTCGTAAGCGACTTGCCACTGTGAAAGTAGCAACCCCAAGAGATGAAACCTGCCCATACCAGAACGAAACCGGCTAATGGACCCAGTGCAAGATAAGCCCAGATGGCCCCGAGAACGGCAATGCTGAACGACAAGGCGACTAACGGTGTCACGATGAAGGCCCTCCTAGCGAAAGCATGCATGGCGCATGCGTGATTAGTATTGTTAACGGCGACGGATCTGCTGTTTTTCTATCCGTCTACGCGCAGATAGTAGCACGGCACTCGAACAGCGCACAGCTATGGGTCAGAGGCTGCATCCTATTGGTGCGTCGCAATAGCAGCCGATCGGCGCTGCGTTCAGCCCGGTTTCTGATTCTGGGCGATCAGTGCGTCATCAATCTCACGCGCCCGCACGGCCGCCGGACGTGAGCTGATGCGCTGCCAGTAACGCTCGAACGCCGGCCGCGGTTCCATTGAATTGAATCTCAGGCCAAACCCGATTTGGGAACCGAAATACACGTCGGCCGCGCTGAAGTGCTCGCCGGCGACATAGGAACCACGTGAGACCGCCGACTCCATGGCGTCCATCACGGCCGCATAGGTACCCCATCCGGCCATGCGCTCACGACCTTGCGGGGTCTCGAAGCCGAGAGCCTTGTTGGTGACGGCGGCCTCTATGGGCCCGGCGGCGAAAAACAGCCATCGATAGTAAGTCCCACGCAGCGGATCACCCGGCGCGGGCGCCAGACGCGCTTCCGGAAACGCATCGGCAAGATAGGCACAAATCGCCGCAGTCTCCGTGACGATGACATCGCGATGTCGGATCGCAGGCACCTTCCCCATCGGATTGATGGCCAGATAGGCCGCCCCCCTTCAAACTGGTGGCGAAGTCGAGCACTTCGGTCTGATAGGGCTGCCCGACTTCTTCCAGCATCCAACGCACGATCCGGCCGCGCGACATGGGATTGGTATAGAAGACCACTTGCTCATTCATGGGCGTGCTCCCGGGGACTGATCAGGTGTGCTCATTATGCCCCGTACCTCGTAGAGGGCCAGTTGCGAGCGCGCCCCGGGTTTATCGAACAGCGCAATTTGCCGCAGTCCAAATTCATCGAGGTTGCCTCGGCCAAAGCTCGATTCCAGATATGAATCCAAAAGTTGCCTGGACACTATGATCCACGCCCGGCCGCCACTGAGCAGATTCGCCAGGCGCTCCGGGTCGCTGCTCAGCGGCCGACCGTCCGCCGCGTAAAAAATCGGACTCACCCGGGTGGACCACTGCGGGGGCAAATAGGCTCGCAATTGGTAGGCGCTATGACCATCCAGCGAATAAATCATCCGCGGCGCATCAGCTGCTGCAAGCACGAACTGCGCGGCCTCCGGGTAGCCATAGCCGGAGCTCCAGCCCTCAAAGTACTGAAAGCGATCCACGGGCGACCATTCGGCCTGCAAGGGGCTGAAAATAATCAGCGCCGATTGGTGGGCCATGACAGCTGCGCACAGTGCCCAGACGGCAAACTCCACGGGCATGCGCCATCCTTCGCTGCGCAGCAAAAGCTGTCGCCAGCCACAGGCGGCGCTGACGATCAGCGGCGGCAAGGTAAACAGCAGATAGCGCGGAAACCAGAATGTGGCGAGCAATCCCAGAGCCAACAAGGGCGCGGCGCCCATGCCGATCAGCCAGCGCTGACGCCAGTCGCCAAGCCATGCGCTTGCTGCCAGACCGATCACAGCCATCACGGTGACAAACAAGCTCAGTTGCGTGGTGATTTCTTTGAACAGATTCATGCGCGCAATACCCATGGCACCGACAATGTCACGGTAGTGACCCAGGCCGATTCCCGCCAATACCTGGAGACCAAATCCCGGTAATTTCCCGTGCTGAACCCGCACCAGAGCAACCAGTATGATGGCCACAATCAGCACCACAGCTGGTGCATACGCGCCAAGCAGCCTGGTCAGTCCCGGCGGCTGCAACACCCTGCGTCGCTCGCCGGCCGGCATCAGCAGCAATGCCAAGGGTGCACAGCCCAGGGCGACGAAGCCGACCGGAAGTTTGCACAGTGCGCAACCACCAGGGCAGTCGCCAACGCGCGCCCGCCACCACGTGGCCGAGTCCATAAATCCAACGTGCTCACCAGCGTCCAGATGCCGGCCGAGCACAGAAAACATCTCCGACAGCGCGAATCGCTGCGAGATACACACGAATGGACACAGAGCAAACAACGCACCGCAGGCGAAGGCCAGCGCACGGCACGCACCGGCAACGCCAGCCTATAAGTGAGCACGGCGCCGATGATTCCGGCAATCACGTGCAGGCGCGCACCACGGCCAGCACGGGAAGGCCCAGCCACACCCATGGCACCATGAGCCAGGCCTCGAGCGGCTTGCCATCGTTCAACGGTTGCAGCCACTCTCCGGCGTCAATGATTCTGTAGATCAAGCGTATCTGGCTACCTTCGTCCTCGAACGCCGGCACCGCCAGCAGGTGCACGAAGGCGAACGATCCGAGGATACCCAGCGCAACCAGCGGCAATAAATCCCTTCGCTGCCAGTTCACGCGGGCCCCAGATCCCCGACCCGTGCCCGCCCGGCCCGGATGCAGGCCAGACAGACCAGGAACATCGCCAGCATGAGAATCAATCTGGGATACGCCAACACACTCAGCGCGCCGCGACCCTCAAATGGCTCGGTAAAGCGGTAGGGAAAGAATGCGATCAGCGCATACAGGCCGAGGACCAGATAGGCGCCGACCGGTATGCGCTCACGAATGAAATAATCAACCATCAATCCAACCGGTAACCACAGCAGCACGAAGTGATAGCTGGCGGTGGCCGGTGCGATGAGCAAGGTCAGAATTCCCAACAGCCCGATCGACGGTGCTACCGAGCCGGCGAAGCCGCGGCGGCTGAGTTTGACCAGGGCCGCGGCCGCCGCCAGCACCAGCAAGGTCTTGGTAACCACGACGGCGGCGATCTGCAGCGAGGGCCGCGCCAAAAACGGCCGCGGATTTGCCGTGGCATCGTAAACAAAAAGTCGCCGGTACAGACTGTCGAAGGACTGAAAGCTGGCCGAAAAGGGATCCTGCATTCTGAGCTCGCCGGTCAGATGAGCCCCAAGAACCGAGGACAGGAATTGTCGATGAATATTCAAGCCCAGAACATCGATGCTCAGCAATATCACGATGACAACGGTTGCCGCACCGCTCAGTGCCAGACGCCAGCGCCTGCGTGCCGCAAAGTATCCGAGCAGGACCACGGGGAAATATTTGATCGGCGCAAACAGGCCGAAGCTCATCCCCGCCAGCACCGGCCTTTGCCTGAGGTATGCGTAGTAGCCTAGCAGGCACGTCAAGGAGACCAGGATGTACGGTTGTCCGAAGCGCAGCGCACCGACGATGTTATAGCCTGACAAAAGCACGAACACTGACGAGTCAATCAGGTTCCAGGAGAGGATTTTTGCCAGGACAAAGATCGCAGCGACAAGGCACAGCAGGCTTACGGCGGTGAGCACTCGCAGCGCATCGAGCGGCTGCAATCGAGCCACAGGAACCAGCAGCAGAGCGGTGGGCGGCGGAAATGGCTCGAATTTTCGGCCAGCGCCCACGTTCATCCGGTAGTGACGCACCTGCTCCTGAAACCACACATCGTCGTAAAGCCGGTCAACATCTCCCCGATCGGCGACGATCTTGGCGGCGGTGAGGTAGTTCGGAAAATCGCTATCGACTCTGGACATGGCCGGTACCACGCCGCGCCAGATCACAACGCACGTCAGCATCAGCAACAGGAGAATTGCAACCGGTCTATGAAAGAATAATTGCATTGCAACAAGATGATGCACAATACAAGTGGTTGTCAATTTAGGACCCTCGGTGCGCTACTTCATTACCGGCTGTGCCGGCTTCATCGGCAGCACTCTGACGGATCGGCTTCTATCCGACGGACATGAGGTGGTCGGCTACGACAACTTCTGTACCGGGCAGGAGCGCTTCCTGCTGGCCGCGCGCCGCAGCGCGAACTTTCGACTGGTGCGCGGCGATGTTCTGGATGCGGCATTTCTGTGCGAGTCCATGCGAGGATCGCAATTCGTGTTCCACCTCGCGGCAAATGCCGACGTACGATTCGGCCTGGAATATCCTCGTCGGGACCTCGAACAGAACACGATCGCCACCCACTGCGTACTCGAGGCCATGCGCGTAAACGCCATTCGACACATAGCCTTTACCTCCTCCGGCTCCGTGTACGGCGAGTCACCGATCATACCGACGCCGGAAGATGCTCCCTGCCCTATCCAGACCTCGCTCTATGGCGCTTCGAAAATGGCTGCCGAAGGTTTGATCGCGGCGTATTGCGCCGGCTTCGATATGCAGTGCCATGTCTTTCGCCTGGTGTCGATTTTGGGCGAGCGCTACACCCATGGGCACGTGTTTGATTTCTACCGGCAACTCATCAGGGACGGCAGCAGACTGAAGGTGCTCGGAAACGGCCGGCAACGCAAAGCATATCTGTACGTTCAGGATTGCATCGAGGCAATGCTGAGCGCAATCCAACGCTCGAACGGGCGCATCAACATCTTGAATGTCGGCCCTGACAGTTTTTGCGAGCTCAACGACTCGATAGCCTGGATCTGCGATGCCTTGGGGGTCACGCCGGCGGTCGAATACGCCGGTGGCGATCAGGGATGGATTGGCGACAACCCGTTCATCTTCCTCGACAGCGGCAAGCTGCGGGCATTGGGATGGCGGCCCAGGCTCACCATAGAACAGGGCGTGCGCAAGACTGTCGAGTACCTGCGCACCAATGCCGATCTGCTGGATGTGCGCCCGTGAAGCTATGCGTGCTGGGCCTGTGGCACCTGGGCTCGGTGACTGCCGCCTGCTTGGCCGCATTGGGGCACGAGGTATCGGGACTCGACTTGGATGCGGGGCAAATCGCAAACCTGAACCGCGGCATCGCGCCGATATTCGAGCCCGGCCTCGAGGAACTGATCCGGCGCGGGCTCGCATCGGGTGGCTTGCGCTTCACCTCGGTGATGACGGATGCGCTGCAAGACAGCGAACTGCTTTGGATCACCTACGACACGCCAGTGGCTGATGACGCGCGTGCCAGTCCCGAACTGGTCATGGCGCAGATCGAGCGCGCGCTGCTTGCTCTCGAGGCAGATATTCCCGTGCTCATCTCCTCGCAATTGCCGGTTGGCTCGGTGCGGCGCCTGGAGCGGTTACCTGGTTTGCAGCGCCGCTCGGCGCCGATCAGGTTCGCCTACTCGCCCGAAGACCTGCGTTTGGGATCGGCCGTGAACGACTTTCTGCACCCGTGCCGAATTATTGTCGGCGTCCGATCCGATCGCGACCGTCCGGCGCTGCAGGCGCTGCTGGGCTCCATTTCGCAAACGCTCGAGTGGATGTCGGTGGAGTCGGCCGAAATGACCAAACACGCCATCAACGCCTTCCTGGCCACGTCGGTGGTGTTTGCAAATGAACTTGCCTCGATCTGCGAAACGGTGGGCGCAGATGCCAAGGACGTTGAGCGGGGTTTGAAAACCGAACCCCGGATCGGACCGCGGGCCTATGTTGCGCCGGGCGCGGCCTTTGCCGGCGGCACGCTGGCGCGGGATATCGAATTTTTAAATCAGACCGCGCGCGCACGGGGCGTGAATACACCGTTGCTGTTCTCCGTGCTGGCCAGCAACGACAAACATAAGCTTTGGACTCAGAACAAGCTTGCCATGCTGTTTGCCGATCTCAGCACAACTACCGTCGCGGTCTGGGGCCTCAGTTATAAGCCGGGAACCGATTCGCTGCGGCGCTCGCTGTCGGTTGAATTGTGCGATTGGATGCTTGCCGCGGGCGCCACCATTCACGTTCACGATCCGCTGGTGGGAAGTCTGCCGGAGCGTTGGGGCACAGCCGTTCAGCGCTTTGAGCATCCCCTGGCGGCAGTCCGGGGCGCACAGGCTCTGGTGCTGGCTACCGACTCGAGCATATACCGCGCCATATCCGCCGATCAGTTGCTAGAGTGCTGCGGCCGTCTGGTGGTTCTCGATGCGAATCGCCTGCTGCCCCATCTGGCGGCGGCGAAAGCGGACCTGAACTACTTTGCGGTAGGCACCCCGGACGAGGATTCGCGAGCGTGATGCCCAAAGCACTCGAAGGCCGATTCGCACTCATTACCGGCGCCAGTCAGGGTCTGGGCCTGGAGATCGCCAGACATTACCTCGACGCCGGCGCCAGCGTGATGATCTGCGCGCGCGGGCAAACGATGCTTGACCAGGCCTGCCTGACCCTTAAAGGTCTTGCAGGTCCGGATCAATTGGTGATGGCCGTGCGCGCCGATATTTCCCAGCCCGGGGATGTCGGGCGTCTGGTCGCTGCAACGCTAGCCCAGTTCGGGCGCCTGGATATTCTGGTCAACAACGCTGCAGTCACCGGCCCCAATGGCGCGCTGGAGGATGTCGACTGGGCGCAGTGGGTTCGAACCATTGAGATCAATCTGCTGGGAGCGGTGCTGCTGAGCCGCGCGATTTTGCCGCACTTCAAACAAATGCGGCGTGGAAAATTCATTCAGCTTTCGGGCGGCGGCGCCGCCAGTGCCCTGCCCATGCAAACTGCCTACGCCACCTCGAAAGCTGCGGTCGTGCGCTTTATCGAAACCATGGCCGAGGAGACGCGCCCATTCCATATCGAGGTCAATGCCATAGCCCCTGGCGCCTTGAACACGCGGATGCTCGATCAGTACCTGGCCGAGGGTCCCGAAAAATTGGGCCATGCGTTTTACCAGCGCTGCGTGCAGCTCAAGACGGGAGGGAGCGTGCCATTGGCCAAAGCGGCAGAGTTGGCGGTGTTTCTCGGCTCGTCCTCGAGCGACGGCATCACCGGCAAGCTGATCAGCGCCGCCTGGGATCCCTGGAGGATGCTGCCCGATCACCTGGAAGAATTGCGCGGCAGCGATATTTACAGCTTACGCCGCATCACTCCCCGTGATCGCGGCATGCCTTGGGGAGACATGGATTGAAGGTCGGTATCATTGGCTGCGGCGCGGTCGGCAACAAACGCGCACAGCATCTGGCGGGCGCCCGGCTGGCGCATTGTGTCGACACCGACCTGGCCAGCGCGGCACGGCTGGCATCGGCCAGTGAGGGTTGCCGGTTCGACAGCGACTGGCATGCACCGCTGGAGCGCGCCGATATCGATGCCGTAATCATCGCCACGCCGCACGACTCGCAGGCGCTCATCACGCGTGCCGCCATCAACGCAGGAAAGCATGTGCTGGTGGAAAAGCCGGCGGCACGGCACGTCGATGAACTGCTCGGTCTGCCGCAGCTGGCATCGCAGCGCAATGTTCGCGTTCGTGTGGGCTTCAATCATCGCTATCATCGCGCCTTTCAGCAGGCGCGCTTGCTGGTCGACTCGGGAGTACTGGGGCCGCTGCTGTTCCTGCGCGCGCGCTATGGTCACGGCGGCCGGCTCGGCTACGAAGACTCGTGGCGCGCCCAACCTGAGCGCTCCGGCGGCGGTGAACTCATCGATCAGGGCGTGCACCTCATCGACCTGGCACGCTGGTTTCTGGGCGAATTCACCGACATCGAGGGTTTCGCTCACACCTATTTCTGGAACATGCCGGTCGAAGACAATGGCTTCATGCTGCTCAAGACGGCCGCCAAACAGGTAGCGTTTCTGCACGCCAGCTGCACCGAGTGGAAAAACACCTTCTCCTGGGAACTGTACGGCCGCGACGGTAAATTGCAGGTCGACGGCCTCGGCGGCAGTTATGGGGTCGAGAGATTGGCTTGGTACAAGCTGCTGCCCGCCATGGGACCGCCGGAAACCACGATCTGGGAATATCCGATGGAGGACAATTCCTGGACTACCGAGATGAGCCAGTTCATCCAGGACATCGAGTGCGCACGCGAGCCATCAGCCGGACTGCATGATGCGATCGCGGCCCTTACCGTCGTAGCCAGAATCTATTCGGCCTGCGGGCTATGATCATCACCCGTAGCCCGTTGCGCATTACCCTGGGTGGTGGTGGTACCGACCTGGCGTCCTACTACGGCGAATACGGCGGCTTTGTGATTGCAGCCGCCATCGATAAATTCGTCTACGTCACGGTCACACGGCCATTTCGCGCCGGCATTTACCTGAAGTATTCCGAGCTGGAGCACGTGGACCGGGTCGCGGACGTCAAGCACCCGATCATCCGCGAGGCCCTGGCGCTGCAGAATCTGCAGACGCCGCAGATCGAGATCACGACCCTGGCGGACATACCGGCGGGTACTGGTCTGGGATCCTCGGGCAGCTTCACCACGGCATTGCTGAAGGCCCTGTACGCGCACCGCCGCAAAGTGGCCCATTCACAGGAATTGGCCGAGCTGGCTTGTGACATTGAAATCAATCGCTTAGGAGAATCAGTTGGCAAACAGGATCAATATATTGCGGCCTATGGTGGCTTCACTTGCCTGACCTTTCACCGCGACCACCGCGTGACGGTCGAGCCCCTGCGCATTTCAATGAACACGCTGTTCGATCTCGAGGACAACCTGTTGCTGTTCTTCAGCGGCTACGAGCGTTCCGCGGGCAGCATATTGAAGGACCAGCACCTGCGCTCCCAGGCGCGCGATCCGGGCATGCGGCAGAACTTGGATTATGTAAAGGACCTTGCCTATCAAAGCAAACAGGCTCTTGAGGACGGAAATCTCGTGCGGTTTGGCGAACTCATGCACGAGCACTGGGAACACAAGAAGCGCCGTTCCGGGGGCATCAGCAACCCGGAGATCGATAGATGGTACTCACTGGCCATGGACAATGGCGCCATTGGCGGCAAATTGGTCGGTGCCGGGGGTGGTGGCTTCCTGATGTTCTATGCAGCGGATCGTGGCCGACTTCGGCAGACCATGGCGGAGGCCGGCCTGGAGGAAGTGCGATTTCGCTTTGAGTTTGAAGGCACCAAAGTCGTCTTATCCTGATGATGCTGCCCGTAGCCATCCTTGCAGGCGGCCTGGCGACGCGGCTTCGCCCTGTCTGCGACCGCGTTCCCAAGGCGCTGCTATCCGTTGCCGGGCGCCCTTTCATCTTTCACCAGCTGGAGATGCTCAAGCAGCAAGGTGTTGAGCGCATCGTGCTGTGCGTGGGGCATCTGGGTGAACAGATCCGGCACATGGTCGGCCATGGCCAGGCGCTGGGACTGTCGATCGAGTATTCATTCGACGGCCGGAAATTGCTGGGAACCGGCGGCGCTCTCAGGCAGGCGCTGCCATTGCTCGGTGACAGCTTCTTTGTCCTGAACGGCGACTCCTATCTGCGCTGCTCCTTGCCGGACGATCCAGCGCGCCTATGAGACTGCCGGGCGCCCGGCGCTGATGACGGTATTGCGCAATGAGAACCGTTGGGACCAGAGCAATGTCCTGTTCACGGATGGCGAGGTGATCGCCTATGACAAGCATTTTCCGCGAGCCGACATGGTTCATATCGACTTCGGCGTATCGGTATTCTCGGGCGCGGTCTTTGCTGAATCTGGCGCCGCGACCTTTATCGATCTGGCCGATATTTGCCGGGATCTCGCCAGCACCGGCCGGCTGGCAGCATTCGAAGTGCGCGAGCGCTTCTACGAGATCGGCTCGCCGCAGGGACTCAGGGACACAGAGGATTTCCTGACACCGCGCGCGCACCTGCCATGAACTACACGCAACAGCATCTTGCGTGAGGCAACGGCGATTGCGCAGCTGCTGGACGTCGGCGCCATCGAGAAGCATCGTGACGCTGCTGACGCAGATCAAGGCGCGCGGCGGGCCGGCTCTTCTTCCTGGGCGTCGGCGGCAGCGCCGCCAACTGCTCGCATGCGGTCAACGACTTTCGCAAGCTCGCCGGCATCGAAGCTATGCGCCCACGGATAACGTCGTCGGAACTCACCGCGCGCATCAACGACGAGGGCTGGGAGAGGTCTTCGCCGAGTGGCTCAAAGTCAGCCGGCTGCACCGAGCGCGACGCCATATTCGATCTTCTCGGTCGGCGGCGGCAATCTCGAGAACAACGTCAGCCCGCAATTTGGTCGCCGCGGTCGACCACGCCCGGAGCAGTCGGCGCGACAAGTCATCGGCATCGTGGGCCGCGACGGCGGCTATACCGCCGCAATCGCCGACGCCTGCGTGATCGTGCCGACCGTGAATCCGGACACGGTGACGCCGCACGCGGAAGCCTTCCAGGCGGTCATCTGGCATCTGCTGGTCTCCCATCCGACAGCTCAAGAGCAGTGAGGCGAAATGGGAGTCGGTGGGCAGATGAGGCGCCGCGCGGTATTTCTGGACCGGGATGGCGTACTCAATCGAGCTTTCGTACGCCGTGGCGTACCACATCCGCCCTCATCACTCGCGGAGCTGCAAATTCTGCCGAGCGTACCCGAGGCGTTGCGCGCGCTGCACGCGCACGGCTACTTCCTGGTGGTGGTCACGAATCAACCTGATGTCGCCCGCGGCGCCTGCTCCAAGGAGCTGGTTGACAGCATTCACGAGCGGCTCCAGGGCGAACTGCAACTCGATGCGATTCTTACCTGCTTTCACGACCAGCAACACGAATGCGAGTGCCGCAAGCCCAAGCCGGGGCTGCTGTTTCAGGCATCCCAGGAGCTCGGTATCGATCTGCCCCTGAGTTTCATGGTCGGAGACCGCTGGCGCGACGTCGAGGCAGGCAGACGCGCCGGTTGCAGAACCTTTTTCGTGGACTACGGCTATGAGGATGATCCGCCCGGAAGCTGCGACTTTCGCGTCGGATCCTTGATGGAGGCGGCCGAGATTATTCTTGGCCGGCCGGAATCGCGATGACTTCCGTAAATCAACTCAAGGTAAAGATCTTCGCCGACGGTGCCGACAAAGCCGACATGCTGCGCATGTACGCGCAACCTTTCATCAGGGGATTGACCACCAACCCGACGCTGATGCGCAAAGCCGGCATCGCCAACTACCGCGCTTTCGCGCGCGATATCCTGACTGAAATCATCCATAAGCCCGTGTCGTTCGAGGTGCTCGCCGACGACTTCCTGACCATGGAACGTCAAGCCCGGGAAATCGCCGGCTGGGCGGACAACGTCTACGTCAAGATTCCGGTGACCAATACCAAGGGTCAGAGCTGCCATGCACTGATCAAGCGATTGGCGGATCGACAGATCAAGCTCAACGTCACGGCGATAATGACTTTGGCGCAGGTGCGCGAAGTGGTGACAGCGCTCAATCCGCTCACGCCCAGCTATGTGTCGGTATTCGCAGGCCGTATCGCCGATACCGGAATCGATCCGCTGCCATTGATGAGCAAAGCCCTGGCACTGCTCGCGGGCAACGCCAAGTCCGAGCTCATGTGGGCCAGTTCGCGCGAGATCCTGAATATATTCCAGGCCGAGGCGATCGGCTGCCATGTCATCACGCTGACCCGCGAGATTCTGAACAAGCTGTCGTTGATCGGTCAGGACCTGACCGAGTACTCGCTCGACACGGTGAAGATGTTCTACGACGATGCCCGGGCCGCAGGTTTTTCGCTGCAACCGGAAATCGAGCTGGCCGCTACTTCCGCAAGCTAGAGGCCGCGCTGGCCAGGTCGTGTTCCTCGATGGCCGCGAGCTGCGGTTCGCTGCGCTGCAGGGCGGAATATCGACATCTGATGATGGCCAGCACCCAGGTAATCGGATCGCGGAAGATTCGAATCTTCTTGCCTTCATCGAATCCGCGGGAACTATAGGAAACCGGGACTTCCACCGGCGTGAAGCCCGCTCGAATAAGTTTCCCGAGGAGCTCAAAATCGAAATCAAAGCGATTGCAGCTGAAGTGCAGGCCATCCAGGCAACGCGCACGAAATACCTTGTACATGGAGGTTGGGTCGGTCAGGCGCGATGAAAACACCAGGTTGAAAAAAGCGTGAAATAGTTTGCCGCCGAAGTTCATGAATATCGCTGGCAGCGGATTGCCCGGGAATTTCCTGATCTTGGAGCGCTGCGGCCCCAAATGGCGGCTGCCAATCACCACCGCCGCCTGCCCATCGACAATGGGTTTGAGCAACGCAGGATAGTCGCTAACGTCGTACTCGAGGTCTGCATCCTGGATGAGGAACACGTCGCCGGTGGCGGCAGCAAATCCCTGCCTGATCGCATTTCCCTTGCCCATCGGCCGGGCCTGATGTATGACCTGGATGCGCTGCCAGCTCTCGGCCGCGTGGCGTTCGAGAAATCCCGCGACGATCGCGCGCGAGCCATCGGTGGAGTTGCTTTCCACGACGATGATCTCCTTGCTGGCATCCGGAATCGCTTGTGCCCAGACACGTTCCAGGAGCGTCGCCACGGTGGGCGCCTCGTTGTACACCGCGATGATGATCGATACTTTCATGGCCGCTGGATCGTGAGTCCCAGGGCCGCGCCGTTAAGTTTTGCCGAATTGGACTATTTCCCGGGTGATAAAGTGGCGCGATGGGACCACTTGCCGTCAAGCTCAACGCCGGCATTGGCGCCGCCATGGGCGCCGCGGTGCTGTTCGGCCTGAGCACGCCGCTGGCGAAGCTGCTTCTGGACAGTATCTCGCCGCTGCTGCTCGCCGGCGTGATGTACCTGGGATCAGGCCTGGGTTTGGCTGCGGTACTGACGATTCGAGCACTCACGGGCAGGCGTGAGGTCATGGCGTGGCCGCGCGCGGCCGCCATCGGCTGGCTGCTGGCTGCGATCGTTACCGGCGGCATGCTCGGACCCTTTCTGCTGATGTATGGGCTGCGAGCCACCGACTCCGCCTCGGCTTCCTTGATTCTCAATCTGGAAGGAGTGTTCACCGCCCTGCTGGCCTGGTTCGTGTTCCGAGAAAACTTCGACCGCCGGATTGCCATCGGCATGAGCCTCATCGTCGCCGGCGGCGTAGTCCTGGCACTCGGGCCGGCACTGCGCACCCATGGCGTTGCGGGACCGCTGGCCATTTCCGCTGCCTGCCTTGCCTGGGCCATCGACAACAACCTGACGCGCAAAGTCGCGGTCCACGACGCGATGTTCATCGCCTGCGCCAAGGGGCTGGTCGCGGGCGCCACCAGTGTCTCGCTGGCGCTGATTGACGGTGCGCCAGTACCCGCCATCTCGGGGCTGCTGCAGGCGGGACTGCTGGGATTTGTGACTTACGGGCTGAGCCTGACGCTGTTCGTGGTGGCGCTTCGCGCCCTGGGCACGGCGCGCACGGCCGCCTACTTTTCGCTCGCCCCATTCATCGGCGCAGCGCTTGCCGTAGTTCTCGGTGCGCCACTAACATTGGCGTTGCTGCTCGCGGGATTGCTGATGGCGGCCGGCGTGTGGCTGCATCTGTCGGAACATCACGCGCATTGGCATCGCCACGAGGCGCTGACACACGATCACATGCACACCCACGACGCTCATCATCGGCACGCGCACGGCCCCAGCTGGAATGGCAAGGAGCCGCACTCTCATGTTCACGATCACGAGCCGCTCGAGCATTCTCATGCCCACTTTCCCGACATTCATCATCGTCACGGCCACTAGTCCGGTTTAGCCACGCTGCCAGGCGCTCGACTTTCAACACCGCGCTCGCGACCAGATCCGGTCGTTCGCTGGCGATGAGATGTCCCGTGTGGCGCATCCACCCACACCAGTCCGGCGACACGCTCGGGATGCTCGCGCGCGTTCAACTCGACGTCCAGGCCGCCAGCCGAACTGGCGACAAAAATGGACGGCGGTGGAAGATCCACGGCTTGCAGCAGATGTTCCAGATCCAGCTCCAGCGAGCGCGCCGTGGCCGGCCCTGGACTCGAATCGCTCCAACCCAGACCGGCGCGATCGTAGCTGCACACACGATGGGTAGTGGAAATCTCGGCCTGCGCGGCGGCGTACTGCAACGAATTTCCCAGAGCACTCGCCGGCCCCTGCGATGCCCCACCGGTTGCAATGCCCGGGTGATTGCAAAGGCCGTTATCCCCTGGCAGGCACACATCCGGCCGCGCGGGCCTTGTTCAGCAATGACTGCGCCATGCGAATGCTCGCCAGGTCGATCAATCGACCGTCCAGGGACACGGCCCCCCGCCCCTCTCGGGCCGCCGCCTCCATGGCTGCCACGATGCCTTGCGCCCGGTCTATCTCGGCCGCCGTCGGCGTGAACACCTCGTTGGCCAAAGGGATCTGCGAAGGGTGAATCGCCCACTTGCCCTCATAGCCGAGCACGGCCGCGCGCCGCGCGGCGGACACGAAGCCGGCGCTATCACCGAAATCCCCGAATGGTCCATCGATGGGGCGCAGGCCATAGGCGCGACAGGCCACCAGCATGCGCGTCTGCGCCGCATGCCACGGGTCGCTCCAGAAGTAGGCGCGCTCCTCGTCACCGGACTTGTCCGCCAATACGCCCGAGTCAGGATGCACCCCGCCAATGACCGTGGTGCGCGCGCGCGTGGAGGCGGCATAGTCCGCCACACCGAATGACATGGCCTCCAGACGCGCGCTCGACTGCGCAATGGCTTCGACGTTTGCCATGCCGAGCGCGGTTTCGATCAGGACTTCGAAACCCACGCGCCGGCTCCGGCCGCAGGAATTCTCCACCTGCGTGACCAGCATATCGACCGCATACACATCGGCGGCCACGCCCACCTTTGGGATCAGGATCATGTCGAGCCGCCCGCACGCTTCGACCACTTCGATGACGTCACGGTACATGTAGTGCGTATCCAGTCCGTTGATGCGCACCATCATCGTTTTGCTGCCCCAATCGATATCGTTGAGACCGGCGACGATATTGCGGCGCGCGCGCTCCTTGTCATCCGGCGCAACCGCATCCTCCAGATCCAGAAAGATGACGTCTGCGGCGGATATCGCGGCTTTCGGGAACAGCGTCGGATTGGTACCCGGCACGGCCAGTTCCGAGCGATGCAGGCGCGCGGGTGCTTGCGTAATGGATGTGAAGCTCATGAGTTTGTTCGTGCCAGTACCTTGGCGACAGTGGAGCCGAGTTCGGCAGCGCTGGGCGCAACGTGCAGACCAAACGAGCGCATGAGCCCTGATTTCTCGGTGGCCGAGTCGCCGGCTGCGGCAATGATGGCGCCGGCATGGCCCATGCGGCGTCCCTTGGGTGCGGTCAGACCGGCCACGTACCCGACCACGGGCTTGGTCATGAACTCCTGCACCCATGCTGCTGCCTCGGACTCCTGCGGTCCGCCGATCTCGCCGATCATGATCACGGCCGCGGTTTCGGGATCGTGCTCGAAACGCTCCAGATGGTCGCGAAAGGAACTGCCGTTGATGGGATCGCCCCCGATGCCGACGCTGGTGCTGATACCCAACCCGAGCGCCGCCAGCTGTGCGGCCGCTTCGTAGCCGAGCGTACCCGAGCGCGATACCACGCCGACGTTGCCGCGACGATAGATGTGCCCCGGCATGATGCCGAGCATGGCCTTGCCGGGACTGATGATGCCGGCGCAGTTGGGTCCGACCAGCGTGGTGCGCCGCTCGCGCGGATAGCGCAACAGATAGCGCTTGACGGTCATCATGTCCTGCGCCGGGATACCGTCGGTGATGATGCAGACCAGTCTGAGGCCGGCGTCCGCTGCCTCCATGAGTCCGTCGGCGGCGAACGGCGGCGGAATGAAAGCGAGACTGGCCTCGGCACCGGTGGCCTTCACGGCCTCCTTGACGGTGTTGAATACCGGCCGCTCGAGGTGCTGCTGCCCACCCTTACCGGGGGTTACGCCGCCGACGATGTTGGTGCCGTAGGCGATCATTTCGCGGGCATGAAAGCTGGCCTTCTCTCCCGTGAATCCCTGGATGAGGACTCGCGTGGTGGCGTCGATCAGGATACTCATGTGCCGGACCGCGCCGCCGCCACCGCCTTCGCGGCGGCGTCAGCCAATGTGTCGGCGGTGATGATTGGTAAACCGCTGTCTTGCAGGATGCGCCGTCCCTGCTCGACATTGGTTCCCGCCAGCCGGACCACCAATGGCACCCGCAGTCCCCTGGCTGCCTGAACCACGCCCTGCGCTACCCAATCGCAACGATTGATTCCCGCAAAAATATTCACCAGCACGGCATTGACGTTGCTGTCGGCCAGCACCAGCCTGAAGGCGGCCGCGACCCGCTCCGGTGAGGCACCGCCGCCAACGTCGAGGAAATTGGCGGGCTCGCCGCCCGCGTACTTGATCATGTCCATGGTAGCCATCGCGAGACCGGCGCCATTGATAATGCAGCCGATGTCGCCCGCGAGACTGACAAAATTCAGACCCAGGCCGGCGGCCTCGGACTCGCGGGCATCTTCCTCCGCCGGATCCCGCATTTCCGCGATCTGTGGCCGACGGAACAACGCGTTGTCGTCAAACGACATTTTCGCATCCAGGGCGACGACGCGATCATCATGGGTAACAACCAGCGGATTGATCTCGACCATCTGCGCATCAAGATCGCGCAGAGCGCGATAGCAGCCCATGATGGCAATCACCGCCTTGCCGACCTGTTTGTGATTCAGGCCTAGACCGAAGGCCAGTTCGCGCGCCTGAAACTGCTGCAAACCTACGGCCGGCTCGACCTGGATCTGCAACAGCGAGTCCGGTTTGTGCGCAGTGATATCCTCGATTTCCATACCACCCGCGGCAGAGGCGATAACGCGGATACGTTCGATCTTGCGATCGAGCACCAGTCCCAGATAGAGCTCGCGCGCGAACGGCTGCGCTTGCTCGACGTAGAGACGATGCACCACCTGTCCGGCGGGTCCGGTCTGCGCCGTCACCAGCGCCTTGCCGAGCAACGCGCCCGCAGCCTGCGCCACCTCCTGGTGACTGCGGCACATGCGTACCCCGCCTGCCTTACCGCGACCGCCGGCGTGTATCTGCGCTTTCACGGCCCACTGCTCACCGCCCAGCTCGGCGGCGACATAGGCAGCGGTATCGGCCGAATACGCGACCGCGCCCCTGGGAACTGGCACCCCGAACTGAGCCAGGAGCTCTTTGGCTTGATACTCGTGAATGTTCATGTTCTTTCGCGAATGTAGGCAACGGGCATTTGCAACCCGCGCCTTACCGCCCTCGGCGGCGCGTTATTGGTGCCCGGTCACCGCTATGGGCGCGGGCTCGTCACCGCCGATCCAGCGATACACCACGCCGGCCAGCGCAGCACCGAAGTCACGCGCATCGTAGGTGCTCGCCCCCCCTCTTCGATCAGATCACTTTAAAGGGAATTGCTTTGGCCGTCTATTCGAAGGCATGCCCGGAAGCAATGATCATATCCAGGTGCTGGCATTGCAGGGCAGCGAGCGCTCACATGATATACCCTAGGATGTGTGCCCATTGGTATGGTCAGCCGATGATGTCAACTACCGCCAGACTCTTTGCCGCGAGCCTGCTGCTTGCCACGAGCGCCGCCGGCGCTGACATCCGCCTGCCGAAATTGGTGGGCGACAATATGGTTTTGCAACGCGATGCGCCGCTCAAGCTCTGGGGATGGGCTGATCCGGGCGAGCGAGTGCAGGTTCGCTTCCGCAACCAGCAGGTCAGCGCGATCGCCGATCAGCACGGCGCCTGGTCGCTGACACTGGCACCGCTGCGGGCCGGTGGCCCGGATCGAATGCTATTGACCGGCAAGCATGAGCTGACGCTCAGCAACATTCTGGTCGGCGATGTCTGGCTCGCGTCCGGGCAGTCCAACATGCAATTTCCGATGGTTGCGCAGAACGGCTTTGGCGGGGTCGCCGACTCCGCGCGTGAAGTCAGGGGCGCGAACTTCCCGCGCATGCGCCTGTTTCTGGTCGAGCAGGAGACCGCATTTGCTCCCAAGAGCGATGTGAGCTCGCGCGGATGGCAGCAGGTGGACCCTGCCAGCGTGGCCGGCTTCTCTGCCATTGCCTATCTGTTTGGTCGCGAACTGCATCAGCGCTACCGAGTCCCCATCGGGCTGATCGAATCGAATTGGGGCGGCACGCCGGCGGAGTGCTGGACGAGTGCGGCCGGGCTGCGGCAATTTCCCGAATTCGCCGCCTCCATCGAACGTCAGACGCACATTGATGCCCAGGCGATTGCCGCCTACCGGAGTTACGTCGCCGAGCGCAATGAATGGTTCCAACTGCATGGCAGGGAGGACCGCGGCAGCGGCAACGGCAACAATGCTCAAGCCCCGTGGGCTTCAGCGCAGTTCAGCGATGCCGATTGGCCCACGACCACGGAACCGAAGCCGTGGCCAGACAAGGCCGTCACGGATTTTGACGGCACCATGTGGTTTCGCAAGAGCATTGATATACCCGCCGATCTCGCCGGCAGGACATTGCGCCTGCACCTGCCGCACCTGCGCCAGGCAGATGTCTCCTACTTCAACGGTGCCGAAGTGGGTGCCACCGAGGGCGAGAACGGCGAGCGAAATTACACCGTGTCCGGGCAATTGGTGCGCGCGGGCCGCAACGTCATCGCGGTTCGCGTTACCGGCGAATATGCCTCGGGTGACGGCTATGTCGGCATGCTTGGCGATGCCGTCGATATGTATGCCCAAGTCGGAACGCTCACGGTGCCACTTGCCGGCACCTGGTCCTATCAGGCCGGGCCGGATCTGAGCGCCCGACCCAATCCGCCAGCGATCACCCCGCTCATGGCACGCTTTCCTCAGGCGCCGACACTGCTGTACGACGCCATGATCGCGCCGCTCACCCCCTACCGTATCAAGGGCGTGATCTGGTATCAGGGCGAGGCCAACGCCGATCGCGCGGCGCAGTATCGATCTTTGTTCCCTGCACTGATACGGGACTGGCGCAGGCAATGGGGTTACGAGTTTCCATTTCTATTCGTGCAGCTGGCTGGCTTTGGACCCAACGCCAGCGAACCCGCAGACTACCCGTGGGCCGAACTTAGGCAATCGCAAGCCGCGGCGTTGGCGCTGCCTCAAACCGGCATGGCCGTGGCCATAGATGTCGGTAATGCCTCGGACATTCATCCCACAGACAAGCAGGATGTGGCGCACCGTTTGGCCCTTACCGCCGAGCGCGTCGCCTACGGCGAGAACGTGATCGCATCGGGCCCCACCTACCAATCCATGACAATTGAAGGTGACCGCATCCGCCTCAAGTTTGCGAACGCCGATTCGGGACTCAAGCTCAAGGATGCGCACGCTGCTGCCCGCGGCTTCGCCATCGCCGGCGCCGACGGACATTTCGTGTGGGCCAGCGCAGCGGTGGATGGCAGGGATGTGCTGGTATCGAGTGCCGGGGTGAAAGCACCGACGGCCGTGCGCTACGACTGGAGCAACACCCCGGATGGCAACCTGTACAACCGCCAGGGACTGCCAGCGGTTCCGTTTCGCACCGATCACAGCGTGCGCGAGCGACCTTGATGCCGGCGCTCGCCGCAACCCTCGGCGACGCCGCCTCCCAGGATCGCTCGCAATCGCGGTCCATGATTGCCTCCTCGCTGGGTGTCGCGGCGAGCGAAAGCGTGCTCGCCTCGCAGGTCGGCGCACGCGTGCTGGAGAACGGCGGCAACGCCATCGATGCCGCGATTGCCATGAATGCCATGCTGGGTTTGATTGCGCCCATGAACGACGGCATCGGCGGAGATTTGTTTGCGCTGATCTATGACGCCCGGAACAAGCGGCTGTGCGGCTTGAACGCCTCGGGCTGGACGCCTGCGGCGATGAGCGCGGACTATATGCTGGCGCGCGGCGAACGCGAGATGCCGCAACGTGGCATTCATTCGGTCACGGTACCTGGCGCGGTCGATGGCTGGGACAAGCTGCGCCGGCGCTTCGGCAGCAAGGACTTCTCCGAACTGCTGGCACCGGCCATCGCTTATGCGCAGCACGGCTATCCGGTCAGCGACATCGTCCATGACTACTGGCGCGAGAGTGAGGCCATACTCAGGGAAGATCAGGCGACCGGCTCCATATTCCTGCCGGCACAGCGTGTGCCAATGATTGGCGAACTGGTCAGGAATCCGGATCTGGCCTGGACCTATCAACGCATCGCGGCCGAGGGTCGCGATGCCTTCTACCAAGGCGAAGTGGCGAACAAGATACTGGCGACCTTCGCCGCTCACCGCGGCACGATGACCAGCGCGGACCTGGCGGATTATGAAGCGGCCTGGGTAGAGCCGATCTCGACCACCTACCGCGGCTGGACCGTGTTTGAGCTTCCGCCCAACGGTCAAGGGATCGCCGCGCTCGAAATGCTCAACATCATGGAATGCTTTCCGCTCTCTGACAT
Source organism: uncultured Gammaproteobacteria bacterium (assembly GCA_963735775.1). Classification (GTDB taxonomy): domain Bacteria; phylum Pseudomonadota; class Gammaproteobacteria; order Steroidobacterales; family Steroidobacteraceae; genus FEN-1191. Next base: position 168,031 of record CAVTMG010000004.1, on the reverse strand, counting down.
GGGCCACAATTCGGCGCGCGCGCTGCACACCATGATCGAGGCCAAGAAACTTGCCTATGCCGACATGATCCGCTACGTGGGCGATCCCACGTTTGCAGAAATTCCGGTCGCGGCGCTGAGTTCCAAAGGCTACGCCCTCGAGCGCGCAGCCCTGGTCGATCCTTGCAAGGCGAATTGCCAGGTACCGGCCGGAATGCCGCCCGGCACCGACCACGGCACGACCTATCTGGCCGTCGCCGACAAGCTTGGCAACATGGTTTCATTGATCCAGAGCAACTTTGCGGCAGTGGGCTTTGGTTCGGGCCTGGCCGTCGCCGGCGCGGGTTTTGTGTTGCAGAATCGCGGCGCGCTCTTCACGCTGGAAGCGGCACACCCCAACATGCTCGCCGGACGCAAGCGCCCCATTCACACCATCATTCCGGCCTTCATGGAAAACGGTGACATGCGCATCGCCTTCGGCATCATGGGCGGCTGGAACCAGGCGCAGGCACACGCGCAATTCGTTGCCAACGTAGTCGATTTCCGCATGGACATCCAAAGCGCGCTCGACGTACCGCGCTTCTCAAAGGACACCTTCGATGGCTGCGATGTAAACCTCGAGGCGCGCATTCCAGAAGCGACCCGCGCGCAGCTCGGCGCCTTGGGCCACCAGGTCATCATGCGTGGGGATTTCTCCTCGACTCGCATGGGCGCCGGCCAGGCGGTGGCGCGCAATCTCGCGCAAGGCATGAATTTCGGCGCCTCCGATCCGCGCAAGGATGGTGCCGCGGTTTCGGAAATGTTGCCCTTCGGCTGAGCGCGGCGAGGCGCTATCGCGCCTGAAATGAGCGCCGCGTCGCCAGCGCGATTCCGCCCAGCACCAGCACCGAAGAAACGGCAAGACGCATCGTCACCTCTTCACCAAACAGCACCACGCCGGCCAACGCTGCCATCACCGGCACGCTCAGCTGCAAATTCGCGGCCGTGATCGCGCCCAGGCGCGGCAGTACCCAGTACCAGGCGACATACCCCAGCCCCGAAGCAATCGATCCGGACAATATCGCGAGCAGCACGCCGGATTTATCCAGCGATGCGTGCGGCCACAGCAGCGCTGTGATCACCAAGGCGCCGGGCGCGGCCCGCACGAAATTCCCAGCGGTGTCGCAAAGCGGATCGCGCGAGCGCCGGCCGCACAAGGAATAGACGCCCCAGAATATTCCCGCGAACAACATCATCAGCGCCTTGCCAATGGGCGGCGCCGATACGCCCGGCAGCAGCAGCACCACCAGCCCGGTCACGGCTACAATCCAGCCCAGCGCAATCACCGCATCGATGCGCTCGCCTGCGAACAGTCCGGCGGAGATCATGATCAACTGCACGGCGCCAAAAAGCAGCAGCGCCCCGGTCCCTGCCGTGACCGAAACGTAGGCGAATGAAAATGCCACGGCGTACAGGAGCAAAGCCCCAGCCGAGCGCCAGTCCCCACCCAATGGCCGGCCTGGTCTGCTCAGCCGCACCAGAGCCGACATGGTGAGCGCGCCGGTGAGTAATCGAACACTGGTAAAACTGGCGGGATCGATGAGCGTGTCGCGCAATGCCATGCGGCATAGCACTGAATTGGCGGCAAAAGCCAGCACCACGAAGACGGCCGCCAGCGCCGTTGGATTCACGCCAGGGCCTGGGTCAAATCGTCAATCAGATCCTCGGTGTCCTCGACGCCGATGGCCAGGCGAAGCAGATTCTGCGGCGTGGCCGAGGCCGGTCCTTCGATCGACGCTCGATGCTCAATCAGGCTCTCCACTGCCCCGAGACTGGTCGCGCGCCTGAACAGGCGAGTCCGGGCGGCGGTGTCCAACGCCGCCTCGCGCCCGCCGGCCAGGCACACGGAAAGCACGGCACCAAATCCCCCCGGCATCTGAGCGGCCGCGACGGCATGGCCCGGGTGCTCAGGCAATCCGGGATAGTAGACGCGCTCTGCGGCGGCATGAGCGTTGAGAAACTGCGCTATGGCCAGGGCGCTGCGGCATTGGGCGCGTACACGCAGCGCCAGCGTGGCGATGCTGCGCCGGAGCAACCAGCAATCGAACGGCGCCAGTACCGCACCGGCGAGGCTCTGCCAACTCCGGAGACGTTCGACCAGCGCCGCATCATCGCGCACCACCGCCAGTCCTCCGAGCACATCACTGTGACCGCCCAGGTACTTGCTGGCGCTGTGAACCACGATGTCGACGCCGAATTCGAACGGATGCTGGCACACCGGCGAGGCGAAGGTGTTGTCGCAAACCACCCGCGCCTGCGCCCGGTGGCCGATTGCCGTTACCGCTGCCAGGTCGGTAATGCTCAGCAGCGGATTGGCCGGTGTTTCAATCCAGAGCATGCGGGTACCGGCGCCGACTGCCGCGGCGACCGCGGCCGGGCGGCAGAAGTCCACAAAGTCGACCGCAATGCCGCGTTCGCGTGCGTACTCTCGAAACTGTCGCAGCGTCCCGTAGTAAGCCTCGAGCGGCGCCAGCACGTGATCGCCGGCGCGTAGCAATTCCCACACCGCCATGGTTGCAGCCAGGCCGGAAGCGAAGGCTACAGCAGCAATGCCGCCCTCAAGCGCAGCCACGCAGGCCTCGAGCGCGCCGCGATTGGGTGTACCTTCGCGACCATAGCGATAGCCACGCGGATAGCTGCCGTCGGCATCGCGCTCGAAAGTCGTCGACAGGTGGATGGGCTCGGCCAGCGCGCCGGTGCTCACGTCCGGTGAGTGCGCAGCATGCACGCACTGGGTATTGAGACCGGGTTGACGCGTCATACGTTCGACGCATCATAACCTACCGGGAAAACTGCCGGCTCAATTGAGTTCGGTTCAACTGCGCTCGGTGCGCCCAGGCTCGCTGGCCTGTGTCATATCGTCAATTTGGCGGCCACCGAGCCGGTGATGGCACAGCCGCGCGAGGATGACGGCGGCGATGAGACCGGTCAGCATGGGGATGCAGGCAAAGAGAAAAAGCTCAGTCAGCGGCAGCCTCATGGCGATGAGCAGGCCGCCGACCAATGGGCCGGCCACGGAACCGAAGCGCCCGACTCCCAACGCCCAGCCGGATCCCCTGGAGCGAAATGCCGTGGGGTACAGCAGGCCTGAAGCCGCGTTGTTGCCGAACTGCGCGCCAAGAGTGCAGAAGCCGGCGAGCGTTACGGTCAAAACCAAAGTCGTCCACGAGATGCCGGGCAGACCTATGGCCGCGATCGCCGGCACGGCGAGCAGAAACAGCGTGGCGATAGCGGTGAAGCCGAATCTTCCGAGCACCGCACTGACCAGCAGGCCGCCGATTGTGCCGCCGTAGTGATAGAAGCTTATGGCCGTTCCGCTTTGTCTGGCGCTGAGCCCGGTATTCTCGAATATCAGCGGCAGCCAACTGTTGAGGAAGTAATTTGCCATCAGCGCGCTGGCGAAGCACAGCCATAGAATCGGCGTTACCCAGGCGAGACCGTTGCTGAAAAGCTGCCTCAGCCCCGAGCCGGTCGCGTGCGCGGCCGGAGCAAAGGCGAACTGCGCCTCATCGGCTATGGTTAGATCGCGACGCAGACGCCGCACTGTCGACAACAGCGCGGCGCGATATTCCGGTCTCGAGGCCAGAAATTTCACCGATTCCGGCAGCGCAAACCACAGGCAAACGGCAATCACCAGCGGCGCTATGCCGCCAATCCAGAACATGATCCGCCAGCCGTACTGCGGTATCAGCCACGCCTGAACAAAGCCGGGAATGCTGCCACCGGCCGTAATCCCCGTGAACATGAGCACGATCAGCGCCGCGCGCAATCGCTTCGGCGCCAGCTCGGAGGTGAGTGCAATGGTGTTGGGCATCAGACCGCCAATGCCGATGCCGGCAAGAAATCTCAGCACCGTAAGTTGCTGCAGATCCGCAGCCCAAACGGACGCCAGGGTGCCGAGCCCATAGATTGCGCATCCGGCGACGATTGCGCGCTTGCGGCCAAAGAGATCGCCCATATACCCGAGCACCGGCGCGCCCAGCAGGATGCCGAACAGGCTCGCGCTCAACGCCGGCGCAAAGGCATGACTGGCGACGTGCCACGACCTGCCAAGCTGCGGCGCCGCCGAAGCCAATGCGGCGATATCGAAACCGTCGGCCAGCATCGCCAGGAATGACCACAACAATAGATTGACATTAAAGCTACCGAAGCTCTGTTGGTCGACCAGTTCATCGATCTGCAGTAGTTGTTGCACGAGTTGTCAGGCGGCTCCTACCTCTGGGCGCGTTTTACCAGAGTAGTTTTTTTCGCAGCTCGGGACAACGGCGCACCGGTGCGCTCCTACAGATCGCGATCGCCGGTGGCATCACCATGTATGCCGTGAGCGAGGTTAAACATTTCATGATCCGCTGTGCGCTGGCCTGGTTGACAGGCGTGGTTTTGCTTGTAGACGCCGGCTGCGCACGGCATGCCGAAACGCAGGTGGTCGCACCACCACCGGTCGCGCCATCGCCGCCCGCGCTAACACCGTCGCGGCCGCAAGCCGATTTTTCCGGCCGCAAACGCATAGGCATTGCCTCGTTCTACGCGCAAAGCTTTGCTGGAAAACAGATGGCGGACGGCGCCCGAATGGATCCCCAGGGCATCAACGCCGCGAGCAGGACGCTGCCCCTGGGCACGACGGCCAAGGTCACCAACCTGAAGACCGGCAAAAGTGCGGTGATCGTCATCCTGGATCGCGGACCCTACGTGAAGGGGCGGCTCGTAGACCTTTCGCCTGCCAGCGCACGCAAGATCGGCATAACCAAAGAAATGGGTATCGCCATGGTGGCGGTGGCGCCGATTGCAGTGCCGTTGCCTGACGGCAGCCTGAAGCCTGGGGTTGCGGCTCGGGACTACTGAGGCTTGCCAAATCTCGGCCGCCAGTCAACCATCTGGCATGAGCACAACCGCCGACCGCGCGTTTCTGGGTCATCCGCGCGGCCTGGCCTACCTCGCCTTCACCGAAGCCTGGGAGCGCTTCTCCTACTACGGCATGCAGACCTTGTTGGTGCTGTACATGGTTCACCAACTGCTGCTTCCCGGCCATATCGAACGCATTGCCGGGTTCAGCGTTGTTCGCGCCGCGATCGAGCGCGTATACGGCGCCTCGCTATCAACGATCGCGCTGGCATCAGCGATCTTCGGCCTCTATACCGGCCTGGTATATCTGACTCCGATCGCCGGCGGCTTTATTGCCGACCGCTGGCTGGGTAGAACCCGCACGATCATCCTGGGCGCGCTGCTGATGGCGGCCGGTCACTTCATGATGGCGTTCGACGTCACGTTCCTGCTTGCGCTGCTGTGTCTGTTGAGCGGCGTCGGCTGCTTCAAGGGAAATCTGGCCAGCCAGATCGGTGCGCTGTATACCGGCCATGATGTGCGGCGCGCCGATGCCTACCAGATCTACTACATATTCATCAGTGGCGCCGTCATCGTCGCGCCATTGGTCGCCGGCACCCTGGGGGAAGTGTATGGCTGGCACTACGGTTTTGGAGCCGCCGGTGTCGGCATGCTCATCTCGCTGATCATTTATCGATCGGGCAGACGATGGCTGCCCGCCGAGATGCCGGCCGCACCGGCGAGGTCGAAGGCCCCGGCGAAATTGAATGGCGGGGAGCGCGCCGCGGTCTGGGTACTGGTGCTGCTTCTGCCGGTGCTCGCGATCGGCAGCGTGGGCAATCAACAGATTTTCAACGCCTACCTGCTCTGGGTACCCGAGCACGTCAACATGATTTTCTTTGGCCGGACGATGCCAACCACCTGGTTGATCACGCTCGATGCCACGGTCAGCATCGCCAGCCTGCTGGCGAGCGTCGCCTTCTGGCGGCTGTGGTCAAAACATTTCAATGAACCCAGTGAGATCTTCAAGATTACACTGGGACTTGCCTTCAGTGCCGGCGCATTGCTGTCGCTTACGGCCGCGGCCGCCATTGCCGCCGGCGGCCATAAGGCCAGTATCGGCTGGGTGCTGGCATTCGAAGTCCTCAATAGCTTAGGCTTTTCCAATGTGTTCCCGGTGGGGTTGGCGCTGTATGCACGCTTGTCGCCCAAAGCCATAGCCGGCACCATGCTCGGTGTCTATTTTCTGCACCTTTTCATGGCCAACAACCTGGTCGGCTGGCTCGGCGGGCTGCTCGAGCGATTGCCGGGAACCCAGTTCTGGGCCTTGCACGCCGGGCTCGTGGGGTCCGCGGGCATTCTGACCTTTGGCGCCGCGCACCTGCTCAGGCCGCTACGCACATGCCGGTAGACGCTGAACTGCAGGCCCTGCTGGACGGTATGCCTGCCGGTGCAGCGCTCGATGAGATTCCGGTAGCCGAGCTGCGCCAGCGCGGCTTTCCCCTGCCGCTCGACCCGGGCGCCCCGACGGTCCAGATCGTGAACATCACGCTGGCGACGCCTGATGGCGCTCTGCCGCTGAGGATTTACCGCCCGCGCGCTGCCAGCCCGCTGCCCGTGCTCGTGTACTTTCACGGCGGTGGCTTCGTGTTGGGCAGCATTGACAGCCACGATGCGCTGGCGCGCAACCTGTCCTCTGGCGCAGATTGCCTGGTGGTATCGGTCGGCTACCGCCTGGCGCCCGAACACCGCTATCCCGCGGCGGCGGATGATTGCGCCGCGGCAGTAACCTGGGTGCACGGGCATGCCGGTGAGATCGGAGCGGATGCCAGCAGAATCGCGGTGGGCGGCGACAGTGCCGGAGGCAATCTGGCGGCCGTGGCGGCCTTGCGTAGCCGTGACGAGCACGGACCAACCATTACCGCGCAACTTCTCATTTATCCCGTGACGCAGATGCGCGCACCGGTGCAGGGCTCGCTGGTGAGCAATGGCGAAGGCTACTTTCTGCAGGCACGCGCCGTTGCCTGGTTCGACGACATGTATCTCGGCGACTCCGACACCCATGGACTTGCGTATGCCTCGCCACTGCTGGCGCCCAGCCTCAGCGGCCTGCCCCCTGCCCTGGTGATCACCGCCGAATTCGATCCGCTGCGCGATCAAGGTGAGCATTACGCGCAGCGGCTGCGGCAGGCAGGCGTCAGCGTGCGGCTCATTCGCTACGACGGCGCCATCCACGGCTTTTTCGGCATGGCGGTAGACATCGGCCGGCGCGCCGTGGCAGGGGCCTGTGAATGGCTGCGCGCGGTACTATATGAGCCGGGCAAGCAGTAACGGAGCCGGAGCATGTCAGAAGAGCTAGAGGCGGAAGTCGCGCGGCTGCGGGCAGAAAACGCAGCCCTGAAGCGCCCGGAGCGCGGCCGGCTTTCGTTGAAAGTCAGCGAAAAGGGCGCGCTATCCGTGTATGGAATGGGACGCTTCCCAGTCACGCTCTACAAGGAGCAATGGCTGCGCCTGCTGGCCATCGCCGATGACATCAGGGCCTTCATCGCCGCCAATGACGAACGCCTGAAGGCCAAAGACCCCTGAAGGGCCATCACTATTTCAGGTCAACATCAGCGTGCAGGCATGCAACGCGATACCGACCGCACCACCCACCACCGCACCATTTATGCGTATGTACTGAAGGTCCCTGCCAATCTCCAGTTCAATCTTGCGGCCCACTTCGACGGCGTCCCAGCTCTTCAGCACTTCCGCGATCAGGGTCGATATCTGGCTTCCATACCTGCGTGCCGCATCGCGCGCAAATCCGAGCCAGGCGTGATTCAGACGGTCCAGGACCAAACGGTCCCGCAACAGCCCCTGCGCCATGGCCGTGATCAATGCGAGCGCATACTGCCGCAACAGGGAATCGGGCCTGGCAAGATCTGCCTCGGCACGCGCTGCCAGGGTATCGCGCAGGCTGCGGAATTTGTCGTCCAGCGACAGATCCTCCAGCAGGCTGCGCAGCCACGCGCGCCCAAGCTCGCGGTACTGCGGGGATTGCTTGAGTTCGCGCACCAACCGCTGCAATGCCTGCTCAAACTGGTCGCGTAGTGGATGCCCGGGGTGCGCCACGACATCGTGCACTAGTCCGCGAATTCCTTCGAGAAACTTGCGCACGATGTAGGTGTCGAGCAATGCCGGTGTGTAGCGGGAGGCTTCGGCAAACTTGGCCTTGATCAGACTCTCATTTGCCACCAGCCAGACATCGAATGCGGCCAGGGCACGATCAAGCGCGACGCGATGCAAGTCGGCGTCGACCAGCAGCTTCATCACCTTGCCGGCAAATCCGGCGGTATCGAACTCAAGCAGTTTTGGGACGACATTGTCTTGAAAGAAACGACGCAGATCGGTGTCGTCGGGAGCGCGCAGCAATCCGGGAATGAAGCTGGTGATCGAATTCGCGACCGCCTCAGCGTTGGCGGGTAACACCAGCCACACGGCCAACTGCCGCGACATGTCGTAGCGAGCAAGCTTGTTACCGATGGTCTCGGGCGTGAGCAGGTATTGAGCGACGAATTCGCCCAGGCCTTGACCAATGGCGTCCTTGTTCCTCGGAATGATCGCGGTATGCCGGATGGGAAGCCCCAGCGGCCGTCGAAACAGGGCCACGACCGCATACCAATCGGCGATCGCGCCGATAGCCGAGGCCTCGGCGAATGCCTGAAGCCAGCGCAGCCACGGCCAGATCGACTCATACAGAACGCTGACGAGCAGCAATCCCAGGCTTGCGGCAAGCAGTGTTGAGGCCAGTCGTCGGGTGCGCGCAAGTTCCACCTGTTTGAGCTTTGCGCGCGCACTGGGCATCGATTCGTCGTTCATCATTCAGCGCTCGCCCAGGTCGATGCTCAGGCAATTGTCCGCCGCGTTCAGCAACTCCAAAACCGATGCCATGGAGACGCGCGCCGCGCCGCGCCGGTGCGGGTTCGCCTCACGGGTGAATGACAGGGATTGCCCATTGAGCGTGATCTCGTTGACCCCGCAACCCGAGGCGCCGATGCGATAGTGAATTTTGACTGGCCGGCCCCGCAGGCTGGTCTCGACGCGCAGGCCGTCGAGCGCACCAGGTATCACCGGGTCCACGTGCAAGACATCGGATTCGCAGCTCAGCCCGAGAAAACGCCGGATGACCAGACCCAGCGCTATGCCGGCACCACTCGAATACACGCGCCAGCCGCCGTCGAGCGCAATCGTGCCGCGCAGCACGCGCTCATACTCATTGCCGGCCTCGTACCGGTCCGCAAAGGCCGCATCCGAGCTGGAGTAGTAGCAGTTCGCCTGGCGCAAGGTCGCGCTCGGCACCAGCGACCGGATGGCTATGGGATTGGCCCGGCACAGCGCCTGGAAGAAGCGGTCAGCCTCACCAACGTGAGCCAATGCCTGCGCATAGCGCAGGTGCGCGTGCATGTACATCAAACCGATTTCGCGGCCGAAGAAGGTGGCGCTCTCGGCACGCTGGAACAGCCGCTGCAGGCCGCCATGGTAGGGCATGGGCCGGTCGAACAAGCGCACGCCGTCCGAGGCACTCAAGTGAGTTTCGATGAGCTGCAAATGTTCGCGTGTCTGAGCCGGGCTCAGCATGTCCTCGAGGATCGCGTGGATGATTGCCAGGGCGCTGTAGCGCACGCCGGTGCTCTCATCGCTCGGATGCAGCAGATAGCGCATGCTGCCGTCGTCCTCGAACAATGCGTAGCCGGCCAGCACCCCGTCGACCAGCAGCAGCCGTTCGAAATCGCGCTGCACGCCTGCAGCCGAATGCTGCAGGCGCTCGGCTTCGTCGACCTGCCCGAGCGCGCGCAGTGCTCGCGCCAGCTGCGTCAGGGTCTGGAAGTGCAGGGTCACCGTCCAGGCGCTGCACAGGCGATCGCGCATCGCCGGATCGACCGGCTGCAGGGCATCGTTCCAGTCACCGTGGCCGTAGGCGGCCAAATTCGGTCCAGGAATGAGCCGCTTGCCAATGACGGACAGAGCGCGTTGTGCATGCTGCCACACTGTTGCGTGCTCGCCGGCGCTGGCGCCGCGAGCATCGAAAAACGGCACCGGTTCATCCAGCACCGCGCCATCGCCCGAGGCGATCAGGTACTGGGAGAGCACCAGCAGCGGCCAGAAGACGATGTCGCCGTGTGAATCGCCGGCACGAATGTCACGGTCACGTTCGAAAAACATGAACCACTGCGGCCAGTCTCCGTCGGCGTTCTGGGCCGCCATCACACGCAGCAGCAGATCGCGCAGGGGCGCCACCCGGTCCAGCGCCAGCAGCATCTCCACCGGTCCTTGACAGACGTCCCGGGTACCCCAACCCCCGCCCGAGTACTGCTCCAGGCCCCGTGGCGACGAGGTAGTGCACCAATGCGTTCTGCGTAAACCAGGGCACAATGTCGGCGATGCGTGCCACCTGCTCGGCGAGCGCACTGGCGGTGGCGGCATTCATGGTCAAACTCGGGATGAGAGCCGCGCCGGACTTGATGGCGCGGCGCCGGCACGGTCGCGGAAATCAGATTGCCTCGAATACGCAATCCGGCCAGGCGCGACGGCGCGGTGATGATGCACACATAGGGCTGCTGGCGCGAACGAGCGTCGATGAACAGCAGCTCATCGCCGCCGATGCGTTCAATGTGCGTGCCCGGAAGATCGGATCGATCTGAAAGTTGCCGTCCGGGAAGCGGCTCGCAAGCCAGCTGCCCGGGGCCGGCGCGATGAGAATCTGATCGCCTACGCGGCGCCAATTCGCCCCCCCCGGCGTGCTGCCGTCATCATCGTTGAGCGCGATGTGATGCGACACCAGAAAGCGCACCGGTTCGCCCGAGCTGACTTCGATCGCCAGCGTCAGTGCGTGCGGTTCGCTGCAGCGCCTGCGCTCGCACCTGGATCACACCGCCGTCGTGCCGATAGATCCAGCGACAGGACTCCGGGGACATTTCGAATGCCGAGGGGACGTTGAGTAACCGCCAGGTTCCCTCGATCTCCACGAACACACGCTGTCCGTGGGACCTGAACAAACCGATGTAGCTGTGCACGGTCGACAGCAGGCGATTGATGCTCACATGTCCTTGCGTGAGCATTGAGTGAAACACCCCGCTCATCCAGGCGGTCGACGTCAGTGCGGTCTCATCCGGCGTGCATATGACGACCGGTACGCAGCAAATGTCCGTGCGGGCGCAGCACGCCCAGTTCCTTGGCGCGCAACACCACGTGGTTGTCCTCGCCATGGAAGAACGACAAGCGCTTGCGGTGCGCGTCAAACTCCTCGTGCCGCCATGAGGCCGCGAACAGGGTCTTCAGCGACTCCTCTTCGAGTTCCAGCGCATCGAGCAATGGCGCTGAACTGAAATGTGTCGCCGTGGTGCCTGTCCGGTTCGATTTGACGTTAAACGCCGCGGGCTGCGCCTCGGGCAATTCCAGCACCGCGCTCACCCGCTCGAGATCGGATATCGATGTGGCATCGGGGTGATCGGCGACAAAGCAGCCGAAAAATCCGGCGGCGGTACTGATTCGTGGAGCCAGCAGCAGCGCCGAATCACGAATCACGACCATGGAATGCTCATGCTGCAGCCGCCGGCCGGGCACACCCGCGGTGAGTCCCAGAGGCGTATCGCCGTCACGGCTGGCCAGTCCATAGAACTGCAAGCCATCGGTGGCATATGAACTGGCAATGCGCAATGAGCCGGTCAGGCACCAGGGGTGGCGGGCATCCGCGGCCTGGTTCTGCCGTGAGGCAATCATGATCCCATGGTTCGCGTGCGGCAGCGGCGTGTGATCGATGTATTGACTGACGTAGTACTCGTTGAGGCGCACGGCGCCGTACGGGGCCAGCGCCAGATCCTGTACATAGGTGAGATCCACCTGCTGCGCCGTTGGCAGCGTGTTCTCGAGCCGAACCTGCCAGAACCAGGCGCACTCCTCCTGAGCGAGCACCAGCGCCAGGGAGTAGCTGATGCCGTGCCAGCTACCCACACCGACCAGCATTGCTCCGGCCGCATCAAGGTGAAAGTGGGTCGGGCTCATAGGCCCAAGAAGTGGCGTCCATTCAACGCTATCGGCATGAAGGCGCAGATACAGATTAGCCGGACCACCCTCGATCTCGTTGCCGACGAACAGCGCCAGCGAAATCGCATTGCAATCGAAGCGGCGCAACGAGCCGTTCGCATTGATGTCGGCACGCATGCCAGAGCGGCTGGTCAGACAAAATCCGATTGACTCGGTAAGCCTCTGCGGCATCTGCCGGTTATCCTTGCGCTGTCGCTGCTGTCAATTGGGTCCACTTCTACAACGACGGCGATGTTAGGGCAAACCGCGCGCCAAAGTGGGCCTAACCGAGGCCCCCCTTATGGACGGGCGCTGTGAAAACTCTCGGGCGGACCCAGATAGCTCGGTCGCAGGCCGCCGGTGTTTAGCACGATCTTCTGCAGCACCACGCCTGGATCGATCATCCAGAATTTGAGTGTGTGGTAACCGGGCTTTGCAAACCGCAGCGTCGCGTGCGCGTAACGGGCGTTGTCCTCAACCGACTGCGCCCACCGCCTGGCGAAATCCCCCGCACTGGCATCGGCCGCCACGACCTCGACCGTCTTGGGCGGCTCTTCATCGATGGAAACAGCGAACTGCAGTCCCCGGCCGGGCATGAAGTTCAGGCTGGGAGAGGTAATCGCGGCCAGGTCAAAGGACCCGCTGCGGAATAAAAAAATACGATATTCCAGGCGAGGTGAATCCTTGCCGGGAATTGCCCGGGGCGCATTCGCCAGGCCCGTGGTCCGCATACCCGACAGGGTGCGGCCATAGTCTTCGATCTTTATCCAACGGTTGCTGCCGGCATCCACTTTGGCAGTGAAATGCTCCGGCTCTATGCAGACCACACCCTCGCTCTCGACGAAACCGGTGAGAGAGGCCGGACGCACCTGCGTGGGATTGGACGCTGTAATCTGGATCGTTACCCGATCGCCGGTGCCGTTCACGGTCACCGTGCCGGTCGCCGTCCCGGTCGGCGCCTTGTTCCAATCCACACTAACCCAGATGCGCCGATCCGCAGCCACTTCACCCCGTGCATTGTCCAGCGCAATCCACGGCGCGCTCGCGGTGGCGGTGAATTCAAAGGCGCTCAGTCCCCTGTTGAAGATATCAATGTAATGCCGCTGCCGATTGAACACATCGAATTGGGGCAGCGATGCTTGCCCACGGGTCAGGGCCGCCTCGGAGCCCTCTAGCGCGACGCCCATCGCCGCGGGCTGCGCAGGGCTGACTTCGGTCAGCTTGATCGTATCCATATTGTCCTGCGGCGGGTCGCGCCAACCGGTATAGCCGACCACCGGCTGATCCATGAAGTGGTCCCATCTGCCGTCAAGAAACGAGTGATTGAAGTAATCCATCAGGCTGGTATGCGCCGCGAATAGCGCACGGGTCTGGACGGCCATGTCGTTGGCGCTCGCGCGGCCCTGTTTTGCGTACAGGGCGTTGCGGGCGGCAGCCAGATACATCTGGTTCAATTGCGCCGAGGCCTTGGTCGGGAACAATACCAGCTCATAGAACGCCGCTTGATCCGACGCCGGCAACTTGTCGTAGATATCCTGCGCCCTGACGGTGAGGGCGTCGAAATCGGCCACGACTTTTTCGAACTCACCGTAGTCCACGAGACTATAAGTGCCGGCATCGAGCAGTTCAGGTTTGCGCCGGCCGTTGTACTTGCTGTACTTGGAAACGATGTCTGCGATCTCGCGCGCATAGCTGGACCCAAACTCCCGCTCGGCCCAAAGGCGGGTGAATTCGTTGATATTGTCGTTGCTCCAGCGAGCGCTGTCCCATGCCATATGCATGAAATACTCCGTCGGGAATTCATAGCCCTTCAAGTGACCCACATTCACGATCCAGATTCGATCGGCGCCGTACTGCTTGGCCAATGACATCTGATCCCAGACCTTGGCAATGGGATTGGAATTGATCCACTGATAGCTTCTGGGGCCGCCGTGGTAGTCAAAATGATAGTAAATGCCCGCGCCGCCCGAACGCCCGCGCTCCTCAGCCGTTGGCAGGCGGCGGACGTTGCCCCAGTTGTCTTCCGCCCACAGCAATGTCACATCGTCGGGCACGCGCATGCCGGCGCTGTAGTAGTCCATGACCTCCTTGTATAGGCACCACACCTGCGGCACCTTGGTGACATCCGGGTTCACTTCCTCGGCCAGGATGCCGCGTTGTACGGCTACGATCTTCTCCAGCAGGGACTTGTTCGCCTCCGGCCCCCCCGGGGCCATCTCGGTATCGTTGGCGCCGCGCAGTCCGATGGTGATCAGGCTCTCGTAATCCTTGTTGCGCCTGATGCCTTCACGCCAGAAGTTCTGAAGCAAATCGGGATTGGTCGCATAATTCCAATGCCCATAGGTCTTCAGATATCGCCGGTCCCACTCCTGCTGCGCGCGCAGCATCGGCTCCTGGTGGGAAGTTCCCATCACCACGCCGTATTCATCGGCCAGTCGCGCGTCGTCTGGATCATCCTCGTTGAAGGCGTTGTCCCACATGGCCGGCCAGAGATAGTTCGCCTTCAGACGCAGCAGCAGCTCGAACACCCTGGCATAAAACTCGTGGCCGAAGTTTGCGGCACTCGGGTATTTGGGCGCATCGCCAAATTTCTCCCGCACCCATCCGGACAGATCGGGCTTCTCGTCATTGAGGAATATGCCGCGATATTTCACCGACGGCTCTCCCTGCAGATAGCGGCCGGGCTTGATGTAGATCGCATCCTGATGCCGCGTCGGCACGTCGGCCCAGTAGTACCAGGGCGAGACGCCCATCTGTTCCGACAGGTCATAGACGCCGTAAATGGTTCCCCGTCGGTCGCTGCCGCAGATCACCAGGGCGCTGTCCGTACCCGGAAATGGCTTGGCAATCACCTGCACCAGGAATGACTCCCATTTGCCATCAATCGCCGTCACGTCAAGCTTATGTTCGGCGATCAACTGATCAATCATGCGGCTACGGCCGATGGTGCCGATGAGCACCACGTGCGCCCCGCTCAGCGCGCCATCTTTGACCAGCTGGGGCGACACCGCGCTCACGCGCGCAATGTCCGCCTGCAGATTGCCGGCGGCGAGCGCCACGCCGGCAAAGTCCCCCGAGTCCAGGTACAAGTTAGCCGCCGCACCCGCGGCGACCAGCGCAAAGTCACCCGGGCCTGAGCTGAATTGCACGTAGCTCGCCTGACCCAGGGCATGGCTGTCGGGTGCGTACGTCAACACAGTTACCAGCAGCAGAGACAGCAGTGCGCCGCCAAGGCGATGCTGCAACGAGGTTGTGTTCATGCCAATCTTGCGCACATTCCCTCTCCCGCCCTACTATCCCGGCTGATGGTAGCGCTATCACAGTGCCACCGCCTCCGGCTTTGAATCAAGGACCTCCCATGCATCGTAAGGCCCTCGCCTCAATCATTCTGCTGTGCACGCTCACCAGCCTGGGCGCAGGGGCGCTGGAGCCGGCGACGCCCCCGCTGTATCAGAATCCGCAACTGCCGGTGACTCAGCGCGTCGATGATCTGATCGCGCACATGACGCTGGAGGAGAAGGTGTCGCAGCTGGTGCACACCGCCGATGCGATTCCACGACTCGGGGTGCCGGCATACAACTGGTGGAATGAGGGCTTGCACGGTGTGGCACGCGCCGGAGTCGCCACGGTGTTTCCCGAGGCCATCGGCATGGCCGCGACCTTCGATGAGCCGTTGGTTCATCGCATTGCCGAGGTGATCAGCACCGAATTTCGCGCCAAGTACAACGCCGACCTGCATGCCGACGGATCCTCGGATTGGTACAAGGGACTCACGGTCTGGTCTCCGAACATCAATATTTTCCGTGATCCGCGCTGGGGACGCGGCCAGGAAACCTACGGCGAGGATCCGTTTCTGACCGCGCGGCTGGGAGTGGCTTTTGTCACCGGCCTGCAGGGCGATAACCCGGATTTTCTCAAGACCGTGTCGACGCCCAAGCACTTCGCCGTACACAGCGGACCTGAACCGACGCGGCATTCGGTCGATGTGCAGGTGTCGCGCCACGACATGGAGGACACGTACCTGCCGGCGTTTCGCGCCACCGTCATGGAAGGCCAGGCGCAGTCGGTGATGTGCGCCTACAACTCGCTCAACGGCCAGCCTGCCTGCGCCAACTCCGTGTTGCTTGAGGAGCATCTGCGGCACGACTGGAATTTCCAGGGCTATGTGGTGTCCGATTGCGGGGCGATGGGCGACATCTATACCGGCCACCATTTCGCCGCATCGCTGGAACAGGCCGCGGCCGACGCCTTCAAGACCGGCACCGATCTGATCTGCGGCTATCCCCCTTCCGGCATCAGCGGGGAAAGACAGGCCATCCTGGGGGCCGTGCAACAGGGCCTGCTGCCAGAGGCGAACGTCAATCAATCCCTGCGGCGGCTGTTCCTGGCCCGCTTCCGCCTCGGCATGTTCGACCCGCCCTCGATGGTGCCGTTTTCCACCATTACCGCCGCCGACAACGACAGCGCACAACACCGTCAATTGGCGTTGCAGGCCGCGCGCGAATCCATTGTGCTGCTCAGGAACCGGGATCACTTTCTGCCGCTAAAGCGAAGCTATCGCACTATTGCCGTGATTGGACCCGATGCCGACAGCCTGGATGCGCTGGAAGGCAACTACAACGGTACACCCTCCAAACCGGTCACCATCCTGGAAGGCATCCGGCAGCGATTCAAACAGTCCAAGGTGCTATATGCCGAAGGCACGGGTCTGCTGGGGCCGGTGGTCGGGCCGATTCCAGCCAGGGTGCTGTTTACCGATGCAGCGCGCAAAGCCGGCGGCCTGAGGGCCCAGTATTTTCCGAACATCACCCTGACCGGCACCCCGGCCATGACGCGCATTGATCGTGGCGTGAACTTCCTCTGGGGCTTTGCGGGCGTCTCGCCCAAGCTGTCGCAGAACTACTCCGTGCGCTGGACCGGCGTATTGGTGCCCCCGGAAACGCGCGACTACCTGGTCGGCTTTACCGGCCAGGACGGCTATCGTGTCTGGCTTGACGGAAAAATCCTGGTCGAGGATTGGAGCAATCATCGTCCCGCCACCACGCTGACCCAGCAGGTGCACCTGCAACGCGGACACGCCTACAAAATCCAGGTCGAGTACTACCAGACGGTGCGCGGCGCCGAAGCGCGCCTGGTCTGGAGTCTGCCGGGTGTGGGCGAACAGTCGGCGCTCGCTGCCGCGCGCCGCGCGGATCTGGTCGTCATGGTCATGGGATTGACGTCCCGGATCGAGGGCGAGGAGATGAAGATTCAGGCGCCGGGGTTCCTGGGCGGCGATCGCACCAACATTGAGTTGCCGGGGCCGCAATTGTCGCTGCTACAACGCGTTCAGGCGCTGGGCAAGCCCACGGTGCTGGTATTGGCCAATGGCAGCGCCCTGGGGGTCAATTGGGCGGATCAGCATGTGCCCGCCATTCTCGAAGCCTGGTACCCGGGCGAGGACGGCGGTAACGCGGTGGCTCAAGCTCTCGCCGGAGACTTCAGTCCCTCGGGGCGCCTGCCAGTCACGTTTTACAAGTCGGTTGACCAGCTACCGCCGTTCGAGGACTACTCGATGGCGCATCGAACCTACCGCTACTTCAGCGGCGAGCCTCTGTATCCGTTCGGCTACGGGTTGAGCTACACCTCGTTTGCCTACGCTAATGTGCATGTGGACCACGATGAGGTGCCCGCGGACGGGACGGTGAGCGTTTCGGCCGACGTCACCAATACCGGCGCGCGCGCCGGCGATGAAGTGGTGCAGCTCTATCTGACCCACCGCGATGTGGCGGGCGCGCCATTGCGCGCGCTCAATGGCTTCCAGCGTGTTCACCTGGAGCCGGCACAAAAGCTGACGGTGACTTTCACCCTGCGGGATCGAAGCCTGGGCGTAGTCGACGAGACCGGCGCGCATCGGATCGTGCCCGGCGATGTCGAGGTATGGGTGGGTGGCGGCCAGCCACCCGCAGGTAACGGGACGAGCGCCATTGCCGGGGCGCAAACCCGTTTTAGCATCAGCACCGCGGCCACACTGCCGGACTAACCGACGGCCGCCATCGGGCAGCCGCCGGTTACAGCAGCGCTATTTCTGAGCGATCTTTTGCACGCTATCGGCAACCGAATTCAGCGCCGACGCCGTGGCTTCTGCAGCCGATTGCACAGCGCTTTCGATCTTCTCGATAGCCACCTTGGCGCCCGCAGAGACCATTCTCTGGCCGGCCTCGCCCGCTTCGCGAGCCTTGCTCGCGCCGCGCTTGACCATCTTGGTTGCAGCCCGAGCGACAGCGCCTCCCCGCTTGGCAGCGCGCTTGGACTTGGCGACGGTCTTGGTTTTCGCCTTTCGGGCGACAGCGCGCACGCGGCGTACCACTTTCTTGGCTTTGCGCTTGGCGACTGCCTTGCGCGCACCGCGCTTGGCACCGGCGGTTGCTCGACGTTTCTTCTTGGCGGCCATGTGTGACCCTCGTTGTAATTATTCGCATCTTACCTCACTCCGGGCACACACGCCGGGCTGTCGGACTCGTCGTCAGTCGTGTCATGCTAACTTCGATCGCGACCCCAAATCGCAGCCCGCCCTGCTTCCGAGGATGTTTATGTATTGCAAATTCGGCGTTGCCGTCCTGGCCCTGTGCTGTGCCGGTCCGCTGATAGCCGCCGATTTGCATCTGAACGACCTGGACTACTTCGACACCCAGGGGCTGAGCGTGCTGGCCTACCAGAACACGTTTCACGAGGTGTTCCGCGACCAGAAGCTGAGCGGTATTGAAATCATCCTGCATGGCGAGCGCATCGCCACGGACGGCGAAGTCCGGCTGCAGCCGACTCCGGAGCAGTGGGATACGGTGCCGAAATTCACCCGGCGCCAGCGCGGCGCCCTCCCCGACCAGCTGATCGCCTTCTCCGGATATCCCGATCTGTCGCTGAGCTACCGCATTGAGCTCACCGCCGAAGGCCAGGGCTTTCGCGTTGCGATCCATCTCGACCACCCGCTTCCAGAAGCGCTGGTGGGCAAGGCCGGTTTCAATCTCGATTTCCTTCCCACCTCCTATTTCGGCAAAAGCTACCTGCTGGACGATGCTTTCGGGATCTTCCCACGCCACCCGAATGGTCCCATGGAGCGCGACGCCGGCGGCGTCGCCGAACCGTTGCCGCTAGCCAGCGGACATCAAATCGTCCTGTCGCCGGAAGACCCAACGACCCGCGTCACCATCACCTCTGACAGCGGCGCCCTGATGCTGTTTGACGCCCGTGACCGGGCGCAGAACGGCTGGTTCGTGGTGCGCGGCCTGATCCCGGCGGACCGTACCGACAACGCGCTGGTCTGGCACATCCATCCCAACGTCATCCCCGGCTGGATCCGCCCGCCGGTAGTCTCGTACAACCAGGTCGGCTATACGCCGGAGCGCTCAAAGATCGCGGTGCTGGAATTGGATCCGCTGTACGAGGCACCCAAGACAGCGCGCGTCCTGCGCCTGAACGCGGCTGGCAATGAGGAGGAAGTGTTCCAGGGGTCAATCAAGCCCTGGGGTAAATGGCTGCGCTATCAGTACGCCTCATTCGATTTCTCGCCGATCCGCGAGCCAGGCGTCTATGCGATCGAGTATGCCGGCCGGACCTCCGGGCCGTTTCGAATCGGCAAGGACGTCTACAGCAAGGGCGTGTGGCAGCCTTCGCTCGATACCTACCTTGCGGTACAGATGGATCACGTCAAGGTGCGTGAGAACTATCGCGTCTGGCACGGCGTATCGCACATGGACGATGCCCGCCAGGCTCCAGTGAACTACACCCATTTCGATGGCTATTCCATGGGCGCCGCTTCCGATTCGCCCTTCGCCACGGGAGAACACATTCCGGGCCTCAATCGCGGCGGCTGGTACGACGCGGGCGACTATGACCTGCGCACCCAGACTCAGGCCCATGTGATTACCGACCTCGTCTTGACCCGGGAGGCTTTTCACATCGACTGGGATGAGACCACCGTGGACGAGGACGCGCGTCTGGTGCAGATACGCCGGCCCGATGGCGTGCCGGACGTGTTGCAGCAGGTCAAGCACGGCGTCCTGGCCTTGCTCGCCCAGTACGCCGCGTTCGGCCACGCCATTCCCGGCATCATCGAACCGACGCTCGAGGAATACACGCACCTGGGCGATGCCGCGTCCCAGACCGACGGCAAGATCTACGATCAACGGCTGGGGCCGCTGGAAAGCGATGGCATCCATTCGGGAATAGCCGATGACCGATGGGCCTTCACCTCCCACACGACGCCGCTGAATTACGCTGCTGCGGCATCGCTGGCGGCCGCCAGCCGGGTACTGCGCGGGTTTGACGATGCCCTTGCAACCCAATGCCTGCAGACGGCAGTCCGGGTGTGGGACGACGAGCACAGCCATGCTCCGGTGATATTTAACTCATTCAACACCACCGGTGGCGCGCTTGACGTTGAGGAGGTGACGGCTGCGGTCGAACTGCTGATTGCCACCAACGGCGATGCGCGTTACCAGGCGCGGTTGAACGCCCTGCTGCCGGTCATCCAGAATAAATTTGCCTGGCTGGGCTGGGTGGCCGTGCGAGCCATCCCCTTCATGGATGCGAATTTCAAGAAGTCTCTGGCTGCCAGCCTGACCACGTTCAAGGCGAAGCAGGATGAGGCGCTGTCACACAATCCCTTCGGCGTGCCCATCAGTACCGGTACCTGGGGCGGCTCCGCCGCGGCGGCGGGTTTTGCCGTGCACATGTACTTTCTTCACCAGGCGTTCCCCAACATCGTCGGCATCGACGAGACATTGCGGGGCTTCGACTATGTACTCGGCCGGCATCCGGTATCGAACGTCTCCCTGGTCTCCACCGTGGGAACCGACTCCAAACTGATCGGTTACGGCAACAACCGCGCCGACTACACCTTCATTCCCGGCGGTATGGTTCCAGGGGTCGTCATCATCCAGCCGGACTTTCCCGAGCTCAAGGACCGCTGGCCGTTCCTCTGGTATGAAAACGAATATGTGGTCGACACGGCCACGACTTTCATTCTGGCGGCCAACGCCGCCGAGGCATTGGCGCACTGATCGCTGGCGCCGCGCTCAGGTCTGGTTCAGAACCAGGACGGCACCATAATTGATACCGCCGGCCTCACCGGAAACGCCGATCAGGAGTTGTACCGGGTTACTGGCCGTATCCAGCGACGCCAGGCCGCTGAACGGAACGCCATTGAGCACTGCCGATGCTCCCGTGCAGTCGGCAAAGCTGAACTGCACGCGGTAGGCATTGTAGGAGGCGTTGATGATCGAGATCGTGCCGTTGCCCACGCAGCCGGTGTTGGCATCCTGCCAGCTGACGGCGCCGCCGCTGGACACAGAATACACATCATTGGTACTCGGGTCCGTGTAGTTGCTGCTGATGGTCGCGAGCGACGAGGCGGTGTTATACAGCGGATTGAAGGTGAGTGAGATCGCGCCGCTGGCGCTGGTGCCGCCGTCGGTCTTGAATTGCGTGGTGGCAGTGATTGACGAACGCGACGCGATGGTTCCCATGAGCGTACCCGTGCCATGGGTAGAGCCGTCGGGAAAATCGTTGCCCACTTCCGCGAATACCCCGAAGCTGGCGGATATCGAGTCCCCGTCCGTGGTCGCGGTGCCCACGTACTGGGTAAAGTCGCTTCGTATGAGTTGCATGTCTCCGGCTTCGTCAATGATTGCCGTAATGCCAAGACCAGAATCTGAGTCGCTGCCGGTCCAGATGCCGCCCGGCAGCGCGTTGCTGGTCGAACCGCCGCTGTTGGTGGTAGTGGTGCCGCTACCCCCTCCGCCGCAGGCACTCAGGCCCATGAGCCACAATATCGTCACAGTGCGCTTCACAGCAGCCGCAGAGCCCGGGAGGTACCGGGAAGTCAATTTACGCACCGGCATCACCCTGGCAAAGGCCGTTAGTCAGCTCGGTACATCATAGACATTTATCTGGCTCGCGGGTTGTGATCCCGGATCCCCCCAACGCATTGCGTTGGGGGGATCGATTCGAGACTAGGGCACCTGGGTATCGGTGTTGACCGTTACACGGGTCGCCGTAATCAGGCCCTTTATCGGCGCCGGCAGCGCCAGGGTCTTTCCATCTGTTCCCAATTGGCTGATCGTGAACGTTCCGGTGTAGCTGTTGCCGCTTTTATCCAGCGTCACGTATTGCTTGATGAAGGCGGGGCCGCCCGGGGCCGGGGGACTGGCCAACGGATTCCAGGACAAGCCGATGTGATTGAGTTCGTAGGTCCACTCTCCGGTTTGCACCCACACGCCCAGGCACACGGCTCCCGTGGTCGGGTCTCGCATACCCGAATAGGTCATTTCATTTCCATCGGCGAACCAAATGGTGTTGCCACCGTCGATCGGCGCTCCGTCGGGTATGCCGAGAGTGCCGCTATTGCCCTTGGATGTGTATTTAAAAGCCCAAAGCCCCGTGATCGGAGCGCGAACAAAAAGCGGCGCAAACTCCTCGTCGGATACCTGCCTGAAATCCGCCTTGATGAAGCGCGCCGATCCCTGGGAGGATTCGGGAACGCGCCAATCGGACAACTTATTCTTGGCTCCGTCATATTGTAAACAGCCGGCGCTGGCCGTGTGTGCGAATGCGAAAGCCATTCCCAAGGTTAAGAGTGCCGTCAGGCCGGCGCTGCGAACAGCGGTCTGAAAGCGCGTTGGACGAGAGGAAACTGTCTGAGTTTTCATGCGAAAGGCTCCCAAAAATTTTGCATTTCGAAATTCCCTTGTCGGTGAGTACCGACGACTGGCAATCTAGACGCGCATGCCGCGGCGAGTCCTTGGGGCTGGGTGAGGGATTCATGAGGGATCAAGGGTGTTCGCAGGTGAGACAGGGGGGGGATGCGTTTGGAGCAGGTCGTGTACCGCTGCGCAGATTGCGAGATAGATTGCGCCAATCGACGATTTACCCGCGGCGGAAAGGAATACTCGCTTGAGCCGAAAGTATTCGCCGTACTGGTCCAATTGCTCACGCGCTCCGGGGAACTGCTGACACGAGAGCAATTGCTGGACACGGTCTGGGGTCATCGGTATGTCACACCTTCGACGCTTAATCGGGTGATTGCGCTGGCCAGACGCGCACTCACCAGCGACGCCGACGGCTCAAAGTTCATTCAAACCATCCACGGCGCCGGCTACCGATACATCGGCCCCATCGAAAAGACCGTAGCCGCCTCCACGGAGGAGCGCGCGCGCTTCGGGCCGCGTCCATCGGCGCGCCTGCCGGCGCGCCTGCAGACATTGCTCGGGCGCGAGCACGAATTACGCCAGATCGACGCCCTGCTCCAAGACGCTCGATCGCTCACCATCCTGGGGACGGGAGGGATGGGGAAGACGCAATGTGCGCTGGCATTCGCTCACGAACAGGTCGATCGTTTTCGCGACGGCGTCTGGTTTTTCGACATAGCGCCCATGCGTCGAGCGGACGAGTGGCTGCAGGCGCTGGCGGTGGCGCTGTCGATCGCCGCATCCAGTGAGCGCGAACTTCTGGACAACGTGATCCAGGCCCTGACCGGGCGGCAGGCGCTGCTGCTGCTCGACAACTGCGATCGACTGTCGAGCGAGCTGGGCACACTGATCGTCGAGATATTGCGAGGCACCGATCAACTCAAGGTACTGGCCACGTCGCAGCAGCAGCTGAACTTCATCGGCGAACGTCTCCTGCGCCTGCCGCCGCTTGGCCTGCCGGCCATCAGCCAACCATCCAGCGAGGCGGAGCTCACGCAGATAGCTGCCGCCCCTGCGGTCGCGCTGCTGCTGACGCGAATCAGGGATTCGCAGGCAGAGTTCAAACTGACGATCGCCAATGCTCCGGCAATCGTCGAAATCTGTGTGCGCCTTGACGGCATGCCGCTCGCTTTGGAACTCGCGGCGGCACGATTCGCCCTGCTGTCACCGGCTCAGGTGCTCGAACGGCTCGAGCAGCGCTTCCGCTTTCTGGTCGGCAATGTGGCCGGTCGGGACCTGCGACACCGCAATCTGATCGCCTTGCTGGAATGGAGCTTTGGGCTGCTGTCAGCCGACGAGCAGCGCCTGTTGTTATGGCTTGGCGTGTTCGTTCAAGGCTGGACGGTCGAAGCCGTGATCGATCTGGCTGCCGCATTCGGCGACACGCCGGAGACCGTGGTGGATCTGCTGACCGGCCTGGCCAACAAATCGTTGGTCTCGGTGGACCAGGGTATCAGTCCACCGCGTTATCGGCTGCTCGAGAGCGTGCGAGAATTCGCGCTCGAGCAGCTCAGGATTGCCGGCGACGAGCGTCGTGCGCGGGACGCCCATCTGGCCTACATAGTGCGACTGACCGAAGCGGCACACAGCGACATGCTGGAAGGTCGGATGCGCGAACGCATCGCCTCGCTCATGCAGGAGCACGGCAACATCGATGCCGCCAGCGAGTATGCCATGGGCGCGGCGGGCCACAGGCAGGCGGCCCTGAGAATCGCCGGTTCGTTGACGCTTTATTTCAAGGCGCATGGCGAGTCCAGCTTTGCGACGCGCCTTAGCGAGCGCGCCCTGGCCGGCGCACCGCTGTTGCGCACACGGGAGCGCGGACTTGCGCTGATGTGCCGGGGCGTCAATAGCGTGTTGGGCCGGAAAATGCGGTCGGATCAGACGCTACTCGAGGCTGTGAGCGTAGCGCGGGAAGTCGGTGACACGTGGACCGCGGCCTATTCAAGCGGCTTCCTGGCGTTGTGGTTGATACACGGCGGTCGCTGGAAGGAAGCCAGCGAACACCTCGACATGCTCGAAGACCTTGGCGGGCAGAGTGATGATGAGATATTGCGCAGTCTCGCCGGATTGGTACGAGGGTGGATGTACCTGGCCGTAGACGATATCGAGAAGTGCCTTGGGGCACTGCGATCCGTCCGCAATCTCGGCGGTGACTATCACCAGCATCATTTCATCGACATGTATATCGGTCTTGGCCTGTTCCGTCTTGGCGACTATGGGGCGGCGGCGGTTCAATGGCACGAGGCCATGCGAAACGCGATCGCAGTCAGCCACATTCGCGGCATCGCGGGGTCGGTCGAAGGATGCGGTTACATCGCCGAACGAATGGGCAAAGCGGAGCAAGCGTGCCGATTTCTCAGCGCTGCAGACCAGGTCCGCAAGCGCGCCGCATCGCCTCTGTTCAGCTTCTGGGTCCGGCACAATGAATTCGCCAACGCAGCACTGCTGTCGACCCTTGGGGCGCGGGAATTCGAGGCGGCTGTCAATGCTGGTGCGCGCATGCGTCAGGAGGATGTCACCAACGAGGCGGCGGCGGCGCTGCGGGAGTTTGGGGCCGGCATCGCCCCTCTTTAGAAGGCCGCCGCTTAAAAGACCGCCAGGGTGCCGGCCGGATCGTAACGGTGGCGCAATGCGGCCAGTCGTTCGGCGTATGGCCGGCCAAATTGCCGCACTTTGTCGGTATCGTCTTGATCGCTGAAGTTCGCGAGTATGCCGGGCAGCGCCTCGACCGACGCCTTATCGTAAAGGGCGCGTATACCTTCCCGCATGGCAGCCAAATGGCCCTGTTCCTCCACGACACCGATCAGGTTGACGAAGAATTGAACCTCGCGGTGCGCGAACGCCGAGTTTTCAACCGGAATGCGAGCAACCGCGCCACCCACATGTTGCACATGGATCTCCGACACGGGTGAGGGCAGCCGATGGGCTGCCGCCGCGAGTTGTTCCAAGGTACTGTCGCTCAAGCTCGCATAGTTTGCGGTCTTCCAGTAGTAGTATCGTCCCGCTGGCGCGGCGGGATCCTGCATCTGCTGCCACTTCGCGTAGGGCATCGGGCCGACGTGATCGGCGAGCGGCTGGCCGTGGCCACGCAGTGGCGCAAGGGCCCGCTCTCCGGCCGCTATCGCGCCGGACCAGCATAGCGCGAAGATCACCACCGGCCGGCCGTGCCAGGCCGGGTCGAGAAACGGCAGCGGCGGCGCGTTTGCAACCACGGCAATGCCGCAGAACTCATCGGCGGCGGTGGCCGCGAAGTCGCGAAAGGCGCGCAAGGCCTGGATAGCGCGCTCGGCGGGATGGACCACAAGCCCGACCAGCACTTCACGCAATGGGTGAAGCTGAAACTCGAAGCTGGTCACGACCCCGAGGCCGCCAGCTCCGCCGCGCAGCCCCCAAAAGAGATCCGCATGTTCCTCGGCGGAGGCGCGCACGAATCTGCCATCGGCCAGTACCACCCCGGCACTGCGGACATTGTCACAGGCGAGACCGTGCTTGCGCATCAGCCAGCCGGCGCCGCCGCCCAGTGTGAACCCACCCACACCGGTACTCGATATCAGCCCTCCCGTCGTTGCCAGCCCTTCCACCGCCGTCGCCCCATCGACGTCGCGCCATAGCGCACCGCCCTGAACCGTCGCAATCTTCAACTCGCTATTCACGGCGACCGTGCGCAGCCGGGACAAATCGAGCAGCAGCGTATGGTCACGAATCGACCGACCGGCGACGTTGTGCCCACCGCCTCGGATGGTGAGCGGCAGGCCGTTGTCCGCCGCGATACGCACCGCGAATGACACATCCTCGGCGTCGGCACAGGTGATGATGGCCGATGGCAGCCGATCGATTGCGCCGTTCCAGACGCGGCGCGCTGCCGGGTATCCTGCATCGCCCGGCACGAGCGTGGTGCCGCGCAATCGCGAGCGAAATGCGCCGAGAACCGAGGCGCTGAGCGTTGGATTTGCCTGGCTCATGGAAAGTACTCCTCGGGACTAGTCATGTCTGTGTAGTCTACGTAAAAGCCGCCGCTCGCTGCTGCGGTCATTCATGATGAATTCATGATGCATGCGGATAGGCGATAATATTGGCGCTGGCGGCACCCCATCAGACATAGTGAAAATCTCCGGCAAGCATTACCGTACCATCTGGCCCATAGCCGGCGGCGACGTCCGGGTCATCGATCAGCGGCGCCTGCCGTTTGAATTCGCAACGATTGATCTCAATACCCGGGACGACGCCGCGCAGGCCATCCGGACCATGGTGGTGCGCGGCGCACCGCTGATCGGGGCAACCGCCGCCTACGGCCTGGCACTGGCCCTGCGCGTCGATGGCTCGGATGCGCATCTCGACCGATCCATCCGGGTACTGCAAGCCACGCGTCCCACCGCGCACAACTTAACCTGGGCGCTGGCGAGAATGCGGGCAGCGCTGGCGGGGGTTGCTCCGAAGGAGCGTGCCGACGCGGCGTTTCGTGCGGCCGCCTTGATCTGTGATGCCGACGTCGAACAATGCCGTGCGATCGGCATTCACGGTCTTGAAATCATCCGTCGCCTGGCCGGGACCAGCGGACGCCGGTTCAACGTCCTCACCCATTGCAACGCCGGTTGGCTGGCATGTGTCGATTGGGGCACAGCGCTCTCCCCCATCTACATGGCTCATGATGCTGGCATCGAGGTCCATGTCTGGGTGGACGAAACCCGGCCGCGCAACCAGGGCGCGGCGCTGACGGCGTTTGAACTGGCCGCGCACGGCGTTCCCCACACGGTCATCGCCGACAATCTCGGCGGCCATCTCATGCAAAACGGGCAGGTGGATATGGTCATCGTCGGCAGCGATCGCGTCACCGCGGCGGGCGACGTCTGCAACAAGGTTGGCACCTACCTCAAGGCGCTCGCCGCCCGGGACAACGATGTGCCCTTCTACGCGGCCTTGCCGGGAAGCACCATCGACTGGTCACTCAATCAGGGCCGCGACATTCCCATCGAACAGCGCTCGGCAATGGAACTCACCCATGTCACCGGGCAGACCACCTCGGGCGCAATCGGGACCGTAAGGGTGGTGCCGGAGGGAAGCCCGGCACTCAACCTGGGATTCGACGTGACGCCCGCAAGGTTGGTGAGCGCATTGATCACGGAGCGCGGCGTCTGTCCTGCAAACCCTGAAGGGTTGGCAAGCCTCTATCCCGATCGAGGTGTGACACCATGACGGAAAACAGCCTGCGCCAGTCGGTGATTGCGGCCTGTCGGAAACTCGCGAGCAGCGGCCTGACCCATGGCACCTCGGGCAATATCAGCGTGCGCCTGGACCAGCGGCGATACTTGATCAGCCCGACCGGCATGTCCTATGCGGCCTTGCAAACCGACGATATTCCGCTCATGGATTTTGACGGGCATTGGTATGGGAGCCACCGCCCCTCGAGCGAATGGCGGTTTCATCGCGACATCTTCAAGGCGCGAAACGAAGTTGGCGCCATCGTTCATACCCATTCGCGCCATGCCACCGCACTGGCCTGCACCGGACGTGGCATCCCCGCGTTCCACTACATGGTGGCGACTGCGGGCGGTCGTGACATTCGTTGTGCGCCGTATTGCACGTTCGGCACGCAAGCACTCAGCGATGCCGCGGTAGTCGCCCTGGAAGGCCGCATGGCCTGCCTGCTGGCCAATCACGGGGTCATCGCACTGGGCGCAGACCTGCCCGCCGCCCTGAGGCTGGCCGGCGAGGTCGAAAACCTCGCCGCGCAGTACCGTGCTGCCCTGGCGATCGGGGACGTGCGCATTCTCGATGACCTCGAGATGAGCCGCGTGATTGAGAAGTTCCGAACCTACGGCAGGCAGGATGCACCGCTTGATGGTCTGGTGTTTGGCGGCAAGGACCGTCCATGAGCGAAGCGAAATCCCACTCCGGGTACCGGATACTCGAGCCGGCAAGCCTGCTCGCTCGTCTGGGCGATCTGCAGGACGTGCGCGCGCGGCTCGGACATCGCCCGGAGAACTGGCAGATCCGCGAAGTGGGCGATGGAAATCTAAACCTGGTGTTTATCGTGGAGGGCCCCGACGGCTCAGTCTGTGTCAAACAGGCATTGCCCTATGTGCGCGCGGCGGGGCCGTCGTGGCCGATGTCTCCCGAAAGGGCATTTTTCGAAAATGCCTACTACAGCGCCGTGGCTCCCTACGTCGGCAGGTCGATTCCGGAGATCTACCACTATGATGCCGAACTCTACTGCACGGTCATGGAGCGTCTGTCGCCGCATATCATACTCAGACACGGGTTGATCGCCGGATGCCGCTACCAGAATCTCGCCGGCGATCTGGGCGAGTACGTGGCCCGCGCCTGCTTCTTCACCTCTGACCTGGCGTGGCCGTTCGAACGAAAAATGGACGCGCACGCTCTGTTCGCCGGCAATAAGGCGTTGGTGCGCATCACCGTCGATCTCATTTTTCTGGAACCCTACATCCTCAGCCCGCGCAATCGTCACACCTCGCCGCAGCTTGACGACATCGTCGGCACCTTTCGGGACGATGCCAGGCTCAAGCTTGCCGTGGCGCGTTTCGGGCAGAAATTTCTCAATGAGCCGCAAGCGCTCATCCATGGTGACCTGCACTCCGGCTCGGTGATGGTCACCGCGGAGGATAGCCGCGTGATCGACCCGGAATTTGCCTTCTGCGGACCCATTGGATTCGACCTGGGCGCGTTCTTTGGCAATCTATTGCTGAACTGGTATTCCCAGCCCGGCCACGCCACCGCTGGCGACGATCGCGCCGGTTATCAGGCCTGGGTGCTCGCACAGGCGAAACTCTTCTGGCAAACCTTCCGCCATCGCTTTCTCCAACTATGGGCCGAGCACTCACAGGGCGATGTGTTTCCGGTGGCATTGTTCACCAGCGCCGCGGACCGGGCCGCACTCCAGGAAGCTCGAAATGCGTTTCTGGATTCACTGTTTGCCGACATGCTCGGCTTTGGCGCCTGCAAGATGATTCGGCGCATACTCGGCTTTGCGCACGTCAGCGATTTTGACGTCATCCAGGATGTCAATCTGCGCGCCGGTTGCGAGGCGGGTGCACTGGCCATGGCTCACTCGCTGTTGACGCGGCCGGAACAGTTCCATTCAGTGGATGACGTGATCGACGCAGTACCGCAGATGAGTCGGCGGATAGCGCGCTAAGCGTGCCGCCGGGAGGTGGAGCACCGCAGTCGATCGTATTTTTCTATGACTGGAAAGCTGCTTATATTTCAACAGCTTCTAGCAATTACCTCCCACGGAACTCGATGATCTGAAACATAAGGGTCAAATTGTGGGCGCATGGTCGGTGAAGGGCGGCGCCCCGCAATCGTTCTCTCGCCTTCGAGCCGGCCCCCCCATCCCCCGGCTGGCGGTGGAGCTTTCGCGACGGGGCGTCGCCTACCCCGCGGGCTGACGAAACAGCTCCACACCCGATAGACTCGGTCGCCGCCGGGAGCTCACAGCATGACCGATTTACCCCCTTACACGCCGCCGAAAATCTGGGTCTGGGACAAGGAGAATGGCGGCCGGTTCGCCGGCATCAATCGCCCGATCGCCGGCGCAACGCATGACAAGGAGCTGCCGGTCGGGCGCCATCCCCTGCAGCTTTATTCGCTGGCGACTCCGAACGGCGTGAAGGTCACGGTAATGCTGGAGGAATTGCTGGCGCTCGGCCATCGCGGCGCGGAGTACGACGCCTGGCTGATCCGGATCATGGACGGCGATCAATTCGGCAGTGGCTTTGTCGCCATCAACCCAAACTCCAAAATCCCGGCGCTCATGGACCGTAGCGGACCGACGCCAATCCGGGTGTTCGAATCGGGAGCGATTTTGCTGCACCTGGCCGAGAAGTTCCGAGCCTTCCTGCCGACCGAGGCAGCGACCCGCGCGGAATGCCTGTCCTGGCTGTTCTGGCAGATGGGTAGCGCGCCTTACGTCGGCGGCGGGTTTGGCCACTTCTACGCCTATGCGCCAACCAAGATTGAATACGCGATCGATCGTTATGCCATGGAAGTGAAGCGCCAGCTCGATGTCCTTGACCGGCGGCTGGCACAGTGCGAGTACCTGGCAGGCTCCGACTATACGATCGCCGATATGGCAGTCTGGCCCTGGTATGGCAACGTGGCGAAGGGAGTGGCCTACGGTGCGGGTGAATTCCTGCAAGTACAACAGTACGTGAATGTGCAACGGTGGACCGACGCGATCGCCGCGCGCCCGGCGGTACAACGAGGACGCAAAGTCAACTGCACCTCGGGCGAGCTGTCAGCTCAATTGCACGAGCGTCATGAGGCCAGCGATTTCGAAACCAAAACTCAGGACAAGATCGGGGATAGCAGGACCACGACCGGCGGATGAATCGGTCAGGTCATCGCGAGCTTGGCGTTGAAGGCGATGGAAATGCGCTCGCCCGGACCTTGGAAAGCGGGCACCGAATGCTCCAGCCAGCTCGGAAACAGTATCAGGTCGCCGGGCAACGGCGTCACGCGGCGGCGCGTGATCTGTCGCGGAAGCTGGTTCATATTGGCGCGGGGCCGCGGGTCGTAAAGGCAGATCTTGCCGCCGTCACGGCTGGTTTCCAGTGTGGCCGGTGGCGCGGCCACATAATAGACGCCGCTGATGTTGGCATAGGGATGAATATGGATGCCCTGCGTGTTCCCGGCTCTCAGGATCGCGCCCCAGCCCCAGATTGAGAATTCCAGCTTGGGTGGCGAGGCAGAGCATTCCTGGTTGACCAGCGTGCGGGCATAGGTCTGCACCGCCAGGTTTATATGCTGCTTCAATACGTTCAGCGCGGGGTGGTCGCGCTTGAGTAATTCGGTCGTCGTCTGGAAGCCGCCGTCATTGGTGCTGCCATCAACGGCGTTGGGTTCGCTCTCCTCGATGCTCTTGATGAAGGCGGCGAGTTGCCGGTTCGTCTCTTCCATCCCCGGAATTCGCCGATGCAGCAGCGAGGTGGGATACAACGTGACCAGATTATCCATCAAACAGACACCGCAGGTTGTGGAGCAATTGCTTCAAACTCTACCACTACCTGCCGGATAAGTGATGTTCCCGCGGGCGGCTCCCCGGCCAACACCTGCCTCGCACTGGCCGGCCCCGCGTATAATTTGCCGGAGGAGTAAAGTGCGCCATGAAACGCAATCTCATAGTCGCGCGCGCCGGCAGTAAATCCCTGCATCCACACTGGTTGACGGGCGCGGGGCCTGATTTCGATCTGGTGGTCACATACTATGGCGATGACATTCCTGAAGGATGGATTGACCAGGGCTATCCGATCGTTCGAATAAAGGGACCCAAATGGCGCGGCCTTTATGAGTACTTTACGGCCAATGACCAGTGGAAGGCCTACGACAGCATCCTTTTGCCCGACGACGACTTGATGTTCGACGCAGCCCTGATCAATCGCTTTTTCGCGCTCGTGGGCCAATTCGAGTCGGACCTGAGCCAACCCGCGTTGGATCAACAAAGTTACTTCAGTCACCCTGTCACCCTGGCATCGAAGAGCTTTCAATGTCGGGTGACGAACTTCGTGGAAATAATGTGCCCCTGCATGTCACCGCGGCTTCTGGAACTGGCGCTGCCGGTATTTCCTGAGTCGGCCTCTGGATGGGGCATGGAATTTCACTGGGCGCGATTGCTCATCGAAAGCAGCATGAAATTGCCGATGATATTCGATGGCACTCCGATTACCCACACGCGACCCGTGGGAGTGGCCAACAGCGGTACTGATGCTGATGTCAATCCAGCCATTGAAATGCAGTCCTTTTTGAGCCAGCACGGCCTGGTCCATGAAATTGGCGTGACACTTGCCGGTGTGCTGACTGGCGGCGAGTTGATCGACGGCGTCAAGAGCCGGGACAGACTCGCTCCACACCTCGTGCGCGATGCCATCGCCAACGCTGAACAGCTTGGGCCGCCCCGGCTGGCCTGGTTCATTGACACGATAACGGCCGATGTGGCTACGGTTTGTACCTGGCTGGCGGATCGCAAAACGACTGCGGCCCTTCCACCAACCGGTGGAATTGCCGCTCAAAGCGGACCGCCGTCGGTGTCGGGTGGCGGCGGCGCGGGGCGACCCTCCTTTGCCAGTTCGCAAAAGCGCACGGAGGTCTTGACTATGCGATGGTCGGAAGTTGACGCTGCCGGGGTCGTCCCGGTCGCTGATGGTGACATTCACGGCGTGATCAGCTTGATTCGCGGCGCCTCGCTTCGCGAACTGCGTGACGTACGCTTTCTCGAACGCGAACTGCTCCTGCAGGCCGGACTCAATAATGAAATTCTGCGCGAGTTTCCCTCGGAACTTTATCCCTTTTGCGGGCAAGGCATCCGCTCCTGGCAGTATCCGCTGCAGTTCAGCCGCTACCTGGTTTTCTTGAGTGAGCGCAACTTGCGATCGTATGTAGAAATCGGCTGCCGTTTTGGAGGCACCTTCATCATCTGCGTTGAGTACCTGCGGCGCTTCTCCGACCTTGCACTGGCCTGCGCATTCGACATCGAGCCAAGCGAACTCATGACGAGATATGCACGGACAACGGTCGGCGTGGAATACCGGATCGAATCGAGTACCAGCCCGGACACGATTGCCTACCTGGGATCGCATCCCTGGAGCCTCGCGCTGATCGACGGCGATCACAGTTATGATGGTTGCCGCCGGGACTACATTTCTGTACGCCATCGCGCCAGCCTGATCGCCCTGCACGATGTGGTCAGCGACGTATGTCCGGGTGTATGCCAGATGTGGACCGAGATCAAGGCCGTAGTACCGCGATCCCGCATCTTCGAGGCCGTCGATCAGTACCGGGAGGTGCGCGAGAAGACGAATTCCAACTTTCTGGGAATCGGCGTGGTTGATTTTAGCTGACCGGTCCATTGCCCATAGCGTTGAACGTTCAACATGCGGTCCGTATTGATAGTTGGCGCCGGGTTCGCAGGCGCTGTTTATGCCAGAATTCTTGCCGAGCACGGCCTGAGCGTTGAGGTCATCGACAGGCGTTGCCATATAGGGGGAAACGCATATGACGAGATCTCGCCCTCTGGCGTAAGAATTCACCGCTACGGACCACATCTTTTCCACACCAGCGCCAAACGGGTCGTCGATTGGCTTCGTCGCTTCGGATCTTTCGTGCCCTACGAGCATCGCGTCGAGGCGCTGCTACCGGATCGGCGGTACGCACCGCTGCCAATCAATCGCAACACGATCAACATTGTTTTTGACGTCGCATTGCGCAACGACGAGGAAGTCAAGACCTTCCTGGCTACTCGATCGGTGCCGTGTGCACAGGTGCGCAATGCCGCCGATCACCTCTATGGCCGCGTCGGCAAAACATTGACGGACCTGTTCTTTCGTCCGTACACGAAAAAGATGTGGGACCTTGACCTTGAGGAAATGGACGCCGCCGTGGTGAAGCGTATCCCGCTTCGATTCGATGATGAGGATCGGTACTTTCCGGATGACGAATTCCAGTTGCTGCCGGAACACGGATATACCGCGATCTTCGGCAATATCCTCGATCACGAACTCATCAATGTCTCACTGAACACGCCATTCCACGCCAGCATGCTGCCCGGCTATTCGCACTGTTTCAATAGCATGGCGATCGATGAATATTTCGACGAAACGTTCGGCCCACTTCCCTACCGCTCTATACGCTTTCACCACCGTGAAGAGCCCTTGACGTACTCGCAGGGAACCACGTCCGTCATGAACTTTACCGACACGAGTGCCTTCACGCGTGAAACCGATTGGAGCCGCCTTCCGGGGCACGCTGTCGGCGCGGTTCGCAAGACCATTACCCGCGAGCAGCCGTGTGATTATCGCGACAATGGCTTTGAACGCTACTACCCGGTCAAGACCAGCGACGGCAGAAACGATGCCGTTTACCGCCGCTACCGTGAGCGCGCAGCCAGCGAAGCCGGAATGACATTCATCGGCCGCTGCGGCACCTATCAATATCTTGATATGCACCAGGTCATTAACCAATCCCTTACGCGTGCGCGGGCCTGGCTCAAGTCGAATACCTGATTCGAACTCGCCCCGAACGGACGCTCCCAGCTTGCGGTAATCTATCGACCTGGATCAGGCTCGTGCCCTTATTTCAACTTTCAAGTTCCGGCGGCTTTCAATGATGAAGAGATGTTTTGCGTTGGGGTTGCTGCTGTGTTCGGCGACCGTGGCCCATGCTCAGCAGATGGCAATTACCTTCGACGATCTTCCCGCGCATGGGGACAAGCCGGCTGGGACCACCCGGCTGGGCATAGCGCAGTCGATCCTGACAACGCTCAAACAGCAGCAGATGCCGCCCACCTATGGATTCATCAACGGTACTCGTCCCGAGGCGGATGCCTCCTCGCCGGCCGTCCTCAAGGCGTGGCGTGCCGGGGGCCAGCCTCTGGGAAATCATACCTGGGCTCACCAAGACCTGAATAACGAGACGCCGGAGCAGTTCGAAGCGGAGGTGACGCGCGTCGAGCCCTTGCTGAAGCAGCTGATGGGCAATGAAGACTGGCATTGGCTTCGCTATCCGTTCCTGCATGAAGGTGACACCGTAGCGAAGCGGCGTGCGGTGCGCGCCTGGCTGGCCGCTCACCGATACAGGATCGCGGAAGTCACCATGGATTTTGGGGATTATCTATGGAATGCGCCCTATGCCCGTTGCATGGACAAGCACGATGACGCCGCCATCGGAAGACTGCATGACAGTTATTTGTCCGCCGCGGATCAGTCCTACGGCGTGTTCCGACAACTCTCGCAAATGGTATATGGGCGCGACATCAAGTACGTGCTGCTGATGCACGTCGGCGCATTCGACGCGAAGATGCTGCCGGAGCTTCTGGCGTTGTACCGGAGCAAGGGTGTGCGCTTCATCAGCCTGCCGTCCGCGATTTCCGATCCTGCCTACCGCGACGATCCGGATATTGGCGCGCCAGGCGGTGGTACGTTGCTCGATTTGATGATGCAGAAGAAGAAGCTTCCCGCTCCGGAAAACAGCAAACCC
Organism: uncultured Gammaproteobacteria bacterium; assembly: GCA_963735775.1. Classification (GTDB taxonomy): domain Bacteria; phylum Pseudomonadota; class Gammaproteobacteria; order Steroidobacterales; family Steroidobacteraceae; genus FEN-1191. The sequence goes on along the minus strand of CAVTMG010000004.1, from coordinate 132,410 downwards.
GTTAAGGTACTCGACAGCATGTGCCGATAGCAGCGAAGGTCAGGACCGCGCTGTCGTGGCCAGTGCCGCACGCTGCACCGCCGCCGCGCGTTCATTAGCCATGGCCGCCAGGCGCTGTCGAACAGCGGCCACAATTTCCGGGCGCGCCCTGTCCGGTCGACCGCAATCGAACGGCGGTTCGGGGGCGTATTCCAGCGACAATTGCACGGCCTGGGCATAGTCGATCCCGGCGATTTCGGCCACTACCGTCAAGGCCATGTCGATACCCGCTGTCACACCGCCGCCGCTGATGACGTTGCCATCGCGTACCACCCGTGCGGGATCCGGCACCACGCCAAATTCCGTCAGCAGCTCCCGCCACGCCCAGTGACAGGCCGCGCGCCGCCCGCGCAGCAGACCCGCGGCCGCCAGCAGCAACGATCCGGTGCACACCGAGGTCACGTATTGCGCGCACGCGCCGAGGCGGGCGATCTGTGTCAGGAACGACTGGTCTTCCAGGGCCGCTACGGTTCCAAAGCCTCCCGGCACACACAGCAACGAACATCCCGGGACGTCGGCCAGCTTCACGACACCGGTGAAGGTGATGCCGCCGCCAGCCTCGATTGCGCCGCCGTTGACCGACGCCAAGACACAGCGAGCGCCCGGCAGGCGCGAGAGCACCTCAAAGGGACCGGTAAAATCCAACTGGGTGATCCGCGGGAAAAGTGCGAACACCACTGGAAACTCGCTGGCCATGGTCTGCTCCCGTTTGACGGATACAGGGTAAAAGGTCTAGCCTTGGCATAAATGACATAGTTCCCACCTTTTAAGCCATGGCTCGCCAAATCACGTTCCTGATCTTTCGGGATTTTCAACTGCTCGACGCCGCCGGGCCGATCGCCGCGTTTGAGATTGCCGAGCGTCACCGGCCGGGCAGCTATTCCCTGCGTGTCGTGGCTGCCGAAACGGGCGCCGTGATGAGTTCCGCGGGCGTTGCGCTGCAGGCAAGTGCGTTTGGCCGCCCGGTCAGCGTCGACACCCTCGTCGTGGCGGGTGGCGATGGCTCGCGCGCCGCGCTCTCGTGTCCGAGAACCCGTCGCTTTATCCAGTCCTGCGCCACCAGGGCGCGTCGCACCAGCAGCGTCTGCTCGGGCGCGTATTTGTTGGCGGCCGCCGGAGTACTTGATGGGAAACGCGTGACCACGCATTGGAGTCGCAGCGTCGATTTCGCCCGCAAGTTCCCGCGTGTGCACCTGGAGGCTGACCGCATTTACATCAAGGATGGCCGAATCTGGACCTCTGCGGGGATTACCGCTGGTATCGACCTTTCGCTGGCTTTGATCGAAGAGGATTTGGGCGAGGCAATCGCCCGGCGGACCGCGCAGCAGCTGGTGGTCTACTTCCGGCGCCCGGGCGGTCAGTCGCAATTCTCGGCGTTGCTGGAAATGGAGCGGGGCAACGCAAGGTTCGCTGCGCTGCTGGACTATGTGCGCCGCAATCTCAGGAAGCGTCTTACCGTGGCCATTCTTGCCGAGCTGGCTTGCATGAGCTCGCGACACTTCTCACGCGCGTTTCAAGCTGAAACCGGTCTGCCCCCGGCCAAGGCCGTCGAGCAGCTACGGGCGGAAGCGGCGCGAGGAGCCCTTTCCGGGACCGGAAGATCGGTACCGCATATCGCTCGTGAACACGGATTCGGCAATGCGGAAAGAATGCGCCGGACGTTTCTGCGGCTGTATGGCGTGACCCCGTCAGCCGTCAAACATCAAGTGCGCTTGGACCGATCGTAGCGTTCTGAATGCGCCGGTTGAGCATTTCATCTACCCTGTACTCGGGGAATCCTAATGCTCAGGAAAATCCGGAGAAAAAAGTGGCGAACTATGTGACGGTCATTCATGAGTGCAAGGACTACGTTGCCTGGAAAAAAGTATATGACGCGGATGCGCCGAAGCGCGCAGCCGCCGGCCTCATTGAACTTCATGTTTTGCGTGAACAGGGTAATGCCAATCTTGTGGCCCTGATGTTTGGGGTGGCCGATGTCGCCCGCGCCAGGGCATTTGCCGCGTCACCGGATCTCGCTACCGCTATGAGAACGGCGGGCATTGTTGGAAGTCCAAAGGTGAGGTTTCGGCACGGCAATTACAATCGCGTGTCCGCCCCCATTTCCGCCACCATGACGCTGACTGTTCGCGACTATGAAACCGCACTCAAGGCTTACGCTATGGATGCAGCGGACCGGAAGGGCGCAGGCCTGACTGACCTTGCGGTACTCCAGCTGGAAGAGGATCCGAACAACCTGCTGATCCTGTGGGCGGTTGCTGATATTACCCGTGCGACGGCGTTCTTCGATTCTCCCGCGTTGGCGGCCCATATGGCCAAAAATGCCGGCGTAGTGGGCCCACCCGAACGTCATTTCTGGAAGTCCTGAAGCCACCGGGTCGGATTTGGAGAGCAGCGCGCGCCTTTTCCACATTGAATGACAAATTGGCGGGCATTGACTCAGGGAGAGGCACAATGAATGACAAGTCGCTGCGAATTCTGGCTTCGATTGGACTGGGTGTGGGTGGAGTGCTGGGTATGGCGGGGACGTTCGCCCCGTCGGGGTCGCTGCGGGGGCTGGCCTGGGGCATCGACGGCAGCGCGCTGGTGATGGCTTGTTCGTTACTCACGCTCCGCTTCTTCAAAATGGGCCAGGAGATCGTGGCGGCGGGCTTTCTGGTCTTCGCCATCGGCGAAAGTCTTCTGGTTTCCGGAGCGGCGCTGGACCTGGCGCAGAGTGCCCCGTCCTTCGGTGGCGGTGTTGGCCTGTGGGCGGCAGGGCTTGCACTGATTAGCATCCCGCGCGTCTTCCCGATGCTGGCGCGGTTGCTTGGGCTTGTGGCCGCACTCCTGTTCGCGGCGACGGCCTGCCGTATCTTCACAGGCGCGCAGATCACGGCTTTATCGCAGCCGCTTCCTTTCTTCGCCTATCCCGTCCTGGTCGCGACATTCGTTGGCTGGATTGTGATGATATTGCGGGACAGGGCCGCCGTAGCTGTTCCGTCCGTATGAAGTTATCGGCAGGCCCGTAACCGGACGTACGCGACCGACCGAGGGGCCAACAGCGGCGGTTCGCCCCGACCGGCCGGTTCCGGATATTCCATCGTCGAAAGCCGAAAGCATCACTGCTCAGAAATGACTACGTCTCCGAAATGAAAATCAGCTGTTGAACAGCCGAGCACCGTTTTGGTTACATGCACATCGTGGAGTTGCCGTGAACCGGATACATTGCCGACAGACACGTTCAACATTGAAGGCTGCGTCAACTCAAGGGAGAACTTGACCGTTCCGGGTGTAAGGGGTAATGACCCAATGACGTCCCCTTGCGAATCCGAACTGGTTTGTATCTCGACTGTCAACGTAGGCGCGTCGGCAGACGTGCGAGTCACTCGCAAGGCAACCCATTCTCGCTTGTCACGAAGAATTGCAGTGACGTTTGCCAAGGGTTGCCAACGTGGGTCGTTTCGCAGTTCCCGCAATTGCAATGTACCGGAAACGACGAGTTCATTCGCCTCTATGGCACGGGACCAATAGGAGAAGTGACCAGGCGGTACATCGCATTCGAACTCATAGGTAGAACGTGTCGGCGCTACGGATACTCGGCCAATGCCGGTAGGTGAGCCTTTCTCAGGCTGGGCCGAGCAGCCAATTAGCACGACGACAATCAAAAGGTAGCAAGCCTCTCGCATGCTGTTCCCCGATCCATATTTCTGTGAACGCATCAACGCCAAAAGGAGGCTGCCCGCCCATTATACGGCCAAGCGTGGTGACATTTTACAACGCCTGTTTTGCGGCCATTAGATCGTGGCAACGAAGGCCCGCTTTTGGGTCAACTTGGACTTCCCAACATTTTGTGGACACGTAAATCTTACGCCCATAGTGGCGTTGAGGATCTGCGATGGGCACGAAATTCAGTTCGGGAAGAACACGGCAAGTCTATGAGTTCATGCGAGTACACCGCCACCAGTATGACGTCCGACTGATGTGTCGGGTGCTCGAGGTCACTCCCAGCGGCTACTACGCTTGGCTGAAACAACCCCAGAGTCACCGAGCGGCTGAAAATGCACGACTGCTGAAGCTCATCCGCGCGTCGTTCAATGCTAGCAACGGCATCTATGGCTCTCCGCGAGTGTTCCTGGATTTGCGCGAAGTAGGAGAGACATGCAGCAAGCATCGCGTGGCGCGGCTAATGCGCGAGAACAAGATCCGCGCCGCACGAGGATACGGTCGAAAGCCGAAGTCCGGTGCCAAGCCGTCGGAGCTCGCTCCGAATATTCTGCAGCGGCAGTTCGATGTCGCCACGACCGAACAAGGCTTGGGTTACCGACATTACCTACATCCGAACCTGGGAAGGCTGGCTGTACCTGGCTGTCGTCATGGATCTGTTCTCGAGGAAGATCGTCGGCTGGGCTGTTGCCCCGACCATCGGCAGGGGGCTTGTACTTGACGCTGTCCTGATGGCTGTTCGACGGCGACGACCCAAGAAGACCATCATCCACTCGGATCAGGGGTCCCAGTACGGAAGCGACGACTGGCGACGCTTCTGCAAGACCAATGGGTTATACCCAGCATGAGCCGCCGAGGCAACTGCTGGGACAATGCCGTCGCTGAGTCCTTCTTCAGCAGCCTGAAGAAAGAGCACATCAAGAAGAAGATCTACAAGAACCGCTCGATCGCCCGTGTCGCGATCGCCGACTACATCGAGGTGTTCTACAATCCGACCCGACGACACAGTCACCTAGGCGGCGTCAGCCCGGAAGTCTTTGAGGCTGCCGGTTCAAGGCGCTGAGGCGTCCACGATGTCCTGCGAAGTCCACTCGGCATGCCAGCTGCGTGTAGACAGCTGCTTCGAGTCTAAACGAGTGCCACCGACGATGGCGGCTAAACCGCTTTTGTCAGCGTCTCGGCCATACGAGTCTGCCAACCAGGTCCGGTAGCTTTCCAGCGTGCCAGTGTCTCAGGGGGCAGTCGCAAGGATATCAACGTACGGGCATGCCCCGTCTTTGGCCTACCGCGGGGCTTGAGCATCCTCGCCGACGTTGCCGGCCTGAATAGTTCTGGCAGGACATCGCGAGCTTTGCGTGCACGCGCAAAAGTCTCCTCGGTCCAAATCGGATTATTGCCATCCGTTAGCTCAGCCCTACGCTTGCGCTTCATATCTCTTCACCTCGCGGTCGTTTGCTTTGCGAAGGCTAATGACGTGCACTTTGTCCTTTCGCGGAGTAAACACCAGCATGTACAGCCGTCCCTCGATCAAGCCCAGCGCCTGAAAGCGGCGTTCACCGTAGTTCCGCCGCAAGTCCTCCGCGACTAGCGCGCTGTCCCATTCGAATGCGGTCGCCAGGTCGAACCGAATTCCGCGCAATGCCAGGTTCCGTTCACTCTTCGACGCGTCGAAGGTAATGGTCACCCAGTTATTGTATATACGTATATACGGTATTGCAAACCGGCGGCTGCTGCAGCGCCGGGCAGCGGATCCACACTGAATATTTGTTCGGGCACTTCGGCCTCTGTGCGCTGCTACTTCGCAGCCTTGAGAACAACGGAGCCGTCAGAGAGTTTGTAATGGCCATCCCGAATAGACCACTCGGCACACCACGAAGCATTCGGCTCTTACGGGCTCGGTATTATATTCCATGGCTATCACTTCCACCGTGTCTCGGGACTTCTATTCGCGGCTTCGGTCCTTGGGTCCTTTGTGGTCATTTTCGCCGAGGCCAGCGGTTAGCGCGGTAGCGTCTCGTCCAACAAGACTCTGAAGTTCTGGCAGTCCGGTAGCTGCTGTTCGCGACCGACTGCACCCGGGGTCAATCGGAAGCGATCTTCGTCGCAATGGAATCACTTGCATGAAGGGCCAGGAATGGTGGTTGATGGTATAGTTTTATGAGTTCTCGGCGCGGAGTGATCCGATGACAAGTTCATTCATCAATGCGCCTCAAGCATTGGACGCCGCAATTGCAGCCGGCAGAGAGGCGCAGCGCGAGAAACTTTTGCGGACGGTGCGAAACCAAAGAATTCGAATTGGGGTGGCTTTAGCGATGTCAGGATGTGTTGCCATTGGTGCATCGGCAGCGTTCTTCCTGGCCGGCGATCGCGAGGCCGCCGCGGTTATCGCCATGATGGCTTTCATGTGCGCCATCTTTGCCATCATTTCTGGGCGGGCCGGTCGGAAGAAGGTGTTGGACTCATTGAGACCGATAGATCAGGCTAAATAGCTGTCCCGAAAAGAAGAATGCTCTTCTCGATATTTGGCGCGGCAGTTTGACTCTAGTGAGTCGCTACCCGGCGTTACAGCGACCGGCGAGACAATGGGCATTAATCTGCAATAGCCTTTGGAGGTGGGAAATGACAAGCGGCGAACAAATGATGCTTGCGCGCGGAGTAGCTGGCGGAACGATTATGGGTGTGGCCATCGGCCTCATCATCGCATTGTTCATTGAGATGAAGCCGGAGTTCTTTGCAGGGCTGATCCGCTAACTAGGCTGCCTCGCTGGCACCTGACAATTCGTATTTGGACTCGTCCCGCAAGTAGGAGAGGCGATCAGAGCGTAAAGCGATCCGTGACTCGTTTGCAAAGGTCTTTTTCGATTTTGAAGAAAGTCAGAGGCTCGCGACAACCAGACCGGAGGCGTCCACGCTTTTAACGTCCTTGACCTTTCCGGCGGCTTCCTTGACGTGGTCGATGGCAGCCTGGCTAGCCAGGCTGCCGGTCAGCGCGACGACGCCTTGCGACGTGGTGACGCCGATGGCGACATCCTTGCTGAGACTGTCACCGGCGATCTCGGATTTCACGTCGGCGGTGATTTGATTGTCTGAGGCGGCAAGGTCTGTGCTCGCAGCCCCTTTCTGGTCATCCGTGGGCGAGTTGCTGGCGGCGACCAGCGGATTGGGCTCCTCGGCGCTCTTTACCGGATCGCTGCTGGCGAGCATTTCGGCCGGGGGCTGCGCGCGCGTGACGGTTGGACTGGCCGCAACAGCACTTGCATCCGCCCTGGCCACATGCCGGGTATGAGCCGGTTTGGACTCGGCAGGCGCAGCAGCGGTGTCGGCGCCTTGGGTATCAACGCCATCACTGTGAGAGACCACGGCAGGGAGAGCAGGCGCCTGCGCGACTTCTGCTGCAGCGGCGGGAGCCTGAGCAACGGCTTCCGGGGCAGCGGGAGCCTGAGCGATCGGCGCCGGGGGTTCGGGAGTCTGCGCGACCGCGCTAACGGGGTGGCGCAGCGCGAATGTCACGACACCGATGCCGATGACAGCGGCCATGGCGCCAGCGACGATGAGCTTGCGCGAAATCGGGGAATCCATAATGTGGTACTCAGTGGGTTTGGCGAGGGAGGGCAACCGGCGACCAGAAGATCCAGGCTACGCGCTGGAGTACTGGCTTGTCGGTTGCCTAGCGCACCAACCGAGCCCTACTTCGGCGCCTTCATGTAAGCGACGGCGTCACCCCGGTAGCTGCCGAGAAAGATTGTGCTGCCGACTTGCAGCGCTGTGGTGCCGTCGCTGAAGGTCGCGTTCGGCGGCAGGCGCGCGACGATTTGAGTCTTCATGCTCACCGGATCCAGCCTGATGATCGTCGTGCCGTGCTGGCAATCGCCACGGGGGCAGCCAGTCAAGAGCTGCTTCGGTTCGACGTTCTGACCCGTCACGTACAGGCTGCCATTGGGCGAGAAGTGAATGTTGTCGGGCAGGAAATCCACCATGGTCTTTACCGGCTCCCCGCCGCCGACGCGCGCGACGCGAATCACGGCCTGGCCAAAGAACCAGTTGAAGTACAGCCATCGGCCATCGGCCGAGATCGCCACGCCGTTGTCACCGGTGATTGCACCCGCCAGCGGCGCAAAGCCGCGACCGGGCTGCCACTCGTATATGGCGCCGGCGTACTGTCCGCTGGCCATCTTGGCCTGCGCCTGAGGATCCTTGGGGTCAAAGGTGCTGGTGACGACAAAGCCATCGCCCGGCAGCGGCACTACGGCATTGAGCCAGGCGCTGGCCGTGAGCACGGCGCAGCCGGTCCATGTGAGCCGCGGCTCCCCGCCACGCGCATCAACGGCGAATATCTCGACGGACTCGCGGCCGCCGTGGTTGACGACGTACAGCGTGTGCTGGCCGTGGCTGCCCGCGCGCAGCGCAAGGCCGTGCGAAAGGAATTGCGCCGGGTCGGGGGCGGGGCAATCGCCGTAGAGCCTGTCATTGCGGTTCACCGCTGCAAGTGAGGCCTGCGCAATCGGGTGCCAGTGCTTGTCCGCCGCATTCAGCAGATAGAGATCTCCCGGACCCGGTGGCGAGCCCGGTAGCGCCCCACCCATGCCGCTGACGAGTATCCAATGCGTGCCGGGAATCAGCACCAGATCCTCGGGATGGTGTGGGCCGCAGATAAAGTGCAGATCGCCTATCGGCGCGCACCCCTTCTCCGCCGCCGCCACCGGCGACGATGACACGACAGGCGCCAGCACACCGATGACGGCCGCCATACAGAGATAGAACTTCATGCAGTCCCCCGGAAGCGGCCACGCCGCCTTTATCCGCACACTGCCCGCGCAGCGCGGCCACTGTCAACCGCGCGCCACGTATATCGCCTGCGTCCCGTTCACCCCAAAACTCGGGCTCGCGATGGTGCCACTGCCTACAATCGGCCCATGCAAGCCGACGAGGTCAGCAATCCGTATTCACGCCGGAGCGGCGCCGCACTCTACATGACGCCGTAATCGCGGTCGCGCTTCCCTAGATTGGCGGATCGGGTAGCACACGAGCCGTCCACTATTGCCCGGCCCCGGACGTCTTGCCAATCTGACGAAAAATCGCATACGTTCGCGGTTGTAAGAGTCTGCGACGAACACCATGTCTTTCATGGAGATTGCCCGTGCACCGACTTCATTCGCCAGCATGCATCGCCGGCGCGATCCTGTGGCTTAGCGTCGCCGCCCCGGCCGCCCGGGCCGCCCCCGCTGCCCAGGCAGATGTAGACGCGACCAGGCTTCAGCATGCCGCTTCCGATCCGGCGAACTGGATGAGCTACGGTCGCACCTACGATGAGCAGCGATTCAGTCCATTGGCGCAAATCAACGCCGATAACGTGCGGCAGCTCGGGCTGGCCTGGTTCGCGGATCTGGATACCCATCGGGGCCAGGAAGCCACGCCGCTGGTAGTAGATGGCATCCTTTACACCTCTACCGCCTGGAGCATGGTGAAGGCCTACGAGGCCGCGACCGGCAAACTGCTCTGGGCGTTTGATCCGAAAGTTCCGCGCGAAATCGGGCCCGACATCTGCTGCGATGCCGTCAATCGCGGCGTCGCGGTCTGGAAAGGCAAGGTATATGTGGGAACTCTGGATGGCCGGCTGATCGCACTGGATGCCGCCACCGGCACCCCGCGTTGGAGCGTGCAGACCACGGACAGGTCAAAGCGCGTCACGATCACCCAGGCGCCGCGGATCGTGAAGGACCGCGTGATCATCGGCATGAGCGGTGGCGAGTACAACGTTCGTGGTTACATCTCGGCCTACGACGCGGCGTCCGGCAAGTTGGCGTGGCGGTTCTTTACCGTTCCTGGCGACCCGGCTAAGCCGTTTGAGGCGCCGATCTTGGCGAAGGCTGCGCGCACCTGGAGCGGGCAATGGTGGAAGCTTGGCGGCGGTGGAACCACATGGGACGCGATAGCCTACGATCCTGATCTGGATTTGCTCTACTTCGGCACTGACAACGGCGATCCGTGGAACGCCAAATTCAGAAGCGAGAATCACGGCGACAACCTGTTCCTGACATCGATCATCGCGGTGCGGCCCGAAACCGGCAAATACGTGTGGCACTACCAGCTGGTTCCCGGGGATGAGTGGGACTTCTCAGCCACACAGCAGATCATCCTCGCTGATGTACGCATCAACGGGAAACTGTGCAAAGTTCTCATGCAAGCCCCCAAGGACGGATTCTTCTATGTGCTGGACCGTCGAACCGGCAAGCTTCTGTCGGCAAAACCGTTCGCCGTGGTGAATTGGGCTTCCGGCATCGATCCACAGTCCGGCAGACCGATTGAGAATTCGGCGGCGCGATATTCGCAAACGGGCAAGCCGTGGCTATCGCTACCGGGCGCCATGGGCGGACACAGTTGGCAGCCCATGTCATACAGCCCCGCTACCGGACTGGTCTACATTCCAACCAACGAGGCGGCCTTTCCCTACACGCCGGAGACGGTGTTTGCCCCCAAGCCGCGCGGCATGAACAATGGCCTCGACAAGCTTGCCGGCGATCTGCCTGCGGACGCGGCTGCGCGCGCGCAGATTGCGGCGGCCCTGAAGGGCTATGTGGTCGCGTGGAATCCTTCGCTCGCCAAGCAGGCGTGGCGCATCGATTTGAAGGGTCCCTGGAACGGTGGGGTTTTGAGCACTGCCGGCAATCTGCTGTTTCAGGGCAACGCGTCCGGTGAGTTTGTGGCGTACCGTGCCGATAGCGGTGAGCGCCTGTGGTCGCAACCCACCCAAACCGGTGTGGTCGCGGGCCCGATGACATTCGAAGTCGATGGGGTTCAGTACGTTGCGGTACTTGCCGGGTGGGGCGGCGTATTTCCCCTGGTGGCCGGCGAACTCTCCGAAAAGTCAGGCAGCCAACGCAACATTAGTCGCCTGTTGGTCTACAAGCTCGGCGGCGACGCCTCACTGCCGGTGACAGAGAGCAGCGATCGCACCTTGCAGCCGCCCGTTGAAAGTGTTGACCAGGACACGCTCAGCGCTGGCCACGGGCTGTACGCCAATTTCTGCTCCGACTGTCACGGTGCACGTGCTCACGGCGGCGGTGTCATCCCTGATCTTCGCACCAGCGCGCTGCTGGGGAGCGATGCCTGGTTCGAAGTGGTTCTCGGCGGCGCACTGAAAGGCGATGGCATGGCATCATTCGCAAACGTGCTCGATCATCACCAGGCTGCCGCAGTCCGTTCCTGGGTTATCTCGGTCGCACAGGCTGACAAGGCGGCCAGTGAAGCGGTGCAGTCACCCTGAGGTTTCCGCTCTGTGGAAGACGTGATCATCGTCGGCGGCGGACCCGTCGGCTTCATCAACGCTCTCGGCCTCGCGCAGGCCGGGGTGCGAGTGAGCGTCATCGAAGCCGAACCGCGAATTATCGACTCCCCGCGGGCGGCGGTGTATTTCTGGTCGGTTCTCGGCGGTCTCGGGCGACTGGGGATATTGGCAGAGGCTGAGGCCGCGGGTGTAGTCAAGCAGGACTACACCTACCTCGTTCGCGGCACCGGCGAGCGCATTGTGTATTCGATGGAGATACTGAAGGAGCACACCCCCCACCCCTACAACCTGCATCTGGGCCAGCATCGTCTAGCCGATATTGCGATGCGCCGGCTGAAGGGGTTGCCGAATGCGACGGTGCGCTTCGGCACCCGCCTTCAGAAGCTTCACCAGGACGCAGACGGCGTGACGCTTACGGTGACGACCGAGCGCGACACGCAGGAGCTGCGCGCCAGGTGGGTCATTGGTGCGGACGGCGCTGCCAGCACGGTGCGCCGACTGCTGGGTCTGTCATTCGACGGAATTACGTGGCCCGAGCGGTTCGTGGCCACGAACGTCTATTACGATTTCGAGCACCATGGCTACGCGCGCGCCACATTTGTGATCGACGATCGCTATGGCGCGGTTATCGCCATTTTGAATAAGGAGGGCCTGTGGCGCTGCACGTACATGGAAGACGCAACCCTCCCAGAGGAGACCTTCCTCGAGCGGCTGCCGCACATGTATAAGGCCATTCTGCCGGGCGGGAGCTCCTACGAGCTGGAAGCCGCCTCCCCCTATCGTATGCACCAGCGCTCGGCGCCGCGCTACCGTCTCGGCCGCGTCCTGCTGGCCGGCGATGCGGCGCACGTGACCAATCCAACTGGCGGCCTTGGCCTGACGTCCGGTCTGTTCGACAGCTACGCGCTCTACCCGGCGCTGGGCGCGATCGTTTTGGAGGGAGCGGATGATGCAGTGCTGGATCGCTATTCGGCCGCGCGTCGCAACATATTCGTCGATCGCGTAACCCCGCAGGCCACTGTAAACAAGCAACTCATCTACCACGCGAACGGCGGCGGGGCAAAGCTCGAAGAGGCGCTGATGAATTTGCGCGGGCTGGCGACGGATCGGGAGTTGCTGCGGCAGCGCCTGATGTTCACCAAATCCTTGGAGACACCGCCGCTGCTCAGCGCTTCCACCCTGCGCGATCTCAGCTAGTCGGCTGCAGCACCTATGCGGGACGAGCCAGTACGGTGTTGGACACGCCGGTGCCGATAGTACTGAAAATGGCCGTGTAACCCAGCTTCTCCGCGACACGAAACGAGCGCTGGTTGTCCCGGTGGATAATGCAGACGGTTCGGGGCTGAGCAAAGTGGTCATCGCCCCAGGCAACCGCCGCTCTGAGGGCTTCCGTTGCATAGCCCTTGCCGTGAAACCGAGGCATCAGTGCCCAGCCCAGTTCGGGAATTCCTTCGATCGAAGGCACCATGTCGCGCTTAAAATCCGCGAAACCAAGTTCGCCGACATAGCGGCCGGAACTTTTCTCTTCCACCGCCCAATAACCGTAGCTCAATAGAGCCCAGTGTCCGCGATAGGCCAGGATCCTGAGCCATGTTCTCTGCGGTGGCGATGGGTCGCCGAGGGTGTAGCGCACCACCGCGGGGTCAGACCACATGGCCACGCAATCAGCGAGATCGTCGGACTGATGGGGGCGCAAACGCAGGCGTTCCGTGTCGATGACCGGGACGACGCTGTTGCTTGGCCCCGAAGCGCTGTTGTTCATTGGAACAAATGCTACGGTGTGTGCGCCCCTGGATCAATTGGCCGGAGCCGGAGCACTTACTCGGCGCGTCGAGCCGTCAGGATCATCACCGGCGTGGCGAGCATCTGGCCCTTCATGACTCCTTCGCCTGCGGTCGATGAGCGCGGCTGGCCGAAAATAGCGTGGACCACGTCCATGCCATCGACCACGTGGCCGAACACCGCGTAGCCGGGATCACCACCGTTTGGCTGCGCGTCCAGGGACAGCAAGTCGCCAATCACGATAAAGAAATCAGCCGTCGCGGTGCCCGGGTCGCCGCGCGCCATTGAAATCGCCCCGTTCACGTGACTCAACCCGGTTGCGGTGGTCGGCTCGTGAGAGATCGGCTTTAGGACACGCTTGGGGTTGCCGCGCAGACCGCCCTGGATCAGGCCATATTGGCCATCCTCACCCACCGCCATCGAGCGGTAGAACGTGCTCCCGTCCAGGCGTCTCTGGTCCACGTACCGCAGGAAATTGGCAGCGGTGATGGGCGCCCGCTCCGTCTCCACCGCGAGCACGATGTTACCCAATGATGTCTTGAGGACCACCTTGAGGCTGGCAGGCACTGACGTGCCGGCACCCGGCTGCGCCGTCGAGCCATCGGCCGGCGGCTGGGCAGCATCCTGCGCGAGGGCCACTCCCAGCCAGAGACTCGTACACAGCTGCAACCAAACCGTGCGTGCAAACACCTGACCGTATTTCATCCCGCGCCGGTGAGCGAAGAGGTATCGCTTTCGTGCCAACATCGCCCAGGCTCCAACGGTTAATATCGAACATTATAGTAGCCGTCCACTAGCGAACTGAAAACGCGATCTTGAGAATCACGGCCGGTAGGCCCCAAGCGCGCGGCTGAGCTGCGCGGACACGTTGTGCGATACTCCATGAAAGCATGGTAAACGGGTTTCGTGCCGGCCGATTGACTCTAGTCTTCAGGGTTCTGCGCAAATGAATAATCATCAAAGGTTCCTCACGACCCACGTCGGCAGCCTGCCGCGCACGGAGGAGCTCAAGCAACTCATGTTCGCACGCGAGGACGGGCTGCCGTACGATCCGGCCGCGCTCGATGAGCAGGTGGCACGTGCCGTCGAGCGGGTCGTCGCCCGGCAGCTCAAGGTGGGCCTCGACATCATCAACGACGGCGAGATGCCCAAGCCCAGCTACGCCACCTATGTCAAGGACCGGCTCACGGGCTTCGGCGGCAGCGGCAACAGTTACGTGTTCCAGGACCTTGAGGCGTACCCGGGTACCAAGACCAGCATGTTCGACGACCCGGGTCGCAAGCATCGCAAGACGCCGGCCTGCAATGCACCGATCCGCATGCGCGATCTCAACGCACCGAAGCAGGATGCGCAACGCCTGCAAGGCTCGCTCGCGGGGCACGCGCCCACCGGCCTGTTCCTGAATGCGGCCTCCCCGGGCGTGACCACACTTTTCTTTCGCAACGAGTTCTATCCGAGCCACGAGGAATACTTATTCGCGTGCGCCGAAGCGCTGCGACTCGAATACGAGGCCATCGTCGCCTCCGGCGTGATCCTGCAGATCGACTGTCCCGATCTCGCCATGGGCCGGCACACGCAGTTCGCGCACCTGGATCTGAACGGGTTTCGGGATCGCATGGCGCTGCACGTGGAAGCGCTCAATCGGGCGCTGGTCAATATCCCCGCGGAAAAAGTGCGCATGCACGTGTGCTGGGGCAACTATCCCGGCCCGCATCACTGCGACGTACCATTCGCCGACATCGTCGACATCCTCTGGAAGGCCAAACCGCACGCGATCCTGTTCGAGGCGGCCAATCCGCGCCACGCGCACGAGTGGACGCTGTTCGAGACCGTGAAGCTGCCCGAGGGCAAGACGCTCGTTCCCGGGGTGATCGAGTGTCAGTCGACCTACATCGAGCACCCCGAGCTTGTCGCTCAGCGCATCGCTCGCTACGCCAACCTGGTCGGCCGCGACAATGTCATGGCGGCGGTGGATTGCGGGTTCAGCATTCACGTGGGTTCCAGTGGCGTCGACTCGGAAGTGATCTGGGGCAAGCTCGAGGCTCTGGCGCAGGGCGCGGCCATCGCCAGCAAGAGATTCTGGCGCTGAAGTAACATCAGGCAAAGCGGGGGCAACATGGGCGAGTCCAAGGACGCGGCATTCACCGCAGGCATGCAGGTACGACGCGAGATGTTCGGGCCCGGCGGCGCCGAAGAGCGCTATGCGCAGGCGACAGATTTCAATCGCCCGTTTGAAGACATGGTCACGCGCTACTGCTTCGGCGATACCTGGACCCGGCCGGGCCTGGACCGCAAGACCCGCAGCCTGATCACGCTGGCCGCACTGACCGCAATGACCAAGCCCAATCAACTCAAGGTCCACATCGCCGGCGCCCTGGCCAACGGCTGCAGCATCGAGGAAATCCGGGAAACAATCCTGCACACCGCTGCCTATGCGGGTGTGCCCTGCGGGGTCGAGGCTTTCAATGCTGCTGCCGAGTCGCTCGCGACGCTCGCCCAGAGCAAGCGGTGAACGTCGCCTTCATCGGCGTAGGTGCGATGGGGGCGCCCATGGCGGCCTGCATCGCGCGCGCACGCCATGCACTCATCCTGTACGACAGCGTGCGCGAGCACGCCACCAAGGTGGCCGCCGAACAGGGCTGCCGCGTCGCCGACGGATTGGATGGTCTGGCAGCCGCGGACTTCGTCGTGACCATGCTGCCGACAGGACAGATTGTGCGCGATCTGTACCTGCGTGAAGGACTGGCGCAGAAGCTGCGCCGTGGCGCCATCGCCATCGACATGAGTTCGTCCGATCCCGTGGGCACACGCGAACTCGGCGCAGCACTCGCAACCTCAGGCATCACGCTGATCGACGCACCGGTCTCCGGCGGCGTGCCGCGTGCGCTGCAGGGCACGTTGACGATCATGATCGGCGGCGATGATCCGGCCGCGATCGATCGCGCCCGGCCACTGTTAGGCACCATGGGAGATCGGCTGTTCGAGACCGGCGGTCTCGGAAGCGGACACGCGATGAAAGCATTGAACAACTTCGTGGCGGCAGCGAGCTTTGCCGCCTGTGCCGAAGCGCTGTTGGCCGGGCAGCGCTTCGGCCTGGATCCCACGCGCATGGTCGAGATCCTGAACGTGTCCACGGGGCGCAGCTTCCACACCGATCTGGTGCTGCGGGAACACGTGGTCGGGGGCAAGTTCGCCACCGGCTTTCAGCTCGGTTTGCTCGCCAAGGATGTGCGCATCGCCGCGGACCTGGCGCAGAAGCTGCGGCTTGACGCACCGCTCGTGCGTCTGGTCAGTGAGCGCTTCGCGACCGCCCGCGATGCGCTCGGCTATTCGCGCGATCATACGGAAGCGATCAAGGCCTGGGACAAGAACAGCGCCGTATGAATGCGACGGGGCCCTCCGTCGACGTCGTAGGCGTCATTGACTCGGCGCGCTACCTCGGTTGGCCATTGGCCATCACCGTCCTGACGATTCTCACGCCGGCACATCACCGGACTGTTCAACAGCCGCGGCGAGGTGTCACGGCCCGGGCCCGCGTCAGTATTGATAGCGGGCGCCGAACAGAATCTCGCGCCCCGTATGGTGGTAGTAGTAGACGAGATCCCTCGAAGTGTCGTTGAACTCGTTTTCGTACTGGTCGGTGAGATTCACACCCTCCAGGGAAACCCGGAAGTGGGAATTTATGTTGTACTGTAGCGACGCATCGACGATTAAATGTCGCATCATAGCCATCGGCACTGGTGCCCACCTCCTGACCCGGGACCTTGGTCAGGTACCGGCTGCGGTAGGCACCGGAGACACGGATGCTCCACTTCGGATCCTCGTAGTACAGAACCGCGCCCGCAGTATTTTTCGACAGCCCGGTTAGTTCATTGGTCACGAAGGTATTCGGGCCCGTCAGGTATTTGACCTTCGACTCGACGTACGTGTAGTTCAACAGCACGCCCGTGTTGCGCAACATTCCGGGCAGAAAACGCATCGGCTGCTGGTAATCGAGTTCGACTCCGTTGACTTCGCCGCCCGGCGAGTTCACCGGCACGGAGAACGCCCAAGTCGCACTCGGACTGCATCCCGGTGTCGAGCCGCAGGCCGCGACGGCCAACGAATTGGGCACGCCGAACGGATTGCCGTCGAACACCGTGTTGACGGTCTGCGTGGAGGTGAATCGCAGCACGTCCTTGCGGAACGGCGCCACCGAGACCAGCGTGCCGGCGGCCGGATACCACTCGAACGACAGGTCGTATGCATTGGCCAGGAATGGCTGGATATTCGGATTACCGCTCTTCACGTTGAATTGGGTGCCCGAGACGGTCACGCTGGTACTGGCGGCCACATCCGTCAGATTCGGCCGCGACAGGTCACGCGAATAGGCGAAGCGCGTCAGCAAATCCTCGCGCAGCGACCAGACCAGGTTGAGCGCCGGCAGAGCGTTGTCGTAGGTGCGGCTGGCGGTGATCGGCAGCAACGTCGATGAATAGCCCTGGGAGAATTGATTGGTCCTGGACCAGGCGCACGCCGACGTTGCCGCGCAGATCGCGGTCGAGGAGATGCCCGTCGAAATTCATCTGCAGGTAGCTGCCGTAATCGCGCTCCCTGACCGTCACGTTGTCGCCGAGGTCGCCCGCGGTGCTGAGGGCGAACAGGCTGCCGTTCGAGTAGATGCCGAGAGCGTTCTGCGCCAGACCCACGCTAGGCGTCGCCCAGGTCGTCGGTGCTGCCTGCGGGCACGCTGACCCCGGCGTTGCTCAGATAATTGAGCGTTTGTGAGTAGCTTGAGATGGGAACATTGCCGCAGCGGTGCGTACGCATTGGTCGCGGTCACCGACTCGCCGTTCACCAGCCGGAGCGACGTCGTATTAAAGTCATATTCCTTGAACTGTATGCCGCGCCGAAGAGTCACATTATCGGTTGGCTTGAAATGAGCGTTGAGCTCCACGTTTTTAAACGTGTTGGTGGTGGTCTGGGGACGTTCGCGCACCTCCGTCAGAATCCAGGGACCACTCGCGCCGACGTTCTCGGAACCGAAGTTCAGGTACGGGACTCTCGACGGCGAAATTGTAACTCACCGTCTGGTTGAACTGGTCCCAGCCCAGGGTCGTCTGCACCGGATTCGCGAAACGGGAGTTCGGAATACCCGATCAGCTCGTCGACGCTCCATTTGCTGTCCGAGAGTGTGTTGTCCCGTCCAAGGTCACCTGGTTGAAATCCGTGTGCAGGCTGTCGTACCTGTCCTCCACGCGCGTGTCGACGCCACTGAAGGTGCCGGAGGTCATGACGCCCTGGTTGTTGATGGTGTCGGAGAGAACGGATATGCAACCGATGCTGACCGTGGTGGCCGGATTGGTACAGCTGCCCTGCCCGGACAGGCCCGGCTCCTCGAGGTACTGCTCCTGGCGCGTCTCGTGATAGTACGAGTGCAGAACGTCGAGCGATAACAGGTTTGCGTCGTTGGGTTTCCACTGCAGCGAACCGGTAATGCCCAGGCGGTCCTCGCTGTCCTGGAAGTAGTCATACCGGGGAAAGCGCGGATGCAGCGCCGTATCGGCTTGCTGGCACACGGTTGGCAATGTGGTTGCTGTGCCGGTGCAAGGGGTGCCGAGAACGGAGGCGAACCCATAAGGTGAGGCGCCGAAGGGGGTCTTGCCGGTCTTGAGCACCTCCGCCTCGTCCCAGCGCACGGTGCTGTCACCCGTGTCGAGATAGTCGCGCTTGCTCCATGACACCGAGGCCAGTGCGCCGAACTGGCCGTCGTCGAAGGTGTTGGAGATCAAGCCCGAAAGCTGCGGTCCGACGGTGTTCGATAGCGTGTTGTAATTGCCCTTGGCCTGGGTGATCAATACGAACTTGTTGTAGTCGAGGGGATGCGCCGTGTGCAGATCCACGGTGGCGCCCAGCGAGCCTTCGTCCACGTCCGCCTCCGAGGTTTTGCGGACAGTCAGCGAATTGAACAGATCGGAGGAGAAAATATTGAAGTCGAAGCTCCGGGTGCGGTTGACACCCCCCTCGTTGTCCGGGCCGCCGGTGGTCGTCAAGGTCTCCATGCCGTTGATGCGCACCCGGGTGAACTGCGGCCCGAGACCGCGCACGGTGATCTCGCGGCCCTCGCCCTCTTCGCGAGTGATCGCGACTCCCGGGATCCGCTGCAACGATTCGGCCAGATTCTGGTCCGGAAATTTGCCGATGTCCTCGGCCAGAATGCTGTCCTCCTCGATGTCCATGTCACGCTTGATGTTGACTGCCTGCTCCAGGCTGCTGCGATAGCCAGTCACCACCACCTCCTCAAAGTGGTGTCCTCACCCGACTTGGCTGCCTGCCCGGAAGACCCATCAGGGCCGGTGGCGGCCTGAGTCTGGGCGCTGGCCGCGCCGGCGTACAACGCGCCGAGCGCCAGGATCGCCCCTGCAATGTTGCGGACGAGACGGTTCGAGCCGTTCGAATGATGATTCATCGTCATTCCCCCCTTCCCTTCGCACCTAGCGAACTAGAAGCTACCGGTAACATTCACGGCTCGCGTTTTTTGCACCCGACTGGCGAGTAGCGCGTCTGACACCGGTATCAGAACGTTAGCAAGATCTCCTTCGCGCCGCAAGAGCCGCCGAAGGGCCCGAGCGCACTTATTCGCTTAAACGCTTGCTCTTGAGGGCGGCGACCGGGTTCCAGCCGTCGCTGCCGCGCAAAAAGTGCTCTGGAGCGAACTGGTCGGCCTCCCGCCGGGTCAGCTGCTTGGCGTGAATTTCCCGCCGCGAGCGATCGGCACCGGGCCCGCTCGATCGGTACTCGGCATAGGACGCGGTGGGCAGGTAGTCCGTCTCTCCCGGATGCCACTCACGCCAGCCTACGGGAACGATGTGGGCATCCATCCACGTGTTCAAAAAGACGACCGTAGCATAGGCACGCCAGGGCCTCCCCAGATAAACGTTGCCAACACCGGGGGCCGCCACCAGGCGGCAGTCGTGAAAGACAAATCCTGAGTGCTGCTCGGGGTAGCTCCTGCTTTGCGCGGTCACGAAGCCCTCGAAGTGCTCGTTACTGCGGATCACGCAATGGTTGAAGACGCTCTTGGCGTCGCCAAAGATGAAATCGACATTGCCCTCGACGAAGCAGTGATCAAAGTACTGGCGTGCGGCCGGGCAGGCGCGCTCGGCGCCCGGTGCGGCGCACTCGCCGACCCCTGCGTAGAGGGTGTCCTGATTTCCCAGTATCCGCACGTTCTCGAACATATCGCGATCACCGCGCACCAACAGGGCGACGGCCTGCGAGCCTTGCTGCAGCTGCGGATGCGTGCGGTTGAAGTCGTTCACGAACGAGATGTTTTCGGCCAGGAAGTCATCGGCCAGGACGTTCACGGTGGCGGAATTGAGGGTCCCGCCGGAAGTGCCGGAACTTTTGTCGGCCACAACCACGGTCTTCGAGGCATCCTCATAGGGGCCTCGCAGCACAATCCCGGGTTTTTTGATGGTCAGCACTTCGTGATAGGTCCCGGGCGCAACGGAGATGACCGCACCGGCGGACGCCACGTCGATGGCCCGCTGGATGGAGTAGTAGTCGCCGGTGCCGTCCGAAGCCACATAAAGGGTTTTGTCCACTGGAGGGACTTCGCCCCTGAGCCGCGGGGCGTCTGTAACGGCCGGAAACGCCACAAATCGCGTCCCACAGTCCACGGCGACACCTGGACGGCTGTCGGGCGCGCGCGCCAGCGTCACATTCGGCCCTTGCGGTTCGAGGTCGCCGAGCGCCGACCCGAGCGTGATGTGGGCGTATTCCGCGAGCACATGGGAGTCGTTCAGGTCGTCGACAACGACGTTATCGAGCGTCACGGCAAGCTCGTGTTGCATATCGAGTCCGGCAAAAACGTAGTCTCCCGGAGTCAGGATGTGCACGTTGCGCAAGGTAATGTCGCGGTATTCTGGAATCAGCTCGCCGGCGAAGTCAGTGTAGTGCGGGGTGAGGACGATCGGATTGCTCACGTTGCGAATGCATACGTTCTCATAGGTGATGTCCTGCACCAGCCCGCCGCGGCTCGGATCCGACTTGATGCGAATGCCATTCGTCGCGCCGTCGATGGTGAGATTACTGACCAACACATGGCTGACGCCGCCGCCGGTGCCGCTGCCGATCGACATGCCGTGGCCGCTGTAGAAGTGGTCGTCCAGGATGGAAATGTGGGACGCCGGAGCCCCCTGGCGGGAGCTGATGGCGACATTGTCGTCGCCGGCGTGGATGTAGCTATGCGTGATGGTGACGTTCGTGGACGACACCGGGTTGATGCCGTCGGTATTGCGCGCAGTCGCAGGCGTCATGATCTTCACGCCCCAGGCGGTGAACCCGTCCGAGTCGTGAACCAGGACGTGGTGCGTGGGGGAGTTGCGAAGCGTTATGCGATAGAGCGTGAAGTCGTGGACGTGGCTCAATTCGATAAGCCCGGGCACCTTCTGGTATTTGTCCAGCACTTTGGCCTTGTGCGCCAGCTGCCACCAGGTGACCTGTCCCCCTGAAATCCTGGCCCCTCCACGACCGTCGATCGAGCCGTCGCCCATGATGCCGCTGTCGCTGATGCCGTTGCCGCTGAGAAGCGGCTTGCAGCCCTGACCGTGCTCGCCAAGAATGCCGCAGCTTCCCGGGGTGAGGTCATAGAGGCGCGGGTTGACGGATGCCGCCAGTGACGTCTTGGCATCGATGACCAGTGAGACGCCCGAGCGAAGCGTCAGAGGACCGGAGAGAAAAGTCCGCTCGTTGCCGTTGGCCTGGAGTTCGACCGCCTGGCCGGCGCCACACTGGTCTATGCCCTGTTGGATGCGAGCGGTATCCAGATTACGTTCAGCATTCGCCGGCAGCACACCGTCGACTGCCGCCAGCCTCGCCTGCAGCACCACGCAGGTTGGCGGAAGGTGGGGTTCCACGACCTGGCGCGTATCCTGCGCCAGCGCGCCGGACGTGCCGACGAAAAACAAGGTTATCAGCGAGGGCAAGTAACAGCAGAGGCGCACCGCGAAATCCTCCCCGCAAGCCCGAACCCTCAGAGCCGATAGGCCTGCTTCGGCAACCGGTAGGCCAGATCAACCGCGGTTTCCGCGGCCTCGTCCTCCGCGAGCCGGTGTTCGGCGACCAGGCGCGCTAAAAACGCGCAGTCGATCCGCCGCGCGACATCGTGACGCGCAGGAATGGATAGGAATGCGCGCGTATCGTCGTTAAAGCCCACCGTGTTGTAGAAGCCGGCGCTCTCCGTGGTCTGTTCGCGAAAGCGTCGCAGCCCCTCGGGGCTGTCGTGAAACCACCAGGCCGGCCCAAGCTTGAGCACCGGGTAAATTCCGGCGAGCGGCGCGAGTTCGCGACTGTAGGACGACTCATCCAGGGTGAAGACGATCACCGTGAGCCGCGGATGGTTGCCGAAACGATCGAGTAGCGGCTTCAGCGCCCGCACGTAGTCGGTGCGCTGCGGGATGTCGGCTCCCTTGTCACGGCCGTGGCTCTCAAAGAGCGTGCGGTTGTGATTGCGATAGGAGCCCGGATGAATCTGCATCACCATGCCGTCATCGACGCTCAGCTTGGCCATTTCGGTGAGCATCTGCGCGCGGAACAACTCGGCTTCGGCCGGCGTGAACCGCCCCGAGACGATCCTGCCGAAAAGCGCTTGCGTCTCGCTGTCCGACAGATCGGCGGTGGCCGCGGTCGGATGACCGTGATCGGTCGCGGTGGTGCCGAGGGCAGCGAATGCAGCACGGCGAAGCCTGTGTGCCTCCAGATAGCCGCGCCATGAGTGAGTGTCTTGTCCGGTCATGTTGCCGAACTGCGCCAGAGCCTCAGGAAACAACTCATGCTCGGGATCGACGACGGGGTCCGGGCGGTAGGTGCTGATCACCCGCCCTGGCCAGCCGCTGCGGCGAATCACCTGGTGAGCCTCGAGCGTATCCGTGGGGCTCTCGGTGGTCGCCAGAACTTCGATGTTGAATTTTTCAAACAGCGCACGCGGCCTGTAGGCGCGGGTGGCGAGAGCGGCAGCGATGGTATCGAAGTACAAGTCCGCGGTCTCGGCCTCAAGGCGCACCGTCAAACCGAACACCTGCGCGAACACCTGGTCGAGCCAGAGCGCCGACGGGGTGCCGCGAAACAGCTTGCTGTGAGTGGCGAACAGCCGCCAGGCTTCGCGTGGCTCGAACGCTGGCGCACCGTCCCGAGTCCTGACACCCAGCTTGTCGAGCAGCACGCCCTGACTGTAGAGCATGCGGTAGAGGTAGTGGTCCGGGGCCAGCAACAGGTCCACGGCGTTACCGAACGGCTGGTCGTAGGCAAACCAGGCCGGATCCGTGTGACCGTGTGGACTGATGATCGGCAAGTCGCGCACATGCGCGTACAGCGAGCGCGCCACTGCGCGCACTCCGGCATCGGCCGGAAACAGGCGATCAGGGTGTATGATCAGCGGTCGCGGCATGCGGGGCAGTATAGGTAACCGGTGTCAGAGTTTGCAACGTCTTCGTACATAAGCCAGCCCGGTGGCCGGTGCGATCGCCGACGGCTACTGGCGGCGCGCCGGCGCCCCGGGTGCCGCCGCGGTCGACTGACGCTCGATCAAAGTGGGGGTGAATTCGGTGGCCGGAGTCTTGGCCTCCGCCTTCGGCTTAGCCAGTAATTTCTCGGCCGCCGCTCTGCCCATTTCCCGCACCGGCAGGCGCACCGACGTCATGGTCGGCCACATGCGCGTGGCAATCGGCGCGTCGTCAAAGCCGATGATTGAGAGATCCTCCGGGATACGCACGCCCAGCTCGTGTGCCGCGCCGTACACGCCGCTGGCCATCTCATCATTGCCGGCAAAGATCGCCGTCGGCCGCTCCCGCCGTCCGAGCAGCTCGCGACCGCGCGCCAAACCCGACTCATAGGTGTAGGCGCCGAGCAGCGTCAGCTCCTTTACGAGTTCGAGGCCGTACTCGGCCAATCCGGCTATGAACCCTTCCCGTCGCTCGTGGGACGAACGGAATAAAGGCGGCCCGGAAATGTAGGCGATGCGTTGATGTCCGAGCTGCGCCAGCCGCCGGGCGGCCGCCGCGGCGCCGTGCCGATCATGCGTGAGCACGAGGTGCGCCGGTGTGTCGACCGGAGCGCAGGAGACGCGCACATACGGGCAATCGGCGCTTTCGAGCAGCTTCGCGAGACGGTCGTCCTCCGACACCGACGGGATCAGCACCACCCCAAACAGGCGCAGCCGCTCGACAAAGCCGCGCATGTCAGCGAGAAAGGTCGGACTGCGCCGGTCACAAGGGCGGATTACCAGCTCGTAACCCCGCCCAGCCAGCGCATCGAGGATCCCCAGGTGGATGTTCTCCACGTACTGCGAATTGGGATTGTCATGAATCATGCCGACCAGGAATGAGCGGCGAGAGGCCAGCCCGCGAGCCTGCGGGTCGGGCTCGTAGCTATGCTCGGTAATGATGGCCTCGACACGGGCCCGCGTTTTCTTGTGGACGTAGGGCGCCTCGTTGATTACCCGCGAGACGGTCTTCTTTGAGACTCCCGCCAGATGCGCAATGTCGGTGATAGTGAGTTTGGCACGGCTGGAAACGCGCTTCGCGCGCGACGACTCGCTGCGCGCGGATTTCCTGGCGCCAGCCACGGAACGGCTGGAGGTTTTAACACGAGTACTCATCGGCCTTTACTTCTTTGCGGCACCGGTTAGTTGCGCCGTCCGGCCGGCAGGTCTCAGGCACCGGCCACCAGGCGCCCGGACCGCGCACAGTGTAGCAAACCAGGCGCCATATGAGCGGACGCGACCGCTGGCGACCCCCGGCGCTTATGGCCGGTGGCGGCCGCATTTGCACAAATTCTGATACCGGTTACCATATGGAGATGACACCGCTTTGCAACGCGCTGCGAGTGCATCCCCGCGATAACGTGCTGGTTGCCCTGCGCGATCTGCAGCCGGGCGAGACAGTCCAATCGCCTGACGAGCAGCTGCTCGCGAAATCCTTCGTGCTGCGCGGACACAAGCTTGCTGCGACGATGATCGGCGCCGGCGAAACGGTACGCAAGTACGGTTGGCCGATCGGACGGGCGACGCAAAACATCGCCCCGGGTGAGCACGTGCATAGCCACAATTTAGCAACGGCACTCACGGCGCACGAGGACTACACCTACACCCCGGCCACGACCGCCGCGCCCCGCGCGCCGGCCGACACCTCTACCTTCCTCGGCTATCCGCGGCGCAATGGCCGCGTCGGCACGCGCAATGAAATCTGGGTGCTATGCACCGTCGGTTGCGTGGCGCGCACCGCCCGGCGCATCGCCGAGATTGCAGGAGAGCGGCTCAAAGGTCGGGTGGACGGGGTATACGCGCTGACGCACCCGTTTGGCTGCTCGCAGCTGGGTGATGACCTCCTGCGCACGCGGCAGATTCTCGCCTCGCTGATCGCTCACCCCAATGCGGGTGGCGTGCTCGTGGTCGGCCTGGGCTGCGAGAACAATCAACTGCAGGCACTGCTCGATGCGGCCCAACTCGACCTCAGTCGAGTACGCAGTTTCAACGCGCAGGCCGTAGACGACGAGGTGGCCGAGGGCGTGCGGGCGGTGGAAGAACTTGCCGACCTGCTGCAACAAGACAAGCGGGTGCCGCGACCGCTGTCTGACCTTGTAGTGGGACTCAAGTGCGGCGGCTCCGATGCATTCAGCGGGCTGACGGCCAACCCGCTGGTCGGCCGCATCAGCACCGCGCTCGCAAATGCCGGGGGCACGCCCATCCTGTCTGAGATACCCGAAATCTTCGGCGCCGAACGCATGCTGATGGCGCGTGCCGTGGACGGGGCGGTGTTCGACGACGCCGCACAACTGGTCAATGATTTCAAAGACTACTTCACCGCCGCCGGACAGCGGGTGTCGGAGAACCCCTCGCCGGGCAATCTGGCCGGGGGAATCACTACTCTGGAGGAGAAGGCGCTCGGCGCGGTGCAGAAGGCTGGCGATGCCGCTCTGACGCAAGTGCTGCGGTACGGCGAGCGAATCCGCGGTCCGGGTTTGGCGTTGCTCGAGTCCCCGGGCAATGACGCGGTCTCGAGCACTGCCCTCGCGGCCGCCGGCGCCACCGTGCTGCTTTTCACTACCGGGCGCGGCACGCCGCTGGGTTTTCCGGCGCCGACGCTGAAGATTTCGAGCACCAGCGCACTCGCCCAGTCGAAGCCGCGTTGGATCGATTTTGACGCCGGGACCTTGCTCACGGGTACTGCCATGGACGATCTTGCGCAGGCGCTGCTCGAGCTCGTGATTGCCACCGCTTCCGGCCGCCAAACTTGCGCCGAGCGCAACGGCGAACGTGAGGTCGCCATCTGGAAAACCGGAGTGACGCTGTGACGCCAGAAGGAACAGCCACGCCGATGGCTGCTCCGATTGCTGATCCCTCTGCCAGTGATGCAGCTACAGGGGTTGCGGCCAGCCTTCGGCGCCTGTGCGAGCGCACGCTGCCGCACGCGCCGCCGGAGGTGCTGCGGCCGTCCTACGATCGAACGAGCACACGCATTGGCACCGTGCATTTTGGACCCGGTGCGTTCCATCGCGCGCACCAGGCGTTCTACATCGATCGCCTGCTCGAACGCGACGCAAGCCGGGCGATCTGCGCCGTCTCCCTGAAGACCGCCTCGGTGCGCGATGCACTGCGGCCGCAGGACGGATTGTACACACTGGTCGAGCTGGACCTGGCACCGACAGTGCGCGTGATCGGCGCGATTCGCGAGCTGCTCGTGGCCGCAGAAGACCCGGTCGCTGTGAGCGCCCGTCTCGCCGCTCCCAGCACCTCACTCGTCACCATCACGGTCACCGAGAAAGGTTACTGCCTGGACGGCGCCGGCGAACTCGATTTCCAGCACCCTGACATTGCCCACGACCTGCGCAATCCCGAGGCGCCGCGAAGTCTGATCGGCTGGCTCGTACGCGGATTGCAGCTGCGACACGAGCGCGCCCTGCCGCCCTACCTGGT
This sequence comes from uncultured Gammaproteobacteria bacterium, assembly GCA_963735775.1. Taxonomy (GTDB): domain Bacteria; phylum Pseudomonadota; class Gammaproteobacteria; order Steroidobacterales; family Steroidobacteraceae; genus FEN-1191. Next base: position 105,648 of record CAVTMG010000004.1, on the reverse strand, counting down.
GATCTCCTGCGACAATCTCTCTGACAATGGCCTTACTCTGCAGCGCGCGGTATTGAACTTCGCCAAGCGCCGCGACTGCGCCCTCGCCGACTGGATCGAGGAACGCGCTCGCTTCCCGCGCACCATGGTCGACAGCATCACGCCCGCGACCGACACGGCGCTGCGCGCGCGCGTCGCGCAGGCACTGGGGCTGCAGGACGCGTGGCCGGTTCAGCGCGAACAATTCGTACAATGGGTCGTGGAGGAGACCGACTGCGCAACGCAACCCGACTGGGCCTCGGTTGGCGTCACGCTCAGCCGCGACATTTCAGCGCATGAACGGGCGAAGCTCCGTCTGCTGAACGGCGCGCATTCCACGCTGGCCTATCTCGGTTTGCTGGCCGGGCTCGAGACGGTGGCGCAGGCAATGGCGCAGCCCGCACTGCGTGCGTTCATCGAGCGCCTGATGCTGCTGGACATCCAGCCAACACTCGCCGTCCCGAAGGGCGAGGAGCTCGCCGCGTACCGGCAATCCATCCTGCAGCGGTTCGAGAACCCGGCCATGCGGCACCAACTTGCGCAGATCGCGTGGGACGGCTCGCAGAAGCTGCCGATTCGTATCCTCGGCACGGTTGCCGACGCGATCACTGCCCAGCGTCCGCTCGCGCGGCTGGCCCTGCCGGTCGCCGCCTGGATGCACTTCATCCGCACACGCGCCGCCGCCGGCATGCCGATCGTGGATCCGCTCGGCGAGCAGCTCGCCACCTGCGGCGTGCGCGCATCCGGCGATTCAGGTCACGACCTGCCGATGTTTCTGAACTTACCCGGTGTGTTTCCCGCCAGCCTGGCGAGCAATGCCGAATTCGTAGGCGCGCTCGCGTACGCCTACGATCTCATCGCTTGCCGTGGCCCGCTGGCTGCCGTGGCGCTGCCCGATGCCCAGCGTCACGGATGAACGTCGCGCTTGCACCGCTCGAGCCGCAGCGCCTTGGACGGCTGCGCTGGTTGATGTGCTCGCTGCTGCTGGCCGCAACGGCTCTCAACTACGTTGATCGGCAGACCATCGGCATTCTCGAGCCGCGACTGGCACAGCAGCTTCACTGGAGCGAAACCGACTACGCCAACATCGTCTTCTCGTTCCAACTTGCCTACGCGCTGGGTTATCTCGCGTTTGGCAAGCTGATCGACAGGTTGGGAGCACGGCTCGGATACGCGCTCGCCGTCATCATCTGGACGGTGGCGCATATCGCGAACGCCTGGGCAGGCTCGCTGGTTGAGTTCATGGTCGCACGCTTTGCCATCGGACTCGGGGAGTCGGGCAACTTCCCGGCCGCGCTGAAGGCCGTGGCCGAATGGTTTCCGAAGCAGGAGCGTGCATTCGCGACCGGCATTTTCAACGCCGGTGCCAATGTGGGCGCGATCGTCACGCCGATCATCGTCCCGGCGATCACGCTGAACTTTGGTTGGCGCGCGGCATTCGTGATCACCGGCAGCTTCACGGTATTGTGGCTGATCGTCTGGTTCGCCGTGTACCGCCCGCCGCGGCAACACCGGCGCCTGCAGCGCGCCGAACTCGCCCTCATTGAAAGCGATCCGCCCGATCCGCCGCTGTCGATTCCGTGGCTGAGCCTGTTGAAGGTTCGCGAGACCTGGGCCTACGCCATCGGCAAGTTTCTGATCGACCCGATCTGGTGGATGTATCTATTCTGGCTGCCCGACTTCCTGGTCAAGCGCCACCACCTGGACCTCAAGACCTTTGGTCTGCCGTTGGTGGCCATCTACGTGGTCTCGGATCTTGGCAGCATCGCCGGAGGGTGGATGTCCTCCCGGCTGCTGCGCGCCGGGCTCACCCTGAATGCCGCGCGCAAGTGGACGATGCTGTTGTGTGCGGTGTTGGTCATACCCATCGCCGTGGCCGCGTCGGTCAACAGCCTGTGGCTGACGGTGGCCATCGTCGGTCTTGCCACCGCTGCGCACCAGGGATTTTCCTGCAACCTGTTCACCTTCCCATCCGACGTCTTTCCGCGCCAGGCGGTAGGCTCGCTGGTGGGCATCGGCGGCACCGCCGGTGCGATCGGTGGCATGCTGCTGTCGAAATACACGGGATGGGTGCTCGACCGCGTGGGTAGCTTTGCACCGATCTTCGCCCTGGGCGGTTCGGCCTACCTCCTGGCGTTGCTCGTGGTCCACATTCTGTCGCCGCGGCTGGCGCCCGTGCGCTTTCGGGGCACCGCGTGAAACGTCGGCACGATCGGTCGCGTCGCGAATTCGTAGCGCACGCTGGCGCAGCGCTCGGCGGTGCGCTCTTGGGCATTAGCCCGCAACGCGCCGCCGCCGTCACGTCAGCGCGGGCCGATCCGATCTGGGGTGCCGACGGCGCGGCGACCAGGATCATCCGCTCACTGCGGCATCTCACCCAAGGAGCATTTCCGAGCACACAATTCCCGGTCACGCGCTACGGCGCCCGGCCGTGCCGTGTGGTCGCGCAAAGCAATCCTTACGCTGGTGCGCTGCCATCACCGCTCAGCGCCGGCGCCGAGCGAACCGCGGCGCCCGAATCGTTCGATTCCCGCCCGGCCTTCCTAGCGGCAATCGCCGCCTGCAGCGCGGCGGGCGGCGGACGTGTGCTCGTTCCCACCGGAACCTGGTACTGCGCCGGGCCGATTGTGTTACTTAGCCATGTCAACTTTCATTTGGCCGCGGGCTGCACCATCTATTTCAGCCCGCAACCGCGCGACTATGCCAGCGACGGACCGGTCGACTGCGGCGCCAACGGGCGGCTGTTTTACTGCCGCTGGCAGGGCAACGATTGCCTGAACTTCGGCTCGCCGGTGTACGCGCACAACGCCACGCGCATCGCGCTCACCGGTGAAGGGCCCTCCTCGGTGCTCAACGGCCAGGCCATGACCGCGTTCGCAGGCAGCGCCAGCGCCAGCACCTGTTGGTGGACGTACAAGGGTATGGCCGGTAAATACGGCTGCATTGACGGCGCGACGCCATCGCAGGCGTATGACAACCCGAACAATCGCGATCTGCGTGTCATCGTGCCGGAGCTGCCAGCGGCTCTGTATGCCCGACTCACCGATCCGCAGACTCCCTGGCGGCGGGACGAGAATTATCTGCCGGCGCTCTCCGAAGCAGGCGTAGCCGTCGAGCGTCGCGTCTTCGGACTCGGACACTATCTGAGGCCGTGCATGATCGAGCTTCTCGGCTGCACTGAGGTGCTACTGGAGAACTACTGCACCCGGAACACGCCGTTCTGGCAGCATCATCCAACCGGCTGCACCAACGTGCTTATTCGCGGCGTGACCGCCGACAGCATCGGCCCTAACAACGATGGCTTCGACCCGGATTCCTGCCGCAACCTTCTGTGCGAGGCCGTGACATTCAACACCGGAGACGACTGCATCGCGATCGATTCCGGCAAGGCTCGCGACGTCGGTCTCGGCCCGGCGCAAGACCACGTGATTCAACACTGCATCATGAATTCGGGCCATGGCGGCCTGGCACTGGGCAGCTTGATGGGGGGCGGCATCCGCAACGTCTACGCCCGCGGGCTCAAAATGCGCAACAGCAACTGGGCCTCCAATCCGCTGAATAGCGCCATCCGCATCAAGAGCAACCTGAATCGTGGCGGCTTTGTTGAGAATATCCACATTCGGGACGTCGAATTGCCGCATGGCGTATGCCTGCAAGGTGGCAGCTACGGAGGCAGCCTGCTGACAGGCAGTCCCATCAATAAAAGCGTGCCCGTGGGCGTCGCGACTCGATCGGCCGCCAATCCCTCGACCGCCCAGGGCGGGCTGATCACACTCGACTGTGACTACATGCCTGCCGGTGATGCGATCCGCACCCGCCCCCCGGTCCTTCGCAACATCCACATCAGCAACGTGCGCGCCGGTGACGTGACGCTCAACGGGCTCACCGGCTCGTGCTTCCAGGCGCTCGTCATACAAGGCCCGGTGGTTTCGGACTACAACGGTGCGCAGCCCGCGCCGCCGATCGTCCCCATCAAGAACGTCACCATCACGGACTGCGATCTGGGATCGCCGAGTGCGAAGGGTCCGGCCGGCTCGGCTGTTCCGGGACCCATATACCTCTACAACGTGCGCGATGTCATATTGCACAATGTACGCATAGGCGATCACACCTACGACACTGTCCTGTCGGACGTGCGTGACGAGTCTGCCAGTTGAATCGCACCGAGGAGGCACGCGCACGGATGAATATTCTCCAGGCCACCCATCCCGACATGATGGTCGGGCTCGATACGGCGGCACTGCGCAGCCACTATCTCCTGACCGAGTTGTTCGCCGCCGGCGAGATCCGTCTGCATTACAGCCACGTCGAGCGGATGATCATCGGTGGTGCGGCCCCGAGAGGGCAACCGCTCACGCTCACAGCGACGCGCGAACTCGGCTCGACCCCGTTCCTCGAACGTCGCGAACTGGGCATTATCAACATTGGTGCTGCGGGCCAGGTCAGGGTAGACGGCGTTGCCTACGAGATGCAGTCCCGCGACGGCCTCTACGTTGCCAGGGGCAGCTCGGACGTGGTGTTCGAATCGCGCGATCCTTCAACCCCCGCCAGGTACTATCTGGTCAGCGTTCCGGCCCATGCGCGCTTCGCGACCACGAGGATCGCGATCGGGGAGGCAAAGCCGATGAAGCTCGGCGCGCTCGAGACGTCGAACCAGCGCACCATTTATCAATACGTTCATCCGGATGTCTGCAAGTCCTCGCAGCTTCTCCTGGGTCTCACGGCACTGGAGCCGGGCAGCGTCTGGAATACCATGCCATGCCATCTGCACGACCGCCGCTCCGAGATCTATTTCTACTTCGATATGAAGCCGGAGGATCGCGTGTTCCATTTCATGGGCCGCCCGAGCGAGACTCGCCACATCGTCGTGGCCAATGAGCAAGCCGTGATCTCCCCTCCCTGGTCGATCCACACTGGCGCAGGCACCAGCCGATACACATTCATCTGGGCGATGGCAGGCGACAATCAGGACTATCGGGACATGGACCCGGTACCGACGTCGACGCTCAGATGAGTGCAGTGCCCTTCTCGTTAGCCGGCAGCGTGGCGCTGGTCACCGGAGCGAACGCGGGTATCGGCCAGGGTATTGCGGTTGCGCTGGCCACCGCAGGCGCCGATATCGCCGCCGTGGGCCGCGCCTCGCCCGACGAAACCGGCGAGCGCGTACGTGCGGTGGGGCGGCGGTTTTTGGCGGTCCAGGCGGATCTTGGTTCAGCCGTTCACTGCCAGGATATTGTTCAGGAGGTGGCCGGTCATTTCGGCGCTGTCGACATTTTGGTCAACAACGCCGGCATCATTCGCCGCAGCGAGGCATTGGAGTTCTCCGAAGCCGACTGGGATGCGGTGCTGAATGTGAACCTCAAGACCGTGTTCTTCCTGGCGCAAGCCGCCGCTCGCAACATGCTGCCGCGCAGGCGCGGCAAGATCATAAACATCGCCTCCATGCTCTCGTTCCAGGGAGGAATCCGCGTTGCCTCGTACACCGCGAGCAAAAGTGGCGTCATGGGCATCACGCGACTACTGGCGAACGAGTGGGCGGCGAAGGGAATCAACGTAAATGCGATCGCACCAGGCTATATTGCGACTCGAAGCACCGCTGCGCTCCGAGACGACGAGATCCGCAACCGCGAGATCCTGAGTCGCATCCCGGCGGGGCGCTGGGGCATGCCGGAAGACCTCGGAGGCGCGGCAGTCTTTCTCGCCTCATCAGCTTCGGACTACGTGCACGGCACCATCCTGCCTGTCGATGGAGGCTGGCTCGCGCGCTGATGAAATCACTGATGCTCAGCCGCTCAGCCGCATTGGTTGCCGCTGCCTATTTCGCAGCATGCCTGGGCCTGGTACCCACCCAGCTGAAGCCGGTGATTTGCCAGCCGTCCGCCGCTTTCTGAAGCGCAAAAACCATCTGTGCCGATTCCCGCATGGGTATGCCTTTGGCCTTGTAAGTGTAAACCGCCGGCAAGACGACGTAGCCGCTGTCACTGCCGACGATCTCACGCGTCGGCTTGCCAAGGGCGACCGCCGGGTCGGTGTTGCCCTCGCTGTCGTTGATGGCGCCCAGCGCCTTGATCCAGGTGTCGAACGCATTCGTTCCCACCCAAATATGCGGCGCGATATCGTCGATGATGGTCACGCTGGCGGGCGAGAACGTGGCCGCCGCTGACTTCATGTCTCCTTTATTGACACTATCGACGAACAGGTGAATGGGCGCCATGAGCTGAACGTCTGGCGCCGCTGCGCCGGCGGTACCCAGCCCAAGCAGTGCAATCGACCCCAAGAGAACAAATGGCTTCATCGCGACGCCCTCCCATTGAGCGCTATATTGAGGTCCCGGCGAATCGGTACCGGGGGCATAATTCTGGATTATACGCGCACGAGCGTAACTATCTGGTTCGACTATCAAGGAGAGACTGCAATGGCGCTACTTCTGCGCAAGGCAGAGTCATCGGACAGCCCCGCGGTCGGCGAGATCTGTTACCGCGCGTTCAAAGCCATCGCCGAATCGCATAATTACCGGCCGGATTTCCCCAGCCCCGAGATAGCGGCTGATTTTCTTGCCGGGCTGATCGCCCATGACGGCTTTTTTAACGTCGTGGCCGAGATCGATGGCAACATCGTCGGCAGCAACTTTTTGGACGAGCGCAATTCAATCAGCGGCATCGGTCCGGTCACGGTCAGTCCGGCGCTGCAGAACGATGGCGCTGGCCGTGAGCTCATGCGAGCGGTCATGCAGCGCTCCCAGGAGCGAGGCTTCGTTGGCATGCGGCTGGTTCAGGCCGGCTATCACTCCCGCTCCCTGGCTCTGTATCTCAAGTTGGGGTTTGAGGTGCGCGAGCCGCTGGCATGTCTGCAAGGACCTGCGCTCCACAAGGCCATACCGGGTCACGCGGTACGGTCTGCGACCAGGAATGATCTCGCCGCCTGCGACCGGGTGTGCTTTCGCGTTCACGGACATGATCGCAGCGGCGAACTGAGTGACGCGATTGGCCAAGGGGCGGCCCGCATCGTCGAGCGCGCCGGACGCGTTACGGGCTATGCGACCCCCATCGCTTTTTTCGGCCATGCCGTGGGCGAAACCAACGATGACCTCAAGGCGCTCATCGGCGCCGCGGACTCATTCCCGGGTCCGGGCTTTCTGGTTCCGACACGCAACGGCGAGCTGATGCGATGGTGTCTCGAACATAGTCTGCGCATCACCCACACAATGACCCTGATGAGCATCGGTCTTTATAACCAGCCCGAAGGCGCCTGGCTACCGTCGGTCTTGTACTGAAAACCAAGGCTTATGTAGCCGATGGCGCCAGCGGCATCGGCAGCCACAGCTTGCGCAAAATCGCATTCATCTCGTTCGCGGTCTCCGTGGAGAACACTATGGTATTGGCCCTCTCGATGTCGTTCAACCTTAAGGACGGTTCGGCTGCGCGCATGCGGCGAATCGCATCGAGCGCATCCTCATGCCGCCCCAGCTTTTCGCAAAACACAGCCTTGTCCTTTAGTATAAAAAAGTTGGGGTGAATCAAAACCGCTTCCTCTACCGCCTGCAGTGCCAGGCTCAAACCGGCCCGCCTGGAAATGAGCCAGGCCTTTGTAGCCCAACGCCATGTTTGTCTGGTAACCCCGCGGCGCGAGAACCGCCGCGGCTTCAACATGGGCAATAGCATCATCCGGTCTGTTGAAGTGAAGGCATACCAAGGCGAGATTCACATGGCATACGGCGATGTTGGGATTCAGGTCAACGGCGCGCTGCGCGTGCCCCATGGCTTCGCGCCACGAGCCAAAAAGCGCCAGAGCCAAAGCGACTGACGACAGGACGATCGGGTCGCTGCCGTCCAGCGCCAGCGCACGTTGCGCGTGAGTTCGGCCTTCGCGCGCAAGCGCCTCGTCCCAGGTTGTGATGAAGAGATTCGACAGCGTTATGGCAAGTACCGCATGACCTGGGGCATAGTCCGGCGCGACGGCGACCGCCTTGCGGGCATCGGCGATGCCGGCACGCAGGCTGTCCGTACTCAGTCTTCCGAAGACCGACATCGAACGCATCACCGCTTCCCAGGCCGTGAGGTCGCCGGGTTTCCTGAGCGCCTTCTCCATCTCCAGGCGCTCCACCTGCACGCCCAGATGGCCGGCCACCTCGATCACCAGCTGCTCCTGCAAGCCAGCCAGCTCAGTCAACGGGCGGTCGAATTTCTGCAGCCACAGGATTTCCCCGCTGTCCGCCTCGACCAGCTGTGCGGTGACGCGCAGCGTCGCGCCCACGCGCCGGACATTTCCTTCCAGCAGATAACGCACCCCCAGCTCCCGCCCTATCGTGCGCAAGTCGCTGACGTTCTTGCGATACACGATCGTGGCGCTCTGCGCGATCACCTTGATCCCTCCACTCTGGGACAGGGCTGCGATCAGATCCTCCACCGTGCCATCCGCGAACACATCATCCGCCCGCTCGCCCGAGCGGTTGGTGAAGGGCAGGATGGCGAGCGAGGGCCGTCCGTCCGTGGAGGCTGCCCGCTTTCCCGGGACCGCCAGCGGCGGCGGCACAGACTGCACACCGCCCGCGCCGACGAGCCGGCGTACGTCGGAAAGGAAGGCCTGCCAGGTCCGGTCCGAGGCATCGCCATTCCAGCGCGAAAGATCGGCCGTGTGCGTCAGCTCGAACATGATGGGCCGCTCGCACGGCTCGATCATCGCCGGCACCAACGTGCGGTTGCGGTCAGCCAGGGTCGCTTCCGCCCGCACCCAGCGCGATTGCACCGAGCTCTTCGACCACAGCACGACCACCGCCTTGGCTTCCCTGAGCGCATTTTCAATGACCGCGTCGAACGCCTCGCCCGAGCGAATGGACGAATCCCACCAGACGCTGAGGCCCTCGCGCTCGAAACTCTCGGCAAATCGCTTGGCGCTCTGCAGGTCGTCGTGGCCGTAAGACAGGAAGATATCGGGCAAGCTTGACCCCGCAGTGTGAATGGACCGGCTGCCATTGGATTCTATAGCCGTCTGGGGAGCTCGTGGCAGCAAGTCACATGTAGGCTGGCCCAACCTGGAGGAGTTATGCTCTCCAGGCGTAGGGTCGGAGAGTACTCATGAGAGACAGCGATCGGCATCTGTCGCGTCGCGACGCGGTGATTCTGTGTGGTGGACTGGGCGCAAGCCTGATGGCGCCGGGGTTGGCCGCGGCGGCAACGACGTCAGCGGGCAACCCGATGCTCGTCCGTCCCATTCCGCACGCGCGTGGCGAGACGCTACCCGCGGTGGGCGTCGGCACAGCGGGCGTATTCAATGTCGGGGCGAACCCGCAGGACCGAACCGGGCCGGCCGAAGTGGTCCGTGCGCTGGTGGCTGGCGGTGGCTCGCTCATCGATACCGCCCCGTCGTACGGTGACGCCGAAACCGTCATCGGCAACATCCTGCGCGCGAATGGCTTGCGCCCGCGCGTGTTTATCGCTACCAAACTCGAGCGATACCAGCCCGGCACGGAAGCCGCCGAGGCGCGCGAGTGCCTGCGGCGGCTGGGCGTGGACAAGGTGGATGCGCTGCAACTGCACAACGTGCGCGATCCGGATCAGGACATGGGCGGCTTGAACGCGCTGAAGGCACAGGGCCTATGCCGCTATACCGGCATTACCACCACCTTCAAAGGGAACTACGGCGCTGCCGAGGCGATCCTCAAGCGGGCAAAACCCGACTTTCTGGAAATCGATTATGCGATCGACAATCGCGACGCGGAAGACCGGCTGCTACCGGCCGCGTCGGACGCCGGAGCCGGGGTGCTGGTGGCGCTGCCCTTCGGGCGCGGGAAACTGTTTCGCAAGGCGGTGGGCCAGCCGCTGCCGGATTGGGCAGCCGATTTCGACTGTGCCAGCTGGGGTCAGTTCTTCCTGAAATTCATTCTCGCTCATCCTGCCGTGACCGCCGTCATTCCCGGCACCGACAAGCCCGAGCACATGATCGACAATCTCGGCGCGGGACGCGGGCGCCTCCCGGACGCCAAAGAGCGCGCCCGCATGACGGCGTACATGGAGTCGCTCGGCTGAGACATCCGGCCACTGTCCCGCGGCTGTCGCGCCTGATCGGCCTCACCTGCAGCCTTGAGCCGCAGGAAACGACGGCGGTTGTCCTGGCCTTCCTCTGCAACTTCATGTTGTTGGGTAGCTATTACATCCTGAGGCCGATACGCGACACCATGGCCACGGTGTTCGGTGTGGGCCAGTTGCAGAATCTCTTCACCGGCACGTTCGTCATTACGCTGATTTGTGCACCGGTCTTTGCCTGGGGCGCGTCCAAGCTGAAGCTCACGCAGTTCGTGCCGGGCATATTCTGGCTGCTGCTGGTCACTCTGCTGACTTTCTATGAGCTGTTCCACCTGGCGCCGCATAATCACTGGATCGCGGCCGCCTATTTCTGGTGGTTCAGCGTCGTCAATCTATTCCTCATTTCGATATTCTGGACCTTGATGGCGGATGTGTTTTCAGCGTCCCAGGCCACGCGGCTGTTTGCATTCATCGCTGCCGGAGGCAGCCTGGGCGCGATCGCCGGCCCCATCATCACCACCGCGCTGGTCGCCCGCGTCGGTCTGGGCGGCCTGCTGCTGGCCGCGGCCGGTGGTTTCGTGATCGTCATACTGCTGCTGCACGCGCTGATGCGGGAAAAAACCAGGCTGCGCGCCCTCGATGCGGAAGCGCAGCAAACCACCCTCGATCACAGCCTGCCAGGAAACCCGCTACGCGGTTTCGCACTGCTGTTCAGGTCCTCGTACCTGGGGAAACAGGCCGCTTTCCTGCTGCTCATGACGTGGATCGCAACCATCGTGTATTTCCTCCAGACCGACCTCATTGCCAAGACCTTTCCCGCCGTTGAAAGCCGCACCATTGCATTTGCCGACATCGACCTGTTGGTCAACATCTGCTCCGCCGCGATCTTGATCTTCGGCCTCGGCCGCACCTGGCAGCGCTACGGCGTCACCGCCGGCCTGGTCCTCAGTCCTATCCTCATGCTGGGCGCCTGTCTGGGACTTCTCGCGGCGCCAAACTTGTTCATGGTACAGGCGACCCGGGCGCTGCAGCGCATCTCGCAATACGCCATTGCCCGCCCCAGCCGTGAGGTGCTGTTCACCGTGGTTGACCAGCAGAGCAAGTACAAGGCGAAGAACGTGATCGACACGGTGGTCTATCGTTTCGGCGATGTCACCGCCGCCTGGATGCAGGCTGGGTTGCGTGCGGCCGGATTTGGCCTCCCCGGGGCGGTCGGATTGGGCGTCGCTGTCTCGGTGGCCTGGGGTGTGGTCGCGCTCGCGATGGGCCGGCACTACCAGGCGATACGCGCAGAGCTGCGATGACGGATAACGTTCCTGGGCGTTGTGCGCGAGTGCTGCGGCGGGTTGCCGGGGTGGAGCAACACGAGATCAAGGCTGCGCTCACCGCGTTCATCTATTTTTTCCTTCTGATGACCAGTTATTTCATCCTGCGCCCATTGCGCGACACCATGGGCACCGTCTACGGCGTCGCCCATCTGCAGGAACTTTTTACCGGCACCTTCCTGTTCAGCCTGATCGTCGCCCCGGTGTTCGCGGGCTTCGCCTCCCGGATGCGCCTGGCAAGTTTCCTGCCCTGGGTATACGGCTTCATCGCCATCACCCTGATTCTGTTCTATCTCCTGTTTCGGCAGCTTGGCCAATGACCGCTGGATCGCCGCCGCCTTCTATGTCTGGGTCTCGACCTTCAATCTTTTGACGATATCGGTGTTCTGGAGTCTCATGGCCGACACCTTTTCGAGCTCCCAGGCAAAACGGCTGTTCGGCTTTATCGCGGCAGGTGGCACCGTTGGCACCATCAGTGCCCCGGCTTTCACGTGCTGTTCGTCAATGCACTCGGCACCAACAATCTGCTGCTGATCTCGGCGGCGGGATTTGCGGTCACCGGAGTGTTGGTCGAATGGTGGAAGGCGAGAAGCAGCGAGTAGCGGCCACGAGCGAGGCGGCGCAGAAGAGCACACTCGATCACCGGCTCGGCGGCAATCCGTTTGACGGTTTCGTGCTGCTGTTCAAGTCACGTTATCTCTTGATGATCGCGCTGTTTCTGCTGCTGATGACCTGGATTTCAACCGTGATCTACTTTCAACTCGGCGATCTGATCAGCAAGGAATTCGTTTCCCGGGCCGCCCGCACCCGCGCCTATGCCAGCATCGATCTGGCGACCAATTCCCTTGCGGTGCTGATCCAACTGTTCGGGACCGGCCGCTTCATCCGGCGTTTTGGCGTCACCACCGGCCTGCTGCTCAATCCAGTCATCATGGTGGTGGCATTCCTGGCGGTCATCTTCTCGCCGGTGCTGATCGTGCTGGGGTCGATCCAGGTGGTGCGCCGTTTCTCCGAATACGCCATCGCCAAGCCAAGCCGCGACATTCTGTTCACCGCGGTGGACCAGCAGGCCAAATACAAGGCCAAGAACGTCATCGAGACCGTGGTCTATCGCTTCGGTGATGTCACCGCATCCTGGCTGAGCGCGGCAGTACTACCCTACGGCGTGGCGGGGCTGGCGATCTTAGGTATCGTGATTGCCGCGGTCTGGTTTCCCATCGCCTATCTGCTCGGCCGGCAATTCGAGCGCGCGCAGGGGGGCATGATCGTGACAGCGCCGGCGAAGACGAACGAGTAGCGCGCTGCGCGACGCGCTATTTCAGTCCCAGCAGGGAGCGCATTTCATTTGCCGGAAGGGTCTTGGGATATATGTCGGAGCCGTGGTCGAAACGCTTCGCCGTCGCAAGTCCGCCGACCACGACCGGTTCGAACCCCGCGTCGGTGACCAGTTGCCTGGCGATGGCGATTGCCTGCGGGTCGTCGGCTGCCAGCTCGATGCCGATGGGTTCCCCGCTGCGATGGGCTTCGCTGGCGAGTGCTTGATAGTTGATGGCATTGAAAGCGCGCACCAGCCGCGTGCCGGGCAGGTACAGCGGATCCATGACACCGGTGCCCTTTTCCAATGCCTCCTTGGCCATGTCGCCGTCCCGCTCAATGTACGGGTTACACGTGTCCAGGACGACCTTGCCCTTGAGCTGGCCCGCATAGTCACGCCCGATCTGCGGCAGTGCGCCGTACGGTACCGAGACCACCACGACATCGCCCCACGCGGCTGCCTCCGCCGGCGTGCCGACACTCGCATTGGGACCAAGCTGGGCCGCCAGCTCCCGCACCGGCCCAAGATCGCGGGCCGACAGCATCACCCGATAGCCCGCCTGCGTCCACAATTTGGCGAGCGTGCCGCCAATCCTGCCAGCGCCAATGAAGCCGATCCTGGGCCTGCTCTGCGCCCACACGCCGCGCGGCCATGACGCGGCTATTGCCAAGGCGCCGCCCGCGAGCAACACGACGCGACGCTGCCTGGTGAACGCATGCTTGGCCAAACTACGATCTCCCATAAGCTACGGCGATGATTCTATGTCGCAGACGCAGGCGCTGTCATGCGCCGTCCAGTCGCTGGATTTAACTTATGGCGCGGCAACGGGCCGATACCCGATCACATGTTATCTTCTGTACCTTCCGGACATTTTTCTGGTGCGCGTATGAGTATCGATCAATTACCAGCCGCCCTGATCCTTTTGGCCGTCGCTCAACTATGCGTCGCCGGCGCGATAGCGGCAATGTACATAGGCCACGCACGTTTGCTGCGCAACACCACGGATCTCATCGCCAGCATCGACAAGGAGCAGCGGGCATTGCAGGAGGCCCTCAACCGCCCGATCCTTTCAGTCAACATGAGCTGTTCGGACTCAAGTGGAGGGAAGCGCCCCCTACTTGCGCATCGACGTGGAAAATTGCGGCAACGGACCGGCGAATCTGCGGGCGGTTCAATTGCTCATTGATGGCGCGCATGATGGCCCTGACAGACGCCGGCGACCACGAAAAGGCCGCTCTGAGGTTATTGGAAAAGCAATTTACTCGAAATGCCGGAGGCTACGTTTCGGCTGGGGAACATTGGGTCGGCGTCGGCAAGACCAGCCCGGTCTTCACCATGGACCTGGATCCGAGCGTGAAACGCAAAACCCTGGACACATTGGCCCGCAGGCTAAACATCAAAGTTGACTATGCGTCGATATTGGATGATGCGCCGGTGCGCAGCGCGTGGATGCGCGCACCGGCTGTCTAGGCCATGAAGGCGCGCGCGCTCCACAGTCACCTGGTCGGCGCGCAGAATCGTGATCTGGAAACTGTCGAGGAAGCCTGGAAGTTCTTCCGCGGAAAAGTCAGCCCGTAAGCGCCGCGCCGATCGAGCGCCGCGACCTTCTGAAAATGAACACGCTCGACAGCAGCAGCAACACCCCGTAGTCCATCGAGCCGCCGCCCCCTTTGCTACCGCCGCCGGGAGTGGGAGTGGGGGCGGCGGGCTGCGTGACCGTTATCATGGCGGTGACGGACGCGGTACGTTTCGCAGCATCGGTGGCGGTGACGGTAATGGTCGCACTACCCACCTGGCCAATGACTGGGGTCACCGAAATCATGCATGACGTTGTCGACGTGCCGCAGGTCGAGGGCGTGATCGTCACTCCCGCCACCCCTGAAGAAACCAGGGATGCCGGAATCAACGATGCGTTCGAGCTGCTCACCGTGAGCACGAGGTTGCCGACCCCAGTGAGCGCGAGCGGGCTGGGCGTAGAACTCGTTCCGCCAACCACTGATGTGGCGGTAAAGCCGCTCAGCCCCGGCGCCTGAACCGCCGTGAGAGCGCTGATGGCATCGACGCGTCCGTACCCGAAGATGCTGTTGGGCTGTCCCGTTCCTAACGCGATCGCTCCGCTTTCAAGTGCGCTCGTCGCCTGCGCCGGAGTCAGGCTCGGGAAAGCGGAACGAATGAGCGCTGCCACCGCCGCAGCGTTCGGCGAGGCTGCAGAGGTGCCGTGAAACAGCCCGTCCGTCGGCCAAACCTGGAAGTCGGTGCCGACCGCATCCACATATACCGCATCGGGCCCCACCAGCGTGGGCGCGGGAATCGTCGTAGCGGATGGAAACACCAGCGTGACCGGGCCTTGGCCGCTGTACGGTTCGATCGTATCGCCGATGCCATCGGCCGCATTCACGGCGCCGGTCATGATCACGCCCGGAGCGAAGGCCTGAGGGGAAATGATGCTGCCGGGCGATGACGGCGACAGCGCCGTAAGCCCGTCGCCTCCAATCCAGAGCTTGAGGAATTTTCCCTGCCAGGCTTTGGTCAGGCGTTGCGATGACGATGCTGTAGGTGCCGGCTGCCAGGGTAACGAACGGGCCAAAAAAGGTATTCGACGAATTGGAGAGCCCGAGACAAACGATCTCGCCGGTCGAATCGTTCAGGGTATAAACATCGAAGTTGCTGGCATTCTGTCCGAAGGGATCGGCCCACTGAAACGTTGCCAGAAACGTTCCGTCATTGTAGACCGTCAGGGTTTCTACGCCGCCGCCGCCCGTAGCGCCGGCGCCAAAATTATTCACGTATAAATCGGTCTGATTGTTGGCGCTGCAGGTGGCACTCGAGATCCCGAAGCCCAGAGACGAGAGCGCAATGGGGGTGTAGTTCCCCTGCCAGTACGAGCCATTGTAGTTTTCCGTAACCGTGAACAGCTGCGCCTTCGGATTCTGGGAGAGAAATGATTCGACGCCCTGTACGAAGTCGCTGTTCGAGGACAGCAGATCCTCGTCCCCAAAGGCCAAATCGTCCACCATAATGGTCGCGCCACCAGCCGCGAACTGCCCGAGGCAACTCAAGTATTCCGTCGACGTCTGCGGCCCACAAAACGCCAGTGCTGCCCCTGGAGCAACCGCGTGCACCTCCTCCAGCATCATCGTGCCCTCATCGGTCGGATATGAGACGGCCCTCGCCCGTAAGCGTCACGACCTGTACCGCGGGCAGCTCGTCTCGCGATTGAATCAGCGCCAGACTGGTAACGTCATCGGAAATCACTCCGACGGTGACGCCCGCACCGGAAATTCCCGTCTGCGAGGCAAATACGTCGGCACGCATGATGGAGACGGCGGTGCCATCAATTGCCGGCGCCCCCGAGGTCTGCGGGGCATTTTGCCGCAACACCCGGCTTGATCCTTGAACTGCTCCGATGCGTGGCCGCTTGAGCGCGTAAGCAGGCAACTTGACCTGCTGGACGTTCGCTATTGCCGCGATCCCGGGCAGCGCCGAAGGAGGCGCCCATCCCTCAACCACACACATAGGCGCACGCTTAACGGTAACATTGATTTGCAGGCCGGCGGCTGCAAGCTGCTGCGTGGGAGCGGCTGTGGCGCAATCAAAGCGGACGTCGATCTGAACACGTCCTTCGGAGTCATATCGCGCCCTGGACCCCGCCGCCCCGGTACCCAGCGTTGCGCTGCCCGCTGACGCCTGCGAGTAAATCCTGGCAAGCTCCGGCGACACTACAGTGTCCCACCCCGATTGCGCGGCGCCGGCAACGCCCGAAATCACTGCTATGGCGCTAATCGCCATACTCGCACTATGCCACCCGTGGCGATTTGAGATGACTGAGGACATCGACGCTTCCCTATCGCGCTATCGCCACGATGATTATTAGAATTCTGTCTTCCGCCACAGCTCGCGCATCGTGAAACGACGATGCCTGCTGTGTTTGAGTTGTGTTGTCTTCTTATCGTTACCCGTCGCCGACAAACTGTAGTCCGTTTTGAATACCGGTGCCACCTTTGATTAGCGACCGATTAGGTTAAATCGGCGCGAGAAAATTCAAGCCGCATCCGCGCTTTAGGGTCCAATCGCGCTTAATGCACCTCGTGAGTGATCATAAGTTTCTCGTCAACTGTAATGTTTTACAGTAGGGCTACGGCTAGCTTGCCCGCTTCCACTGCGGCATTGGGGACATGCGGGGTGCTGTTCGAGTTTGCGTACAATGAGCCATGGCCTCCGAGCTCACTGCACGGGCGATACAGATCGGCGCGAAATTGCGCGCGCAGCAGGATCAGAGCGATGTACGCGGCTGCTACTCCGATGAGATACACCGCGAACTCCTGGAAGGCGGCTTCTATCGAATCCTGCAACCGCGTATGTTCAATGGCGGCGGGGCCGATTGCGAAACCTATATTCGCGTGATCCTGGAGCTGTCCCGCGGGCATCCTGCCGCCGGCTGGTGCTATGCGCTGGCCTCATCTCATGCGCTAGTGGTCGGCTCTCATTTCGAGGAAGCGGTGCAGCGCGAGCTGTTCGGCCCGGAGGGAGACTTCCGTGCCGCATTCGCCGCAGGTCCGGCAGGAGTTCCCACCTTCGAACGTCGCGACGGAGGCTACCGCGTCAGCGGCCTGTGGTCGTTCGCGTCGGGAATTCCCGTGTGTACACATTTTCTCGGGGGAGCCTTCATCCCCGGTGCCGACAGCGCCCCCGCGCCGGTGACCTTCGTCGTGTCGCGCTCAAGCGTGGAAGTATTGCCGGATTGGGGCGGCGATGCGTCCATGGGCATGCAGGCGAGTGGTTCCAACAGTGTGCAGCTGAATGGAGTGTTCATCCCCGACCGTCACATTATTCCCTCGCCGATCGGTCTGTTGACCAGCGACGATATGCCCGAAGGTACGCCCGGTACACGCCTGCACGGCGAGGGGGTGTTCCTCGGTATTATTTTCGGCTGGTTCAGCTGCGAGTTTGGCGCCATCCTCACCGGCGCTGCGCGCGCAGCGCTGGAAGAATACGAGCATTTGATGCGGGTGAAACCGTTGTTGTTCGATCCGCGGCGCACTCGAATGCACGACCCAGAGTTGCAGCGGATATTCGGCGAGGCGCTGTGCCGCGCCGATGCCGCCGAGGCCCTGACCTTTGGTGCGACCCGCCTTTATATTGAGCAATGTGATCGATGGATGAAGGAGCGGCAGCCAATCACGGCTGCAGACACGCTGCGAATCTGGGGTACGGCGCGTGAAGGTTGCCGGGCTGCCTGCGAGTGCGTGGAGATGCTGTTTCACAGCGCCGGTGCGGCGGGAGCGAAGCGCGGAGACCGGCTCCAACGCTACTTCCGCGACGTGCAGATGTACCGAATCCATTTCCAATCGCAGGCGGTCACCCCAATGTTGCGGGCGCAACTGCAATTCGGTACCGAGGTGCCGCTGCCATTTCGCGCCGCTGTCGCGCCGCCAGCACCTCGCTGAGCCCGGGCCGTCGATTTTGCCTTTGCCTTGTGGCAGGCTCTATGCGCCACACCTTACGTACGCTGCCGATAACACAAATAGGAAGGCTCTCGTGAAACGCGTTGCACTCACTCTGATACTGCTCGCGGGCTACGCCGGCTCCGCCATGGCTGCCGACAGTCCGCTCGCCGGCAACTGGAAGCTAAACGTTGAGAAGAGCAAATTGACGGGAGACACGCTCACCTACAGCACGACGTCTACCGGATACCACTATTCCAACGGCGCCACGCTTGAATATCACTTTGCCGCCGACGGCAAGGACTATCCAATGATTGCCGACCGGACCGTCGCTTGGACAAAAAGCGGGGAAAATGCCTGGGATTCAGTAGTTAAAGATGACAAAGGTACCGTCCTGAGCAAGAGCCACCGGGTTCTGTCCGAGGACGGCAAGAGACTTACCGTTACCTACACCAGCTACCGGCCCGACGGAACGACCGGCAATGGGACCGATGAGTACGCCCGACTTTCGGGAAGCAAGGGGCTACTCGGCAAATGGAAGGACGTCAAGTCCAATGAGGCCAGCACGTCCATGACGATCGCCGTGCCTGCCCCGGGACAGATAGCAATTGAAATTCCCAGTTACAAGCAATCCCTCGCCGGACCCGTCGATGGCACGCCCATCGCCGTCAAAGGTCCGACCGTGCCGGCGGGCGCATTCCGCAGTTACAAGGCGACGGGGCCAAACAAGTTGAGCTACACCACTACACTCAATGGCAAGGTTTGGCGCAAAGGGTTGCTAAGCGTCTCGGCCGACGGCCATGTGCTTACCGAGACTTCCTGGATACCTGGCAAGGAATCGGAAAAGGAGGTGGATGTCTACGAGAGACAGTAGCGGTCGTCTCGGTCCCTGGCCGCGAGGAGCCTGAACATGTCACAGCACGCGCCTAAGGTTGCAATCTGCCTGTGGTACGACCATAGCGCAGAACAGGCAGCAAAGTTCTATGCCAGGACGTTTCCTGCAAGCTCCGTCGGTGCGATACAACGTGCGCCGACTGACTACCCCGGAGGCAAGCAGGGCGATGCGCTGGTGGTGGCGTTCACTGTGCTCGGCATTCCATGCATTGGGCTCAACGGAGGACCCACGATCCAGCACAACGAAGCCTTTTCGTTAGGTCGCGACAACCGGTCAAGCCGAGACCGACCGCTACTGGGACGCCATCGTCAGTAATGGCGGCGCCGAAAGCCAAAGCGGCTGGTGCAAGGACCAATGGGGTGTCTCGTGGCAGATCACGCCCATTGTGCTGCTGGAAGGATTGGCTGACAGACTTTAGTTTATGGTTACCGGCCACTGGGGGCTAAAAAAAGGCTGGTTTGTGATTACAGCGCCGCGCGGGCTCATCGCCAGAATCAGGAACAGCCCGGAGCGGCGAACGCGCCGCTGGCTCGAGGCCGTGCGCGCCGAGGCCCGCGAGCAGCACGGAGCCGACGTCCTGTTCTGTATCAGTCCGGGGGTCGAATTGCTCCTAGGCGCGCCAGAGCCCAAAGCCTTTGATAGCGAACGCGGCTTGGTGGAATACGCGCTCGATGTCGCCAACGGCGATGCCGACCGCTCGCGCATGAAGGACTACCTACAGCACGGCAGGCGGATCCCAAATGACGCCGGCTGGCTGCTAAATCCCGCGCATCTATCCGTTGCCATCGCCAAAGCAACTCGACCCGGCAAGCCTGGCGCTCAATTGATCGATGAACAGACGGCGCAGACCTTGCGCGACGCCATGTGCCGGATGCTCGGGCATGTCAGTTCCAATACTGCGGCCGCGGCAGCCACGTATTTCAAGGTACTTTCGCCACCAAACGGCGCTCTTGAGGAGATTTGGGCGCTACCGACTCTTCGAAGCTCACCCGACGGGAAAACTACCCTCGATTACAACGTCATCATCAATTCTACCAGCGCCTTTCATATTTTCGTTTCCCTATTGCTGATCGATGAGCGACGCCCATTCGGTCGCAATCTGCACCGTTGTCAGCTTGCAAGCTGCACCCGTTGGTTCCTGGAGAAGGAGCCGGGGCCAGACGGTGGTCGACCCAATAAGAGTTATTGCACCAAACAACATATGGCGACGGCCCACAAACTTGGCAACAGAGCTCGCGTGCGCAAATCGCGTACAGCGGAAGTCACGAGGAAGCCAAATTGATTTCTCCGGCATAGCTGGGTTCAGCCGGTCAGGCTACCGCGCCCGCTGCAAAAGCGGTTACGGTCGGGTCAGAGTTCGATCTGCAGTCCGCAATCTACGTACCAACGATCGGGATGCCGGTGTCAATGGCGGTGGTCTTGAGAACCTCTTCGATCTGATTGCTCCGTCTATAATGCACCAGCGAGCCACTGCGCAGCTTCTGTGCCCTGGCGTTGTTGATCAACGGGCGGATACCAATGGAGGCAATAAACGTTGCGTTGGAAAGGCCGCACCAGAATCTGCGCTCTGTGCGTCGAGCCCAGCGCCGCGAACTTCAGATCGATCTGGTGCGTACCGATAATGTCCATGCGATCCGACAGTTTTATACCCACGATTCCAGACTCAAGCTCACCTACAGCCATGAGTTCTAGAGTATGGAAATCCCCCAAAGTCGACTCAGTGCGCGCTCGGTGGCGCGTGCTCGCGATGATACCGGTGAATCGCCCAGAGGTAGATTTCCATCAACGAGCTCTCGCCTAATTCCTCTAGAATCTCCGCGCGTCTGCCCCGACTTGCGATGCGCTGAAGTTGTGTGCGCGCGCGTTTAAATTGACTCAGCTGGTTGCGATACTGCCAAAGCAGCTCCTGCACTGCCATTTTGTTCTGGCGAAGTTCCCAGACACCGAGCACAACCGCGAGAGAGCCGCTGCAAAACGTCAGTACATTCTTTAGCGGCAGTCCGGTACGCATATCGACGTGATGTAACGCCCCGCCGAACATGAACATCGCCGAAAGTACGATGAGACCAACAAGAAACACGCCACTTTTTAGTCGCCCGATCCAGAAGCGGTGGTTCTGCATAGCCGCGACCTTGCGCGTGAAATACCGATACTGATCGTCAATCCAGGCCTGATCGACCAGTCGCTCCCGCAACGATTGAATCTCGCCCGAATTGCCTTCCTCCACCGCCGTCGGTTCTATCGAGTCGAGCACGAAACTGATCCAGCCGAAGCCTGCGAATCGGTAGATTCCGGTGAGCTCAATCAATTGCCTGGTCTGCATGCGGCGATCTACGCTTGCGAGGACCAGATAAAACCGCACTCGCAGTGTTTCCGCCAGCGCGCGATAAGATAGGTATTTGCCAAACCAGCGCTTGGTTTGAAAAAAATAATACACCAGCAAACTGATAAACAGGATGAGCATATAGAACATCAACAAAATTCTGCTTTCGGTAATCTTGTCGTATATCAAATAGGCTAGCCCCATCGTAAAGGCCGCGATTCCGAACGCGTTAAACAACCTGTCAGAGCGCCGCTGCATATAGCCGGCAAGCGAATCGGCCTTGACGAATTGCCTGTCGATGTTCTGCAAGGTTGAGGTATCGCTGATCGCTAGCTCTTCGGACTTTGTGGGCATCAACGATGCGGTGCGCGCGAGGCTGCCTTCAGCGGTGAGCCGGTGAAACTCGAAATTATATTCGTTCAAATCGGCAAGCCGTCGCTTTAGCGACGCCGGCATGGTCCGCTGCACCTCCAGAACGTTATCCCCGGCTGAAAGAAGATAGTAAGATTCGAGTGCGTTCTCGGATGCGTCATCAGCGCGGCGCCGGGCCGGCACCCAATAGACCAGTCGCGCTGTCACGTCCAGGTCGTGTACCACTGTGCTGAGCTCGATACTATTGGGGGTATCGCTTCGTTTGCCGCCAACTCCGAGGAACCGAAATACACGATCCGCAGTGTCGTTGGGTATGCTCGAAGATCTTTCGTCCCATAAGGCGAGCAACAGGCTGCTGCGCCGGATAAGTAGGTCGGCGAGAATCGAGTTGGGCATGTCGTGCGGAGCACATGATTTTGCCGCCGCCCCCTCGATCCAATGAACTCCTGGGTGGTCCAGCAGGTCCTTCAATGCGTTAGTGCCAGAACCCACGACGTCGACTAGCGCTTCGACGGATATGTCGAGCGCCAGAGTGGCGCGCGCTATCGGCAAACTTAAGGCGTTCCCGGCCTCAAGCATCACCCTGACGTGGGTATCAGGCAAATTTTGTTTGATCTCGACCAGGAAGCTGACGACTGCGTCAACCAGCCGCGGGAATTGTCCTGGTTCCAGATCCTGGTGGCCTGTAAGTCCGATGATAAACGGAGAATTATCGAGCTGGAAGGTTTTTAGCAATTCTTGGCCGCCTGAGGGCTGAGCGCGCGAGGCCTTGAAAGTATGCCGAAAGGGGTGCGAGGCGGCAATCTACCGCCAACACCGCGATCTCATCGAGAGAATTCGCCCTGCCGGGCAGCACGCGATTCAGGGTGCGCTCCACGCGAGCACGGCGAGCGTAATGTCGTCGGATTGCGGGGAAGTGCCAGCGAAAACCGTGACACTACGGCATATTCGTTCGACCAGCGCCGCGGCCGCTCCATCGCCGTGCGCTTTGACCTCGGCGATCAGCCGCTCCGCGCCATAGGCCTCATCGGCCGGATTGAAGGCCTCCGTCACACCGTCGGTATAGAGTACCAGTCGGTCGCCGGGCAGGAGCTGTACGGTGTGATCCGGATACGCAATGCCGGGCATCACTCCGAGCACCAGTCCTACCTTGCCGCCAAGGACTTCGACCGAGCCGTCGGCCCGCCGCACATACGGCGGACTGTGGCCGCCGTTCGCGTAGCTTAGAATTCCGATCGTCGGGTCGAATACACCGTAGAACACCGTCACGAACAAATCCATGGGGTTCTGCGTGCACAACACCTCGTTGGTCTGCGCGAGACACGCACCGGGCTCACCGTAGTGTGGCGCGAGATCACGAAGGTTGGTGCGTGCCACCGCCATGAAGAACGCGGCCGGCACGCCTTTGCCCGCCACGTCCGCCATCACCAGTCCAATGCGGCCGTCCGGCAACTCGATGAAGTCGTAGAAATCCCCTGCCATGGTCGTCGCCGGGATCATTCGCGCTGCGCCGTCGCAGCCCGGTTTCGCCGGGAACGTCGCCGGCAGGATCGCGATCTGCAGCGCCCGTGCCACGTCGAGCTCGGCTTGAAGCTGTGCCTGTGCCTGCTCGAGCGCGGCGTTTTTGACGGCAAGTTCGTGGGTGCGCTCCGCGACGGTGTTTTCCAGGATGTGCGTCTGCAGTTTTAGCACCCGCAGAAGCCGCAGCAAGCGCAGCGCCCGAACGGCGCGCGTGTCGACACCCGCCAGATAAAACGGCGCGATCGCGATCAGGTCCACGGCACCCTGGAAGCTGAAGACGAAGGCCAATCGGGTTCTCGGCCGCCACCAGGCGCAGCAGGTACTCGAACGAGAACACCGAGACGACGAGGATTTCTTCGACGTGGAACGCGCGTCTGGCCCACGCGGGAAGCCCGGGCGTGGTCTCGAGGAGCACCGACGCGACGCTCACAACGATCAGCGCCAGAATCAGGTTTTCGAACGCACGGCCAAAGCGCCGGTCAGGCCGCAGCAGCGCCTCGGCCCGCATGCGCAGCGCGGCTCGGAGGGCGTGCGCGGCGCGCAGTCGCGGGGACCCGATGAGCGGCGGGGTCGTACGCGGGCTCAGCGGCGCGGTCAAATCGCCCGCAGCCAAACTGGCATCTCGCGCGGCCGTCGCCACCTCAGACACGCGCATCGCAGCCACACTCCTCCGCCCGCAGGCCGATACATCCCCCGCGACTATACCTGGCTCATAGTCGGACAAGCAGCCGGCGTTGGCAAGGTCACTGCGGCACAGGGCAAACGCCGCCAGGTCCATGCGGTTTGCGCGATGGCCGTGCCAAAAGTGGGGTCCGAGCAGGTGAGCGTGAGCGTATCCGGAATAAGCGCAGGAGAGGCCTGTTCGACGGCACAGCTGTTGCTGCCGGGAGGAGCGTAGCCGGACGCAGCGTTCGGCAGGCCCGTGATTGGAGTCTGGAGCGTGTAAATCGGGGATGGGGTGATCGTGCCCGGTAACATACCGCCGAACTCATCAATGAGCGTGCAGCTGGCCGTATTCGTCTGCGGGGATGTAGTCCAGTTCAGATTGCCATTGGTGTCCTGCATGAACCCGTCGATGGCCAGAGGTGAATCCGTCCGGGAATCGGGCCGCTGGCGTTCAGAAGAACCGCGATGGCGGGTGTCTCGTTCCGGGAGCGCCGTAACAGGTCAGCACATAGGTGTCGGTGCCGTACCCCGGCGGGCCCCCGGGCGGAAATTTGGAACTGGAATTGGAGTAAGAAAATCCAACGGCGTTTGGGACCGACGTGGAGGTAATGTCGTAGTAGTACGGCGTGGGGGAATTTCCATACAGGCTGCCCACATTGCATTGCGTCGCATTCGACGCATCAAACTCCGCGAACGCAAAGATGGCATCTTGCGACGGGTCCGTTATATAACCCAGCGTGAAGTAATTGATGACGGGGTTATCCGATTCAGTGGCGCCGCAGGATACGGGCACCGTGACATTGGCGTTGGTGACGATGCCGCTCCCGCCGGTGCAGTTCTGTCCGGTCGGCTGCGTCACTACGGTGACGTTGTAGCTCGTGCCACTGGCGAGCAGTGTCGGGAAGGTGAAATTCCCGTTGCCGTTGGCGGCCACCACCGGATCGGTACCGCTGAAGCCGAGCGCAGCGTTGCTGAAGCTGTCCTGCAACTGCAGCCCGCTGCCGGTCAAGCCGCTGACGCTGGCCGTGACGCTATAGAGCTGCGGCTTGCCCTGGCACAGCGGTACCGACGGCACCGGAAAGAAAGTGAAAGGCGGAGTCGTGATCGACACCGGCGCATTCAGGAGAATTTCTGTGTTGAGCGTCGTGTACCAGTTGGCGAGCCCGCTGTCGATCGCCCCCGCCGGATCGGTGTCGCCGGTGCCTGCCGGAGTACTGGCGCTGAAGGCACCGAGATTCCCGTGCACTTCCTGATCGGTAGCATTGATCTCATTGAGGGCGCAATCGAGATCGGCCGTTTCCGTTGTTGTTGGCGGTCCCGTGGTCCTTCCCCCGGATGCCGTCCGCCCTGCGCTGACATATTGGTTGATCGTGTTGACGTCGTTTTCGAGCTGAGTCTGAACCGGGATACCGTTCGAATCGGCGCCTGAGATGTTGCCAGATTGGACTGTTTGGAACAGAGAGGCCGATTTCTCGTTCTGCAGCGCATACACATACACAGTAGAGGTATTACTTAGTCCCAGGCCGAACGCAAAGATCGATATGCCGTGTGAAGCGCTGGTGCTGGTGTCACACGCGGTAGTCGATTCCGCGAGGTATCCCGGCGTTCCGCCGAGAAATGGGAAACCTTGCAATGAGTCTTCCGGCATGGCTCCCTCGAACGTCGGCAGATCCGAGCGCGTTCCCCAGGCGGTCAGCGGAATTTGTCCGGTGTGCGCGAAATTATTGCATTCGAGATTCCCCGGTCCCGGCAACACCGCATCGATGTTGAGGGGGGTGGAAAAGAAGGTGTTGTTGTCGACCGGATCTACACCGAGGGCGGTGCCCTCGATGACGGCCAGGCCGCGGCCATCCGGACCCGAATGGCCGCAGACGGAACCCGGAACGAATGCCGTCGGGAAGCTGGGGCAATAGGGCGTGCCCGCACCAATCTGCAGCGCTGGCGCAGTTTGAAAGCCCGGAGCGTTGGGGCACGACCAGCTCGCGAGGTTCCCGCCCACAACGCTGGTGCGCGG
This sequence comes from uncultured Gammaproteobacteria bacterium, assembly GCA_963735775.1. Taxonomy (GTDB): domain Bacteria; phylum Pseudomonadota; class Gammaproteobacteria; order Steroidobacterales; family Steroidobacteraceae; genus FEN-1191. The sequence continues at coordinate 79,733 of CAVTMG010000004.1, read as the reverse complement.
ATCAGGATCCACGATGCATAGTTGCTCCGTCACGGTACCCGAAAACTTCGGATTGGGCGGAGAATAATAAGTCGTCGCGGCGGCACCCAGCGGCGACACTGAGCAGTAGCTGCCGGTGCAGGCCGAATTCACCGGAGCCGACCCGGAGTTGGCGACCGCCACGCCCAGAGGATCCATGAAGCCGGTGGTGACTGCCGCCAGCGGCTTATTGGCACCGCTCGCAGGGGGTGCGCCGAAGGCGAGTATCTGTCCCCTATTCCCGGCCTCTACCTGGGCGACAAAGGCGTATGGAACATTGTCGTAGGCGCCGACTTTGAGCTTCTGCAGACCCAATCCGAGACCACTCGCGAAGTTGGCGATGAACTTGTTCTGGACCGTATCGAAACGCAGGATGCGGCCGTCGATGGTCGTGAACAGCACGCCCGTGTTGCTGTTGAGCGTCGTATTGGCCGGCCAGATATCCATGCCGAACGGGGCAGCAAGGACTCCGAGGAACTTCGCGAATGGAATCGCGATCGCTGACGGACCGGCAAGATTCAGCTTGGTCGCCGGGTTTATGACGCCGGATGTGACGTTGGCGTAGATCGCGCCCTGCGAATAGACGGTCAGGCGTGCGTCGAAGCTATCCCCCACCAGCACCAGCAGGTCGCCGGCGTTCCAAAGTGGGGTCTTCGTCGGGGCGACCAGCGTTTCGGCGAGCGCCAGGGTCAGCACGCCCCCAAACCGGTTATCGATCAGGACCGGAGCGCCGTAGGTGCCGTTCGCCGGATTGAAAGGCAGCACCCAGACCGAGGGTTTGGGATCGAACAAGCCGCTCGAGGACACGACGAACAGATTGCCGTGGGCATCGACCGACAGCGCGTTGGGCTGCGCTGGGCCCGGGCTCGGCTGACCGGATTTCGGCTTGACCCAGGTAAAGATAGGCAGCGCCGCCGGGTTAACGGTCGGGGCGCTCTTGGTCGTGTAGCAATTCGGCAGCGATTGCGTGGTCGGTCCCTGGTAACGCACGATCTGGCCATTGGCGGCATCGGCAACGATCAGATCGAGTGTGTTGCAATAGGGGTTCGAGACCCACACCAGCGCGTCGAAGCGGACGTGGCTCTTAGCGTCCGTGGCCGAATTGAGTTGCGTCGTCGAATTGAGGATCTTCGGAGTGAACGGGGGATTTGGGGAGCTCGGGCTCACATTGAGATCAAGAACGGCGCCGCCGTCCGAGTTGGCGGAGGTGATCAGCAACTGGTCCGAGGCCGGCGTACTCGCAAGAACATTGGCGCTCGCCCATAGGCACAGCATCGCCGCGCCTGTGAGCCCGATGCCCGCAAAGACGCGGGCGCGGACCGGCCTAAGTACCATTGATGCTTCGGTAACGTCTTGGCAGTGCATCCTTCCCTCGATTGTCTGTTAGTAAAGCGTGTTCGACGCGTTGCGCTCGCGCCGGCTCCCCGGGCTCACGTTGCAGTCTTCAGATTTTTGGAACCAGACAGCGGCTAATATTGTTGATTGTCATTCGGCGCGCGACCGTCCGGGTTGTACACCTCGCTCCCGACAATTTCCAGCGCTGACACAAATACGTCATGGTACATATTGATTATGTCAATGCGAGATCGGAACCGGATCTGGGGGAGGGACGAGCGCGGGGTGAGTAGACTCCGCCGGCGCCATGACCGAGGTGAGCTTCGGCCCACTGCCCCCGAGTTGCTCGCGTCGATGCAGCGCCTCCAAATAGCGCCCGTTCAGCGTGCGAAACACTGGCGGCGCACCATCTTTGCTTAAAATCGCGTCGCTGCGCGTGAGCAGTGATTCCGCCTCGGCGTAACGTCCGAGTCCGGTGAGCGCTGCGCCCTGCGCGCTCATGGCGGCGGCTGTGCGCCAGTGGGTGGGCGACAGCGCCGCGCTATAAATGTCAGTGGCAACGCGCGCGGTCTCGAGCGCTTCGGGATAGTGATGCTGCGCCACCTGTAGGGTCGCGAGCACCACCTGGCTCGAGGCGACGCTCGGATGGCGATCACCCAGCAGTCGTCGACGAATCTCCAGGGCTTCGTGAATGTCCCGATCGGCTTCGGCGTAATTGCCGGACATGGTCAGCCAGAAACCGATCTGGTTCAGCACGATGGCGACCTGAGGATGATCCTGCGGATACACCTTGCGGAAGATCGCCAGCGACTTACGCTGGTTCTCGAGCGCCGTGCGCGTGTCGCCACGGTCGTATTGCGCGGTGGCGAGGTTGTGTAACGCGTTCGCGACTTCGGGATGTGTGTCTCCCAGCAGTTCACGCCACATTGCCAGCGACTGCCGGTAGAGCGGCTCGGCACGTGCGAGATCACCTTTGTCCTGCAGGGCCGATGCGAGGTTCTCGAGCGCGCTGGCGATCTCCGGGTGATTGTCGCCGTACAGGCGCTGCTTCATCGCGATCGATTCGCGGTAGGACTTCTCGGCTTCGTCGTAATCGCCACGCGTCTCGTACAGCAGCGCTAGATCGTTGATCGCTTCGGCCAGATCCGGGTGTGGTTCGTTGCCGCGCAGTTGCCGCTGCAGGGCCACGGCACGCTGCATCAGCGGCAGCGCGGCATTGGTGTCGCCGCCGTCGGCGATCGTCTGCGCGAGATCCTTTAGCGTGCGCGCAACGTCCGGATGCACAGGTCCATAGATCGCCTGCTGCCGAGCCAGCGCATCGCGTAGGTTCTTCTGGGCTTCCTCGTAACGCCCCTGTCGTGCGAGCAGCACACCGAAACCGTAGAGCGAGGTGGCGAGCTGCACGCGGCTCTGCGGGTCCTTCGGCCGAGACGAGGCGACCCGGATCGCTTCTCGGTAAGCCGCCGCGGCGTCGTCGAGCTGGGCCTGGCGGGTCAGCACATCGCCCAGATGGTCCAAGGAATCCGAAAGCAACAGCCGATTCTCGAGGTCCAGACTGCGCCGCGTGGTAACCGCCCGATCGAGCAGGGGCTGTGCCTGGGCGTACAGGCCGAGGCCCATATAGACGGTCCCGAGCGTGTCCATCAGGGTCGCCTGGATCTCGGGCTCCCGGGCGAGCTCGTGATCGATGCGCGCCGCACCCTTGTCGAGCATCTCGCGCGCCGTGACGGTGTTGCCGCGCGCCTCGCTTGGGTCCGAGATCTTGAAAAGATCAACGAGGAACTTGGTGGTCTGCTTGGCGGTCTCGGCTTCCGCCTCCGCGCGCACCGTCTGTTTGCGGGCCGCAGCGCGCTGGATCAGTGCGTATCCGGCCAGCCCGCTGGTGACCGTCATGCCCGCGAATGCCGCGCAGGTCAGGGCAAACAGCCGCCGGTTGCGCCGCTGTTGCTCGCGCCGGCGCAGCGAGTCGTAGCCGACCCCGAGCACCCCGGCGATGAGCTTGATCTTGGCTCGCCGCTTGCCGTCCTTACCCTCGCGCGCGTCCGCTGCGATCGGCTCGGTGCGGGTATCGCCGAGCTGGCCGTCCGCGCCAAGCCGGAAGCGCAGCGCCGGCGGGAAGCACTCCTCCTCTGCCCTGCCAGGCAGGTCTGTGGCGTTCGGCTCGCCGCCGACGATCAGACAGAAAATCCGATCCTCGCGCCCCAGGCGCTTGAAGGCGATGATCTCCTCGTTGACCCAGCGGGATTTCGCCGCCTGCGGCGAGCAGATCACGATCTGGCAGGCGGACTCGCGCAGCGCCTCACTGATGACCGTGCCGAGATCGGTCGCACTCGCGAGCTCTTCACGGTCGCGGAAGATCGGTGTCAGGCGTTTGGGCACGACGCCGCGCCCGGTATCTGTGCCGATCAGAATCTTCGGCGGCCGGTAGGACTCCAGACCCTTGTGCAGCCAGTCGGCCCACCTGGAGTCGCGGTGGCTGTAGCTGATGAATGCCCGGAATTTTGGCTGATCCAAGCGAGCTTTTCCCTGTGCACTGGCCAGCGAACCATCTTTAGGGCTGCGTCCGGCGTAGACCGCTCGACGCCCAATGTAGCCCCAATGACGTGACGAATCCAACTCTTGATGAGCTGCCAGCCTCTCGCCGCCTTTGTCGACTGTTGAGTCGCTAGATTCGGCTTCCAGATCGTTGTGCAACTCTGCCCGAAAACCTATCAAGCGGGTTTCTTGGTGGCACGTAAAGTCAACTCATCGAGGTTCGATGCTCGTGACTGCGCATGGATGATCATCGAAACTTCCTCACAACGCACTACCACAGAGCGGAGCATCGGGTAGCGCATCCTGCCGCCAAAACAACGACTTGCTCGATCACCGATGCAGCTCAGTCACGCTCGCCGAGGTCATCTAGTCTTGCGCCTCCAGTTGACATGGGCGCGTTTCGGGGTAGCGTCTCCTAGTAGTCAAGGTGTTATCCGGTTCGGGGGAGTGTCAGGACTATGATCATCACGCTCGTCGTTATCGGTCTGGTGATCCTGTTCTTCATCATGGTCTACAACCGGCTGGTCGTTGCGCGCAATGAGTTCCGCAACGCGTTCGCGCAGATCGATGTACAGCTGACCCGCCGCTACGATCTCATTCCGAACCTGGTCGAGACTGCGCGAGGTTACATGAAGCACGAGCGCGAGACGCTCGAGGCAGTTATCCAGGCGCGCAATAGCGCCTATTCCGGACTCAAGGCCGCCGCCTCCGACCCGGGCAATGCCGCAGCCGTGCAGCATCTGGCTGGGACTGACGCGCAGCTTGGCGGGGCCCTCGGGCGTCTCATGGCGGTGGTGGAAGCCTACCCTGATCTCAAGGCGAATCAGACCATGATGCAGCTGTCCGAGGAGTTGACCTCGACCGAGAACAAGGTGGCCTTCGCGCGCCAGGCCTACAACGACTACGTTATGAACTACAACAATCTGCGCGAGACCTTTCCGAGCAGCGTCGTGGCCGGCATGGGGAACTTCCTGCCGGCGCAGCTGCTCGACATTGCAAAGCCCGAGGCGCGGGAGGCGCCGAAGGTGAGCTTCACCTAATAACCCGCCGCGATCTGGCGGACGCGCTGCATTACCCCGTGGACTTCTACGCCTATCAGGCCCAGGCGCGCCACCGGACAGGCTACTTTGTGTTGGCCTTCATCCTTGCGGTCGCGCTCGTCACCCTGGCGTTGGATGCGGTCGCATTCACGCTGTTCAGTGCCGGCGGAACCGGTCAGGCCCAGGGGCCCATTGACTACGCCGTTCGGCATCCCGGCCCCGCAGTCCTCCTCTCCTTACTAATCATCGGGGTGATCGGCCTCGCGAGCCTGTACAAGTCCTTCGAGCTGCGAGGCGGCGGTGGCGTCGTCGCACGCTCACTCGGCGGTGTGCGGATCGAGGCGGATACCACGGACCTCAAGCTCAAGCGCCTGCGCAACGTCGTCGAGGAAATGGCGCTGGCCTCCGGCGTCCCGGTGCCCGAGATCTACGTACTCGAGCATGAGGGAGCGATCAACGCGTTTGCCGCCGGCCATACGCCGGCGAACGCCGCCGTCACGGTGACGCAGGGAGCGCTCGATCACTTGGATCGCGATGAGCTGCAGGGCGTGATCGGGCACGAGTTCAGCCACGTGCTTAACGGGGACATGCGGCTCAACGTACAACTGATGGGGTGGGTGTTCGGACTGTTCGTGATCACGCTCATCGGGCGCACAATTCTGCAATTCACGCCTCGTGGCCGCGACCGGCGCAACACCTTCATGGCATTTGCCGTGGCGATGATCGTGCTGGGGTACCTGGGGCTGCTCGCGGGCCGCATCCTGCAGGCTGCAGTAAGCCGCCAGCGCGAGCGCCTGGCAGATGCCTCCTCAGTGCAATTCACCCGTAATCCCCACGGCCTGAAGGGCGCGCTGATGAAGATCGCCGCTTTGAGCGAAGGCTCGTACCTGACAGCTTTGCACACCGATAGTGTCGCGCACATGCTGTTCGCACCAGGCCTCGAGCGCGTGTTTGCGACCCACCCCCCGCTCCTCGAGCGCATTCGCAAACTCGATCCCCACTTTGACCCGCAGGAGATCACGCGCCTCGCGGCGCAGGGAGTGCGCGAGTCGGATCCGCCGCAGGAAATCGAAACGCATGCGCAGTTGGAGCCGCGCAGCACGCCGGACGTGAACGCTACGGCGCCGGTGGGTAGTGTATCTGCCATGGGGCGTTCCATCGCGGCGCAGGTGGGGCAGTTGGGAAGCATTCACATCGCGCATGCGCAAGAGCTGCGCGTGCGGCTGCCGGATGCGCTGCGCGAGTTTGCCGATGTACCGGGCAAGGCGCGCTCGCTGGTGCTCGCGCTGCTGCTTGCGCGTGATGCCGAAGTACGCGCGAGCCAGGAGCAGCTGCTCACGCGCAGTCTCATTCCAGCGGAGTTCGCGGCGGTCCAACAGGCGGCTACCGTCGCCCGTACCCTGGAGCCGATGCTGCGTCTGCCCGCGGTGTTTCAAATCTTTCCGGCGCTGCGACGCTTGCCTCTGGCGGATCGGCAGACACTCTCGAAGTTGGTCACTGATCTTGCTAATGCCGAACACCAGGTCGATATCTTCGAATTCTGTCTCGCCCAGCTCGTGACCAGTTTGCTCACCGATCAGATGCAGGCGCGCGCACCGCACGGTAACGCGTCGCTCGAGGATGCCGTGCAATCGATCCACGTACTGTTCGCGACCATGGCGCAGGCGGGTACAGCGGATGACCGCGAGGCGCGCGCCGCCTATGAGGCCGGCATGCAGGCAGTGCTGTCGATGCGCTTTCCGCCCTACGTGGCCTACGCCGACTGGCCGCGCCGGCTCGATGCGGCACTGCCCGAGCTCGATTCGCTGCAGCCCCTTGCCAAGCAGGCCGTGGTCGGCGGGCTCGTATGTACTATCGCCAGCGATGGCCGGATCACCGTGGAGGAAGCTGAGCTGCTGCGCACGACCTGTGCCCTGCTTCACTGTCCGCTGCCACCCTTGCTCGGCGGGTAATGAAATCTGCAAACAAGGCCACGCAGAATTCCGCCAGGAGAATCTCAGCGACTGGAAAGGAACCCAGCGGATTTACAGACGATGAACGAGCCGCGATGAGGGAGCGTCTCCAGGAGTTGAAATCGGACGCGAGCGCCGGTCCGGCCGCACGCGCGGCGGATGGGGATAGCGCCGTGCTCGCGAAGATAGCTGAGCTAACAAACGCCAATGCTGATTCAGTTACTTGCGCGATTACCGATCGTGCACGGAATACCTGTCAAATCGCCGGCGCTTTGAAGTGTTGGGAGGCGTAAACTTCGAAGACAACAGGGAGGACACACCATGCGTTTGAGGGTCGGCCCATTCGCACCCGCGGTTTCGTCGTTGGTCATGGTGCGTCACGCCTGCCTGCTCTTTCTGTTGCTCCCGCTGATCGACACGCCGGCGGTGGCTCGCACCCCGGAGGGTACGATTCGACTGGTCTGTCAGCTGCAGAAGACGGAAGGGCGGCCTAGCGCTGCCGACTCGTACCAACAGTCGGGGCTCGAGCGAGTGGAGGTCGATGTAGTTATATCCAAAGACCAGATGACCATCAGCGGCGCGGGATACGAGATCAATTTCTCCGTCAGCTCGGTAGGTCGAGACCAGGTAATTGACCAGGGTCCGTATTGGGGCATCGATCACTCTAAGCACAGCGATAACGGGCCGATCGTGGAAAACGTGCAGGTTGGGCGGCCCGGCAAGAAGCCGGGCATGTTCTACTACAACCTCATGCGGGTCCAGAAGGACTTGCACCAAAAGAAGGGCTTTCTGGTCCAGACCCAGATCACGGGCAAATGCCAATATTAGCGGCCGACACGCGCTACTCGGCTTTCACCTGCCTGTTATTCATGGTGGCAGGTGCTCAGGCGTACGCGGCCGCCGAGCCGGGCAACGCCCGACTCGTTTGTCAACTCGAGAAGCGAGAGTCCGGGGATAAAGCGGTGAGCGGGGATATCCTCTACGAGCAGGTTATTGTCGAATTGATTCGCGCCGGAAAGCAATTTAGCGTCAAGGGTAGGAGCGCCGATATTCAGTTTTCCATCAGCACTGATGATCCGGACGACGTCCGCGAAGACGCCTCTACACTTGTGGTTGTGGCGCATGCCAAGCGCGACGGTCCGTCCGCGTCCGAAGACATCTTCGACCGATTCGAACTATCAAAGCCATGGGTCAGTGGTGCATCGTTGCACTACGTGCGACAGGAATTTCATTACTTTCATCACGTCAATAACTTTTTTTCCGAAACCAGCGTAACCGGGGAATGCCACCAGAACTGAAGTGCGGTCGCCGCCGGTCCTACTGTCCCCTTCCAGAACTGGCTCACTACCAGTCCGATAGTCTGATGGCCGATATCAAATCTCGCATATTCCGCGCGGCTTGCAGGAAGTTGATGTCCCCGCATCTGCGATTTCCGTACACCCACTTCCGGTTAACAAGCGCAGACGCTGACAAGTCACTGGCCCAAGCGCTTGAGGACATGCTAGGTCACCGGTTCGAAGTCGAGCGAATAAGACCGAGCTTCGGCAACTGGATTGTCGTGGTGACGATTGGCGAGAAGCAGTTTGGCGTGATTCTCGCGCGCAAGCATGGAACCGACGAGGATGACGTTTATGTCGTGCAGGTAAGCGATTGGAATGGGAGCTTCCGGCGGTGGATCCGCGGACTCCATCTTGGCGACAACCTCTCAGAGCTAAGGTCGATTTGCCTTGAGATTCATGGTCTATTAAGTACAACTGCGTTCGTTTCCGAAGTGTACGGCTGGTACTTCAAAGGATTTCACGGATATACCGTTCCAGTTGCAACACCAGATGAGCTGCCTTGAAGTCAACTTGCTCCGTCCCCGTAGCAGCTCACGCATGGCTGAACTTCCCGCCAGCCGGCGTCGAACTAGTCGAATAGACTCAATCGTTGCCAGCGCATCGCCACCCGACGTGTCAGGCACCTCATCGCGAGCGCAGGCAGGATTAGCCCGTCGGCGACCTTAGATTGGGGAGCTTTTGCCGATGGGTTTCGCTGACCGCGATAACCGCGTACAGGAAAACGCACGCGAGAAACATGACGAACGCCATACAAAAACAGCCGATTACTGAAAAAATCCTACATAGGAGCCGGCTAAACACCATTCCAATTGAACTCCAACGCAGACGTTCGGATGCAGAAGTGCAACATAACAGCCACACCGAGGATATCAGAGGCGAGTACGCTTAGGGAGAGCGGGATGGCACGGCGGAGACCCCGAACTTCTCGGTCGGATCTTAGTAATAGAGCATCACGGCCTGCCCGTCTTGCAGGTTTACTTCGTCGTCGACCTCGTCTAGCAGATGGCCGCTCGGCGATGCGCTCGAGCACGTAACGCAGACTTCCTTCGCAATCCAAGTCCTTGAGCTGACAGTACCGTTGGGGCTGTAGATAACCGCGGCACGTTCACCGTCGTCATCGGAGCCGACCATAGGGCAACTTCCGTGGTTCCTCCTACAGGCAAGTTGACGGATAATGGCCAGTCCGGGTAACTGATTGAAAAGACGCCAAAGCGTCGCACGATACCTTGGTCCAATTGCCTTCCCTTTGTTCGTCAGGCTTTATCGGCCGCAGGTACGAATACTAGAGAACGAGAATCATCGGATGCGCACTGTTTATCGCAACTGGAGTCGTCAATGAGCAGCGTACAAATCGGGCAGAAGAGCTTTGAGATGCCCCCGCGAGAGGGGATCAGCATCGCGCATTTTCTCACCGTCGCCGACATCAAACGATCGGCTCGCTACTACGAAAAGGTATTCGGCGCTCGCGTTCTGACCCTGGGTGACGGCAACGCGCCTGCATACCTTCAGCTTGCGAATATTTGGATGATTCTGAACCTTGGAGGCGGCCCGACCCCGGATAAGCCGACCGTAACACTCAGCGTTCCAAACCCGAATCACATCAACAGCTTCATGAATTTCCGCGTCGCGGATATTCAAGCGTGCTATCAATTATGGAAAAGTCTGGGAGCGGAGTTCATCACGGAGCCGATTCCCAAGTACGGCGAGACGCGCTGCTACATCCGCGATCCTGACGGATACATTATCGAAGTCGGACAAAGCACAGATCTCACATACGGTTAATGCTCGGCCCTGATGCTCCGTTTATCCGGAAGCCCCCCTTGGATCGGTCCCTGCGTCACAGGTTCGGGCGTGCGTAAAGACCGCAAGAGCTGGCTCCGAAGCTAGTCGGCTGCGGTGTACCCGCCGCAAAACAGTTAGTTACCCAATTACCGTTCGTGCACGGAATACCTGTTAAATGCCTGGCGCTTTGAAGTAATGGGAAGCGTAAACTTCGACGGCAGCAAGTTCGAAGGCAACAGGGAGGACACACCATGCGCTTGAGGGTTGGCCTGTTCGCGCCCGCGGTCTTCGTGCTTCTGATCGATGCGGCACCACTGCCTGCGGTCGCTGCGCTACCAGTGAATCTTGCCTCGGTCGATGCCTGCTCATTGGTTAGGCAGGAGGAAATGACAGCTGCAGTCGGGTTCCCGGTGGACCCCGGCGAACACATGCCCTTTCGCACGATGCTGAATTTCTGCACGTGGCTCCAAGTTCAAGTCCCCCAACCTGGTGTCCTCCGACAGGCACAGATAAAGCTGGAACTCAAGGTCATGCCATTTAACGCGGGGCTATTCGAATTGGGTAAGAATACGGGGAAGGACGCCGTGACGAACGTTTCCGACCTTGGTGATGATGCCTACTTTGCACAAATGGGTGTCATGACCCTTCTGAACGTCAAGAAGGGGGCTGTCAATGTCCAGGTGACCTGGGTCCCTGCTCTGACAGATCGCCAACAGGTCATGGATGCTGAGAGGTCTATCGCTGCGCAGGTTCTCTCGGAGCTTTAGCGGAGATGAAATCAGGCAGCCCGCATTGGTCAATTCCAATCGCGAATTTCAGGGTAGCGCGGGCGCGCTCCGCGCTGTTACTGGCATCCCGCAGTTGGCGCGACTGAAGTAGCGCAACTCGGACACTAATACCGACATTTACCCGTGATTAGGGTTTGACGCAGAGAGCCCTTCTTTTGATCCGAATCCTTCTGGCCACTGCTCGGACCGACTTGCGAAGTTCTCCGCAATCCCTCCATATGGCTGTAGAAGAACACTCCTGGGTTCTTTTTTTCCGGTCCGTCAACACTCACCTGATCCCAGATCTGAACGATTTCCGAGCCCGCACCCTTGGTCGCGGTGTGAACGAACGACCAACTCGATCCCTGGTTTATTATCTGGTCACCACTCACCGAGCTAAACGAGAAGTTGATCTCGCTTCCAGTGCCGCTGATGGTCATTTGGTCCTTGGATGTAACCACCGTGACCTCCACTCGCTCGAGTTGGGACTCTGCTAACACGAGTCTCGACCATTCTGAGGGAGCCACGTGGCGCGATTCCGTCTGCGTCTTCTGCAGCTCGCAAACCAGTCGCACAGAGCCTTCCAGCGGGCGGGCGGCCAATGGTGCGGCAATGATCAGAAGGATGAAGGCTGACGACGCGAATGAGTACGCTCTGTGGCGCATGATGTGACCTCCCTCTGCGCACTGAGCTTACCCTCTTCAAGAGCCCAACCGCCCGTCATTTAACAGGTATTTCGTGCGCGATCGGTAGCCGGGCAGGTCACGGTTTTGCGTTGGGTGCGCCGCAGACAGTCGCGGGTTGCCTGCTTAGACCTGCGTCGGCAATAGTTCGGCCAGCGCGTACAACGTCTTTTGCGGAAAGCGCTCTTTCGGGTAGTACTTGGTAATAACCGCAATCGCCTTCTCGTAGCTACGGATATCGAGATGTCGAAGCAGGTAGCGGATGTCATCCTCATCGTGGAATTCTGCGCCGATTCGCATCGCCAGACACTTCATCGCCAGCAGATACTCTGGTTGAGCCACCATTACGCGCAGGTGATCGAGTTCAAGGAATGGCGCAAACTCCCCCTGCGCACTCAGGTAGGCCTTCACGGAGTCATTCAGCCAGTCCGGATTCAGACCGGCCCGAATGGCCACCCGAGCGGCCGCTGCGCGTACGTCTGAAGGAGGACGAAACAGCGCATCGACGTCTTGAGTAGACGGTCGTGCAGCATATGCGAGACACATGACCGCACCGCCGACCAGGAATAGCTCGCCCTCTGAATCGGCGCCGCGCAGCTCTTCATTCATGAGGTCGAACAGCCGTCGGATATCCGCCTGCGTTAGTGGCCCCACGGCATTTCAGACCCGCTCACCCACGCTCGCATCTATAAAGATATTGCGAGCGCGAAACGGTGGCGGCGAGTGGGTGAGCAGATGCAGACGCAGACTTTGCAGCGCAGTACCAAATACGGGTTCGGGCAGCGGCGTAACCGCCCTCGTCCACGCGGGCAGCGCGGCCGAGCGCTTGGCGCAGGCATACTCCACCATCGCGGTGATGTAGTTCAGGAGAAAGGCAGTCAGTCCGGGCGGCGGAGGCATCGCAATCGCGTCGCGCAATTCCCCTGCCGAAAAGGCTGCGAGCAGCGAGTTGAGCTCGGCCAGCGCAAAACGAGGTGACTGCGCACGGGCGCATTGCTCAAGGCAAGCTCGAACCTGCGCCGCGGGAGCCGAAAGTACCCGGCTCAATACGTAGCCAGACATATCCATACCCGCACGCGCGGCAGCGTGCTGAATGGCGGATTTTTCCTGTCTTGATAGACGAATCTGCAGCTGCTCTGATTTTGCCACCTTGTCCATGTCGGTAGCATCCGCCAAAGATAGATTACATGTCAATACGAACGTATTGACAGTATGAGGAGCGTCACGCCAGCCATCACGCGATGCGCGGCCGCCTAGTGAAGATGGGTCGCCTTCATCTGTGCCTCGAGGCCGGCGACCAGCGCTTGATAGCGCAAGTTGCGCGCAAGCGGAACGGCGTATATCGGATCGCGAGTGATCGCAGCCGGGGGCAACCCGGGGACCGAGGTCGCGAGCCGCTCGAGCACGGCGACGGCCTCATCCTGCGCACCGCTCCAGGCATAGACTTGGGACGCCAGCGACGCCGCGGCGGCTCGAGTGAAAACGTCTGGCGATTTTGCCGCGAGTGCCAGACTCAGTTCGGCAGCGCCGATAGCGCGCTTCGGCTGTCGAAGAAAGGTGTATCCAGCCGCCCTCATCGCCTGCAGAAACCATCCGTTGAACGCTGTTTCCCTTGAGCGCGATGCGAACGCGAGCACTTGCGCGCCCCGCTCGGCCGCCCCGGCGGAGTCCCCCAGCAACAGGTCCACCCACCCCAAAACTTCAGCCAGCGGACGCTCGCCGATCGCATATACCGGAAGCAGGCCTACGTACGGACTTCTTACGCCTTCATTGGAATGGATTCCAACCTGCTGCTGTATGTCCCGGTAGCGATGCTGCATGCGAAGCAGCGAGAGCCATTCAAGGTCTGTATACGATCTCAGACCTTGGGCCGAGGACGGTGCGTCCATGCGCGCCGTTGCACCGGAACAATCCTTGCTGCCGAGCGCGCAGAGATCCGGCTCGCCGTCGCTGCCGTTGCCGGTGTAGTAACGCACGATCAACGCGCGCCAGGGTAGCCAGTAGTCCGGCTGATTGGAGTAAAGAGTTCCGCGGTCGAGCGCCCGCAGGGCATCTTCCGGTTGTCGCGTGTTGAACTCGAACCCGGATATCCAGCCGATCAATGCTTTGTTCGCGGGATCAATCCCGATCACTCGGTCGAATTCGCGCTTGGCTTCTTCGAAGCGACCCATGCGTGCCAGGGTGTCCGCCTCGCTCACCTGAAACAGCACGTCGGCGAGACCTGCATGCCTCGCTTCTTCGAATAGCGCGATCGCTCGCTCGCCGTCCTGCTCGACGTGAGACATGTATGCGCCGCCGGCGGCAAGTACGTCCACATCGTCCGGCGCCAGGCGGCGTGCGGTTTCCAGATCTGTTCGGATGCGCTGCAACTTCTCGGGGCTCGTGTCGAAGCTGAATATGAATGCGAACAGCCCGAACCCGGCCCGCTGCGCATAGGCGCGAGCAAAATGCGGATCACGCGCAATCGCACGGCTCAATAGGCTATCTACTTCGGAAAGCGCTTCCGGAGGGCTTTTGGTCGACACGGCTTCGCGGGCCAGCAGCGCCTTCAGGTACAGATCGTATGCTTCCGGATCGCTCGTGAGCGGGCGCTGACTCGAATTGTCCTCCGTCAGGCGTTCGGAGAGCTGCGAGGCAACGTCCCGAGCCACTTCGGACTCCAGTGTCAGCACATCGGCGAACGTTCGTTCGTAATTCTGGGACCAAACGTGGTCATCGGTGCGTGCATCGATGAGCTGCAGCGTCAGGCGCACGCGACCAGCCTCGCGCCGGATCGAGCCTTCCATGACGTGCGTCGCATGCAGCTCAAGTGCGAGCTCGGAGAGCGTCTTCGAACCGCCGCGATAGGTCATCATCGTCGTCCGCGAGATGACTTCGAGGTGCGGCGCCACCTGCGCGAGCCGGCTCAGAATCTCCTCGTGCAACCCGTCGGCGAAGAATTCGTTCTCAGGATCAGGACTGAGATTCTCAAACGGCAAGACGGCCAGGCGCATGGCGCGGGGCGCTGCCACCAGCGGTGCCCCCGCTGCCGGAAGATTGGAACTGGCGACTTGCCCGGAGGCGGAGGACGGCGCTGGTCCGCGTGCAAAGTACCAGACGGCGCAGGCGACTAGCAGCAGAACTACCGCACCGCCAAGTCCAAGCGCGGCCTGGCGCGAGACTTGTTGCCTCCAGCCCCGTCGCGGCGAGGTTTCGAGAATCCCCAAATCGGCGGTCGTCGCCGGAGGAGTCGGTGCCGCAGCCGCTTCGCCCGCCGGATCAAAGCCTGCAACCGCGACGATCAGCCGGTAGCCTCGTCCGCGCACGCCGGCGATGTACTTTGGTACCTTGGCATCGTCCCCCAGTGCGGTACGCAAGAGCTTCACTCGCTGGGTGAGGGTTTCTGGGCTGACGACCATGCCCGACCACACTTGCTCCATGAGTGAGTCAACGGAAACGAACGCCGGTGCGCCGCGCACGAGCGCAAGCAGCAGGTCGAATGACACCTTTCCCAGTGGGACTTCGTGGCCGGCGCGCGTGACCCGGCCGAGTTGGGGCTCGATCAGCAGATCGCCGGCGCAATAACGCATCGTGGACGGCCCTGGAATTCGAGATCCGGCCTTCTCGGTATGCGAGCTCCGTTCCATCGTCTCTCCAGGCCGGCGAGTGCCCCAGGGTTCTTGAAGCGCCCAGGCGCTCAGACGCAGCGCGCCTGTGCAAGAGGATACTCTGCCGCCCCGGGGCCTGAAGGGGCGTTCATAGCCATTGCGGCGGGCAAGTCTAGTGCATTGACTTTGAATGACCAAGACTGCGACGACGACGCGCGCAGTGGTTCACCCCGTAGCGATGCAATTTCACCCAACTGTCGGCCAATTTCACGCTCATTTCCGGCAGTGCGGAAGCGGAATCCCTAAGTTGCAGGCGTTCCGCACCCGGACTAGCTACTGGAGACCTGCAGTGAATATCCGCAAGAGCACCCATTCCGCAATGGTTCTCGCGACCCTCGGCCTGTGCTCACTGACGATCGATGCCAATGCCGCTGGCGCCCCGAGCTTGAACCGAGATCCGCCGTCCGAGATCGTGAGATTCGGCGACCTGAATCTTTCCAAGTCTGGCGACGTTGACAAGCTCTACCACCGTCTCTCCTGGACCGTGCGCCGTGTCTGCACCGAACCCTCGGTGCTTCAGAGCTTCGTTGCTTTCCGCAGCTGCTATCAGGACACGTTGAATCAGGCTATCGATAAGATCGGCAATGCCCGCTTGGCAGCACTGAATCGCGCGAAGCCGGTGCACTCATCCGGCGGTTGACCCGGCGTTGGCGCGGATCTGCGCCGGCGCAATGTCAGCTGGCGCGATGCAGCGACGCAGCGACGCCGGATTTGCTCGATATGGCGACCGCTGGACTGCCTTCTCGAACGGAGCGGGATACCGTACGCCCCGTTCCGTTTAGCCGCTATTGTGAAAAGTGGTAGCGGGGGCAGGATTTGAACCTGCGACCTTCGGGTTATGAGCCCGACGAGCTGCCAGACTGCTCCACCCCGCACCAGGAGGGCGCGCATTCTACACCGGGGGGCCCGCCTGTACACCTGCCTTGAGCGGCGCAGCCCCAAAATTCAGGGAAACAGGCGCTGGCAGATGGCCAGTAACGCGTTCGGCAGCAGCCCGAGCGCCAGCCACGGCCAGCGGTATTGAGCAGCAGGATCAAGCGCATGCGCGGCCTGTGCGCTGGCCGCGGCAGGTCGCCGGCGGCCTCGAAATACATGTACCAGACCACGCGCAGATAGTAGTAAGCGCCGACCACCGAGATCAGCACCGCGAAGGTGGCGAGCCAGACGTGTCCGCTGCCGAGCAGCGCCTGGATGATCCACAGCTTGGCCCAGAAGCCGACGAACGGCGGCACGCCGGCGGTCGAGAACATCAGCACCAGCATCAGCAGCGCCAGCAGCGGATCGCGCGTTGCGAGCCCCTTGAAATCGGCGATCTCGTCGTGCTCGAAGCCGCGCGCGCGCCAGCATCAGGATCATGCCGAAGGACGCCAGGGTGGTGAGCACATAGGCGATCGTGAAATTCAGCGCCGCCTGGTAGCCGCGCGGGCTGCCGGTCACGAAGCCCAGCAGCACGAAGCCGGCATTGGCGATCGCCGAATAGGCCAGCATGCGCTTGAGGTTGGTCTGCGCGATCGCGATGAGATTACCGATCAGCAGCGACAGCACCGCCATCGCCGTCAGCATCTGCGTCCAGATGGCCGGCAGGCCCGCCAGCCCATGCGCGAGCAGCCGGACGATCAGCGCGAACGAGCCGAGATTCGAGACCGTGGCGATGTACAGCGTCACGCTGGTCGGCGCACCCTGATAGACGTCCGGCACCCACATGTGGAACGGCACCGCGCCGAACTTGAACGCGACCGCCACCACCACGAAGGCCACGCCGATGATCAGGCCGGCGTCGGCGCCGTGGCGCACGATCGCGCTGAGTGCGTCCAGATCCAGCGTGCCGGTCATGCCATACAGCATCGACATGCCATACAGCAGTACGCCGGAGGCGATCGCACCCAGCACGAAATATTTGATGGCCGCCTCGGCGGCGATGCCCGAATCGCGATCGAAGGCCACCATGGCGTACAGCGACAGCGACAGCAGCTCGATGCCCAGGTACACGGTCAGCAGGTTGTTGGCCGAGATCAGCACGAACACCCCGAGCAGCGCCGTCAGGCACAGCACGTAGTATTCCCCGCCGCGCATGCCGCGCTGCTCCAGGTATTCCTGCGAATAGAATATCGCCGTGGCCATGGCCGCGAAGCCCGCCAGCTTGAGAAATGCCCCCAGGGCGTCGGCGACGTACAGGCCGTCGAACAGCACTGTGCTGCAGCGACCATGCCAAACTGGCTGGTGAGCAGCACGCCGATCAGCAATGCCAGCATGGTCAGCTGGCGGTCAACGCCGCGGTGCTTGTCGCCGCCGTACACATCCATCATCAGGATCAGGCAGGCCGACAGGGCCAGCACGATCTCCGGCAGCGCCGGCCACGAGGTCGTTGTGAGTGCCGCGATCATGGCAGCGCCAACGGGATCTTGCTGGTGACCACCTGCTGCACCAGGTGCTGCACCGAGGCTTCCATCATGTTCAGCAGCGGCGCCGGCCAGACGCCCAGCACCAGCACCGCCAGCGCCAGCACGCCGAGCACCAGAAATTCGCGCCCGTTCAGATCCTGCATGTGCGCCACCTTCTCATTGGCGACCGGCCCGAAGATCACGCGCTTGACCAGCCACAGGTTGTAGGCCGCACCAAGGATCAGGATCGTGGCCGCGAGCAAGGCATACCAGAAGCTCGCCTTGAAGCTCGCGAGGATGACCAGGAACTCCCCGACGAACCCCGAGGTGCCGGGCAGGCCGGAGTTGGCCAGCGCGAACAGCACCATGAAGGCGGCGAATTTCGGCATCACATTGATCACGCCGCCGTAGGCGCCGATCTCGCGCGTGTGCATGCGGTCGTACATCACGCCGATACACAGGAACAGCGCGCCGGAGATCAGGCCATGCGAGATCATCTGCACCTCCGCGCCATCCATGCCGTTGACCGCGCCGGTGGTTGCGCCGGTAGCCGCGACGATGAGGAACACCAGGAACGCACCCAGGGTGACGAAGCCCATGTGCGCAATCGAAGAATAGGCGATCAGCTTCTTCATGTCCTGCTGCACCAGCGCCACGAAGGCGATGTACACGATCGCGATCAGTGACAGCGCCACGATCAGCCAATCGAGTTCGCGGCTGGCATCCGGCGTCATCGGCAGGCTGAAGCGCAACAAACCATAGCCGCCCATCTTGAGCATGATGGCCGCCAGAATCACCGACCCGCCCGTGGGCGCCTCGACGTGCGCGTCGGGCAGCCAGGTATGCACCGGCCACATCGGCACCTTGACCGCGAAGGCCACCAGGAAGGCGAGAAACATCCAACGCTGCTCGGTCAGTGTCAGCGGCAACTGCTGCATGGCCGCGATGCTGTAGTCGCCGGCCTTGAGGTACAGATAGATCAGCGCCACCAGCATCAGCACCGAACCGAGGAACGTGTACAGGAAGAACTTGAGCGTCGCGTAGACGCGCCGCGGGCCGCCCCAGACGCCGATGATCACGAACATCGGAATCAGCATCGCTTCCCAGAAGAAATAGAACAGCAGCGAATCCAGCGCCGCGAACACCCCGATCATGAGCCCTTCCATGATCAGGAAGGCCGCGAAATACTGTGCCGGCCGCTTCTCCATCACCGACCAGCCGGCGATGATCACCGGCACGGTCATGAAGGCCGTCAGCAGAATCAGCGGCAGCGAGATGCCATCGACGCCGAGGTAGTACTGCGCGTGCAATGCCGGGATCCACTCGAGGCGCTCGATGAACTGAAAGCTCGCGGTGCCATTGGCAAAGCCTGCGTACAGCGGCACGCACGCCGCCAGCGTCACCAACGATGTCAGCAGTGCGACCCAGCGCGCCAGTTGCGCGCGCAGATCGCCGACTGCCAGTGTCACGATGCCGCCCAGGATGGGCAGCCAGATTACGACCGAGAGCAAGCCGATTTGCCGCATCGCTGTCCTAGACCCTGGTCAGAAACCAGCCCAGCAGCAGCGCCAGGCCGATGATCATCCAGAAGGCATACGAGTACAGAAAGCCGCTCTGCAGCTGCCGCATCACGCCCGCGAGCCATCCGACCGTCCCGGCCGAGCCATTGACCATGCCACCGTCAATCAGGCCTTGATCCCCTCCCCGCCAGAACACCATGCCCAGCCCTCGCGCCAGGGGCGCCAGCACGTTCTCGTTGAACCAGTCGAAGTAGTACTTATTCGCCAATAACCGGTTGACCCCTGCCAGGCGAACGCGCAATTGGTCCCCCAGTTCGGGACGGCGCAACACGAACACCCAGGCCGTGAGCACCCCGAGGCCCGCGAGCCACGCCGGCGCCGACAGTACGCTGCGCAGGGCGAACGCGATCGCACCGGGCCACGTCGACTGGAGTTCCGCCACCACGTCGTGATTCTCGAGCACGCGAAGGGCATTGCCAAAATAGCCGCCGAACAGTACGGGCTGAATGGTCAGGTAGCCGATCAGCAGCGACGGGATGGCCAGCGCCACCAGCGGGCCCTTCATGTCCCAGCCGACATCGTGAAAATGCTCCTTCGCGTGATGATCGAGCCGCTCCGGCCCGTGGAACGTCATGAACATCATGCGGAAGGTATAGAGCGCGGTGACGAACACGCCGAGCAGCACGCACCAATAGGCATAACCGGCGCCGAAGCGATGCGAGGCCTGCACCACCTCGATGAGCGCGTCCTTGGAATAGAAGCCCGAGAAGAACGGCGTGCCGATGAGCGCCAGCGCACCGATCAGGCAGGTCCAGTAGGTCACGGGCATGCGATGACGCAGGCCGCCCATCTTGCGCATGTCCTGCTCGTGATGCATGGCGATGATCACGGCGCCGGCCGCGAGGAACAGCAATGCCTTGAAGAAGGCGTGCGTCATCAGGTGAAAAATCGCCACGCTATAGGCCGACACGCCGAGGGCCGCGGTCATGTAGCCGAGCTGCGACAGGGTCGAATAGGCGATCACGCGCTTGATGTCGTTGTTGACGATGCCGAGGAAGCCCATGAACAGCGCCGTGGTGGCGCCGATGATCAGCACGAACGACAGCGCCGTGTCCGAGTACTCGAACAGCGGCGACATGCGCGCCACCATGAAGATACCGGCCGTGACCATGGTTGCGGCATGGATCAACGCCGAGATCGGCGTCGGACCTTCCATCGAATCGGGCAGCCACACGTGCAGTGGCATCTGTGCCGATTTGCCCATGGCGCCTATGAACAGGCAGATGCAGATCACCGTCATCGCCGACCACGGGTGCCCCTGAAACAACATCAGCGATCTTGCCGGCGATGGCCGGCGCCATGGCGAAGGCATCATTGTAATCGAGCGAGCCGGTGTAATAGAGCACACCGGCAATGCCGAGCACGAAACCGAAGTCACCGACGCGGTTGACCAGAAACGCCTTGAGACTGGCAAAGATGGCGCTCGGCCGGGTGTACCAGAATCCGATCAGCAGGTATGAGACCACGCCCACCGCTTCCCAGCCGAAGAACAACTGCATGAAGTTGTTCGCCATCACCAGCATGAGCATCGAAAACGTGAACAGCGAAATGTAGGCAAAGAAGCGCTGATAACCCGGATCGTCGTTCATGTAGCCGACGGTGTAGACGTGCACGCACAGCGACACGAACGTCACCACCACCATCATGAGCGCGGTCAGGCGATCGACCAGGAAGCCGATCTGCATGCGCACGCCGTCGCTGACCAGCCAGGTATAGACGGTGCCCTCGAAGTTGGGCACGTGATCGATGAGCAATTGCTTGAGCACCCACAATGACAGCAGGCAGGAGACCCCCACCGCCGCGATCGTCGCCATTGCGGCCCCGGCGCGGCCGATCTGCTTGCCCGCAAGCCCCGCCACCAGGGCGGCGATCAGCGGCAACATGGGGATGGCCAGCAGCAGGCTCGGATTCATGTCAGCCCTTGAGCCGGTCGAGTTCTTCGACGCTGATGGTGCGCCGCTCGCGAAACAGCACCACCAGGATGGCGAGCCCGATGGCCGATTCCGCCGCCGCCACGGTCAGCACGAAAAATACGAATATCTGGCCGTCGAGCCGTCCCAGGTAGCGCGAGAAGGCCACGAAGTTGAAGTTCGCGGCCAGCAACAGCAGTTCAATGCACATGAGCAGCAGCAAGACGTTCTTGCGATTCAAAAATATGCCGGCCACCGACAACGCGAACAGTATCGCCGACAAGGTGAGCATGTGCGCCAGCGTGATCATTTGCGCTGCTCCGAATCCATCTTGACGATGCGCACGCGCTCGCTCGCCTTGGCCGACACCTGCTTGCCGATGTTCTGCAATTTGAGTCCCGGCCGGTGGCGCAGTGTCAAAGTGATGGCGGCCACCATGGCCACCAGCAGCAGCATGGCCGCGATCTCCAGCGGATAGGCGTACTTGCTGTACAGCAGAGCGCCCAGTTCCTGCGTGTTGCTGTAGCCGGCCGGCAACGGTACCGCGCCGCGCGTCACGTCTAACCCTAAGCGCTTGGTCAGCACCACGCCGGCAACCTCGAACGCCACGATGGCCGCCGTGATCCAGCCGAACCAGGCGTAGCGCGTAAAGCCGCTGCGCAATTCCTCCAGGTCGATGTCGAGCATCATGACCACGAACAAAAACAGCACCATGACGGCGCCCGACATACACCAGCACCAGCACGATCGCCAGGAACTCGGCCTCGATCAGCAGCCACAGCACCGCGCTGGTGAAAAAGCACAGCACCAGGCTCAACGCCGCATGCACCGGATTGCGCGAGAGGATCACTCCCAGGCTGGAGGCCACCAGCACGGCCGCAAACAGGTAGAACAGGATCAACGGCAGCACGGCAGTCCTCTAGCGGTAACGAGCATCCGCGCTCTTGTCGGCGCTGATCATGGCCTCATAGCGCTCGCCCACCGCAAGCAGCTTGTCCTTGGTCATGATGTTCTCACCGCGATGCTCCATATGGTATTCATGAATGCGCGTCTCGACGATGGCATCCACCGGGCAAGCCTCTTCGCAGAAGCCGCAGTAGATGCACTTGAACAGATCGATGTCGTAGCGTGTGGTGCGGCGCGTACCGTCCGCGGCCACGTCCGAATCAATGGTGATCGCCAGCGCCGGACACACCGCCTCGCACAGTTTGCAGGCAATGCAGCGCTCCTCGCCGTTGGCATAGCGGCGCAGCGCATGCAGCCCGCGAAAGCGCACCGATTGCGGCGTCTTTTCTTCCGGGTACTGCACGGTCACCTTGCGCCGGAACAATGAGCGCGCGGTCACCGCAAGACCCTGCAACAGTTCGGTCAGCAAAAATGTCTTGATGGGATTGGCGAAGGCCATGGTGGTTCTCGTTGAGTGCAGGGGCTAGCGGTTCCAGGGCCCGACTTTGAAGCTGACCAGCGCCGCTTCCACCGCGATCCACACCAAAGTTACCGGGATCAGAACTTTCCAGCCCAGGCGCATGATCTGATCGTAGCGGTAGCGCGGAAAGGTTGCGCGCAGCCACAGGAACACGCACAGCAGCACGAAGATCTTCAGCACCAGCCAGTGCGTCCCCGGCAGTGCCAGCAGCGAGTGACCGATGGCCGGATAACCTTCGAAGGGGCTGAGCCAGCCGCCCAGGAAAAATACCGCCGTGAGCCCCGAGATCAGGATCATGTTGGCGTATTCGGCCAGGAAGAACAGCGCGAAGGCGATGCCGGAGTATTCGACGTGAAACCCGGCAACGATCTCGGACTCCCCCTTCCGCCACGTCAAACGGCGCGCGGTTGGTTTCGGCGATGCCGGAAATGAAGTACACCATCAGCATCGGAAACAGCCAGAACCAGTTCCACGCCAGCGGCCCGCCGTGCTGGCGCGTGACGATGATGCCGAGGTTCAGGCTACCCGATGCCATCAGTACCCCCACCAGCGCGAAACCCATCGCGATCTCGTAGGCCACCATCTGCGCGGCCGAGCGCATGGCGCCCAGGAAGGCGTACTTGGAATTCGACGACCAGCCGGCCAGGATCACGCCATAGACGCCCATTGAACTCAGCGACAAGGCGTACAGCAGTCCGGCATCGACATTGGCGATGGCATAGTTGGGAGCGATCGGCACTACCGCCCAGGTCGCGAACGCCGGTATCAACGTGATGGCCGGGGCCAGCGTGAACAGCACCTTGTTGGCGCGCGCCGGCACCACCACTTCCTTGATCAGCAGTTTGATGACATCGGCGAAGGGCTGACCAAAGCCAGCCGCGAAACCGAAAATCGTCACGCGGTTGGGACCCATGCGCATCTGCATCCAGCCGATGAGCTTGCGCTCCCACAGCGTCAGATACGCCACCGACAGAATCAGGATCACGGTCAGCAGCACGGTGAACACCGTCGACTGCACGTACGCGGGCAGTATCGACCATGTGTGACCCAGGGAACTCACTTGCCCGCTCCGCGCGTACACCTGGCTCGTGGCGCGTCCGTCGAGCGTGCGCCGCAGCGCGCCCGCGCGCCGCAATACCGGATCGATCTGGTACATCGCCAGATCGATCACCGACTCGACCTGAGCTGCCGCGCCAGGAGGCCGCACTCACCGGTGCCGCGGCCGCCGGCATGGCGTCGATGCGCGTCTTGAGCTCATCGCGCACGGCTTCCGAGGACTGGTAATCGAATGACGGCAGTTCCAGCAGATTGCCGAGCACGCGCAGTATCTTCCACGCCGGTCGGGCAGCACCCAAAGGCGCCACGGCACCGGCCTGACTCTGCCAGCGCCCTTCCAGGTTCACGTAGGTGCCGGAACTCTCGGCGAACGCTCCCGCGGGCAACAGCACCTGTGCGATGCGCTTCATCTCAGCGCTGGCATAGGCCGTCACGGCCACCACGCGCTGCGATCGCGCCAGGATTTCCAGCGCACCGGGCAATGCCGCATCGGCCCAGGGCTCACAATGCAACAGCAGGTAACCCGACAGGGTGCGCTCGAGCATGGCGCGCGCATGCAGGCCCTCGCTGGCACGCAGCGCACCGGCAGCGCCGCGATGCGGCAGCACGCCCGCCAGATACGCCCCGGCACCGTTGCCGCCTTCGGCCAGTTCACCCAAGGAGGCGCCGGTGGCCGCGGCCAGCGCCCGCGCCAGCGCCCGCAGTTCGCTGAAGCGGCTGCTGCGCGCACTCAGCGCACCGAGCCAGATGGCGCGTCGCGCGCCGCTCTTGAGCGCCTCGGCGATACCACGGTGCTCATCGCCGGCCACAACCCCCTTGAGCAATGGCGCCAACTCCGGCGGTGGCGCGGCATCGCCCAGCGCTGCACGCAAAACCGCGGCCAGGGTGCTGACTTCGCTCGCCCCTGAGGTGACCAGGTAGCTGGCCACCGGAAACAGATAGTCGAAGCGCGCCGGATTGATGAAATGAATCCTGGCCCCGCGCAGGCTCGCCTTGCGCACACGGTGCGCCAGGATGGGCACCTCGTGACGCAGGTTGGAACCCACCACCAGCAGCGCGTTGAGCTCATCGATGGCGGCGATGGCGTGTCCCAGTTCGGGTGCGCGCGCATCGGCGGCCTGATCGCGGAAATCGCGCCGTCGCAACCGGTGATCCAGGTTGGCGCTGCCCAGGCCGTCAGCCAGGCGCGCCAGCAGGTACAGCTCCTCGAGCGTGCTCGAGGAATGCGCCAGCAGTCCCAGCCCCTCCGGAGCCGCGGCCGCATCCTTGAGCAGCGGCACCGCCGCCGCGAGCGCCTGATCCCACTCCACCTCGCGCCAGCTGCCATCGCTGTGGCGCACCTGCGGGTTCAACAGGCGATCCTCGCTGTACAGCCCTTCGTAGCTGAAGCGGTCGCGATCGGCGATCCAGGTCTCGTTGATTTCCTCGCACACGCCGCGGCACCACGCGCATGAGCCGGCCGCGCAGTACGTGCCCGAAGATCTGCGTGCCCACGCCGTCGTGCGGGGATATCAGCGGGTACTGCGTCATCTCCCAGCCGCGGCCGCGGTAGCGAAAGGGCTTGCTGTTGAGCGCGCCCACCGGACACAGGTCGATGATGTTGCCCGAGAGCTCGTGATCGACACTGCGCTCCACATAGGTGCCGATTTCCATGTGTTCGCCGCGGCCGGTGGCGCCCATTTCCTGGATGCCGGCGATATCGGCGCCGAAGCGTATGCAGCGCGTGCAATGAATGCAGCGCGTCATGTCGGTGGACACCAGGGGACCGAGGTTCTTGTCCTTGACCACGCGCTTGCGTTCGACGAAACGCGACACGTCGCGGCCGAAGCCCAGCGCCAGGTCCTGTAGCTCGCACTCCCCGCCCTGATCGCAGATCGGACAGTCGAGCGGGTGATTGATCAGCAGAAATTCCATGGTCGCGCGCTGCGCACCGATGGCCTTGAGCGAGTGCGTGAAGATCTTCATGCCCTCGGCCACCGGCGTGGCGCAGGCCGGCAGCGGCTTGGGCGCCTTTTCGACCTCCACCAGGCACATGCGGCAGTTGGCCGCAATCGGCAGCTTGTCGTGATAGCAGAATCGCGGGATGTAGATGCCCTCGCGATCGGTGACGCGCATGATCAGCTCATTCTTGTGCGCCTTGATCGCGACACCGTTGACCTCGATGTTGACCAGATCCTCGCTCATGCCGCTGCGCGCTCCGCATTGACGATGCTGCGGCCACCGTGATCGACCATGTACTCAAACTCCGGGCGGAAATGCTTCAGGAAACTCTGTACCGGCCACGCCGCGGCATCGCCCAGACCGCAGATGGTGTGACCCTCGATGCGGTTGGCGACGTCGAGCAACAGATTCAGATCCTCGCGCTTGGCCTGGCCGGCGAGAATGCGCTTCAAGGTGCGGTCGAGCCAGCCGGTGCCTTCGCGGCAGGGCGTGCACTGGCCGCAGGATTCGGACATGTAGAAGCGCGCCAGGCGCTCGAGCACACGCACCATGCAGGTGGTCTCGTCCATCACGATCACGGCCGCCGATCCGATACCGGAGCCTGCGGCCTTGAGCGAGTCGTAGTCCATGTTGAGCTTGAGCATGGTCGCAGCCGGCACCACCGGCACCGACGAGCCGCCCGGGATCACCGCTTTGAGCGCGCGGCCTTCGAGCATGCCTCCGGCCATTTCAAGCAGATCGACGAACGGTATGCCCAATGGCACTTCAAAATTGCCCGGCTTGTTGACGTGCCCGGAAACCGAAAAGATCGCGGTGCCGCCCGAATTCTTCGGCCCCAGATCGGCAAACCATTGCGAGCCCTTGCGCAGTATGGTCGGCACCGAGGCATAGCTCTGGGTGTTGTTGATGGTCGTGGGCATGCCGTACAGCCCGAAGGCTGCGGGAAACGGCGGTTTGAAGCGCGGCTTGCCGGTCTTGCCTTCCAGCGAATCCAGCAGCGCCGTCTCCTCGCCGCAGATATAGGCGCCGGCGCCGACAAAAGTATAGAGATCGAAGTCCACGCCCGAGTCCAGGATGTTCTTACCCAGCAGACCCGCGGCGTAGGCCTCCGCCAGCGCCGCCTCGAAACGCGGCACCGGCTCTGCCAGAAATTCGCCGCGAATGTAGTTGTAGCCCACCGTGGCGTTCATGCAATAACCGCCGATGGCCAGCCCCTCGATCAGCGAATGCGGGTTGTAGCGCAGTATGTCGCGGTCGTGACAGGTGCCGGGCTCGCTCTCGTCGGAATTGCACACCGCGTATTTCTGCATGGCAGCGGTACGCGGCATGAAGCTCCACTTGACGCCCACCGGAAAGGCCGCGCCGCCGCGACCGCGCAGCCCCGAGGCTTTCACCGTATCGATGATCTTCTCGCGCGGGGTTTTCTCCGCCAGGATTTTCTTCCAGGCCTCGTAGCCGCCGATGCGCGCGTAGGTCTCCAGTGTCCAGGAGCGCTCATACTGCAGCGGCTCGAAGCAGGTCAGATTGCGCTTGTCGTCCCAGGCGCTCATTTGAGTTCCGCCAGAATCTGATCCACCCTCTCGGTGGTCAGATGCTCGTGGTAGACGTGATCGACCATCATCATGGGTGCGCCGGTGCAGGCCGCAAGACACTCCTCTTCGCGCTTGAGGAAGATGCGCCCGTCGGCGGTACTCTGCCCGAGCCGGATACCGAGCTTCTTCTCCACGTAGGCGGCGATGTCCTCGCCCCCGCGCAGCATGCAGGAGATGTTGGTGCAGACGCTGACGTGATGCCGGCCGCAGGGGTGGGTCTCGAACATGGAGTAGAAGCTCGCTACCTCATACACCTGGATGGGCGGCAACTGCAGATACTCCGCGATCGCGTCCATGAGTTCCGGGGTCAGATAGCCCTGGTTCTGCTCCTGCGCCGCACGCAGCGCCGAGATCACCGCCGAGCGCTGGCGCCCGGGCGGAAACTTCGCCACCCAGTGATCGATTTCGTGGCGGGTGTGCTCCGACAACAGCGCTGCCTTGCCCGACTGCGTACTCATCAGCGATCGATCTCCCCGAACACGATGTCCTGCGTGCCGATGACCGCGACCACATCTGCCAGCATGTGGCCGCGCACCATCTCCCCCAACGAGGCCAGGTGCGGGAATCCCGGTGCCCGGCATTTGAGGCGGTAAGGTTTGTTGGCACCGTCGGAGACCAGGAACACGCCGAACTCGCCCTTGGGCGCCTCGACGCAGGCGTAGGTTTCCCCTTCGGGCACGCAGTAGCCCTCGGTCATGAATTTGAAGTGATGAATCAGCGACTCCATGTCGCCCTTCATGTGTTCACGGCTGGGCGCGCGCACCTTGCGATCATCGACCATGACCGGTCCGGGATTGGCCCGCAGCCAGTCGACGCACTGTTTGACGATGCGGTTGGACTGTCGCATCTCCTCGATGCGCACCAGGTAGCGGTCGTAGCAGTCGCCGTGCACGCCCACCGGGATGTCGAACTGCAACTGCGCGTACACCTCGTAGGGCTGCTTGCGGCGCAGGTCCCATTCCACGCCCGAGCCGCGCAGCATGGGACCGGAAAATCCCAGCTGCATGGCACGCTCCGGTCCCACCACGCCGATGTTCACCGTGCGCTGCTTCCAGATGCGATTGTCGGTCAGCAAAGTCTCGTATTCATCGACGCAGGCCGGGAACTTGACCGTGAAAGCCTCGATGAAATCCAGCAACGAGCCGGCCCGCGCCTGGTTCAGGCGATCGACGTCCTTCTGGCTGCGCCAGCGCGAAGCAAAATATTTTGGCATGGCCTCGGGCAGATCCCGGTACACGCCGCCGGGACGGTAGTAGGTGGCATGCATGCGCGTGCCCGACACCGCCTCGTAGCAGTCCATGAGGTCTTCGCGCTCGCGAAAGCAGAACAGGAACACGGTCATGGCGCCGATGTCCAGGCCGTGCGCACCCAGCCACATCAGGTGATTAAGAATGCGCGTGATCTCGTCGAACATGACGCGGATGTACTGCGCCCGCACCGGCGGCCGGATGCCCAGCAGGCGTTCGATGGCCAGCACATAGGCGTGCTCGTTGCACATCATCGACACGTAGTCGAGCCGGTCCATGTAGCCGATCGACTGGTTGAAGGGCTTGGACTCGGCGAGCTTCTCGGTGGCGCGATGCAGTAGGCCAATGTGCGGATCGGCCTTCTGAATCACCTCGCCGTCCATCTCCAGCACCAGGCGCAGCACGCCGTGGGCGGCCGGATGCTGCGGCCCGAAGTTGAGCGTCAGATTGCGGATCTCAGCCATTACTCGCTCTTGCGCTCAAGATCGTGCAGCGCCGGGTCATAACGGTTGTCGTGGCGGATTACGCGCGGCACCAGGGTGCGCGCCTCGATGGTCACCGGCGCATACACCACGCGCTTGAGCTGCGGGTCGTAGTGCACCTCGACGTTGCCGATCAGCGGAAAATCCTTGCGAAACGGGTGGCCGATGAAGCCGTAATCGGTCAGCAGGCGGCGCAGATCCGGGTGCCCGCGGAACAAGATGCCGAACAGATCGAACGCCTCGCGTTCGAACCAGTCGGCGCTGGCCCAGACCTCGGTCAGCGAGTCCATCACCGGATCCTCGATCTCCTGGCACCACACGCGCAGCCGCAGTCGCTGATTGTGCGTGATCGACAGCAGTTGCGAGACCACCGCGAAACGCTTGTTGCCCGCGAGTGTATGCGGCGCGGCGCGATTGACCCCGCGGCTGAAACCGCTGGCGGTGGCGGCAAAGGTGCGCCACTCGGCTCGACCATAGTCGAGATAGTCCACGCCGGCCAGATCGATCAGCATCTCGAAGCGCAGCTGCGGATCATCGCGCAGTGCGCGCGCCACCTCGAGCAGGTCGGCCGCGGCAACTTCGATCGCGAATTCATCGGCCAGGGCGCCATAACGGCGCGCGCGATCGCCGAACTTGTGCTCGATCCGCGCTGCAAGCTCATCGATATAGGCAGGCACGAACGCTTATCCCCGCGTGCTCAGGCTGTGGCGGCTTGGCGCCGCGCGATTTTGCGCTGTAACTGGATGACGCCATAGAGCAGCGCCTCGGCCGTGGGCGGACAACCCGGCACGTACACATCCACCGGCACGATGCGATCGCAGCCCCGCACCACGGCGTACGAATAGTGGTAGTAGCCGCCGCCGTTGGCGCACGAACCCATGGAGATCACCCAGCGCGGCTCGGGCATCTGGTCATAAACTTTGCGCAGCGCCGGCGCCATTTTGTTTACCAGGGTACCGGCGACGATCATGACGTCCGACTGGCGCGGACTGGGCCGGAACACCACGCCGAATCGATCCAGATCGTAGCGGGCGGCGCCCGCGTGCATCATTTCCACCGCGCAGCAGGCCAGACCGAAGGTCATGGGCCAGAGCGAACCGGTGCGCGCCCAGCTCACCAGCGAGTCCACCTGCGTGGTCAGGAATCCACGCTGCGCGAACCCTTCTGCATCCGCAGGGTTCAATCCCACTCCAGCGCTCCCTTTTTCCATTCGTAGGCGAAACCGATCACGAGTATGAACAGAAATATGCCCATGGCCACCAGCCCCGCCACGCCGATCCTGGCCAGCGCCACGGCCCATGGAAACAGGAACGCGATCTCCAGATCGAAGATGATGAACAGTATCGCGACCAGGTAGTAGCGAACGTCGAATTTCACGCGGGTGTCTTCGAACGGCTCGAAGCCGCATTCGTAGGCCGAGAGTTTCTCGGCATCACCGCGATGCTTGACACCCAGGCGCCCGAGAATCTTTCCCAGGCCGAGCAGCACGCCCGCCAACGCGGCTGCAATGCAAAGAAATATCAGTATCGGCAGATAATTTGCAAGCATGCCTACACCGGTAAGTAAACGGGGCGGAATGATGCGCTCGCGCGAATCATTACTACGCCCCGTAATGTCCTAGTGTAACAGGCGATGAACACGATTTGGTGCCGACGGGGAGATTCGAACTCCCACACCTTGCGGCGCTAGCCCCTCAAGCTAGTGTGTCTACCAGTTCCACCACGTCGGCTTAAATTGCAGCGCTACTTGCTGGCCGGCGGCAACCCGCCGGAGGGCGCGCTCGCCGGTGCAGTAGGCGCGCCCGATGCCGGCGCCACCGGTACTGCTCCAGCCGGTGCCGGCGTCGCCGCTGGCGTCACCTGCGAGGCTTGATTCTGTTGCGAGAGCTTATCCAGGAGGCTGTTCGAGGGTGCGCTCGTGCGCGTACCCACGTAGGCAAGCGACAGACTCGTCACCATGAACAGTGCCGCCAGAATCGCCGTGGCCCGCGACAGCGCCGTGCTCGCGCCGCGAGCACCGAATACCGTGCCGGAAGCGCCGGCGCCAAAACCGGCCCCGGCCTCGGCTCCCTTGCCGCGCTGAAGCAGCACCAGCGCGATGATCGAAACGGCGCAAAAGAAATGAATGACCAGTAATACAGAGTGCAACATCTACGCTTCCATTTTTCAGCCGCGCGCCGCGGCCACGATGCTCAGGAACTCCTCGGCTTTGAGCGACGCGCCGCCGATCAAGCCCCCATCGACGTCGCGCTGCGCAAACAGCTCGCGCGCATTGCCCGCCTTGACGCTGCCGCCGTACAGGATGGGCAGGTCGGCGGCGATTTTAGCATCCTGCTGCGCCAATCGCGCCCGCAGGAAGCCATGCACCTCCTGCGCCTGCTCAGCCGATGCGGTGCGGCCAGTGCCGATGGCCCACACCGGTTCATAGGCAATCACGGCCCCGGCGAAGCCGGCGATGCCGGTGAGCGCCACGACCGCCTCGAGCTGCCTGCCCACCACATCCTGCGTATGGCCTGATTCGCGCTCGGCCAGCACTTCGCCCAGGCACAGAATCGGGTGCAGGCCCTGTGAATGTGCGACCGCAAACTTGCGTGCCACCAGTACATCGTCTTCGCCGTACAGGGCGCGGCGCTCCGAGTGTCCCACGATCACATAATTGCAGCCCACATCCTTGAGCATTGCGGCCGAGACCTCGCCGGTGTAGGCGCCGTGCGGTTCGGCGCACACGTCCTGCGCGCCGAGCTTCACCGCCGAGCCACGCAGCAGGCGAGCGATTTCCGCCAGGTAGACGAACGGGGGACAAATCACGCAATCGGCACGCTCGAGCTG
This sequence comes from uncultured Gammaproteobacteria bacterium, assembly GCA_963735775.1. GTDB lineage: Bacteria > Pseudomonadota > Gammaproteobacteria > Steroidobacterales > Steroidobacteraceae > FEN-1191. The sequence goes on along the minus strand of CAVTMG010000004.1, from coordinate 48,191 downwards.
CGGCGAGCCCAGAATTGCCTCCACCAGCGAGGCATTTTCAGCGCGCGACCCGTGCATTTTCCAATTGCCGGCTACGAGCTTGCGCCGCATCAGTGGCCCCTGCTATCCGCTTATCTGCCCCACCTAGGGCGCGCGGATCATATCGGCGCAACCACGGCTCCGCAATGCGGGAATTGGCCTAAACCGGCGGCTTGCCAGGCACCGCGGCGCGCACGGCCTCTGCCAGCTCATCGGCGCAGCCGCGCACTTCCGCCTGGTCGTGCCCCTCGACCATCACCCGAATGACCGGTTCCGTGCCGGAGGCGCGCAATACCACCCGGCCTTCCCCGGCCAGGTGCAGCTCGATTCGGCGCTGCGCGGCCTGGATCGACGGGACATTGGCCGGGTCGAAGCGCTGTTCGACCTCGACGTTGAGCAACACCTGGGGCAACTTGTCCATTCCGGCCGCCAGCTCGGCCAGGGAGCGGTGGGTGCGCTTCATGATGCTCAATATCTGCAGGGCCGTGATCAGGCCGTCGCCGGTGGTGGTGCGATCGAGGCTCAGTATGTGGCCGGATGTCTCCCCACCCAGCACACCGCCGCTGTCGATCAGCCTGGCCAGTACGTGCCGGTCGCCCACCGGCGCGCGAATAAAGTCGATACCCAGCCCCCGCAGCGCCAGTTCCAGCCCGAAATTGCTCATCACGGTCCCGACCACGGGTCCACGCAGCCCACCTGCCGACTTGGCAGCCGCGGCCAGCACGTACAGCAGCTGGTCCCCGTCCACGAGCCGGCCCAGGTGATCCACCATGACCACGCGGTCGCCGTCGCCATCCAGGGCGATGCCCACCTGCGCCCGCACGCCCGGCACCGTGAGCTGCAACAGCTCCGGCGAGGTCGAACCGCAGCCGTCATTGATATTGCGTCCATTGGGCGAACAGCCGATCGGCACGATGTCCGCTTCCAGATCCGCAAGGATGCGCGGCGCCACCTTGTAGGCCGCACCATTGGCGCAGTCGATCACGATCTTGAGGCCCGAAAGATCCATCCCCGGGGGCAGCACCCCGGCGCAGAATTCCTGGTAGTGCAATTGCGCGGCATCGGCCCGGCGCGCACGGCCGAGCTGGCGCGACGTGCAGGTCAGCGGCACGGCCGACAGCTGCTCCTCGATGCGGTCCTCCAGCTCGTCCGAGAGTTTCGCGCCCTCGGCATCGAAGAACTTGATGCCGTTATCCTCATACGGATTGTGCGAGGCGCTGATCACGACTCCGAGCTTGCATTGCAGATGTCGCGTCATGTGCGCTACCGCCGGCGTCGGCAACGGTCCGGTCAGCAACACATCGACCCCGGCCGCAACAAACCCCGCCTCCAGCGCCGACTCGAACATGTAGCCCGAGACGCGCGTGTCCTTGCCGATCAGGACCGTGCCGCCATCGGGGATCAACACGCGCGCGGCGGCGCTGGCCAGCCGCAGTGCGAAATCCACTGTCATGGGGTCTGCGCCCACGCGCCCGCGAATGCCATCGGTGCCGAAATACACTCTAGCCACCCTTGAGACTCCTGTGCGTCACGAGCGCGCTGCGTTGGCGATGCGCACGGCATCGACGCTGGCGGCGACATCATGCGCGCGCACGATGCGCGCACCCTGCATGACCGCGATGGTCGCCAGCGCCAGGCTGCCGGCCAGGCGTTCGCCCTGCGATCTGCCGGTGAGCGCGTTCACGAACGACTTGCGCGACAACCCTACCGCAATCGGCAGTGCCAATTCTTCGAACTGCTGCAGATGCTGCAACAGTTGCAGATTATGCGCCGTGGTCTTGCCGAAGCCGAAGCCCGGATCCAGGCACAGCCGCTCGCGGTCTATGCCGGCAGCGATGCAGGCCAGCGCCCGCTCTTTGAGAAAGCTGCGCACCTCGGTCACCACATTGGTGTAGTGCGGTTCGCGCTGCATGGTGGCCGGCTCGCCCTGCATGTGCCCCAGGCACACCGCCAGGTTGCCGGCGGCGGCGGCCTCGAGCGAGCGCGTCGAACGCAGTGCCCGCATATCATTGATCATGTGCGCACCGGCCGCGCCGGCGCGCCGCATCAGTTCCGGGTTGGAGGTATCGACCGAAATGAGCGCCGGTACTCGCGCGGCCACGCGCTCGATCACGGGCAGCACGCGGCGCAACTCCTCGTCGCTGTCTATGCCGAGCGCACCCGGCCGGGTCGACTCGCCGCCAATGTCGATGATGGCCGCACCCTCCTCGGCCATGATTTCGGCACGCGCACACGCCGCCTCAGGGTCGAGGAACCGGCCGCCGTCGGAGAAGGAGTCGGGCGTGACGTTGAGCACGCCCATGACCACGGCCGCATCGAGTTCCAGGACGCGATCGGCGCAGCGTAATCGCAGGATTAATGCTGCCCGGCAGGTCTTGCGATCGGGGCATCGGCCGGAGCCCCGACCGGAGACACCACTGGTTTGCCGCCGCCCGGACCGGTGGTGGGCGTGGAATCGTCCCAGCCATCGGGAGGCCGCGGCGTGCGGCCAGCCATGATGTCCTTGATCTGATCGTCGGCGATGGTCTCGTACTTGATCAGCGCCTCGGCCATGGCGTGCAGCTTATCCAGATTGGTCTCCAGAATCTCTTTGGCACGCTTGTAGTTGGTTTCGATCACGCGCCGCACTTCCTCGTCGATGGCGTGCGCGGTCTCGTCCGAAACCTGCTTGTGCTGGGTGACGCTGCGACCCAGAAACACCTCGCCGGCCTCTTCGGTGTAGGTCAGCGGTCCGAGCCGATCCGACAGGCCCCACTTGGTCACCATGTTGCGCGCCAGCTCGGTGGCCCGTTCGATGTCATTCGAAGCCCCGGTGGTGACCGCATCGTCGCCGAAGATGATCTCCTCGGCGATGCGGCCGCCGAACAAGGTCGCGATCGAACTCTCCAGGCGCCGCCGGCTCATGGAATAGCGATCCTGCTCGGGAAGGAACTGCGTGACACCCAGCGCGCGACCGCGCGGAATGATCGTGACTTTATATACCGGGTCGTGCTCGGGCACGGTGATACCGACTATGGCGTGGCCGGATTCGTGATAGGCGGTCATGCGCTTCTCATCGTCGGTCATGACCATCGAGCGCCGTTCGGCACCCATCAGAATCTTGTCCTTGGCCTTTTCGAACTGCTCCATGGCCACGAGCCGCTGGTTGGCCCGCGCGGCAAACAAGGCCGCCTCGTTCACCAGGTTGGCCAGGTCGGCACCTGAAAATCCCGGCGTGCCGCGCGCGATCAGCGACGGCTTGACATCATCGGACAGCGGCACCCGGCGCATGTGCACGCGCAGGATCTGCTCGCGTCCACGCACGTCCGGCAATGGCACCACCACCTGGCGGTCGAAGCGCCCGGGACGCAGTAGCGCCGGGTCGAGCACGTCGGGACGATTGGTTGCGGCGATGACAATGATGCCCTCATTACCCTCGAAGCCATCCATCTCGACCAGCAGCTGATTCAGGGTCTGTTCGCGCTCGTCATGGCCGCCACCCAGACCAGCGCCGCGATGCCGGCCCACGGCATCGATTTCGTCGATGAATATGATGCAGGGGGCATGCTTCTTGGCCTGCTCGAACATGTCGCGCACGCGCGAAGCGCCGACGCCGACGAACATCTCCACGAAATCCGAACCCGAGATGGTGAAGAACGGCACCTTGGCCTCGCCGGCAATAGCGCGCGCCAGCAGGGTCTTGCCGGTGCCCGGTGAGCCCACCATCAGCACGCCCTTGGGAATCTTGCCGCCGAGCTTCTGGAACTTGCCGGGGTCCTTGAGGAAATCGACGATCTCGCCGACCTCCTGCTTGGCCTCATCCACACCGGCCACATCGGCGAAGGTCACGTTGACCTGGTCCTCCCCGAGCAGCCGCGCGCGGCTCTTGCCGAAGGACATGGCACCGCGACCACCGGCCGCGCCCTGCATCTGTCGCAACAGATACACGAATACCACCATCAACAGCAGCGCCGGGGCCAATTGCAGCAGCAATTGCGTCATGAAGTTGGGTTGCTTGGGCGGCTGGCCCTCGATGGCGACGTTGGCCTTGAGCAGGTCGCCGATCAGTACCGTGTAGTTGCTCTCGGGGTTATAGGTCTCGAACTGCTGTTTGTCCTTGAGCACACCGCGGATCGTGTCACCCTGCAGGACCACGCTGTCGACGCGGTTGTCGCGGATATCGGCAATGAAGTCGGAATATTTGATCTCTTCGCGCTGCTGGCCGGGCGGCAGATAGCGGCTGAACACCAGCAGCATGACCACGACAATGACGACCCAAAGCAGGATATTTTTGGTCAGGTCATTCAACTGAAGTTCACCGTGTTGTAAAAAGGGCGCAAATGGAGACGGACTCGTGCATTAGGACGCTACACCATCCGCCTGCTGGAGGCCAGCAAGTACGTTTCAGGACTGCGAGAACGTGACGCCTCCGGCTTCAGCAGCTTGATCTGCCGGAACTCGCGTCGCGCGGCCGCGACAAACTCCTGGAAACCTGCACCTTGCAGCAATTTGATCAGGGCGACACCACCAGGTTTCAAGACCCGTGGCGCCAGTTCCAGTGCCAATTCGGCCAAATAAAAGCTGCGTGGCGCGTCAATGGCGTCCATGCCGCTCAAATTGGGCGCCATATCGGACAGTAGTACATCGACACGGGCCCCGGCGAGCGCTCGTTCGAGCTCATCGAGCACCGCCTGTTCGCGAAAGTCGCCGCGTAGAAACTCCACGCCCGGGAGCGCATCCATGGGCAGGATATCGCTGGCCAGCACCCGTCCGCTCTCACCCACCTGGCGACGCGCGTACTGGCTCCAGGCGCCCGGTGCCGCACCTAGATCGAGCACCAGCATGCCGGGCTTGAACAGGCGCGCGCCGCGGTCGATCTCCTCGAGCTTGTAGACGGCACGCGAGCGCCAGCCCTCGGCCTTGGCCCGTTTGACATAGGGATCGGCAAAATGTTCACGCAGCCAACGGTCGCTGCTCTTGGTTCGGCGCGTCATAATTGCGCCCATGAGCTTAAGCGAAAAGCAGCTGCGATTTTTGCGCGGCCGCGCACATCCGCTGAAACCGGTGATTCAAATCGGTCAGCATGGCTTGACGGCCGGGGTCTGCGCCGAGACCACGCGCGCACTGGCCGATCACGAACTGATCAAGGTACGCGTACAGGCCGGTGACCGCGGCGCGCGTGATGCCCTGATCGCCGAACTGGTGCGCCAGACCGGCAGCGCCCTGGTCACGCGCATCGGCCACACCGCGGTATTGTTCAAGCCGTGCGCACCGCTGTCGCGTATCCCGCTGCCGGAAGGCTAGAGCTTCACCGGCAGCCACACCTCGATGCCGCCCGAGCCCGTCTGCGGATCGAAATCCTCTCCGTAATGCTCGATCATGTTGGGCGAATTGGAGTCCGGATGCGCCAGCACCCGGCCCGAGGTGGGCAGCCACTGGTTCCAGATGGCCATCATGGTGTGCTTGAGAGTCGAAACGGGTCCGCGATGCGGGAAAATCGCGTACTGGTGCGCCGGAACGCTCATGCACTGGAATTCGCCGGGTACCCGCGCCAGGCTGGCTACCTCGACCGCGGCCAGATAGTCGACCCCGCCCTCACCGTGCGCGCTGTGAATGACCACGCCGTAAGCGGTGCGGCCGACTATGCCGGCAATCGCGGCTCGGCGGCGCTCCAGCTCGCCCCACAGCAGCGGGATGTCGTCGGATGTGTCGCTGCCGATATGCCGGCGCAGGCCCGCGAGCACCAGCGGCTTGCGGTGCTCGAAGCGCGGCTCCGAAAGCACTGAAAATCTCGCTTCCATCTCCGCCGCCGTGCGCACAGCGTCTCCTAGAGATACTTGACCGAGACGATTTCGTAGCTGCGGGTCTTGCCTGGCGCGGCCACGTCCACCACCTCGCCCGAGATCTTGCCAATCAATGCGCGCGCGATTGGGGAAGTGATCGAGATGCGCCCGGAACGGATGTCCGCCTCATCCTCGCCGACGATCTGATACGTGACCGCCGCGCCCTCATCCTGATCCTCGAGCTCGACCGTCGCCCCGAACACCACGCGGCCGCTGGTGGGCAGGCTGGCGACGTCGATGATCTCCGCCGCGCCCAGCCGCGACTCGATTTCCATGATGCGCCCTTCGATGAAGCCCTGCTGCTCACGCGCGGCGTGATATTCCGCATTCTCGGACAGATCGCCGTGGCTGCGAGCCTCGGCGATCGCCTTGATCACGCGCGGCCGGTCCTCGGACTTGAGACGTTTGAGCTCCGCGCGCAGCAGCTCCGCGCCGCGCAGCGTCATCGGCGAGCGCTTCATGTGCCCACCTGTTCGTGCAGGTCGCGCAACCGGTTGACGTCGACTTCATCCAGATGATCCAGCGCCTCGCAAGTGGCCAGCGCCGCGGCCAGCGTCGTGTAATAGGTCACGCGCCGGTGTACCGCCTCGCGGCGGATGGAATTGGACTCGAGGATGGCCTGTTTGCCTTCGGTGGTATTGACGATCAGATCGATCTCATCGTTCTTGATCATATCGACAATGTGCGGGCGCCCTTCGCGCACCTTGTTCACGCGCCGGCATTCGATGCCAGCGGCCGCGAGCGTCAGCGCCGTACCGCTGGTGGCGACGATGGTGAAGCCGTGCGCGATCAACCGCCGCGCCAGCGGCACGGCGCCATTTTTATCGCGCTCGCGCACGCTGATCAGACAGCAGCCGTGCCGCGGCAGCACCACGCCGGAGGCGCTCTGCGACTTCGCATAGGCCTCGCCAAAAGTGCGTCCAGTGCCCATGACCTCGCCGGTAGATTTCATTTCCGGTCCCAGGATCGGATCGGCCTCGGGAAACTTTATGAAAGGGAATACCGCTTCCTTCACCGAATAATACTTCGGCACGCGCTCGGACAGTACCCCCAGATCGCGCAGCTTGCGCCCGGTCATGACGCGCGCGGCGATCTTGGCGATCGGCACGCCGGTGGCCTTGGACACGAAGGGAACCGTGCGCGAGGCGCGCGGATTGACCTCCAGCACGTAGACGGTGCCATTCTGGATCGCGAACTGCACGTTCATGAGGCCGATGACGTTCAGTGCCCGGGCCAGTTTGCGCGTCTGCGCGCGCAGCTCGTCCTGCACCTCGGCCGAGAGACTATTGGGCGGCAATGAGCAGCTCGAGTCCCCGGAATGCACGCCCGCCTGCTCCACGTGCTCCATGATGCCGCCGATCAGCACGTCCTCGCCGTCGCAGACGGCATCGACATCCACCTCTATGGCGACGTCCAGGAAGCGGTCCAGCAGCACCGGGCTGTCATTGGAGACGTGCACGGAGCGGCCCATGTAGGCGGCCAGGTCTTCCTCGCTGAATACGATTTCCATGGCCCGGCCGCCCAGCACATACGAGGGCCGGACCACCAAGGGGTAGCCAACTTCCCGCGCCAGCAGCACCGCTTGCTCCGCGTTGCGGGCAATGGCATTGGCCGGCTGCTTGAGCCCCAGCCGCCGCACCAGCTGCTGGAAGCGTTCACGGTCCTCGGCCACGTCGATCGAGTCGGGCGAGGTGCCGATGATCGGCGCACCGGCGGCCTCGAGCGCGCGCGAGAGTTTCAACGGAGTCTGGCCGCCGAACTGCACGATCACTCCGGCCGGGCGCTCCTTGGCGATCACCTCGAGCACGTCCTCGAGCGTGAGCGGCTCGAAATACAGCCGATCCGAGGTATCGAAGTCGGTGGACACCGTCTCCGGATTGCAGTTGACCATGATGGTCTCATAGCCCTGCTCGCGCAGGGCCAGGGCCGCATGCACGCAGCAGTAGTCGAACTCGATGCCCTGGCCGATACGGTTGGGACCGCCGCCCAGGATCATGATCTTCTCGCGCTTGGTGGGCTCCGCCTCGCACTCTTCCTCATAGGTTGAGTACAGATAGGCGGTCGAGGTAGCGAACTCCGCCGCGCAGGTGTCGACCCGCTTGTACACCGGCGCGATCGCGAATTCGCGTCGTTTGCCGCGAATCGCGGCCTCGTTCGAGCGTGTCAGGGTGGCCAGCCGGCGGTCGGAGAATCCCTTGCGTTTGAGCGCGCGCAGGCGCTCCACCCCGAGCGCGCTTTCGCCTTCGCGCCGCACCCGGGCTTCTTCGGCGATCAGATCGGCGATCTGCGCCAGGAACCACGGGTCAATGGCCGTGAGCTCGGCGACGCGCTCAATGTCCCAGCCGGCCCGGAACGCATCGGCCACATACAGCAAGCGGTCCGCCCCGGGCGAGCGCAGCTCGTAGATCAGCTCTTTCTCGCCTTCTTCGGTCAAGGGCAGGCTCAATATCGGATCCAGGCCGTCGAGCCCGGTCTCCAGACTGCGCAGTGCCTTGTGCAGCGACTCCTGAAAGGTGCGCCCTATGGCCATCACCTCGCCCACCGACTTCATCTGCGTGGTCAGGCGATTGTTGGCGGCCGGAAATTTCTCAAAAGTGAAGCGCGGTATCTTGGTGACCACGTAGTCGATCGAGGGCTCGAACGAGGCCGGTGTCGCGCCGCCGGTAATCTCATTCTTGAGCTCATCGAGCGTGTAGCCGATCGCCAGTTTCGCCGCCACCTTGGCGATCGGAAAGCCGGTGGCCTTGGATGCCAGCGCCGAAGAGCGCGAAACGCGCGGATTCATCTCGATCACCAGCAGCCGGCCGTCCTTGGGGTTGACCGCAAATTGAACGTTCGAGCCACCGGTCTCGACGCCGATCTTGCGCAGTACCGCGATCGACGCATCGCGCATGCGCTGGTATTCCTTGTCGGTCAGCGTCTGTGCCGGGGCGACCGTGATCGAATCACCGGTATGCACCCCCATCGGATCGAAATTCTCAATCGAGCAGACGATGATGCAGTTGTCCTTGCGATCGCGCACCACCTCCATCTCGTATTCCTTCCAGCCCAGCACCGCTTCCTCGAGCAACAGCTCGCGCGTGGGCGAGGCATCCAGACCACGCTGCACGATGGCCTCGAATTCCTCGCGGTTGTAGGCGATGCCGCCGCCGCTGCCGCCGAGCGTGAAGGACGGCCGGATCACGATTGGAAAGCCGATGCTGCTTTGAACCGCGAGCGCCTCCTCGAGGCTGCGCGCGATCTGGGAATGCGGCACCTCCAGCCCGATCTCGCGCATGGCATTGCGGAAGCGCTCGCGATCCTCCGCCATGTCGATGGCCTCGCGCGAGGCGGCGATCATCTCGACGTTGTACTGTTTGAGCACGCCCTCGCGCACCAGGTCGAGCGCGGTATTGAGCGCGGTCTGGCCGCCCATGGTCGGCAGCAGGGCATCGGGCCGCTCACGTTCGATGATGCGCGCGACCGTGCGCCAGTTCACCGGCTCGATGTAGACCACGTCGGCGCTCTCGGGGTCGGTCATGATCGTGGCCGGGTTGGAATTGACCAGGATCACACGGTAGCCCTCCTCGCGCAGCGCCTTGCAGGCCTGCGCGCCGGAGTAATCGAACTCGCACGCCTGGCCGATCACGATCGGTCCCGCGCCGATGATCAGCACGCTCTTGATGTCGGTGCGTTTGGGCATTACCGCTCGGCGGTCTGCTTGCGCGGATTGGTTCGCAAAGCCCGCAGCTGCAGTTGCAGACGGCGGACCATGCCCTGCACGAAACCATCGAACAATGGTTTGAGATCGTGCGGGCCGGGGCTGGCCTCAGGGTGACCCTGGAAGCTGAAGGCCGTCCGGTCGATGCGCGCCAGGCCCTGCAGGGTGCCGTCGAACAACGAGCGGTGGGTGGGAATCACGTGCGGGGGCAGCGTCGCCTCATCGACCGCGAAGCCGTGATTCTGGCTCGAGATCAGCACACGGCCGCTGGAGAGTTCCTGCACCGGATGGTTCGCGCCGTGGTGGCCGAACTTCATCTTTACTGTGCTGGCGCCGCTGGCGAGCGCCAGCAGTTGATGTCCGAGGCAGATGCCGAAGATCGGCATGTCGGTCTCCAGCAGCTCGGAAATGGCCTTGATGGCGTAGTCACAGGGCTCGGGATCACCGGGGCCGTTGGAGAGGAACACGCCATCGGGATTCATCGCCTGCACTTCGGCAGCACTGGTCTGCGCCGGCACCACGGTAATCCGGCAGCCCTGATCGGCGATCAGTCGCAGGATATTGCGCTTGACCCCGTAGTCGTACGCAACCACGTGCAGGCGCTGCGTGGCGCGCAACGGCGAGCCCTCGCGTCCTATGCTGCCATCATTCCACTGGTACGCATGGCGCGTGCTGACCACCTTGGCCAGGTCCATGCCCTTGAGGCCCGGGAAGGCGCGCGCCGCACGCACCGCCGCGTTCTCATCCAGTCGCTCGCCGGTCATGATGCAGCCGGACTGCGCGCCCTTCTCGCGCAACAGGCGCGTCAGGCGGCGCGTGTCGATACCGGCGATCGCAACGATTCGGCCACGTTGCAGAAATTCACCGAGCGAGCCCGAGGCGCGCCAACTGCTCGGGATCATCGACAGATCGCGCACCACCAGACCCGAGGCGTACACCTGCGCCGATTCCATGTCCTCGGGCGTGACGCCGGTATTGCCGATGTGCGGATAGGTCAGGGTGACGATCTGGCGTGCGTAGGAAGGGTCGGTGAGAATTTCCTGGTAGCCCGTGATGGCGGTATTGAAGACCACCTCACCAGTGGTATTGCCGGCGGCGCCAATGGATTGGCCTTTGAAGATTGACCCGTCTGCCAGGGCCAGCACCGCCGGTGCAGTCACGTCATCCCTCTCCTTACCGTTCCGCGCTTCACTTTACGACATGCAGATGCACAAAGCGGGAGGAGTTCTTGTGGAACATCCTCCCGCCTTGTGCGGACTAACCCGATACTCGGATTACCGCAAAAGTTTAAAGACCCCTACCGTGCCTGTCCACGCCAATCTCGGAACTTTGCGGCCTGCGGGACCCGGAAAAAACCCCGACTGAACTCTGTATCTATATGTTTTTCCTATCGAAAACATCGCTCATCGAATAACGCCCCGGGGGCCTGCCGGCCAGCCACTGGCCGGCCATCAGCGCCCCGCGCGCAAACACCGAGCGGTCGGTGGCGCTGTGGCGCAGCACCAGCCGCTCCCCCTCCCCCAGAAACATGACCTCGTGTTCGCCCACCACGTCGCCGCCACGCACGGCCGCGAAGCCAATCTGCCCCGGCACTCGCGCGCACGCGGCGCCGTGGCGCGCGAAGATCGCCTGCTCATCGATGGCAACCCCACGGCCCTCGGCCGCCGCCTGCCCCAGTGCCAGCGCCGTGCCGGACGGCGCATCGCGCTTGTGGCGGTGATGAGTTTCAATGATTTCGATGTCGTAACCGGCGCCCAAAGTGCGAGCCGCCGAGCGCACCAGATCCAGCAATACACTCAGCCCCGGGCTGGTATTGGGGGCGACCAGCAACGCGATGCTGTCCGCCGCGGCGGCCAGGGGTGCCTGCAATTCGCGCGGCAGGCCTGTGGTGCCGAGCAACAATGGCACGCGTGCGCCCACACAGGCGGCGAGGTTGGCCGCCGCCGCGTGCGCGCTGGAGAAGTCGATGGCGAGGTCGGCCTCGCGCAGCAGCGGCGGCAACGCCGAAGACAGTGTTACGCCCCTGGGCGGCCCACCGGCTCGCACCGAAACATCCTCGCCGATGGCAGGGTTGTGTTCGGCGACTACGGCGCCGCACAACTGCAACGCCGGAAACTGCGGCAGCAGCGCCAGAATATTCAAACCCATGCGGCCCGTGGCACCGATCACTACGGTGCGAATCATGAGCCGCCGCCGGAAAAGAATCGCTTCACGCCCTCCATGAAGGTCTTCTGTCGCGGCGAGTGCTTGGCTCCCTCGCCCTTGAACGACTCATCGAGCTGGCGCAGCAGCGCGCGCTGCTCATTCGACAAATGCACCGGCGTCTCGACCACCACGCGGCAGAACAGATCCCCACGCGCCGGCCCGCGTACCGACTTCACGCCCTTCTCGCGCAACCGGAACACCCGCCCGGACTGAGTCTCGGCCGGAATCTTCAGCACCACGTGACCATCGAGGGTCGGCACTTCGATACTGCCGCCCAGTGTCGCGGTGGTGAAACCAATCGGCACCTCGCAGCTCAGGTGCACGCCGTCGCGCTCGAATATGGCGTGCTCGCGCACGCGCACCTCGGCGTACAGATCGCCGGCCGGACCGCCATTGCGCCCGGCCTCGCCCTCGCCGGCCAGACGCACGCGATCGCCGGTATCCACACCGGGCGGGATCTTGACCGAGAGTTTCTTGGCGCGGCGAATTCGGCCCTGACCCAGGCATTGATCGCAGGGATTGCGCACGATGCGCCCGGAACCGCGGCAATGCGGACAGGTCTGCTGCAAGGTGAAGAACCCCTGCGAGACACGCATCTGACCGGACCCGCCGCAGGTCTCGCAGGTGCTGGGCGTCGAGCCCTTGGCGGCACCGCTGCCATGGCACAGTTCGCACTCGTTGAATTTATTGACGTCGATCTCGATGGTGCGACCGAACACGGCCTCGGCCAGATCCAGTTCCACCTCGTAGCGCAGATCGGCGCCGCGAAACACCTGCGGGCCGCCGCCGCCGCGGCGCGCGCCGCCGAAGATATCGCCGAATACGTCGCCGAAGATGTCACTGAAGGCTTCGGCGCCGGTGAAGCCCGAGGCACCGGAATGCGCGTTGCGGCTCGCCTCGACCCCGGCATGACCGTACTGATCGTAGACCGCGCGCTTCTGGGTATCCGAGAGCACTTCGTAGGCTTCCTTGGCCTCCTTGAAGTTCTCTTCGGCATCGTGATCCCCGGGATTGCGATCGGGGTGAAATTTCATCGCCAGGCGGCGATAGGCTTTCTTGACTTCCGCCTCGTTGGCATTGCGAGCCAGATCCAGAACCTTGTAGTAGTCGCGTTTCGCCATGAGTCCCTGTCGCAGCCCTTGTTCTATGCGAAGACGCAAGCGCCGCCAGGCGCCCTAAGGCGCCAGGCGGCGAGCCTGCGTACGCGGATGATCGAGGCCGGCTCGGCCTTATGAGGCCCGACGACCCTTGTCCCGAACTTCCTCGAACTCCGCATCAACCACATTTTCCTCAGACTTCGTGCCGCCACCTGCAGCCGACGCGCCCGCGCCCGCCTCACCGCCGGCAGGACCGCCGCCCGGCCCCCCGGCGCCGCCACCCTCACCGGGCGGCTGACTGGCCGCATAGGCGCGCTGCGCGATGCTCGCAGACGCCTGTCCCAGAGCCTCAGTCTTCTTCTCGATCGCCTCCTTGTCGTCCGACTTGAGCACAGCCTTGAGATCGCCCAGCGCCGACTCCGCCTTGGCGCGCTCATCCCCCGTGACCTTGTCGCCGAGATCCTTCAGTGCCTTCTCGACCCCATGCACCATGGCGTCGGCGCGATTGCGGGTCTCGACCAGTTCGCGGAACTTGCGATCCTCGGCCGCATGCGCTTCGGCATCCTTCACCATGCGCTTGATTTCCTCGTCATTCAGGCCGCTCGAGGCGCGAATCACGATGCGCTGCTCCTTGCCGGTCGCCTTGTCCTTGGCCGACACGTTCAGAATGCCATTGGCATCGATGTCGAAGGTGACTTCCACCTGCGGCATGCCACGCGGCGCCGGTGGGATGTCGGTCAGATCGAACTTGCCCAGCGACTTGTTGTCCTGCGCACGCTCACGCTCACCCTGCAGCACATGGATCGTCACCGCGGTCTGATTATCGTCCGCGGTCGAGAACGTGTTGGCAGCCTTGGTCGGAATCGTCGTGTTCTTCTCGATCAGCTTGGTCATGACGCCACCGAGCGTCTCGATGCCGAGCGACAGCGGCGTCACGTCGAGCAGCAACACGTCCTTGACCTCGCCCGCGAGCACGCCGGCCTGGATTGCAGCGCCGACCGCCACGGCCTCATCCGGGATTGACGTCCTTGCGCGGCTCCTTGCCGAAGAAATCGCGCACGTACTTCTGCACCAGCGGCATGCGGGTCTGACCACCGACCAGAATGACCTCGGCGACGTCCTTGGCCTCGAGACCGGCATCCTTGAGCGCCATGCGGCACGGACCGATGGTCCGCTGCACCAGGTCATCCACCAGCGACTCGAGCTTGGCAGCGCGTCAGCTTCACGTTCAGGTGCTTGGGGCCGGCGGCATCGGCCGTGATGTAGGGCAGATTCACATCGGTCTGCTGGCTCGATGACAACTCGATCTTGGCCTTCTCCGCCGCTTCCTTGAGGCGCTGCATGGCGAGCGGATCGCGCCGCACATCGACGCCGGACTCCTTCTGGAACTCATCGGCGAGAAAATTGATCACGCGCATGGTCAAAGTCCTCGCCGCCGAGGAAGGTATCGCCATTGGTCGACAGCACCTCGAACTGGCGCTCGCCATCGACCTCGGCGATCTCGATGATCGAGACGTCGAAGGTGCCGCCGCCCAGGTCATAGACCGCGATCTTGCGATCCGCGCCCTGCTTGTCCAGCCCATAGGCCAGCGCGGCCGCGGTCGGCTCATTGATGATGCGCTTGACGGTCAGGCCGGCGATGCGTCCGGCATCCTTGGTCGCCTGGCGCTGCGAGTCATTGAAATAGGCCGGCACGGTGATGACCGCCTCGGTGACGGTCTCGCCCAGATAGTCCTCGGCGGTCTTCTTCATCTTCATCAGCACGCGCGCGGAGATCTCCGGCGGCGCCATCTTCTTGCCGTGCACATCGACCCAGGCATCGCCGTTGTCGGCCTTGACGATCTTGTAGGGCACCATCTTGATGTCCTTCTGCACCACTTCGTCATCGAACTTGCGTCCGATCAGGCGCTTGACCGCGAACAGGGTGTTCTGCGGGTTGGTGACCGCCTGGCGCTTGGCCGACTGCCCCACCAGCACCTCATTGTCCTTGGTAAAGGCGACGATCGACGGGGTGGTGCGATCGCCCTCGCTGTTCTCGATCACGCGCGGCTTGCCGCCCTCCATGATCGCCACGCACGAGTTGGTCGTGCCCAGATCGATGCCGATTACCTTGCTCATGGGTCAAACTCCAGAAAATTGTCGCCGTATGACCGTTCTAAATTGGGTTCGGGGCGTTGCTTTCAAGCCGCTGCGTCATGTCTTTGCCGACGGTTCCGCCGGCGCCTTGGCCACCACCACGCGGGCCGGACGCAGCAGGCGGCCGTTGAGTTCATAGCCGGACTGCACCACCTGCAGCACCGAATTGGGTGCGGCGCCGGGGGCTTCCTGCATCAGCACCGCCTCGTGCAGATCCGGATCGAAGCGCTTGCCTTCCGGATCGATGCGCGGATCGAGAACTTCTCGAACGCCCGCTCCAGCAGCTTCAGTGTCGCCTGCTGACCGTCGAGCATGCTCTGAGGATCGCTTGCCGCGGCGCTGCTGACGCCGAGCTCCAGGCTGTCGCGTACCGGCAGCAGTTCGGTGGCGAAGCGCTCCAGCGCGTACCGGTGCGCGCTCTCGACGTCGCGCTGAGCGCGCTTGCGCACGTTGTCGAGCTCCGCCGCGCCGCGCAGATACTGTTCGCGCTGCTGGCGCACGTTCTCCTCGGCCTGAGCGAGGGCCGCACGCAGGCCATCGCACTCGGCATTGCCGTCTACCGCGCCGTCTTCCATCGCTTCGCCCATGATAAATACTGAAATCTATCTGATACTTACGAAAATAAGCTCAATAAGCTTCGAGCAACTGGAAGCCCGTCGCTTTGCCCTACATGGCGCTTAACGGCGCAAATTCAAGGCCGAGCCCAGGACTTTAGCAGTCAAATCGACGATCGGAATCACCCGCTCATAGGCCATGCGGGTCGGGCCGATCACACCGATCACACCGATGACCCCCTGATCGGAGCTGTAGGGAGCGGTCACCACGCTGTAGTCGTCGAGGATGCCGTAGCCGGACTCCTGGCCGATGAAGATCTGCATACCGTCGGCCTTCAGACTCTGATCGAGCAAGTGCAGGATGTCGCGCTTCTCGTTGAATGCCTCGAACAGACGCTTGAGCTTGTCGACATTGCCGCGTTCCCCTTGCTCCATCAGATTGGTCTCGCCGGCAATCACGTACTCGATATCTTCCGCGACGCTGCCCTGGGCGAATATTCGCTGCGCCATGGCGATGGCATCGAGCATGACCTGGTTCAGGTGTTCGTGCGTCTCCTTGAGCTGCTGCACCAGCTCGGCATGGATTTGCGGCAACGTGAGCCCGACACAGTGCTCGTTGAGAAAGTTCGCGGCCCGCCGCAACTCCTCGGACGAATAATGCCGTTCCAGCTGGATGATGCGGTTCTGCACCTCGCGATCGTTCAGCACCAGCACCACCAGCACGCGGTTCTCCGACAGCGCCAGGAATTCGATCTGGGTCAGCGAGGCGGCCTGCGTCAGTGGCAACGTGACGACGCCGGCCAGGTGGGTGATGTTCGACAGCAGCTGCGAAGCGGTAGCGACCAGTGACTTGGAACTGTCCGCAGGCAGATCGAGCTGACGCCGGATCTCCTCGAGGCCCAGAGCATCGGCTGGCATCTGCGCCCGCAACAGCGAATCGACGAAGAAGCGGTAGGCCTTGTCGGTGGGCACCCGGCCCGCCGAGGTATGCGGAGAAGTCACGAAGCCGAGCTCCTCGAGGTCGGCCATGACGTTGCGCACCGTTGCCGAGCTCAGCGCCAGTCCCGAATCGCGCGACAAGGTGCGCGAACCCACCGGCGCGCCGTCGCGAATGTAGCTCTGCACCAGTACCCGCAGCAGGCGCTGCGCGCGCTCGTTCAGAGCTTCGTCTTTGTTATCCGGTGCCATGGTAAAACCGAGCTAACCAGTGCCGCGCAGCCTCGTCAAGCAGCCGCTAGGCCAGCACGTGATTGCGCAATATGGCAGGTTCGCGCGTTGGCCGCACGGCTTCGGCCATGCTACAACAGCGTCCGGTAACAAATACGGCATACCGCCGCACATCTCAAGGCCCATACGCCCCATGCACACGCCGATACGCACCTGCGTCGCTGGTCGGCAAATTCCAGGACCCACGGGTCGCCGAATGCGCCCAGGCGCTGGTTCCGGAGTTGCTTTCGCGGCAACTTGAAGTGCTGGCGCCGCAGGATTGCCGCGGCCGCGAGCGCGCCCAGCGGCGTTCGCGTGCTGCCCCTGGCGCAGATCATTGAGCGGGCCGATCTGATGATCGCCATCGGCGGGGATGGCACGCTGTTGTATGCGGCCGGCCTGGTGGCCGAACACGACGTCCCGCTGCTGGGCATCAATCGCGGGCGCCTGGGGTTTCTGACCGACGTACTGCCGCAGGACATGATCACTCGTCTCAACGCCGTGCTGGCCGGCGACTGCGAGGCCGATCGGCGTCCGTTGCTGCAGGCGCGGCTGCTATCCCCGCAGGGTGCCGAGCGGTTCCATTTCGCGCTGAACGATGTGGTGTTCAACCGGCTCGAGACCGGACGCATGCTCGACTTCGAGACCCGCATCGACGGGCGCTACGTCAACTCCCATGGCGGCGACGGCCTGGTCGTGGCCACCGCCACCGGCTCGACCGGCCTATGCGCTCTCCTGCGGCGGTCCGATCGTCGATCCGCGCCTGGACGTGCTGGTGGTCGCGCCGATCTGCCCGCATACCCTGTCGGACCGCCCCATCGTGGTTGCCGGCGACTCGCGCATCGACATCCGGCTCGATCGGCCCGCACGATGTCAGCGCGCAGGTCACCTGCGATGCCAGCGTGCTCGGGCGAACTCAAGCCTGGAGGCCGCCTGGAAATCAAGCCCGCGCGGGCGCTTCATCACGCTGCTGCATCCGCCCGGCTACGACTACTTCCGGCTGCTGCGCTCCAAGCTGCATTGGGGTTTGGGCGGCTGGCGCCACGAGCGCTAGAAGCCCATGCTGCGCTACTTACAGATCCGCGATTTCGCCATCATCGACAGCGTCGAGCTCGAACTTCAGCGGTGGTCTGACGGTTCTGACCGGCGAGACCGGCGCCGGCAAGTCCATCATCGTCGATGCACTGGAGCTGCTGGCCGGTGGTCGCGCCGGCGCCGATGTCGTGCGCAGCGGTGCCGAGCGCGCCGACATTGCCGCGACTATCGATATTTCACACACCGGCGGCGAATTGCGCCACCTGCTCGACGAGCACTCCATCGCCAATGTGGGCGAGCTGGTACTGCGGCGCGTGATCGGCAGCGACGGCCGCAGCCGCGCCTGGCTCGGCGGCCAGTCGGTGCCTTTGCAGGTGTTGAGCCAGGCGGCCCAGCTGCTATTCGATATTCACGGCCAGCACGAATTTCAATCGCTGGTACGACCCGCCACGCAACGGGCGCTGGTCGACGGCTACGGCCGGCTCGAGTCGCTGGTAGGCCAGGTGCGCACCGCTCATAGCGTCTGGCTGACATTGCTCAATCGCAGCCTGGAAGCTAGACAGCGCCGCCGACGAGCGCAGCTCGCGCCTGGAGCTGCTGCGCCATCAAGTGCGCGAGATCGATGCGCTCGGACTGCGTGCCGGCGAAATCGCCGAACTGCACGCCGAGCATGGGCGGCTGGCCAATCGCGGCCGGCTGCTCGAATCGGTACGTGCGGCGCTGGAGTGCCTGTATGAATCCGAAGCGCCCACGGCGCAGACGCTGCTGGCCCGATCGCTGACGGCGGTTCGCGCCGCGGGCGCGCTCGATGCCCAGCTGGCACCCTTGGCGCCGTTGCTCGAGGAGGCCGAGCTGCGCATCAAGGATGCAAGCCACAGCCTGCTGCAATATGTCGATGCGCTTGAGATGGATCCGCAGCGGGCTGATGCGATCGAGCGCCGTCTGGCTGCGGTCGAGGAACTGGCGCGCAAGCACCGCGTCGCCGGCGAGGCGCTGCCGGAACGACGCGAAGCGCTCAGCACCGAACTTTCAAATCTCGAGGTCGCGGCCGCGGATCGCGGTGCGCTGCGCGCCCAGCTGAGCGCTGCCCTCGCAAACTACCAGGAGCTGGCACGTCAGCTCTCGGCGCGCCGCACCTCGGCGGCGCGCGCGCTGGCCAAGGAAATATCGGCGCGCATGCAGGAACTGGGCATGGGCGGGGGCCGATTCCTGATCGACGTCTCCCCGCTTGAGAACTCTGAGCCCGCACCGCATGGCATCGACCGGGTCGAATTTCGCGTCAGTACCAATGCCGGACAGCCGCCGCGGGCGCTAGCGAAGGTCGCCTCCGGCGGCGAGCTCTCGCGCCTGTCGCTGGCGGTGCAGGTGTCCTGCGCGGCCGATGCAACGCGCTGCATGGTGTTCGATGAAGTCGACGCCGGCATCGGCGGCGCGGTAGCGGAGATCGTCGGCCGTGAGTTGCGCGTGCTCGGGGCGGCCGGCCAGGTGCTGTGCGTGACACATCTGCCGCAGGTGGCCGCCCAGGGCCATCAGCACCTGCGCGTTGCCAAAATCAGCGACGGCAGCGGCCCGCGCACGCGCCTCACGGCATTGAACGGTGAGGAACGGGTTGCGGAACTCGCACGTATGCTCGGCGGGGTCGAGGTCACCAGCCGCGCGCACGCGCACGCACTGGAAATGCTGTCCCGGGTCGCCGAACCGGCCGCCCCCCGCAGCCGCAAGGAACGGGTTCAACGCGGCAACCAGGAGCGCGATTAGCTGGGCAGGCGGTTACGCGGCGGCTTGCGCGAAGGGCAATCGGGCCGCTGGCAGCGGCCGTAGAGCACCAGCGAGTGCTCCTCGATCTTGAACCCGAGGCGCTGGGCAATGGCGTTTTGCCTGGTTTCAATCTCCGGGTCGACGAACTCCTCCACCAGGCCGCAGTCCATACACACTATATGATCGTGATGCAGGCCATGATTGATCTCGAACACCGCCATGCCGTCTTCGAAGTGATGACGCGACACCAGGCCGGCGCCCTCGAACTGCGTGAGCACGCGATACACGGTCGCAAGTCCGATGTCTTCGCTCGAATCCAGCAGCTTCTTGTAGATCTCTTCCGCCGACATATGTCGCGTGGCGCTGCTCTCGAGGATCTCGAGGATCTTGAGCCTCGGCAAAGTAACCTTGAGTCCGGCCTTGCGCAGGTCTTTACCTTCCACCATGCACCTCGATGCTCCGCTCCGAACAGATGATACGGTATGATTGTCTCATGAGAATGATCCCGCGCGCGCTCACATTGCTGGCCCTGGGCGCCGCCCTGAGCGCCTGCGTCTATCGTATGCCCATTCAGCAGGGCAACTACCTCGATCCGGCGGTGATCGCCCAGGTCAAGCCCGGCATGACCCACAGCCAGGTGCGTTATCTGCTCGGCACGCCCATGGTTCCGGGTGCCTTCGATAATGCGCGCTGGGACTACGACTACTATTTGAAATCGCGTCGCCTGCAGGGACCAGGACGTGGCCACGTGGCCATCTACTTCACCAACAACCTGGTGGCCCGGGTCGACAGCGACGTCCAAAGGGCGCCGTTTGAGGCCGTGAGCCCGCGCGGGGCGCTGGCGCCGGAACCGCGCTCAGGCGGCCGAGCCTACTGACGCGCCGGCGCTCAGCGCCGCCCTTTGGCCGCGCGCGGCCTGGCGACGAGCTGCGCGGGTCGATCTTGAGCGCGCGGTACAGCTCGATCCGGTCGCCATGTGCCGGCACGTGCTCGCGCGGATAAATGCGCCCGAAAATACCAGTGGCCGCACCGTGCCAGTCGGCCGCCGCCGCGCCCAGCACCAATATCGCGGCCTCGATGGCCGCGGCAATGGTGGCGTCGGGCGGCAGTTGCAGTTCGCACTGCCGGATCCCCTGGGCGGTATCGCACACCACCTGCAGAGATTTTATCTGCGGTGCGCTCATGCTGGCCGGCTTTGCGCGCGGGCAACGAACGCGCGCACCAGCTCAGGCCTGCGCTTCCTCGAACAGCGGTTCAAACAGGGCCGACTTCCAGACACTGGAGAACTGAAAGCGCAGCTTGAATTCGATCCGGCAGCCATTGCTCGCCACCGGCGTGAAATTCCAGGACCCCTCGAGCACCTTGAAACGGCCCGTCGACCAATTGCATCTGCACGCTGCGCCCTGGATCGAGCTCGGTTACGGGTCGTGAACTCCGTGCGCAGCGGCCCGCGGCGCACGGCCAGGCGCGCCACCATCTCATGCTCGTTGCGCTCGAGCACCTCGGCCGAGCTGCAGCCGGGAACGAATTGCGGGTAGCGCTCGACATCCTCCACCAGCCGGTAAACCACCTCCGGTGAGCGCGCAACCAGTGACGTTCGGGTCATCTCTCGCATCAATCAAGTGTGGACGAGCCCGGTCCGCGCGCTCAAGCGCCGCTCTGTACAATGCCGCCATGGCCAAACTCCGAACACGCCGAGCGCATGATCGCCGAGAACCGGCGCGCGCGTTATGACTACTTCATCGAGGAACGGCTCGAGGCCGGTCTGGCGCTCGAAGGCTGGGAAGTCAAGTCCATGCGCGCCGGCCGCGCGCAGCTGGCCGAGGCCTACGTCTATGTGCGCAATGGCGAGGTGTTTCTGATCGGCGCGCATCTCTCGCCACTGCGCACCGCCTCCACGCACAAGATCGCCGACCCCGTGCGCACGCGCAAGCTGCTGCTGCATCGAGCGAGATCGATCAAGCTGATCGGCGCCACCGAGCGTCGCGGCTACACCATCGTGCCGCTGGAGCTGTACTGGAAGCAGGGCCGCGCCAAACTGCAGATCGGCCTGGCCAAGGGCAAGAAGCAGCACGACAAGCGCGCCACCGATAAGGAACGCGACTGGGAGCGCGACAAGGCGCGCCTGATGCGGCGCGGATAAGCGCGAATTGGCTCACATTCGCGCCGGCGAGGCATTCGAGTTACCATGTTTGCGACTGCCTGAAGGGGGCGACCGGTTTCGACGTGGGTTACGAACCTTCAGGGGCGTGCCGAGGCGCAGTGGCCCTCGTTAATAACTGCTGCAAAACTTAGTTGCCAACGACGACAACTACGCTCTAGCTGCCTAAACGCAGCTGACCTCTGACCAGCTCGTGCCTATGCGACTGAACCAGGGGACGCGCTCATAGGATCGCGCTGCCGTGTGCTACGGGGTTGCAGTGTTAAGAGTTACCGTCAGCTGGTCTGGCGTCTTCCCTGCCCTTCGGGTAGCGTTGGATGAGAAACAAAGAATGGGCTACGCGCGTAGATCCTGAAGTCTAGGACTTGCGGACGCGGGTTCAATTCCCGCCGCCTCCACCACCCGGTACACGGAACCCGCAGCAATGCGGGTTTTTTGTGGCTCCAATTATATGTGCGTGAGCGCACTGACACGCCCGCACGCTCCGCGCACGCTGCCTTGCAATGCATATCACCGGAAGGCATGCCGTGACCCGCTTGTGCGCCTGTCCCGGCTAGCGCATGGATCCGGAATTCGACGAGACCACGCAGACGCGCAAACTCGATAGCGGCGTCGCGCCCAAGGTTCTGCTGGTAGATGACGATGAACTGGTGCTCGGGCACTTGGCAGACATGGTGAGCGCCGCGGGCTTCGAGGTGTGCACGGCTTTGAGCGGTTCGCAGGCGCTGGTCACGCTCGAGCGTGCTTTTGCCCCCGTGGTCATCACGGACCTGAATATGCCCAACATGGACGGTCTGTCGCTGTGCCGCACCATTCGTCAGATGCGCTGGCCCGGTTACGTCTACATCGTGCTGCTGACCGCGCAGGCCTCCGAGGAGGACATTCTGGCCGGCCTTGATGCCGGCGCTGATGACTACCTGAGCAAGCGCGCGTCGGCGGCACAGTTGCTGGCGCGCCTGCGCACCGCTCAGCGTCTCCTGACGCTGGAGCATTCACTCAAGGAAGCCCTGTCGGAGAAGCGCCGGCTGGCGCTGACCGATGCCTTGACCGGCGCACCAAACCGGCGCTACTTCCAGCAGCGTCTGAGCCGGGAGCTTGCTCACCTGCGCCGCTTTGGCGGCGACCTGTGCCTGATGTCACTCGACATCGATGACTTCAAGCGGATCAACGATCGCCACGGTCATGCCTCCGGCGACACCGTGCTGCAGGAATTTGTGCGACGGGTACGCAAAAACCTGCCGCGCGAAACCGATTGGTGCGCGCGCACCGGTGGCGAGGAATTCGCCGTGGTTCTCGATGGCACCGATCTGGCAGGTGTTGAAATCGTGGCAGAACGACTGCGCCAGGCGATCGCGGCGCCAGCGATCAAAACCCCCGGCGGCATGATCAACGTAACCGTCAGCATCGGCGTCAGCGATCTAACCGGCGGTAATCGCGAGGAATGCACCGTGGAGACGCTGGTGCAGATGGCGGACCGCAATCTCTATATCAGCAAGGAAACCGGCCGCAACCGCGTCACATTACCGAAGATCTCATCGACCAGCCGCATAGCGGAAATGCCCATCCATAGGAGACGGTGATGAACGCCACGCCCTTGCGATCGGTGCTTTATGTGGACGACGAACCGGACATTCGCGAAATCGTACAGATCGCGTTGCGTTTGACCGGGACAATGTCGGTGCACACTGCCGAATCCGGCGAACACGCGCTTACCCTCGCGCGGGCCTTGCTGCCCGACCTGGTACTGCTCGACGTCATGATGCCCGGGCTCGACGGGCCCGCAACGCTCACTCGCATGCGCAAGGATCCTATCATTGCGCCGATTCCGGTGATTTTCATGACCGCCAAGGCCATGCCGGAAGAAGTCAGCCTGCTTCACCAGATGGGCGCCATCGGCGTGATTGCCAAACCCTTCGATCCAATGCAGCTGATCACGCAGGTCAGTTCCCTGTGGCAAGGACGGCCGATGGAGTTTGCGATTCCCGATCACAACGCCACTCAGTCGGATCTGCGCCAACAGGTAATGCAGTTTGGCGACAAATTCCTGCGGCGCACGCGCGACGAGGCGGAGCATCTGCAAAGGCTGATCGAACAGATTAAACCGGGGGATGCGAGTGTGATCGATGAGCTGGAGAAATTGGCGCACCGCATACGCGGCAGCGGATCGACCTTCGGCTTTGCCGCCCTCAGCGATTGTGCCGAGGAAATGGAGCGCCTGATCGCCGCTCTCAAACTGCGCGACAGCTGGGCAGGCACGGCACTCGACTCTCACACGCGCCGGCAGTTGAACGAATGCAGGCAGCGGCTCGCGCAGGAAGTCGAGGCGGCGGCCGCACGGTAGCGCTCGAGCACTCGAGCGCTAGGGCAGCCAGGAAACGATGGTCTTGACAATATGCGACTCCGACACCCGCGACTTGACCAGTGTCGCGGCGACACGCTGCTGCACGTGGCGCGGCACCTCCCGGGCAGAGAGAATCACCACCGGCATGGGATGACTGCACAGCTCCGGCAATCGCTCGAGCAACTTGAGTCCGGCACCGTCCGGTAAGGCCAGATCCAGCAGCAACAACGAAAAAGATTCGGCACGCAGTAGTGTCTCTGCCCGATGCAAGGTCCTGGCCGCGACAACCTGGGCATTGCCGGCCAGTGCCGCCTCGATCACCTGGCTGAGATCGGCGTCGTCTTCCACATGCAATATGCGCGGCATATCGACGTTGGCTGCTGCAAACGCGGCATTCTTGCCGAGCGCGAACACCCGGCAGCGGGCCGTATCGGACTGCTCCGTCAGTGTATGCACCTGCGTTGTGCGGCCCGCGCGCGGCAAGTCGAAGTAAAATGTGGTGCCCTGATCGATCACCGTGTTGAAGCCAATGGCGCCGTTCATGGCCTCGAGCAATCGGCGCGTAATACTCAGTCCCAAGCCGGAGCCTTCGAAGTGGCGCGGCAAGGAGGAGTCCGCCTGCGCGAACTTCTCGAACACCCGGGCGCGAAAGGCTTCCGGAATACCGGTGCCATGGTCCTCCACTTCGATGCGCACCAGCATATCGCGCTCGCTGGCGCGTACTTGCACCGCCGACCCGGGCGCAGAGAACTTGGCGGCATTGGATAGAAGATTCGCCATGACCTGCATCAAACGGTCCGGATCGGCCGCAATCTGCGCTTCCATGGGCGGGGGTTCCAGCACGAAACGCACCTGGTACTTCACGCCATAGGCCTGGTTCACCGCCAGGGCCTGTTTCAGGAATTCCGCCACCGGTACGCGTTCGATGCGCATCTCCAGGCCACCGGAATTGATCTTCTCCATGTCGAGGATGTCATTGATGATGCGCACCAGGCGCTCGCTGTTCTGGTGCGCGATCTGCACCATTGCCCGGGCTCTTTCCGGCAGCTGCCCGAGCGCGCCGGCATTGATCAGGCCCAGGGCACCGCGAATCGACGTGAGCGGCGTCCTCAACTCGTGACTGACCATGGAAATGAACTCGTTTCTGAGATGCAGCTGCAGTCTGCGGATCTCGTCGGTTTCGACCTGCATCCGCTGGCGCTCGATGGCATTGCGGATGGCACGAAACAGCGCCTGCGAGCCGATCTGCCCCTTGATGAGATAGTCCTGCGCACCCTCGCTCAATGCCTGCGTCGCCGTGCTCTCATCGTCCAGCCCGGTGAGCACCACCAGTGCGATTCGCTCAGCGGCCGCGCGCACTTTGCGCACGGCGGCGATGCCGGTGGCGTCGGGTAAGCCGAGATCCAGCAGCACCACACTGGATTGCAGGGTTGCCAAATGACTCAAAGCGTCCGCCAGATTTGAACACTGCGTCAGCTCCGTCCTGAAGGACCCCGCCTCCCCGAGCATCTCCTGCATGAGCCGGGCATCTCCGGCGTTGTCTTCCACCAGAAGCACCTGAAGGGGTTGCGCGCTCATAGGTCTGCCGTCAGCGGCAACTTGTTGACCTTCACGAGCCAGAAGTCATTGATGCACTTGACCAGGTTTTCAAACTCCGCCAGCTCCACGGGTTTGTGGAGATAGCAGTTGGCGCGAAGCTGATAGCACTTCAGGATGTCGGCGTCGGCTTCTGAAGTACTGAGAATGACGGTGGGAATCGATTTCAGGTCCTCATCTGCCTTGATATGCGCCAGAACCTCGCAGCCGTCCATTTTCGGCAGGTTCAGGTCGAGAAGGATGAGGTCAGGTCGCGGAGCGGCGGCGTGCACACCCTCGCGTCTCAAGAACGCCACAGCCTCGACGCCATCCGCGGCCAGGTGCAAATGCACCGCCGGGTTGGCATCGCGAAATGCCTCCTGCGTGAGCCGCACATCGCCCGGATTATCTTCCACCAGGAGCACTTCAACGCTCATGTGGGCCCGGCACTCCCGAGGTTGGTGGTGTCGCCCCCGCTTGCAGGCAGGAGAAAACTGAAAGTGGAACCCTGGCCGGGTTGCGACGCGACCGAGATACTGCCGCCATGCCGCTCGACGATTTTCTTGCAGATGGCCAGGCCGATGCCGGTGCCGGCAAATTCCTCGCGCCCGTGCAAGCGTTGGAACATGCCGAAGATCCTCTCGAAGTACTGTGGCTCAATGCCCAAACCGTTGTCCCGCACGGAAAACAACCACTGACTGCCCTGGTCGTGCGCGGCATGTATGTGCACTTGCGGAGTACCGGGGCGCCGATACTTGATGGCATTGCCTACCAGATTTTGGAACAGCTGAATCAGCTGCGTCGGCTCAGCCAGAACGCTTGGCAGCGGATCGTGCGTGACGACCGCGCCGCTGTCGTCGATGGCGCCGCCCAGGTTGGCCAGTGCCTGCGACAACGCCTGTTCACTGGAGGTCTGGGAGCGCGCCCCGGCCCCGGAACCCACGCGCGAATAGGCCAGCAGGTCCTGAATCAACCGCTGCATGCGGTTGGCCCCATCCACAGCGAAGGCGATGAACTCATCGGCGTCGGAATCCAGCCTGCCCTTATAGCGCCTGGCCAGAAGCGTGGTGTAGCCGGCCACCATGCGCAGCGGTTCCTGCAAATCGTGCGAGGCAATGTAGGCAAACTGCGCCAGCTCCTCGTTGGAGCTGTTGAGCTCCTCGATCTTCTGCAGCAGATAGGCATCGGCCTGTTTGCGCGCGGTGATATCGCGGATCGCCGCCGTAATCAGAATGCCGTCGGCGCTGCGCAGCGGGCTGAGCATGAGCTCCAGCGGAAATCCGCTGCCGTCTTTGCGCCGCCCCTGAAGTTCGATGCCGGTACCGATCTGTTGCGCCAGTGCCTCTTCCGCCGAACGCAGTTCGTCCGACACCAACCGCTCGGCGAATCCTTGCGGAATGATATTGCTGACCTTCTGGCCCAGGAGTTCATCGCGCCGGTAGCCGAACTGCGTCTCGGCCCGCAGATTCAATAACACGATCACCCCAGCCTGGTTCACGACCACCATGGCGTCGGGTGCGGCCTCGAGGAGTTCTCGATAGCGGGTCTCCAGCTGCGCGCCTTGACTCATTCGGGCGCCGTCTGCTGCGGCAGCTTGACCTTGTTCAACCAGAAATCGTTGATGTGAGCGACCAGAGCCTCAAAGGCGGCCACTTGCGCCGGCTTGCTGAGATAGCAATTCGCCTGGAGCCGATGGCTGGCGGCGCTGTCCACTTCGGTCTCGGAATTGGTCAGGATCACCGTTGGAATGGTTTTGAGATCTTCATCCTCCTTGACGTGCGCCAGCACTTCGCGTCCGTGCATTTTTGGCAGATTCAAATCCAGCAATATGAGGTATGGGCGCGCTGCCCGTGCGTGCACGCCCTGGCGTCGCAAAAAGGCCATGGCTGCGACCCCGTCCGGGACCACGTGCAGATTGACCCGTTGATCGGCGTCCCGGAAGGCCTCTTGTATCAGGCGTACATCGCCGAGATTGTCTTCGACCAGGAGTACCACTGGAGGCAGGCTCCCAGGGTCGATGTCGCTTCCCATGAATGCCTCACCGGCGCAGCTAACGTGGCGCGAGTTCTAGCACTGTGGCCAAGCGGCGCACTGTGCGCTGACGGACATACACGGCACTGCAAGCTACGGAGCGAGCAGCGCGTCACATTCGGCCGTGCCGCCGGCCGGATATAGCGTCAGCAATTTTCGCATGACGCCATTGGTCCAGCCAAAGCCATCCTGCAACGGATATTCACCGCCACCGCCACCGCCGCCGCCACCGCCACCGCCACCGGCGGCGAGCACATCGTATTTCTCGACCAGCTTGCCGCTATGTCGATACAGCTGCGTGACATTGGCCATCCAGCGGCAGGCGATGGTCTGCGCCAGCCTGCTCAGAGCGTATTGACGCAAACCGGCTACGGCGACCCACTGCAGCGGTGCCCAGCCATTGGGCGCATCCCATTGCTCGCCCGTGTCGATCGGCGTGGTGACGATGCCGCCGGACTTGAGCAATTCCCGGGCGGTGGTGTCGGCCACTGCTGCCGCCTGGGAGGCGGAGGCCAGTTCGACGAACAGCGGATACAGTGTTGCGGCCGAGAGCCGTTCAATCGACCGGCGCTGCGTCCAGCGATAGTCGAGATAGCAACCGTGCGCTGCGTTCCATAGGTAACGATCGATGGCGGCGTGCCGCGCGGCCGCGCGCCGCGCGAATTCGTGGGCGCACGCTGCCTGCGCGCGGCGCTGACAGCCGATGCGAATCGCATTCTCCAGCCCGAACAGCAGACTATTTAGATCGATCGGCACGACTTCGGTGGTATCGATCGTGGCGCGCGTGTGGCCGTCAGCGAACCAGCGCGAACTGAAATCCCAGCCGCTCTCCGCAGCCGCCCGAATGTCGCGAAACACTTGTCGCATCGGGCGGCGGCTCGCCCGCGCCAGCAGCGTGTCTTCGCGATAGGATTCATCGCGTGGGCTATCGCGATCGTCCCAATAGCGATTGAGTAGCGATCCGTCCGGCATGGCCACCACGCGCCGGTGCGCGCCGCCGGGCCGAATCCGGCCGGCCCCTTGCATCCAGAATGCATACTCGCGCTTGAGCTGCGGCAGGTAGTGCGAGAAGTTGTCCGGCGCATCGTGCGACAGCAACCCGACCATCTCGAAGAAGAACGGCGGTTGCGAGCGGCTGAGGTAATAGCTGCGCGTGCCATTGGGGACATGACCGTAGCTATCGATCATGTAGGCAAAGTCCTGAACCATGTCTGCGAGCAGATCATGGCGCCCGCTCTGCTCCAGCCCGAGCATGGTGAAGTACGAATCCCAGTAGTAGAGCTCGCGAAATCGACCGCCCGGCACCACGTACGGCCACGGCAGCGGCAGCAGTGATGAGTAGCGCGGCGCACTCGGGGTGCTGCGAGTCAAGGCATCCCAAAGCCGATCGATATGAATGACGATGTCGGGCTGCTCGGGTAGCGAAGCCGTCGGGCTCGTCTGTGCCGGCAGTGTGAAATGCGCGTCAGTGAATCGTCTGAGCGCCGGCGGCGAATCCGGGTGTGCGCTGTGATATTGCGCCAGGATGTCAGCCGGAGCGCCGTTGGGGGTCGCGTCTGCAAAGCTCTTGCCGTCCGGATAGATGGCTTGCATCTGCACGGCGACGAACAGATCCCCGAACAGCACCTGCGGCGGATTCAGGTAGGCTGCGACGGTGGCCTGTTGTGCTTGTGCGCACGGGATTGGCAGCAGCACGAGCGCAACCCATGCCAACCCGCAGGCATCGTTCCGAACGCGCATGCTGCTATGATGATTGAGCCACACGCGAATAGGAATAGCGATTGAGTCAACTGCTGGGCGCAGCGGGGCTTGAGCTCTCATCGAACTGGGAGCTGTACGGGTTGTGCACCGCCTGGACTTTTTTCAGTGTCACCGCGATCTGGGTCATCGGCCTGTTCCAGGGCAATCATTCGATGATGGACGGCTACTACGGCTTCGGCTATGCCATACCGGTGTGGATCGCCTACTGCGCTACCGGGCCGAGCTCGGCCACGGCCGCGCTGCTGCTGGTGCTGACCTCATTGCACGGCTGCCGCCTGGGATATTATCTGTCCAAGCGCTGGCTGAGCTATCGGCGCACCGCCGGTGGCGATCAACGCTACCTGGAATTCGCACGCAAGTACGCGCATGGTTACTGGTGGAAGAGCTTCTTCATAATCATGGAGCCGCAGGCACTCATCATTGCGCTGATCGGTCTGCCCTCGGTGTGGGGAATACTCGCAACCCGCTCGCCCAACGGGCCGCTCAACGCGCTCGCATGTCTGGGCATCGTGGTATTTGGTATTGGCTACTACTTCGAGGTGGTCGCCGACGGCCAACTGCAGGCGTTCAAGGCTGATCCGCACAACAAGGGCCGCTACCTGCAGAGCGGAGTCTGGGCCTACAGCCGCCACCCCAACTACTTCGGCAATGTCACGGTGTGGTGGGGTATCTGGCTGGTCGCGGTCGCTGGCAATTCCTCCATATGGTGGACCATCGTCGCGCCGCTCATGAATACCGTGATGCTCACGTCGCTGTTCGGGCGCGCCTTGCAGGACCGGCTCTTGGGTGTGCGGCCGGACTATCAGAAGCTCATGCGCGAGACCAACGGTTTCCTGCCCTGGCCGCGCTCAAAGCCAGGTTCGCGATGAACGCCCCGCCGAGCACAGGTGCGCTACCATAGGTGCGTGCTCGGGCAACCGCAGGGGGCGCAGGTGGCGGGACTCTACTTCGAGGAATTCGTCGTTGGCCAGAAATTCGCGCACGCGATCCGGCGAACCGTGACCGAAGCTGACAACGTGTTCTTCTCGGCCCTCACCCATAATCCCGCCGCCCTGCACCTGGATGAGGAATATTGCCGCACACACAGCGAATTCGGTCAGCGCGTGGTCAACAGTGTGTTCACGCTTGGGCTCATGGTGGGCATATCGGTCGCCGACACCACGCTGGGCACCACGGTGGCCAATCTGGGCTGGGACGAGGTGCGCTTCCCGAAGCCTGTGTTCCACGGCGACACGCTTCGCGTCGAAACCGAGGTTCACGAACTGCGCGACAGCAACAGCCGGCCTCAGAACGGCATCGTGGTGTTCATGCATCGCGGCTTCAACCAACGCGACGAACTGGTCGCCAGCTGCAAGCGCTCTGCGCTCATGCTGCGCAAGCCCCGATGACGGGTGCCATGCGATCGCTGTTGTTCGTGCCGGCCGACAGCGAACGCAAGCTGGCGAAGGTGGGCGGCGCCGGTGCCGATGCGCTGATCCTCGATCTCGAGGACTCGGTGTTGCCGGAACGCAAGCCCGCGGCACGCACGCTCGCGGGGCAGTACCTGGCCAGCTCCAGGCAGCGCGAACTGGTGTGGGTACGCGTCAACGATCGTTCCAGCGGCGAGCTGCTCAAGGATCTGGCGGCGATCGTGCCGGCCCGGCCTGCCGGCATCGTGCTGCCCAAGATCCTCGGGCCAGAAGACATCGAAGCGGTCGCGCACTACCTGGAGGCGCTGGAGAGCTCGCATGGCATTGAGTCCGGCGCCATCGCCATGCTCGCCCTGGTCACCGAAACGCCCGCGGCGGTGCTGCGCATGGCGGAACTGCTGAAACTCGCCTGCACGCGCCTTCGCGCCATTTCCTGGGGCGCGGAGGATCTCAGCGCCGCCCTCGGCGCCGGCGAGCCGCGCACCGCCGCCGGTGCCTGGCGGGCGACCTACGAGCATGCACGCACCCAATGCCTGCTGGCAGCTCACGCGCTGGCGATCGAAGCCATCGACAGCGTCTACGTTGACTACCGCGACGCGCACGGATTGCGCCAGGCATGCGAGAATTCCCGGCACGACGGCTTCACCGGCCGCCTGGCCATCCATCCGGACCAGGTACCGATCATCAACGCGGCCTTCACGGCCAGCGAGTCGGAACGGCTGCTGGCGCAACGCATCGTCGACGCCTTCGCCGGCGTCAGCGGCGCGGGCGCGGTCTCGCTCGACGGCAAAATGTACGACCTGCCCCATCTGAAGTCGGCGCGGCGTCTGCTGCGCCTCCAGGAACTATAGGAGAGCGCACTTGAGCCCAGCGATCAGCCCGCTGGCCGGTAAGCCGGCAACCACTGCGCCGTTGACTGATATTCCAAAGTTGCTCGCCGCCTATGTCACTCTGCAGCCCGATTCGGCGCAACCGACGCAGCGCGTAGCCTTCGGCACTTCCGGTCATCGTGGCTGCTCGCTCGAACGAAGCTTCAACGAATGGCACGTACTGGCCATCACCCAGGCCATCTGCGAGTACCGGGTACAGCAGGGCATCGACGGTCCGCTTTTTATCGGCATCGATACGCACGCGTTGTCGCTGCCGGCGTTTCAAAGCGCCGTCGAAGTCCTCGCGGCCAACGGCGTACAGACCTGGGTCTCCGCCGGGGGCGAGTACACGCCGACACCGGCACTCTCGCATGCCATCCTGGTTTATAACCGTGGCCGCACCAGCCACCTTGCCGACGGTATCGTCATTACTCCCTCCCATAACCCGCCGGCCGACGGCGGCTTCAAATACAACCCGCCCAACGGTGGACCGGCCGATACCGCGATCACAGGCTGGATCGAAGCGCGCGCCAATGCACTGCTCGAGGCCCAGGTCAAGCCGGTTCGGCGCATGCCATTCGAGCAGGCGCGGCGCGCCGCCACCACGCGCGAACACGATTTTTTGAGCCGCTATGTCGCCGATCTGGGCAGCGTGCTTGACCTCGAGGTGATTCGCAGCGCCGGAATTCGCATGGGTGTGGATCCGCTCGGCGGTGCGGGCGTGCACTATTGGGCGCGAATTGCCGAGCGCTATGGACTGAACCTGGATGTGGTGAACGAGCGGATCGATCCCACATTCAGCTTCATGACGCTCGACTGGGACGGCCGCATCCGCATGGATCCCTCCTCCGCCTGGGCCATGCAGCCGCTGCTGGCTTTGAAGGATCGCTACGATATCGCCTTCGGCTGCGACACCGACCACGATCGCCACGGCATCGTCACCCCCGGCGCCGGGTTGCTGCCAACCAACCACTATCTGAGCGTCGCCATCGACTACCTGTTCCACCAGCGGCTGGGCTGGAGCGGCAATGCCGCGGTAGGCAAGACCGTGGTGAGCAGCAGCATGATCGATCGCGTGACCACACGCCTGGGGCGCAGGTTGTTTGAAGTACCGGTGGGCTTCAAGTGGTTCGTCGATGGACTGCTCGACGGCAGTCTCGGGTTCGTTGGCGAAGAGAGCGCCGGCGCCACCTTCCTGCGCCTCGACGGCAGCGTCTGGACTACCGACAAGGACGGCATCGTGCCGGCGTTGCTGTCGGCCGAAATCACGGCGCGCACCGGGCGCAATCCGGGCGAGCTGTACGCCGGGCTTGCGCGCGAATTCGGCGATCCATGTGCCAACCGGGTCGATGCGCCGGCCACGCCGGCACAGAAGAAGCGACTATCCAAACTCTCGCCCGAGAAACTGCGGACAACGCAGCTCGCCGGCGAGAAAATCGTCAGCGTGCTGGACCGTGCCCCGGGCAATGGCGCGCCGATCGGCGGCATCAAGGTCATCGCCGCCGGCGGCTGGTTTGCGGCGCGTCCCTCGGGCACCGAGAACATCTATAAGATATACGGCGAAAGTTTCCGCGGTCCGCAGCATCTGCGCGATGTCCTGCAGGAGGCCCAGGGCATTGTTGACGCCGCCCTGGAAGCGCCGCAATGAAACTGGATATAAAGGAATTCCGCGTGCCGGAAGGCGCGGACGTCAATCTGCGCAAGTGGCCCACCGACATCAAGCCTTTGTATGCCTCCAAGCAGCAGTACCAGAAATTGCTCGACCAGCACGTCGAGCAGCTCAGTGACCAGCAGCAATTGCTCTATTCATCGAACTCGCAGGCCATCCTATTGATCTTCCAGGCCATGGACGCTGCCGGCAAGGATGGCGTGATCAAGCATGTGATGTCCGGGGTCAACCCGCAGGGCTGCCAGGTGTTCAGCTTCAAACATCCGAGCCCGGGTGAACTGCAGCACGACTTCCTCTGGCGCACCACCCGCGATCTTCCGGAGCGCGGGCGCATAGGCATATTCAACCGCTCCTATTACGAGGAGGTGCTGATTGCGCGCGTGCATCCCGAGATTCTGCGCAACGAAGGCATCGCCTGCCCGCCGCTCGATGAGAAAGCGATCTGGCACCAGCGCTACCATTCCATCGTCGAGCTGGAGCGGCATCTGTTCCGCAACGACACCCGCATAATAAAATTCTATTTGCATCTGTCCTCGCAGGAGCAGCGCAAACGCTTCCTGGCGAGAATCGATGAACCGCAGAAGAACTGGAAATTCAGCCTGGCGGACGTCGAGGAGCGCAAATTCTGGAAGCAGTATATGAAGGCCTACGAGAAGTGCCTGAGCGCGACCAGTACCGAATTTGCCCCCTGGTACGTGGTTCCGGCCGACGACAAGGCCAATGCCCGGCTCATCGTTTCCCGAATCGTGGTCGATACGCTCGCGGCGCTCAAGATGAGTTATCCGGAGACCAGTGCGGCGCGGCGCCGCGAGTTGCAGCTTATCCGCAAGCGGCTGACCAAATAGGCTTCCAAGAGCGCCGAGGTTGGCCCGAGCGGCGCTAGCGGAGCGCCTCCCAACGCCACGATTTGAGCATGGCATCGAGATAGCGCACGTCCTGGCCATAGCGCTCGGGGGTGCTCTGCAGATCCAGGCGATAGATCTCCCGGTTGCGCAGCACGATGATCTCCTCGTGAACGAACGCCGACGGCGCGTCGCGGCATTGCAGGCGCATCAAATAACGCGCCCCAGGGCTATGTGCCAGCGATGCATCCGCGGCTACATCGCTGAGCACCATATCGCGCAGGCGGATGGTGTTGAGGTCGCGTTGATGCACGCCGGAGGCCGTGATGTCGTAAAAGGCATCGTAGGAAGCATCTACGCTCAACATTACCCGCGGGCTTGTGGATAAACCAATGACGAACCCGCGCTCGGGAGCACCGGCCGCCGTGAAGGCCGTAAGCCCAGGCGGAACCGTCAGCGAATAGCCGTAGGTTTGGTTGATGTAGCGGCCGCTGTGCGCAAGGTTCGGCGGCTGATCGAATCCCGAAGGCGGTCGAGCGCCGCAGTAGTCACTACGAGTCTGTGCATGAGCCAGCGCCGCAGCGAGCAGCAGCACCGCTGCCAAAACCGTGGCGGCGATGCGACGCGCCACCTGATGTGGATTGGAGCATTGTTGCTTTGGTGCATTGATTTGCCGATTGTTCTCTGCCACTGCATTTAACTCATTCTGGCCCGTATGTGTCGGTGCGGGAGGTCAAGCCACGCAGGCGTGTAATCTTTGCTACCGTGCGTAGGATATTTCCCCGGGTTCGCGCGGCCTGCAGGGGCTAAAACTGCCGCTATGGCGGCACTATTGTCCAGGAATCTTGGCAGCAACGGCAGAAATGCAAAGCGACACGCTCTCTGAAGGCGATGATGAACTGCGCGTTCTCGTGAGCGCCATTCTCAGCGGCGAGCGTGCGGAAGAAACCTACCTCGAAGATATCTCCTCGATTTGTCAGCGTAAACCGCAAAGCGCCGCCGCCTTGCGCGCGATCATCGGCCGCTATCATCGCCTGGGCGACATGCCTGCCGCGCAGCATCAGCGAATACAGGCCACGATCGAAGAGGCCGAGGCGCCGCAACCCGGGCGGCGCGCGGCAAGCGCCCGCGGCGATGGCGCTACCTACGAGGATCTGACCTGCGATTTATCCTCGGAGCCGGTGATCGGTTCTCAGACGCGCGTGTTTACCCATCAATCCCCGGCGCCGCAGATCACCGTGAGGCCGGCGCCCGCGCCGCGCGCGTCCGCTACGGCACCGCCGCCGCTGGCGCCGAAGTGGTCGCCAGCACCCGCCGATTCCGGCCCGTCAAGCGCCGCCACAGCCGATGATGCCCACGCCGGCCACAGGGTGCTGCATGATCGCTATGAGCTCCAACAAGTGCTGGGCCGCGGCGGCATGGCTTTGGTCTATAAAGCGGTGGACCGAAATCGAACTCAGCTCGGTCTGCCCGATTGTTTTGTGGCGCTCAAGCTGGTGCAGGCCAATGCCGCCAAGCTGACCAGCGCGGAAGCCCTGGCGCGCGAATTTCACAGTGCGCAGCGGCTGTCGCATCCCAACGTGGTCAAGGTGTTTGACATCGATCACGATGGCGACACGATTTTCTACACCATGGAGATGCTCTCGGGCCAACGCCTGAGCCAGGTACTGCAGCGCCTCGACGGCGCCGCGCTGCCGCGACAGATCGCCCTGGCGATCATTCGCGACATGGGCGCCGCCGTGACCCACGCGCATGGGCGCGGCGTCGTGCATGCTGATCTCAAACCCAGCAACGTCATGATCACGCTCGACGGTGAAGTGCGCGTGTTGGACTTCGGCGGCGCCAGCATGCCGCCACGGGAACCCTGGGTTTCCGAGGGCGATGCCGAGGAAGCTTATCTTGCGGCCACTCCAGCCTATGCCAGCTGCGAGCAGCTCGAGCGTCGCCGCGCCGATCCGCGCGATGATATTTATGCGCTGGCCTGTATCGCCTATCTATTGCTTTCTGGCCGACATCCCTTTGAGCAGCTGTCCTCGATCGAAGCGCGTGCTCGCGGCCTGCGTGCACGCCGGCCGGCCAATGCGAGCTTCGCGCAGTGGCGTGTGCTGCGCCGCGGCTTGGCATGGAGCCGCGACCAGCAGCCCCAATCGGTCCAGCAATGGCTGGCACAACTGAACTTGAAAGGCGCTGCCGGCGCTTTGCCGCCGCTCGTGGCGTTGACGACTCAGGCGCCGCCGCGGCCGGCCTGGGGTCGCGGCGCCGCCATAGCCTTGGCGTTGCTGGCCGCGGGCGCAATCTTCTGGTCGCTGCAGCGGCCGCATTCGGACTGGGGCCGCAACCTCGGCGCCGCCGTGGGCACCGCCAGGGACTCACTGCGCGATGCCTGGCATACCGCAGCGCCTGGCGGCCATAGCTCGGCAGCGCCGGGCCGATCTTCTCAGCCGATGAACCTGGTCACCGCCGTGCCGCCCGCCCTGGCCGCACCGCCGCCGGCCACGGCCGCGCCGCCGCCCGCCACGGCTGCGCCGCCCGCCACCAGCACCGGTAATGCTTTGGGCGCGCCCTCCGTGGTCAGCCCTCGCGTCGCCCGCGCCGATACCGATATCAATGTGGCGCCGCACGTAACCTTCGCAGCACAGAACTATACGGTCGCCAACGGTGAACCGGCGGCACGCATAGTTGTCCAGCGCGTGGGCAACCTGGACGCCGAACTCAATTTTATGTGGTGGACTGAGCCGGAATCGGCGCAGCCGGACGTGGACTATGCCTCCATGGGCCGACGCATCGAACACATGGCGAGCGGCCAGGACAAGCTCACCTTCTATGTCCCTATCATCTCCAGTCCGGTGCGCTCCCCCAGCACGCAGTTCCAAGTCCTCATCAGTGAACTTGGCGGCGACCCCGGTAACGCACAGAGTGCACGGGCGACCGTCACCATCGAACGCGGCGGCTAGCGCTCACATGGCAAGCGGGCGATGCCGACGATATAATTCTTCGGCCAAGGAGCATCGCCATTAGCAAGCACATCGTGGTGCGCGAGATCGCGCGACCCAGTCCCGCCGACCTGCAGACGCTGGGCAATTGCGGCGTCTCCACCGTGCACGAAGCCCAGGGTCGCACCGGCCTGCTGGCTGCCTACATGCGGCCCATTTACCGGCCGGTGAGCATTGCCGGCAGTGCCGTGACGGTGCTGGTGCCCCCGGGCGACAACTGGATGCTGCACGTCGCGGTAGAAGTCTGTCAGCCCGGTGATGTGCTGGTGGTGGCACCGAGTTCCCCCTGCTCGGATGGCTATTTCGGCGATCTGCTCGCCACCTCGCTGGCCGCGCGCGGCGTCCGGGGATTGGTCATCGATGCCGGCGTGCGCGACATCGCCACCCTCACCGAGATGAAGTTTCCGGTCTGGAGTAAGGCCATCTTCGCGCAAGGTACCGTGAAGGCGAGCCTGGGTGCAGTCAACGTGCCGATCATCTGTGCCGGAGCGCGGGTGGAGGCCGGTGATGCCATCATCGCCGATGACGATGGCGTCGTGGTGGTGGCGCGTGCGCAGGCCGGCGCCGTCGCCCAGGCCGCGGCCCAGCGCACCGCCAACGAAGAGGACAAGCGTAGGCGGCTCGCCGCGGGCGAGCTGGGTCTCGACATCTACAAGATGCGCGATCCTCTGAAGGCCCTGGGACTCGAGTATCGTTGAAGGTGCCGCGGCAGCGCCCGATGTCAGCCCGGCAAACTGCGATTCCGTGCACGCTGATGCGCGGCGGCACCTCGAAGGGGCCGTTTTTCCTGGCCGCGGACCTGCCCGCCGATGCCACCGTGCGCGATCGCGTGCTGCTGTCGGTGATGGGCTCACCGGATGCGCGCCAGATCGACGGCCTGGGAGGCGCCGAACCACTCACGAGCAAGGTCGCGATCGTCTCCAGATCCGAACGCCCGGGCGTTGACGTGGACTACCTATTCGCGCAGGTGGTCATAGACAAGCCGCTGGTGGATGTGAGTCCCAACTGCGGCAACATGCTGGCCGGCGTCGCACCGTTCGCCATCGAGCGCGGCCTGGTGAAGGCCTCCGATCCGATGACGCGGGTGGCGATTTACATGGTCAATACCGGCAATCTCGCCGTGGCCAGCGTGCACACTCCCGGCGGCGTGGTGCGCTATGACGGCACTGCCGCGATCGCCGGCGTACCGGGTACCGCAGCCGCCATCAACGTCGATTTCCTCGATACCGCCGGCTCGGTGTGCGACGCCATGCTGCCCACGGGGCGCGCGCGCAACACGGTCGATGGCATTGAGGTCACCTGCATCGACAATGGCATGCCGGTGGTTTTGATTGCCGCTGGCGCGCTCGGCAAGAGCGGTTACGAGTCGCCTAAGGATCTGGATGCCGACCACGAGTTCAAGGCACGGCTGGAGCGGGTGCGCCTTGCCGCCGGGGTACTCATGGGTCTGGGTGATGTGACCAGCAAGGTGGTGCCGAAGATGACGCTGATCGCGCCGGCGCGAGCGGGCGGGGATGTCTGTACCCGTACTTTCATCCCGCACCGCTGCCACGCCGCGATCGGGGTGCTGGGGGCAGTCAGTGTCGCTACCGCCTGCGTCATGCCGGGCTCGGTTGCCGAGGGCATCGCCCGCATTCCGCGCGGCTCGCCCATCGTGATGTCGGTCGAGCACCCGAGCGGTGAATTCACCGTCACGCTGGAAGTTAGTGGCGCCGGCGAGCAGTTCAGCGTCACACGCTCAGGCATCCTGCGCACCGCGCGCGCACTCTTGGAGGGCGTGGCGCTGATTCCGCACTCGATCTGGGACGGAAAACGCTAGCGCGCCGGCATCAGGGCGCGAGCTTTGCCAGGCGCGCATCGAGACGGGGATACACGCGTCGCGCATTGAGCGAATACAGTCGTTGCCGGTCGGCCTCGCTCAGCGGCAAGGCATCGACGTAACGCTTGGTATCGTCATAGTAGTGGCCGGTACGGGGATCGATGCCGCGCACCGCGCCCACCATCTCCGAGCCGAACAGAATGTTCTCCAGCGGCACGACCTTGCACAACAGTTCAATTCCCGGCAGGTGATACACGCAGGTATCGAAGTAGACATTCTTTGAGCAGTAATTCCTCGAGCGGCGGACGCTTGAGTCCTGCGCCAGGCCGCGGAAGCGGCCCCAGTGAAACGGCACGGCCCCGCCGCCGTGCGGAATGATGAATCGCAGCGTCGGGAAAATCCTTGAACAGATCCGAAGTCAGGAACTGCATGAAAGCGGTGGTGTCGGCGTTCAGATAGTGCGCGCCGGTGGCATGGAAAACCGGATTGCAGGAGGCGCTCACGTGCACCATTGCCGGCACGTCCAGCTCCACCATCTTCTCGTACAGCGCATACCAGTGCCGGTCGGTCAGCGGCGGGGAGTTCCAATGGCCGCCGGAAGGATCGGGGTTGAGATTGCAGCCAATGAACCCCAGCTCGCGCACGCAGCGCTCGAGCTCACCGGCACTGCGTGCCGGGGCAACGCCGGGGGATTGCGGCAGCTGGCAGACGCCGGCGAAGTTCTCGCGGGTACAGTTGGCACACGCGGTGGATCAGATCGTTGCAGATGCGCGTCCACTGCGCGCTGGTGGCCTCGTTGCCCAGGTGATGGCCCATGGCCGAGGCGCGCGGCGAGAAGATAGTCAGATCGGTGCCGCGCTCGCGCTGCAGCTTCAGTTGCGCTTTCTCCAGGCTGTCGCGAATTTCATCGTCGCTGATGCGCGGGCTGCGCGACAGCGCCGCCGGAGTTCTTGAGCGCCGAAATCTGTGCCTCGCGAAACGCCCTGCAGGGCCGCCGGCGCGGTCGTGTAATGCCCGTGGCAGTCGATGATCATGCAGCCGATGGTAACCGAGCTTTCGCGCAGATGTCAGCACGGCGCCGATCGACTCTGCGATAATCCAGTTATGGTTACACGCGCATTGGGCCGCACCGGGACTGCACCTGCCGGCGCATCGGCTTTGGATGCATGGGCCTGATCGGCTGGTATGGGGCGCGCGACGATGAGGAGGCGCGCGCCACGGTGCTGTGGCGATCGCGCTCGGCGTCACTCACCTGGACACGGCATCGGTCTACCAGCATGGCGACAACGAGAGCTTCGTTGGCGAGACCGTGCGCAGCCTGGATCGGCGCGCCAGAGCCTTTTCATCGCCACCAAGTACGGCATCACCCGCAGCACCACGGGCCAACTGGTCATCGACAATCCGCCCCCATCCCTGCGCGGGCGCTGCGATGAGAGCCTCACGCGATCTGGGCACTCGACCACCTCGACCTGTTCTACCTGCACCGCATCGATCCGCGACGTCCGATCGAGGAGTCGGTGGGTGCGCTCAGCGACCTGGTGCAGGCGGGCAAGATCCGGCACCTCGGCCTATCGGAGTGCAGCGTCGACACGCTGCGCCGCGCGCATGCCATGCATCCGATCGCAGCCGTTCAGACCGAATACTCGCTCTGGTCGCGCGAACCCGAAGACGGCATGCTCGCGGCCTGCGAGGAGCTCGGCGTCGGCCTTGTTGCCTACAGTCCGCTCGGCCGCGGTTTTCTGGCCGGCAATTTCCGCGTTGTCGATGAACTGCCGGCAGATGACGTTCGCCGCAGCCATGCCCCGTTTCAACGGCGACAACGGCGCGCACAATCTGCGGTTGGTCGATGCCCTGCGCGAATTCGCGCGCCGCAAAGGCTGCACCGCCCCGCAGCTTGCACTGGCCTGGGTACTTGCCGCAGGCGAGCAGGTGTTTGCGATTCCGGGCATGAAGACGCGCGCAGTCATCTGCATGACAATCTGGCCGCGGCGGCGCTGCCATTGAGCGCGGCAGAGCGCGGCGAACTGCGCGCACTATTCGATCGCCTGGGTATTCGCGGCGAGCGGCACCCGCCGGCGATGATGCAGCGTGATCGACCGCTAGCAGTCGCTGCTCTCAGCAGTTGCTGCTCCAGCCTATCCAGAACGCTGCATGGCGGGCAGCATCTGCGCACGCTGGCATTGGGCTCACGGCCTTCGCTGGATGGCGGCTGAAAAACTCGCGATCCTGCAGCTCGATGCCGTTCATCGACACGTCGACCTTCGACACGTCGATCGGACTTGTTGCTTGCCATCGAGCAGGTCATCGTAGCGGGCGATGTAGGTGCCGTTGTCGCAGATGTAGCGGAAGAACGTGCCCAGCGGCCCGTCGTTGTTGAATGACAGCGACAGGGTGCAGATCGCGCCCGATGGGCACCTTCATGCCGATGCTCATGTCCATGGCGATGCCCAGCTGCGGGTGCAGCGGGCCCTGCAGGGCATGGCACTGCGAAACCGGTCTGGCCGGTCTGGTACTGGAACAGATCGACGGTATGGCAGGCGTGGTGCCACAGCAGATGATCGGTCCAGCTGCGCGGCTTGCCCAGCGCGTTCATGTTGGTGCGGCGGAAGAAATAGGTCTGCACGTCCATCTGCAGCACCTTCAGCTCGCCCGGCCTGGATGCGCTTGTGGATCCACTGATGGCTGGGATTGAAGCGGCGGGTATGGCCGGCCATGGCGATGAGGCCGGTCTCCTGCTGTGCCGCCAGCACCTGCTCGGCGTCGGCCAGCGTTGTCGGCATCGGAATCTCGACCTGCACGTGCTTGCCGGCGCGCAGGCATTGCATGGCCTGCGCGGCGTGCAGCTGGGTGGGCGTGGCCAGGATGCGCCGCCTCGACGCCGGGCTGCGCCAGGCCTTCAGCCAGATTCGTGGTCCAGTGCGGGATGCCCAACTTGCCTGGCGACTTCGGCGGTGGCCTGCAGATCTGCGGCCCGACGAGCGATACCACCTCGATGCCGTCTGATCTTCTGGACTGGCCTCGAGATGCTTGACGCCGAAGGCGCCCTGCCCGCCGACGAACGACTTTCACATCGATACCTGGTTCTCGAGAATGCAGATGACCCAGGGCGGTGTTCGATGCACGGCACGTGATAGAAGCGATAGCACCTCCTTCACGCTGCTCATGCAAGGCGCCGCGCATGGTCAGCCACATCACCAGCTCGATGCCCTCCGAGCCTGCTTCGCGCACGTACTCAAGGTGCGGAATCCGGTCAGCGCCTGATCGGATCCTGGGTCCGATGGCGTCGAGGATAGTGCTTGTCCCACTTCTGGTTGATCAGGCCCGCGCGCGTGCCCTGCAGCTGGTGCGACATGCCGCCGGTGCCGAAGACCATCACCCGCAGATCCTCCGGATACGACTCCACGGCCTTGCGCGATCGCGCGGCCGAGATTGAAGCAGCGCTTGCCGGTCGGCGGCGGATACTGCACGACGTTGACGGCCAGCGGGATGACCTCGCACGGCCACTGGTCCTCGGGCTTCAGTCGCCGAACAGCAGCGATCAACGGCACGGTCAGGCCGTGGTCCACATCCATCTTGTTGACTATGGTCATGTCGAATTCGTCGAGGATCAGCTGATTGCGCGATGTGCGCACGCGAAATTCCGCGTTGCCCCTCACCACCGGCACCGGCCGCGGGCCCCAGCCCTCATCGGCCGACGCGAACTCTCGGCGCAGCCGAGGCGAAGGTCGGGATGATCGTCGCAGCGAAAACGCCGAAGCGTGATCGTTGTAGACCAGGATCGCGACGTCGGGCTTGTGCTCCTGGATCCATCCCTTGCGGGAGAATTCGAAGCCCTTGAACACCGGCGCCCAGTAAGGCTGCTGCGGTCTTGCCCAGATCGATGGCCGCGGCGATCGCGGGAACGTGCGAGGTGGTGAGACCGGCGGTGATTCTTGCCACGTTGCTTCACAGACTCGGGTTCGACTTGCTGCGATTGCCCTCGGGCTGCGGCCACCCGCGAGCATCATCTCGCGCATACTCCTTCTGCGACATGCCGGTCATCGTGCGCGGCCGCGACTGAAATGAATGGCCGTCGGTGGAGAAGATCTTCGCCAGGAAATAGATATTGCCGCCGAGCTCTGCATCATGCGGTTCAATCGCGATTGAGCACCGCTTCGCGCTGCCCTCCGTGGCTCATCGGAAAGCGTTGAGATACTCAACCTCGTCGGCCTTGAACGCTGCGCGGTTCTCGGCCTTCATCAGCGACATGCAGAACTGATTGAGGGTGATAGCCGCTGGCGCGAGCGTTCGGCGTCGAACACCAGTAGTGCCGGGGATGTCCTCGAATTCAGTGAGGTACGGTGACAGATGCTTGCCGGACATTGTACTTCACTTCAACCTCGCGAACTGATACAGGCGATGCGGGTTGTCGACCAGGATCCGCCGTTGCAGCGCGGCATCCGGGCTCATCAGCGGAATGAGATCGACCAGGTCGCCGTCGTTGGGCATGTGCTTGGCGATATTCGGATGCGGCCAGTCCGTGCCCCACAGGATACGGTCGGGCGCGGCCGCGATCAGCGCCTGCGCAAACGGCACCGCATCCGTGAACGGCGGCCCTGCGCTCGACGATGCGCTCCGAGCCGCTGATCTTGACCCAGCAGTGCTCGATTGACTGCGCGCCAGCTCCAGCAGCTGCCGGAACGGCGCCTGTTCCAGGCCGCCTTGCGTCGGCACCCGCCCCATGTGGTCGATGATGAACGGCACCGGCAACGCCCTGCAGCAGGTCGGTCGAACTCGAGCAGATCGCCGGCATCGAAATGCAGGTCGACGTGCCAGCCCAACGGCGCGATGCGCGCGAGATGCGACTGGAACTCACCCATGTCGGGCATGCCGCCCAGATGCTTGACGAAATTGAAGCGCACGCCGCGAACACCCCTGGCGGTGCAGCTTCTCGAAGTCGCGCTCGCTGAAGCTGTCATCGGCGTTGGCGACGCCGCGGTATTGGCCTCGCTCTGCGCGATGGCATCGACGATGACCGTGTTGTCGCGCCCGTGGCAGCTGGCATTGACCAGTACCGCACGTGTCAGCCCCAGGATCGCCTGCAGCTGCCTTGAAACGCGCCAGCGGCGCATCCGGCGGCGTGTAGGTGCGCTCGGGCGCGTACGGATAGCGTGTCGGCCGGGCCGAAAATATGGCAGTGCGCATCGCAGGCCCCAGGCGGCGGGCGATACTTGGGCACGCGCGTGTTCGGATCCGGGAGCTTTGCAGGTGGGTGCGATTGCCATGAAGGTTTGAGTCGCTAGGGCGTCGTCTCGGGCAATTTGCTATCGTTAGCGGCGCAGCCCAGTCGGTAAACAATCGCCGCGAGATCGTTCGCATGAACGCCGCAACGCCGCGCTGCAGACACTACTCCGCGCCGCGAACGCCATCGCATGATTTCGCGCATCTCATCGATGGCGAGCTCGTCGCCGGGGACGACCGGTCCTCGACGTGATCAATCCGGCCACCGGCGCGGCGTTCGCGCGCGCGCCGACGGCTGACGCCTGCGGAGCTGGACCGCGCGGTTGCGGCCGCGCGCCGCGCATTCCAGAGCTGGCGCGACACCTCGTTCGAACAGCGGCGCGGCTCACATCGGCCGCATGAGCGCTGCAGATGCTGACGCGAGCAATGCGAGCTCTGGCCGAGCTGCTCACGCGGGAACAGGGCAAACCGTTGGCGCAGTCGCGCGATGAGATCAAGCGCGCCGCATCCAGTCCGAGGGCATGGCCGCAATCTCGATCGCGATGAACTGCATGGTCGATGATGCCCAGCGCCGCATCGAACTGCATTACGTCCCGCTCGGTGTAGTAGGCATCATCACGCCGTGGAATGCGCCGATCAATCTGGCCGCTGGGCCCCTGGCCATGGCGCTGTATACCGGCAATACCGTGGTGCTCAAGCCCTCGCCCT
The DNA here is from genome assembly GCA_963735775.1 of uncultured Gammaproteobacteria bacterium. Taxonomy (GTDB): domain Bacteria; phylum Pseudomonadota; class Gammaproteobacteria; order Steroidobacterales; family Steroidobacteraceae; genus FEN-1191. Next base: position 3,262 of record CAVTMG010000004.1, on the reverse strand, counting down.
ACACGCCGCTGTGCACGCTCAAGCTCGGCGAGCTGCTGCGCGACATGTTTCCCGCCGGCGTGGTCAACATCCTGGCCGGCGGCGATGATTGCGGCCAATGGATGAGCGAGCACCCTGGCATCGACAAGATCTCCTTCACCGGCTCGGTCGCCAGCGGCAAGCAAGTGATGGCAAGCGCCGCCGGCACGCTCAAGCGCATCACGCTCGAACTTGGCGGCAATGATGCGGCCATCGTGCTGGATGATGTCGACCCGCAGGCGGTCGCGGCGAAGTTGTTCTTCGCCGCCTTCGTCAACAGCGGCCAGGTGTGCATGGCCGATCAAACGCATCTATGCTCATGAGCGCATCTACCCGGCACTGTGCGCGGCGCTGGCCGATGAGGCGCGCAAAGCGCGGGTCGGCGATGGACTGCAAGCCGAAACCCAGTTCGGGCCGATCCAGAATCGCATGCAATATGAGCGCGTGCTCGGACATTCTCGAGGACAGCCGGCGCCGCGGCGCGCCGCATCCTGGCCGGCGGCTGACGTACCGCAGACCCCGGGTTATTTCATGGCACCGACGGTCGTCACCGATCTGCCCGACGACGCCCGCCTGGTCAGGGAAGAGCAGTTCGGTCCGCTGCTGCCGGTGCTGCGATTCAGCGATGTCGAAGACGCCCTGCGGCGTGCCAATGACACGCGCTATGGCCTGGCAGGCTCGGTCTGGAGCAGCGATATCGAGCGTGCCGACACGCCTAGCCATGCGGCTGGAAGTCGGCACGGCCTGGGTCAACCAACACCGCGCCACCGCCGCCAACGTACCCTTCGGCGGCGCCAAGGAGTCCGGCATCGGACGCAACTACGCCGAACTGGGACTCAAAGGCAACATGGAAGTGCGCGTCATCAGTGTACTGAAAGGCTGAAGGCATCCACCCGGGCCAGCCAGGAGCGCAGGGCCGCGTTGAGCGCCATGGGCTGCTCGAGCGGCGTCATGTGACCGCAATGGGGCACGCAGGTGTAGTGGCTGCCCGGGATGCGCTGCGCCATCTCGAGATGTTGCGCCGGATTGGACCACTGATCCTGCTCGCCACACAGCAGCAGCGTCGGGCAACTTATGGTCGGCAACAGGCTGGTGGCGTCCGGCCGTTCGATGAGCGCCTTGAGCTGCGCCGCGAATTGCGCCAGGCTGCGCCGCTCGAACATGTCGAGGATGGCATCAATCAGCTCAAGATCGCGCAGCCGATCCGGGTGCACCATGCCCTGCAGCCAGCTCACGGCCATCGCCCGCACGCCCTGGGTGTTGGCCTGCTCCAGCAGGCGCATGCGGCCGTCGACCTCGCGCTGACCGGCCTCCCCCGGCGCCAGCGGCCGGAATCCGGTATCCAACAGCGCCATGCCGCGCAGCCTCGCACCGGCCAGCCGCGCTATCTCCAGCGCCACGCGTCCGCCCATCGAGTGACCCACCACGGCCAGTGGCCCGGGTTCCAGTTCAAGCACACGCGCCGCCATGTCCGCGATTGAATCGAGCGTGCCATGCTCGACCACGCGAAACTCGACGCCCCATTGAGTCAGCGCATCGCACTGCGCCGCCCAGACTCTCTGATCGCACATCAGACCGGGAATCAGGATAAGCACCGGTGCGTTCATGGAGCCAACTCAGGGAATGAATACCCAGTCGCGATCGATGATCCCGGCAGTGCGCAGATGCGCCATGATGCGTGCCGCGGCTGCATCAGCGCTGGTGCGCGCCGTGTCGATATGGATCTCGGGATTCTCCGGAGGCTCGTAGGGTGAATCAATGCCGGTGAAATGGCGCAATTGACCGGCGCGCGCCTTGCGGTACAGACCCTTGGGGTCGCGCTTCTCGGCATCCGCCAGCGCCGTATCGACGAAGATTTCGATGAATTCCCCCTCACCCACCAGGGAGCGCGCGAGCGCACGTTCGGCGCGGAAGGGCGAGATGAATGACACCAGCACGATTAGTCCGGCGTCGACCATCAGCCGGGCAACCTCCGCCACGCGCCGAATATTCTCGATGCGATCGACTTCGGTAAATCCCAAGTCGCGATTGAGGCCGTGACGAACGTTATCGCCGTCGAGCAGGTAGGTGTGCCGCCCCGATGCCGAGCAGCTGTTTTTCCACCAGGTTGGCAATGGTCGATTTGCCGGCACCGGACAGCCCGGTCAACCACAGCACACAGGCCGTCTGATTTTTTTGCGCCGCGCGGCTGCTCTTGTCGACGTCCAGAGCCTGCCAGTGCAGATTTTCCGTCGGCCGCAGCGCCGCAGTGCAGCATGCCGGCGCCCGACGGTATTGTTGTTCAGGCGATCGATCAGGATGAATCCGCCGGTATCGCGATTGTCGGTGTAGGGGTCGAACGCCAGCGGCTGATCCAGGCTCAGATTGCACGCGGCCGATCTCGTTGAGCTCGAGCTGCCGGGCGGCGAGCTTCTCGAGCGTGTTGACGTTGATCTTGTGCTTGCAGCGGCGCGACGGTGGCCGCGCACCGTGCGGGTGCCTGACTTGAGCAGGTACTGCCGCCCGGGCAGCATCGGTTCCCCGCCCATCCAGACCACGGTCGCCTCGAACTGCTCGCCGACGCCGCCGGTGCGCCGCGGCGATGCCAGCAGATCGCCGCGGCTGATATCGATTTCGTCCTCAAAGGAGAGTGTTACCGACTGCCCGGCCGTGCGCCTGCGACCGATCGCCGGTCGGCGGTCACGATGCGTGCAACGCGGCTGGATAATCCCGCGGGCAGCACGCGTATGAGGTCTCCCACATTGACACTGCCGCCGACAATCAGTCCGGCAAAGCCGCGGAATTGCGGATCGGGCCGGTTGACCCATTGCACCGGCATGCGAAACGGCTGCGTGCTCAAGCGCTCCTCGACCGGGACCGCCTCCAGGTGCTGCAGCAGCGTCGGGCCCTGATACCAGGGCATGCTTGCCGTGGTCTCTATGATGTTGTCACCGCGCAGCGCCGAGACTGGTATGGCGACGATATCTTCGAGGCCGATCTGGGCGGCGAATTCGCGATAATCCTGCGCGATATCGCGGAACACGGCTTCGGAGTAGCCGACCAGGTCCATCTTGTTGATGGCCAGCACGATGCGCCGAATGCCGAGCAATGACACGAGATAGCTGTGGCGGCGGGTCTGCGTCAGGACGCCCTTGCGGGCATCGATCAGGATCACCGCCAGATCGGCGGTCGAGGCGCCGGTGACCATGTTGCGCGTGTATTGCTCGTGACCGGGTGTATCCGCAACGATGAACTTACGCCGTTC
>CAVTMG010000003.1:0-706326 GCA_963735775.1 uncultured Gammaproteobacteria bacterium | reverse complement strand
CGCTTCCGGGAGACCTCTTTGCTGCGTTTCGCAGCAGCCGTCGCCTAGAAGTGCGCCAAAGGAAGCCGTATGAAAATCTCGGGGGGGCGTCACAGACAGGGACCCATTTAGTTCCTGAATCGGATCGATCCGACTAGGTCGATCCTCTGGCAACTATCGGTTGTCAATGGATGTTGAGTTTCGCTGCATTTTGAGCGATACGCAGGCTAGTCTGACGGCGGCTGTTTGCTACAACGTCATTCATGACGAGTGGCGGTGCGCACTTCACAACTTGGGTCACGGGCGAAATGAAGGAGCTGAATTTGTGGCGCGCCCGGAGAGATTCGAACCCCCGACCCCCTGGTTCGTAGCCAGGTACTCTATCCAACTGAGCTACGGGCGCGCTGCGCGGAGCCGCGCATTCTAAGGGCCAACCTCTGGGTCGTCCAGCAAGGGGTCGGCGCTTAGGGTTTTGAGACTACCCGTGCATTTCGGGCCGCGACTTCCTGTTCGGCGGCTAGCCAGTCATCCCACATGTGGCCCGGTGCAAAGCCGCGGCGCTCGGCCCTGAAGTAAGCGCACAGGCTGATCTGCCGATAGCGCTCACCGTCGCTGAGCACCGGTATGGGTACGGCGGCCGGCGGCGCGGGCCTGATCTTCGCTGGCTGCTGCTGGATAGGCTGCGCGATTGCCGTCTCCTGTGAACGCCGACGCTTGCTGACTAGCATGGGCTTTGCCATTAACCCTCCGGGCTGCGGTGCCGAAACCGCTTCGTACTTGATATGTCGGGTAGTTATAGCCCGTTGCCCGCGGCGCGGACGTAGGAGGGGGCCGCATTCGCTTATCAGCGCAATCAGAACGAGTAGCCGCCGGACACGATCAGCGCTCCGGGCGCAAAGCTGATATGCGTGGTGCGGATTTCCCCCGCGGTGTCGGCGCTCAGATTCGTCCTGACTCGGGCGAAGGAATAGGACGCGTACAGGCCCCATTTCGGGGACACGCGGTAGGCGAGGCCCGCCGTGGCCGTGGGTCCCAGCGAGGAGGTGAGGGATATTTTGGTCGGGCCGCCGCTCACGGCGTCACCGGCGGCGGTCGACTCGCGGTCGTAGAAGTTAACGTACGTGACCCCAAGGCCGACGTAGGGACGCAGCGCGTAGCGATCGTCAAGGAATTTATAAGTCAGCAGCGCGGAGGGAGCCAGCCATCGAGCGCTCGAGATTTGCTGACCGTTGTAGGGCACGGAGCCCACGGTCGCCGGTCCGCGGCCATAGGTCTTGGTGGTCGGCGGCCAGCCGGCAGCGATCTCCAATCCGAAATGCGTGGACAAAGTGCGCTCGTAGGCCAGGTAAAGGGTCTGCACATCCTTGACGTGCAGATTCAAACCGGCCGGGACGAAAGGCCCCGAGATATCGCGCGCGCTGGCATCGTAGAAAATCGAATACAGCCCCAGGCGGATCTCATTGTCCGGAGTGATATCGCCGGAATTCTGCGCCGCCTGGCAGAGCGGGGCGCTCGCGAGCGTCAGCGCCACGATGAGCGCACATGTTTGCAATGCTTTCATGGCCGATTCCCTCAGAATTGGCTGAAGAAGGAGCGCGCACCCAATTGGCAGAATGGCTCCACTGCCGCGTGGTAGCCCGCCACGATGCTCTGTTGCGCCTGCGTCGGAGTCATGCCGCCGCCGGTCGGTGACAGGTCAAAGGCCAGCTGCTGCGCCTCACTTTGCTGGAACCCGGCTTGAATGGCGGCGAACGCGCCCGCTGGTGTGCCATTCACATCCAGCACCGTCAGCAGACCGGTCGGCAGTCCACTCCAGAAAGCCGCCATGGTTTGCGCGTTGACGCTGAAAAACACCGTTGGGTCCTGATCCCCACCGCACAGCAGTGTCGGCGCATTGGGCGCCCAATCGCCGTTGCGCAGGTCGTTCTTGTAGAACGCCAGTCGCAGAGTCTGGGTCGGTGCGACCGCGGCGAGCGGCACGCCGGACACCGGCGTGGGCAGCGCGCCGTCCGGATTGGCCGCCGCATCGAGCGCGTAGCTGACGCGATAGCTGTTATTGACCAGATACGAGGCACCGAAGCCGGCGTCGAACAGCGGCGTATCCGGATTGCTCGGATTACTCGGCACCGCCAGTGCCGCCGTGAGCTCGGTCGACAAGGTTGCGTCGCCGGGGACGGTGACCACTGGCGTAGTGCTGTCGAATAGCGCGGTCTCCGGCAGTGCGCCGTTGGCGAACAGGGTGTCGACCGGCGTGGCATTGGGCAGCACGGTTTCGATACCGGTCGCGTACGTGGGGTTGTAAACGTCGGTCGTGGCGCTGTAGATGTTGCCGTAGGCCTTCTGATAACTGGTGGTCGCTAATGGTGCGAATACGGTCGAGCCGACGTTGACCTCGCCGTAGAAAACCGCATCGCCGAAGGCTTCCAGTGCATACGGTCCCGACATATGTGCCGCAGCGGTTACCGTTTTGCCGGCGGCTTCCAGTGCGCGCTGCGTGGCCATCGCCACGTGGCCGCCCTCGGAATAGCCCATCAGGAATAGCTGCCCGTTGTCGCTGGTCGCCGCCGAAAAGGTATTCGGCAAGGCTGTGCGGGCCGCCGTCAGGGTATCGATCATCTCGCCCGACTGTTGGGCGGCATCAAGGAATGGGTGGTAGCCCAGAGTCGAAATATCGTAGCCGGCGTAATTGGGTGCGACGACGATGTAGCCCTGCGCGGCAAACATCGCCGCGACCAGCGTGCCTTCCAGGTTCGCCGGATTGGTGACGTCGGCGATGTTGGCGGTCTTGTCGGTCTGCGTGCCATGGGCGTACAGCACGATCGGGCGTGGGCCGGAACAGGCGGGTGCCGCGCCGGTCGGTACCATCAACGCGCCCGAGGACTCGGTGGTCTCGCCGGCCGCACCGACGGTCCAGAATTTGAGGTAGTAGAAATCCACGCCGCAACTCGGGGTACCGGTGAGCTGCAGTAACTGCGCCCCGGTGGGATTGGCCGACAATTGCGCCCCAAGGCTGGCAGCCGTCAACGAGGCGATGCGCAGCGGCGGATTTTCGACCAGCGTGCCGTGCGTGGTCGCGGTTGCCACCATCGCGGTTGGGCTGTCGGAACCGCCGCAAGCCGTCAGGATGACTGCGGCCATCACCGCGCTGAAGTGTCCGCGCAATCTGATCATGACTGCCTCCTGGTTCCGCGTGATGGGCGCTGGAGTCTACCCCTATCCGTACTGGGGTGTGCGCCGTCATGGGTGCTGGTGCGTACGCCCGGCGCCTGCGTTATCCTCGCCGCAACCATGAAATTCAAGGATTACTACGCCAGCCTCGGCCTGGAACGCGGCGCTACCGAGGAGGCTATAAAGAAGGCCTATCGACGCCTGGCGCGTAAATATCATCCCGACGTGTCGAAGGAGCCCGGGGCCGAGGAGAAGTTCAAGGAAGTCTCCGAGGCCTATCAGACGCTGAAGGATCCCGAGAAGCGCGCGGCCTACGACCAGCTGGGTAGCCACCCCGCCGGCGAGGAGTTCAGGCCAGCGCCGGATTGGCAGCAGCAATATAGCGACTCGCCATTCTCGAGCGATGAGCTGGATCTGTCCGACCTGTTTGCGCACCTGCGCGGCGGCGCGGCCAATCGCGGCGCTCGCCGGTCCATGCCCGGTCAGGACTACGAGATCGCCGCCGCCATCAGCATCGAGGACGCCTTCCACGGTACCCAGATCGATCTTGATCTGAGCATGCCGGAATACGATGAACGCGGTCAGTTGCACCGGGTACCACGCGCCTTCAAGGCCCGCATTCCCAAGGGCGCCACCGATGGGCAGCGATTGCGCCTGCCGGGCAAGGGCGGCAAGGGCATGAACGGCGGCCGCGACGGTGATTTGTACCTGAACATCAGCCTGCGCCCGCATCCGCTGTACCGCGCTACCGGCCATGACCTGTACCTCGATCTGCCGTTGGCGCCGTGGGAGGCGGTGCTCGGCACCGCCATCGAGGTGCCCACACCGGCAGGGCCAGTTCGGCTGAAGGTGCCGGCGGGCACGCAGGCCGGCCGGCAATTGCGTCTGCCGCAGCGCGGATTACCCAAACCGAAGGAGGGACATGGCGATCTCTACGCGGTAGTGCAGATCGTCGTGCCCAGTGTGATCACCGAACCGGAGCGCGAGTCGTATCGAAAACTGGCCGAGCTCTCGCGCTTTGATCCGCGCCCGCACTTCGCGGTGGAGGCAGAACATGCGCGTTGAGCTCACCGAGGCGCTGTGGTTCGAACAGCACGTTCTGTCGCTGCCGGAGCTGGCGCAGATCTCGGGGCTGCCGGGCGCGCTGCTCGAGGAACTACTGGACTGCGGCGCCATTGCCCCGATCGAGCCTGCAGCCACGGAATTGCGCTTTGGCGCATCGGCGCTGCGTGCCGCGCGCACCGCCAACCGGTTGCGAGCGGATTTTGAACTCGATGTTCAGGCGTTGGTGGTGGCGTTGAGTCTGGTGGCGCGCGTGGAGGAACTGGAGGCGCAGCTTAGGGAGTTGCGGGCGCGACAGCCGCAACGCGTGCGCTAGCCCCGGCTACGCCCGCCCGGGGCGCAGCCTTCGGCGCTCAGGTTTTCAGGGGCAACACACCGAGCATCAGTGCGGCATCGATCTCACCTTCGGCTGCCAGCCAGTCGTCGGCTTCGTTCCCGGGTTGGAAGCCGCGCCGCTCGGCGCGGTAGTAAGCCGCTTGGGCGATGAGTTCTCGTCGCAGGTCCTGATCAATCAACGCTGGTGGAACGGGGCGGCTCTTTTGCTGCGTCGAGCGGCTTGCAGCGCGCGTCCCACGTGGCGTTGGGGATGTCTGGACTCCCATATACACACTCCTCTAGGTCACAAAATGGTCACAAATAGCGCACAACTGATGCGTTTATCTTCGCTCCACTCATCCCCGGGGGCAACGCTTGAGTGCACATTTTGGAGCATATCGATCGGCGCCTGGGTCGCAAGCTGTCGCGCGACGACGTCAGTAGCGCAGCCGCTTCCATTCGCCCGGACGGCAGGGCAGGATGAATCCAGTTCAGGGGCGTTGGAGTTGCCATGGCTTACTCACCGAGTGGTTTGACGATGTGGTCGCACGCCTGTGCGCTGATCGATCAGGCGGAGCGTCGCCACCGCCGCTTCTTTGAGCTGCTGGGGGCATCCTCGCAGCAGCCCGCGTGGGAGCCGCCGGTGGATATGTTCGTGCTCGACCAGGAGCTGCACGTGCTGGTAGCGCTACCGGGCGTGCGCGTCGGGGAAATTGAGATTGAACTGTCTGCGCAGGGGCTGTGGGTGCGGGCCGAAAGTCACCTGCCGCGGCTGGCGCGTCAGGCGCGCATCGTGAGACTGGAGATTCCCTACGGACGCATTGAGCGCCACATCGGATTGCCGCCGGGCCGCTACGAGCTGCTCGGCCAGGAGTTGCTCGACGGCTGTCTGCGCATCCGTCTGGCGGGAGAATGGCCTTGAGCTCCACCGTCGATGTCCCCACAGTGGCCCCGGAGGCACCGGAAGCGCCTGAGGACGCACTCATCATCCTGTCGCTGCGCAACACCGTGCTATTTCCGCAGACGGTGCTGCCGATCACGATTCATAGCGAACGCACCATTGCCGGCGCCCAGGAAGCGGTCAAATCGCGGCGCAAGGTGGGGCTGCTACTGCAGCGCGATGCCACCCAGGAAGACCCGCTGGCCGATGGCCTGGAGCGCGTGGGAACCATGGCCAGCATCGTGCGCTACGTAACGGCCGCGGAGGGCACGCACCATCTGATCTGCCAGGGGGAGCAACGCTTCAGCGTGCGCAATTTCATCAGCCAGGATCCATATCTGGTGGCGCGCGTGGAGCTGCATCCGGAGCCGACGCTGGTCAACGCCGAGATCGAAGCGCGGGCCATGCGTTTGCGCGAACTCGCGATCGAGGCGCTGCAGTTGTTGCCGCAGGCACCCGAGGAGCTGGTTACCGCGATTCAGAACATCGAGTCGTTTTCGGCGCTGGCCGACCTGATCGCCAGTTTCCTGGATATCAAACCGCTGGAGAAGCAGCAGGTACTGGCGAGCTTCGAATTACGCGAGCGCCTGGACCTGGTGCTCGAGTTTCTGCGGCAACGCGTGGAAGTCATGCGCATCTCGCGCCAGATCGACGAGCGCACCAAGGGCGCGTTCGATGAGCGACAGAAGCATGCGGTGCTGCGCGAGCGCTTACGGCAGATCCGCAAGGAGCTCGGTGAGGACGAGGATGAGTCCTCGGAGATCGCGGAATTGAAGGAATCGCTGGTCAAGGCGGCGATGCCGGAAGAGATCGAAGAGCACGTGCGCGCGCAAATCGGCCGGCTGGAGCGCATGGGCGAGTCGAGCGCCGAATATTCCATGACCCGCTCGTACCTGGAGTGGCTGCTGGCACTGCCCTGGTCCAAGCTCGACAAGGAAGAGATCGATATCGACAAGGCGCGGCGCATTCTCGATGAGGATCACTTCGGACTGGAGACCATCAAACGCCGCATCGTCGAATTCCTGGCGGTACGAAAGCTCAACCCCGAAGGCCACAGCCCGATCCTGTGTTTCGTCGGGCCGCCCGGCGTGGGCAAGACCTCGCTCGGGCAATCGATTGCACGCGCGCTGGGGCTGAAATTCGTGCGCGTAAGTCTCGGCGGCGTACACGATGAGGCCGAGATACGCGGGCACCGCCGCACCTACGTTGGTGCGCTGCCCGGCAATATCATCCAGGCGCTGCGCAAGGTCGGCACGCGCAACCCGGTCATGATGCTCGACGAGGTGGACAAGCTCTCGGCCAGCAGCCAGGGCGATCCGTTCTCAGCGCTGCTGGAAGTGCTCGATCCCGAGCAGAACCACACTTTTCGCGATAACTATCTGGGTGTGCCGTTCGACCTCAGCAAGGTGCTCTTCATCGGCACGGCCAACATGCTCGACAGCATGCCGGCGCCGCTGCGCGATCGCATGGAGATCATTCAACTCACCGGCTACACCGAAGAGGAGAAGCTCGAGATCGCGCGGCGCTATCTGCTGCGACGTCAATTGGCCGCCAACGGCCTGACCGCGGAGCAGGTGCATTTGTCGGAAGACTGCCTGCGCCGGGTGATCACCGACTACACGCGCGAGGCGGGGGTGCGCAGCCTCGAGCGTCAGATCGGTGCGGTGCTGCGCTACTGCGCGGTAACGATTGCCTCGGGACAGCCGGGGCCGATTGCGCTCACGGCGCAGGATCTGCCGGCGCATCCTCGGGGCGCCGCGCTTCGAGAACGAGATCGCCATGCGCACCAGTGTCCCCGGCGTCGCGACCGGGTTGGCCTGGACGCCGGTGGGCGGCGACATTTTGTTCGTGGAAAGCAGCCGCGTGGCCGGATCGGGTCGACTGATCCTGACCGGTCAACTTGGCGATGTCATGAAGGAGAGCGCGCAGGCAGCCATGACGCTGGTCAAGGGGCACGCCGAGCGCCTGGGAATCGATCCGCTGGTATTCGAGAAATCCGACGTGCATATCCACGTGCCCGCGGGCGCTGTGCCCAAGGACGGTCCCAGTGCGGGCGTGGCGATCTTTGCCTCGCTGGTATCGATGCTGACGCAGCGAACGGTGCTGAATGATGTGGCGATGACCGGCGAGATCAGCTTGCGCGGACTGGTGCTACCCGTGGGCGGCATCAAGGAGAAGACGGTCGCGGCGGCCCGATCGGGCATCAAGACCGTGATCCTGCCGTCGCGCAATCGGCGCGACTTCGAGGAAATCCCGGCCAGCGTGCGGGAGATGCTGAACTTTGTCTGGGCAGAGCGGGTGGAAGATGTGCTGGCAGCGGCCTTCGATGGCGGTCTGGTGCGTCGCGTTGCCGCCTAGGGTTTGCGCTCGCTGGCGATCCGCCGTGCCAGGTAGTCGATCGCCAGCCGGTAGCCATCGATGCCCAGACCGGTGATCACACCGCTGCAGGCGGCCGCCAGCAGCGATTTGCTGCGCCAGGATTCATCCCGGCTGTAGATATTGCTGATGTGCACTTCGACGATCGGGCATTGGCACAGGCGCATGGCGTCCAGAATCGGCACCGAGTGATAACAGAATGCGGCCGGGTTGATGACGATCCCGGCCGCATGTCGCGCTTCGTGCAGCCAGGCGATCATTTCGTGCTCGGCATTGGTCTGGTGACACACCAGATCCAGGCCGTGGCCCTCGGCCGCCGTGCGGCACAGGCTCTCTACTTCCGCAAGCGTGGTGTGGCCGTAGAGGTGCGGCTCACGCTCTCCGAGCAGGTCAAGATTAGGTCCATTCAGCAGATAAACGCGTGTGCTCATCGACCCAACCGCGAGCTGTCAGCCGGGTACGTCCTGAATGGCGACTACCACCGGGGGAGCAGCCGGGGGGCCGGCGGCGCGTTGCTGTTGTTCCTCTCGCACCTGCGCCACGGTCAGTCCGGTGTGCGCAGCGATGACGCCGAGCAGACGGTGGGCGGCGTCGCGCGGCAGGGCGATCGCATGCAGCTGTTCCCAGATGCGGATGCGCGCCTGCGGCGTATTCAAGGTCGAGGCCTGCTCGGTCAGTGCCTGCTGTCGCCGCTCGTGCGCAGCAGCCTGCTGTCGCGCCAGGCGTTCACGAAATTCCGAACTCGGCTCGCCGGCAAACGGGAGCGAATCGCGCCATGAGTTCATGAAGCAGCCTTGGCCACAATGCGGCAAGTGAGCTCGATCGGACAGCTGGCGCCGGTTACGCGATCGCGCGCGCGCACGCCAGTGCATTGCAATTTTGCCGTGCCGGAGCGGTTGGCTCGGCTGCTCGAGGCGGCCACCTGCGCGACGCTGGCGCTCAAGTCGAACTCGCCATTGCAGTCCGCGCATGGGCAGGTGAAGCGAAAGAAGGCTCGCGCCGGCGGATAGAACGCGTGCGACTGCGAGGAGGGCGCGGGTTCCTTGGCGACGGTACCGGTGCGGTCCGCGAACGCCAGCTCAATGCTCAGCTGCGAGACTTCCGGAAAAGCGGTGCGCAGCGGCGGGGCCCGATCACGGTCGTATTGCCGTTGATAGCGCCGTTGCTCATCGACGGTGGCATTTTTGCGGGCAGCGAGCTTCATGGGTTACGCTCGATCGCCGACGGCTTGGTCAAGCTCGCCTCCAAGTACGGTGGTGGGATGCTTCCCCTCGCCAGGCCGATGCAGTCGGGAAACGCGGGGCGGCGAAGCGTATTAGCCCGCCTATTCATAAGAATACTTTAGCACAAAACGCCCGCCCTGGGGCGCTAGTTCGCCATCGACTCCAGTTCTGCCCAGCGCGCATAGCCGCTCTCGAGCTCCTTGCTGATTATGGCCAGTCGCTGCAGCTGCGCGTGCAGGGCGTCCGCTGCTCCGCGGTACAGCGAGCCGTCGGCGAGCTGCGATTCCACGCGCAGCTTTTCCGCCTCGAGCGCCTGCAATTGCTCGGGCAGCGCCGACAACTCACGCTGTGCAAGGTAGGACAGCCTGCGGCCGCGGCCAGTGGCCGTTGCTGCGGCCGCGGCGGTTGCCGTTGCCGTGGACGCGGCCGGTGCGGTGCGCTCCGGCGCCGCGCGCCGGCGCGGTTCGCGCGGTCTGTTCGCGCGTATAGCGCAGCCAGTCGCTGTATCCGCCGACGAACTCGCGCACTGTCCCGTCGCCTGCGAATACCAGCAGGCTCGTGACCACGTTATCGAGGAACGCACGATCGTGGCTTACCAGCAGCAGCGTGCCTGGAAAGTCCGCCACGTACTCCTCGAGCAGCTCGAGGGTGTCGATGTCCAGGTCGTTGGTCGGCTCATCCATGACCAGCAGATTCGCTGGCCGCGCAAACAGCCGGGCCAGCAGCAGGCGGTTGCGTTCCCCGCCCGACAGCGCTCGGGCCGGGGTGTTGAGCTGCTCGGGACGAAACAGGAAATCGCGCAGATAGCCGGCCACGTGGCGACTTTGACCGTTGACCATCACCTGCTCGTTGCGGCCGCTGACGTTTTGCATGACCGAGGCGTCGAGGTCGAGCTGCTGGCGTTCCTGATCGTAGTAGGCGATATCGAGCCGGCTGCCGCGGCGGACCTGTCCGCCACTGGGTGGCAGCTCACCAAGCAGCGCCTTGATGAGCGTGCTCTTGCCGGCGCCATTGGCGCCGACCAGTCCAATGCGATCGCCGCGCATGATGCGCAGCGACAGATCCCGAATCACCGTGCGTCCTTCGAACGCGACCTCGAGCCGCTCGGTTTCAAACACCAGGCTGCCGGATTCCGCGCTCGAGGGGGCTTCAAACTCGACGCGGCCGCTGCGTTCGCGGCGCGCGCGGCGTTGCGCGCGCAGTGCGTACAGCGCACGCACGCGGCCCTCGTTGCGGGTGCGGCGTGCTTCGACCCCCTGGCGGATCCAGGCCTCTTCCTGCGCCAGCTTCTTGTCGAACAGCGCCTGATGCTGCGCCTCGATCTCGAGCTGGGTGGCCTTGAAGCGCGTGTAGGCGTCGTAGTTACCGTCGCTGCAAGTGAGCGTGCCGCGATCGAGTTCCACCAGGCGCGAAGCCAGGCGATTGATGAAGGTGCGATCGTGGCTGACGAACAGTAACGCGCCTTTGAAATCGAGCAGAAACTGCTCCAGCCATTCGATGGTCTCGATGTCCAGGTGATTGGTGGGTTCATCGAGCAGCAGGATGTCGGGTTCGCCCACCAGCGCCTGCGCCAGCAGCACCCGCCGGCGTGTGCCGCCGGAGAGCTGGTCCAGGCGCGCGTCGGGATCGAGCTGCAGGCGCGAGATCACCGTGGCGACGCGGTGTTTGAGTTGCCAGTCCTCGTCGGCGTTATGGGAGTGATGCAGCTCGGCGCCCTCGCTGACCAGTTGCGCCACCGAACGCGCGGAGGCGGCAGTGATGTCCTGTGCCAGGTGCGCAATGCGCGCCCCGGGCCGGCGCCAGATGACGCCCTGGTCCGGTTCGGCCTCGCCCCGCAGCAGTCGCAGCAACGAGGATTTGCCTTCGCCATTGCGTCCCACCAGCGCCACGCGCTCGCCCTCGTCGACCTGCAGGCAGGCCTGATCCAGCAGCGCTCGGGATCCGTAGGAAAGGTGGACTTTATCCAGGCGCAGTAGCAATCGGCGCACCCATGTTGAACGGCTCGCGGCGGCCGCGGCGCATTGTACGCACTGGCGACGGCAGGGTTATGATCCCGGCCACACGGGGGGCGAGCGCATGTCGTCAACGGAAAGCTGGGGTGCGACGCAACGCCACGTCGTCACCGCGAGCTTCTTGGGCTGGATGCTCGATGCCTTTGATTTCTTCCTGGTGGTGTTCGTGCTGGGGCGTATCGCCAGCGATTTCGGCACCCAGATCAAGAGCGTCACCTGGGCCATCTTCCTGACGCTGGCGATGCGGCCGATCGGCGCCTTCCTGTTCGGCAGACTGGCCGATCGCTACGGTCGCCGGCCGGCCCTGATGGCCAGCGTGCTGTCGTACTCGATCATGGAATTCGCCTCGGCCTTTGCACCGACGCTGACGGCATTCCTGGTGCTCAGAGCCCTGTACGGCATCGCGATGGGCGGGGAGTGGGGCGTGGGCGCATCGCTGGCGTTCGAGTCCGTGCCGGTGCGATCGCGCGGCCTGGTGTCGGGAATTTTGCAGGCCGGCTATCCCACCGGTTACCTGCTGGCCGCCATCGTCTATGGAACCCTGTTCGATCACATCGGCTGGCGCGGCATGTTCATGGTGGGCGTGGCCCCGGCGCTGCTGGTGCTGTACATCCGCGGCAAGGTGCCTGAGTCGCAGGCCTGGCGCGCCGATGCCGCCAGCCACCGTACCCAGAGTATCTGGACCAGCCTCAAGGGACATTGGCTGCTGGCGCTGTATGCCATCGCGCTCATGACGGCATTCAATTTCTTCAGCCACGGTACGCAGGATCTGTTTCCGACCTTGTTGCAGAAGCAACGCGGCTTTTCCAGCGCTACGGTCACGCGCATCGCCATCGTCTACAACCTGGGCGCGATCTGCGGCGGATTATTCTTCGGCACGCTGTCCGGCCGCATCGGCCGGCGCCGGGCGATCGCCCTGGCCGCGGCACTGGCGTTGCCGGCTTTGCCGTTCTGGGGCTTTTCGCTGGCGCCGGTGAATATTGCGATCGCGGCCTTCGTGCTGCAGTTCATGGTGCAGGGGGCGTGGGGCGTGGTGCCGGTGCATCTCAATGAGCTGTCGCCGCAGGGGCTGCGCGCCACCTTTCCTGGTTTCGTCTACCAGCTCGGTAATCTGATTGCGGCGCTGAATGCGCCGTTGCAGGCCGGTATTGCGCAGTACCACGGCAGTGCGTCACACCCGGACTACGCCTTCGCGCTGACCTCGGTCGTGGCCATCGTGGCAGTGAGCCTGCTGGTGCTGGCGCTGATGGGGCCAGAACGCCGCAATGTGCGCTTTAGCGCGCAATGAGGTGCGCAATCGGGTAGAATCTGCCTCTGGAGTTTGTCGAATGCGTGGTTCGGTCCGCGCGCCGAGGTCTTCAGCGTCCCGCAAGGCAATCATCTGCCTTCAATCCCGGGACCCTTTCGCCCCTCCTGCAAGCCCATCGCTGTCGGTGCCGTTGGCACCGCCGATCATCATTCATTTTCGACGCGCCACACCGAGGGCTGCATTGGGCAGCAGGGCCGTTGCGGAGTATTCATTTGTTCAAGGATTTTTCGTTATGCCCGGCGCTGCTGCGTGCGGTCGAGGAACTCGGCTACACCGAGCCCACGCCCATTCAGACGCAGGCCATTCCCCTGGTGCTGGCGGGACGCGATCTGCTCGCGGCCGCACAAACCGGCACCGGTAAAACCGCGGCCTTCGCGCTGCCGCTGCTGCAGCGGCTGCAGGCGCAACCGCAAACACAGCGCGCGCCGCGGGTGCTGGTGCTGGTGCCGACCCGGGAACTGGCGGCGCAGGTCAGTGATTCCTTTCGCGTGCTGGCGCGCAACCTGCCGGTGCGCGGCGCACTGGTGTTCGGCGGCGTGAGCCCGAAGCCGCAGATTCAGGCGCTGGCCGCCGGTGTCGATCTGGTGATCGCCACCCCGGGGCGTCTGCTGGATCATCTTCAAAGCCGTGTGATCGACCTGTCGCGGATCGAGACCTTGGTGCTCGACGAAGCCGACCGCATGCTCGACATGGGCTTCATTCGCCCCATTCGACGCATCATTGCTGCACTGCCCAAGCAGCGGCAGAACCTGATGTTCTCGGCGACGCTGCCCGAGGAAATCCGCACGCTGGCGCGGACCTGGCTGGTGAACCCGGCCGTCATCGATGTTGCGGCGCGTAATGCGCCCGCCGAGCTGGTGGATCATCGCGTCTACCACGTCGATCCCTCCGGCAAGCATCCGCTGTTGACGCGACTGATCGTCGACGGCGGCATCCGCCAGAGCCTGGTGTTCACGCGCACCAAGCACGGCGCCAATCGCCTGGCCGAACGCCTTGAAAAAGATGGGCTTTCGGTGGCCGCGATCCACGGCAACAAGTCACAGGGCGCACGCACGCGAGCGCTGGAGGACTTCAAGCAGGGCCGCATCCGGGTGCTGGTGGCTACCGACATCGCCGCGCGCGGACTGGATATCAGCGAACTTCCCCACGTGGTGAATTTCGAGTTGCCGCACGTGCCGGAGGACTACGTCCACCGCATCGGCCGCACCGGCCGTGCCGGGTCCAGTGGCGAGGCTATTTCACTCGTGAGCCGCGACGAACGTGAACGTCTGCGCGCCATCGAGAAATTGCTGGGACACGCCATTCCGGTCGCCGCCTGAGGCAGCGCTGTCATAAGACGGCCAATTATGTCAGCGGCCGCGGGTTGGTTTTGCGACTGGCGTTGCAATAAAGTGACAGTTGTGACTGGCGCTTAATCGGTGGTATAGATATTGCCGGTGGTCGATCAACCACCGCGCAATAAAGAATGCCAACGAACGCACAATCTTCCTCGCACCATCGCCTGGCCGATGGCTACAGCTGCGCGCGCTTGATGGAATATTCGGAGCAGTATCTGCAGCTGGCAGCGCAGTCGCCCTCCACCGACGAGTCGCGTGTGGCGACGCGCCTGCTGCAGGATGTGCCGCTGTATCGCAACTGGGAGCAGGCGCACGCACGACTCATGCGCGGCGTTGCCGCGCGGCGGCAGCGCACGCAGCAAAGCGTGGAACTCAAGAAGATCACCTTCCTGACCGTGCATCGCAAAGCCCCATTCGAGTACCTGCGCGACCGGCACGTGCAGGGACAGGCGCGCCGCCAGTTGGTGCGAGCGCTGTTCGGCACGCAGGAATACACGCGCTGCGTGCTGCGTGAGCACATCGCGTATCTGAGTTCAGCCGGCAGCTTTCTGTGCGCGGATTCATTGTGTGGCGACCTGATGCGCGACTCGGCCTTCAGCGATGCGCTGGCCCACTATGAAAACTCGTACAACGAATATTACCGCGCCTATTGCGACTCGCTGCTGGCCGAACAGGCCGGCGAGATCGCGCCGGTGCAATCGCTGCTGCCGTACTTGCGTTATCAGTTGAAGATCATTCGCGAACACATGCTTTCCGGGGCGCCGCAGCAGAGCGAGTTCACACAGCTGCAGTCCCTGTACGAGAGTCTGGGCGATACGCAAAAGCTGCCGATGCTGCGCCAGCAGTAACGGGCGCCGGTGGCGCATCAGCGCTGCAATTTGTGCCGAGGCGCTGCAAATATTGTCAACGCCCCGGGCGTGGCCGCCGCCAAGCGGTTGATTGACCTCATCCCCACCGTGGCACAGCGATTGCAGCTCTTAAGGAAGCTAAATCGTTAATTCATGCAGGAGTCCCCATGCCGAACAACAATCCGCACGGACACAATCAGTACACCAAGGGCGAGAATCACAGCAGCAAGAGCAAGGTGGCCGATACCGACGCCACCGGCCCTGGCCCCACCACCACTACTACCACCACCAACACGGACAATGCCCCCAGCGGCCCTTCCACCCCCAGCGGCACCTCCAAGCGCGGTTTCGCCTCCATGGATGAGCAAACCCAGCGCGCGATCGCCAGCAAGGGCGGGCACAGCCAGGGCCGGGAAAACAATCCGGGCAACTTTGCCAACGATCGCGAGAAGGCGCGCGAGGCGGGCCGTAAGGGCGGCGAGGCGCACGTCACCCATCGCTGAACCGGCGTTGGCGCGTGGACTGCGCTAAAGTAGCCGCGTGCCAAACTCCTACCCGGCCGTGCCATGAGCGATTTCAGTTTCAATCTGGTACCGAAACGCTCAAACAAGCCGCCGCCAACGCGCAAACAGATTGCGATTCAGGCGCTGTTGGCGGTACTGGCGCTGCTGGTGGGCGCAGCCTGGGCGAGCCGCCTCGGAGTGGGGACGCAGCGCGACCAGGTCTCCGCCGCGCTGTCGGCACTGCTGATCATCAGCGGCTTGTGCGGCGCAATCGTGAGCGCGATTCAGTACTCGGTGGGGCGAAAATAACTCTACGCGAGCGAGTGACTACGCGAGCGAGTGAAACACCCGCTGCACGTCCTCTTCCTGCTCGAGTTTGTCGATGAGTTCCAGCACTTCGGTGGCCTGCGGCTCCGGCAGCCCGGCGGGGACCAGGCAGAGGTACTCGTGCTCGGCCGATACCGGCACGATGCGCCTGGCCTCGAGCGCCTCCTGTAGCCGGCCGAAATTCTCGAAGGCGCAGCGCAACACCAATTGCGGCTCGCCCTTCTCACCGACGCTGTCGCCCATCTCCTCGAGGCCGTGATCGATCATTTCAAGTTCCAGCTCGTCCTGATCGATGCCGGCCGGGTCGAGCCGGAAGACACCCATTTTGTGAAACTGAAAGCTGACGCTGCCGGAGGTGCCGAGATTGCCGCCGTTCTTGGTGATGATGTTGCGCACGTGCGCCACCGTGCGAGTGGGGTTGTCGGTCGCGGTTTCGATCAGCAGCGCGACACCGTGCGGCGCATAGCCTTCGTACAGTACTTCGTGGTAGTTGGCGGCGTCGCGGCCGCTGGCGCGCTTGATGGCCGCCTCCACCTTGTCCTTGGGCATGTTGATGGCACGCGCATTCTGCATGATCGCGGCGAAGTGCGGGATTGGAGGCAGGATCGGCGCCGCCGGCCTTGACCGACATGTTGATGTCTTTGGCGATGCGCGCGAACTGCTTCGCCATGCGGTTCCAGCGCGCAAACATCGTGTGTTTGCGGACTTCGAAATATGCGGCCCATGCGCCCAGTATAGCGAACGGGTCCTAGGCAGCGCGGGGCTCGGCCAGCGGCACGCAGGCTGGCTTATCAGAGTAGTCATTTCCAGCGGCGCGTGCTGCGGCACTCGCAGTGACAGTTCGCTCGTGGGCGCCGACGCCACCGGCGTCGCCGGCTCCTGCGGCGCATGCACCGCCTCAAGCGCCGCCAGTTCCGGCGGCGGGCCGGTTTCTTCGGGCGTCAGCAGCCAACCGCGTGCCCGCAGCGCGCGGCCCAGGCTGGCGCGGCTGGTCAGCACCGTGAAGGGCACGGCAATCAGCATGCCGACGATCACCGGCATCATCCACCAGATGAACTTCGGCGCCAGCGCCAGGATGGCGCCACCCCAGACCAATCCCAGCAGCAGGTGCCACTGGTGGCGCATGAAGCCCTCGCGCCAGCTGATGCCGCGATCCCCGCGCGACTGCGCATCCCAGCCGACATTGCGGCCGAGCAGCGCCCGCAGCACGAAGCTGGTGTGAAACAGCATCATGGTCGGGGCCAGCAGCATGCTCATGACCTGCTCGAGCAGCACGCTGCCCAGCAGCTTGCGCGCACCGCCAAAGGCAGCCCGCATGGCGCCGGTTGCGCAGCGCCAGGCTCGCGCCCAGCAGCTTGGGCAGGAACAATATGATCACGGTCATCGACAGCAGCGCCGCGATCTCGCCATCACGGTATTGCGGCCAGGAAGGGAACAGCGAGTACGTGCCGGGCTGGAAGTACTGATGACCGGTGACCGCCTGAATGCTGGTGACGATCGAGCTGAGGATCAGCACCAGCAGCCACATCGGCGAGGTCACATAGGAAAGTATCCCGGTCAGCATGTGAATGCGACTGAGCCAATGCAGTCCACGCATGGGCATGACGCCCAGGTGCTGCAGATTGCCCTGCGCCCAGCGCCGGTCACGCGCGGCAAAATCGATCACGTTGGAGGGCATCTTCTTCCCAGCTGCCGGTGATGTCCGGTATCAACCAGATGCTGGTAGCCGGCGCGGCGCATGAAGCGCGGCCTCGACGATGTCGTGGCTCAGGATCTCGCCGCCGAAGGGCGGTGAGCCACGCAGGCGCGGCAGTGAACAGTACTCGGCAAACGGCTGCAGGCGCACGATCGCGTTGTGACCCCAGTAATTGCTCTCCCCGAGCTGCCAGAAGGCGATGCCGCTGCCGAACATCGGGCCGTTCAGGCGCACCGCGAACTGCAGCAGGCGTGCAAACAGAGTCTCGCGGCCCGCGAGCAGGGGCAGCGCCTGGATGATGCCCACCTGCGGATTCGCATCCATGATCTGCGCAAGGCTCACCAGCGCCTGCCCGGACATGACGCTGTCCGCGTCGAGCACGACCATGTAGTCGTACGCCCCGCCCCAGTTGCGGACGAACTCGGCGATATTGCCGGCCTTGCGGCCACTGTTTTCAGTGCGTCGACGATAGAAGAGGCGCCCGCTGGCGCCCCGGCGCGCCACCAGTGCCGCGCCAGGCCCGCTCCTCGAGCGCGGCGATCTCGGGCCGGCGGGTATCGGACAGAATGAAGAAATCGAAGCAGCCCGCTCGCGCTGCTGCCGCAGCGAGCGCCACACCGCCTCGATTCCGGCGAACACGCGCTGCGTATCCTCGTTGTAGATCGGCGCTGACCATGGCGGTGCGTCCCTTGAGCGGACGCAGCGCGTCGGCTTCGGCATGCAGGGCCGCCGGATCGTGGCCGGCCAGCCGTACCACGAAGCCCGCCACCGCGGTCCAGAAGGCGCCCGAGATCCAGGTGAACAGCGCCGTGAACATGATCAGCCCGGTGATCTCGCAGCGCGACCCATGCCATTGGCGCGCAGGATGTCGAGCATCAGGAAGCCGCCGGTGAGCGCGGTCAGCGCAGTCAGGCCGAAGAACAGCGGTCCGGCGCCAGAAGGCCTGGTACTGGAGCCATCGTTCGACTGTGCCCGCTCGTGGGCTCATGGTGTCCATAGATACGTCCAGGTCTCAGTGAGGGCCTCGCCGTACAAAGTCAAGTAACAACGCAGGTCCATGGGCTGGCTGCCCTTCGGGGTCGAGGCGGAAGGCCACGCGCCAGACGCCATTCTCCGACAGTCGCTGCACGGTCACGTTGTCGATGTCTCCGTTCTGGGCGCTCAATTCGCCTCCACGGGCTGGGACGAAGCCAGTGTATCGAGATCTCCACCGGCGAAATCGACCAGCACCCGCCGCGAATTATCCCGAGCGTGCCATTGGATGGCGCCGGTGCGGGTCGCGACGGCGCGTCCACCCGGCGGCCACAGCGAGGAGCTCGCGTAAGCGGACAGCAGGTAGGAGAAGCTGAACGGCTTGTGCGGCACCAGGTGTGTTGCCGGCACCCAGTAGGCCGACGATGTTGTCGTGGATCTCCTCGTCGGTGGGGATCTCCACCAGTTCGACCGTGCCCTTGCCCCAGTCGCCCGAGCGGCGCCACCCAGTAGCTCGGTCGCTGCCTGGTAGTGGGCCTCCTCATCCTGGTAGTCGCTGAAAGTCGCGATCCCGCTGGCTCAGGCCAAAGCCGCGGGGATGCTCATCGGAGAAGCTCGAGACGCGCAGCGCCTTGGGATTGACCAGCGGCCGCCACAGCCATTCGCCGCCGCCGGTCTGCGTCGAGCAGCCCGTCGCTGTCGTGCACCTCCGGGCGATAGTCATCGAACTGCCGCCGATGCTCTTCGCCGAACAGGAACATCGAGGTCAGGGGCGCGACGCCGAGTTTCTCCACGTTTTTGCGGGCATACAGCGTTGCGGTGACCTCCACATCGGTGGTGGCGCCCGGACGGATCTCGAAGCGATAGGCTCCGGTCAGGCTCGGGCTGTCGAGCAGCGCGAAGATCGTCAGGGTGCGCTGCTGTGGGAGCGGGCGTACCAGCCAGAAATCGCTGAAATAGGGGAATTCCTCGCCGCCGGTGGTCGCCACATTGATCGCCAGGCCACGCGCCGAGGCGCCATAGCTCTGGCCGCGACCGAGGACGCGGAAGTACGACGCGCCCAGGAACACGATCAGCTCGTCCTTGTAGTCCGCTGCTGCAGCGGGTAGTGCACCCGAAAGCCCGCGAAGCCCAGATCCGGCGGCAGGCCCTTGCGGCGGCCGGCATTCTTGCCGAAGTCGAATTCAGCAGGGTCGTAGCGCACCGGATGCGACATACCGTCGGTCTACCTCGTTGATGTTGACCCGTTGTCATAACTGAAGCCGCGATGAAAAAATTGCACTTCGAACAACGTCTGATTGCGCCATAGGGCGCTGCTCAGGCGCGGAAGCGGATGTCGCGATACTCGTCATAGCTGAGCTTGGCGAGCACGTCGGGCAGTTTGTCGTTGTGGTCCTGATAGGGTTGCTCGGCGCGCTGCTGCGCAATGCGTTGAATGGTATCGAATCCAAAGGCCGGTACCGGCGCGGGCTGGGGCGGGCGGGCGCGCGGCGGCGATGCGCTCGAATGCTGGACCACCGCCGCGACGATTGTCACTGTGAGCAGTAGCCATTGATGAGACTTCACGCCTGATTCCTCAAACTTAAAGCGGTCCGGCCGTGCCGGTTGTCTGCAACTGGCGACGAACTCAATTGTGGCGGTGTTGACGCGATCGGTCGAGCGTCGAAGTTACTTAAAGCGGCGTCGGAATACCACGGACAAGCTCATATCCTACGCGCGCTGTATGAATAAGCGCTGAATAGCGGACCGATCATGCCGTCCCGCGCTTTGCCTGCACCGCTTGCCGAAGATGCTGGGCGTAGGCCCAGGTGAACTCGGCCCCAAACAGGAAGATCTGTGCGGCGTAGTACAGCCACAGCAGCAGCACCAGCAGCGAGGCCGCCGCCGCATAGGCTGAAGTCGTGGCGCTGCGGCCCAGGTAGAAGCCGATGGCAAGCTGGCCGAGACTGAACAGCACCGCGGTCACGAATGCTCCCCGCCAGACATCGCGCCAGGCCAGCCGCACATTCGGCAGCCATTTGAACAGCATCGCGAACAGCACCGAATAGGCGGCGACCGACACCAGCAGATTCAGCGCATGCAGCAACACGGCCTGCTGCACGAACAATCGCGATCGCTGCACCATGGCCGCGAGAGCCACGTTGATGATCAGGGACACCAGCAGCAGGAAGCCGAACCCCAGTATCAGTCCGAAGGCCAGCAGGCGCGCACGCAACAGCGCCGAGTAGCCGGAACGGTCGCGCCTGGGCACGCGCCAGATGTGATTGAGGTCGTTCTGCAGTTCTATGACCACCGAGCTTGCGCCGATCAGCAGCAGCGCTACGCCGACGCTAGTGGCCAATACTCCGGTGCCGATGTTGGCCGTGGCATTGAGCAGCCGCTGTACCGCCTCGGCGCCAATGGGACCGATGAGGTCCTGGAACTGACCCACCACGGCGGTGCGTGCCGCGCCGGCCCCGAATACCAGGCCCGCCACGGCGCTGGCGATGATCAGCAACGGCGCCAGCGAGAAGGCGCTGTAGAAGGCCAGCGCTGCGCCCATGCTGGGCGCGTTGTCCTCAAGCCAGGCCTTGCCAGCGTGCTTGAGCACCGTCAGGGTCTTACTGAGCGCGGACATCCTGTTCAGCGCGGTGGCATGCGCAGTGCGCCATCGAGCCGGATGGTCTCGCCATTGAGCATGCTGTTTTCGCTTATATGCTCCACCAGCGAGGCATATTCCTCGGGCCGGCCCAGGCGCGCGGGAAAGGGCACCTGCTGGCCCAGTGAGGCCTGCGCCGCCTCCGGCAACGCCGCGAGCATCGGCGTGTGAAAAATCCCCGGCGCGATGGTCACCACGCGAATCCCGGAGGAAGCCAGTTCGCGCGCCATGGGCAGCGTCATCGCCACGATCGCGCCCTTCGAGGCGGAGTAGGCGACCTGGCCGATCTGGCCGTCAAACGCCGCGATCGATGCGGTCAGCACGATCAGCCCGCGTTCGCCCTGCGCATCGGGCGCGTTGTGCTGCATGAGCAACGCGGCGGCCTTGGCGCACAGCAGCGTGCCGACGAGATTGATTTCGAGCATGTGACGAAAGAATTCGGCGCTCATGGGGCCGGAGCGGCCGATCAGCCTGGCGGCGGTGCCGATGCCGGCGCAGTTCACGGCCAGATCGATGCCGCCGAGTGTCTTTTGCGCGAACGTCATGCAGTGTTCGATGGAAGCTTCGTCGCTGACATCGCCGGCGACGAAATGCGCGCGCTCGCCCAGTTCGGCCGCGGCCGCAGCGCCCTGCACCGGGTTCAGATCGAACAGCACCGCCTGTCCGCCGGCCGCGATCACGCGTGCCACCACGGCGCGACCCAGGCCGGAAGCGCCACCGCTGACGAATGCGCGAATGCCGGCAAATCTCATGGCCACATTATCGGCTATCCTTTGGCGCATGAGCACGATTCTGGTGGGCATCAAGCGCGTGATCGACTACAGCGTGCGCGTGCGCGTCAAACCGGACGGCTCCGGTGTGGTCACCGACGGCGTCAAGATGAGCATCAATCCCTTTGATGAGATCGCGCTCGAAGAGGCGCTACGCATCAAAGAGCGGGGTCTGGCGAATCAAGTGATCGCCGTGGGCATCGGTCCTGCCGAATCTCAGCAGCAACTGCGCAGCGCGCTGGCCATGGGCGCCGATCGGGCGCTGCTGGTGCAGACCGACGGCGCCGCGGTGCCGCCATTGACCGCGGCCCGGGTATTCCTGAAGCTGGCGCAGGAGCACCAGCCGATGCTGGTGATACTCGGCAAGCAGGCCATCGATGACGACAACGGTCAGACCGGGCAGATGCTGGCGGCGCTGTGGGATCGGCCGCAGGCGACCTTCGCCTCGAAGCTGGAGCTGGACGGCGAGCGGGCGCGGGTGAGCCGCGAAGTCGATGCGGGACTGGAGACGATTGAGATTGATTTGCCGGCGGTCGTGACCACTGACCTGCGTTTGAATGAACCGCGCTACATCAAGCTGCCCGACATCATGAAGGCGAAAAAGAAGCCGCTCGATGTGCTGACGCTTGCCGGGCTGGGCATCGAGCCGGCGAGCCACGCCCTGCGCATATTGAAATATGCGCCGCCGCCCGTGCGTTCACGCGGTGTGATGGTCAAGACGGCGCTCGAGCTGTTCACGGCGCTCAAACAGCGCGGAGTACTGTGATGATTCAGGTACTCATCGTCGGTGAACATGCCAACGGCCGGCTCAACCAGAGCACTTCCAAATGCGTGAGCTGCGCGCTCGCGCTCGCGCTCGGCGAGTGCGCCGTGGACATCGCGATACTGGCCGCGCATTGTGCGCCGGTGGCGGCCGAGGCAGCCGCACTGCAGGGTGTGCGGCGCGTGTTGACGCTGGAGCGGCCGGAGAACAAGGAGCCGCTCGCTGCCGTCTACGCACCGCAGATCGCGGCGCTGGCCAGCCCCTACACACACGTGCTGGGTCCATCGACCACCTTCGGCAAGGATCTGATGCCGCGGGTGGCGGCGCTATTGGGCGTCGGACAGATCAGCGATGTCATGGCGGTCGAGTCCGCTCATCGCTTCGTGCGCCCCGTGTACGCCGGCAATGCGCTGATGACGGTCGAGGCGCCGGCGGGGCCGATCGTCGTGGCGACCGTGCGCACCGCCTCGTTTGCGCCCGCCGCCGCGGGCGGCCGGGCGAGCATCGAGCCGGCGGCGGTGCAGGCGGTACTGCCCGAACACACGCGATTTCTCTCGCGAACGCAGGCCAGCGCCGGCCGTCCGGATCTGCAGAGCGCCACGCGCGTGGTCTCGGGCGGGCGCGCTCTGGCCAGTGCCGAGAATTTCAAACTGCTGTATGCGCTGGCGGATGCACTGGGCGCTGCGGTGGGTGCATCGCGCGCGGCGGTGGATGCCGGCTACGTACCGAATGAGCTGCAGGTGGGTCAGACCGGCAAGATCATCGCGCCCGAACTCTATATGGCCCTGGGCATATCCGGCGCGATCCAGCATCTGACCGGCATCAAGGATGCGCGCACCATCGTCGCGGTCAACAAGGACAGCGAAGCGCCGATCTTCGAAGTGGCCGATATCGGTCTGGTGGGCGACCTGTTCCAGATCGTGCCGGAACTTGAACGCCTGGTGCGCTCAAGTGGCGGCTGACGTAGGAAGGTCGAAGACCAGCACCTCGGCGTCACGAGCGTCCTGCAAGCTCAAGGCCGTGATCTGCGCCAGTTTCAGCGCATCCCCGGATTCCAGCTTCGTGCCGTTGACGCTGACCGTGCCGCGCACGACGTGTACATAGGCGCGGCGGCCGGCGGCGATGCTCAGGGTAGCGCGTTCGGCGCCATCGAATAGTCCGGCATACACGCGCGCATCCTGGTGGATCAGCACCGAACCGTCGGCGCGATCCGGCGAGGCAATCAGGCGCAGCCGGCCGCGCTTCTCCAGCGGCTCGAAGCGTTTCTCCTCGTAACTGGGTTCTATGCCGTTGGCATTGGGTGTGATCCAGATCTGCAGGAAATGCACCGGCTCGGCGCTCGAGGGATTGAACTCACTGTGCCTGACGCCCGAGCCGGCGCTCATGCGCTGCACGTCGCCGGGCCGCAGGGTCGATCCGTTGCCCATGGAATCCTTGTGCGCCAGCTGCCCGGACAGCACGTAGCTGATGATTTCCATGTCACGGTGGGCGTGCGTGCCAAAGCCCTCACCGGCCCGCACGCGATCCTCGTTGATCACGCGCAGGGGACCGAATTCGACGTGCTCGGGATCGAAGTAGTCCGCAAAGGAAAAGGAATGAAAGGACTTCAGCCAGCCGTGGTCGGCAAAGCCGCGCTCGTTGCTGCGTCGAATCTCGTTCATGCTCGCCTCCGTTGGCCGTTACAATGCACTCGAAATAACGAATTGAAAAGCGCATTATTCGGTTCAAATTGATCAGAAAAGCGCATTGATCCATGGCCGTCCCGCGTAGTTCACTGGAGCATTGGGCGGTACTGGCCGCGGTGGTGGATCACGGCAGCTTTGCCGCGGCCGCCGCCAGCCTGCACCGCAGCCAGTCCGCCGTCAGCTATGCGATTGCGCGCCTGCAGGGGGCGCTCAAGGTGACCTTGCTGGTGATCGAGGGACGCAAGGCCGTGCTGACTGCCGAGGGCCAGACCTTGCTGCGGCGCGTCCGGCCGCTGCTGCACGATCTGGAGACGCTCGAGTTGCTTGCGGGAAGTTTGAATCGGGGCTGGGAGAGTGAACTCAGGCTGGTGGTGGATGCGGCATTCCCGCGTGCGCGGCTGCTTAAAATCATCGGCCAGTTGCGCCAGCTGTGCCCCAACACCCAGATTGAATTGTCCGATGCGGTGTTATCGGGTGCCGAGCAGGCCATCGTCGAGGGCAGTGCGGATGTCGTGGTGAGCAGTCATGTCCCCGGGGGGTTTTTGGGCGAATTTCTCATGGACGTGAGCTTTGTTGCCGTCGCCCGTCCCGATCATCCATTGTTTCAGTTGCAACGAACATTGGTGGCGGATGATCTGGTGCGGCATGTACAAATCGTGGTTCGCGATTCGGGCACGCGGGCGCCGCGGGACGAAGGATGGCTCGGTGCCGAGCGGCGCTGTACTGTCAGCAGCCTCGAGGCTTCGCTGGCCATGATCGAAGCCGGGCTGGGTTATGCCTGGATTCCGGAGCATCTGATCGGCGAGGGATTGCGCACGCAGTCGCTGCGGAGATTGACTTTGGCCGCCGGCGGAGTCCGAAAACTACCCTTGCACCTGGTGCTCGTGCATCCGCAGCTGGTCGGGCCGGCCGCACGCGCGGCGGTCGAGTGTTTCGAGCGCCACCGGCCGGCCGTGGGGCAGGCATGAGCGGCGTCGGGGTGTTCGCACAACTTTTCCCCGCCGGGAACGAGGCGCTGCAGCGCGAGTTCCTGCGCACCGATACCGGCCGCGTCATCCATTACCAGGAGGCGTTGGCGGAATCCGCGCGCCTTGCGCACACGCTCGTGGCCCTGGGTGTGCGTCCCGGCGATCGCGTGGCGGCGCAGGTGGACAAGAGTGTCGAGGCAGTGCTGCTCTACCTGGCCACCCTGCGTGCCGGCGCGGTGTACCTGCCGCTCAATAGCGGCTACACGGCCGCCGAGCTCGAGTACTTCCTGACCGATTCCGGGCCGACACTGTTTGTCTGTGCGCCGGAAAGGCTGTCGGCGTTGCAGCCGCTGGCTCGCCGCACCGGCGTGCGTGAAGTGCGCAGCCTGGGCAACGACGGCCTGGGCTCTCTGATGGCCGGCGCCGCGCAGCAGCCGTCAAGCTTCGACACGGTGGCGCGCCAGGATGATGAGCTCGCCGCGATTCTCTATACCTCCGGCACCACCGGTCGCTCCAAGGGGGCCATGCTCTCGCAGGCCAACCTGGTGTCGAATGCGCGCACGCTCGCAGCGCTGTGGCAGTTCACCTCCGGCGATGTGCTGTTGCACGCACTGCCGATCTTTCACATTCACGGTCTGTTCGTCGCAATCAACGTCACGCTCGCGGCCGGCAGCAGCATGATCTACCTGCCGCGCTTTGATACCGAGCTGGTGCTGCGGCATCTTTCACACGCCAGCGTCATGATGGGAGTGCCGACCTTCTACGTGCGTCTGCTCAAGGATTCACGGTTGAATCGCGCACTCACGGCGCATTGCCGACTGTTCATCTCGGGCTCCGCGCCCTTGTCGATTGAAACGCATCGGCAGTGGTTCGAGCGCACCGGTCACGTATTGCTTGAGCGCTACGGCATGTCGGAGACCGGAATGAATACCTCCAATCCCTATGCGGGTGAACGGGTGCCGGGCTCCGTGGGCCTGCCGTTGCCGGGGGTGAGCTTGCGGATTGCCGACCTCTCCAGCGGTGCGCCGCTGCCGCAGGGTCAGGTGGGCATGATTGAAGTCAAAGGGCCCAATGTGTTTGCCGGCTATTGGCGACAGGCCGACAAAACGCGCGCGGATTTTCGTAACGGCTATTTCATGACCGGAGACCTGGGCTATGTCGATGCGCGCGGCTACCTATTCATAGTTGGCCGCAGCAAGGATGTGGTCATCAGCGGCGGCTACAACATCTATCCCAAGGAGATCGAAGCAGAGATCGATGCCTTG
Source organism: uncultured Gammaproteobacteria bacterium (assembly GCA_963735775.1). Taxonomy (GTDB): domain Bacteria; phylum Pseudomonadota; class Gammaproteobacteria; order Steroidobacterales; family Steroidobacteraceae; genus FEN-1191. The sequence continues at coordinate 680,170 of CAVTMG010000003.1, read as the reverse complement.
CCCGGAGTGGTCGAATCCGCCGTGATCGGCCTGCCGCATCCGGACTTTGGTGAAGGCGTGACCGCGCTCATCGTCAGGGCCGCGGGCGTGCATGAGCCCACCGATGCTCAGGCACTCGCGGCGCTGCGCCAGCGTCTGGCCGCATTCAAGCTGCCCAAGCGCATCATCTTCGTGGACGATCTGCCCCGCAATAGCATGGGCAAGGTGCAAAAGAAACTGCTGCGCGAGCAGTATGCGGATCTTTACCGACCTGAACCTCGCGCACGTTAACCTCGTGCACGTCAACCTCGCCCTTTGGCGCGCGTGACCACGACGATGTCGATACTCTGGGATTCCGGATCGAAGATGACTTGCGCCACGCCGCGCTCGAGTTGTCCGATCACGTGCGCGACTTTTTCCTCCAGGCTGAATTCTCTGGCGCCGTAATCGGTACCTTCGCGCAGCACGAAGGATTCAATGAGCGCGCGCAACGTCTGCGGCGGCAATTGCAGATGGGGAACCACGACCGCTTTCATGGGACCGGGCCCGCCCGCAGGCGCAGCCAGTCCGGGCGCTCCATTTCATAGATCACGTTCTGGTTGGGGGCTTCGCCGTAGTAGCTGATCGCCGCCTCGCCGGTCAGCGTGGCGCCGAGCTTCTGCATCGCCCGGCGCGAGCGCAGGTTGTTGATGCCCACGTGAAACACGACCCGATCGACGAATTGAAAAGCATGATCGAGCATCAGGGTCTTGAGTGCGCGATTGTAGTGGCGGCCCCAATGGCTTCTGGCAAGAAAGGTATAGCCGATGGCCACGCAGCGCCTGGACTCGTCCAGATCGTAGTAACGCGAGCTGCCCAGAATATGATGGTCCTCGTTATCAACGATCAGCAGTGCGCCGCCGGATTCCATGGCGCCCTTGAAGTAATTTGCAAACACCTCTCTTCTATAGCGCTCGCGGCTGGGGTGCTGCTCCCAGATCAGGGGATCGGAGGCCACCGCGTACAGTGATTCGAAGTCCTCGGGCCGCAATGGCTGTAGCCGGAGCCAGCGGTTTTCCAGCGTGGGCTGCATTTGAAAAGACATGCGGCGAGTATAAGCGGCGCTTATAGCTGGAAAAGGAGCTTGCCTCGGTATCGCGCTTTCGCAGCCGTCTCGATGGCTCTACAATGCGGGGGTGGCCGCCCGTAAGAGGCGGCCCGCAAACTCTACATAAGACGGCAGGGGGAACTCATGTCCGCGAATTTCCTGGATCGACAAGCGACCGTTGCGCCGCCCGGCTACAACCGCTTTCTGGTGCCGCCAGCGGCGTTGGCGGTGCATCTTTCGATTGGTCAGGCGTACGCGTTTTCTACCTTCAATCTGCCACTGTCCAAACTGATCGGGCTGAGCAAATCCGCGCCGGGGGACTGGACGCTGGCTGAACTCGGCTGGATCTTTTCGATCGCCATCGTGTTCCTGGGCCTGTCGGCGGCGGTATTCGGGCGCTGGGTAGAGACAGCCGGACCCCGCAAGGCCATGTTCGTCGCGGCGCTGTGCTTCGGCGGTGGCTTCCTGATCTCGGCGCTCGGCATCTCGCAGCACCAATTGTGGCTGCTGTATCTCGGCTATGGCGTGCTGGGCGGCTGCGGGCTCGGTATCGGCTATATCTCGCCGGTATCCACCCTGATCAAATGGTTCCCGGATCGTCCCGGCATGGCCACCGGCATGGCCATCATGGGATTCGGCGGCGGCGCACTGATTGCGGCGCCGCTGTCGGTGCTGCTGATGGCACATTTTAAAACCGCCACCTCCAACGGCGTGCTCGAGGCTTTCGTTGCCATGGGAGTGATTTATTTCATTTTCATGTCAATTGGCGCCCTGGCAGTGCGCGTACCGGCCGATGACTGGAAACCGGCCGGGTGGGTGCCCTCGGCGCATCCCCAAAAACTCGTCACCTCGGCCAACGTGGCGGTCGATGTGGCCTGGAGCACCCCGCAATTCTGGCTGCTGTGGTTTGTGTTGTGCATGAACGTGACCGCGGGTATCGGTGTGCTGGGCCAGGCCTCGCCCATGATCCAGGAGATGTTCACCGGGCGCGTCACCCCCGCGGCTGCGGCCGGGTTCGTCGGCCTCATGAGCCTGTTCAACATGGGCGGCCGCTTCGTCTGGGCGTCAGTGTCCGACTATATCGGGCGGCGCAACACCTACATGGTGTTCTTCGTTCTCGGCATTATTCTCTATTCATTGGTGCCGACCACCGGCTCCATCGGCTCGATCGCCCTGTTCGTGGCCGCCTTCCTGATCATCATTTCAATGTATGGCGGTGGGTTCGCAACCGTGCCGGCGTATCTGCGCGATATCTTCGGCACCATGCACGTGGGTGCGATTCATGGCCGCCTGCTGACCGCCTGGTCGGCAGCCGGAATACTCGGACCGGTGCTGGTGAACTACATCCGCCAATTTCAGATCGAGCACGGCGTGCCCAAGGCGCAGGCGTATTCGATCACCATGTACATCATGTGCGCGCTGCTGGTGGTGGGCCTGATCTGCAACGTCATGATGCGTCCGGTTGAGGAACGCCACCATTACCGCGCCGTGGGTGCGGCGCCTGTTCCAGGGAGAAGCTAATCATGAGCGTGCGTTTCGTGGTGCTTTGGCTGATCGTCGGCGTGCCCCTGGCCTGGGGTGTCTACAATACTTTGCTGAACTCGATGAAGCTGTTCCAGTAGCGGCGCGTTCAGCCGAGCGGCAGATGGTGCGGCCGCACCAGCATGTGCCAGTCCTGATGCTCTTCGAGAATCAGGGCCAGGGCGGACTCGATCGACGCCTTCAGTAGCGCCAGGCTCGCCGCGCCGGTACTGTGCATGGCAGTTTCAATTCGGGCTATAGCCCCCTGCAGGCCCACCACCAGCCGTTCGGAGGTGGCGCCGAGCCGGTAGGCTTCCGATTGCGCCAGCGCGCCGTGCAACGAGGCGCCCAGCGCGGGAAAGAAAGTCGTCACCAGCGACAGCCACAGCGTGTGCAACAGCAGATGAATCAGCGCACCGAGCGCCGTGAGGCCGAACAGCCAGCTGTTGAGGCCGTGTACGCGATGCAATAGCGCATGTTGTTTGATTGCGATGCCCTGGTGGTAGTGTTTCTGTCCCGCCAGAATGTCGATGGTCCAGCGCGCGTAGTGTGAGCGGAACCCCGGATCCTCCCAAGCCTGCTCGAGCAGCGTCCGTGCCAGCGATTCGTTGCTTGCACATAGCGCCGCCACATCGTCGGCGCCACGCAAGTGCTGCCCCGGATCAAATACCCGCAGATACCAGTTGGGTTCGCGCTGCGGCTGGCTGAAATCCAGCAATGGCGCGAGCAGGGGTAAGTACCAGCTCAGCTCGGCCGTGGTGCGCGCCCGCAGCCACTGTCCCTGCCAGTCGCGCCGGATACCGAGCCAGTAGATGGCACTCACGTTGCCGATGACCACGACTTCACTCACCGCCCAGAGTCCGGAGTACGGATGCAGCGCGTGACGCGCGCTATCCCAGCCCAACGCCAGCGGCAGCACGGCGCACAGCACCGCCAGCGCGCTCAGCAGGTAGATGGCCCAGAAGCCGCTGCGATAGCGGTGGCCGAAATGCAGCGCGCGCGCATCGAAGCGCCGGTAGGCGGGCGCAATGGCTTCGATCAACGGCAGCAATTGCGATGGCGGTCGCGGCGTGGAAGGCGCTGCCGGCATGTGCAGGGGCACACCGATCAGCAGCAGCCGTTGAATGGCCTGATGCAGAGGCATGCGCGGCTCAGCCGAGAATTTCGTAAGTGATCATGAATATGGCATGGCTGACTATCCCTAAGCTGCCATCGCCGTAGTCGAGCAGCCAATCGCCATCGTGTCCGGACAACCGCGATTCCCCATCCGCCAATAGAACGTTGAACCCCTGATTCATGCGCACCGCCAGGATGCGATTGGGCAGGCTGACATAGCTGCCCGCTTCACCGGCCTGCGTGGGCGGAACGGGCCGATACTTGTCGCCGAAGTGCGCGCGTGACACGCGCCAGCGCTCGCCGGCAATGCCGGTGATGATGGCGTCTCCGGCCTTGGCGTGGACGAGCCCCTCCGGGGTCTGCACCGTGCAGGCCGTGGGCGTGAATATGACCTGTATTTCACGTTCGAGCTTGCGCGCGATGACACGGCGTGGATCATCGGCGATCGGGCTCGGATGGCCCCGTTCCCCGCTCGAGCGATAAAGCGGCAGTTGTGCGGGGCTCACCCCGTGCCTCGGACCAAAGCGGCGCGGCGCGCGCCGCGCACGCGCTCGCGCCATTGCTTAGTGTCGTGCAGGTTCCTGATAGCTGGCGGTGTAGCGTCGAGCAGCACCGCGGCCTCCTGCAATAGCGCTGTGCTATGCGTCCGCTCGGAAAGTGCCTGCGCAAACAGTGCGCGCGCCAATTCCACCGGCTGCCAGCGATCACCATGGTTTCTGGCCGCGAGTTCGCGCTGGAATTTTACCACTGGTGCGATGATCTGTGCCGCCTCCTCGCTATGGCCCTCCCGAGCCAGCGCCATCGCCAGCCACGTGGCCTTTTCGGCCGCGTCGCGCCGATCGTTGACGGCTTCGGTCAAGTAGCGCTTGCGCGCCTCGACCGCCGTGCGCTCGGCGCGTTCGGCAGTCGCAAACTCACCCAACAGGTACTCGGCCTGGCCGGCAACGTCCGCGGCCATGAACAAGCTGACGTATTTCTCGACTTCCTGCTGACCACCCGAGGGCTTGATAACCTCGAGCTCCTTCACGGCGTCCCAGGCGTTGCGCTGCGCGTGCACGTAATCATCGCGCTCGAGAGCGACATCCGCGGCACCATACTTGTCCAACGCATCGACGATCACGGGTGCCATGCTGCCCTGGGGTTCGCTCTGCCGTAGTTTCTTCAGGACCGGCGATACCTGCGAAAGCGTGGCGGCAGCGCCCGCGGGATCTCCGGATTGCACCTGCTCGCCGACGGTAAGCACTGTCTCAGCAGCGTAAAGAGTCGTCAGTGCGGCACCGCCGCCAGATGCCTTGGCAAAATCCTCCAGCGCCTGCACATAGCAGGGTACCGCTTCACGCAGCCGCGCGGCAGCCCAGAGCGAGTCCCCCAAACTCCGGAGTGCGAATGCGAGATTACCTGCATTTTCGGTGCTGCCGGGATCGAGGTTCAGGAGCGCGCGCGATATCTGTACAGCGCGTGTGGCGATCCGGATTGCTTCGGCAGGATTCAGGTCGTTCTGGGCCACACCCGTAAGACTGATCTCGATGCCCTGTTGCGCGCGCAGCGCCAGACGATAGCCCGGCCGCCGCTCGAGCACCTTGTCCGCCAACGCGACGGCGTCCTCACCGACGCGTCGCGCCTCATCATTGCGGCCAAGGTTCTGCAGCGCGATCACTTCCCAGGCGCTGGCCTCGGCATAGGCCGCTCCCATCTCGATGCTCGACAGGTCGCGTGCACCCAGTTGCGTGGCGAGCTTCGTGGCCCGCTGCTCGGTGGCCACCGCGTCGGTGTTTTGATTGTCGTTCAACTGCTCCAAGCCGCGGCGTTCCAGCACCTCGACATAGGCACGTCGTGCGGCAGGTGAAGCCTGCGGAGCCTCGGCCAGGGGTTGCAGCAGATCTGCAGCGCGCTTGCCCGACACGGGTCCAGCCGGATCATTTTTGTTATCCAGAATCATCGCCTGGGTGGCGTAGCCGAGCGCCAGCGCGATCGCGGTGGCTTCGGTTTTGTCGCCGGTCTGGCGCAATTGTTCAAGCCGCTGCACTGCTTCCGCGGCGTTGGCACTGGCGACATCCAGATTTCCCAGGGTGAGCATCGCACGCGCGTAGTGCACCATCGCCAGGGCGGCATTGCGCGTGGTTTGTAAGCCCCTGAGTGCCGGCGGCAGGGCGTGGAAGTAATCGATCTGGCGCTTGGTGAATTCCGCCACTACATCCAGGCGCCCGAAGCTCTCCAGTTCGCGCACAAAATCATCGGTCAGGTAACCGAGCAATTGCTCGGAACCGGCGCGCGCCTGTTCGGCCTCGGTGCGCGTCTGCTCCGCCAGGCGCTCGGCGCGATGCGCGCGCTGCGAGTTGAAGTAGGCAAACAACGCCGCCACCAGCGCGCCGACCGCCAGCACGATGCACACGCTCGCGACCTGGCGCGCCCGGACCAGCGCGCGCCGCGCGGCGAGCTCGCGCCCGCGCTGCTCGGCCAGGAGCCGTTCGGTGGCCTCGCGCGCTTCGCGCCCGCGCCGCTGATCGCGGCTGTCCTTGACCACGCCGCAGAGCACGTCGTGCGTGAGCTCCACCCGGCGCACATCCAGGCGCTCCTCGATGCGCAGCAGCCGGCGATTGACCAGCACTGCGAGGGTGTCGGGACCGGCGCCGGCGGCTTTGAAACTGTTGAGCAGGCGTTCCTCGGCCACGTTCTCGCGATAGCCGGAGGCGGTGAGTAATTCGTCCTCGATGATGCGGCGCACGGCCGCAGGCTGGTCCGCGAGCGAGCGCTCATAGAAGTTGCCGAGGATGCTGGCGTGCGAGCCGGCGAGCAGGTCGAGCGAGATTTCATTGCGGCCCTGAGCAATGCGGGTATCGTTCAATTCACGGCAGATCAGACTCAGCAGCGAGGGTTCGACCTCGGCATTGGCGATCTCGGCGCCGCCGGCGACGAAGCGCACGATGGCCGCCGCAACTTCTTCGGTGACCAGGCTTTTGCCCGGCTGCAGGACCGCGGCCAGGGCCTGGGGGCCGCTCATCGGCGCCAGCCGCAGCCGGTTCTGGGTGATGCTCGGCATGGCCGCCTTCAGGCCTTCGAGCGGTGCCAGATAGTCTTCGCGCAGAGCGATGACCACGCGGTAATCGCTGCGCGAGAAGTCGAAGCGCTCCGCCGTGGAGTCATCGAGTTCGAGCTTGGCTTCGAGTTCCTTGGGCGGGCGATTTTCCACCAGGTCGGCCAGATCGGCGATGAAGCGCGCGGCGCGCGCACGCCCGAAATCATCGAGTTGCGCGAGCGTGAAGATCTCCTCGAACTGATCGAAGATCAGCAGCGGGATCAGGGTTGCGCCGGAGGCATCGCGCAGCACGTCGCCGCGGTGATGGAGAAACTCCCACAGCGACTCGCCTTCGACCGCTACGCCTTGCTGTGTCCATTGGCCGGAATTGCTGGCGGTGCGCGCAATGGCCTGCTTGATCTGTTCCGCCGGTTCCGGCGCCTCACGCGCATAGTCGATGCGCACGTACACGGGACAGTAGCCCTGGCTGCGCAGGCGCGGCACCAGGCCGGCGCGCAATATCGAGGTCTTGCCCAGTCCCGACTGTCCAAACAGAACGGTCAGCAGCTTGCGCTGCACGCGGCGCGCGAGCTCCGCGACTTCCTCTTCGCGGCCGTAGAAGTATTGCCGCGTCTCTTCGGTGAACGACGCCAGTCCCAGCCAGGGATTGCGTTCATCGATGGTGCTCTGCGGCTGCGCGTTCATGATTGTCGGGCCCGCATGAAATCCGCCACGCGCTGGGCGAATTCACGCGGCACCGCGCCGCCCGGCAACTGGGTGAAATGCAGGGCCTTGAACTTGTCCGGCACCAGCGCTTCGGCGCTGTTGGTGGCATCGATGCACACCGGCAGGATAAACAGCGCGCCGTCGGCCATATTGCGCACCCGATCGAGCGCATAACTCCACTCGCGGCGGAAGTAGCCTTCCAGCCGTCGCTGTGTCGTGGCCGAGACCACCGGAATGAAGTACGAGCAGCGGGCGATGTTGCGCTGGATCTTGCGATCGTAGTCATCGCCGACTTCGAGACGGTCGATATCGAACCAGGTGGTGACGCCGGCGGCTTCCAATCCCGCCTTGATCTGCTGCACAGCCGTCAGATCCTCGCGTGCGTAGCTGATGAAGACGGCGTTATCCGGCATTTCCCGCGACGGCGGCAGGAAGCGCACGGCGGCGGTGAGGGTGACTGCAGCCGAAGCGGGTTTACTTCGTGCCTGCCAGCGCCGATGCAATTCCTCGACGAAGCGTTCGGCGCCCACGTAGATGCGCGTGCGCACGCTGACCTGCTGCAGGAAGGCCATGAGCCGCTCGTCCTGGCCGGTATGGTCATCGGCCATGACCTCGCCCACGTCGCGCGGATCGGACAGGCGCTGGCGTTTCGCCATGCGCAGGAACAGTCGCGCCAGCCAATTGGTGAAATTGCTGCCGATGAACAGCAGGTGACTGTGCTCGAGCTCGTGGAACAGCTTTTCCGGCGCCAGGTGTTCGCTCTGCAGCGCGCAGATGAATTCGAGCAGATCCTCGTCCGAGAGCACGTAAGTGGGCGATGCCGAGACCCGCCCGAACAGATGGTAGACCAGTGGCCGCTGCAGCCGCTCGCGTTCCGAGGGCAAGTCGGCGACGCGATTGGGCGCATACGAGAGCACGTCGGTCGATGGCGTGCCGCCGAAGCGTTCCTGGTTGATGGCGGTCTCGAGCAGCCCATCGAAGGTCGTGGAGACGAACAGGTCGAAATCGGTGATGGCTGCAAGCTGCCGCAGCGCCCGCGGCGGCTCGAACTGCGCTTCCCTGAGGATACTGCGCACGCGCACGTAGGCCTCTTCGCGCCGGCCGCGCGCGGCCAGGAACCAGCAGATCACGTCATTGAGCGTGTAGGCCGGCGGCAGCTCGGCGTGTCGACGTTGAGCCGGGCGGCGAGTTTCTCCGCCAGCCAGTCATAGAGCAGCCGTGGGCCACGTTCAGTCGCGACCTGCAGCAGCTCGGGTCCGACGATTGGAATGACCCTGCGCTCCTCGATGAAACTGAGCAGGTCATCCCATGCGTCGTCATCCAGAGTGCTGATCGGCATGCGTGCCGTCGAAGCAGTGGTCATATCGCATCGCAGTATAGCCGCGGTGCCCAGGTGGGTACAGGCAAGCACTCGCAATCTCCGCCTGCCTTCGCTACCGTGGCGGTACGATGCCAACGCTGCTGGATGTGAACCGCCGCTTCTACGAGCGACTGTGGTCGGGCGCGCGCCTGATTGAGCCGCAGCGCTTCAATACCTGGCCGCTAGTGCAGTCACTGCTGCCGGAGGGCACGCGACGGCTGGAGGTCGCGCCGGGCCTGCGGCCACGATTGCCGATCGAGGGCACGCAATTCGTGGACATCAGCCGGGAGGCGTTGGCGAAGCTCGGCGCACGCGGGGCTCAGGTGGCGCTGGGGCAAGTGAGCGCGCTGCCGTTCGGCGATGCCGCATTCGATCTGGTGTGCGCCCTGGATATCATCGAGCACGTCGAGGACGAAGACGGAGCGATCTCGGAGCTATCGCGGGTGGCGAAATCCGGCGCGGCACTGCTGCTGTCGACGCCATTGCATCCGTCCATGTGGAGCGCATTCGACGACTTCGTCGGCCACAAGAGGCGCTACGAGCCGCAGCGCCTGTCGCAAAAGCTGACGCAACATCATCTGCGGCTTGAGCGCAGCGCCGTATTTGGCATGGCGCCGCGCTCCTCGCGCCTGCTCGATCTGGGGATGTGGTGGCTGACGCATCACCGTGAACGGGCGATGTGGTGGTACAACCATGCCTTCATGCCCCTGGGTGTGCGGTTCCAGAAGCCCCTGCAGATGTGCGCGGGAATGATCGCCACCGAAGGGGTCGACGAGGTTCTGCTGGTGTGCCGAAAACTGTGAGCGATGCCATCCCCGCAGCGGGCCTGCTGCCCAGCAGCTATGCGCGCCTGCCGGCGAATTTCTACGCGCGGCTCGCGCCGACGCCGGTTGCCAGGCCGCGGCTGATCCAATTCAACCATGCGCTCGCGGCGCAATTGGGACTGGATGTGAATGATCTGGACGCCGCGACTTTGGCGGCGATGTTCTCCGGCAATCTGCTACCGCCGGGCGCGGAACCGATCGCGATGGCCTATGCCGGGCATCAGTTTGGCCAGTTCGTGCCGCAGCTTGGCGACGGACGCGCGCTGCTGTTGGGCGAAGTGCGCGATCCGGCCGGCATGCGTTGGGATATTCAACTCAAGGGCTCGGGACGCACGCCATATTCGCGCAACGGCGATGGCCGCGCAGCGCTCGGGCCGGTGCTGCGTGAGTATCTGCTCAGCGAGGCCATGCACGCGCTGGCAATTCCGACCACGCGCGCCCTGGCCGCGGTGCTTACCGGTGAATCCGTGCAGCGCGAGCAGCCGCTTCCGGGCGCGATCCTGACCCGGGTTGCGGCCAGCCACGTGCGCGTGGGGACTTTCCAGTATTTTGCTGCGCGCGGGGATACCGAGGCCATCCAGCGCCTGGCCGATTACGTGATCGATCGCCTGTATCCGGAAGTGAAGTCGGCTGAACAACCCTATCTGGCGCTGCTGCAAGCCGTTGCCCACAGGCAGGCGCAGCTCATGGCCGCCTGGATGAATGTGGGCTTCATCCATGGGGTCATGAACACCGACAATATGGCGCTGTCGGGCGAAACCATCGATTTTGGACCGTGCGCTTTCATGGATAGCTACGATCCAGCGACGGTGTTCAGCTCGATCGATAACTTCGGCCGCTACGCGTATGCCAACCAGCCGCGAATCGCGCAATGGAACCTGGCTCGCTTCGCCGAGACGCTGTTGCCCATCATCGCCCCGGTTGCCGAGCAGGCACTGCAGCTTGCGATCGGGATCATCGGAGAATTTCCCACGCGCTACGATGAGCTTTGGCTCGCCGGCATGCGCGCCAAGCTCGGTCTGACGAGAGCCGAACCGGGCGATCGGCAACTGGTGCAGGACTTGCTCGACATCATGCAAGCCAACCAGTCCGATTTCACCGCGACGTTTCGCGCCATTGCCGAGGCGGCGTGCGCTGAGCAGCGCGCACCTGCCGCGCGCGGCTTGTTTGTGATCCCAGAGGCCTTTGATCCATGGCTGCCGCAATGGCGCGCGCGTCTGGGTAGCGAAACGCAGCCGCCAGAACTGCGGGCCGAGGCCATGCGCCGGACCAACCCGGCGGTAATCCCCCGCAATCATCGTGTCGAACAGGTCATCACTGCCGGCGTGGAACGCGACGATTTCGCACCGTTCGCGGACATGTTGCGGGCGATCACGCGGCCGTATGAACCGCTGGCGGATCTGGCGGCTTACGCCGACCCACCGCAACCGGGCGAGCGTGTGCTGCAGACCTTCTGCGGCACCTGATCGGCGCGCTGGCGCTAGGGCTGTGGTGGTGGCGCTGCCGCGGGAGCCGGCGCTGCCGGCGCCGGTGCATCGGCCTGCGCCGCGGCGTGACGGGTGGGCGCACGAGTGGCTTCGTCCGCAGAGGATGCCAATTGCTGCGCGCCGAGCGCGGCGGTGTTGATCGCGGAAGGGTCGTCGCGCAGTTTCACGTACAGCGGCCCGGTCGTGGGATGGGGTACCGGCAAGGCAGTTCCCGGAAAGCCATCCGGAACTTGTATCGGATGATCGAATTGCGGACTGCTGGCGACCGAGTCGAGAAGATACAGATTGGAGCCCGAGAGTTTGCAGGCCAATTCCGGTGTCTCAGGGCACTTGAGTTCCCTGAGCACCGGCAACCGGACCAGCGTCGCCAAGGGCTGCCAGTCACCAGCGACCCCGCCCGCCGTGACCCGGAACTGCAATGGCCCCGATGCCGATGAACCAAACGCTTTGGCCGGATCGAGCGCGGCCACCGCCACCCCGGCGTTCTGCAGCGCCATGCCGCCATTGCCGAGACTAAGCGTGGTGGCAAACGATTCATCCGCGGTGGCCACTTCGATACTTTCATCGCGCGTAAAGCTCGCAGGCGACTGCGCGCGCACCGAAAATATCAGCCTGGCGTCCTGCGGCAGATCGTTCTGGTTGGCAAGCTCGATATTGCTTTGAGTGCTCGAGGGCGACGGCTGCACGCTTTTGCCGATCAGGCGCACACTTGGGCGCGGGGCTTGCACCGACACGGCGAGATCGAACACGCGTCCATCCTGGAGCGTAACCTGGGCGGTAGTGTCTTGCGTCGGCAGCGCCGCGGCGGCCTGGGAATCCTGCGCCGTCATCGGCAATTCATCGCCCACCTTGGTGCTTGCCAGTTTGCCGGGCGCGAACTCGACACCTTTGAGCGACAGACCCGAGACCTCGTCCAGCCGGCTGCCCTTCAGAATTCCCTGAGAATCGCCGGCATGGAACACGAAGCTATCCAGATGCCCGGCTTCTGCGAACGCGTGCAGCGGCACCGGCAACGGCTGCGTCGTGCCGTACTGGGTTACCAGCAATGTCATCGCGCCGGGTTTGGCTTCCTGCAGGGGCAGCTTCAGCTCCACTTCATTGGGTGTCAGTGCCTTCCATTCGGCCTTGAGCTGCTTACCGGCAGGATCGCGCAGCATGATGCTGTCGATGCAACTGACGCTGTCGGCCTGAAGATGAACGGTGTCCTCCCTGCCAACGATCAGCGCGCCCTGATCCTTGGGGACCAGCGCCCAGGTCTGCGCCCGCGCGTTGACCAGTTGGAAGCTGGGCCCGGAATAGCTGTCAAAGCCCCAATACCCGTGCAGCACGGCCCGCACGTTGTCGCCCAGACTGACGCTGCCCAGCCCGGAGGTGTCCACCACGTATCCGCCCTGCGCCGCGTCGGCTTTGGCGGGCAATTCGATGCTCTGGCCGTCTTTGCCGCTCAGGCTGAGGCCGACGTCGTGTGCGTAGTCGGTGGAAAAAACCAGGGGTGCGCCTTCGACCGGCAGCACCAGTGAGGATTCCCGGGCGCAGTAGATTTCCTTGGGATCCACCGCATGCAAGGGCGGCAATTGCGCCTGCTCCACTGCCGGCAGCGCCGTCACCAGCACTGACTTGGGGTTGTGAAAGGATGGCGGGGTATTGAGAGTCAAGGCCAGCCGATCACCCTGCTGCGATGCCAGTGCCGGAATATATTGATATTGCGCGGTGTGAAAAGATTCCAGGATGCGCGCGATGTCGAGCACCGAGGCGATATAAGGACTGTAGTAGCCGTAGCTGAGCTGCGGGGTGTAGCTGGCCTCCATGGCCAGATCGCTGGCGGGACCCGAGGTCAGCGCCTCGACGATCGATGTGCTGTGGCCGTCATTCAGAATCAGCGATTCCTGTCCCTTCATGAGGCACGGCGCCTGCAGTTCGGGAAGGCGGTCCAGACACTTCTCGTCCACCTTGATCGCCAGGCTTCGCGCCAGCAATGGCGCGAGCTCGCGCAGGGTGGACGGATCCGCGTCATTGTGCGCGCGGATCGACGCCAAGTAGCTTTCCAGTCGCGAACGGTCGAGCGCGGCCTGATTGAGATCCTGCGAGGTTCGAACGAATGCGCCCGGCCGTCCCCGCACTGCATCCACCAGCGTTTTAAAATCGCCACGGGTCTCGGGTGCGAGGAACAACAACACCTGTTGGGCATCCTGCGGCACGGTTACGCTCAGACCCTGCTGCGCGCAGGGACGAGCCCAGGTTTCGCACAGAAAAAACCAATTCGGCGGCGGCGGGTTGGTGGATCCAGTCAGGAATGCCGCCACCAGCAGGTAATGCGCAGACTGTGTGGGCGGCAGGTCGGCCTTGATCCAGAGCTGATCGCCGGTCGCAAGATTGGCCACCTGCGATATCGGCAGGGTACTGCCGGCGCGTGTGACCTTGACCTCGAGGACCGGACCAGCCAGATCAAACGGCGCCGGGTCGGCGTGCGCCGCGGCAGCAAGCAGACCGGCCAAAAGAAACAGGCGGCATCGCGAAACCATGGCGATTTTCAGTACCTCGTGAATCCTTTCGGGCTTGATGCTGGTGCACGCGCATTCGCGGCAAGATCATGGAACCAGCGGACTGCAGTGGCAGCACGTGAGTCTGCGATGCCTCAAAGAGGTTAGCACACGAAAGTCTGTTTGATTACTTCACAGTGAGATTGAAAATGGTGCGTGTCGCAGATCGGATACATATCTTCGCCGCGCCGTGTCATCAACCGGCGCGGGGACGGCCTGCAATTCCCAGTGGACACTCCAGACTGGCACGATCCCAATTGGCAGTGATGGCTGCCGCCTCGTAAGTACTCTGAAGGAAGGCGAGCAGCAGCGCGTCCGGATCCGCCGCGGTTCGTACTGCCTCATAAGGAAGCACAAACTCACCCAGGGCCTCACTGAAAAATGCCGCATCCGGCTGCACCGCGCGTTCGCGCAAGCCGGCCGGCTGGGGGTAGGCGTAGGAATAATACAAGGGATCATTGCCGCCGCTGCCCCCGGGCCAGAATCCGGCACTGCTTACCTCGTGAGAGTAGGCCTCGCGCATGACCTGCTCCGCCACACCCGGGATCTTGCCGCTAAAGGCCGGGGCGCGGCGGCCGGAAAAGCGCGTCACTGCCATGTCAAAGCTGCCCCAGAAGAAATGCACGGGACTGCACTTGCCGATGAAGCCGGTTCGGAACTGCTTAAGCACGCGGTCGCTTTGTAGCAAGATGCGCCAGAAGCGCTGCGCATAGTCGGGCTCGTAGGCGCAATGCGTGCGGTCACGACTGAAGGCGGTAGCAGCGGCGATCTCGCACGGATACTCGTTGATTTCAACCGCAATGCCCAGGTCGGCGAGCGCCTTCATCACTGCGCCGTAAAAGTCGGCAACCGACTGCGGTTGCAATGACAGTTTCCTGCCGGTTCCATCGCTCACGCCGATGTCGAGCACATGCGCGATGAAATCGAATTGGATTTCGAACGCCAGCGATTGGTAAGGGATGGGCGAGGTGCTCAGTCCTCTGGCGGTGACGTAGAAGGGCACGTGCCAGCTGTGATTCAACCAGGGCGTCTGTGCCAGGCGGATCTTGCCGACAACCTGCGACCACAATTGCAGCGTGGAACAGGTCTCGCTCCAGGCCTCGTACGGCAGTTGCGGCCAGGGCGCGTTGGTGGCGGGGCTCATGCGCTGAATGCTAACGCACAGGCGGGAACAGCGTAAGTGTAGTCAGTGCGCTAGACTTTAGAGTCAGCCAATACAACTCCAGGGGAAATCACATGGCGAAGGCGTACTGGATCGCGTGTTATCACAAGGTCACCGACACTAACAAACTTGCCGCCTACGCCAAGCTTGCGTTGCCGGCCATCGAATCCGGCGGCGGCCGCTTTCTGGCGCGGGCTGTCGCCGCCAAGGCCTATGAGGCCGGCCACGTGGAACGTACGGTGGTGATCGAATTCGAATCGGTCGAGCAGGCGGTCGCGGTGCATGAGAGCGCGGCCTATCAGGCCGCCATTGCCGCTTTGGCAGGCGGCGCGGTGCGTGATATGCGCATCGTCGGCGGTATCTAGCGAAGATCCGCGTTGCGCGCCATGGCGCTGATCCCAGTATGGTCAATCTGTTCAAGAGTTTTGCCGAACATCCGCGCATCAAGCAGCTGGGTCCGGGCCTGGTCACGGGCGCGGCGGATGATGATCCCAGCGGCATAGCCACCTATTCGCAGGCGGGCGCCCAGTTTGGATACAGCATGCTATGGACGGTGCTGTTGACGTATCCACTGATGGTCGGCATCCAGATGGTCAGTGCGCGATTGGGCTGCATCACCGGGCGGGGACTTGCGGCGAACGTCAAATCGGCTTTTCCCCGCTCTGTTCTCTATGGCATCGTCGGGCTGTTATTGGTCGCCAATACCATCAACATTGCCGCCGATTTCGCCGCCATGGGCGAGGCGCTGCGCCTGCTTCTGGGTGGCTCGGCGCATGTCTACTGCGTGACCTTCGGCCTGTTGTGCCTGGTGCTGCAGGTGTTCCTGAGTTACGAATCCTATGTGGGCTATCTGAAATGGCTGACCTTGGCGTTACTGTCCTACGTCGCCGTGATATTCACCATCCACGTGCAATGGGGCGAAGTGGTCTGGCAGCTGCTCGTGCCGCAACTGCGCTTCGATCACGACACCATCGTGATGGTGGTGGCGGTATTCGGCACCACCATCAGCCCCTACCTGTTTTTCTGGCAGGCGGCGCAGGAGATGGAGGATCTTCGGGCCGTATCGGCCCGTAGCGGCGGCGGGCAGCTGCTTCCGCATGCCGAAGCGGTCGCCCGACAGCACTTGCGGCGCATTCGCTGGGACACGTACCTCGGTATGGGTTTTTCCAACGTGATTGCCTTTTTCATCATCTTGAGCACCGCGGCCACGCTGCACGCGGCGGGCGCTGCGAACATCCAGACCTCGGCGCAGGCGGCCGAAGCGCTGCGGCCTATAGGCGGTCCGGCGACGTTTTTATTGTTCAGTCTCGGAATAATTGGAACCGGCATGCTGGCCGTGCCGGTGCTGGCCGGATCGGCCGCCTATGCGGTTACCGAAAGTTTCGAATGGCAATCTGGCCTGGCCATGAAATTGCACGAAGCCCGGGAGTTCTACGCCATCATCGCGATCGCCACCGTCGGTGGCGTGATCCTGAATTTCACCCACCTGGATCCGATGCGGGCACTGCTGTGGAGCGCCGAAATCAACGGCGTGATAGCCGTGCCCATCATGGCCATCATGATGCTGCTGGCGTCACGCGAAGACATCATGGGCCGGTTTGTAATCAGGCCAAAGTTGCGGCGGCTGGGCTGGCTCGCCACCGCGGTGATGGCGGCTACGGTGGTGGCGATGATTGCCACCCTGTGAAGTCGCGGCTATTCAGGCCAAACCAAAGACGGCAAACAAGTCGTTTTCGTCAGTCCAAAGCCGTTGCGCACGCCAGCCATTGTTGCCAGCCAGCGCGATGAAGGCTGGCACGTCGTACTTTCTCGAACTCTCCGTATGGATCGTCTCACCAGCCTTGAAGTGAAAGCTGCGGCCCGAAACGCTGACGCTTTGCGCTATCGAACTCACCAGGTGCATCTCCACTGCCGACTCCAGTGCGTTCCAGCGTGCGCTGTGCTGGAACCGGTCGAGCGCAAAGTTGCCGTCCAGTTCGCGATTCACACGCCTGAGCAGATTGAGATTGAACTGCGCGGTCACGCCGGCCCGGTCATCGTAAGCGGCGATGAGAACTTCAAGGTCTTTTTTCATGTCGACGCCGATGATTGCGTGTCCATCGGCGCCAGCCTGCCGCCGCAGCCGACGCAGAAAGGCGGCTATTTCCGTGGCATTGAGATTGCCGATAGTCGAGCCCGGGAAGAAGGCCACGCGCCCTGCGTCCGGGACCCAGGCCGGCAATGCGAAGGCGACGGTGAAATCCGCGACGATTGGCCTGATCGGCACACCCGGGTTGGTGCGGCGAAAACGCGTCACGGTCTGATCGAGGAAATTGCCGGCGATGTCGATGGGAACATAGAGACGAGGCGCGCGCAGGGCGCCGATCAGGATCTGGGTCTTGATGCCGGCGCCGGCGCCATACTCCAGTACCACCGCGTTTTCGCCGCAGAAGTCGGCCATTTCCTGCGCGTGTTTGCGCAGGATCGCCGTCTCGGTCCGCGTAGGATAGTACTCATCCAGCCTGGTGATCTCTTCGAACAGTTCGCAGCCGCGATCGTCGTACAGCCAACGGCTCGGTAGCGTCTTGGGCGAATGTGCCAGGCCGGCGGCGACGTCGGCGCGAAAGGCCTCCAATTGCTGGTCGCGGATGTTCTTGAGCGCCAGCATTCAGGCATCCTCCGCCAGACGCACCCCGGAAAACTGCCAACGGGTTTCGGGCGGGAAGAAGTTGCGGTAGCTGGTCCTGATGTGGCCGGCAGGGGTCACGCAAGAACCACCGCGCAGCACGAACTGACCGGACATGAATTTGCCGTTGTACTCGCCGACTGCGCCCGCAATCGGCCGAAAGCGCGGATAAGGCAGGAACGCGCTTCGCGTCCACTCCCACACGTCGCCAAACATCTGACGCAGGCCATCGCTGGAGCACGGTGCAGGCTTGGGGCGCAGGCGACCGGAATCGGCGAAGTTTCCGGCCTGCGAGGCATCCTGCGCCGCATGTTCCCATTCCGCTTCGGTGGGCAGACGTCGTTGCGCCCAGGTGGCAAAAGCGTCGGCCTCAAAAAAACTCACATGGGTTACGGGGGCAGCCGGATCGATGGGCTGCGCGCCGCGCAGCGTCATGGTCCAGATCGCATCGGAACGCTGTTCCCAATAGAGCGGCATCCGCAAGTCCAGGGCACATACCGCGGACCAACCCTGTGACAGCCAGAGCAGCGGGTTGCGGTAGCCACGGTCGGCAATGAACTCGAGCCACTCCTTATTTGTTACCACGCGGTCCGCGAGCCGGAACGGTTCCACGAACACACGGTGCCGCGGACCCTCGCTGTCGAAGGCGAAGCCCTTGCCCTCGTGTCCGATATGGATAAGGCCGCCCTGGAAGGTCTTGAAGGCGGGCGGGCTTGGAGAGCTCGTCTCGACCGGCAGCGGGCTGGGAGCCTTGTATGCCGGCCGCAATGGGTTCTGCGCAAACAAATGCAGAATGTCGGTGAGCAGCAGTTCCTGATGCTGCTGCTCGTGGTGGCAGCCCAGCTCGATCAGCTCCGCAACAGGCGCTGGCGGCCCGCTTGCCAGCAGCTTCTCGACCGCGGCGTCAACCCACTCACGATAGGCGAGAATTCTCTCCAGAGTGGGGCGCGTGATCATGCCTCGCCGCGGCCGCGGTTGACGCGCACCGACCACTTCATAATAGGAGTTGAATAGAAAGTTGAAGCTTTCGTCAAACACACGGTAGCCAGGCAGATTAGGTTGCAGCACCATGGTTTCGAAGAACCAGCTGGTGTGAGCCAGATGCCACTTGGCCGGACTTGCATCCGGCATTGATTGCACGCTGGCGTCGGCGTCCGAGAGCGGGGCGCCGAGCCGTAGGCTCGTTTGCCGCACGCTGCGATAGAACATGGTTAGTTCGTCGAGTTCCAACGCGGAGCAAAACAGGTGTGCGGCGTCCATCAGTGTGCTCATCCTAGATTGCGGCGAACATGATCTCTGAAGTCGCTGCAGGCTGGCTATCTGTTTGGCGATATTCACCAGCAGCGACTATTAGCACGGGTGCCCCGACCGATGCGCACCCCTTGTACTCGCCCGGCTCGAGATCGGCCTAGTGCCTTAAGTTGCCTTTCATTGTAGGCATGCGCTTGCTTGTCGTCCGTAGTCCGATGGTAGCGGATTCCATGGCCGGCGACCGCTTGCCGGTGCGGCCGGTCGCTCAAGGCATTGGTGCAAAAAGGAAAAGTTGCCGCCGGAGTGGCTCGCGGCCAGGGCTGCACCATTATGACAACAGCATTATCGCCATGTGTATCGCCTTCTCGGCGCCAGCCGGCACCATAGCGACCCCCGGCTTGCTACGGAAATCTCCGGCATATCCTTCAGGATCGGCGACGCCATGCCAGGGCTCAATGCAGATGAAGTCCGCCCGCGGCTTGGTCCAGATGCCAAGAAACGGCGCATCGGGAAAGCTCACCCGGATTCTGGGACCATCATTGGCGCCGTAGCTGAGGGATCGGCTTCGAAGTTGGTCGAAAATGATGACATCGTCCAGGAAAAGCGCATCCGCCAGGGCTAGGCGCCGTTGCACAATCGGCGTCGCGTGAGGTTTGGGCGTCAACAGCCCATTGCTGTCGAGGCGCCTGATGGGCGCGGGTTCGTCGTTTTCGAATTCGATGAAATGCGATGGCCGCGGGCGCTCGAACGGCAGCGGCCAGCGAAAGGCCGGGTGGAAGCCAAAGCTTGCCGGCATATCGTCATCGCCCAGGTTTCGAACCAGCAGGGTGATGGCAAGCTCCGGGCCATCGAGTACGAAATGGACATCCAATTCGAACTGAAACGGATACAGCCGAAAACTCGAGTCATCGGCGTTCAATCTGAACACGGCGCTGGCGGCGCCCGCACTGACAATCCGGAAAGCGCTGGTGCGCGCGAAGCCGTGTCTGGGAAGAGGATAAAGATTTAATCCGAGGCGATAGCTGCCGCCTGCGAGCGCTCCAACAATCGGAAACAGTATCGGTGCGCGCCCGGTCCAAACCGCAGGATCGCCATTCCACAATAAATCGCGCTCCTGCGCATCCCTGAGCACGGAAAGTTGCGCGCCCATGGGATTGATCCGGGCTGTCAGCTCCCCGGAACTTAGCGACAGCCATGGGCAGTCCTGCTCTGTCACTGCTCGACGTGCACCCGCGCGCCATCGCTCAACTTGTTGTAGTCCCCGATCGCCAGCACTGCCCCCGGTTGCAGGCCCGACAGAATGGTCTGCGTGTCGCCATCGTGCGCACCGAGCCGAACCGTACGGCGCTCCACGACATCGCCATTGACCACGAATACCGTGCCGTTCTCGCCGTTGGCCTGCACCGCCTTGGCCGAAACGAGCACCCCGGGCGAGGGCGGCGGACCACCGGCTTGCGGCTGGCTTGCATCCTCCAGGAATGACACGCGTGCGCCCATCTCGGGAACGATGCGCGAATCCCTCTCTTTGAAGGCAATGCGCACTTTTACCGTCGCTTTCGAACGATCGGCGGTGGGAATGACGGCGATGACTTCGGCCGGAAACTGCTGCTCGGGATAGGCATTGAGCGTGATCGTGGCCGCCTGCTTGGGATGCACGCGGTTGATGAAATTCTCGCTGACATCGACATCGACTTCGAGCGAGTCCATGTCGACGATCTTGGCGATACCGCCGCCGCCTGAGAACTGGGGCGATACGATCTCGCCGGGCTGGGCGTTCTTGACCGTCACCACGCCGTCGAATGGCGCCCGGATCACCGTGTCGTCCTCGTAACGCTGGTTGATTTCGACACTTGCCTTGGCCACGGCCAGATTGCCTTGCGCAACCAGAACCGCGGTTTGCGCCGCGTCGTAGCTCGATTTGGAGGCGTCGAAGGTCTCTGGGCTGATCAACCCCTCGCCAAGCTGGGTCTGGTTGCGCAGATAGATCGGACGTGCATCGTCCGCGGTCAATTTGGCCGCCGCCAGCGCCGCCTCCAGTTGTTTGACCTGCGCCTGGGACTGCTCCAGGGCGGCGCGCGCATTGGTATCGTCGAGCCTGGCGATGACCTGGCCTTCTTTGACCGGCTGGCCTTCCTGAACCAATACTTCGTTGACTTTATAGATGGCCTTGGCCGAGACCGTGGCCTCGCGCAGCGCCACGACATAACCGGAAGCATCCAGTATCGATCCTCCGGCTCCGGCGCTGCCGCCGGTAGTCGCGATCGCTTTGGCGATGACCGTTTGAACGGGAATGCCTTCGCGCGCGAAGGCGAACACCCAGACACCGGCCGCCAAAGCCATCACGACGATGGCGCACAGGACGATCAGCCACCGGCGCCGCATGCCGCCGCCGGAATTCCCGGGAGTCTGCGTCCGGTCGATCCGCAATTGATTGAGCAGTGTCGCCTTGTCGTCCACGAAGGTAGGTATCCTCTATCTCTCGGTTTGCAGCGCGCCCTGGTCGCTGCGGTTCCACCAGCCGCCGCCAAGCACCTGGAATAACGTCACGGTATCGGTATAGCGGCTCGCCACGGCCCGGACGTAGGCGATGCGCGCCTGCTGATAAGTCTGCTGGGCAGTCAGCAGTGACACGTAGTTGACCGCGCCGTCGTCATATTGTTTCTGGATCAGGTCGAGGCTGGCTTTGGCCGCGTTGACGGCGTCGAATTCCGCCTTGAGCGCCTGCGCATCGTTGTCGAGCGCCGTGAGCGTATCGGCGACGTTTTGAAAGGCCTGGAGCACGATCAGTCGATACTGCGCGCTGGCCTGATCATAGGCGTCGATGGCGGCGCGCCGCTTGGCGCGCAGCGCCCCGCCTTCGAAGATGGGCTGAGTAATTCCTGCGCCGAGATTCCAAGTGTTGGAAGCGGGCATGAGCAGGCTGCCGATGGTCAGGGACTCGCCGCCATAGCCGGCGCTTAAATTCAACTGCGGCAGCATGTTCGCGGTGGCAACCCCGATCGCGGCGCTGGCCTGGTGCATCAACATCTCTTGCGCCCTGACGTCCGGACGTTGCGCTACCAGTGCCGAGGGCAGGCTGACAGGCAGACCCTGCGGCAACTTGAGATCCGACAGAACAAACTCTGTGTGCGCCGCATCGCGGGGATACTGGCCGGTCAGGACGGCCAGTTGGTGCTCGGCGGTTGCCAGTTGCTGCTGCAGCGTCGGCAGCGTTGCACGCACTGACGCCAGGTTCGATTGCTGCTGCAGTACATCGGCGCGGGTCTGGCTGCCCAATTCGAATTGCCGCTGGATAATGCTGAGCTGCTTGTCTTCAAGGGCGATGATTTCACGCGTGGCGGCGATCTGGTCGCGTACCGACGCCAGTTGGATCGCGGTCGACGCTACGTTGGAGGTCAAGGTCAGATAGCTCGCCTCGAGCTGGAAACTCTGCGCCATGGCCTGCGCCTGCAGTCCTTCCAGTGCGCGCCGCTCGCCGCCAAAGAGGTCCAGGGCATACGACAGGCTGGCATTCGCCGCGTAAACGCTGGTCATGTAGCCCGGAAAGCCCGGCGCGATGGTGGCGCCGCTCACCCGTTCGCGAGCGACTTCTGCCGTACCCTGCACCTGTGGAAAAAATACGCCTTCCTGGGCGCGGACATTTTCCCTCGCCGCGCGCACCGCCGCCTGCTGGGCGGCAATGGCCGGATAATTCGCCATGGCCTGGGCGATCAACGCATCGAGCCTGGTCGAACCAAACAGATCCCACCACTGGCCCGGCAAGTCGTGCCCGGATTCAAAACGCTGGGCCTCGCCGCCGGCAACGTCGGTGGCCTCGGTTTGATCGGGCACGGCTTCGACGGTGTAGCCGGCGGTTGCCGGAGGCGCCGGCGGCTTGAAGTTCGGTCCGGCCGCACACGCTGACAACAGCGCCATCGCCGGAGCGAGTAGTGCGCCGCGGAGGAGCTTAACGTTCATGGCCGGGTCGTCAGGTCGCACGCAGGGCGGTGGCCACCGGTACGCGCGCCGCGCGCAATGCCGGAAGAAAACCACCGACCAATCCGATCGCCAGCGCCCAGAGGATGCCGAGCGCGATCAATGCCGGCGTCACCGCCAGGTGAATGCTGACGCCTTCCGGGCTCACGGCGTTGCCATTGAACCAAGCCCAGGCGAGCAATGCGCCCAGCAGCGCACCAGGCAGCGCCAGCAACAGCGATTCCAAAATCACCGACGCCATGATCGGGCCGCCGCCGAAGCCCATGGCGCGCAGGGTGGCGATGTCGCGCCTGCGACCATCGATGATCGAATACATAACGTTGAGTGCTCCCAAGCTGGCGCCGACAGCCATGACGCTGCCGACAAAGTAGCTGATGAAGTCCAGCACCTTGGTCAGTCCCTTGACGCCGTCGGCCTGCCATTGTGCTTGGCGCTTGACGTCCACGTCTATGGCAGGATTGGACTTCAGTGTCGCCGTAAACTCATCGTACTGCTGCGGCGATTCGAGCACCACCGTGACGCCCTGCATGCTGTTGCGTCCGAGGGCCGATGCCAGCGTGGCCGCATCGGCGATCAAATAATCTTCGAAGCCGCCGCCTTGGACAACGAAGTGCCCGACGACAGTCCAGTCGGCGCTCTGTACCCTGACCTTGTCGCCGATCTCGAAGCCTTCGAACAGCTGCGCCCGCGTCACGCCGGCGAGCAGCTCGTGCACTCCCGGCTGAAACACACGTCCGTCAATGATCTGTACCTCGGGACTCACCTCGAATTGGCGTGCTTCGGAGCCAATCAGCAGCGCAGCAGAGCGCGCGTGGTTACTTTTTTTGCGGGCCTCCACGAACGCGGAGGTAAACGCAGCCGCCAGCGGCTTGCCCTCGGCATCCTTTTTTATCTCCGGCGCGTCCTCAATGGCTGTCACCGTTGCTTCGCTGAGATTACTGCCAAAGTAACCCTGCGAGCCTTTGCTAATCACAATCATGCGATCAGGACGCGCATTCTGCATCGCCAGCCGGCGTGCACCCGCGCCCATTGACAGCATCGACACCAGCACGGCGACCACGCAGGCTATGCCGACCACGGTCACGAGCGAAGCCACCAGTCGCTGCGGGATGCCCCACAGACTCATCTGCAGCAAAGCACCGATTTGCTTGAATTGAGTCATTGCTTCGCCTCAGCGCCCGGCCAGCGCATCGACAACCTGCAGGCGCTGCGCGCGCACGGCCGGCAGCAGCGCGGTGACGAGGGCCAATACGGCCGCCATGCTCAGCCCCACCAGCGCCACCGAGCCCGGCATCGTCACGTTCAATTGGGTGAAATGCCTGGCAGCCGGCAGCACCTGGGAGGCAAGCCCGATACCCAGGGCCGCGGCGGCGATGAATAGCGACAAGACCTCAAACAGTACGATCCAGAAAACGCTGCCGTCGGAGAATCCCAGGGTCTTGAGTACCGCGAACTCGGCGGTGCGCTCTCGAATCGACTGCACCATCATGGCGGTGGTCGAAAATATCAGGGCGAACAGCGCCGCGCCGACCACCGCCCTGATGACAAAATCCAGATCACCGATCGATTGCAGACCGGACTGCGCCACCTCGCGCAGCGACTCGGTGCGCGTTTCGTCACTGGAATTGACAAAAAGCCTGTCAACCGCCCTGGCCACGCTCAGGCCCTGCCTGGGATCGGAGACTTTGATGTAGTACACCTGCACCGTGCCCCTATCTGACTGGCGCGCCTCGTCGAAATAGGCGTAGTTGATCAGCATGAAATCCCGGGTCAGCGACTGCTCACGGGGGTTGATGGTCCCGACCACATCGAAGATCCAGGTTCCCGAGCCGTCCTGCTGCCTGGTTTGCGACTCCAGCGGGATACGGTCCCCGATCTTCCAGCCGTACTTGTCCTCCAGGCTGTCGCTGACCAGCACGCCGGTGCGCGCGCGCTTCATCGCTTCGATCGCCTGTTTCGAGACCGAGACATCGCCGTTGGTAGCCAGTGAGCTCTCCAGGTCGACGGCAACGGCGAACAGCCTTTGCGTGGGCTTCTGATAGGTTCCGCCCAGAAAGCTTTGGTACGTTGCCGAGCTCACGCCGGCTACCGACTGGATGCGGCTGTACATGGACAGCGGCATGGGTCCAAAGCCATTGGCGCGCTGGACCAGGAACACATCGGCATGGAGCTTGTCGATGGCATCGTCGATTCCGCTCTTCATTCCCTGCAACAAACCGAACAGCGTAAAGGCCACCAGCACCTGCAGCGCGGTCAATATCGCCCGGCCGCGTTTGCGCCAGATACCGCTCCAGATCAGCGGCAGGTATTTCACACGTGGGTCACGCTGGATTGATCCGTCAGCTGTCCTTTGTCCACATACAGCTGCCGCGCCGCGTAGCCGGCGGCCTTGGGATCATGTGTCACCATGACGATGGTCTTGGCGTATTGACGATTGAGCATCTGCAGCAGCCCGAGGATTTCCTCGGCAGTATGTCGATCGAGATCCCCGGTAGGTTCGTCGCATATAAAGAGAGTCGGATCCGCGATCAGCGCGCGCGCGATGGCGACGCGTTGCTGCTGACCGCCCGAGAGCTCGCCTGGTTTGTGTTTGCCCCGATCGGTCAGGCCCACCAGTTCCAGTGCCACCGCCACTTTCTGCTTGCGTTCGCGGGAGGAAAGTGAAGTCAGCAACAGCGGCAATTCGACATTGCGCGCCGCCGACAGCGTCGGCATCAGATTGTAGAACTGGAATATGAAGCCGACATGGCGCGAACGCCAATGCGCCAATTGAGCATTCGAGAGCGCGTCGAGTCGCTCGCCGCCCACGCACACCTGGCCGCTCGTGGGCTTATCGAGGCCCCCGATCAGGTTCAACAGCGTGGTCTTGCCAGAACCGGACGGACCCATGATGGCGACAAAATCCTGGGCGCCGATTTCAAGGTTGAAGTCGTGCAAGACCGCGACACTTTCCCGGCCACGCTTGTATTGCTTGGTAACCCCTACCAGTGATACCGCGGACGTCATCTACCCCTCCTTATTGTCATTTTTGAATTCGAGTGGCGCCGGCCGCCGTTGGTTCCCAAGGGCTGGACTAGGACCTGGCCATGGCGGCGTCGTAATTGGAGACGGGCGCCGCATCGAATATGTCGCGCTCGTGAATCCAGCGCTGCGTCGATTCGAAAGTCTCGCGCGAATAGGGCAAAAATACCACGCGCTCGCCCGGACCGAACAGCCGCACATCCACACGTTCGCGATACCGAGGCGGGATCTCGCGTGCGAAATGATGCTTGTACTGCTCGGCGGCTAGATCGATGTCGAGCTGCGCCCGCTTCAGCGCCCGGAAATAGCGCTCGATGTCTTCAGTGGGTGTAAGGGGCGGCACCATGAAGCCGCCCATGAAGGTCGCATCCACGACCTTGCGCATCCCGATCTGTTCGCACACGTAGTAGGCAATGCCCCAGACAGTGGTCGCCGCAACGTCGCCATCAAAGCCTTCATCGACGCGGGCCCATGGCATGCCGCCGAACTTCAATTTGATGGCTTCGCGCTTGAGGAACGGCTCGAGCGCCTGGATAGTGGCGTAGTGGCTGCCGGAGCGATAGCCCACGGCGATTTCCTCGCCGGCGAGGTCTTCGGGGCGGCGAATGAGCGAATCCGCACGCACCATGATGGCGCCGGGCATCACAGAGTAGGCACTGGCCCACATTCGGCCGACATTGCGCGCCGCAGCCTCGTTCACAGTCCAATGGCAGGCGCAGCTGATATCGGAATGCGCCTCGCCCTTGGCTCCGCCGCCTTGCTCGTACATCTCATACGCGCCGGATCGGATCTCGCGCAGGGTACCCGTGGCGGGATCAACTTCTTTCAACCGATTTTCGTGCTCTTCGTCCGTGGCAAGGCGATAGTTCATGCCCTCATCACGGAAGTAGCCTTTCTCGTGTGCGATCCATTCATGCAGCCGGCCGTGCGGGCGAATGACGAATTCAGGCATGATGAGCTCCCAGTCCTGGCCGATAAATTTCACGCGTCTGAAGCCAGCGCGGCCGGATCGCGCCAGACACGGCACGATCATGATCAGGCCATCGGGGGTCGAATGCCACCGCGCATCAATACGCGGCACAATTAGTTGATAAGTCAATACCTTAGAGCGCTGCTGGAG
This sequence comes from uncultured Gammaproteobacteria bacterium, assembly GCA_963735775.1. Taxonomy (GTDB): domain Bacteria; phylum Pseudomonadota; class Gammaproteobacteria; order Steroidobacterales; family Steroidobacteraceae; genus FEN-1191. Next base: position 653,320 of record CAVTMG010000003.1, on the reverse strand, counting down.
TAGCGATGATTCGAGTATTTCTGGCCTACGCCCTGTCGGGCTTCGTGGCGCTGGGTTACCAGGTAGTGTGGTTCCGGCTATTCCCCGACTGGTTCGGCTCGACCAGCCTGAGCTTCGCGTTGGTCGCCTGTAATTTTATCGGCGGCCTGGGCGCGGGCTCACTGGCGAGCAGGCCGATCACGAAGTGGATTGCCCGCGTCGCGGGTATCACCGATGCGTTGCGCCTCTATGGCACGATCGAGTTGCTGGTTGCGGTGGCTGCCGCGCTGACTCTGCTCGCTGGCCACCTCCCCGCGGATCTGTGGGGCAGTTTTCCCTATCACCTGCATGGCGACATCTGGTTGCAGGATCCCGGGTATCGCTTCGGGCAGCTGGCGGTAGCGGTGACCTGTGTATTCGCCCCGTGCTTCTTCATGGGAACGACCTTTCCGCTGCTCTCGCAGATCTTTATCGACGCACCCGGAGGAGCGCGTTTCCCGGCCGCCCTGTATGGCTGGAATACGTTCGGTGCTTGCGCGGGTGTGCTCGCATGCCAGTTCCTGCTGCTGCCATCCATTGGTCACAGTGCCACCTTCTGGTTGATGCTGGCGCTGAACCTCGGGATTGCGGGATTCTTTCTCCTCGGCGGTCGCGGTGATCTGCCGGTGCCTGCGCGTGCACTGGACGCGGCCAGTCAGAACATGAATCAGCCGAGCACCCCGACAGCGGTCAATCTCGCGCCGCTTTTGACCTGCGCGGTGCTCAGTGGCCTGCTTACCGGTGCGCTTGAAGGGGATATGTTCAAGCGCGTCAATCTCGTGGTCAGCAACAGCCCGGGTGCGCTGGGCCCGGCCATCTCATTCTGGGCGATTCTCGGTATCTTCCTGGCGAGCGCGTTCGTCTGGCGTGCGACGCGCCTGCGCATGGTTCACATCAAGATCGCCTTCCTGTGCGCCGCAATCTATTACTTCGCCGCCTGGCGGCTGATGTATCCAGGCATCATTGACAGGCTGGAATCTCGTTACACGGCACTCAACGACTTGGGGATGATCAACAACTTCCCTGATAGCGTCACGGAGCTTTTCGTGTTCGTCGGCGGATGTGTATTCGTGCCCTACCTGCTGCTGTCGTTGCTGCTGCCCTACGTATGCAATCAGGTGCAGAGGCGCCGGGTGCACCTGGGTCTTGCTTACGGACTCAATACGCTGGCGTTCTGTATTGGTCTGATCGTTTTCACCTTGCTGGCCCCGCGGGTCAATATTTTCTATTCGCTGAAATTGCTGTGGGTGCTTCTGGGCTGCGGTATCGCCTTACTGCTCGTGCTTTCCGAGAGGCGCGGGGTCAGATGGTGGCAACCCGCCATTGCGGCGACCGCATTTTTCGCCGGATGCCTGGTCACCCCGGCCGGATTCGATGCCAGCTACCTGATGCCCAATAGTACCCAGACACGCTACCCGATCTCTGATTTGAAGAGCAACGGGACCGACACCAGCTACGTGGTCAGGACGCCAAAAGGGGCCTTTCTGTTCTTCGGCAATACCTCCATGTCAGGCACGGTATTTCCATCCCAGGTCTACATGCGGCTGATGGCGCATGTGCCATTGTTACTCCAGGCGAATCCGGTCAGCGCGCTCGTGATCTGTTTCGGCGTTGGCAACACGGCTTCCGCGATCGCCACTTACGACAGTATTCGCCGTCTCGATATCGTGGATTTGAACCGTAACGTGTTCGACACGGCGCCGGAATTCGCGTCCACCAATTTCGAGGTCTACAGGGATCCGCGGGTACGACTCATTAATGACGACGGCCGAAGTTTCCTGCGACTGTCGCGAGATACCTACGATCTCATTACCAGCGAACCGCCGCCGCCGATGCAGGCAGGGGTGTACCGGCTGTATTCGCGGGAGTACTACCAGGATGTGTCGTCACACCTGACTGCGACCGGAATGATGACCCAGTGGCTGCCGGTGTATCAGATGCCGGCGAAGGCGGTCGATGAGGCGATCGCCACATTCGTGACGGTGTTTCCCTACACGCTGCTGTATTCGGGGATCAGTCAGGAACTCATCCTCCTGGGAAGCCGCGAACCCATCGACATCGATCGACTGTGGCAGCGGTTTCCAGCCTCTGGTTTGGCGCGGGAGGATCTGGCTGCGATCTTCGTGCAAACCCCGGCAAGGATCGGGATCCGGATCGTGCGCACGGATGCGACGCTTCGTCGCGACTACTTCGGAACCCGGACCATCAGTGATGAGCGCAACGACCTGGAGCAAATGTTTCTGGGCGCCAAGGCCGGCGCGGTTACCTATGACCCTCGTGAGATCCTGGCGTGGTTGCGCGTCGCAGCGCCGGTGATGGCTGAGGCGGTGGCGCCGATCCTGGAAGCGCGCGCTGACTTTGGGAAGTAGTGATCGGTGTCGGATTCACAGGGGCAAGACCATGGGGACTAATCGTCGTGCGGTCATCAAATTATCCGGTGTCGCCTTGGCCGGGCTGGCCTTTCGCGGACTGGCGCTGGGGGCCAATACCGGCAAGGCGCCCAAGCCCCTTCGCATACTCATTCTGGGCGGTACCGGCTTCATCGGTCCGCACCAGGTTCGTTACGCACTGTCCCGGGGCCACGCGATCACGGTCTTCAATCGGGGTCGTCAGAAAGCGGATTGGCCGGGGCCGGTCGAGGAATTGCTGGGTGATCGCAACACGGGCGATCTCAAGTCCCTGCAAGGCCGCAACTGGGATGTCTGCATCGACAATCCGACCACGCTGCCTTTCTGGGTGCGCGACGCGGGGCTTGCGCTGCATGACCAAGTCAAGCAGTACATCTTTATCTCCACCATATCGGCTTACGCGGACGATAAAACTGCCGGCGCGGATGAAACAGCGCCGGTTGCCAAGTACACCGGCCAGGATGCGATGGCCGAAACCCAGGAAACCCTTCACGCCCACCCGGCCGAACTTTACGGTCCGCTGAAGGCTGTCAGCGAGCACGAGGCGCAAAAGCAATTTCCGGGCAGCGCCACGATCGTGCGCCCGGGCTTGATAGCCGGTCCGGGTGATGAAAGCGATCGCTTCACCTACTGGCCGGTACGTCTGTCACGCGGCGGCGAGGTTCTCGCTCCGGGCGACGGGTCCGATCCGATACAGGTCATCGATGTCAGGGACCTTGCAGAATGGACGATTCGTCTGGCGGAGTCCCGTACGCTCGGTGTCTTCAATGCAACCGGTCCGGCGAAGCCGATGACCATGCGCGAGATGCTCGCAACAATCGCCAGCTCGTTACAGGTCAATCCGACAATCACCTGGGTGTCGAGCCAATTTCTCGAAGCGCAGAACATTGAGGCGTGGAGTGATATGCCCGTCTGGGTGCCCGCGGCAGGCGACAGCGCCGGCTTTGGCAAGCGCAGCATTCGGCGAGCCTTGAAGGCCGGTCTTACGTTCAGGCCGCTCGCCACCACCTCGGTGGATACGCTGGCTTGGTTCCGGCAGCAGCCCGATGCGCGGCAAGCCAAGCTCAAGGCAGGACTGACACCCGATCGGGAGAATGCGGCGCTGGTCGCCTGGAAGAACAGCTCGCGCGCCACCAGCGGCTAGCACGCGCGCGTCATACAGCTTGTTGCGCCGCGGACTACTGGATGGACAGCCCGGCGCGCAGCCAGCTACGTTTCGGCCATGGCGCGCCGACATGTGTACGACCCGCTCGAGCTGACCAAAGAACCCCGGTGGTATGTCGTCACGAACATGCACCGGGCGGTTCTGGAGGTGCGGCCGCTGCCGCTTGGCGCCAATCTAAAGCGCGTATTTGTGGCCGCGATGCTCGAATGGATTGACTCTGGCTGGCAGCTCAGCGAGTTCAGCTCGCGCGCAGGAATATTCTTCTGCACGATGGGCACGGAGCGCCGGATGGTGGAAATCTCGCCGACCGATCATGGGCGCGCGCGGGGGTTGAACTCTCATGCGCATCCGTAGCCTCTGCGTGCTAGGCGCCGCACTCCGACTTCGGGTGCGCCTTCCCAAACGCAACCAATAGCGCCATCCCAAAAGCCCTTTTTTCAAAGTCCGGATTCGCCTTCATGAACGCCAGAAAGGTCTCGACGTAGTCGATCACCCGGTCGTTGTCGCGAACACAGAAGGGCAGAATCGGCGGCTTGGACCAGTTCACGGACATCACGCCGAGCATGGCGCCCTCACACAATGTCGCTGACCTGGCCTCCACCGGCTTGGTCAGGGTCTCGCCTTTAAACTGCCGCTCCAGTAGCTCACACGGCACTACCCAGCTTCCCGCGAAGCCTAAGCCGGTGGGCGCATCCGTCGGCGCCTGTGCCTGTGCAAGAAACGGAATCAACGCTGCCGCCACGGCAACGGTTGCTAGCCAGACTTTCATCACGTGTTCCTTCGATCCCAGAACCCGCTTGTGTGAATGGTCGGGGTGACAGGATTTGAACCTGCGACTCCTACGTCCCGAACGTAGTGCTCTACCAGGCTGAGCTACACCCCGAATTGGCCTGAACCCTAGTGCTTGCGCGCGACAGCGAAGCGCACCAGCGCAGCCAGAGCTTCTCGATACGGCGTGTCGGGCAGAGCCGCAAGCGCGGCCAGCGCCTGGTCAGCCTCGGCTTGCGCGAGCCGGGCAGTGTACGCAAGGCCTCCGGCCGATTCAATTGTAGCCATGACATGTTCAATGCCATCCCCGCCGCCCTTGCGGATCACGTTGCGAATCTGTTCTACGCGCTCGGGCGCGCCGTGTCGCAGTGCATAAATGAGGGGCAGCGTCGGCTTGCCCTCGGCGAGATCATCGCCGAGGTCCTTGCCGCGAGTTGCCGGGTCGGACTGATAGTCCAGCACGTCATCGATGAGCTGATAGGCCGTGCCCAGGTGGCGCCCGTAGTCCGCTAGCGCGCGCTGCACCACGGTATTGGCACCGCTGAGTACCGCGGCCACCTCGGCGCCGGCCTGGAACAGCTGCGCGGTCTTGCGGCGAATCACCTCGAGATAACGCGCCTCAGTGGTGTCGGGATCGCGCGCATTCACGAGCTGCAGCACTTCACCCTCGGCGATCAGATTGGTCGCGTCGGCCATGATTTCGATGACGCGCTGAGAGCGGGAGGCGGCCATGAGCTGGAATGCTCGCGAATAAACGAAGTCGCCCACCAGTACGCTGGCCTGGTTGCCATAGATCTCATTGGCCGTATCGCGGCCCCGGCGCCGCGCCGACATGTCGACCACGTCGTCGTGCAACAGCGTCGCGGTGTGGATGAACTCGATGAAGGCGGCCGCATGAATGCAGGCCGATTCGGTGCTGCTGCAGGCACGTCCGGCCAGCACCACCAGCAGCGGACGCAGGCGCTTGCCACCGCCGTCAATGATGTGCTCGGCGACCTGGTCGACCAGGGGCACCGCACTGTGAAAGCCCCTGCGAATGGCCTCATCGACCGCCCGCAGTTCGCCCTGCACCAGCGCACGGATCCTCTGGAGCGCTTCGCGGCTACCGTGATCGGTGCTCAACTCTCTGTTTCTCCAAGAGAATACGTTGTTTGACCCGCCGCCCCTGCATCGTTAGAATGCGCGACCTTTTTCGCACTCCTGCGGGCGCCGACGGTGATATAAAACCGTGTGGTACCCAGCCCTGGGGCGCCGACATACACGGAGTTTCGGACAATGTACGCGGTCATCGCCACGGGCGGCAAACAGTATCGGGTAGAGAAGGGCGCGGTTCTGCGCATCGAAAAGCTCAACGCCGAGCCCGGCGCCACGGTGGAATTCAACGAGGTACTGCTGATCGCCGACGGCGAAGTGGTACAGCTGGGTTCACCGCTGCTCGCGGGCGGCAAAGTCACCGCGACGGTCGAGAGGCATGCCAAGGGCGACAAGGTTACCATCGTTAAATTCCGGCGCCGCAAGCACTATCTGCGCCAGAAGACGCATCGGCAACATTTTACGCAGGTACGCGTGATGGAGATCAGTGCCCCCTGAGGCACGTTGCGGTTGTAGTGGACAGGAATCTGGAGCGAAGTCATGGCACACAAGAAGGCAGGCGGCAGTACTCGAAACGGCCGTGATTCTCACAGCAAGCGCCTGGGTGTGAAGCGTTTCGGTGGTGAGCAGGTGCTGGCGGGTAATATCCTCGTGCGCCAGCGCGGCACCAAAGTGCGTGCCGGTGAAAACGTCGGCATCGGTACCGATCACACCCTGTTTGCAGTGGCCACGGGTCGCGTGCAGTTCCGCCTGAAGGGCGCCGAGAAGCGCATGTATGTCAGCGTGCTGCCCGAATCGACCTGAACCAGCGCCCCAAAGCCGGTGAAGCGAACACGAAGACCCCGGCCAGACCGGGGTTTTCTTTTATGCGTGTGATCCCATGAAGTTCGTCGATGAGGCCAAGCTCAAGGTGCAGGCCGGCAATGGCGGGCGCGGTTGCGTCAGTTTTCGGCGCGAGAAGTTTGCGCCCTTCGGCGGCCCGGATGGCGGCGACGGCGGTTACGGCGGCAGCGTCTGGCTGCGGGCGGCCGAGGGCATCAACACGCTGGCGGATTTTCGTATCGAGCGCACTTTCAAGGCCAAGTCCGGCGAAGGCGGCTCGGGCAATGACTGCACCGGCCGCGGCGGCGAGGATCTATATATCGCGGTGCCGGTGGGCACTGTGGTGGCTGATGCCGACACCGGCGAGCAACTTGGGGATCTGACGGCCGCAGCACAGGAGTTCAAGGTCGCGCAGGGCGGCAAGGGGGGCTGGGGCAACACGCGCTTCAAATCCAGCACCAATCGCGCGCCGCGCCAATTCGGGCCGGGCTTGCCCGGTGAGCGGCGCACCTTGGCGCTCGAGCTCAAACTCATCGCCGATGTCGGGCTGCTTGGTCTGCCCAACGCCGGGAAGTCGACCCTGATCCGCGCGCTCTCCTCGGCGCGGCCCAAAGTGGCCGACTACCCGTTTACCACCCTGTACCCCAATCTCGGTGTCGTCTATTGCGGCCAGCACCGCAGCTTCCTGATGGCCGATATTCCGGGTCTGATCGAGGGGGCGGCCGGGGGCGCAGGCCTTGGCATCCGGTTTCTCAAGCACCTGCAGCGCACCCGTGTGCTGCTGCACATCATCGATTTACTGCCGCCGGACCCTGACGCCGACCCGGTCCGCGACGCGCGCGCCATCGTCAGCGAGCTCAAGAAGTTCGACCCCAAGTTGGCCGGCAAGCCGCGCTGGCTGGTGATCAACAAGCGTGACCTGATGCCCGATGCCGAAGCGGAAGCGCGGGCGGCGGAGATTGCGCGGCGCCTGCGCTATCGCGGGCCGCGGTTTTTGATTTCGGCCGCGACCAATCGCGGTACCCGCGAGCTGGCCGATGCCCTGATGCAGTTCCTCGAGCAGCGAGCCGCTGCGTCCTAGCTCGCGTTGGGCCAAAATGGCCCCATGCGCAATAGCAAAGTCCGAGCGCGTATTGCCGCAGGAAAGCTGCGGCTGCGCATCCGTGACCTGCGCAACCTCGGCGCGCGTTCCGAACAGTTGCTGGCACAGATCGGCGTCTACGATGCCGAGCAACTGCGCCGGCGCGGCGCAATTCGTGCCTTTGCCGAGCTCAAGCGGGCGGGCGTGGCTTCATCGCTGAATATGTTCTGGGCGCTTGCTGGGGCCCTGGAACCGTGGCCGGAGGGCCGTCATTGGCGCGAGGTCGCGCGCGGTGACGGGCGGCTGTCGCTGCTGCTCTCGCTCGAGGATTACGAAACCAGCGGCCGACGCTAGCGGTCCGCAGGAAAGCTCAGTTCGAGCTCGACAGTGTCTTGACTCGTGCGGCCAGACGGCTCTTGTGCCGATCGGCCTGGTTGCGGTGAATGATGCGCTTGTTGACCAGGGTGTCGATGAGCGGCACCGCGGCGCGGTAGCTGGTGTGCGCCTCTTCCTTGCTGCCCTTGGCCACCGCATCGATGACGCGGCGTATGGCGGTACGCATGCGCGAGCGCAAAGTGACATTATGGGCCCGATGCTTTTCGGCCTGACGCGCCGCTTTTTCCGCCGATTTGGTGTTCGCCACGCTCTCACTCCGCCTGAATTGAACCTCCTAGTGTGGGCAGAGCGGGAAATCTTGTCAATTAAATACCCCTACGGTGCCCCAGGCTGAGGGATCTTTATGGCTATAATTCATCGTTTGAGCCGACGTGAGGCCGGCGCTCGGCGGCGACTCGGCCTCGGCTTAAGTTTTAAGGATCATGCAGCTCACCCGCCGACTAGAAACAGTTCAGCCTCGCGATTGCGTCGTAACGATCGGCAGCTTTGATGGCCTGCATCTGGGCCATCAGGCGCTGATCGCACGGCTGCTGCAGCATGCTGCCCGGAGGCAGCTGCCGGCGGTGATGCTGAGCTTCGAGCCCATGCCGCGCGAGTATCTGCAGCCGGCCGATCCGCCCGCGCGGCTGACCAACTTTCGCGAGCGCTGGCGAATACTCCAGGGCAGCGGGCTCGCTCAGTTATGTCTGCTGCACTTTGCCGAACCGCTGCGATCGCTGTCGGCACTGCAGTTCATGGAACTGCTGCAGGCCGCGCGCGCGCGCGCGGTGGTGGTCGGACACGATTTTCGTTTTGGCCGCGGGGGCGAGGCGAATGCGCAATGGTGTGCGCAACGCGCCCCGCAATACGGATTCGACTTCGACGTACTGGAGCCGGTGCAAAGCCGGGGCGAGCGCGTCAGCAGTGGCAGGATTCGCCAGGCCGTGGCGACCGGGGATTTCGCCACCGCGCAGCGGTTGCTGGGCCGGCCCTATACGATGCGCGGCCGCGTGCGCCATGGCGCCCAGCTTGGACGCAAGCTTGGATTTCCCACTGCCAACATCGCGGTCAAGCGCCGGCGCGTGCCGCTCTCGGGAGTATTCGCCGTTTGGGTGCGCGGCGCCGGAACCATTCGCGAGCCGTGGCCGGCAGTGGCCAGCCTGGGCACGCGGCCCATGGCCGGCGGCGGCTTGCCGGTGCTCGAGGCGTGCCTGTTTGATTTTGACGGCGATCTCTATGACCTCGAGCTGGAAGTGGAATTCGTGGCGCTGCTGCGCCCGGAGCAGACCTTCGCCTCGATGGATGCCATGGTCGTGCAGATGCATCGCGATGCGGCTGAAGCGCGCCGCATTCTCGGCGCATGAGTCAAGGTGACCGGCGTGAGTGACTACAAACAAACCTTGAATCTGCTGCAGACCGATTTTCCGATGAAGGCAGATCTGGCGGCGCGCGAGCCGGCACAGCTCGAACGCTGGGCCGCGCAGCGCATCTATGAGCGCATCCGCGAGCGCTGCGCGGGCCGCAAAGCCTTCGTGCTGCACGATGGTCCACCCTATGCCAACGGCGCGATCCACCTGGGTCACGCGGTCAACAAGATTCTCAAGGACATTGTCGTCAAGTCGCACACGCTCGACGGTTTTGATGCCCCCTATGTGCCCGGTTGGGACTGCCACGGCCTGCCGATCGAGCTGGCGGTGGAGAAGAAACAGGGCAGGCCCGGGCAGAAGCTCGATGCCGCGGCATTTCGCGCGGCCTGCCGCGCCTTCGCGAGCGCGCAGGTTGACCGGCAGCGCACGGATTTCAAGCGCCTGGGCATTTTCGGGGATTGGGATCATCCCTACCTGACCATGGATCCCGCCTATGAGGCGCAGCAGATTCGGGCCGTGGGTAAGATCATCCACAACGGTCATCTGTACCGGGGCGCAAAGCCCGTGCATTGGTGCCTGGATTGCCGCTCGGCCCTGGCCGAGGCGGAGGTCGAGTACGAGGAGAAGACCTCGGTCGCGATCGACGTGGCATTTCGCGTGGTCGATGTGGCGGACTTTGCGCGCCGCACCGGCATCGATGCCGCCGCGCTCGGCGGCTGCGTTGCGGTAGTGATCTGGACCACGACGCCCTGGACGCTGCCGGCCGATGAAGCCGTGACCGTGCGCGATGAATTCAGTTACGTCGCCGTGCCGGTGCAGCGCGCCGGCGGCCGCGAGGTGCTGGTGCTGGCGGCCGAACTTGCGGCCGCGTGCCTGGCGCGCTACCAAGTCGAATCAGGGCAGCCGCTGGGAGCGTTTCCCGGCCGCGTGCTCGAGGGACTGAAACTGCAGCATCCCTGGCTGGAGCGCCAGGTGCCCGTCATCCTGGGCGAGCATGTGACGCTCGATACCGGTACCGGCGCCGTGCATACCGCGCCCGCGCACGGACAGGAGGACTACGTGGTCGCCAGCAGCTATGGGCTGCCGGTGGTCAATCCCGTGGGGCCGGACGGCCGCTTCGTTGCCGGCACGCCGCTGGTGGCGGGACTGCGCATCGAACAGGCCAATGACGTCATCGTGCAGGAACTCGAGCGCAGTGGCGCGTTGCTGCGGCAGGCACCGTTGCGCCACAGCTTTCCTCACTGCTGGCGGCATAAGACGCCGTTGATCTTTCGCGCCACGCCGCAGTGGTTCATCAGCATGGATCGGCGCGGGCTGCGCGCGCACGCACTGCGTGACATCGCGCAGGTGCATTGGACGCCGGCCTGGGGCGAACAACGCATAACCGCCATGATTGCCGACCGGCCCGACTGGTGCATTTCTCGCCAGCGCACCTGGGGCGTGCCGCTGGCGCTGTTCGTGCACAAGCAAACCGGCGAATTGCATCCGCGCACGCAGGAGCTGCTGCTGCAGGTGGCCGCGCGGGTCGAGACCGGCGGCATCGATGCCTGGTTCGCGCTCGACCCGGCGGAGCTGCTGGGCGCGCAGGCGGGAGAGTACGATAAGCTCGAGGACGTCATGGACGTCTGGGCCGACTCGGGCCTGTCGTTCGAATGCGTGCCGGCATTGCGCCCGGATTTTCACGCGCCCTTGGATCTGTATCTGGAAGGTTCGGATCAACATCGGGGCTGGTTCCACAGCTCGCTGCTGATGTCGGAGGCGCTGTATGAGCGCGCTCCCTACCGTGGTGTGCTCACACACGGGTTCACGGTCGACGACAAAGGCCGCAAGATGTCCAAGTCCCTGGGCAACGGCATCGAACCGCAGGACGTCACGCGCACGCTGGGCGCGGACATGCTGCGGCTGTGGGTCGCGGCCACCGATTATGCGAACGAGATGAGCCTGTCGCAGGAAATCCTGAAGCGTATGAGCGACTCCTATCGCCGCATGCGCAACACCGTGCGGTTCCTGCTGGGCAATCTGCACGATTTTGAGCCATCACAGGGGCTGCCGGCCGCCGATCTGGTTGCGCTCGACCGCTGGGCGATTGCCCGCACGCAGGCACTGCAGCAGGAGATCGCCGGCGCCTATCGCGATTACGCATTCCACCTGATCTACCAGAAGATCCACAATTTCTGCGTGGTGGATCTCGGCGGCCTGTATCTGGACATCCTCAAGGATCGTCTCTATACATTGCCGGCCCAGAGCCGCGCGCGGCGTTCGGCGCAGACCGCCATGTGGCACATTGCCGAGAGCATGGTGCGCTGGCTGGCACCAATCCTGTCGTTCACCGCCGAGGAGATGTGGCGACACCTGCGCGGACCGCGCCCGGAATCTGTATTTCTCAGCACCTGGCACGAATTGCCAGCCTCGCCTGCGGACGACATCGATTGGACGGCGCTGATCGCACTGCGCACCGATGTGGCCCGTGAGCTCGAACGCCTGCGTGTGGCCGGCGGCATCGGCGCGCCGCTGGATGCGGAGCTTTCGATCTGGTGCGCCTCAGATCAGTATAGGCAGCTCAATGCTTTGGGTGATGAACTGCGTTTCTTCATGATCACCTCGACGGCACACGTGCACACACTGGACGAACCGGTACCGGAAGATGCCGTGCCGGCACCCGGTCTCGGCGGCGGCGTGCGTATTCGTGTGCGCGTGGCGCGCGATCCCAAATGCGGACGCTGCTGGCATCATGAGCCGGAGGTCGGGGAGTCGAGCGAACATGTCGAGTTGTGCGCCCGCTGTATCGGCAATCTGGCGCTGCCGGGCGAGACTCGGCAGTTCAGCTGAACCATCCATGGATAACTCAATGCATGCTCGCGGCAGTCTGGTGTTTCTATGGCTGTCGGCAATCGTGGTCGCGCTGGATCAGCTCAGCAAGTTCGCGATCGAACGTGGCCTGGCGCTGTATCAATCGGTAGCGGTGTTGCCGGTGCTGGAAATCACGCGACTGCACAATCCCGGCGCAGCCTTCAGTTTTCTGGCCAACGCCGCGGGTTGGCAGCGCTGGCTGTTCACGGCTCTGGCGTTGACGGTCAGTATCGTGTTGACCCTGTGGCTCAGTCGCATCGAGCGCGGCTCCAAGCTGCTGGCCGGCGCCGTAGCGCTGATTCTCGGCGGCGCCCTGGGCAACGTCATCGATCGATTGCGGCTCGGGCAAGTCATCGACTTCATCTACGTGCACTGGGAGCAGCATTACTTTGCGGCCTTCAATGTCGCCGACTCATCCATCTGCATCGGCGCGGCATTATTGCTGCTCGATACCTGGCTTTCGAGCGGGCGGCAGCGCGCGGCCGCCGCCAAGGCGCCGCTGAAATAATCCAAGCCGCGCCGGCCCAAGCCCGGTAAAATCACTGCCATGCGTATCCTACTCGCCAATCCCCGTGGATTTTGCGCCGGCGTAGATCGCGCGATCGAGATCGTCGAGCGCGCGCTGCAGATGTTTGGCTCGCCGATCTATGTCAGGCATGAAGTGGTGCACAACCGACACGTGGTTGAGCGTCTGCGCGAACTGGGAGCCGTGTTCGTCGAAGAGCTCGAGCAGGTGCCTGATGGCGGCACGGTGGTGTTCTCCGCGCACGGTGTGTCCACCGCGGTAGAGCGCGAAGCGACCCGGCGTGGATTGCAGGTGTTCGATGCCACCTGCCCGTTGGTGACCAAAGTGCACATGGAGGTGGCGCGTTATGCCCGCGACGCCCGTGAGGTGATCCTGATAGGCCACGCCGGCCATCCCGAGGTCGAAGGGACCCTCGGTCGCTTCGACGCCAGCAAGGGCGGCAGCATTACCCTCATACAGGGCATACAGGACGTGTCGACATTGACGGTGCGCGATCCGTCGCGCCTGGCGTTCGTGACGCAGACGACCTTGTCGGTCGACGACACCGCGCTCATCGTGGCGGCGCTGCGAGAGCGTTTCCCATCGCTGCAGGCGCCGCGGCGCGAAGACATCTGCTATGCAACCCAGAACCGCCAGGACGCGGTCAAGAAGCTGCTCGTTGAATGCGATGTACTGATCGTGGTTGGTTCCCGCAGCAGCTCCAATTCCAATCGGCTGCGCGAGCTGGCCGAACGTACCGGTGTTGCCGGCTACCTGGTCGACGGTCCGGATGATCTCAAACGCGAGTGGCTGGACGGCAAAACCACGGTCGGAGTGACCGCGGGCGCATCGGCGCCCGAGGTGCTGGTGCTGCAGGTGGTCGAGCGTCTGCGTAGTTGGGGCGGGCAACTTCCGGTAGAGCTCAAGGGCTCTGAAGAAACAGTTATTTTCGGTCTACCGAAGGGGATGCGCGCCGGAAAGGCGGTGTGAGTGCGCCACCGGTTATGTCAGGTCGCGTGGCGGCCGGCTTCGCCGCGGTGGCGCTATACTGCGAATTATGGGCACCGATATTGCCTACCTCGAATCCAGCAACGCCAAGGTCGCCTCGCGGCTTTCGGCCTGCGGAATTCGAATCACCGAACAGCGCCTGCGGATCGCCACCATCCTGCTGGCGGCGCCGCAGCACTTGTCTGCCGAGCAGATCGCGGCGGCCCTGCGCCGGGACGGCGCCCGTGTATCGAAAGCCACGGTCTACAACACGCTGAATCTGTTTGCGGCCCAGGGCCTAATCCGCCAGCTCAGTGTCGACGGCGATTGCGCCTGGTTCGATTCGAACATAGGGCCGCATTATCATTTCCAGGACGAGGACACCGGATTACTGCGGGATGTGGATTTGCATGATGTGCAGTTCAGCCGGCTGCCGGAGCCGCCGGCAGGAATGGAAGTGGCTGGTATCGATCTGGTAATCCGTTTGCGGCGCCGTAGCGAGCCCTGAGCAGTCAAAGCGCGCAAGCGCTCATCGCCGGCGCCGGCTCAATTGTGTGATCGAGCATTGCCCGTTACAGTCGGGCTGCTTAACATACGCGCCCTCCACGCCGGAGTAGCTCAGTTGGTAGAGCAGCGCATTCGTAATGCGCGGGTCGTAGGTTCGATTCCTATCTCCGGCATCGATCAATGTGGCGGCGCGTTACGGCCAGCCTGGGAATAAAAAACCCTCGCAAAAACATATCCGGCACACAGGCAAATCGGGAGCGATACCACTATCCAGAAAAACATTGATGCAAGGTACGGACGATGGGGAAGGGGCATTATGGATGCACCTGATATTGCTGCCCAAACCGCGACGAACAGTCCCCAGAACCTTGCGCCCGAGTAGATTTTCGCCCTTGCGGGATCGTCGGGTTTGCGCCAAAACGCACCGACAACCACGATAAAAAAAATGGCCCAAACGACCAGTACAACTACGCTCACGACTTGATGCTTCACGGCTGCGTCTCTATGTAAGTCATTTGCACGTCGGCGTTAGATCTTCGTACGCAGCGCGAATCAATTTGCCCCGATGCACATGCGGCAGCGCAGACATTCGACTATGCGCGGCAGCGTACAGAACCACTGAAAGAATGAAGGTAGCTTCCGGCACCACGATCGTGCGTTGCATTCACATCGCCTGGTCCGGTGCCGCGTCCAGACGGCGGTTCCTAACAAGCTGCCAAGAAGGATTCATCATGAAAGGTTCTCACATGATTCTCGCATCGTTGGCCGCGCTGGCGTTGAGCGCTTGCACCGGCACGGGCCCTCCCGGACCCCAAGGCGCCACGGGCAACACCGGCAACACCGGAAATACTGGAATATACACTGGTAACACCGGCTATACCGGCAACACGGGTGCAACGGGTAATACCGGCGCGACCGGCAATACGGGCGACACCGGTGCAATGGGAAATACCGGTAACACGGGGAATACCGGCAACACGGGTAACACCGGCGCAACCGGCGATACTGGCGCTACCGGCAACACCGGCGCGACCGGCAATACGGGCAACGCCGGCAACACCGGGAATACTGGCCCAGCGGGCCCTCCTCGCTGAGGACATCAGTACCGAGCCGAACAGGTACCCGCGCGAATGAAGTTCACGCTGGTGCTAACTCAATTGGTCGTCGTCCTGCGGCCTCTGCGCAAGCGGCGCTCGCTACCCGCGTACCAGCGGCCGGTTTCTACCTCGCCGAGCAGCCGGCGGTCGCCATCGCGCCGGTCGGGATGCTTGCGGTACTTGCACGAGCAATTCTCCGGGGTCGCGCACTGCGGCAACGGCAGGCGCGGTGCTTCGCGCATCAGATAGCGCTTTCCCACTAAGTCTTTTGCGGCCGCGTGGCAGGCGACACCGGCGGCCAGTGAGACCGCACGATAGTCGGCACCGGCGTGCACTGGCCTGGGCCTGGATTTTGGCGCTGAAACTTTTGCTGGGCGTTCCCGGAGAGTCTCGCCAAACAGCGATCTCAGTATCTGAATCATCTCGGAACCCCGCTTATTGCAAGTGCTGGCAGTCTAGCTTTTGCATGCGTCCCGGCAGGCGCCATTTCACTTAAGTGCCGGAATTCGCGGCGCCTTATGACCGCACGAGGGTTTAAGCCCCGAGATGCGCGGTATCGTTCATGGCCGCCGCGAAAGCGCGCGGGCTCAATCCCTGCAACGTGGCCGTGTCGAACCAGTACGAGGCGGGTCACCTCAGCGTCGTGGATTTGAGCACTTCGCCGTGCACGCGAAAATCGGCGATCGTCAATTGATGCGGCGTGCACCCGACGCTGTAGTCCAGGCCGCGCAGGCTGAAGTCCTTGGTCAACATCGGCTGCATGGCCTGCATCAACTCGCAATCGCCTTCGCCCATGAAGAATGGGTGTTGGGCATCGAGATTGAACGGCGTCCAATTCGCCTGCACGACATCTGCCGTGGACGCATCGGCCGCGCTCAGCGTGTCGAAATCGGCCGTGACCATTGCGATGCGGCTCGGGGTGCTTCCGCTGCGGGCGCAGCCATCAGCCCGCACTTGCACGCCCTTGCGTGCACCCAGAAACAAGAGGATCTGTCCCACCTTACCCTCCAGGCCATCGCAGGAGTAAAACGCGGTGATGCCGTAGTAGGTAAAGCTCTCGTGATGATGCTGCCAGGTGCTGGCTTCCGAAGGCTCCGCCATCGATGCGTTGGTGGCGAGCGACATGGCGGCGAGCGCGAGGGCCGCGAATAAACCGTGGTTATGTGGCATGTGAGTAGCCTCCAAAACGTTGGTAATCACCCCCAATAGGGTACCTCCGCCAGCCCGTCAAGGGAATGGCCGTACTCGCGGCGACGGCGGCGATTGGGGTAGGCTTGCGCAGCCAAAGCAAGAACGAATCAGGGGAGATTCAGTATGCCGTTTCGCAGCACTGCAGGGATTGCCACGCTCGCCATGGCGATTGCCTGTATGGCGTCGCTGGCGCGAGCCGATATCACGGTCGAGCAGCAGGTCAACGTCGATGGTTTCGGCCCGTCGAAATTCGGCGCCATGGAAGGCAAGAACACCACGGCGATTTCCGGCGATCGGGCACGTACCGAGCGGCAGAGTCAATTCAAGTCGCGGCTGTTGCGGACTCTGGCCAAGGGGTCCAGCACCAACACCGTGAGCATCATTCGCCTCGATACCGAACGCGTGGTCGAAATCGACACGGCCAACAAGCAGTACACCGAGACCACCTTCCAGGAAATGCGCGAGGCCACGGCGAGGGCATTGCAGAATGCGCAAAATGCCAAGCCGGCGGCGCAGCAGCAGCAGGCGCCCTCCGGGGCGCCGGTGGATGACAGTAAGTGCGAGTGGTCGCCGGCCAGAACCGAGCTCAAGCAGAGCGGCGAACACGCCAGTTTCGCCGGCGCCGATGCCAGTCGCGCGACCATCACCGTTACGCAGACCTGCACCGACAAGACCAAGGGCACCAGCTGCGACTTTGTCTTCGTGCTCGATCAATGGCTGGCCTCGGACATGCCCGGAACCGTGGAAACGCGCGAGTTCTGGCGCAAGTACGCGCAGAAGATGAACCTCAGCGGCGAATTGACCGACAGCATGCGGACGAATTCGCAGGCCGTGTTCGAGCGCTACAAAACCGGTTGGGGCGAGGCGATCAAGCAGGCGGGCAGTTTGAAGGGCTATCCGGTCAAGACCGTGTTCGCCATGCAGTTCGGCGGCCCGCAGTGCAAAGATGACAGCAGTGGCAGCAGCAGCGGCGGCAGTTCCAGCAGTGGCGGCGGCGACAGCGCCAGTTCAAACAGTGTGCCCACCACGCCCAGCGGCGTCGTCAGCAGCGCAGCCCTGGGTCTGTTCAACAAATTTCACAAGAAGCAGGAAGATGCGCCGCCGGCCGAGGCGCCCGCACCCGGGATGGTGCAATTGTTTCAGATGAGCACCGAGACTGTCGCGCTGCGTACCGATTCAATTCCGGGCGCGGTGTTCGAAGTGCCCGCCGGCTTCAAGAAGGTGGAGAAGCCCGCAGCGCCCTAGACGTTGCTGATGATCTTGGCCTTGAGGGACTCGTATTCGGCGTCGGTGATCAGCCCGGCTTCGAGCATGGACTTGGCGCTTCGCAGGCGGGTGGCGGCATCGCCTTCCCCGCTCGCCGGGGCGGCGCCGAGCTGAATGCCACCGGCCCGGGCCCGCAGTTCCTCCAGGTCGCGCACCCGGCGCTTTTCCCGCCAGGCCTGATCGTGGGCCTGGCAGATGCGGTAAAGCGCCTGCGCTTGATCCTTGTCCAGGCCATCGTAGACCAGATAGCGTGTGGGTCCGGAGGCCGAGGCCAGGTCCGGGCCGGTGAAAGCCGTCAGCGTAAGCACCGCCCCCAGAACGCCCACGCGCAGGTGGACCTCCTTCAGGTCCTGCCAGCGCACATCGGTCAGGTCGAAGCCACCCAGTAAGGGCCGCGTCACGGCCAGAAATCGCCCGGTCGTAGCGCCCAGCGCCACGCGGCGGTGCTTGAGCGCGAACACACGCCGCTGCATGGCCCAGGCCTCGAGCTTTTCGTCGGCGGTCAGTACCGAGTTGAGATATTGCAGCGCAGCGTGGCTGCCGCGGTCGTCAGCGGCCGGTTCATGCATAGTGCGCCGATCATGTCATATTGCAGGCGGCACATCACCCTTGCCCGCGGCTGTCAGAAGTGCGATTTGCGCCTAAAAATCATGGCCCTGCCCATGACACGGCCATGACACACGGATTACCGGTCACGCTAGCCTTCAGGTCCATGGAATTGCGGGTTCTCAACGTCTTACAGTGGCGCGGGGCGCATTTGCCGAAGGCTGCCGCGGCCGCGACGGCCTGCGAGCAGGATCTGTTCCTGATCGATACCTGCCAGCGGCGCCTAGCGGTGATGTTCGGCCACGATGGCCTTGAGGCCGCTCGCGGCAGATTTCCTGCCGATGGCGCGCTGGAACATTTCGAGGGTGCCGCAGCCTATGCGTTCCTGCTTCGCATCTGTTGCGGGCTAGAGAGCAAGCTGGTCGCGGAAGCGGAAATCTTCGGGCAAGTCAAACAGGCCTGGCGCGACTTTTCCGAACGGGGCTCGCCGCTGGTCAAACATCTCTCGCCATGGGTCCAGCTGCTGTTTCAGGATGCCAAAGAGATTCGCGCGCAGCACCTGGGCAGTCTCGGCAGCGTCTCCTACGGCTCGCAGGTGCGGCGCCTGCTGGGTGAGGAGGCCGGTATCGGACCAACGCTGCTCGTGGGTGCCGGCCAACTGGCGCAGGCGGTGGCGCCGTGGCTCACCGGCTCGGAGCTTTGGCTGTGGAACCGTACCGCGGCGCGCGCAGACGAATTGGCGCGCGAACTGGCGAAGCGAAGTCCGGAGCGACCGGTTCGAGTCATCGACGCAGGCGCCGAGGCCGAATTTGCCGCCTGGCGTGCGGCGCGTCAGGTGGTGATCTGCATTCCGCCCGAGCACCAGGCCGATCAGGCCCGCATCGCCGCCTGGCGTGAGCGGCAGGGCAGTGGCGGGCGCATTATTCATCTGGGTGCAGGGGCCGAGGGTGCAGCGCCGTGGAACGATCTGCCGGAGCTGGTCAGTCTCGGGACTCTTTTCGACATGCTGCAAGCCCACACCGAGCTGCGCCGGCGCCAGCTCGATCGCTCACGACGAGCCTGTCTTGAGAAGGCCATGCTGCGCTCGCTGGGCGCGAATTCCTCGCATCCCCATAGCTGGGAAGATCTGGCGGCCTTTCACGCCGTTTGAGTCATGCGGCCGCGCGTATTGAAGCTCGGCACGCGCCGCTCGGCACTCGCACGCGCACAGAGCTCCGGCGTCGCGCGCGAACTGGAAGCAATGCATCCTGGACTGGCGGTCGAACTGGTCGGCATTGAGACCAGCGGCGATCGCATTCAGGATCGTCCGCTGTCGACGGTCCAGGGCAAGGAATTTTTCACCGCCGAAATCGACGCCGCACTGCTCGAAGGCAAGGTCGACTTCACGGTGCATTCCTACAAGGATCTGAGTCTCGAGCGCCCGCCGCGCCTCAAGCTCGCGGCCGTGCCTAAACGCCAGCAGCCGCACGACATCGTGGTGTTTGCCGCCGACGTGCCGCAGCGCCTGGCGGGCGGCTTCGAGCTTGCGATCGGCACCTCATCGCCGCGTCGCATGAGTTTCGTACCCGATTTTCTCAAACGCATGCTGCCGCGTTCACGCCAGTGCCACGCCCGCCGGCATACGCCTGGTGGACCTGCGCGGCAACGTCGATTCGCGGCTGCGCCGCCTGCACGAGCCGCGCGGCTCGGCGCGAGCACTGGATGGCATCGTGCTGGCCTTTGCAGGCCTGGCGCGGCTGTGGGCCGACGAGCAGGGCCGCGCTCTGCTCGAGCGGCTGTTCGCGCCGCTGCCGCGCATGGTGCTGCCCCTGTCCGCCTGCCCGGCTGCGCCCGCGCAGGGCGCACTCGGCTATCGAATGCCGCGATGAGGATGTGACGAGCACCCAATGGCTTGCCGCCCTGGATCACGCGCCCACGCGCCGCGCTGTCGCCGCCGAGCGCGAGCTGCTGGCCGAACGCGGTGGCGGCTGTCACCAGCGATTCGGCGCCACGCAGATCGAAGTACCCGAACTGGGCACGCTCATGTATCTGCGCGAGGACCCCGGTGAGCCGCAGCTGCGCTGGACCCCGGCAGTTGCTCTCACCTCACCGGACGGTGCCATTCGGGCCTGGGATGGCAGTCGCGCCGTCCGCGCCCATATTGAACCGGTCGAGGCCGGCATCGCCTTGAGCCTGGCGCAACTGCCCACAACGCCAGCGCTGTTTGTGGCCCATGCGCGTGCGCTGCCCGGGCAAGTCATTGGGGTGATCAACTCTGCCTCGCACATCTGGGTCCCAGGACTTTCGACCTGGCAGGCTCTGGCCGAGCGCGGCCTGTGGGTTGAAGGCTGCGCCGACGGTTTAGGCATGGCGGTGCTCGAGCCATTGCTGCGCGAACCACTGCTGCAATTGCCGCCTCTGGCGCAATGGACCGTGCTCACACACGCCGGCGCTGCCGGCGGCTGGACGGCCGGGCAGGTGATCGCCAGCTACCGCCACGTCGATGTCGCGGCCAGCGATGAGGCCGCGGCCGCGCCGCCCAAGGACGCGAGCCATGTGTATTGGCACAGCGGCGCCCAGTTCGAGCGCTGGCGTCACCAGGTGACCGCCACGGCGCAGCACGCCTGCGGGCCAGGCAAGACCTATCAGCATCTGCAGCTCGCCGGAGTGCAGAATCTGCGGATGTTTCCCACTGCAGCGCAATGGCGCACCTGGCTGCGCCTGTGAAGGACAACGCCGGTAAAGGCGCCCTGAGCATGACGCCCATGCGACGCACCATGGTGCTGGCGGTGGCGGCGGCGCTCTGGCTGTCGCTGCAGATCGTACTGGTGGTGTGGTGGGCCACGGTCATCGAACGGCAGGCGCGGCAGATCGCGGCGCTCGCGGCACTGCGCGGCGCCGATGGCGGGCTGGCTGCGGCGCAATGGTCGCGCACCCGGTTGATGCTGGTTGGTGAGTCGAGCACATCACTGGCGCTGCTGCTGGCTCTGTCGTTGCTGCTGGCATGGCTGTACTGGCGCGAGCATCGGCGCGCACGCAGCATGCAGGCCTTCTTTGCCTCCGTGACCCACGAGCTGCGCACGCCCCTGACCAGCATTCGATTGCAGGCTGAGGCCATCGCCGAGGGCGAGCAGCGCGCCGAGCTTGCCCACCGGCTGCTGGAGGATTCGCACCGGCTCGAATCGCAGATCGACAAGACGCTTGAGCTGGCACGCATCGAAGGCGGCGGACCCTTGAGCGAGCAATCCATCCCGTTGCCGGCGTGGCTTCCGCGCACGCTCGAAAGCATCGCCCAGGGCCACGGATCGAGCCTGGACGTACTCGCCCACGTGGATGCGGCGCTGCCGCCCATCCAGGCCGATGCCGGCGCCGTGCAGATGATCCTGCGCAATCTGGTCGAGAACTCGGTGCGCCATGCGCGCGTGAACCCGGTCAGTGTTCGGCTCACAGCCCGCGTGCGCGGTGCCGAAGTGGTGCTGGAATATCACGACAACGGCCGGGGCGTCGCCGCCGGTGCCGGACGCCTCGGCCGGCTGTTTGGACGTGGCCCGAGTTCCAGCGGCGCCGGCGTCGGACTCTACCTGGTGCGGCGACTCATGCAGCGCATGGGCGGACGGGCCCGATTCAATACCGCGCCCGGCGAGGGTTTTCGCGCCGAGCTGTGGTTCCCCAAGGGTAACTGAGCGCGGCCATGAGCATCCCCGCGCGCCTGCTGGTGGTCGAGGACGAGCGCAATGTCGCCGAGACCCTGATCGAGCGCCTGACCAGCGCCGGCTTTGCGGTCAGGCGTGCAGACTCGCTCGCGAGCGCACGGCGCGCGATCGGCGAGGACAGCTTTCAACTGGTGGTGCTGGATGTCGGATTGCCCGATGGCAGCGGCTTCGAACTCGCCCGGCTGCTGCGCGAGCGGGCGCCGGCGACCGCGATCGTGTTCCTGACCGCGCATGCGAATGCCGAGGATCGCATTCGCGGACTGGAGCTCGGGGCCGATGACTACGTGGCCAAGCCGTTCCACTTTCGCGAGCTGCTGCTGCGCATTCAGAATTGTCTCAAGCGGGCGCAGGACCTGGCACAGGTCCCCGGCGAAATGCGCGGCCAGGTGCGCATAGGCCGGGCACTGGTGGACTTCGAGCGCTTCCTGGCCAGCGTCGATGGCCACAGCCAGTCGCTCACGCACAAGGAATGCGCGGTGCTGCGATTGCTCGCCGAGCGCGCCGGCAAGGCGGTCAGCCGCGATGAGATCCTCGACCGCGCCTGGTCTTCCGACGAGTACCCGACCTCGCGCACGGTTGATAATTTCATCGTCCGCCTGCGCAAGCTGGTGGAGCTCGATGCCGCGGACCCACGCGTGATCCGCAGCATTCGCGGTGTCGGCTACCTGCTCACCGAGATTCACCGTGAGTGAGCCGTTGTTGCTGCAGGCGCTCTCGGGCCGCAATCCCGGGCGGCCGCCGGTATGGTTCATGCGCCAGGCCGGGCGCTACCATCACCACTACCGCGCCCTGCGTGCGCGCCACGAGTTCATCGAACTGTGCAAACAACCACGGCTTGCGGCCGAGGTGACGCTCGGGCCGATCGAGGAATTCGGTTTCGATGCGGCCATTATATTTTCCGATCTGCTGTTTCCGCTGGAAGCCATGGGCATGGGACTGCGTTACGCACCCGGCCCGCAGCTCGACTGGTACCTGAAGAGCCCGTCGGACCTGCAGAAACTGCGCGGCGGCGCCGAACGCGCCGCGCACATGACATTCCAGGCGCAGGCGATCGCACTGTTGCGTCCGCGCCTGCCGGCGCAAACCTGCCTGATCGGTTTCGTGGGCGGATGCTTCACGCTCTATGCCTATGCCGTCGCCGGATCGCACGAGGGCTTCGCGCGCGGCAAGCTCGATGGCCTGGACAATGGTCTGTACCAGGGTTTCAACGAGCAGTTGTGCCCGCTGCTCGCCGCCAACATGGCGCTGCAGGTGCAGGCCGGGGCGGACTGCGTGGCCATCTTCGACACCGCGGCCGGCACGCTTTCCGCGCCGCAGTTCGCGCGCTACGCCGCCGAGCCGCTGGCGGCTGTCATGCGCGAGTTTCGTGCGCGCTGTCCCGACACGCCGGTCATCTACTATTCGCGCGACACCGGTCCCGCGCACTGGGAGGCATTGCGCGAGATCGATCTGCAGTGCCTGGGAGTGGACTGGCGCCACGACCTGGTCGAGGTTCTGCGCTCGCAGGCCAGCCGCTGGAGCGTACAGGGCAACATAGATCCGCAGTGGTTGTTGCTGCCGCCGGCGCAGCTGGAGACGCAGCTTCGCGATTGCTTTGCGCGCCTGCTCGAGCAGCCGGCAGCGCTGCGCGCCGGGTGGGTCTGCGGTCTCGGACACGGCGTGCTGCAGACCACGCCCGAGGCGAACGTGCATCTGGCGCTCAAGATCCAGCGGGAGATGTTCGCATGAGTGTGCTCATGGCGGATCCGCTGATCGCCAAATATGACATTGCCGGTCCGCGCTATACCAGCTACCCCACGGTACCGTACTGGGAGAGCACGCCGGGGGAAAGTCAGTGGCTGGAACACGTCGGACGGGCGCTGGAGGCCGGCGATCAGGGCGCGGCATTGTACGTGCACATCCCGTTCTGCCGCACGCTGTGCACTTTTTGCGGCTGCAACACGCGCATCACCCGCAGCCACAGTTTTGTCATGCCCTACGTGCACGCCTTGCACGCCGAGCTCGATCTGTATCTGCGCCCCCTGGGGCGCCAGCAGCTCGAACTCGGCGAGCTGCATCTGGGCGGTGGCACACCTACTTTTCTGAGTGCCGAGGAGCTCGAAATTCTGCTGGCCGGACTGTTCACGCGCGTCAGGCTTCGGACCGGGGCCATCGCCTCGATCGAAGTGGATCCGCGCGTGACCGGGGCGGAGCAGCTGCGCGTGCTCGCGCGCCACGGCTTCCGCCGCATCAGCCTGGGCGTGCAGGACTTCGATCCGCGGGTACAGGAAATCGTCAACCGCGTGCAAAGCGAGGCGCGGGTGGATGAAGTCACCCGAGCCGCGCGCGCGCTGGGATTCGACAGCGTCAATTTCGATCTGATTTATGGCTTGCCATTGCAGACGCTGGCGAGCATCGAGGACACCATGGACGCCGTATGCCGCCTGCGTCCCGACCGCATCGCGCTATACGGCTACGCACACGTGCCCTGGATCAAGCCGGGCCAGCGACGCTTCACCGAGGCGGATGTGCCCCAGGGTGAATACCGGCGCAAGCTGCGTGAACTCGGGCGCGAGCGGCTGGAGCGCGAAGGTTACCGCGAGATCGGCTTGGATCACTTTGCCCTGGAGTCCGACAGTCTGTGGAAGGCGCAGCAATCGGGTGCCATGCATCGCAATTTCATGGGTTATACCGAAGCCTTTACCCGGCCATTGATCGGCCTCGGCGTGTCATCGATCGGTGACGCCGGCGATGCCTTTGCGCAAAATGAAAAGGATCTGCGCCACTACCAGCTGCGTGTGCAACGCGCCGAGCTGCCGATCCATCGCGGCCATGTGCTCGATCGCGAGGATCAGATACTGCGCCGGCACATTCTGCGACTCATGACGCGTCTGGAAACGCGCTGGGATGCGCCCGAGGATTACACCGACTACCTGGCCACGGCGGCGACGCGGCTGACCGAGCCCGCGGCCGACCACTTGATTGAACTGCGCCCGGCGAGTTGTCGCGTGACCGACAAGGGTCGCGCCTACCTGCGCAATATCTGCATGGCGTTCGATGCGCGTCTGTCGCGCCGCGTGCCGGACAAGGAATTGTTCAGCCGCACGCTCTAGCGGCGGCTCAGAACGGCTTGACCACCGCCAGGATGATGATCGGCACGATCAACAGCAGCGCCGATTCGTTGAACAGGCGCAGTGCCATCGACGAGGGCATTGATCCGGCGTCGATCATGCGTCCGAGCAGCACACGGCAGGCGATGTGATAGCCAATCAACGCCAGCACGAACAGCAGCTTGATCATCAACCACAGGCCAGCGTCGTGAAAGCCGAGCCACAGCCACAGGCCGAACAGCAGCGCCAACACTGCCATGATGGTCATGAAGCCGAACAATCGACGTGCCATAATCAGCAGACGACGCACGTCCTCGCCAGCGCACTTACCCTCGGCATAGTGGACGAAGATTCGAGGCAGGTAGAACAGCCCCGCCAACCAGGCGATCACGGCAATCAGATGCAGCGCTTTGACCCAGAGCATGGCCGGCCCAACGTTTGGCGCGGTGTGCGCCGCAGGCCGCACCTTAGCGCGCCCGGGGCCGCGGAGCGAGCTTGAGTACCACTGCCGCGGTGAGCGTGCCGGTGCGCTCCAGCTTGTGGCTGCGGATCATTTCGCGCCTGCCCTGGAAGCTGCTGTATGCGCTGACCGCGATCCTGGCCTTTGTGCTGCGCTATGTGCTGCATTACCGCGTGGCCGTGGCGCGCTCGAATCTGCGCCGGTGCTTTCCCACCTGTTCGCCGCTCGAGATCAAGACGATTCTCAATGACTACTATCGGCATCTGGGGCAGGTGGTGGCGGAGATTGTTAAGCAGGCATCCATATCGGCCGAGGAGATGCGGCGCCGTATTCACTTTACCAATCCCGAACTGGTCACAGCGGAACTGAAAGCCGGTCGCTCGGTGGTGCTGGCCGCGGCTCACCTGGCCAACTGGGAATGGCAGCTCCAGGGAGTCACGTTGGAACTGGGCGTGCCCATCGACGCCGCCTACAAGCCGCTGCACTCCGCCGCTGCGGATCGCGAACTGTTGAAACTACGCGAGCGTTTCGGCGCCCGCATGATAGCCGCCAAGAGAATGGTGCGCATGGTGGCCCGCCGCCGGCACGAGTTGCACGGCATTGCCATCATGGCCGATCAGATACCGGCTTCCAGCACCGGTCGCCATTGGGTGAATTTTCTGTGCAGCGATACCGCGTTCTACCCCGGCCCGGCGGAGATCGCTCGCCTGACCGGCTATGCCGCCTTCTTTACCGCCATGCGGCGTACCAGCCGCGGCCACTACGACATGACGTTCCATCCGATGGCGGCCGCCGGCGAGCGCCTGGAGCCAGAGATCTTCACGGCTCGCTACGCGCGCATTCTCGAAACGCTGATCCGAGCCGATCCGGCCGATTGGATGTGGACTCACCGGCGCTGGAAGAACACGCCTGGCGCGCCGTTGGCACCCGGGGTGCAAGTCGCCTCGCGGTAGCGCCCGTTCAGCCCGGGTTTAGGGCGGCCGCTTGGCCAGAATGGTCTTGCCGATGGGGCGGCTGCCACCCAGAGGCTTGACCACGCGCTTGCCCGCGCTGCCCAGGGGCCGCACCGGGCGCTGCACCGTGGCATGCAGCGTTATGGCGGCGTGTTTGGACTTGGCGCCGTTATTCGACGGCCAGAGCCACGCGGCGTGCGCGGCAGAACTCATCGCCATCACCATCGCGATCAACAGCAGCCATAACGCCGGGCGCGGTAACCCTTTCATGGCTCGAGTATAAACCCCAGCGGGGTCAGCGAGCGTGCGTCAGATCATGCCACCGTTGATTGATATGAGCTGACCGGTGATATAGCTGGCGGACTCGCCGGTCAGGAAGTCCACCAGGTGCGCGACCTCATCGGCGGTGCCCGGCCGCTTCATCGGCACCAGCTGCTCGATGGTCGCGGCATCGAACTGACCCGCGCTCATGTCGGTGGCAATGATGCCCGGAGCGACCGCGTTGACGGTGATGCCGCGGCGCGCTAGTTCCAGCGCCAGCGAGCGCGTGGCCGCGTTCAACGCGCCCTTCGCGGCGGTGTAGTTGACCTGGCCGCGGTTGCCGGTCAATGCCGCCACCGAGGAGATATTCACGATGCGGCCCCAGCGGGTGCGGATCATGGGCAGCAGCAACGGCTGCGTCACATTGAAAAACCCGTGCAGGTTCACGTCGATCACCCGATGCCATTGCAGCGTGCTCATGCCGGGAAACACCGCGTCGTCGTGGATACCGGCATTGTTGATCAGCAACTGGATCGGCCCGGCCTCCAGAACCTGCGCGAGCACACCCTGGGTGGCGCCCTGATCGGTCACGTCAAAGCGCAGCACCTGCGCGCATTCCCGGCCGGCATTGAGTTCCTGCGCCAGCGCCTGCACCCGCTCGCCACCCTGGTGCGCATGCAGATAGAGCTGGTGTCCCGATCGCGCCAGGCGGCGACAGATTGCGGCGCCGATGCCGCCGCTGGCGCCCGTGACCAATGCCCGCCGCGGGGCCTGGCTCATGGCAGTGGTCCGAGCAGCAGGCTCGCGCGCCCGTGCGCCAGCAGGCGCTCGCCGCCGCTGACGCGAAATTCGTACAGTGCGCCGCGATCATCGCTGTGCTGACGCACGGCGCGTATCAGCAGATCTGCGGCCACGTCGTCCACGCGCGCCACCAGCAGTTGCACGCCGCGCGCGCTGGTGAGCACGCCGGTGGCGCTCGCTCCCGGCGGCTGCAGTTGCCGCAGCGCGCCGTGAACCGCCATTGCCTGCGCCGCGTATTCGATCAGGCAGGCAGCCCCCAGCCGGCCGTGCGCACGCAACGGATGATCAAGCGCGCGGTGCGTACTGCTGAGGCATTCGATGCTGCTGTCATCCCAGGACAGCACCTGATCGAGCAGGCACATGCGGCCCTGATGCGGGATATGGCTGGCGATCCACTGGCGATCGAGTCTCATATCTGAACTTCCACCGCCAGGCTGATGCCATCCAGATAGTCCAGCACAACGCTGCCGCCGCGTGACTGCGCCAGCAATTGCAGTAACGGCAGACTGCGAGCGGCGGGATTGGAGCGGCGCAGGGCTTCGAGTTGCGGTGAATCGAGCAGGCTGGAAGCCTGCCGGCACAGTTGCACCTTGAGGTTCGCGAGCGCGCACGGCGATTCCGGCGGTCCCAGCAAAAGGCTGACGCCAAATGCGTCAGCGATCGTGCGCTGCTGCTGCAGCGGCGGCGGATAGTCGGCATCGTAGGCGAACAGCAGCACCGGCCTGCCGTCGTGGGCAATTTGTGACAGCGCCTCGATCAGCCCGGCTGCAAAGCTGGCGTCGTAGGCGCACACGGTCACCGAGGCCTCGGTGCAGGCATGAGCAATGCTCCAGTAGCCGGCGGCCGCGTTGTGCACCGAATTGTGGAAACGCGTCGGCGAGATCCGGCGTTCGCTGCCGGCGAGCGCCTCGCATATTTCATGACAATTGTCGCCGTCGCCGCCGGAGGAGCTGAACACGCTGGGCACGCCGGAGGCCTCGTGGCCGGCGTGCGCCAGCGCCTCGGCGCCGATGGCCAGCGCCAGCTTGATCACGCGCCCGGCGCGGCGCCGCTCGGCCGGTGGCAGCGCCTCGGGTTCGCTCAGCACCGTGCGCGCACTCTGGTAGGGACTGGTTCCGGCCAGCACCGCGGCACAGGTTGGCCAATCGGGCAACCCGGGCCCGAGCACACCAATGCCTTCAATGCAGCCCGACAGCGTGCTCATCTAGGCTGCGCGCCCGAACAGCAGTGCGCAGTTGACGCCGCCAAAGCCGAATGAATTGCTGAGCACGGCCGCCAGCGGTGCGCGCCGGTTGCGCGTGACATAGTTCAGCGTGAGCTGAGGGTCGCGTTCGCTGAGGTTCAATCCGGCAGGCAGCAGGCCGTGGCGCAACGCCAGCGCACACACGACGGCTTCGAGCGCACCGGCCGCGCCGAGTGTGTGGCCGGTGGCGGCCTTGGTGGAACTGCAGGGCGTGTCGCGGCCGAACAGGGCACTCACCGCGAGCGACTCGGCACTGTCATTGCTGGGCGTGCCGGTGCCGTGCAGATTGATATAGCCGATGTCGGCCGCCGCCAGGCCGGCGGCATCGAGCGCACGCTGCATGGCTCTGCGTGCCCCAAACCCTTGCGGATGCGGACTCGACATATGGTGGGCGTCGCTGGATTCACCGGCCCCAAGCAGCAGCAGGTCGCCACCGCTGCTTTCCGGGTGTTGGCGCTCGAGTAATGCGAAGGCGGCGGCCTCGCCGATGGACAGGCCATCGCGCCGCAGGTCGAACGGGCGGCAGGCGGTGCGCGCCATGAGCTGCAGGGAATGAAATCCGTACAGCGTGGTCAGGCACAGGGAATCCACACCGCCGACCACCGCGGCATCGATCAGGCCGGCCGAGACCATGCGTTGCGCCAGCGCGAACGCTTTGGCGCTCGAAGAGCAGGCGGTACACAGCGACAGTGCCGGGCCTTCGAGTTCCAGCACCCGACGCAGGTAGTCGCTGACCGAAAAAGAGTTCTGCCGGTGCTGGTAGTCGAAGTCCGGCGGCAAGGCACCGGATTGCGGATCGCGGGCGCGAAAGGCGATTTCGGTTTCGAGAATGCCTGATGTGCTGGTGCCGAGGAATACCCCCAGCCGCTGCCGGCCCCAGCGCGCGGCACAGGCGCGCACGGCGTCGATGAATCCATCCTGCTCCAGTCCCAACTGTGCCAGTCGATTGTTGCGGCAGTCGTAGGCACGCAGGGCGGGCGGCAGCCGCATCGCGTCGAGTGCCGCGACTTCGCCGATCTGGGTATCGATCGTAACGGTCTCGAAATCACAGGGCTTGAGCCCGCTGCGCCCGGCTTCGAGCGCGGCCAGCATCTCACCGAGCCCGCGGCCGAGACAACTGGTCGCGGTGAAATGGGTCAACCGCAGCGGCGTCATCGCGCGCGGGCGACCAGCAAGACGTTGGCGAACAGTGTTCCATCACTCATCGGTACCGCCTCGCTTTCGAAACCGCAGTCCTGCAGCAGTAGGCGCCATTGCGCCACGCTGCGACAGTGCGCGGATACAAAACCGTGACCGCGGGCCAGCATAACGGCCTTATCGATGAACTGGCCGTAGCGAAATCGTATGCCGCTGCCGGCATTGCCGACGCGCAGCAGCAACACTCCATCCGCGGGCAAGGCTGCGCGCACTCGCTGCAGGACCGCGCGCTGCGACGCCGCCGCCACGTAGTGCAGCACATCCAGCATGACCACGGCGTCGGCCGAGCCGAATTCGGCGCTGCGGATATCCGCCTGCAGCACCTCGGCCTGGCCACCGAGCGCGCGACGGGCGCGCTCGACCTCACGCGGCATCAGCTCGATGGCGCGAATCGACAGTCCGGTGGGCGCCGGCGGCCAGTTCTGCGGCCAGCCTGCGCGCGCCTGGCAGCGTTCGGCAGCCTGGAGCCACGCGGCCAGCAGGCATTGACCCGACCCCAGGTCGAGTATACGCCGCCGCCCCAACAGCAGTCCGCGCTCCAGGATGGCGCGATAGGCCGGGTCGCCACTGAGCTTGCCGCGGGCGAAATAATAGGCAAAGCGGCTGACCGCGCGGTAGGGCGCGCTGGCCGTGTCCACCAACGTTGCGGGCAAAGGCATGCGAGGGCTGGCGGTCTGCATGTCGCTCTCAGGCCAGCGCCTGGCGCAGGCTCACCGCGCGCAGTCCGCGCCGCTCGATCTCCGCGAGCAGTGCGGGCAATACCTCGAGCACCACCGCGCGCCCGGCCTGGGTGCGCGCCGCGTGCCCGTCGTGCAGCAGCAGAATATCCCCCGCGCACAGGTGGCGCAGCAGGCGCGCCAGCACCACGGGCGCGTCGGCGTTGACGGTGTCGAAACCGCGGCGTGTCCAGCTCGCGAGCTGCAGACCCAGGCGCTGCAGCACCGGATCGAGCAGCGGGCTGCGCAGTCCGGCCGGTGCGCGAAAGAATCGGGGCGCGACGCCGCTGACGCGTTCGATGTGTTGCTGGGCGCGTTCGATTTCCGCGCGCAGGGAGCCGAGGCCCAGCAGGGAAAAATAGTAGGCATGGCGGTAGCTGTGGTTCTCGACCGTATGACCCTGCGCCACGCACTCGCGCACGATCTGCGGGAATTTCGCCACGCGATTGCCGATGCAGAAGAACGACGCGTGCGCACCGTGCTGGGCCAGGATCGACAGGACCTGCGGGGTAATCTCCGGATCCGGGCCGTCATCGATCGTGATGGCCACTTCGGCGCGCGCCGCCGCCGCGGCGGGCAGGCGGGTCCAGTTCGAGCCCAGAGCGTGGCTGCGCGGCCAGAGTCCTAGCGCTACGAGTGCCAGGTGATTGGCGATCACGGCGCCCAGCGTCCAGGGCCACCAGTGCGGCCGCCACACCGTGAGCAGCGCCGCCAGGCCGTGCCATGCCAGGGACAGGCGCAGCAGTGGTGCGGCCCGCCAGTCGCGGAAGCTTCGCAAGGCCGGGGAGGCGCTGGTGTTCATGCTTGCAGGTAGTGGTCGAGAAAATTGTCCCAGAGTCGCCGCCATACTGGCCAGTCATGGGTGCCATCGATACGCAGGCAGCTCGATGCCGGCAGCGCCCGGGCCAGCAGGTTCTGAGTGTCGGCGAAGCGGTCCTGGTTGCCCAATCCGACAAACAGCCTCGGCGGGGGCGGGCTCAGCCCGCGAATGTAGCGCCAGATGTGCCGTTCGTCGTCATCCTCGGCCAGAATACCGGGCTGCCAGGACTGCAACGAATCGAAGCCGCCGATTTCGGCCGCGACGATGCGACTGCCCAGGTATGGCGCCAGCAGACACAGGCCGTGGATCTGCGCTGGCTGCACAGCGGCATAACGCAGGGCCATGAAGGCGCCCAGAGAGATGCCGCCGAGCCACAGCAACTGGCCGCTCGCGCGCACCGGGCCCAGCACTTCATCGTCCAGGCGCCGCAGCCAGCTGCGATCGGTCAGGTGCGCGAGGCTTGGCATGGCGAGCAGCACATCCCAGGGCAGGCCGCGCGCGTGAACGGCGAGGTCGAAGCCGCTGCGCTGGAAGTCATCGAGTTGCTGGTGAGCCCCCGGCAGCAACACGATGCAGCCCATGGCGGCAGAGCTCGAATGCGCGGCGATGCGGTGCGTCTGCATGATCAGCATTCTG
This sequence comes from uncultured Gammaproteobacteria bacterium, assembly GCA_963735775.1. Lineage (GTDB taxonomy): Bacteria > Pseudomonadota > Gammaproteobacteria > Steroidobacterales > Steroidobacteraceae > FEN-1191. Next base: position 621,407 of record CAVTMG010000003.1, on the reverse strand, counting down.
CCGGCAGCGCGGGCGCGGCGAACAATGTCCGCGGTGCCAGCAATGCCGAAAACCACAGAGCCAGCAAAGCGCCCGGCGCCACCGTGGTGCCCAGGGCACTGAGTACCGGCACGCTTGAGAAGGCCAGCACGCCAAAGCCGATGACGGTGCTGGTGTTGGCGATCAGCAGCGACGCCAGCGTCAGGGGTAGCTGGGTATCGCCGTGCTCGCTCGCGCCGCGATCGAAGAACAGGGCGTAGTTGGAGCCGACGGCAACGATCAGCAGCAGCCCGATGAGATGCAGGATGGTGAGCTGGGTTCCACTCGCGATCAGTGCCGCGCTGACCACCAACACCGCCAGCGCCAGGGGCGTGATCACGCGCGCCACCCGCACGGGGCTGCGCAGCACCAGGCTCAGCAGCACCAGGATGCAGCACAGCCCGGCCAGCGACAGCCGCACGGCCTCGCGCAGGTAGCCGCCGTAGAGCGCATCGGTCTCCTGCTTCATGTTCAGCGCCAGCACGCTCGCCGGCGGGTTGCCGGCCAGCGCGGCGCGCACGCGTGCGATGTCAATGTCGCCGCCGGGGGCTCCGGGGTTGCGGGCTCGCAGCGGCAGCAGGCCATACCACTGCCCGCCGTGGTGCCACAGCAGCGCATCGACCGCCAGTGCCAGGGAGGTATGCTCCAGGGCGCTGCGCTCGAGCGGCACGCTGCTGCGCGCGGCCTCCACCTGGTGGACGAAGTCCTCCAGTGACTGCGCGCGCAGCGGCAGGCTGGCGGTGGCCGCATCCAGCCGCAGGCGCAAGCTGGCCGCATCGGGCAGGCTTGCCAGTCGCGCCGACTGCGCGGCACGGCTTGGCAGATAGCGCGCCGGACTGTCATAGCCGCCGATCTGTCCGTCGGCCACGAGCGCATCGAGCTGTGTGGAGACGGCTTCGGCACGCTGCAGCACCGATTCCTGGTCCGGACCTTCGACCACGACCAGGTTGCTGATGTCGGGCGCGCCCAGTTCGCTGCGCAGTTGCCCGTCCAGCGCCTGGGCCGAAGCGGCCACGGGACTCAGGGCTGCGAGATCGCGGTTCCAGATGCCGGCGCGGTGCCAGACGAGCACCGCGGCGCAGATCAAGGCCAGCGCGCCCAGGGCGAGACCCGATCCGTGCAGCCCTGAGAGCAGTCGGGCAGCGCGGCGCCCATAGGGCTCCAGATCGCGCAAACGCAGCTGTTGCGGCAGCAGCTGCGGCAACACCAGGCGCGTGACCGCTGCAGCGATCAGCAGGCCGGTGATCGAATACAGCCCAAGCTGGGCCAGTCCCGGAAAACTCGACGGCAGCAACGAGGCAAAGCCGCACACCGAGGTCAGTACGCCCAGCCCGATGGTTGGCCACAATCGCGGCGGGATCTGAGTCCTGCCGCTGGCGCCGGCAGCACGATGCGACTGCACAAAAAGGTAAATCGAATAATCCACCGACTCCCCGATCAAGGTGATGCCGAAGCCGAGGGTGATGCCGTGCACGACCCCGGCGCCGATCGCCACGGCGGCCACTCCCGCCAGCGCGCCCGAGATCACCGGCAGCAGACCCAGCAGCAGTGTGGTGAGGGAGCGATACACCAGCAGCAGCAAGGTCACGATCAACGCGCTGCTCCATATGGATAGCCGCATCACCTCGTGCTTGATGCTCGCGCGCGCCTCGACCGCAAATACTGCCGGGCCGCTCAACAGCAGCCGCAGCGAAGCGGGCGAGCCGGCGGGCACTGCTTGGACAAAGGCGGCACGGATCAGACCCAGAGCTTCGGCCTGGCCGTCGGTGTCCGAACCCGAAGCCCGAGTTTCCGCCAGCAGCAGCGCGCGCCGTCCGTCCGGAGAGCTCCATACTCCCTGTTCGCTGTGCGGTGCGCCGGCTTGTGCCAGCTGGTCGATCACCTGCACGGTCTCACCGGTGGGGTCGCTGCGCAGCAGCGATTTCGCGAGCAACCCCGCCGGCGAGCTGATCAGGTCAAGGCTGCTGTCAATGGCCGCGCGCAATCCTGAGACGCTGAAGCGCTGCGCGTTCACGGCCGTGCTGAGCTGGTAGCGGTGCTCGAACAGGAAGCTGCGATCGCGTTCCGCTATCGCCGCCTCGCCGTTGTTGACCGCGAGGAATGCCTCCTGGGCGCTCAAGCGCGCGGTGAGCGCGCTCGAGACCTGCGCGCGCTGCGCGGCATCGCCGCCTTCAATGCCGATCAGGATCAGGCGTGCGGCCAGGCCATTTTGCAGTTGATCGACCAGCAGACGCTGCGCGGGCGAGGGTACGCGCGGCAGGAATGCCGACAGATCGGCGCTGAAACGTGCCCGCGCGACGACGATGGCCGCCAGCCCCATGCCGAGAAGCCACAGCCCAAGGGCCAGCGCCCGCGAGCGTGTCATTCGCGCGGCGTGATGTGCATCAGCGAGCGGTCGCCATCGCTCTGCTGGACCTCGACCTGCAGGATGGCGTCGCGCTCACCCGAGAGACGAATGCGTGTCACGATCGCGGCCAGCTTGGGTTCGAGCGGTCGCAGCAGCAGCTGCCAGTGATCGAGGTCGCCATCGAAACTTATCTCGAAGCGCTGTTCCAGAGCCGTGCGATCGCCGGCCAGTGTTGCGCGCACACTGTCGATCAAGGGCGCGATCTGCGGATAATCCTGCAAGCGCATGGTTCGCTGATGCGAGCCCACTTGCAGCGTCAGCATGCCGTGATCGAGCACCGCGCTTTGTGCCCGCGGCTTGAGCGTGCGCTGTTCGAGGCGATCCGGCGCGTCATAGCTGAGTACGCCGGATGAATGCGCCGGCCGCTTGAGCAATGACAGGTATTGCGTTTCCTCGAAATCCGCCACGCCGTGCTGTCGCTGTGCCAGCAGCGCCATCAGGCGATCGAGGCCGCCGGAATCCGCGGTCGCGGCCGCGGCCAGCGCCGGCAGGAGCCCTGCGAGCAGCAGTACCGCGCTTCGCCGTGCGCTCAAGCCGGGCGCTCGCTGTTGGCAGCGCCGGCCCAGAAGTCGAAAAAATTGAACCAGTTGTAGGGATCGCTGCGGCACTGCAGTTCCAGCAGACCGGCGTAGCGCCTGACTGCGGCATCGATCGCTGCCGGGCGCTCGGCCCGCGAGGTGTGGGTAAAGTCGGCCAGGGGTTCAAATTGCACGTGGTAACGGCGTCCGCCGCGGTACAGACCTACCATGAACAGCACGCGCCGGCGCAGCAGCGCGGCTGCCCGCATCGGTCCGAGCGGCAGGCGCGCGGCAGCGCCAAGAAAGCTCACCGGCAGTGAGGCTTCCTCGCCCAGCGTCCGGTCGGCCAGCACTCCCACCAGCGTCCCGCGATCGAGCCGGTCGCGGATCTTGAGCATCGCATCGACCTGTCCGAGCGCAATGATCTCCGGCGGATCGCGCGGCTTGGCCGCCGCCATCACCGCACCGAGCTTGCGCGCATTGTCTTCATACATGGCCATGGCCACTTTCAGGCCGGGCTGCCGCTCGCCGACGACGCGCAGCACCTCGAAGCTGCCCATGTGCGCGCCGAATAAGAAGGCGCCGCCTTCGCTGAGCGCCACCGCGCTGATCAGCGATTCACCCTGCAGCGATACTTCGAACAGATCGCGCTGGCCGGCAAGCATGTACAGGCGGTCCTGGATGGTGGTCGCGAAGTACAGGATCAGCCGGTAGCGATCGGCCGCGCCGGGCTCGCGGCCCAATGCGCGGCGCAGATAGTCGCGCATGTAGCGTCGGGCGCGCGGTGCAAACACGAAGTAATAGACGGCGATGATGTGCAGGATTGGGTGTCCAAGCTCCCGGCCCCAGTGCAGCGACATCCACGCCATGACGCGCATCAAACGATGGCTGCCGCGCTCGGGACGGCGACGCCATTCCGAGGGTTCGATCTCGACGCTCATGCGCGCCGCTCGATCGATGCGCTGGCGACCAGTGCCTCATCCACGTGCAGCTGGATACGCAGCGTGCCGCCCGTGTGATCACTGCAATCGAGCCGCAGAGCTTCACCGGGCCGCACCATGCGGTGGAATTTGACGTTGGCGATATACCAGTGCGTGCCGCCGGGCGCGCTCGCTTCCGGCGCCCCCGCCCGCTCGATGGCATGCAGCGCCTCGTCGAGCAGCACCACCCCAGGAATGACCGGCTGCTGTGGAAAATGGCCGGCCAGCGCCGGGTGATCCGGCGCGATGCGCAGCCAAACGTTGCACAGGTTCATGCAAATAAATGCGGCGCGCCTGCCGCCGCTTCGGCCACCAGTGTGCGCAAGGTGTGCTGCGGTAGCTTGCCGGTCTCGTTGCGCGGCAGCGCCTCGACGCGCAGCAGCGGTCGCGGCAGGAACACCGGGTCGATGCGCTCGCGCAGCTGCTGCAGGATTGCGGCGACGTCGAGCGATGGGGCGACCACCAGGGCTGCGAGCCGCGCCACGCCTGCGAGCGAGGCCCGGGCATCGTCGCGCACGAAGAATGCCCCATCGAGCACCCCGGGTATGGCGTTGAGCTGATGATTCAGATAGCCGAGCGAACTGCGCTTGCCGGCTATGTTGACCAGGTCGGCCGTGCGCCCGTGCAGCAGGAAGCGATCCGCGCCCTTGAGTTCCAGCACATCCGCCACGGCCGTGGCCTGCTCGATGTGTCCGCCCTGGGCCCAGCAGCGCTGGTCTATCAGTTCCAGTCGCACCCCGGGCCATAGCCGCCAGTGGTCCTCGAGCGCTGTGCGGCGCGCGGCCATCTGCCCGGTTTCGGTCGAGCCGTAGATTTCAAGCAGTGGTGCCGCGTAGCGTTGCTCCACTTCGCGCGCAAGATTGGCCGGCAGCATTGCGGTCGCCGACACGATCAGGTCGAGCGGCGGCAGTACCATCTCGGCCGTGAGCAACGAGCGCAGGTGCACCGGCGTGGTGATCAGAACGCGCGGCCGCGGCAGCTCGGTCAGTGCCGCAGCGATATCGGCTGGAAAAAACGGGCGGCCGGCGCACAGCGCGCCCTGACTGTGCAGGGGCAGCAGCACGGTGGATTCAAAGCCGTACATGTGCTGCGGCGGTACCGTGCCGAGAATTGCGCAGCCGCCGCGATCCACCGGACTGAGGCGTGCCGCCTCGAGGCGCACGCACTGTACCAACCGGCCCCAGGTCTTGCGATGCGGCAAAGGCACACCGGTCGAGCCGGAAGTGAAGATATAGGCGGCCAGTTGCGAGGCATCGATCTGCGGCACGCTGAACTCGCCGGCCCACGCGGCGGCTTCGGTCAAGGCTTCATCGCGATACAGCAGCAACGGCAATTGCAGGCTGCATTGACTGTCATCGGTCAGGCAAAAAACGTCCGGGGCAAAAGCGTACAACTGCCGGATCACCTCCGGCGTATGGGCCGGAGGTAGCAGGCTGCATTTGCCCGATAGCAGGCTGGCCGCGAGCCCCACGGTAAAGCGATAACGGTCGCTGCACAGGTTGAGCACGTGGGCGCCAGCCGGCAAGCGGGCCGCGAGGGTGCGGGCATCACGTAGAAAGCGCCCGGCGCTGATCGGCTGGCCGCCGCGGTAGGCCAGGATCGATTCAGGTCGCTGGTGGGCAAACAAGGGCAATGCGGGCATATGGGACCTAAGCGCGATTCACCAGCGCGGGGCGCCGCTGGCCGGCGAGCGAAAATAGGCGCGTGCCGTGTCGGCAAGCGTGATTCGGCGCATCGAGGGCAGCAGTCGCTGCCGCAGCGCATATTCGCCGACGAACATCAGCACCGCCAGCGGCAGCGTCAGGAAATTCGAGAATATCGACCACACGCGCAAGGGTGCGAACGAATACAGCGAGGCGCTGAGCAGGCTGATCGCCAGAAAGAACATCGTCCAGGCGGCGGTGACCGACCGGGTGTAGCGCTGCGCGTCGGGCGGCAGAGGTCCCTGCAGCGCACTCGCCCAACGCGTGCACAACGCGACCTGCCCACGCCCCAGGCTGCGGCCGAACACCAGCGCCAGCATCAGGTAGGCGCCGCATTGCTGCAGCAGAATCAGCAGCGCGAAATTTCCCTCCAGATAGCGCCAGCTCGCGACCAGTATCGCGGCGCACACGGGCGCGAGCAGGAGCGAGGCAAGCAGCGGCTTGGGGCAGCGGCGTGCCGCCAGCGACAATGCCAGCAGCAGCGGCGCGACCGCCAGCACCGCCCCCAGCGCGCCGGCGCCGGGAGCGGCGTTGCTGTAGTGGCTGAGGGCCGCGTAGATCAGGATCGATGCTGCGATCAAAGCCTGCCGCAGCCATCTGCGCTTCACTTGCTTCTCTGCGCCGCGACGTACTGAGAGAAATGACGCAGCGAGCGAAAGATGTGCTCGTTTTCCTGATTGTCGGCGCGCAGCACTATGCCGTACTGCTTCGAGACGATCAGTGCGATTTCCAGAATATCGATCGAGTCCAAGCCCAGGCCCTTGCCGTACAGGGGCGCTTCGGGGTCAATCTGCTCGGGGGCAATGGGAAGATTCAATCCGGCAACGATCAGCCGTGCGATCTCGCTTTCGAGTTCGAGCGCATCGACGCGTGGCATCGTCGGCTGTGGCAACGCTTGTTCGGACATAATGGTCTGGGTGGTCTTGTTGGCCCTGCGGCACCGGCCGAAGCGGCGCCATTATATAGAGATTGCTTGCGGCGGGAGGGCGGCGTAGGGCGAGCGCTGCGTAGGACTGCGCCTTCAGCGCGCCGGCCAACGTCGCCACAACAGCCAGGGCAGACGCAGCACGAAGCCGAGCAGCAGGCGCGCATGCATCCAGGTAAGCAAAGCGTTATCGCGCCAATAGTTGAAATGCGATACACCGCCCTCCCCGGGACGGAAGTAGCGCACCGGGGCCGGGACATTGCGCGGCGGCAGCCCGTGCCAGCACAGCCGCACCGCCGCCTCGGCATCAAAATCGAATCGCCGCATCCACGGCTGACGGCGCATGACCGCCACCAATGGCTCGAGGGGATAGACACGAAAGCCGAACAGCGAGTCGTGGATACCGGCCCAGAGGGTCCACAGGTTCGACCACCAGTTCGATAGCTTGCGGCCATGAACGCGCAACGCCGGCGCGCTCGCGTCGAATCGCGGCTCGCCCAGAATCAGCGCCTGCGGCTCGCGCAGCGATGCACTCATGAGTGCGCCGATGCAGTCGGCCGGATGTTGACCATCGGAGTCCATGGTCAGCGCATGGGTAAAGCCGGCCTGCAAGGCCGCGCGCGCGCCGTGCAGCACGGCCGCACCCTTGCCGCGGTTGCGAGGCAGGACCAGCACGCGCAGCCCCGGGTCCTGTTCGGCCATTTGCGCCAATATCTGGGCGCTGCCATCCGTGCTGCCATCCACCACCACCCAGACCGGAGTCCATTGCGCGCGCGCGCCCAGCACCGTATCGCGCAATTTCGGTCCCGGGTTGTAGCTTGGTATCAGGACCAGATGCGTGCTGGAGGCTGCGGTCAACGGCACGAGGAGCTGCCGCTGCGGGGGGTCGCGTGCGCAAGTTCGCTGCGAAAATAGTGTTCGAGTTCCAGGCGAAATGCTTCCGGGTCCTCGGGCGCCTCGAAGCGGCACCCGAGCCGCACACGATAGGTTATCGGCAGCGTCGGACGGGTCCACAGCGCGCAGCCCTTGCTCAGGAAGGGCGAGTCGGTTTCGATCAACAGCGTCTGTACCGGTGCGTTGGCGCGCCGGGCTATGACACCGACACTCTTTTTGCACGCGTCCAGCGGCGCGCGCGTGCTGCGCGTGCCCTCGGGAAACAGCAACACCATGCCGCCACGGCGCAATTCGCGGACCGCCTCGCGCACCATCTGGCGCGGTGAACCGTTGTGGATGTAACGCGCCAGCCGGGCGCCGGGCGCGAGCAATATATTGCTCAGCAGGTCGGCCTTCATGACACACGAGAGATTTGGCTGACGCGAGAGAATCAATATGGCGTCGATCAACGAGGGATGGTTCGGTGCCAGGATCAGTGGCCCGGTCTTGGGCAAACCCTCGACGGCGCGCAGATCGAGCCGGTAGGCGCCACAGGCCTCGAGCCAGCGCGCATAGATCCGGAAAGCCGCCATAATTCCGCGCCGGCCGGTTCGCCGCGCGCGCTCGCGCGGCAATAACACAGACAATGGCACAGTGAGCAGCGACCAGCTCAGGCACAGCAGCACGAACAGCAGCAGCGAGCTGTAGAGCGTCGCGTATTCGTACAGCGCCCTGCCCGGGTTGGCCGGGGAGTGCGTATCCATGGCGCGCGAATCAGTCATGAGCGTCGACCATTCTGGAAGAAGCGCTGATCATCCACACGAAGCCGACGCCGCCTGCCCAGTAGCTGCGCTGTTGTATCAGCGGGCTGCCATCGAAGACCGCGCCGGCGAGCCAATCATGGCGCAGATACGCGCCCACCCAGTAATTGGTAAAGCGCCTGGTGGTCGCAAACAGCAGCTGGCTGCCCGCGTAGCCACCAGGGGCTTCATAGGCCGGCCGGCTCGCGGTCGCGAACTGCGGTTCTACGCCATAGAAGTATTCATGATAGCGCCGCTGTGCATACAGCGGGCCGGCCATGACGCCGAAATTCCAGCCCGTCAGGCGCCCGGCGCCCAGATAGTCCAGATTCAGGCTGGGCGCAAACACCGCGCCGATCGCTTCCGGCCGGGATGTCACGGTAAAAGCCTCGCGCAACGGCAGGTGCGCGTCCAGACGCAATCGCTCATCGCCGCGACGCCACAGATGCCACAGCAGTGCCGGCCCCAGTTCGATCGTGGGTTCCAGATTGGGCATGCCGGCGCGGATCGCGCTGTTGTGGCTGAATACCGGCGCCGTGGCATTGGCACTGATTTCGAGCTCCAGGTAGCGGCGATTGAACAGCAACCCATGCAAACCGTCGCGGTCCGCCTGCAGGAATTTGCCTCGATAGATGAAGTAGGGCACCGGCGCCGGGTAGGCATGCATGGTCTTGGCGCCGCGGTAGTCATTGAAGAATAATCCGCCGATACCGAAGCCGAACTCCCACAGCGGCAATGACTCCGCCTGCGCACTCAGGCTCTGAGTCAGACTGACGCACAGGATCAGCGCCCCGAGGTTCGCCCGCAGCAGCGATTTGAGTGCCGGCGAGGCCATGCTCAACTGCCGATCGCTTCGATCTCAACCAGCAGGTCGCGCCGGCAGATATCGGCCTTCAGAAAAAGTGTCTTCGCCAGCGCTCCGACGGTCCGGCGCAGTTCCTGCTCGACCGGCGGAAAGTCTTCGGGCCGTCGCACGTACACCTTGTAGCTCAAACGCGGCAGGGTATAGCGCTCATCGCCCAGGCGAGCATTGGCCGCCGCCAGCAGCGCGTCGATATTGCGCAGGGTCTCGCGCGTCTGGGCGCGCACATCGCCAGGGTGCGCGGTTTCGAAGCCGACGATGCTGGCGGTGCCGGAGACGAACAGTGTCGCCGCTGAACCGCTTTCGATACAGGCGCGCGCGAACGTGGGGCTCTTCGGACCGTATTGAGCCGGATAGTCCCAGGCGCTGCATTGGCGCGGGTTCTCGAGCGCGATCGGAGCGTGCGCGCTGGCAATGCAGTAAACCGTAAGCGGGCTGGCCGGCGGGGAGCCGAGCGCGCTGGCCGCTGGGACATTACCGGCGAGCTCGCGCCGTGCGCCGACGAAGGCCTCCTGGCGCGCGCCATTGAAGTGCCAATAGCGTTCGCCCTCGCGCGTCTGGCCGTTGATTTCCGGCAGCACGTTCCAGATACGCAGCGGATGCGGCACGCCCAGCGCCGATAGGGCCGCGAACAGTTCCCGGTAGGCGGCTTGCGTGGCGCCGCGCAGCGCGCTGGCCATGCCGGCATGCGGGGCGGCGAATTCCTGCTCGGCCACGCTCAGAGCCGCGAACAGCATGCGGGCATTGCGCCGATATTGAACGCGACCATGTTGTCCGGATTGCATGGGGCCGGCCAGGCGCCAGACTTCCACGCTACCGTCCGGTCCGGCGAGCACCGGCATCATCACTTGCGCGTCGGGCATGTCGGGTAACGGCGCCGACAGTCCATCGCCCTCGCGCGCGTACCGAACCACCGCCAGCACGTCGCGCCACCAGTTCGCCGGAAGCTGGCGAATGTCGGCGAGACGCGGGTAGTCGATTTGCAGCTTGGCCGCGGCGCCCATCAGCTGACGGGCATCGGACCCGGCTCGGCGGGCCGGATGTTGAGGCGGCGCTGGCGGCGCGCGCGCGCGCTGCGACGCGGATGCAGCATCGAAATCACGCCATAGACCAGTTTGAAAGCCCGCAGCGAACCCCAGATCGGCGTGCGGCCGAAAATATCGCCGGCCATCAGCGACATCAACGCCTCTTTCATACGCAGCGTATTGCGCGGCCCCATGAACATCTCGCGCATGGTCGGGGAAGTCACGCGATAGATGAACCAGGAGAACAGCCCGGGACCGCGGCGGCTGACGCGGTCGAATTCGCGCAGGGCGGCGTGGCTTCGGGCCGGCTCGCGCAGACAGGTATCGATGGCCTCAGCGCCCACGAAGGCGCTCTTCATCGCCAGCATCACGCCGGTGGAGAACACCGGATCGATGAACGCATAGGCGTCGCCCAGCAGCAGGTAGTTGCGGCCGTGGGTGCGGGTGCAGTGATAGGAATAATTTCCGGTAGCCTCGACTTCAGTGATGAGCCGGGCGGCTTTCAGGCGCTCGGCCAGCGGCGCGCACAAGGCGATCGTGTCGAGAAAGAATTCGCTCAGTGAGCGCGTACGGCTCTTGAGGTAGTGGGGCCAGACCACGGCGCCGACACTGGTGGCGCCGTCGCTGAGCGGAATGAACCAGCACCAGCCATGATCGAACCAGTAGATCGAAATATGTCCCTCACGCTCGCCGGCGTAACGCTCGGCACCGCTGAAATGAGCGAAGATCGCCGCGCTGTTATGCCGTGGGTTGCGGCGTTTGCATTGCAGGCGATTGCCCAGGAAGGTATCGCGACCGGAGGCGTCCACCAGGAACCGCGCCCGCCAGTCCGCCACCGTGCCGTCCTCGTGCTGCACCTGTACCTGCACCGGCCCGGCATCGGCGGCGAAATCCACGGCGCGCGCGCGCGCGCCCTCGATCACCTCGGCCCCGGCGCGCGCGGCATTGCGAATCAGGATGGTATCGAACTCCGAGCGCCGGACCTGATAGCCGAAGGGCATGGACTTGTCCCAGGCCTCGCTGAAGCAGAAGTCGTGCCGCCGCCCATCCCAGGAGGAGACGAATTCGGCGCCCCATTTCTGCATGGCGATGGCGCGTATTTCCCCAGCCACGCCCAGCTGCTCGAACAACGGCAGGTTGGCAGGCAGCAGTGATTCGCCGATGTGAAAGCGCGGATGCCGGTCTTTCTCGATCAGCGCCACGCGGTGACCGCGCCGAGCCAGCAATGCCGCGGCGGTAGAGCCGGCCGGACCGCCGCCGATGACGAGCACATCGGTATCGCGCATGTCGCTGCTGGCTCGCCCGCTCATGGACGCGAGTCTAACGCGCGGACCCTGCCGGCAGGCACATTTCAGCGAACTTGCAGGGTTGCGGTGCCAAGCCCGCTAAATTCCACCGTCACCCGCGCGCCCCGTTTCGCGTAGCGCAGTCCGGCGTAACTGCCGGTGGTGATAGGCTCGCCCGCCCGTACGCCGCCGCGGCGCTGCGCGCGATGATTAACCAGCCACAACAACGGCGTCAGCGGATCGCCGAGCGGGTGGCCGCCCAGGCTGGCATGTTCGGTTTTGCTGCCATCGGGCGCCTGAATGGTCAGGCGCAGCGGCAGATTGCCCAGGTCGAGGCTGCGCCAGTCGCGGCAGGGCGCGGCCAGCACCAGGCCGCCATTGCTGATGTTGTCGGCAAGCCGATCGAGCGGCGCTGCGCCGTCATGGCTTTGGAAGCGGCTGACCACGATCTCGATGGCCGCGTGCGCGGCATCGATCGCCTCGATGAGTTGATCGCGCTCATAGAGCGCGCCATGCGCCAGCGTGGGCAGATCGCGCCGCAGGGTGAAGGTCACTTCCGGTTCGATTCCCAGGCGCTCGCCAATCACGCATTCGACTGCTGCCGGGCTGCGATAGACCTCATCGGCGAACACCGGGGCTGAAGTGCCCTGGTCGGGGCTGCTCATTGCCACCTTCCAGCCGCCCACTTGCGTGCCGCGCGCGATCGTCAGCTCACGCTGCACCTGGTACGCTTCCAGCTCGGTGCGCGGTGCCAGATCCGGCGGCAGGCACGAGGGGCGCGGACCGGCGCGTCGCAGGCTCAGCAGTAATTGCGCGGCACGCTGCGCGCGATCGGCGCGACTCATGACGGCGCCGCGGACTTGGCGGCAATGAAGGCGCTCAAAGCGCTGATGCTGGGGTGCTCGAAGATATCCGTCACCTCGACCACTCCCGGCCAGAGCCGCTCGATGCGCTCGTGAATGGCGATCAGCTTCAGTGAACTCGCGCCGAGATCGAACAAGCTCTCGTCGATCTCGATGCTGCGGCCGTCGAGTTCGGTTTCGCAGATGTCGCGCAGCTGGCGCTCGACCGCGCCGCTCGGCTGCCCCGCGTGCGAGCGTGTGCCGCCCAGGCGCTCGAGTTCAGCCAGTTCGGCAGAAAAGGCGCCGGCCAGATACTCCTGCTCGAGCAGATGGCGTTGCACTTTGCCGCTGGTGGTCTTCGGGATGCGACGCACCGGCACCACCGCATCGAGTTCGATTCCGGCCTGTTCGCCCAATACCCGCGCAAGCTGGCGCGACAGCGGCAGAAACTCGCTCAAGTCACCACGATGCAGCACGAACACCAGCAGCAGTTCGGTCTCGCTCCCGGGTGGCCGCACGCCGGCAACCACGACCTTGCCGAGTTCCAATCCTGGTACCGCCTCGGCCATGCGCTCGAGATCGTGCGGATAGTAATTCTGGCCGTTGACGAACAGGATCTCCTTGTGTCGGCCGGTGATGTACAGCTCGCCCGCATGGATCAGCCCTAAATCGCCGGTGCGCAACCAGCCATCGGCGCTGAAGGTCGCGGCGTTGGTCTGGTCGTCTTCAAAATAGCCGTGCGTGACGTTTTCACCACGAATGTGCAGGTGGCCCACACGCTGCTCGGCCAAGGGCACATCCGCATCATCGGCAACGCGCAGCTCGCAATAAGGTATCGCCCGGCCGACGCTCACGAGTTGCAGTGCATTGCGCGACCCGGGTGTGGCAATCGCGGCCTGTGCGCCCAGGCTCAGTTGGTGGCGATCGAAGCACAGCGCCTGATAAAGGGTTTCGGGCTGCGGAAAGCTGACCGCGAGCGAGGCTTCAGCCAGGCCGTAGACCGGGAACATGGCGCTGCGCTTGAGGCCGGTGGGCGCAAGCCGCGTCAGGAATTCATCGCACAGTTCGACGCTGATGGGTTCGGCGCCGTTGAATATCAGCCGCACGCTCGACAGCTCGACCCCGGTGAGCGCCCGCTCGCCGAGCACCTTCAGATAGTGCCGATAGCCGAAGTTCGGCGAGCACAGGATGCTGGCGCGCACCTTCGCGGCCAATTGCAGCCATAGCAGCGGCCGGCGCACGAACAGCTCAGTGGGCATCAGGTGGGTGTGGATGCGGTTGGCGAACATGATCAGGTGAAAGCCGATCAGGCCCATGTCGTGCGTCAAAGGCATCCACGACAGGCTCACATCGTGCTCGTGGAATCCGGCCGCACTGCTGACGCCGCGGATATTGGCCATCAGGTTTGCGTGCGTGAGCACCACGCCCTTGGGGGTACTGGTGGAGCCGGAAGAAAATTGAATGAATGCCACATCCTCCGGGCGCGCGCGGTAGGGCTTGCCGCTGCGGCCCAGTGCCTCGAGTTCATCGACCAGGAAGGCACGCGCCCGCAGCGAATCGTAGAGCTCGCTTTCCCGGTGCTCGGCCGCGAAACTGCCGATGCGCTCGAGCAGCCGTTGCTCGGTATAGATGTAGGGCTGCCCGAGCTTGCGCGCGATGCGCAGCAGCTTATGGCGATGCTCGTCGCTGATGCCGGGCGCGACCGGTACCGGAATGATGCCGCCGAGCACCGCGGCCCAGAAGGCATCGATGAACGGCTCGTTGCTGGATAGCAGCAGGATTAATTTATCGCCCGGCCGCGCACCCAGCCCCTGCAGGCGATGCAGGATAGCCAGCGCGCGCTCGTGCAGCGCCCCATAGGCCACCGAGCGCGCGTCGCGTTCGCCCTCCAGATAGGTAACGCTGCGCGCAGCGCCGCGATTGGCTTCCATCAGCGCGGTCAGCGTTGTCGCATTCATGTGAGCGTGTAATTCTAGCTTACATGAGCGATCACAACGCCAACGGCCAGGACGACGCAGGCGGCGGCGCCCTGCGCAACACGATCTACCGCCGCAACAAACGTTCCGGACTGCGCTTGAGCCGCATGCGCCGTCTGCTCTATCTGCTGGCCGCGCCCACCATCCTGGCGCTGGTGCGTTTGTGGTGGCGCAGCTGCCGTATGGTGGTCGTGGTGGGCGAACAGCACCTCGATGCGGCACTGGCCAGCGCGCCATCGTTCCTGCCGTGCTATTGGCACCAGCACCAGCTGTTCTGTTCGCGCTACCTGCTGCAGGCGCAGCGCGGCCGCCGCTTGCGCGTCGGCTTTCTGGTCAGTCCCTCAAAGGACGGGGAACTCGGCGCCATGATCGTACGGCGCGCCAATGGGGTCGTGATTCGCGGCTCCTCTACCCATACCGGTGCGCTGGCGCTCAAGGGTTACTTCGAGGCGCTGGTGCGCGAACAGATTTCCCCCGTCATCAACCCGGATGGCCCGCGCGGTCCGCGCTTCAAGTTCAAGCCCGGCGCGATCCTGCTGGCGCAGATGTCGGGCCGCCCCATGCTGCCGTTGGCGTACGCCGCATCGCGCGCCTGGCTGGTGCACTGGGACCGGTTCGTTCTGCCGGTGCCGTTTTGCCGCATCGCCATTGCCATTGGACCGCCGTGCCAGGTTCCGCGCGTGCTCGACGCCGCGGGCATGCAGGCGATCACGCTGGATATGCAGCAGCGCCTGCATCAGGCCTTTCGCAGCGCCCGCACGGCCCTCTCGAAGCGCGCCGGGGAGCTGCCGACAACCTCTGGGTGAGCGGGCGAGGCGTGAAACAGGCCGTGTTATTGCCGAGACAAGTTTAATAAATCAGCGGGTTAGCTTGTATTCTTATGTGTCTGTGCGAGAATCCCAGGCCTCATGTCCATGCCAAAGCCGCCGGGTACTCCAGCAGACTTCACGGCTTCTGACGTTCTTGCCCCCCAATTCTGGATCGGCAAGGCGGAGCGGCCTGCGCCCGGTATTGACGTCGCCTGCACCAAAATCGCGGTGGATCTGCAGAATCTGCGTCGCGAGGCCGCCGACGAATGCATCGGCCGCAGCCTGGAGACGCTGCGCGAGGCGACTTCCGCCGATGCCGCATTCGCGGTGTTCTTCGATCAGTCCGCGAAACATTTTGAGTCGGTGCTGTGCGCGCGCGGTCACTTCGCGCAATGCCATCCCGAAGCGCTGCGCGGGGCCGCGGTCGACTCGCTGCCCTGGCTGAGCACGCGTTCGGAACATCTGAAACTGTCGGAGTTTCGCGATACCGCCTCACCTCGCAAGGAGCAGGCCGACGACGCCGGGACCCTGGCCGAACTTGCCATCGGCGCGGCGTTACTGGTGGCATTTCGCATCAAGGATCAACCCGCCGGTTTTCTCGGGCTCGCCTATGGATTGCCGCGCGGCGCCTTCGACGTCAATCTGCAGTTGCTCATGAAGCTGCTCGGTACGAGTCTGGCGACCGGGCTGGAGCGGGTACGTCTGTCGCTGGCGCTGGCGCGGCTCGAGGAGCGCACCGGCCTGGCAGAACTGGCCGCCAACGATGGGCTGTGGGATTTCGACGTCGAAGGCAATGACGTCTATTTCTCCCCGCGCTGGCGCGCCATGCTCGGCTACGACGAGGCGGATCTGAAGGGTGGCTTCGACTGGCGCAGCCTGGTGCATCCGGATGATTCCTCGCGCGTGCAGGCCGCCATTCGCGAGCACGTGGCCGGCAAGACGCCCATATTCGAGAGCATTCACCGCATGCGCCATCGCAGCGGCGAGTGGCGCTGGGTAATCAGTCGCGCCAAGGCGCAACTCGACGCCCACGGTCGGCTGCTGCGCCTGGTGGGAGTGGAACTGGATATCACCGAACGCAAGCTGTACGAGGAGGCGCTGTTTCGTGAGAAGGAGAGCGCCCAGATCACGCTGCAGTCGATCGGCGATGGGGTCATCACCACCGATGCGGTCTCGACCATCGATTACATCAATCCCGTGGCCGAGCAGCTCACGGGCTGGCGGCTCGAGGATGCGATGGGGCGGCCGGTGGAGGAGATCTTCCGCGCCTTCCACGAGGAGACCTGCGAGCCGCTGGAAAACCCTCTGACGGTATCGATCCGGCGCGCGCGCCCGATCAAATCGGTGCGGCCCATGCTGTTGATCCGGCGCGATGGCAACGAGCTGTACGTCGAGAGCACCGCCTCGCCGATCCGGGCCGGTAACGGCAAAGTCGGCGGCGGCGTGCTGGTGTTCCACGATGTCAGCGAATCGCGGGAACTCAATCGCCGCCTGAGCTACCACGCCAGCCACGATCTGCTGACCGGGCTGGTCAACCGCCGAGAATTCGAAAACCGGGTCGAGCGGGCGCTCAAGAGCGCCAAAGCGCGCGAGGCCTCCTACGCGCTGTGCTACCTGGACATCGACCAATTCAAGATCGTCAACGACACCTGCGGCCATAGCGCCGGAGATGCGCTGCTCGGGCAGATGGGTGCCTTGCTGAAATCCAAGGTGCGCTGGCGCGATACGCTCTCGCGCCTGGGCGGCGACGAGTTCGGCATCCTGCTCGAGAGCTGCACCCTCGATGAGGCCATGCGCATGGCCGAGTCGGTGCGTGAATCGGTGCGCAATTTCCGCTTCAGCTGGGAGGAACGCGTGTTCCGACTGGGCGCCAGCATCGGCGTGGTGCCGATCACGGCCGACAATGAGGACGTGGCCTCGATTATTTCAGCCGCCGACAGCGCCTGCGCCGCGGCCAAGGAACTGGGCCGCAATCGAGTTCACAGCTTTGCCGAAAACGATATCGAGCTCATGCGCCGGCGGCGCGAGATGCAGTGGGCCGCCCGCATCAATGCGGCGCTGGAAGAAGGCCGCTTCGAGCTGTTCCGGATGCCGATCCTGCCGTTGCAGAAGCCCGAGGTGGGTGCGCATTACGAGCTGCTGCTGCGCATGCGCGATGAAAACGGACGCATCGTCGCACCTGATAATTTCATTGCCGCCGCCGAGCGCTATGGCATCACGCCGAGTATCGACCGGTGGGTGCTCGAGAATGCCCTGCGCTGGCTGGTCTCGGAGGCCGACGAACGCGAGCGGCTGGCGATGTGCTCGATCAATCTGTCGGGCCAGAGTCTGGGCGATGACAAGTTTCTGCCATACGTCATCGACCAGTTCCACAAGAGCGGGCTCGATGCCTCCAAGATCTGCTTTGAAATCACCGAGACCGCCGCCGTGGCCAGTTTCTCGCAGGCCAACCGCTTCATCCAGGCGCTCAAACAGCTCGGCTGCAAGTTTGCGCTCGATGATTTCGGCACCGGCCTGTCCTCGTTCGGCTACCTCAAGCACTTCCCGGTCGACTTCCTCAAGATCGACGGCAGCTTCGTGCGCGAGATCCTGCACGATCCGATCGACCGCGAGATGGTGCGATCCATCAACGAGATCGGGCATCTGACCGGCAAGCAGACGATCGCTGAATTCGCCGAGAATGCCGAGATCATCCAGATGCTGAAGAATATCGGCGTCGACTATGCCCAGGGGTACGGCGTCGCCCAACCGCAGCGCATACTCAAAGCCGTCAGCCAGAACGGCATCATCGCGCCCTAGTCCGGCAGCGTGTAAGGCAGCGGCAACGGGCGTACCGGCAGCAGATCCGGCGGCGCCGATGGTGCGATGGCTTCCTCGGCTTCGCGCGCGTTCCCGGGCAACGGCGCCACGGCCAGGAATTCGCTGCAGCCGTCGGCACGCGACACCGCTTCGATCACACGAAAGGCGCGTCCGTCGTCGAAGCGCCCGGCATCACCCACCGCCAAGGTGTGCGGCAGCAGGCTCTCGAATCGTTGCAGACGCCGCTTCACGCGGCCGCGGTAATGCGCGCGCGCGATCACTTCCTGACCGGTGTAGCAGCCCTTGTTGAACGAAATCGCATCGACGCAGTCGAGATTGAGCATTTGCGCGACGAACTGCCCCGAGGTGGCGGCATAGACCTGGGGTAGTCCGGCGGCGACGTCGAGGGCGCGCCACTGCGCGCGCGACATGGGTGCGCCTTGCGGCGCGCCCAGTTCGGCGGCCTGGATCATGAGCGAGCGATCCGGCGCCAGCTGCCACGCTTCCTGCGTCGCCGGGACTGGTCCGGGCCGGTACAGACCGTAGATGCGCTGCTGCGCGCCAAGCTCGCTGATGGTCAGTTTGGCGCGCAACTGGTAGCGGCGCAGTTGCGTCGCGACCGTGGCCACCAGTTCCAGCGGCAGCAGCGCCAGAATATCGCCGCTGGCGCTGGCCGCCAGCCACAGCAGCGCCAGGGTGCGGCCCTGTGCGCTGTGCAGTCCGGCACGCAGAATCGATCCCGGTAGCAGCCGCTGCACATCATTGGACAGTTGTCCCTGCAGGAAGCTGCCCGCGTCCGGGCCGTGAAAGCGCAGCGCGCCGAAGTCCTCGAGCGGGCAGATGGCGGCGGACTCGCGCATCGCAAGTTGAATGTGCTGCTACCGCGTGGTGGTCGGTGATGGCCAATTCTGGCACACTTGCCGCCATGCCGGTTCTGATCGATGACCCGCTCGATTCGGGACTCCCCACAGCGAGCAATTCGAATTCGCCCGCACCCGCCCACGACGATCCGGCGCCCGCGCGCGAGATCGGCGGTCCGCCCGGGCCCGAGCCCACCCGCTTCGGCGACTGGGAACGGCGCGGACGCTGCATCGATTTTTGAACAGGATGAGTCATGGTTGAGCGCCCGCTGTCACCGCACGTGACGGTCTATAAATGGGCCTACACGATGACCCTGTCGATCCTGCACCGGATCACCGGTCTGGCGTTATTTCTCGCGCTGATCGGCTTGATCGCCTGGCTCATGGCCGCCGCCATGGGCCCGGGCAGCTACGCTCGCTGCGCGGCCATCCTCGGCTCCCTGCCAGCCAAAGGCCTGATCGCCGTGGCGCTCCTCGCCCTGTGTTTTCACTTCTGCAACGGCCTGCGGCATCTGGCCTGGGACATGGGCTGGGGCTTTGAGCGCGCGCAGGCGCGACGCAGCGCCGCGCTGGTCATTGCCGTGACGCTGCTGGCCGCGGCCGCTGCTGTGTATATGCTGCTTCGCACGGGGGTCGCATGAGCCTGCGCAGCCCGCTGGCACGCGTACTCAATCAGGGCGCGGCTCGTGATGGCGTCCATCACTGGGTGGTGCAGCGGGTCACGGCGCTGGCGCTGGCGCCGTTGTGCCTGTGGTTGACGTTGTCGCTGCTGCGGCATCCGGATCGCGACTATGCCGCCATCGCGGCCTGGATCGGCTCGGGTCTGCATCCGGTGCTGTTGGCGCTCACGGTGCTGCTGGCCGCCTGGCATGCATGGCTTGGCATCCAGGTGGTCGTCGAGGATTACGTCTCGCGCCCGGCGCTCAAGGCGGCGCTGCTGCTGCTGTCCACATTCGTGAACGCGCTGCTGGCCGCCACCGGCGTGTACGCGGTAGTGCGCCTGGCGCTGCGGAGCATCGCTTGAGCGCCTACGAATTCGTCGATCACAGCTACGACGTGGTGGTGGTCGGCGCCGGCGGCGCGGGATTGCGGGCGACGCTCGGGCTGGCCGAAGCCGGGTTATCCACCGCCTGTGTCACCAAAGTGTTCCCGACCCGAAGCCATACCGTGGCGGCGCAGGGCGGCATCAGCGCGGCGCTTGCCAATATGGGCGAGGACGATTGGCGCTGGCACATGTATGACACCGTCAAGGGCTCGGACTGGCTCGGCGATCAGGACGCCATCGAGTTCATGTGCAAGGAGGCGCCGGCGGCGGTGATCGAACTGGAGCATTACGGCGTGCCGTTCTCGCGCACCGATGACGGTCGCATTTACCAGCGGCCGTTCGGCGGCATGACCACGCACTATGGCCAGGGCATCGCGCAGCGCACCTGCGCCGCCGCCGATCGCACCGGGCACGCCATGCTGCATACGCTCTACCAGCAGTCGATCCGCAACGAAGCGGAGTTCTACATCGAATATTTCGCCATCGATCTGCTGATGGACCAGGGCGAGTGCCGCGGCCTGGTGGCCATCGATCTGGCCAGCGGCAAGCTGCATCGCTTTCGCGCGCAGATCACCGTGCTGGCCACCGGCGGTTATGGCCGTGCCTATTTCTCCTGCACTTCGGCGCACACCTGTACCGGCGATGGCGGCGGCATGGTGCTGCGTGCGGGCTTGCCGCTGCAGGACATGGAGTTCGTGCAGTTCCATCCCACCGGGATCTACGGCTCAGGCTGCCTGATCACGGAAGGCTCGCGTGGTGAAGGCGGTTACCTGACCAATTGCGACGGCGAGCGCTTCATGGAGCGCTATGCCCCGAACGCCAAGGACCTGGCCTCACGCGACGTCGTGAGCCGCGCGATGACCATCGAGATTCGCGAAGGCCGCGGCGTGGGCGCGCTCAAGGATCATATTCACCTGCACCTGGAGCATCTCGGACCGGCCGTGATTCACGAGCGTCTGCCCGGCATCGCCGAGACCGCGCGCATTTTTGCCGGCATTGACGTCACGCGCGAACCGATTCCCATCCTGCCGACCGTGCACTACAACATGGGCGGCATTCCCTGCAGCATGCGTGGCGAGGTCGTCACGCTCAAGAACGGTGATCCGAACAGCGTCGTGACTGGACTCATGGCGGTGGGAGAAGCCGCCTGCGTCTCGGTGCACGGCGCCAATCGCCTGGGTTCGAATTCGCTGCTCGACCTGATCGTATTCGGCCGCGAGGCGGCGCGGCACTGCGCCGAGGTGGCGCAACCGGGCGCCAAGCAGCGGCCCTTGCCCAAGGACGCCGCCGAGCTGGCGGTTACTCGCCTGGATCGCCTGCGCCATGCCAGGGGCTCGCGGCCGACCGCGACCATCCGCCTCGAGATGCAGAAGATCATGCAGGCCGATGCGGCAGTGTTTCGCACCGGGCAGACGCTGGCGCAGGGAATCGCGAAACTCGCCGGCACGTTCGCCTCATTTGCCGACGTCGGTGTGTCCGATCGCGGATTGATCTGGAATACCGATTTGATCGAGACCCTTGAGCTGGAGAATCTGCTGCTGCAGGCGCTCGCCACGATTCATTCGGCGGGCAATCGCCAGGAAAGCCGCGGCGCGCACGCGCGCGAGGATTTTCCGCTGCGCGACGACGCCAACTGGATGAAGCACAGTCTGTGCTGGGTGGACGCCCGCGGTCGGACCGCGATCGATTATCGCCCGGTTCATCTCAATACCTTGACCAACGAGGTCGAGACCATTGCGCCGAAGGCGCGCACCTACTGACTCGTCAGGCCATCACCCGGAGTGCAATGGAACATGGTTGAACTGTCGCTGCCCGCGAATTCCAGGATCGATACCGGTGCCGGTAAAACCTACCGCGCGCCGGCGGATGCAAAGAGCGTGCGCCGCTTCCGGATCTATCGCTTCGACCCCGATTCGCGGGCCCGGCCGCGTGTCGACACCTACGAGCTCGACATGGCCAGCTGCGGGCCCATGGTGCTTGACGCCCTGCTCAAAATAAAAAACGAGGTCGACGCCACGCTGTCGTTGCGGCGCTCCTGCCGCGAGGGCATATGCGGCTCGTGCTCCATGAATATCAACGGACTCAACACCCTGGCTTGCACCAAGGCCTGCAACGAGCTGGGCAGCGGTGACATCAAGATCTATCCGTTGCCGCACATGCCGGTGCTCAAGGATCTGGTCACGGATCTGACCCATTTCTACGCCCAGTACGCGGCCATCAAACCCTGGCTGCAGACCCGTACGCCAGCCCCGCCCGATCGCGAGCGGCTGCAGTCCAAGGAGGATCAGGAGCGCATCGATCGGCCTTCAGCGTGCATCCTGTGCGCCTGCTGTTCCACCGGCTGTCCGAGCTACTGGTGGAACTCGGAGCGCTACCTGGGCCCGGCGGCGCTGCTGGCGGCGTACCGCTGGATAGTGGACAGCCGCGACGAGGCGACCGGCGAGCGGCTGGACGCGCTGGAGGACCCATACCGGCTGTATCGCTGCCACACGATCATGAATTGCACCGAGGCCTGCCCCAAGGATCTGAATCCGGCCAAGGCCATCGGCGCGATCAAGCAGATGCTGGCCGAGCGGCAGCATTGAACGCTGTGCCCATGAGCGAGACTGAGTCTCGTTCTCGATTGGCCTGGCGCTGCCGACGTGGCACCAAGGAGCTGGACCTGCTGTTATTGGGCTGGCTGTCGCGCTGTTTCGCCTCGGCCACGGCCGAGCAGCGAGCAGCTTTTGCGGCCCTGCTGGAGCTGCCCGATCCGGAGCTCGCGGGCTACCTGCTGGGGGCTGAACGCCCGCACGAGGCCACGCTCGTGGCCACGGTCGAGGCGGTGCGCTTCCCGGTGGAACCTTCCACACCCGTGGCCATCTAAGTGTAGATACCATTACGTTAAGTCCGGTTTTCAGGGTGGGGTCTTCATGGGCAGTGCAACTGATACACTCCTGAACACGAACTTTCAGGACCGTCCGCGGTCCATTCAGGTGGCAGAATTGCCGATGGGCCCGGATGCTAGTGACTTGAGCCTGGTGCAGCGTGTGCAGCGTGGCGAGCGCAGTGCCTACGACCTGCTGGTGATCAAGTACCAGCACAAGGTCGTGAAGCTGGTGATGCGCTATCTGCGCGACCCGGCCGATGCCGAGGATGTGGCTCAGGAAGCCTTCATGAAGGCCTATCGGGCCTTGCCGCAGTTCCGCGGCGACAGCGCCTTCTACACCTGGCTGTACCGTATCGCCATCAACACTGCCAAGAATGCACTCGCGGCCCGGGACCGAAACCCAGTGAGTTATGAGCTCGATACGCACAACGGCGATGATTCGACCGACATGGTGAGCCGGCTCAAGGATCCGGAGACGCCGGAGGGCCTGGCCCTGACGGAGGAGATTCGCAACACCGTCAACGCTGCCATCGACGCGCTGCCTGAGGATCTGCGCACTGCCATCGTGCTGCGCGAACTGGAAGGGCTCAGTTATGAGGAAATTGCCGTCTCCATGGACTGTCCGGTAGGCACGGTGCGCTCGCGTATTTTCCGGGCGCGCGAGGCCATAGATCGTAGCCTGCGCGAGGTATTCGATGGTGGTTTGGGTCGGGCGGAGGAACTGGTGTGAACCAGAATGAAGTCGAAAGCCAGCTGTCTGCCATGTTCGACGGCGAACTGCCGCCGGCTGAATGCGAGCTGCTGTCCAGACGTATTGACCGCGATGAGAATCTGCGTGCCCGCTGGTCGCGCTACGCCCTGATCGGCGCCGCCATGCGCTCCGAGCCGGTGGCGACCGCCCGCAGCGGTTTTGCACTGCGTGTGAGCGCAACGCTGGCGGCCGAAGCGCAGCCGGGACGTGCGCGCCGCGGACGCAGCCTGGTTTGGACCACGGCATTGGCCGCGACGCTGGTCGCGGGCGTGGCCGGGTTGTCGGTCTCAATGCTCAGGACTGCGGCCCTGGGAGCTGGCGACGCGCCCATGGTCGAAGCTAAGACCACCCCGAGCGATGGGCTGTCGGTTCCGGCCTCGGCTGCGGTGCTTGGCAATGAGCTGGCGCCGGCCGCGGTGATGCTCCAGGTGGCGAGCCGCACCTCGCCAAGCTACGTGACGCCGGCCGGGTCCGCCGGAGCGTCGACTATTTTGCGCACGCAACTGGCGGACTATATCGTCGCTCACAGTGCGTACTCGACGCCGCTGCTACGGCGCAACATGTTGTCCGAGCTGATCACCAGCGAGGACGCCATGGGCTTCGCATCGAGTTATACCGGTGCAGCCGGCGCGGCCCAGGGCACTCTGGCCGGTAGCAGCGATGCGATCAGGCCAAGCTCAGGCTCCAGCCGCTAGAGCATCGCTCCTGCTGCCCGCACTGCTACGAGCCGTGGGCGGCTGTGCCGCGTTGTGGATCTTTGCCCCAGCGCCCGCCGCAACCCCGGATGACCCACGCGATTGGCTCGCGCGTACCGATCAGGCGCTGTCCAACCGCAACTACGAGGGTGTGTTCGTGCACGAGCATGCCGGTGAATCCGAGACGCTGCGCGTGATTCATCGCCTCGACAGCGAGGGCGTGGCCGAGCGGCTGCAATCCATGGACGGCTCTGGGCGCGAATTCATCCGCAAAGGCGCCCAGCTCATCTGTTATCTGCCCGATCAGCGCACGGTGCTGGTGGAGAAGAGCCCCGATTCCGCGCTGCTGCTCAGCGGCCTGCCGCACCTCGATGCAACTTCCGCCGGACAGTACGACGTTAAAGAACTCGCGCGCGCGCGAGTCTCCGGCCGCGATGCGCGTGTCATCGATATCGCGCCGCTGGACCAGCTGCGCTACGGCTACCGTCTGTGGATCGATGAAGCCACGGCCATGCCGCTCAAGACGCAATTGCGCGACCGTAACGGCGGGGTACTCGAGCAGATTGTATTCACGAGTCTCAAGATGGTCGCGCACATCCCGAACGCCGAGCTCGAGTCCGCTATCGATGCACACGCCTACCGCTGGGTACGGCGCGACACCAACCCGGTGGATGCGCACACCCTGTCGGTGTCGTGGCAGGTCGATACGCTGCCGGCCGGATTTCGCATGACCGCGAGCACCCGGCAGATGCTGCCCGCGGGCCCGGTCGAGCACCTGGTATTCAGCGATGGTCTGGCGTCGGTCTCGGTATTCATCGAGATCGGACGCGCCGGTGGCGCGGAGCCGGGCAGCGATGATGCCGCGACGCTGGGTACCTCGTCGGCCTATTCGACCACGGTGCAGGGGTACCGTGTGACCGCCGTGGGCGAGGTGCCGCCCGAGACCGTGCGCGTGATCGCGCAGTCGATCCGCAGTGGTGGTAACGCGCCGGATTTCGGCAGCGCTGCGGCCCAGACCAACCCGGGCCTGGCGAACCCTGCTCTGGCGAACCCTGGACTGGCCAGCCCGGTGTTCCCCGCCGGTCCGCGCGGCGCGGGCGACGACCGGCCGGCCTTTGGCGACAGCAGCGCGGTGACCGGATTCGGCGCCGCCTTCGGCAGTGGTCCTCGCAAGCATTGAGCGAAAACCGCGCCTCGGGCGACGCCGGGCTGACGCTGCTGATGCGCCCCGATTGCGGCCTATGCGAGCAGATGCTCGTTGAACTGCGGGCGCTGAGTGAGCGCGAGCCGCTGCCGCCATTGGCGATTGTTGACGTCGATTCGGACCCGCAACTGCAGCGCCGCTACGGCTTGAAGATTCCGGTGCTGTTGCTCGATTCAACCCTGGTTTGCAGCCATCGCCTGGATACCGCCGGGCTGCTACGGATGCTCAAGCGGCCTTGAGGCTATAATCCGCGCGCCCCGACCCTGGGGCAGCCAAGTCTCCTGATGCAACGCATACGCAACTTTTCCATCATCGCGCACGTCGACCATGGCAAATCAACGCTGGCGGATCGCCTGATCCAGCTCTGCGGCGGCCTCGAAGCCCGGGAGATGCAGGCGCAGGTGCTCGATTCGATGGATCTGGAACGCGAACGCGGCATCACCATCAAGGCGCAAAGCGTGACGCTGCAGTACCAGGGGCACGATGGCGAGAGCTACCAGCTCAATCTCATAGACACCCCGGGACACGTGGATTTCTCCTATGAAGTCTCGCGCAGCCTGGCGGCTTGCGAGGGGGCGCTGCTGGTCGTGGATGCCTCACAGGGCGTGGAGGCCCAAAGCGTCGCCAATTGCTACACCGCGATTGAACAGGGGCTCGAGGTACTGCCGGTCATCAACAAGATCGACCTGCCATCCGCCGACCCCGACCGGGTAGTGACCGAAATCGAGGAGATCATCGGCATCGATGCCACCGGGGCGATGCGGGTCAGCGCCAAGACCGGCGAGGGCGTGCCGGAATTGCTGGAAGAGATCATTCGCCGCTTTCCGCCGCCACGCGGTGATCCCGCCGCGCCGGTGCAGGCGCTGATCGTCGATTCCTGGTTCGACAACTACGTCGGCGTGGTCTCGCTGGTGCGGGTCGTCAACGGCACGCTGCGCCGCGGCGAGAAGATCCGGGTCTTCTCCACCGGTCGCAGCCACCAGATCGACAAGCTCGGTCGCTTTACGCCCAAGTCGATCGCGCTCGAGACCCTGAGCGCCGGCGAGGTCGGGTTCGTCGTCGCCGGCATTCGTGAGATCGACGGCGCCCCGGTTGGTGACACCATTACCCTCGATGCCCGTCCGTGCGATGCGCCCTTGCCGGGATTCAAACAGATCCAGCCGCGGGTGTTTGCCGGCTTGTTTCCGGTCAATGCCGAGGACTATGAAAATTTCCGCGACGCGCTGGCCAAGCTCAAGCTCAACGACTCGGCGCTGCACTACGAGCCGGAAGTCTCCACCGCACTGGGGTTCGGATTCCGTTGCGGTTTCCTGGGACTGCTGCACATGGATATCGTCCAGGAACGGCTGGAGCGCGAGTACTCGCTCGAACTGATCACCAGCGCACCCACGGTGATCTACGAGGTGGCACGGACCAACGGCAGCGTCGAATACGTCGATAATCCGGCCAAACTACCGGTGGTCAATGAAATCGCCGAAATCCGGGAACCGGTCATTACCGCCAGCATCCTGGTGCCACCGGCGTACGTGGGCGCAGTGCTGGGGTTGTGCAGTGAGAAGCGGGGGGTGCAGCGGAAAATGCAGTTTCTGGCGAGCTCGGTATCGCTGCAGTACGACCTGCCGCTGGCCGAGGTGGTGCTGGATTTCTTCGACCGGCTCAAATCGGCGACCAAGGGATATGCCTCGTTCGATTACGTGTTCAGTCATTTCCAACCCGCTCCGCTGGTGAAGCTTGATATCCTGATCAACGGCGACACGGTCGATGCGCTTTCGGTCATCGTGCACAAGGACAATGCCTATGCACGCGGACGCGATCTGGTCGACAAGATGCACGAGCTGATCCCGCGTCAGATGTTCGAAGTGGCCGTGCAGGCAGCGATCGGCAGCCATATCATCGCGCGCCAGACGGTGAAGGCCCTGCGCAAGAACGTGCTTGCCAAGTGCTACGGCGGCGATATCTCGCGCAAGCGCAAGCTGCTCGAGAAACAAAAGGAGGGCAAGAAGCGCATGAAACAGGTGGGGCAGGTCGAGATTCCGCAGGAGGCCTTCCTGGCGGTACTCAAGGTGGGGCGCAAATGATGACGCAATTGCTGACCCTGCTGGCATGGGCCGCTGCGCCCGTGACCTTGATCGCGATCGTCGACGACTGGTTCCTGAGGCCAGCGCGGCGCCTGGCGCCGGAGGGCAGCGAGCGCCCGGACCCGCCACTGATGCGGGCGATCTACCTGCTGCTGCCGGTGGTGCTGGTGGCGGGCGTGCTGCAGCTGCTCGGGTCCGAGCGTCTTGATTTCAGCCTGGTCCTGGTCATCGTCGTGGCCCTGGCCGGTGCCATCTGGCTCATCGATCACCTGCTGCTGGCGCCCCTGCGCCGGCGCGCGGCGCTGGCCGCGGGACGCAATCCGGCGGCGCAGCCGGTTCCCGTGACGGTCGACTATGCGCGCAGTTTCTTTCCGGTGGCGGTGATCGTGCTGCTGGTGCGCTCGTTCATATTCGAGCCCTTTCGCATTCCCTCGGATTCAATGATGCCGACGCTGGTGGATGGGGATTTCATCGTCGTCAACAAATTCGCCTACGGCCTGCGGCTGCCGGCCGTGGGCACGAAGTTCTTAAATGTCGGCGAGCCGCAACGCGGCGATGTGGTGGTGTTCCACTTCCCGCCTGATCCGGCCGTGAACTACATCAAGCGGCTTGCCGGCCTGCCGGGCGATCATGTCCAGATCGTGTCCGACCAGCTCATCATCAACGGCCAACCGGTGCCCCTGCACAGTGATGGCCCCTATGACGATGGCTGCTACCACAACATGCGCCTGTCGACCGAAATCCTTGGCGATCATCGCCATCAGACGCTCTCCTGTCTGACCCCCGACGAAATCAGCGCTCCCCCCAGTTCGACCTGCAATCGTCGGCTGGAGCGCAATTATCTGTGTGTCGAGCCGAACGTGCCGGGCGAGCATGATCATAGCGATGCGGCCGAAATGGTGGTCCCGCCAGGCAACTACCTCATGATCGGTGATAATCGTGACAACAGTTACGATGGGCGCTACTGGGGTTTCGTGCCCGAGGATCATTTGGTCGGCAAGGCGACCCGAATCTGGTTCAATTGGGACCTCAAGCGTACCGGCGGACCGAATTGGAGCCGGATCGGCCGGCCCATCGAGTGAGCCGAATTTATCGATGTCATAGGCCACAGGGAGTGTTCATCATGCGCCACTCACAGCGCGGAGTTACTTTCATCGGCTGGTTGGTTCTGCTGGTGCCGGTTGCAATCGTCGTATATGGAGGCATAAGGCTCGCGCCGATGTATCTGAACTACATGCGCGTTTCCAAATCGCTGTCGCGTATGGTCACCGAGACCCACACTGCCGGCAACGGGCCGGCCAGTCCGCAGGAGATGCGGGTGACGCTGGGCAAGCTCTTCGACATCGAAAGCATTGAGCGTCCGGAAGTCAAGGACATCGACATCCACCGCGAGGGCGATCATTTCGTGGCCATTGCCGATTACGAGGACGTGGCACCCATGTTTGGCAATATCTCGCTGTTGGTTCAATTTCATAAGCAGGTCGACATGCAGTGACTCGTGCCGCACGGCTGCGCGCCTGGCTCAAGCACACGCTCGGGTACGAGCCGAGCGAGCTGACCTGGTTTGAGATGGCCCTGACGCACCGCAGTGCCGACGGCGCCAACAACGAGCGGCTGGAGTTTCTGGGCGACGCGGTATTGAGCCTGATCGTCGCGCAATATCTGTTCGAGCGCTTTCCCGATGCCGACGAGGGCACGTTGAGCCGCCTGCGCGCGCGCGTGGTCAGTGGCGAATCCCTGGCGCAGCAGGCCGCGGCGGCACAGCTCGGTGAACTGCTGGCTTTGGGTCCCGGAGAGCTCAAGAGCGGCGGTTTTCGCCGCGAGTCGATCCTGGCCGACGCGCTCGAAGCCTTGTGCGGAGCGCTCTACCTTGACGGCGGCCTGGAAGCGGCGCGATCGGGAATGCTGCGCTGGCTCGACAGCGCTCTGCCCACCGAGGAGTTACTCGGCGAACTCAAGGACCCCAAGACGCAGCTGCAGGAGCTGCTGCAGGCACAGGGCCTGCCGCTGCCACGCTACACCATCGAAAGCGTCGAGGGCGAATTGCATGCGCAGCTGTTTCGCGTAAGGTGCGAGGTCGAGCCGTTGGTGGCCTGCGCGCATGGGCAGGGCTCGAGCCGGCGGCGTGCCGAGCAGGCCGCGGCCGCTCTCGTACTGGAACAGATCCGACTCGAATCATGAGTGATTTTCGCAGCGGCTTTGTCGCTATCGCCGGCCGTCCGAACGTCGGCAAGTCGACGTTGCTGAACGTGTTCATTGGCCAGAAGCTCAGCATCGTGACTCCGCGGCCGCAGACCACGCGCAACCGGCTCATCGGTCTGGTCCAGCTGCCCGAGGCACAGATCGCATTCGTCGATACGCCGGGGCTGCACCTGGGCCAGCGGCGCGCTTTGAACCGCGCCATGAACCGTACCGCTGCCGCCGCGCTCGGCGATGCCGATCTGGTGCTGCTGGTGCTGGAGGCGCTCAAATGGACCGATGAGGATGAACTGGCACTCACGCGCATCCGCGACTGCGGTCGCAGCGTCATCGCCGTGGTCAACAAGATCGATCGCGTGCATCCGCGCGAGCGGCTGCTGCCTTACATCGCGCAGCTGGCCACGCGCCATGAGTTTCGCGCGATCGTGCCGGTATCGGCGCTCAAGAGCCGCAATCTGGACGACCTGCGCCGCGTCATCATCGCCGCCTTGCCGCTTGGCGAGGCCATGTTCCCATTGGACCAGCTCACCGACCGCAGCATCAACTTCCGCATCGCTGAAACCATACGCGAGAAGCTCACGATGGAGCTGGTCGAGGAACTGCCCTACGGCATCGCGGTAGAGATCGAGCAGAACGAGCTGACTGCGGACGGGCGGCACTCGGTCTCGGCCGTGATCTGGGTTGATCGCGAGGGACACAAGCCGATTGTCATCGGTGCCGACGGCTCGCGGCTCAAACGTGTCGGCCGCTCCGCGCGCCTGGAGCTCAATCACCTGCTCGGCGGGCGTTTTCATCTGACGCTCTGGGTCAAGGTGCGCGAAGACTGGGCCGACGACGCGCGCGCCTTGCAGCAGCTGGGTCTGGAATGAACCGCGCCTCGCACCGGGTGCAGCTGGCGCGCGCCTACGTGCTGCACCAGCGGCCATTTCGCGACAGCAGCCTGATCGTCGAGGTGTTCGCGCGCGACTATGGCCGCATGACCGTATTCGCGCGCGCCGCCCGCGGCCCGCGTTCCCGGTTCGTGGCGCTGCAGCCATTTCGCAGGCTGCTGTTGTCCTGGTGCGGCCGCGGCGAAGCGCCGCAGTTGACCGGCGCCGAGAGTGCCGATGCCATGCAACTGCCGCTGCCGCCCGGGCAGCTCATGAATGCCTTCTACCTCAATGAACTGTTGCTCAAGCTCACCACGCAGCACGACCCGCATCCGCAGCTTTATGACCAGTACGCGGGCACGCTCTCGCAGTTGTGCCAGGGCGCCCCGGCCGACGCCACTTTGCGGCAGTTCGAGGCGCGGCTGCTCGGCTTTATCGGCTACGGCCTGAACCTGGCCGCGGAAGCCGATACCGGGCGGCCGATCTGCGCCGCGGCTCACTATCATTACCGGCCCGGTGTGCATGGCGTGGTGCGTGTCGCCGCCGATGCCAACGGCGCGATCGCCGGACAGGTGCTGCAGAGGCTGGCGTCGGAAGCCGGTCTCGCCGGCGAACTGGATCTGCGCCAGGCGCGCGCGCTCATGCGCGCGGCCATCGATCACTGTCTCGAGGGGCGGGAATTGCGCACGCGGGTCGTGGCGCGATCGCTGGTCAGCTATCCGCGCAAGGAGCGCAAGGTCTCATGAGTGCTGGAATCG
The DNA here is from genome assembly GCA_963735775.1 of uncultured Gammaproteobacteria bacterium. Lineage (GTDB taxonomy): Bacteria > Pseudomonadota > Gammaproteobacteria > Steroidobacterales > Steroidobacteraceae > FEN-1191. The sequence continues at coordinate 590,256 of CAVTMG010000003.1, read as the reverse complement.
CGCTGGGAGTGAACATCGACCACGTGGCGACGCTGCGCCAGCAACGGCACACGCGCTATCCGGAGCCATTGCAGGCGGCGTTGCTGGCGGAGCAGGCCGGCGCCGACAACATTACCTTGCATCTGCGCGAGGACCGAAGACACATCCAGGAGCGCGACGTGCAGTTGCTCAGCGGCGTTCTGGCAACGCGCATGAATCTGGAGATGGCGGCGACCCCCGAGATGGTGGCATTTGCCTGTGCGCTGCGGCCGAGCGACTGTTGCCTGGTGCCGGAACGGCGCGCCGAACTCACCACCGAAGGTGGACTGGACGTCATTGGCGGCGGTGAAGGCCTGCGCGCGCACTGCGCCCAGCTACTGCAGGCCGGCATCCGCGTCGCTTTGTTCATCGATCCGGAGGAGGCGCAGATCGAAGCCGCCAAAGGAACCCGCGCCAGCGTGATCGAGCTGCACACCGGCGCCTATGCCGAGGTCAACGGCGGCTCGCAGGCGCGCGAGCTCGAGCGCTTGCGCCACGCGGCACGTTTCGCCGCCGGCCGGGGTCTGGAGGTACACGCCGGGCACGGGCTCAATTACAGCAACGTCGCTCCTGTTGCCGCCATCGCCGAGATCGTCGAACTCAACATCGGCCATGCCATCATCGCGCGCGCCTTGTTCGAGGGCCTCAGCAGTGCGGTCCGAGAGATGAAGGCGCTGATGCTCGCCGCGCGCGCATGATCTTCGGTGTCGGCATCGACGTGCTCGAGGCGCGGCGCATGCACGATACCTACGCGCGTTTCGGCCTGCACTTCGTCGATCGGTTGCTGCTGCCGCAGGAGCGAGCGCAATTCGAGCGCACGCAGCGCCCGGAGCGTTTCCTGGCCATGCGCTTTGCCGCCAAGGAGGCGATCGTAAAGGCCATGGGAACCGGCTTCGCCCACGGCATGTGGATTCGCGACGTCGGCGTGGTGCAGGACCGGTGGGGCAAACCCGAAGTGATCTATTCCAAGCGCGGGGAGCGGGTGCGCCGGCGGTTGGGAATCGGCGAGGCGCACATCACTTTGACCGATGAGGCAGGACTGGTGGTCGCGGTGGCGATACTGCTGCGCGCCGCGCGCGCCCGCAAGAAGAGCGCGCCGCGCGCGGCCAAGGTGCCGCGCAAAGCGAACGCACCGCATAGGGCTTCGCGTCGATGAATACCCTGGTATTCGATATCGAGACCGTGCCGGACGTGGATTTCGGCCGGCGGCTGTACGGCCTGGAGGGATTGGAAGATGCGGCCGTGGCCAAGGCCATGTTCGCGCAGCAGCGCGCCAGCACCGGCACGGAATTTCTGCCGCACCTGCAGCAGCGGGTGGTGGCCATCTCCTGTGTGCTGCGCACTCGCGAGCAGCTGCGAGTCTGGAGCCTGGGCGATCTGCACTCGAGCGAAACCGAGCTGCTGACGAGATTCTTCGACGGCATCGAAAAGTACCTGCCGGAGTTGGTGTCGTGGAACGGCGGCGGTTTCGATCTGCCGGTATTGCACTACCGCGCGCTCAAGGCCGGCATTCAGGCGCCGCGCTACTGGGAGGTGGGCGACGAAGACACCGCCTTTCGCTACAACAACTATCTCAGCCGCTTTCATTGGCGGCATCTGGATCTCATGGATGTGCTGTCGGGATTTCAGCCGCGCGCGCGCGCCAAACTGGCCGACGTGGCAGCGCTGCTGGGTTTTCCCGGCAAGCTCGGTTTCTCCGGTGACCAGGTGTGGGATGCCTACCTGGCCGGCGAGCTGCTGGCCGTGCGGCGCTATTGCGAAACCGATGTGCTCAATACCTACCTGATTTACTTGCGCTTCCAGTTCCTGCGAGGGCGCCTGGACGGGCCGGCGCTCGAGGCCGAGTACGAGCGCCTGCGCCTGCTGCTGCGCGGCTCGGCCGAGCCGCATCACGCGCAGTTTCTCACCGCCTGGGAGGCCGGGGCATGAGCCGCCGGGCCGCGATCGTCAATGCCGAGAGCGAAACCGGGCTGGTGCGGCCCTGAGCCAGGATGGCGAGGGTATCGTTCGTGAAGGCAAGACCGCGTTTGTTGCCGGAGCGCTGCCCGGGGAAATCGTGCGCTTTCGCCGCGCGCGCCGCCATCGTCAGTACGATCAGGCGCGGCTGGAGCAGGTTCTCTATCCCCGGCGGCCAGCAGCGTGTCGCCCGCGCTGCGCTCATTTCGATATCTGCGGCGGCTGCGCGCTGCAGCACCTGGATAGCACGGCGCAACTTCACCTGAAGCAGCAGCAGCTGGCCGAGAGCCTTGAACGTCTGGCACGGCTCACCCCCGTGCGCTGGCTGGAACCGATCGCCACCAGTGCCTGGAACTACCGGCGGCGCGCGCGCCTGGGGGTGAAGTACGTTGCCCGCAAGGGGCGGGTACTGGTGGGTTTTCGCGAGCGCAGCCAGCAATCTGGTCGCCAGCCTCGAGCGTTGCGAGGTGCTCTCGCCGCCGATCGATGGCCTCATCGCGCCGCTGGCGGCGCTGATCCAGCAGCTCTCGATACGCGAGCAGTTGCCGCAGATCGAAGTCGCGGTGGGCGATACCGCCGCGGCCCTGGTGCTGCGCACGCTGCACAATCCCAGCGAGCAGGACTGCGTCCGGCTGCGCGAGTTTGAAGGCCAGTACAACGTACATTTCTTCCTGCAGAGCGGCGGCCTCGACAGCGTGCGCGCGCTGAGCGAGACGCCCTGCGAGCTGTCGTACGCGCTGCCGGCGGCCGGCCTCGAGCTGGAATTTGGGCCCACCGACTTTATCCAGATCAATGCCGAGGCGAATCGGGCCATGGTCGCGGCGGCCGCGGAGCTGCTGGAGCTGGACAGCCAGTCGCGGGTGCTGGATCTGTATTGCGGCCTGGGGAATTTCTCGCTGGCATTGGCGCGGCGCGCGCACGCGGTGGTCGGGATCGAGGGCGATGCGGCGCTGATTGCGCGCGCGCGCGCCAACGCGCGCCGCAACGGCATCGCCAATGCGCAGTTTTTTCAGGCCGATCTGTCCGGCGCCGAGCTATCCGGCGAACCATGGCTGCAGCAGCGCCATACGCCATGTCCTGCTCGATCCGCCGCGTATGGGCGCGCGCGACATGTTGGCGCCGATCGCGCAACTCGCTCCCCAGCGCCTGCTGTACGTGTCCTGTCATCCCGGTACGCTGGCCCGGGATCTGGGAATTCTGGTGCACGAGCACGGTTTTGAATTGCTGGCGGCCGGCGTGGTCGATATGTTTGCACACACGGCGCACGTGGAATCGCTGGCGCTTTTGCGCTCGAGATGCTGAACGTCGCGCACGCGGAGGCGGCTATGGCGGTGGAGATTGAGCGCAAGTTCCTGGTTGCTGGCAACGCCTGGCGTGCCCAGATCAGCACCAGCACCTTGCTGCGTCAGGGCTACCTGGCCAACACGCTGCGTGCCTCGATACGCGTACGGCTGGCCGGCGGGCAGGGTTGGCTGTCGGTCAAAGCCATGACCCCGGGGCGCTCGCGCGCTGAATATGAATCGGCGATCGCAGCGGTGGATGCCAACGAAATGCTCGACCGGCTGTGCGAGGGCCCGCTGATCGAGAAATGGCGCCATATCGTCCCGCACGACGGCAATGATTGGGAGGTCGATGAATTCCTGGGCGAAAATGCCGGTCTGGTTATCGCCGAGCTGGAGCTGCAGTCGGAGCGAGGCGGCCTTCGCGCGGCCAGCAGTGGCTTGGCAGCGAAGTCACCGAGGACCAGCGGTACTTCAACTTCCGGCTGTCGCAACAGCCGTATCGCCATTGGCCGGAGAACCTGAAGGCCGGCTCATGACACTGGGCCCGTTGATGGTGGATATCGCCGGCACCGAGCTCACCGCGGCCGATCGCGAGGTGCTGGCGCATCCGATGGTTGGCAGCGTCATCCTGTTCACGCGCAACTATGTCGACCGTGTGCAGCTGCGCGCCCTGGTCGAGCAAATCCACTCGGTGCGCAATCCGGCGCTGCTGATCGCGGTCGACCACGAGGGTGGCCGCGTGCAGCGGTTTCGTTCCGGATTCTCGGCGCTGCCGCCGCTGCGCCGCATCGGTCAGACCTACGACGCCGATCCGCAGCAGGGCGTGGCGATGGCGCGCGCGCTGGGTTGGCTCATGGCCGCGGAACTGCTGGCCAGCGGCATCGATTTCTCGTTTGCACCGTGCGTGGATCTGGACTACGGCCTGTCGGAGATCATCGGCGATCGCGCCTTCAGCGCGCGCGCGAGCGTGGTCGCCAGCTGGCCATTGCTTACGTGCACGGCATGCGCGATGCCGGCATGGCGGCCACGGCCAAGCACTACCCTGGCCACGGTGCGGTAGTGGCCGATTCGCACCTGGCGTTGCCGGTCGATCGCCGCGAATTGATCAATCTGGATGAGGACCTGCTGCCTTACCGGCGCCTGATCGCCAATGGCCTGCCGGCCGTGATGGTGGCGCACGTGCTGTTCCCGGCAGTCGACTCGGTACCGGCGAGCTTTTCGCAGCGCTGGGTGGCGCAGGAGTTGCGGCAGGGACTGCAGTTCGGCGGCCTGGTATTCGCGGACGACCTGACCATGGCCGGGGCGGCGTCGGTGGGGGATCTGCCGGCGCGCGCCGCGCGTGCGCTGGCGGCCGGATGTGACGTACTGCCGGTTTGCAACGATCGCCCCGGGGTCGATGCGCCTGCTCGATGAGTTGGAGCCGCGCATCGATCCGGCCTCGCAGCTGCGTCTGGTCCGCATGCGCGGCCGCAGGCAACCCGGTTTTGAGACTTTGGAGGCTTCCGCAGCCTGGCGAAGCGCGCGAGAATGGTTGGTGCGCAGCGCGGCAAAACCGGAACTCAAATTCGAACCGGGCGACTCCGAGGAGGAGCGCGTGACAGAGATGGCGCAGTGGTCGGTCGAATTCTTGCGTGGGGTGCTCGATGCCTCCCCCGAGGGCATCGTCGTGTGCGAAGCGCGCGCCCGAGCATCAGCCGGTGGTCTACGTCAATACCGCCTTCGAGCGCCTGACCGGCTACAGCGCCGCGGAGCTCATTGGTCAGGATCTGCGCCAGCTGCAGGCCTGGGACCGCGACCAGGAAGGGCGCAAGCAATTGCGGGTCGCCATCGGTCAGGGCGAGACCTGCCGGGTACTGCTGCGCAATTACCGCAAGGACGGCAGCCAGTTCTGGAACGAGATACTGGTGCAGCCGCTGCGCGGCAGCGACAAGTCAGTGACGCATTTCGTCGGCTTTCATCGTGACGTCAGTGAACGCGAGCGACTGGGTCTTCGCCGTGCCAGCGGTTTGCCCACGCTGGCTGCGCGAGGATCGGCTGTCCGGATTGTGCTCGCGCGCCTACTTCGAGGAGATCTTGCAGCACGATTGGGAGATTGGCGCGCGCGAGGCGCGGCTGGTCACCCTCATCGTGTTCGATATCGATGAGCTCAGCAGCTACAACGACACCTTCGGCCGCGCAGCCGGTGATGCCTGCATCCGGCGCGTCGCCGGTGTGATCGGCGCTCCTTCCGACGCGGTACCGACGTGGTTGCCCGCTGGGAAGGCGGCCGCATCGTCGCACTGGTGCGCAATCCGGATCTGGCGGTGGTGCCGGACTTTGCAGCCTCGGTCGCCCAGAAGGTGCTCGGCCAACATATCCATCATCCGCGCGCCTCGCGGCAGAAATTCGTTTCGGTCAGCGTCGGGGCCGCGAGTCTCAATCCCACCGGTGAGCAAACTGTCGAGATGCTGGTGGATGCAGTCATGAAGGCGCTGGCACGCGCCAAGGAAGACCACGAAGCGCACGTTGCCGTGGTACGGCCCGGCGACGTGGCGTGAGAGGGCTGCGCGCGCTGCTGGTCCTCATGCTGGGCACGGTGAGCGTTGCGCAGGCGCAGGATGTGCTGCTGGGTCGCTGGCTGACCGAGCCGCGCGACGGCATCATCGAAATCACACGCGCGGCCGACAACACCTACCAGGGTCGCATCATTGGCGGCAACGCTCCGCATCGCCTCGATCAACACAATCCCGATGCGGGCCGCAGGCAGCAGGAACTGCTGGGCCAGACGATACTGCTGGGCCTGCATGATGATGGCACGGGCCATTGGTCCGGCGGCAGCATCTACGATCCCGACAGCGGCCGCACCTATAGATGCCGCATCGAGCTGCTCGACCCGGATCACCTCAAGGTGCGCGGCTTCATCGGCATATCGCTGCTCGGGCGCTCACAGACCTGGAGCCGCTATCTGGGCACGGCCCTGGTGTTACCGCCCGCCGCGCACTAGCGCCGCGCACTAGCGCCGCGCCGGCTCAGGGACGCAGCGTCTTTTCCATGTAGATCGCGTCGGCCAGGGGATTGTCGTAGTAGGCCGGCACCTCATGAAAGCCGAGCTTCGCGTAAAGACGCAGGGCCTGATCCATGCGCGCCAGCGTATCGAGCCGCATGGCGCGATAGCCGTTCTCGCTCGCACGTTGCAGGATCGCCCGCGCGAGCTGCGTTCCCAGGCCACCGCCGCGATACGGCGCCCGTACCCACAGGCGCTTCATCTCGCAGATGTCCGGCTCCAGCGCCCGCAGCGCCACGCAACCAGCCGCCTCATCGGCACGCCTCGCCACCAGCAGCGCGCCGCCGCGCGCCGGCGCGTAGGCGCCGGGCAGGCTGGCCAGTTCCGCCTCGAAACCCTGGAAGCACAAATCCACTTTCAGCCAGTCGGCGTATTCGCGAAACAGCGTGCGCGCCGTCCTCAGCAGCGGCTTGCTATCGGCCTGGAGCAGCTCGAAGGTGCATTCGGCCGGCGGCATCGGCAGCACAGGTTAGCGCGTCGCGGTTCCCGCGGCTGGCGGCGCCGGCGAGACCACGGCGATGACACCGAAGGCGGGGTGATCGAAATACTGCTTCTCGTTGTACTTGACGCTGCGCATCTCATCGATGGTGTAGCTGGCGCCGGCGCTCAAGGTCATCTCCACACCCAAATGCAGATAGGTGGCGCGCTCGAGATAGATCATGCCCGACAGGCCGGGGCTATTGATGCCCAAATCGGAAAGCGCGATGCCCACGTGCGTGCCCCAGTTGGCCGCGGTCTGCACCCAGGCCGCATGTGCGATCGGATGCCAGGCACCGCTGGTACGCAGTGTGTTGTCGATGGACGCCAGTTTGTAATCCTCGGGCGGCAGTACCCGCAGCACCTGCGGTGTGCCGCCGCGAGTGCTTTCATTGCCAAAACCCCGACTCTGCGGCGGGGCGCTCCAGTCCTCGGCTGCCCCGACGCTGGAATCGCGAAACACGATGATCTCCACCGTGTAGGTGTTGCTGTTCGCACCAGTCTGGGCCGCGGCCGTACCCGGGCTGGTGAGCGCCGCCAGCCCCAGTAAACACGCCAGCAGGGCAGTCCTGCCGTGGCTTCCAAACCGATGGATTGCCTTCATGCGGCTATGGTAGCAGGGCCCGACAGCTATGCCCCCGACAGATGATCAAGCAGCGCATCGGCGCGTACAAAGCGCTGTTCGGACTGGGGCAGGGCGCGCGAAATGCGCAGCTTGAGCGGTCCCTCGAGCCGATACTCCTGTGCCTGCCGCTGAATCAATCCAACGATGCGCGCCGCATCGACCCGATTGTGCTCCTCGAACTGAACGCTGCCGCCGGCGGGTCCGAGCTCAAGCCGCCGGATCCCGAGCTGCCGTGCGCGCAGGCGCAGGCGCGCCAGCTGCAGCAGATGGTTGGCCGCCTCCGGCAGCGGGCCGAAGCGATCGATGAGTTCGGCGGTCATGTCCTGTAGCGCTACCGCATCGGCCGCGGCGATGCGCTGATACAGCGCCAGCCGCAGATGCACATCGCTGACGTAATCCTCCGGCAGCAACGCGGCCACGTGCAGCTCGACCTCGCTGACGGCTGCCAGCGGACGGTCGAGCATGGGCGCGCGCCCCTCGCGCATGGCCCGCACCGCGTGCTCGAGCATATCCAGATACATGGTTAGACCGACCTCGCTGAGCTCGCCGGTCTGCTTTTCGCCGAGAAATTCCCCGGCGCCGCGGATTTCCAGATCATGGGTGGCGAGCACGAATCCGGCGCCCAGTTCCTCGAGTGATTCGATCGCCTCCAGGCGCTTGGCCGCGTTGCCGGCCAGGTGCTTGCGCGACGGCACAATCAGATAGGCATAGGCGCGGTGATGCGAACGACCGACGCGGCCACGCAGCTGGTGCAACTGCGCCAATCCCAGGTGATCGGCGCGATCGATCAATATGGTGTTGGCGCTCGGCACGTCGATACCGCTCTCGATGATGGTAGTGCAGGCCAGCAGATTGAATCGCCGGTGATAGAAGTCGACCATCAGCTGCTCGAGTTCGCGCTCGCGCATCTGTCCATGGCCGATGCGCACCTCGGCCTCCGGTACCAGCTTGGCAATGTCGCTGGCCGCCTTCTCGATGCTCTGGATCTCGTTGTGCACGAAGTACACCTGGCCGCCGCGTCGCAGCTCGCGCAGCACCGCCTCGCGCAGGGTCGGCGCGTGCCATTCGATGATGAAGGTCTTGATCGACAGCCGTGCCGCCGGCGGCGTGGTGATCAGCGACAGATCGCGCAGGCCGCCGAGCGCCATGTTGAGCGTGCGCGGTATGGGCGTCGCGGTCAGGGTCAGTACGTGCACCTCCGCCCGCAGGGCCTTTAGCCGCTCCTTGTCGCGCACACCGAAGCGGTGTTCTTCGTCGACGACGATCAGCCCCAGATTGCTGAATCGGGCGTCGGCATGCAGCAGGCGGTGGGTGGCGATGACGATATCGACCGTACCGCGCTCAAGGCCCTGCAGCACCGCGGCGCTCTCGCTGCTGGAGCGAAAGCGCGACAGCGCTTCGATGCGCACCGGCCAGTCGGCAAATCGGTCGCGGAAGCTTTGCAGGTGCTGTTGTGCCAGCAACGTGGTGGGCACCAGCAGCGCGACCTGGCGCCCGGCCTGTACGGCGACGAACGCTGCACGCATGGCCACTTCGGTCTTGCCGAAGCCGACATCGCCGCACACCACCCGATCCATGGGCTTGACGGACTGCATGTCCTTGAGCACCTGCCGGATCGCCTCGGCCTGATCGGCGGTCTCCTCGAACGGGAAGCCATTGGCGAAGGTCTGGTACTCGAGCTCGCGTGCCACCAGCGGCGCGGCTTGATGGGCGGCGCGGCGCGCATGCAGATCGAGCAGTTCGGCGGCCACGTCGCGCACCGCCTCGGCGGCGCGGCGCCGGGCGCGCGCCCACTGATCGCTACCGAGCTTGTGCAGGGGCGCAGCCTCGGGCGCGCCGCCGGTATAGCGGTTGACCAGGTGCAAGGCGTGCACCGGCACATACACGCGATCGCCGTCGCGGTACTCGAGCACCAGGAATTCATTGCTCTGGTCGGCAATCTCCATGCGCTGCAAACCGACGTAGCGGCCGACGCCATAGGTCTCGTGCACCACCGGCGAGCCGGGCTCGAGGCTCTGCAGATCGCGCAGGATCGCGGCCGGGTCGGAGACCGCGGTACGGCGCCGGCGGCGCTCCTGACGCGCACGTGAGCCGAACAACTGCGATTCGCTCAGCAACAACAGCGGCGGGTCGCGCAGGGCCAGGCCGCTCATGTCCTCGGCGACATTGATCGCCAGCGGCGCATCGCCGTCGGCGAACTGCTGCCACGTCTGCACCGCGCGCGGCCGCCGTCCGTGTGCCGCCAGCATCTCGGCGATGACCTCACGCCGGCCTGGCGAGTCGGCGGCGATGAGCACCCGGCCGGCGAAGCTGGCCAGGAAGCTCGTTAGCGGTGCCAGCGGTTGTGCCGCGCGCGCATCGAGACGGAAATCCGGCGGCGCGGTGGTGGCGAAATCGTGGGCATTGCCCAGGTGTTCGAATTCGTTACCGGCAAAGCGCTCAATGTTCACGCTCGGCCGGGGCGCGAGCGCGCAGCGCAGCGCCCGCGGTTCGACGAACGCTTCCGCCGGCGGCAGCAGCGGCCGTTCAATATCGTGGCGGCGATCCTCATAGCGCGCGCCGATCGCCTCCCAGGCGCGTTCCAGCGCCGGGTCCAGATCGGCATCGCTGGCAATGACCGCATCGGCCGGCACGTAATCGGTGATCTGCGCCGTGGTTTCAAAAAACAGCGGCAGATAGAACTCTATCCCCGGGGGTGCAATGCCTTCACTGACCCCGCGATAGACGCTCATGCGCGTGATGTCGCCATCGAAACGCTCGCGATAGCGGCGGCGGAAGGCACGGACCGATTCGGCATCCAGGGGCAGTTCACGCGCCGGCAGCAGGCGCAGCTGCTCGATGTTCTCGAGCGAGCGCTGCGATTCGGGATCGAAGCGGCGAATGCTATCGATGTGATCGTCCAGCAGATCCACGCGCACCGGCGCCGCAGAGCCCATCGGGAACACATCGAACAGCGAGCCGCGCAGCGCAAACTCACCCGGGGTGCTCACCTGGCTGACGTTGGCATATCCGGACTGGGCGAGGCGCAGGCGCAGCGGCTCGATCGCCAGCGGCTCGCCGCGCTGGAGCTCGAAGCTGCGTGCCTGCACATAGGGTACCGGCGGCAGGCGCGTCAGCACGCTGTCCACCGTCAGCAGCAGAATGCCACGGCGCAATCCCGGCAGGCGTGCGAGAGTGCGCAGGCGCTCGGAGACGATGTCCGGGTGCGGCGAGAAGATGTCGTAGGGCAGCACTTCCCAGTCCGGCAGCGTCAGGACCTCGAGTGCCGTGCCGGCGAAGAAGCGCAATTCGGCGGCCAGCTGCTCGGATTCGCGGGTATCCGCGGCTATGAAAACCCAGCAGCGCTGGTCGGCTGCCACCGCCTCGGCCAGCGCCAGCGCCCGGGCGCTGCCGTGCAGGCCGCGCCAGCGCCAATGGGGAACGGCGGAGTCGGGCAGCGGCGGGTGCAGCAGTGTGGGCATGGAGGCGCGCGAGCTTAAACTGCCATGGCGCGAATTCAAGCTCCTTGCGCCGCGAGCGCACACGGCCGCAGTGTATTATTTACCAGAAGGACAGCGAGGTACGGCATGAGCGCATTGGTTGAGCTGCGACGGTTGAGCAAGGTCTATGAGCGCGGCAAGCAGAAGATCGAGGTTCTGCATCACGTCGATCTGGACATCCAGGCGCGCGATTTCGTGGCGCTGATGGGGCCCTCGGGCTCGGGCAAGACCACCCTGCTGAACCTGATCGGCGGCCTGGATTCTCCCACCGAGGGCAGCATCGTCGTGGGTGATCAGCACATCGACCGGCTGTCGGAGAGCGCACTGGCGAAGTGGCGCGCTGCGCACGTCGGCTTCGTGTTTCAGTTCTATAATCTGCTGCCGATGCTGTCGGCGCGCAAGAACGTCGAACTGCCGCTGCTGTTGACGCGGCTTTCGGCGGCGCAGCGCCGGCACAATGCCGGCGTCGCCCTCGAGCTAGTGGGTCTGGCGGATCGTGGCGCGCACAAACCCGGTGAACTATCCGGCGGCCAGCAGCAGCGCGTGGCGATCGCACGCGCCATCGTCTCCGATCCGACGCTGCTGGTGTGCGATGAGCCCACCGGCGATCTGGACCGGCAATCTGCCGCGGACGTCCTGAGCCTGCTGCAGCAGCTCAATCGCGAGCACGGCAAGACCATCATCATGGTCACGCACGATCCCAAGGCGGCCGAATACGCCAGCCACACGCTGCATCTGGACAAGGGCAGTATCGTTGAACATGGCGAGCCCGTGCCGGCGTGAAGTACTTCCACTTGATCTGGGGCGCCATGTTTCGGCGCAAGACCCGCACCATCTTCACGCTGTTGTCGGTGCTCGCTGCTTTCCTGCTGTTTGGTCTGCTCGATTCCGTGCGCAGCGCGTTCGCCAATGCCGGCGCCGGCGTCGCCGGGGTCGACCGGCTGGTTACGGTATCCAAAATATCGTTCATCCTGTCGCTGCCCAAGAGCTTGCTGGGGCGGATTGAAGCCTTGCCGGGAGTGTCCCAGGTCACCTATGCCAATTGGTTTGGCGGCACCTATCAGGATCCGAAGAATTTCTTCGCCAACGAGGCGGTGGCAGCCGAACTTCTTGGACCTGTACCCGGAATATAAGCTTAGCGACGGCGCGCGCGAGGCGTTTCGCACTACCCGTACCGGGGCGGTTGTGGGGCAGGCACTGGCCAGCAAATACAATTGGAAAGTCGGCGACAAGATTCCATTGCAGGCAACGATTTTTCCGCAAAAGAACGGCAGCAATGCCTGGACCTTCGACCTGGTGGGGATCTTTCACGCGCTCGATTCGAAACAGCGCGACCGGGAAAACCTGCTGGTGTTCAATTGGGATTACTTCGATGAGGCGCGCGCCTTCGGCAACGGCAATGTCGGCTGGTACGTGACCCGGGTGGCGGATCGCAATGCGGCCGCACAAGTGGCGCGGGCCATCGACGCGCTCTCGGAAAACTCCGATCACGAGACCAAGACACAGACCGAGCAGGCTTTCAATGCCGGCTTCGTCAGTCAGTTCGCCGACATCGGCCTGATCGTAGCGGCCATCATGGGCGCGGTGTTCTTTACCTTGGTACTGCTGACCGGCAACACCATGGCGCAGGCGGTGCGCGAACGCATCCCTGAGCTGGCGGTGCTGAAGACCATCGGCTTTTCCAACCGCAGCGTCCTGGCCCTGCTGCTGGTCGAATCGGTACTGCTGATCGTCGTGGGTGGCGCCGTCGGCCTGGTGTCGGCGGGGATAGCCGTGAACATCATCATGGCGCGTGTGGGCTCCACCCTGCCGATGATCCCGGTAGGCGGTGAGATCTGGTTGCGCGGCCTGGGGTTGATGGTCGTGATCGGCTTGATCGTCGGCGCCCTACCGGCACGGCGCGGCATGCGCCTGCGCATCGTCGATGCGCTGGCCGGCCGCTGATCGGAGCGCGCCGTGACTCGACGACGATCGCGATGGAGCCAGTTCGGCACACTATGTGCGACCCTGGCTGCCCTGGCCGCACCGCTGGCGATATTGATGCTCCTGCCCTGGTGGGTGCCGGCGGCGCTGCTGCTGCTGTTGGCCCTGTGGCTGGCGGCCACGCGCGTCGGTCAGCAGACCTGGTCGGTGGCGCAGGTGGGTTTGCTGACCATTCCACAGCGCCTGGGATCTTCATCGGTGGTAGTGATCGGCATCGCCGGCGTGGTGGCGGTACTGGTGGCGGTGCTGGCCATGGGCGCCGGATTCGAGGCGACGCTCAAGCAGACTGGCACGGATGACACCGTGATCATCCTGCGCGCGGGCGCGCAAAGTGAGCTCAATTCGGTGCTCGATCATGACAGCGCGGTGGTGATATCGCAGATGCCACAGGTGCTGCATGACGCCGATGGGCAGCCGATTGCCTCACCCGAACTGGTGGTGGTGGCGTCGCTGCCGAAGAAAGCCACCAGGCAGGACGCGAACGTGGAGCTGCGTGGCGTCGGCGAGCACGCCTGGGAGCTGCGGCCGAATCTCAAGATTACCGCCGGCCGCAAGTTCCACCCGGGCCTGCGTGAACTGGTCGCCGGCAAGGGTGCGCGCGCGCAGTTCGCGGGCATTGCGCTCGGCTCATCCATCAATCTCAACGGTCAGAGCTGGGCCATCGTTGGCGAGTTTGAATCGGGCGATGCCTATGACAGCGAGATCTGGGGCGACACGGACGTCGTCGGACCGGTGTATCGCCGTGGCAGCAGCACCACCTCGCTGACGGTGCGTCTGCGCGATGCGACCGAATTCGATGCCTTCAAAACCGCACTCGCCGCCGATCCGCGGCTCAAGGTGGACGCCAAGACCACGCGCGCGTACTACTCCGAGCAATCGGCGATGTTATCGCGTCTTATCCGCATACTTGGGATCACGGTGGGTTCGATCATGGCCGTCGGTGCGGTGTTCGGCGCTCTCAACACCATGTATGCGGCCGTGGCCACGCGCACGCGTGAGATTGCCACCTTGCGCGCCATCGGCTTTCGCGGCATCCCGGTCATCGTCTCGATACTGCTGGAAACGATGTTGCTGGCGCTGCTGGGCGGGGTGATCGGCGCGGGGCTGTCCTGGTTGATATTCAACCATTACACGGCCTCAACCCTGGGAGCGAATTTCAGCCAGGTGGTATTTTCCTTCGAAGTGTCGCCGGCGCTGCTGTGGCTGGGATTGAAGTCGGCGCTGGCGATCGGCTTCGTCGGCGGGCTGTTCCCGGCGCTGCGCGCGGCGCGCATGCCGGTGACTGCAGGGTTGCGCGAACTCTAGCTTCAGGCGGCCGGGTTCACCACCGCATGGATCACGTGCTCATTCTCGAAGAACACCGAGAAGCCAGGGTAATCCCAGCGTGTGATCGCCGGCTTGCCAACCGCCGGATGGCGCTCCTGCGGCGCACCGAACTTTGCTTCCACCGTCTTCATGGTCATGCCGCGGCCCGGGCGGGCCACGTCGGAATCCACCACGCGCACCTGATCGTCGACGACGACGGTCTCGGCACGCACGGTGCCGCTGATCAGCAGCGTCACTGCAATGGCCAGCGCCGCGAGCCACGCGGGTATCAATGCCGGGGCGTCAGTCTTGTATGTGCCTGTCATAGCGCACCTTTATGCCTAGGGATCCACGGATGCCGACTATAGCACTGGCCTGAGACATCGCCCCATGGCCGCGGCCTGCGCCGGCCGGTTTCTGTGATCCAAGTCCAGTTTCGGGGTGGCGTGTGCTTTAATGCTCAGCGATGTTTCAGCCGCTGCCAGTGTTCATCGGCCTGCGCTATGTGCGCTCGCGGCAACACAAATTCTTTGTTTCGCTGATCACCTGGGTGTCGCTGGCCGGGGTTTCTCTGGGCGTCGCCGCGCTGATCGTGATCCTCTCGGTCATGAACGGCTTCGAGGGCGAACTGCGCGACCGGCTGCTGGCCCTGGGGGCGCAGGCGCATGTGGTGAACGAGGGCGTGCCGCCCAGCGACTCCGATCAGGCCTTGCGCGCGCGCTTGCAGTCACTGCCCGGGGTGGTCGGGGTCTCGCCCTACATCGAGCTGACGGCGCTCGCGGTGCACTGGCCGGAGATGCTGCCGGTGCTGTTGCGTGGCATCGATCCGCAGCAGGAGCGGCGGGTCGCCGACGTGAGCCCGCTGCTGGTCGAGGGCAAACTCGAGGCATTGCAGCCGGGCAGTAACGCCGTGGTCGTGGGTCGGGACATCGCCGATCAGCTGGGGCTGCGGGTGGGAGATCCGATAACGTTGCTGGTGCCGATGGCCTCGGCAACGGGCCTGCCCGAGCCGCGACTGCGCCAGTTCACGGTCGGAGCAGTGTTCCAGGCCGGGCTCGAGGAACTGGACAATTCGCTGATCATGGCGCAGATCGCGGACGTGCGCGCGTTCGCGCCGCTCTCACGCGGCACCAGCGGACTGCGGCTGCGCTTTACCGATGCGCTGCAGGTCGCGCGGTTCATGCCGGCGGTGCGCGCGGCGTTGGGCGGCGGTTATCGCAGCAGCGACTGGACCGAGGACAATGCCAGCTACTTCCGCGCAATTCGCATCGAGAAAACCATGATGGCGCTGATTCTACTGTTGATCGTCGCCGTGGCGGCCTTCAACACCGTGGCCATGCTGGTTATGGTGGTCAACGACAAGCGCACCGACATCGCCATACTGCGCACCCTGGGCGCCTCACCGGCCAGCATTTTGCAGATATTCATCACCCAGGGACTGGCCATAGGCTGGTTCGGTGTGGCCGGCGGCCTGGCCCTGGGTGTGGTCGTGGCCCGTCATGTCGACAGCATCGTGCCGGTGCTCGAGCGCCTGTTCGGTTTTCACTTTCTCGATGCCCAGGTCTACTACATCACGACCATTCCGTCGGAGCTGCACCTGCACGATGTGCTATGGATCGCCGCCGCGGCCTTTGGCCTGACACTGCTGTCCACCATCTACCCGGCGTTGCGCGCGGCCGGCACTTCTCCCGCCGACGCCCTGCGATACGAATAGCATGGCCTGGTCCTACGAATGGATGCTGGGCACGCGCTATCTGCGCGCGACGCAGGGGCGTGGCTTCTTATCGTTCATCTCGGTGGTGTCGGTGCTCGGCCTGGCCATCGGCGTGGCAGTGCTGATCGTGGTGCTTTCGGTGATGAACGGATTCGAACGCGAACTCAAGACCCGTATCCTGAGCGTCACCTCGCACGCCACACTCATGGGGCTGGACGGCAGCCTCAAAGACTGGCGCGCCGATCAGGCGCGCGCACTCAAGATGCCCGGAGTTCTGGCCGCAGCGCCGTACATCGAAGCCCAGGCGCTGCTGATGCACGGCGACTACACGGCCGGAACGACCGTGCGCGGCGTGCAGCCCGAGCAGGAGCGGCGCGCGGTCGGCCTGGCGCAGCACATCGAGGGCGGACGCATCGAGGACCTGGCCGATGGCGGCTATCGCATCATCCTGGGCGATGCGCTTGCCACGGCGCTGGCGGCCGGCATCGGCGATGATGTGGTGCTGATTGCGCCGCAGGGCGATGCCACGCCGGCCGGCATCGAGCCGCGCATGCGCCGCTTTCACGTCGCCGGTATCTTCCACTCGGGAATGTATGAATTCGATCGCGAACTGGCATTGATCAACCTGCACGATGCGGCCCGCATCTATCAGATGGGCGATCGCGTCAGCGGACTGCGCCTGGCATTGAGCGATCCGTTCCTGGCCCCGCGCCTGGTGCGCAATCTGGCGGTGAGCCTGGGCGGCGGCTACTACGTCAGCGATTGGACGCGCAATCACGCCAATTTCTTCCGCTCCATCGAGATCACCAAATCGATGCTGTTCGTGATTCTGCTGCTGGTGGTGGCGGTCGCGGCCTTCAACATTGTTGCCACGCTGGTGATGGTGGTGAAGGACAAGCGCGCCGACATCGCTATCCTGCGCACCATCGGCGCCGGGCCGCGCAACGTGCTGGCCATCTTCACCATTCAGGGCAGCTTCATCGGTCTGGCCGGGACTGCCGCCGGCGCGGCGCTCGGGCTGCTGCTGGCGGCTAATCTTGAATCCCTGGTGCACGGTCTGGAGCGGCTTCTGGGCACCCATTTTCTCGACGCCAAGGTGTATTTCATGAGCGATCTGCCCGCTTACGCGGAATGGCGCGACGTGCTGCGTATTTGCGGGGTTGCCTTCGCGCTGTGTGCGTTGGCGACGCTGTATCCGGCCTGGCGCGCCTCGGGAACGCAGCCGGCGGAGGCCCTGCGGCATGACTGAGGACAATGCCGCGGTCCTGTCGGCGCATGGCGTGCGGCGCAGTTTCCGTGAAGGTTCCACCACGCTGGAAGTTCTCGCCGGGGTGGAACTCGAGGTCAAGCGCGGCGAGCGGCTGGCAATCATCGGCGCCTCCGGCTCCGGCAAGACCACACTGTTGCAGATCCTCGGCGGTCTGGATCGCCCCGATGCCGGCGTGGTCGAGGTCGGCGGCCATGACCTGCACTCGCTTTCGGAGCGCGAGCGCGGTCTGCTGCGCAATCGCAGCATCGGCTTCGTCTATCAATTCCATCATCTGCTGCCGGAATTTTCGGCATTGGAGAACGTCGCGATGCCGCTGCTGGTGCGGCGCGAGGCCACCGGCAGCGCCATGACGCGCGCGCGCGCGCTGCTGGCGCGGGTAGGGCTGGCTGAGCGGCTCACGCACCGGCCGCACCAGCTCTCCGGAGGCGAGCGCCAGCGCACCGCCGTGGCACGTGCGCTGGTCACCGCGCCGCAATTGGTGTTGGCCGACGAGCCAACCGGCAATCTTGACGGCCGCAATGCTGAGCAGGTGTTTGCGCTGATGCTGGAACTCAATCGCGAGCTGGGCACCAGCCTGGTGGTCGTAACGCACGACCCGCGGCTCGCCGCACGCATGGACCGGGTGCTGGAGCTCGACAGCGGCGCGCTGCGTCAACCGGCCAGTTTGTAGCTGCGACGACGCTCGCGACGTGTGTGGTAACGGTACATGGTTGCCGCGCGCCAGAAATACTCGAGCGCGAAGCGCCCGCAAAGACCGCCGACGATGCTGCATACCAGGCAGCCGAACAGGAATGGCTCCCACGCGGGCCCAAGGCCGTGCTCAAGCCAGTTCCAGGTGAGGTGGAACTCGAAATGGTGCGGCTTGTGACGCAATAGCACGACGCCCACGCGGTAGGCGGCATAGTAGATCGGCACCATGGTGAAGGGATTGACGAGATAGGTGGCGGCGATGGCCACCGCCAGATTGAGCCGCCACCAGATGGCCGCGAGTACCACGCAGGGCAGATGTACCGGCAGAGGGATGAAGCTTACCGCGATCCCCACGCCGAAACCGGCGGTGATCGAATGGCGGTTGAGCGACCACAGATGCGAGTCGGTAAGGCGTTCGCCGAACACGCTCAGGTACCATTTGTGGCGCCGCGCGTGGATCAGTTGAGCCAGTTTTTTGACTAGTCTGCGAGGCATAACAGTGCGACTTTAACAGTTGCACGATGACGGCCGTACGCGCTCTGTCTCGAATTTGCGCTGCGGGTGCTGCGCTTTAGGTATCATGCGCCCGCCGCAGCTGAAACCAGCAGGAGTCGACGCCAGAAATGTGGGAAATTTTTCAGGCGGGCGGGGCACTGATGTGGCCCATCATGCTGTGCTCCATCGTTGCCGCGGCAATCACCCTGGAACGGCTCTGGACCCTGCAGGATCGGCGGGTGTTGCCCCCGGATCTGATGCAGAAGGTCTGGAAACTGGTCGAAGCGAATCAGATCAACGACAAGGTCATCCTTGCTCTGGAGCACAATTCGCCGCTGGGCAGATTGCTGGCTGCGGGGCTCCAGAATCGGCACCGCCCGCGCGAGATACTCATGGAGCGGCTCGAGGACACGGGCCGGCACGTGGTCTATGAACTCGAGCGCTACCTCACCACCCTGGGCACCATCGCCGGGGTCTCGCCGCTGCTCGGTCTGCTCGGAACCGTAACCGGCATCATTAAAGCCTTCAATGCCATCAATGCCGGCGGCGCGGGCGATCCGCGCATGTTATCCGGCGGCATCGCTGAGGCATTGGTCGCGACGGCAGCGGGGCTGTGCGTGGCCATCCCGTCGCTGATCATGTACCGCTATCTGCGTGGCCGGGTCGAGCGCATCGTGGTGGAGATGGAGAAGAACGCGTTGCGGCTGGTCGACGCGGTTGACGCGGCCGCGCGCCGGCCGGCGGAAACACCCGCTGCGCCAGCAGCGGCAGCGGCGCCGGCGGCGGTGCCGGCTCCCGCTGCGCCGCCAGCGCCATTGAGTTCAGCGGCGCCCGCATCGCTGCCCGCTTCCGCGGCGAAAGCGGCGCAAGCGGCGCAAGGCTGATGGCATGAACCTCAAGCCGCGCCGAACCGAGGAGCCGGAGATCAACGTCACATCGCTGATCGATGTGGTGCTGCTGCTGGTGGTGTTCTTCATGCTGTCGTCGAATTTTTCCGCCGAGGGCCGGCTGCGTATCCGCTTGCCGCAGGCCAGTGCGCAGGCGGCTGAGCGTGCCGCCGGCGATGGCCTGGTGGTCACGGTCAGCGCCAGCGGCGCCTATCTGGTCAACGGCCGCGAACTGATCAATTCCGGCCCCGATACGCTGCGTGCGGCCGTACTCAAGAGCACCGCGGGCAGCTCGCGCACGGCGCCGGTGACGATTCGTGCCGATGGCCGGGCCAGCCATCAATCGGTGGTCACCGCCATGGACATACTGGCTCGTCTGGGCTTTACACAAATGAACGTCGCCACGCTCAATGAGACGGGAGCGACTACCCCTTGAACCGCGCTGCGCCCGGCACCGCCGCCAGCGCCTCGATCCTCTATCAGTCGCGCGACGTGTACCGGCGGCTGCTGCGCTACGCCAAACCTTACACCGGCATGTACATGCTGGGCGTACTGGGCATGATCCTGTACGCCGGCACCGATCTGATCACGGTCAATTTCGTGCGTACCTATCTGCAGGACACGATGGCGTTGCAGCGCAATCCGCACGTGCTGCAGCTGCTGCCGCTCGGCGTGCTGTTGATCTTCCTGGTGCGCGGCGCTGGCGATTACCTGGCCAGCTATTTTCCCTCCTGGGTGGGGCGGCAGGTCATCAAGGCAATCCGCAACGATTTGTTTGGACAATACCTGCGGCTGCCGACGGCACAGTATGACCAGGAATCCTCGGCGACCATGCTCACGCGGCTCACCTACAACACCGAGCTGGTAGCCTCTGCCACCACCGACTCACTCACCGTGCTCATTCGCGATTCACTGGCGATCGCGTTCAACATTGGCCTGCTGTTCTGGCTCAACTGGAAACTGGCGCTGTACGGACTCACGGTGGCGCCGCTGATTGCCTGGCTGGTGCGCAACGTCAACATCCGCTTCCGCCGCTACAGTACCCGCATCCAGAATTCCATGGGCGACGTCACGCGCGTGGCCAAGGAGGCGTTGGATGCGCACCGGGTGGTCAAGGTGTTCAATGCCCAGGGACATATCAAGCGGCTGTTCGAGACTGCCAACGAACTCAATCGGCGCACCAACGTGCGGCTGATTTCCGCGCGCTCCAGCAGCAACCCGACCGTGCAGATGTTCTACGCCCTGGGGCTGGCGGGCGTGCTGTTTATCGCCAATCGTGAAATGCAGGCCGGCCTGCTGTCGATTTCGACCTTTGTGCCATTTCTGATTGCGTTGATTCAGCTGACGCAGCCGTTACGCCGGGTACTTAACGTCGCCGGCCCCCTGCAGCAGGGTATTGCCGCCGGCGCCAGTGTGTTCGAGGTGCTCGATGCCCAGACCGAACAGGAGGGCGGCACGCATCCGCTGGGCCGGGCGCACGGCGAGGTGGAGTTTCGCCACGTCAATTTCGAGTACGTCGCGGCGAATGGCCCGGTGCTGCGCGATATCTCGCTCACTGTGCCGGCCGGCGCAACGCTGGCGATCGTCGGTCGTTCCGGCAGCGGCAAGTCGACGCTGGTGTCGCTGTTGCCGCGCTTCTACGACCCGGTCTCCGGCAGCGTGCTGATCGATGGGGTGGATATTCGCGACTATT
This sequence comes from uncultured Gammaproteobacteria bacterium, assembly GCA_963735775.1. Taxonomy (GTDB): domain Bacteria; phylum Pseudomonadota; class Gammaproteobacteria; order Steroidobacterales; family Steroidobacteraceae; genus FEN-1191. Next base: position 569,338 of record CAVTMG010000003.1, on the reverse strand, counting down.
CCCTGTTCGACCTGCGTCGCCAGATCAGCCTGGTCAGCCAGGAAGTAGTGCTGTTCAACGACACGATTCGCAGCAACATAATATTTGGCGCCGCCAACATCAGCGAAGATCAGCTGCAGGAGGCGGTGCGTGCGGCGTTCGTTCTGGAGTTCGTCGAACAGCTGCCGCAGGGGCTCGACACGATCGTCGGCGATCGCGGCGTGCTGCTCTCGGGCGGCCAGCGCCAGCGCATTGCCATCGCCCGGGCGCTGCTGCGCGATACGCCGATACTGATACTCGATGAGGCCACCTCGGCGCTCGATACCGCCGCCGAACGGCACATCCAGGCGGCGCTCGATCAGCTGGTTCGTAATCGCACCACGCTGGTGATCGCGCACCGGCTCTCGACCGTCGAGCGCGCCGATCACATTCTGGTATTGCGCGATGGCGCTGTGGTCGAGTACGGCACGCATACGCAATTGCTGGCGCTGCACGGGGTGTACGCGGATCTGCACCGGCTGCAGTTCAGCGCCTAGCCCCATGGGCCTAGCCCCATTGGCCTCGTGGCTGCAAGCGATCTGGTACCGGGCGTCGCCACCGCCCGGGCCGCTGCGCCTGTGCGCGCTGCTGTTTGCTTTGATCGTGCGCGTTCGCCGGCGTGCCTACGCGCACGGCTGGCTGCGCTCCTACCACATGGCCTGTCCGGTCATCGTCGTTGGAAACCTCACCGTCGGCGGCAGCGGCAAGACACCGCTGGTGATCTGGCTGGTGGCGCAGTTGCGCTCCGCGGGACTAACCCCGGGCGTGGTGCTGCGCGGGTATGGCGGCTCAGCGACGCGTCACGGCAGGCCGCAACGCGTTCAGCCTCACAGCGATGTGAAAGTCGTGGGCGATGAGGCACTGCTGCTGCGCCAGCGCACGGGCGTGCCGGTGGCGGTGTGTCGCGATCGTGTCCGGGCGGCGCGCCTGCTGGCCGGCGAGGGCGTCGACCTGATCGTGTCCGATGACGGTTTGCAGCACCTGGCACTGGCGCGCAGCTTCGAAATTGCGGTCGTCGACGGCGAACGCGGACTGGGGAATGGCCATCTTCTGCCCGCCGGCCCCCTGCGCGAGCCGCTTGAACGCCTTGCGCAGGTGGATGCAGTGGTGATCAACGGTGAGGGCCGCTTGCCGGCCGGCGCGGCCGATGGCGACCGGGTCTTCAGCATGCGGCTGGAAGGCCAGCGGCTGTTCGCGCTCACGGGTGGCGCGGCTCCCATGGCGCTCTCCACTCTCGCCGGGCGGCGCGTTCATGCCGTGGCCGGAATCGGCCATCCGCAGCGCTTCTTTGCGCAATTGCGCGCCGCCGGGCTCGACGTCACGGAGCACCCCTATCCGGATCATCATAACTACGGGGCCAGTGAATTGACCTTCGACGATGAATTGCCGGTGCTGATGACCGAGAAGGATGCAGTAAAATGCCGGGCATTGGCTGGCCCGAAGCATTGGTACCTGCCGGTCACGGCCTTTTTTGCCGAGCCCGAGGCAAGCGCGCTGTTCGGGCAGCTGCGCCGGTCTCTGGAAATTCACAGCCGCCATTGATCGCGGGAGAATGACTTGGACGCACGACTGCTCGATATCCTGGCCTGCCCGGTCTGCAAGGGGCCGTTGCGCCATGAGCGCAAACAGCAATTGCTGATCTGTCGCGGCGATCGGCTGGCGTATCCCATTCGCGAAGGCATACCGGTGATGCTCGAAGACGAGGCACGGGTGCTGGCTCCGAACGATCCTCTGCTCGAGTCCTAGCAGCGCAGCGACGCATGTACCGCGTCGTCATTCCGGCGCGCTTCGGCTCGACCCGCCTGCCGGGCAAGCCGCTGCTGCCGCTGGCCGGCAAAGCCATGATCCAGTGGGTATACGAACGCGCCCGGCGCTCGGCGGCGCAGCAGGTCATCGTTGCGACCGATGATGAGCGTATCGCGCGGCTGGTGCGAGAGCTCGGTGGCGAGGTATGCGTGACGGCGGCGACGCATGTCTCCGGCAGCGATCGCATCGCCGAGGTCGCGCGCCGCGAGCGCTGGCACGAAGGCGACATCATCGTGAATCTGCAGGGCGATGAACCGTTGATGCCTGAAGCATTGATCGATCAGGTTGCGGCGCTGCTGGCTGCCAACGCGGGTGCCGATATGGCGACGCTATCGGTGCCGTTGGAATCGGTGGCGGCACTGCTTGACCCCAATGTGGTCAAGGTGGTCACCGACGGGCGGCAGCGGGCGCTGTATTTCAGCCGCGCACCCATCCCCTGGTCGCGTGATGGCGCGCAGCAGGCGCCATGGAGCCAGCGCAGCCACGAGGGTGCACGCCGGCACCTGGGGTTGTACGCCTACCGCGTCTCCGCGCTGTTGCGATTGGCGGCGCTGCCGCCGAGTCAGCTCGAGCAGATCGAGAAGCTCGAACAGCTGCGGGCGCTCGAGCACGGCATGGACATTCGCGTTGCCCATGCCGTGGTGCCTCCGGGCCCGGACGTCAATACCGCGCAAGACCTCGCGGCGGTGGCGGCGCTGCTGGAAGCCGGACGCTGAAGTTCGCTCGCCGGCTATTCCTCCGGGTGCGGAATGCTGGGCGGAGCCTCCACCGGCGGCGCCGATGACCACACGACGTACGGTTTCTGCTCGCCCGGTGCCGAAGCTGGCGGCTCTTGCGCCGCAGGGTGTTCGCTGTGCCCGGCATTGGCACTGCTGCCCTGGCCGCCATTGAATGGCCCTTCGTGGCGATCGTGCTCGTGATCGTGATCGTGTTCGTGTTCGTGGGGAGGCTCGGGCGCGCCCCAGCTGTAATTGGGATCGGATCCGGTCCCGCCCTCCGACTGCCCCAATTCCCCCTGGCGCGGGGGGCCGTTGCCCGCCTGGGCCGCATCGCGACCGCCGCCGCCGCCGCCCCACGACGTCGTCGCCGACCACCGCGTCGCGAACGCCCGGTGCGTGGGCGGTCTACCGCCGCCTGGCCCGGTGGCCCGGCGTGCTGATCCAAGGGTTCCGGTCCCACATCGCCCTGGACGCTCTGCGTCACCGGTTCGGGCTCGCGACGGGCCGGCTCGATGGGACGCGGTTCATCGCGCCGTGGCGGCTCCTCGCGCGCTCGTCGCGGTTCCTCGCGAAAGCCGGCTTCGCGAGGCGGTTGACTGCGTCGCGCGCCCTCGGGCGGCCGGCGCCCGGGGCGCCGCTCACGCCCGCGTGCCCCGTCACGCCGAGCACCGCCGCCGCCACGCGGCGATTCGCGTCGCGGCTCGGATGGGGAGGGGGCACTGACCGCGGCAGCCTGTGCGGGCGCGTTGTCCTCGCCGGCGAACAAACGCTTTACCCGGCCCCAGAACCCGCTGCCCGAGGTGTCCTGGGCGTTCGCGGACTCGGTCGACCTCATCGGCGCCGCGGCCACGGGCGCCGCGGTCTTGGGCAGCAAGGCCGCCACGGCCGGCTGTTCTGTCGGGCGGCGTTCGCGTTCCGCCATCGGATCGACGGTCGCCGGGGCGGCCGGAATCTGATAGCTGATTTGAGCGTTCTCGGGCAACTGCGTCTCATCATCGCGCACGCGCCGGATGGAGTACTCCGGGGTCTGGATGTGCGGATTGGGGACCAGCACCAGTTGCGCGTGGCCCTTGTCCTCGAGCGCGCGCAGCGCCTCGCGCTTCTCGTTGATCAGATACGTGGCCACATCCACCGGTAGCTGCACGATGATGCGCGCGGTGCGGTCCTTGCGCGCATCCTCGCTGATCAGCCTGAGTATCGACAGCGCCATGGATTCGACGCTGCGAATGCTGCCGATACCGTTGCAGCGCGGACACACCAGGTGACTGGAATCGCCGAGACTGGGCCGCAGCCGCTGCCGCGACATCTCCAGCAGTCCGAAGCGCGACAGGCGTCCGATCTGGATGCGCGCGCGGTCCATCTTCATGGCATCGCGCAGCCGATCCTCGACGTCACGCTGGTTCTTGGTCGACTCCATATCGATGAAGTCGATGACGATCAGCCCGCCGATATCGCGAATGCGCAGCTGGCGAGCGATTTCCTCAGCCGCTTCCAGATTGGTGTTGCAAGCCGTGGTCTCGATATCGCCGCCGCGGGTGGCGCGCGCCGAATTGATATCGACCGAGACCAGGGCCTCGGTGTAGTCGATCACCAGGCTGCCGCCCGAGGGCAGCTGCACTTTGTGCGCATAGGCCGACTCAATCTGGCTTTCAATCTGGTAGCGCGTGAACAGCGCAATGTCGTCGGCATAGAGCTTGAGCTTGCGGTGCGCATCATTGGGCATGAAGCGCTGCATGTACTCCTGCGCTTTCTGGAACGCGGCCTCGTCGTCGACCAGGATTTCGCCGATATCGTCGGCGAGATAGTCGCGCAGCGCGCGCGTGACCGCATCGCTCTCCTGATACACCAGGAATGGGGCGCCGCGGGTTTGGGCGGCCTCGGCAATCGCTTCCCACTGGGTCTTGAGATTGTCCAGGTCCCACTGCAGCTCGGCCGCCGAGCGGCCCACGCCCGCGGTGCGCACGATGGCTCCCATGGTGTCCGGAACCACCAGCTGGTTCATGACCTCGCGCATCTGGTCGCGCTCCTCGCCTTCGATGCGACGCGAGACACCGCCAGCACGCGGATTGTTGGGCATGAGCACCAGGAAGCGCCCGGCCAGACTGATGAAGGTGGTGAGTGCGGCGCCTTTGTTGCCGCGCTCTTCCTTTTCGACCTGAACCAGCAGTTCCTGGCCTTCGCTGACCAGCTCGCGAATATTGAGCCGGTTGCCCTGCGGTTGGGCGCGAAAGTACTCCCGGGAGATTTCCTTCAGCGGCAGGAAGCCGTGACGCTGCGCGCCGTAATCGACGAATGCCGCCTCGAGCGAAGGCTCGACGCGGGAGATGCGCGCTTTGTAGATATTGGCTTTTTTCTGTTCCCTTGACGGTATTTCGATGCTCAGGTCATAGAGCTTCTGTCCATCGACCATGGCGACGCGCAGTTCTTCCTGCTGGGTCGCGTTGACTAACATTCTTTTCATTTGCCTCTGCCAGAATTGCATGAGAGGCCGGGGTTATCGGAACCTGCACTTGTGGGGGCAGGCTCGCGAAACCGCCTTGGACAGCGGAGAACTCGAAGGTTGAGTGGCGCGTCGTTGTTGTCATCACTTCTGTATCATTGTCATGACTCGTGGCCGCCATGGTCGGCGGCGCGCCGGAAAACTCTTGAGGTCCACTGACCGGCGGCGCGCTCGTGGGCTCGAACTTGCGGAGGAGCAACGTAGGCGAGCGCGGACCAGGTCGGCCGACTCATTCGCGATGGCCTCGATATCGAGGACCAACTACCATGCGGCGCTTCAGGCCGCAGTCTTGTTGCCGTAGCGCCGGACCCAGTTCCTTGAAGTTGGGATGTCCGATTTTGGGGCAACGGGTGGATTATAGACACAGGCGATACTGGAAACAAACACTTAAGCTTGGTCTTGTGACTGGAGTTCAGATTGTCCGAGATTGAACCGACTGCGGCCAACGCGCCGAAGTCCGCGGTACGACACGTACAGATCGATGCCGAGAACCAGGGTCAACGGCTCGATAAAGTGCTCGCGCAGTTGCTGCTCGGTGTGCCGCGGAGCCGTATTTTCCGGCTGATTCGCCGCGGCGAAGTGCGCGTGAACGGGCGGCGCGCGGGGCCCGAACAGCGCCTGGCAGCCGGCGATTCGGTGCGCCTGCCGCCGGTGCGCGAGAGTGCGCCCGACGCGCCGCGGCGCGCGCCAGCCTCGCTGTTGCAGAGCGTTGAACGCGCCATCATTCATGAAGACGAACGCCTGCTGGTGCTCGATAAGCCGGCGGGCCTTGCCGTGCACGGAGGCAGCGGGCTGTCGTTCGGTGTCATCGAGGCCTTGCGTGCCTCGCGGCCGAATGAAACCCTGGAACTGGCGCACCGGCTGGATCGCGACACCAGCGGCTGTCTGATCGTCACGCGGCGCGCCTCGGCGCTGCGTGCGCTGCATGCATTGCTGCGCGAAGGTACAGTGCAGAAGAGCTACCTGACGCTGCTCGCCGGCCGCTGGAATCTCGGCCATAAGAATATTGCCGCGCCGCTGCGAACGGACCTGCGCGTGGGCGGGGAGCGCACCGTCAAGGTCGATGCGCAGGGCAAGGAGGCGCTGACCGAATTCAAATTGCTCGAGCACTATGGCGCCAAAGCCTCGCTGGTCGAAGTGATCATCCATACCGGACGCACTCATCAGATACGTGTACACGCCGCCTATTGCGGCCACCCGGTACTGGGTGACGATAAATACGGTCTCGAGGCTGTCAATGCCGAGTTCGAGAAGCTGGGTCTCAAGCGCATGTTCCTGCACGCGCACAGCCTGTCGTTCGCGTGGCCGGACGGCCGCGAACAGAGCTTCAGCGCACCTTTGCCGCAGGAGTTGCGCTCGGTGCTGGATCAGTTGCAGGGCAGCCGCGCGCGGCCCGGCCGGGTGCGGCGCCGTTAGGGCAACTGGTAGCCCAATTGACGCAAGGTGCGCGCCAGTGCAATCAAAGGTAGTCCGATCAACGCGCTCGGATCTTCGCTCACCACGCGCGCGAACAAACTAATGCCTAGCCCTTCGCTGCGAAATCCTCCGGCGCAATCGAACGGCTGTTCGGCGGCGAGGTAGCGTTCGATTTCAGCACCGCTGAGCGCCCGAAAATACACTGTAGTGGTGTCGACGAACTGCATGCTCGCGCCGGTGGCGTGATGCAGTACGGCCACGGCGGTGTAGAAGGTTGCGGCCGCGGCCGACAGCCACTGCAGTTGCGCCCGGCAACGCTCGGGGCCACCGGGCTTCTCCAGGATCTCGCCCTTGCAGACGGCGACCTGATCGCTGCCGACGACCGCGGCAGCGGGGTGGCGCAGGCTCACGGCCCTGGCTTTGGCCAACGCCAGGCGCTGGGCTCGCTCCCGGGGTGTTTCCAGAGCCTGCAGCGACTCATCGACGTGAGGTGCAACGACTCCAAAGTCTACCTGCAGTCGATTGAGCAACTCCCGCCGGTATATTGAGGTTGAGGCGAGGATCAACGGCGGTGGCGGCATACTCTCAAAGGCTTGAAAGTCCTGGTACTTTTGACTTGCCAAGGCACTGAACCTATTATACGCGCCCCATGCCGGGCGGCGCCTTGAAGCTACGCGACGTCAGAAAGCTGGCGGAATCGCGAGCGGCGTTTGAATTAGAGATGCCGGTTTCGGAGCTGCCAGGCCTACCGCTTGATCTGTTAGCGGGAGACGGACGCGTGCAGGTACAACTGCGCTTCGGCCGTGAACAGGGATTTGCGATCGCCGACGTGCAGCTGCGTGCGCGACTGCAGGTGATCTGCCAGCGCTGCATGGGACCGATGCCGCTCGAGATCGATACCAGCGCGTCGGTAGTGGTGGTGGAATCCGAACATGATGCGGAGCAGGCTCCGGCGGGTTGGGAGACGTTTCTGGCGCCGGAAGGGCGATTGAGCCTGGCGGCGCTGACGGCTGAGGAGCTGCTGCTGGCAGTGCCGATCGTGCCGTTGCATGGGGTGGATGCGGCGTGCATGCCGGCGCAAGCGGCGGTGAATTCGCCGCTGGTGGCGCAGGTTCGAGCGGCGCAGGACACGGCCACCGCGAGGCCGTTCGCGGAGCTGCGGGCGCTGCTGGAACGCGGCGGTAAAACGACGAAATAGTCAGAGTTTGTTCGAGGAGTTGGGATCATGCCAGTACAAAAAAGCCGCAAGACGCCGTCCAAACGCGGCATGCACCGCTCCCACGACGGGCTGTCGACCCCGGCGCTGTCGGTGGACGCGCAATCGGGCGAGCAGCATCTGCGTCACTGCATAACCCCGGACGGGTTCTATCGCGGGCGGCGCGTCATCGAGAAAAAGGCCGAACCGGACAGCCAGGAATAACGCGGCCGCGCCAGCAGACCGGGCGTGTACTCCAGGATCGTGGGCACCGGCAGTTACCTGCCGGCGAATGTCCTGACCAACGCCGACCTTGAGAAGCGCATGGATACCAGCGATGCCTGGATCCGCGAGCGCACCGGCATTGAGCGTCGCCACATCATCGGTGTGACTGAATCCAACGTTGACATGGCCGAACACGCCGCGCGCGCGGCCATCGCGGCAGCGGGCCTGCAGCCCGGCGATATCGATCTGATCTCCTACGGCACGACCACCCCGGATCTGATATTTCCCAATTGCGGCTGCTTGCTGCAGGCGCGGCTGGGCTGCCGCGGCGCTCCCGCATTCAGCCTGGAGGCCGCCTGCAGCGGCTTCATGTATGCCTTGGGCGTGGCCGACAAATTCGTACGCGCCGGGGAATCGAAGCGAGCGCTGGTGGTCGGCTCCGAAGTGCTTTCACGCATCACCGACTACAGCGACCGCAGCACCGCGATCCTGTTCGGTGACGGCGCCGGTGCCGTGGTGCTTGCGCCGTCGGAGCAGCCCGGCATCATCTCGACCCACCTGCACGCCGACGGCAGCTACCAGCATCTGCTGTATTGCACCGGTGGACCGGCGCGCGGGCCCTCTCCCGGAGACATGCCGAGCGGAGACTATGTGCGCATGGCCGGCAGCGAGGTGTTCAAACTTGCCGTGACCTTGCTGGGCCGCATCGTCGATGAGACGCTGGCAGCCAATAATCTGGATCGCTCCGCGATCGATTGGCTGGTCCCCCACCAGGCCAACCTGCGCATCATCCAGGCGGTGGCGAAAAAGCTGGGCATGCCGATGGAGCGCGTCATCGTCACGGTGCAGGAGCATGGCAACACGTCGACTGCCTCGGTGCCCTTGGCACTGGATACCGGCGTGCGCGATGGACGCATCAAGCGCGGCGATCTGATGCTGCTCGAGGCTCTGGGCGGCGGCGTCACCTGGGGCTCGGCGCTACTGCGCTATTAGCTGCGCGGGGGCGATAAGCGATGGCCGCATTCGACCCCCTCATCAAGCCTGCCGATCCCGTCGCCACGCCGCGTATGCCGCGCTGGCGCTGGTTGCCCGCCGTCGACAGCTGGAAGTATCACCTGTTGCTCGGCGCCATCGGCATCCTGGTGCTCGGACCCTTGGGCGGCGTGACCGCCTCCTACATGAATTTCTCGCTCGGCTTCTACGTGGGCGGCCAGGTTCTGGCAGGGATTCTGGGTTCGACCGTCACGTTCGGATACGGCGCTGAGGGCAAGCACGGCGCGAACTACATCCAGACCACGGCCGCTTCGGTGGCCGGAATGAGCGCCATGGCGGTGGTAATCCAGGCCATGGCCTGGATGGGGATGCCCCAGCCGCCGACGACTTACCTGGTGCTCTACATGCTCTGCATCGGCATGTATGGAGCGGGCGTGGGCATGCTCTACACGCCGATCCTGGTCGACCGCCTCAATCTGGTGTACCCCAGCGGCCTTGCAGTCGCCAACATCCTGCGCGCGCTGACCGATCCGGAACTTCTCAAGCGCTCGGTGGCAATGCTCGGCGGCGGCATGCTCACCGGCTTTGTCGCCGGTCTGGGCACCTTCAAAATTGCCTGGCTTGCGGCCACGGGATTGTCGATGTCTACCGTCGGGGCAGGGATGGTCGTGGGCGCCCGCGTCGGGGTGCCGGCCCTGATCGGCGGCCTGGTGGCCAAGTCGATGATCCCGTACTTCGTCAGCATTGGCTGGCTGCGAGCGGGTGAGCCGTTTCGCAAGATCACCTTTTTGATCGCGCTCGGCATGATTCTGGGCGCCTCGATCATCGATATGAGTCTGATCTTCTGGGGAGTCATCCAGCGCGCGCGCAATCTGCTCAAGGAGGACATCCGCACCGATATTGAGCCGTGGAAGAAAACCCAACTTTCACGGCTGGTGATCTGGGTACTGTGCTGGGGCGCCGGCGTCGTCTGGGTGGGCACGCATTTACTGGCTCAACCTTCGGGCTACATAGTCTTTGCGCTGCTGCTGGTGTTCGTGTTCGCGCTGGTCAACGGCATATCCCAGGGCCTCACGGACTGGAATCCCATCTCCTCGGCGTTTGTCGTGACCGTGCTGTTGATGGCGACGCTGGGACTGAAGAATGCCGCGGTCGGGCTGATCGCCGGTACCGCAATGCTGGTGGCCATCAGCGTCGGTTCCGACATGCAGCAGGATCGTTCCACCGGCCGGCGCCTGGGCACGAACCGGACCAATCAGTTTCGCTATCAGATTGCGGGCGTGGCCATGGGCGCAATCAGCGCCGTGGCATTCGCCAAACTCTTCATGGCTGCCTATCCGGTGCTGCTCCAGGACCAGACGGTCATGAGCGCCGCGCAACAGCCCACACAGTGGACTTCAGCCATGACCTACAAATTCGTCGGTGCGCTGCGCAGCCTCACCGACGTCAAGCCCTATCAGCGTACGGCCATTCTGGTCGGCATTGCGCTGGGCTTCGCGACCGAAGTGCTGCGTAAGCTGATTGCCGTCAGCCGCCGCTACCGCGCCTTCGTGCAGCAAGGCGGCGTCGCCGAGCGCCATCGATTTCACCATTTTCGCCGTGATTCTGCCGTCGCCCTATGCGAGCTCATTCGGCGGCTTCGTCAACGTGTCCACATCATCCTGGTTTGCCGCCGGAAGCATCCTGGGGGACGGGTACGAATGGCTCAGCAAGCGGCGCGCGAGGGGGCAAACGGGTCAAGTGGGCCCAACGGCCCTGCTGCCCAGCGACATGAGCGTCACCTCTTTGGTAGGGGGAGGCCTCATCGCCGGGGATGCCATTGCGGCACTGGGCATGGGCCTGGTGGGCCTGCTCAGCGTGGTGGTGGGATAGGCGGGGTTTACGCCCACAGCATTACGCTGCGCCTGGTCATCACAGTTTCAGCGGACTGACACACGGATGAGAGGCGCCGCCGAACCGCTCACAAAGGAAAACGCCGCGCCCGACGCGGCGTTTTGGCCCCAAAGGCCGGTCGGTTACTTCGAAACCGACTTCTTGAACATGCGATCAATCTTCTCGTTGGTCGCATCGACCGAGGACTGAGCCGCCTGCGCCGCAGCCAACGCCTGGTTGGCGGTGCTCTGCGCGCCGCTGGCAGCCTGGCTGGCCTGGTTCGCGGAGCTCTGCGCTGCGCTCGCCGCACGCGAAGCGGAATCAGCCGCTGCTTTCGCTGCGTCTACATCGGACTGCAATTTGCTGACCTGGGTCTTCAGGCCATCGACTTCAGCCTGAAGCGGCTTGAGGTCAGTGCAGCCGGCCAACCCAACGACCAATGCGGCCGCGGCCAGCTTCACAACGATACTCTTGTTCATAACTCAGTCCCCTTTGACTTGCACAGGATAAAAACCGCATCGCCCTGAAAGCTTTCCGCTGCAGCGCGATTTTGCGGCTGCCAACTTGACCAAATTTAACCTATTAATGCAATAGCAAACACGCAATCCCTTGTCGGTGGACACCGACAGATCGCCCGGACTTTGCGCCAATTTCGTGCAGAGCCGCCGCGCTCCGCATTGCCGGGAAGGCACGGTACTGTATATAATAACAGTATGTCCGACCTCACACCCCGCCAGACTCGCGTGCTGCGCTTCATCCAGCGCAGCCTCGCGGAAACCGGAATGCCACCGACGCGCGCCGAGATTGCGGCCGAGTTGGGGTTTCGCTCACCAAACGCTGCCGAGGAGCACTTGCGCACGCTGGCCCGCAAGGGTGTCATCCAGCTGCTTCCGGGCGCATCGCGTGGTATCCAGCTTCAGGACACCTTGCGCGAGCAGCTCGGCCTGCCCCTGGTTGGCGCCGTGGCGGCCGGACGGCCGATCCTGGCTCAGGAGCACATCGTTGAGCACCTGCAGATCGATCCGGACGTGTTCCAGCCGCGGCCGCATTATCTGCTCAAGGTCGTGGGCATGAGCATGAAGGATGCCGGCATTCTGGACGGGGATCTCGTGGCGGTGCACCGCACGAGCGAGGTGCGTCATCGCCAGATCGTGGTCGCGCGTCTGGAGAATGAGGTCACGGTCAAGCGCTACCGCCAGGAGGGGACGATCGTGTGGCTCATGCCCGAAAATCCCGAGTTCGCGCCGATCAGGGTGGATCTGAAGCACGAAGCGCTGCTGATCGAGGGTGTGGTCGTGGGCGTGCTGCGGCGTGGCAGCGGCCCTGCGGGCGGCAAGGCGGGGTCCAGGGCAAAGGCCCTCTCAGCGTCGACGCCCTTTGTCGTGCCCGAGCTCGCCCCGGGTTGACTCGCTCGACCTGGCCGATATCGTAATCCTCGAGATCGCTGATCAGCTCGGCCGTGCGCTTCTGCTCCAGTCGCTGCTCAAGCCGGCGCCAGGCCGGTTCGCCCACCTTGACGGTACGGCGCTTGGCGATCTCCATGTCCTTGATTGCGCGGTCGAGATCGAGGTCATCGTCGCCGGCGACCTCGTCCGCGTCATCCTCTTCGAATTCGTCTGAATCCGGATTTGCGCCCATGACCTTAGGTCTACATAGCTGTCGGGCCGAAAATAATGCGAATCAAATGCCGATGCAACGCCGCCGTCAGCGAATTAGCTGATTCATCTCAAAAATCGGTAACAGCATCGCAAATACGATACCCATGACGAATAAACCCATGCCGACGATCAGCAGCGGGCCGAGCAGTCCGACCAGGGCTGCGAGCAGCCCCTCCAGTTCACGCTCCTGGTTGACCGCGGCACGCTCGAGCATCGCCTGCAGCTGGCCGCTGGCCTCGCCGCTCGAAATCAGGTGAATGGTCATGGGCGGGAACAGGTGCTTGGCGCCCAGCGAACGGCCGATGGGTGCGCCCTCGCGCACGCGCGCCGCTGCGTCGCTGATGGCATCGCGCATCGGCAGATTCGTGACCACTTCGCTGGCGATACGTAACGCGTCGAGCACCGGTACGGCGCTGGCGGTAAGAATGCTCAGCGTGCGCGTAAACCGTGCGGTATTAAAGCCGCGCACGATGCGACCCATCACCGGCATCCGCAGCAGCACGCGGTGAAAGCGCCAGCGCGTGGCGCGCGCCCTGAGCGCGCGCCACGACAGAAAAGTGGCGACGACGACGGCGATCAGCAGGTAGAGGCCGTAGTTGCGCAGAAAGCCGCTCACGGCCACCAGCACCTGTGTCGCCAGGGGCAGCTTGGCCTTGTTGGCCTCGAACACGTCCACCACTTTGGGGACCACGTAGGTCAAAAGAATCGACACGATGGCAAAGCACATGACCGTCAGCACGATCGGATACAGCATGGCGCCCAGGACCTTCTGGCGCATCTGCTCGCGCGTCTCGGTGTATTCCGCCAGCCGCTCGAGCACCGCATCGAGATGACCGGACTGCTCGCCGGCCGATACCGTGGCGCGATAGATCTCGGGAAATACACGGGGGAAGTCGCTCAGGCCGTCGGCGAGTGTGTGGCCTTCGACCACTTTGGCGCGCACACCGAGGATGATGCTCTGCACCCGTGGCTTTTCGGTCTGCTCCGAGACCGCGAGCAGTGCCTCCTCGAGTGGCAGGCCCGCGCGTACCAAGGTCGACAACTGCCGCGTCAGCAGCGACAGGTCAGCGGCCGAGACCCCGCGCCGCCAGTTGAATCCCCCGCGCCGCTGGCGGCGGGACTCCTGCTGGGCGATCTCTTCGATGGTGACCGGCAGCAACTGCCGTTCGCGCAGCAGTGAGCGCACATGACGCGCGGTATCGCCCTCGATGACGCCTTTGCGCGAGCGGCCTGCCGGGTCGAGCGCGGTGTATTCGAATGCTCCCATCGCCGGAGTTTAACCCGCGCGGGTTTCAATCCTCGCGCGTCACGCGCAAGACCTCTTCGATGGTGGTCTCGCCCTTGAGCACGCGCGCGAGCCCGTCGTCGCGAATCGAGGGGGTGAACTTGCGCGCATAGCGCTCGAGATCGTGCTCGCCGACGCCGTCGTGGATCATGGTGCGCAGGGAATCATCGATGATGATGAGTTCGTAGATGCCGGTGCGGCCGCGATAGCCGCCGCCGGCATCGCGTCCGGGGCGATACAAGGTCGGCGAAGGATCTTCGGGCTCGAGGCCGAGCAGACGCCGTTCATATTCTCCGGCCGCGAAGGCCTGGCGGGTGTCCGGGTTGAGCACCCGTACCAGCCGCTGCGCCAGCACACCGACCAGGCTCGAAGACAGCAGGAATGGCTCGATGCCCATATCGCGCAGGCGCGTCAGTGCGCCCGCCGCGGTATTGGTGTGCAATGTGGACAGCACCAGGTGTCCGGTCAAGCTCGCCTGCACGGCGATCTGCGCCGTCTCCAGATCACGAATCTCGCCGACCAGCACCACGTCGGGATCCTGGCGCAGGATCGCGCGCAGGCCGCGCGCAAAGGTCATTTCAACCTTGGTGTTCACCTGGGTCTGGCCGATGCCGTCGATGTAGTACTCGATCGGATCCTCGACCGTCATGATGTTCTGCGTGTTGTCGTTGAGCTGCTCAAGCGCGGCATACAGCGTGGTGGTCTTGCCGGAACCGGTGGGTCCGGTGACCAGCAGAATGCCGTGCGGCTTGTGGATCAGGTCGTTGATCAGCTGCTGGGTGTGCTCACCCATGCCGAGCGAGTCGAGATCGAGGCGGCCGGCCTGCTTGTCCAGCAGGCGCAGCACCACGCGCTCGCCATGGCCCGACGGAATGGTCGAGACGCGCACGTCGACCGCGCGGCCGGCGATACGCAAGCTGATGCGGCCGTCCTGCGGCAGGCGTTTCTCGGCGATATCGAGTTTGGACATGACTTTGATGCGCGAGACCACCAGCGGCGCCACGCCGCGCTTGGATTGCAGGACCTCGCGCAGAATGCCGTCGACCCGGAAGCGCACCACCAGGCGATTCTCGAATGGCTCGACATGGATGTCCGAGGCGTTCTCGCGAATCGCCTGGGTCAGCACGGCGTTGATCAGCCGAATGATCGGCGCGTCATCGTCGCTCTCGAGCAAGTCCGCCTGTTCGGGCAGTTCCTGCGCCAGGTGCGCCAGATCGGTGGTGTCCTCGAGCCCGATCTGCATGGATTCGCCGCCGCCTTCATAGGTCTTGCGCAGCAGATCGTCGAATTCCTCGCTGTCTACGGCGGTGAGTTTCAGCGGCAGCCGCAGGTAGCGCCGGGTTTCGGCCAGCGCCATGGGCGATGCCGGCACGCGATACACGCAATCGGCGATGCCGCCGTCGATGCCACGCACCAGCACGCCGTGCCGTCGCGCGAAGGTGAACGGCAGCCGCGCATCGCCCTGGATTCGCTCGGCGACCTCGCTCACGGCTGCGCTCCGCTCGGTGGCGGCGTAATCGTCGGATCGCGCCGGGCCGGCGCGGCACCGTGGGCTCGGTGCTGCCGCCGGGCGACCCTGAAGGCGGGGCAGGCAGCAGTGGCAGATCAGCCGGAGCGGTAGCGCTGATGTCACCGGCGCCGAGCACGCCGAGTCTTGGTGGTGCCATTGTTGATCTCCGGCATCACGTCGGCCGGCTGGAACGGCAACAGCGGCAGCTTGGCGTCCTGATCCTTGTTCATGCGGCGCTGTTCGTCGCGGATGTAGTTGTATTTGGCGTCGGTCTCGATGGCCGCCTGCTCATCGTCGCGCAGGATGTGAGGCTGCAGGAAGATCAGGAAGTCGGTCTTGGTCTTCTCGTTGTTGCGGGTGCGGAACAGCTCGCCGAGCATCGGCAATGTTGCCCAGAAACGGCACCGACTGTCGTTGTTGGTGACGTTGTCCTGGATCAGGCCGCCCAGCACCAGGGTGCCGCCGTCCTTGATCAGCACGCTGGTGGTGATCGTATTCTTGTTGGTGATCAGGTCGCACGGCCCCGGCGAGGCGCCGCGCGAGAGCTCGAGCTCTCGACTCTGCAGCTTCAGCAGCACCGCATCGCCGTCGCTGATGGTCGGCGTCACCGTCAGGAGCGTGCCGACTTCCTCGCGCTGGATGGTCTGAAAGGCGCTGCCGGTGCCGTTGGTGGTGCGAGTACTGGCCGGTCAGGAACGGCACTTCCTGGGCCACTTCCATCTTCGCTTCCTGATTGTCGCGCGTGACCACCGAGCGGCGTGGCGATGATGTTGGTGCGCGCATCGCTCTGCAGCGCGCGCAGCATCAGCGCGAAATTGATACCGCTGGCCTTGAGTCTGCCGATGCCGATGGTGGCTGCCGGTCGGCGGGTTGGCTGGCACAGGTTGCTGGTGCTCTGCGACATCGTTGTAGCAGGTCGATGATCGAGGATGCCGCCGATCGGGGAGATGAAGCCGCCGACGCCGATGCCGGTGGCCGAGCCGTCCACTGCCCAGTTGATGCCCAGGTCAGCGGTCTTGTCGACCGCCACCGTCGGCGATGATGGCCTGTACCAGCACCTGCGGCCGCCGGATATCGAGCTTGTCGATGACGGCGTTGAGCGCGCGCATGCGTGCGCGCGCCGGCGGTCATGACCAGCGCATTGGTGTCCTTGTCGGCCCAGATCGTCGCCGTGCCGCCGGCCAGCGAAATGTGTGGCGCGGCCGCCGGCGTTGGCGTCGCCGCCGTGTCGGTGCCGCCGGGCCAGCGGCCGGTGTTGCCCTGGGCGTTGGGCATGGGCTGATACGACTGGTTGCTGCTTTCCAGCAGCTTGCTCATGGTCGAGCTGGAGGACTACGCGCCGTTGCCGGACATTGCTCCTTGAGCCGCGTCGGCCAGATCCGTCGGCATCGGAGTAGCGCAGGTAGCGCACCTGGGTGGTGGTGCCGGTCTCGATCGGGCGTGTCCAGCTGCGCACCAGCGCCCTGACGCGCAGACGCAGCGGTCGCATCGCCGCTGACGAGATGCTGTTGGAACGATCATCGGCGACGATCTTGACGCCGGTGGCGGCTTCGCCGGTCTGCGCCAGCAGTGAGTTCAGCACGCGCGCGGTATCGGCGGCGGTCGCGCTCTGCAATGGCATCACATCGATATCGGGATTACCGACCTGATCGATGCGCGCGATGATGCGCATCATGCGGTTCACGTTGCTGGCACGGTCGGACAGGATCAGGATATTCGCGCCCGTGACCGCGGAGAGCTGCGCGTTCTGCGGCATCAACGGCCGCAGCACCGGCACCAGCTGCGCGGCGCTGATGTTCTTGCACCGCCAGCACCTGCGTCACCACCTCATCGGAGGTGGAACTCACGCGCTCGGGCAGGTCATCCGAGGGGTACTGGCGCATGTTGGCGTCGGGCACGATCTTGATGATGTTGCCCGCGGGAACGGCGACGAAGCCATGCACCTGCAGTATGGCCAGAAACGCCTGGTAGAACTGGTCCGGCGTCATCGGCGTGGACGACAGCATCGTCACCTGCGCGCGCACGCGCGGATCGATGATGAAGTTTTTGCCGGTGGCCATGCTCACCGCTTCAATGATCTGCGTGATGTCCGCATCCTTGAAATTCGGGGTGATGCGCTGGCTGTTCGGCTGCTGCTGCGCCAAGGCCAACGCGCTCAAGGCGAAGGCGGCCAGCGCGAGTGCATAACGGCGCCGCGTGCGAGGCGCCGAGCCGATCGATATGCTTTGCGACATTACTTTTCGTTTCCTGTCGGCGGCGCATCACTGCCGGCCGTGTTCCGGCACCGGGCGCCGGCGCTGGCGTCGGTGTCGGTGTCGGTGTCAAGCTGTTCAAGCGACCACCCCGTAGTCCCGTCGACGGCAGGCCGGGGGCCGCGGCGGGCGCCTGCTCGGTGCCGGCCGTGCCCGCACCGGTACCGGCCGCATTGTCGGTGCTGGCGTTTTCCACGTCAGTGCTCAGGGTCGCAAGATTCAGATTGACTTCCTGCGGCTGGCCATTGCGCGATACGGTCACTGTGGCCGTGGCCGAGGAGGACAGGGTCTGCAATACCTCCATGGCCCGTCCAGCATCATCCAGCGGCGTGCCGTTGACGGCCAGAATCAGGTCACCGGCCCGCAGCCCAAGCTGGTTGAAAGCGCTGCTGCCGTGGTTACCGCCGGGGAAGATCCGGTAGCCGGTGAGTTTCCCCTGGACGAACTGCGGTTGCACCCGTACCAGCCCGGCCAGCACCGTTGCGTTGTCCTGCATGGAGCTGGTTCTTGTGGCGATGGGGGGCGCGACCGGCGAGCCGCCGCTCTTGGGCGAGGTGCGCGGCAGCATCAGGGTCTCGAGCCCGCCATTGCGCTCGAGCAGCACCCGATCCTCGTACACCGCATTGAGTCGGGCGCCGCCCGTAATCATCGCGCCGACCGCATAGAGCTTGGCTACCGCGGCCGTGTCGCCAATGATGGCCTGGCCCTTGCGTGGGTCCTTGTCCGCGATTACGCCCGCCAGGATCAGCGGCATGGTGGTCTGCGGCGCAGCCCCACCGGCCGCGGCGCCGGATGCCCCGAACAAGTGGCCATTGACGATGGTTGCCAATTCAAGTGTGGGATTCGTGACCGGAGGGGGCAGGGCGCGCGTAACCCGGCTGGAAATCGGCGGCGGCGAGCCCTGGCTTAGCGCCCGCGTCAGTATCAATGCGCTGTCCACCGCCAGGGCGATCAATAATGCCACCACCGCCAATTGGGCCCCACGCTGCGCGAGCAGCCGCGACCATCCCGGTCCGGTCTTTAGTTCTTGTACCCAAGCTGCTGCGCTCACCGAAATACCTAGCTCCCAGGGAGCGACTTGATGGGACATGATAAGGCGCGGTTGTTGGCGCTCTCAAGTATTTGTTTCGTCTAATTTCTTTTAGTTCCATGCGTCGCTCATCACCGACAGCTGAAGCCGGTTCGGGGGACATATACCGACGCCCTGCAGTGGATTAGACTTCCATGACACAGGTGCTGCAGCGGCACTGCGGTTTTGTGACGGGGCAGCTTTGGCGTGACGCAGCACAGAGAATCTAATCGCCCTGACGGCGGTGTCACAGTCGAGGAGGCGCCGCCAAAAACCGCGCAGCCGCCGCTCTTCCAGGTCGTGCTGCTTAATGACGACTACACGCCGATGGAATTCGTGGTCGACGTGCTGGAGCGCTTCTTCGCCATGGACCGGCAAACGGCGACTCGGGTGATGCTGGAAGTGCACACCCGGGGCAAAGGAGTCTGTGGGGTCTTTACATACGAAATCGCGGAGACCAAAGTGTCACAAGTGACCGGTTACTCGCGCGAGCATCAGCATCCGCTGCTGTGTACGCTCGAGGAAGCCTGAAACATCAGTTGGAGAGTTGGAGCCGTGTTGTCGAGCGAGCTGGAGTTCTGCCTTAATCAGGCCTTTCATCAGGCGCGCAGCGCGCGCCATGAATTCCTTACGGTCGAGCATCTGCTGCTCGCGATCCTGGATGCCCCGAAAGTGCGCGAAGTGCTGGAGGGCTGCGGCGCCGACCTGGAGCGCCTGGGCGCGGATCTGAAGCAGCACGTGGAGACCAACACCCCGCGCCTGGCGCTGAGCGAGGAGCGCGAGGTGCAGCCCACCCTGGGTTTCCAGCGTGTGCTGCAGCGGGCCGTGTTCCACGTGCAGTCGAGCGGCAAGAAAGAAGTCGGCGTGGTCAATGTGCTGGTGGCGATTTTCAGCGAAAAGCAGAGCCATGCGGTATTCCTGCTGGCGCGGGCGCAGGTGACGCGGCTGGACGTGGTGAATTTCATTTCACACGGGCTATCGCGCGGCGGCGAGCCCAAGGCCGAAAAGGAGCGCGACGATGCCGCCATCGAGGGCGAGCGCGACGGCGATTCGGGCAGTGCGCTCGAGAAGTACGCGATCAACCTCAATGCCCAGGCGCAGGAAGGACGCATCGATCCGCTGATCGGCCGCAAACTGGAAGTCGAGCGCACCATCGAGATCCTGTGCCGCCGGCGCAAGAACAATCCGCTGTACGTGGGCGAGGCCGGTGTCGGCAAGACCGCGATCGCCGAAGGGCTGGCGCGCCTGATCGTCGAAGGCCGCGTGCCCGAGGTGCTGGCCGACAGCACCATCTACGCGCTCGACATGGGAGCGCTGATCGCCGGTACCAAGTACCGCGGCGATTTTGAAAAGCGCCTGAAATCCGTGGTCACCGAGCTCAAGAAGCAGCCGGGCGCCATCCTGTTCATTGACGAGATTCATACCGTCATCGGCGCCGGCGCCGCCTCGGGCGGCGTCATGGATGCCTCCAACCTGATCAAACCGGTGCTGGCCAACGGCGAGATTCGCTGCATCGGCTCGACCACCTATCAGGAGTATCGCGGCATCTTCGAGAAGGATCATGCGCTGGCGCGGCGCTTCCAGAAGATCGACGTGGCCGAGCCCTCGGTGTCCGAGACCGTGGAAATACTGCTGGGATTGAAGCCGAAATTCGAAGAGCACCACGGCGTCGAGTATTCCAACGACGCCATGCAGGCGGCCGCCGAGCTGGCCGACCGGCACATCAACGAACGCCACCTGCCCGACAAGGCCATCGACGTGGTGGACGAGGCCGGCGCGCGCCTGCGTCTGCGGCCGGCCGGAGAGCGCGAGGCGCGGGTGGAGGTGTCTCACATCGAGGATGTGGTGGCGCGCATGGCGCGCATCCCGGCGAAGAATGTCTCGGCTTCCGACCGCGATCTGCTCAAGAACCTCGAGCGCAATCTCAAGCTGGTTATTTTCGGCCAGAATCAGGCCATCGAGACCCTGGCTTCGGCGATCAAGATGGCGCGCTCGGGGCTGGGCGATCAACGCAAGCCCGTTGGCAGCCTTTTATTTGCCGGACCCACGGGTGTCGGCAAGACCGAGGTCACGCGCCAACTCGCGCTGGCCATGGGCATCGAATTCATCCGCTTCGACATGTCCGAATACATGGAGCGCCACACGGTGTCGCGCCTGATCGGCGCACCCCCGGGCTATGTTGGGTTCGATCAGGGCGGCCTGCTGACCGAAGCAATCGCCAAGCATCCGCATTGCGTGCTGCTGCTCGATGAAATCGAGAAGGCGCACCCGGACGTATTCAACTTATTGCTGCAGGTCATGGATCACGGCACATTGACCGACAACAACGGCCGCAAGGCCGATTTCCGCCACGTGATCATCGTCATGACGACCAACGCCGGAGCCCAGGAGATGAGCCGCGCGTCGATCGGTTTCATGACCGCCGATAACGCCAGCGACGGCATGGAAGCGGTAAAGCGGCTGTTTTCGCCCGAATTCCGCAACCGGCTGGATGCCACCATTCAGTTCGCGCCACTCGATGCCGCCACCATCGAGCGCGTGGTGGATAAGCTGCTGATCGAGGTGGAGGCGCAGCTCGAACCCAAGGGAGTACTGCTGAGCATCGATGAGGCGGCCCGTCACTGGATCGCGCAGAAGGGCTATGACCCGAAGATGGGCGCCCGGCCGATGGCGCGCGTCATCCAGGAACACATCAAACGGCCGCTGGCTGAAGAGCTGTTATTCGGCAAACTCGTGGGCGGCGGCCAGGTGCGGGTGTCGGTAAGCGCCGATCAGAGCGCGCTGGCGCTGGAGTGCCTTCCCACCACGCGGGCGGAAGTAACCGCCTGAGCCGTCAGCGGCCGCGGTAGACGATGCGGCCCTTGGACAAATCGTAGGGCGTCATTTCCACGGTCACCTGATCGCCCGTGAGGATACGAATGTAGTTCTTGCGCATCTTGCCCGAGATGTGCGCCGTGACGACGTGTCCGTTCTTCAGCTGTACGCGAAAGGTGGTATTGGGCAGGGTCTCGATGACCTCACCTTCCATTTGTATGGCGTCTTCTTTGGGCATGCTGCGCTGCGCGGCCGTTGGGGCGCGAATTTACGCATAAAGGGGGGCGGCAATGCAACGCGCGCGCGCGCCCCGCTGGCACTTATCTCAGAACCGCAAGAAATTCATCGCGCGGTATGGGCCGGCTGCCCAGGCTGCGCAGGTGTGCCGACGGCAGCTGGCAGTCGATCAGTTCGATCCCCAGGGCCGCGCTGCGTGCCACCAGGCCGGCCAGCGCCGCCTTGGAAGCGTCCGCTTCACGGCTGAACATGGATTCACCGAAGAACACGCGGCCCAGGCGCACCCCGTAGAGGCCGCCGATGAGCCTCTCGTCGCGCCATATTTCATAGCTGTGAGCCCAGCCGCGCGCGTGCAGCTGGCTGTAGGCGGCGTGCATTTCCGGCGTAATCCAGGTGCCGGGACTGCGGCTGCGTGGCGCCGCACAGGCGCTGAGCACGGCGCTGAAGTCGCGGTCCTCGTGCAGGCTGAAGCCGCGAACCCGCAGGGCGCGCGCCAGGCTGCGCGACACGCGGAATTCACGCGGCCAGAGCACTTCACGCGGGTCGGGCGACCACCAGAGCACCGGTTGACCCGGTGAGTACCACGGAAAGATACCGCGCGCATACGCGGCCATGAGCCGCTCGGGCCTGAGATCTCCACCGGCCGCGAGCAGGCCGGGCGGCTCGCGCAATGCCGCCTCGTGCGGCGGAAATCGATCCGGCGGATCATCCGGTGCCAGCCAGGTGATCATCGTGCCCGGAACGGTGCGTGCGCATCGGCATCGCGGGCGTAGGCATCGATGGCGCTGCCCTCGCGCTCGAGGTAGGCGCCGATCGCGCGCCGCAATGGTGCATTGGCGATCCAGTGTGCCGACCAGGTCAACGCCGGCTCGAAGCCGCGCGCGATCTTGTGTTCTCCCTGCGTGCCCGGCTCGAAACGCTTGAGACCGTGCTCGATGCAGTAGTCGATGCCCTGGTAGTAGCAGGCCTCGAAGTGCAGGCTGTGGTAGTCGGCGTCGGCGCCCCAATAGCGTCCATAGAGGGTATCGGTGGAGCGGAAGAACACCGCCGCGGCCACCGGCTCGCCCGCACACAGCGCCAGCTTTACGAAAAAGGACGCGCCCAGGCAGCGCGCCACGGTGCTGAAGAAAGCTCGCGTCAGATAGGGCGTGTGGCCATGGCGCAGGAAGGTCAACGCATGGAAGGTATAGACGCGCTCCAGCAGCGCATCATCGAGCTGCGTGCCATCTAGGGTGAGGAACTCGATGCCCTGTTCGAGTACGCGCCGGCGTTCGCGGCGCGCCTTCTTGCGCTTGTCGGCTGAAAAAGCGTCGAGGAAGTCCTGGAAATCGCGATAGCCGCGATTGTGCCATTGGAAATGACAGTCGCGGCGAAGCAGCCAGCCGCCGCCGGCGCAGGCCTCGCGCGCCGGCTCATCGAGAAACAGGGCGTGCACCGAGGACAGCCGTTCGGCCTGCGCCCGCTCGCACATGCCGCTGAGCAGGCTGGCGCGCAAGGCTTGCGCCGGCAGTCCCGGGCGGCACAGCAGGCGCGGGCCCGTGGCCGGGGTGAAGGGTATGGCGCACAGCAGCTTAGGAAAGTAATCGAGCCCCTGCTGTTCGAAGGCGCGCGCCCAGGCGAAATCGAACACGAATTCGCCCCAGGAATGGCTCTTGCGATACAGCGGCGCGGCGGCCGCGAGCCCGTGCTGGTCGAACAATGCCAGGTGCTGCGCGGTCCAGCCGCTGCCCGGGCTGGCGCTGCCGCTGTCCTCGAGCGCGGCCAGAAATTCGTGTCGCAGGAAGGGGTAGTCGCCTGCCAACGCGTTCCACTGGTCCGCGGCTACCTCGGTAATGCGCGTGAGATTTCGGCGCTGCACTAGGCTGCGGCGAGCGGGAGCTGCTCGAGAAATTTGTCGGCATCCAGCGCCGCCATGCAGCCTGAACCGGCCGAGGTGATGGCCTGGCGATAGACGTGATCGGCGACATCGCCGGCCGCAAACACGCCGGGCACGCTGGTGGCCGTGGCGAAGCCGTCACTGCCGCCGCGCACGCTGATGTAGCCGCCGTGCATTGCCAGCTGACCCTCGAACAGTGCGGTGTTGGGGGTGTGACCAATGGCGATGAATACACCGGTGACGGCGATCTCGTGGGCAGCGCCGTTCACCGCCGAGCGCACGCGCAGGGCGTTGACGCCGGACTCATCGCCGAGGATTTCATCCACACCATGGTGCCAGACGAAGCTCACTTTGCCCTCGCGCGCGCGTTGCATGAGACGATCCTGGAGTATTTTCTCGGCACGCAGCCGCTCGCGACGGTGAATCAAGGTCACGTGCGCTGCCATATTCGACAGATAAAGTGCTTCTTCCACCGCGGTGTTGCCGCCGCCGACCACGGCGACCCGGTGACCGCGGAAAAAGAAGCCATCACAAGTGGCGCAGGCCGAGACGCCGCGACCGCGGAATTTCTCTTCCGACGGCAATCCCAGGTAACGCGCCGAGGCGCCGGTGGCGATGATCAGCGCCTCGCAGGAGTAATGCGCCCGATCGCCACTCAGCAGGAAGGGGCGCGTGGACAGATCCACCTTTTCAATCTGGTCACTGATGATCTCGGTGGCAAAACGTTCGGCGTGCCGGCGCATGCGCTCCATCAGCCCCGGTCCTTGCAGCCCTTCGACATCGCCGGGCCAGTTGTCGACCTCGGTGGTGGTCATGAGTTGACCACCCTGCTCCAGCCCCGTGATCAGCATGGGCTTGAGGTTGGCGCGCGCGGCATACACCGCGGCCGAATAGCCCGCGGGCCCGGAGCCGACAATGATCAGACGGCGGTGTGTCGGCGGGCTCATATCATCTCCATCGCTGCAATCTTGCATGGTATGTAAGCCGGGCGCGCAGGCCAAGCCATATCCTTTGGCGAGGAGCGCTATCATGCGCAACATGGCCGAATCCACCGCCCAAAACCGAGTTTCCCTGCGTGTGTCCGCCGCCGTGGCGCGCGGGCTGCGCGAGAGCGGCGCGATCGTGCTGGCAATACTGGCGCTGGTGCTGTGCGTGGCGCTGTTGAGCTTCGATCCGAGCGATCCGGGTTTCTCCTCCACGGGCGAGGGCGCCTCGGTGCACAACCGCATCGGTCCGGTAGGCGCCTGGTTCGCCGACGCACTGTTTTTTCTCTTCGGGCGCCCCGCTTACCTGCTGCCGGTGATACTGGCCGTGGCCGCCTGGCACGTGATGCGCTCGCGCGCGGATTCGACGCGCACCTCGCACCTGAGTCTTGCGGTGCGCATCGCCGGGTTTCTGCTGGTGTTGGTGGCCAGCTGCGCCCTGGCGGCTCTGCACTGGAGTACCGGCGATTTGCCGCAGGGTGCGGGCGGCGTGGTCGGCAGCGCCGCCGGGGGTGCGCTCGCCTCGGGCCTGAAGCTGCTCGGCGCCACCTTGCTATTGCTGGCGGCGTGGCTCGCCGGCGCGGCGGTGGCCTTCGGCGTGTCCTGGTTCGCGGTCATGGACCGCGTCGGCGCCTGGACCTGGGATGCCTTGCGCTGGGCGCGCGAACGCCTGTTCACCGCGCGCGAGATGAAATCGGGCCGCTCGGCCAAGCTCGAGCGCAAGGAGGCATTGCAGGCAGAGCACCGGCGCGCTGCGCCGCGTGTCGCGCCGCGGATCGAGGCGCCGGCGCCGACCTCACCCAAGAGCGAGCGCGCCGAGAAGGAACGGCAGGTGCCGCTGTTCGATCCGCCGCAGGCCACCGAGCTGCCGCCGCTTGACCTGCTGGATGATCCTGGAGTTCACGAGCCCTCGTATTCCGCCGAGGCGCTCGAGGCGATGTCGCGCCTGGTGGAGCTCAAGCTCAAGGACTTCGGCGTCGACGTCGATGTGGTCGCGGTACATCCCGGTCCGGTGGTCACGCGCTTCGAGATGCGCCCGGCACCGGGAGTCAAGGCCAGCCAGATCACGGCACTGGCCAAGGACCTGGCGCGGGCGCTGTCCACGATCAGCGTGCGCGTGGTCGAGGTGATTCCGGGCAAATCGGTCATGGGCCTGGAGATTCCGAACGAGAAGCGCGAGATTGTCACTCTGGGCGAGATCATCCGCTCCAAGGCCTACGAGGACGTGGCCTCGCCGCTGGCCCTGGCGCTCGGCAAGGACATCGGCGGCCTGGCGGTGGTGGCGGACCTGGCGCGCATGCCGCACCTGTTGATCGCCGGCACCACCGGCTCGGGCAAATCGGTGGCGATCAATGCCATGGTGCTGAGCCTGCTGTACAAATCCACCGCCGAGCACGTGCGGCTGATCATGATCGATCCAAAGATGCTCGAGCTGTCGGTGTACGAGGGCATTCCGCATCTGCTCTCGCCGGTGGTTACCGACATGAAGCAGGCCGCCAATGCCTTGCGCTGGTGCGTGGCGGAGATGGAACGGCGCTACCAGCTCATGTCGGCGCTCGGGGTGCGCAACATTGCCGGCTACAACCGCCGCGTCAAGGATTCGATCGCCGAGAACAAACCGATCCTCGATCCGGTCATGCTGCAGCGGGCGGCCAACGATCCGAGCATCGATCAGAGCACGATCCAGAATCTGGAACCGTTGCCGTTCGTGGTCGTGATCATCGATGAACTGGCCGACATGATGATGATCGTCGGCAAGAAGGTGGAGGAATTGATAGCGCGTCTGGCGCAGAAGGCGCGTGCCTCGGGAATTCACCTGGTGCTCGCGACGCAACGGCCCTCGGTCGATGTGATTACGGGCCTGATCAAGGCCAACATACCGACCCGCATTGCCTTCCAGGTCTCGGCCAAGGTGGATTCGCGCACGATCCTGGATCAGATGGGCGCGGAATCGCTGCTGGGGCACGGCGACATGCTGTATCTGCCGCCGGGAACCTCGATGCCCACGCGCATTCACGGCGCATTCGTGTCCGATCAGGAAGTGCATCGCGTGGTCGACAGCCTCAAGAAGGCCGCGGCGCCGAATTACATCGAGGACGTGCTGCGAGGCCCGCAGACTCCGATCGCTGGTGTCAGCGGCGAGGAGGAGGAGTTCGGTTCGGTCAGCGCCGGGGATCCGGAAACCGACCCGCTGTACGATGAGGCAGTGCGGATCGTCACCAGTGAGCGCAAACCCTCCATCTCCTACGTGCAGCGGCGCTTGAAGATCGGCTACAAC
This sequence comes from uncultured Gammaproteobacteria bacterium, assembly GCA_963735775.1. GTDB lineage: Bacteria > Pseudomonadota > Gammaproteobacteria > Steroidobacterales > Steroidobacteraceae > FEN-1191. Next base: position 542,632 of record CAVTMG010000003.1, on the reverse strand, counting down.
CGCGCCGCGCGCATGCTCGAGGCGATGGAACAGGCGAGCATCGTTGGGCCGCTGCAATCCAATGGCGCACGCGAAGTACTGGCACCGCCGCCGGCGGGGCAATGATGACGGCAGCTCGATTGCTGGGGGCTGCGGCCGTGGCATCGCTGGGCGCGAGCCTTGCGCTTGCGGCCGCGACCGCGACCCAGGGCACGGCACTGGATCGCTATCTCACCGGCCTCAATAGCCTCAGCGCCGACTTCACCCAGACCGTGACCGATAGTCACGGTGCCCAGCTCGACGCCGGAACCGGCAGGCTGGTCGTGCAGCGTCCCGGAAAATTTCGCTGGGACTACCAGACCAAGGACCCGGATTCCGGACAGATCCTGGTGGCCGATGGCAAGAACCTGTGGTTCTACGATCGCGAGCTGGCGCAGGTGACCGTCAAGCCGGTGGAAGCCGCCCTGTCCTCGACGCCGATCGTGCTGCTGTCCGGCACGGCCGCGCAATTGCGCGACAGCTTTGAGATCAACGGCAACGGCGCGCACGACGGTCTGGACTGGGTCGAGGTCAAGCCACGCAGCGCCGAGGCCGACTTCAACACCGCGGCGCTGGGTTTTGCCGGCGATAAACTCGAACGCATGGTCATCAACGACCGATTGGGACAGACCGTGCAGCTGGATTTCTCGCACAGCGAGCGCAATGCGCGCATCGACGCCGGTACCTTCAAGTTCGCGCCCCCGAAAGGGGTCGATGTCATCGGCAGTGCCCAGGACTGACGGCCGTGGCCCGTCGCATCACAACGCAGCAGCCGCTGGTGCTCGATGAGCGTGCCAGGGACTGGCGGCCGCTGTCGGATCGCATGCGGCCCCGGCGTCTGGAGGAATTCGTAGGTCAGTCGCACATACTGGCGCCGGGCAAGCCTCTGTACGAGGCCATCGTTGCCGGACAACTGCACTCATTGATTCTCTGGGGACCGCCCGGTACGGGTAAGACCACGCTGGCGCGATTGATCGCGCAGCGCTCTCAGGCGCGCTTTATCGCGCTATCGGCCGTGCAGGCCGGCATCAAGGACATCCGCGAGGCGGTAGAGCAGGCGCGCCAGGCGGCGGCCGAAGGCGCCGCGACCGTGCTGTTTCTCGACGAGGTGCACCGATTCAACAAGGCGCAGCAGGATGCGTTTCTGCCGCACGTGGAGGACGGCACCCTGACTTTCATCGGCGCCACCACCGAGAATCCATCGTTCGAGATCGTCGGCGCCTTGCTCTCGCGCGCGCGCGTCTATGTCTTGAAGGCCTTGAGCGCCGAGGAGCTGCGGCAATTGCTCGATGCAGCGCTCAAGGACAGCGAGCGCGGCCTCGGGGCGCAGCAGTTGCGTATCGAAGAACCGGCGCTGGAGTTGCTTGCGCGTGCTGGTGACGGCGATGCACGCCGCGCTCTCAATATGCTCGAGCTCGCAGCCGGGCTGGCGATCGCCACCGGCGACGGTGCGATCACGCAGGCTGCCGCGCTCGAGATTGCCAGCGGCGGCCGCCGCCGCTTCGACAAGGGCGGCGAGCAGTTCTACGACCAGATCTCGGCATTGCACAAGGCGGTGCGGGGCACTGATCCGGACGCGGCCTTGTACTGGCTGGCACGCATGCTCGACGGCGGCTGCGACCCCCATTACCTGGCTCGCCGCATTACTCGCATGGCCAGCGAGGACATCGGACTAGCCGATCCACGTGCGCTGCAGCTGACGCTGGACGCGTGGCAGGCTTACGAGCGACTGGGCAGCCCCGAGGGCGAACTGGCGCTGGCCGAAGCGGTGGTTTATCTGGCGGTGGCCGCGAAAAGCAATGCCGTCTACCTCGCCTGGGATGAAGCGCGCAAGGATGTCGAGGCCTTTGGCTCGCTGGATGTGCCGCTGCGATTACGCAATGCGCCGACTCGATTGATGAAGGACATTGGTTACGGCGCCGGCTATCGTTACGCCCACGACGAACCGGAAGCGTACGCCGCCGGCGAGCGCTACCTGCCCGACGAAATGCCCGATCGCCGCTACTATCATCCGGTCCCGCGTGGTCTCGAGCAGCGCATCGGCGAGGCGCTGGAGCGATTGCGCAAAGAGAAACCATGATCGATCCGAAGTTGCTGCGCTCGGCACCCGAAGAGGTGGCGGCCAATCTGGCGCGCCGCGGTTACCGTCTCGACGTGCACGGGTTCCAGGAGCTCGAGGAAAAGCGACGCCACTGGCAGATCGAGAGCGATCGCCTGCGCGCGGCGCGCAATGCCCACGCCCGGGCTGTCGGCCAGGCGCGCGGCCGCGGCGAGGATATCGCGCCACTCGTGCAGGCCGGTGAGGCGTTGACGCAGCAGTTGAGCGTGGCCGATGCGCAGCTCGTGAGCGTGCAGGCGGCGCTGGAGAGCTGGCAATTCGAGTTGCCCAATCTATTGCACGAGTCGGTGCCGCCCGGCAGCGATGAGTCGGCCAATGTCGAAGTCAGCCGCCATGGTGAGCCGCGTCATTTCTCATGGCAGGCGCGCGATCACGTGGCGATCGGTGAAGCACTCGGCCAGCTCGATTTCGAGGCCGCCGCACGCATCGCTGGTGCGCGCTTTGTGGTGATTCGCGGGCCGCTGGCACGCCTGCAGCGTGCGCTGGCGCAGTTCATGCTCGACCTGCACACGCGCGAGCACGGCTATACCGAGATCTACCCACCCTACATGGTGGCCGCTCATGCCCTCATCGGCACCGGTCAGTTGCCCAAGTTCGAGCAGGACCTGTTCGCGGTGCGCTGTGAGCAGGGCCTTTATTTGAGTCCCACCGCTGAAGTGTCGCTGACCAACCTGGTGCGCGAGCAGATCATCGAGGCGAACGCGCTGCCGCTGAAATTCGTGGCGCATACGCCGTGTTTTCGCTCCGAGGCGGGCTCGGCCGGACGCGATACCCGCGGCATGATCCGCCAGCACCAATTCGAGAAAGTCGAACTGGTGCAGATCGTGCGGCCCGCGGAGTCCTACGCGGCGCTGGAGAGTCTGTGTGGGCACGCGCAGCAGGTGTTGCAGCGTCTGGAGTTACCGTATCGAACCTTGTCGCTGTGCGGCGGCGACGTCGGTTTTGCCAGCGCCAAGACCTACGACCTGGAGGTCTGGATTCCCTCGCAAGGCAAGTACCGGGAGATCTCCTCCTGCAGCAATTGCGAAGCCTTTCAGGCGCGCCGGATGCAAGCGCGGTGGCGCAATCCGGAATCCGGCAAGCCTGAACCTCTGCACACGCTCAATGGCTCGGGAGTGGCGGTGGGACGGGCATTGGTCGCGGTGCTGGAGAATTACCAGAACGAAGATGGCAGCGTGAACGTGCCGGCGGCGCTGCTGCCCTATATGGGTGGCATCACGCGCATTGGCGCGCCTTAAGCCGCGAGTAGCATTCCGACCACCGCCGCGCTCATGCAGGTGGCCGCGGTGCCGGAAAGCAGCGATCGCAACCCCAGGTTTGCGACTTCGGATCGGCGCTCGGGAATCATCGCGCCCATGCCACCGATGATGATGCCGACGCTGCCCAGATTGGCGAAGCCGCACAATGCTGTAATGAGCATGAGTTGCGAGCGCGGACTCAAGCTCCCGGGCGGCAATTGCGCCAGGTTGGTATAGGCCACGAGTTCATTCAATACGGTCTTGGTTCCCATCAATTGCCCGGCTACCAGCGCCTGCGGCCAGGGCAAACCGATCACCCACATGAGCGGGGAGAACACCCATCCCAGCAGACGCTGCAACGTGACCGGCGCGCCGTGCCATGCCGGCAGCAACGCCAGACCCAGGTTGACCAGTGAGGTCAGCGCGACCAGGACTACCAGCATGGCAATGATGTTGATCAGCAGTTGCACGCCGGCAGCGGTGCCGCGCACGATGGCGTCCATGGCACCCGTGGCCGGATCGTCCGTGACCAATTGCGCCGGCTCGCTATGGGCAACATCGAACGGGATCATGATTGCGGCGATCGCCAGCCCGGCCGGCGTGCTGATTATCGAGGCGATCAGGATGAACCCCAATGCATTGGGGATGACCGGGCCCAGAATCGTTGCGTAGATGACCATCACGGTGCCGGCGATGCCGGCCATGCCGCAGGTCATGAGCGCGAATAGTTCACCGCGGCTCATCGATGCCAGATACGGACGAACCAGTAGCGGCGCTTCGATCATGCCCACGAAAATGTGGACTGCCGCGCCCAGTCCGAGTGCGCCGCCTATGCCCATCGAGCGGCGTAATAGCCAGGCGAAGCCCTGTACCACGCGTTGCAGGATCCCCCAGTAAAACAGCAGCGATGCCAGTGCGCCGATCACCAGCACCAGGGGCAGGGCGCGAAATGCCAGGATGAAAATCGATCCCGGGTTGGTTATCTGAAAGGGTGCCGGGGCGCCGGCGAGATAACCAAACACGAAGCCGGTGCCTGCATCCGTGGCCTTCTGCAACGCATTCACCATATCGTCGAGCAGCAGGAACACGCGCGTCGCCGGTGCAAAGCGCAGCAGCAATACCGCGAGGGCGATTTGCAGGGCGATGCCACCGATTACCGTGCGCAACGGAATGCGCGTCCGGTCCTCGCTCACGGCCCAGGCGAGCGCCAGAATCGCCGCCAGCCCCATCAAGCCATGCGCTACCTCTCCCATGGTTCATTGAACCATACTGCGCGGCGACCGCAAGGCGTGCGCTTATAATGTCAGGGCGCGGCTGGAGAGGTGGCAGAGCGGTTGATTGCACCGGTCTTGAAAACCGGAGGCCCTTCACGGGGCTCGTGAGTTCGAATCTCACCCTCTCCGCCAACATTTGCTAAAGCGCCGCGCAAGCAGCGCATGAAGCCATTAAGACGTACCGATTCGACCATGGCGACGAAATCCTAAAGGAGCGACACAATGAATTCATTGGGCAGCATCGCGATTCGAACAGCCCTCTTTGCCGCGCTGGCGATCGCAGCGGGTGCCACTGCAGCGCAATCGGACGAGGGCGAGCATCATCATCGCGCGCCTCCGCCTGAGGCGCTGGCGGCCTGCAAGTCCCTCAGCAGCGGCCAGGAATGCAGCTTTACCTCGCCCCACGGTACGATGACCGGGACTTGCTGGGCACCCAAAGGGAAGCCGCTCGCATGCCGGCCTATGAACGGCCCGGGGCCGGGAGGCTCCGATTCAGGTCCACAACCGCCTAAGCAGTGACCGGCGCGGTTGGCGCGGACCCTTGCGTGCATTGGACGCGGAGGATCCATGCTCGGCGCTGCGCGTGTCTGTAGCGCACTCTAATCTTAAGAGAAGAATTGACAGTAGCATTGGCGTCATCCAATTTGTGCCGAGTTGCACTCAAGTTGCACTCGATGCCGAAAGGCCGAAAATCGCAGTGTTTCGGCTTCGCTCGACATATCGGGAATATTGGCGTTTGCGTGCGAGTGCGTATCGCTGACGTGCGGGTCATCAGACTTGAAAACCGGAGGCCCTTCACGGGGCTCGTGAGTTCGAATCTCACCCTCTCCGCCAAAATACAACGCTAGTGCTTGAGTGCGGATTGCATCAGGCTTTTCAGACGATCGTGCGGCACGGCCGAGGCGTCCGGTCCGACCAGTCCGAATGTCACGATTCGCGACCCTAGCATCGCGGTGAATTCGACCTCGGCGCCATTGGTGAAGGCTGAGGAAAAGGCAGCGTCGCCAATTCCCGACTCTACCGTGGTCAGTTGCTGGATTCTAGGAGCATGCACCAGACGTGTCGATTCTATTGCAGGCTATTTATGGAAAAGATCCCGCAGTCGGCTGAAAAAAGAGCCGGAGCGCATGTGTTTCAAGGTTGCGGCCCATTTATCCTCGGCCAGCAACTTGCGTTGCAGATCCGCTTCTTCTCGTTTCATCAGTTCCAAGACTCTGCTGTCCTCGTCCTCATCCAGCCAGTAGCCGTGCTGGTTCGGACAGAACTCCATGTCCAGGTCGTAAAACCTGTATTTGAACTTCTGCAGCAGAGCGTTGCATTCCGGACACTGGTGAGTGGTCGCGGCCGAACTGAAAACCAGAGTTCCCTTCCAGCGATCACCAAAGTCGAATACCTCATCCTCCAGTTCCCCGAGTTCATCGTGCTCGAGCCACATTCCTTTACAGGATTGGCAGTAATTGACCTGAAGCTTGTGCCGTATCGTTGGCTGCAGATCCACGCCGCATTTCGGACATTTCATTTGAACCTCCGCCGCGCTCAAGGGTGCGGAGGCATTTCGGGAAATCCTGGAAGATGCGCGTAGGGCTGATCCCAGGCCAGTGCGCGGCTGGTGTAGATACTCATGCTGGGAGAGATCCCGGAGGCGTTGTCCAGCGTGCCGGCGCGCAGCATGGTCATGCCGGCCATGATTCGCGGACGTGAGAAGAGCGTCGAGCCGCACTTCGGGCAGAAGGTGCGTTCGGTAGACTGTCCGCTCCCGCCTTGCTTGGTAAAGGTACTGGTGGCGCCGGTAACTTTAACCGAGGCGTCAGGCACCGCCGCTACGGTTACATGGCCGCCGCCGGTCTCTTTTTGACAGTCGGCGCAATAGCAATGGCCACTGAAGACCGGGTCGACGCTGGCTTCGTAGCGCACGGCTCCGCAAAGACATGTTCCAGACAACGACATATAGGTTCTCCTGAATTAACCGCTGTTGCGCAGCGCGGTAGCGATGGCATTGATGGATAGCTGGATTCCTTCCCGTACCCGCGGATCCTCCTCACCGGCTCGATGGCGTTTGAGCAATTCGACCTGCAGGAGATTCAGCGGCTCGACATAGGGCAGGCGCAGCCGGATGGACGCTTCCAGGGCGGGGTGCGACTGAAGCAGGCGCGTTTGCCCGGTAATGGTCAACAGCCCTTCCTGGGTGGCGAGCCAGGTGTCGCGAATGCGGCCAAATATGGTTTCCCTGAGGGCTCGATCCTCTACCAGGGTGGCATAGCAGGCGGCGATACCCATGTCCGATTTCGATAGCACCATCTCCAGGTTGTCCATCGTGGCACGAAAGAACGGCCACGCCTCGAGCATCTCGCGCAGCAAGCCCGTGTCCGCAAAGGAGCGCAGCGCCTGGCCCACGCCATACCAGCCCGGCAGCATGACCCGGGCCTGCGCCCAGCTGAACACCCAGGGGATCGCACGCAAGTCCTCGATGCGTTGCGAGTTGGTGCGCGATGCCGGACGTGAACCGATTTTCAGCTGCGAGATTTCCAGCAGCGGCGTCATTTGCCGGAAGAATGTCGGAAAGCCCTCGGTCTCGTAGACCAGCGAGCGGTAGGCGCGCAAGGCCGAGGTCGACAAGCTGTCCATCGCGGCTGCAAAACGTCGACGGCTGTCAGCGGACAGCGAGGCGTTCTCCAGCGATGCCAGCAAGGTCGCGGACGTGATCGATTCCAGGTTGGCGGCCGCGCTGTCCGGAGTGCCGTACTTGGCGGCGATGATTTCTCCCTGCTCGGTGATGCGAATGCGGCCTTGCACCGTGCCGTAAGGTTGGGCGCGGATGGCGGCGAATGAGGAGCCGCCGCCGCGTCCCACCGCGCCTCCGCGGCCGTGAAATACCTGCATGGCGGTGCCAAAATCCTCGAAAACGCCGGCGAGCGAGCTGCTGGCCCGGTACAGACTCCAAACCGATGTCAGGTAACCGCCGTCCTTGTTGGAATCCGAGTAACCCACCATCACTTCCTGGAAACCGTGGGCGGCGGTGATTGCCGCCACCTCTGGCAGTTGCAGCCACGCCGTCATGATCTGCGCGGAGTTCTCCAGATCGCCGATGGTTTCGAATAACGGCACCGCCATGATCGCCGCGTGCGCTGCGCCGGGTCCGCGGTAGAGTCCCGCCTCCTTAAGCAGGATGTGCACCTCCAGCAAATCCGAGACGCTGTCACATTTGGAGACGATGTAGGTGGTGATGCAGGCAGCTCCGTAGCGCTGGTGCGCTTCCGCCGCGGCACGCACGATGGACAGTTCCGACATGGTCTCGGCGCTGTAGCTGAAAACGGACTCGCCAGCAGGCGCTCGCTCGCCAGCTCGCGTCGCAGCAGCGCCACGCGATCGGATTCTTCCAGGGCTTGATAATCCGGCGCGACGCCGGCCACCTTGAGCAGTTCCGCGACCACGCGCGCATGCACGTCGGCGTTCTGCCGCAGATCGAGTGTCGCCAGGTGAAAGCCGAAAGTCTCCACGGCCCGGATCAGTCGAGCCAGCCGGCCGCTTGGATTGAGTCCGGTCTTGCTTTGGGACTGCAGAGATTGCGCCAGAGTCATCAAATCCGCGGCCAGGCTTTGCGCGTCGGCGTAGGGCTCGCCGCTGAGCGATGCCGGCCGCGGGCGGCGCACGGCCGGTGAACTTCTGGTAGGTGGCCGCCAGCCGCGCATAGATGCCGGTGATCGCGCGCCGATACGGTTCATCGCTGCGACCTGATTTGAGGTCGCCGCTGCCGATGGCCAGCGCGGTCACGGCCTCGGACACCGCCGCGAGCTCATTGGAGAGCGACAGCTCGGCGCCCAGGGAATTCAACTGGTCCAGATAATCCGTCAGCAGTGCCTGTGACGCTCGATTCAACGCCAGGCGCAGCGAATCCGCGACCACATGGGGATTGCCGTCGCGATCCCCGCCAATCCAGCTGCCCAGACGCAGGAAGCTTGCCGGGCGCCGGCCGAGCAGGCGCTCCCAGCGTGTATAGAGCATCGGTACGACCGGCAGGAAGATGTCCCGGAGGTAGGCCAGCGCCATGTCGACTTCATCGGCCACATAGAGACGTTCGCGCCGCAGCGCCCGCGTTTGCCAAAGCAGCGCAATCTGCCAGGCGATAGCCTGTTCGATCGGCTCTCCCTCCGCCGATACGCTGCGCCCAGCATCGCGCAGCTGCAGCAGCGCCGCGATGCGGTTGCGGTGGTCGAGCATGCTCTTGCGCATGACTTCGGTGGGATGCGCGGTCAGTACCGGTACCACCAAAGCGCGGTTCAACATCTGCGTGGCTTGTTCGCTGCTTATGCCTTGCGAACCGAGAAAGTCCAGTGCCGAGGCCAGCGTACCGCCGTCTTCGGCGGCCGTGGTGTGTCTGTCTTCAGCCAGATTCGCCAGCATCGAAAACAGCATGAAGCTGCGAACAAAGGCCACCGTCTCGTCGAGCGATAAGGTCTCCCATCCGGCTGTAAGACCCCGTGGGTTCGCGATCCCGCGGTGGCGATCGACCGAGGCCGCGCGAATGGCCTCAATGCGCTGAAACAGTGCATCGCCACCCTGCTCTCGAATCACATCTCCCAGCAGCTTCCCAAGGAAGCGAACATCGGCATTCTGCGTGATCGTGGGTCCGGGCTGTGACATGGAAAAGATACTGCAGGGCGCGACTTCCAGGCGCAAGCTCCTGGAACCAGTGGCAGCCGTGCCCGAGTGCTTCACTTAAGATGCAGTGTTGCCGCCAACCACACCATCCTCAAGGGTGCTGGCGAAGCCAGGCCGGCAAAGTTTGGGGCCACCGACGGGCTGGCAAAGTCCTCGCTCAGGCTGTTATTGGCGTTCTTGAGCAGGCCGATCAGGCTCCATTTGCCGTCCGCACTTTCCACACCCAGCGATAAATCCAGGGGCCGGTAGGGCGCGGATGGATAGGCATCTCCGGGCTGGTTATACATCGATCCTCGATAGCGAAAATGTGCCCCCGCCAGGACATTAAGCGAGGATGTGACTGGAGTTTCATAATTCACGTCGGCAGTGCCGTTCCAGGTGGGCGCTTGAGTCGCGCGGCAGATGTGGCAGCTGATGCTCGGAATCAGTACCAAGTCCTGCGCGGTCGTGGTCTCGGTGGCGTCGGCGTAGGTTATGGCTCCGGCGAGCCGCAGAGTTCGATTCACCTGCCATGCGCTCTCAAGCTCGGCTCCGCGCGTGCGCGCCGGCTCGTTTTCGGTGATGAAACCGGCAACCGCTCCGGTGAAAAGAGTGTTCTGGAAATTGCTGATGCCGGTGTTGAATATCGATGCGTTGATGCGAAGGCTGTGGTTGAGAATTGTGGACTTGATGCCGGCTTCGACAGTTTGTGCGACTTCGGACTTGATGCGTGAGTCGACCGCCGGGTCGTCGAACACCGGATAGGCATTGGTGTTGGTCTCGACGTAGCCGCCCGTTTTGGTGCCGTGACCGTAGGACAGGTACATCATCTCGTCATTGGTGAGTGAATACTGCAGATCGGCATTGCCGTCGAGAAATGAATCCGTAAAAGGCAGCGCCGTTGGCGGGAATGGCGGATTTGCCACGGTATTCCAGATCGTGATAGGCGCCGCGTTGCTACGCCCGAACAGCACGTCTTTTCGTTCGTCGGTATAGCGCAGGCCGGCGCTCACACGCCATTGTTGCTCAACATGCCACGTGGCGGTGGCAAAAGCGGACTCGGAAGCGGTCTTTTGCTTGAAGTCATTAGTAAATGGTCCGTTGAACAGCTGTCCCGCGATCGGCGTCCCGGGTGGCCAATCAGGCACGCCCCAGAGCTGATGTTCGACCGAATGCCAGTCGTTGTGAAACAGAAACGCTCCGATAATGTATTCCAGCGATTGGTTCGCCGGCGAGGCGAGACGCAGCTCCTGCGTGAACTGCTGGTAGTTTTCCAGGCGTATGAAATCGGTCCACGGCACGGGCGCGAAATCGAAGTCGTCATCATAATTTAGGTTGTAGTCAACGCGCGCCGTCTGCGAAACCAGGGAGTAGCCGCCCAGGTTCCAGTCCAGCTTGAGGTTGTAGATGTCGATGTCATCGATGTGGGTGGTCTCACCTGTCTTGGTGCGATTCGTGAATACGTCCTCCTGATCGTTGAGCACGCCTTCACCGTAGATCGGATTCAGATTGGGATCGACGATCTGGTAAGGGGTGCCGAGCCGCTTGTTGTCGCTGCGCTGGTAGGAAGCCGAGGCGGTGAAATCGTCCCAGGGCTTCAGCACGGCCGTGGTGCGTGAGGCAAAGTCGTCATCGATCGGCACCGATCTGCCGGTGGCCGTATTCCTGACCCAGCCATTGGTATCGTTGTAGTGCACCGCCTCGCGCACGGCGAACACGGGTGTAAAGGGCAGGTCGACGCCAAGGTCGTAGGTTTGTCCGCCGTCCACGAACTCTCCCGCCACTTTGACATCGGCGGCGTAGTCGGTGCCCGGCTGCCGGGTGACGAGGCTGATGGCGCCGAGGCTGGTGTTCTTGCCGAGCAGGGTGCTGTCGGTGCCCTTGATCATCTCGGCTCGATCCAGATCGAAGAAAGGGTTCGAATACAGTCGAGCCTTGGCCAGGAAAATCCCGTCCATGAAGAAGCCGATCGACCCCTCGAAGGCCTGTGACCTGGCAGGAGTGCCGATGCCGTGGAAAGTCAGAGCCATGCCGTCATCCGGCGCCCGTGAGAACACCATGCCCGGGACGTAGTCGGCGAGCTGAAACAAGTCCCGGACATTGGCAGTGGCGAGCTCAGTGCCCGAGACGTTGGTTATCGTCAAGGGAACATCCTGGGACGACTCCGCTCGCTTTTGCGCGGTGACGATCACTTCCTCAAGCTGATCTTCCTCAGCCATCAGGGGGCAGGCCGCTGCGAGCCCAGCCAACGCAGCCGCCACAAGGAGCGCGGGAGATCTATCCATGCGAGGCAGTCTAAATGGCGCCCCTTCGCTCCAGAAGGCGACAGGCGTGAGGGTTGAGTGAGGGCGAGCGGCGATCAGCCTGCGAGAGCGGGCAACAGCGTTTTTGAGTTAGTGTTTTTCCGTTTGCGTGAGGAAATCGACCAGGTAGTCCTTCCAGACGGCGGCCTGGGTATGAGTGCCGTGCCCGCGAGTGGCGTCAGAGATTGGAATCAGAATAAATTTGGCCTGGGGCATCTGCGTAACCATCTGCTGGGCGATGCCCAGTTCCGGTGGATTGATGAAGTCATCAGCAGAGTTGATCCATAGCACCGGTGCGCTGATGGTGGAGAGTCTGGGCGCGGGATTGTAATTTCGGCTGGCATCGAAAAAGTAGATGAGATCATTGGCGTCCATCTGGGGCACGAGGCGATCGAGGTAGGCGTCGATACCGCGCTCGGCGGCCGCGCGGGTGGGATAGTTCTTTTGCATCTGCAACGGGCTGGAGCCCATGATCACGATCAGTTCACAGGCGGTGCGCAATCCCTGAACCGGCTCGCTCGTGTAATCGCCGTTCTTCCATGCCGGATCGCGTTTTACGGCCTCAATCCCCGAGTAGCGCATCATGCGATTGCGACCGGCGATTTCAACCGGCAGACACGCGAAAGGCGCCAGGGCATCGGCGAACTCCGGGAAGGTCTCTCCCCAGACAAAGGTCTGCATGCAGCCCATCGAGGTGCCGAGGATCAGACGCAAATGATCGACGTGCAGGCCGTCAACCAGCATAGCGTGCTGGCTGGCAACCATGTCGTCGTAATCGTAGGCGGGAAAGTGCATGCGAAGGCCGTCGGAGGGCTTGCTGGACTGGCCGTGGCCAATGTCGTCGGGAAAGATCAGAAAGTACTTGCTGATGTCGAGGGGCTGCCCGGGGCCGAAGAGCACGTCGGAAAACTGCGGAGCGAGCAGCGAGTGCGCACTACCGCCGGTCCCATGCAACAGCAGTATCGCGTTATCCGTGTGCCCCTGGCTGTCGCGATGCACGGTGCCAAGGCTCAGATAGTGCAGGTGCAGGTTCGGCAGGGTCTCGCCATCGTGGAAGCGAAAGTTTGCGATGTCGAAGCTACCGTCCTGCACCGGCCATGGCGTCGAAACCGATGCCGGCGGCGCGGCAGCAGGACTTGCCGGAGCGGGACTGTGCGTAGCAGGCCTGGTTTGCACACAAGCCGTCAGCGAACAGAAGAGGCAAAGCAGCATCAGGCAACGATTCATGGCGGGCTTCCCACTAAAATATTGGCGACGCCAGGATTGGATGTGTTACGCGAAGCTTAGCTCATCCGCCGTCGGCTGGTCGATTGCTCCCGACGGGTGTGCTCGGAGCCGCGCGCTCAGGCAAATTCAGGGGGCCAGAGCGTATACCGTCAGGCTGCCGGCACCGCCGACGTAGACGTGGCCATTCGCCACCACGGGCAGCGTGAATTTCGCGGCGCTACCCGCCGCGTCCGTCGACCGCGTGGCACTTGAATACAGTGTGTTGTTGAGGTTGGTCGCGTCGTAGGCGCGCAGGATTGCCGGACCGGCCGCTGCACTGCCATTGTCGGTGCCGTTGGCGTTGTTGTCGAGCGTCCAGACCAGCGCGCCGCCAGATGGCGACGCCGAGATACTCGGTGTCGGGGATGGATAATTGTAGGTCTCGGCGCTCTGAGAGGAGGCGATTGCGATTTGCTGCGCGGTGGCCGGCAGTAGCCCGTTCGAAAGCTGCAGCGCCAACAGTGGTCCGCCCATGTAGGCTATGTACACCGTTCCGGACCAGTATGCGGGGGTCGAGTAGACGCACTGACCCTCATGGGCGGAGCAGTACGTGTCGTTCGGAAGCGTAAGATATTGCACGGTGTTGTCGGCGCCGGCAACATATCCGGACATCGACGTTCGATCGATCATCCACAGATGCCCCAGCTTGTCCGAGCCGATCAATACGTTGGGATGTGCGGCCGGACCCACGCCGTCGGGTACCACGGTCAAGCCGCTTGAGGAAAGGTCGAGATCCGCCTCGGACCATGAAGCATTATGCGAGGGCGTGTAGAAGTCCTGTACGGCGAGCGCCGAGGGATTCAGATTCACGAAGCTCTCGCCGAAGTCATTGTTTGGGGCCAACGGCGGCCGTACGTTGTTGGTGTTGTCGAATGTGCCGTTACCGGTCGAAAAGAACAAACTGCCATTCGAATCCAGAGCCGGGCCACCTCCAGACATCCAAATACCGCCCGAGCTTCCGTTCGGCGTCGCATTGAACACGGCAGTCTTACTAAGGGAGGTCGCGTCGTAGCGAATCATCCAGCCGTGCCAGGCGTTGACATCGCAGTGCGAGGACCAACCGATCAACACGCCGCCGCCCGTGAGTGTGAGCGCGAGCCGCTGGTTTTGATTCGCAGGGTTGAAGGTCACGGTTGAGCCACCGTCACCGTTGCCGGGAACAGTTGCCTGAATCACTACCGGTGAGTTGGTCCGGTCCGCGCCGGTCCGCAGGTTCAGTGCATGCAGGCGCTGAATTACGTTTCCGTTCTCGGTCGTGTTCGTGACCAGGTAGATCGTCTGGGCGACCGGGTCGATGGTCGGCGTGCCCGTGATGCCGTATTCAATGAGGACGTCATCGCAGCCTGCCGATGCGCTTGATGTGCTCGTGATGCCCGCGCCGGGATTGATGAAGCTGACCTGCCAATAGGTCACGCAATTGGGGTTGTCGGCGTCGAAGGCGTACAGCGAGTCGTGCATGGTTGCGACGAACAGAACGTTGTGCGTGCCGCCTGCAATCGAGAGATTCGCGACATACAGGGGCTGCGCGTAGGCCGCACCGTCGAGGGGGCAGGACCAGCGCTTGCCGAAATTACCGCTCGACACGCTCGTCGGCGTCAACGCGTACTCCTGCAGATTCTGACCCGTTCGGGCCAGATCATTGTGATAGACCGTGACGCCTTGCAGGTCCGTGACCGCCACGGCTGCACTTGCCGTATAGCTGGAGTTGGAAACACTGACGGTGTGGGCGCCCGCGCTCGCGGGCGGGATGTAGAGACCGGCGCCGCTGACGGTACCGAGACTGTTGCTTCCTCCCGTCACACCGTCGACGCTCCAGGTGAGGCTGGTTCCAGACGGGGCGTTGGTGGTGAATTGCTGGGATTGGGACAGCGTCAGGGCGGCGTTACGCGGTGAGATCGTGATCGGACCCAATGTCGTCAGGCTGAGTGCGGCGGAGAGTGCGGAGACGTTGGCGGGGACTGCCTTGTCGAAGGCCGAGACCCGATAGCTGTAATTCGTCAGCACTGTGAGACCTGAGTCAACGTAACTCGCGCCGCTGCTGACCGCGGCAATTTGGGTGCCGTTGCGGTAGACGTAGTATCCAGCGACTCCGGTAGCTCCCGGATTGGGTAGATCCGTCGAGGCATTCCACGAGATCTTCACGCTCGTGCCCGTCAGGTTGGATGAGGCGAGGCCGTTAGGCACCGTTGGTGCCTGCGTGTCGGCGGTGGTCTTCACGCTGAGGGCGTTGGAGAGCGCCGACACGTTGGCAGGGGTTGCCTTGTCGAAGGCTGCGACCTGATAGCTATAGCTCGTCAGCGCCGTTAGCGGAGAGTCGGTGAAGTTGGTGCTCGTGACGGTCGCTATCTGCGTGCCGTTTCGGTACACATAGTAGCCGCCGACGCCGGTACTTCCCGGGTTCGGGAGATCCGTCGAGGCGTTCCAGCTCAGCGAGACGCTGCCGGTCGCAATGCTGGTGCTAGCCAGTCCCGTCGGCACGGTGGGTGCCTGTGTATCGGCCAAGGTTGTGACGCTAATTGCAGCAGTGAGCGCCGAGACGCTGGCAGGGCTAGCCTTGTCGAATGCTGCGATCTGATAACTGTAGGTCGTCGAGGCGCTCAGCGGGGAGTCGGTGTAGTTGTTAGTCGTCACGGTCGCGATTTGGACGCCGTTGCGATAGACATAATAGCCGCCGACGCCGGTGCCATTGATGTCGCTGGAAGCGTTCCATGTCAGCGAGACGCTGCCGGTCGCAACATTCGATACCGTCAATCCACTCGGCACAGTCAGCACCGGTGCGGCGGGGGCGGTGGTCGCTCCGAGTGAGGCGGAGAGTGCCGAGACCATTGGTGGGGTCGCGGTATCGAAGGCCGCAACCTGGTAGACATAGTTCGTCGAGGGCGCGAGGCTGGAGTCGGTGTAGCTGGTACCGATTGACACGGTCGCTACCTCGGCGCCGTCTCGATACACGAAGTAGCCGCCGACGCCAGGCCCACCAGTATCGGTGGCGGCCGCCCAAGTGATTACAACGCTGGTGCTAGCGACATTCGATGCAGCGAGCCCCGTTGGCACGCTCGGGGCCGGCTGTTGCGTGAAGTTCACGATCGCCGTCGCGCTCTTGGTGGGATCGGCGTTTAGTACTGCAGCGACCGTCACCGTCGCCATTGACGGCATTGCCGCGGGTGCCGAGTAGACTCCGCTGGTCGCTATGGTACCCACGGTCGTGTTGCCACCCGTTGCACCATTAACCTGCCAGGTAACGCCAGTGTCGGTCGCGTTGGAAACGGTGGCCGAGAAGCTCACGCTCCCGGTTCCGATCACGACGCTTGCGGAAGTGGGAGCGATTGTCACGACTGCGGCAGGGGTAACTCCGCTGCTGCCACTGCCGACGCTGCCACCGCTTCCCCCGCCACCGCATGCCGCCACGATGAGCGGCAGCAGCAGTGAGCTCAGATTGAGTCTAAACCCATTGACCGAGGTGACCGGATTTCCTCGAGTTGAGCGCCGCCGAATCGATCGTAAGCACATCTGCTGCTATTCCATGCGCACAATCCTGTGACTGATATGAACCGGGAAATAGAATGAATCAGCGTCTCGAGAATGCATGAAAGTCGCGCTGCCTGCGGGCCTCCAGTTGCAGCGTTTGCCACGGCTTGCATGGCTTTCAGAAAGACGCTGCGGATATCAGGGTGTGATGCCGGTGGGCGTGGTGCCGATGGCAGCGTAGATGATGTTGTCGCTGCCGCCGGGATTAACGGCGTGTGCTTTTTTTCTGCAATTTCAAGAGCATCGTCTCATCGCTTGATGCGAATACCGAACTGCGTGCAGCCTTCGATCACACTTCGAGACGATCTCCAGGACGCGCCACGAGGATATAAAGCGCGGGCATTAGAAATATGCTTATCAAAAGTCGCGACAGCATGCCGCTGACAATAACCAGGGCAAACGGTCGTTGCGAGTCCGTGCCAACGCCCGTGGCCAGTGCAGCCGGCAGCAGTCCCAGGGCCGCCACCAGCGCGGTCATCATGATGGGGCGTAGCCGCAATATCGCGCCTTGACGAATGGCCTCGTTGAGGGGCGTGCCGCTAAGGCGAAGTTCATTGACGTAGGAGATATAGACCACGGCCGTCAACACCGAGACGCCAAACAAGGCGAGGAAGCCGATGCCGGACGAAACTGAAAACGGCGTACCGGTGGCCCACAGGGCGGCGATAGCGCCCACTGGCGCCGACAGCAGCACGCCAAGCACGGTGATGAATGGGAATTTCACGTTGCTGTAGAGTGCGAACAGCAGCAGAAAAATCAGGAATAGAGTCAACGGCAGAATGACGTTCATCTGCTGGCGCGAAGCGGTGTATTCCGTGTATTCACCGCCCCAATCCAAACGGTAGCCGCGAGGCAACACCACTTTTGCATTTACCTGCCGGATGGCATCGCCCACGGCGCCAGCCAGATCGCGTCCTTGCACCGAGAACTGCACGCCGATGTAGCGGGAATTGTCCTGGCGATAGATAAACGACGCGCCGCTGGTCACCTGGATGTCCGCGAACTCCTTCAGCGGAACCTGTTGTCCGGCGGGCGTGGCCACCAGAATATTGGCGATTTCCTCAGGATTGTCCCGGAATTGGCGATCGAGGCGCACGATCAGGTCAAACTGTTTTTCTCCCTGCACCACCTGGGTGGCTACATCCCCGCCGATGGCCGTCTGGATCAAGCCATTTATATCGGCGACGTTCAAACCGAAGCGAGCAATGCGGGCGCGGTCGATGTTGATGGTCAGGCTGGGCTGCCCGAGCTCCTGCACCAGGGTCACATCGCGGATTCCCCGGATGCGCTGCAATACCTGTTTGATGGCTTTACCCTTCTGTTGCAGCGTGTCCAGATCGGAGCCAAATACTTTGACGGCCAGGGCGCTTTTCAAACCAGTTTCCGCCTCATCGACCGCATCCTCTGCGGGCTGGGTATAGTTGAAAGTGATTCCAGGAAAGGCCTGAAGCTTCTGGTCTATGGCCTCGATCAGTGCGGCTTTGTCGCGATGAGGGCCGGTCCATTGTGAGTAGGGTTTGAGGCCGACGTAAAACTCGACATTGAAGAAACCGGTCGAATCCGTGCCGTCGTCGGGGCGGCCCAGCTCCGAGGCCACCGTGGTGACTTCGGGAAAGGTGTGCAGAATCTCCCGCACCTTGGGTGCGATCTTTGCTGATTCGTCGAATGAGATGGTGTAGGGCATCGTGGCGCGCACCCACAATGCGCCTTCATCCAATTGCGGCATGAACTCGGCGCCGATGAAGGGCATCAGCAGCAGCGAACCCGCCAGCAAAATGGCCGAGGCGCCGGTCGTTGCCCACGGATGGGTGAGACTGAAGTCGAGCCCCCTGGTGTAGACCGATTTGATGGCTTCGAAGGCGGCGTTGCGCCGTTCACGCACCTCCCGGCGCATGAACCACGAGCACAGCACGGGCAGCAACGTCAGCGTGACAATCAAGGAGCCGATCAGCGCGAATATCATGGTGTCGGCCATGGGCTTGAACAGCGTCCCGGACGGTCCGGCCAGGACGTAGATCGGCAGAAAGCTGGCCACGATCACTGCCACGGCGTAGAACAGCGGACGGTCTACTTCCGCAGCCGCCGCTTTGACGATTTCCTTGACGTCGAGCGCGCGTCCGCTCCGCGCGGCGATCTGGCGGAAAATATTTTCCACCATGAATATGGCGCCATCCACCAAAATGCCGAAATCCACCGCGCCGATTGACAGCAGATTGGCCGAGGCACCTTGAAGATCGAGGCAAATAAATGCGAACAGCAGCGCCAGCGGTATGGTGGCGGCGACAATTAGTCCCGCACGAAAGTCGTACAGAAAGAAAAGCAGGACCACCAACACCAGCACCATGCCGCGCAGCAGGTTTCGTTCCACCGTCTGAGTGGTCAAGGCGATTAAATCGCTCAGATCGTAGAACGGATGAACCTTGACGTCCTTGGGCAGGATTTCATTGTTGAGTTCCTGGGTTTTCGCTTCAACCCGACGCAGGACATCCTGGGTCTTTTCACCCTTGAGCATCAAGATCACGCCCTCGACGGCATCGTCCTGCCTCTCGTAGCCGAACTCGCCCAGTCGCGGGGCAGTTCCGATTTGCACGCGGCCCACGTCCTTGAGCAGCACCGGAGTGCCGCTGTGCACGGCCAGCACCACATTGCCGATGTCCTGCAAAGTGTCCAGGCGTCCCATGCCGCGTACGTAGTAGAACTGCCCGCCCTGTGAATAGAAGCCGCCGCCGGCATTGGCATTGTTGGCCGCCAAAGCGCTCTCTACCTGCTGCACTGACAAACCCACCGAAGCAATCCTGGCCGGATCGAGCAGCACCTGGTATTGCATGGTCCCGCCGCCGAATCCCGAATCATCTGCCACACCGGGAACCGACTTGTACTGGGGTTCGACAGTCCAGTCCTCGAAGGTCTTGAGTTCCATCGGTGACCGGTCCGGGCTTTGCAGCACGTAGCGATAGATCAGCCCCGAGGGCGCGGATAGCGGCGCCACCGCGGGACTTACTCCGCTCGGCAAGCTCAGCGCCCCTAACCGGTTGAACACCTCCTGACGGGCGAAGTAGTTGTCGGTGCCATCGCGAAAAGTGAGGATGACGTCTGAGAGTCCATAGAGTGAGATCGAGCGCTTGGTGGTTGTCTGCGGGATGCCGTTCATCCCGAGTTCCACCGGCACGGTGATCAGCCGTTCAACCTCTTCGGCGGCGTGTCCCGGCCACTGGGTGATGATCTCGACCAAGGGCGGCGAAAGATCGGGGTAAGCATCCATCGGCAGGCGCTCGAGCGAACGCAACCCCGCGGCAAGCAGCAGCAGCGTCATGAGCACGATGAGGAAGCGCTGCCGCAATGAGGAGACAACGATCCGGTTCATGAGCGAACCGGAGCGCGGCGCAGGGTCGGTAGGGAGCAGGGGATCGCTCATTGATTTTGCATGAATTGAACAAAGATTCCCCCTTCAATCACAATTTTGTCGCCGGCATGTAGACCAGCGGCAATATCGTATTGATCTGCGGCGCGGTAACCCAGGGTTACATGCTGCCGCTCGAAGCTGCCATCGGCTTCGACGACATAGACAAATGGCAGGTTTTCATCGTCCCGCAAGATCGCCGAAACCGGTACCAGCAGCCCGCTGCTCTCCTGCTTAGCCCGGATCAGCACGCGCACATACATGCCCTTCTTCAGAGAGTCTCCCGGATTCTTGACCACCACACGCACCGCTACCGATCGGGTGTCGGGATTTACCAGCGCCGAGATGTTGTCCACCGCTCCGGAAAGGTGAATCGACTCGATGCCTGTTTCCACTTCAGCGGCATCGCCGGCACTTATTGACGCCAGATCCGAACCAAATATCTGCGCCATGACCCAGACGCGCGACAGGTTTGCCACGGTAAAGCACGGCGTCGTGCCCGCCTGTAGAAGTTCTCCAGGAGTAATCAGTTTTTCCACCACGGTGCCGGCGATAGGCGAGCGAATCATTCCCTCGAGATGGGGAGTCGGCCGGCCTTCCTGAATATCGTGGATGGATTGGGGCGGCACCTGGAGCGAGACCAGTGCTTGCAGGGCCGCCTCGCGGTCGGCTTCGGCGTTGCTGGCGTCGGTTTCCGCCTGCTGCGCTTCGCGCTGAGCGACGCCGTGATGCTCGCTAAGATCCTTGTCCAGGTCGGCAAGCCGGCGATCGGTCCGGGCGGTGGCAATGGCCTTGCGATAGGCGCTGATGGCCGCGGCAAAGTCGGGTGAATCCACCACCGCCAACGGCTCGCCTTGCGTGACCTGGGCGCCGAGGGAAACGAGCAGTCGGGACACCGGACCGGAGAGGGGTGCCAATACGCTGGTGGCCTGGTCGCTGTCGAAATCGACCGTGCCGGTCGTCTCGATCGTCTTGTGATATTGCGACGGCTCGACGCTGTAATAGTGGATATTCTGCCGCTGGGCTGGCGACAGGGTTACGTTGTTGGCCGTAACCGTTGAGGTCTGTGAGTCATTGTCGGTGCTTCTGGAGCAACTGGTGAGCGACGTGATCATCGCCATTGCCAGGATGGCCGCGGCCATTGATTCACTATTCATGTCTGTCACCGGCAAAGTCTGCGCGATGCCACCAGCCGCCGCCAAGCGCCTGAAACAAGGCCGCCGTGTCGGCAAAACGACTGGCCTGGGCCTGGACCAGGTTGATCCGGGCCTGCTGATAGACTTGTTCAGCGCTTAGCAGCGCGTAATAGCCGCTGTAGCCGTCCTGCCATTGCCGTTGCGCCAAATCCAGGGTTACTTTGGCCGCGTCGACCGCTGTCGCATCCGCCTTCAATGCTTCGGCGTCCTGTTCGAGCGCAGTCAAGGTGTCAGCCACATTCTGAAAGGCGGCGAGAACCGTGCTGCGATACTGTTCGGACGCCTGCACATAGGCTGCCTTCGCAGCGCGTTCCTGGTGCAGCAATGTCCCGCCCTGGAACAGCGGTGCGCTCGCGGCCGCGCCCACTCCCCAAAAACCGGTGCCGGTGGTGAACAATTGATCGATGGCCAGAGCGGTGCTGCCGGCGTCGGCGCTCAGTACGATGTTCGGCAGCCGGTTCGCCACGGCGATGCCAATCTTGGCGCTGGCATCGTGCAGGTTTGCCTCGGCCTGCAGTACGTCAGGACGTTGCGCCACCAATTGCGAAGGAAGGCTCACCGGCAGATCCTCCGGCAATTGCAGACTCGCGAGGTCGAAGCTCCCGGCGCTCGCCTGATTCGGAAACCGGCCGGCAAGAGCCGACAGCAGATCGTGCAGCTGAGCCGATTGCTTCAGAAGCGGCGGCAGCGTTGCGGTGACTTGCGCGAGTTGCGATTGCTGTGCGGCGAGCTCAAGCTGACTGACATAACCCTTGGCAAACTGGTATTGCAGGATCTGCAGCATGTTGGAGTTGATGTCGATGAGTTGATGGGTCGCGTCAATCTGCCTCTCCAGCGAGCCCTGTTGAATCGCCGTGACCACCACATTGGCGGTCAAAGTGGTATAGGTCGCGAGCATTTGGAACAGTACCTCCTGTTCCTGCGCCTGAACCGATTCGGTAGTTCTGCGGTTCAGACCGAAGACATCGGGCACGTAGGAGACGCTGACCTCAGGAGTGAAGAGATCGTACAAAAAGGTGTTTGAGTTGGGCGTAGGGGCGATTTCCCCGGATTGCCTCTGGCGGCTGGCCGAGAAATTTCCGGTGACGCTGGGGTAGTAGACGCCCCGCTTAGCCAGGACATTCTCTCTGGCCACCGACAATGCCGCCTGCGCCGCCTTGAGGTCGGGATTATTCGTAAGTGACTGGTCGATCAGATCATTGAGCGCGGTGGAATGAAACAAAGTCCACCAGTCCGCCGATATGTCGCCTCCTTTGACAAAGCGCTGGGCTGCCCCGCCCGGGACCTCGGATGCGGCGGTGCTCGAGAGCGCGCTGCCGGTAAGGTCACCGGCATCTGGCGCCGCAGGTTTCTTGAAGTCGGGACCCACCGCGCAGCCGCCAATGAGCAACATCGCCACCGCGGCGATGGCTGGCCGCATGGCGTTACCGAAGGCGTGTACCTTGCTGCTGTAGGCGGTCACTGGTACTACCTGTACACGTTTTCTGGCCTCGTTGGACGCATAGTTGGTGCTCTCAGTCACCCGTGTCAGGCAACTTGAGCCGACGCAGCAGCGCCTTGAACGAAGGGATATGTGCCAAGCTCTTCAGCATCGGGTCACTCACGATTAGAGATAGCCCGGCATCGCGTTGCCGGTACGCTCGCTCAAGCCAGGCGATGGCCTGGTCGACCTCGCCCCTCGCGGCATATAAATAGCTGATCTGGTACGCCATGCCGTTTCCCCAGTTTTGTTCGGCAAGCGCGCGCGCTTCGTCCGCATCCGCGCGACGTCCCAAGGCATCCAGTGCCAGGGCAACGCCCGTTTGCCGGTACCAGGGCTCATCCCGCTGCATCTGCTCCAGCGCGGCCTGCGGCTGGTGCTGGGCGAGCAGAACCAATCCGTACACGAAGTGATAGCCGGCCTTGGTGGGATGCAGTTCGATCAGGCGACGGAAGGCCGCCGCCGCCTCATCGAGCTCACCAAGCGTGAAGTAAGCCCTTCCCATGGGCGAGTACGCGGTTCCGAGAGGATCCAGCGAGATGGCGATTTTGGCAAACTCGAGCGCCTCGGTGAGACGGCCCATGGTTATGGCCAATAGCGAAGATTGCTTGGAGATAAGGGCATTGCCAGGATCGAGCGTCCGGGCCCTGTTGAGCTCAATATTGGCTGCGTCCCAGTTAAAGTCGGCAAAGAAATGAACGACAGCCATCACCCTGTGAATTTCGGCCGCCTCGGGGTCAAGCGCCAGCGCCCGCGCGGCCGCCGCTTTAGCCCGGACGGCCATCTGGTTGGTTCCAACCAAAAGACTACTGGTGGCCAGGTCGGCGTTGCGTGCAACGCCGTCCTCGAGCGGAAACACCGAGCCCCACGCAACACTGTCATCGGTATACAGCTCGGCCAGGGCTGACCAGGCCAGCGCAAATTCTGGATCCAGGTGCACCGCCCGATCCAGGAAATCGTATGCGTGCAGGGAATCCGGGGAGGTTCCGCGCTTGATGAGCGACTCGGCCTGAAGATACAGCGTGTAGGCCTCACTGTTTGCGGTCGGCACATGGTGCGGAATCTCGGCATCGAGCAGTTTCACCTTCAGCGCCTTGACCACCGAGCCGGCGATGTCGTCCTGAACCTTGAAGACATCGTCGAGACGCCGGTCATAGGTCTCGGACCAGAGGTGATAGCCATTGTCTGCGTGCACGAGTTGCGCCGTCACCCGCAATCGATCCCCCGATTTGCGGACACTACCCTCGAGTACGTGCGCGACCATGAGCTTCCTGGCGATCGTCGGAATGTCCTCTGACTTGCCCTTGAAATAAAATGACGACGTCCGCGCTGGCACACGCATGCCCGGAATCTTGCCCAGCAGGTTGATCAGCTCTTCCGCCAGGCCGTCGGCGAAATACTCCTGGTCCCCGTTCTCACTCATGTCGAGAAACGGCAGCACCGCCACCGATTTCGCTGGCACTGCGGGAGCCGGGGCGGCGGCCGGGCCGGCAATTTCCTCGACCGCGGCCAGCAATTGGTATCCGCGGCCGCGCAGACTGCCGATATAACGCGGCACGCGCGCATCATCGCCCAGTGCATCGCGCAGCATTTTGACGCGCTGACTGACGGTTTCGGGACTGACGATGATCCCGGGCCAGACCAGACCCATCAGTTCGTCCAGCGATAGCACATTCGGCGCGGCTCGCACCAAAGCCAGCAACAGATCGTAGGACAATTTGGGAAGCGGGACGGCAAGTGTGCCGCGGCTGACTAGCTGACGCCCAAGGTCAATGTTGAGATCGCCAAGGCGATAATTCATAGGGATAGCGGCTGACACCCAAGAATGAAAGCTTACACTGAGCTTCCAGGGGCCCACCGATTTTCCCGCCGGCGCACCGGCACCCAAGCTTCCCGATAGTCTTAAATCTAATTAATATCAGGAAGTTGCGTGTATCACTGCCGGTCAACCCGCCATTGCGCGCTGGCGCAACGGCGGGTCGTTTTCATCAGCCTGCGCGGGCGACACTGACTCTCTGATTGTGAAGTGCCGTGAGTAGTGGGTTGTTGATCTTCCGGACCGCCGAGGCCAGGGCCGTGTCGACGCAGTTCTGCCAGATCTGGTAGCGACCCAGGTCGCTGGGCGCTACCTGAGCGGGGGCGCAGACACTCTTCGCCGCGTGGTGAAGCCTGGCATACAGCGCCTTGGCGCCGGCCGCCGTCTCCAGATTCAGATCAGCGTAGGCGACCTTTTCTGTCAGGTACTCTCCCGGCCGCGAGGCCTGGGCCGCGGCAACGTTCGCGGCGCCGGCGAGCACCAGGACGCTGGCGGCGAGCATGGAAGCCATCATTCGGGACCGGAATTTGATCGCGCGGTTCACGGCTATCTCCTTGTCTAAATTGGTGAATGCAGGTGACTAAGCACGATTCACAAGTTAGAGAGATCGGCCGGGGGGTGCATGAAGCCTGGGCAAATGATGGCTGAAGCTCAGCCAAAGCTTTGGTGCAGCGGGGTTATGAGGGGTTGACGGCCGCTGCTATTCCAGCAGTCGATGTCCTGCCGGCAATTGATGCGCATGCCAGGTCGCGAGCCGGTGCCGTATGGATTTTTCGCAGACCTGGGCTTCCGGCATCGGCGCTATGAGCTTGTCGTGTACCAGCAGGCGATAGACGTACAGGGCCTTGTCACTGGCCGAGTCAGTCGCTTCGAACTCGACCGCCTTGCGGCCTTCCGCATATTGAACCCCGGCCTGCAACGCTGCCTTGAACAGCTCCCCCTCGTGTTTGAATTTCTTCATACCGCCAGAGTCAAGTCCGGACAGCGCGCACGCTGAGCACCATGTACAGCATCAGCAACATGCCCAGCAGCACCAACGCCGAGGCGATGCCAAGAAACGGGCCGAGCTGTTGTTCCGGGACCATGTTCCCGTACAGGAGAAAAAGACCCACCG
Source organism: uncultured Gammaproteobacteria bacterium (assembly GCA_963735775.1). GTDB lineage: Bacteria > Pseudomonadota > Gammaproteobacteria > Steroidobacterales > Steroidobacteraceae > FEN-1191. The sequence continues at coordinate 517,245 of CAVTMG010000003.1, read as the reverse complement.
TCAAAGTGATGGCGGCCGCCTGGTGCACGAAGAACTGGGTTTTGGCGACGCCGGGACTCGGTTGCGCCAACCACAGTTTGTGAATGATGCCGTAGGCAAAAGATAGAACAAAGCCCACCAGCAGGATGTGCGCATGGGTCACGAACTCGCCGTGGTTGTGCGAAGCCGCCATATAAATTCCCAGGCAGATACCCAGGGCCGCGTAAAGCAGCGCCGATACCACATACTTTCTGTCGAAACTCATTGTCCGCTCCTCTTATATTATTCGCTGTAACCACGTTCGCCATGCAACGCCAGATCGAGGCCCTCATTTTCCTGATCATCTGCCACACGCAAGCCGATCCAGGCGTCGACCACTCTTAGAAGTAGATAGGTCAACCCGCCGCACCACGCTGCAGTCGCCGCCACACCGACAAGCTGCACGCCGACCTGGTGCAACATACTCATGCCAGGGACAAATCCGACCCCACCAAATTCACTACTGACAAACACGCCTGTCAGTACCGTACCGACTACACCACCAATGCCGTGTACCGGCGAGACGTCCAGGGAATCATCGATATGCAATTGGCGTTTCAAAATCTGGGTTGCAAGGAAGCACACTACGCCGGCAGTGGTGCCGATCGCCACGGCACCAATCGGACCCACGAAGCCTGATGCCGGAGTGATCGTTCCCAGACCCGCGACGACGCCGGTAACGACTCCGAGCACACTTGGCTTGCCGTAGCGCCACCATTCCATGAACATCCATGCCAGGGCACCGCTCGAGGCGCCCAGATGGGTGGTCCACATCGCCATCGCTGCCGAGCCGTTGGCCGCCAACGCGCTGCCGGCGTTGAAGCCAAACCAGCCGACCCACAACATTCCCGCGCCCAGCACCGTGAGCGGCATGCTGTGTGGCGGCATGGCCACGTGCGGAAATCCCCTGCGCCTGCCCAGCATCAGCGCGGCCACCAGGGCCGCCATGCCGGCGTTCAGGTGCACCACCAGGCCACCGGCAAAATCCAGCACGCCGAGTTTTGCCAACCAGCCTCCGCCCCAGACCCAGTGGCATACGGGTACGTATACGCAGAGAAACCATAGTGCGCTGAATAACAGCACAGCGGAAAATCGCGCGCGTTCGGCGATGCCGCCGATTACCAGTGCCGGGGTAATGATGGCAAAGGTGAGCTGAAACATCGAGAACGCCAGTTCAGGTGTCGTGCCCCTGATGGCACCGCGGCCGACACTCGTGAACATCACCTTCGAGAAGGAGCCGATGAATGACTGCCAGCGACCGCCGTCGCCGAAGATGAGTCCATAGGCGCCGAGCAACCAGAGTAAGGACACGACACAAGTTATCGCAAAACATTGCATCAATACCGACAGGACATTTTTGCTGCGAACCAAGCCGGCATAGAAGGCCGCCAGTCCGGGTATGGTCATGAACAACACCAGCGTCGTGGCCGTCAACAACCACGCCGTGTCGCCGCTGTCGATGGAAACTCCAGCGCCTGCCGTTGCGCCATAGGCGAGGTGGGGCGCGCAAAATAAAAGCATAAAGGGCATCGCCGCCGAGGCTCGGCGTGGCAGTGAATCGCTCATCAATGTGCCCCCAGGCTACTTTCGCGCAGGCGTAATCTGCGTCGTTACAATTCTATTGGGCTCTTCAGCCGCTACTCCAGCACTGCCGCGAACGCCCGCCTTATGATCGCGGCGCAAACGCAGGAACGCTGTTCGAGCAGCTTGCGATTGAGCAGTCTGACACGGCCCCGTACGTATTCGATCAGTTCGTCGGACTGCAGCCGCATTGCCGCTTGGGTTACCGACACGCGCCGCACGCCCAGCAAGCCGGCGATGCGCTGCTGCGTGAAGCCAATCTCATCGCCATCGATGCGGTCGAAGGCGCCCAGAAGAAATCGGCACAGCCGCTGCTCGATCGGGTGGTAGTTGCCGCATACCCCGAGCTGCGAAGCCTGCGTGATCAGGGCAAATACATAGCGCAGCAGCAGCTGATGCAGCGCGCCCGCTTGCCGGAATTCGGCCAGCAGCGCGGCGGCCGGAAGCCGAAAAGCGCTACCGCCGATCTGCACATCCGCCCGGGTGACAAATTTTGGGGCGCCCAGGAACAGCGAGATCCCCAGCATGCCTTCGCGACCCACGGGCCATGCGTTGACCGCTACGTCGTCCGCCTGGTCGTCGTACAGCAGTGCGACGATGCTGCTGGTGGGAAAATAAGCAAATTTCATGTGTCCGTCCGGGGCAAGCAATGCCTCGCCGGCTCGCAACTTGGTTGTTTCCAGGTGCGGCAGCAGCCGCCGGTAGACCTTTTCGGGCAGCGCGGCAAGCAGGCCGTTCTGCTTCGGGGAAATGGCTGCAGTCATGGCGGGGGCTCAATGCGTTGCATAGAGCTTCACGGCATCGCCATGCAGGGCAAGCTGGCTGTCTGCGCGGCTGTAAAACATGTGTCCGCCCGGATATTCCTTCACTTGCACACGCGCCGGGTCGCCCATGATGGGCATCTGATCGACGATCAACACCGAGGCCATGAACGGGCAGGACAGATCGTCCCAGCCGTGCGCTATCAGCACGTTGAGCTTGGCATCAACCGCCACCGACTGACGCAGCTCGTCCACCGAGCCGCGTCCCCCGAGCGTCTGGTCGTCGTCGCTGCCGTCATTGCCGGGCCACAACCGGTTTACCTCATAGCTGAGAGCGTTGTAACGCGCCGTGTACTTCCAGCCGACCACATGAGTGATGAAGTCGACCATGGCCTCGGTGGTGGGGGCGATGATACTGTCCAGGATCGGATCGTTGGTGCGTTGATTGGGGGAAAAAGGAAACGGATCCCAGCCGGTGACGTTGGAGTCGTAGCGGCTGCCGAGCTTGCCTTCGGCGCGAAACACCTCACGCAAATACGCCTGCGTTTCCAGCCGGCCGCCGGAGCGGCGCACGAACAGCGGATCGAGCCCGGACAGTTCCGAGACCCGCTTGACGATGCGGTCGAGGGCCTGCGGATCGGAGCGACCCTTGAGCAGGTCAGTGACGTAATCAGTGCGTGTGTAAGCGATGATCTCGGCCATGGCCGCATCGGTAAGCTTGCCTTGTCGCTCAAGGTTCGAGGCGGCGATGCTCGGTAAGGTCAACATCCACGGCAATGGCGACAGGTCGCCGTTGCCGGAGGCACCCGGATCCAGGTAGGGCGAGACCAGAATCATGCCGTTCATGGCCACCCCCAGGCGAGTCTGGAGGAAGTGCGTCATGCGCGGGACACGAAAGCCACCGTAACTTTCTCCGACCAGGTATTTACGTGCTGTCAGGCGCTCGTTCTTTACCAGCCAGTCGAAGATGATGCGTGACAAATACTCGACATCGGCCTTGGGGTTGTAGAAACGCTTCTTGGCTTCATCCTCTTTCACCTGCGCGAAGCTGAAGCCTGTTCCGACCGGATCGATGAACACCAGATCGGTAAAGTCGAGCCAGGTACCGGCATTATCAATCAAGGTCGGAGGGTCCGACGGGCTATTGCCTTCGGCCCCAAACTGCAGGCGCTTGGGTCCTATGGCCCCAAGGTTCAAATAGACCGAGGAGGCACCCGGACCGCCGTTCACCGCAAAGGTTACCGGGCGTCCCGCACCGGCCATGGTGTAGGCCGTGAACATGACGCTGGCAATGGTCTTGCCTTTTTCGTCCATGACCGGCAGCGACCCGACGGTTACGTCGTACTTCAAGACGCGAGCGCCCAGCTGCATCGTTTGGTGGATGGTTTTATCCTCCGGAAATGGCGGCAACTTGATGTCGTCGTCCTTGGCGCTAGCGTTGTCGCCCTTGGAGGAGTTGTCGGCCTGATCCTTCGCGGGCTCGGACTTTTGCGTGTCCTTGGCGTCCCTGGTGTCTTTGGCGTCTTTGGCCTGTGTCACGGCCGGTGCCAGGGCACTGCACATCAATGCAGCCGCCAGGAGCAGAACGCCAATTCGTGTATGCACAAACCCACCTACTGCGAGCTGCAGGATTGCGCGCAAGGATAGCGTAGTTGGGTAGACCGAAGAAGATAGCTTCGCGCAGGCCCCGGATAGGCGGGGCAGGGCGCCAGCAGTGCGCGCCGGCTTCGGCACATGTATATTTCAATCGCGCCGCGACTGCGCGTTCAAAGCTCGTGCGAGTCCTATGTCCCGCCGATACCTACTTGCCGGTCTGACCGCAACGCCAGTGCTGCTGGCATTGGCCGCGTGCGCCAGTGCGCCGCCGGCACCCCGCGCGCTACTGAATGAGCACACGGCCGATACACTTACCATAGTCTCCGAACCCATGTTGTTTGCGCGCGTACACGGCGTGGCCAGGGACGCCGGACACGACTATGCGACCCTGGTAGCACTGGAAAAGGACACGGCAGGCAAGTACACCGATCTGTTGCTGTTGTACCGCTGGTCGATACCTTCTTATGGCGAGTCCGCGCCTGCCGCAGCAGATGCCGGTCGCCTGCTGGTGCAGGCCGATGAGCACGCGCTCGAGTTGCAGCCGCTGGGAGCCATGCCGGTCGATCTGTCGCAGCGCAAGGAATTATTTATTCCTGCGCATATGGACATTGTGTCCTACGCCTACGCCGTCGATCTCGACACGCTGCGGCTGCTCGCGAGCAGCCATGAGCTCACTGTGCGACTGGCGCAGGATCCGCTCGATGAGCCATTCTGGTTGTGGAAGGACGGCCGTCCGGCGTTGCTGCAACTGCTGAAACAGTTGAGCGGAAACTAGAGTCGATCAAGCCGGCAGAGCTCAAGCTCGCGGCATGATAAACACGGCGGCGCGGCGCACCGGACCCAGATGTGGGCCCCCGCCGGGTTTAGCGATTACGACGTAAAACATCTCGATATGACGCCGCTCGGGATTGGCCAGAATCGGCACCAGCAATTTCACCGAGCCGACGCCATCGGGCATTTGCGTCACTCTGCGTGGTCCGGAAACGAAATCCTCATCGGGTTTGGCGCCCGCTCCTTCGGTCCACCAGACAAAACTTGCCGCGCCGTCCGCCTGTTCCCCGCGCTGGACCGAAATTTCCGCCATTTTCCCGTTGGGGTAGACGACATACTTATCGCTGGATAGCGAGATAGCTTCGAGTTGCGGGTCGCGCTCGGCCTGCGGCGCAGCTGCGGGTGCGGCTTGCTTCTGAATGTCGACCTTGGTCGGAAGCTCGGTGACAACGGATGGCGATGCCCCGACGCCGAACACCATGGCCGCCAATACCAGGGCGTGAGCTCTGCCGCGCCGGGGCCTCCAGGCCCTGGGCGCCTGTGCGTAGTCGGGCTGCAGCGGGTTGACCGGGTTTGGGTCCGGTGCCTGCGCCAACAGGTGGCGAAACGGGAGCACCGGAGCCGGGGGCAGTGCGCTTTCGCGCGCACGGCTGCGGATGGGCCGCCCGTCGTCGGGTAATTCTTCAATACCGAGGGCGTGCCGCTGAATCCTGTGTCGCAGCGACTGGTACAACTGTGCCGATACCTTGCGGCGGCGGTGATATTGATCGAGCAGCGCGAGCACGTTCCAGGTGCTGTCGGGCGTTGTTTTGCAAAGTGTCAGCAACGCCTGCTCGAACGCATCGGCGCTCAGGGCGCCGTGCGCGAAGGCTTCAAATTGCTGTGCCAGGCGCTCGCTCATACCCGGCATATCATATCGCGCAGGTCGCTGTCCGGTACCGGTCGTCACTAAAGTTGCGTGCGCAGTTTGGATTATGTTGCGCGAATTATGTTGCGCGGCGTGTGCGTTACGTGCGTGTCAGCCGTGTCGGACACATCGTTAGGACAGCGCGGCGTCGGGAAGGCGCCGATGGCTGGTCGAGCGCGGCACCTTGACGCTGAATACGGTGTGCGTTTTGTGCTCGGATTGGTCACAAAAATGATCGGGACCTGCCGGCTGCGCGCGCTCAGCACCCAGCAGATTTTCCGCGAGATCATCGACCAGCAGGCACTTGATGCGAGGCCGCACGGCTTCACCCGGCGCCGGCAGGCAGTGCGCTCAGGAGCTCGGCGATCCGGCCGAGCGGCAGCACGAAATCAGCCGGACCGCGTTTGAGCGCCGACAGGGCCATGTGCGATTCGTAGCCGCCCTCGGGTTCCTGCACCACGGTCATGCCGCCTGCCAGTCTGACGGCCTCCAGTCCCGCGGCGCCGTCAACGCTGGCGCCGGTCAGAATGAGGCCGAGCAGCCGCTCGCCATATACATCGGCAGCGGATTCGAACAGCACGTCGATCGATGGGCGCGAGAAGTGCACCGCCTCATCGACCGAGAGCGCCAGATGCGGCCCCTGCTCGAGCAGCAGGTGATAGTCCGGCGGAGCGAAGTAGACCGTCCCGGGCTCCACCGGCTCCTTGTCTTCCGCCTCCTTGACCACGGCGCGACACTTGGGTTGGTAGATCTGCGACAGCAGACTCGGGCGTTCGCGCGGCAGATGCAGTACCACGAACACCGCCGGGCGCAGCGTCGCCGGCAAAGCCGGCAGCAGCATGGACAACCCCTCAACGCCGCCAGCAGAGGCGCCGATGACCACGGCATCGATGCGCGAGATGCCCGCTGGGCCGGTGTTCACGGCGGCTCAGTCTTCTGGAATATTCGATTGGGCCGATCGATTTCACGGAAGTTTTGTGAGTGCGCAGAAAAGCGCATCGACTCCTTGGAACCGATGCCGAGGAATCCGTGGCGGCACAGGGCGTCCTTGAACAGACCAATGGCCCGGTCCTGAAGCTCGCGGTTGAAATAGATCAGCACGTTGCGGCACAAAACCAGCTGCACCTCGGCAAACACGCTGTCGGTAGCCAGACTATGATCCGCGAATACCATGTGCTGCCTCAGGGACTTGTCGAATACCGCGCGCCCGTAGGCCGCTGTGTAGTAGTCGGACAATGACGAGCGCGCTCCGGACTTGCGGTGGCTCTCGGTGAAGCCGGCTATCCTGTCGATCCCGTACACGCCGGCCGCAGCCTGCTGCAAGGTCTGGGGATTGATGTCGGTGGCGTAGATCAGCGAGCGTTCCAGCAGCTGCTCTTCGCGCAGCAGGATCGCCAGCGAGTACACCTCTTCACCAGTGCTGCAGCCTGCCACCCAGATCTTCAACGATGGATAGGTCCGCAACAACGGCATGACGGTATCGCGCAGTGCGCGAAAATAGGCCGGATCGCGGAACATCTCGCTCACGGGTACGGTCAGATAGTTCAGCAGCACCGGAAACGTGCCGGGCTCGTGCAGTACCTTGTGCTGCAGTTGCGACAGCGATTCGCAGCCGAAGCGCGTGGTGGCCACGGTCAGGCGCCGCTTCAGCGACGCGGCCGCATAGTCGCGGAAGTCGTAGTGAAATTTCTGGTACAGCGCATCGATCAGCAACTGCAGTTCAAGATCGACCGTCTTGCCGCTCGTGGCGAGCGCGCTCACTGCTTGGGCATCCAGACACGCACCAGCGACAACAGTTTCTCCACGTCCAGGGGCTTGGCGATGTAGTCGTTGGCGCCGGCGGCGAGGCACTTCTCCTGATCGTCCTTCATGGCCTTGGCGGTCAGGGCGATGATGGGCAGCCGCTTCCATTCGGGCCGCTTGCGGATTTCGCGCATGGCGGTAATGCCATCCATCTCGGGCATCATGATGTCCATGAGCACCAGGTCGATCGCCGGCGCCGAGTCCTTCAGGCCCAGCGCCAGCGCCGCGAGGGCCTCGCGACCGTTACGTGCAATGCTGAATCTGCGCGCCCTTGGGCTCGAGCAGGCTCGTGAGCGCAAATACATTTCGTACGTCGTCCTCGACGATCAGAATCTGCCGGCCCTCGAGCGTGGCGTCGCGATCGCGCGCCTGCTGCAGCATGCGCTGCTGGTCGACCGGCAGCTTCGATTCCACCTGATGAAGAAACAGCGTGACTTCATCGAGCAGACGCTCCGGTGAGCGCGCATCCTTGATGATGATGGACTTGGAGAAGCGCTGCAGCGCGTGCTCCTCCTCGCGCTTCAGCGCGCGGCCGGTGTAGACGATGACTGGCGGAAACGCCAGCTCGTCCGGTTTCAGTCATCTGCTGCAGCAGATCATAGCCGCTCAGATCCGGCAGATTCAGGTCCAGCACCATGCAATCGAAGGTCGTCGACCTTGCAACTGAGCCAGGGCCTGCGCGGCGTTGGCCGACGGCGGTGATGCAGCACGTTGCCGTTGCCCAGCAGCTGCGACAGGCTCTCGCGCTGGCGCTCGTCATCTTCCACGATCAGCACGTGGCGCAGGTCCTGGGAAAACTTCTGCTCGAGCCGCTTGAGCGCCTCCACCAGCTGCTCGCGCTTCACCGGTTTCAGGGCGTAGCCGACCGCGCCCATGGCCAGCGCCTCGTGGGTGTAATCCGCCACGGACACGATATGTACCGGGATGTGCCGCGTTTGCGGATTTCGTTTGAGCTGATCGAGCACGCCCAGTCCGGAATGGTCCGGCAGATTGACGTCCAGCAGTATGGCTTTCGGCCGGTAGATCGCGGTGGCAGCGGCGCCTTGCGCGGCGGAATGGGTTACCACGCACTGGAAGCCCAATTCATGCGTGAGGTCGCGAAGAATGCTGGCGAAGGCCACATCATCCTCGATGATCAGAACCAGGCGGCTATCGGCGCTGAGCTGTTCGCGATCGTCGGCAATTCCAGGGCCGGCGGGAGCCGGGCTCCGCAGCCGCCGAAGGCCTGCGCCTGACGGCAGGCCCCGGGGCGGGCGGTTCGCTGGCACCCGGGCAGCGCGCCGCGCGATATTCCACCGGCAAGGTGAGCGTGAATACGCTGCCTTCGCCGGCGCGGCTTTGCACGGCGATCTCACCGCCCAACAGACGCGCCAGGTGCCGTGAAATGGTCAGCCCCAGCCCGGTGCCACCGTACTTGCGATGGGTGCTGCCATCGGCCTGACGGAATGCCTCGAAGATGATGGCTTGCTGATGCTCGGAAATTCCGATGCCGGAATCGAACACCGCGAATGTCACGCGGTTCGCGTCCGCGGCAGATACCACCAGTCGAAATCTCGCCGCGCTCGGTGAACTTCATGGCGTTGGCAAGCAGATTCTTGAGGATCTGCCCGAGCCGCTGCGCATCGGTGACGATGCGTCGCGGTGACGCCGGGGCAGTGTGACGCGAAAGCGCAGGCCCTTTTGCTGCGCCAGAGGCTGAAAGGTCTTGGCCCATCTGATCGACCGCGGCTTCGACGCATCACCGACTCCGCCGTCAGTTCGACCTTGCCGGCCTCGACCTTGGACAGGTCCAGCACGTCGTTGATGATGGCCAGCAGATCATTGCCGGCTGAGGAGATGGTGCGAGCGAAGCGCACCTGTTCCTCAGAGAGATTGCCGGCCTTGTTGTCGGACAGGATCTTCGCCAGTATCAGCGCGGAATTCAGCGGTGTGCGCAGCTCGTGGCTCATGTTGGCCAGAAATTCGCTCTTGTACTGGTTGGTCCGCTCCAGCTCGGTGGCCTTTTCGACCAGGATGTTCTGGGCACGCGCGCAATTCATCCTTCTGCTGCTCCAGGATCTGCGGTTGCTCCTCGAGCTGCGAATTGGTCTGCTCGAGTTCGGCCTGCTGATTCTGCAGCTGCTGTTGCGATTCGCTTGCAGGGAGTTGCGCCTGGACTTCGAGCTCCTCGTTGCTCACCCGCAGCTCCTCCTGCTGGGTTTGCAGCTCTTCACCCTGCCGCTGCGTCTGCTCGAGCAGCTCCTCGAGCCGCGTGCGGTCCCTGGACGAACGTACCGCTACGCCCAGCGCTTCGGAAACACGCGTCATCAACTCGTGATCGGCAGCCTCCAGGTGACGGAAGAATCCCAATTCGATCACGCCCTGCACCACGCCGTCGACACTGGCCGGCGCCACCAGCAATTCAATGGGCGTGCCGCGCCCGAGGCTGGAGCGCACGGGCAAGTAGCCCTCGGGCACCTCCTGGATGTGCAGCGCCCGGTTCTCCTTGGCCGCTTGCCCGACCAGACCATCGCCCGGGCGTAGCAGTGGCTGCTCGCTGCCATCGGCCACGGCGTAGCCGGCGCGGCGCCGGAAGCGACCGTCCGGCTCGGCCAGGAACACCGCGCCGGTTTGCGCCTCCAGATACTCGGCCAGAAAGCCGAGCACAGCGTCAGTGAGTTTCTCCAGGCGCTGTTCGCCCTGGATCTTTTCGCTCAATCCCATCTGGCCGATGCGAATCCAGCCCTGGATCTGGCGCTCGCGATAATCGCGCGAGGTGCGCAGCGCCGCGGCGACCACGAATACCAGCAGCAGCAGCGGCCCCGCCCAGGGTGACGAATGAGGAGGTGCGCGCGGAACTGAGCCAGGTGGCCTGACGGCTGGCCAGGGTTTGGCGCTCCTCGGTCAGCATCTCGGCGCTCACGGCGCGGATGTGATCCATGAGGTCCTTGCCGCGATCGGTACGCACATCCGCGAGCGCCCCGGCGGCGTCGCCTTTGCGGCGCAGGGCGATGGTTTGTGCAAGCTCCGCCATCTTGTCGGCGCACAATTGCTCGAGCACCTGAAGGTGCAGCAGCTGCGCGGAATTGCCGAGCAGCAAGCCGCGGGTGCTATCGATCTCGCCGGCCAGTGCCGCCCTGGCATTGGTGTAAGGGGCCAGGTAGTCCTCATCACCGGTGAGCAGGAAACCACGTTGGCCGGTCTCCGCATCCTTCATGGTGGACAGCAGGCCTTGCAACTGCTCCACCAATTGCAGGGTGTGGGTGACCCCTCGGGCATTGCTGAGGCTGCCCTGCAGGGCGCCATAGGAGAGCGCCGCCATCACGATTACCGCCGCCATGGCGATCCAGAACCCGATCAGTGTCGTCATCGGCAGCACCGGACCGAAGCGGGCCGGGCGGCTTGGGCGCAACACGTGCGTAATGGGCGTCATGGACGAAATTACTTATTGTTCAATGAATTACTGGCGCGTGGGCGTGCTTTTGGGCCCCTCAGCCTTGAGAGTGTGCCTGAAGCGGCGGTGATTTAGAGTCGGATAGCGCCGACATGGCTTGACCGTGGGGAGTGTCGACGCGCTAGTCTCGCCCCCTGGCCTCATCGTTTGGAGCAGCCGATGCCGGAAGACGGATCGAACCTCATCAACATGCATCCGGCGAATTCGCCCAACGCGTTCGATCTGCGTCGCGTGGGTGCGCACCCGGACTACTGGTATCCATTGGCGTGGTCGGATGAGTTGAAACAGGGCCATACGCTTGGCCGCCGCTTCGCCGGCCTGCCCATCGTGCTTTATCGGGGCAAGAGTGGCCAGGCCTTCGCGCTCGAGGATCGCTGCGCCCACCGCCAGGTGCCCTTGCACCTCGGTGTCGTGACCGGCGAGGAGCTCAAGTGCCACTATCACGGGTGGACTTATGATCGCGGCGGCAAATGCGTCGACGTGCCCTATCTGGGCAAGGATCGCCTGCCCAACGGCGTGAAGAGCTACCCCCTGCGCGAGATCGACGGCCTGATCTTCGTGTTTCCAGGCGATCCGGCGCTTGCCGAACTGCGAGTGCCCACGACACTCGGCTCATCGCAGCGCAAGGACTATAAGACCCGGCGGCTCAACCGCGAGGTGGCCTGCCACTACACTTTCATGCACGAAAATCTATTCGACATGAACCACCAGTTCATGCACCGCAAGCAAATGGGCTCGATCAGGGCCAAGTGCCTCGGACGGCAGCATGGCGAGAACTGGGCCCAGGTGGAATACAGTTTCAGCCGCACCGAGGGCAGGCAATCGATGGGAGAGCAGGTGATCGTCGACCTGGTGCGCAAGCGCGGTGAGGCCAAGAAAGACTTCTCCGACCACATGCGCATTCGTACCGATTATCCCAGCCAGAACCTGAAAGTCTGGGTGGGACGTAACATTCAACAAAGCGATGCCCCGGTGCTGGATGTCTGGCTGGGCTATACGCCGCTCGATAGCGAGCAGCGTACCAACCGCACCTATGGCTTCCTGTCGGTGAAGAAGCCACCGGTGCCTGGCCTGATCCACGCGGTGTGGCCGTTCGTAGTCTGGTTCACCGAGAATATTTTTCGCGAAGACAAGGAGATCGTGGAATACGAGCAGAGAGCCTACGATGCGCAGGGCGCGGACTGGAACAACGAAGTATTCCCGGCGCTGCGTGACCTCAGGGGCGTGCTGGCCCGCTGCGGCCGGCCCATGTAGCGCGCGCCATAGCAGCGCGCCATGACTCAGGGTTGAGTCAGGCCGGCGGCGACAGGCGAAATTCCGGTACGGTGGTGCCTTCCATCAGCGACTGCAGCAATTGCTGAATGCAATCGCGATCGGTTTCATCAAACCGCCCGGGAACCGGACTGTCGAGATCGAACACGCCGACCAGCCGGCCGTCCTTGAATACCGGCAGCACCATTTCCGACTGCGAGGCTTCGTCGCAGACGATATGACCCGGGAACGCGTGCACGTCCGGCACCACCACCGCCGCACGTTGCAGCGCTGCGGTTCCGCAGACACCGTCACCCACGGCGATGCAGGAACAGGCGGGCTTGCCCTGGAACGGTCCGAGCACCAGGTCCGTTCCACGCAGCAGGTAGAAGCCGGCCCAATTCAAGCTCGGCAACGAGTTGAACAACAACGCCGCAAAGTTGGAAATGTTGGCCAGGAAATCGGTCTGACCACGAATCAGCGGTCGCAGGCTTCCTCGCAGCTGCTCATAGAGCTCGGCTTTCGGCTGAATGCTAGCGCTCCCAGTGTCCGCGGGCCAGGCGATAGCCACCGTGATAGGCCATCCAGCGGTGCGGCACCCAATGATACCCCGGACGGCCCGGCCCCCAGTGACCGCCAACCCAGACGTGCCGGCCACCGGCCCAGTTCCAGTAGCCGCCAAACCATACATAGCCCGGCACGGGTGCAACGCCCACGACTTCAACCTGCGCTTCGGGCGGCGCGACCATGACGGTCTCATCGCCGTAATAGCGCGGCGCCGGGGTTACGACGCAACCGGCCAGTGTCACGGACGCCAGCGCCAGCATGGCCATGCCGACTTTGAAGCCTCGAGCCATTTTCATCACCGTTCTCCAAATGCGTTATTACTCAAGCCTATCAAACGCAGCAGCCCGGCTTTGGATGACTGCGTCACGGAAGTACAGTTAGGATGCCTGCGTATTGTGGAGGAATTCATGGGTCTGGATCTGGTCACAGCGGGCAGTCAGGCGCCGGATATGTTCAATGTCATCATTGAAATTCCGATGAATGCCGACCCGATCAAATACGAAGTCGACAAAGAGAGTGGTGCCATCTTCGTCGACCGTTTCATGGGGACGGCCATGCACTATCCCTGCAACTACGGTTACGTGCCGCAGACCATGGCGGATGACGGCGACCCGGTCGACGTGCTGGTGATCACGCCGTTTGCGCTGATGCCCGGCGTGGTGGTGCGTTGCCGGCCGCTGGGGGTGCTGAAGATGATCGACGAGAAGGGCGATGATGCCAAGGTGCTGGCGGTGCCCGATGACAAGGTGCTGCCCATCTACAGTCATTGGCGCAAGCACGATGACATCAACGCGCACCGGCTCTATCAGATCCAGCACTTCTTTGAACATTACAAGGATCTCGAACCGGAGAAGTGGGTCAAGGTCGAGGGCTGGGGCGATGTGGCCGAAGCCAAAGCCGAGATCCAGTCGGGCATGAAACGCTACAGGAAATAGCCTCGCCACGCGACGCGCTGCTCGCCGGCTCTCATATTGACTCATATAATAACTAATGTTATTGTATCCGTCGTGAGATTCTCCGCGCTTCAAGGCGCCCGAGCGTGCAGGTCGTGGATAAGCTGCGAAATTTCGGCTTTCTGGTGCGGGATGTCTCGCGCCTGTCGGCCAAGCGGTTTGAGCGCAATGCGCATGGGCTCGAGCTGACGCTGCCCCAGTGCAAGGTACTGGCGCACCTGTCGCGCAACGAGGGCATCAGCCAGGCCCGATTGGCGGAACTCACCGAAACCGATCCCGATGACGCTGGTGCGAACCCTGGATCGCATGCAGCAGGACGGCTGGATCGAGCGTCGTCCCGATCCCGGTCGATCGCCGTGCCCACCGCCTGTTCCTGCGCGAGACGCGCCAAACCCATGATCGATCGCATCTGGAAAATCGCCGAGCAGACGCGCAATGAGGCGTTGTCGAGCTTGAATCAGGGCGAGCGCGAACACCTGATCGAATTACTCGAGCGCATCCACGGCACGCTGGTCGCTCTCGAGGTCAAGTGAGCACAAACATGGATGCCATGGTGCAGGAATCGGATGCGGACCGCGCGCTCGACTCTGGCACAACGCCGGCGCGCGCGCCTGCGCTGGACGCTCATGCTGGGCGGCGTGCTGGTGGCACTGATCGGCTGGCCTCTGGTACTACCTTGCCTCGGGCCGCTATGTCTCGACCGATGATTCCTCGGTGCAGGCGGCGCAGACCTCCATCAGCGCCAACGTTCCCGGCCGCGTGGTCGAACTCGACGTGCATGACAATCAGAGCGTGCACCGCGGGAGGTGCTGTTTCGCCTCGACGATCGGCCCTTCCGCATTGCGGTCGAGGATGCGCAAGCCAAGCTGGCGGCAGCGATGATGCAGATCAGCGCCGGCAAGGCCACCTATCGGCAGCAGCTCGCGAATGTCGCCGCAGCGCGCGGCACGCTCGCCTATCAACAGCACGAGTTCGAGCGCCAGCAGCACCTGCTGCAGTCGGGCATCAGCTCGCGCGCACAGTTCGAACAGACACAGCATGCGCATGGAGCTGGCGCAGTCGCAGCTGAACGTCGGCGCAGCAGCAGGTGGGCAGCGTACTGGCACTGCTCGGCGGCAATCCCGCGCTGCCGGTGACCAGCATCCGGTGGTGCAGGAGGCGCAGGCCGCGCTCGATAAGGCCAATCTCGACCTGTCCTATACCGTGTCAAGCGCCCGATGACGGCATCGCGGCCAAGGTCGAACAACTGCAGGTCGGCGACTACATCACGGCGGCCACGCCGGTATTCGTTCTGATCTCGAGCCACGATGTCTGGATCGAGGCCAACTTCAAGGAAGATGAGCTGACCTACATGCGCCCCGGGCAGTCCGCCGATGTGCAAGCATCGATGCCTATCCGGGCCGGCGCTTCAAGGCCCGCGTGGCCAGTCTGAGCCCGGGCACCGGTGCGCAGTTCTCGCTGCTGCCGCCGGAGAATGCCACCGGCAACTGGGTCAAGGTGGTGCAGCGCGTGCCGGTGCGCCTGCAACTCGACCAGACCGAACTCGACGGCGTGACCCTGCATGCCGGTTTGAGCGTCGATGGTCACGGTCGATACGCAGCACCGGCGCCGCCTGTTCGGTCACGGCACGGCTGCACTAGCCGCGCAGCGCTGAGGCCCGCACGTCCACCGGCGTCCGCTGGCGTGCCGCTGCATCGCGGCATGATTACCGGCACGGTCATGGTCGCGTCGATTCTGCAGGCGCTCGACAACACCATCGCCAACGTGGCGCTGCCGCGCATGCAAGGCAGTCTGTCGGCCACGCAGGACCAGATGACCTGGGTACTGACCTCGTACATTGTCGCCGCGGCCATCATGACGCCATTGACCGGCTGGCTGGCCGACCGCTTTGGCCGCAAACCGCTGTTCCTGGTGTCCATCATTGGCTTCACGCTGGCTTCGGCGCTGTGCGGGCTTGGCGCAGTCGCTCGATCAGATCGTGTTTTCCGCGTTTTGCAGGGCTGCCTTTGGCGCCGCGCTGATCCCGATGTCGCAGGCGGTACTGTTCGACGTCTATCCGCCCGGACAGCACGGCCGCGCCATGGCGATCTGGGGCATAGGCGTGGTGCTCGGCCCTACGCTGGGTCCCATGCTCGGCGGCTGGCTCACCGACAACTACAGCTGGCGCTGGGTGTTCTACATCAACGTGCCGTTCGGCATCATGGCGGTGGCTCGGCGTGCTGGCGTACTTCCCCGACACCACGCATCGAGCGCAAGAGCTTCGACTTCTTTGGCTTTAGCGTGCTCAGCATCGGCGGTCGGCGCGCTGCAGATATTGCTCGATCGCGGACCCAGCCAGGACTGGTTCAATGCCACCGAGATCAAGGTCGAAGCGCGGCCTCTGCGCGCTGGCGTTTTATCTGTTCGTCACCCACACGCTGACCGCGCAGAAGCCCTTCATCCGCCTGGCGCTCTACAAGGACCGCAATTTCCTCACCGGCAATATCCTGATCTTCCTGGTGGGCATCGTGCTGTTCGCCACGCTGGCGCTGCTGCCACCGATGATGCAGGATCTCATGGGCTATTCGGTGCTTGCAGGCCGGCATCGCCACCGCGCCGCGCGGGGCCGGCACGCTGCTGGCGATGCTGTTCATCGGACGGCGGTGGGGCGCTGTCGATGTGCGCCTGATCATCGGCGGCGGCTTCGTGCTGACCGCGATATCGCTCTGGATGATGACGCACTTCTCGATGCAGATGCCCATGGACCCGCTGATATGGTCGGGTGCGATCCAGGGCCTCGGCACGGGCATCGTCTATGTGCCGATGGCGGCGCTGACCTTCGCGACGCTCTCGCCCGCGCTTTCGCAACGAGGGCACGGCCCTGTTCAACCTGATCCGCAATATCGGCAGCAGCATCGGCATCTCGGCGGTGCAGGCGCTGTTCGTGAGCAACACGCAGATCGATGCATTCCTCGCTGGCGAGTCACATCACGCCCAGAGTTCATGGCGACCGCATGCACTCGGACCGCTGCAGGGCGCGCTACCGCCATCGCCGCGCTCAATCAGGCGGTCACGGCGCAGGCCGCCGATGATCGCCTATATCGATGACTTCTATCTCATGTTGCTGCTGACGTTGATCGCGTTGCCGCTGCTGCTGCTGGTACGGACGCCGCGCGGTGGCGGTGCTGGAGTCAAAAATGTGGCGATGGAATAGATCGCCTATGCGCGGCTGGCACGTTGCTGGCGGCGCTCGCGCTCGTGCGGCTGCGTCGCCGGGCCGGACTTTTGCGCCCGCCGACAGACCGATGCCCTGAGCCGCTATACCACCGCACGCCGTACCGGCATCGACGGCGCCGCCGGTGCTCCGACGTTGCCCCCGCCGATTCCGCGCCTGGTGGCTGGCCCTGAACTCGCCCGCGGCTCGATGCCACCATTCGCGAGGCGCTGGCGCACAATCGCGATCTCGCCGCGCGCGCCGACCCTGGCACAGATGCAGGCGCTGGCCGCCGCCAGCGAAGGTGCGGAGTATCCGCGGCTGGATCTGGATGCCAGCGCCGGCCGGCAGAAATACGGTGCCGCCTTCCTCGGTCCGGAGAAGCTGCCGCCGTTCAGCTTCTATTCAGTCGGCTTCGGGTCAGCTATCATGTTCGATTTTGCCGGCGGCGTGCGGCGCACGGTCGAGCAGCAGCGTGCGCTCGCCGAGTCGCAACAGCACGAGGTCGAAGCGGCGGCGCTGGCATCAGCGGCAACGTGGCGCAACAGGCGCTGGATGGCAGCATCGGCGCGTGCACAAATCGAGAGCCTCGAGTCACTGCTGGGTGACGACGAGAAGAACCTGAAACTGGTGCAGGACTCATTCGAGGCCGGCAGCGCCAATCGCGTCGACGTGCTCAACGCTCAAAGCCAGCGCGCCAACGACCAGACGCTGCTGCCAGCGTTGCGACGCCAGCTCAGCACAGCCGAGCATGCGCTGGCGCTGCTGGTCGGCCAGGCGCCGGCGGCCTGGACGCGTGCCCGACTTCAGGCTGGCGGAGTTTTCGCTGCCACCGCGACGCCGAGCACCTTGCCGGCAGAGCTCGCGCATCGCCGGCCCGATATCATGGCCGCCGAGGCGCAGCTGCATGCGGCCACTGCGGCTGTCGGCATCGCCAGCGCCAATCTCTATCCGCAGATCACACTCACCGCCAGCGCCAGTCTGCAATCGACCGCGCTGCATACATTGTTCGATTCCGGCAGCGGTGCCGCGGGCCTCACCGGCAGCCTGACGCAGCCGCTGTTCGACCATGGCGCTTTGCGCGCACGTCGAGCGCGCCGCGCAACGACGCCATGCGGCCTCGCTTGCCGACTACGAACAGGTGGTGCTGCGCTCATTCAGACAAGTGGCCGATGCTCTCGAGTCCCTGGATCACGACGCAGAGCTGCTCGCCAGCGAGCAGAGCGCAGTGGCCATTTCGGGCGAGAATCTGGCCTGACGCGCGAGAGCTATACCGCGGGCAATACCGGTGTGTTGCAGGTGCTGGAGGCGCAACGCCAGAGCCAACAGGCGCGGCTGGGGCTGGTGCGAGCGCAGGCGCAACGCTACGAGGACACTGTCGAGCTGCAGCTGGCGCTGGGCGGGCGGCATGCCGGCAGGTTGACTTGCCAGAGCGTATCCTGGGGCGCAATGGTTTGCACTGCGGGTGGCCTCATGTACAGGATTCATTCGAGCAGGGTGGCGCCGGCATTTGCGCGTCTGTGGCGCTGCTCGCGGCCGCGGCGGTGGGACCGCGCCTCATTCCGCCGACATCTCGTTCGCCGTGCAACAATCCCAGCCGGCCGGACAACGATCGGGATCGTGACGCCAACGCAAGCCGGAGATGGTCCTCACCTTCGCCGGTATCAAGCCTGGGCAGAACGTCGCCGAGATTGATGCCCGGCGGCGGCTATTTCTCGCGGCTTTTCTGCCAGATCGTCGGTCCGTCAAGGGGCATCTCTACACCGTCAGCGTCAACCGCGCTGTCAAGCGCGATCCGCCGCCGCCGGATGCAGCGCGCCCGCCAGCGCCGCCGCCCAATCCCTGCACCAATATCACGGCACCCGAGCGTCGACGCCGCCGATTTCAAGATGCCGGGCGGTCTCGATGTGGTGTGGACCAGCGAGAACTAT
Source organism: uncultured Gammaproteobacteria bacterium (assembly GCA_963735775.1). Lineage (GTDB taxonomy): Bacteria > Pseudomonadota > Gammaproteobacteria > Steroidobacterales > Steroidobacteraceae > FEN-1191. Next base: position 498,480 of record CAVTMG010000003.1, on the reverse strand, counting down.
CACGATTTGCACAATGCCATTTCGGCAAGCCCGATATGAAAGTCTTCGACAAGGCCATTTTCGAGGCGCTCAAGCCGGGTGGGGTGTTCATCGTCGAGGATCACGTGGCCGCTTCCGGATCGGGCGCGCGGGATACCGATACGCTGCACCGTATCGATCCCGAGCTGGTGAAGCAGGAAGTCACCAGCGTTGGGTTCGTGTTCGAAGGCGCCAGCGAGGTGCTGCACAATGACGACGATACGCATGATGCCAAGGTGTTTGGACTCAGGGCCGCAGCGACAAATTCCTGTTCAAGTTCCGCAAGCCGAAGGGCGCGCCAACTGCCGGGCAGGTGGCGACCAGTACGTGCCAGCGATGAGCGCCGCCCCGGCGGTCCGTGCGCGCCCGGTCAGTGGGGCAGCGCTCAGTGCGTCCCCAGCGCTCAGCGCTGCGCCGGCCACGATGCCGAGCGTAGTCGTCAGGCGCCTCACCGGTCAGAAGATACTCGGCGACCCCGGCAGCGCTGAGTTCGTGCTGCAACTGTCCACCAAGGACGGCGAGTTTCTCTACGAGATGAGCCGCGCGGATCTCAAGGATCTGGCGTCTATGGCTAGTCAGTACAGCCAGGGAAAATAGCGGCGCAGCTCAGCGCGGTTTGCGGATGACCCCTAAGCGCTGCATCGAGGCGTTGGCAGGCGTGCCGCGGCCGATTGGCGGGTTGTTGTGGGCCAGCGGGCTTCGCTGGCGGTGCGCTCTGGCCGCCGGACTTTGCACGACCGTTGCGGCGCCGGGCCGGGCGGGAGCAAGCGGCTTTGGCGGCGCCTGAGCTTTCGCGGCCGACTGCGCCCGCACCGGTAACATCTCCACCGACACGTTCAGCCGCCGCATTTCGCCACTCTGCAGTACGCCGACGCCAACGACCTGGCGCGCCATGGGCTCGCCGCGGTCGTTGCGCACTTCCAGCACCACGCAGTATTCGCACGGTTCGCTGGTCGGGGTGTGGGCGATGGTGCCGTCGACGCTCAATGCGCAATAGCCTTCGCCGGCTTCAAGCGCGTGACCGGCACCGCCGAAGCGCAGATGATGCCGGCATCCCGGACAGATGGCCGCGCTTTCCAGGACCGTCGCCTTGCAATGCGGGCAAACCCGCGTGGCGCCCGGTGAACCTGAACGGATGGTGCTCATACCGAGCGAGGCGTCCCCTTCAGTTCCAAGGCGGTGTGCTTGTCCGATGCTTGTCATCCCAGCCGAACTCGACGTGACCACGCATCCGCGAGCCGGAGGCGACGGTGATCGATGCGGCCTTGACGTCTCCGACGATGACGCCGGTGGCCAGTACGTCGACCTGCTTGGCGGCGTCGATATTGCCCTGCAATTCCCCGCCCACCACCACGACGCCCGCGCGCACCAGACCCTCGAGCCTTGCGCCCGCGTCGATGCGAAAATTTCCATCCACCTGGACGTCACCCTTGAAGCGGCCGGCAATGCGCACATCGCCACCGCCGACAATCTTGCCTTCGATGGCGAGCTCGGCGGCGATCACCGATTCGGTGCCGGCGATGCGCGGGCTTGAGCGCGTGGCTGACGGCCGCAGGTGCCGGCATGGGCTCGGGGGCCCGTTCCGGGGTCTTTCCGTGCAATTCAGTAACGGTGTGTGTGCCGGCGGCAGGGGGGTGCCGCTCGCAGCCGGGGTCGGATTCGAACCAGTTTCCTTCCAAAGCGCCATGAGCGGATCCTCCAGTTAACAAGAAAATCAGTAATTGAGCACGGTAGCGCCAAACCCGCATAGAAGACCACTGTCTCAGCCTGGAGACAAGCGGCATCGTACCCCAATGTGTGCGCCGGCTCCCAGTATCATGGCTCATGGTTAACGCTCCGGTACGACCCAAGATCGGCCCAAGGCCAATTCACTGCGCCCGCTGCGGGCCCTTTGGCCATTTCTGGGCCGCATCGCTGGATGCTGGCAGCGCGCTCTGGGGCCGCTGCTCGTGGCCGCCGCGGCCATGCTGGCTGTGCCGCTGGCGCTGAGGCAGCTGATCGATCACGGGCTCGCCACTCAGTAACGCCGGGTCATCAATCGCTATTTCACCGGTTTCCTGGCGGCAACCGTGGTGTTTGGCGTGTTTGCGGCGTTGCGCTTCTATCTGGTGACCTGGCTGGGCGAGCGCGTAGTGGCCGATCTGCGCAAGGCCGTCTACCGCGGCGTCGTGCGCATGGATCCCACCTTTTTTGAAGTCACCCGCACCGGCGAAGTGCTCTCGCGTCTGACCGCCGACACCACGCTGGTGCAGGCGATTTCAGGGGTCAATCTGTCGATCACGCTGCGCTCGCTGCTCAGTCTCATCGGTGGCCTGGTCATGCTGGCCCTGAGCAGCGCCAGGCTGATGGGCGTGATCCTGGTGCTGATCCCGTTGGTTATCGGGCCAATAATCCTGGTCGGCCGCAGAGTGCGCCGGCTATCGCGCGTGGCGCAGGACCGCATCGCCGACACCAGCAGCCTGGTGGATGAAACGCTCAATGCCATCCAGACCGTGCAGGCCTTCACGCTCGAGGCCCTGCAAAGCCGCCGCTATGGCGAGGCCGTGGAGCCCAGTTTCGCGGCGGCCCTGCATCGCAGCCGCGTGCGCGCCTGGCTGACCGCCGTGGGCACGACCATGATTTTCGCCGGCATTACCTACGTGCTCTGGCTCAGCGTGCGCGCCGTGCTGGACGGTCGCCTGACCTTCGGCCAGCTCAGCCAATTCATGATTTATGCCGCGTTCGTGGCCACTTCGGCCGCCGCGCTCACCGAAATGTGGGGCGAAATGCAGCGCGCCGCAGGCGCCATGGAGCGGCTGGCCGAACTGCTGGACGCTCATTCCGCGATCACGGCGCCGGCGCAGCCGGCGACGCTGCCCGCGCGGGTGCGCGGTGATATCAGCTTCGATCACGTCAGCTTTCGCTATCCTTCGCGCCCCGACACGCTGGCGCTCGCCGACCTCACGCTGCAGATCCGCAGCGGCGAGACGGTGGCAGTGGTGGGCCCGTCGGGAGCCGGGAAAAGCACCAGTTTTCAGTTATTGCTGCGCTTCTATGATCCGGCCGCGCGGCATCATCAGCGTCGATGGCTGCGATATCCGCCAACTGCGGCCCGAGGACCTGCGGCGCCAGGTCGGCCTGGTGCCGCAGGACACGGTGCTGTTCGGCGCCAGCGCCCGCGAAAACATCGGCTACGGGCGCCCCGGCGCCAGCGAAGAGGACATCGAGGCGGCCGCTCGCGCGGCGGCCGCCGATGAGTTTCTGCGGGCACTGCCGGCCGGCTACGACACTTTCCTGGGCGAACGCGGCACGCGTCTGTCGGGGGGGCAACGCCAGCGCATTGCCATAGCGCGCGCCATCCTCAAGGATCCACCCATACTGCTGCTCGATGAGGCCACCAGCTCCCTCGATGCCGAATCCGAGCGCCTGGTACAGGCTGCATTGGCGCAGCTGATGCGCGGGCGTACTACATTGGTCATCGCCCACAGGTTGGCGACGGTACTGAAGGCCGACCGGATCGCGGTGCTGGAAGGCGGACGATTGATGGCGGTGGGCAGCCACGCACAATTGCTGCTCAGCAGTCCGCTGTACGCGCGCCTGGCTGCGCTGCAGTTCAATGCCTCCGAGGACCTGCAGAGCGCAGCCTCAGGCTGAGGCCAGCACCACCACGGGCAGCGTGGAAAACAGCAAGCCTGGTTCCAACCTGCCGGCGCTGGCCGCCAGCTCACGTCCACTGAGGATGTCGCGCCAGCCGGCGGCGCCGAAGATTTCCGGAATCGCCAAGTAGGTCGAGTCATCGAATCCCTCGCGCTGATGGCGGCGCCCACGGCGGGCAAAGGCCACGATCAGGCGTTGATTGCCATGGGTGCGGGCGTAAGCGCCGATCTCTTCGGCGCGTGGCCCGCTGGCCGGCAACGGCTGGTAATCCCCATGCGTATAAAGATCGGGCTGCTCGCTCGGTGGCGCAGCAGGCAGGCCGTGTGACGGCCAGCTTGATGCGAGCGTCGCACCACTGTCCAGTAACTGCGCCAGCAGCATGCCGGGACCGCTACCGAGTGCCGCGTCCATTTGCTGCAGCAACTTGCCGCCGCAGCGCGTAGTCGACCGGCGGCGGTTGTCGGGATCGACCATCGACAAGTCCCACAGCTCGGTCGCCGTTGTACAGATCCGGCACGCCCGGGGCGGTGAGCTTGATGCACGGTCTGGATCAGGCTGTTGTCGCACACCGGCGCGCGCCACCTGGCGCGCGAACGGCAGGAAGGCCGCGAGAAGGCGCGGCGCGGCTGCCGGTCAGCGCCGGTGTCGATCAGCGCGCTCATGGCCTCCTCGTAGTCGCGGTTCGGAAACGCCCAGTTGGTGTGCACGCGCGCCTCGCGCATGGATTTGATCATGGTGGCGCGCACGCGCTCGGCGTAAGCGTCAGCGGCCTCGCCGTGCGCACTCGCGCTCGATCGCAGCAGCTCGCACGGCCAGCTGCCGAGCAGCACCTGGTAGAGCAGGTACTCATCATTGCGGTCGGGCTGCAGCATCGGCGTCGTCGGCCGACTGCGCGGCGGCGGCCGGCCCGCGCAGGATGCGGCCCAGATCGGCAGCTGCCGCGCCCAGTCCTCGGGATACTCCGACAGCGCCGCCAGCCGCGCGCGCGCATCCTCGCCGCGCTTGGTGTCGTGCGTCGCCGTGGCCAGCATCGAGTGGCGGCCAGCGCTGCGCGCGCTGCTGATTGGCGCGGTGAAAGGCCGCCAGCGTGCCGCCGAAACGGCTCGGGATCGCCGCCGACCTCGTTGAGCGCGATGAAGCGGTTGTAGCGATAGAAGGCGGTGTCCTCCAGCCCCTTGGCAGCCACCGGGCCGCTGTACTGCTGCAGGCGCATCGCGCAGCGCAGCAGCGCCTGGCGCGAGAAGCCGCTGCGCGGCCGCTGCGATCAGCCGCCGCTCAGCACCTGCTCGAGAAAGCCGAATACGCTCGGATCGATCTCGGTCTCGTTGCGGCGCGCCTGCGACAGTGCCCAGCCCAGAGTCGCGCTGATCGGCGGCTGTCGAGCGCGCCCTGGCCGTCCATATAGGTGCGATACACCGGAAAGCAGGCGATCAACTCCTTGATCGCCCGGCGCAGCAGGTTCTGGGTGAAGTCGGCGGTGCGCGGATTCTGGCGCGCCAGCCGCGCCATGTCGCGCGCCAGCACGTTGAGCTCGCCCGCCATCTCGTTGTCCATGATGTGCAGCTTGCACAGCCGCACGATCTCGCCGAATGGCTGCGCCGCTCGCCGGTGAACTGCGCGTAGCATTCGCTGAAGGCCCGCTCGGCGCCCGGATCGACCAGCAGCGCGAGTGACCTGATTCAGGAAGTCGTAGCCGGTGGTGCCGTCGATCGGCCAGTCCTCGCGCAGGCTCTCGTGCGCGGAGAGGATCTTCTCGACCACCAGGTAGAAGTGCCCGCCGCCGCGACGCGCGGCGACGCGGCGCTGCAGGCGGCTGCAGGTAGGCCTTGGGATCGAGCAGGCCGTCGATGTGATCGATGCGCAGTCCATCGAGCACGCCGTCCTTGACCAGCCGCAGCACGCGCTGGTGCGCATGATCGAACACCTCCGGCAGCTCCATGCGCAGGCCCGCCAGATCGTTGATGTTGAAGAAGCGGCGGTAATTGATGTCGTCGGCGGCGACGCGAAAATAGCGCCACGCGCCAGTGCTGCCGCTGGATCAGGGCATGCAGTTCGCTGCCAGCCTGTCGAGCTCGCCCGGCGCGGCCCTCGAAGCGCGCCAGCGAGCGATCGCAGGGCCTCGCGCGCGATCGGCGCGCGCTCGTCGCACCAGGTCGCGCCAGCTGCGCCTTGAGTTCGGCGGCGCGCCGCGCCATCTGCAGGCGCCAGGTCGGCAGCCAGGCGAAGGCATCCGCCAGCCGCTCGAGCGTCGCGGGTGCCGTTGCCGAGAATGCGCGGCGTAGTGGGGCGGCCAGATCGGCAGCTTGTGGGTGTCGTAGGCCCAGACCGCGAAACTGCCCTCCTGGTCGTCGTAACTTGCAGCTCGCAGCACGCCGCGCTCGAGCTCGATGCCATAGTGATCGCCGAGCAGCGGCACCAGCAGCTTGTTGTGCAGATAGCGCCGCTGCGGGTCCCACTCGATGTCGAACCAGCCGGCATGCGCGGCATCCGGACCCCACTCGAGCACGTCCAGCCACAGCGGATTGTCGGCGCCGCCGACGCCCATGTGATTGGGAACGAAATCGAGGATGTGCCCGAGGTCGTGCGATCTGCAGCGCCTCGCTCATGCGCCGGAATGCGGCCTCGTCGCCGAGCTCGGGATTGAGCTCGCGCGTGATCGACGATGTCGTAGCCGTGGGCGCTGCCGGGACGCGCCTTCAGATAGGGCGAGACATAGGCATGACTGACGCCGAGCGCGGCCAGGTACGGGACACACTCGGCCATGGCTTCGAAACCGAAGCCTTTGTGCAGCTGCAGACGATAGGTGGCGCGCGGGATCATGGTGGCGCTTCAGGCGCGCAGGCTCCAGCGCACGCTCCACGGCCCCAGACTTCCGGCTGCGCCGGCGTGGCCCTCCTGCCACAGCAGCGTGCCGGTCGCAGCGGGCACTGCGCTGGCGGCTCGATCCTTGAGATTCGCCATGAGCGTCAACTCGCTGCTGCCCGCTCGCCTGCCAGCTCACCAGTACCGCTGCCGGCATCGATGACGCGATACTCCCCTGCCACCTCAGCGCGCTCAGCAATGGCACGATGTGACGGCGGCGCACCGCGAGCAGCTCCCGGTACCAGCTGCAAGGCGGCGGCAGCCCCGGTGCTGTCCAGTGCTGCCCAGTCAAGCTTGCTGTCGTGGAAGGTGGCCGGGGCCTGCGGGTCGGGGATGCGGGCGCGGACTGCTTCATCGCAAAACGCCGCGAAGCGCGCAAACTCCTCGCGACGCCCGCGGGCCACGGCATCGCCAAGCTCGCCGCCGAAATCGCAGAAGAACAGAAACGGGTGTGGGCATGCCATTCCTCACCCATGAACAGCATCGGAACCTGCGGCAGCAGCAGGTACACGGCAGTAATCGCCCGCACCGCTGCGCTCGGCGCCAGCGCCGCTGATGCGCTCGCCGAAGGCGCGATTGCCGACCTGATCGTGATTCTGCATGAACGCGACGAAGGCCGGCGGCGGCAAATGCGCGCAGGGCTCCCCGCGCGCGCTGCCGCGATAGGGCATGAGCTCACCCTGAAAGGCAAAGCCCTGCGCCAGCGCCCGGCCCAGCCGCTCGCTGTGGCCGATATAGTCGCTGTAGTAGCCTTCAGTCTCGCCGCTGGCGGCCGACGTGCAGTACGTGGTGCACGTCGTCGTTCCATTGTGCGTTGAACAGCAGCGGTTTGCCGCTGTCGCCGCGTTCGAGCCAGCGCGCCTGGTTGTGCTCATTCTCGAGCACCAGGTGGACCTCGCGATCCGGCAGCGCGGCGCGGACGCGCGTGCGCCAGTTCGGCCAGGAAGTGCGACGGGGCCGTCATCGAGCAGATCGCGTGCACGGCGTCCAGCCGCAGCCCGTCGAAATGGAATTCGCTCAAGCCAGTAAAGCGCGTTGTGAATGAAAAATTCGCGCACCGTGCGGCTGTGCTCGACCATCGAAGTTGATCGCGGCGCCCCAGGGCGTGTGATGCCGCGCGCTGAAGAATTGCGGCGCGTAGAGCGACAGATAATTGCCCTCGGGACCGAAATGGTTGTAGACCACGTCGAGCAGCACCATGAGTCCCCAGCCGTGCGCCGCATCGATCAGCGCCTTGAGCTGCTCCGGATCGCCGTAGCTCGAATCGGGCGCGAACGGCAGCACGCCGTCATAGCCCCAGTTGCGCCGGCCGGGGAAATCGGCCAGCGGCATGATCTCGATGGCCGTCACGCCGAGCTCATGCAGATGCGGTCAGTCGCTCGATGGCGCCGATGAAGGTGCCGGCCGCCGTGAAACAGCCGACGTGCAGCTCATACAGCACGGCTTCATTCCACGGCCGGCCGCGCCATGCCAGATCGCGCCAGGCGATAAGCGTGCGGATCGATGACTTCGCTCGGCACCGTGCACGTCGTCAGGCTGAAAGCGCGAGGCCGGATCCGGCACGGCCGTGCCATCGGGCAGTACGAAGAGATAACGCGCGCCGCGGCTCGCGCGCGTGGTGGTCAACGTGTGCCAACCGCTCGGCTTCGCGCTCGCATGGGTAAGGTGAGGTCCTTTTCGGGCAGCCGCAAGTGCCAGGCGATCGTGCTTGGGCGCCCAGAAGCGAAAGCGCACGCTGCCGTCCGGTTGCAGCTCGGCGCCAAAGGGCATGGTGTAGGCGCTCAAGTGGCTTCGGGCAGCAGTTCAAACAACAGCAGCGAGCGGGCACAGAGTTGGTAGTGTTCCCCGACCTGCAAAGTGCGGGCGCTGGCCAGCTCGGCGGCCACTGTGTCGATCAGCAACGCCCAAGCCCCGCGCCGTTGCAGGGCGGTAAGGTAAAGACTCGCCCTCATGACGTGAATTGAACACCGTCAGCAGTGTCGCATCGGTGCCGCGTTCACGCAGCCCCTGTGCCTGCGACCGCCGTCCATGAGCATGCCAAAGCATTGGCGCCGGCGTCCCAGTCCTGCCGCTGCATCTCCTCGCCGGCAGGCTTGATCCAGGTGACATCCTTGACATGATATTCCTCATCGTAGCGGCCGATCAGGAAACGTCGGCGGCGCAGTATGGGAAAGCTTGATCGCGCAGACCGGTGAGCTGGCGCACGAACTGATCCTGCAGGCCGCGTTGGCGCTCGGCGATCATGCCAGTCGAGCCAGCTGATCTCGTTGTCCTGGCAGTAGGCATTGTTGTTGCCGCGCTGGGTGCGCGCGAATTCATCGCCGGCGAGCAGCATCGGCGTGCCCTGGGACAGCAGCAGTGTTGCCAGAATATTGCGCTGCTGGCGCGACGCGCAGGCCAGTATGGCCGGGTCCTCGGTGGGACCTTCCGCACCGCAGTTCCAGGAGCGGTTGTCGGTAGCTGCCGTCGCGATTGTCCTCGCCATTGGCTTCGTTGTGCTTCTCGTTGTAGCTGACCAGGTCGGCCAGCGTGAAGCCGTCGTGCGCAGTGACGAAATTGACGCTCGACCAGGGCAGGCGTCCCTGGTGATTGAAGATGTCGGCCGATGCGCACAGCCGCGGCGCCAAGCGCGCCGGCTGGCGTTTCGCCGATCCAGAAGCCGCGCGCGGTGTTGCGGAACTGATCGTTCCACTCGGCCCAGCCCGGCGGGAAGCCGCCGACCTGGTAACCGCCGGGGCCACAATCCCAGGGCTCGGCAATGAATTTCAGCTTCCCAGCACCGGATCCTGCGTGACCGCCTTGAGAAATCCGCTCTGATTGTCGAAGCCGTTCGGGCTCGCGCGCCAGGATGGTGCCCAGGTCAAAGCGAAAGCCGTCGACGTGCATTTCCTGCGCCCAGTAGCGCAGCGAGTCGGTGACCATCTGAATCACGCGTATGTGGCTTAGGTTGACGGTGTTGCCGGTGCCGGTGTCGTTGATGTAGTAGCGCTGCTGATCGGGCAGCAGCCGGTAGTAGCTGGCGTTATCGATGCCTTTGAACGATAACGTCGGGCCCTTCTCGTTGCCCTCGGCGGTATGGTTGTAGACCACATCGAGGATGATCTCCAGGCCCGCCTCGTGGTAGCGCGCGACCATTTCCTTGAATTCGCGCAGGGTATTGAGATGGTCTGCCGCATAGCGCGGATCGGGGGCAAAGAAACCGATGCTGTTGTAACCCCAGTAATTGTGCAGGCCCTTCTCCAGCAGATGCTTGTCGTCGATGAAAGTGTGTACCGGCAGCAGTTCGACGCTGCTGACGCCGAGCGCGCGGATGTAGTCGACGACCGGCGGCTGGCCGAGGCCGGCATAGGTGCCGCGCAGACGCTCATCGATATCCCCGCGCAGGCGCGTGAAGCCGCGCACATGCGCTTCATAGACGATGGTGCGGCCCCAGGGCACGTGGTGCTTGGCCACCTCGCCCTTCCAGTCGAAGTTCGGATCGACCACCACGCACTTGGGCATGAAGGGCGCGCTGTCGCGCTCATCAAAGGTCAGATCGTCGCCGCTCTCCATCTGATAACCGAAGCAGGCCGGGTCCCAGCTTGCAGCTAGCCAGCATGTGCCAGCGCGTAGGGGTCCAGCAGCAGTTTGTTCGGGTTGAAGCGGTGTCCGGCTTCGGGTTCGTACGGGCCCTGGACGCGGTAGCCGTAGAAGGTCCCAGGTCCCAGTCCCTCCAGGCGGCCATGGAATATCTGGTTGGTGTACTCCGGCAGAGCGATTCGTTCGGTCTCGCGACCGCCTGGGGCATCAAACAGGCATAACTCCACCCGCGTCGCGTTGGCCGAAAACAGCGCAAAGTTGGTACCCGAGCCATCCCAAGTCGCGCCGCAGGGATGGGGCAGCCCCTCCCGGAGTCGAATGGCCACCGGGTCGATCTAGGGCGCAGCGGTCATTGCTTGCGAGCGCTACCGGACACTTCGGTCGCCATCGCCTGGGGCGCCGTGGGGTACTTCTTCAATTGCTCGCGGATGGCAAACAGTTCGCGCTCGACGGTGATGCGGATGCCGCCGGGCTGGCGCATGGCGCGTCTAATCTCCCCCTGCCGCTCGAGCAGTCGTCGCAATTCCGATTGAGTTTCCATAAACACACCTACCTTGCGTTGCCGGTCGCGGCCAAGAATGGTGCCTTTATGCGATGCGCTGCAGCGGCCGACCCCGCGCAAGCGTGTCGGCGCTGTCCGATGGTCAGCTTGCAGCATCGACGACGGATGCTAGAATCGCGCGCCTCGTGGGGCGGTAGCTCAGTTGGGAGAGCGTCGCGTTCGCAATGCGAAGGTCGAGGGTTCGATCCCCTTCCGCTCCACCAATACAGGGCAGCAAGATTTTTCTGAGGTAAATCCAGGGGTTACGATCTCTGTAGCGATTTCCGATCCTATGCGGCCTTCAAAGGGTCACAGCGCGGCGAGATCCACTGAATACAGTGAGTGGTGCGTCAGGATGAACAAGGTGTGGCCATCAGTCAGCAGCTGCAGTGGCCGCTCCGGCACATCGATGACGCCGAGCTCGCTACCGTTCGCGCCGTAGACGAAGATCTGGCCGTTGGCGAGATACACCCGCCCGGAATCATCGGCCGTTACGCTTTCACCACCGCGTTCGGCAAAAACCTTGAGATCCTCGAGCGCGCCGCTGCTCCCGAGCCTCACGGAGTAGGTCTTGGCCTCCGAGGCATTGCTCACATAAAGACGTGTGCCGGGCTGGGCCACGAGAAATCCATACGTGTCGAGGGAATGTGAAAACCGCCAGCCGCGATAATCGGGCGCACCCTGATGGAAAACCCGATAGGCCGGCATGACCAAGCTGCCATCGGGCGAGGAATACTCGCGCGCCGGCCCCACAGATACCTCACGCGCGAAGAGCTCCGCCAGGGTCGTGAAGTGGTCGGTTTGCGGATCGTATTGATCCTTGAACTCACCATTGACCCACCACACTGCCGGCACGGCGGTATCGGCTGCAGGGTGCCGGCCTGCGGGCTCCGGCTCGATGACGGTGACCGCGCCATCGGGACCCTCGGGCCGCAGGCTGTAGAACGTCCCGGTGACGCCGGCCGAGGACAACACCAGCAGGTTGCCCGAATGGTCCACCGCCAGGTTCACTGGATCGAGCGGCTGACTGCTGATGATCGCAAGCCCGGCCGGCGACCAGCCGTAAATGCGCTGCGTGATCCGGTCGATGAAGTACAGCGTCCCCTTGGCATCCACGGCGCCGCCGCCTGCCGCCTCGAACCCACCCGCCAGTTTCCTCACCACCGCACCGCGCATCGAGGCCACGGGCGCAGCGGCCGTTGGCGCTGCACTCACATCCAGGCGAGCAAACTCGCGCTCCCGCACGGTGCTGCCGTCCGGCTCGTCCTCGATTGCATTGTCGAACGGGTATTTGCTCAGGCGCAGGAAGGTGGTGCAGTCCCCGCCGTCGCAGGTCGGGAAGCCGCTCTCGGCATTCACATGGACATTGCGGAAATGAATGTCGTGGACGCCATACAGCCGCACCGCGGCTGGCGCCGGCCCCACGGTGCGGGTCACGCGATAGCCGTGATAGTTGGCGATCAGGATGTCATGCGAGTCGCGCAGCTCGACAGAAACGGCATTGCGGCTCTCCCGGTATTCCTCCTCGGTCTGCGGCGCCAGCAACTCCCAGTGCGAGACATGGTTCAGGACGATCTCGTTGCGCACATGGTGCTCCACCGACATCTCGTAGACGTGTCCCGGCGTATCGGTATCGGAGATATAGAGACCGGCACTGGCATAGGTATCCGGACTCCAGTTGCCGACGAAGGTACCGCCGCCATGGCTGACCCACAGACTCGGGTACTGGCCGTCCCAGCGCCGCGCCGAGTCCGCATCGCCCGAGGCGTCACGCGGAAGCTCGAACTTGACATCGATCACCAGGGAATTCTCGCCCGCACTCCACAGCAGCGCCGTGGCCCGGGGATTCACACCGCCGGTCAGCAATCCGATCCCGGAGACGATGGCATCGCCACCCGCCGCCGACTGCACCAGGGCCTTCGGCGCACCCACGCCCTGGAAGGCTGCCGTACCATCCGCAATTTCGATGCGCGTCAGACTCGGATGCAGACCGACCAGCACCGAGTCGGGCCGCAACCGCAGCGTATCGCTTACCCGGTAAATGCCCAGCGGCAGATACACGGTGCGGTGCGCATCGATCGCACGCTGCAGCGCCACGGTGTCGTCGGCCTTGCCGTCGCCCACGGCACCGAGCTCACGCACATTGGCCCATTCCGCGACCGGCGGCAGTGGCCGCACCGCCGGACCTCCGGGCGCCGGCATCCGATCGATAGGTGTCAGATCCTGCGAAGTCGCGAGGTGTCCAAGCTGGCCCAGTCCCGGCACCGCGAGTCCATAGCTGAAGGAGCGCACACGATAGCTGCGCCCCTTGCCCGCAACGCTGCGCCCGCTGTCGCGAAAGCGAACGAAGACTGGCGTATCACGAGCCAGTGCGTTGTCGAACCCCACCTGCGTGTAGACCGTGCCCTCATTGGAGATCACGACGCCGGCCTGTCGTACTCCTTCAAAACGCACGTCCTTGCCCCAAAGCGAATCGCCATAGCCGGGGTCGATTTCGATACCGACCGGCACATTGCGCAGTGTCACATCGACCAGTGTCAGTCCCGCCTCATGTTCGCGGATCGCCGCGCCCGTCTGGCCCTCGAAGCTCGAATCAAGCACGGTGAATTGCCAGGCCGGCGAGGTCTTCTCGGTCACGATGCCATAGCGTCCGCCCAGGAAGCGCAGGTTCTGAACGAAGTTGCCGGCCTGGTAGATGCCGGCAAATGCGCTTCCCAGATGGAAGTCCATGTTGCTGAGGTAGGCATGCTGTGCAACCCGGAAACGGATCGCGGTCGCGGCGGGGTTGCCGGGCCCGATCTCGACGTCGATGTTGCTCATCACCGAATAGAAGGTGCTGGAGTTCGCGTCCGCGACCTTCGGATCGAAGGGTACGACCGTCGGCGGCGGAAACGCCACCCGCGCTTCGCTGGGTCCCGGCCCCGTGCGCACGGGATCGCCACGTCGGGCACCGGTGAAGACCACCATGCTGCCCACACCGTGCTGGAAGCCCGGCGTTTGGCTGCCAAGGACAAGGACCGGACGCGTCGCGCCGACTCCATACAGCCGTACACCCGGTGAGACCAGCAGCGTGTGGCTGATCCGGTAGCGCCCGGAAGGCAGGAAGACCACCCCACCCGGGGAATGTTCGGTCGCCGCATCGAGAGCATGCTGGATCGCGTCCGTGTCGTCGGCGCGCCCGTCGCCTTTCCCCGCGACTGTCTGGGCGCGCGGGTCGGAAGGCGCCGTCTGAAACACAGAAGTGCCAGCGGACACAGGTATCGCCGCCATCAAAGCAGTGGTGATCAGCAGCCAAACGGCACACAGGCAAGCGGCGCGGCGCGTCTGGTCGTGCATCGAGCATTGTAGCGCGGGCCGCGGACTTCGGACTCCGGTGCGATAGAACCGGTCGTATCAGACGCCCAATTCGCGCAGTACCGACTCCTTGAGCTCCTGGATCTCGGGACTCGAGAGCTTGCGCGGATGGGCGAACGGGATCTCGAAGGTCATCTGGATCCTGGCCGGACGCGCTGACAGCACGAAGATGCGGTCGGCCATCTGCAACGCCTCCTCCACGTCGTGCGTGATCAGCACCACGGTGTGGCGCTCTTCGGCAAGGATTCGAAGCAATTCCTTGCGCATGCGCAGGCTCAACAGTGCATCGAGCGCCGAGAACGGCTCATCCAGAAACAGAATTTCCGGTTTTACCACCAATGCCCGCGCCAGTTCCGCGCGCTTGAGCATGCCGCCGGACAATTCGTGCGGATAGCTTTTCTCAAAGCCCTTCAATCCGACGATGGCGGCATAGTGGTCGGCGAGCTGCTGCTTTTCGCTCAGGGGCTGGCCGTTGAGCCCGAACATCAGGTTCTGCCGCACGGTCAGCCAGGGGAATACCGAGCCCTGCTGCGGAATGAGAATGCCCTTGGAGCTGGGGCCGTTGCGCAAGACGCCATCGACCGTGACCGAGCCCTGATCGGGGCGATCGAAGCCGGCGATGATATTCATCAGCGTCGACTTGCCGCAGCCCGACGGGCCGACGAAGGCCACGAACTCACCATCGGCGACCTCGAAGCTGACATCGTCGATGACGGGCAGCGAGCCCTGATCGGTGACAAAGCCCTTGATCAGGTCCGTGGCGGAAATCTTAGCGCGCATAGCGCCACCTGACTATCTTCAGACTCTCCAGCAGGCGCATGAGTCCGTCGAGCGAAAGGCCGATCAGGCCGATGACGATCATGCCGCCAATGACCAGATCGTAGCGATTGCCGGCATTGCGCGAATCGATGATCAAATAACCCAGCCCGGAGCGCAGCGCGATCATCTCGGCTGCGACCACCACCAGCCACGCCACACCGAGACCGATGCGCATGCCGACGATGATTTGCGGCAGAGTCGCGGGAATGATGACCTGGCGGAACAGGGTGTAGCGCGACACGCCAAAGTTCTGCGCCGCCCGCAGGTAACGCCGCTCGATGCTGTGCACGCCGGCCGTGGTCTGCACCACCATTGGAAAGACCGATGACATGAAAATGAGAAAGATCGGCGATTCGTTGCCGACACCGAACCAGAGAATGGCGATCGGAATCCAGGCAATGGGAGAGATGGGCCGCAGGATCTGAAACAGCGGATTGAGCGTCGTGAATGCGCCCGCCACCCAGCCCATCCACAGTCCCAATGGCACGGCAATGAGAACCGCCAGTGAAAAGCCGACCGCGACCCGCATCAACGAGGCGCCGATATCGGTCCAGAGCGTGCCGTCGTGGGCCAATTCCACCGTGCCCATCACCACCTGCCAGGGCGTCGGGAAAATCGCGCTCTGGGTCACGAATACCACCAGCCACCACACGGCTACCAGGATCGCGATCACGGCCACGGAGGGAACGATGCGTTTGAGCGTCAAACCTGCTCCTTCAGCGTCCGCAGCCGCCACCAGACCCGGGACCAGGCGGATTGCGGCATGGGCTCGACCACTATGGTCATCTGGCCGCTGGCGTGTGCGGTGCAGTTGAAGTGATAGTCGGACGCCACCGCAAACGGCAGGCTGAAGCTTTGCCCGGGCATCATCAGCGTAGGTCCGAAAACCTGCGGCACATCGTCCCTGTTTCTCAAGACGAGAATGTCCTTCAGGCCCAAGGTCAGGCGTATTTGCTGCGGCAGTATTTCGACCTTGTTGCCTGCCATGCGCCGCGCCCAGGTACCCTTTGGAATCTCGAATACCACCTCGCGTGAAGCGGGCGGGCTGATGGGTGCGAAAGCTGCCCAGGCGCCGGCACTGACAGCGCCAACGAGCAATACAATCCCCAACCAGCGGCCAGAGCTCATGGGTCAGCGGTGCAACAGAATGCGCAGGTCGTGCGCGAAATCGTCGGCATTGTGGCCAAAGGGCATCAAAGCGCGCAGCTTGCCGTCGCGATCGATCAGATAGACAAAGGAGGAATGACTCAGTACATAGCCGCCGGGGATGGGCATCTTCTGACTGACCGAGATGCCGTAGTCGGTGCGCACCGACGCTAATTGCTGCGCCGTGCCCGTACCGCCCAAAAAGCTGGGATCAAAGGCGCCCAGGAACTTGCGCATGCGCGCGGCATTGTCCCGCTCGGGATCCACGGTGACATAGATCACCTGCACGTCACTGGCCGCCGCGCCCAGTTCCTGACGGGCCGCCGCCAGTATGCCCAGTGTGACCGGACACACCTCGGTGCAGGAGGTATAGCCGAATGACAGCAGCACGATCTTGCCGCGATAGCCACTGAGCTTGAGGTCGCCGCCATCGGAGCCACGCAACGAGAAATCCGGCGCCAGTCGCGCCGGCGTGAAGACGCCGGCAATCAGCGCGTTATTTTCCGAGGCGTGAAGGGCGGTGCTGAACGCCAGCCATGACAGTACAACTATCGATGCGCGAGTCATGAGTGTTTGCCTGCTCACAGTGCAATCAGTGCAGGCTTGGCCTGCCGGGCAAAACTTTCATCGACATAGGTCTCGTAGGCGATCGGGTGCTTGATGGTCCCGGCATCGAGCGACAATTGCATCAGCTCCTCGAATTCCGCGCGAATCATGCGCAAATCGCCATAGGTGACGCGGTCGGGGGGGTTGTCCATGACGAACTGGATGATGTTGGGATCCTGGTTGAAGAAGTCCTTGCCGGCGGCGATCGCCACCGCCTTGTTACGATTCTCCTGCCTGGCGTCGAGCCACACGCCGGCGCCCAGAACGTGATCGACCAGGTCCTGCACCAGCGGCCTGTTCTCGTGAATGAGTTCCTCGCGCACGGTGAGCGTGCAGCAGATGTAATTGCGCCATTCGTCGCGGGTCATGCGCAGCACTCGCGCGTAACCGGCACGCTGCGCCGAGGCGCCGAATGGCTCGCCGGTGCAGTAAGCGTCCACCGCACGGGCATACAGGGCAGCGGGCATGTCGGGCGGCGCCATTTCCACCACCTGCACGTCCTGCGTCGTCATGCCTTCCTGCGCCAGCATCTTTCTCAGGAACAGGTAATCCACGGCGAACCGGCTGGGAATGGCGATGAGCTTGCCGGCGAGTTGTTTGAAGTGCTCATACGGGGAATCGGCCCTTACCATGATCACGGCGCCGGAGCGGTGACCCAGCGAGACGATCTTGACCGGTATTCTTCGATCGGCGAGATCCATGACCAACGGCGCCAGCATGTAAGCCGCCTGGATTCGGCCCGCCATCAGCGATTCCTTTACCTCCGGCCAGCCACTGTACTTGCTGTAGGTGTATTCGAATCTCGGGCTGCCGGCGGCCAAAGTCACGTTCGCTTTGGCCCGCGCCACGCAGGCCACGGGCAAGGTCAGGTTGCAGGTCACGGGCAGGCCGCCGACCAATAACCCCTTCTGGCGCTGATCGGAACAACTCAGCAGGCTTCCGGGCAATGCCGCCGCCAGTGCGCCCTGCAGGAACCGGCGGCGGCGCAACAGGGGCGCTGACGCTCTGCTTTCGGCGTTTTCAGTCATGGGGTTACGCTATAAACATCTAGGAGTTATGGTCGGCCAGCCTGAATATAGAAGCGGGGTACGCCGATGACAATCGCGCCGCGATTGCTTCTAGCTATGGCGAACGGGAACTGGGGAGGCTAGCCGGCAACCTGCGTTTGCAGGAGGTATTCCTGGTGAGTGGGCAGGTGAGCCACCATGCCGGCGATCGCGGATTTCGCGGTTTTCATGCTGGCCGCGATCTCGGCGTAATCGAGGTGCTCGACTCGGGGGCAGTATACGCTGGGCCGTATACCCATGCCCTCGAACACGGCTTGCCAGCTGGTGCTGCGGAATAGTTCATCCACGCCTTCACGCAATGCACCGTGTCCCTGGAACAGCTCGATACGCTGCTGCAGGGAGTCGGGGAGCGTGATCTGCTGGCACCACTGCCAGAACGGCGAATCGTCCCGTTCGGTGGCGCTATAGTGCAAGACGATGAAATCGCGCACTTCCTCGTAGTCCGCCGCCATGCGCCGGTTGTATTCCCGGAGCAGGGCCGGATCACAGTCGCGATCGGGAAAATAGCGCAGGAAGAAGTCCATGCCCCGGGCGATCAGGTGAATGGACGTGGCCTCCAGCGGCTCCACGAAGCCGGAGGACAGGCCCAGTGACAGGCAATTGAGTTTCCACACCTCGCGGCGGTGTCCGGTGGTGAAGGGAATCACTCGGGGCTCATCCACGCATGGGCTATCCAGATTGCGCAGCAGCATTGACCTGGCGCTGGCATCGCTGCAAAAGGCACTGGAGTAGACATAGCCCTGGCCGGTGCGATGCTGCAACGGTATCTGCCAGGTCCAGCCCGCCGGTTGCGCCGTGGTGCGCGTATAGGACAGCAGCGGTTTCTGTGATTCAGTCTTGACGGCGACGGCGCGGTCGCACGGCAGGTAGTTGGACCAATCCAGCGACTGGACGCCGAGCGCAGCGCCGATCAGCAACGCCCTGAAGCCCGTGCAATCTATAAAAAAGTCGCCATTGATTTCGCGGCCGTCGGCAAGCAGCACGCTCTGGATGAATCCATCCTCGCGCTGTTTGACCTGGGTGACCTTGCCCTCGGTGCGCGTCAGCCCCCGGGCTTCGGCGTAGCGACGCAGATAGCGGGCCACCAACAGCGCATCCACGTGCAGGGCGTAATTCGCACCGCCTATGGGAGTATTGCGCGCCTTGGCGGGCGGGAAAAAGCGGCCATTTTCCGCCATGACATTGCAGGGCGAGAAATCCATCAGGGACGAGGTGTCACCGTGGGCGCGCGCCTTGAGCCAGCATTGGTAGAATTCGTGACTGCCGATCGGCCGGCCGATGACCCCGAAGGGATGAAAGTATTTCCTGCCGCGCCGATGCCAGCCGGCGAACTGGATGCCGAGTTTGTAGGTGGCATCGGTCTCGCGGATGAATTCCTGCTCATCAATGCCCAGCCGCTGAATCAGTCCGACGAAGGGGGGTACGGTGGATTCACCGACGCCGATGGTTCCGATCTCGTCGGATTCGATGAGCTGGATCTGGCACAGCTCGCGTTTGAGATGATGGCAAAGCATGGAAGCCGCCAGCCACCCTGAAGTGCCGCCGCCGACGATGACGATTTTAGACAGAGGCTTCATCACCAATCCCGATTCTCCACCAACACACCGGGGGCATCCTGATCTCGCGCGGTATTATAGTTCCAGTAGGCTGAACTGCTGGCCTGAATGGCGCGGCGCAGCAGATCGATCGCCTTATGTCGTGGGAAACTCACGCGCCAGGCCAGAGCCAGTGTGCGTTTGGGCACGGGATTCGCGAATGGCCGCGTCACCAGCAGGTTGGGCGCATACAGGGACACATCGGCAGCCGTTTGCGGCAGGATCGTTACCCCTAACCGCGATGCCACCATATGGCGCAGGGTTTCCAAGGTGCTGCCGCGGGTGAAATTGCGCTTCGCCCCGGCCGTCTGCAGCTGCCGCGGATTCAAATGCGGAAAAGCCGCCAGCACCTGCTCGCGAAAACAATCACCTTCGCCCAATAGCAATACTTCGGAGGGCTCGAGGTCCGTGGCCGCAATCGCGCTCTTGCCCGCCAGCCGGTGATCGGCCGGCAGCAGCAGCACAAAGGGCTCATCAAACAGCGGCTGGGTCACCACGTCTGGTTCGTTGAAGGGTGCGGTCACCAGAATGGCGTCCAACTCACCGTTGCGAAGCTTGAGCGTCAGCGAGTTCTGGTTGCCCTCTTCGACATAAAGTGACAGCTGGTTGGCTGTCTCCTGCAGCAAGGGAATGAATTGCGGCAATAGATAGGGACCGATAGTGGGCAGGGTACCGAGCGCCAGCGGACCCTGGAGCTGCTGCTTGTCCGCGTCGGCAGCATCTTTGATGGCGGCCGCTTGATCGAGCACCCGGCTCGCCAGTGCCACGATCCGCTCTCCCAGGGGCGTGGCCTGAATCGCCTGCTTGCCGCGCTCGAACAGCGTGGCGTCCAGCTCTTCTTCGAGCTTCTTGACGGCAATGCTGAGCGTAGGCTGACTGACGTGACAGCGCTCGGCAGCGCGCCCGAAATGCTGTTCCTGCGCCAGCGCGACGATATAGCGCAGTTCAGTCAGCGTCATGAGGCTTCGGGTTCAGCTCGGGTGCTTGGCCTTGTAGGCCTCCAGCACATCGTGCCACTTGTCCCGCATCGCTTTCTGATCGTCCACCGCGGCGTTGTGCTTTTGTGTCCTTACCACCTGCCGGTCGTACTGCTCTTTCTTCTGCGCGTCATTCAGCTTCGCCGGATCCTGATCCGCTGGGGGTTCCTGGTCGACACAGGTGATGTAGGTATTCAAGTCCGTCACGTATTGCTTGACCTTCGCGTTGGCGGCCTTCATCTCGTCTATGGAGGCGTTGGCGCCATCCGGCAGCTTGTCCAACGGCGTCGGGTACGTGCAGGCGGCGAAACTGGATGGCGCGGCCGCCAGGGCCGCGAGCGCGAGCAGGGCCGCAAAGAGCGTTGACTTGCGAATCACTGGACACCTCTTTACTCGTTATTTGGCTGACTCGATAGAGTACCGAGTCTGCGGGCGCGCGCCTAGGTGGCGAGAATTTCAATCCGGGCGCCGGCGAGCAGGGGCGCCGAGGCGCTTAGAACCATGGTCCCGGCTCGCCCGGAGGACTGCACCAATACCAGCGCGAGACCGTTGAAAGCGCGGCGTTCGCTGGCCCGGTAGAGTTCGTGACTGTCCGGCTGACCATTGTCGACGCCGATGATCGTGCCATCGCCCTGCAGTTCGAAGGCGATCTGGTCGTTGGCGGTGGGCACCAGCAGTCCGACAGCATCGATGATTTCGACCTTCACGTGGGCAAGGTCCCGGCGACTGGTGTCAATCCGGTTCTTGTCGGCGCTAAGGCGAATGCCCTGCGCGGCGCCGGTGGTGCGCAATTCCTGCGTGGCGACGATCTCACCGTCGCGCACGCCGACGGCCCGGAGCACGCCGGGTGCGTACGGGACGTCCCAGGCCAGATGCAGATCCGCCGTGGTCTGCAGACGCTTTGGCTCGCGGCGGATAGGTGCCGTACTTGCTCACCATGCCGGGCCGCGGGAAGGCATAGCCCTTGACGCCCAGGCTCGTGCCATTGAGAAAGAGCTCAACCGTATCGCAGTTGGTGTAGCACATCACGCTGACGACCTGACCCTGCTTGCCCGGCCAGTTCCAGTGCGGGAACAGGTGCAGCACCGGGGATTTGGTCCACAGGCTCTGGTAGAAATAGTAGCCATCCTTGGCAAAGCCGCAGGTGTCCAGAACGCCGCTGCTGGCCAGTTTGTTAGGCCAGAAAGCCTCGCCCAGATAGTCGATGCCGGTCCACAGAAAATCGCCGGCGACGTAGTCGTAGGTTTGCACGAACTTCTGCAATTGCTCCACGGCAATGCGGGTGTTGCTGGGGCGCTGGCCAAAGACCGGTGCATCCTCCTGCAATTTATACAGGCCACGTGCGCCGCCCATGGCTTCGCTTTCGGTACCGATCATCCGCCGCTGCGGAAACTGCTGCCGGTCGACGGCGTAGAATTGTTCCCGGCGCTCACGCCAGCGATCGACATAGTTGTAGCCCACGACGTCCAGCCGGGCGAGGAAATCCGGCAGTGCCGCCTTGGGCTCGGCGGCGATGTTGTCGCAGCCTACCGTGACCGGACGGGTCGGGTCGTTGCTGTGAAGTATGTCGAGCAATGCCTGCAAGGTCTGCGGTCCCTGCGGGTCGGTTTGATCCGGCACCTCGTTGCCTGCGCTCCAGATCACGATCGCCGGATGATTGCGATCACGCTCGATCATGTCTGCCAGATCGCGCGCCGACCACTGGTCAAAGTACATGTGATAGCCAAATTTGGGCGTCTGGAGTTTGGGCTGGCGCCACTCGTCAAAGGCCTCATCCATCACCAGCAAACCCATGCTGTCGCACAGCTCGAGCAGCTCAGGCGTTGGCGGGTTATGGCTGGTGCGAATGGCGTTGCAGCCCATTTGCTTGAGCAACTCCAGGCGCCGCTCCCACATGCGCTCGGGTACCGCCGAGCCCACCGCCCCGCAATCATTGTGAAGACACACGCCATTGATCTTGATGCGCTCGCCGTTGAGCAGGAAGCCGTGATCGGCATCGAATCGGGCCTCGCGTATGCCAAAAGCAGTGATCACCTGATCGACCGCATGGCCCTGAGCCTGCACCTTGGCAATCACCGCATACAGCCGCGGAGCGGCCAGACTCCAGAGACCGGGCGGCGCCACCGCCGTGCCCTGAACGAACTGGTGTTCGGATCGCGCCGGGATCTGCGCCTGCGCGGGCAAAGAGGCGACGCGTTTGCCCTGCGGGTCGACAATGATGGTCTCGATGGCGCAAGCCGCGGCCTGGTCGGTTTCGTTCAACACCCGCGTGGTGATTTCCAGGGTGGCGCTGTGCGGGGACACATTGGCGGTGCGTACGCACACGCCCCAGAGCGCCACATGAACCTCTGCCGTGATCACCAGCCACGTGTGGCGGGTGATACCCGAGCCGGAATACCAGCGTGAGTTGGGCTGCAGGGAATTGTCCACGCGTACCGACAGGACGTTGGCCTGACCGGCGGCACGCAGATACGGCGTCAGATCGTAGGCGAAGGAGATATAACCGTTGGGGCGCAGGCCCAGGTGCTGACCGTTGATCCAAACCTCACTGCGCTGGTACACGCCGTCGAACAGCACCGATACGCGCTTGCCGTTGGCGGCGGCCGGTAGAGTGAATGTCTTGCGATACCAACCCAGTCCCGTGGGCAGGTAGCCGCCGGATCCGCCGCAGGGCTCATCGCGGCTGTAAGGCCCCAGGATGCTCCAGTCGTGCGGCAGATGGACGCTTTCCCACCCCCCATCATCGAACGCTGGCAGCGTTGCCGCTGGAAAATCGCCACGGGAGAATTTCCAGGCGGCATCGAAGTTTTCGCGGCGCACCGGCGCCGCGGGATCTTCGTTCGCAGCCGAGCGCGCGCTCTTCAGACCCAGACTGCTCGCCAGTCCGACCATGGCCGCGTTACCGACAAAGTCGCGGCGCGTGACCATGGTTCAGTGATACCTGATTTTGACCGATTCGATGGCGGCACTTTGGGCGTCATCGGCCGTGTCGTCGGACTGGCGCGATACGGTGAGCTGCAGTCTTTCGACGTCCTGCAGGTGCACCCCGTCGCCGGGACCGCCGCGCCGTTTCGGGCTCTCACGCCAGTAGTCCCACAGGCCGGGAAACGGGCTCGGGATGAAGATGCTGCGCGATAGGTGCAACTCTCCCAGCGGTACGCTGACGGTTGACCAGCCGCTGCGCGCCAGCACTTGTGCGCTCCAGGCCGAACCATCCTGCTCGATCAGGCTCACCTGTACGCTCTTGCGCTCGCCGCCCACGGCACGCAGTTTTACATCGAGGAATTGCGCCCGGGACGCATCGGCTTTGCGGGCTGCCATCGTGTCGCCGATATATAGCGCCGCGGCATAGCGCTCGGGTGTGTTCTTGCCCAGGTCCGGCAACGCCAGGTTGAGCGCGGCTTCATCGGCGCTCTCGCCGGTCACGATCTGGAAAAGCGCGTTTCGGTATTGCTCCCCGGGGCGCACGAACGATAGCCGCGGATAGTCCTGCTTGGGATCGAGCAGCCGCAGCGTGGTTTCTGGAGGCGTCACGCGAAAGGACCAGAGGTGCTTGGCGCGGAAAGGCCACTCGCCGGGCTGCAATGGCGCTCCGCCCGGAAAGCTGGTGACGCGCTCGCCGGTTCGGGTGCTCACCAGGTATTCATATAGACCGGGCGAGAGCGCACCGGGCGCCAGCAGCGCAAGGTAGTCGTTGCCCTGCGAGCGAGTCATGGCGATGGGCTTGCCGAAGGCGCGCGCGCCCGCCGGTCGAACCCACAGGCTGACCTCATCGGGCAATACCTCGTTGGCCACGCGCGCGCGAATCTCGATCGCGGCGCCGGCCGCATATTCACCGGGAGATAGGGTCAGAACCAGGTCCGGATAGGACACGCGCTCATTGACGTGGAATTCGTCGAAGCCCACGCGCGCGATCCGCGCGGGCAAGCTTGCGCGATCGGGGGTGGCGCTGCTGCTCAACAGCCACACCCCGGGCTCGATCGCGAATTGCGCATTCACGGCGCGGTGCGCCGTGGCGGCGCGGTTTCCCGGCACGTTGATCGGGGTGGCGAGGAAATCCTTGCCGAGGTCCGGCAGATGCACGCCCATGGGCCACGCACGATACAGCAGCCGCGACACAATTTTGTCGGGCTGCGGCTGTTCAAACGGGTCCTGAACCAGCACCTCGTCCGGATACACTTCCAGGCGCCACACGCCGGCGCGCACTTTATCCAGAAAATACGCGCCCGTGCCCTCGTAGTCGACCGCGCCGGAGGATCCAAAGCCCACAACGCGCTCCAGCGATTCGGGATTTCGTGGTCCATCCTGCGTCGGCCCGGCGTTCATGAACGCATCCGCGGCGTCGAGCTCGCTGAGGTCGCCCTGATAACTGAGGCGGAAATCACCGAATGACAGATTGTCCGGGTAGCGTCCGTAGGATTGCATGCGGGGTAGCCGCCGCATGACTTCCGCCGCGATCACCGCGCTGACCGCCTTTCTGGGGGTGTGCACGAGATTGAGGAAATGGGTCTGCCAGCCGAGATTGAATGGCGCCGTCTGCAGCATGTCATAGGCGAACATGGTGGCAAACTGCGCCCCGACCGAGCGAAAGGTACGCGCCATGGCCGGATACATGTAGCCGGAAATGAGATCGGCCTGATCGAATTCGTAAACGATGCGCGGCCGGCGGTTCAGCTCCGGGCGCAGCATGTCGGGGTAGACGTCCACGGCCTGCAGGAAGTTTCCCTGCAGGGCATGGCCCGCCACCAGTCCGGTGGGGTACCAGCCAAAACTCACGCCATCGACTCGCGATTGCTGGATTGCCGGCGCGATCGCAAAATCCTGCGATACATTGAAGAAAGTAATCTGATTGCTGCCGGTGTCGCGTACGGCGTGCACCAGGGTATTGATGTACTTGACCGAACCGGCCAGGTCCTCGGGGTGATGCACCGGCTCGTTGATCATCTCGACGAATAAAATCGCCGGCTCCTGCCTGAGCGCAACGCCGGTGTAGCGATTGACGTGGTTGAGCAATTGCTTGATGTAGTTGACCTGGGCCGCGATCGATGCCGGGTTGGTGCCCATCTCCGGGCGCTCGAAATAGCGCGAGAAGCCGGTGTTCTGCGTCGGCTTGTTGACCTGATCGGCAAACGCCGGGTTATAGGTGTGAATCGGCGTCAGCAGTATGTAGATACCGCGTTCACGCGCCTTGGCGATCAGATAGTCGAGCAGGTCGACGTGCTCATTGACGATGAGGTTGCCGTCCTTGTCGGCATTCTCCCAATCACCCCAGGAACACAGGCGCAATGCCGTCCAGCCCATGCGCGCGAACTGAGCCATGTCCTCATCGATCATGGCCTTGCGATCCTTCGACACCAGGCCGGCCATGCGATAGTCGGAGCCGGACATGATGCAGTAGTTGGCGCCGTACAGCGCCAGCTCCTGGTTGGAATCGCGCCAGCGAAGCACGCCCATTTTGTCGAGGTAGGCGGCGCGAACCGCAGCCTCGCTGTGCGCGGCGGCGCTGTCGGCAGCGACGCTATTGGCGGCGACTAGAATCGATGCGAGACAGG
The DNA here is from genome assembly GCA_963735775.1 of uncultured Gammaproteobacteria bacterium. Classification (GTDB taxonomy): domain Bacteria; phylum Pseudomonadota; class Gammaproteobacteria; order Steroidobacterales; family Steroidobacteraceae; genus FEN-1191. The sequence goes on along the minus strand of CAVTMG010000003.1, from coordinate 472,728 downwards.
CGAGGGCAATCGATAACCGCATGGCTGTTGCGCGCAGGGATGCGTGCGCACGGGCGCACACGCGGCAATATATCATTAATCATATATATATCGAAGGCGTTAGCCGCGGCCGGCGAATGGCATTTGTGTCGCCATGATGGTCATGAACGCAATGTTGGCGTCCAGCGGCAGCTCGGCCATGCTGAGCACGGCGTTGGCCACATGCTGCACATCGATGGTGGCTTCGCTGGCCAGCGAGCCATCTGGCTGCAAGGCGCCGTGTGACATGCGCGCAGTCATGGAGGTTCTGGCGTTGCCGATATCGATCTGACCACAGGCGATATGGTGCGCGCGGCCATCCAGCGCCAGCGATTTCGTCAGCCCGGTGATCGCGTGTTTGGTGGCCGTGTAGGCGGCGGACAATGGCCGCGGCACCTGGGCGGAAATTGAGCCGTTGTTGATGATCCGGCCGCCCTGTGGCCGTTGTTGCTTCATGAGCCGGAAGGCGGCCCGGGCGCACAGAAAGGCGCCGGTAAGGTTGACCGCCACCACGTCGTTCCACTGCGACAGCGTCAGATCTTCGAACGCCACCGCCGCAGCACTGGTGCCCGCATTGTTGAACAGCATGTCCAGGCGTCCGAACCTGTGCGTGGTCGCGGCAAACAAAACCGCCACCGAACTCTCATCGCCGATATCCGTCGGCACGGCGAGCCACTGCGCGCCCTCGGGCGCCTGGGAAATCGTCCGCTCGAGCATCTCGGCGCGGCGGCCGGCCAAGGCCACGGCATGGCCGGCATTGAGCAATGCCAGTGTCACGGCAGAGCCAATGCCGCTTCCCGCTCCGGTGACGATGCAGACTTTACTCAAGATTTACAATTCTGCGCGATATAGCCGGCGTGGGTGGGCATGGCCTCGGCGGTCTGGTGAATCGAGCCTCTGAGTCGCTGCATGTGGGTGCGCACGGATTCGATCGGCAACATATCGGCCAGCGGGTCGTAGCGCCGGGGAAAGATGCCCTGGCCGATGTACACCGACAACCAATTCGAATCCACGAACAGCTCGCGGTCCTGGAAGGCGACGCGGCCGCTTTGGTGAAATAGATTGATGCGATATTTGAGCGACTCGGGTATGTCCATGTTCATACAGTACTGCCACAGCGGTGCATCCTCGCGTGTAGTGGCCTTGTAGTGCAGGATGATGAAGTCACGAACGTGCTCAAATTCGTCGATGGCCAGGCGGTTGTATTCTTCGGCATCGCAGGGATCGAATGAGCGATCGGGAAAGATGGCAGCCAGCTGCGTGATGCCGCTTTGTATCAGGTGAATGCTGGTGGATTCCAGGGGTTCGAGGAAGCCGCTGGCCAAGCCCAGGGCGATGCAGTTCTTGTTCCAGAATTTCCTGCGCCTGCCGGTGGTGAAGCGCAGCAGGCGCGGTTCGGCCTGGGCCGCGCCATCCAGGTTGGCCAGCAAGCTGGCCGTGGCCTCATCGTCGCTGATGAAGCGGCTGCAGTACACGTAGCCGTTGCCGATGCGGTGCTGCAGGGGAATGCGCCACTGCCAGCCGGCCGTGCGCGCGGTGGAGCGCGTGTAGGGCGTGATGGTCGCCAGGCTCTCGCACGGCACGGCCACGGCCCGATCGCACGGCAGCCAATGCGTCCAGTCCTCGTAACCGGTCTTGAGGGCCTGCTCGATCAGCAGGCCGTGAAAGCCCGAGCAGTCGATGAACAGATCCGCCTCGATGCGCTGGCCGTCGTCCAGCTGCAGAGCACGGATGAAACCATCCTCGCCGCGCAGTTCCACCTGCACCACCTTGCGCTCGATGCGAACCACACCGCGCGCCAGCGCGTAACCGCGCAAATACTGGGCGTACAGACTCGCATCGAACTGCAGCGCATAGGCCAGGCTGGATAGGATCAAGCGAGGGTCGGACGCCGGCCGAATGAACCTGCCCAGCCGCGCTGCCGTGCCCGAAAGCGAGTAATCCAGCAACGCCGCGTCATCGCCGGCGGCGCGCAGCCGCAGCCAGTGGTGGTGCAGGGCGACCTGGTTGATCGGCGCGCCATACTTGCCGAAGGGATGGAAATACGAGTGACCGATATGACCCCAGTTTAGAAACTCGATACCGAGTTTGAAGGTCGCCTGGGTGTGACGAATGACGTCGTCTTCGTCTATGCCGAGTAGCGCATTAAAGGCTCGAATCGTCGGTATGGTCGCCTCGCCCACGCCGATGGTGCCGATCTCGGGGGATTCGACCAGCGATATTTTGCTATAGCCATTTTTCAGCACGTGCGCGAGCGTGGCCGCAGCCATCCATCCGGCCGTGCCGCCGCCGACGATGGCGATGTGTCGAATGCGGTTATCGCCCGGCGCGCCCATCTAGCGACGACTCGCGAGGTATTGCTCGTGTCGCGGCGCCGCCTCGACCGCCTGGCGGAGAGTCCGGCGCATGCGCCGCAGTGCCGCCTGCAGTTGCGCAGTCTCGCGCTGGTCGATCAGCGGGTCATAACATTGCGGCCATAGTTCCTGGCCCATGAGCACGGCAATCCAGTTGGAGGGGGCAAATAAATCACTGCCGTAGCGCACGATGCGTCCGCTGCTGCGAAATTGGCGAATCTTGTAGTCGAGCGCCTCGGGAATGTCCATGTCGCGGCAATAAGACCATAGCGGCGTCGCATCGCGCGTGGTGGCCTTGTAGTGCAGGATGATGAAGTCACGAATGCGATCGTATTCGGTGATCGCGATGCGATTGTATTCATCAACCACGACCGCGGAGCAATTGCGGTCGGGAAACAAGTTGAGGAGATGCGTCAGGCCCTTTTGTATCAGGTGAATGCTGGTGGATTCCAGGGGTTCGAGGAAGCCGCTGGCCAAGCCCAGGGCGATGCAGTTCTTGTTCCAGAATTTCCTGCGCCTGCCGGTGGTGAAGCGCAGCAGGCGCGGTTCGGCCTGGGCCGCGCCATCCAGGTTGGCCAGCAAGCTGGCCGTGGCCTCATCGTCGCTGATGAAGCGGCTGCAGTACACGTAGCCGTTGCCGATGCGGTGCTGCAGGGGAATGCGCCACTGCCAGCCGGCCGTGCGCGCGGTGGAGCGCGTGTAGGGCGTGATGGTCGCCAGGCTCTCGCACGGCACGGCCACGGCCCGATCGCACGGCAGCCAATGCGTCCAGTCCTCGTAACCGGTCTTGAGGGCCTGCTCGATCAGCAGGCCGTGAAAGCCCGAGCAGTCGATGAACAGATCCGCCTCGATGCGCTGGCCGTCGTCCAGCTGCAGAGCACGGATGAAACCATCCTCGCCGCGCAGTTCCACCTGCACCACCTTGCGCTCGATGCGAACCACACCGCGCGCCAGCGCGTAACCGCGCAAATACTGGGCGTACAGCCCGGCATCGAAATGGAAGGCGTAGGAATATGCAGACCAGGGTGAATGATCGGGCACCTGAGCGGGCGCGACGCGGCCGCGGCGAGCGGCGACGGTGTTGAGCGAATACTCCTCGAAGCTGCTGTGTTCGCCGAGGCCGCGCAGTTTGAGCCATTCCTGATGCAGCGAAATCTGATCGGGCGCGGTGCCATGAACGCCAAAGGGATGGAAATAGCTGTGGCCGATCCGCGACCAGTCTCGCAGCTCAATGCCGAGTTTGATGGTGCCATGGGTCTGGCGCAGGAAGTCATCCTCGTCGATTCCGAGCGCGGCATTGAACAGCCGGATCGGCGGAATGGTGGCCTCACCCACGCCGATGGTGCCGATATCGGGTGACTCGATGACCTGGACCGGGCCGAATTTACCGCCGAGTCTGCGCGCGAGGATGGCCGCGGCCATCCAACCGGCCGTGCCGCCACCGACGATGGCGATGCCATGCACTCGCGCGTTCACAACGTACCCAGAAAATGCGCCGGGCAATGCTGAGCGAGGAACTCGCAGTGCGTGGGAAGGGTGTCGACGGCGCCTTGAATCTTTGCTCGCATGTACGCCAGGGCGGAACTCGTCTCGTCCACACTCAGCACATCCGCCAGCGGATCATAGCCACCCGGCTCGATGCCTTGACCGAGCAGCAGGCTGAGCCAGCTGTCCTCGCCAAAGTGCTCCTCCTCGATCATTGCCATGCGGCCGCAGTCCTGGAACAGCTCGATCTTGGCGCGCAATGTGTCCGGGATCTGCATGTGCCGGCAGTAATTCCACAGCGGCGAGTCTGTGCGCGTGCCTGCCTTGTAGTGGAGAATGAGATAGTCGCGGATGCCGTCATATTCCAACGTGGTCACGCGGTTGTATTCCTCGACATCGTTGGGGCTGTAACGATGCACCGGAAAAAAAGTCATCAGCCGCGTAATCCCGGTTTGAATCAGGTGCAGACCGGTAGACTCCAACGGCTCGAGCGTGCCGCCCGCGAGCGTCAACCAGTTCCGCTCCCAGAAGCGCGCGGGCCGGCCGGGCGAGAAGCGCAACAGGCGCGGCTCGGCCAGCGCATTCCCGGGCAGACCCGCAAGCAGCGTGGCCGCCGCCTCGTCGTCGCTGCTGTATTGGCTGGAATAGGCGTAGCCGCTGTCTATGCATTGTTGCAATGGAACCTGCCAGCGCCATCCGCAGGGCTGGGCCGCCGCCTGCGAGTACGGGGAAATATTCCCGGCGCCCACACAGGGCACGGCGATGGCGCGATCGCAAGGCAGCCAGCCCGACCAATCCACGGATGGGCTGTGGAATAACGGCTGGGCGGCACGCTGCTGGGCGTCGCGGCAATCGATATAAAGATCCGCTGCAATGCTGGCGCCCCCCTCGAGCGCCAGGTCCTGGACGAAGCCGTCCTCGGCGCGCAAGCGCGCCTCGACAACTCGCGCGTCCAGGCGCACCACGCCGTGCGCCAGCGCGAAGTCGCGCAGGTATGCCGCCAGCGAGGGCGAATGGAAGTGATAGCCGTACGAATACAGCGACAGCACTGATTTGCGATCGCTCACCGGCGGCGCGAACCGTCCCTGTCGCGATGCGACGGCGGCAGTGCAATAGTCCTCCAGGGCATCGCCGCGGCCCGAGCGATTGAGCCTGAGCCAGTGGTGGTGAAACGGCACGGCATCGAGTTTGGCGCCGAAGGAGCCGAAGGCGTGAAAATACCGGCCGCCGGTGCGATCCCAGTCGAGGAACTCGGTACCCAGTTTGTAGCTGGCGCTGGTTCGTTGCATCAGATCGTGCTCGTTGATGCCCAGCAGACTATTCAGTCGATGAAAGCTCGGCAGCGCGCTGTCGCTGATCGATGGGTACTGCTGGCGCCCACAGTCGATCAGCCGGATTTCGCAGAACTCCGGCTTCAGCAGTCGCGCCAGAGTCGCGGCGGTCAGCCAGCCCGCCGAACCACCACCCAGGATCGCGATGCTAGCGATGCGATCGCGCGCCAAATTCCGCTCCGGACCGTGTGCTGCGATGCAACGCGGGGTGCTCCCCGCGGCTAAATTGGCTGTTGACAGCTATCATCCTATTTATCGTATAATAATATTAATCGGTTCTGCGCAGTCTGACGCGCAATTAGAAAACGAGTGTCTCGGTCTAACAAGTGGGGGGGTGTCCGTGAAAGCGAAGAGACGACTTAGTCGTATGCGCATGCCTGTATGTCGCACCAGCGCCATCGCAATTCTAGCGTCGATTGGTGTGCCAGTGTTTGCGCAGCAGGCGCCGGCGGCGCCGCAGAGCACTGCTGCCACCGCCGATACCTCCGAGAGTCTGTCGGAAGTGGTAGTGAGCGGAGTGCGCCAGGCCATGCGCGACTCCATCACCACCAAAGAGAACACCGACGTCATCAGCGACAACATTTCCACGGCGGACATCGGCCAGTTGCCCGATGTCACCATTGCCGAGGAACTCAATCGCCTGCCGGGCGTCAACACCACCCGTGATCGCGGCAACGCCAGCCAGGCGTCGGTACGCGGCTTGGGACCTCGCCTGGTACTGGGCCTGGTGGATGGCCGGGAAATTGCCTCTTCGGAGCCATCGCAGGATCTGCGCTGGGAGATATTTCCGTCCGAATTGCTGTCCGGTGCCGTGGTCTATAAGGCGCAGGATGCGGCGATCGTGCCGGGCGGTATTGCCGCCACGGTCGACATCCGCACCATCTCGGCGCTCGACTATAAGGGCCCTGAATTCAGCATTCGCGCCGGTCCGACCTACAACGATGAAGGCAAGGATCTGCCCGGCTACAGTCCGGTGGGTTTTCGCGGCAGCGTCGGCTACATCCACCATATCACCGACGATTTCGCGATTTCGGTTGCCGCCAGTGCGCAGCGGGAGAAGAATGCCGATACCGATTTCCGCACCTTCGGCTGGAATACACCGTACAACGCCGGGGCCGGCAACACCGGCGATCTCAACGGTGACGGCGTCCCGGATAACACCACCTGGGGCCTCGTGACGGAAGTCAAAGAGGTGACCCAGGATCGCTATGCCGTGGGTGGCAGCGCCGGATGGCGCGCCAGCGATGCCCTGACCATCAAGGCGGATGCCCTATGGTCCACCTACCACATTCACGAGGATGACTTTCAGGCCTGGTACGGCAATAACATCACCGGCAATTGGCAGAATGGCAACGCGGCCATCTACAACGCCCCGGGCAACTCCTACAGCATCGTCAATGGCTCGGTGGTGCAAGCCAGCCTCAATAACGCGTTCCCGAACTATGAGAGCGTGATCGCCAACTACAACGAGAGACACCGGCTGTTTGCTACCGGACTCAACGCCGAGTGGAAGGCGGACGGTTGGGACAATTCCGCGGATCTTTCCTATTCGGACGCCTGGCGCGATAACCGCTGGGAAGCCATCTATCTGTCGGATGTCTACCCGCCCAATCTGGACTTCAACGTCACCGACGGGCAGGTGCCGTCGGCCTCAACGCCTGGCTTCAATCCGGCCAATCCGTCTATACAGTCGGCCGGTGGCTTTCGCAGCAACAGCGGCTCCAACGTGAACGGCACTGGCCAGAGTGCCGGTCCGGAAATTACGCAGGATCAGATTGCGGCGCTGGCGTTGAACTTCGAACACGATCTCGACAACACGCTACTCAAGGACTTCAAGTTCGGCGGTCGTTTCTCTCAGCGCGAGAAGACCCATCAGGATGCACAGTGGGGACTGTGCGCCGGGACCGGTTCGACCAGTTTCACCATCCCCGGTGACCAGGGCTCGCAGGTGTGCCCGGCCGGGACCGGCGTGGTCAGCCTCGCCAATGCCGGACTGTCATCGTTCAATGCGCCGGGATTCACGGCGCCGCCCATGGTCTACGGCAAATTCAGTTCGTTGCAACCCCTGATATACCCGAACGATCTGCAACCGGTGGGCGCCGACCAGCCATTACTGCGCACACGGGTCAACGAGTCGACCATAGAAGGCTTTTTCCTGGTGGATTACAAAACCACGTTCGGCGGTTTGCCCTTGACCGGTGATGTGGGCGCAAGACTGGTCCATACCGGTACCGAAAGCGACGGTTTTCAGACCTTTACCGGCACGACCTTTTCACCCGTATCGATCAGCAACAGCTACTCGGACTTCCTGCCCAGCTTGAACGCGGTGCTGCATCTGACCGACGATCAGTTGCTGCGATTCGGCGCCTCGGTCGGCATCTCCCGGCCGCCGCTCGACTCGCTCGTGACCGGCTTCAGCCTCAGCACCACCGGCACTCCTAGGACAGGCGGCGGCGGCAATCCCAAGCTCAACCCGTTCAAGGCCGATCAGCTCGATCTGTCGTATGAATGGTACTTCCACGAGGAGTCTTTGCTGGCCATCGCCGTGTACTACAAGGACGTGCTGAACTACATCGGCGCCAGCCAGTCGCAGGAAAATATCCAGGGCATTCAGTACATCATCACCTCGGAGAACAATACCCAGGGCGGCGAGATTGCCGGCGTGGAGACCACGTTTCAGACGCGGTTCTACTTCCTGCCGGGTTTCCTGAGCGATTTCGGCGTTTACGCGAACCACGCCTATGCCGAGTCCAATATTCACGAAGCCACGCCGCAGCCCAATCCGTTCCCCATGGTTGGCCTGGCGACCAGCACCACGGAAGGGGATGTGTTCTACAACAAGGGCGGATTCGAAGCTCGCGTGGCAGTCAAGAACCACAGCGCCTTTACCGTCGCGCCGACCTGGGTAGGCACTACACTGAAGATACTCGAGCCTGAAACCACGCTCGATGCCAGCATCTCCCAGAACTTTGCGGAGCATTGGAGTGTTCGGTTCCAGGGGCGCAACCTGACCAATGAGCGCGCACGCTTCGACAGCGACAACAACCCGCAGAACCTGGCCAACGACGGCGGCTACCAGGTCTACGGTCGTTCGTACCTGCTGGACGTGGCCTTTAAATACTGATCGCCTGGCGGGGCCGCATACGGCCCCGCCAGGTATTTGCGCTAACGATAGTAGAAAAACGTATTGGCGGTGAGGCGCCCGAGGCGCGGATCCGGATTGAATTGGAATCCGGGACGGATGTCGGCGCTGTGTAGATTGATGCTGCGATAGATCAGCACGCGGTTGAAGACTGCCGCGAACGAGGCTGTGCGCTCAAACATGGCGCTATCGGCGCAGATGTAGTCGCCGGGCGGCGCCCCGAGGGCGGCGAGTTCCGCGGCGATGGTCTTCTTATATATGGCGCTGCGCGGCTCATCGACGAACTCGAATCGCGTGCCCCGATGGCGATAGAAGGAAGTGCCCCCGTGCTCGCCGGCGCACAGGTAGTGCAATACTGCCAATTGCCTGGGGTTGGTATTGTCGATATGTGGCAGGCGCTGCCACAGGTTCAAGCGCGCTGGCGGCGTCGTCACCAGCGAGAAATGCGCCAATTCGCCGACCACAGGGTGGCCCTTCAATTCAAAAGTGTCGGCGATCAGCTCACCCAGAAAGGCGCGTAGGGCGAAGCAGTATATGGGCGGTATGGGCGCGCGCACCCCGGGATAGAAGGCATCGGACACGCCTTCGAAGCTTGAGTGTGCGGCCGCGTAGTCGATCAGTATCTGCGGCTCGCTCAGAAAATTGTCGATCACGATCACGGCGCTGTTCTCATCGCCGATGCGCGCTATGGAGGAGGTGAAGCCGGGATGCAGGCGCAATTTCCCGTTCAGATCGAGCGCGGCGGCGTTCACGGGCGCTGCAGCCGTTTGAGCAGTGCCGATTTGATATGCGCGGCCAGCTCAGGCGTCATCGGTGCGAGCGCGCCGCGCCGCTCCGGCGGCAGATGCGCCACCGAATCGCCGTCGGTTTGAAATACATAGTGGTCGAATACCGCACGCCAGGCAGCGCGCTGATTGGCAGGCAAGTGCCGCAGCGTCATAAAGGCGTGCAGCAGGCAGTCGTAGGGGGAGCCGAAATGCACGTTGGCGGCGTCCCACCAATAGTTGATCAGGACATTGAAGGGCTCGAGGGATTTGACGTGATGCCACCAGAAATACGGAATGTAGACGGCATCGCCGGGCTCAAGCTCGGCCGTCTGCGCGAGCGCCAGCGCCTGCTGGTAGCGCGGATAGCGGACCAGATCCGGTTCGTCCACCGCCACCATGCTGACCGGTTGTCCCGCAGGCGTGAAGTGAATCGGCCCGACATAGAGGTTGCCGATCTGTTCCGGCGGGAAAAACGTAAAGCGCCGGCGGCCGCCAACCACGCAGGCGATGTTGTCGGAAATATCGTAGTGCGTCGCCACGGTGATGGCGTTGCCAATCCAGATTCTGGGTACGGCCGACGCATGCGCCAGATTGGTGGCGTTCTGATCGGCGAAATGCGGCAGGAAGTCGCTCACCGATGCCGATTGAATCGAAATCGCCGGCGCACCGCCATCGTTCGCACAGTCGAGCAGTCGTTCGAGCACGGCAGAAATCTTCTCCGGCCGCCGCTCGAAATTGAGGCCGGTGAGATCTTCGTTATAGAAGAATCTTCCCTGAATGGACGGATCGCCCAATAGCATGTCGACGCTGCGGCCGCTGTCGAAACCCTTGATGTAGTCGCACAGGGCACGGGGCGAGCGCAAGCCCGCCTGCACGGCCGGCCAGTGTTTGATCAGTCCCCTGAGCACCGCGGGGCGGTTGTTTGGGACGATTTCATTGCGGAAGGTGGCCAGATCCGGGGCGCGCCATTCCTGAGCCTGAGCTGGATTGCGAACCACGGCGGTCACTCGGCAAACGGCGGTGCCTCGACGCGTCGCCCGCACAGGAAGGCGTCGGCCACCAGTTGCAGGGGTGCGAGGTCGACGTCGATGCGGCGGCCGTGCACGAGCTGCGCAAAATGCGCGTACAGGCTGGGATATTCCATGCCGTCCGGGGTAGCCACCGGCAGCTCGTTGACCGTCATCACGCTGCCGCCCTTGGACAAGCGCAGGCTCCCGTCATCGGTTTCAATGGCGATGTCCCAACTTGGCGCTCCGGTGTGCAGAAAATCGAACTCCAGGTGTACCGGTACGCCGGCTGAATCCGCGAGCGTCAGCGTGGCCGCAATCGGTGTCTCGCAGTTGCTGGGATAGACCAATTGCGCGTCCTTGAGTAACACGCTTCCCGGCAGGATGCGCGTCAGGATCGACAGGGCGTTGATCCCGGGATCGAACACGCCCAGACCGCCGGCTTTCCAGATCCAGTTCTGACCCGGATGCCACACACGCACATCCTCCTTCCAATCCACCCTGGCATTGCGAATCCGGCGTGCGGCCAGCCAGGCGCGCGCCGGTTCCACGCCGGCGGCGTGCCGCGAATGCCAGGAGGCAAATAATGTGAGTTTTTTTTCCTCGGCCAATCGCACCAATGCCAGAACTTCGCTGACGCTCATGCCCGGCGGTTTCTCCAATAGCACGTGCCGGCCTTGCTCCAGCGCATAGCGTGCGGTTTCATAGCGCACCTGAGGCGTGGTGCAAAGCGCGACCGCCGACACGGCTGGCAGCGAGCGCAGCATGCCCTGAATGTCGCCGTAGCAAGGCAGTCCCTCGAGCCGGCTGTGCGGACTGGCCGCGGCCAGCAATTCGAACGCATCGCTGGCGGCAAGGGCAGGCACGTGTTGATCGCGCGCGATCTTGCCCAAGCCGACAATCGCGATCTGGATGGTTGCGCCCATCTGTGAGCGGTTAGCGGCCCGAGACGGCTGGAGCACGGCGCGTGGCCGAAGATGCCTCGCGCTTGGTGATGATTTCGAGCGCTTCCTGAATCAACTTGCGCATGGCTTCGCCGGCGACTCCGGGTTTGCCGGCGATTATTGCATCAGCGACCTTCTTGTGGTCGGCGACGCTCGCCAGTCGTACGCCTTTGTAGCGGTTGGTCATGCGGATGCTGAAGCGCAGCGCCGTGGAGGTGAAGCCGGTGAGCTGGGCGTAGAACCTGTTGCGGCTGGCTCGCAGCACCGCCACGTGAAACGCTATGTCGGAGTCCAGCGGATCGTCATCGCCGCGATCCGCCGCCTGCATGCGTTCAATGGCGTGACTGATGGCGGACTTTTCTTCCGGTCCGGCTACCCGCGCCGCCAGGGTGGCCGCCCCCGGTTCTACCGCCAGGCGCATTTCCGTGAACTCGATGAGCAGCGCCGGTGAGTATTTGCGCTCCAGCAGCCAGCCCAGCACGTCGGGGTCGAGCAGATTCCACCGGTCTTCGGGCTGTACCCAGGTACCCCGGCGCGGCCTCGCCCCCAGCAGGCCCTTGGCCGTGAGCATCTTCACCGCTTCCCGCAGCACCGGGCGGCTGGCGTCGTATTCCCGGCACAGCTCGGCTTCGATGGGAATGGGATTGTCTGCCGAGTAGATGCCGGTGACGATGGCAATGCCAATATGGTTGGCGATGCTGTAGGTCAGATTCTGGCCGCGAACGCGGGTATTCATGGCAGGTACTCCGGCTCTGGTAAGCCTTGCACGCCCGTACGGTACAGGAACACGGCGCCCGCGTGCGGTTCGGATTGCAGGCTCGCCTCATCCAACCCCTCACGCGCGCTGGTAACGCACAGCACATCCAGATCGGGGCCGGCGAAGCAAACACAGGTGGGCTGGCACGCCGGCACCTCGAGTATGCGATCAATGCGCCCGTCGGGCGTATAGCGCACCACGCGGCTCGCGCCCCATTGCGCGCTCCAGACGCAGCCGTCGACATCGACCGTGGCCCCGTCCGGCAGTGCGCCCTCGGGTGTGCGCGCAAATATCTGCGGCGGACCCAGATCCCCGGCCGGCTCGCTGAGTTCATAGACAAACATGGTGCGTGTGGGCGAATCGGCGAAATACAGGCGCTTGCCGTCGGGGCTGGTGCACAGTCCGTTTGAAATCCGAATGCCCGTCAGGTGGCAGCGCGCCCCGCCAGTGCTGTCGAGCGAATACAGGCAGCCGGTGGCCGTGCACTGCTCGTCCTCGACCATGGTGCCGCTCCAGAAGCGCCCGCGACGGTCGACGCGACCGTCATTGAAGCGAATGCCCGGAACGATCGTCTCGGGGCGGGCCAGCCACTCGATTGTTCCCTGGTAGGCATCGTAGAGCGCGATGCCGCTGGCAAAGGCGGTGATCAGCCGCTCGCTTCCAGCGACAAAGCCAAACGAGCCGATGCGCTCCGGGGCATCCAGGACGTGCGGCGCCGAGCCGGCAAAATCATAGTGAAACAGTTGCCGTCCCTGAATGTCGGTCCACCACAGCCGCCCGCGGCGCGAGTCCCAGAGAATGCCCTCGCCGCAGATGTTGCGGGCACTGAGAATGTCGTCGGGTTTCATCGCTGTCACGGTTTGCTTCGCCTACCACCAGGTCGCGTACAGCGCGATCAGGATGGCGGTCACGGCGAGCGCCGACAGATTGAAGCCGGCGCTGGTGGAATAGTCGATGTTCTTCAATTCGACTCGCAGCGCGGGATCGCGCCTGGTCTGCAGCAACGACAGTACGATGGCGAGCCCTAAGCAGGCCAGAAACACCACGCCGACGCGATCCATGAACGGTATCCAGGGGGCGGCGAGCTTCAGTACGAATGACAGCACTGCCGAGGCAATCGCCGCCACCAGTGCAGCGGTGGCCGTGCAGCGCTCCCAGAACATGCCGAGCAGGAAGATCACACAAATACCGGGCGTGAAGAAACCGGTGAATTCCTGGATGTATTGAAACGCCTGATCGAAGCTTCCCAGCAATGGCTTGGCCGCCAGGGCGGCGACCACGAGCGCCACCACGGCGGTGATGCGGCCGACGCGCACCAGGTGTTGCTGCGAAGTCTGTGGACGCAACGGCCGGTACACGTCCATGGTGAAGATGGTGGCAATGGAGTTTATCTTCGAGCCCATCGAGGCCACGATGGCGGCCAGCAGGGCCGCAAACACCAGTCCAAGAATGCCGGTGGGCAGCATCGCCATGAGTGTGGGATAGGCCTCATCCGGGCGCGCGAGATTGGGCGCCAAAGCGGCCGCGGCAATGCCCGGCAGCACGATGATCACCGGCATCAGTAATTTCAAAAATGCCGCGAGCACAATGCCCTTCTGCGCCTCGCGAATGTCCTTGGCGCCCAGGGCGCGCTGAATGATGTACTGGTTGAAGCCCCAATAGGACACGTTCATGACCCACATGCCGCCCAGCAGAACCGACAGGCCCGGCAGGTCCTTATAGTTCGGGTTGTCGCGCGAGAGAATCATGTTGAATTTCTGCGGAAAGCGCAGGCTCAACTGGTGGAAGCCGGCGATCACGCCGGCGCCGCCGGAGATCTTGTTCAGCGCGATGTAGCTGATGATCAGACCGCCAAGCAATAGCAGCGAGACCTGCACGACGTCGGTGCGCGCCACCGCCTTGAGGCCGCCGTAGAGCGCATAGGCACCGGCAAATAGCGCCAGTGCGATCATCGCCGTCTGCACATTGACGCCGGTTACGGTATGCACGGCCGTGGCGCCGAGCCAGAGAATGGCCGTCAGGTTGACGAACACGTACACGCCGAGCCAGAAGATGGCCATGACGGTTCGCACCTTGCCGCTGAAACGCCGCTCGAGAAACTCGGGCATGGTGTAGATGCCATTCTTGAGGAAAATCGGCAGAAAATACTTGCCGACGATGATCAGAGTGAGCGCCGCCATCCATTCGTAGGAGGCAATGCCGAGCCCGATCACGTAGCCCGATCCGGACATGCCGATGATCTGTTCGGCCGAGATGTTGGCCGCGATCAGCGAGGTGCCGATGGCCCACCAGGGCAGGGCTCGGCTCGCCAGGAAGTAATCCTGTGCGTCCTTTTTATGCGCGCCCTTCTCGCGCGATACCCATTGCGCGAGCACGAAGATGGATACCGCATAGATGGCGATGACGGCAAGGTCGATCGGCGATAGCCTCACGTATTTCCCCCGGTGGTTTTGAGCGCCTGGCGCAATGCCGCGACCAGCTGTTGTGCTCGCTGTGCGATGTCTGCAAGGGTGTAGCCAGGACGGAACAGTTCCGATCCAAAGCCGAATCCGGCCGCCCCGGCGGCCACCCAGGCCGGAATATCCGGCGCGCCGATGCCGCCCACCGGATACACGCGCACCGGCGCAGGCAGCACCGCGCGCAGCGACTGCAGGTGGCGCGGGCCGTAGCTGACCGCCGGAAACAATTTCAAATGCCGGGCGCCGGCACGAATGGCAGCGAAGGCCTCGGTGGCGCTGGCAATGCCCGGCATCACCTGCATGCCAAGCTGCAGCGCGCCGCTGATGACTTCGGGATCGCAGTTCGGCGCCACGATGAGCTGTCCGCCGGCACGTTGCGTCAGGCGCACTTGCTCCATGCTCGAGCACCGTGCCGCCGCCGATCAGGCAACCCGGCCGGGCGCCGGCGGCGAGGGCGGCAATGCTGGCGTAGGGATCGGGTGAGTTCAGCGGAACTTCAATGATGCGAATACCGGCCGCATACAGCACATCGGCGATCGCCACGACTTGCCCGGGTTCAACGCCGCGCAGGATCGCGACCAGCGCCTGTTCCGCGCCCGGTATGTCAGTGGGTTGCATGGATCACCGGCCGGGTGAGCTGGCGATGCAACAGCGTCAGACCCGCCAGCGAGGCCGCGGCCCCATCGGTGCGGGTAGTGCTGAAGTTCTGCGATGTCAGTCCGGCTGCGTACAGCTGCGTGAGATCCGGCGCGCCGATCAGATGCACCGTATCGGCGCTGGCCGCACTCGCCAGCAATCGCAACGCCCCGCCGATGTCGCTGGCGATCAGCAGGCCGGACAGATAGGCGGCAGCCGCCGGCGCAGTGAACTCGCCGTTGAGGCGGCGAGAGCGGCACTCGAACAGCCGGTGCAGCAGTTGCGCCTGTGGAAAGCTTGCGAACTGCGCCAGGCCTTGCTGAAAGGCGCCATCGATGACCACGCTCTGATCGGCACCGCCGCCTACGAGCACGCTGTGGTCGCGCAGCGCCGCGAACAGTTCACCGGTCGGCGCCGTCAGGAACTCGCTAACGGTGCCGTTTTTCAGTGCTACCCACTTGGTGTGCGTGCCGGGAAGGCACAGCAGGTGGTTGCCACGGCGCAGTTGCGGGTCCCGTTCCAGTGCGCCGGCGATCTGAGTTTCCTCGCCGCGCATGACATCGGGAGCGCCAAAGCGGTTGCGACACGACATACCCGGGACTATGTGAACGCTGCCGCCGCACAAGGGCACACAGGCCTCGACCAATTGCCCGGTATTCGCCGGACAGGCGACGTAGGAGGTCTGAATCCAGCCTATGCTCGACCCGACCATGCCGCTAAGAACCGCGTGCAGCGCTCCATGACGTTGTCGCCACGGTTCCAATGAACTCTCCAGAATAGCGGCGAAACGGCCGGCGGCGGCGGCCGCGCCCTCGAGCCTCGGCACTGTCGAGCACCCGTCCGGCGGCATCGCAGAGAAACAGTCGCAGATGGGTGGTGCCCCAGTCGCCGGCCACAAAACTCGCATCCGCCATCAATGCGATTCCCGGTCGACCGTGCTGCCGCTCGCTCCGGCCAGGAAATCCAGATCGCAACCCTGATCGGCCTGCGTGACGTGCTGCACGTACAGCTGATAGTAGCCACGAGAATACTTCGGCGGCGGCCGGCTACTTTTCCAGGCCTCAACGCGTGCCGCCAATTCCTCCGGTTCGATCAGCAGTTCCAATCGGCGATTGGCTCCGTCCAATAGAATCTCGTCGCCGTCCCGTATCATGGCCAGCGGCCCCCCGGCTTCCGCCTCGGGCGCCACATGCAGTACCACAGTTCCGAATGCAGTGCCGCTCATGCGGGCATCCGAGATCCGTACCATATCCTGCACGCCGCGTTCCAGCAGTTTGCGCGGCAACGGCATGTTGCCCACTTCCGGCATGCCCGGATAGCCCTTTGGGCCGCAGCCCTTCAGTACCAGCACCGAACTGGCATCGACCTGCAGATCCGGATCATCGATGCGCGCGCGCAGGTCTTCGATCGATTCGAACACCACCGCGCGTCCGCGATGCGAGAACAGAGACTGGCTGGCGGCGCTGGGTTTCATGACGGCGCCGTTGGGACACAGGTTGCCTTTCATCACCCAGATCCCGGCTACCGACGTGACGGGCTGCGCGAGGGTATGAATCACTTTGCGGTTGAAGCACTCCGCCGCGGCGACGCTTTCACCCACCGTCTGACCCCAGACCGTCGGCGCATCCACATGCAGATAGGGCAGAAGCTCCTTCATGACCGCCGGCAAACCACCGGCATAGTGCATGTCCTCCATCAGGAACTGTCCTGAGGGCTGCAGATTGACCAGCAGTGGAATATCCGCCGTCAGCCGGTCGAACTCTTCCAGTTCCAGCGGCACACCGAGCCGGCGCGCGAGCGCGAGCAGATGCAGTACCGCGTTGGTCGAGCCGCCGATGGCACCCATGACGCGGATGCCGTTCTCGAAGGCAGTACGCGTCAGTATCTTCGACAAGCGCACGTCGCCGCGGGCCATCTGCACGATCAGCCGGCCGCTCTCGTGCGCAATCCTGCGGCGGCGCGCATCCACTGCCGGTGCCGTCGAGTTGTAGGGCAGGGCGATGCCCATGGCGTCCATCAGACAGGCCATGGTCGAGGCGCTGCCCATGGTCATGCAGGTACCCGGCGTGCGCGACATGCCGGACTCGGCCGCCATGAAATCATCGAGCGACATCTTGCCGGCGCGCACAGCTTCGCTGAACTTCCACACATCGGTGCCGGAGCCGAGGTCGCAGCCGCGGAATTTTCCATTCAGCATGGGGCCGCTTGAAACGACAATCGTGGGCAGGTCGACACTGGCCGCGCCCATGAGCTGGCCGGGCGTGGTCTTGTCGCAGCCCCCCAGCAGCACCACGGCATCGATGGGATTGCCGCGAATGGACTCCTCGACCTCCATCGCCAGCAGATTTCGAAACAGCATGGCCGTGGGGCGCATCTGCGTCTCGCCCAGCGACATGGCGGGAAATTCCAATGGCAGGCCGCCGGCCTCCCAGACACCGCGTTTGACGTGCTCCGCCACATCCCGCAGTCCGGCGTTGCAGGGTGTGAGTTCCGACCAGGTGTTGCAGATTCCGATCACCGGCCGGCCATCGAAGACGTCGGGAGGCAGACCCTCGCTCTTCATCCAGCTGCGGTGAATGAAGCCGTCCTTGTCCTTGCGACCGTAGTTTTGGCTACTGCGCAGCGGCTTTTTGTTTGAGGTCATGGCGATTAGTTATCCGTGGTCCGCGAAGCCGCGAACGACCCCGAAGCCCCCTGATTTTATATGATCAATATAACACGCCTGCATGGGCGCGGACCGCAACTGCCTCCCCGGCCGCAATGTTGACGCTTATTAAATTAATATTATAATATAAATGCTATATAATCCACTGGCTACCGCAGGCGGGGGCGACGCGTGCAGCGGCTCCTGCGTGCTCGTCCAAGAGCACGCCATGGTTCAAATCGACGATCTGCGAGACAAGGCGGTACTGATCACCGGTGCCAGTACCGGCATCGGCGCGGCCTTGAGCCGGGCATTCGCCAGGCAGGGCGCTCGTATCGCGGTCCACTGGCATTCGCACCAGGCGGCAGCCACGGCGGTGGTGCAGGACATCGAAGCTGCCGGCGGTTCGGCGCTGCTGGTTCAGGGGGACCTGAGGCGCGCAGGGGTGCCCAGGCGCGTGGTCGAGGAGGGCGCAAGCGCGCTGGGGGGCCTGGATATTCTGATCAACAATGCCGGTTCATTGATCAGTCGGCGCGCAATTCTCGAGGCCGATGACGACTGGATCGATGCGATTTTCAACCTCAATGCCAGGGCGGTCATCGGCAGCTGCCAGGCGGCGGTTCCGTTCATCGAAAAACGCGGCGGCGGCGCGATCATCAACGTCGGTTCGATAGCCGGGCTCGACGGCGGCGGTCCGGGAACCGGCATTTACGGATCGGCAAAGGCATTTGTTCACAATCTCACGCGACATATGGCGCGGGAATTCGCCTCGCGCAACATCCGCGTCAACACCGTCTCGCCCGGGGTGGTCGATACTTCATTTCATTCGGCGACGCCTCCCGAACGCATGGAAGCCATGAAGAAATCGGTATACCTCGGCCGCCTCGGTACGCCCGAGGACTGTGTCGGAGCGTTTCTATTTCTGGCCTCGGGGCAACTCAGCGGTTATGTCACCGGACAGAATATTCACATCAACGGCGGACAGGTGATGCCATGAAAGGCTCTGCAACGGCGCTGGCAACGGCCCTGGCCACGCTCATGACGAGCGCTGCCTTGGGCGCGATTCGAACGGATCTCGACCAGGACTGGCAATTTCGCGTGGATCCCGACGAATTCGGCGACACCAAGGGGTGGACGTCGGCGACACCGTCCGATACCTACGGCGTCAGCATTCCCAACACCTGGAATATTGGCGCGCTGCACGACTATCTCGGGGTCGCGTGGTATTTCCATCGCTTCGACATGCCGCCTGCAGGTTCGGACCGGCACGTGACATTGCACTTCGGCGCCACCTTCTATAAATCGCGCGTCTGGCTCAACGGCGTCGAACTCGGCGCTCACGAAGGCGGATTTACCGCTTATTCGTTCGACATCACGACACAGCTGCACGCCAGTAACCTGCTGGCCGTGCGCATCGACAATCGTCCCGGCATGACCACCATTCCGGGCTACGGTGCACGCGGCGCACCTCAGGCTTGGTACGACTGGTTCACCTATGGCGGCATCGTGCGCGACGTGTGGCTGACCAGCAGCGGGCCGGCGTGGGTGGGCCGACAGAGTATTCGCAGCGAAAAAAGTGGCGATGGCGCCATCGTGCACGATCACATCTATCTGCAAAGTGCGCTCGCCGGGCCTGCGCCGGTGCGAATGCGCGTCACGGCGTACGCTCCGGACAACAAGGTCGCGGCCAGTCTCAGACAATCGCTGGCACTTGCCGCGGGCGCCAGCGATATTGAAGTCGCGCTCAAGCTTACCCACCCCAGGTTATGGGGCATCGATCACCCGAACGTCTATCGCATGTCGATTGAGCTCTCGGACGCTCACGGCAAGCCACTGGACGAACACAGCGACAGCTTTGGCGTGCGCACCATCGAAATCCGCGATCGGCATCTGCTCATCAACGGCGAGCGGGTGCGACTGACGGGCCTGGCGCGTCACGAAGACTCACCGGCCGAAGGGCTCGCGGAATCCCCGGCGACCATGCAGCACGACTACGACGACTTGAAGACACTGCACACCACACTGTCGCGTCCGGTGCACTATCCCCAGAACCCGTTCATTCTCGACTATGCCGACCGTCACGGCATACTGCTGATTCCGGAGATCCCGGTCTGGCAGTTCAGCGAGACGCAACTGTCAGACCCGGCGGTGCTGGCGCTGGCGCAGCGGCAGATGCGGGAAATGATTGAACAGGCCGGCAACCATCCGAGTATTTTCGCCTGGAGCGTGGCCAACGAGAGCGCTACCGCAACACCCGGCGGCATCGCGTACTTTCGTGCGATGCGGGACATGATCCGACAGCTCGATCCCGATCGGCCGGTCAGTTTCGCGGACGACAACCTGCCCAAACTTGAACGCGCGGAGCAATCGGCCGCCAACGATGCCGATTTTCTGATGATGAATCAGTATTTCGGCACCTGGCACGGCCCCACTTCGGCGCTCGGTCCGGCGCTCGACAAAGTGACTCAGCTCTTTCCGGGCAAGATGGTGATCATCTCGGAGTTTGGCTATCCGGGGCCGTTCGCGAGCAATGCCACCGAAGCCGATCAGTCGCGCATCCGGACGATTCAGCAGCAGCTGCCCATACTCGCCGAGCGCGACTGGATCGCCGGCGCCATCATGTGGTGCTACCAGGACTACAAGTCGCGCCGCAATCTCTGGCCCGGACAGGTCGAGGGCTTTGTCGACCACGGTGTCGTGGATGAGATGCGTCAGCGCAAGCCCTCGTTTGCGGTCTGGAGGGAATTGAACGCCCCGGCGACAATCGCGGCGCACTGGGTCAGTGCGCCTGATGCAAAAATGCCGGCGTTCGCGGCGGCAGTCACGCCCAATAGCGAGCGCGCGCTGCCCTACTATGCGCTGCACCATTACCGCCTGAGCTGGAAAGTCATCGATGAGAACGGCAAGTCGCTGGCCGAGGGCAGCAGGCAATTCGAGGAGCTGGTCGGACCGGAGCAGGTGAGCGGCATCGTTCCACGCGGCGCCGATGGCCGCGCATTGCGGCTGATCCTGACCTTGCTGGACTCGGCCGGCGCGGTCGCCGCCGAGCAACGTCTCGATTGGCCCGCGCCCGGCTCCGGGGGCCGAAGCACCGAAGGGCTGCCGGTGCGGCAGTGACCGCGAACTGCGCGATCATGAAGGCTCATTGCGCAGCAATTTTGTTACTGGCGGTTCTGGGCCTGGGATTCGCGCCGGCAAGCCTGGCAGCCACCGGCGTACGGCACGCCTCGTTCAATGATGGCTGGCGATTCATGCGCGGCGATGCCGTGAACGCCGAAGCCCCTGAATTCAACGACAGCGCCTGGCCGAGGGTACGCTTGCCGCACGATTGGGCGATCGCCGGCCCATTCGATCCTTCGCTCAATCCCCATACGGGTGCGCTGCCGATCTCGGGCGTAGGCTGGTATCGCAAGAGCTTTGCTCTGCCGATCGACGCGGAGGATCGCTATTACTCCATCGAGTTCGATGGCGTCATGGCCAATTCCCGCGTCTGGCTCAACGGCCACGAGTTGGGCGGCCGGCCCTATGGGTACATAGGATTTGCTTTCGATCTGACGCCCTACCTTCGTTTCGGCGGTGCGCCCAATGTGCTGGCGGTGCGGCTGGCTCCGGAGAGCAACTCCTCGCGCTGGTATCCCGGAGCGGGCATCTACCGCAATGTGTGGCTCGAGAACACCGGTCCCGTGCACGTCGCCCGCTGGGGCACCTACGTCACCACGCCGCAGGTGTCGGAGGGGACCGCCGTGGTGGCGGTAACCACCGAGGTACGCAACGAGCTCGCCAGCGCCACCCGAACATCGGTCCGCTCCACCATCCTGGATGAGCGCGGGCATCGGGCCGCGCGTGGCGAAGTGCAGATGGACCTGCCCGCCGCCTCGGGCGGCACGGTGGCCACGCATTTGCTGGTGTTGCGCCCGCAGCGCTGGGATGTCGAGCGGCCGCGGCTCTACACCCTGGTTACCGAGCTGCTCGCCGGCACCACCGTGGTGGATCGCTACCTGACTACATTCGGTATCCGCACCATTGCTTTTGATCGCGAGCGCGGCTTTCTACTAAATGGCAGGCCGCTCAAGCTTCACGGCGTGTGCCTGCACCATGATTTGGGGGCACTCGGTGCGGCCGTGAATCGCCGTGCCACGCAGCGGCAATTGCAGATCATGAAAGCGGCGGGCGTCAACGCCATACGCACCAGCCACAACCCACCGTCGCCGGAATTACTCGAGTTCGCCGACAAGCTTGGCCTGGTAGTGATTGACGAGGCCTTCGATATGTGGCGCGTAGCCAAGGTGCCCAATGGCTACAGCAAGTACTTCGATGAGTGGTCGGAACGAGATTTGCGCGATATGGCGCGCAGGGATCGCAATCATCCCAGCGTCATCATGTGGAGCATCGGCAATGAGATTCCGGAGCAGAAGGATCCGGATGGCTGGAAGCAGGCGCGTCGCCTGACCGGATTCTTTCACCAGGAGGACCCCACGCGGCCCACCACCTCGGCGTTCAACAATTGGGAGGACGCCATTCGCAACAAACTTGCCGATGAGGTGGACATTCCAGGATTCAACTACAGGCCCAGCCGCTATCAGGCGATACGCAAGGAGCATCCCAACTGGATCATCTACGGATCCGAGACCGCTTCGTGCGTGAGCTCCCGCGGAACCTATCATCTGCCGCTGGAAAAGTACGAGAAACACCCGTCGCTGCAGATCAGCAGCTACGACATCATTGCGCCGCCGTGGGCCTATTGCCCGGATGTCGAATTTGCCGCGCAGGAGGCGACACCGGGCTTGCTGGGTGAGTTCGTCTGGACCGGCTTCGACTATCTGGGCGAGCCGACGCCATATTTTGGCGGCGATGACGACAACAGCCACGACTGGCCCGCACGCAGTTCCTATTTTGGCATGGTCGACCTGGCCGGATTCCCCAAGGATCGCTACTACCTGTACCAGAGTGTCTGGAGCAAAAAGCCCATGGTTCACGTGCTGCCGCACTGGAACTGGCCCGGTCATGAAGGACAGGACATACCAGTGATGGTGTATTCGAATGCCGAAGAGGTGGAACTGTCGCTCAACGGCGTATCGCTGGGGCGAAAGAAAACCTTCTCCGAGACTATCGAGTTGCCCGTAGGTGCCGACGTCAGCGATACCGGCAGGTTTCAAAGCAAGTATCGCCTGCTATGGCAGGTACCCTTCGAGCCGGGAACACTCACGGCCGTTGCCTTCCGGGGCGGCAAAGCCGTGGCGCGCGCTGAGGTGCGCACTGCCGGAGCCCCTGCGCGCATCCGCTTGCAGGCGGATCGGCGCACCATCGCCGCGGACGGCGATGACCTTTCCTTCATCACCGTTCGCGTGGAGGACAAGGACGGCAACCTGTGTCCGCTGGCGGACAACCTGGTGAATTTTCGCGTCACGGGAGCGGGCAGTATTGCCGCGGTCGACAACGGCAATCCCGCGACGGTGGAATCCTTTCAAGCCGATCACCGCAAGGCGTTCAACGGCCTGGCGCTGTTGATCGTGCGCTCGCACGAGAGCCAACCCGGAACGATCCATATTACCGCCTCAGGCGAGGGCCTTGCCGGTGCGCATTTGCAGGTGATCGCGCAAGCGGGGCCGGCGCCTTAGGCCCGTCGACAGGCCAATGCTGCCCTCTCGGCCAATTTTGCGTGAATCGGTCATTTAGTCCCGGGGGTAACAATCATGTTCAGTTCATCGCGATACATCGGCCCTTTCATTGTCCAAGTCGCCGCGCTGACGCTTGCTGGCTGGAACCCTGCCGTTGTTGCGCAGCAAAATCCCAACGGTATCCATGAGGACAATGGCGGCATGAATGGGTCACTCTCGCACGAGGATCTGAACAATCTGGGCGGGGAGAAAAAGCCCGATGCCAACTCGAGTGCCGCGCGGGATGCCGCGCAAGCGCGCAACAAAGCCAAGGCTGATAGCGAGGAGCTCATCAAGGCCCTGGAGCTATCCTGCAGTGTGACCAACGCCCAACTGGTGATCAGCGGTACGCGCAAGTCGACCTCGGGCGGCAAGGACGTCGAAACGAAAGTCTATGAAGTCGCCTGCGACGGCAACCTGGGCTACCTGCTCGAAACCCAGGGCCCGGACAAGCCCATAGCTATTTCCTGCCTGACCGCCGAGGAAGCCCGCGCCAGCGATGTGGCCAAGGGCAAACCCCCGGGCTTCTTTTGCAAGCTGCCCGAGAACAAGGACGTGTATGCGACCTTGGCGGCAATGATCAATTCACGCGCGGGCGCGGGCGCGGGCGCGGGCGCGGGCTGCGAGGTGCGTGACCTGCAATTGTTTGGCCGCAGCGAGTCGACGCAATCGGACTACTCCGAAGTCGCGTGCAAGGACGGCAAAGGTTTTCTATTGCGCTTCCCGCTGCCAGGTTCGCAGGCCCCTAGCCTCGTCATGAGCTGTCCCGAGGCCGCAAAGCAGGGCATTAAGTGCAAGCTGACGGATGCCGGGCCGGTGGAGGCTCCCATCACCAGCGATACCTTCAAAAGCGCGCTTGCTCAACACGGTGTGTCGTGCAAGATTGATCAGCTACGTCTGATTGGCCAGGAAGACAACCGCAAGCGCTACGTGGTCGAGTACCTGTGTGCCGGCCAGCCAACGGGATCGGTGGCGTACATTCCGCTTCCGGGCAATACCAATGCCTACGAATCCATCGACTGCGCTGCTGCCTCAGCGCGTGGGGTGTTGTGTAAGTTGACCGCCACGCACTGAGTATCAGCGAGGGCTACCGGCTCTCGGCGACCACCTCAAGGACGATCTTGCCGCGATTGTGCTGGGTCTCCAGTTGCCGCTGCGCCGCGCCGGCTTCGGCAAGCCTGAACACGGCCTCGATGTGCGGCCGCACCTTTCCGGCATCAATCAGATCGCCAATTTCGCGCAGCTCATCAGCGTCGGGTTGCGCCATATAGTGCTCGCCCCGCGCTCCGCGAGCCTTGGCACGCTCTGCCGAAGGCTTGGTGAGCGTTGAGATCATGGCGCCGCCCTGCTTGAGCACCGCCCAGGAACGTTCCTGCGTCTCGCCGTCGACCAGGTCGAATACCAGATCGACGTTGCTGACGCTCTTTTCAAACGGCTCGGCTTTGTCGATCACCTGATCGGCGCCGAGCGAGCGCACAAACTCAAGATCCTCTTTCGACGCCGTGGTCGATACCCGCGCGCCTCGTGCTTTGGCGCACTGAACCGCCAGGTGACCGACGCCGCCCGCACCGCCGTGGATCAGCACATGCTGTCCGGCTTTCAAATCACCATGATCGAACAGGCCTTGCCAGGCGGTGACCGCCGCGAGCGGCACGGCCGCGGCTTCAATGAAATTCAAATGCTCCGGCTTGGCGACCAGATCGCGTTCCTTCACGATCACGTACTCGGCGTAGCCACCATGTTCACGATCGAGCATGGCATAGACTTCATCGCCTTTCTTGAACTGCGATGCCGCCGAACCGCACTGTTCCACTGTCCCGGATATGTCGCGGCCCAGCACCAACGGCAGCTGATCCTTCTTGACCGCTGGATATTTTCCAGATCGCGTTTTGTAATCGACCGGATTGACACTGGCAGCATTGACTTTGACCAACACCTCGTCCGGCCGCGGTACCGGCATGGGAATTTCCTCGACTTTGAGTACTTCCGGGGACCCGAATGCGTGAATGACAATTGCTTTCATGGGCACCTCTACTGACTGAGCTAAGGGGGAGATACAGGGCGTGCATCTCATATGCCAGCATCGTGGCGGCCGTGAGCCGCGGGCGTGGCAAGCTTCAGGACTCGGGAACGGTAAATTCTATCGTCGGTTGGCAAAAGCTACATCGGCACAGTACCTCAAGAGGTTGCCGCTATGCGCTTCAAGGGTGTTCGCGCGCGGCACATATTCGACCTGATCTGCAGCACGCCGCCTATGAGCGCATTCAACAAGGGATCGGCAAACAGCAGCACCGACAGCGCCACGGCCAAATGCGATGACACGCCAAGCAGCCCCAGCGCTTGCACCAGCGTCACTTCCCGCACGCCAAGTCCGGCGACCGATATGGGCAGCAACACCACGGCATAAACCGCCGCTGAGACCCAAATGGCCGTCACCAGCGATAGCTCAATGCCCAACGATTTCGCCAGCACCGAGACCGCGGCTCCTGACAGGACAACTTGTGCCGCCGCCGGAGCGGCGGCCCGCCACGCCATACGTGGGCCGCGGCTTATGAATTCGTACCAGACGAGCCGCAGTTTGCTGCCCGAAGGAGCATGGGCGCTGCGTGTCCAGCGCTTGTGTAGCAGCCACCAGCCGGTGCTGGCGACCGCCAGCACCAGCAAGGCGACGGCAGCAAGTTTCAGTGGATATTGCACAGTGCCCAGCGCGATTCTGGGGTCAAGCAGCAGGCACGCCGTGCCCAGTGCAATAAAGGCGGCGCATTCCATGGCGCGACTGGCGAGCAGCGCGCCCAGACCTCCCGTAATGGAGGCGCCGTAGCTCTTGTAGCGATAGACGCTGACTACGCCACTCAACACCGGTCCCGGCGACAAGAGCGCATAGAAATTGCTGATAAAAAGCGTTTCGATGGTCTGCCATCGGGATATGACAAGACCCAGGGCGCGGCTGATTGCCAGGGTGCGTTCCGCAGCGGCGAATCGGGTCAACAGGTTGAGACTCATCCCCGCCAGCAAATAGGTCCATATTGCAGGGTGCAAAGCAGACACGATCGAGTGCAGCGGCGTGGTTCGCAGAACCCAAAACAGCGCCGCGGCGCTGCACAAGGCGCGAGCCACTGACCAGGATAGGCGCGATGTCTTCGGGCCGCTCAAGCGCGAGCCATGGCATTCATATAGGTATCGTGGACGAAATCTACGAATGTCCGCCAGCCGAAATGACTCTGTGCATAGCGCAAAGATTCATAGGCAGCGGCGGCGGCCTCACCCGGAAATGCGCAGGCTCTCACGATCGCGCGGGCGAGCGAATCCGCAGTCGGGTCGCATAAGAACGCGCGACTACCGTCGAGCATTTCGCCGTAGCCGGCCTGTCGCGTTGCGACAATTGGTTTTCCGGACGCCATGTAGTCAAACAGCTTCAAAGGGATATTTTCCGAGTCCACACGCGGCAGCACCAGATAATCGGCCAGTTCGGTATACACAGGAATGCGCTCACGCGGTTGTCGCGGCACGATCCGAAGGTGCGCACTGTCCACCGTTTGTGGCCGCCTTGACCGGGTTGCGAGCTCCTGTTCCGTGGCGCCGACACACACAAGCACCAATTCGGGCCTGGTTTTCCGAGCGCGCGCAAAGGCGCCAAGCAACAGCTCTATGCCCTGGTAGCTGGCGAAGCTTCCAGAATAGAGAAGCACCCGCTGACCCGTGTGTATGTGCAGTTGATCGCGCAGCGAGGCCACGTCAGCGCCCGTCACCGCCGCTGCATGGGCCGGATATCGCCATTCACTCACCGACGCATTGGGGGCCTGTTTGCGCACGTAGCTGGCTAAACCGGCGCTGCAGACGACCTGGTTTGCCATGTTAAGTATGCGTCGCTCGACTGCCTCGAGCATGCGACGCGCGAGGGGGGACTTGAGGCCCGCTTTGCGCTGTAGTTCGGCCGGAATCGCGCTGGCCATGTCGTATAGAAATGGCTGGCCGGCCCGTGGACAGATCGCCGATGCCATGTAGGCGGCCTCTTCAACCGCATGCACCATGTCGTAGTGATGCTCGGCTATCAGCCGCCGGAATGATCGCAGCAGGCTCACATCCAGCACTATTTTGCGCCAGGAAAAGCCAATCGGAACGCGCTTGAGCCCAAAAGGATTGGCGCAGCGATGCAGAGTGACATTTCTTATGCTGATATCCTCGCCAATTGGAAAGGTCAGCAGATCGATGTCGGCACCCATTTCACTCAGCGCATTGGCAACATGCCGCACAGCGATCGGTGTGCCGCGGTCTTCGTAAAATGGCTGCGGCGCCACG
The DNA here is from genome assembly GCA_963735775.1 of uncultured Gammaproteobacteria bacterium. Taxonomy (GTDB): domain Bacteria; phylum Pseudomonadota; class Gammaproteobacteria; order Steroidobacterales; family Steroidobacteraceae; genus FEN-1191. The sequence goes on along the minus strand of CAVTMG010000003.1, from coordinate 445,228 downwards.
ATCAGGACACGTGGTCTGTAGGAGGGCCCGTCCACCACTGGAATCTCCTGTCGGTCAGTAATGGCGCAAGACGCATGGCCAACTCGGCCCATGAGCGCTTGGCGATCGAAGTATCCGGCTTGGCCTCTGCGGTGCCTGTCGGATGAGGGCGTGAGGCGCGGTAGGCGTTATCCGCCCCGGATGAGGCTTTGCAGCGTGACCGCAGCTTGGATCGCAGTAGAATAGGCGGCGTTAAATTCTCAATGAATTCAAGCGCGCCCCCGTAGCTCAGTGGATAGAGCGACCGCCTCCTAAGCGGTAGGTCGTCGGTTCAACTCCGGCCGGGGGCGCCAACTATCGACGGAGTTCACATGCCCAGCCTCATCCGCCAACCAGGCGGTTCAGGTGTTCGGGGTAGCGATCGCCCTGCGCCGGGATCTTCGACGCCGCGCTTTCGATCTTGCGAACATCGTCCGTGGTCAGTTCGAGTGCTGATGCGCCTCCCAGTTGCCGCCCCTGCATGACCGTCTCCTAAGGCGCGGTAGTGGCGTTTGCGGTGGCGCCGTCGCGCGTGAACTCGAATGACAACAGCCGCTGTCGAGGGTCGTGAGTGCCTGCAGGCGCGAACTTCCATTTACTGGCCGCAGCGCTTGCCAGGCGGGCAAAGTATTTGCTTGGCCCGGAGTCTTGCAGAGTCTCGTCGACGACATTGCCTGAGGAATCGACAGTCACGCGAACCGCGACCACAACATGGCCGTGAATCGTGTTGAGCGCGCTGAGTGGAACGCTGGGAATCTCGGCGTGCAGGACGGTGGGTGAGTTGGGCGAGTTTGCCGGTGGTTGTGCAGATCGATCCGATGGAGCTGGCGCAGGGGGCGAGGGTGACGGTTCAGGCTCGGTCGACTTCGCAATGGCCGGGGATGAAATAGTCTGCGGCCGAGTGGACTTGCTGTGGAAAAGGCGCGACCCGGCCCAAACTGCGAGCAGCACCATGACCAGCGCCGCGACCATTACCGGCGATAAGCGCAGTTTGGGTGACTGGCGTGGAGCAGGGGCTGGCTGAGGCATCGAATACACGGGTACCTGTGGTTCTGCTCGTTCTGGTCGCTCCGGCCCGATCTGGGCTTCGAGCTGGCTGACTTTGGGGCGCTCGGCGGGATTGCGATTCAAGCAGGCTCGCACGAGGTCTGCGAACGTGGGCGGAACGGAAGCCGGCAAGGGGGCAGTGGCGGACTGCGTGAGAGCCTCAACCATGGTTATGCCGAGCGCCCAAACGTCGCCGGCGGCGGACAGGCTGCCGCCGTTTAATTCCGGGGGATCATACAAGGAAGGCTGAAGCATGCCGCTCGCGGATTCGCCGGCCAAGCGGATGCTATCGCTCGCCAGTTTCACCTGATCATTGACGACCAGAATGTTCGGCGGCTTCAACTGCCCCTGCACCAGCTTTTCCCCATGAAGAAAAGCCAGGGCGTCGAGGATGGGATGCAGCATTTCCCGCGCCTCGTCGGCACTGAGAGCTCGGTGAGGAAGGATCTCAGAGAGAGTCTGTTCCGCATATTCCATGACGACATAGAGGAACTGGTCGGGGCCGAGTTGGCAACGACCTGCGTCGAAAAGTTTGATGAGGTGAGGATGGGAGAGGCTGGCAGCCATCTTCCAGTGCCAGAGTTGTGCCTCGGCCCGTACCGGATCAGCCGCGACGATCTTGATCGCGGCATTGGGGAGATTCGTTGCCTGATGTTCGGTTAGGAACACCCCGCTATGGTCTGAGCTGCCCAGAATGCGGCGCAAGGGAAAGGTGTGGCCAATGACCTGGCCTTCCCATTTCTTCCAGATCTCGGTCATCGCTACGCTTTAGCCTCCACGCTAACGAAGCCCGCGCTCAGGACACCCACGTGAAAGATAGCATCAAGAGGCGGCCCGCCGACACAGGACGGGCGGCAATACCGGTAGAGATTGATGTGGATTCAGGCTACTGTCCCGGGCAGCGACCGGGAACCAAAACCATATGCCTATCGGCGCCGCGTAGTTATCTTGATCCACTCGAGCCCGTCATTTCGCTCGCTGCTGCTGGTTTTGCTGGCCGAAATGATGGCGAGTTCCAGCGTCCATGCTCAGCTTCCGGCCGCTGCAGCGTTTCCCGTCGTAATTGGCATCGACGGCCACAAGACGCTGGGCCCGCTGAAGCCCATATGGGGTTTTTTTGGTGCCGACGAGCCGAACTACGCCACCATGAAGGACGGGCGAAAGCTCTTGACGGACCTGGGTCAATTGCGTCCTCGGCAGGTTTTCTTCCGCGCGCACAATCTACTAACCAGCGGTGATGGCACGCCCGCGCTCAAATGGGGCAGCACCAATATCTATAGTGAAGATGCTCAGGGAAAACCGATCTATGACTGGAGCATCGTCGATCGAATTTTTGATACCTACATCACGCGTGGGGTGCGTCCCTTTGCGGAGATCGGCTTCATGCCGGAGGCTTTATCGATTCAACCTAAACCCTATCAACACGAGTGGCGGCCCGGGCTGTCTCGCACGCCGATTACGACTGGCTGGGCGTATCCCCCGAAGGACTACGATAAGTGGCGCGAACTCATTTACCAATGGGTGAAGCACTGCATAGAGCGCTACGGGCAGGAGGAAGTCGAGGGATGGTATTGGGAAGTATGGAATGAAGCCAACGGCGCTTATTGGAAAGGGACCCCGGAGGAGTTTTACAAACTGCATGACTATGCCGTCGACGGCGTTCGCCGTGCGCTGCCGAGCGCGCGCGTGGGTGGCCCGCACACGGCGGGCAGCGGCGGTGCGTTCATGGATGGCTTTCTCAGCCACATCGTCGACGGTCAGAATTACGCCACGGGCCAGATTGGCACGCCCACTGATTTTCTGGCCTTTCATGCCAAGGGGCAACCGACCGTGGTCGACGGCCACGTGCGTATGGGCATCAACGCGCAGCTTAAAACCATCGATGACGGCTTCAAGAAAATCGCCGCCGTTCCGGCGCTGAAATCGAAGCCGATCTTCATCGGCGAGTCCGATCCCGAGGGCTGTGCCGCCTGCAAAAGTCCGCAGCTGGACTATCGCAACGGCACCATGTATTCGAGTTATACCGCCGCCAGCTTTGCCCGTGCTCAATGGCTGGCCGACCGGGACGGGGTGAATTTGCAGGGCGCGCTCACATGGGCCTTCGAGTTCGAAGACCAGCCGTATTTCGCCGGTTTTCGCTGCCTGGCCAGCAATGGCATCGGCCTGCCGGTGCTGAATGTGTTCCGCATGTTCAGCAAGATGAGTGGCCAGCGCCTGCTAACCCAAAGCTCTGCGCAGCGTCCCCTGGATGACATCGTTGCCAACGGTGTGCGTAACGAGCCCGATGTTGCAGCGTTTGCCAGCATCGACGCAAAGAGACTGTTTGTGATGGTCTGGCACTATCACGACGACGACATTGCCGGTCCCGATGCCGCGGTGACGCTCAATCTCACCGGTCTGGGCGGCATATCCGGCCCAGCGAACATCACGCATTATCGCGTCGATGAAAATCACAGCAACGCATTCGCGGTGTGGAAGCGCCTCGGCTCTCCGATCGCGCCTGACGATGATGTCTATGCACAGCTTCTCAAGGCCAGCGAGCTTGCGACGCTGGAGCAATCCGCTCCCGTGACTCTGCGTCGTGGTGCGGGCACGATCACGTTTTCGCTCCCAAGGCAGGGCGTGTCATTGCTCGTGATCGACTGGAGTCACTCCGGGCCGTGAACGGCGCGCCGGCAGTCGCGGACAGTGGCCCGGGCGTGGCGCGACCGGTGCTCAATCGCTGGGCGGTCGCGGCCATCGTCGCGGGCAATGCCCTGGAGTTCTACGACTTCCTGCTGTACGCCACCTTTGCGGTCTACATCGGCCACGCCTTCTTTCCGACCGGCAGTGCCTTGGCCAGTTTGCTGCTATCGCTGGCCACCTTTGGTGTCGGCTTTGTCACGCGGCCTTTGGGCGGCCTGTTGATCGGCGCCTATGCCGATCGAGCCGGCCGGCGACCGGCGCTGATGCTGACCATCGCGCTGATGACGGTGGGCACACTTGGGCTGGCGGTGACACCCTCGTACGCTGCGATTGGGTTGTGGGCGCCGGCAATACTGATTGCCGCGCGACTGGTGCAGGGGCTGGCGCTGGGCGGGGAGGTGGGGCCGTCTACGGCCATGCTGCTCGAATGCGCTCCGGCCGCACGCCGGGGATTTTTTGTCAGCTGGCAGAACGGCAGCCAGGGTGTCGCGGTGCTCACCGCCGGCCTGGTTGGGTTTGTGATCTCAATCCTATTGGATAAAGAGCAATTGGCGTCCTGGGGCTGGCGTGTTCCGTTTGCGCTCGGTCTGATGATCGTGCCGGTGGGCATCTATATTCGCCGGCGCCTGCCTGAAACGCTCGCAGCCCCCTGTTCTCGCGGCGGTGCCGCGGTGCTGGGCGTGCTTTGGGGTCAGCATCGGCAGCCGCTGGTGCTGGCCATCTTGATCATGATGTGCCTGACCATATCCACCTACGCGAACGGCTACATGACCACCTATGCGCTCACGGCGCTGGCCATGCCGGCATCGGGGGCCTTGCTTGCCACCGTTGCCAACGGCGCTGTGCTGGCTGGCGCCGCAATCTGGGGCGGCAGCTTGAGTGACCGATTTGGGCGCAAGGCGCTCATGATCTTGCCGAGAATCGCCCTGGTGGTCGCAATCTTGCCGGCTTTCGTGGTGCTGCTGCGCTTTACTTCGACCGCGGTGTTGATATTCGTGACGGCCTTGCTGACGTTGCTGGGCGGCTTGAGCGCCGCCGCCGCGCTGACCGCCATCAGTGAAGCCTTTCCCAACGCAGTGCGCAGTTCGGGTGTGGCGGTGTCCTATGCGGTTTCTGTCGCGGTATTCGGCGGCACCACCCAGTTCATGCTGGCGTGGCTGATCGGCACCACCGGTAGTCGGCTGTCTCCCGCGTACTACGTGATCGTGAGCAGCGTGATCAGCCTGTGGGCGATGTTCAAACTACCGGAAGCGTCGAAGATCTGAATTACGCGCCCTGGCATTTATCTCAGCGTCACCTGCGCATGGATGCGGCCGGCGCGCTGGTGCCAGGCCAGCAGATTGATTTGGCTGCCCGCTGGCGCTTTGATGGTCCACTCGGTGTAGGCGCGATCCGAAGTGGGATGGGTGTTCGGCCAGAAGCTGATGCCGGTGTGCAGATAAGCCCAGCCCTCCAGTTCTCCGAGTTCCTGACGCAGCTTGCCTCCCAGTAATTGCGTGCCCGCGGGAAGGGCGATTTCTGCCAGGACTCCGCGCGTCTGCTTGCGCGCGAGCCCCTGTTTGCTCACATAGCTTGGCAGCCAACCCGAGTTCTCTACCACCAGGCGCACGCGCCAGGTGTCGGTGCCCAGCGCGGTCGCGGTTAATTCGCGCAACGCCAGCTTCGGACCGATCAGGTTCAGCCAAAGCAGCCATTTCGGCAGGCGCGCGATTTCCTGCTCTCGCAGCTGCGGCGGCGGACTGCTGAATATGGCCGTGCGCTGCCAGCCGCCGATCTCGATCGCACCCAGTTGCGGATGTGTAAAGGGTCGCCAGTCGACATGGCCTTCGCCCGGCGCCACCTGCTGCGCCCAGGCAAAGATCTTGAGATCGTCTTCAATTGGATGATCCCGATACCAGTCTATCCATTTCCTGTTATCAATCCCCGCTGCCTTCCTCGGATTCCAGAGTTCGACCGTCCACGTGAACAGACCCAGATGCTCATAGATCCAGTCGAAGGTGCCGGAAATGTATTGGTTCGGGTAGTACTGGAAGTCATGCCAGACCGAGATCGCGGGATAGCCCGTGAGTTGCTCACCCTTGTTTCCCTGCGCTTGATAGGTCCACAGATCCTCAGGGATCATCTTGTCATCCGGCTGCGACCCGAACGGGCGCAGCAGGGCGCCGGAATAGGTATGCAGGCTGGTGCCGCCGCAGATGTTCGGGTGGCTGGTGAAAAACTCCACTATCGCCCGCACTTCCGGTTCGCTGGTTGGATACGGTCCGGCGCCGAGTTGCTCAAACTCCTGGCGCCAATGCGCCGGGAAATTTCGGTTCAGGTCGAGCCCCTGAGAATCTCCGGCGTAGCCTGGAACACTAAAGTGGACACCGTCATAATTTTTCAGCAGCCCTTCCGGCAGCAAACGAAAGAATTCCCCGCCCGGCGGATCGCAGGGGTCGCGGCGCACCAACAGGCGCGGCTCCAGTGGATGCCGTTTCCAGGGTCCGTTGGGGTCGGGCATGCGCATTTGCAGAATGCGGCCGTCGCCATCGATGTCCTGAGAAATCAGGCCTTCAACCGAATCCTCATCGTAAGGATAGCGGCGCGTGCTGGAGCGAATGAGAACGGGATGCTCGGCCAGCGCCCATTCGGCGCCATCGGGATTGACGCGCGCGCAAACATAGAACGTACGCGTGTCGAGGCAGCGCGTGACATCGGGATCGCTGCCATAACCGGCAAGCAACGTCTGTATGAAGTACAGGCACGCTGTGGATGCCAGCAGTTCCGTGGCGTGGATGTTGCCGTCGAGCCAGTACGCTGGCTTATCTGAGGCCGAGCCGGTGTCGCGACAAGTCACGGTGGCGACGTAGATATCTCGCTTCTCGTGGCTCTGGCCGATCGCATTCAATTCTACCAGTCGCGGATATTCGGCCGCAAAGGCACGCAGATGCGCAACCAGCTCCTGGTAGCGCGGGAAGCGCGAGTAATCAATGCTCGGCATTTTGCTTTCCTATGGAAATTGGGGAGCGCTGAGTCGGTTGCTGCATTATATGTCGGCTCAGCACCGGATCATTTGGCTGCGATATACTTCTTTGCGCAACAAGTCGCGCTGCCGCCATGGTGATAGAAATGCCGCACAAGCTGTATCGATGTATCGCGGCGCTGGCCGCACTGGTGCTTTGCGCAGCAATGAGTGAGCCACCGCCAGCGACCCCGAAGAGTGATGTCAGCGACAGCTACTACGGCATAACGATAAGGGACCCTTATCGGTGGCTGGAGAATACGAATGACGGCAAGGTGCACGAGTGGAGCCTGGCGCAGGATGCTCGCACTCGCCGTTATCTTGATGCTCTGCCGCAGCGCGAACCAATTTTCCAGCAATTGATGGCGCAGTTCTCCGCGACCTCGAGTTCCTACTACGGTTTATACGCCGTCGGCGACCGGATCTTCGCGTATTACAATCAGCCGCCGCATCAGCAGCCCATGATCGCCCTCATGGGCAACGATGCGCAGCCGTCCCAGGCGCGCGTGGTCGTGGATCCCAACGTGCTAAATCCACAGGGCACCACCGCGATTGACTGGTTCGTGCCATCCCCGGATGGATCGCTGCTGGCGGTGTCGCTGTCCGACAATGGCAGCGAAGACGGCTCCCTGCATTTGTTTGAGGTGGCAACCGGAAAACAGATTGGCGAGATCATTCCACGCGTGCAGTACCCGACCGGCGGCGGCAGTCTGGCATGGAGCGCTGATAGCAAGGGGTTTTGGTATACGCGCTACCCTGGTCCTGAGCGGCCCGCCGAGGAACAGCATTTTTATCAACAGGTTTACTTCCATCGAATCGGCGACGGTCCTGGCTCGGATGTTTACGTTTTCGGGAAGGGTTTGCCGAAAGTCGCGGAAATCTCTCTCGACGATCGACGCCACCCCAATCTGGTCATGGCCTCCGTAGCCAACGGCGACGGCGGTCAATTTGCCCACTATCTGATCGGCCCGGACAATCGCGTCACGCAGTTGACACGCTTTGAGGACCAGGTCGTCATGGCGAGCCTTGGTGCCGACAGCTCGATCTACCTGGTCTCAAAGAAGGGCGCACCACGCGGCAAACTGCTGAAGCTGCGCCTCGAGGACCCGGTACTGCGACATGCGAAGCTACTGATCCCGGAATCCCGCGCGGTGATGCAGCCCCACGGTCAGTCCGGTGGCGAGCCGTTGGTGGTGACGGCCGACCGCCTGTACCTGAGCGAGCTCGTCGGCGGCCCGTCGCGCGTTGCGATATTTGACCACGATGGCCATGCCAAAGGGACTTTACCGCTGCCTGCGGTGGCAAACGTGGACGAGGTGGAACCGTTGGCTGATGGCTCGGTACTCTATCGTGTGGCCACCTATCTGCGGCCGCCCTATTTTGTCCGTTATGAGGAGGCGTCCGGGAAGTCGGCCGAAACCATGCTGACGCAGACCAGTCCGGTGTCATTTGCGGATACCGAGGTGGTGCGCGCATACGCCAAATCCAAGGACGGCACGGCCATTCCGCTGAACATAGTGCGGCGCAAGGGCACCAAGCTCGACGGAGCAAATCCGGTTTTGCTCAATGGCTATGGCGGCTACGGTGTTAGCCTGACGCCCACGTTTCTGGGGCCGACCACGCGACTGTGGCTGGACGCAGGCGGGGTCTTCGTTATCGCCAATTTGCGCGGCGGCGGTGAGTTCGGCGAGCAATGGCATCAGCAGGGAGCGCTGACTAGAAAGCAGAACGTGTTTGACGACTTCATTGCTGCGGCCGAGTATCTGATAGCGCAACGCTACACCACTCCGGCACATCTGGCGATTATCGGCGGCAGCAACGGCGGCCTGCTCATGGGTGCGGTGCTCACGCAAAGACCGGAGCTATTTCATGCGGTGGTGTCGCTGGTCGGTATCTACGACATGCTGCGCGTCGAACTCGATCCCAACGGCGCCTTCAATACCACCGAGTTCGGCAGCGTAAAGAATCCAGACCAATTCAAAGCTCTGTATGCCTATTCGCCGTACCATCGTGTGGTCGATGGTACCCGTTACCCGGCGGTCTTCATGGCCACGGGGGAGCACGATGGGCGCGTCAACCCGGCACACTCGCGCAAGATGATTGCGCGCCTGCAGGCCGCGACCACCGGCGGACCGGTCTACCTCAGCATTAACTCCCATGCCGGGCACGGCATTGGCAGCGCCTTGTCGATTCGCGTCAATCAGGACGCTGACCAGTACGCATTCCTGTTCGATCAGATGGGAATGCGTCTGCCGCCCCATGCGGCTGGCGCGGCCCGCTAGCTCCCCGGTTCAAACCAAAGCCCCGTCGCGCGGCACACACACTCGAATGTAAGCCGCCGGAGGGGAGGACCATGCTATTCGCACGACATATCGCGCTATCCACGGCAGCGTTACTGGCGCTGGCGTCGATGAGCGTTTTTGCCTCAGGCGGCGGCTCGATGAGAGTGCCATCCGGTCCATCCATGGACTCCCCTCAGTCGCGCTCGCCGGAGCAACTGGCGGCACAGGACTACAACTCGGGCCTGCGCGAGCTGGGCAAAGCCAAGGACCACGAGGGCGACGCGGCCAAAGCGGCCAACGACGAAAAAAAGGCCAAGGCGCTGGACAAGGCACGCAAGGCGTACGGCGATGCCCTGGATCGGTTCGAACGGGCGGTCGACCAGGATCCAGGTCTGTACCAGGCCTGGAACTACGTGGGCTTTTGCCAGCGACATCTGGGCGACTATGAGGCGGCGTTGACGGCTTACTCCCGGGCGCTCGAGCTCCAACCCGGCTATGGCGAAGCGGTGGAGTACCGGGCCGAGGCGTTTCTGGGACTCAACCGACTTGAGGACGTCAAGACTGAATACATGCGACTGTTCCGCGACGTCAGGCCGCTTGCCGATGAATTGATGGCGGCGATGCACCGTTGGGTCGAAGAGCGTCAGCACGATGCCAAGGGTGTGAGCGGCGACGACCTGACAGCCTTTGCCAAGTGGGTGGACGAGCGCGCGGCGGTGGCGCAGCAGACGGCATCGCTGACGACCGGTGCTTCAAAGCCGCTGGGCGATTGGAAATAGCCCATAGCCTGAACCGCGACCGCTGTCGGGCGGCCCATCGATGAAGCACTGGCAGCTGGCCGTCCTATTGCTGGGCCTGGCGACCCATTCGGCCATAGCGGCAGAGCTTGTGCTCGCGCCTGCCGCTGCGCCGACCGCAGCATCTTTTGACTGGAAGCTTCCGCCGGGGTTTCCACTGCCGCTAGTCCCGAACGATAACCCGATGTCGGCGGCGAAGGTCGATCTGGGTGCCCGGCTGTTTCGAGAGAAGCGCTTGTCGGTTTCCGGCACTTACGCCTGTGAGAGTTGTCATCAGCCCCAGTTTGCCTTCACCGACGGCCGGGCACGGGCCGTCGGCGCCACGGGTGCCCTGACCAGGCATTCGGCCATGAGCCTGGCGAATGTGGCTTACAACGCGGCGTTCACCTGGAGCGATCCCAATGTGCGAACGCTCGAGCGGCAAATGTTGCAGCCGCTCTTCAATGAGCACCCGATCGAAATGGGACTGCGAGGCCGCGAGAGCCAGGTGGTGGCGTTGTTGTCGGCGGATACGCAGTACCAAGGCCTGTTCCGCGCGGCGTTCCCGGCAGAGGCGGCAGCCGTCTCAATGGACAATATCGTCAAGGCCATCGCCGCCTTTGAACGAACCTTGATCTCCGGCCGCTCGCCTTTCGATCGCTATGTATTCGATGATGATCAGGGCGCCGTGTCGGTGAGCGCCAAGCGCGGCATGGCCCTGTTTTATTCGACACGCGTAGGATGCGCGCAATGCCATTACGGTTTGAATTTCTCCGGTCCTCTGCGCTATCGGGGAAAACCGCAAGCGGCGCCCTTGATGGCCAATACCGGCCTGGGCAGGGTGCGTGTTCCGACGCTGCGCAACGTGGCGCTTACCGCGCCCTACATGCACGATGGCAGCATTGCCACGTTGGATGACGTTATCGCGCACTACGCCTCCGGTGCCGACAATCATCGGCTGGATCGGCGCATGCCGGCATTGCATCTGTCGGTGCAGGAAAAGGCTGACTTGATTGAGTTTCTGGAGAGTTTGACCGATCGGGAATTCATCGCTGCGCAGGGATACCAGCGATGAGCAATGCGGCGGCGATCACGCGATCGCCGCCGCTATGGTCGTTCAGTTCGACCTGGCAGCGCCGCCGGTCGCCAGCATTTCTTCCTTGCCGAGCTGACCCTTGTGGGTCGTGCTCGTGTCCATCATGTCGAATACCTTGCTCTGGTAGGCAATGTATTCATCGTGGGAGACCGTGCCGTCGCCATCGGTATCGATCTTATGCATCATCTCCTTGGTCCGAAGGCCGCGTGCAAAGCCCCCGGTGCCGAAGCCAGACACGTCACCGCCGCTCGGGCTGATGAATTCCTTGGCATCGACCTTGCCATCCTTGTTCTTGTCCAGCATCGAATAGACTTTTTCATGAAAGGCAAGCCATTCGGTCTTCGACACCATGCCGTCGCCATCGGTGTCGATCTTGTGCATCAATTCCGGCGTCCGCAGGCCGCGGGCATATCCTGCCGTGCCGAAGGACACCATGTCGTCCGCGAGCGAGACGAATGAATAGGTAAGCCCCAGGGCGAAAGCCGCCAGGGCGACTGTGCGAATTGGTCGAAACATGGACATGTCATCCTCCTTGAAAAGCAAAAGTGCGAGTTGGTTCTGGTGCCCACCGGTTTGAATATTCTTGGTCCCGTCGAAGCGGCCTAGGGGGTATATTCGCACGCGCGCGGTGGAAGTTACAGGCCTATTGAATAGGCGCGCGGCCCTGTCCCGCCCGGGGTATTGACATGCTTCGAGCATATCCCTTAACTGCCAAACTAACTGCAATATAAGGTATTACCCATGGCTTACCGTATCGGGGTCTTGTGTGGTGCGCTGATTGTGTTGGTTGCCGTGACGCCGCCGTTGCGCGCGCAGACCTCCGGTCCCGACGAGTCCATTGCGACCATGTGGGACCTTAGCGATCTTTACCCCAGTGCAGACGCTTGGAGTGAGGTCTACGCCAAGACCAAGGCGGCCGCAGACAAACTCGAGCGCTACCGGGGGACGCTCGGCCGCGACGCGGCAGCGATGTTTTCTGCGCTCGATTCCGTCTCGGCGACCAGCAAGGAATCCGAGCGGCTCAACGTCTATGCTGCTCTGAAGGCCGACGAGGACCTGCGGGTCGCCGACGCGCAGGAACGCCGTCAGCAGGCGCAGGCGCTCAACACCCTCATCGGCGAGAAAACCGCGTGGGTGGCGCCCGAGATCGTAAGGATCGGTGCCGCCAAGGTTCTTGCGTTCGAAGCGGACCGCAAGGAACTCAAAGAGCGCTTCGGCTTCTATCTGGCGGACACGCTCAGATCGGCACCGCACACATTGGGAGCGCAGGCAGAGGGCGTACTGGCCTCAGCGGGCGATCTGTTGGCCCAGCCCTCGGCAATCCACGGACTGCTGGCGGATGCGGAAATTCCTTACCCGCAATTCACTCTGCCGACAGGCGAGACGGTGCGGCTTGATGAGTCGGCCTATGAAACCTACCGGCAAGCGAACGATCGCGACGAGCGCAAGGCCGTGTTTGATGCCTTCTGGGGCAGCTCGCAGAAATTCGAGGGAACCTTCGGTGCAACCCTGACTACGCAGCTCATGGGCGATGTATTCAGCGCCAAATCTCGTAAATTCGACAGTGCCCTGTCGGCTTCGCTGTTTCGCTCGAATATGCCCGAGAGCGTCTATCGCACGCTGGTGGCGCAGACCAACGCGGCGCTGCCGACGCTGCACCGCTACCTGAAGATGCGCAAGGAGCGACTGGGCATCACTGACGATCTGCGCTACTACGATAATTATCCGCCGATGTTTCCGCTCGCCAAGCCGCCTCAATTCAGCGTTGCTGAATCCGAGGCGATTACGCTGGCGGCATTGGCGCCCATGGGCGAGGACTATTTGGCGTTGCTGCGCAAGGGGTTTGCCGGTCACTGGATGAATGTACTGCCACATCAGGGCAAGGCCTCGGGCGCTTACATGAACGGCTCGGCCTACGATGTGCATCCCTACCTGCTGTTGAACCATACTAACGACTACCGCTCCCTGTCCACGTTCGCGCACGAGTGGGGTCACGCGGTGCACACGCAGCTCACCCAGGCCAGCCAGCCGTACGAGAACTCCAATTACTCAACCTTCATCGCTGAATCTGCCTCAATCGGCAACGAAATGCTGCTCAACGACTACATGGTGGCGCACGCCAAAGACAAGGCGGAGAAACTCTACTACCTCGGTGAGGGGCTGGAATCGATACGGCAGACCTATTTTCGGCAAGTCATGTTCGCCGAGTTTGAGCTGGCGATACACGAGGAAGTCGAACAAGGCCACCCGCTCTCGGGGGCCCGTCTGACCGACATGTATTGCGGCCTGGTCAAGCGCTACTACGGTGAGGCGCAGGGAGTCATGAAGATCGACCCGAGCTATTGCATCGAGTGGGCGATCGTTCCGCACTTCTACTATGACTTCTACGTCTGGCAGTACGCGACCTCGATGGCCGGCGCGGCGCAGTTTACCGACGCCATCCTCAAGCAGGGCCCGACCGGCGCGCGCGCGCTTCATTAGCATGCTGCGAGCGGGCGGCTCCGATTATGCCTATGAACTCTATAAGAAGGCCGGCATTGACATGGCGAGCGCGGCACCGTATCAGGCGCTGGCTGCGCGCATGAACCGCCTGATGGATGAGATCGAGGCATTGGAAGGGACGAACTAGCGTGCTATTTGACGAGTGGGTCGGCAAAGCGCAGTCGCTCGGGGCCAGCGATCTGCATCTGGAGACCGACACCCCGGTTGTGGCCAGGATTCGCGGTGAGCTGCAGACGGTCGGTGGCGCCATGGCCGGCGGAGCGGCTGCTGCAGGACGCCCAGGATCTGCTGGGTGCCGAGGGTTGGGCGCAGTTCAAGGCGCGCGGCTCAGCCGATATCTCGCTGGTGATCGCCAATAGCCGCTGCCGCGCCAGCCTCTTCCAGACGGTCCGCGGGATTGCCTTCGCCATCAGATTGCTGGCACCCAGCATCAAGGATGTTCGAGCCTGCAACCTGCACCCGGATTTTCGCAAGCTCATCGACGCCTGCCAGTGGCCTGGTGCTGATCTCCGGGCCCACCGGAGCGGGCAAATCGACCACGCTTGCCGCACTGATCGAGGAGATCAATGCATCGCGTGCGCGCAACATCGTCACGCTTGAAAGTCCGCTCGAATATCTCTTCACCAATCGCCGCTCGTTCATTCGGCAACGCGAGATTCCAACCCATTCGCCGAGTTTCGAGCAGGGCATCATCGATGCGCTTGCGCGAAAACCCCGACGTTCTGGTGATTAGCGAGATGCGCACACCGGAGGTCATGAGGCTGACGTTGAATGCGGCGGAGACCGGCCACCTGGTGCTGGCGACCATTCACTCGGCCAGCTGTATCGAGGCGCTGACCCGCCTGTGCATGTCGTTTCCTTCGGATATCCAGGCCAGCATTCGCGCACAGCTCGCCGATTGCCTGGTGGGGGTGAGCTGTCAGCGGCTGGAATTCCTGAGCGCCCATCGTTTGAGCGTGCCGCGCTGCGAATTGCTGCTGGCCAGTTCCGGCACCAAGGGCGCCATTCGCTCCGGCAATTTCAGCCAGCTTGCGAACGTGTTGCAGTCGGGAGCCGAGGAGGGCATGTGGAGTTTCGAGCGCTACCAACGTTGGATTGAGCAGGTCAGCGACTGGGCCAGGCCCTTACCTCTGCCCGCGTCGCGCCAAACCGCCGAGTCCAAAGGCGTGGGCTTTGTGAGTCACGCTCCAATCGCGAAGCCCGCTAGCACGATCAAACCCGCGGCCGCGAAACCGGCGCTGAAGTCGACCACTGGCGAGGACATCATTGAGGTGCCGGCGGAGGAAATGGGGCTGGCGGAACTGGCCGAGCTGGCGCGCAAGGTCGCAGAACGCAAGCCTTGAGCTGGGATGCAGCACAATATTCGAAGTTCGCGCAGCCGCGGCTGCGGCCGGCACTCGAGCTGCTCGCGCGCGTGGACCTGCAGGCGCCAAGCCTGGTTTTTGACCTGGGTTGCGGCACCGGTGCGCTCACCAGGCTCATGGCCGAGCGCTGGCCCGGCGCCGCCGTCGTGGGTATCGACGATTCGGCTGACATGCTCGAACGGGCTTCCGGCGAAACGCGCAACCTGCGTTGGCTGCGACACGATATCGCCACCTGGAAGCCGGAATCCGCGCCCGATCTGATCTACTCCAATGCGGCGCTGCACTGGTTGCCCGATCACGCCCGGCTGATTCCGGAACTGGTGTCGTTGTTGGCGCCGGGTGGTGTGTTGGCGGTACAGATGCCCCGGAATTTTTCCGAGCCCTCGCACCAGGCCATTGCCCAGAGCGTGCGCGACGGGCCGTGGCGCTCGCGCCTCGAGCCTATGCTCAGTGAAACTCCCGTTGCCGAGCCGATGTGGTATCTGGAACTGCTCAGCCCGTTGTGCGGAGAAATCGACCTGTGGCAGAGCCAATACTTTCAGATACTGCGAGGAGTTGACCCGGTCAAGGAATGGACCAAGGGCACGTGGTTGCGGCCGTTTCTGCAGGCCCTGGCACCAGGCGAGCGCGAGGCATTCGAGCAGGCGTACGCGCGCCGCGTTGCCGCCGCCTACCCCAGGCGCGCCGACGGCACTACCGTGCTGCCGTTCCAGCGGTTGTTCTTCGTCGCGCGCCGCGGTCCGGGATGATCGAGGAGCTTGCGCGCAAACAGAAAGGACACGCCGCGAACAGGCAGGCGATGCCCGAGATCCAGAACGCGCTGCTGTAGTCACCGAAGCCGTGCGGATGGCGCCGGCGCCCAGGGCCGCCACGGCGGCGCCGAGCTGGTGCGCGGCGGCGATCCAGCCGAATACCACGCCGCTGTTGCTGCGACCAAATAAATCCGCCGCCAGCCGCACGGTCGGCGGCACCGTCGCCACCCAGTCCAGGCCATAGAAGATCGCAAACCACTTCAATTGCGAGTCACCGTGCGCCAACGTGTAGGGCAGGAATAGCAACGACAGGCCGCGCAGAAAATAATAGATAAACAGCAGGTAGCGACTCGAGAATCTATCGGTCAGCCAGCCCGAAACGGTGGTACCCATGATGTCGAACACTCCCATTATCGCCAACAGTCCTGCCGCGTGCACTTCGGGAATTCCGAAATCGTGGCAGGCGGGGATCAGATGCGTGCCGATCAGGCCGTTGGTGCTGGCGCCGCACACAAAAAAACTCCCGGTGAGCACCCAGAACGCCGGCGATTTTCGCGCCAGTTGCAACGCCGGCAGCGGCTTCAATGACAGCAGCGGCTGTGCGGCGGGGACAGAGCTGTCTTCGCGCCCGTCGGCTGCAGCCCCAACTGCGCCGGCCGATCGCGCATGAACACCCAGACCAATACAAATATGATTACGGCGCATGCGGCGACCAGCAACGCCACGCTGCGCCAGCCGGAGATTTCCAGCAGCCGCGCCAGGATCGGCAGGAACAGGAGTTGGCCCGTGGCGTTGGCAGCCGTCAGTACGCCGAGCACCAGACCGCGCCGGCGATCGAACCATCGATTGGCAATGACCGCGGCGAGCACCAGCGCGGTAATGCCAGTGCCCGATCCCACGCACACGCCCCACAACAGCAACATTTGCCATCGACTGGTCATCAGGGTCGTCAGGGCAACCGACCCGGCGAGCAACGCCAGCGCACACAGCACCAGACGGCGCAGTCCCCATCGATCCATCAACGAGGCAGCGAATGGGCCGATAAGTCCGAATAACGCCAGATTGACCGCAATGGCTAGCGAGATCGCGGCATTGCTCCAGCCAAACTCCGATTCCCACGGCAGCATGAGCACGCCCGGCGTGGCGCGAATACCTGCCGTGACCAGCAGTACCAGGAACGTCACGGCGGCCACGATCCAGGCGTAGTGCAGGCGCGACGGTCGCGGACCTGAGACCATAATTGGCTTCCAAGGGTGGGTGCTAACGGTGAGCGCTCATGCTAGCATTTTCGCGCCTGCATTCAATCTGGCGCGACTCGCCGCCTCCACAACGAACAAGGCCGAGGCGCGACATGAGCTGGCAGACATTCTGGTTGTTCGTCACGATGACTTTCTTCGTATCGGCGACGCCTGGTCCCAATATGCTGCTGGTCATGAGCAGCAGCGC
The DNA here is from genome assembly GCA_963735775.1 of uncultured Gammaproteobacteria bacterium. GTDB lineage: Bacteria > Pseudomonadota > Gammaproteobacteria > Steroidobacterales > Steroidobacteraceae > FEN-1191. Next base: position 428,259 of record CAVTMG010000003.1, on the reverse strand, counting down.
GCGCTTCGGCTTCGCCGCCTCGGTGGCGACCATGGGCGGTTGCCTGACGGCACTGGTGGCGATGATGAGTATTTCCGCTGCCGGACTGGGCGCGCTGCTGCAGGCCTTTCCGTCGGTGTTCGGCGCATTGCGCTGGCTCGGTGCCGCGTATCTGGCCTATCTCGGCATCAAGACCTGGCGCGCGCCGGTGCGCAAAGCCGACGCCGAGGCGCCACAGATGCTCAGACGAGCGGCAGGAGCTGCGCCGCTGTATCGCCAGGGACTATTGGTGGCGGCCAGCAATCCCAAGGCGATATTGTTCGCGGCCGCCTTTCTGCCTCAGTTCATCGAGCCGCAACTGCCGAAGCTGCCGCAATTTGCCATCCTGCTGCTGACTTTCGCGGTAATCGAGATCAGCTGGTACGTCATTTATGCCGCCAGCGGCCAGAGGCTGGCCGCCTACCTGCACCACGCCACGGTGCTGAAGAACTTCAACCGGCTCACGGGCGGCGTATTTGTCGGCTTCGCCGCCTTCATTGCGGTGGTGCGCGAATAAACCGGACGGAAACAGGCCATGGAAAAAATGCTGGGTGCTTTCGAACGTCTCGCCGTCGGCGCATTGATCGTGCTGCTCATGGCGACGATCTTGTTTGGCACGGTGGTGGTCGCCTGGTCGCTCATTGAAGACCTGTTGCATACGCGCGAGCTGGTGACGGAACCGCGGGTGCTGTTCGATGTGTTCGGTTTGTTCGTGGCGGTACTGGTGGGCGTGGAGCTGCTCAAGATCCTGCGTCACCTGCTGCTGTCCCACGAAGTGAACACGGCGCTCGTGGTTCAAACCGCATTGATGGCGTTGTGTAACAAGGTGATTACCCTGAATCTGGCGGAGGCCTCCTGGACCACCCTGGTGGCGGTCGCGGCGCTGATTCTGTCACTGGCCGCCGCGATGTATGCCTTGCAGGGCCGCGCGCGCAGCACCACTTCAGCCGCCGGCGATGGCGTCTAGTGCTTGCCATTCCTTGCCATCAAAGCGTATTAGAAACAGTTGCTTGATCGGTTGATAGTCGGTCGCACTGGTCTTTACCCGGATGCCAGGCCGCAACATGCCCAGTTCGATGTCGAGGCTGGCGGCCTGCGCCATCACATTCGCCCGAGTCAGGTTGTCGCCGCACTTTTCCAACACGGCGACCAGCGCTTCGGCGCGTTCATAACCCGAGACATTCAACTGGTCGCGCAGACTGGCCTGCGGGTTATATCTGCTCATCCAATCCAGAAACTCGCGCACGTCAGCGTCGCGCTCGCCGCGGCCATGCAACCAGCTCTTGGAACGCGCATTGGTGACGATGCCTGCGGCCTTGTGCAGTCCCGCCGGATCGAGAAATGCCGCCACTGACAGGGAAGCATTGGCTATGAACTGCAAGGGATGCCAGTCGATGTCATAGGCCCTGCGAATCGCGGCGGTCGCCACGCTTCCCCACGCCAGATCCATGAACACATCAGCGCCCGAGTTCTTGAGGACATCAATCTGTGCGTCGACGGTGCTGCTGCCGGGCGGGTAAGTGGCTTGCTGAACGATCATGGCGGCCGCCTTGTCGCCCAGTCCATCGCGCAGTCCCTGGTAGTACTCCTGGCCCGCGACCGAGTCCTCGTTCAGCACCGCGATTTTTGCCTTCGGCTTGGTCTGCAGCAAGTACCGTGCGTAGGCGAATCCTTCGGTACGGTAGGTGGGGTAGAACCCCATGGTCCAGGGAAAATGCGCGGGATCGTCGAATACTGCCGACGAAGCCTCGACGAACAATTGCGGGACCCGCTGTTCATTGGCGTACGCGCGGATGGCCAGGTTGGCGTCCGTGCCAAAGGAGCTGAACAGGGCCAGTACGCGATCCTGCTCGACCAGACGCCGGGCGAGCGTGAGCGTTGCGGCAGGATCCGAGCCGTCATCGACACTGATGAAATTGATCCTGCGGCCCTTGATGCCGCCGCGATCGTTGATCATCTTGAAGTAGGCAGCCTCGGCGCGCGCCACGGCGCCGTAGTCCTGCGAGGAGCCCGTGTACGGAGCGATGTTGCCAATGCGGATTTCGTTGGCAGCGGCGTCCTGGCCGGTGAGCGTCGCAGCGCGGGCCGACACCGCCAGGACAGAGCCCGCACACAGCAGTGCGATAAACCTTTGCATCGCTCGATGCTACCAATTCACCTGTAGCGAAATATAGAGCCCCCGCTGATTGGGTTTGTCGGCAATGTTCCCAAGGTCCGCGTAGGCGCCCGTCAAGCACAGGTATTTCACCGGAAAGTAGGCGAGGAACACATCCGAAAATGCCTGTTCGCGGAAAGCGGATAGGTTGTTAGGTTTGCGCCGGTATTCGCCGCCCAATACCAGCTGATCCATCAGGAATACGCCCAGACTGCCCTCCGGCATCAGCTGGTAGCCGCCTTGATCGCCGCCGAAACCCAGCAGTCCCATCTGGTTCGCTTCGGTGGCGCGCAGCGTCACGTCCGCGAGCCACGTGCGGCCAAAGGGTCCGGCGAGCCACACCTTGGTGGCGGCAAGGTAGAAATCGGCGCCGTCGGCTCGCTTTGCGCCCAGAAGCCTGGGTACCACGTCGAAGTCGCTGTTGTGCTTCCACTGCACACCGAGCGCGAGTTGCGGCCACCAGTGATCCTGGTCGACCACCGCATCGCCCAGCAGGCGCACCTTGGCGCCGACGATAGTCTGGCTGATAGTATTGCCCGGGACCGTCGTGCCCAGATCGAAATGCTGGCGATCGAGCGACAGTTCGATGCGATTGCGGATGCCCACGGCGACGCCGCAGCTTTCGAGTGTGAAATCCTGGGGCGTCACGCGAGTGCAAAATGCGCTCGCACCCACCTCCTGGTCTGTGCCCAGCCCCGCGATCAATGCCCACGGCGTCAGGCCGCCACCGCCGCTGCCTTCGATCTGCATGACGCCGCCGGTCGCCAGCAGGCGATCCCCGGCGTGAGCGATTGGCGAGATCGCAAATAAGCTGCTGAGCAGCAGCGCTACCTGGAGCAGGCGGCGCGCCGGCATTGCGACGCTCGTCATGCGGCATTGTGGCTTATGTCATCCCAGGTTTCGTTTGGTCCACTTCACAGTTCGGACGCTGGAGGAGCTGTGATCCACTTAACGACGCCCCACGCCCGCTGCTCCTATCATCTGTCAAATGCGAGCCATGCCTGTGCTCAGTGTTCGTTGTGCCTTGACACTGCTGGCGCTGCTGCTGCCGGCATGGAATGCGCTGCGCGCGGCCCCCGACTCATTGTATATACGCCTGGGGGGCGAGCCGGTGGTGCGCGCCGTGGTGTCGGAGACGTTGGACCGCGTGGTGGCCGATCATCGGCTCAACCATTCCTTTGCCCAGATCGATGTCGAGCGGGTCAAGCGCTTGCTGGTCGAGCAGATCTGCGCCCTGGCCGATGGCGGCTGCCGGTACGGTGGCGATCCCATGCGCGAGGTACACGCCGGTCACCAGATCTCGGAAGCCGAATTCTACGGCCTGGTTGAGATCCTGCGAGACAGCATGCGCCGCCATCACGTGGGCCTGCGTGAGCGCAATGAATTATTGGCGTTGCTCGCGCCCATGAAGCGCGACATCGTTGACGTACCGCCATTGCGGGCGACCAGCGCCGAGCCCTGATCAAGATGCGATATGCACTCGCCGTCGTTCTGGCCGCCGTTTTCGGATTCGCTGCCGCGTCGGACCTGCGTGTGAGCGTCGTCGACGGATCCAACCTGCCGGTTGCCGACGCGGTGGTGTACGCCACGCCGCTTATCCCGGTGCCGCATGGCGCCCTGGCGACGGCCATCATCGACCAGGTTCATCGCACCTTTGTGCCGCGCGTGAGTGTGATCCAGGCCGGCACCGCGATTAAGTTTCCCAACAGCGACAATATCCGCCACTCGGTGTACTCGTTTTCCTCGCCGCGCATTTTCACCTTGAAGTTGTACGCCGGCACCCCGGCCAATCCGGTGCTATTCGATCAGCCTGGAATCGTGGTTCTGGGATGCAATATCCATGACACCATGGTGGCCTGGATACTGGTGGTTGACACCCCGTACTTTACCCGCACCGCAGCCGATGGCACCGCCACGCTTTCAGGATTGCAGCCCGGATCCTACGTGCTGCGCGCGTGGAACAATTCGATGTCCGAGGAGCAGGCGGGCGAGCCCTTGCGCGTGGGCGCCGACGCACTGGCTCCCCGGCGTCTGCAGGTGGCTGCCCAGGCGATGCAGGCCATGCACTGATGCGCCTCAATACGCTGCGCTCGAAGATGGTGGTATTCCTGGTGGCGCTGCTGGGTATCGTCCAGATCGGCGTCTTTGCGCTGGTCAACAATGCGACCACCAAAGCCGCACGCAACAAGATCGACGATGAACTGGCGGTCGGCGATCGTGTGTTCGCCAGTGAATTGAAACAGAATGCCGAGCGTCTGGCGCAGGCGGCAGCGGTGCTGGCTTCGGATTTTGCGTTTCGCGAAGCCATCGCCACCGGTGATGGCGCCACCGTGGATTCGGCGCTGGAGAATCATGGCGCACGCGTCAAGGCCGCGGTCGTTCTGTTCGTGAATCTGCAGGGGATGGTGGTTGACGATACGCTGCAGCCGGGCGCGGCGCCGCGCCGCTTCGAATACCAGCCGCTGATCGCGCAGGCGCGCAGTGCCGGTCAGGCTGCCGCCATCGAAATGCTCGATCAGCGTGTGCTGCAGCTGGTCGCGGTACCGGTACAGGCGCCGCTCACAATCGGCTGGATTGTGATCGGCTTTTCCGTGGATCAACCGCTGGCCACGGAGCTGCGCACTTTGACCGGCCTGCAGGTCTCGTTCGCGGTCGAACACGACGGCCAGTGGAATATTCTCGCCTCAACCCTGGGCCCGCAGCAGTCGTTGGTGCTCGCGGCCCGTTTGCCGCCGTATGCCCAGGCACTCACGACACGCGTGCTGGCCATGCCGCAACAGCACCAGCTGCACGTGGTGCCGCTCGGGCAAAACGGCACACAGCACATCGTCGCGGTATTGCAGCGACCGATTGACGATGCCATGGGCAGCTTTCGCATGTTGAGCGCGAAGCTGGTTGCCCTGGGCCTGTTCAGCCTGGCTCTTTCCATTTCCGGCAGTGTGCTGATCGCCGTCGGCATCACGCGGCCGATCGATGCGTTGCTGGAAGCGGTAAAGCGAATACGCCGTGGCGATTATTCCGTGCCGATAGCCATTCATCGCGGCGATGAGATCGGGATATTGGCGCAGGGCCTGGATCACATGCGTGCCGGCATTGCCGAGCGCGAGCAGCGCATTCTGAAACTGGCGTACGAGGACACGCTGACGCAATTGCCGAACCGCTCGCAATTCGGTGAGCGCCTGCAGCGGGAGATCAGCAGCGCCAGCGAGCAGCAGCGGATGCTGACGATTTTCGTCATGGACCTCGATCGCTTCAAGTATGTCAATGACACGCTGGGTCACAGCGTCGGCGATCATGTGCTGCGCGAGGTGGCGGTGCGGTTGCGCCATCTGCTGCGCGACGAAGATTGCGTTGCGCGCCTGGGGGGCGATGAATTTGCCGTATTGGTGCCCACGGGCGACAGCGAACGGATCATGAATCTGACGAAAAGCATTTTCGTGGCGCTGGAGCAGCCCATCGATTTCGCCGGGCAGCCGCTCGATGTCGGCGCCAGTATCGGCATTGCGACCTATCCGGCGCACGCGCTGGATGCGCAAACCCTGGTACGCAATGCCGACATTGCCATGTACGTGGCAAAGCGCAATCGCAGCGGCTACACAATTTACGACCCTCACTACGACACCAGCCAGCAAGAGCATCTGTCGCTGCTCGGGGAACTGCGCCGCGCGGTCGAGCACGGCGAGCTGCGCCTGTATTACCAGCCGAAAGTGACGCTCAGCTCGGCGGCAGTCCATGCCGCGGAAGCCTTGATCCGCTGGGTGCACCCGGTGCGCGGGCTGGTGCCCCCGGCGCTGTTCATTCCATTTGCCGAGCACACCGGCTATATCAAGGTACTCACACGCTGGGTGCTTTCGGAGGCCATCCGCCAGTGCGGCGTGTGGCTGCGGCAGCACCTGGATATCGAAGTCTCGGTTAATTTGTCGGCGCGCGATCTGACAACCCGCGATCTGCCGGAGCTCATCGCCGCCTTGCTGAGCGAACACGCTGTACCGCCGCATATGATCTGTCTGGAAATTACCGAGAGCGGCTTCATGGAAGACCCGGTGCATGCGCAACGGGTGCTTGACCGGCTGTCAGCCATCGGCCTGCGTCTGTCCATCGATGACTACGGCACCGGCTATTCCTCGCTGAACTACATCATGAAATTGCCGGTCAATGAGCTGAAGATCGACCGCGCCTTCGTCTCGAACATGTCCCAGGATGCCGACATGATGACCATCGTTCGCTCAACCATTGAGCTTGGCCATAGCTTGGGGCTCAAGGTGGTGGCCGAGGGGGTCGAGGATTCCAAGGGGTGCGCGGTGCTGCGTGGACTGGGATGCGACTTTGCTCAGGGCTACTACATAAGCCCGCCCATGCCCGCCGAGGCATTGCCGGGGTGGCTCAACGGCAGCATTGCGATTCGACGCCTGCCGGAATCGATGCTCACCAAGCTGGAGGCGGAGTCGCAGCAGCCATCCGTATCGGCGGTGGGATAAATCGCCACCTCATGGCGCGGCGCGTTTGTGCTTGTACTCCGTTGAATAGAGGCGCAGCACCGTTACGGCCAACGCCATCAGCACCGGTCCCACGATCAAACCGGGCAGCCCAAGTACCTTCAATCCGCCGAACAATGCCACGAACACCAGCAGCGCCGGCATGGCCGCATCGCCCACCAGTCGCGGCCGGATCAGATAGTCGCTGAGCCCAATCACGAACAGACTCCCCCAGACCAGCTCGATGATGGCCTTGGCAGGGTGCCCGGTGGCAAACAGGTACACACCGGCCGGCACCCAGATCAGCATTGTTCCGACCGCGGGAATCAGCGAAGCCAGCGCCGTGGCGATGCCGAAGAACAATGGGTGCGGCACGCCTGTGATCCAGAACCCAAGCGCCGCCAGCGCACCCTGAGCGAGCCCGGTCAGGATGGTACCGAACACGGTGGTACGTCCCACACGCTGGAATTCGGCCAGCAGCCCCCGTGTGTGCCTGGGTTCCAGCGGCGAGACCACCACGATCGCGGTCACCATCCGCGGCCAGTACCGCAGCACCAGGTGCATGGTCAGTAGTGCAAAGAACAAATCGAGCAGGGTCGCGAACGCGCCGCTAGCCAACGAGGCTGCTATCGTGGCCGAGCTCGAAGCAATCTGCCCGGCGGTGGCCTCAAGACGCGCCGTGACACTGGCGGTGGAAATGCCGAAGCGTCCCAGCCAGCCCGTGGCCTCATCCATCCAGGCGCTGAGTTGGCCGCCGCTGCGCAATTGCTCGCGCACGGCATTGGCCAGATCCACCGCACTGCTCACAAAGTGGGTTACGAATGCGCCCATGGCGCCGACGAAGATCACGGTAGCGGCAACGATGGTGATCAGCGAGGCGGCAACGGGGCGATCGCTGCGCTGTACCAGCTTTGCATAGACGGGTTCGAGCGTGAAGGCCATCAGGGTGCCGAGCAGGATCCCGGTGGCGAACGGCAGCGCCAGCCAGGCGATCGCCAGCACGGCGCCCAGCGCGAGCCATCCGAGTGCGCGGCGCGCAGTTATCACGATAGAGCTGGCCTCATACTGGTCCGGCAACTTACGCTCTTTCCATGGCAGTTTCTGAAGTCTTTCGATCGGCAATGCGGGCAGACTGTCGGGAGCGTGCTTTCGTGCTTTCTGCGGTCGAAATCGCGAGCACGATTGCGTTCGACGGCACGCACTTCCTATTGCTGGTCGAGACCGCGGACGCCGCATCGGCGCAAAGTCATTTGCGCTCCTATGACATCGAGAGTCGGCCTGCCGCGCCCATGCCGGCGCCACCGCGCCCGCACCCCGACGCCTGGGTTGGCTGCCTGCTCTACTTCGTCGTGCTGGTTGGCGTTGGGTTGGCAGTCGCGAACGGATGGTGGCGGCTGGATGCATTTGAGCTGGGCGAGCTGGACGCCGGGCGGGTGCAGCATGGGCAATGGTGGCGCGCCTGGACGGCGCTGACCCTGCACCTGGACATAGCGCATCTGGCGGCGAATCTTGGTGCCGGGATCTGGTTCGGGTACTTGGCGGCGCGGCAACTGGGCAGCGGCACCGCCTGGCTGCTCATCGTCAACGGCGCGGCGCTGGCGAATCTGTTTGAGAGCCAGTTCGGTCCCGCGACCCACCGCGCCGTGGGCGCATCGACCGCGGTATTTACCGCGCTCGGGTTGCTGGCGGCGCATTCCTGGCGAACACGACTTCACTATCCGCAGCGATGGGCGTTGCGCTGGGCGCCGCTGGTTGCCGGGGTGGTGTTGCTGGGCTGGCTCGGCACCGCGGGCGACGGTGCCGCGGGCGAGAGTGCCGCGGGCGAGGGTACGGATGTGGTCGCGCACGCACTGGGATTCGTGTTTGGATGCCTGCTCGGCTATGCCGCGGCATTGCCCGCGGTGGAGCGTGGGTTGCAGCGCCTGCCGCAGTGGCTGGCAGGCGTCGCCGCAATGTCATCGATCGGCATCGCCTGGGTGTGCGCGTTGCTGCGCGGCTGACCTATGGTCCGTAGGAAATGCGATAGATCAGATTGGCGCCATCATCGCTAAGGAGCAATGAGCCATCGGCCAGTTCCATGGTGGCTACGGGACGCGCCCAGGCGGAGCCATCGTCGACGATGAAGCCCGTCACGAAGTCCTCGTATTCACCCGTGGGTACGCCATGGTTCATGCGCACGCGCACCACCTTGTGTCCGGTACGCACGCTGCGGTTCCAGGAGCCATGGAATACGGCAAACGCATCGCCCACGTACTGGGCAGGAAACGCCGAGCTGCCCGTGGTTGCGACGTAGAAGGTCAGATTGAGCGACGCCGAATGCGCCTGGTACAGCACATCCGGCACGATCACTTTGTCACGAAGATCCAGCCGTTCGCCCTTGAGGCGAGGATCCTCATTGGCGCCAATGTAATACCACGGCCAGCCGTAAAAGCCCCCTTCACGCACGCGCGTGGAATAGTCGGGCACCAGATCGTCACCGAGCAGATCGCGCTCATTGGTGGTGCACCAGAGCTCGCCGTTGGCCGGCTGGACGGTCAGGCTCACGCAGTTGCGCAGGCCGGTTGCATACACCTTGGGCGGCGCAGCCGAATTCATTTCGAGCTCAAGTACAGCGGCGCGATCGCTCTCCTGATCCCAGGCTGCCCCAACCGCGTGCCCGGCCTGCCAAATGCTGACTTCGGCCGGCGTCTTCTTTGACATGGACTCGGCGACATTGGAGCCGGAACCCACCGACACGAACAGGTGGGCGCCGTCGGCAGAGAAAGCAACGTCACGGGTGGAATGCCCGCCGGTGGGAAGCTGCCCCAGCACCACTTCGGCCTTGGCGCGCGGTTTCACATCGCCAGTACGATAGGCATAACGGGTGATGCGATTGGTTTCGGCGACGTACAGCCAACGCGGGTGTTGGGCGTTGGGATAGAACGCCAGCCCAAATGGATGATTCAAGCCCTGCAGATAGACCTCGCTGGCGGCAGCGCGCTTGCCATCGCTGCTCGGGTGCAGCACCGAGATCCGTCCGCCGGCAGACTCGCTCACGAGTACATCGCCGTTGCCAGCCAGCAGCATTTTGCGCGGGCCCAGCAGCTGGCTTGCGAACACCTCGAGGTGAAATCCCGCGGGAAGCGAAGGCTCGGCCTGCGCCGGGCGCGCGACCAGTTTTGGCGGATTGCGCGCTGCCGGCGTGGCAAACGGCGCCGGCAACGCACCGGCATCGATGCGATGCACACGGCCGGGAGCATCATTCTTCCAGTCCTGCTCGCCCGCAGGCATGACCGCGGGTGTCGTCGCCGTTGCGGCCGCGACCTCGCTTTGGGAGGTCTGCTGCAAATAGGCGATCAGATTCTGGCGATCGGTAGCATCGGTCACCGCCGCCACCATGGTTGAACCAGGAGCCACCGACCCCGGCGAGGCCAAAAACCGTTCCAACGTCGCCATGTCCCAGATCAGGCCAGAGGTCCGCAGGGCGTCGGTATAGCTGAAGGCGGGATCGCTGGCCGCGGGCCGGCCGAAGATTCGCGCCAGGCTGGGGCCCTGCCCGCCGCCGTTATCCCCCGACTCGGCGGTGTGGCAGATGATGCATTGCGCGCGAAACACCACTCTGCCTGCAGCCACGTCGGCTGCCCGCCCCGACCCGGCGGCCAGCAGCGCTGCGGCGCAGAGGGCAGTGCCAACTAATCTGGAACGCATTTCGCTCGTCAGTGCCAGGCGAAGCTGGCGGCACCCAGTATCGATCGTTGACCGGACTGCTGCACCAACACCGCCGCTTCGGTGACATCCTTCGGCAGCGACGAGCGTGCCAAGGTGTAGCGCTGAGCGCTGCCGTTCCAGGATCCGAGCACATAGGTGGCACGCACAATATTGAATTCCTGCAATGTGCGGCCGCTATTTTCGCCACGCCCGATCGCGGTCCGGGCCTCCGGGACCACCGCCACAAGCAGCACATCGGCCGCAGCCTGCGCATCTCCCGACCCCAGATCGACCGTCAGCGCATCGTCCTGTCCGGTAATCGTGATGTTCACGCCGTTACGCTGGCCGCGGATCTGCGACTCAATGGCCCTGCGGTCAGTGCCGACGATGGAACTTTGCCCGTCGACGATGACTTGCGGAGTGAAGACGCTCGATAGCTTCAGTGTCTGCCCGTAGCGCTGCTGTCGCTGGGTGGCGGACGGCAGCGCAAAGCGATCGGCCCAGCCGAGATTGTCCCAATAGTCAACGTGAAAGGCCAGGGCGAGCACGTTGGGTTGGCGTCTTAGTTCGCCCAGCAAGGCATCGGCCGGCGGGCAGGAGCTGCAGCCCTGCGAGGTGTAGAGTTCGAGCACCGTGGGCCGCGGCGCTGCATGGGCGGCCATGCTCATGGATGCGATGAGCGTGCAGATCATCAGCGCGCTCCGGAAGCTGCCTCGCAATCTGTTCACGGGAATAAACATCGGTCAGAAAGGATAGTTGATACCGGTGAACACGGCTACGCCTTCGTCACCGTAGCCGATATCCACGTAGCCCACGACGAACGGGCGGGCAATGCCGCGAAAGCCGATACCGCCCACCGGGTGCAGTTTCGTCAGCGGGAATGTGCTGGTGTCGCCAAAAACCCGGCCGAGGTCAACGAACGGCGCCAGTTCCAGGTCGACATTGGTCGACACGGCATTGAAGGTCCACACCCGCCGGCGCAGCTCGATGCTCGCGGAAAAGGAATCGCGATCGTAGAAGCGCCCGGTGCCATAGCCGCGCAGCGGTTGATCCCCGCCGATCTCACTCTGATCGCCGCCGATGCTGCTCAGTGCCCAGAAGGGCACCAGATGGGCCGTGGGCAAGTAGCGCAGCGCCATGTGCGTGGCCAGCACCGTATCGGCGTTGATCGGCCAGAATGCCCGGCCGTCCACGCCCGCTTCGCTGTACATCGAATCATTTAAAAGCCCGCGCCGGCTGGCCAGACCACTGTAGAGCACCCATTCCATGCCGCGCGTGGGTACGGTCAGGTTATCGCGCGTGTCATAAACTATCGCCAGACGATTGAGCAGTTGGTCATTGGTGCCGGCCCCGAGAATGTGCCCAAAGCGCTTCTCGAGCGTCGCGATGCCCTGCAACGTGCCAGGCAGCACGTCGACCACTTGAGCGCGTCCGGTGTATTGCAGTTGCCAGGTGTGGTTGAGATTAAAGCCAACCTGCACCTGTCCCAGTTCTTCCTGCTCGGTGTAATTGGATTCGGCGATCAGTGGTGATTCATTGCCGAAACCGAAAAAACGCGGTGTACCACTGCGGTCGTAGATCGCACTGGCCGTGATGGACCAGCGCTGTTCGCGCAACCGGCCGATCTGATACTCGCCCTCGAAATCGCGCTCGACCCGTTCCTTGATGCCCGCGAGCATCGACCACTGCTCGTCCTCCGAGGGATAGTCATAGATGCGGGCGTCTACGCCGTACCCGAAAAAAGGGTTGTGCAACACATCCGGTGCAATGATGCGGCGAATCTCGTGATTATCATCGGTGATCAGCTTTACCGGCAGCAGGCCCAGGGTGGTGCCGCTGTTCGGATCGGCACCGACCAGCGGCACCGGCAGGAACGGAGCAGTCGCCGGATTCAGCCACTTCGACCACCAGCTGGTGGGGGCCGGGGCGGGTGACGGCAATTGCGCCCCCGGCTCCACCGGCGGCGCGGGCGCCGCAGCATCAGCGGCCGGATCCGACCACGCTGCCGTCGCCATCATGCAGGCGAGGATGCCGCAACACAGCTTCAGTGCGAACGCTGCGCGTTCTGGGGATCTTGCAGTTTGAACCATTGCTCTTAAATAGCACGCCCGGCCGGCGTGCATTATCGCTCTACAATATTTCCGAAGGGATCACGCCGGCACGGCACGGACCTGCTTCCCGAGCCGATCGCGCCATGTCCTGAACCCGACAATACGCGATCACGCTGTTCGCGCCCATTTTCATCGACTTGCCGGGCCCCGGCCCTAGGGTTGCTGCTCCCGCGCCGACGGCCATTGTCGTTCCAGGCGCTCGTCGATTTCGCCGATGCAGGCGGCGAGTGAATTGTTCGTGACCTGGATTTCCTCATGCACGCGCTCAATCGAGGCGCGCTGCGCTTCCCTGAGCGCGGCCAGTTCCACTTCCAGGTACTGACGCAACTCCGTGAAGCGCGAAGCCTCCGCGTTCTCCACCAGATCGCGCTGCGCACGCAGTTCGGCGGCGTGTTTGCGCTGCGTCGCCACCAGCCGGACCTGAGCGGCAAGCAGCACTCCGAAGAATACCGCGCTCAATGCGATCGCCAGACCCAGCAGCACCAGCCACAGCGGCACGCTCAGGCTGGTAAAGGCGAACGAGACCTGCACCGCTGTGGCCAGCATGAGCCGGTTGATGAGTACGAACACGATCGCCAGCACCGCCACGATCCAGGTCAGCACACTGGCTGCTTTGGGTTTCATTCGTCCTTCTTGGCCTCGTCCTCGCTCGCCTGTCCCTCCAGGGCCTCGAGCACCTGCGTGGCATCGGTGGGAGTCTGCATCGCATCCGCCACGGCATCGTGACGATCGTGCACCATGGGCAGATCGTGCCGCAATTCCTCGATCAGATGAATGAGCTTGGTGGTCTTCTGTTCGGTCAATAAATTCAGCTGCAAATCCAGATTCAGGCGGTGAGCCTCAAAGCGCGCCTGGCGGTTTTGCGTTATCAGGACCACGGTGGTGGTGAAAAAGGCGCCGAGACTGACCAGCCCCTGCAGCCAGAAAAACGGCGGCGGATCGAAACGCGGCAGGTGCAGGCGCGGAGCCATGATGTTGAACAGCAGCCATGCCACGGCCACGCAGATCGCATACAGCAGGTACATCGGTCGACCCAGCCAGCGCGCTATGTGCTCGAGGCGGCGCTGGGCGTTACTGAGTTTGACTTCCTCGCGCCGATGGAAGGCGAGGATGCGGTCAATGTTCTGGCTGATATGCTCGGGTACGCCTTCGGTCGCGGCAGCCGGGACTTCGGCGGGCAGGGGGGGTGGTTTGCGCTCTTCGCCAGGCATGGCCCGATTGTACTGGCATGCGCCGGTTGCGCATCCCACCCGAGTTCAAGTGGCTCGGCGGACTGGCGATCGCGGCCAAATGCGGACCCGGGTGCCCGCCGCGTCGTGTTTTGGGTTCGCCGAGTCGAATTGCGACTCCGCAGGCTCGTACAGATGTTCGAGATACTTCGAGAACAGGTCGATATTCAGCGGCTTGAGCCAGTGCGAGTCGAAGCCGGCATCACTCGAGCGCCTTCGGTCATTCTCCTGGCCCCAGCCGGTCAACGCGATGAGCACCATGAACTTTCCCCAGGGCTGCGCGCGTATGCGGCGCGCCAGCTCGTAACCGTCGAGTCCGGGCATGCCAATGTCCAGGACGGCGATCTCGGGCAGGAATCCCGGTGCCGCGTCCAAGGCCAGAAAGCCATCCGAGGCAGTGCGAATATCGTGACCGGCCATACTCAGCAAGGTGGCGAGACTTTCGAGCGCGTCCTGGTTGTCATCCACGATCAGAATGCGGCGTTTGGCATGGGCGGCGACATCCTCGCTCGAGGACGCGGGTGGCATCGATGCCACACTGGCGGCTTCGGCTTCGGCTTCGGCTGCGGACGAGGCGATCGGCTCGATGCGCGCGGCCGGTAGTCGAATGGTGAATTCCGTTCCCTGGCCGACACCGGCGCTGAACACCTTGACGCTGCCGTCGTGCAGGTCGACCAACCTTTTTACCAAAGCCAGCCCGATACCCAAGCCGCCGCGCGAGCGCTCATCCATCACCCCGGCCTGGCTGAACAGATCGAATACCGTCGGCAGCAGCGACCCCGGAATGCCGATGCCATTGTCGCGGATGCGAATTTCGACCGCCGCATCATCAGGTTTCGCGCTCAATTCGATCTTGCCGCCGCTGTTGGTGTACTTCACCGCGTTGGCCAATACATTGCCGATGACCTGCGTCACGCGCGTCAGATCACCCATCACGACCAGGGGTTCCGCCGGCATATCGACGTGCAGTTCGTGCTTTTGCTGCGTCAGCATGGGCTGCACGGTCTCGACCGCGCGCGCTACCGCGGCCGCGAGTTCGACTGGTTTAAGCTCGATATTGATCTTGCCGCGCGTGATGCGCGAAACATCCAGCAGATCATCCACCAGATGAGTCAAATGGCCCGCTTGCCGGTCGATCACGTCGCGCGCCCAGGCCAATTGCGGATCTCCCATGGCCTTGAGACGCATGAGTTGCACCGCATTGTGAATCGGCGCCAGAGGATTGCGCAGCTCATGCGCCAGCATGGCCAGGAACTCGTCCTTGTGCCGATCCGCCTCCTTGAGCTGCTGTTCGATGCGTGCGCGCTCGCAAATTTCACTCTGCAGCGCATGGTTCGCCTGCTCGAGCCGGGAAATGGCCTCGCGTAGAGAGGCATTGAGGCGCTCGAGCTCGCTGGTCTTTTCGGCCTGCAGGTTTGAATGCGCTTCGGCGAGCTGGGCGTTGGCCTGCGCCAGCGTGCTGTTGAGCTGCTGCAATTCACGGCGCTTGAGGTGCAGCTCCACCAGCACCGAGACCTTGCTGCGCAGAATTTCCGGCACCACCGGAATCAGGACATAATCGACCGCGCCGAGCTTGTAGCCCTTCAGGCGGTCGAGATCGGTGATGTGCACGCCGGTGACGAAGATGATCGGGGTGCGTTCGAAACGCGGGTGATCATGGATCAGGCTGGCGGTTTCGAAGCCGTCTATACCCGGCATGCTGACGTCCAGCAGCACCACCGCGTAGTCGTTCTGCATCAGCCGCTCGAGCGCCTCCGTGCCAGAGCGCGCGCTGACCAGATTCTGTCCGAGATCGTGCAGTATGGCCTCATAGGCGAGCAGCCGCGCCGGCTGATCGTCCACCATGAGGATATTGACTTTGCCGTCGGCGCTCATCGATGCAACCACATCCGCACCAGCGACAACAGCTGGTCGCTATTGACTGGTTTGGCCACGTAGTCGGACGCTCCCGCCTGCAGGCATTTCTCCCGGTCGCCCTTCATCGCCTTGGCCGTCAAGGCAATGATGGGCAACTGGCGGAAACGTGTGTCGCTGCGGATTCGACGTATGGTCTCGTAGCCATCCATCTCGGGCATCATGATATCCATGAGCACCAGGGACAGCTGTTCGGTGCCTTCTATCTGCCGGATCGCGTCCTGCCCGTTGCTTGCGCTCAGCACCTGCATATTGTGCCGCTCCAGCAGGCTATTGAGCGCAAAGATATTGCGCACATCGTCATCGACCACCAGCACGCGTCGTCCACGCAGGGCCTCATCGCTTTGATGCAGCTGCGCGATCATCTTTTGCTGCGCCGGCGGCAGATCGGCAACCACCCGGTGCAGGAACAGCGCGGTTTCATCGAGCAATCGCTCGGGCGAATGCACGCCTTTCACCACCACGCTCTTGGCTTTTTTGCGTAACTGGATCTCCTCGCTGTCACTGAGTTCGCGTCCCGTGAATACCACGATCGGCACATCGCTCAGTTTGCTCTCGAGCTGAATTGCATCGAGTAGTTCGAAACCGGACATGTCGGGCAGCCGCAGGTCCAGCACGATGCAGTCAAAATCGCGCGTACGCAGTAGCTCCAGAGCATCGGCACCGGTACCGGTGGCGGTGATTTCAACATCGCTATGGTCGAGCAGTGCGCGAATGCTGAGCTGCTCGGCGGGATCGTCCTCGATCACCAGCAATTGACGTACGTGCGGGTCGGTGAACGCCCGGATGCGATCAAAGGCCTGTTCCAGACCATCGGTGGTCAGCGGCTTATTGATGAACGAGAACGCGCCGCGCTCGAGGCCGTACTGGCGCTCCTCCTCGATGGTCAGGATTTGCACCGGGATGTGGCGCGTGTCCGGGTTGCGCTTGAGATGACTTAGAACGGTCCAACCCAGCATGTCCGGCAGGAATATGTCGAGCGTGATGGCGGTGGGGCGGTACTTGCGCGCCAGCTCCAGCGCATCGTTTCCGGTCTTGGCAACCAGCACCTTGAAGTGGCGATCGCGCGCCAGGTTCAACAGCACGCGTGCATAGTGCGGATCGTCTTCGACGATCAGCAGCGTTGCTTCGGCGGGCTGCAGGTTATTGCGATCGTCCTCAATTTCTTCCTGGCGCGGTGCCGACAGCACGATCGGCTGATAGCTGCCGGCAGGGGTGACGCTACCGGCGGTCTGAATGCTGACTTTGCTGTACGCCGGTCCAACATAGGTCGCGGGCAGGTACAGGGTGAAGGTGCTGCCGCTACCGGGAACACTGCTCAGCCGGATCTCGCCGCCCAGCAGATGCGCCAGCTCGCGGCTGATGGCCAAGCCCAGTCCGGTGCCGCCATAGCGGCGCGCGGTGCCGGCATCGGCCTGTTGGAAAGCCTCGAAGATGATGCGCTGTTTTTCGTGGGCGATGCCGATGCCGGTATCGCTGACCGAAAACTCGATCACCGGCTGGCCCTGGCTGAGCACCGGATGTTCCGGGCTCCAGCCGCCAGCCGCCACCCCCACGTGCAGGCGCACACCGCCGTGTTCGGTGAATTTCAATGCATTGGAGAGCAGATTCTTCAGTACCTGCATCAGGCGCTTGCTGTCGGTAGCGATGGCGCGCCCCAGATGCGGATCGAAGTTGGTCGTGAACGCCAATTTGCGGTTGTCGGCCTCGTGCCGGAATGCGCGTTCGATGGTCTCCTTGAGGTGCGTGAAGGACAGCTCTTCGGTCTCGACCGTTACCGTGCCGGATTCGATCTTCGACAGATCCAGGATGTCGCTGATCAGATTGAGCAGGTCGGTACCCGCGCCGTGAATGGTTTTTGCGAATTCGACCTGGCGCGCGGTGAGATTGGTGTCGGCATTTTCCGCCAGCTGCTGACCGAGAATCAAAATGCTGTTCAGCGGCGTGCGCAGCTCGTGCGACATGTTGGCAAGGAACTCAGATTTGTAGCGCGAGGTCAGCGCCAGCTCGGTGGCTTTCTCTTCCAGCGCGCGGCGCGCGAGCTCTATTTCCTGGTTCTTGCGCTCCACTTCCACATTTTGCTCGGCCAGCAGCCGCGCCTTGGTCGCGAGTTCTTCGTTGGTCTGCTGCAGCTCCTTCTGCTGGGTCTGCAGCTCGGCGGCCAGCTGTTGCGACTGTGTCAACAGACCTTCGGTACGCATGGTCGCTTCGATGGTATTGAGTACCACGCCGATGCTGCCGGTCAGCTGCTCGAGGAACGCCAGCTGCGAGGCGGTGAACTCCTTGAGCGATCCCAGCTCGACCACGGCTTTGACATTGCCTTCGTACAGTACCGGCAGCGCTATGACGTTGCGCGGGTTGGCATCGAGCAAACCGGAACGAATGCGAATGGCGTCGGGTGGTATGTCGGCCAGCAGAATGCGCTGGCGGTCGAGCGCGCACTGTCCCACGACCCCCTGGCCCATCGCATATTGTCGCGGCTCACTGCCGTCGAGCGGGTCGGCGAAGCTCGCCAGCTGCTTCAGAGAGGCGGCGCCCTCGGCAGATTCCATGACGTACACGACGCCCTGCTGCGCATTGACCAGTGGCGCCAGTTCCGACAGCAGCATCTGCCCGACCGTGACCAGGTCGCGCTGTCCCTGCATCATGCGGCTGAATTTCGCCAGATTGGTTTTCAGCCAGTCCTGTTCGGTGTTGCGCTCGGTGGTCGCGCGCAGATTGCCGATCATGGCGTTGATATTGTCCTTGAGGTCCGAGACCTCGCCGCGCGTGTCGACCTGAATCGAACGGGTGAGATCGCCCTTGGTCACTGCGGTGGCGACCTCGGCAATGGCACGCACCTGCGTGGTGAGGTTGGCGGCCAGCAGATTCACGTTGGCGGTCAGATCCTTCCAGGTGCCGGCGGCGCCCGGTACGTGCGCCTGGCCGCCGAGACGGCCTTCGACACCCACCTCGCGCGCCACCGTGGTGACCTGGTCGGCAAAGATGGCGAGCGTGTCGGTCATGCTGTTGATGGTATCGGCAAGCGCTGCCACTTCACCCTTGGATTCCACGGTCAGGCGCTGCCGGACGTCGCCGTTGGCCACGGCGGTGACGACCTTGACGATGCCGCGCACCTGGTTGGTCAGGTTGTTGGCCATGACATTGACGTTGTCGGTCAGGTCTTTCCAGGTTCCGGCTACACCCGGCACCTCGGCCTGGCCGCCGAGTTTGCCCTCGGTGCCCACTTCGCGCGCCACGCGCGTGACTTCGGCGGCGAAGCTGTTGAGCTGATCGACCATGGTGTTGATGGTCTCTTTGAGCTGCAGGATTTCGCCCTTCACATCAACCGTGATCTTGCGCGAGAGATCGCCGCGCGCGATGGCGGTGGCGACCTCGGCGATATTGCGCACCTGGCCAGTGAGGTTGCTGGCCATCGAATTGACGTTGTCGGTCAGATCCTTCCAGGTGCCGGCGACGCCAGGCACGATCGCCTGACCGCCCAGCTTGCCCTCGGTGCCCACCTCGCGCGCCACGCGCGTGACTTCGGCCGCGAAGCCGTTCAACTGATCGACCATCGTGTTGATGGTCTCCTTGAGCTGCAGAATCTCGCCGCGCACGTCAACCGTGATCTTGCGCGACAGGTCGCCCTTGGCGACCGCGGTGGTGACCTCGGCGATGTTGCGCACCTGGCCGGTGAGATTGGTGGCCATGGCATTGACTGAATCGGTCAGGTCCTTCCAGGTGCCACCGACGCCGGGCACGATCGCCTGACCGCCGAGGCGTCCGTCGGTGCCCACTTCGCGCGCCACGCGCGTGACTTCGGCGGCGAATGCGTTCAACTGATCGACCATGGTGTTGATGGTTTCTTTCAGCTGCAGGATCTCGCCCTTGACATCGACGGTGATCTTGCGCGACAGATCGCCGTTGGCGATGGCGGTGGCGACGTCGGCGATGTTGCGCACCTGGTTGGTCAGGTTGCTGGCCATCGAATTGACGTTATCGGTAAGGTCCTTCCAGACGCCGCTGACGCCCTTGACGTCGGCCTGGCCGCCGAGATTGCCTTCGGTGCCGACCTCACGGGCCACGCGCGTGACTTCGGCCGCGAAGCCGTTCAACTGATCGACCATCGTGTTGATGGCTTCCTTGAGCTGCAGGATCTCGCCTTTGACGTCCACGGTGACTTTGTGCGAGAGGTCGCCGCGCGCAATCGCGGTGGCGACTTCGGCGATATTGCGCACCTGGCCGGTGAGGTTTCCGGCCATTGAATTGACGTTGTCGGTCAGGTCTTTCCAGGTGCCGCCGATACCGACCACGTAGGCCTGGCCGCCGAGCTTGCCATCGGTACCCACTTCGCGCGCCACGCGTGTGACTTCCGAGGCAAAGGAGCGCAGCTGATCGACCATGGTATTGACGGTCTCTTTCAGCTGCAGGATTTCCCCGCGCACGTCCACCGTGATCTTGCGCGACAGATCGCCGCGTGCGATCGCGGTGGAAACCTCGGCGATGTTCCGGACCTGGCCGGTGAGGTTGCTGGCCATCGAATTGACGTTGTCGGTCAGATCTTTCCAGGTACCCGCGACGCCCGGCACGATGGCCTGACCGCCGAGCTTGCCTTCCGTGCCGACCTCGCGTGCCACGCGGGTGACTTCGGCCGCGAAACTGTTGAGCTGATCGACCATCGTGTTGATGGTGTTCTTGAGCTCCAGGATCTCGCCCTTCACGTCGACCGTGATCTTGCGTGACAGGTCGCCCTTGGCGACCGCGGTCGTGACCTCGGCGATATTGCGCACCTGGCTGGTCAGGTTGGTGGCCATGGCATTGACCGAGTCAGTCAGGTCCTTCCAGGTCCCGGCCGCACCGGGTACCAGTGCCTGGCCGCCGAGCTTGCCTTCGGTGCCGACCTCACGCGCCACGCGCGTGACTTCCGAGGCAAAGGAGCGCAGCTGGTCGACCATGGTATTGATGGCCTCCTTGAGCTGCAGGATCTCGCCGCGCACGTCGACCGTGATCTTGCGCGACAGGTCGCCATTGACCACGGCAAAGGTCACCTCCGAAATGTTGCGCACCTGTCCGGTGAGATTGCTGGCCATCGAATTGACGTTGTCGGTAAGGTCCTTCCAGACGCCGCTGACGTCCTTGACTTCGGCCTGGCCACCCAGCTTGCCCTCGGTGCCGACCTCGCGCGCCACGCGCGTGACCTCGGCCGCGAAGCCGTTCAACTGATCGACCATCGTGTTGATGGTTTCCTTGAGCTGCAGGATCTCGCCGCGTACGTCGACCGTGATCTTGCGCGACAGGTCGCCGCGCGCCACGGCGGTGGTGACTTCCGCGATGTTGCGCACCTGTCCGGTCAGATTGGTGGCCATCGCGTTCACGGAATCGGTCAGGTCTTTCCAGGTACCGGCCACTCCCGGCACGATCGCCTGGCCGCCGAGCTTGCCTTCGGTGCCGACCTCACGCGCCACGCGCGTGACTTCCGAGGCGAAGGAGCGCAGTTGGTCGACCATCGTATTGATGGCCTCCTTGAGCTGCAGGATCTCGCCGCGCACATCGACCGTGATCTTGCGCGACAGATCGCCATCGGCCACCGCAATGGTGACCTCCGAGATATTGCGCACCTGGCCGGTGAGGTTGCTGGCCATGGAATTGACGCTGTCGGTCAGATCCTTCCAGATACCGGCGACACCGGGCACGACGGCCTGGCCGCCGAGCTTGCCTTCGGTGCCCACCTCGCGCGCCACGCGCGTGACCTCGGAGGTGAAGGCGCTCATCTGCCGAATCATGGCGTTGACGACGGTGGCGGAGCGCAGGAACTCGCCTTCGAGCGGCCGACCGTCAACATCCAGGGCCATGGTTTGCGACAGGTCGCCCTTGGCTACCGCGCTGATCGCGCGCGTGACCTCGGTCGTGGGCCAAAGCAGATCTTCGATCAGCGTGTTGACGCAGTTCTGCATCGAATTCCAGGCGCCGCCGCGGCGGGTACCGGACAGTCGATAGCGCGTCTTGCCTTCCTTGCCGACCGTCTGCCCGACGCGCTCCAGATCCATCGCCATCTGCTGGTTCGAGACTACGATCTCATTGAATGTATCGGCGATCTTGCCGGCCAGGCCGGTCTGGTCGCCCGGCAACCGGACCGAGAAATCGCCGTCGCGCACCGCCTGCAGGGCTCGCAACATGACGCGCATGTCCAGGGCATGGGTCGGGGCATCGCCGCCGCCGTTGCCATTGTTAGCCTTCGGCGGCGCGGCCGACTTACGAGCAGTTGGATTCGCTGCAATAGGCATCGTGACAGCTCCGCGTGACGAGCACAGAAGGAATTAAGCTGAATCTGTAATTTTTACAACGGCAGCGCGAGGGCAGCGACCGCAAGGGTGAGCAAGCGTATTTAAAGGACGGCGTAACTAATACGCGCACGCACTGACCGTATTGAATTGCCCGAGTTTAGTGTTTTCCAATGACTCTTCCCCAACCCCCCGAGGATAGCCAGAAGCTTAAGATCCCGCAATAAATTCAGGGCGTTGCGTCGGCTTTCAGCGACATGGTAGGGCGCCGATGAGCTGGGGCGACAGGAAGAATTATGGCGTACCCGCGGCAGGCAGCTATTATGTGGCTAATCAGCCAATGAGGCGGCCTGCGAGGCGGCTGCACGGCGTGGAGTGGCGGTAATGATGGACGAGGATCGGAGCGCCCGGATCTCCGGCGATATGGCAGCCGATTGCGAGTCGCTCATCCTGGTGGATGAAGCCGACCGCGAAGTCGGACACATGAGCAAAGCGCAGTGTCATGAAGGCCGCGGCACTTTGCATCGGGCATTCTCGCTGCTGATATTCAATGCCGGCGGCGAGTTATTGCTGCAACAGCGCGCGGCGTCGAAGCGCTTATGGCCGCTTTACTGGTCGAACAGCTGCTGCAGTCACCCGCGGCGCGCGGAGGCCATGGAAACGGCCATTCACCGCCGCCTGCAGGAGGAACTCGGGCTGCGTTGTCCGTTGCACTTCCTATACAAGTTTCAATACCAGGCGCAATTTGATGCGGCTGGAGCCGAAAACGAGATCTGCTCGGTGTTCATCGGCCGCTGCACCGAGCCGGTCAAGGTCAATCGGAGCGAGGTCCTGGCGTGGCGCTGGATTGCTCCGGAAGCGCTGCAGGCCGAATTGGCTGACGGCGCCGATCGCTATACGCCATGGTTCATAATGGAGTGGGGACGCATCCGGCGGGACCACCGCGCAGCGTTGCTCGCCCTGAAATAGGAGTTACAGATTTGGCCATTCCGTTGATCCAGGCATACCGAGTTGGTCGCTACATCGCCGGCCGCAAATTGCGTGGCGCCAAGCGCTATCCATTGGTGCTCATGCTGGAACCGCTGTTCCAGTGCAATCTCGCCTGCGCCGGCTGCGGCAAGATCGACCACCCGAAGGAGATCTTGCAGAAGCGACTGAGCGTCGAGGAAGCATTGCATGCCGTGGACGAGTGCGGCGCGCCGATGGTGTCCATTCCCGGCGGCGAACCCCTGATCCACAAGGACATGCCGCAGATCGTCGCCGGCATCGTCGAGCGTCGCAAATTTGTCTATCTGTGCACCAACGCGATCCTGCTGCCCAAGCACATTCATGAATACACGCCGTCGCCCTATCTGACTTTCTCCATCCATTTGGACGGCAAGCGGGAACGTCACGACGAGTCGGTGTGCCAGGAAGGCGTGTTCGACAAGGCGGTCGCGGCGATTCGACTGGCGCGCAGCAAGGGCTTTCGCGTAACCATCAACTGCACTTTGTTCAGCGGCGAAAACCCGGATGAGGTGGCCGAGTTCTTCGACGAGGCGATGACCCTGGGTATCGAAGGCATCATGGTTTCACCCGGCTACAGCTACCACCATGCTCCGAGGCAGGACGTGTTTCTCGGGCGCAGCGCCAGCAAGCGGCTGTTCCGGGAGATTTTCAAGCGTGGGCGCAGGAGCACTGCCCGCCCCAAGGACTCCCGCAGCCGCTGGTCGTTCAATCATTCCGGGCTGTTCCTGGACTTTCTGGCGGGCAACCAGGCCTACCAGTGCACACCGTGGAGCACCCCGACCTACAACATCTTCGGCTGGCAGCGCCCGTGCTATCTGCTGACCGATGAAGGCTACGCGCCGAGCTTCCGATCGCTCATGGAAGACACCGAGTGGGAGAACTATGGGGTTGGCGTCAACCCCGCCTGTGACAACTGCATGGCCCACTGCGGCTTTGAGGGTACGGCGGTAGACGATGCCTTCGCCCACCCGATCAAGGCGCTGAAAACCGCGCTCTGGGGTCCACGGCTGACAGGCCCGATGGCTCCGGATTTGCCGGTGCTGTACGGTGATCGCACTCGCCGTACGGTGGCCACCGTGGCCGTCGACTCGGTGAAGATCGCCAATCGCACACCAGAAGGCGCTCATACCGCTGGACCGCAATGATGGTGCAGGCGTCGACGTGAGCAGCGCCGTCGAGGCTCGACACGCGGCGCTGGACGAGGCGGCGAAGCGTGCTGCCTTCCTGGCGAAACTCGAATCCTGGCGCGCACGCATCGAGCTGGCGCTGGAGGCGCGGCTACCGCCCGCCGATGCCGTTCCGACGCGTCTGCACCAGGCCATGCGCTATAGCGTCCTGGGCGGCGGCAAGCGCGTACGCCCGGCGCTGCTGTTTGCCACGGCCTGCGCCGTCGGGCTGTCGGAAGCGGAAGTCGAAGCGGCTGCCTGCGCGGTGGAGTTGGTGCACGTGTATTCGTTGGTGCACGACGACCTGCCGGCGATGGACGATGATGATATGCGCCGCGGGCGGCCCACCTGCCACAAAGCCTATGACGAGGCGACGGCGATACTGGTGGGCGATGCGCTGCAGCCGCTGGCGTTTCAACTGTTGGCCAGCGATTCGGCGCTGCCAACCGAGCCGGCGATTCGCCTGCGGCTGATCGAACTGCTGGCCGAGGCCAGCGGCACCTTCGGCATGGCCGGGGGTCAGGCGATCGATCTGGCAGTGCAGGGCAAGCAGCTTGACGTGAAGCAGGTGGAGGAGATGCACGCGCGCAAGACCGGGGCGTTGATTCGCGTGAGCGTACTGATGGCGGCGGTGTGCGCACCGGCGCTGGAACCCCGGCTCTACGACGCACTGGCTGGTTTCGCAACCCCGATCGGGCTGGCATTCCAGATTCAGGACGATCTGCTGGATGTGATCGGCGATGCCTCGACTTTGGGCAAAGCCACGGGCGCCGACAGCGAGCGGGCGAAACCCACTCATCCGGCCGTGATTGGAATCGAATTATCGCAGGAGCGCGTGCGCCTGCTGCATGCCCAGGCACTTGATGCGCTGGTGCCCTTTGGTTCTCGTGCCGAGCCACTGCGCGCGCTGGCGAATTGGCTGCTCTCGCGCCGCTATTGATTGCGCCCCTGACTGCGCCCGGCTGGTCGCTCCCCGCTAGGCGCTGACCGAGCGCAGCAGTTCGCGTCGCTGCAGGCCCCACCAGCGCTCGACGCTGGCCGTCAATCCGGCCGCATCCAGGCCAGCCGCCACCAGGCAGCTGTCGCGCGAGCCGTGTTCGATGAAGCGGTCGGGAATGCCGATCTGATGCACGGGAATTTGCAGGCCCCGTGCCGTCAACAGTTCGCTGACGGCGGAACCCGCTCCGCCCGCGACCACGTTCTCCTCGATGGTGATGATGCCGCGATGGCGGGCCGCCACGCTCAGCAACAACTCCTCATCCAGCGGCTTGACGAAACGCATGTTGACCAGCGTGGCATCGAGGCGTTCGGCGATCTTCTGTGCCGGCTCGAGCAAGGTGCCGAATACCAGCAGCGCCAGGCCGCTGCGTCCCTCGCGGCGCGTCTGCGCGCGGCCCACGGCCAGGGCGCTCATCTGCGCCACGAGCGGCACGCCCGGTCCCGTGCCGCGTGGGTAGCGCACCAGCGCCGGAGTATCCAGCGTGCTTGCCGTGTACAGCATCTGACGGCATTCGTCCTCATCGGCTGGGCGCCATGATCACCAGGTTGGGAATGCAACGCAGGTAAGCTCAAATCGTAGCTGCCCTGGTGAGTTGCACCGTCGCTGCCGACCAGTCCGGCGCGGTCCAATGCGAACACCACCGGCAGATGCTGCAGCGCAACATCATGGATCAATTGATCGTAGGCACGCTGCAGGAAGGTGGAGTAGATCGCCACCACCGGCTTGAGCCCCTCGGTCGCAAGCCCGGCGGCAAAGGTCACCGCATGCTGCTCGGCGATGGCGACATCGAAGTAGCGGTCGGGGAAGCGTTTCGAGAATTCGACCAGCCCCGAGCCTTCCCGCATGGCCGGAGTGATGCCGATGATCCTCGGGTCCGCTTCGGCCATGTCGCACAGCCATTGTCCGAACACCTGCGAGTAGGTCGGACCGCTGCTCTTCTCCTTGAAGATGGTGCCGCTCTCGGGATCGAACGGGCCCGGGCCGTGCCAGGTGATCGGGTCGGCTTCCGCCGGCGCGTAGCCCTTGCCCTTGCGGGTCAGCACGTGCAGGAACTGCGGGCCATGGAGCTTGCGCAGATTGCGCAGCGTGCTCACCAGCGCCTTGACGTCGTGTCCGTCCACCGGACCGATGTAGTTGAAGCCCATCTCCTCGAACAGCGTGCCGGGCAGCACCATGCCCTTCAGATGTTCTTCCGAGCGTCGCGCGAGCTCGCGCATGCTGGGCATCTGGCTCAGCATCTTCTTGCCGCCCTCGCGCAGATGTGCGTACACGCGGCCCGAAAGAGCGCTGTGCAAAACGGTTCGAGAGCGCGCCGACGTTCTCGGAGATCGACATGTCGTTGTCGTTCAGGACCACCAGCAGGTCGGTAGTCAATGAACCGGCATGATTCAATGCCTCGAACGCCATGCCCGCAGTCAGGGCGCCATCGCCGATCACGGCCACGACGCGCCGGCGTTCACCGTGCTGGGCCGCTGCGATGGCCATGCCCAGGGCGGCGCTGATCGAGGTGCTCGAGTGTCCGACGCCAAAGGTGTCGTACTCGCTTTCCGTGCGACAGGGAAACGGCGCCAGACCGCCTGGCTGCTTGATGGTGGACAGGCGCTCGCGCCGGCCGGTCAGCACCTTGTGCGGATACGCCTGATGTCCGACGTCCCAGACCAGGCGGTCCTCAGGGGTCTCGAAAACATAATGCAGGGCAATCGTGAGCTCGACTGTTCCGAGACCGGCGGCGAAATGTCCGCCGCGCGTGCTGACGCTGTGGATCAGGAACTGTCGCAACTCGGCAGCCAGCGTGGGCAGGCTCGAGACCGGCAAGCGCCGCAGGTCCGCCGGCGAATCGAGGCTTGCAAGCAGCGGCTGGTTATCGGGCGGGCCGGTCATGTGACCTATTATACCCTTAGGCGATTGGCCGCCGGGGAGGCCATTCCTGGGCCTAAACCCGCGCGATTGATTGCGTGTTACAGTCGCTCCTGGCGAAGGGCGGAAGCCTGCGCCGTTAGGCGCCACGCGCCACATCAGCCGGTTGCGTAACGTCGAAGTGGTGTGATTTCGTACAATGTCGCAAGAGCGAGCTTCCAAGAGGATTCAGGCGGTTCCGACGAGGCTTATCAGGATCGGATCCTGCCGCACGTGTCGCGCACGTTCGCGCTGACGATCCCGCAATTGCCGGCGGCATTGCGCACCCCGGTGACCAATGCCTATCTGCTGTGCCGCATTGCCGACACCATCGAGGACGAGCCGACGCTGCCGGCCGCCGCAACCGCTGGTGCTGCTGCAGCGGTTCGTCGCCGTGCTGTGCGGAAAGGAAGATGCCGCGCGGCTGGCGCGGGACCTGGCGCCGCAACTCTCGGAACAGACCCTGCCGGCCGAGCGCGATCTGGCGCTCAACATGGGCAGCGTGGTGCGCCGTGACGGCGCGTCTGGAGGAGCCGCAGCGCTGGCCATTCGAGCGCTGCCTGGAAGTCATGTGCACCGGCATGCACCAGTTCCAGCGCACGGCCAGCCTGCGCGGTCTGCCGCAGGTCGAGCGACCTCGATGACTATTGCTACTACGTCGCCGGCGTCGTCGGTCAGATGCTGACCGAGCTGTTCTGCGGCTACTCGCGCCAGATCGCGCAGCAACGCGCGGCGCTTGCACGAGCTCGCGGTGTCGTTCGCGCAGGGCCTGCAGATGACCAACATCCTGAAGGATGTCTGGGAGGATCGCAGCCGCGGCGCCTGCTGGCTGCCGCAGGAGGTGTTTACCCGCCACGGCGTCGACCTGGCGCAGCTCTCGGCAGGCCAATGCCGACGCGCGCTTCGATGCCGGCATGCGCGAGCTGGTAGGCGTCGCGCACGCGCACCTGCGCAATGCGCTGTCGTTCACGCTGCTGATTCCGCGCGAGGAGACCGGCATCCGGCGCTTCTGCCTCTGGGCCATCGGGCTGGCCGTGCTGACCCTGCGCCGGATCCAGCCGACACCCGGCTTTACCAGCGGCGCGCAGGTCAAGGTGTCGCATTCGGCGGTGGCCATGACTCGCGTTCTCACCAACATGGCGGTGCGCAATGATTGGCCGCTGCGACGCCTGTTCGAGCGCGCCGCCAGCGGCCTGCCGCTCGCGAGCCCCCACGGCGTTGCGCCGCGCGCGCCCAGCCCTGCACGCGGCTGCCCCGGTGGCCGAATACACGCACGCGGCCCGCCACCTGCCCATGGAGGGCAGCGGCCGCCGGTCCGAAGGACGATCACTCCATTGAGCGGCAACGTGCGAGCAGTCGGTGCTGGTGCCAGCCAGCCGGCCAACGCGTCCGGAGCGGCGCTCGCACGCGCGCGAACAGTTCAGCGATCAGCGCTCGTTGGATCGCACGCCATCGCGGCGGCGCGTCAGGCGCTGATCGGCCTGCAGAGCGAGCACGGCTACTGGGTGTTCGAGCTCGAGGCCGACTGCACCATTCCGGCCGAATACATCCTGATGATGCACTTCCTCGACGAGATCGATCCGGCGCTGCAGGCGAAGATCGCGGTCTACCTGCGCGCCCACCAGGCGCAGCACGGCGGCTGGCCGCTGTATTACAACGGCGAGCTCGATATCAGCTGCAGCGTCAAAGCCTACTTCGCACTGAAGCTCGCGGGCGACAGTCCCGAGGCAGCCGCACATGGTGCGGGCGCGCACGGCAATTCTCGAGCGCGGCGGCGCGGCGCGCGCCAACGTGTTCACGCGCATCGCGCTGGCATTGTTCGGCCAGGTGCCGTGGCGCGCGCGTGCCCTATATCCCGGTCGAAATCATGCTGCTGCCGCGCTGGTTTCCGTTCCATCTCGACAAGGTGTCCTACTGGTCGCGCACGGTCATGGTGCCGCTGTTCATCCTGTGCACGCTCAACGGCGCGCGCCAGGAACCCGCGCGACGGTGCAGATCGCGAGCTGTTTACGACGCCGCCGGAGCAGGAGCGCAACTACTTTCAGCTGCCGCCCGACCGCGCCGGGCTGCTGGCCAGGACGCTTCCTGTTGCGTCGATCGTCTGCGCGCGCCGCATCGATCCGCTGATCCCGCAGTTCGTGCGCAGGCGCGCCCTGCGGCGTGCCGAGGACTGGGTGCTCGAGCGACTGAACGGCGAGGATGGGCTCGGCGCCATTTTTCCGGCCATGGTCAACGCACTCGAGGCCATGGTGGTACGTGGCTATGCCGCCGATGACCCGCGTCGCGTCACCGCCAAACGCGCGCTGCAGAAGCTGCTGGTGGTGCGCGAGCTCCATGGCCTACTGCCAGCCGTGCGTGTCACCGGTGTGGGACACGGCGCTTGGCCGCCCTGGCGCATGCAGGAAGCCGGTGGCGCCGGCGGCCAGTGCGGCCGGCGCGCGCGCGCTCGATTGGCTGCAGTCGCAGCAATTGCTCGACCAGCCGGGTGACTGGCAGGCGCAGTCGCCCGGGGCTTGGCCGGCGGCGGCTGGGCATTCCAGTTCGCGAACAGCTTCTACCCCGATCTCGATGATACCGCGGTCATCGTCTGGGCCATGCAGCGCTCGCGTGAGCGTGCGCGCTATGCCCATCGCTGGATCGTGCGCTCGACTGGCTGGTGGGCATGCAAAGCCGCAATGGCGGTTTCGCGGCCTTCGATGTCGATAACACCCACTACAATCTCAACTACATTCCGTTCGCCGATCACGGCGCGTTGCTCGATCCGCCCACCAGCGATGTCACCGCGCGCGTGGTCACGGCGCTGGCCATGGTCGGACGGCCCCAGGACCAGGCGGCGCTCGAGCGTGCCATCGCCTTCCTGCGCAGCGAGCAGACCGCAGACGGGCTCGTGGTTCGGCCGCTGGGGAACCAACTATATCTACGGCACCTGGTCGGTGCTCATGGCGTTGGCACAGGCGGGTATCCGCCCAGACGATGCCGCGGTTCGGCAGGCCGTGCATTGGCTGGCGGCGCGCCAGAACGGCGATGGCGGTTGGGGCGAGAGCAATGACACCTACGTACAACCGCCACGGGCATCGGAAAGAACCGCGAGCACGCCTTTCCAAAGCGCCTGGGCGTTGCTGGCGCTGCTCGCGGCGGGAGAGGTTAATTCGGGCACCGTGCGCGGCGGCATCGAGTATCTGCTGCGCACGCAGCAGGCCGATGGACTGTGGACCGATCCGGGCTTCACCGCGCCGGGATTTCCGCGCGTGTTCTATCTGAAGTACCACGGCTACTGCGCCTATTTCCCATTCTGGGCATTGGCGGCCTATCGCAATAGCTCACGCGCCGGCGCCGCTCATTGAGCTTGAACGTGCTGGGCATCGTCTGCGCCCTGGCGGCCGAGGCACGTCATCTGGGAGCCGCGACGCCAAGGCGCGAGCCGCTGGCTTCGCTGGCGGATGGCACACTGCTGGCGGTGAGTGGTATGGGCGGCGCGGCTGCCGCCGCCAGCGCCCGGGCGCTGATCGAGGCCGGCGCGGACGCACTCGTCAGCTTTGGTCTGGCCGGCGGACTGGATCCGGCACTTGGCGCCGGCAGCATCTTTCTGCCGAGCGAAATCATTACGCTGACCGGTCCAGGTGTCCACACCGCGCACCATTGGCGCGAGCGGCTCGGCGTCGCGCTCGCCGCGGAACATCCGCGGGTCCACGGCAAGCTGCTGAGCACGGCTACCGCAGTCGGCAGCGTGGCGCAGAAGGCCGCGCTGTTTCGCGATACCGGGGCCGCAGCGGTGGACATGGAAAGCCTCGCCGTCGCGCAGGTCGCCGAGTCCGGGCTGCTGCCATTCATCGCCGTGCGCGTGATCGTGGATAGCGCGCAGGATGAGCTGCCGCGGGCGGTCACGGCTGCGGCCGACGCGCCGGGCAACTACAGCTCTGGCGCCTGTTGGCTGCCTTGGCACGCTCGCCGGCGGATCTGGCGCCGCTCATGCGCCTGGCCTGGCGCTATCGAGCCGCCAGCCGTTCGCTGGCGGCCGTGGCGCGCGCCGGCTCGCTGGCGCCGCACGCGTTGTCATGAGAGCGCTGGTCACCGGCGCCACCGGCTTTGTCGGCTGCCGCGGTCGCCAGGGCGCTGCTGCGCGCAGACTGGCGAGGTCCGCGCTCTGGTGCGCGCCGAGCTCCGACCGGCGCAACCTGCAGCGGCTCTGCGGCTCGAGATCGTGGTCGGGGACCTCGCGGACCGCGGCTCGCTCGAGCGCGCGCTGGACGATTGCGAGGCGCTGTTTCATGTGGCGGCGGATTACCGCCTGGGCGCGCGCGAGCCGCGCAGCTCTATCGCACCAACGTCGAGGGCACGCGCAACATGCTCGAGGCCGCGCGCCGCGCCGGCGTCAGCCGCATGGTCTACACCAGCAGCGTCGCCACGATCGGCCTGCCCGCCGACGGCTCGCCCGGGCGCGAGGACACACCGGTGGCGCTCGCCGACATGATCGGCCACTACAAGCGCTCCAAGTTCCTGGCCGAGGAGCTGGTGCGGGAGCCGCGCGCGCCGGCACTCCGGTCGTCATCGTCAATCCCTCGACGCCCGTCGGGTCCGGGCGACATCAAGCCCACGCCCACCGGACCGCTGGTGCGCGATGCCGCCTGTGGGCGCATGCCCGCCTACGTCGATACCGGACTCAACATCGTGCACGTCGATGACGTCGCCGCCGGGTCACCTGCTGGCGCTCGAGCGCGGACGGATCGGCGAGCGCTACATCCTGGGCGGCCAGGACATGACGCTGCGCGAGATTCTCGGCAGAAATCGCGCGCTCGTGGGCCGCCAGGCCCCGCCCGTATCGCCTGCCGGCACGCGCGCTGCTGCCCCTGGCGTATGCCGCCGAGGCCGTGCGCGGGCTGACCGGCGGCAGCACCCGCATCACGGTCGAAGGCGTGCGCCTGGCACGCAAGCGCATGTTCTTCTCGAGCGACAAAGCCGAGCGCGAGCTCGGCTATCGCTGGCGCGCTCCGGCCAGGCATTCCAGCGATGCGCTCGCGCTGGCTGCGCGAGCAGGGTCTGCTGCGGCTATAGACTCCGCTGCGGCGCTAGCGCGCGCGGCCCGGGTACCAGTTCCAGCTGCCGGCGATCGCCATCGCCGCCGGCACCATCAACGCCCGCATCAGGGTCGCATCGACCAGCACCGAGACGCACAGGCCGACGCCGATCATCTTCAGCACCGGCAGCTCGCGCGCCGACGAAGGCACCGAACACCACCGCCATGATCAGGCCGGCGCCGGTGATCACCGGCGCCACGGCGGCAAGTCCCGCGACGGTGGCGCGATCGTTGTCCGGTCGACGGCGATACTCCTGCTGGATGCGGAACAGCAGAAACAGCTCGTAGTCCATCGACAGTCCGAAGCTCAGACAGAAGACCATCAGCGGCACTTCGAGCGGGATAGCAGCGAACGGCCGCTCCAGGCCAATCAGACCGTTGAGCCAGCCGAGCTGAAATATGGCCACCACCGC
Organism: uncultured Gammaproteobacteria bacterium; assembly: GCA_963735775.1. Taxonomy (GTDB): domain Bacteria; phylum Pseudomonadota; class Gammaproteobacteria; order Steroidobacterales; family Steroidobacteraceae; genus FEN-1191. Next base: position 395,850 of record CAVTMG010000003.1, on the reverse strand, counting down.
GCCATAGCCGGCCGCGACCGCCAGCAGATTCATGAGCACCGCTTCCAGTGGCAGCAGATACGAGCGGAACGCGGCGAACAGCAGCAGCAGCGTGGCCGCAATGACGAAGCCGAATACCTTCGGAAAGCTGCGCCACATGTAGTCGTTGAAGTCGTTGTGTTCGGCCGGAGTGCCACCGACCTGGACGGCTGAAGGGGCCGGCCGGTGCCAGGGCTGTCAGTTCATGCGCGAGCTGCTGGATCTTCTTGACCGCCAACCCGTTGGCCGGGGTGACCTCGAACAATGCCGCGCGCCGGTCGCGGCTGAGAAAGAAATCGCCGATGGCAGGGTGCTGGCGCAGCGCCTGGTCGATGTCCTGATACAGCGCCTGGTACTCGGCCGCGCCCAGTCCCTGCTGCAGCGTGACCGGCGAGGCGACCTGCGGCGATGCGGGCATCGTGCGCCAGCCGTTGTGCGTAGTCGATCAGCGCGTCCAGGTGCGAGGCAGCCAGTATCGGCAGACCATCGGTGGCGCGCACGATGGCGTAGATGGGCAGCGCGGCATTGTCGCTGCGTATACCGGTCAGCATTTCGGCGCCGATGCGCGACTCCATGCCGCGCGCCAGGAACCAGGGCTCGTTGGTGAAGCCGCTGCGGGCCTGCAGCACCGGCAGGGCCAGCGCGATCACCGCGGCGCCGGATACGATCAAGGTCGGCAGCGGATGGCGCACGATCCAATTGCCCAGCCGGAACCAGAGCGCGGTGGTGCGGACGTGGTGCGCACGGCCAGGAATGATCGCCCAGCGCTCGATATAGCGCGCCGAGCAGCACCAGCGCCGCCGGCAGCAAAGTCAGTGCCGCCAGCACCGATACGCATACCACCAGTGCGCCGCCGATGCCGACGCTGCGCGTCTCGAGAATCGGGCTGAACAACAGTCCCAGCAATCCGATCATGACCGTCAGCCCCGACCACGAGATGGTGCAGCCCGGCAAAACCGACTGTTGCCGCGACCGCGCTCGGCGATGTGGCCCTTGGAGCGCGTGCTCTCGATAGTGAGTGACCATCAGCAGTGAATAATCGATGCCGATCGCCAGCCCGATCATGGTGACGACATTGCGAGCAGGTTCGACACCGGCATCAGTGTGGCCAGCACGAATGCTATGCCCAAGGCGATGGTGGTGGTCGCCAGTCCCATGAGAAACGGCAGGCTCGCCGCGATCAAGGTGCCGAAGGCAACGATCAGAATGCCAAGCGTCAGGGGCAGCGCGCGCTTTTCCGCACGATCACCGCCGATGGCGCTCCAGGCGTTGATATCGACGTTGGCCGCCGGGCCGCCGGTCACCGCGAGGCGCGCCTGCGGGTCGATCCGCGTGAGCTCAGTGCGCAGCGGCGCCAGCGCGGCGCGCACGGCCACCACGGCGCGTTGCTGCGAGGCCGCGTCCGAGGCGGTCAGGCCCAGCACCAGCATGGTCACATGGCCATCGGCTCGAGCGCAGCTTCGCATCGCTGCGCATCCGCATAGCTGCTCACGCGCCGGACCTGCGGCAGCTGAGCGAGTGCACTGGCTGCGCTGCGCACCCAGTCGAGATAGGGCTGCGTATCGACGCTCTGGTGCGGCGAGGAGACCGCAACCAGCAGCGGATCCAGGAAGGGATTGCTGAACTCGCTGCTCAGGGCGTTGCTCGGCCGGCTTGGACGGGCTGCCTTCGATGCCACCGGCACCCCCGAGGGTCGCACCGGGCAGCCGAGCGGCGCCCCATGCACCGAGAGCGATCGCCACGACCCAGGCCGCAAGCACCCATCGCGGATGCGCCGCAACCCAGACTCCAAGCGAGATGAATCGCATGCTCTCTAATTCTCCAGTGAGTTGCGCCGTGGCGGCGTCGAGGACATTAGAGCCGCAGCACAGCAGCCGTGCAACGGCCTAGCGCTCAGTGTTGGGCATCAGCGGACGGGGATTTTCTGCTGGCGGTATTCGCGCGGGGTAACGCCGAATTTTGCGCGAAATACGCGGCCGAAATGGGTCGGGCTGTTGAATCCGTGGTCGAAGGCGATCGTGGTCACCGTGCGCTCGCTCTGGCTTTCGCACAGCAGTGCACGCGCACAGGCCTCAAGCCGGCGCCGCAGGATGTAGCGCGCAACGCTCTCCTCCTGGTCGGATGACAGGTGATGCATGTAGCGCGGCGTCATCTTGCAGGCCGCCGCGATCTTGGTCGGCGTCAACTCCGGATCGTGCAGATGCAATTCGATGTAATTGATGATGCGGATGCGATGCGCGCTCGCCAGGGAGGAGCGGCGCGACTTCGAGCTCGGCAGTTCGGCGTAGGCGGCGCCGAGCAGGTCCAGGATTGCAGTGGTGACGCGGGTCGCGACCGACTGTTCAAGTTCCCGCCGGCACTCGATCCAATAGTGCCGCAGGAAGCGCGAGAACATGCCGCGCACCCCGGCCGAGCCCTGGATCGGGATGGCCACCAGGCATTCGGGGTTGGCAACGTGCCGGCGCAACTGCAGATCCGGTATGCCCAGTACCAGCATGCGATTGGGCCCCGGGAACAGGCTCTCGTAATGGCGTGTGCTGTCGCAGAGCGTGAAGTCACCGGCTTTCAGATGCGCTTCGCGGCCATCCTGACGGCTGACGCTTTCACCCTCCATCTGCAGATGCAGGAAGAACAGCGGGCTGCGCGTGCGCGCCACGTGCGCGCGCGAGTGTTGCACCACCTGCGCTTCGGAGTAGACATCGGCAAGCATCATGTCGCCGAGCGCCGTGCGCGCAATGGAGCCGTCGAAAGTGCGTATGTCCACGGGATCGGACACGAGCGGCGAGAGACTTTCGGAAGCGTGATCATTCCAATACGCGGCCTTGCGGTGCGGCTCGAGTCCGGCAGTAGAGAACGACACGATCTGCGTCACCGCGACCCCCAGATTCCGAGATCAGCTGGCCCTATGGTCAAACATTTATACGACACATTTATCGGTGCAACCAATATTCTCGCCGCAACCGGCGGATTAGCCCCGAGTGCTGCCGGCAAGCGGAGAATTTGTAATATATTCAACTCCCTAGGTTCTCGCCGGCGCCACTGCCCTGGCGTCGCCGCCGCGCCGCGCGGCGGTTTGCGCTTCTCTTTTGATCGAGTTACAAGGTGCAATTCAGTGGAATCTCGACCGTATGGTGACGCTCTATCATTGGGAACCCAATGCCAACTCGGGTAAGCCCATGCTCGCGCTGGCCGAGAAGGGGGTTGCCTACGAGAGCTGCTATCTGGACCTGTTGAAGTTCGACCAGCACCAGCCCGAGTATCTGCGCATCAATCCGGATGGCACCATTCCGGCCATGGTGCACGGCGATCTGGTGCTGACCGAGTCGACGCCGATGATGGAATACATCGACGAGGCCTTTCCAGGGCCGCCACTTCGGCCCAGCGATCCGCGCGAGCGCTGGCGCATGCGCTGGTGGATGCGATTTTTCGATGCCTATTTCGCGCCGTCGCTGAGCATGATCGGGTGGAGCGTGTTCGTCGGACCGGCGGTGCGCCAACGCGATCCGGCGGAGCTGCAGGCGGCCATCGAGCGCATGCCGCTCGAGTCGCGGCGCATTGCCTGGCGCAAGGCGATCTACAACCAGTTTTCCGAACAGGAGCTCAGCGAATCGCGGCGCCGTGTTGCCTTCGCGACCGAGGTGCTGGAAGCCCATTTGAGCCAGCACAGTTTTATCTGCGGCGAGAGTTATTCGCTCGGCGATGTCAACGGCTTCAATCTGGGTTACGCACTGCCGTTGTCGCAGCCCGAACGTTGCAACGATCTCAAGACCCCGCACATCATGGAATGGTTGCGCAGGATCTACGAGCGTCCCGCCACGCGCGCCACCTGGGCCAAGGGCCGCACGCAGATGGCGGCGCGGGTGGCGATTCTCGAGCGCGGCGGCCATGCTTGAGCTCTATCACTGGGAACCGAACAGCTTTTTCCTGAAGCCGCTGATCGCGCTGGCAGAAAAGGCTGCGCCCTATACAGCCCGTTACTTCGATCCAACCAGCTTCGAACAATTTGGCGCGGACTTTCCAGGCGACGTGGAGTCGCGACTGCATCTGGAGCGCGAGGGTCCGTTGCTGGTGCACGACGGCACCATCGTCTGCAGTTCCTTCTTCCTGCTCGAGTACATCGCCGAGGCTCTTCCCGGCCCCTCCCTGCTGCCGGCTGACGCCTACGGTCGCTATCGCGCGCGTGCCTGGGGTCAGATCAGTGCCTTGTCGCTGGCCAGCGCGGTGACGGCGCTGGGCTGCGCGCGCTACCTGGCGCCGGCACTGCGATTGCGCGCGCCGGAGCTACTGCGCGCGCAGATCCAGAGCATCGCACCGCTCGAGCGGCAGGCCGCATGGTGGGCCGTGGTGGAAGACGGCGATGACAGCGGCAAACTTGACGCCGCGCGCAACCGGCTCGCCGCTCCGGTAAAACGCATTGAAGCCGCGCTTGCCAGCTCGCCCTGGCTTGCGGGGGCTGACTATTCGATTGCCGACATCGATGTGTTTGCCATGCTCACGGGCTTGCCCGAACTGGCGCCGAACCTGGTCAGCCAGAGCGAGAGCCCGCACATCATGGCTTTCCTGCAGCGCGTGCGTGCACGACCGGCGGTGCACGCGGCGCTGGCGCTGAGCCGAACGGGGCGCCCGGCGGAGGCGTTCGTTCCCGGGGCTGAGCCGCCGCGCTGGGGATGAGCCCGGTGGGAGAACGGGCCTTCTACGGCTGGAAACTGCTCGCCGCCTGCTGGGTGATCATGTTCCTGAACCTGGGCATCCCGGTGTATGGCGCCAGCGGCCTCAATGCGCTGATGGCGACGGCATTGCATCTGGATCGCAGCGCCCTTGGGCTGCTGTTCAGCACCTACATGGTCATGTCGGGATTGCCCGGCCCGCTGGTCGCGATGTCGGTCAATCACATCGGTGTGCGCCGCACCCTCATGCTTGGCAGTGCGATCTTGATCGCCGGCGCGCTGCTCATGGGCACGGTGGTGGACTCCTTCTGGCTGGCGGTGCTGGCATTCGGGCTGCTGATCGGCGGCGGCGTCGCCACTGGCGCGGCGCTGGCCGCGCAGGCCGGTCTCGCCCGTTGGTTCGTACGCCGGCGTGCACTGGTGCTATCGATTCTCTATTCGTCGGGCGCCGTCGGCGGTTTCGTATCCGGACGATTGCTGGATCACGTGGTAAGGCTCGCAGGCGGCAACTGGCGTGCCGGATGGTGGGTGATCGCCGCGTTATCGACCATCGCCTGCGCCGTGGCGGCGGTGTTCGTGAAGGAGTCGCCGGCAGAACTGGGCCAAATGCCCGATGGCGAGAGTGCCGCGGCGCCCCTCTCCAGTACCGCGCCCTTCCGGACCACGCAGGAGTGGAGTTATCGCCAGGCCATGGCTTCGCCCGCCTATTGGCTGATGGTGCTGGCACTGCTCGGCGTGAGCTGCGGCTACACGCTGTACCTGGCGCATGGTTTTGTTCACCTGCGCGATCTCGGCCATTCGGCATCGGAAGCCTGGCAGGCGATCTCACTGGTGGCTGTCAGCGGGCTGATCGCCAAGCTGATCATTGCCATCTGCGGTGACCGGCTCGATCCACGCTACCTTTGGGCCGTTTTCCAGATCATTTTTGGCATAGGCCTGACACTGGTGGTGAACGCGCGTACTCATGCCAGCGTGCTGGTATTTGCGACCTGTCTGGGCATCGGTTTCGGTGGCGGCCTGGTGTGCCTGATGGCGGTACTGAGTAACTACTTCGGCACGCGCCTGTTCGCCTCGCTGGCCGGCCTGGCGGTGGCCATCAACACCACTCTAAGCGCGATTACCCCGTACGTTGCCGGCTGGCGCTACGACGCGGGCCACGGCTACGGCGCGAGCTTCTACACCCTGGCACTGTGGTGCCTGATCGGTGGCGCGGCGCTATTTGTACTGCGCCCGCCGTCGCTGCCGGCGGCGGCCGGGATAGTGCCGGTGACCGCGCTCTCCTAGACCAGGATATTGCGCCCGCCCTCCAGGGTCTTCTCATCCTGCGCGCCCAAATCTACCGGCGGCGGCACTGCGCGTCCGCGCTGCACGGCGGGCCGGGCAGCAACCGTGTCGATCCAACGCTTGAGATGCTCAAGCCCGTCAATGCTCACGCCCGACCAGCTGTAACCGTGAACCCAACTCCAATTGGCAATGTCGGCGATCGAATATTCACCGGCCAGGTACTCGTGATTACCCAGATGGGTGTTCAGCACCTCGAGCAGACGGCGTACCTCGCGCTGGTAGCGCTCGATCGCGTAGGGGATTTTCTCCGGCGCATAGCGAAAGAACACGTTGGCCTGACCCATCATAGGACCGATGCCACCCATCTGGAACATCAGCCACTGCACCACGCGCGAGCGGCCCTTGGCGTCGCTCGGCATGAGCTTGCCGGCTTTTTCAGCGAGGTACAGCAGGATCGCGCCGGACTCGAACACCACGAAATCGCCGTTGTCGTGATCGACGATGGTGGGGATACGGCCGTTGGGGTTGAGCTTGAGATACCACTCTTCCTTTTGCTCATTCTTCGACAAGGCGATTGGCCGTACGCGATAGGGCAGCGCCAGTTCCTCGAGCGTGATCGAGGCCTTCCAGCCATTGGGGGTTTCCGACGTATACAGTTCGATCATCGGCTGGGTCTCCGCTTGCCGTTCACGGGCCAGTACATGCGATCAACGCCCATTCGTCAAGCAAACCGCTTCAGCGATGATTGCGCTGTGGGTGGATATTTGCTTCTGTGACAGGCGAGCCGCGCGATCCGCGATTCGGCGAGATACAGCGGCGAGAAACCGACGCGCGGGTGTTGCGTAGCGACAGGAATCAGCCATGAAAGATGTCGCCGGTAAAGTCGCATTCATCACGGGCGGGGCGAGCGGCATGGGGCTTGGCATGGCGCGGGTGTTCTCCGCGGCCGGCATGCGCATCGTCATCGCCGACGTGCGCCAGGATCACCTGGACGCGGCCATGCGCTCGTTCCGTGGTTCAAAAGCCGGCGTGCACGCGATACGAATGGATGTCGCCGACCGCAAGGCGATGGCGCATGCCGCGGTGGAAACCGAGCAGGTATTCGGCAAGGTCCACGTACTCTGCAACAATGCCGGCGTCGGCATCATTGGTTCGCTGCTCGAGGCCAGCTATGACGATTGGGACTGGGCCATTGGGGTCAACCTCGGCGCAGTATTCAACGGCATCCATGAGTTCGTGCCGCGCATTCGCTCTCACGGCGAGGGCGGACACGTGGTGACTACCGCTTCCATGGGAGGACTGTTCGCGGCCGGCACGGCTGGTATCTACAACTCCAGCAAGTATGCGGTAGTGTGTCTCATGGAATCGCTGCGTCCCGAACTGGCCCCACACGGCATCGGCGTGTCGGCGTTCTGCCCCGGACTGGTGAATACCAATATCCACGAGGTCGAACGCTCGCGCCCGGCCCAATACGCGCACACCGGCTACACGGCTCGCGCCGCTGAGCTGGCTGCGCGCGCGGAGTTCCTGAAGACAAAAATCCTGCCCGCCGGCATGGATCCGATGGAAGTGGGGCAACGGGTGCTTCGCGGCATCCTGCGTGACGACCTCTACATACTGACGCATCCCGAATACGAACCGGGACTGCGGGAGCGCTTCGAAGCGATCCTGGCTTCAGTGCCGCTGGAAGCGGCGCCGCCAGCCTCGCGCCTCGCGGCCGAAGCCGCGGTGCTGCGCAATCCGCTATTCGCCCAGGAGCGCGACCGCCGGCTGCTGCAGCGCGCCGCCGCCCACCACGCCAGGGACAAGCGGGCCGGCTCCAAGGGCGCGCGCGCCAAGCGCAGCGCTCGAGCTCGTGCGCCCGGCAAGCACTGATGGCAACTTCCACTCCGGAGCTCACGCCGGCGAACGCGCCGTGGCCACGGCCGCGACAGGCGTGGTACGCGCTGGTGGTGTTTGCCTGCGCCCTGACGGTCAACTTCCTCGACCGCGGCATACTGAATCTGCTGGTCGAGCCCATCAAGCGCGATCTGCACCTGACGGATGTGCAGATGAGCCTGGTGCTGGGATTCGCATTTGCCTGTTTCTACGTCATCCTGGGACTGCCGATCGCGCGCCTGGCCGATAGTCGCAGCCGGCGAACGATCGTCGGCGTTGGTATCGCGATCTTCAGCGTCATGACCGCCCTGTGTGGTCTGGCGCAGAATTTCTGGCAACTCTTTCTTTGCCGCGTCGGCGTCGGTGTCGGCGAGGCCTGCAACGGCCCGGCGACCTTTTCCATGCTGGCGGACTTGTTTCCTCCCGCAAAGCTGCCGCGCGCAATAGCGGTATTGAACTTCGGCTTCGTCTTTGGACTGGGCACCTCATTGCTCATCGGCGGCACGGTGGTGCACCTGGTGTCGGTACTGCCGCCGCTGACGCTGCCGCTCGTGGGTACGCTGCGCACCTGGCAATACACGTTTTTCATCGTCGGCATCCCCGGCCTGCTGGTGGCGGCGCTGTTTGCCACCGTGATCGAACCCATACGCCGCGGACGCATCACCGGACCAATGACCGTGGCGGCGCGGCGCGCGGCCACGGTGCCGGTAGGCGATGTGGTGCGTTTCCTCTGGGGCAATCGTGCGACCTACGGGCCGCTGTTCGCAGGACTGGCGCTGCAGACGGTGCTTGCCTTTGGCGTGCAGGCCTGGACGCCTTCGTTCTTCATACGCACCTATGGCTGGACCATCGCCCAGGTAGGCTGGACGCAGGGCCTCATCATCATAGTCAGCTGGTCGCTCGGGCTGGTACCCGGCGGGATGGCCGCCGAGTGGCTGGCCCGTCGCGGCTACGCCGATGCCAACATGCGCGTGACGATTTTTGCGCTGATGGCGTATGCGCCGTTCGCGCTGGCCTTTCCATTGATGCCGACGGCATTCCTGGCCAACCTCATGCTCGCTCTGTCGGGTTTCTGTGTCTCGTTCGGCATTGGTCCGCAGAACGCGGCGTTGCAGGTGATCACGCCGGGGGAGATGCGCGGCCAGATCACGGCGTTGTTCCTGTTCGTGTTCAACCTCGTCGGTTTCGGCCTTGGCGCTACCATCGTCGCCTCGTTCACCCAGTACGTGTTCGGTTCCGAGGCGCTGCTGCGCTACTCCCTGGCCACCACGGTGGCCGTGCTTGCGCCGGCGGCGATCTTGATTCTTGCCTCGGGACTCAAGTCGTATGGGAAGAGTGTGGTGCGCGCGCGCTCGTGGAGCTGAAATGGATGCCGAGGGCACAGATGAACAGGATCGCAGGGCAAATCGCCAAAAGCGCGTAGCTGCGCACCACCGGCAGGCCGCTGGACAGCACCGCTGCGCCGACGATCGGCCCGAGGATACCGCCGATCTTGGAGACTGATGTCGCCCAACCCGCGCCGCTGGCGCGTATGGCGCTGGGATAGAAGATGCCGGCTATGGACAGGATGCCAAAATGGCTGCCGGCGAGCAGCAGGGCGCCCAGCACGTTGGCGGCCAGGAACAGCTGCACGGGAATCAGGTTGAATCCTTGCAGCAACAGCACCGGGATGGCGAGGATTGGATAGAACGCGACCGCCCGGGCGCCCAGGCGATCAGTGAATCGCATCAGTGCCAGTCCCGCCACGGCACCAAGGAACCCTCCCAACGATGCCACCAACGCCGAGGTAGCACGCGGGAATTTCAGCTCCTCGAGCACGATCGGTCCCCAGGAGGCGGCGAAGTAGATGGCCAGCGAACTGGCCGTGTAGCCCAACCACAGCAGCGGTGTGATCACGCGCAGCCCGCCGCGGAACAGGTCGGCCACGCGGAATTGCCGCTCCGCCCTGGGCTCGTCGCTGAGCACGAAGTGATCTGCCGCGGTGACATCGCTGCTGGGATCCATGCGGTGCAACGTCCTCGCGACCAGCTGCGGCTTCAGTCCCTTGGTCACCAGGAATCGAATTGACTCGGGCAGCTTTTGCCACAGGGCGAGGGCGCACAGCAACGTCCCCGCTCCTCCTGCCAGGTAGACACCCTGCCAGCCATAGTGCGGCGCGATCCAGTTGGTCATGGGCGCCGCAATGGCCGTGCCGAAGCTGTAGCCCATCATGATCACGGTCACGATGGTAGAACGCATGCGGACTGGCACGAATTCAATGTTCAATGCCCAGGCGAGCGGCAGCATGCCGCCGAGAGCCAGGCCGTCGAGAAAGCGCAGCGCGAGCAGCCCCTGATAGGAGTTGGCGAGGGCGGTCGCGGCGGTCAACAGCGCGAAGCCGAAGGCCGCGGCGACCACCGTGGGGCGACGGCCGATGCGGTCTGCCAGGAACGAGAAAAAGAAGCCGCCGAGCATCATGCCGACGAGGCCGGCGGAAAAAACCCGTCCGAGCATCATTTTCGACAAGCCGAATTCATCGCGCATGTACGGTGCGGTGAAACTGACCATCATCATGTCAAAGCCGTCGAATACCGTGATCAACCAGGACAGCGCGATCAATGAGTAATTGAACCCGCTCAGCCGCCGGCCGTTGATCAGTGCCGAAACATCCACCAGGCGTGCGGTGGTCGACATGTTCAAACCATACTTAAAGGAGCGGCGCACACCATGCCCGCTGTGCGCCACCGGGGCAACTACTCGCCCCAGCCAGATCGCAGGGTCGAATCAAAGGGCAGCGGCCAAAGCGGTGATTGAGGCACAATGGGTGGCGCGTGTTGCCGAGGGAGATACCAGCATGGCGCTTTTGGTTCGTACACTACCCGCGCCGTTCGGCGCCGAGATCATCGGCGCGGATCTGCATCAGCCCCCGGCCCGCAACTTGATCGACACCGTCGCGACCGCGGTCAGCGAGCATGCGGTGGTGGTACTGCGCGATCAGGCGATCAGCGATGCCGAGCAGGTGCGCTTCAGCCGCGCCTTTGGCCCATTGGAACTGCCGCCGCACATGGGAATGCGAGGCTCGTCGAAGCGACGCGTCGCGCCGGAACTGTACGATGTCTCGAACCTGGACGAAAACGGCGACTTCCTGCCGTTACAGTCCCTGCGCCATGCCTCCAACCGCGCCAACGAGGAGTTTCATACCGACAGCTCGTTCAACGCTTTGCCGACCAAATGGTCCTTGCTGTCAGCACGTATCCTGCCGCCATTCGGCGCCAATACCGAATTCGTCGATACCCGCATGGTCTACGAGGCGCTGCCGCAGCAACTCAAGGACCGGGCGCAGGATGCGGTTGCGGAGCACTACTTCTGGAAGACGCGCAGCCGCGCCGGCTACAGCGAGATCACCGAACAGATGCGCCAGGCCATGCCACCGGTGCCGCACCCGGTGGTGCGTGTCATGGCGGAATCCGGGCGGCGCGCACTATACATTGGCAATCACGCCACCCATATCCTGGGCTGGCCGCGCGCCGAGGGCGAGCTGTTCCTGCGGCAGCTCAACGACTTCTCGGCACAGCCGCGATTCATCTACTCGCACCAGTGGCGCAACGGAGATTTCGTCATCTGGGACAATCGCTGCACCGTCCACCGGGCTACCAGGTACGACGTTTTCAAATACAAGCGCGATCTTCGCCGAACCACGATCAACGAACGCGGTCCGGAGATTTCATCGACCGATGCGCTGGGCATCCCGCCACCCGAAGAGCAACGCTCCTAGCCCGTGCGTAACGCGGCTTTGCGTACCTCGACGACGCCCCGGTCGGCGTCCACCTTGACCCAATCACCGGTCTCGATGAGATCCAGCGGATCACGGTCGAAGTCGGTGATCGAGGGTACGCGCATCACCACCGCGCCCAAGGCGATCTTGGTGGTCATCTCGGTAAACAGCATGGCCTTTGGAGCGGCACCGCTCAATCGCGTCATATGAAATACCGCAGACCAGCCCGAAGAACCCTTGGCGCCGGGGAACACCAGGATCTTGTCCTTGAAGCTTTGCCCGCGCAGCTCATGGCGAGTCTCGGTGATGGTGCCGAGCATGGGATTGATGCCGCCCCAGCCGGAGATGGTCTGCCTGGTAACCAGGGCTTCGCCCTCGGTCACTCCGCCGACGACTTTTCGACCCTTCAACACGAAGGTAGTGACGCTCATGGCCGTACTCCATTCCAGCGGCCGGTGATTGCCGCCTCGATGCAATCCTGGGTGGAACCGAACCAGGCCTGAATATCCATGATGGCGGGCAGGTAGTGGGTCTGCTTGGCCGAATCCAGCGCCGCCACCTTGGTGCCCGGGGGCACCGCCTGGCTGATTGAGGAACAGGTATCGGTCAGCAGCACCGCGCCTGCATCGCGCAATTGTTTCGACAGGCCTTGCGCGTCGGCGATGATCTTGACCGCGCGCGAGGTGAAGACCCACAGGTTGCAGTTGACGCTCACACGCTTGCCTTCCAGCAGGCGACAGGCGTCGCGAATCTGCTCCAAGGAGTAGTGCGGGCAGCCGAGCATCACGTAATCCACCTGGGGATCGCTGGCCTTGGAATTCAGATTGTCGTAGGTACGGCGCTTTTCGGCCAAACCATAGGGAATGACGTGCAGTGGCTTGCGGCCGCCAAATGCCTCGGCCAGGGTGCGCGCTTCCGGGGTGACGCCGACGATGTGATACATCTCCACACCGCCGGAGGAGGCCGCGGCGGCACCGAAGTGCTTGTGTCGAATCAGGTCGGCGCTGCCGAACTGGCCGGTCAATACCGGTATGCGCTCGCCTACCGCCTCACCGGCGAAATACCCGAGCATGCCCCAGTCCATCACCGATTCGATCGGAAAATCCACTTCGATCAGGTGCGAGCCGAACCGGTTCTGGTCGTGATGAAAGCCCCAATCCGGGATCTTGCCGGTCAGCATCGCCGCGCTGGTACTCTCGCGCCCCTCGGTGTTGGTGCGCGCACCAATTACCGAGTTGCAGTAGACCACGGCAGAGGACTCCATCCAGGCGCAGTGATCGCCCTTGGCCGGCACGTTGCCTGCCAGGTAAGGTGTGCAGGTCTTGAGTATCTGCACGCCGCGCCCGGCAATGAAGGCTTCACTCTCCTGGCTGATCTTGAAGCTTTCCGGCGTCGCGCCCAGTAACTGCCAATTGTCCGGGTCGTAGCCGCCCTGCAGATGGCAGGTGTGCGCTGCGGCCTTGGGGACTTCAACCAGCTCGTCGCTGTCGAGATCGAAGAACGAGAAAATGGCGTCGTAACCGCCGCCGCCACGCTGCCGGTAATACTTCTCCAGGAACGGGTTCGAAGAACCCGGCACGCCGGCGATGTTGTCCGTGGCCACCAACCGCTCGGCCCCGAGCGCTTCGCCGTATCGCACCAAAAGCTGCATGGCTTTTTGCCGCGCCTTGCCGTCGCGGCCGTCCAGCATGGCTTGTTCCGGGTCGGTCAGCTGCATAGGCTGAATAGTAACGCCTACAGGGAAAATACGCGCTCGGCGTTGAGCTGGAACAATAACCGGCGGTCATAATCACTGAGCGGCACCTGATCGGTGGTGGTGACCTCGCCGGCGACGAACTGATAAGGATAATCCATGGCATACAGCACCCGGTCCATGCCCAGTACGTCCTGGCAGAAACGGATCGCCGGCGCCCAGGCCATGCCGCTGGTGGTGACGTAGACGTTCTCGCGCAGATAGTCGCTCACCTGGCGCTTCAATGGCCGCATCTGTGCGTAGCGTTGCGACAGCACCGTGGCCCGGTGCATGTAGTCGAGTCTGAACAGCCAGAACGGCAATGCCTCACCCAGGTGACCGAGCACGAATTTGAGGCGTGGGAATCGGTCGAACACGCCGCTGACGATGATGCGCAGCATGTGCATGCCCGTGTCGACGCCGAAGCCGAAGATGGCGCCGTCCAGGCCGCGTTCCAGCAGGGGCGCGATCAGCCCCTTCGAGGGCGACTGCGGATGCAGATAAATGGGCGCATTTTCCGCCTCGGCGGCAGCGAGCAACTCGGAAAACTTGGGGTCGTCCAGGTACTCGCCGTGCGTGTGGGAGTTGATGATTACACCCTTCATGCCCAGCTTTCTCATCCCTCGTTCGATCTCGGCAGCCGCGGCGCGTGGATCCTGCGGCGCCACCGCGGTCAAGCCGCTGTAGCGCTGCGGTTCGCGGCGCACGGCGTCGGCCAGCTCATCGTTGGCATCGCGCGCGACCGCGCTGCCAGTGGCAGCATCGAAGATCTGCACTCCCGGGCCGGTCAGGGAGATAATCTGCCGGTCGATGCCGGTGGCATCCATATCGGCGATCCGCTGTGGGCCGAGGTCCTGGAGTTTGGCGATGATCTGCGTGGCACGCGCGCTGCGGCTGCCCAGATAGAAGCCCCAGAGGCTCTCAAAGCCAGGATCATCGGTGGCACGGCTCGCCAGCAGGACGCGATAGCGCTCCAGCATGGTCGCGGGTGCAAATGCCTCCTCGGTGGCGATGCGGGCGTAGCCGCGTGACTTTACGGCTTGCAGTCGTGCTGCGTTCCTGTCTTCAGCCTCACTCATAGCCCAATCATCGCATCAGTTGCGCTGCGTGGGGTTGCACGCACTGTCTATTTTTCGTTCCGTTGTGGTTGAATCCGGGGCCCGGGGCGGCGTATCGCCTGCGCCGAGTCGAGTAACGGCGCGTCAGCGAGTATGCTGCCGCCGGTGCTGCCCACGCAGCACTGAACAACACACGTGCGCCGACGGCGCAGAAGGATTTTCCGATGGCTCTGTCTATTTACGACGCCGCGATCCCGACACTACTGCACGCCCTGGGCAACCTGTCCGCGATCCTCGAGAAGGGCAGCGCGCATTGCGAGAAGGAGAAGATAGAACCCGGCGTGTTGCTGACCGCGCGGCTGTATCCGGACATGTTCGCACTCACCCGGCAGGTGCAGGTGGTCTCCGATACGGCCAAGGGTGCCGGGGCACGGCTGGCGGTGGTGGAAGCGCCGAAGTTTGCCGATACCGAGGTCTCGTTCGCGGAACTCAAGGCGCGGCTCGACAACACCGCCGCGTTTCTCAAGAGCCTGGACGCCGGGAAATTTGCCGGTGCCGATGCGCGCGCGATTGAGATCAAGTTCCCACAGTTGACGGTCAACTTTCGCAGCGGCTGGGAATACCTGTTGAGCTTTGTGCTTCCGAATGTCTATTTCCACAGCGCCACCGCTTACGACATCCTGCGTCACAACGGCGTCAAACTCGGCAAGGGCGATTTCCTGGGCAAAGTCGGCGGCGCCTGAGCGCGGCTCAGTGGCCGCCCTGGACCAGTAGGCCTTCCTCGCTCAAGGCGGCGGCCAACTGCGCCTCGATGCGCGCGGCCTCGGCGCGCGCCATGCGCTGCAGATGCAGGGTCGGGCCGGTGAGTACTTCGAGTCCGCGCTTCAATACGCTGCCGGCGGCGCGGATGCCGGCCTTGTGCTGATCGAAGCGCTGGGCCGGCGAGTACCTGCTCATGCCGACATAGATTCCATACCGGTCGCCGCCGCGATCGCCGTAGTCCAGAAGCACCAGGTAGATATTGCTGCTGCCGCGTTTGCCGGCGCGGTAACGGCTGGCGATGCGATAGAGCAGGGGCAGAAAGTGAACATAGCGCATGGGTAGCCAGTCGGGAATCGAGGCTGCGGCGTACTGCCACAGCCGCTCCAGGGCGCCCTCGATGCGTGCCGGCAATTCTTCGCGCATGCACAGCTCGTGAATGCAATGCGCACCGCAGACACCGTCTGCGCGTTGCAAGGCTTGGGAGAATCGTTCGGCCAGCGCCTTGGCCGACAGGGTCTGTAGAGGACGGGCGGCCGGCGAGGACTCGAGCGGCATGGGCGCGATTCTCTTTGAATCGCGCGCTGCCCTCAAGCACGCACCGCCCCCAAGCGGCCGCCTCAGGCGCGAATCAGATCGGCGATATAGGGCACGCCGGCATCGGGGAAGACTTCCGTGTCGAGCTTGCGCGGGCTGATCTGCAGATGATCGCGCAACACCGACTTGATGACTGAACGCAGATCCATGGTGGCTGCCAGGTCGCGGCCCTGGTAGAGGGCGCGGGTCGACAACCCCGGCCAATTGCACAGCACCCGGCCGCCCTGCACCGCACCGCCGAGTAGGAAGGCGGCCGCTGCCGTGCCGTGATCAGTCCCGCGCGTGCCGTTGGCGGCCGCGGTGCGCCCGAATTCGGTCGCAATCAGCACCGTGGTGCGTGACCAGGTTGAACCCAGAGAGTCCTTGAGTGTGCGCAGCGCGGCATCGAGCGCGCCCAGGCGCTGCCTGAGCTGACCCTGCCCGCCGCCCTCGTTGAAATGCGTATCCCAGCCGGTGGTGTCAAATACCGCTACCGCCGGCCCGTCGTCGCGTTTGAGAAACCCGGCAGCGGTGCGTACGGTTTCAAGGTAACGACCGGCGCCCGGGGCGGGCGCCATGGCATCGGTCGTGTTCATGGGTGCGCCCTGCATGCTCTGGTCCGCCGATTCGGCGGCGATGCGGTCGGTCGACAGCGCATCCCCAAGCCGCTGCGACAACACAGGATCGCTGGCGTAGCGATCGACAATGCGCTGCAACGTATCGTCGTCGATCGCCGGTAACTTCGTTGGCGACCAGGAGGCAATGGGTGCCGGGCCGCGCAGCACCAGGGGTACGTTCTGGCCGAGCGCCACGCCCGCCTGCGCGCCGTGCACGTTGCTCGCAGGAAGCGCGGCGACGGCCCGGTTGAGCCAACCGGTCTGGCTGGCATGCGGTCGTGGCACACCGCTCTCGAGCACATCCTGACCGTCGAAGTGCGAGCGTTCCCGATACGGGCTCGCAACCGCATGCAGGATCAAGGCCTCACCGGCGCCATAGGCTTCGTGCACGAAGGGCAAGCCGGGATTGAGCCCGAAGTGTCCATCGAGCGTGAGCGCACCGTCGGCCGTGCCGGGAACACCGATCGCCAGCTGCTCGCGCAAGCGCGCGTAGTCCGGATCGCCATAGGGTGGCACCGCCGACAGGCCATCCAGTGCCCCGCGCAGGATGATGAACACGAAGCGCGAGTCGGTAACGGCCGGTGCGGCGAACGCGTAGCGTGCGCTGAGCATGCCGCCGCCGGCCATCAGCCCCAGCTGCAGGAAACGACGGCGCGGTAGATTTTGCGGGGACATGGATGCTCCGGGTTTCGTGGTGGCTAGCGGCGCAGGAACTCGGGCGCCGTCAACAGCAGGGTCAGGCCCTGCGCCGGACTGGCCGCGCGCGCGATGCTTTCGCTGGTCGCCGTGCTGAGCCTGGCGCCGAGCAGCTGCGGCGCCAGCTGCTTGGCATCGCGCCGGTCGGAAAGTTTTTGCGCCACCGCGTCGGACAGTTCAATGCGCTTCATGAGCGCCGAGGCGCCATCCCAATCCGAGCTGCGATCGGGCCAGCCGGCGGGCGAGCCTGGCGCAAACTGGCGCTGCCCGAGCTGCTCGAATGCAGCCAGCAGGCGCGGTTCGCTCTCCGGCGGCAGCGACAGTCCGCGGGCCAGGGAAAACAAATAGTCCTGTGGCGTCTTGAACTTCACCATCGCGGGATCCCACGCCTCGGGAGAGTCGATCACGGCGGCATACACCACCGGCAAATCCCCGCCGCTGCGTTCGAAGGCACGGGCGATGCGCTCGACCGCGGCCGCGGGCGGATCATCGGCAATGAAATGGCGCGCCAGCTTGGTGGCGATATGGCGCGCGGTTGGCGGCGCCGCGGCGAGATCGGAGAGCACGGCGATGCCTTGTGCCTGGTCCGCCTGGGCATAGCGCTTGCGCAGCACGGTCTGGCTGCCCGGTTCATGCACCTGTGGACGGAACACGAAGCTACCGGGAGGTCCGTTCGCGAGCTGACCTTCGCCGCCGCCGAGGGACCAGCCCGTGAGCACCTTGGCAAAGCTGGTCACATCGGCCTGGGTATAACCCGTGTCGACACCCAGGGTGTGCAGCTCGAGGATCTCGCGTGCGAGGTTCTCGTTTAATCCGAGCGTGCGCCGGCGCTGCGCGGCACGTCGCGCCAGCATCGAATCCGGGCCCACGGATTGCTGATTGTCCAGATACAGCAACATCGCCGGATGCGTCTCCACGGCCAGCAGCAGGTCGCGAAAGCGGCCGAATATGCGCGGGCGAATCGCTTCGCGCTCGAAACTGCCGGCGATGCCAAGCACCGCCTGCTTATCCACCGAGACCGCGAAATGATTGCTCCAGAAATGCACCAGACGCTCGGCGAGTGGGCGCTCGCTCAGCAGCGCCGCGTGCAGCCGGGCACGCGCGTCATCGGCGTACAGGGGGCGCAGGTACTGCGGCAGGCGCATGGCTATATCAGCGATGGCCTTGGCATCGGCATTGGCATCGACTGCGCCGTCGGCGCGCGCGCGGCGCGCTTCGCGGCGCGCACGCACGATCGGCTCTGCGCCGCTGAGTATCTGCTGCGTGCTCTGCAATCCAGCGGTTTCAATCAAAGGAGGACCGCTGGCGACCTGCGCACGCAGCCAGCCCCGCGCATCGCCGCCGATGGCCTGCAGATCCCCCGGGCGCGCGCCCAGGCCGAAGCGATTGGCAGCAATGGCAGCGTCAACATCGATTGCCAAAGACGCTCTCCTTGCAGAGGTTCAGGCGTTGCCGACTACAGCGCGCCAGCCGGCAATACGTTGACCCGCGGTGTATGCTCGCGACGGTGACCGAATCCGCATGGTTTTATTGGGCGCTGCTGTCGGCAGTGTTCGCGGCCCTGACCGCCATCTTCGCCAAGATCGGCCTGCAGGGGGTGGACTCCGACCTGGCGACCCTGGTGCGTACCTTTGTCATCGTAATGGCGCTGGGTGCGTTTGTTTATGTCAATGGCAAATGGACCAATCCGGCGCGACTGCCTGCTCAGACGCTGCTGTTCCTGGTGCTTTCCGGACTAGCCACCGGCGCCTCCTGGGTGTGCTATTTCCGGGCGCTCAAGCTCGGCCAGGCCTCCAAAGTCGCTCCCATCGACAAACTCAGCGTGGTGCTGGTGGCGCTGTTCGCGGTCATGTTTCTCGGCGAGCGGCCGAGCGCGCGGGATTGGTGCGGCATCGCCCTGGTCGCGGCCGGTGCCATCGTGCTGGGCCTCAGGGCGTGAGGCGAATGTATGCTTGCAATGCAATCAGTGAAGGATTTTTCATGACATTAATGTGCACGGTGCGGGCGTTTACATGCGCCTGCGTGGTCTCGCTGCTGGCGCTCGCGCCAGCGCGCGCTGCCGGCCCCGATGTGGCGCCGGTACTGCGCGCGCGCCTGTCCAACGGTCTGCGCGTGATCATCGTGCGCAATACGCTGGCGCCGGTGGTGGCGACTTCGGTGAATTACCTGGCGGGTTCGGATGAGACACCGCCCGGCTATCCGGGTACCGCGCATGCCCAGGAGCACATGATGTTCCGCGGCAGCCCGGGGCTGTCGGCAGACCAGCTCGCCGACATCGGCAGTGTCATGGGCGGGAATTTCAACGCCAACACACGCGAGAGCCTGACCCAATACCTGTTCACGGTACCGTCCGAGGACCTGGACGTGGCACTGCATATCGAGGCCACGCGCATGCGCGGCGTGCTCGATAGCCGCAAGGACTGGGATCAGGAACGCGGCGCGATCGAACAGGAAGTGGCCCAGGATCTGTCGAATCCGGGCTACATACTGTACGAGAAGCTGCGGGCGGCGATGTTCGCCGGCACGCCCTACGCACACGATGCGCTCGGTACCAGGCCGTCCTTCGACCGCACGCGCGTCGAGATGCTGCAGCAGTTCCACGACGCCTGGTACGTGCCGAACAATGCCATCCTGGTCGTGGTCGGTGATCTGGATCCGGCCGCCACCCTGGAGAAGGTGCGCACACTGTTCGGCGACATCGCCGCAAAACCGGTCCCGGTACGGCCGGTGATCAAGCTCGGCGCTGCCCGTGCCATCAGGCTGCAAGTGGACACCGACCGGCCCACGGGTACGCAGATGATCGCCATGCGTGTGCCGGGTCTGCACAGCCCGGACTTTCCGGCCCTGGAAGTATTGTCAGACGTGTTAAGCAGTCAACGCTTCGACTTGTACGGCCTGGTGCCGCAAGGCAAGGCCATCAACGCCGAATTCGCGCTCGATCCGCTGCCGCAGGCGGGAATCGCCTATGCGGAGGTGTCGTTTCCAAAGGGCGAGGATCCCAAGGCGCTGGAAGCCGAGGTGCGCGCGATCCTGAAAAAGGTGGCGCAGGACGGGGTGCCGCCGGAACTGGTGGCGGCGGCCAAATTGCAGGAGCGGCGCCAGGCGGAATTTCAGAAGAATTCCATCGAGGGTCTGGCCTCCATCTGGGCCGACGCCGTGGCGCTGTACGGACTGAGCTCGCCCGATGAGGATCTGGAACGGATCGAGAAGGTCAGCGTCAGCGACGTCAACCGCGTGGCGCGCAAATATCTGGATCTGGCGCACGCGGTGTCGGCACTGATGATTCCGCAAGGGGCAGGAAAACCGGTGTCAGCCAGCGGCGGCTTTGGTGGACAGGAGAGCATCACGTTGGGTGAAGCCCATCCAACACAATTGCCGGACTGGGCGCAGGCGGCACTGGAGCGTCTGGAGGTCAAGCCCTCGAGTATCCAGCCGGTGCTCAGCACGCTGCCCAACGGCCTGACGCTGATCGTGCAGAGTGAAGACGTCAGCGATACGGTCTCTGTCTTCGGGCGCATTCGCAATCGTCCCGAAGTCGAGGCCGATGCGCAGCAGCAAGGAATCGCACAATTGCTCGATCCGTTGCTTGCCTATGGCAGCGAGCACCTGGACCGGCTGGCATTTCAGAGTGCGTTGGATGAGATCGGTGCGGATGAACATCCCGGCACCGATTTCGACCTTCAGGTGCTGTCCCAGGACTTCGATCGCGGCGTGGCGTTGCTGGCGGACAACGAATTGCATCCGGCGCTACCGCCGGCGGCAATGTCGGTGGTGTCCAGGCAATTGGTTCAGATCGTGGCCGCCAGGAATCGCAGTCCCGGGTACCTGGCCCAGCGCTCGTTGCGCGCGGCACTGTTCCCGCCGGATGATCCGAGCCTGCGCGAAGCCACGCCCGAGGGCGTGCGCGCGCTCAGCCTGGATGACGTTCGCGCCTATTATCAAAAGGTATTTCGCCCGGACCTGACTACTATCGTGGTGGTCGGCAAGGTATCGCCCGAGCAGGCGCGGGCGACCATCGACAAGTATTTCGGCGACTGGATGGCGAGCGGGCCCAAACCGGACACCGACCTGCCCCAGGCTCCCGCCAACAAGGCCAGTACCGTGACCGTGCCGGATGCCAGCCGCGTCCAGGACAATGTCATCCTGGCGCAGAACCTTTCCCTCACCCGTTCCGATCCCGACTATTACGCGCTCGAACTGGGCAGTGCGGTGCTCGGCGGCGGCTTCTATTCCACGCGCCTGAGTATCGATTTGCGCAAGAACTCGGGCCTGGTGTATTCGGTAGCATCGGTACTGCAGGCCGGGCGCACGCGCGGTGCCTACTACATCCAATACGCCTGCGATCCGCAGAACGTCGGCAAGGCTGCGAACATTGCGGTGCAGGAGCTCAGGACCATGCAGTCGGCGGCAGCCGGCGATGACGAGCTGCTGCGGGTGAAGGCGCTGTTGCTGCGTCAGATACCCCTGGCGGAGGCGAGCGTTGAGGGCATCGCGCACGGCCTGATCGAGCGACGCGAGCTGAACCTGCCGCTGGATGAGCCCTGGAACGCCGCGCGCCGCTACATCGCACTGACGGCGGCGGATGTACAGGCTGCATTCCGGAAATGGCTGCGGCCGAACGACCTGGTGCGCGTCACCCAGGGACCGGCGCCGCAATAGTCCCGCATCCAGTTAGCAGGATTGTGATGAGGCGCAGCGGTTCCCTGGCGCCGATGTAATTCAATTAGATGCCCATCGGGCGCGCGCGATCCGTTTCTTTGGAAACACCAATCCGATAGAATAGGAACTCGTCCGCGGCCTTCTAGGCCATTGAGTGGACAGGCTTTTTTCGCTATCAGGACCCTTCATGCCGCCGCCATCCCTGCTGGAGCAGCTCGCCAGTACGCCGCTCTCCGGCGCCAATGCCAGCTATGTCGAAGCCCTGTACGAGCAGTATCTGCGCGACCCGGCCAGCATTGATGCCGCGTGGCGAGGCTATTTTGATGCGCTTCCGGGCAACCGGGCCGAACGGCCGCACAGTCCCGTCATCGCCGCGGTGGCGGCCCGCACCCAGGCTGTCAGTGCCGCGCCCGGCGCTGCACCCAGTGGCGCCAACGAGAAGCAGGCCGCGGTCTCGCGGCTGATGCAGATCTACAGCAATCGCGGTCATCTGATCGCGCGCATCGACCCGCTGGGACTGCTCCAGCGCCCACGCCCGCGAGTGCTGGATCTCGACTACGCGGGGCTCAGCGAGGCTGACCTCGATACGGAATTCTTTACCGCCAGCCGCAACGACTGGATTGCCAAACGCGCGAGCCTGCGCGAAATCCTCGCCCGCCTGGAGGCGATCTACTGCGGTCACATAGGCGCCGAGTTTGCCCACGTGTCCGATACCGAAGAGCGGCTGTGGCTGCAGGACGAATTCCAGCTCGGTCGCATGCAGTATCGCTTCACACCGGAGGAGCGGCGCAATCTGCTGTGGCAGCTCACTGCCGCCGAGGGCCTCGAGCGCTACCTGCACACCAAGTACGTCGGCCAGAAGCGCTTCTCGCTCGAGGGCGGCGATGCTTTGATTGCTCTGCTCAACGATTTGATCCAGCAGGGCGGCGCCGCCGGCATCGAGGAATTCGTGCTGGGCATGGCGCACCGCGGCAGGCTCAACGTGTTGGTCAACGTGCTTGGCAAATCACCGGCCACGATGTTCTCCGAGTTTGAAGGCAAGTACGACGACAATCACTCGCAGGGTTCCGGTGACGTCAAGTATCACAAGGGTTTTTCGGCCGACCTGCGCACCTCGGCCGGCAATGTGCACGTGGCGCTGGCGTTCAATCCCTCGCACCTTGAGATTGTCGACCCCGTGGTCGAGGGCTCGGTCAGGGCGCGGCAGGAGCGCCGCGATGACGTGCAGGGCGACAAGGTGGTGCCGGTACTCATGCATGGGGATGCCGCATTCGCCGGCCAGGGCGTGGTGATGGAGACGCTGCAACTGTCGCAGGCGCGCGGCTTTCGCACCGGCGGCACCATTCATATCGTCATCAACAATCAGATCGGCTTCACCACTTCAGATGCGCGCGATGTGCGCTCGACCACCTACAGCAGCGATGTCGCCAAGATGCTCGAGGCGCCGATCCTGCACGTCAATGCCGATGACCCCGAGGCCGTGGTGTTTGCCATGCGATTGGGGCTGCGATACCGGCAACGATTTCACAAGGACATGGTGATCGACCTGGTCTGCTATCGACGGCTCGGGCATAACGAAGCCGACGAGCCGGCGGCGACACAACCGATGATGTACCGCGTGATCCGCCAGCATCCCACGGCGCGCAAGCTCTATGCCGATCGGCTGATCGCTGATGGAGTGTTGAGCGCCGCCGATGCCGAGCAAATGGTCGAGCAATACCGGCAGGCGCTGGACTCGGGCCGGCTGGAAGTGCATCCGGCGCTCGGACTGATCGGCAACAAGTACACCATCGACTGGTCGCGCTACGCGCAGTTCGATTGGTCGGAACGTCCACGTACCGGCGTGGAGCCCGCACGCCTCGCCGCCCTGGGCCGGCGTCTGAGCCAGATCCCCAGTGATCTCACGCTGCATCCGCGCGTGGCGCAGTTGATCAGCAACCGCGCCAAGATGATGGCGGGAGAGATGCCCCTGGACTGGGGGGCCGCGGAAACCCTGGCCTATGCCTCATTGCTCGAGGAGGACGTGGCGGTACGCATCAGCGGTCAGGACTCCGGTCGCGGCACGTTTTTCCATCGCCATGCGGTGTTGCACGATCAGAACAGCGGCCGGCGATATCTGCCGCTGCAGCACGTCAAGGACGGTCAGCCGCGCTTCAACGTCATCGATTCGGTGCTGTCGGAAGAGGCCGTGCTCGGTTTCGAATACGGCTACTCGACCACCAGCCCGGATTGCCTGGTGATCTGGGAGGCGCAATTCGGCGATTTCGTCAACGGCGCGCAGGTCGTGATCGATCAATTCATTTCCTCGGGCGAGGCCAAGTGGGGCCGCCTGTGCGGCCTGACCCTGTTCCTGCCGCACGGCTACGAGGGGCAGGGGCCGGAACATTCCTCGGCGCGTCTCGAGCGCTTCCTGCAGTTGTGCGCGGAGAACAATATGCAGGTGTGCGTGCCCTCGACGCCGGCGCAGATGTTCCACATGTTGCGGCGGCAGATGCTGCGGCCATTTCGCAAGCCGCTGATCGTGATGACGCCCAAGAGCCTGCTGCGTCATGAGCTGTCGGTGTCCTCGCTGGCCGAGCTCAGCCACAACAGTTTCGCCAATATCATCGACGAGATCGACGCCATCGAACCCGCACGCACGCAGCGCGTCGTGTTCTGCAGCGGCAAGGTATATTTCGATCTGCTCAAGGCGCGCCGCGACGCGGCGCAGACCGATATCGCCATCGTGCGCCTGGAGCAGCTGTATCCGTTCCCGATCGAGGAATACCAGGCGGTACTGGCGCGCTACGCCAATGCCACGGAACTGGTCTGGTGCCAGGAGGAGCCGCAGAATCAGGGCGCCTGGTACCAGATTCGACATCGGCTGCAGGATTCGGCGCAACCTCGTACCATTTACTACGCGGGACGCGCGGCCGCAGCCGCTCCTGCCACCGGGCTTAGCAAGCTGCACGAGGCCGAACAACGTCGTCTGGTCGACACGGCGCTGAATGCCACTTCGACCGAACACACCGTGCGCAGTACCCCCCGGTTGACGCTCAGTCCCGGATCGGTCACGGCCGTCAGCACGCCAATCAGGAAGCAGAGTTCATGAGCGTCGAGATCCGAGTTCCGCAATTGCCCGAGTCCGTGACCGATGCCACGCTCGTGGCCTGGCGCAAGCAACCCGGCGAGAGCGTCAGTCGCGATGAGAGTCTGGCTGACCTGGAAACCGACAAGGTGGTGCTCGATGTGCCCTCGCCGATCAACGGCGTGCTGCGAGAAATCAAAGTACAGAATGGCACCTCGGTAAAGAGTGGCGACTTGCTGGCGGTGATCGAAGAAGCCGCCGCGGCCGCTGCCAGCCCGGCCGCCCTCGCGGCCCCTGCCGCCGCTACCACCGGCAACGGCAAAGCCGGTGAGGCCGCCGGCGCGCCCAGGCCAGGGCCGGCGGCGCGACGAGTAATCGAAGAGAACAAGCTGTCACCGGCGGCGATAACCGGCTCGGCGCCGGGTGGCCGCGTGACCAAGTCGGATGCTTTGGCGGCTGCGGGTGCCGCTCCCGTTCCTGCTCCCGCGACCGCGCCGCGCGCCGGACGCGTCGATCAGCGTGTGCCGATGACGCGCCTGAGAGCGCGGATTGCCGAGCGCCTGATACAGGCGCAGACGACCCAGGCGCTGCTCACGACCTTTAACGAGGTTGACCTGGGCGCGGTGCAGGAGCTGCGCGCGCGCTACAAGGACGGCTTTGAGAAAAAGCACGGGGTGAAGCTCGGCTTCATGTCCTTCTTCGTCAAGGCGGTGGTCGAAGGGCTCAGGCGTTTTCCGGTCGTCAATGCCTCGGTCGAGAACAATGACATTGTCTATCACGAGTATTTCGATATCGGCGTGGCGGTATCGACCGAGCGCGGACTCATGGTGCCGGTACTGCGCGACGCCGATGGTTTGAGCTTTGCCGCCATCGAGCAACAGATCAGTGCGTTCGCTGCGCGCGCGCGCGCCGGCTCGATCACGCTCGAGGACCTGACTGGTGGCACCTTCAGCATCACCAATGGCGGCACCTTCGGGTCGCTGATGTCGACGCCGATCGTCAACGCGCCGCAGAGTGCAATCCTGGGTATGCACAAGATCCAGGAACGGGCGATGGTGGTCAATGGCGCGGTCGCGGTGCGGCCCATGATGTACCTGGCGCTGACCTATGATCATCGCATCATAGATGGCCGCGAGGCGGTGCAGTTTCTGGTTGCGGTCAAGGATTGCCTCGAAGATCCCGGCCGGCTGCTGCTCGGAGTGTGAGCGCCATGCCCGACGCCTTCGACGTCGTGGTGATCGGCGCAGGCCCAGCCGGTTATCCGGCGGCGATTCGGGCGGCGCAGAATGGCCTCAAGGTCGCCTGCGTCGATGCCTGGAAAAATCGCGACGGTGGCAGCGCCTTCGGCGGCACCTGCCTGAACGCCGGCTGCATTCCCTCCAAGGCGCTGCTCGAGTCCTCGGAACTCTACGAGCGGACGAAGTCCGAGTTCGCCGTGCACGGCATCCAGCTCGCCGGCGTTGCGCTCGATCTGGCCGCGATGCAAAAGCGCAGGGCCGGCATCGTGCGCACCATGACTGGTGGCGTCGCCTCGCTGCTCAAGGCCGCTGGCGCCACCGCGATTCACGGTACGGCGCGGCTGCTCGCCGGCCGCCGGGTCGAAGTGACGGCCGCTGACGGGGCCAAGAGCGAGCTTGCGGCGCGGCATGTGGTCCTGGCCAGCGGCTCGATTCCCACCGAACTCAAGGCATTACCCTTCGACCACGAACGCATCATCGATTCCTGGGATGCGCTCGAGCTGAGCTCGATACCGAAGAAATTGATTGTCATCGGCGCCGGCGTGATTGGCCTCGAGCTGGGCAGTGTCTGGCGCCGCCTGGGCGCCGAGGTGGTGATACTGGAGGCACTCGATAATTTTCTCGCCATCGCCGATCAGCAGCTGGCGCTCGAGGCGCTGCGGCATTTCAAGAAACAGGGCATGGACATACGGCTGGGCGCCAAAGTTACCGGCGCCTCCGTGGTCAACGGTGGCGTCAGCGTGCAGTATCAGGATTCTGACGGAGGCGCGCGCAGTCACAGCGCTGACCAGGTCATCGTTGCCGTAGGGCGCCGGCCCTACAGCGCGGACCTGTTCTCGCCGGACAGCGGTGTGCAGCTCGATGAGCGCGGCTTCATCCAGGTCGACGAACATTGCCGCACCGGCGCCGAGAATGTCTGGGCGGTGGGGGATTGCGTGCGCGGCCCAATGCTGGCGCACAAAGGCAAGGAAGAAGGCGTCGCGGTCGCTGATCGCATCGCCGGACGCTACGCCCACGTCAATTACGCTGTGATTCCGTCGGTCATTTATACCGCGCCCGAGATTGCCTGGGTCGGCAGGAACGAGGAGCAGCTCAAGGCCGGCGGTATCTCCTACAAGAGCGGCGTGTTCCCATTTGCGGCCAGCGGCCGCGCGCGCGCCATGCAGGCCGCGGTGGGATTTGCCAAGATTCTCGCCGCGAGCGACACCGACAGCATTCTGGGTGTGCACATCATCGGTCCCCTGGCCGGTGAGCTGATCGCCGAGGCCACGCTGGCGATGGAGTTTCAGGCCACCGCCGAGGACCTGCAGCGCACTATCCACGCCCATCCCACACTCGCGGAGGCGTTGCACGAAGCCGCGCTGGCGGTCGACCAGCGCGCCATCGACAATATCAACCGGTAACGTGACTGCGATGACGGTCGATGGCACGGTGTTTCCGATCGATGGCGGCTGCGACTGCGGCGCGGTCCGCTATCGCATGACAACGCGGCCGCTGTTCGTACACTGCTGCCATTGTCGCTGGTGCCAGCGGGAAAGCGGCGCCTCATTCGCCTTGAATGCCATGATCGAGGCCAATCGGGTGCTGCAATTGGGCGCAGCGCCGGAGATAGTCGAAACGCCTTCCAATAGCGGCAAGGGCCAGAGGATCGCACGCTGCACGAATTGCCGGATCGCGCTCTGGAGCAACTACGCCGGGGCGGGTCCGTGCATCAGGTTCGTCAGGGTCGGAACGCTCGACGCGCCAGATCATCTGCCACCGGATATACATATTTTCACGGCTTCCAAGCAGCCGTGGATTGAACTTCCGGCGGGCGTGCCAGCCGTTCCGGAATACTACGATCGTGAATCGTACTGGCCGCCCGAAAGTCTCGCGCGCCGCCGGGCGATATTGCCGCTCATCGAGGCTTATCGGGCCTCCTCCATGCGCTAACGCGCCGGAAACGGGTCGCGCCACGCCTCGATCGAGTCGATCTGCTCGTACCAGCGGCGCACCTCGTGGAATTCGTTCAATGGCAGCTGCGCCTCACGTGCGTAGGGCAATGTCATCGCCACCGAGAGGTCGGCGACGGTCATGCTGTCGCCGACGATCCAGGTCCGCGCGGCGAGATGATCATTCAACACCCGGGCATAGCGGCGGAATTCCTCCAGCGCCCGGTCAACCACGGCCGCATCGGGCGCGCCGATACCGAAGCGTTTCCTGACGATGTTCTCGAAATACAGCGCCCCGCCGGCGCGCGTGAAATGCTGCGCGTTCCAGCTGAACCAGCGGGTGATCTCGATCTGCCGTGCGTCATGCGGCCACAGGTCCGCGCCCGTGTCGTCGGAGAGCTGGCAGATCACGGCATCGGATTCCCAGGTGATCCGCTTGCCCTTCACCAGCGTCGGCACCTTGCCGTTCGGATTGATGGCGAGATAGTCCGGTTTCTTCTGATCGCCCTTCACCAGATCGAGATAGATGTATTCAACCGGCGCATTCAGGTATCGCGCGACGGCGCAGGCCCGGCGCGCGGAGAGAATGTCCGAGTAGTAGAGCTGCATCAGGCGACCGTCAGCGCGGCGAAAAGTGCTTGCAGTCGTGCCAACGTGAGGCTCGTCATCGGCCTTTCTTGCGCGCTTCGGCTTCTGTGCTCTCGGCATAGGCCGTGAGCCGGTCCAGGCTGCTCGACCAGAATCGCTCGTAGCGCCGCAGCCACGCCATCGCCTCGCGCATCGGCTGCGGCCGCAGCCGCACGGTCACCGTGCGGCCGGATTTCGAGCGGGTGACGAGCCCGGCATCCGCCAGCACGTCGAGATGCTTCAGCACCGCCGGCAGTCGAATGGTGAAAGGCTTCGCCAGCTCGCTGACGGAGGCGCCGTCGGTGCGCTCAAGTTGCGCCAGTATCGCCCTGCGCGTCGGATCGACCAGCGCCATGAAGGTGCGATTCAGCCGTATCTATAGTTCACCATGTAGGAAAGTATTAGTTCTGGTGGCCGGATTGTCAACTGCCGGGAGTGCGCCGGTGCACGGGCAGGGCTGCGAACGACTGCGTGACCGGCATGAGCTCGACCGTGTTGATGTTGACGCGCGCCGGCAATGTCGCAACCCAGTGCACGGTCTCGGCGACGTCCTCGGCGGTGAGCGCATCGGCGCCCTCGTAAAGTTTGGCGGCCTTGTCTGCATCGCCGCCAAAACGTACCGAGGAGAATTCGGTTCCTGCCACCATTCCCGGCTCGACATCGGTAACCCGGATTCGGGTGCCCAAAAGATCGGCCCGCAGGTTCAGCGAGAACTGACGCACGAACGCCTTGGTTGCGCCGTAGACGTTTCCGCCCGGATACGGGTACATCGCCGCTATCGAACCGAGATTGACGATATGTCCACGATCGCGCGCCACCATGCCGGGCAGTACCGCGCGAGTCACATACATGAGTCCCTTGACGTTGGTATCGACCATTTGCTCCCAGTTGTGAATATCGGCGCGCTGCGCCGGCTCCAGCCCCAGGGCAAGTCCGGCGTTGTTGACCAACAGATCGATGGCCGCGAGGTCGCCGGGCAGGGCGGCCAGCGCCGCGTCGACCGCGACCCGATCGCGCACATCCAGCACCAGCGGATGAATCCTGGTGGCGTCGAATTCGTCGCGCAAGGCGGCGAGCCGCTCGGCTCGCCGGCCGGCGGCGATGATGCGGTGGCCTTCGGCGGCGAAGCGCCGCGCGATCGCCAGACCGAAGCCCGAGGTCGCACCGGTTACCAGAATGATCATGCTGTTGGGATCCTCTTCAGGTCACGCGCTGGGCACGCAACACGTTCGGCACGGCGCCGAGCCGTTGCAACACCCGGCCCAGCTGCTCATGGTCGCGTACCGCCGTGCGCATGACAATGGTTGCAATACGGTCGTTGGGATCGGTGTCGGAATTGACCCCGTCGATGCTGAGTTTTTCCAGCGCCAGGACGTCAGAGACATCGCGCAGCAGACCGCGCCGGTCGAACGCCTCGACGCGAATGCGCACCGGCATCAGGCTGTCGGAGTCCATGGTCCACTCGACCTTCAGCACGCGCTCGGGTTTGAGCGTGCGCATGCGCAGCAGACTGGCGCAGCGCGCGCGATGGATGGTGACTCCGCGTCCCAGCGTCACGTAGCCGGCGATGACATCGGGCGGCACGGGGTTGCAGCATCGCGCCATGGTAATGGGCAGATCACCGACGCCTTCGATCGCCACCGGCGAACGGGCCGCGTGCCGTCGCGGCCGCGTGCGCACCGCCGCCAGCGTTTCCGGCGTCGGCGCGCGCACCCTGCCGATGGCTTGGGTCAGGGCGCTGGCGCTGATCTCGCCCTCGCCGATCTGCCGTTGCAGATCCTCGGCGCTGTCGGCCTTGAGTTCCCGAACCAGCGCCGCCACCAGCTCAGCTCCGGCCCCGGCGCGCGCCAGTTCGCGCTCCAGGCTCTCGCGGCCGCTGGCGCGATGCTCGGATTGATCGATGCGCCTGAACCAGGCGCGCACCTTGGCACGGCTTCTGGCCGAGACCAGGAATCCCTGCTCCGGGGACAGCCAGTCGCGGCTCGGCGCGGACTGCTTGCCGGTGATGATTTCGACCACATCGCCGTTGGCGAGCGACTGACTGAGCGGCACGATGCGGCCGTTGAGCTTGGCGCCCCGGCAGCGATGGCCGAGGTCGGTGTGAACGTGATAGGCGAAGTCCAGCGGCGTCGCGCCCCGCGGCAGGTCCACTACTTCCCCGCGCGGGGTCATGGCGTAAATGCGATCGGCGAACAGCTCGAGTTTCAAGCGCTCGATCGGATCGCCGTCCAGGTCGGCGGCCTGCGTCGGATCGAGCACGCGCCGCACCCATTCAATCTTGCGCTCGTAGTCGGCATCGCGCGCGCCGCCTTCCTTGTAGCGCCAGTGAGCGGCGATGCCCAGCTCGGCCTGTTCGTGCATGTCGCGCGATCGAATCTGCACCTCGAGCGACTTGTCCTCCGGACCGATCACGGCGGTGTGAATCGAGCGATACTCGTTGCCTTTTGGGGTGGCGATGTAATCGTCGAACTCACCCGGTACGTAGTGCCACAGGCCGTGCACCACGCCCAGCGCGGCGTAGCAGTCGGCGATCGACTCCACGACGATGCGTACCGCTCGCACATCGAACACCCGCTCGAAGCCCACGTGCTTGCGCTGCATCTTGCGGGCGATGCTGTAGATGTGTTTGGGCCGGCCGTAGATCAGGGCGGGAACGCCGGCCTGGCGCAGTTCACGCTCGAGCAGCGCGCACACCGAATCAATATAGCCTTCGCGGTCGACGCGCCGCTCGGACAAGGCGTGCGCGATATGGTGGTATTGGCCGGGCTCGAGGTAGCGGAAGGCCAGATCTTCCAACTCCCACTTCAGATTCCAGACTCCGAGACGGTTTGCCAGCGGCGCCAGGATCTCACGTGTTTCCAGCGCCAGGCGCTGCTGCTCGGCCGGCGCGAGCTCACGCGCGTGGCGCAATCGCACCAATTGCTCGGCCAGACGCGCCACCACCAGACGCGGATCCGCCGCCACCGCCAGCAGCATCTTGCGCACGCTTTCCGCCTGCTGGGCATTGAGCGTCTGCTTGCCGGACCAGTTCGTCGGCAGGCTAAGCTGGCCCAGGCGCGACAGATCGGCTGCGAGCCGCACCGCGGTCGCGCTCAGCCGCGTCTCGAGCGCCGGCGGTTCGCGCGTCATGCCGCTCAGTTGTGTCCAGTGCAATGCGGTGGCGACGGCGAGATCGTTGTCCTGGGTCAGCGCTGCGACCGATTCGGCCGCCTCGAGGGCCGGCGCGAGCACCACGGGCTCGGCGCCCAGCTCCAGCAGGGCGGCACGCGCGTCAGCGAGCTGTGCAGTGATCTCGGGCGGTGCGTGGGAGGCGGTTTCCATGCTGTGAGGCCGGTGTCTTCCGGCTATCATTGGGCGTAAGGGCGGCCACAGCAAGTGCGTTTGAGGATATCAATCCATGGCGCGATATTCGACCAAATCCTGGCGCGCATTCCGGCCGCGCGACGGCGTTGAGTCGATCACGCTGATCGCCAACGATTGCCGCGTTCTGGGCATCGATCCGGGCTCACAGCGCACCGGTTTTGGCATCATCGATTGTCATTCCGGCGGTGAACGCCACGTTGCCAGCGGCTGCATCGACGTGGCCGGTCGCGCCATGGTGGCGCGCCTGCAGCGTATCCACGCCGCGATAAGCGAACTGGTGGGCGAGCATCGCCCGGACATGATCGCGATCGAACGGGTGTTCCTGCATCGCAATCCCGACAGCGCGCTCAAACTCGGGCAGGCGCGCGGAGTAGCGCTGTGTGCCGCCGCCTCATTGGGGGCCAGCGTGCACGAGTATGCGCCGCGCGCGATCAAGATGGCCGTGACCGGTTACGGCGCCGCCGCCAAGCCGCAGGTGGCGCAGATGGTGCGCACGCTGTTGTGCCTGGAAGCGGTATTGGCCGCCGACGCCGCCGATGCGCTGGCCGCGGCGCTGTGCCATGCGCAGACGCGCCGGCTCGGGGCGCTCGCTGCCGCGGATGACGGCGATCGAGCGCTCTCAGGTAGCGTGACCGCAAGATGATCGGCTCGCTCTCCGGGCTGCTGGCGTTCCGGTCACCGCCGCATCTGTTGCTGGATGTAGGGGGCGTTGGCTACGAGGTCGAAGCACCCATGTCCACGTTCTACAGCTTGCCGGCGGTCGGCCAGCCGACCCGGCTGCTGACTCATCTGGTGGTGCGCGAGGACGCGCATGTGCTCTATGGTTTCGCAACCCTGCCGGAGCGGGCTCTGTTCCGCAGCCTGTTGAAAGTCTCGGGCGTCGGTCCGCGCATCGCACTGGCCATTCTTTCCGGCGTTACCGTGCCGGTCTTTGCGCAGGTGGTGCGCGCCGAGGATGCCGCCACGCTCACGCGCATTCCGGGAGTCGGCCGCAAAATTGCCGAGCGCCTGATCGTCGAGATGCGCGACCGGCTGGAGGATCCGGGCGTGCTGGCCGCAGCCGCGGTACTCGGCGCCGATGCCCAGCGCCTGGAGCCCGGCGCACAAGCTGAAGCCTACAGCGCGCTGGTGGCGCTGGGCTACAAGCCGCTCGAGGCCACGAAATTGCTCAAGGCCGTGGGCAGCAACAGCGCTGCACTGTCGACCGAAGAGCTCATTCGTCGCGCGCTGCAGGGCGCGGTGCGCGAATGAGCGCGCTCGAGAGCGATCGCCTGGTCAGCGCCGTTGCCGCCGCACCCGAGGATGCGGTCGATCGGGCAATCCGGCCGCGCGCACTGGCTGAATACATCGGCCAGGAACACGTCAAATCGCAGCTCTCCATTTTCATCGATGCGGCGCGTATGCGCGCCGAGGCGCTCGATCACGTATTGATTTTCGGGCCACCGGGCCTGGGGAAAACCACCCTGGCGCATGTGATTGCCACCGAGCTGCATGTGAATCTGCGCCAGACTTCCGGTCCGGTGCTCGAGCGCCCGGGTGATCTGGCGGCAATCCTGAGCAACCTGCAGCCGCGCGACGTGCTGTTCGTCGACGAGATCCACCGCCTCAGTCCGATTGTCGAGGAAATCCTGTACCCGGCGATGGAGGATTACCAGCTCGACATCATGATCGGCGAGGGTCCGGCCGCGCGCTCGATCAAGCTCAATCTGCCGCCATTCACGCTGGTCGGCGCCACCACCCGCGCCGGCCTGTTGACGTCGCCGCTGCGCGATCGCTTCGGCATCGTGCAGCGGCTGGAGTTCTATGCCGTCGGCGAGATCGAGCGCATCGTGCAGCGCTCGGCCAGGATTCTGGGCGTGGAAATTGACGCTGCCGGTGCCTTGCGCATTGCGCAGCGCTCGCGCGGTACACCGCGCATTGCCAACCGGCTGTTGCGCCGTGTGCGCGACTATGCGCAGGTCAAGTCCGACGGCCGCATCGACGACGGCGCCGCACTGGCCGCGCTCGATCTGCTGCAGGTCGACCCGCAGGGACTCGACGCCCTGGATCGCAAGCTGCTGCAGACTATCATTGAGAAATTCGACGGCGGCCCGGTTGGAATCGAAAGCCTGGCGGCGGCCATTGGCGAGGAGCGCGGCACGCTCGAGGATGTGATCGAGCCGTTCCTGATCCAGCAGGGCTTCATCGCCCGCACCGCGCGCGGACGCGTGGCCACGCGCCTGGCCTGGCAGCACTTCGGTCTCAAAGTGCCCGAGCGGGCGGCCGCCAATCTGTCGTTGTTCGGTGACGAGTCTTGAGCGTGTTCGCCTGGCAGGCGCGCACTTATTGGGAAGACACGGATGCCGGCGGGATAGTTTATTATGCGAACTATCTGAAATTTCTCGAGCGCGCGCGCAGTGAATGGTTACGAGTCCGCGGGTTCTCGCAACGCGCGCTCGCGCTCGATCCGGGGGTAGTGTTCTCGGTCGTGGCGCTCGAAGCGCGCTACCTGCGGCCGGCACGGCTCGACGATATGCTCGCGATCAGCTGTGAACCGGCGCTGAATGGCGGCGCCAGTCTCAAGTTTGTGCAGAATATCTGGCGCGATAGCGACCGAAGGCGAGTTGTTGCTGAGTGCAACGGTGCGTGTGGCGTGCCTGGACGCGCAGAGCCTGAAACCTAAACGCTTGCCGGAAGTCATAATCCGTGAGCTCAAGGAGTAGTTGATGGGTGATGAGCTATCCGTTATCCGGCTGGTGGTACAGGCGAGCCTGGTAGTGCAGATCGTGCTCGGCATACTGCTGGCGGCGTCGGTGAGTTCCTGGGCCATCATCTTTCGCAAACGCATGGTGGTGAATCGCGCGCGGCGCGATGCCGACCGCTTCGAGAACAGTTTCTGGTCTGGCGGCGATCTGAGTTCGCTGTATCGAGCTGTGGAGTCGCGCGGCAAGACCTCCGGCATGGAAAGCATTTTCGAATTCGGTTTTCGCGAGTTTGCGAGACTGCGGGCGCAGGGCGGCGTCGCGGCCGATATGCTGCTGGAGGGCTCGCGCCGCGCCATGCGGGTGGCCCAGCTCAAGGAGATTGAAAGGCTCGAACACAGCCTGGCAACGCTGGCGACCGTCGGCTCGACCAGCCCGTACGTGGGGCTGTTCGGCACCGTCTGGGGCATCATGAGCGCGTTCAGCTCATTGGGTAATGTGCAGCAGGCGACGCTGGCCATGGTGGCGCCCGGCATTTCCGAAGCCCTGGTTACCACGGCGATGGGTCTGTTCGCGGCCATCCCCGCGGTGGTCGCCTATAACCGCTACGCCGACCAGGTCAGCCGGCTCGAGCTGCGCTACGACGGCTTCATGGAAGAGCTCTCGACCATACTGCAGCGCTATGCCGGGCGCGCGCCGTCGACCGCCGCGGGCGGTGCGGCCGCCACGGCCGTGTCGGCCTCGGCGCCAATGGCCCCGCCGCGCGCACCCGGGCGAGGGGGCTGACATGCCCGCAGCCCACAAAGGTAAGCGCAGGTTGATGGGTGAGATCAATGTCGTGCCCTACATAGACGTGATGCTGGTGCTGCTGATCATCTTCATGATCACGGCGCCGCTTTTGACTCAGGGCATCAAGGTCGACTTACCCAAGGCGGCGGCCGAGCCGCTGGATGCCCGTCAAAACGAACCACCGCTGGTGCTGTCGATCGACGCGCAAGGCCAGCTGTACCTGAATGTGGGTGCCACCCCCAGGCAGCCCATCAGCGAGCAGACCCTGCTGGTTCGCGCGACGGCGGCCTTGCGGCGCGCTCCGGAGCGGGCCGTGCTGGTCAATGGCGACCAGGCGGTGAGCTACGGCCGCGTGGTCCAGGCCATGGTGCTGCTGCAGCAGGCCGGGGCGCGCAAGGTGGGTTTCCAGACCGATCCACCACGGAAGCCCCCGACATCGCCATGAGCGAGCGTCGCAGCGATCGCGTCCTGTCGGTAGTACTGTCAGTCCTGGTCCACGCGGCGATTGTCGGCGCCCTGGTGTGGGGCTGGTGGCAGTACCGCACGCCCAAGCCGGCGCCGCAGACGCTTGCAATCGAGGCCACGGTGGTGCACGGGGCCGCAGCCGCTGCGCCGGCGCCGCCGACTCCAGCACCGCCGACCCCGCCGCCGGTGCAGCCCACGCCGCCGCCGGATCAGCAGGCCGAAGAGCGCGCGGCAGCGCAGAAGGCGGAGCAATTGCAGCGCGAGCAGGCCGAAAAGGACGCCGCAGCCAAGGCCGAGATTGAGCGCCAGGCCCAGGCTCAAGCCGAGCGCAAAGCGCAAGCCGAGGCTGAAGCCAAAGCGCAGGCGGAGGCCAAAGCGAAGGCGGACGCCGAGGCAAAGGCGAAAGCCGAGGCTGAGGCCAAGATCGAGGCGGACCGCAAGGCGCAATTGCTGGCGCAGCAGCGCAAAGCCGAACAGGAGCGCGCCCAGCGCGAGGCGGATCTGCGCTCGCAGCTGCAGGCCGAGGAACACCTGGATGCGGCACGCTCCAATGGCGCCCTGGCGCAGTATCAGGCCATGATCGCCGCACGGATCCAGCACGCCTGGATCCGCCCGCCCAGCGCGCACGCCGGAATCAGCTGCCAGGTGCAGATCACGCAGGTCCCCGGCGGCGCGGTCACCGCGGTGCAAGTGGGTAGCTGCAACGGCGATGCAGCCGTGCGGCAATCGATTCAGGATGCCGCCTACCGGGCCTCGCCCTTGCCCGCGCCGCCCGATCCGGCCTTGTTTGACCGCGATCTGGTTGTTACCTTCGCTCCCAATGAATAATCATCCCCGATACCGAACCATTGCTGCCCTGGCGGGTGGCTCCATCCTGGCCGTCCTGGCGCTGGCCGCAGCACCGGCCCGGGCCGAACTGCAGGTCAACGTCACCCAGGGCGTGACCGATCCGATTCCGATCGCCATCGTGCCCTTTGGGCGTGCCGTACCCGCCGATACCGGACTGGACCTGGCCGGCGTGGTGCAGCACGATCTGGAAAGCAGCGGCCGTTTTCGCGCCATGCAGCGCCGTGACATGCTCACGACGCCCACGCGTGCGGCCGATGTTCAGGCCGCGGACTGGAAGGCGGCCGGCAACGACTACGTGCTGGTCGGCCGGGTGACGGCGCCCAGCGCGACTGAACTCGACGTCGATTGCGATCTGATCAATACGCTGACTGGCCAGCGCATCGGCGGCAAGAGATTCATTGCCACCGGCGCCAGCCTGCGCAATGCCGCGCACATGGTGAGCGACTATGTGTACGAGGCGATTCTGGGCGTGCGCGGAGCCTTTGCCACCCGCATCGCCTACATCGCGGTGCAGGGCCAGCCCCCGAGCCAGCATTTTCAGCTCATCGTCGCCGACTCGGATGGGGAAGGGCCGAAGGTGATCCTGGAGTCTTCACAGCCCATCATGTCTCCCAGTTGGTCGGCGGATGATCAGTGGCTCTCCTATGTGTCGTTCGAGAATCGCCTGTCTGCGATTTACATTCAGCGCGTACGCACCGGCGAGCGCCGCCTGGTGTCGCAACGGGTGGGCGTCAACGGCGCACCCGCGTTCTCACCCGATGGCACGCGCCTGGCCCTCACGCTCTCAGGCAGCGGCGGCAATCTCGATATCTGGCTGCTCGACCTGTCGACACAGGGGCTCACGCGTTTGACCGACGATCCGGCGGTAGATACCGAGCCCACCTGGACTCCGGATGGCAAGAGCATCTATTTCACTTCCGATCGCGCCGGCGGGCCGCAGATCTACAAGCTCGACATCGCCAACCCGAAGCGCGTGCAGCGCATAACGTTCGGGTCCGCCTACAATGCGCGCGCGCGCGTGTCGCCGGATGGAACCAAGGTCGCGTTCGTCACGCGCGATGGCAGCAACTACCGCATTGCCGTGCAGGATCTCGCCTCCGGCACGGTCAGCGTGCTGTCACACGGCAGCCTCGATGAATCACCGAGTTTTGCACCCAATGGCGCCACCATCATCTATGCCGGACGCGACGGCGCGGTTGGAACATTGCAGACCGTATCGGTGGATGGTCTGGTTACGCAGCGCCTTACCTCGAGCCAGGGAGAGCTGCGCGAGCCGGCCTGGGAGCCCTTTCAGCACTAATGTGAGACGTATTGCGGTATTGTAATAGGGTGGCTGCCGCGAGAGCGCCACGAACCCGGAGTCAAGCTATGCACAAGAGTGTTTTCATCTGGACCGCCCTCATCAGTGCAGTACTGCTCGGTGGCTGCGCCCATAAGCCCAAGCCGGTGGTCGCGCCGACGGGCAGCACGGTACCGGTCGATCAGTCACAGACTTCGGGCGCCGACACCTCCGGGGCGCTGGGCGCGGGGGTCGCCAACGGCACGGGCGAGGGCGTTGCCGGACCTGGCGGCGCGCAGCTGAAGAACCGCACCATCTATTTCGACTTCGACAGCAGTGAAATCCGTCCTGAGTACAACACCCTGATTGCCGCACACGCCCGCTATCTGGCCTCCAATGCCAGCATTCGCGTACGCATTGAAGGCAACACCGATGAGCGCGGTTCGCGTGAATACAACATCGGGCTGGGCGAGCGCCGGGCGCAGGCCGTGCGGCGCGCGCTGATGCTGCAGGGGGTGGCCGAATCGCAGATCACCACCGTGAGCTACGGCGAGGAGCGTCCCGCGGTAACCGGCCACACCGAAGACGCATGGTCGAAGAATCGGCGCGCCGAAGTCGTGTATCTGAACTGAGCCCAGGCCGTGTCGCCGCAGTTACGTCAATGGCTGGCGCTGATCTGTTGTGCGGTGGCGCTCGCCGGTTGCGAGACCACCTCGGCGGAGCCCGATCCGACCCAGGTCAAGCTCAACGACATCGATGTGCGGCTCGGACGGGTCGAGCGTGTGGTCAGCAACCAGAGTCTGCTGACCATGGCGCAGCGCATTGACGTGCTGGAAGCGCAACTGCGCGAGCTGCGCGGCACGGTCGAGGAGTTGCAGAACGGCGACGAGGCGCTGCGCAAGCAGCAGCGCGATCTGTATGCGGATCTCGACCGGCGGTTGAAAGTGATCGAGGCATCACTCAAGGGTGGCACCGGCATCACCGGCGCCGCCCTGACGCCACCCGCAGCTGGCGGCAACATCGCGAGCGCGCCGCCGGCGGGCGATGATCAGGCTGCCTACAACCGCGCTTTCGATGCCTTGAAAGCCTCCGACTACAACGGCGCGATCTCCCAGTTTCGTGATTTTCTGCGCCAGTATCCGCACAGCACACTGGCCGATAACGCGCAATACTGGCTCGGCGAATGCTTCTACGTCACGCGTGACTACGACAGTGCCATCGTCGCGTTTCGTACCCTGGGCGAGCAGTATCCGCAATCGCGCAAGGCGCCCGACGCGTTGCTCAAGATCGGCTACGCTCAGTACGAGCTCAAACACATGGCCGATGCACGTGCGACGCTGGGCCAGGTGGTGCAACGCTTTCCCGGTACCGACGCCGCCAAGCTGGCCGCGGATCGACTGACCAAGATTCCGCCGGGCGCGCCGTAGCGCTTGTGCTGATGCGCGCTCCTTCAAGCGTGCGACTGAAGCTCACGGAGATCTTTCACTCGCTGCAGGGCGAGGCCGATACGGTCGGCATCCCCACCGTGTTCGTGCGCCTCACCGGCTGCCCGCTGCGCTGCCAGTACTGCGATACCGCCTATGCCTTCCATGGCGGCCAGTGGTGGCAGCTCGATGCGATTCTCCAGCGCGTCGCCGAGTTGGGCAGCCACTATGTGTGCGTCACCGGGGGCGAGCCGCTGGCACAGAAATCCTGTCTGCAATTGCTGAGCGCGCTGGCCGATGCCGGCTATCGGGTCTCCCTGGAGACCAGCGGCGCCGCGCCCATCGATGAGGTGGATGCGCGCATCACGCGAGTGGTGGATATCAAGACTCCCGGATCCGGCGAGCAGCATCGCAATCGCTATGAGCAGTTGGCACTGCTCCGGCCGCAGGAGCAGATCAAGTTCGTGCTGTGCGACCGCGCCGACTACGACT
The DNA here is from genome assembly GCA_963735775.1 of uncultured Gammaproteobacteria bacterium. GTDB lineage: Bacteria > Pseudomonadota > Gammaproteobacteria > Steroidobacterales > Steroidobacteraceae > FEN-1191. The sequence goes on along the minus strand of CAVTMG010000003.1, from coordinate 355,947 downwards.
GGAGCCGGGCCACGCTCGAGCGTCTCAAGCTGGCCGAACGCTGCGGCGTGCTGTTCTCGCCGAGCCACGAGCAACTACCGGCGCGGCAGCTGGCCGATTGGATTCTGGCCGACCGCCTGCCGGTGCGCATGCAGATTCAATTGCATAAGTATCTCTGGGGCAATGAACCCGGCCGCTGAATCGGGCGCACGCGCCGTGGTGCTGCTCTCGGGTGGTCTGGATTCGGCCACCGCGCTGGCGTGGGCGCGGCGGCAGGGTTTTGCGAGCTACGCCCTTTCGGTCGATTATGGCCAGCGGCATCAATCAGAACTGCAGGCTGCGGTGCGCGTAGCTCAGGCACTGGGGGCGCACGAACATCGCACCATGCGGGTGGATCTGGCCGGCATCGGTGGCTCGGCGCTCACCGACTGGAGCATCGCCCTGCCCGAACAGGCGAGTGCTGGAATTCCGATCAGCTACGTCCCGGCGCGCAACACCCTGTTGCTAGCCCTGGCGCTGGGCTGGGCCGAAGTGCTTGCCGCCACCGATCTGGTCATGGGCGTCAACGCCGTCGACTACTCCGGATACCCCGACTGCCGCCCCGAATTCATCCGCAGCTTCGAGGCACTGGCATCGCTTGCCACCAAATGCGGGGTGGAGGGCGCGGCTTTCCGGGTGCACGCGCCGCTGATCGCCATGAGCAAGGCGCAGATCATCCGCAGCGGCCTGCAGTGGGGAGTCGATTACGCCATGACCGTGTCGTGCTATCAGGCCGAAGGCGACGGTCGCGCCTGCGGCCGTTGCGATTCCTGCCGTCTGCGGCGCGAGGGCTTCGAGGCCGCGGCGGTTCGCGATCCAACGCTCTATCGCTGAGCGCCGTGCCGCGCCGCGCTCTTTTCGGTATTATTCGCGCCCCCGCGGGTCGGTAGCTCAGTCGGTAGAGCAGCGCCCTTTTAAGGCGTTGGTCGTGGGTTCGAGCCCCACCCGACCCATGTTCTCTTGGGGGTAAACTGGGCCATCGTTTCTGGAGCGTCCAATGGTTCAGCCGCCGTCAGCACCGGTGCACGCGCCGCAAACCCTGCGCGGGGATTATGCCCGTGCTGCCGCGGACTACACCGTGGAACAGGACTGGCGGGGCTACTCACAGGCGGAGCACGCCATCTGGGCGCAACTGTACCGGCGCCAGATCGAACTCACCGAACGCTACGCGGCGCCAGAATTTCTGCAGGGAGTGCGAGCGTTGGGCGCCTCCAGCACCCGCATTCCGCGCTTTGAAGACGCCAATCAGGTACTGGCTGACAGCACCGGCTGGCGCATCGTCGCCGTACCCGGGCTGATTCCCGAGCAGATTTTCTTCGAGCACCTTGCCAACCGGCGCTTTCCGGTCACGGTATGGATTCGTCGCCGCGATGAGCTCGACTACTTGATCGAGCCGGACGTGTTCCACGATTTCTTCGGGCACGTGCCGTTGCTCACCATTCCGGCCTTTGCGCGCTTCATGCAGGCTTACGGCGAGGCCGGCCCCAAGGCACTGGCGATCAACGGCGCCCTGCGCATGCTGTCGCGCCTGTATTGGTACATGGTGGAGTTCGGGCTCATCCAGACGCCTGCCGGGCTGCGCGTGTACGGTGCCGGGATTCTTTCGTCCAAGGGTGAAACCGTGTACAGCATCGAAAGCCCGCAACCGCGGCGCTGGCGCTTCGATCTGTCGCGCGTGATGCGAACCGACTATCGCATCGACGCATTTCAACAAAGCTACTTTGTACTCGAGAGCTTCGAGCAGTTGTTCGAGGCTTGCTACAGCACCGACTTTGCGCCGTTGTATGAGCGTTTTGCGGCACAGCCGCCGCTGGCTGGCGATGCCTGCGTGAGCGGAGATGTGGCGGTCGAGCCGGCAAAAAAATAGGCGCATCGCCTGGGATGGCCGCGATGCGCCTAATATCGCAGTACGGGCAGCTTGACGGCTCGACAGGGAGGGATAACCGTCAAAATTCATCTGCCCGCTGCGGGCCAGTGACACAGTATTGAGCACTGCGCGTGCCAGGCAAGTACCGCGGCGCCCTCGGGCTTGGCGCCAAAATTGCCGATGGCAGTCGGATCAAACACTTGCGCGATGATGTAAGCGCACGCCTACACGAGTTCGGGTGGTCGCTAACGCGTGGTCAATGCGCCGGCAGCCCGCTGCCACCGCGCCGCTGGGCCACCGCGAGCACATCCGGGCTGTAAGCGTTTCAGGTTTTGCGGGCGCGCGGGTATTAATTGCGCGATTACGGTGATGAGGCAGGTTCGGGACGCAGTTTGAGCCCATTGAGCAACAGGTCGCAGATGAATTCGCCGTAGCGCGCGCCGATGGCGCGTTCATCGAAGTCCTTGCCGAGCGCAATTCGCAGGATTGGCTCTGCCTTGACGAAGAATTCACACATGCCGATCACGGCCATGAATAGAAAGGCGCTGTCGACACGTTGGAAAACGCCCTCCTTGACCCCCGAATCGATCATGGCCTGGTACGCCTGCAGGGATTTGGCGGTCACATCGTGCATGAAGCGCGCCGGCGCCGGCGACTGCGTGTTCATGAATTCATCGACCAGCAGGCGATGGAAGAACGGGTAGGCGATCTCGAACTTCAGCAGTGCCGAGACGCGCGCGCGCAGCCGGCCCTCGGGGCCCGGGTCGGCCTGTTGCATCTCCAGGTCGCGATTGCGGTTGAATTCCGCGGATAGTTTTTCTACCGCCGCCAGCAGCAGCATGGAGCGGTCACGGAAGTAATAGCGGATCAATGAAGGATCAACGCCCATGTGGCGCGCCACCTCGGCCCGCGTGATGCGGTTGGGCGGCAGCTGTGACAGCAGCTCGCAGGTGCGCGAGATCAGTGCTTCACGTCCCACCACCTGCGAACCGGCGGCCGGGGGTCGACCAATGCCACGGCGTCTATGTGGTTTGCGTTTGGTGGTCGGCTTAGGCGCGCGCATGGCAGTCGCAGATTTGAGTAGTTGCTTGATTCAGGCGCTCTTGCGGCGAAAGATCAGCGTCAGCAGGAACAGCGCGGTGCGCAGGTTGAGCAATTTGAACGCGGCGCGTGCCTCTTCGGGCCGCAGCTTTGCCGTCAATGGCAGAGCGCCGAATATCTTGCCCCGGATCACCAGTTGGCCCCCTTCACGTTCGAGCGCGGTGATATGCATCATTTCCCTATCGTCGGCGCCATAGATCTTCATGAACGGTAACCTTGTGAGTGCTCGCGAGTGACGTCATGGTTGCAGCAGCCAAACGGCCGGTTGCAATCGCGCGCATACAGCGGACCCACAGGCGCCGAAAGGAAGGGCCGTCCCTGGCGAGTTCTCCCTCCCTAGTCTTCAGGGCCAGCGCAACGCCCGATCCAATGGGTGACAGCGCGCGAGCCCGATATTCTACTTATAAACGCGACTTTGACGGGAACGGATGTCGATTGCAAGCGAGGCAAAAGCCACGCGGGCCCATGCAGTTGATAATTATTCTCACCCTGGAGTCGATGCCGCGGCGAGCACCATGTAGCCGACGCTGGGAATGGTACTGAGCCAGCGCGGCTTTTCCGGGTCATCGCCGATCTTCTGTCGCAGGCGGTGCACCAGCTGCTTGAGCAGCTGGCGATCACCGCCGCCGCGATGGCCCCAGACGTGCACCAGCAGCCGGTCGGTGTGCACCACCTGCCCGGCGTTGGCCAGCAGCAATTGCAGTAGCCGGGATTCCAGCGGTGTGACCTTGATGGCGCGCTCGCCGATGTGCAGTTCAACAGATCCGCATCGAGCGCGAGATCGCCCACGCGCGTCGGTGTGCCGCCTTCCTGCCCCGCACGACGCAGCAGCGCTTTGACGCGCGCCACCAGGGTCCGCGGACTGAAGGGCTTGGTCAGATAGTCGTCCGCTCCGAGTTCCAGCGCGCGCACCAGGTCGGCCTCTTCGCCGCGTGCAGTCAGCATCATGATGGGCAAGCGGCTTTCCTTGCGTATCAGGCCGCAAAGCTCGAAGCCCGAGCCGCCCGGCAGATTGATATCGAGAATGGCCAGATCCGGCCGCTCGCTGCGAAAGGTTGCCAGCCCGTGCCGTAGCTGTTGGCGGTGACGACCGGGAAGCCGGCCTGGCGCAGCGCGAAGCTCACCACCGCCAGCATGTCGGCATCGTCATCGACGACCAGCAGCTTCAAGTTTTCAGCTCTCCGTTTCCTGCGGCAGTACCAGCGTAAAGCGCGTGCGCTGCGCAGCGGTACGCTCCACCCGCACCGAGCCGCCGTGTCGCTCGACGATCGATTTGACGATCCACAGCCCAGTCCCAGACCCGGGGCTTCGGGCTCGGTTTCGGCGCCGCGCTGGAAGCGCTCGAAAATCGCCTGGGAACTGCCGCGCTGGCACCCCGTGACCCTCGTCCTCGACCCATACCTCGATCTGTGCGCCGCACGGGCCGTCCGCCGATGCGGATGGTGCTGCCCTCGGGCGAAAACTTGGCGGCGTTGGCCAGCAGGTTGACGAACACCTGCCGAGGCGCTGGGCGTCGCCGCGCACCAGCGCGCCGATGCCCTGGGCATCGATCTCGACCCGCAGTTGCCGCTGCAGCAGCAGCGGTGCGATCAGGTCCTGCGCCTCGATGACCACTTCCGCCAGATCCACCGGCTGCTGGCGGATCGAGAGTTGACCGGCCTCGATGCGCACGCTCTCGAGCAGATTGTCGATCAGGCCGCATCAGGCGCAGCACGCCGCGCTCGACGTTGGCGAGCAGTTCGCGCTGCGCCTCGGGCCGCATGTTCCCGAGACCTTCGCGCAGCAGCTCGATCGAGGCCAGCTGCGCGGCGAGCGGCGTGCGAAATTCGTGCGAGATGTTGCCGAGCACGCTGTCGCGCGCGCGGCGCGCGGCTTCCAGGTCGGTCTCATCGCGCAGGATCTGCACCTGGATGCCCTGCATCGGCGGGGCAGACAGCACGATGGTCGAGCGCGTCTGCCATCGCGCAGGCACAGCATCTCGCGCGCGCTGCTCTGCGCGGCGTCGCGCGCGGCGATGATCGGACAATGCCGCTCGCACGGACGCTCGCCATCGATGGGCTCCGGGCGCAGCACATCGCCGCAGAACCGCCGACGATTTCGCTCGCGGGCGGCCGCAGCAGCTTCGCGACCTGGGCATTGGCGTAGCGGATGCGCCGATCCTGATCGACCGCGTACACGCCCTCGACGACGCCGCTCAGCACGGCCTGCGCCTCGGCTTCGCGCCGCCGCAAGGCATCGGTCAGATCGACCAGATGCCGCGCATCTCGTCCATCGAGCGCGCCAGTGCGCCGACCTCCAGCGGCGCGACCGCCGGGATGGCCGCCGAGAAATCGCCGCGGCCGATGCGCTCGGCGATATCGCGCAGCGCCACCACCGGACGGGCGAGCCAGCGGCCATACAGCACGCCGAGCAGGCCGGCGATGGCCGCGACGATCAGCGCGGTGGTCGGCAGCACGCAATCGAAGCTGCGGATGGCCGCGGCGACTCGGCGCCGCTGAGCGCGCGCATCGAGCAGGCCGACGACTTCGCCGGTCTGCGCGGAGATGACCAGGCTGGCAGCGTACGATGTGCCGTGCGCGAGCTCGCCGGCGGCCGCGCCGCTGGACTGGCGAGCGCGCGGGTGTGCAGCGGCGTGAGCTCATCGTCCGGCGGGGCGTGGTAGGTCGAGAAATTGACCACCTGCAGTTGGCGCCGACCTGGGCGCTCAGATCGCGCCAGCAAGGCCGCCGAGGTCAGTCTGCAGCGTCACCGCGCGTACCGTCGCTGCCGGCAGCAACGCCGCGGCCGCCCCAGATCAGCGGGCCGCCGCTCTTGGGCGCGATCACGAAGCGCTCGCCCTGCTCCTGCAGCGCGGTCGCGATCTCGGACCAGTCGAGCGTCGGCCCGGACTGCGCCAGCGCCGTATCGTCGTGCAGCAGCGCCGCGACGTCGATGTCGGTGGTCTCGCTGAAGCGCCGCAGGAAGGGCTCGAGGCCGCTGTTGCCGTCAGCTCGAGCAGCCGCTGCAGCGTCGGCCGCTCGGCCAGCACGCGCGCATTGGTGAGCAGCATCCTCGCCCTCGCGCCGCAGCTGCTCGCGCGCGAGGTCACGGCCAGCTGCGCGCGCACCAGCGCCTGCTGCGCGACCTGACGGTCGAGCAGCACCGCGCAGGCGATCGCCATCGCGGCCACCGCCAGCAGCACGATGAATACGCTGCCGCCGCCGAGCCAGGAGGCCAGGCCGACCTGGGGCGCGCTGCGGAGTTGCAGCGGTGGTTCTGCGAGTGTCACGGCGCTAGCTTCAGCGCGATCGCCGCTGCAGCGTCAGCGCTCAGGCGTGCGTGCGCCGGCGCGCAGCTCCGGCTGGCGACGCTCCAGCAGCGCTTTGGCGATCAAGCGTGACCAGCGCGAGCATCGCCAGAATCGAGGCCGTCGCGAAGGCACCGACATAATTGTAGTCGCTGTGCAGGATCTCGATGTGCAGCGGCAGCGTGTTGGTCAGGCCGCGGATGTGGCCCGAGACCACCGAGACGGCGCCGAACTCGCCCATGGCGCGCGCATTGCACAGCAGCACCCCGTAGAGCAGGCCCCAGCGGATCTTCGGCAGCGTCACCAGCCAGAAAGTCTGCCAGCCGCTGGCGCCGAGCGACAGCGCCGTCTCCTCCTCGTCGTTGCCCTGCGTCTGCATCAGCGGAATCAGCTCGCGCGCGACGAACGGGAAGGTCACGAACGTGGTCGCCAGCACGATGCCGGGCACCGCGAAGATGATGTGGATGTCGTGCGCGATCAGCCAGGGACCGAACCAACCCTGAGCGCCGAACATCAGCACGTAGATCAGTCCTGAGATCACCGGCGAGACCGCGAACGGCACGTCGATCAGCGTGATGAGCGCGTTCTTGCCGCGGAACTCGAACTTGGCGATCGCCCAGGCGGCGGCGATGCCGAAGACCAGGTTCAGCGGCACCGCGATCGCGGCGGTCAGCAGCGTCAGGCGCATCGCCGCCAGCGCGTACGGATCGAGCAGCGCGCGCGAGGTAGGGCCCGACGCCCTTGCCAACGCCTCGACGAACACCACCACCAGCGGCAGCGCCACCAGCAGCAACAGATACAGCAGCGCGATCCCGAGCAGCGCTGTAGCGCCCGAGCTCCTCGGGAATCTGCTGCCGGCCGGATCATCGCGACTGGCGTCGCCGGCCTCTGCGCCCAGAGCTGCAGCGCGTTGATGCCGAACATCAGCGCGAAACGAGGCCAGCAGCATCACCACGGCGATGGCGGTGGCCTGCGCGTATTGATATTGCTCGAGCTTGGTCATGATCATCAGCGGCGCGATCTCGGACACCTTGGGAATGTTGCCGGCGATGAAGATCACCGAGCCGTATTCGCCCAAGGCGCGCGAGAAGCCGAGCGCCACGCCGGTCAGCAGCGTCGGCCAGATCGACGGCAGCACCACCCACAGAAAGGTCTGCAGGCGCGAGGCGCCGAGGGTTTCGGCGGCACGCTCGACCTCGCGGTCCAGATCGCCGAGCACCGGCTGCAGCGTGCGCACCATGAAGGGCAGGCTCACGAAAGCCATCGCCACGACGACGCCCAGGGGCGTGTAGGCGACGTGGATCCCCAGCGGCGCAAGCAGCTGGCCGATCCAGCCATTGGGCGCATACAGCGCCGTCAGGGCGATGCCGGCGACGGCGGTCGGCAGCGCAAAAGGCAGATCGATCATGGCGTCGAACAGCCGCCGTCCCGGAAAGCGCTGTCGCGTCAGCGCCCAGGCGATGATGAAGCCGAACACGGCATTGATCAGCGCGGCGAGCAGCGCGGCGCCGAAGCTCAATCGCAGCGACGCCAGCACCCGCGGGGTCGTCACCACCTGCCAGAACTTGACCGGGCCGAGCTCGGCCGAACGCACGAAGGCGGCCGACAGCGGCATCAGCACGATCAGCCAGACGTAGAAGCAACGTGTAGCCGAGCGTCAGGCCGAAGCCGGGCAGCACGCGAAATGCCGCGTGTGGCGCGCGTGCGCGACCATCGCCGGCGGGGGCCGGCGAGCGCCATGACGGCTGTCGCTTCATGGCGCGCTACTGGCCATAGATCTGGTCGAAGGTGCCGCCGTCGTCGAAGTGCGCGGCTTGCGCGCGCTCCCAACCGCCGAAGGCTGTCGTCCACCGTGACCAGCTTCACCGCCGGGAACTGGCCGGCGAACTGCGCCGCATCTCGGGGTCGCGCGGGCGATAGAAGTTCTGCGCAATGATCTGCTGACCCTCCTGCGTGTAGAGGAACTCCAGGTAGGCCTCGGCGATTGCGCGCGTGCCGCGCCGATCGACCACCTTGTCGACCACGGTCACCGGCGGCTCGGCCAGAATGCTCAGCGACGGCACGATGATCTCGAGCTTGTCGGGCCCCAGCTTTTCTTGCGCCAGCAGCGCCTCGTTCTCCCAGGCCAGCAGCACATCGCCGATGCCGCGATCGACGAAGGTGATCGGTGGCGCCGCGCGCGCCGGAGTCGAGCACCGGCACGTGCTGATAGAGCTGCTTGCACGAAGCCTTGGCCGCTGGCATCGCTGCCGCCCGGTTGCCGCAGCGCCCAGGCCCAGGCGGCCAGATAATTCCAGCGCGCGCCGCCGGAACTCTTGGGATTCGGCGTGATCACCTGCACGCCCGGGCGGATCAGATCGCCCCAGTCGCGGATGTTCTTCGGATTGCCACGTCGCACCAGGAAGACGATGGTCGAGGTGTAGGGTGCGCTGTTGTATGGGCAGGCGCGTGGCCCAGTTGGTCGGGAATCAGTTGGGCCTGCTTGTAGAGCTCATTGACATCGTAGGCCGGGCCAGCGTCGCGACGTCCGCCTGCAGTCCATCGATGATGGCGCGCGCCTGCTTGCCCGAGCCGCCGTGGCTCTGCAGGATCTGAGCTGCTCGCCCGTCTGCGCCAGCCACTGCGCGATGAACGCGGTTGATTGCCTCGTACAGCTCGCGCGTCGCATCGTAGGAGACGTTCAGCAGCGTTGACCGGCTGCGGCCTCGGCCGGCGCAGCGATCCAGCGTCGCAGCGGCAGCCCGTTGCTGCGGCCATCAGGGCTGATGAGCCTGAACGACGCGCAGAGTGCCGCGCGTCACGGCTGCGAACCGCAACCACGCGTCGTGCTGGGCTGTGTCTCGAACAGAGATTCAACACCGCTGGCACGGCTGATCGAGTGCCAGCCGGCCAAGCCGCTGCCGGTGTACGAGAGCAGCACCGGACACTGCGCATTGGCGCGCGAACAAGGGCGCGAAATTCCTGGTGCAGCAGTTGCTCCGAGCTCCTGTGCCGTGCCCTCCAGTCCCAGCACCACCAGCACCGGCTCGGAGGCTGCGGCCAGCTGCGACACCCAGCCGTCGAGGTCGCCGATCTGCACGTCGGTGCGGATATCCAGGCCGTGGGTCTCCTGCAGCTCCGCGCGCGCATCGAGCAGGCGCCGAAAGGCACTGGTGACCTCGGCGCGGGGCGCGGTCGGGCTCTGCACGCTCACGAAGGTCGCCTCGGCGTGCAGGTGGCGCATGACGCTCGCCACCAGCCGCAGCGTCGCCGAGCGGGCCGCCTCGCTGGCGCAATGGATCAGCATGCGGCGCGGCAGGGCCGAGCGCGGCGGGATGCACAGCAGCCAGCGCCGGCCCTGCGCGGCAGCGCGCGCCATCTGCGCGATTGAATCCGGTGCCAGCCGCGATCACGCCGACGCCGGTCTGCGCCGCGTCACGCTCGCCGCTGTCGGAGGCCTCCAGCACCGGCGCCTGCATGCTCTGCACCAGCTGGCGCAGCAGCGGCGCGCTCGCGCAGCGCTGGCCGCGGTCGCTGGCGATCGCGGTCAGCATGCGGAAGCTGGCGATCGGCGTCGGCAGCACATGGAAGCGGCGGATGCCCAGCGTCACGCGCTTGCCGGCCAGCGCAAGCCGCGCCTGCTCGGTGCTGGTGCGGGTGACCTCGACGCATGCGGCTCGGTAGGAGTGCGCTCCGCCCTGCGGTGCTCGCGCGCCGATCGCCGAGACCACGCCACAGTCGGGCTCGAGCTGCACGCGCAGGCGCTCCAGGACGCCGCCGAATTCCGCCGACAGCACCTGGCCTCGGCCGAGCGGGCTGCTGCGCAGCTGCTCCTCGTCCTCGGCGATCTCGATGTCCTCGGGACGCACCACCGTGACCACCTCGTTGCCGGGTGCCCGTTGGCAGCTCGCAGGCTCGCGCCGCTGGCGAGAAAGCGCTTGCCCAGCCGCAGCCCGGCGCTGGCCGCGCTCGCCCAGAAACAGATTCGCCGCGCCGAGGAAGGTGGCCACGAAGCGCGTGGCCGGACGGCGATAGAGGGTCTCGGCACGGCCGGTCTCGAGCAGACGGCCGTTGTGCATGACGCCGATGCGGTCGGCCAGCGCAGAACGCCTCTTCCTGATCGTGGGTCACCAGGATCGTGGTCATTCCGAGCCGCCGCTGCACCTGGCGAATGGTTTCGCGCAGCTCCACGCGGATCTTGGCGTCCAGCGCGCCGAAGGGCTCATCGAGCAGCAGCACCTGCGGCTCGTGCGCCAGCGCGCGCGCCACGGCGACGCGCTGCTGCTGGCCGCCGGAGAGCTGGCCCGGGCAGGCGATCGGCATAACCCTCCAGGGCCACCAGCTGCAGCAGCTGATCGCGCCGCGCGGCGCGCGCTGGCGGCGCTTACGCCGCGCACGCGCAGCGCAAACTCGACGTTCTCGCCCACCGTCATGTGGCGGAACAGCGCGTAGTGCTGAAACACCAGACCGACGCCGCGATCGCGTGCGCGCACGTGCGTCACGTCGCGGCCGTGAAAGGAGATGCGCCCGTGATGCACGTCGGTCAGGCCCGCCGCGATCCGCAGCAGCGTGCTCTTGCCGCTGCCGCTCGGGCCCGAGCAGGACGAAGAATTCCCCCGCCTCGATCTGCAGCGAGACGTCATTGACGACCGGCGCGCCGTTATAGCGCTTGGTGACCTGCTCGAAATTGATCGACATGCACCTCCGTGCCAGGCTCGATCGTAAGAAGTCCGGCGTCAGCGCGTCAGTTCAAGCTGGTGACAAAGCGGTTATGTCTCACGGTATGCGTATGATGCTTTTGCCTTGCCCGCGGCTTCCGCTAGCGCTGCGTTTTGCTGTCATTTCAACGATTTACTCATGAAAGTCACGATCTTCGGCTCGGGCTATGTGGGGCTGGTCACGGGGCGTGCCTGGCCGATGCCGGTAATCACGTGGTCTGCGTCGATATCGATCCGGCGCGCATCGAGCGGCTCAACCGCGGCGAGGTGCCGATCTATGAGCCGGGGCTCGACGCGCTGATCGAGCGCAACCGCGATGCCGGGCGGCTTGAATTCACCACCGACGCCGAGCCCGCGCCGTGCGAGCACGGCCTGTTCCAGCTCATCGCGGTGGGCACGCCCCCGGATGAGGACGGCTCGGCCGATCTGCGCCATGTGCTGACCGTGGCGCGCTCGATCGGCCAGCAGCTCGTCGCGCTATGCGATCGTGGTCACCAAATCGACCGTGCCGGTCGGCACCGCCGATCGGGTGCGCCGGGAAGTTCAGGCGGCGCATGCCGCACGCGCAGCTGGCGGTCGAGTTCGACGTGGTCTCCAACCCGGAATTCCTCAAGGAAGGGGCCGCGATCGATGATTTCATGCGCCCCGACCGCGTCGTCGTCGGCACCGACAACCCGCGCACCACGGAGCTCATTCGCGCCCTGTACGAGCCCTTTACGCGCAACCACGACCGGCTGGTGGTCATGGACATCCGCTCCGCCGAGCTCACCAAGTACGCGGCCAATGCCATGCTGGCGACCAAGATCAGCTTCATGAACGAGCTCGCGGCGGTGGCCGAACGCGTCGGCGCCGACATCGAGAAGGTGCGCATCGGCATCGGCTCGGATCCGCGCATCGGCTACAGCTTCATCTATCCCGGGATCGGCTACGGCGGCTCGTGTTTTCCGAAGGACGTCAAGGCGCTGATCCGCTCGGCGCACCACGTGGGCCACTCGGCAGAGCTGTTGCGCTCGGTCGAGAGCGTCAACGAACGGCAGAAGATGGTGCTGGTCAGCAAGCTGCGCACCCATTTCAAGGAACAGCTCGACGGCAAAGCACCTTTGCGCTCTGGGGCCTGGCCTTCAAGCCCAACACCGACGACATGCGCGAGGCCCCCAGTCGCGTCATCATCGATGCACTGCTCGCGGCCGGGGCCAACGTGCGTGCCTACGATCCGGTGGCGAGCACCGAGGCGCGCCGCCTGTACGCGGCTCATCCCAAGCTCGCGCAGTTGATCGTTCTGCAAGGATGCCTACGAGGCGGCACAGGGCGCGGATGCGCTGCTGATCGCCACCGAATGGAAGGAATTTCGCAGTCCGGATTTCGATCGGCTGAAGACGCTGCTTAAACAGCCGCTGATATTCGACGGCCGGAATCTCTACGATCCCGGGCTCATGGAGCGCCTGGGCCTGCAGTACTTCGCCATCGGCCGTGCACTGATGCCGCAATCGTCGGCGCGAGTCGAGCGCCGCAAGCAGGAGATACCCTAGCTCATGCTGGTTCCGGTCATTCTTTCGGGCGGTGCCGGCACACGGCTGTGGCCGCTGTCACGCGAGCTGTATCCCAAGCAACTGCTGCCGCTGATCGGTCGCCACACGATGCTGCAGGAGACCGTGCGCCGGCTGGCTGGATTGGATGCCGCGCCGCCGACCGTGGTGTCAAACGAGGCGCATCGATTTCTGGTGGCCGAGCAGCTGCGCGAGATCGGCTGCACCCCGCGGGCGATCGTGCTCGAGCCCAAGGGCCGCAATACCGCGCCGGCGATCGCGCTGGCGGCACACGCGGCGCTGGCTGCCGATGAGGGCGATTCCCTGCTGCTGGTGCTGCCGGCCGACCATGTGATTCGCGACCTGGCGGCCTTTCACAAAGCGATCGAACTGGCCGTCCTGGCCACGCGCGATGGGGCTTTAGTCACCTTCGGCGTGGTACCCAATGCGCCCGAGACCGGCTATGGCTACATTCGGCGCGGCCGGCCCGATGGCGCGGCCTACCGGATTGCCGAGTTCGTGGAAAAGCCGGATTCGCAGCGGGCGCAATCGTACCTGGACTCGGGCGAATATTACTGGAACAGCGGCATGTTCCTGTTCCGTGCGCGCCGCTATCTGGAGGAACTGGAGAAGTTCGCGCCCGACATTGCCTCGGTGTGTCGCGCCAGTTTTGCCGGTGCCACCCGCGATCTGGATTTCACGCGCATTGACAGCGCCGCGTTCGAATCCTGCCGCAGTGAATCGATCGACTACGCGGTGATGGAGAAAACCGCCGACGCAGTGGTGGTGCCGCTCGATGCCGGCTGGAGCGACGTTGGTTCGTGGTCCTCGCTGCACGCAGCTTCCGACCAGGACCAGCAAGGCAATACGCTGCGCGGCGATGTGATGGTCGAAGACACGCGCGATAGCTACGTCTATGCCGAGAGCCGACTGGTGGCGACCGTGGGTCTGCGCGATCATGTGGTGGTGGAGACCAAGGATGCGGTGCTGGTGGCGCCCAAGTCCCGGGTGCAGGAGGTGACCAAACTGGTCGCGAGACTGAAGGCGGACAGTCGCTACGAGCACGCGCTGCATCGCCAGGTGTTCCGGCCCTGGGGCAGCTACGATAGTGTCGACAGCGGCGAGCGCTTCCAGGTCAAGCGCCTGGTGGTCAAGCCCGGCGGTGTGCTGTCACTGCAGATGCATCATCATCGCGCCGAACACTGGGTGGTGGTGTCGGGGACGGCGCGCATCACGCGCGGTGAGGAGACTTTTCTGCTCGAGGAAAACCAGTCGACCTACATTCCCGTCGGCGTGCGGCATCGGATCGAGAATCCGGGTCGAATCCCGTTGCACATCATTGAGGTGCAGTCGGGCGGCTATCTCGGCGAGGATGACATCGTGCGCCTGGAAGACAGCTATGGCCGTCAGGGAACCAATACTTAGAATTGCCAGAGGACCGCATGCCCAAGCTGCGCTGCTTCAAGGCCTACGATGTGCGTGGCCGTATTCCGGACGAGCTCAATGACGCGCTGGCCTATCAGATCGGTCAAGCGTATGCCGCTTTCGTCAAACCCAGGAAAGTTGCTGTCGGACGCGACATCCGCGATTCCAGCATCGCACTGCAGGCGGCGCTGACCGCCGGGCTGACCGATTCGGGCGTCGAAGTCGCGGATATCGGGCTGTGCGGTACCGAGGGCGTGTATTTCGCTACCTTTGCACACAAGCTCGACGGCGGCATCATGGTCACGGCCAGCCACAACCCGCCCGACTACAACGGCATGAAATTCGTGCGTGAACAGAGCCGGCCGATCAGCGCCGATACCGGACTGCAGGTCATGCAGAGCCTGATCGAAGACGGGCAATTGCCCGCCAAGGCCGGCAAACCCGGACCGGTGCGCGCCCTGGATACCCGGCGCGGCTACATCAAGCACCTGCTCGGCTACGTCGAGGTGGGAAAAATCAAGCCGCTGAAGGTCGTTGTCAATGCCGGCAACGGCGGCGCGGGTCTGATCATCGATGCGCTCGAACCGCATCTGCCGGTCAAGTTCATCAAAATCAATCATGTTGCCGACGGCTCCTTTCCCAACGGCGTGCCCAATCCGATGCTCGAGCACAACCGCGCCGTCACCACCGAGGCGATCCGCAGCAGCGGCGCCGATCTGGGTCTGGCCTGGGACGGCGACTATGATCGCTGTTTCTTCTTCGATGAACACGGCGGCTTCATTGAAGGCTATTATCTGGTCGGCCTGCTGGCCGAGGCATTCCTGCGCCGCCACCGCGGTGCGCGCATCGTGCACGATCCGCGACTGACCTGGAACACCATCGATATCGTGCAGCATTGCGGCGGCCTGCCGGTACTGTGCAAATCAGGTCATGCGTTCATCAAGCAGAAAATGCGCGAGGTGGATGCGGTCTACGGCGGAGAGATGAGCGCGCACCATTACTTCCGGGATTTCGCCTATTGCGACAGCGGCATGATTCCCTGGTTGCTGGTGCTGGCGATCATGAGTGAATTCGGCAAGCCGCTCTCGGCGCTGGTCGGCGAACGCCAGCGGCTGTATCCGGCCAGCGGCGAAATCAACCGCGAACTCAGCCCCGAGGTCGGCGATACCAAGGCGGTGCTTGCGCGTACCCAGCAGCACTACCAGGCACGGGCCAGGACCATTGATTTCACTGATGGGTTGTCGATGGAATTCGATCGCTGGCGATTCAACCTGCGCGGCTCCAACACCGAGCCTCTGGTGCGCCTGAACGTCGAATCGCGTGGCGATGCGGCATTGATGCAGGAGAAGACTGCCGAAGTGCTGCGGCTGCTCGATGGCTGCTGAGAGCTCCGGCGCCGTGCAGGCGCTGCTGTCGCGGCGCTCGGTAGCCGCGCTGCTGCTGCGCGAGCCGGGACCGTCCGCGGCGGAAGTGGAGGTGGCGATCGATGCGGCCCTGAGTGGTCCGGACCATGGCGGACTCAAGCCTCTGCGTTTCGTGCTGATCCGGGGCGACGCGCGCGCGCGACTGTCGGAGCTGTTCGTACGCCGCATGCTCGAGCGCGACCCGGCTACGCCGCCGGGCAAACTCGACAAGGCCCGGCGCATGCCGCTGACTGCACCGCTGGTCATTGCCGTGGGCGCCCGCGTGCTGGCACAACACAAGGTGCCCGAGATCGAGCAACTGCTTGCCGCCGGCGCCGGTGTCATGAACCTGCTCAATGCGTTCCACGCCCAGGGCTATGGCGCGATCTGGCTCACCGGCGGCAACGCCTACGACCAGCAGATGGTCCAGGCCCTGCAGTTCGATGCCGCTGAACGCTGCCTGGGTTTCATTTATGTGGGCTCGATCAGCGCCGATAGCAGTGCCGGCTCGCGGCGCCTGGAACGCAGCGGCGTCGTGCGTGACTGGAGTGGCTGAAGCGCGTGCCCTTTACAGCGTCGCATATCGCTGCGGTACTGCCGGTGCATCGCATCCTGTCGCGCGCGCAGGTATTTTCCGCCGCCGTGATCGGCAGCATGGTGCCTGACTTCGGATTGCTTCTGCCCATAACGCCTCCCCACGTGGAGACGCACAGCCTGTCCGGATTGTTCAGTTTCTGCCTGCCGGTGGGGCTGATTGCCTATTTGCTGACGCTGCTGCTGATCAAGCCCGCCATCATGGAAATCGCTCCCGATGGCGCTCATGCGCGGCTGCGGGCCGGGAAATTTACCTCCCCGCCGCGCGGTCTGCGCGGTTGGCTACTGATCGCGCTGGCAATCCTGTTTGGGGCCATCACGCATCTGATCTGGGACGGGTTCACGCACGAAAACGCGCCCGGCGTGCTCATGTTTCCGGTATTGGATAATTACGGTCCGGAAGTGCATGGCCATGCGCTGCAGCTTTATCGTTGGGCGCAATACGGCAGTAGTGTGGTGGGCCTCATCGCCGTGATGGTGGCATTGGTGATTTGGCTGCGGCACGCGCCAGCGCCGACGCCGCGGCCGGTGCGAGCGCTGCGCGATGCCGAACGGCACTTCTGGGTAGCGCTGTACGTCATCTTGCCGCTGCTGGCGATCGTCGGGGAGGTCTGGCATATCCACGCTCCATCTGCGCCGTGGTTGCCACTGGGGTGGAGGTTGGGAAGCATTGCGACCGTGGGCATGCGCGGCAGCGTCGTGTCGCTGCTGCTGGTAAGCCTGATACTGCGCGCGCGACTGGCGCCGCTCAGGCAAGCTTCGCCTCCATGAGCCTCGGCAGCGGTCCGAAACCGCCATCCGAGCCGCTCAATGGCGGCACCGAGCGGCTCAACACCAAGGCGGCCGGCATCATCGGACTGGCCGTGATGTGCAGCCGTGTGCTCGGACTGCTGCGTGAAATGGTCTGCGCGGCCTTATTTGGCGGCGGCGGCGCCATGGATGCGTTCACCGCGGCGTTCCGCATCCCGAACCTGCTGCGCGACCTGTTTGCCGAGGGCGCACTGTCGACGGCATTCGTGACCACCTTCAGCAAGACCATCGCGCGGGGCGGAGACCGCGCGGCCTGGCGCCTGGCCGACAAGGTCGCGACCCTCACGGCACTGGTGCTGGGCGCCATATGCCTTGCGGGCATGCTGTACTCGAGCGAGCTCGTGGCGGTGCTTGCGCCGGGGTTCGGTCCCGAGAAAGCCGCTTTGACGGCGCTGCTCACGCGCATCATGTTCCCATTCATATTGCTGGTCTCGCTGGCCGCATTGGTCATGGGCATGCTCAACGCCAAGAGCGTGTTCGGCATGCCCGCCATGGCTTCCAGCTTCTTCAATATCGGCTCGATCGTCGGCGGCGTGGTACTGGGCTACTGGATAGATCCGCACTTTGGCCCGCGCGCGCTGATCGGGCTTGCCGTGGGCACGCTGATCGGTGGCGCGCTGCAATTCGGGGTTCAATTGCCTTCGCTGGCGCGTCTGGGCTATCGATTCCGGCCCGACTTCCATTGGCGCGATGCCGGCGTCAGCGCGATTCTCGCGCTCATGGGGCCCTCGGTGATCGCCGCCAGCACCACTCAGGTCAACGTGCTGGTCAATTCGATGTTCGCCTCGACGCTCGGGGACGGCAGAATATTCTGGCTGTCGATCGCATTTCGGCTCATGCAATTGCCGTTGGGTCTATTCGGCGTCGCGCTCGGGACCGTGACCCTGCCGTTATTGTCGCGGTTGATGGTGGCCGGGCAGATGGGGGCGTTTCGATCCGAGCTCGCGCGCGGCATGCGGCTGGCATTTCTGCTGACGATACCGTCCACAATCGGACTCATGATGCTGGCCGAACCCATCATCTCGGTGCTTTACCAGCACGGCAAATTCGGCCCTCACGAGGCATCGGAGGCCGCCGGCGCACTGCGTTTCTATGCCATCGGCCTGTCCGGCTACGCCGCGCTCAAGGTGCTGGTGAGCGCGTTCTATGCGCTGGATCAGCGCAAGACCCCAATGTTCGTGAGCTTCATGGCCGTGGCGCTGAATCTATTGTTCAACTGGATCTTTACCTTCCAGCTGGGCTGGGGCCACCGCGGGCTGGCGTTCTCCACCGGTTGTGTCGCGACCTGCAATTTCCTGGTGCTGTACGCTCTCATGCACCACCACCTGCGCCGGCTGGAGTCGCGGCGCATGCTGACCATGCTGGGCAAAATCGCACTGGCCTCGCTGCCGCTGGTGGCGGTATGCGCCGCTGCCTCGCACTGGCCCCTGGCCGACTGGGCGACCCAGGGGCTCCTGAGCAAAACAAGCGCATTGCTGGCGACGGTGCTCGTTGGCGCGCTGGTCTTTATCGGTTGCGGCGCGCTGCTGCGTATCGAGGAACTCGACGAGCTGTTCGACGCCATCAAGCGGCGGCTGCGGCGCCCGCGGCGGTAGGCATCATGTCTTGGGGCCGCAAACTGCCTCACCCTTGTCGAATACGATGCGCCAGGTGTTGGCTGACTCCAGCCGCCAGATGGAATTGAAGCGGCCGACCTCCTTGCCCTGGATATAGACCGGTCCGGTGCTCAGCGCCAGCTTGCCTGAGGGCAGCACCTGGACATTATCCGGTACCCAGGAGAAGGGCGCCGTCGGGCCGTTGAAGTACGGCCTCCACGCCGCGGCGATGGCCCCGGAGCCGTGTTCGACCGCGCTACCGCTGAAAAAGATCGCTTCGCCCGAGATAAAGCTCGTGAAAGCCTTGAAGTCACGATCCGCCATGGTCTTGGCAAAGGCGCGTTCGCTGGCGATGACCTGATCGCGTGCGGCGGTCTCGGTTTTGCTTGGGGCGCGGGCGCCGTGCGGCCGGGCGGTGCTTGCGCAGGCCGCGAGCGTGGCCATGGCGAGGACCAGCAGCGTGCGGCAGTAGCGGTGACTCATGGACGAATACCCTGGTGGCTTGGAGTTGCCACATGGTCGGCCGTCGGCCGCGACTTGTCGACAGCAGTTGCGACGCGCAGCATAGGGGCAGCAATGGCCATCTTTAGCGACAAGATCACCACCGCCTTTGAATTGCCGGGTCATCGAGTGGTGCAGAACTGCGGCGTGGTTCGCGGCATCGTCGTGCGCTCGCGCAGCGTCCTGGGCTCCATCGGCGCCGGACTGCAGAGCCTGCTCGGCGGCAACATCAGCCTGTACACGCAGTTGTGCGAGCGTGCGCGCGATGATGCCTACGAGTTGATGCTGGAGCACGCCAGAGAAGTAGGGGGCCATGCCATCATCGGCGTGCGCTTCGATGCCACCGACCTCGGCGGGGGAATTACCGAGGTGCTCGCATATGGTACGGCGGTACGAGTGGAACCGTTGGAGTAGCCGTCAAGCTGTAAACTTTGACAGTTGCCCAAATCCTGCCGGGCACGACAATGACGCTCGATCGGGATCGTTCCGGAGGGCCGTCTTTGGCTCGTAGGCTCGCGAGTGACTCCCCAACACAACCATCTACTTGCCGCTATTCCGAAGCCTGAATTTGAACGCTTACAGCCCTATCTGACGCTGGTTTCGCTGCCGTTGGGCACGGCGCTGTATGAATCCGGCGTTCCCCTGAATCATGGCTATTTTCCAGTGGATTCGATCGTCTCCCTGCTGTACGTCATGGCCGATGGCGCCTCCGCCGAAATTGCCGTGGTCGGCAATGATGGCGTGGTAGGCGTGTCGCTGTTCATGGGCGGTGAGACCACGCCAAGCAGAGCGGTGGTGCAGAGCGCCGGTCATGCGTACCGTCTGGAGGCCGGGCAATTGAAGGCGGAATTCGCGCGCGGCGGGGCCATGCAGCAACTGCTGCTGCGCTATACACAGGCGTTGCTGACGCAGATGGCGCAGACGGCGGTCTGCAATCGCCGTCATTCTCTGGACCAGCAATTGTGCCGCTGGCTGCTGTTGAGCCTCGACCGCCTGTCTTCGAACGAACTGGTCATGACCCAGGAATTGATCGCCAACATGCTGGGGGTGCGCCGGGAAGGGGTAGTCGAAGCCGCGGGCCGGCTGCAGGAAGCGGGACTGGTGCAGTACAGCCGCGGCCGCATAGTGGTGCTCGATCGCGCGCGCCTGGAAGCGCGAACTTGCGAGTGTTACGCGGTGGTAAGAGCGGAGTCGGACAGGTTGCTGCTGCCGCGCCTGGGCGGGCAGCCATAAAAAAGGGCTCGTTGGCCTACCAGCCCAACGAGCCCATGCAGAATCCGGCCGGGCGCTCGCTCGAGTGTGGTAAGCGACGCCTCATTAAGAAGACACGGACTCAGGAGCTGGAAAATAAACGCACTACGCGGTTCCCATCTGTACGGTACACAACATAGCTAAAGCCTGAAGAATTTTTCCGCCAGCACGTGCCGCGGCAGCTCGATCGAAAAAACGCATCCCGTCCCGGGCACGTTGCGCGCGCTCAACAAGCCGTGGTTCGCCTCGACACTGCGCCGGGAGATGGACAGCCCCAATCCCAGACCCGACCGGTCCTCGCCACTTTGCTCGAATGGCTGGAAGATGCGTTCAGCCGCGCCTTTTGGCCAACCGCCACAGTTGTCCTCGACATCGAGACGGATGCGGTCGGCGACTGCATACACGTTCAAGGCCACTTCGGTACGGTGCGCCGTGAATTTGAATGCGTTCTGCAACAGGTTCGTCAGAGCCGAGAACAGCAGGTCGCGATCCGCATCCACCGCCAGGCGCGGGTCCACGGCGGAAACCGTGAAGACGCATTCGCGAGCACGCGCTTCCAGCCGCGCCGACAGCTGCACATCGGCAATGAAATCGCTCAAACTGATCAGCTGCGCCCGGGCGGGCACCGGGCCCCCCATGCGAACATCCTCCAGTGAGCGCTCGACCAGGGCACCCAGAGCGCTCAGGCAGCGGTTCAGTACCTCGCCGGTCGGTCCAATCAGGCCCACCTGACCGGATTTGATGGCGGTCATCGCGTGTCTGGCGGTGGAAATCAGGTTGCGCACCTCATGCGCGAATACACCCATGCGTTCGTGGAACGCCTCGGCGCCGCGATCGGCGCCTAACTGCTCGCGCTCGTAGGCGAATTCGGTGACCGAGTCGGCGATGGCATTGTCCAGGCAGCGATTGAGCGTCCGGAACTCGTCCACCTCGATGAGAGCGTTTTCATCGACCGCCAGATCGGTGATCGCCTGGCACAAGTCGCCGTAATCGTGGACTACCAGGTCGACGGTATAGCCGCGCTGCAACAACTCGTGCCCGTGCTGGCGCGCCGTTGCGCCGATCTCGGACAGAGACTGCTCGCCGCCGCCCGACACTCCGGATACCTTGCGGCTTCGCATGGGCTCCGGGGATTGTTCCACCAGCAGGGTCTTGATGATCTGATCGAGGAAAAGCGGAATGCCGTAGGAGAGCTCAAGTTCGCTCGCCGGCCGCGTGGACCTGTGGGCGGCTTTCAGCCGGCACCGCTCAATCAATTGGTGGCGGTTGGTCGCGAGAAATTGGTGTAACACTGAGCTGTCTTCACGATCATCGGGACCTGTCCAGAACAGGCGCGGCAACTATCGCCGCCAAGTCGTTGATAGTCTGTTCGTCAGCGCACATAGCGGCACAGGATGCTAAGTGCGATAGCGAACAGAAAAAGGGAACGCTAGAGTTCACGATTTCAGGTCCCAACAGGGGCATCTGAGCACCTCATGGCCGCGGAGCTACCATCATTCGATGCGCCGCAAATCGCCGCGCGATTGAGCTTCATGTCCGACGCTGACCTCGATTCGTTGCCGTTCGGCGTGGTCGAGATGAATCATCAGTTCGAGGTGCTGCGCTACAACGCAATTGAAGCGCGCTATTCCGGTTTGCCGCATGAGCAAGTCATTGGCAAGCACTTTTTCCGTGAGGTCGCGCCCTGGGCCAACAACCGGCGTGTGGCGCTGCGCTATGAGCTTGAGTCCCTGGACGAGACCATTGAGTATGCGTTTTCGCCGCGCCCGAAACCCATGCCGGCGACACTGCGACTGCTCAAACCGGCCTACAATAAGCGCATGTACCTACTCGTCACGTGGTCGTGAGTGTCTCGCTCGACGCTTATAGGACGCGCGCTTGAATCGCTCGATGATGCGAAGCTTGTTGCCATTCAACTGAACAATGCGCTCGAGGAGGCCGGTGTCTGCCTGCCCCGTGCCGCAGTGCTGCAGATCATCGCGCGACTGTGCGGTGCACACCGATTCGATGAGTTGCAGCATCGTCTCAAGGGCAGATCCGGTGCCGAGCCGATCGCAACCAATGCGGCCAGCGAAGAGCTACGTTTGCTGACGCTGCCGGAGCTGTTACTGTTGAGACAGGCCGAGGGCGATGGGCCACTCGCCGGACACCTGGAATTCTCCGATAAGAATTCGGCCACGCGCTGGTGCTATGCCATGCGCTCAGGCGCGATCAAGCCCGCCGCTCTCGAGGCGGCGCGGCGCCTCGCCTTGGGCGAGCCGCTGCGCCCGCTCGATACCAAATGGCTGACCGGCAAGTCCAGTGAGGTTTCAGTCATCGACGATGACCGGGTGGATGGCGCGCTGCACGTCGATACTCGCTCGCTCGCCCTGGCCGGCTACTTGGGCCAAGGCAAATGGAGCGTTGGACCCGACTACTACTGCCGTGTGTCGGCGTACGAATCAGTATTAATAGAGCGCCTTGGGGTGCCGGTCGGATCGAAGGAGATGGCCGAGACGCAGTTGGCGGCAGGCTGCTTTGCGCCACCGGCGGAATTCGCGGCGGCCGGTTATGAGATATTCACGGTCAATATCGAGTCGCGTCTCATGATGCGTTGTCTGTCGCTGCCGAACGCCGAGGCGGTGCTCGAATCGCTGTGGTTGCTCGAGCAGCGCTGGCCGGAAAAGCGGGTGCGCGCGGTACTTTTGTACGTTAATGAGGACGATGCTTTCCGAATCATCTGGGTGGGAGGCGATAAAGCTCCATTATTGATGGGCATGGGATGGGTGGGAACACATGGCGCCGGCCACGGCTCAGGCCGTCCAGAGTGTGACTATTCGGGGGCCGCGGGCCTTGCTCGCATCTGGCAGGAAATCGGCGAATGGTTGACGCGGCCCGCGGGCCAGCCCGAGGAGATTGCCCCGGCTATATCTCTCGATCGGCGCGCCGAATTGCAGAAATGGGTCGAGGGCGGGCGCGAGTGGGAGCAGTCCGCGAAAGCCACCGAATCCTCTTAGTTGACGCAGGTCCGCGCAACCGCCGGTTCAGCTTGCTATGGTCGGCCATGGACGCCACCAAGCTTTTCATCGAGCAGAAGACTCGACAAGCCGTGCTGGCGCTGGATGCTGCTCGTGGGCGCGCCGCCCGTGAGCGCAGTTTGCTTGCTCTGGCGCTGATCGTCAGTCGTGTGGACGTAAACCATCTGGTCAAGCCTTTGCCCAGTGTGCGAGCCGCCGCCTTTCGCCTGCGTTCCGAGAGCGAGCGTCACGCCGCGCAGCTGGCTGCGGAACAATTGGCCCGATTCCGGGCCGAGCCACGTTCAGCGCAAGGCCTGCAGGAGTTGCAGGACACCTTCCAGGCCTGCCGCGGGGTGTTTCCGCGCGAAGCCGCCGCATTGCGTCTCCTGCTGGATGCCGACTGACCCCGCTTATGTTCATCACCGTACAGAGCTGCCGCGGCCAATGTGCTGAGCTATAGCGGCGGGCGTTGTGCCTGCCTGAGGATACCCCATGAAATCCGCCCGTCACGTGCGCCTGAAGACCACCAAAGCGCCGACCGGTATTACCGGATTCGATGAAATCACTGGCGGCGGATTGCCGCGCGGGCGCACCACACTGCTGGTCGGGGGACCCGGTTCGGGCAAGACGGTGTTCGCATTGCAGTTCCTGGTACATGGCGCCAAGGACTGCGACGAACCGGGGGTATTTGTGGCCTTCGAGGAGAGTTCCAAGCGCATCATCACCAACGCTGCGCAATTTGGCTGGAGTTTCGCGAAACTGCAGCGCAAGAAATTATCCGTGCTGGACGCGCAGCCGACGCCGGACATGATCCGCTCTGGCGACTTTGATCTGGGCGGCTTGCTGGCGGCCCTTGAAGTTCGCACCAGACAATTGCGCGCGCGCCGCGTCGTGTTGGACGCCCTGGATGTTGTCTTGGCGCTGCTGCCGGATCCGATAGCCAAAAGACGCGAGATCTACCGCATACACGAGTGGCTGTTGGCGCGCGAGCTCACCGCCATCATCACTTCCAAGGATGATGGCGCTGAAGACGGTTCGAGCGGTCAGCAGCGGTTCGGCTTCATGCAGTTCATGGTGGACTGCGCGGTGATTCTCAGTCACGGGGTGGTGCAAGGCGTCACGCAACGCGATCTGCGCGTACTGAAGTACCGCGGCTCGAGCTTCGAGGAAAATGAATCCCCGTTCGTGATTGGCCGTAGCGGTTTGGAGGTCGCCGGCGCACGCGCTCGGGGTCGCGTAGACGTCACGGTGACCAGCGAGCGTGTCTCCAGCGGTGTCGAGCGGCTCGATACCATGCTCGGCGGCGGCTACTACCGGGGGGCAAATGTGCTGATCAGCGGTTTCTCTGGTACCGCCAAGACCACCCTGGGTGGCGCATTCGCGCAATCGGCCTGCCGCCGCCGCGAGCGTACCCTGTTTGTCAGTTTCACTTCCGATGGCACCGAGGTTATTCGCAACCTGACATCGGTTGGGATCCGGCTGGAACGCTACGTCAAAAACGGCTGCCTGAGCGTAATCTCAGCGCGCACGATTACCGGTAGCGCCGAAAAATTCCTGGCGCGCATCAAGACGCTGGCTCAGGAACATCGGGCCCGATGCATGGTAATCGACCCGATCTCCACCTTATTTAGATCAGGCAATGAGTTGACCGCCTACAGCGTGGTGGAACGGCTGCTCGACTGGTCCAAGGCCGAGGGCACTACGCTGGTCTGCACCAGCCTGATCGACGAGGTTTCTACCGAGGGCGGTTCGCAGCTGCAGATCTCGAAGATCGCCGACACCTGGATCCACCTCAATTACCTGGTGCAGGCCGGGGAACGCAATCGTGGCTTGTCCATCATCAAGTCCCGCGGCAGTGCGCACTCCAATCAGGTACGCGAGCTGAGCCTCAGCGACGCCGGGGTGACATTGACCGACGCCTATACGGCGGGCGGCGAGGTATTGATGGGCACGCTGCGTTGGGAAAAAGAACGGGCCGACGGCGCCGCCAATGAAGTCAACGAAATGGCGGGCAGGCTCAAACGGGTCAGATTCGATGCCGAAGCGGCCGAACTCGAAGTGCGGGTGAAGTCGCTTCAGGTGGAGCTGGAGGCCAAGCAGGTCGAGAAGGCCATGCTGGCTCGCGCGACCGAAAGTCGTAAAGGCGAATTGTCGCGAGGCCTTACCCGGTTGGAGGAGCTGCGCGGGGCCGATGCCGCCACTCCACGGCGCAAGTAATAAGACGCATGAGTAAACGTAGACGCGTTCTGTTCAAGTTTCGGCTCTACGTCGCCGATCACACGCCCAATTCCACACTGGCGATGGCGAACCTCACGGCGCTGTGCCGCACCTATTTGCCCCATCGGCACGAGATCGAAATAGTCGACGTGTTTCGCCGGCCGGAGCGAGCCCTGGCCGACAAAGTATTCCTGACGCCGACCCTGGTCCGGCTCGGGCCGGCCCCAATGCTGCGGGTGATCGGAACGTTGAGTCAGACACAGGTGACGCTGCAGGCGCTGGGTCTCGAGGCGGCCAGCGCATGAGCGGGGCAGGCCTGGAATCGCGCGCGGCAGATGCGGAAATTGCGTCGCTGATCGAGTCTTTGCACAAGGCCGAGCAGCGACTCGAAGAGTTGACCAAGGGCGAGGTCGATACGGTCGCAAATCAGGCGGGCCGCACCACGCTGTTGCGGCTCGCGCAGGTGCAGTTGCGCGAAAGTGAGGCGGTCAAGCAGGCGGCCATCCTTGACGCGTTGCCCGCTCATATTGCGTTGCTAGATGCCCAGGGGCGCATCGTTTCGGTGAACCACGCCTGGCGGCAGTTTTCCGGTCCACACGCGATCCAGGGCCTCGGTTGTGGGATCGGTAGCAACTACATCGAGGTTTGCGACGGCACGCTCGGTATCGAGCAATCCGAGGCGCACCAGATTGCCGCCGGGATTCGTTCGGTGCTTAGCGGCGAGCTAAAAAGTTTTTCGGTGGAATATCCGTACGCTTCACTGACCGAACAGCGCTGGTTCCTGCTCACCGTATCGCCGCTGTCGGAGGACAAGGCTAGCGGGGCCGTTGTCATGCACGTAGACGTCACGGCAGAGCGACGCACCGAGCAAAACCTGCGCGTCAGTGAATCGCGCTTCCGCCAGATGGCAGACAACATTCAGGAAGCGTTTTTTTTGCGCAATATCGACAGCACGCACATTTATTACATCAGCCCGGCCTACGAGAAAATCTGGGGCCGCACATGTCAAAGCTTGTACGAGGATCCGGCATCCTGGCCGGAGTCAATTCATCCCGATGATGTCGAGCGCGCGCGGGCGCTATTCCTCGAAGGGCAGTTCACCGGGTTCGACTTCGAATTGCGCATCCTGCGCGCCGATGGCGAATTGCGCTGGATACACACACGTGGATTTCCGATTCTGAACGACGAAGGGCTCCCGTACCGGACGGCGGGCGTCGCCTCGGACATTACCGCGCGCAAACAAGCCGAGTTCAAGATCAAGCGTCTGAACCGGGTTCATGCGGTACTCAGCCAGATCAATGCCCTGATCGTCCGGGAACGGGATCGCCAGCAATTGTTCGAAGGAGCGTGCCGGATTGCAGTCGAGGCAGGCGCATTCCGCATGGCCTGGATCGGTGTAGTCGAGCCGCGAACCCTGGAGGGCACGGTCGTCGCCTGGCACGGTGACGGAGAAGACTTCGTCCAGCGGATCAAATTCACGGCGCGCGATGCCACGACTGATAGTCAGTGGCCAGCCTGCCGCGCGTTGCGGTTGCTGAAGCCGGTGGTTTGCAACCATATCGCGAGCGACCCGTCGCTCGTACCCCTGCGCGAGCTGCTGCTGGGCCGCGGGGACAAATCGATAGGGTGTTTTCCATTGATGGTGTCGGGGCGGCCGGCGGCAGTGCTCACCTTGCACGCCGCCGAGTCCAACGCCTTCGACGACGAGGAGACGCGGCTGCTCCTGGAGCTGGCCGGAAATATTTCCTTCGCGCTCGACCACGTGGAGAAGCAGGAGCGGCTGCAATACCTGGCCTATTACGATGAGCTTACCGGCCTGGCCAATCGCAGCCTGTTTCTGGAACGGGTGGCGCAGACCGTGCGCGGCGCCATCAGCGGTGGTTACAAGATTGCAGTGGGGATCATCGATCTGGAGCGGTTCAAGAACATCAATGTAAGCCTCGGCCGGTCGGTCGGCGATCAATTGTTGCGGCAGGTGGCCGACTGGCTGTCGCTGAACCTGGGAGATGCCAATCTGCTCGCGCGAGTCGGGGCCGATCATTTCGCGGTGGTGTTTCCCGACCTGAAAAACGAAAGCGACCTGGGCCGCCTCATCGAGCAGTCGATGGAAGCGTTTCAGCAGCACCCGTTCAGCCTCGATGGCGTCGTGTTTCATCTCGCCGCCAAGATCGGCGTGGCATTGTTTCCAGATGACGGCGCCGATGCCGATACACTGTTCAAGAATGCGGAAGCCGCCCTTAGAAAGGCCAAGGTGGCCGGTGACCGATACCTGTTCTACGCACAGAAAATGACGGCGACGATAGTGGGCAGGCTCAATCTTGAGAATCAGCTTCGTGAAGCGATCGCGCGAGAGGAATTCGTACTCTACTACCAGCCCAAGGTGAGTCTCCTGAACGGCAAGCTTACCGGCGCCGAGGCGTTGATCCGCTGGATTCACCCGCGCACGGGACTGATGCTGCCGGGACAGTTTATTCCCATTCTTGAAGAGACCGGCCTGATCCATGAAGTTGGGCGTTGGGCTCTGCACAAAGCCATCGAGGACTATTTGGGCTGGCGGACTGCGGGACTGGACGCGGTGCGCATCGCGGTCAACGTCTCAGCGCTGCAGTTGCGCAGCCGGGCGTTCATCGAGGAACTTGGGCAGGCCATGGAAGTCAATGCGCATGCGGCGGCCGGAGTGGAGCTGGAACTCACCGAAAGCCTGATCATGGAGGACGTCAAGCACAGCACCGCCAGCCTGGAGGCCATCCGTGCCATGGGCATAAGCATAGCTATCGACGATTTTGGTACCGGGTTCTCTTCGTTGAGCTATCTGGCCAAGTTGCCGGTCGACACTTTGAAAATCGATCGCTCATTCGTGAACAATATGGACGACGGACAGCAGGGGCTGTTGCTGGTATCGACCATCATCAATCTGGCGCATTCGCTCAAGCTCAAGGTGGTTGCGGAAGGCGTGGAAACCGCGGAGCAGGAGGATATGCTTCGCGCCCGGGGCTGTGATGAAATGCAGGGTTTTTTGCTCAGCAAGCCGGTACCGCGCGAGATCTTCGAATCGCGCTATCTGCTCGCCCCCGTCTGAGTTCGACAACGTACGCGGCGTCAGGCTATGCTACAGACGGTCGTGGATTTTTATGCTGCGCCGCAGATTTATCCAACGACCGCGACATGAACGAGGGCAGGGAGCAGCGCCGGGATGGAAGCTGCAGCCCTGATGCAATGAAATGCGGCTGCCCCCAGGGTTCGCCGAAGCCGGTTGCAAGGCGGTTCAGGTAACTGCACCTCGCGCGCAAGCAAGCGCAATTGTCTTGAGTCGACTACCAAAGCAATGAGTCGAACCCGCGGTCAGGCACGGGTTTGTCCAAGTATCAGATGGGGTTCAGAACACGCTGACGGCCGATCAGCCTTGACGGTGTTGGCACCGCCGACGATTGCGCTATATGAGCTCCAGTCGCATTCGAATTGCGACAGAGTATGACGATTTCAAAATCGCGATGGGGGGCTTGTGAGAACGTATTTCGACAGCGCGGCAAACAGCATTTAGCAATGCTGCGCTTCAATGTGAAAACGATTGTCGCGTCGGGATTAGCCGTATTGGCTAGCGCGGCGCTCCTGACTGCCTGTGGCGGCAGCGGCAGCGGTGGTGCAAGCATCAGTGCGACCACAAGCAGCAGTGACAGCGGCGGCACTGATCTGCCGGTGGGTGGTCCGAGCATCGCCATTCAGCCGCGGACCGCTTCGGTTAATGATGGTCAATCCGCCTCATTCTCAGTAGTCGCCACTGGAACGGGTCCGATCACCTATCAGTGGCAGCGCAACGGCGCGGACATAGCGGGTGCGACCGACTCGGCTTATAGCATTGCGGCCGTAACGTTGGCGGACTATGGCGCCGTGTTTACCGTTGTGGTAACTGACGCGGTTGCCAGTGTGACCAGCAGGGCTGTTATCTTGACGGTCGCCGGAGCCGCTCCGGTGACCAGCTCCCAGCCGCCAAGTTCCGCGATGAAATGGCATCCAGGCCACTACGTCATGTCGTTGGCGAACAACCCAGTCACGCCAACGAACCAGCCAAGCATCTGGCTCGGTCCGATGAATGACATGCGTACGGCGATAAATCCGGCTACCGGCAAACCGGGTTTCGCCGGTTGGGTTGGAAATTACTCCTGGTTCTATCTGGAGCCCCCCTCGCCGGGGCCGTTTGATCAGGGAAGTACGAGTTACAACACATCGCTAATCGATAACGATCTGGCGCAGCTTGCGCAATTGTCCGCCGCGGACGGCGTGACCTATCGGTTGATTATTCTCGTCATGACCGAGACATGGACTGCCGCGCCGATCCCGCCTGCTCCACAAGGAGCTCCCTATGGTGCGGCGAATAATAGTGGTTCGGTTGTCCCGGATTTCCTCATCGACGGCATCAGCGGCAATGGTTCGGATGTGATTGCCCAATCGGACAATGGCGGGGGCTATGACCTGTCGCTATGGCGCCCGGCGGTCATGACGCGATATATAGCGCTGCTCAATTACCTTGGAGCCAAATATGACTCGAATCCAAACGTCGAGGCGATAATTCCGGTGTCCGAGACCGGGGTGCCTCTAACGAGCAGCCTTCCGGCGGATTATTCCTCCTCGGCATGGGACGACCAGTATCAGAATATGGCCGCGTTCATGTCTACGTCATGGCCCACGACCAACAAGATCTTCGACGACAACTGGGGTGTTCCCGGTGACCCGCTTCCTGCCCTGTCTACACAGTACGCGGCCATCGCTGCCAACGCCGGTTGGGGATTTGGCGGTCCCGATGTCATTTACCTTGCTCCTTACGGGGTGTTGACGCCATTGAGTGGAGTTGGCGGTAACGAGACAAGCGGCGAGGCTGTCATCCGCGGCGAGGGTAGTGGCTATGGCGATACGCTATATAAGGGAGCGGTTCCCTTGGCGTTCCAAGTGCAGGCCAACGCTTACACCTGGCTGAATCAGACGTCCGCTGGCACCGAATCCTATGGCTACAGCAGCCTGGGAGTGACTCATTTTATATGGGTCGATCTGGGGACTAACGGGACCAGCACTCAGGACTGGAGCGGTATTTTGTCGGCGCTGGGGAACGTGGGCTACAGGATCAATACCGCGTGCCCGTCCAAATACGTCAACGGCTGCACGAACTGACCCTCGTCGTGCTGGGTCGCGTCCCTTTCGTGACATCTCGCGAAGGGCCGATCCTGCGCCTGTGAGTTGCGGGCGCAAGTCGGCGCTTTCATCGTCTGGACTCTGCGGCCTGCAAATACTGAGCTTCTCTCGGCGGTTGAATCGCGACTGCGAAAGACTGCGTAAGCTACTGATTTTGTTGAGCCGCACTGTACGCAGACGTCGGAGTTGAACGTGGGGCGTTCAGGCCGGTGCGGTCTCAAAGCGCGGCGTGGCATGCAAACGGCGATGCGGCGGCGTATCGTCTCCGTTCACGCGCGTAGCGGGCGGGGGTTCGGAGCGCTCGGACGGAAGACTCTCTCGAAAAAGTAGAGAAGGCAGCCAGACCACGCGATCACGGCGCAATCCGCGCTGCACACCAGGGGCCGGCGGCGGGTTTGCACTACCGCCCCGATGTCGACGGACTGCGAGCGATCGCGGTCATCGGCGTGGTTATCTTTCACGCCTTCGCCCGCAGCTTGCCGGGCGGATTTGTCGGTGTCGACATATTCTTCGTGATTTCCGGGTATCTCATATCCGGATTGATATTCGCTGCGCTGTGTCGTGGCAGTTTTAGCTACCTTGATTTCTACGCACGACGCATTCGCCGCATTTTTCCCGCTCTTGGCGTGGTTCTCGCGGCCACTTTGGTGTGTGGTTGGTTCATTCTTCTCCCGGACCAGTTCAAGCAGCTTGGAAAACAGACGGTCGCAGGCGCTGGATTTGCGGCGAACATACTTTTTTGGCGCGAGGCCGGCTATTTTGACAATTCCTGGGACCTGAAGCCTCTTCTGCATCTCTGGTCGCTTGGGGTCGAAGAGCAGTTCTACATTATTTGGCCGTTGATCGTTGTGCTTCTGTATCGGTCGCGGCGACAAATGCTGCCGCTGCTCACGCTCATTGCTTTGGCATCCTTCGCCTTGAATGTCGCGTTGACGCGTCTCCACCCAGATGCCGCATTTTATATGGCGTTTACACGGTTCTGGGAACTGCTGTCCGGAGGAGCCCTAGCCTGCGTGGCCGTCTTCCATCCGCACTCGATGCCTGCGCGCCTGATGGTTGCGGGGGATGGGGCCACCGGGCTACCACCGCCTGCTCCTTGGTTGGCTGAGGCTCTCAGTATTGCCGGTGTCGTGCTGCTGACACTGTCCCTTTGGAAGATCGACAGTCATCGTGCATTCCCGGGGTGGTGGGCCACAATGCCCACGGCAGCCGCTATGTCGCTGATCCTCGCGCGGCGTTCGTGGATCAATGCGTGCAATTCTCTCAAATTCTGCTGTGGTCTTTGTGGGCCTAATCAGCTACCCGCTCTATCTGTGGCACTTCCCGATTCTGACGATGATGCGAGTCGCAAACAGCGGACTGGAGGTCGATCACCTCCAACGTCTTGTGGCGATTGCGGTCAGCGTGCTGCTTGCGTACCTGACGTATGAGTTTGTCGAACGTCCGATTCGCTTCGGTCGCTTGCGCGCAGTCAGACCAGCGATTCTCGCCAGCTCCATGGCCGCCATCGGCGCGCTCGGGCTACTCGTGGTCGTTTCCGATGGTGGCGCGTACCGCTTCCCTGAAGCGCTTCGCCCGCTAGCCACCTTTCAATACGACCTGCAGCGGCAGCGCTACGAAATGGAATACCGCATGGGTCATTGTTTACTGAGCCGGGGGCAAGGCTTCCGCGAGCTTTCGCCCGAGTGTTTTGGTGGCGCTTATGACAGTAGGCCACTTATCGTGCTTTGGGGCGATTCGCACGCTGCGTCTCTATACCCTGGCTTGCTCGAACGCGCACGGCTCACTGGCAGTTTTCGTATTGCCGAGTTTACCAAGGGTGGCTGCCCGCCGGTGCTCGGTATGGACGTTCCAGCTCAGCCGGATTGCAGATCTTTTAATGATGCGATCATCGGCGCGATTCGCAACCTGCGTCCACAAGCAGTCATAGTTGAGGGCGACTGGTGGTTCTACACTCAGCCCCTCGGCCATGGAATTCTCGATCCGAGCCTGCTGCGGACGACATGGACCGAGCTGCGTTCCAGCGGAGCACATGCCGTCATTGTTTTCGGTGACCTTCCGGTTTGGCAGATTATACAACCTCATGTTTCCATCGAACTCTGGAAGAGATCCCACCAGCTTCCAGATCGCACGCGGATGTTCCTCGAGCCCGACATCGAGCGCGTAGATACCGTTGTTAGGCAGTCGGCACTGGCGGCAATGGTCGACTTCGTCTCACCGCTCGACCTCCTGTGCGATTTGCGTGGTTGCCTGCTGTCGACCGACCAACGACGGCCGACACCGCTGGCGTGGGATGACGCCCACCTGACAGACGCCGGTTCAAGGCTGCTGGTGCGACTCGCGGCTGGGCAGATATTCCAGTCGGCGCAGAGCGGTGGTCGCTAGACCCGCGCCCGGCAAGCCATATGTAACTATTTGAATTCTATGGTGGGCGGTACTGGGCTCGAACCAGTGACCCCTGCCGTGTGAAGGACGGGAATGCCCCTTTTTGGCTAAACCACATTAAACCTAAGTCTCTGAAAGGCCTAAAAACAAGGGTTTTTTGTGACTGACGCTCAACCGTCGTAAATGCTATTCTTTTTCACAGAATTTTCACAGAGCGACGAGGCGTGCGAATCGACACCAAACGGGGCAGGGCGGCGCTCCAGGTCCGGCCGGCGCCATACTTCGAGAAATTGGCGAAAGGGCGTGCGCTGGGGTATCGGAAACTCTCCGCAGACCGTGGAACTTAGGTAGCCCGGTATGCATCGGATGACGGGCGCACGCCGGACGGCAAGCTGAAACTCACCCACGCCAATAAGAGTTTGGCGGAGTGGTCCCCCACCTTCGACTACGACCAGGCGGTCGAGGCGGCCCGCGCGTGGTTCAAAGACATGGATTCAGGCATTACCGGGGTTACCGAGGACGGCGATGTCGTGACGGTGGAACGGGCCTGCCGGCGTTACGTCGAGGACCGGCGACGCGTGAAGGGAGAGGCTGCGGCAAACGATGCTGACAAACGGTTCGAAAGGACCGTCTATGGGTCCGAAAAGTACCCACGCGATGCCATCGCCGGCATGAAGCTTGCGAAGGTGCGGGCGCACCATATCAGCGCCTGGCGAGCCAGATTGCCGGGGCTGTCAAAAGGATCGGTAAACCGGACGACAACCGTGCTGCGCGCCGCATTGATGCTGGCGGTCAACGATGGGTTGGCAGGTGCGGAAATTGCGCTCGAACTGCGCAAGGTCAAGCAGTACAAACACGTGTCGAACCGGCGCTCATTGTTTCTCGATCGCGCACAGCGTCGACGGCTGATCGATGCGTGCACGGGTGCTGTGCGCAATCTCGTCGAAGCCGCAGCACTGACGGGCTGCCGCGCCGGCGAGTTGACTCATGCGCTATGCAAGCACTTCGATGCGAGACAGCAGACCCTGGTCGTCAAAGGCAAGACGGGTCAGCGCGCCGTGCTGCTCGCGCCCGCGGCGGTCACTCTGTTCAGTCGACTCGCCGCGGACCGCAAGTCGGATGACCTGCTTCTGGTGCGGGATGACGGCAAGCAATGGCAGCACTCTGATTGGGATGAGCTGGTGCGCGAGGCCGCGAAGTCTGCCCAACTGCCCACCGGAACGGTGCTCTACACGCTGCGGCATTCTTGGATCACGGAGGCTCTGATGGGTGGGCTTTCAACTCTTGAGGTTAGCAAGATCACGGGTACCAGCCTGGTGATGATCCAGCAGCACTATGGGCATTTGGTCAGCACCACCGCGAGCGAACGGTTGGCAAAACTGCAGTTGACGTGAGTTGCAGTTACCGACAAGGCCGCCGCTTGGCGCGCTCAGTTGCGGAAAATCCGGAAAAACTGTCCTGAGCCGTCGACAATCTTGGCAGATCGAAAAATATTCTTCAGCGTACTCAGGCGTATCGGCGACTACTGAGTCGACGCCTGGCGCCGTGGCGCGAAGTCGGAAAATCATTCTGCCGAGCGCGCAAGCCGCCGCGATTGTTTACACACGCTGAATTCCGCATATTATTCACGACGTCCACTTACTTGAGGGCGTCACATGACCGAATTAACGAAGCCGCCGCGCGCCGCGCCGAAGCGCGTTCCACGACCGCTACTGATTGATCCCAACCAGCGATACACGCTGGCCGAGACCCACGCGGTGCTCGGGCATTCCCACGTCAAGACGTTTCAGGAAATCAAACGGGGCACGCTGCAGACCATCAAGGATGGTCGGCGGCGGTACGTTCTGGGCAGCGAGTTGATTCGGCGCTCAAGGTTGAGTGACTGATCACCCAGTGGCGACCGCGGACACCATAGGGCGCACGGCGAAGGCCGCCGGGGCGCGATCGGCATGAAGCCGCGGTTAGAGGCTCTGTGATGAAGCCGGCGGCTGCAAGCCGGCCTGGCAGGTCGAGTGGTTCGACCGCTCAGCATTCGATCTTGCGGGTCGATCACAGTGCCGGGCGCTGGAAGGCGATTCCGATGGCGCTCATCAACGACGATCGCCTGGGGCTCGACACGCGGGGATTTGCCGCGTGGCTGTTGGCGCGACCGGATGGCTGGGAGATTCGCTCGAGCGCATTGCCGCGTTTGCTCAGCTCGAGGGTCGAGCATGTCGGTCGTGAGAAAACGCGCCGATTCCTGCGCGAACTTGAGGCTGCGGCATATCTGACTCGCGCTCGGTGGCGCGATTCCCACGGCAGATGGATTTGGAACTATTGCTTCCGTCCGACCCCATTGCCGGATAAAGCGCTGGGCACCACCATCGACGGCTTTGCCGGCGATGGTTCGGCCGTCGGTGGGTCAGCCGTCGACGGCAAGCCCGTCGCTATACTGCATACTCCGATCAGTTCTAGATCTGATCAGTCCATATCAAACGCTACAACAACAGCGGCCCCGGACAAACTTGCGGTAGTGGGCGGGCTATTAGAGGTTCGATTTCCGCAATGCCTGACGGGCAGCCAGCTCGCATCGGCCCGGAAGCTGATTTCCCGATGCCCGCAAGCCGATGCGCAGGCAGTGCTTGATGAGCTGAGCGCGATGATCGCGCAGGGCGCAGTCCGGTATCCCATGGGCCTGCTCAAGCGCCTCGTCGACAGAGCTATTGTGGGTGAGTTTTCTCCAAATCGGTCGCTCGCTCGTTCCACCTTGCGTGCGCTTTCAACCGAAAATAATTCACGGAAATCGTCCCTTGGGGGCCGTACTGAACGCACTACGCAACCGCAGGTCGCGTCGGAAGTCGCGCAGCGGGTGTTGTCCCAACTGCAATCGAAATCCGATCCGGAATCCATCTGAGTCGCCAACCAAATGGAGGCGAATTGCGCAGTGCAAGATTAAGGGGCGCGGCACGGTGGCCGCTTGAAGCCGATGTCTGCACAAGGGTTTTGCCGGCACGAGGTCATCCACTGCCGTGGCGGTTGTCGAGTAAGGTGCTCTACGGCAACGCGAAACTTCGACACGAGTTCGCTCAACTACGCCAAGGCTGGGGAGTTCTGCGTTTGGTGAAGGGCGAGGATGATCTTCACTTGCGCACGTAGGTCGGATGGCCAAGAGCGCGTGATCTCTGGCAACTCTGGTCGCCCAGCAGGCATTCACCATTACCCGCTCGAAAGCGGGATTTAGCCGGCTTTGCGCAACTCCTCACGAAGCACACGACGAAGCGTTCTTTCGAGCGGCTCCGCCTCGCGCTTGATGTGATCGACCAGGGCTGAATTGATCAGAGTTTGGTAGTTGCCGCCGCCCGCTGCGTCAACCTGCGCCTTGAACCATTCCAGCACTTCTTCGTCGAGACGAATAGTAATCCTGGCCTTGCTCTTCGAGGCGGCTACGGCCGGGCCGCGCTTCGCCTTAGAGAAATCGTATTCCTTCTTCATATGTTTGCCTCGTATGCGCGCCGTTCGGCGCGAGCCGCTTTGCGGAAGGACATGATGCGTGTCGATCGCCGGCGCAACGTGTACGCCGTCACCAGAACACGCCCAGCCGGACCGGCGCCAAGAAAAATCAACTGTGGTTCGCCCGAAGCGTCACCATCTGCGATGGACAGGCCCAGTGAATCCTCAAGTGAAAGCGCAGCGTCAGCAAACCGAACATCGTGCTTCTTGACGTTCGCGGCCGCCTTGGCCGGATTCCGCTCGTGATCCACTGGCAGCAGTGTATGCACAAATGTACACCGCCTTCAAATTGCGCGCCGACCATCGATGTACCTGCCGCCGGCAGTTTGAGCCGTATTAACTCGCTTTCGGCCCGGGTGAAGTCAACCGTCTGACGGATCTGTTCAACCGCGAATGGGCGGCCATCGGCGGGCGGTATGGACGAGTGTCAGGATCCATACGGTGTCGCCACTGATCTCGTAAACCAGGCGGTAGCTTTCGTGCGGAATCAACTCGCGGGTGCCGGGTATGGCTCCGGCTTTGCCGAGCATGGGATGCTCAGTCAGGTGGGATGCCGCATTGCTGAACAGTTCGTCCATCTTGGCCGCCGCGTGTGGGTTATCGGTCGCGATGTGCTCCCAGATGTCGGCGCGGTCGAGTTGCGCTTCAGGTGTCCAAATGACATTCACGGAGCACGCGGTACGCGGGCCCGGCGGGCGGAGAATTCCGCTTCAACCGCCTCGTTCGTCGCCCCCTTTCCGCCCCGCATGGATGCCCGGCCGGCTTCCACTTTGCGGCGCAGAAATTCGTCGTACTCTCTGGCGTCGCGCTGCCGTTGCACGAAGTCGCGCATCAGCTCGCGCAGCACCTGGGATGCCGGACGGTGGGCCGCCTCCGCTTCGGCCATGAACTCCTCGCGCAGTTCGGGTTCCAGTTTCATGGTGAAAACGGCCTCTTTCGACATGATGCACGCTCCTTTTGCAGGGTACTAACGTAGTCTATACGTTGTCAGTACCTCGCGCTACTGGGAAAAGGGACACTCATCGGTCGGTCTGCCGTACACCTGAACGCTTTGAGCGGCGCTTCTGTTCAGCGCCGCGGTCGATTCCTTGCTGATCCGTGCTGAAGGGCTCGCGTCCGCTATCGGGCAGATCCGCACCCACCGCTGCCAGTCGAGATAGGCAGCTTTCGGGCCACCGAAATTCAGATATAACCGAAATCAAACCGACGATATTCTGGCTGAACCCAGATAATCATCAGCCGGAATCCGGTACTCAGTGTGAATCGTTCTTTCGACCTTCGAGGTGAGCATTGTCTCACGAGACCTATAAGCGCCGCGCGACGCTCAGAAGCAGACGCTACATCGGCGTCGTCATGATCGCGATCGGCATCGTGTGGGTCTTGCAGGGTCTCAATCTTGCATTTCGCGTCGGCTTCATGGTCGGCGACAAGCACTGGGTTCTATACGGAGCGCTGCTGGCCTTGCTCGGACTAGGCATCGTGATCTGGACCATCGCCGCCGGTCATGGCACGGCAACTAACCAACGCGTCGGTCCACGAGATGATGCTGGCAGCCGATAGCGGTCACTACGAAAGATCCTCTTCGTCTTATATGGTTATGTAAAACGGATCGATGCGCCATAGGCGGAGATCCAGACGATAATCGAATCTGGACTGCTGGCGATCTCGAAACCCGAGGTCCGCAATGAACCGCGCGAAGACTTTCCCGGAGCCCCGCCCGTTTAGAGCTTCTTGAAGCGAGCGGTTGTCGAAGCCAGGCAGGTAGATGACGTGGAACATAGTCTATCGTCAATCTATACTTAAATTGGAACTACCGGATTTATCCCGCACAACGAGAATGTCATCTGCGGGACACTTGACCTCAAACAATGCAACTCGTGCGACGCCAATTCGACGGGGTGTACAAATGCGAAGAGTTAATCTGATTGCGTCCTGTGCTGCTGCAACACTTGTGATGTCAGCGGGGCAACTCCTCCACGCCGCCGACTTGCCGTTTCCTGCCATCGAAGCTCGCAAGCCGCTCGGCGTCTACGCACATTTTGATATTGAGGACTTGATCAACGATGCTCCTGCAGGCACCAAGGACCTGCACTCATACCTGCGTCAGACTTATGCGGGGCTCCTCGCTGACCCAGCGATTACGGGACTCACGGTTGGTCAGCACTGGGACCACATCCAGCTCTCGGACCCAAGCTGTGTCTTTACGCACAACTGTGCTGGAGGTCCCGATGGCTATGATTGGAGCTATCTGGACGATGCTTTCGCCGAAGCAGCTGCCGCACATAAAACGGTGCAGCTCATCATCACGCCGGGCGTTGATGCGCCACCCTGGCTACTGGCAAAAATCCCCCCGTGCGATGGTCTCTTCTCGGCGAACCCGAGCGCCGTGGCAGCCGACTGTGGCTCGTTCCAGTTCGTCGGTATCCCCGAGGAGGGACGCGCCGACAGTCCAAACCCTGTATTTCCGCTACCTTGGAACCCGCTGTACAAGCTGGCATGGTGGGACTTCCTCGCCCATCTGAGTGCCCGCTATAACAACAATCGCTCCCTGGTTGCCGTGGAAATGGGTGGTCCGAACGGTGCATCGGTAGAGATCATTTTGCCCACGACAGCAAACGAAACGCAGTTGCAGGTCAATGGGCTGGGAGCCGACGACGTGTGGTCGGTGCTGATTCAGCATGCCTTTCCCGGCAATACCGCCTACCAGAAT
This sequence comes from uncultured Gammaproteobacteria bacterium, assembly GCA_963735775.1. Lineage (GTDB taxonomy): Bacteria > Pseudomonadota > Gammaproteobacteria > Steroidobacterales > Steroidobacteraceae > FEN-1191. The sequence goes on along the minus strand of CAVTMG010000003.1, from coordinate 316,892 downwards.
ACAGACCAAGTCTTCATTGACGAGTGGAATCAGACCGCCGATGCCTATCAGGTGCTCTTCTCCGGCCTGACCCTCATCCTCAGCCCCGATGCGGGTGACGCGCTGCCTGAATTCAAGAAGCAGAATCCCGTGGTGGCACCACCACCGCCTTCGGATCTTCAGCTGTTCGACCAGGATTGCAGCGAGGCGATCGCAGGTACTCTCGACGACTTACGGTCGTGCGAAGCCAAAAGCGAGATCATTTCCTACTTCGTCAACTCCTGGGGGTTCAACACAAAGGCTACCGAGGTCGGCGGCATGACTGCCGCGAGTCCGGTGGCTACCGGAAACATCAATGTTCCCGGGATGAAGCTCTTGACCGTCCTGGTTCCGCCTCGATATTCCGTTTTGGGTGGTGCACAGTTCGATCATTCTGTGGCGAATCTCAATGACAATGAGGGGTGCACCGCCGCAGAGGGGACCCCTTGCTCGGTGACCGTCGAAGAGGCGGGTTACAATGTACTCGGTGTCTTTTTTGCCGGTACCACAGCGGCCCAGGACTTCGGCACGGGCGGCGGATCTGAGCGTGTCGAGTATCTGGACGTCCCGCCGCAAGACATTCAATACGCGCAGAATCCGGTAAACTGGTGCCCTTCACCCGGCAGCGTGACGCTCGGTGAAACGTCACTGCAGGACCTGCTCAACAGAGCAAACCATGACCTGCTGGCAATGTCAGGCCAATGGACACCGCTGCCGCCAACGACCTGTCCGATAAATTGAACCCACGGGCGTCACGGATTCGTTCGGGACTCTTGCGCCTCGCGAGCGGCGGCTTTGGGGGAAATCAAAGATCCGGTCAACGAACCGCTTGTGGCCGATAGCGTCGCGGAATGACCGGTACCTGGCGAGCACAGCTGCCGTTCGACGACGTGCGAAGACTAAATCCGGGGAGACTTCAGTGTTCGTCGGCCCGACGGCAATTTCAGCGTGCGAACTCGTTGGCCCGCAAAGCGGGGAAGAGGCGGCGCTCGGCAGGCGATGCAAAGCGCCGTGGGGGATCGAGCAAATCCAGTGGGTCGCGCAGGACGAAGAGGGCGCTGGCTATTGAGCGCTAATTAGATTCGGGGGACCCCTGATACGAAACCCCCTGAGGATGGAAATAAAAATTCACAGAATTTTCACACACCCAAGGCGATCTGATCGTAACTGGTTGATTTATGGTGGGCGGTACTGGGATCGAACCAGTGACCCCTGCCGTGTGAAGGCAGTGCTCTACCGCTGAGCTAACCGCCCCTGCTTCGGGGGGCGAAAGTTTAAGCGGCCGATGATCGCGACGCAACGGCCCATGGCGAATCGCGCCGGCCGCCGGTAGGATGCGCGACCTTGAACACGGTCGTCACACGTTTTGCGCCCAGCCCGACAGGTCTGCTGCACATCGGCGGGGTGCGCACGGCGCTTGTTCTCCTGGCTCTACGCGCGCCACCATCACGGTAAGTTCATTCTGCGCATCGAGGACACGGACAGGGAACGCTCCACCGACGAGGCAGTGCGAGTCATTCTCGAGGGCATGCAATGGCTCGGACTGGACGCCGACGAGGGGCCGTACTACCAGACGCACCGCTTCGAGCGTTATCGACAGGTGCTGGCGCAGTTGCTCGAGCGCGGCGAGGCCTATCGCTGCTATTGCTCGAAGGCCGAGCTTGAGGCGCTGCGCGAGCAGCAATTGGCGCGCAAGGAAAAGCCGCGCTACGACGGCCGCTGCCGCGAGCGGCTTGAACCGCTGCCGGGCATCAAACCTGTGATCCGGTTCAAAAATCCGCTCCAGGGGGCCGTCGTCGTCGACGATCAGGTGCATGGCCGCGTAGTGTTTGACAATGCCGAGTTGGATGACCTGATCATCGCGCGCTCGGACGGCACTCCGACCTACAATTTCTGCGTCGTCGTCGACGATATGGACATGGGCATTACGCACGTGATCCGCGGCGATGACCATCTCAACAACACGCCTCGGCAAATGAATATGCTGCTGGCGCTGGGCGCGAGGCCACCGGTCTATGCGCATGTGCCGATGATCCTGGGAGCCGACGGCGCAAAGCTATCGAAGCGACATGGCGCGGTGAGCGTGCTGCAGTACCAGGAGCAGGGTTATCTGCCCGATGCGTTGCTCAACTACCTGGTGCGACTGGGCTGGTCGCACGGTGACCAGGAAGTATTCTCGCGCGAAGAGATGATCGCAGCCTTTGACATCAAGGATGTAAACAGGGCCGCTTCGGCCTTCAACCCGGAAAAATTGCTATGGCTCAACCAGCAGCACTTGATGCGCGCACCCGCGAGCGTGCTGGCACCGGCCGTGCGCGCGCAGCTGGCGATCCTGGGTGTGGCGGTGACGGATGACCGGCTGCTCGAAGGCGTCATCAACGCACAGCGCGAGCGAGCCAAAACCCTGCGGGAAATGGCCCAAAACAGCCTGTTTTTCTTTCGCGACTTCGAGGCCTTCGACGACAAGGCGGCGAGAAAACATTTGAACGCGGAATCGGCGCCGTTGCTAATAGCGCTGTTTGACGCATTCAGGGCGTTGACCGAATGGAACGCGGCTGCCATCAACGAAGTGATCAATGCCGTGGCACAGCGGCAAGGATTGGCTCTGGGCAGAGTGGCCCAGCCGTTGCGCGTGGCAGTGACGGGCGCAGCGGTTTCGCCACCTATCGACATCACCGTCGCGCTTCTGGGCGCCGAGAAAGTTTGTAGCCGCATCGAGCGGGCTGTGCAGTACGCCGCGGGACAATAGACAGCGCTCATCTTCGCACTGTCGTTATGTCGCGAGCAGTCGCCGCCCTGGCGCGGACACTGCAAAACAGGTCGCATTTTCCAGTTTCGAATCTTGACAATAATCGGCGCAATACACCGCGTCGTCGAAATTTCATCTCACTCATCAACTGACTCTCACGTCCAGCGTCTCCTATAAGAGACGTGTACGTCGTTGCCGACAGTTTGTCGGCGATGACCTACCGGTGTTTACTGGTCTCGAAAGGTGAAAGGGCATACCCGTCGTGAGGCGGGGACGCAAAGCCTCCGATCTCAGATCCAATGGTGGGTGAGACAGCGGGGTTGCCGGTAGCGATGCGACCATATTGATCGCCTCGCAGCTGTCATACCCCTGCTTGCACACCGTCCGATCGCCGGAGCGCTTTAAGGAACGCACTTAAAGGGAAGGCGTTTACGAGTGAGCATAAGAGCAGACAGGGGTTTGGCGCGAGTTCTTGCAATCCTTATCGTCACAGCGGCTATGGCCGGCTGCGACGGGACAGCGAGTAATTCAAGCGTCGGTGATTCCACCAGTTCCACGGCAGGTGTCAGTTCAGGCACCAGCTCAAGTGCGCCTGCCAGTGCCAGCGCGGTCACGCTTTCCTGGGTCGCTCCCACTGAAAATACTGATGGCACCGCGCTGACCAATCTTGCTGGCTTCGATATCCACTACGGTACCGATCCGAATGCGCTGTCGCAGGAGGTCAGCATCAGTACGGTCGGAATGCTGACCTATGTCATCGACAACCTGAGTTCGGGCACCTGGTATTTCGAGGTTATAGCGGTCAACGACTCCGGTGTCGAAAGCGGCCCATCAAGCACCGTCAGCGCGACTATCTGACGGCGCCAATCACGCGAAGCTTAGGCGAAGGGGAGGAATCGAACGGCAAATAGATTCGAATCGTAAGGGCAAACCCGCCGTAAGGCGGGGACGCAAAGCCTCCGGTCTTCGGTCCGATTGGACATGAGATAGCGGGGTTGCCGGCCGACCGCCACCTGTTCGCTTTGCGGTCCCACCGTCAGTCCGCTTCTTTGCTCTCGGCACGCAATCGCTGGAGCGCTTCAGGACTTCAACCTGTTAGCGATGCGAGAGCACATGAATATCAAAGCACATTTCGGACTGGGTCGAATTTTGGCGGTGGTTAGTGTAGCGGTGACGCTCGCCGGCTGTGGTGGTTCAGGGAGCAGTGCTTTTTCAGGAGCGGCAGCCGGCAGCGGCGCGGCAGAGGCCGTGCCCAGCGTCTCCGGCACTCCTGCCACTTCGGTCGTGGCCAACACCGATTACAGTTTTAAACCTAAATCGGTAAGTCCAGCCGGTACGTCGCTGGTATTCAGTATCGCGAACAAACCCGCATGGGCCAGCTTCGCATCGCTCAGCGGCCAACTCTCCGGGCACTCCGAGCGCATCCGATGCCGGTGACTACCCGAATATCGTCATCGCTGCGACCGATGGCACGAGCACAACGGCGCTCCCAAGCTTTTCCATCAAGGTTACGCCCTCGAGCGGCACCGCGCCGGCCGCTGGCCCGGGTTCGAGCACCACGTCGAGCAGCGAGCCTGCCGGCACCAGTTCGGGCACTAGCTTCGAGCAATACCGCGAGCACCACGTCGGGCACGTCCGGGTCCTCTGGCAGCGCGCCTTCCGCCACGACGCAGGCAGTCACCCTGTCCTGGGTTGCGCCAACCGAGAATACCGATGGCACTGCGCTGACCAATCTCGCCGGCTACGATATCTACTACGGCGCAAGCCCGACCTCGATGACGCAGAAGATTGCCATCACCACGGTCGGACTGTTGACCTACGTGATCAGCAACCTGAGTGCGGGCACCTGGTATTTCGAGGTCATCTCGGTCAATGCCGCGGGCGTCGAAAGCAACCCCTCAGGCGTTGTGAGCGCGACCATCGGCTAGCTGCGATCCCGCGCCGTGCTGCCGCCCCGGGCAGCTACGGTTGATTCCTCAGGCTTGTGACCCAAGTCGCCGATGCAATGCCCGGCGCCGGTTAACGACCCAACCAGCTGCTATCATCGCGGCGTTCAAATATTCGGTTCGGTCGCTCCTGATACTGAGGTCGGGCATGTTCAATTTGCGTAAGTGTCGCATCGGGGTCGTGGGTCTCGGCTACGTGGGTCTGCCTCTGGCCGTGGAGTTTGGCAAGCATTTCGACACCATCGGCTTCGACGTCAAACCGGGACGAATCCGCGAACTCAAGGCCGGTCGCGACTCAACCCGCGAGGCGAGCGCCGGAGGAGCTTCAATCCGCCACACGACTCAAGTTCACGACGCGCCTGCAGGATCTCAAGCCTTGCGGCGTCCTGATCGTCACCGTACCGACGCCGATCGACGAATTCAAGCGACCCGACCTGACACCGCTGATTCGTGCCAGTGAGGCGATCGGAGAAATACTCAGTAAGGGCGACGTCGTCATCTATGAATCGACGGTCTATCCCGGTTGCACGGAAGAGATTTGTGTGCCGATTCTGGAGCGGGTATCAGGGCTGAAGTTCAACCGCGATTTCTTTGCCGGCTACAGCCCGGAGCGCATCAATCCCGGTGACAAGGAGCACCGCCTGAACACGATCCGAAAGGTCACTTCCGGCTCCACGCCGGCGGCGGCGCGATTCGTCGACCAGCTCTACAGCGCGATCGTGCGCGCCGGCACGCACGCGGCCAGCAGCATTCGCGTCGCCGAGGCCGCGAAGGTCATCGAGAATACCCAGCGCGACGTCAACATCGCGCTTATCAACGAGCTGGCGCTGATTTTCAAGCGACTCGGTATCGACACCGAGGAAGTGCTGCAGGCGGCCGGAACCAAGTGGAATTTTCTGCCATTCCGGCCCGGGCTGGTCGGCGGGCACTGTATTGGAGTCGACCCATATTACCTGACACACAAGGCCACCGAGATCGGCTATCACCCGGAGATGATTCTCGCGGGCCGGCGGCTCAACGACAACATGGGATTGCATGTGGCATCTGAAGTCGTGCGGCTGATGACCCACAAGCGCATCCATGTGAGCGGCGCGCGCATACTGATGCTGGGCCTGACTTTCAAGGAGAATTGTCCGGATATCCGCAATTCGAAGGTGGTCGACGTGATACGTGAGCTCGAGAAGTACGGCGCGATCGTCGAGGTCCATGATCCGTGGATCGATGCCGCGGAAGCGCGCCACGAATACGGCATCAAGCCGGTACGCAAATTGCGCCAGGGTCGATACGACGCGGCGATCGTCGCGGTCGCTCACCGGGAGTTCAAGGCCATGGGAGCCCTGGCGGTGCGGCAATTGTGCAAGCGCAATCATGTGCTGTTCGACATCAAGTACGTGTTTCCGATCAAAGACGTCGATGGCCGGCTCTAGCATGAAAGTCCTGGTTACCGGCGCCGCCGGTTTCATCGGTTCATTCACCGCATTGCGCTTTCTCGATCGCGGCGATGAGGTCATCGGCCTCGACAATCTCAACGACTATTACGATGTCACTTTGAAGGTTGCGCGCCTGGAGCGACTGCAGCGGCATCCGCGTTTTCGTTTTGTGCGCCTGGATCTTGCCGATCAGGCGCAGATGACGGAACTATTTGCTCGCGAGAAATTTGCGCGAGTAGTGCATCTGGGCGCGCAGGCCGGGGTGCGCTTTTCATTGCAGGACCCGCACAGCTACGTCAACAGCAACGTGGTCGGAACTCTCAACGTGTTGGAGGGCTGTCGCTATAACGGGGTCGAGCACCTGGTCTATGCCTCAACCAGCTCGGTCTATGGCGCCAGCACGAGCATGCCGTTCTCGGTGCATGAACCGGCCTCGCATCCGCTGTCGCTGTACGCAGCGAGCAAGCGCGCCACCGAGCTCATGGCGCATACCTATTCGGCACTGTTCAAGCTGCCGACCACCGGGTTGAGGTTCTTTACCGTGTATGGTCCGTGGGGCCGACCGGATATGGCGTTGTTCCTGTTCGCCCGGGCGATCATCGAAGGCCGGCCCATTGAGGTGTTCAACCACGGGCATCACACTCGCGACTTCACCTATGTGGAGGATATCGTGGAAGGGGTCGTGCGGGTGACAGACCAGGCCCCGGGACCCGATCCGGCCTGGGACAGCGCCAAGCCAGATCCTGCCTCCAGCAGCGCGCCTTACCGGATATACAATATCGGCAGCAACCGCCCAATCCAACTGCTGCGTTACATTGAGGTGCTGGAGGACTGCCTGGGTCGCAAGGCGGAGCGCATCATGAAGCCGCTGCAGCCCGGTGACGTGCCGGATACCTTCGCCAACGTCGATGAACTCATCGCCGACGTGGGCTACAAGCCCGACACGCCGGTGGAAGTCGGGGTGCGGAACTTTGTCGAATGGTTCAAGGGCTACTACGGTTACAGCTAAGGTTCGCGGGGATGCATGGATTTCGTTGATCTGCGTTCGCAATACCACGCCTTGCGCACCAGCATCGATGCGCGCATCGCTCGTGTGCTCGAACATGGGCAGTACATCCTGGGGCCCGAAGTCGCCGAGCTCGAGAGCAAGCTCGCGGCTTTCACCGGCGCCCGCCATTGCGTGACGGTGGCCAGCGGCACCGAAGCCCTATTGATCGCATTGATGGCGCTCGACATAGGGCCGGGCGATGAAGTCATCACAACGCCCTTTACCTTCGTGGCCACGGTCGAAGTCATCGTGCTGGTCGGCGCGACCCCGGTACTCGTGGATGTCGAAGCGGACACCGGCAATATCGATGCCGCGGGCCTCGGGGCGGCGATCACAGAGCGTACCAGGGCAATTATTCCAGTCGGCTTATACGGCCAGCCGGCCGATATGGACGCCATCAACGCCATCGCTGCGCGGCACCGCGATATCGCTGTCATTGAGGATGGGGCGCAGAGTTTCGGCGCCACCTACCGTGACCGCAAGAGCTGCAATCTCTCGAGGATCGGCTGCACGAGTTTTTTCCCCAGTAAGCCGCTGGGCTGCTATGGCGACGGCGGGGCGCTCTTTACCAACGATGCCGTGATCGATCAGGCCTGTCGGGAAATCCGGGTGCATGGCCAGAGCGCTCGCTACCATCACACGCGCATCGGTGTGGGTGGGCGCATGGACACCATTCAATGCGCGGTGTTGCTCGCGAAGCTCGAGCGTTTTCCCTGGGAGCTGCAGCGCCGTGCGGCACTGGGCATGCTCTACCGTGACCAGATCCGCGCCAGCGGCGCTCGCGCACAGCTGCTTACCCTGCACCATGACCGCACGAGCGCCTGGGCGCAGTACACCGTGCTGGTCGAGGATCGCGACGTCGTGCAGCGGCGCATGCAGGAGCAGGGGATCCCCACGGCGGTGCATTACCCGCGAGCGATGCACCAACAGCCGGTGTACCGGCCATTTTTCACTGGCGCCAGCTTTCCCGTCAGCGAGGCGCTGGCGCGCCGTGTGTTGAGCCTGCCGTTCAGCGCCGACCTGGACGAACCACAGTTAGGGCGCGTGGTGGACGCGCTGGCACAGGCCACGAACCGCTCCGTCTAATCGCTCCACCCCAACGACCGCGGATCCTTCCGGTCGGATTCTGACCGCCACGCGGCGGCGACTGCACGCTGCAGCCACCAATCGAACCCTGTCGCCATTTAGCGACGTGTGCGCCTCGGCGGACACGTATTCGCTGCTGCGTGGTTGGGATTAACTGGCTTCGCAATGAAGGGCAAACCCGCCGTGAGGCGGGGACGCAAAGCCTCCGGTCTCTAGTCGGACAACGACGCGAGATAGCGGGGCTACCGGTTACCTACCTGTTAGCGAGGCGACAGCATGACTATTCAAGCGCGTTTAGGATCGGCCAAAATCCTGTCTATATTGATGATCGCGGGGGCCCTTGCCGGCTGCGGAGGCTCGGGAACTAGCGGTACGTCGAGTGAGGCTGCCAGCAGCAGCCCCACGCCCAGCGTCTCCGGAAGCCCCGATGCGTCGGTGGCCGCCAACGCTGATTACAGCTTTCGGCCCACTTCCCACAGCCCGGCCGGCACCTCGCTGGTCTTCAGCATCCAGAATATGCCCGCCTGGGCCAACTTTGCGGCACTCACTGGCCAGCTCTCTGGCACGCCGAGTGCTTCCGATGCCGGCAACTACCCGAACATCATCATCGCTGCGACCGACGGCACCTCTTCGGTGGCGCTGCCGAGCTTCGCCATCCAGGTCACACCGGCCTCTACCGCACCGGCCTCAAGCTCCGGCGCTGCCAGCACGGCCTCAACCGGCACCACCTCGAGCGGCTCGAGCTCCGGCGCAACCAGTACGGCTTCAACCGGCACCACCTCGAGCAGCTCGAGCTCCGGCGCAACCAGCACGGCTTCAACCGGCAGCACCTCAAGCGGCTCTAGTTCGGGTTCGTCTTCGAGCCCTGCCGCGGATAGCGTGACGCTGTCCTGGTCCGCTCCGACCGAGAATACCGATGGCAGCGCGCTGACCAATCTCACCGGCTACGACATCTACTACGGCACGAGCGCCAGTTCGATGACGCAGAAGATCACCATAAGCACTGTCGGCATGTTGACCTACGTGGTCAGCAACCTGGCTTCGGGCACCTGGTACTTCCAGGTCGAATCGGTCAATGCCGCGGGCGTCGACAGCAGCCCGTCAACCACGGTTAGCACGACCATCTGAGCAGCAACGGGAGGGGCCTTCCCGGTCCAGGGAAGCCCCTCGCTCAGTGCAAAGTGTGCCTCCCCGGCACATCATCTTGACAGTCGCGGCAGGCATGCGTAGCGTCGCGACCCTCTCTTGGGGCCATAGCTCAGCTGGGAGAGCGCTTGCATGGCATGCAAGAGGTCGGCGGTTCGATCCCGCCTGGCTCCACCAGATCTGACTGGTCAAATCGACGTCCCCATCGTCTAGAGGCCTAGGACATCGCCCTTTCACGGCGGTAACAGGGGTTCGAATCCCCTTGGGGACGCAAGATTAGCCCGAGCTCTGTGCACCAGTTCGCAGCTCAGGCGCTCTGCAAGAGGGACACTGGTCACGCAGAATTAATGCCAACTGGTTAATCTTATGTCTTTCGGCCACTATGCGCGCTTCGGCGATGCCAAGCGCGCTGATTTATATGCAACCTCCTGATTTTTATGCCACCTCGTGATGTTGCAATACGACATAATCTAACGATGACCGAACCCGTTATCGTCAAGAATAGCTTCGTGATCGCCGGGGTTGCGCTGCTTCAGGTGATTGCACCGTCCCTGGTTGTGGTGGCATCTCTGTACGCCTGGTTGCTCGCCTTCGGGATGACCGCCGACCGCAGCATTCAGATGCTGGCCGGACTGGCCGCCCTGCTGACGGTGCTGCTGTCGGCCCGGCGCAGCGATGCCAACGCCCCGATATTTTCCGGCGAATTGACGCTGGCGCTCGGGGTCGCGTGCCGCTGGGGAATTGTGCTGGCGATACTTCTTGCGATCGGCTACTCGACCAAAGTCACCCAGGGATACTCACGCCGCCTGGTGCTGACCTGGGCCGTGGCTACCATGCCGCTGCTCATCGCCGTCGCCATTTTTCTCGATCGAACCATGTGGCGATTGCTGTGCGATCCTTCGAATGCCCGCAAGGCCGTTTTCGTCGGTTTCAACGAAATCAGCCAGACGCTGGCCAAGCAGTTGTCGAAGCATCAGGAATTCTGCATGGCGGTTGCTGGATTCTTCGACGATCGCAGCACCGACCGGCTGAATCTTTCCGATACCAATTTGCGCTGGCTGGGGAGGCTGCAGGATCTCGCCGCCCACGTCAAAGCAAATGGTGTGCAGGTAATCTTCATCTCATTGCCAATGCGTCATCTGCAGCGCGTGCGCGACCTGCTCGATGAACTGCGCGACACCACGGCGTCGATCTATTATCTACCTGACATCTTCGCTTTTGACCTGATTCAATCGCGTACCGGCGAGATCGCCGGGATTCCGGTGGTGGCGCTGTGCGAAACGCCTTTCTATGGTTTCCGCGGCGTCATCAAGCGTCTCACCGATATCGTGATGTCGGCGGGAATTCTGCTGCTGACTGCGCCGTTCCTGCTGTGCATTGCGTTGCTGGTGTACCTCTCATCCAAGGGGTCTGTGATCTTCAAACAGCGCCGCTACGGGCTCGACGGCCACGAATTCATCGTCTACAAGTTCCGCACAATGACCGTGACCGAGGATGGCACCAGCATCGCCCAAGCGACGCGCGACGATCAGCGCGTGACCCCTATAGGGGGATTCCTGCGCCGGCATTCACTGGATGAGTTGCCGCAGCTGATCAACGTGCTGCAGGGACGCATGAGCCTCGTCGGCCCGCGTCCACACGCGATCGCGCACAACGAGGAATACCGCAAGGTAATCAGCGGCTACATGATCCGGCACAAGGTACTGCCGGGGATCACGGGCCTGGCGCAGATCAGCGGCTGCCGCGGCGAGACCGTGCGGCTCGAGGAGATGCAGGCGCGCGTGCAGCTTGATCTGGAGTACCTGCGGCGTTGGTCGCCAATACTGGATCTCAAGATTCTGGCACTCACGGCGGTACAGGTGATCTGGCACGAGAAGGCCTATTAGTGCCCTGGTGGCCGACCGGAATTTGGGATGTAGCGCTCAGCCAACGAGAGGTCGCGCCTCTAACATAAGGTTTTTGGGATCAGCGTCGCATGATCGGCGACGCGGCGGCTGCATTGCTGCTCGTTTAGGGACTTAAACTTGCTTAATATGATGCTGATGCCAGGTAGCTCTCACTGTCCCGCACAAGCTAAGGGTGACTTGCATGCGATTTGCTGAATGGCTTCGGAACGCGCTGAGACTCATCGCTCCGCTGTGGTTTCTGGCAGGAGTGGGCCTCGTCCAGGCGCAGGCGGTGCCGGGAGAGTACCGTCTGCACGCCGGCGACAAGCTGGACGTGTCGGTATGGAAAGAGGTTGAGTTGCAAAGGCCGGCGGTGGTCATCTCCCCGGATGGCAAATTTACCTTCCCGCTGGCCGGTCAGATACAGGCCGCCGGGAAGACAGTAACGGAAGTACGCCAGGAGCTCGAGAACAAGCTCAGCAAGTACATCCCCGAGCCGGTTGTTACGGTTGGCATAACCGAGGTCGGTGGGAATGTCGCCTACGTCATTGGCCAGGTCAATAAACCCGGCGCCCTGATCATGAACCCCGCCATCAATGTGCTGCAGGCGCTCAGTCTCGCCGGGGGTGGCACCCCATACGCAAAGATGGACAGCATCATCGTGATTCGCGGTTCCCAGGCCGCGCAGAGGGTGTTGCAGTTTCGATTTGGTCAAGTGAGCGCCGGCAAGGATCTGGAACAGAACGTCGTGCTGGAGAGTGGCGATGTCGTTCTGGTCCCATAGGACGCACGTGATCCCGAAGGCCCAGCACCGAATCCGTGTATTCGGCGCGTTGATTGTCGTTTCTGGCGCCAGCGGTTCGGCCGTGGCGCAAGAGGTGTACGTGCAGCCCTTGGCGGACGTATCTGTAGAGGCCGATAGCAACCGGGATATGGTCACGAGCGGACCCAAGGAAAGTTCTGCAGGGTATTCGGCCACGGCCGGCGCGCTGGTGGGTATTGCCACACCCGAATCCAATACCACGCTAAGACCGCTGGTTAGTTATTACGACTATCCAAGGCTCAGTGAAAGTGCAGTACGAAGCTCGCTGGATTTTGTCTCAGCTTATACCGGCCAACGCACGCAGTTCGGGATTTACGGCAAATTGGATTACTCCGATCTATACGCCTCCGAACTTCCCACTGCCGCGTTCAATCCAGTCAATCCGAATCTGCCCACGACTCCTGAAACCGCGCGAATCTCGGTCAACGGCACCCGTACTCTGCTGACCGTGGTTCCAAATTATGATTACAGCCTCACTCAGAGAGTCGACCTGCAGGTTTCCGGGCTGTATCAGAACGTCAGCTATGGTGGAAACAATAGTTCGCAGTACGTCTCCTATAATTATTACTCCGCTACCGGCGCTCTTGACTGGAAGCTGACCCCTCGAGCGGACCTCTCCTTGGGCGTCAGCGGATCGAGGGAATCGTCGGAGGATGTTTATTCGGTGACCGACGGGCGCGGAATCACGCTTACCTATAACTACAACTGGTCAAAAGTATTCACCAGCAGCTTTGCGCTGGTAGGCGAGCAGGACTACATCTACGGCATGCCGCCGGCCGCCGTGAAGGATACGGCGAATGGTGTGGGCGCGACCTATGTGACCAGTTGGAAAGGGCAAATCAGTCAAGTTCAGTTGACGCTTGGCCGCACCTTTACACCCAACGGCGCCGGTGGCAAGTTCAGTTCCAATGCAATCCAGGTCGAGTACAAGCGCCAAATTACGCCGCGCACATTGTTTGATACCGCAGCGCACTACATCCAGAACGTTGCCCTTTCGGACCGCTATGCCAGCGGTAATTACGATTACCTGGTCGTCAGTGCGGACCTGAGATGGATGATAACGCCGACGTGGTATGTCGCCGGCGGGTTGCAGTATCTGGAAGAGAAATCTCCGGAGCAGGGGCTCTCGGCCAACAACAGCATGGCCCAGGTGTCGTTCGGCTATCAGGGCCTCGGCAGGCAGAATTAGACGTGGCAGTAAGCAAAATAGTTGGAACCAGGCGATGATTGAAAATCACACGACCGGCGAATTTGGGTCCTACGCGTCGCTGTTTCGCAGACGTCGGGTATGGATATTGACGATCATTCCAGCAGTGCTGCTGCTGGCAGTCTTCGTGGCCTACGCGTGGCCGCCGAAATATCGCTCAACCGCCACCGTCATGCTGGTGCAGGGTTCGATTCCTGAACAGTTCATTGCGGCGACCGTCAACAGCTCCGCCGATGAAGAGATAGAAACCATTCAGGGCCGCGTGATGACGCCGGATGCCTTGAAAGGCCTGATTGGCGAATATGACCCGTATCCGGATGAACCGACCTGGAGCCTTGATAAGAAGGCGCAGCAAATTATCCTCAATACCGAAATGGAGCGGGTAGACCCGGTCACCTTCGAGGTTCTGCAGAAGTCCCCGGCTTTTTCACTGCATTACGAGAATCCGGATCCGCACCGTGCGGCCATTGTTACCCAGCGGCTTTCTGACCTGTTTCTGACCTATCACCAGCGTGAGCGAGTTGAAGCGGCCAAAGCCGCTGCGAAGTTGATTGAAGACCGGGCCAACTCGCTGACCCAGGACCTGCACCAGGTCGACGAGGAGTACGCAAACCTGCGCAGCGAGCACGGTGGCGTGCTGCCTAGCTCGTCCGCCGATAGCCGGGGGGATGATTCCCGGGATCGCGCTGAACGGGACTTGAATGATCTGGAAAAGCAGTTACGCGCCGCGCAGGAAGAGGAGTCGCTGGTAACAATTCAACTTAGTGCCACCAGCCCCAACCTGTTGGCGACTCAAGGACTTTCGGCCGGGACCCCGGGACAGGGTAATGCCGCGCTGGCAGCAACTCAGGGCGGCTTGACCGATCTGGCGACGGTCAAGGCGTTACTTGCCGATGCCGAGTTGCGCTACACCCCGGATCACCCGGATGTGAAGCGTCTGAAGCGCGCATTGGCGGCCCTGGAGGCGCAGGGGAAGCAGAATGGATCGACACCTGCTGAGGCCGACAACCCTGAGTATCGCCGGCTGGTCAGTCAACTGGCTGCGGCTAAGACCGAGGTCGCCGCACTGCAGTCGGCCACGGCAAGGGCGCGCGAGCAGCTGCAGCAATACACCACCAATTCGAATCCCTCGGCGAACCTGGCGCGACAAGTTGCGGATCTGGACCGCCGGCGGACAAGTCTCCAGGCGCAATTCCAGGAGGTTCAGGAGAAGTTGAAGAACGCCCAGATGGGTCAGGTGATCGAGGCAGACACGCATGCCGAACATTTTTCGTTATTGCGGGCACCTGTAGTGGCTACTACGCCGTACTCCCCCAATCGCCTGGGGGTCATTCTTCTTGGCTTGGTCCTGGGGTGCGGGCTGGCTGCCGCGGCGGTGTCAGCCGCTGAGAGCGCTGATGCCACGGTTCGGGGCGTTCGGGATATCGTCGGATTTGGGGCGATCCCGGTTTTGGGAACTGTCTCGGAAATACTCGTTCCTGCGGATCTTCGTCGTCAAAGACTTATCTGGGGTTCGGTCTCGATCCTCTATCTGCTGGCTACCATCTTTGTCGTCTTCACGGTAATTCAGGCCGAAACCCGTGATCAACTCGTTCAAACCTCCAGCTCCACATAATCGAGCACACTGTCATGACTATTCTTGAAGCGATAGAAAAGGCCAAGCGACTGCGCGCCGAGAAGGCGCACGAGAGCGTTCGCGAGGCCCCACCGTCCGAGTCGACGGTGTCGCACAGGAGGACTGCTGATCCGGAAGCGCAGCACGCCATAGCGCGACTGGACTTTGAGCGCCTGCCCATCGACGCGAGCGTATACGAGAGGAATCGGGTACTGATGTCGCATGACAAAGGTCATGCCTACTCTTCTGTGCTGGATTCCTACCGGATCCTGCGCACGCGTATCTGGCATCGAGGCGTGGGATCTGAACGCTGGACCAGTCTGGGAATGGTCAGCGCCGGCCCGGGCGAAGGCAAAACCCTCACAGCTCTCAATCTTTCTCTCGCGTTCGCGCGTGAGAAGAAGAACAATGTATTTCTATTGGATCTCGATCTTCGCAATCCCAGTATATGCCGGTATCTCGGCGTGACGCCCACCACTGGAATCGGTGCAGCTCTCAGCGGAGCGGTCAAGCCGGCAGATGTCTTCTTCAGCATTGGCGTCGACAATCTGATTTTGGCCGGTGGCTTGAGCAGTTATGAGAACTCATCAGAATTGCTTGGCGGGCCGGGGCTGTCGGAATTACTTAGCTACATCAATAGAATCGACCCGCACGCTCTGATCCTGGTCGACTTGCCACCACTTCTTCTGAGTGCCGACGCCTTGGTTGTGGCGCCCAAGCTCTCCGCGGTGCTCCTGGTCGTCGCGGAAGGCGTCACCCGCCGGGATCAACTCGGTCGTGTGGTCGAAGTTCTGTCCGGGTCGCAGGTGGCCGGTATCGTTCTCAACCGCTCACGGGAATCGGTCGAAGACTATTACGGATAGGGTAAGCGCGGCCCATGGAGCTTTATAGCCGCGCACGCGCGAGGAAGGCGCTTCTTCATACCTTTGGTTTTCGGGCAATATCGCAGGTTGCCACGATTCTCAGCTTCCTCGTGTTGGTACGCGGATTGTCCGAGCAATCACTCGGTGTCTTCAGTCTGCTCTATTCCGTCATCCCGGTCATTGGCACCATCGGCTCTCTGGGGCTTGATCCGGTCCTGAAACGCTTTCAACCTGAATATCTGCAAGCCGGCAACATAGCCGCCGCAGCCTGGTTGACGCGGGTGGTGACGCGCGTTCGTCTGTTTTCCAACGTGGTGGTGCTGATTGCGATCACGCTGGCGTGGAATATCGTAGCGCCGTTGTTCCATCTGACCGCACACCGGACTGATTTCGAGCTGTTCAGCGTCGTGGTACTGCTGTATTTCCAAACGCTGATACTCCAGAGCTCGCTGGCCTCGCATATGCTGCATCGATACAGCGTGGGCTCCATCGCCGTGCTGTCAATCGGGAAACTAATCAGCTACCTGATACTTTACAAATTTCTGGCCTTTACACTGCGCTCCGCGATCCTGGCGGACACCGCATCGTACGTCGTGGCCTATGGCTTCCTGCTGGTGGCGCATTGGCGCGCCTGCCGCCCGGCACCGGAATTCCGGAGGTACCATGCGAGCCCTGCGGAACGCAAACGACTGCGGCGCTACGCTATTGCCAACAATTTCAACGAAAGCACCTCTTTGCTGCTGTACGTGCAGACCGACAATTTCTTCATCGCCGCCTTGATGAACCCCGCCGCTGTGGGAGCCTATTCGTCCTACGCGCGTGTCAACGAGATGACCTCGAATCTGATTCCGGGACGACTATTCGAGAACGTGGTGCTGCCGCTATTTTTTGCCACCAAACCTGAGCAAGCCGCCGAGCGGCTGCCGCGCTATTTTACGCTGCTGGCCAATATCAACATGCTGGTCCAGTGGCCGCTGATTGCCTACACCCTCGTGTATCATCGCGAGATCGTCGAATTGATTTTTCATGGCAAATTCATCGAATACTCGGCACTTCTGCCCGTGATCACGGCTTTTGCATTCACCAATAACGTCATTTCCACGCCCATCACGGTAACGGCCCTCTATCAGGAAAACGCCACGTTGATCCTCAAGAGCCAGCTTTTCGGGCTCTATCAGGTGGCCGCGATGTTGATCCTGATACCTTTTGCCGGTTTATACGGCGCGGCGATCGCTACCGGAACGCTTCACTTGTTCAGGAACCTATGGGTCTGGTGGAAGGTCCGCACGACGGCACGCTGGACCAATTTCCGTGCGGCGATGGTTTCGGGAATGCTGATCTGGGGATCGGCGGTGATTATCTGTTTCCTGCTCAGGATGGTGATGAGGGTGCCGCCGGTCATGAGCTTGATTGTCGGCGCTGCGGTTTGTCTCGCGGCCGGCCTGGTTTTCGTTCGCAGCCCCGCGATCTCGGACTCGGATAGGGAGATTCTGGGGAATGTCCTGCACGGCCGTGAGTCGATCTTGCTGCGCTGGTTCGGACTGCTGCCGCGCCTCAATGAAATCAAGCAGGACTTATAGAAACGCGACCTCAATGGTGCTCAGACCCTGCCAGGTGCCCGAAATCTCCGTCGTGACAATTAGGGTATCGGTGGCCACCCGTCGGTCATAGCCGCAGGAGCGCCAACCTGCCGGCAGCTCCTCCGAGCCCCGGGCAATCCTGGCAGCCGAACCCAAGGGCCAGCGCAACTTCACTTCAACCTTGCCAATTCGAGCGACCGCATGATCGAGAGCCAGGACGATTTGGCATTGCTCGCCGAAGTGCCAGAACTGCTCTACCGTATGCCGGCCGGAACACGTTAGGGAATCGGTCACCGTTAGCGTCCGAGTCGGACGGTCATAGAGCAGCTCGCGCTGAGTGCCCACCGGATCCGGCAAGCGCCGATAGCCATCGTGCGCTCCTACCAGCCGTTCTCGATCACCCGTGGTCTCATGCTTCACTGCCCTGCCGTCGCCGTGCGTCATCCAAATGAAATTGCCACCCGATACCGATTGACTCTCGCCGTCGATCCGCAAAGCGTTGTGGGCCGCCGTGCCCCGAAAGTACTGTCGCCAGCGCGGTTGGGTGTGGTAGGAAAAAGTTCCAGGGTCGATGAGTATCTCTCGTCCGCCGGCAGACACGGTAAAGGAGAGCGCATCCGCATGCCCGTGGGCGGCAATGGACAGATAGCCCAGCGGTCCGGCATCGGCAACAACGCGTATTTCCTCGCTGGTCTCGAAGTGATCGCCCAGCACATAGTATCCTCCCTGGGTAAACGCGCGTTGCGCGGGCGGGCATGCGGCGTCATCGCGAAGCAGCGCAAAGCGTTCTGCCGCGTCATCGCCCAGCAGCCAACGGCTTTTATCGTCGAATCCGGCGGCCTTGGATTTGAAATCGGCGCGATCAAATAGTACTGCGCCCGTGGCCAGCAGTGAGCGATAGACGTGAAAATTCCGGGAAGGCGATGCTCGAACCATGACACCGTCGTCACTGTCGCCAAAACTCGGAACATTGCCGGCAACGTCCATGATGCCGGCCATGAACCCCAGCATTGCCTCCAGGCGCTGCCAGTAGGCGCGGCTAAAGTCACGGGAATTGACCCGGGCAACCAGACCTGCCAGCAGCATCATGTCCGCGACGGAATGGTGATACCACGTGGCCTGCTCTTTGTTCACGCCATCGCTAAAGGTCTGCTTCAGCGCTTCCTGCTCAAGCTCCCGGTGAGCATCATCACGCCACCGCGCGCTTGCTTGCCACAACGGCCATGTCGTGGCGCCAACATACAGTCCGGTGAGCTCGCCCATGAGATGATTGTTCGCGGACGAATAGCGCGACAGGCGCCCGCAAATGAAATGACAGTGCTGGTAGATGGATTTCATCCAGCGTCGTTGAAATGTTCTGCCCGCATCGCCCTGAAAGAGTATTGAATTTTCCGCGCCAAGCAGATGCCAGGCGAACGACCAATTGACCAGCCGTATGCCATGCTCGAGGCTGCTGGTCCAGTTCGCTCCCATGGGATATGGGCATTGATCGAACCAGGATTCGAGCAGGATCTGGCAGCCGCACGAATACCGGCTATCACCGGTCAGATGCCAGGCTTGCGCCAGCGTGAGGAGTTCCAGGTGGCGATTGGGCTCCCACAGGTACTTGATATCGCCCACGAGATGCTCGTCGCGATAATTGAGCAGTTTGCCAAAGGAGAGGGGCGCTTCCGTTCCTGTTTTCGGATCTCTGTTCCAACGGGGCGGAAAGCCGATCTGGGCGGGATCGAGCGAAAATATGCTGAACCGGCCGTCCAGGATTGCATCGGCGGCCGCGCGATAGGCAGAGGCATCGAATCCGCGAGGAAGTACCGCCAACCAGGCGGTGGCCGAACAGCCGACCGGCTCCGCAGGCTGAGCCAGGCCGAAGCCGTACAGCTCCATGCGGTCGAGGATGGCCTGCTTTATGCGGTATCCGATCTCACGGCTACCCATGGCTGACAGCCGCGCGAGCTTCCAGGACAGGCTCACGCCGAAACGCCGTATTCGCGGTGCCAGATTTCGAGGTTAAGCAGGCACCAGAGCAGTTTCTCGTGATTCTGCCGGCCCGACACGTGTTCGTCCAGATAGCGCTGCAAGGCTTGCGAGTGATAGTAATCTCGCGTCCTGGAATCGTTGCCAGTCAGATGATCGGTGAGATAACCGCGCATACTTCCACGGAACCATTCGTTCACCGGCACGCGAAATCCGACCTTCGGGCGCTGCAGGATTGCGGCCGGCAGCAGGCGTCGCATTGCTTCGCGCAGGATTCTCTTGGTCGTTCGCCCTTGCACGCGCCATGAGTCTGGAAGTCCGGACACAAAGGCCGCGAGTTGATGATCCATGAACGGCATCCTCGCCTCCAGCGAGGCGGCCATGGTCATGCGATCGCCGCGCTCGAGCAGATTATCCGGCAACCAGCTGGTTTGATCGAAGTACAGAATATTTCGTAACGCGGAATTGCCCGGAGCGGTGTCAAACTGCACGGCGGATTCCTGTCCGAGCGCTGGCGCTGGAAAATCGAGCAACTGCGACCGCTCCGAATTCGAAAGCGCGCCGAACCACCGTGGCAGGCGCTCAAAGCGGCTGCTCAAGCCCAGATTGGCGACCGCCGTCTTGACCCGCCGGAAGCCGTACGGCAGCGAGCGACACAGCGGCTCGATCAGGCCATGCCTGACTGCCCCGGGCAGTCGCTGGTAGGCGTGCACGTATTGCTCCATGACGTGCTTGGGATAGCCGCCCAGAAATTCATCGGATCCCTCGCCGGTAAGCACCATCTTCACCGTCCGTCGCGCCTCCACGGACAGCAGATAAATCGGAATATCGGATGGTTCGGCCACGGGCGCGTCGCGGAACCGCACCAATGCCGGGAGGTGCTCCATGAGGTGGTCCTGAGAGACCGTTAACTCGTGATGATCGGTCTTGAACTGCGTGGCGATGGTCCGGGCGTAGGCCAGCTCACTATAGGCCGCCTCGATGAAGCCCACTGAAAACGTCTTGACGGGCAGGTCCGAGTGCCGCGACATCAGTCCAACGATCGCCGAGGAGTCGATGCCTCCGGAGAGAAATGCGCCGAACGGCACATCAGAAATCATGCGGATTCGGACCGCCTCCTCAAGTTGGCTGAGGAAGGCGCCGACGGGATCGGCTGCTACCTGCAGCGGCAGGCGCACTTCCCGATCTGCAGGCAGGAAATATCGTGATTCGCTCACCGTGCCGCGCTCACAGACCAGGTAGCTTCCCGGCATGAGCTTTCTGATTCCGGCGAACAGCGTCGCCGGTCCCGGGACATAGCGGTAGGCGAAATATTCCCACAGGGCCGAACGATCGACTCGTGCCGATACACCCGGAAACGCAAGGATGGCCTTGATTTCGGAGGCAAACAGCAACAGGTTGTCTTTCTCGTACAAAAACAGCGGTTTCTTTCCGTAAGGATCGCGCGCGATGAACAGCCGCTCCCGGTTGGCGTCCCAGATCGCAAAGGCAAACATGCCGCGAAAGCGCAAGACGCAATCCGGTCCCCATTCCATGTAACCATGGATGATGGTCTCGGTATCCGAACGGGTTCGGAAACTGTGTCCCTTTGCGATCAACTCATCGCGTAATTCCTGGAAGTTGTAGATCTCGCCGTTGAAAACGATCTGCACGGAGCCGTCTTCATTGGACATCGGTTGCTGTCCCGTGGACAGATCGATGATGGATAAGCGGCGATGCGCGAGTCCCACGCGACGCTCGCCATTGCGCGTGGCCGCTTCAAAGAAGCCCTCGGCATCAGGTCCGCGGTGGGCAATTGTCGCGGCCATGCGCCGTAGCGACAGCGACAGATCATCGCCTGCTGCAGAGGTCAAGTAACCGGCAATTCCGCACATGATGATGTCAAAGTGATTGATACAAGCTTGTAAACGCGCTGGCCAAACGGGAAACCGTATAATTGTCCAGAATGCGTTGCCGGCCAGCAGCGCTCATCCTGGCGAGCTCCTTGCGATCCGCGTTCAACCTGGCCACCGCATTGGCGATCGCCTCGGGATCCTTGGGCGGCACAAAAAGGCCGTGCACTTCGTTTTGCATGACATCAGGAATCGCCCCTACGGCACAGATCACCGGGACCGCACCGGCCGCCATGCTCTCCAGCAGAGCGTACGGCAGCCCCTCAGGATGATACGTCGGAAAGGGAAACACGTCCGTCTGCTGCCAAAGCCGATCCTTGTCGTCGCCGAAGGCAGGTTGGCGCAGGGTCACGCAGTCGCCCAGATCATGGCTTGCAACGAAGGCGCGAATACGCGCTTCCGCAGGCCCAATACCGACGATCAGCAGGCGTGCCGGGATGCCTCGGTTACGCAGTAGGTTCATCGCTTCCAGAAGCTGGAAAACTCCCTTGCTGTCCACCAGGCGGCCCAAAAACATGAGCTGCAGCGCGCCAACGGTGGGCGGAGATCGGATCACCGCGGTAAGCCGTTCCGTTTCGATGGCATTGGGCACGACCACGAGGTGTACCGACGGCGCAAATCGCCGATATGCCTGAAACTCCGCCTGGGCGAGAAGCACCACGACCTGCGGTAGCGACAGAACCCAGCGCAGAAACGCGGAAAACATTCTATTCCCGCGGCAAAACTCTTCCGGCAGCTCACCTCCGTGGACCTGGTAGACCACCTTTCGCCGACAGGGCACGGGCGGTAAACATATATATGATGTCGCGCCAGAAGGCCTTGGGATTCAGCGAAGTATTGATATGCACTATATCGGGCCTATGGACGATCAGCTGCACGAATAGTGCGACCGGACTGGTGAGCAAGCGTAAAACCGCGCCCCAAGCCGATTCGTTGCTGCCTTCGCTCCCCAATTGGAAATGGCGAAGCTCAATGGTGGCGGATAGGTCGGATCCAAAAAGCTGGTTGAGATGGGTGGAAACGCCGCTGACTGCGGTGAGTTGTGGGCCAAGCAGAAGTACCGACAACTTACGCATTATTGAAGAGCGTGGCGTAAGCCGTGAGCAATCGCGGCGCCTCGTGATCCCATGAGAGGCCGCTGGCCACCCGCTCGCGGCCGAATTGCCCCATCTTGTGACGCAACGGTTCGTCGTCCAATAGCATGACCAGCTTATTCGCCAAATCGATCGAGTCGTTTCGTATGGCGTACAGAGAGGCCTCCTGCGCCGAAACCCTTCCCTCGGTCAGGTCGAATTGCACGATCGCCTTGCCGAGAGCCATGTACTCCATGATCTTGTTCATGGTGGACTTGTCGTTCATGGCGTTGGCGACATCGGGATTCACGCAGATATCGGCAGTATTTAGCATCTCCAGCAGTTCGTTGTCCGGCACCCGGCCAGTGAAGGTAACGTAGTCGGCAATCCCCAGCTCCCTGGCCAGATTCTGAATCGCCTGCAGCTCGGTGCCGCCGCCGACCAGACCGAACTGAATATCCTGCCGGTTCATTTTGAAAACAATGTGATGCACGGCGGCCAGCAATAGATCGATCCCTTCCTGCTTGCCCATCACTCCGACATAGCCGACAAGATATCGGCGGCCATTTTTTTTCGCCGGGTTCGGCGGCAGGATTTTCAGGCGGCGTAGATCAGGGCCACTGCGGACCACAAATACCCTTTCAGGGGCCATGCCGCCCCGGTCAATTGCGATTCTCTTGTAGGACTCGTTGGTCGCAATCGACACGTCGGCGGTGTCAAAGGTCCAGCGCTCCAGGGTCAGGAGCAGGCGGTAGAAAAAATCCCGGCGGTTGAATTTGGCCTCGTAGAGTTCGGGGTTGATATCGTGATGATCGAACAAAAACTTCTTGCCAAATAGCTTGAAGAACCGGCCAACGATGAAAATCGTGTCGGGCGGATTGCAGGCATGGATGACGTCAAAGCCTCGCTGGAACAGAACTTTGAATGATAGATAGAACTCGGCCAGCAGAGCCCAGAGGTACTCCGCGGCGTACCCAAGTGCGCCTGCCGCTTCTATGGGTAACGAGTGCCTGTAAATAGCTATGCCATCTATCTCTTCGTAGCTCTTATCGAACCCCTTGCCTTTGGGGCAGATAATCGACACCGTGTAGCCGGCCGAACATAGAGTGAGCGCCTCTTGCCAAACTCGCCTATCGAAGGGGCTGGGCAGATTCTCGACAATTATCAGGACCCGATATCGACCTACCGCCGATTTCACCAGCAAAGTCCCTCATAGTTCTCGTTTTTTGAAAAGTCAGCATCGATGCGCACGAAGTCGATTACTTTTTGCTCTACTCGCAGTTTTGCAGGAATTTGCGCGAATTCCGGACCTGCATTCCCAATCACAATCAGCTCGGCGTGCGCCAGCACCTGATCGATATCATCCCGCATCAGATTGGCGATATGCGGAATGTGATTGAGAATGTAGTCGCGATTCGCTCCGGTCAAGCGGGCGAGATTTACGTTCTTGTCGTAAACCTGCAAATCGTAGCCTTTGCCGATCAGGCGCTCGATGAGTTCAACGATCGGGCTTTCTCGCAAGTCATCGGTGCCGGCTTTGAAACTGAATCCGAGTACGCCAATTCGCTTCTTTCCCTGCTTCAACACCAGATCGAGCCCTCGGCGCACGTGGGCGTCATTGCTGACCAGTATTGAATTGAGAATTGGTGCGTCGACATCCAGGGTCTTTGCCTTGTAACGCAGGGCTCGGACGTCTTTCGGAAGGCACGAACCACCAAAGGCGTAGCCCGGCTTCAGATAGTAGGGGGAAAGATTGAGTTTGGTGTCCTGACAGAAGATGCTCATGACTTCAAAACCATCGATCGCCAGGGGCTTGCAGATTGACCCAATCTCGTTTGCAAACCCCACCTTCAGCGCATGCCAGGTATTGTCCACGTACTTGACCATCTCGGCGGTTTCCAAACTGGTACGAATGACCGGTGCCGCCAGGCCGCCGTATAGTACCAATAAGTTATCTCCGGCACGCGTGTCGAGCTCGCCGATCACTGTCTTAGGCGGATGGTAGTAATCCTTGATCGCGGTGCCTTCTCGCAAGAACTCTGGATTGAAGCAAACCCCAAAGTCAGCGCCGGCCATCTTCCCGGAGGCCTGTTGCAGCGCCGGGATCACCACCTGCCGCATCGTCCCAGGCAGTACCGTGCTGCGGATGATGACTATGTGGTAGCGCGACAAACGACGTAACGCCGCGCCGATGTCATCGCAGACGTTGCGTATGTGCTCCAGATCCAGGCTGCCGTTGCTCTCGCTGGGCGTACCCACGCATACCAACGAAAGTTCGGATGCCTGGACGGCGTCAGTGGCGTTATTGGTGGCGGTTAATCTGCCTTGAGCGTGAGCCTCTGCAATCAGCGCATCGATTCCGGTCTCGATGATGGGCGATTTCCCATGGGCGATCAGGTCGACTTTGGCGGCATTTTTATCGACACCAATCACGGTATGGCCATCGGAGGCCAGACAGGCAGCCGATACGGCCCCCACGTACCCCATGCCAAATACGCTAATGCGCATAGCCCATCTCCCAAAGACAATCCGCGTAGCTTGACACATAGCGGCGCCGGAGACCGTGAATTGCTTCCTTTCCCGGTGCGCCTAGTAGTTCACGCCGCCTCGCTACAGTAGCTACCAGGCGGGCGAATTGTGAATTGCGGCGTCGTAGCTAAGCCCTTAAATATGGCACTTTTGGTTACCGACCGAGGCGCTCAGTGATAACATTGCCGCAACGGCTGAGATAGAATCGCATCATGGGGGCTAAGCCGGGTCCGCTAACGCTGCTCCTCA
Organism: uncultured Gammaproteobacteria bacterium; assembly: GCA_963735775.1. Lineage (GTDB taxonomy): Bacteria > Pseudomonadota > Gammaproteobacteria > Steroidobacterales > Steroidobacteraceae > FEN-1191. The sequence continues at coordinate 291,778 of CAVTMG010000003.1, read as the reverse complement.
CCACTTTATAGTGGCTTTCACGCCGGCGGGGACCGGATTTTGGGTCCGCTGCAACGATGTGACATGGAGACTGCGTTCGGTAGCCAAAATGTCTTCCAGAACTACCACGTCAATCAGTCCTTGTCGTTGTGGCAGCGGCAACTAAACTTCGCATATTGGTCGTGTCTTCGGACACCTATCCGCCAAAACGCGTCGACGTATTGATTCTATTTGGAGAGGAACTGGCCGCACGGGGCTATCAAATAGATTGGCTCTTACAGAGCGAGCAGCCTTGTGCCTCGGCCTACACGACAAGTTGGGGTGGCGGCACGGTATGGGTGGGGCCCACGGACCTCGGTACGTCGCTGTTAGCCAGAATTCGCAAACACATCAAAGGAATTCGGCACGATCTAAAGCTATTTGCTCTGCTCTCCGGCGGAAATTACGATCTCATTGAGGTCAAAGACAAGTTCATTTCCGGCGTCTTCGCCGTCATAGCGGCGCGGCTGTATCGCAAGCGGTTCGTCTTCTGGTTGTCCTATCCGTACGCGGAGGAATATCTCCTGCGCGCCAATGAGGAGAACGCGCGCTACCCCATGTTGTACCGTATACGTGGAATCGCGTACAAACTCCTGCTTTATAGGTTTCTACTGCCCGCCGCGGATCACGTTTTTGTTCAAAGTGAACAGATGCGCCAGGACGTTGCCGGCGAGGGAATAGCGCTGGCCAAGATGACGGCGGTTCCCATGGGAATCAAGCCAGGCATGTTTGCCGCGGCGCTGGAAGGCGGCAAACGCACACGTATTCCGACCGGAGAGCGCTGCTTCCTGTACCTGGGTACGCTGAACAGAGTGCGGCATTTGGAGTTTCTGGTGCGTGTGCTGGTTCTGGTCAGACGTGAACTGCCTGATGCCAGACTGTATCTTGTTGGCAGGGGCGATGATTCAGGTGACGAGGAATTTCTGCTTCAGGAAGCCAGGCGCCTCGGTGTAGCCGACGCCATGGTCATGGTCGGTCAATTACCGCAAGCCGAAGCGCTTGGGTACGTGCATGAAGCCAACGTGTGTGTATCGCCGTTCTATCCGACACCCATCCTGAACTCAACGTCGCCGACCAAACTGGTGGAATACATGGCGATGGGGAAAGCCGTGGTCGCGAACGACCATCCGGAGCAGCGTTTGGTCATCGAGGCGAGCGGGGCGGGATATTGCGTCCCGTACGAGGAGAGTGCCTTTGCGGCAGCAGTCGTCAGCCTGCTGCGGGCGCCTGAGACCTCCGCCATGATGGGCAGGCGAGGGCGCCAGTACGCGCTCGAACACAGAAGTTACGCCAAAATCGCGGACCTCGTAGAAATAGCCCTTCTCGGGGCTTGCCGTAAATAGCTCGCCGACGGCAAACTCATGCGGCAATGGCTTGCACATGCGGCTGACGCTGTGCAAGGGCCATGCGCGTGCGCTTTGCCGCTATCAGGCCAGAAAAAAACCAAAATATGTAGGAGAGAGTTTCGGAGGTATGGATCGTAATGTAGAAGAGAGTCGCCGCTATAATAACCGATGTACCTATCCAGCCAAGAGCGATGATTCCCGCCAAACCATGGATCCCGGCGCATCACGTTTACGGCGTCTGTAAAAATCATGAAGTGTATGAGAAGCACGAGAAACGCGCCGAAAATGCCGGTCTCGAGCAGGAATGTAGCCATGGAAGTCTCTACCGAATAGATCCCGTACACCGGTTCATACCTGCCGGAGAACTGCGATCCGAGACTGGATTTGGTGGTGTTGCCAATTCCAAGTCCGAAGCCCAGTTCTGGAGCGGTTTTCGAAATTACTTGCAGAGGTATCACTATGGCATCCACTCGACCCGCCTCCTTGCGGGATCCGACTGTCGCGTTGGTGTCCAGGTAGCTGCTGATCTGGTCGGGATGGGAGAGGAAATCTTCAATGCGAAGTACGTGATTTGGATCGTCATTATTCCAGGTGTTGAAAAAGTCATATACCGGGACAAAGATAAATCCGCCGACGACGATTAGTGCCAAGGAAAACGCTGCCATGCGCAGGCGTTTACCTCGTGGCGAACCGACAATCATCGTCAGCATCAAGGCAAGTGGCAGCGCAAATACCGTAATCTTTGTTTCGTTAATTGACATTGGCACTAAGAATATTAGGAACAGGCACAAATATACCCATTTGGACATGTGACCGCGAAGCGTCAGGGCAGCCGCTACGCACAGTTCGCAAATAAGAAAGATAGAAAGGTATCCGGACTCCATAAGGGTACCGAAGACGCGATCGCCGCTAATGTGGCCGGTCATTGCGAGGGTATATCTTTGATAAACAGCCACCGGCACTTGCAGCAGCGATAGGACCAGCAACCATCGCATGAATTGCTTGATTTGCTTGTCACTGAAGTCGAAAACCGCTGGCACAAAAAAGAAGGGTATCGGACGTAAGTAGTACCTCATGCCAGCCAATACAGGCCCTGGAGCCACCTGATTTACGAGTATCCCGCACACAATCACGACTGCGAGCGCTGCGAACACCAGTAAATACTTTGCGCTGACGAAGCGAAAGTTCTGATGTACCCCCAGTAGAACCACAAACACCGCAGCAACGAGCGACAGTATTTCGGGCAGAAATTTCGCGGCGCTGGGAAGCCATTGAACATCCTGGCTGCTCAAATAAACTGCCAGCGTGCACACCAGAATCATAACGAGCATCAGGAATCGCATGGGATCACTATGGCGTTGCGCAAAATGGATTGGGTGAGTACAACTTTAGTTTCGCCGATCCCTGTCAGGCAGGCCACGAGCGAGATGGCGGATCGGGCAAATCCTCGCTTCCTGTCGCCACAATGTGAGCCATGTCGCATCGGGGTCCGCGTCGATGAGCATCGTGTGTCTCGCGGAAGTGGGCGGCGATGCCGGTGCTGCCAAATGTCGCTGCGGGAGGGAGAACCACGTCACAGTTTTGCGCAAGTTCACACGATTTCTGTCGCTAGATTTCGACATTTGACGCAATAGGGCGAGCACTATACGTTGAATCAATGTGCCAGAACCATTCACCAATCACGCAAAGATAACTGTCCTCAGAAGCCGGGCGATCGCTTCGTCGAACTAAGCGGCGCGCGCAGCCTAGACATGGAGATGCTACCAAAATGAATCGTCTATTCGCCCTAGGCAGATACTTTACTATGATCGCGATCCTCGCGCTCTTTGGCAACGTTGCTCAGGTATCCGCCGCTACTCAGCCACAAGCTCCGCCCCAGGTATGCGTAAACAATGTTTGCTCCGCCGTCCAGGCAGCTGCGACGGCGTCAAGCACTGCGATTAAGTGGCATCCGGGACACTACGTGATAGGCGGCACCGACGTCACACACGCACCGGTTAATCCGACCAACCAGTCTGGATTGTGGTCCGGGCCGATGACGGACATGCGCGGCGCCATTAATCCGGCCACGGGCAAGCCTGGGTTCACGGGTTGGATCGGGCAATATTCGTGGTTTTACCTGGAGTACCCGCAGGGCACCTATAACACGTCGTTGATCGATGCAGATCTCGCGCAGCTGGCCGCCTACTCCGCCGCGGATGGCGTCAACTATAAGCTCGTCATATTGGTGATGTCCGAGTATTGGCTCAAGAGGCCAATACCGACTACTCCGCAAGGAAATCCCTACGCCGCGGCGAACGGTAGTGTTTCCATAGCGCCCGACTACATCATCAACGGGATTAGCGGCGATGGCTCGGATGAATTTGTGGATGACAACACCACTATTATTTGCCTGTGGCGTCCCGCCGTGATGGCCAAGTACATTGCGCTGCTCAACTACCTTGGGAGCAAGTACGACGGAAATCCGAACGTTGAAGCGATCGTGCCAATTTCAGAAGTGGGACTGAGCATTTCGAGTCCGCCGTCAGACTACTCTCCCGCCCAATTCAATACCCAATACCAGGCTTTGGCTGCCGCCATGTCCAAGTCGTGGCCGACGACCAATAAACTCTTCAACGACAATTGGGGTATCGAAGGCGAGTCCAGTTCAACGATGGTCGCGCGATATGCGTCTATCGCAGCGGACGGTGGCTGGGGATTTGGCGGCCCTGATGTGATTTACATGTCCCCGTATGGCATCGCTACGCCTGACAGCGGCAGCGGCGGGAACGAAACGACGGGCGCGGCAATTATACGAGGCGAAGGGGGCAACTATGGGACGTCCGTCTACAAAGGCACCGTAGGCTTGGGTTTCCAAGTACAGGCCAATGCCTACTCCTGGGTCAATCAGACCTCAGCGGGCACGGAGAGTTACGGTTATAGCAGCCTCGGGGTTACGCATTTCATGTGGGAAGATGTCGGAACAAATGGCAACAGCACTCAGCAGTGGGCCAGCGGCATTGTGCCAGCTTTGAAGGCGGTTAATTTTCGCATTAATTCCGGGTGCCCAACTAAGTATCCGTCTTGTAATACTCAATAGTGGATCCTTTTATACCAATAGCTGGAAGCGGGCGATACGGCCGATGTGTCGCCTGTTTATTGCCCACTACATACACGCACGGATAAAGAATCGAATTTAGTCCGGTGATCATCAAGGCCTGCACGGCCTTGATTTTCCGCGCGTACAGGAAACGGTAGTAGTCGTCGGATACCGCGCGTGGGGTTCCGCCGAAAGCGGAAGCGCATAGATCCAGAAGTTCTGCTTCTGTAAAGCCAGCATGTGCGCCAGCTTCGTTGCTCCATTTGCCGGCGCACCTCATGCGAATATCGTGCAGATTCCAACGAACCTTGTTCTTAAGCGAGGTTGGTGCCCCGATATAGCCAACGAGACGACGCTTGTTCGGTGTTCCCAGAAGGTAGGTTCCGCCGGGACGCAGAATCCGCGCCATCTCGGCAAGCGCACGCGCAGGTGTGGGTATATGTTCGAGTGCATGAAATGAATAAACCAAGTCAAAGGTCGCATCCGAGAACTCGAGCTCTCGCGCATCCATGACCATGAGCTTTGCCGGGGCGGCGGCCGAGTGATCGAAGCTGAACTGGTCGCAAGTATCGATACCGATGGTGCTCGCACCGAAAGCTCGGGCGATATCGCCCGCCTCCAGGCCAGAGCCGCAGCCGACGACCAGTATCTTTCGCGGAGTGTCTTCGTGCACGGCGCCGCGAAGTACCGTGATCATCGCGCCCGTTTTGTGACCCTTGATTATTTCGTTAAATTCGATCATCGAAACAGTGCCAGTGGGTTACACCAATAGATCGCTGAAATTCAGCCACTAAAGCCGATCCTGTTCGTCATTTACGATGTGATATGGGGTTTCCGCCGGGCCGCTCAACATAATACTGGCTCAAAAGGCGATCCGAGGAAAGTCGGAGAACCCGCCTGTTGACTGATTAAGGAGCCCTTTTTTGGCGTGCGCCATGCCTACATGGCGTTGCTCACGGATAGTAACTAATTGAGATACAAGAGGTTTTACCGATTGGAGGCGCCGCCGGACGGTTTGCCGCCACGCGCGGCTTCCAGCAGGATATCCGCCAGCCGCGCGCCATGAGCTAACCCGTGCTTTTCGTGCACGAACTCGAACGCCCGCTGGGCGACCGCCAGACGTTTTTCGGGAGTTCGCGCCAGCTCGTCGATGATGGCATGTAATCGGTCCATGCTCCCGGCACAATAGCCAATCCCAAGCGACTCCATACTCTGCTCGTCCGGATCCACCGCCAGGCTCGCCACTACGGCGCCGCGGGCCCAAGCTTGCAGGAAGGTGTTAGGGAACCCCTCGAATGAGCTGGTATTCACGTGCACGGCCGCATCGTTCATCAGCTCATTGACCCTTTCTATTGGCACCTCGCCCAGATACCTGAGATTTGACATCTTAGTCAGCTTTTCCATGAGCGACTTGAATCGTCGTTGTGTCGCCGGCCGGCCGGCCATCACAAAGGTAAGGTCCGCTCGACCCAAGAAAGAATCGGCGAGTTCCGCGAACAGAGCCGGTCGTTTGAAGTCCTTGAGGTTGGCAACCCAAAAAATCTGCAGCGGGCCATCCGGCTTGGTGGGGAGAGATGCCGGCAGAGGCTGGAAATTGCGCACCACCGTGTCTGCCGCGCGCCCGAATCGTTTCTGCAATAGTTTGCCCTGTCGTTCGCTCTGAACAATTACGTGACTGGCATGTTTGATTCCCCAATCCCCGGTGACGCATTCGACGATATCAAACGGCGTATTGGGTGAATACCGCGAGGTGATCCAACGGTAACTTAGGTCAAAATCATGGGCCACGTGAAAGAAGAACGGCACTCCCGCGCGCAGGGCGTATTTGGCACACACTGCCGTGTAGCTCTGCTTGGCCTGCTGGTAGATGACGTCGGGTCGCAATTCTTCCAGGGCGCGCCGGAGATCCGGCGCGTCGAAAAACACGGCGCGACGCCTGAATCCCGCCGCGTTGCCGATTCGGCGGATCGTATATGGCGAAGGCCGGGCGTCGTCGACAGGCGGCACCCGCCGCGCCAAGTAGGTAACCGATACACCGGGCCGCCGGCTCAATTCTTCCGCCAACAGCTGCGTTTGGTATTCCGCTCCCCCCATCTGCGCGCCGGCGTGATTTTCTGTGACTAGGCAAACGCGCATGATTCAGCCTCGCAAATTGATAATAACTATATTGCCCTTCAACAATGCGATCCGCGGATGAAGCGCGGCCAGCGAAGCCATGATCTGATCGCGGTCGTAGGCAAAAGCCACGAGGTACGCGCTCGGGCTTTGCGCGACCTTGGCGGCGAGAGAATCGGCCGAATAAATCAGCGGATAGTTGCCCCAGCGCTCGACGGTCCCGCGCCGGCAGGTCCAGTCAGGAAAGTTTGAATCGCTCTCGTCGACATAAAAGTAGTCGATAGCGGAATAGTAGTGATCAAGACCGTGGACGCCATTGATGACGATTTGTTTGTCGGATCTGTTCTGCTGCAGCCAAAGCGCAATTGCGCGGTAATCTTCCCGGATCACGAGGTGCGACTGCATGCCAGGACTCAGGCCGACTCTGAAAGTCTCTGCCGGGCTGTCGATATACAGCAGGTGAAGCGGCTCGAAGTCCTCCGATAGCGCAAATCCACCCAGTGCCAACGCCGACGTGACGCCGATTGCTGCGCGCTGACTCGTGATGCGCGCGGCCAGCCGGGCAACGGTAGCGACGGCAATCAATACGGCGACTGGAAAGAGAAAGAACACGTAGCGAGTTTCCTGTCTTGGCGGATGACTGGCGCTGGCGGCGAGTAGCAGTACCAAAAATACAATCAACAGAATTCGCTCGTAGTCCGACACCTCGCCGCTTTTTGCCGCCCTGTATAGTGAGACTGCCAGCAGCAGCAATAGAGCCGCGCCAAGATGAGGCACAGCAGCGGCCCAGGGACGTATCACGACCGTTACAATGTCGGGCACACTGAGGAACTGATAACCGAGCATCGCCAGTGCTCGCGCCAGGCCTCCGGTGTCGGCTCCGCGCAAGCCAACCAAGATGCCAAAGGCGAGCCAGAATAGGGCGCAAAGCAGGATAGCTGCATGATAGGGCAGCGCCTGGCGGGCGAAGAATTCCTTCCATGAGATCAAGCGCGTCAGCAGCAGCAAGAGAATAACTGCCCCTGCCGCAAGAAACTGATGGGCGAGCGCTGCGATCAGCGCGATAACCAGCCCCAATGCCAGGAAGCGGCGAGAGCGTAACGTCCAGATCCAGCGCAGGGCGAGAAACGTCGCCGCCAAAGGGGCGATGGCGCCGGCGATCCAGCCGGGGTGCCGCAGCAGGCTCGCTAGCGGCAACCGTAGAACGGTTATGACATCCGCTGGCGGTTTGCTCAGTGACATCGTATAGCCCGGTGGCCAGGACGCGGCGTTGTATCCCCGGAAGTCGGCGGTGACAAACCAGAACGCCATGGCCAGCAGGACAGCGCAGGATACGAGATAGATCCAATCGGCGCGTCGCAGTCGATCGGGCCAGCGCCGCAGAAACAACGAAAGCAAATTGACCAGGGGTAGAAAGACGCCGCCTTCCCAAACCAGTGGCCCCGCGATCGACAGCGCAATCATCGGCCAGAGTGCCCGCGCGTCGCGATCGACGGTGTAGCGCTGAAAAAACACCATGTACCACAGAAAAACCGCCTGAAATGGGGCATACATGCGCGCAAAGCGCGCCATTTCCACTTCCCAGACAGACAGCGAGATTATCGTCACGACCAGGAAGGCCACGGCGCGTCCGTGTACACGCTGGCTCAGTATGAACACCGGCGGAATACTCAACAGGCTGCACAGCGCGCAGATAAATCGCGGGGCAAATTCAGCGGAAAAGCCGCCCAACTGCATCGCCGCGGAAGAGTACTGGAGCGCAAGTCCGCGCGTGTAAAAGCCGCCACAATCGAACTTTGGCATGCCGGTGTGCAGCACGTTCTCGATCGAGCGCGCAAGGTAGTATTCGTCGACTGCAAACGGCGCGCTGCCCAGACCCTTGAAGCGCGCGTAAATACCGGCAAGAAGTGCTGCGGCGGCCAGATAGAACAGCGGCTGTCGCCAGGCTTGCAGCGATTTGGACATGCTGGTGACTGGCGGTGGCCCTACGCCCGGTGTTCGCCGCTCGGAAATTCGATGATGCGATCGACCTGATAGTCCTTCATTCCGCGCGCGTGCGTGAATATCATCAGCTCACCGAGCAGCCCCAGGGCGAACAACTGCAAGCCCAGTACCACCAGCAGCGAGGACAGCAGCAATGCCGGCCGATCGGCCAACGCGTGTCCGAACGCCAGGCGATCGATGACAAGATAAATGACCAGGACCGTGCCTATAGCCAAGGTGGAAGCGCCGACCATGCCAAAAAAACGCAAGGGCTTCTTGGTAAACCGCACCAGGAAAAAAACCGCAAAAACGTCGAGCAAGCGATGGGCATACTCGCGTGTCCGGTAGCCGCCCTGGAAGTTATCCTGCGTCGATTGCTTCACGTCGATCTCGACTACCCGGAAGCCCTGTCGGTCGGCCAGCGCCGGCAGCAGGCGGTGCTGATCGCCATACAGGGAGATCTCCTCGAGCACCTGGCGTTTCATCGCCCGGGCTCCGCATCCAAGATCATGCAGCTTCAGTCCGGTCATCCAACTCACCAGAGCGTGAAACGCCCCGCGCCGGACGCGCTCCAGAAAACCCCCGGCGCGCGGCCAACGACGGCTGACCGCAATGTCGGCTGAGTCCAGCGCTGCGATCAGTTTACCGATTTCACTGGCGTCGACCTGATAGTACGCAGGCAGCGTTACGACAATCGCGCCGGTCGCTTGCTCGAATCCCGCCATCAGAGCGGTCGACTCACCGAATAAGCGCGTGAGATAGACAACCGTTATCCTCTCGCCGGAAAGCAACAGCCGATCAAGCGCGGCTCGCGGCTTCGGGAAGCGAGCCGTCGAGGACATATATGATTTCGTAACTGAATCCGGTGTGCTCCAGTGCGTTGCGATACTCGCGATGCAATGAAGTAAGGTCGCTATGGCGAAGTCCGACCGGAACAATCACGGATAGTTGAATTGCCACATTGTGCTGCGTCATGGAGGAGGGGCCTATATTCGGGAATCGGCTTTTGCCGTAGTGCGGATCTGCCGCGTCAGCCGTGCGAAATCACGTTCACGCACATCGCCGAGCTTGTAGACGATCTCGGCCAGTGCGCCGCTGGATAAAAGGATGACGGCGCCGGCCAGGAAAATCAGACCGGTGCCGGCAATGGGCAACGACAGCGGATTGTGACTCCACAGGGCCGCGATCAGTGAAAAGCTGAACAGCAGCAGCCCGCCAAAACAGCATGGGTAACGACAGGAAGCCGAACCAGAGCAGCGGCCGGGCAGTAAAGGATGCGACCGTCTTGATGACCATGAGATCGAGCAATACCTTGTAGACGCGAGATATCCCGTATTTCGACGCCCCGAACTGGCGGGCGTGATGACGCACCTTGATTTCCGCGATCCGCGGTCCGGCGATGGACGCCATCGCTGGAATGAAGCGGTGCATTTCAGAGTACAGCGGGATGTGCTTGATGACGGAGGCTCGGTAGGCCTTGAGTGAACAGCCATTGTCCTTGATGGGAACGCCCGTTACTTTCCCGATCAATCTATTGGCGATCATGGAGGGAATCTTGCGCGAGATCATCTTGTCCTGGCGATTGAATCGCCAGCCGACAACGATGTCGTTGCCCTCGTCCATCTTGAGCAACAACTGTTGGATATCGGCCGGATCGTTCTGCAGATCGCCGTCCATGGTGATCAGAATCTCGCCGCGCGCGTGTTCGATGCCCGCCGCCATCGCGGGCGTCTGGCCGAAATTGCGCCGAAATTTAACTACGCGAACCCGGGGGTCGGCTTGCGCAAGCTCGGTGGCGAGTTGCAGCGTGTTGTCCTTGCTGCCGTCGTCGACGAACACCATCTCGAAGCTGACCCCGAGCGGGGCGACCGCCTCGACGATGGCCTTGATACATCCGGCAGATGTTCTCTGCTTCGTTGTAGAACGGCACGATGACTGAAAGCCGAGGAGACGGGTCCATGGGTCGATACTGGTGGCCTGCGATGACTGGTGAGACTGACGCTTAGGCGCGCGGGGCTTTGTCTGGAAATCCGTAGAATACAGAAAGCCGGAGCCGCCAACCTGCGATGCATGTCAAGAAAGCCGCACTAAGCCTGACATATTCTTCCGTACGGATACAACATGTGCCCAAGGCGTGGCCAGACTCGTCTGAACGGCCGTGCTGATATGAATCGTCGCTCCGGTGAAGAGCGCGTTCGCGTCAATGCGAATGCATGGATAGCCCGTGAAATTAATGCCCCGAGTGTCAAAGTCTGCGGTGCGATGGATTCGCCTGACGCTGGCCGCCGTGACGCTGATCGTCCTGGTGGTCAAGATCGGCCACGCCAAGCCGCTCGAGCGACTGGCAGCAGCCAATCCCTGGTTTATTCTTCTGGCCGTAGTCGTGGTAATTGTCGACGGTATAACCCGGGCATGGAATTGGACCCAGCTGCTTCGCGCCATGCACGTTGCCCCGCGGGTCAGGTACAGAACCGTACTCGGAATCCACTGGGGTGGGGCGTTCCTGGGCCAGATCGTTCCGTCTACGGTCGGGACCGATGCGCTGCGCGTCATGCTGGCCACACGCAAGATTGGCGGTCGTGCAAGCGCGCATTGGGCGGCACTGGTGATGCTGAATCTCATCAGTCTCACGACCGGTTGCGCCGCGGCACTGGCGTGCGCGCTCTGGCTGGCTCTGTACGGGCACGGTCAAGCGGTTCGGCCAGTGGCGGTGGTCCTGTTCTTGGGCGCGATCTCTGGCGCGGTGGGCGGCTATTGGATGCTGCGCAGTCAGCGCGGGTTGATCCTGCGCATACTTCGCATCATGCGCGGCCCATGGCGCAAGCTGCGTCGCGGATTGCGCCGCTTCATGCATCGTGTGCTGGTCTTTGAGCGCCAGCACGTGCGCGTGGCGCCCATTGTTACCATTGCTCTGGTTACCCTTCTGACCCGTGCAAGCGTCTATGCGCTGGTCGGGCTGGGGGTCGGGCTGGTGCTGCCTTTTCCGGCGTGGGTGGCATTGGTGCCGGCCTACATGCTTTCCGGATTGATTCCTTATTCTGTAAGCGGCTATGGCGGCGATCAAGCTGCGATCGTCTACATCCTGACCGGATTTGCCGCCAACGCGGGAGTTGCGTTGGCGTTTGCACTGATCGTGCCTCTGATGAGCCTGGCCTATAACATGTTCGGCGGCTTCAGCGTTCTATTCGGTAACCTGGATGCAAGCGCGCCGCTGCCGGCGAATGCGGCCGCGGAACCCGGCGACTGAATTCTGTGAAAGTGCCCGCAATTCCGCCGGATGAACCCTGGCCAAATGCCCGCCGCGACGGGGTATTATGGTTTAATGACGCCGAGCAGTGGGCATTTGTGCTGCGCCGATTGAGTATTGGGTAGAGAAATCATGTCAACACGACCGCTCAATGTTCTCTGGCTGATTGACCATGTGTGTTTCGACGGCAGCCTGCATGCAGGCGGCCGGCTATATATGAATGTGTTCCCGCGCGTCGATCGCGCCCGGGTTCAGATCCATCCGTATTTTCTCAATGCTTCCGATGCGGTCGTTCGTACCTTTGACGCGGTCAAGCATCCGGTGGTGAATCTGGCCTGGAGCAAATACGATCTGCTGGCCCCGCTGAAGGTCGCAAATCTCGTGCGCAAGCACAACATCGATGTCATGCATTTGTTCTGTTTCGGCGCCTCGGCGTTTGGCCGGGTCGCATCCATTTGGAACAGGGTGCCGGCGGTTATTCACGAATTCGATACGCCGACCTATGGCCCCTACCCGACGGCGTTCAAGATTGCCGATCGCCTGCTTGCCGGCCGCACCGCCTATGCCTTGGCCGCGTCGACCCATTGCCGCGAATTCGTGCATGAGCAGCGCTATGTCCCAAGGGACAAGATAGATGTTCTGTATCACGCGGTGCCGCCGGATAGGTTTGAGAGCGCGCGCAACCTGACCCGCGCCGCCGCCCGTGCGCAACTGGGATGGGGCGCGGATAAGTTCGTCTTCCTGTGCGTCACCAAACTCGGTCCCGACCGCGGCAACGAGACCATGCTTTCGGCGTTTGCAGAGGTACGCAAGCAGATCCCGAACGCGCAGCTGTGCCTCGTGTACCGGCCGACGCTCTATCATCGGGTGCCGATGAAGTACAAGGACATACCGTGGGTGACCGATCCTGCAGCGACGCGCAAGAGAATCGATGAACTGGTCGATCAGTTGGGTCTGCGCGACTGCGTGTCGCTGGTAGAGATGGAGGCTCCGGAGAAGCACGAACCGTACTTTGCCGGCAGTGATGTGCTCATTGCACCATTCGAGAGTGAGCAGTTCAGCTCGGTCAACCTGGTCGAGGCCATGGTATTTGGCAGACCGCATATCGTCACGGACATCGGCGAACCGGCCGACATCGTTGCTCGTTGGGGCGCCGGGATCAAGGTGCCGGCGAAAAATGTCGCCGCCATGGCGGAGGCGATGGTCAATCTGGCGCGCAACGGCGCGCTGCGGGAAGCCCTGTCACAGAAAGCGCGTGCTGCGGCCAATGATTTCGGTGTCGACGCGGTGGCGGACCGATTGGCCAAGCTGTATGTGCGTCTTGCCGACCGGGACCAGACCCAGCCTCAGAGCGTCGGGGCGGCGGTATAGCTCCGACTGCTCTCGCGGCCACATTTCGTGAGCCAGTTCACTGTTCTTTTGAAAACTCGAAAATGTGACTGCGATCAGCAGCACTGTTGACAGGTTAAGTTACCCTGCTGCGGTGGTTGATCTCGCCCTTGAGATCACACGCAGACAGGGGTGGCATGCATGAATTCGCTTCGCTGGGCCGGAATAATTGCGCTGACGGTAATCGCGGGCGCGATGGTCGGCTGCGGCGGATCGGGAACTTCTGGAATCGTGGCCCCCACGATTACCTCGCAACCTCAAAGTATTACCGTCACCGACGGACAGACGGCAATGTTTTCGGTTGCCGCCACCGGTTCAACACCACTTTCCTATCAATGGCTCAGGAACGGTCAGCAGATCTCCAATGGGCAGGACACCAACTATATTATTCCCGCGGCGCAATACGGCCAGAGCGGTACCATCTACAGCGTCGTAGTCTTTAACAGCGCCGGCCCCACGACCAGCAAAACGGCAACGTTGACGGTCATGCCTGTGGCGCCGTCAATTACGACGGCACCGACTTCGCAGAGCGTGCTCGCAGGCGGCTCGGTCACCTTTACGGTGGTGGCGAGCGGTACCACGCCGCTGAACTACCAATGGAACAAGAACGGTGTCGCGATTCCAGGAGCGGTGAACTCCACCTATATCATCAGCGGCGCGCAGGTGGCGGACAATGGTGCGCAGATAACCGTCACCGTATCCAATGTGGTCAGTAGTGTCACCAGCAGCGCCGTGACCCTGACGGTGCAATCGCCCGGACCCTCCATTGTCACTCAGCCCATGCAGCAGACCGTGGTGGCGGGCGCCACCGCGACGTTCGTGGTCGTGGCAACCGGTGCACCGCCGTTGAGCTTTCAGTGGCTGAAAAACGGGGTGGCGATTGCTGGTGCCACCAACGCCAGCTATGTGACGCCGCCGACCAGCCTGTCGGATTCGAATTCTTTGTTCGATGTGGTAGTGACCAATGCTGGCGGCAGCGTTCCCAGCAATATGGTCCTGTTGACGGTTGACCCGGCGAGTGTGCCGCCGTCGATCACGACCCAGCCTCAGAATGCCAGCGCCCCGGTCGGCGGATCCGTGACCTTCGTGGTCGCCGCTGCCGGCACCCAGCCGATTACCTATCAGTGGCAGGTAGGTGGCAGCAACATTCCGGGCGCGACGAGTTCGAGCTATACGCTCTCGCCGGTCTCGGCGCAGAACGATCAGGCCAGCTATACCGTCACGGTCACTAACATGGCCGGTTCGGTTACCAGCCAGGCTGCTGTGCTGACCGTGACCGTACCGCCCGGGGGAATTGATCTCATCGCCGGCCAGCTCGGTGGCGCAGGAAATATCAACGGCACCGGTGGTGCCGCGCGATTCAACAGCCCGGAGAGTGTGGCGATGGATGCGGCCGGTGACGTGTACGTCGCGGATACCTACAACAGCACCATTCGCGAGATATCGCCTTCCGGAGTCGTGAGCACCATCGCCGGTGGAAGAGTCGGTGCGGCCGACGGTGTGGGCACCAGTGCGCAATTTAATTTCCCCCAGGGCATCGCCACCGACTCGTTTGGCAATATCTATGTGGCCGATACCGGAAATCAGACCATACGTCGTATTTCGAGTACCGGAACGGTCAGTACGTTTGCGGGCACGGTCGGAGTACCAGGCGCGGCCAATGGGACTGGCACGGCGGCGCAGTTTGCCTTTCCCCAAGGGCTCGCGACCGATGCCGCGGGCAATGTGTATGTCGCGGACTCAGGCAACGGCGTCATAAGAATGATTACGCCAGCCGGGGTAGTCAGCACTTTGGCCGGAACGTTCAATCATCCGGATGCCGTGGCTGTCGATACAGCCGGCGATGTGTTTGTCGCGGATACCAATGACGATACGATCGCTATGATCAGTGCCGGCGCGGTGACGACGCTGGCGGGTTCGACCGGCGTCGCTGGCTGGAAAGACGGTACCGGTGGCGCGGCGGAATTCGATCATCCGCATGATCTGGCGATCGATATCAACGGCAACCTATTTGTGGCCGATACCTTCAATGTCACCATTCGAATGATCACACCCGCAGGCGTCGTGACGACGCTGGCGGGAACCGCCTACAACAAGGGATATACCGATGGTACTGGCGGTGCCGCACAGTTCCAGGTCCCCTGGGGGATTGTCGCCGACGCCGCGGACAATCTGTACGTAGCGGATTTCGGTAATGACAACATACGCAAGATCACTCCCGCCGATGTGGTAACGACGTACGCGGGTACTGCGCCGCATCCTGGCTCTGCCGATGGCAAGCAAAGCGCGGCGCAGTTTAGTGGTCCGACCGCTGCGGCAACCGATGCCGCCGGCAACATGTATATCGCTGACACCACCAACAACACCATTAGAAAAATTACCCCTGCCGATGTCGTGACCACGCTCGCCGGGACTGCGGGAGTGACTGGTTCGAACGACGGCACCGGCAGCGCCGCGCAGTTCAATAGCCCGCAAGGCTTGACGGTCGATGCTTCCGGCAACGTCTACGTCAGTGACACGGGCAATAACACCATCAGGCTGGTTACCCCCGCGGGTGTCGTGACCACGCTGGCGGGATCCGCGGGAGCGAGCGGCTCGAGCGACGGCACGGGCACCGCCGCACTCTTCAACCGCCCCTTGGGAATTGTCATCGATACGGCCAACAACCTCTATGTGGCCGACTCCGGCAATGACACCATAAGGAAGATTACGCCCGCTGGTGCGGTGACGACCCTGGCGGGTATGGCAGGAGTGACGGGCGGCATGGACGCCACCGGAAACGCCGCGCGATTCAATACCCCGGCAGGCCTGGCCATCGATGCATCGGCGAATATTTATGTTGCGGATTCGGGCAACTACACCATTCGGATGGTGACTTCAGCCGGGGTGGTGACGACCTTGGCCGGCATTGCGGGCGACGCTGGCAATGCAGACGGCAACGGTACTGATGCGCGGTTCAATGTCCCCACCGGCATCGCCATCGACGCCAATGGCAATCTCTACGTAATTGACAGCTTGTACGCGATCCTGCGCGAAATAACCCCGGCGGCTGTCGTCTCGACCATCGCCGGCTACCGCGGTAGTCACGGCGTAACCTTGGGGCCATTGCCCGGTTCGTTCAACAATCCCATTGGAATTGCCATTCTGCCAGGGCCGGCAGTGAGCCTGGTGGTGCCGGACAAGGCCGAGAATGCAGTCTTGCTCGTTACACCCTGAGCGCAAGTGTTAGCAGGCCGGCTCGGCGGTTCACCAGCCCCGGCCTGCGGTGGCCACCTCGGCACGGACCGCCTGTTGGGCATCCGGCGACAACTCGTTGACTTGTCCTAACGCGGAGCAGTGGCGCGGGACGAAGGTTCCGAGAGACGCCATGATGTTCGCTTGAATGAGTCGCAACTCAGCGCCATGAGGCTTGCTCGAAAATTCCTGCACGATACCGAAGTCGGACGTCCCCTCGAACACGCCACGGAAGAAGTCCAGCCTCTCCTGGCCGCCCATGGCATGGAATACTTCGCTCGCACTCCTGTGGTGCAGATAGCGAGCGTATTCGAAGTCGCAAGTGACGATGTAGGAGGACTTGTCGAGTAGCGAGGGATCCTGGTCGCGGACGTAAACGCTGCCGCGAACATTTGAAAACGGGGCCATTGAGATGACGCGCTTACCGTCCGACGCCTGCTGCGCGGCCCAGTTCGCCAGGTCAGCTCGGACATCCGTACGGTACAAATCCTCGACCGCGACGGCCTCGCTGGTCTGAAAGGCGAGGATGACGGCGATGGCAAGGGCGCGCGCTGGAGCCATGAGCCGGGGCGAACTGAGCAACCCGCACAGCGCACGGGCCGCCGCAATGCATATGACCGGCACAAATACCAGCACATGCCGCTCGGCATGAATCCGGGAAATCACCAGCAGCAGGGCCTGCAGCGACAGCGCGGTGATAAACAATGATGCCGGGGTAACCAGGGTGCGCCAGCCCCCGGCAGAAACCCCAGCTCGTAGCCGCTGCGTCGACCCGCGCAGCGAGCGCAACCACAGGATGATGCCGACGACGAAAAGCAATGCACTCGGAATCCCCACCGCGGAAACGAGATCCCAGCTGTAGCGTCGCAACTGGTCGAACGGCCCGCTGGCGACGATATCACTTTGAACGCCGGCGATGACCACGTTGTCGTCACGCAGCATCGTGAACAGATGGTGCAAGTCCCAGGGCGTGTATTTGAACAACGACAGGGCCTCGAAACTGGCGGCAACGACGCACACGGCAGTCAGGGTCTGTGCCAGCCGTTCGCCCTTGCGCTGAACCGCCAGAACGAGCGCCAGCGGCGCGAACAAAGGAATAAAAAACTTAACCGCAAGGGCCATTCCGGTCAGTGCGCAAAGGATGACGAACCAAAGCTGTTTCTGCGCGCGTAGATACTGACCGCCAACCAGTAACGTTGCGTAGAAATAGAACATTGCGGTTACATCCGCGGTGCCGAAATTGGACTGCACTACGGCGAGCGGCGCCACACACAGAAACGCAGCCCCCAGCAGCGCACAGCCGCGGGACATGCGCCAGGTGCGCGCGATCACGTAGGTAAGCAGAATCGACAGGCCGGCATAGAAGATGGTGATGGCGTGCAAGACCTGCAAGACGCTGGCTCGCGTAAAGCGACTGACCAACGAGTGTACGAGGTACAGTTGTGTCGTCATCGCCTGCGGATAGCCGTCGGGATTGGGCGCCTTGATATCCTTGGCCGCGAGTACGAACCGTTCGTCATCAGGTTGAAAGCTGAAATCGACGTCGTCTGCAGCGCCGGAAAGCCAATGTACTGCCGGCATGCGCAACATCACGCCGGCGGCAATGATGAACGCGAGAATCAGCCAAGCCAGCCGGACATTCATCTGATTACGCTGCGTCGCAGCACTTAATGGGGAATTATGCTGCGACGCAGCATAGGATCTTGGTTCTGGCGCCGAGGCCATGCCTGACTTGGCATCGCAGTCCGAGGGAAAAGCGTCATTGTTCATACCTGGGAGGCGGCAAATCGATCGGAATTCGCGCGGAAGAAAGTGCTCTCCTCAGCGGACAGGGTCGCGGCTTGACGATTCTTCGGACAACGCCTATCGGCACGTGGCTAAGATAGCAGAGGCAACACGCTTCGTCGGTACGTGATCAGGAAGGTGCGCTGGCGGACGCGAAAGCATCGTGCGCGCGTACCAGGTGCATGGCGCGCCTGAAAATGGGCTGCCATAACGTCGCGATGCGCGCCTGGGCCAACATATAACATATGGCTGAAAATTGCCCGGGTTGTCAAAAGACGACTGCCATCTCAGTACCTCGACTGCAATGTCAGGTTAAATTCACTTAGGAATACGCGAACTTAACGTGGTGGGCGCCCAACTAACTGCGGACACGATAGGATATCGCGTGCAAATGCGCCTCAATTCAGTGGGCAAACGTCGATGCCGGCGGGGCGTCGCCCGACACCCTTGGCTACAACGAAACAGGTACCTATGAATGCACCGGCTGGATCAGCGATCCGTCGCGGAAGAGTTCTTTTTGTCGATGCACACGTTCACATTTACGACGTGTACGATCTGGATGCGCTTTTCGATGCCGCGGTCAAGAACTTCGCCCGCGCGGCGCAGGCAACCGGCCTCGGTGACCTGCCTCGCGAGGGCATGCTGCTCCTGACTGAAACGGCGCGCGATCACGCATTTGATGCGCTGGCCTCCGGCGAACGCTCGCCGTCGCGCTGGAAGGTCGCGACCACGCCGGAGCCGGCGGTTCTTCGACTCGACCGCGACCCGCAGACCTCACTTTGGCTGGTCGCCGGACGGCAGATTGCGACCAGCGAGGATCTGGAGGTGCTGGCGCTGGGAACCACGCGCCGCTTCCCAGACCACCAGCCGATTCAGGTATCCCTGGCAGCTTCCGAGGAATCGGCGGCGCTGACCGCATTACCCTGGGGATTCGGAAAATGGTGGGGAGCACGCGGCAGGATCATTGAAAAATTGATGCGGGCGCCGCGCGCCCGTCCGATTTATTCTGGGTGATAACGGTGGGCGGCTGGCCTTTAGCACGCGCCCGCAGTTGTTTGCTGTTGGCGAGCGCGCGGGTCTGAAGGTACTGCCGGGCACAGATCCGTTACCTTTTCGCGGGCAGGAACAGCGCGTTGCAACCTTCGGCATGATTTTACCGGAATGGGATAGCGGTGGACGACCGCTCGCGCAGCTGACCGCACGCTTGCGTGTCCGCGCCGGCAACGCCCAGGGAATTTGGCAGTCTGACGGGGCTGATTCCGTTCGTGAAACTGCAGATTGCGATGCAGCTGCGCAAGCGCCGGGGTGCGGCGGCGTGAAAGTACTGGTCGTTGCGCCTCAGCCCTTTTTTACGCCTCGCGGTACGCCTCTGAGCGTCTATTACCGCACCATGGTCATGGCGGAAAACGGCGTGACCATTGATCTCCTGTCTTACGGCGAAGGGCAAGAATGTCGAGATCAAGCCGGCGTGCGTCTGATACGCATTCCGAGCATTCCCGGAATCGGACCGGTCGCCATCGGACCTTCCTGGAAAAAGCTGTTTCTCGACACATTCATGTGCCTATGGACCGTCGCACTGCTGATTCGAAACCGCTATGACGTCGTACACGCGCATGAGGAGTCGGTGTTCTGGTGCCGCATTTCTCAAGCCGATCTTCCGCTTCCGGCTGATCTACGACATGCACTCAAGCCTGCCGCAGCAGCTCAACAATTTTCAGTTCACCAAATCGCGGGTGCTGAAGGCGACATTTCGTGCGCTCGAAGACACGTGTCTTCGCAAGGCCGACGCAGTCATTACGATCTGCCCGGACCTTAAGAACTATGCACTTGCAGCACCGGCGTCGATCACGGCCAAGCACCTGCTGATCGAGAATTCCATTTTCGATGATGTACGGCTTGGAACATCCGCCCGGCAATCCCCGCCGCAGCGCCTGCAGCCGTCCCGGCACTCGCCGATAGACACGATCTGACGGCCGATCATTTTCTATGCTGGCACCTTCGAGCACTATCAGGGCATCGAATTGTTGATCAAGGCGTTCACGCTCGTGCACGCCGAACGGCCCGATATGCAATTGCTGCTGGCAGGCGGTACGCCCCGGCAGGTTGCTGGCGTGCTGCGGTCGGCCGGGCACCTCGGCGTCTGGCAATGCGTTTGTCTGACAGGCCGGGTCAGCAAGACCACCGCTATGCAGTACACGGCGCTGGCGCAATGTCCTGGTCTCCCACGCGTGCATGGCACGAATACGCCTCTGAAGATCTACGAACAACTGGCCAGCGGCAAACCGCTGGTGGCGACCCGGATCTGGTCGCACACGCAAGTGCTGGATGAATCGTGTCTGCATCCTGGTCGACCCGGAACCGGAGTCCATTGCGCGGGCTTGCTGCGCGCGGCTTGCCGACCCGGCTATGCTCAGGCCAACTGGCGCGTCGCGCCCAGGCTCTTTATGAGCGCGATTACGCCCGCCCAGCTACGAACGCAAGATCAAGAGGTTGCTCGAGATCGTCTCCTGATGTGCGGCATTGCGGGCGTTGCGGCGCTAGCAGATGACCAGTGTCGCAGCAACAGCTGCAGCGCGATGTGCGATGCCATGGTATATCGCGGCCCCGACGATGCCGGCTATCTGGTCGATCCGGGGGTCGCCATTGGCATGCGCCGGCTATCCATCATCGATTTGAATAGCGGCCATCAGCCCATTTTCAATGAAGATGACAGCGTCGCGGTGGTATTTAATGGCGAGATCTACAACTATCGGGAGCTGCGCGACAGGCTGGAAACGCGCGGACATGTTTTCAAGACCTCCTCCGATACTGAAGTCATCGTCCACCTCTGGGAGGAAGTAGGGCCCGAATTCGCCGATCAGCTGAATGGCATGTTTGCCATTGCGCTGCTGGACCGGCGGCAGCGCAGGCTGGTACTGGCGCGCGATCATGTAGGCATCAAGCCGCTGTACTACGCGCGGGTCGACAAGGGCTTGGTATTCGGCTCCGAAGTCAAGGTGGTGCTGGAGTCCGGCTGGGTGCCGCGCAGACTCGACATGGACGCGTTGGGTCAATTCCTGTCCTGGGAATACGTTCCCGGAGCGGCGACCCTGCTGCGCGATGTTCGCCGCCTGGAACCCGCTTGCCTGCTGGAACTGGATCTTCAGACCGGCCGACACAGCATTCGTCAATTCTGGAGTCCATTACGCGCCGTCGCTGGCGGCGCACCAGTCCGGCAAAGCGCGCGCGAGTGGGAGACGGAGGTGGATGGCGCGATCACCGACAGCGTGCGCAAGCAGCTCGTCAGCGATGTCCCGCTCGGCGCGTTTCTGTCTGGCGGCGTGGACAGTTCGCATCGTCGTTGCGGCCATGGGTAATGCGCAAACCTTCAGCATCGGGTTTGACGATCCGACCTACAACGAAACGCAATGGTCCGAGCGCGTTGCCCAGCATTTGGGCGTGGATCACCACGTTGAGATCATCAGACCAGATGTGCTGGGATTGTTCGATAAGTTGATGTCGCACATGGATGATCCGATCGCTGACGTATCCATATTCCCGACTTATCTGGTTTCCAAGCTGGCCGCGGCGCATGTCAAGGTGGCGCTGTCCGGTGACGGTGGCGATGAGCTGTTTGGCGGCTATGAGACCTATCCTGGCACAGGAGAAAGCGCGCCTATGGAACGTTCTGCCCGGGTGGCTGCGGCGGCGGCGTTCTGGCGCCGCTCGCGCAGGCTATGCCGCCCACGGCGGCCAAAAAAGGCCTCATCAATAAGGCCAAGCGATTCGTGGAAGGCGCGAGCCTGAACCCGGCACTCGGTCATGCGCGTTGGCGGTTGTTTCTGAGCGAGCAAGGGCGTCGACGTCTATTTACTGCGCGGGCGCATTCGCAGCTAACGACCCCGGTCGGGGCGCATATCGAAAAGCTATTCGCGGAGCTGCGAGCAGCTGGATACTCGCAGCCGCGCCCTGTATGTGGATTTTCGCAGCTACCTGGTCGACAACTGCCTGAAGAAGGTCGACAGCATGTCGATGGCCTGCTCCATCGAAGCGCGAGTACCGCTGCTGGACAAGAATATTGCCGAGCTGGCGTTTCGTCTGCCACCCGATCTGAAGTACACGAGCAGTGAAACCAAGGTGCTGCTCAAGCGCGTCGCCGTTCGCCACGCACCACGGGAATGCGTCTACCGTGCGAAGCAGGGCTTCAGCATCCCGATCAAGAGTTGGTTAAAACATGGAGTTTCGAGGTCTGCTCGAAACTTACCTGAACCCCGACCGCATCGCGGCTCGGGCGGCATATTCGACGTCGGCGAGGTCTCCGCGGCTGAAGCGCGAGCACCTCGAGAACCAGCGCCAATCACAGTCATATGCTCTGGGGGCTGCTGGTGTTTGAGCAGTGGCGCGATCGATGGAGAGTCACCGCTTGATCGATCGAGCACCGCACAGCGCTGCCGCTCACAAGTATGACCTCGCCATCGTCGGCGGGGGTATACATGGCGCGCTTCTGGCACTCGAGGCGACCAGGCGCGGTCTGCATGTGCTGCTGCTGGAAGCGGCTGATTTCGGGGGCGGCGCGAGCGGCAATTCACTGCGAATTCTGCACGGTGGACTGCGATATCTACAAAGTGCGGACCTGGTCAGATTTCGTGAGTCAGTGGCCGAAAGGCGCTGGTATGGGCGCACCTTCCCGGACCTTGTCAGTCCACTCTCGTGTTTGATGCCACTGTATCGTCAGGGTCTGAAGCGCCGCTCGGTGATGCGAGCGGCTCTGGCGATGAATGACTGGCTCTCAAGCCACCGCAATGATCAGGTAACCCCCGGGGTACGGCTGCCGGACGGCGGCACGCTCGGAATCCGTGATACGCAGGCGCGATTCGAGGCCGTGCGTCGCGAGGGGCTTGAGGGCGCGGCGCTCTGGTATGACTATCGAATGCGCAGTTCCGAGCGAATTCTGATCGAGGTGCTGCGTTGGGCCTGCAGGCTCGGTGCGCGAGCACTCAACTATGCCAAGGTGGTTGGAATTCAGTCCGAGCGCGGTCAGGTGCGCGGGCTATTGGTCGATGATCAGCTTACGCAGGAGCGCTACGAATTCCGGGCCGATCGCGTATGTAACTGCACCGGTTCTCTGGCGCGCGATTTTTCGGCGAAATACGATCGTGAGCATGCGGATCTGTTCGTACCTTCACTGGCGTTCAATGTGCTGTTCGATTGTGAGCCGCTCAGCGAGCATGCGCTGGCCATAGCCGCACCGGACGCTGGCGCGCCGGTATATTTCCTCTGTCCCGCTCCGAATGGGCTATGGGCCGGCACCGAACACGTGGGACGTCCCGATCGATGCTTGAACCCGGCGGTGACGGAGAGCGAACTGCTCGATTTTATCCAGCGCATCAATCGCGCGATTCCGTCCGTCAATCTATCGCTGCGCCATATTCGCCGCGTATTCTCAGGCTTGCTACCGGTCCACACCGTTAGCAAGACTGACCTTACCGCGCGCGAAGCAATCGTGAACCACGGCATTCGCGGCGGTCCACGGGGCTTGTATAGTGTAACGGGCATCAAATTTACCACCGCTCGCAAAGTGGGCGAGCGGGCGGTCGCTGAAATCCTGAGGTCAAAGCGCCCTGTGGCTTTTGCTGAGGAAATTCCGCCTATCGCGCAAGCGACTGGTTTGTTGTTGGACGGAGCGCTGGTGGCGGGCATGGATCGAGCCGAAGCGGTGCGCGTAATCCGCGACGTGGCAGCACAGGAATCCGCCATCAGTGCGCAGGATTTTTGTTTGCGGCGCACCAATTGGATATTTACCGCGCCGGACTTCGCGCGTCTGGAGAGCCTGGCAGCGGAGGCACTGGATGCGCGCAGCTCGTCGGGTGTCTCAAATGATCCGATACGTACGTATGTTTGACACGATTGCGGGAGATTCGAGGACGACATGCAGATACTGGTGACGGGAGCGACAGGATTTACCGGGCGGTCATCTCGCCCGCGAACTCAAAAGGCGCGGAAACGAGGTGCGGGCCCTGGTGCGCGATCGGCAAAAAGGTGAGGCGCTCAAACGCGAAGGTATCGTGCCGGTTGACGGCAACCTGATGAACGCGGCGGAAGTGCGTGACGCGGCAAAGGGCTGCGAAGTCGTCTACCACATCGCGGCTCTGTATCGCGAAGCACGGCACGCCAACGAGACCTACAGGAAAGTTAACGTTGAGGGTACCGAGAACGTGGTCAAAGCCTGCGCGCAGGCGGGCGTCAAGCGGCTGGTCCATTGCAGCACCGTGGGCGTGCACGGGGATGTGGACGCGCCGGCAGATGAGGACGCACCGTTTGGGCCCCTGGACGTGTATCAGGAAAGCAAGCTGGAGGGAGAACTGCTGGTACGCAAGCACATCGATGCCGGCCTGCCAGGGACCATTTTCCGTCCGGTAGGCATCCACGGGCCCGGCGACATGCGCTTCCTGAAGCTTTTCCGGACCATAAACAATGGCACCTTTCGAATGATTGGACCGGGATCCATTTTCTACCACATGACCTACATCGACGACCTGATCGACGGAATTATCCTGTGCGGCGAACATCCAGCGGCGCTGGGCAGGACCTACATATTGTGCGGTCCGCGATATACGACATTGACTGAACTGGCGGTGGCCGTTGCAAACGCGGTGGGCCGCAAACCCCCGCGCGGCCATATCCCATTGTGGCCGGTGAAACTCGCCGCCAGGGCGTGTGAGGCAATCTGCCGTCCGTTGCGGATCGAGCCACCCCTGCATATGCGGCGGCTGGATTTTTTCGTGAATGATCGCGGCTTCACCTCTGCCAGGGCGATCCGCGAAATCGGCTACTCCCCGAAAGTCAGCCTGGAAGAGGGCCTGGCGCGTACTACCGCCTGGTACCGGTCCGCCGGATTGATCTAAGTGGTGGGCAAACCCGCTGGTTAAAGTGCCTGACAACCAGCCGCCGCATTGATGGAATCTGTGACAATTGGCCGAAAATCGCTTCGACAATCGACTATCGTTTGCCGAATCCGTTTCGAGCAGTTCACATCCCCCTAAGCAGCGCAGATGTCATAATGTGTGCCATTAGCAGTAACGCATCGCCAGCGCCGCTTCCCCGACCAAGTCCGGCGAGCAGCGGGTCGATTAAAGGAGTTGGCTAGTGATTCTGGGCGCGGTTGGCCGCGACATTGCACCTGATCCGCATAAGGGATATGCCGTGCCGGCGGCGGACGCGGAGAGCGGATCCTGGTTGATTCTTTCGGGCCACCCGCTGCTGGTCGCCTCGGCCGGGCTGATAGCGCGAGGCGAGACGATTTCGGCGGCGCGTCTGTTGTCGATGCTCAAAAGCGATGGCCTGCAGGCGTTGCAGCGGGTGGACGGTCAATTCTCGTTCGCCTGGTGGAATGCGCGCGACGGGTTGCTCAGGCTGGTTCGCGATCGTTTCGGCATGGAGCCGTTGTGCTACCGGCACGATGGCCGCCAGATCATCTTTGGATCTTTTGCGCGCGATGTTGCAGCCAGCGTTGGCACCCGGCCGGGCCTGTCAATGCAGGGCCTGGTCGAGTACCTCACGTATTGTTTCCTGCCAGGAAACAATACGCTCTTTGAAGGTGTCCTGCGCGTGCCGGCAGGAAGCGTGCTCGAGTTCTCGCCTGAATCGGGCGCCTGCCGGGTGCAAGCCTGGTACCGTTTGTCGTTCGCGGATACTGTGCCGCCCAACGAAGCCGATATTGCCGCACGCTATCGTGACTTGCTGGAGGCCAGCGTGGTGCGCCGCCTGAGCGATGATCGCGCCGGCATCTTTTTGTCGGGAGGGATGGACTCGAGTTCCGCCGCTACTTTTGCCCGCAAGCATTTGACCGGAGCTATTCGCTCTTACAGCTTTCGCTGCGTCGGTGCATCGTTCGATGAATCGACTTTTTCTCGCCAGCTCGCCCAGGAGCTCGGCACGCTGCACACCGAGGTCGACTACGGCGAATCGCAGTCACTCGAGGCAATCGCCGCCATTGGGGCGATGGACATGCCGTTCTGCGACATCGGCATCGAAATCGGCACGTGGCTGCTGTCCAAGGCCGCGGCCACCCACGTCGACTATCTGCTCACGGGCGACGGCGGTGATGAGATCTGGGCCAGTCATCCTGTGTATGCGGCGCAACGCATCATGCGCTGGTATGACCGCATACCGGTCCCGCGACCGCTGCGAACGGCCCTGGTTCGAACCTGCGGTCTGGTGCGCGATTCCGACCAGAAGCGCAATCTCGCCGTGGTACTCAAGCGGCTGTTGCCAGAACCAGAGTTTCCGGATGACTTGATGCACTATCGCTGGCGGATGTATTACACCTCCGAAAGCCTGCGCGGTCTATTGGCGCCTGCGATTAACGATGCCGCCGATGCCACCGCACCGTTTCAGGCGGCGATGGAGGCTTTCCAGGATTACCAGGGCCCGGACGATGGCATCTCGCCCTGTCTTTTCAGCGACTATCGCACGGTTTCGAGCTTCTATTTTTCGCGAGTGTTGCTCGCTCGCTCCTTTGGGCTCGAGGTCAGAATGCCTTTCTATGATCGCGATTTGGTCGAATTTGGCGCTCGGATTCCGGTCAACCTGAAACTGGAAGGCATCGAACGCACGAAGCGATTGTTTCGCGTGGCCATGGAAGGCATCCTGCCCGATATCATCAACCATCGACGCGATAAAATGGGACATTCAGTACCGTTCAAGAACTGGCTGCGCGACTCCGGGCCTTTGAGCGCGAAGGTGAGCGAAACGCTGCTCAGCAAGACCTTCAGCGATCGCGGTCTGTTTCGGCCGGCGGCCGTGAAGCGCATGCTGGATGAACACCGCACGCGCAGACACAACCACTCGCATCGAATCTGGACGCTGTTCGTCCTGGAGCAGTGGTTCCGGCAGCACTTCGATTCGGCCTCTGCGTCCGCAATCGCGGGGCCGAATTCGCGCGCCGCCTGACTGGCCCGGCAAATTCCATTTCAGTAAAGTGAGAGTTGACCTATGAACATGCCTTCTACAACGCAGCCTGCGGAGACGGCCATGCCATGGCAACTGCAGATGTACCACAAGTCGCTGAAGAAGAGACAGAAGGTCGACTTACTGTTGAAATTGATGGGGCCGATCAAGAACGAGCGATGCGTATTGATTTCCGGGCACGATAACAACGGCGCCATGAACTACTATTTTCGAGCGGCCGGCGGAACCTGGAGCTGGGGCCAGGTCTATGAGGACGGGATTTCGGAAATGTCCGAATTTCTTGGCGACCCGGTGGCGCATGTGCCGATTGACCGGTTCCCGTTCGCCGATAATGCCTTCGACGTGCTGATCATGATCGACGTGCACGAGCATTTTTCTGACTTGACGGGGCTGAACAAGGAGATCGCGCGCGTCGTGGCGCCGGGCGGCCTGGCCATCATCACCACGCCCAATGGCGACACGCGCCTGCCGATTGCGGTGGTCAAGCGCCATGTCGGCATGGGACCGGAGATTTACGGTCACGTAGTGCAGGGCTATCGCGTGCGCGAGCTGCAGCAGATGATGCGCTCGATCAACATGCAGCCCGTCGGCTGGGGCGGCTATTCCAGGTTTTTCACGGAATCCGCGGAACTGGTGATCAATCTCGCCTATGTCAAGATCCTGGCCAAAAAGAAGGACCATCCCGAAGTCATGACGGGAACCATTGCGCCGACCTCAAAGAAGGAAATGGCGGCCGTGCAAAAGGAATATCGCATGTATTCCCTCATATACCCGTTCATGTATCTGTTCTCATTGCTCGACAAGCTCATCCCTGGGCGCGGCGGCTATGCGGTCGCGGTTTCGGCGAGGAAGGCTGGGTGAAGGACGGTACCCGCGCGCTGGTAACCGGCGCGGCGGGTTTCATTGGCGCACATTGTGTGCGCTATCTGGCGTCGCGAGGCTGGCTGGTTCGGGCACTGGATGTGCATCCGGCGCCGCCGGACTTCGCAAACTTGCAGCTGGATTTCAGAATGCAGGATTTGCGCGACGAGCGCGCTCTGGCCGCCGCCGTGGAGGGGATGGAGATCGTATTCCATCTCGCCAGTGTGCACTTGGCCGTAGGTGCGAAGTACGAGGAATTCGAATCCGTCAATGTGAAGGCGGTCGAGCAGCTGGTGAGGGCTTGTGCCGCGGCGAAGGTGCGACGACTAGTGCACGTCAGCAGTGTGGGCGTCTATGGCCACGTGGAACATCCACCGGCTGCCGAGACCGCGCCACTGCACCCGGTGAACACCTACGAGCGTACCAAACGTGCCGGCGAAGATGCGGTACGGCGCGCGGCCGCCAGCGAAGGCGTTGACGCGGTCATCATCCGGCCCTCATGGGTCTATGGCGTGGGATGCCCTCGCACCGAGAAGCTGATGAGCGCGCTGCGCAAGGGCCGCTTTTTCTATATCGGAGCCGCCAAGAATCTGCGTCACCCCATATTCATTGACGATTTTCTGGACGGTTTACTGCTGGCGGCAGCGGCAGGGCAGGAAGTGGCCGGAAAGACGTTTAATCTGGCGGGCCCGCGCTATATGACGGTTGACGAAATGGTCTCCATCTTTGCGACCGCCATGCAAGTACCGCGGCCGCAACTGCGTATTCCGCGCTGGCTGGGCCTGACAGCAGGCTGGGGGGCAGAGCAGGTCGGAGCACTGCTGAAAATTGAACCGCCGATTTCCCGGCGCACCCTGGCATTCTTCGAGAACGACAATGCCTTTGATATCAGTGCAGCACGAAATTCGATGAAATTCGAACCACGAGTTGAACTGCTCGATGGAGTGGGGCGCGTGCTGGCCGAAATCCCGGTGCAACCTGCCGCGTGAAGCGGCCGGTACTGAAGGGGCGACATGCCACTGTCGACCGCCCACCAGATGGGCGCAATCAGGTGGATCGCGGCGGGCGGTTTGTCGATCCTGCTGTTGCTCATGTGGACCAGCCAATTCACCGAAAGAGCGGTTAACGACGACGCGGCGCAATCGGTACGCATGGGCTACAACCTGGCGCATCACGGCGTCATTTCAGTCGACCGCACTGCGCCCTTCCTGGTCACCAATTATCGCGAACCTTTTCCAGCCTGGGTCCACGCGCTGTCCATGAGCGCGATGGAGTCGGTCATGGGTCGGGTTCCGATCGAAGCGTATGACTCCGGACCGCGGCTGAAGTACCTGAAGTGGGAGAATGTCTTCTGGCTCGGGATGCTTTCGGTGGTCGCGTTTTTATCCGTGCGCGGGCTGACCGGGTCCTTTTGGTTCGCGCTGGCTGCGGTTGTCTGCCTGAACGTCACCTTCCGGCCATATGCCAGCGGCGGATCGGTTGATGACTTGATGACGGAAATACCGGCCAGCGCAGTACTGGTTGCCGCATCCTTCGTGCTCAGCGTCGCCTTTATGCGCGGCACAGTGCGTCACTTCGTCGCTCGCCGGTCTGCTCTTCGGAGTATTGGCGCTCATCAAAGCGGTCGTGCTGTATGTGTTCATGGGTGTAGCAATGCTGCTGCTGGCGGCGGGTCTGCTGACCCGGCGGCGGTCCGCGGCTGCCGTCATCGGCCATACACTGGCTCTCGTTCTCGCCTTCGGATGCGTTGTCGGTCCATGGGTTTACCGCAATCACGTGCTGCTCGGCACGACCCAAATCACTCAAAGGGGCGGCGAAGGTTTGTATGAACGGGCTCTGGTAGATCGAATCAATTCCCAGGAATATGCCGGCACGCTTTATTTTTGGGCGCCGTCGTCATTGCGCGGTTGGCTGGGTCGCCGGCTGCACTTTTCAGAGGCCGATCTGCAGCGCGGAGGCCGCCTTCAGCGCCTCAATGACGATCCGTCCTCGCCACTGTCTACCGAGGACCTTGCGGGCGAGCTGGCGGGAAAGCCTGACCAGACAGTGACTTTCTATCGCCAGGCCAGGGCGCGCCGCATCCAACTGGTACAAGCGTTCGAAGCAGCGGGCGAGTCGATGCAGCAAGCCTATGTCGATGCCGATCAAAGGCTGGAAAGCCAGGCTATCGCGATGATAGAAGAGGCGCCGGGGCCCACCTGGCCTTGATAGCACCGTATCTTTGGCGCGGGGCCGCACGCATTCTGCCGCTGATCTTGCTGGTGCTGGTTGTGGCATTGGCGCGCTCGCGATACCAGCTCATCGTGTTTGTACTACCTGCCCTGGCGATGGTGCTCACCTACGCTACCTTCATCACCTTTTTTCCGCGCTACGGCGTTCCCATGTACGATCTGAGCATCCTCGCCGCCAGCGTCGCAGCGTGGGAATTGTGGGCGTGGACGAGGCAGCGGCTTTTCCCCGAGGCGCCGGTCAAAGCCTAAGGCACCTCGACGGCGGGACTGCTGTCGCTCAGATAGGGCAGCGATACCCATCCTGCCATGATGCAGCGGACCAACCAGCCGACAGAAATTGCGTACAGGACGCCCACCAGGCCCCAGCGCGCGGCGGCAAAGGATGCCAGCACCGCAATGCCAACGCAGATCCACGAGCCAATGCCCAGCAGGCGCAGACTCTTTTCCGGTGCCAGCGTGCTCGCGGTAGTCATCGCGAAGGCGCTGAATATTTTCAGGACACCTGAGATGAGCGTGGTGACCATGAGCGGGTCGTTCAGTTCGTATCGGCCAGCGAACAACAGCCGAATGATGTACGGAGCGACCATCCAGATCACGATCGAACCTAGAAGAACCACGACCGCAATCAGCATGCTCTCGCGCAGCAATAGCTGGCGGCGGTCGCGGGCCGTTTCAGCCTCGCGCAGTCGCGGGACCAGGGTGAAGGTGACGGCGTTTTGAATCATCCGGAATGGCGAGCCAACCAGTGCCGCCAGGACGCCGAAAAGTGCGAGTTGATTGATGCCGATGGTGGTTGGAATGACCAGACGTTCCAGCTGCATCATGACTGCGCTCGCCGCATTCATGCTCAGCAATGGAATTGCCTCGGCCCATAAGCCGGAGGGCGGCGCAACCGGCTCGGCGCTCGCGGTCTTTCGCCTAACCAGACCCCAGCCGATCACCGCAACGGCCAGGGCGCTGGCCGCCAAGATGGCGGATGGGAGCGTCGCAGTCGCCGCACCGGCCAGCAAGGTCAGCAACCCGGCGACCACGGTTGTCCAGTTCGAGGCCTGCAGCAAAATCATTGAGACTGGAAATTGTCCCTGACCCTGGAAATGCGACGCGAGCGTCTGGGTCATTCCGCCGGCAGCGGTGGCGACAAACAGACAGATAAGCAAGGGCACATCCATGCGGTACAGCAGGGCGCCGACCATTGCCGTAACCAGGCCGGTGAGCACCGAGGTCGCAAGCGTCGTCCGGCGCAAAGCCGAGCCAAGGGGCAATCCGCGACGGGGAACGACGTAATCGACGCCGAACGGTGCGATGAGTATCGCCAGCGACGCAAGGCCGATGAACAGCGACGCAAAGCCGTATTGTTCGGCCGACAGCACTCGCGCGAGAATGAGATTTCCTACCGAGAATGCTACGCCGCCCATCCCGAATACCGCGGCGGTTCGCAACGCCGGTGATTTGTAGAACGACTGCAGCATGGATGCGAATACAGGTCCCCATTGAAAGGCCCATTGCTTGAATGGATCCTACACGATGTGGTCTCGCGCTGAGGCGAGAGGTCGCGCACAGGCCGGGCGATATTCCTGCGCCGGGCAGTCAAGCGGGACAAAGAGCGTTTGCTACAGCCACCGTTTGGGCTTTCGCGTGCAGTGACCCGGGTCACATTCCTGAAGAAAAGAATGGTGCCAACCAGGCCTCATGGAGGCACACAGACGCTGGCCATCGGGGGCGAGTCGTGATCAAATTAAACTATATGCATACTCCGAGCTCCGCACTTCATCGGACGACATGAATACGATGACTACACCACCATCCCTCGATGCCACAGTAGATGCCGTCCGCGAGTATTGGGACTCGCACACGCTTGGCAAGCAGTATGTGAAAGACAAGAACCTGCTGGTCGGATCGGCGGAATTCTTTGACCATGTGCGCCCGTGGATGAGTCCGTTCAAGTTTCCCTGGATCATGGAGCGGATCGATCGCGAGGCAAAATTGCTCGGTGGCAACGGTAAGGTGTTGGAAATCGGTTGTGGTATGGGCTTCGCGAGCCTCGAATTCATCCGCCGTGGCTGCCACGTGACGGCGACGGATCTGACGCCGGCGGCTGTTGAACTCACGAAGCTTCATTACCAGGTACGCAATGTCGTAGCGGACGGCGTGCTGGTGGAGAACGCTCTAAACCTGTCATTTCCCGATGCGACCTTTGATATCGTATGGGCGAATGGAGTATTGCACCACACTGGGGATACGCGACGGGCGATACAGGAGATCAGGCGTGTTCTCAAAGTCGGCGGCCGCGCCATCATTTCACATTTTTACCGGCGCCCATCCTGGATGTATTGGATCTCGCGCCTCGGGCGCGAGAACATCGAATTCAAGTCAGGCGATCCGCCAGTTACGGATTTTCTCACGGAAGCTCAAATTCTTTCAATGTTCGACGGATTCGAGATAGTGGAGACCGCGCGGGACCATTATAGGGCGCTGAAGATTGCGCGCAGCGGCGCGAAGGCGACGCTTTATAATTTTGGGTTCAAACCAATCTACAACCTGCTGCCGGAGCGGCTCGCCAAATCGCTTGCCTAT
The DNA here is from genome assembly GCA_963735775.1 of uncultured Gammaproteobacteria bacterium. Lineage (GTDB taxonomy): Bacteria > Pseudomonadota > Gammaproteobacteria > Steroidobacterales > Steroidobacteraceae > FEN-1191. Next base: position 258,967 of record CAVTMG010000003.1, on the reverse strand, counting down.
AAATTCTCAGTTACTGCTCGCCGAAATGCCTAGAGGCTGAGATGCAGCGCCACGTATGGGCGAGGGCTTTGGTGTCTGCGCTGCTGGCAATTGCTCTGGTTGTCATGTGGGGCTCGCAGATTAGCGAAGCCCCTCTGCAAAGCGACGCCACGCAATCCGTGCGAATGGCCGTCAATTTGGCTCGGCATGGGGTGATGTCTCTGGATTACACCGCGCCATACCGTCCAACAAACTATCGAGAACCAGTGCCGGTGCTTGTGTCAGCGCTCGGCGTCAAGATAATTGACTCGATTCTCGGTGATTCCGACCCTCATGCCTACCTGGAGGGTCCGCGCGCCAAATATCTCAAGTATCAGAATTTTCTATGGCTTGGACTTTTGACCTTCAGTGCGTTCCTGGCAGTGCGGTTACTCACGTCCTCTTTCTGGCTAGGTTTACTCGGTGCCGCTCTGATCAACTACCTGCTCCTGCCGCGTGAGTTCTCGCCGGTCGATGACCTGATGACGGAAATACCCGCCACGGCGATATTGGTGCTCGGCTCGACATCTCTGGCGCTCGCCTTTGATCGCGGAAAGCTTGGTTTGTTTCTGCTCTCGGGCTTGCTGTTCGGGGCTCTCGCGCTGATCAAGGCAATCGTTTTCTATGTATTCTTCGGCCTCATGGCGGGGCTGGCGGGCTTGTATTTGTTGCGCTGGCGGCCGGTGCCGTGGCAGACGGCCGCACGGGAGCTGCTTACGGTAATGGTCGCGTTTGGTTGTGTGATGACGCCGTGGCTCTACCGAAATCACGTCGAACTTGGCACCTCGCAGATCACGCAGCGCGGGGGTGAGAGCCTTTGGGAGCGCGCCCTGGAAGATCAAATCTCGCTTCATGAGTACCTGGGAGCCTTTTACATCTGGGCGCCGGCGGGGCATGTGCACGATTGGTTGGGGAAGATACTGCATTTTTCACCCGGCGATGTGGAGCTGGGGGGCAGTCTGCAACGGCTTAATGCGGAGTTCTCTTCAGCCTGTCTCGGCCGGCGATCTGCCAGCCGCCGAGGAAGGTAAGCCTGAGAAGGCGGTCACGCTCTTTCGCCAGGCGATAGCAGAGCGAACAAGGCTCGAGATGGCTTATGCGGCGGCCGGGCATCCACATCCGGACGTGGCGGCAGAACAGCAACTGTACCGGCAAGCCGAAGCTCTGATCATTTCTCATCCGTGGCGCCATGCGGCACTCACTGTTGCATTCATGTGGCGCGGAGCTGCGAAGACATTTCCCGTTTTAGTGATCGGCCTGGCAATAGCGGTCTGGCTAAAGCGAAGCGACCTGCTGCTTTTCCTGCTTCCGGCGACGGGAATCGTGCTGATCTACGCGCTCTTTACCCCATTCTTTCCGCGCTACGGATGGCCTTCCCGGCTGATGGCCATACTTTCAATCGTGGTTTCAATCAAGTTGGTTTGGGACGCGATTGCAGCTCGAGGTGCGACGGCTGTCGCGCCTGAACAGAGCCTATAATATGTATTATGGTGGCAGGAGGGTGCACAGGTCGCGGGAAGCTGCGACCTGATGTGCGATCATACGAGAGTCGCCTTGGAGGAAGCATGATTGCCGCAGGCCGCATGGAGCGAAACTATCGCCGATTGGTATCGACGTTCATCGTGCTGGCAATCGGCGCGCAAGTCGCCACCTTTGGGGTGACGTTCGTCAGTCCAGGTTGGCTGGACGCCAGGACCTACCCGATCATTGAGTATCCAATGTATGCGCAGGCGCATTACGATGGGGAGCGCGTAACTGGGCGCTGGTTGCTGCGCGGTGTGCTCGCGGATGGCGCGGAAATAGACATTACGGAGCAGTCACTGCATGTTTCCCTGTGGGATTTCATCTTGCTGACTGATCAGGTCGCGACCGGCCGTCCCAACGCGCCGCAAACCTTGAAGGCAATTGGGAATCTGATTACGGTGGTGCAGGACCGTGAGCCCCGGGCCGGCGAAATAAAAACATTGCGGATCGACAGCTACCCGATGAAGGTCACCCGCCACGGAGGCGAGAAGATCCCGTCGGAACCGGTAGTGTCCATTCCGATGCCATCAAGGTCCAGCACCGGGTCGTAACGTGAAATCCTCGTGGGAAAAATTCTGGTTCTCCGAGCAGCCGTACTTCGATATCGCCTTCATGCGCATCGGGGTGGTTGGGCTGCAGTTGATAACGTTAATCAGCGTTGAATTTGAGCAGCTCACGCGCGTGGTATCGCTCCCGGCCGTGCTCTATCGGCCCGTAGCTCTGGTGCGATTGGTCACTTGGCCATGGGGGTGGGCAATTCCGCCCAATGGGCAATTGATGTTCATCATCTATTGGATAACGGTGTTATTCGGGATCGGGGCGCTAATCGGCCTGCGGACGACCCTGTGCATGCTGGTACTCGCCGCGGGCAGCGTGTTTCTGCAGGCGTATGTGTACTCGTTCGTCGATTTTCACCATAACGAGGCGATTCTGCTGATCGCTCTGACTGCGTTGGCGCTGGGACCCTGCGGCAAGGTGCTCAGTGTCGACAGCTTGATCGCGCGGCGTCGCCACCCCGCTGCCCCGAAGGTCGCGGTGCTCGATTACAGCGGGCCCTACGCGGGCTGGCCGATCAAATTCATACAATGCTTTTTTCCGCTCATATACTTGTCAGCCGCGATCTCGAAGATTGCCGGCAGCGGCTACACCTTGGACTGGGCCAACGGCTTTACGTTGCAGTACTACTTTCTGCAGGACTCCATCCGTAAGCCGGATATGGCGCTTGGCTTGTGGGTCTCGCAATTTCACTGGGCGATCCTGTTCGGCCAAATTGTCGTTCTGGCCTATCAGCTCAGCTATTTTCTGGTGGTTCCGTTCCGCAAACTGCGTTGGATCTACTTGCCAGTGGGTTTGTTCTTCCACTTGGCAAATTACTATGCGCTGCGCGCTCCATTCCCGGAGTGGATCTTGCTGTTGGGCGTATACATTCCCTGGAGCGAAGGATTCAAGAGATTGGTCAATTCCGAGGTCGCCATTCCGGCAGACGAGCCTCATGCGCCGCCTGGCGCAAATGCGCCAGTGGTTCGCGAAGTGGTTTAAGTGCCAGACGCCGAGCTTGTCCTGGTCTACGACGGTGAATGTCCCGTCTGCAGTTCCTATGTGCGCTACGTCAGACTGAAGGAGTCGGCGGGACGCGTCACGCTTGTCAATGCTCGCGACGGCGGTCCGTGGGTCGAGCGCATTCGCGCCGCCGGACTGGATCTGGATGAGGGCATGGTGTTGGTATACGGCGGACGCTTCTACCATGGGGCGGACTGCATCCACATGCTTGCTTTACTCAGCACTCCGTCCGGTCTTTTCAATCGCCTCAACGCAGCGATGTTTCGCAGCTCGCGGCTGTCGGCGGTTCTTTACCCGCTCTTGCGGTGCGGACGCAATCTGCTGCTGTGGCTGCTGGGGCGCAAGCCCCTGCAGCTGCAATGAGTTCCCTCGCGCCGCCGCCTAGTTTGCCATGCTCGGCGACTGGCGCTTTGCCAGCCGGCTAAGAATGTGCTGGCCTAGCCGGCTGCCGAGAACCACGGCGATGCAGGCGGCAATCGGGAGCTCCGGGAGCCCGTAGCGTACCAAAAAGGGCGTCAACAAAGCGTAGAACATCACCATCCCCAGCGCCGGTAGCATCAGCATAGCCAATGCGATATCCCTGCGACGCCAGGCGTAAGCGATGGCAATGAGCAGCAGCGGAAATGAAAAAAACGCCCCTCGCCATAAGTTGGAAACGGTATTGGCCAGGTGCCGGAGCGGATGCGCCAAAAGCATTTGCATTGCTCGCCGGCCCAGAATCCGATCTGCGGCCAGATAGGGGTCCGGTTGGCCAGCGACGGTAAACTCCCGTACCAGTTTTTCTCGTTCCGCGCCGGTCAGGCGATGAAACGAATAAGCGTCTTGCGGGCGGCCAGCCATTTCGGCAGCTCGATCGGCAGCCCACCATTTCGTGGTATTTGCGTCGTTCAGCCGCAGTAGCCGCGATCCATTTGCTATATCCTCCCGGGATATTCCGCGAAGCCTCCGCAATGCGCCGTTGAGCGGATAAGGTGCCCAAAAGGCAAAGGAATCGAAGTATTCCTCCCAGTTCATCTGGTCCATCAGGGCTCTAAAATACAGGGCCTCCCCGCCACGCGTGGTGATCCCGAACACGCCAAGTTCCCTATAGTTTCTATACATCCATGGTGTCACCACCATCAGGCATGCGGCGCCAAGGATTGCAGCCAGCCGAACAAGGTTCTTCATTGGCAAGTGTTGTCGATCCAATAGTGAGAAGCAGGGCAACAACATGACAATGCCGGCGGCGACGAACAGAAATGCCGCCTTCACCAGCGCCAGCAAACCAAGGCAAAGGCCTGCAAAGACCGTCCGTGCGGCCTTTTCGCTGCTCACAGCCGAAGACAAAGCCAGCGAGCAAATAATCAGGAGCACCGCAGCGGGGGTCTCGGTGTAGAGACTATCAAGCATATATAAGCTTGCCTGGTCGCCGAGCAGCAGCAGGCTGACCACCACCACAGCAGTAAACGCGCAGTTGAACGAAGGCGTCAGCCGCCTGACGAACAGGAACACGGCAACGCTGAGACAGCCCAGCCAGAAGATGTTTTGCTCCTTTACCAGTTTCGCGCGTTCTCCCTGGAAATATTGCGCATCGTCCGCGGGGCCGAGCGCGCGCTCTATCAGATACACGGTCAGCAGGTTTGTAATAACCGGTAGCGGTTCGCGAAACATCGACGGCCGGAACGGTGACTGGGTACTGTTTGACATCACCCCAATGCGCTTGAGGTTGAGCGCCATGCGCAGGTTTTCGGCGGCATCTTCTTTGATTACCGCGCCGGTGATGCGGCTCGACCAAAAGATGGACAGCGCAATTGCGAGCACGAGCAGGGCAAGCCATTGTGGCGCCCTCAGCTGCGGCGCCGTGCGTCGCGAACCGATCGGCTCCAAGGACTGTGCGCCTGTGCCTGACATCGCTCACTCCGAATTCGCGCTGACGCTCGAACCGAGGCGTGCCAACACTATCTGATATTCTGCGCCCTGTGATAGTCTGAGATTGCGGGCACGCATCCGGGCGCGGGTTTCTTGCGAGGAGCACGCGCGTGCGACTCAGGGGTCCAGATACCTTTTCTCGATTTCGGTGACAAGAATCCCGTTTCGTCGTTGTGCTGGCCGCCATACTGTTGTAGAGGCTGGTCGAGGATTGCATCGGGTACCGCAGCCCATGGCGAGCATGTAAAGATGAAACCGGAAATTGCCGTCCTCGTGCCTTGTCACAACGAGCAGTCAACAATTGCCAAGGTCATCGGGGATTTTCTGGCCGCCCTGCCGGGCTGCACGGTTTTTGTCTACGACAACGCCTCCACCGACGATACCGCTACGGTGGCGGCGGGCGCGGGAGCGGTCGTGCGACACGAGCCGCTAGCGGGAAAAGGCAATGTCGTGCGGCGCATGTTCGCCGATGTGGAAGCGGATATTTATGTTCTGGTGGACGGCGATGACACCTACGATGCCGCTGGCGCTCCCGAGCTGGTCGGGCGACTGATTCGGGACTCTCTCGATCTGGTCAATGGCGCGCGAGTACAGACGTCCGCGGCCGCTTATCGATCGGGTCATCGGTTCGGAAATTGGATGCTGACGACCCTCGTGGCGCGGATCTTTGGCAAGCGGCTGACGGACATGCTGTCGGGATACCGTGTGATGTCGCGCCGGCTGGTGAAGTCCTTTCCGGCCCTGTCCGCGGGATTCGAGATCGAGACCGAGCTGACCGTCCACGCGCTGCAATTGCGGGTACCGATCGCCGAGATCGCCACGCCCTACCGCGAGCGGCCGATTGGCTCGTTCAGCAAGCTGCGCACGATCAGCGACGGTGTCGTGATCCTTCGAGCCATCATGCAGCTCGTCAAAGAAGAACGTCCTTTGCAGTTTTTCGGCGCCATTTTTGCCGTGCTGGTATTGGCTGGCTTGGGAATCGGCGTTTCACTGTGGTTGGAGTTCCTGCGCAGCGGCCTGGTGCCGCGGCTGCCGTCCGCAGTACTGGCCACGGGTCTGATGCTGCTGGGCTTCCTGAGCCTGACCTGCGGGCTGATCCTGCAGTCCGTGACCCGCGGGCGCATCGAGGCCAAGCGATTGCACTATCTGGGCGTGCCAATCCGGTTTCGTGGATGAAGCGCTCGAGGATTGTGGTCTTTGGGCTAGTGGGTGCGGCCGGCTTCGTCGTCGATGCCGGCATCCTGGCCATCCTGACTCACACCCTGGGCTGGGAAGTCCACCTGGCGCGCCTGCTGTCGTTTCTAACTGCCTCGGCGACTACCTGGAGACTCAACCGGCGCTACACATTCGATAGCGGCGGCGGTGATGGGCGGCAGTTCGTGGAGTGGCTGCGCTATCTGTGGTCGAGTGCCGCCGGTGGCCTGGTCAACTACGGCGCGTTCTCCGCCGTTATTGCCTTCGCTGGCGATCGCGGCAGCTACCCGTTGATCGGCGTCGCCGTTGGCTCGATCGCCGGCATGAGCGTGAACTACCTGCTGTACAGCCGGTACGTGTTCCGGCAACGCGCATACCGCTGAACTGCGGCATCAGTGCGCTACCGCTACCGCTTCCTTTAGCGCTGGTGCCGGCATCTGACTTGTTCCGGGTCGCGGTCCCGTCAGCAATATCCGCCCCCAAAGGCTCAAATTGAGCAGCGCCCAGAACAGATGACTGTGATTGTGCCGGCGCTGCTGATGCTCGCTGCCAGAACCGCTCGAGCGCCCGGCTATTGAAATACTCGGCGATAAGCTTGGACGAGAACACCTCATCGCGGGTGTAGTCCATGCAGCTCGCCGCGAATCCAGTTCTTCATCGGGATACTGAAGCCCTGTTTCTTGCGCATGGCGATCCCGGGCGGCAGGCGCTTTTCCATGGCGTGTCTTGAGCAGCCATTTGGTCGTGAACCTCTGCAACTTGAGATTCGTCGGGCAGCGAATAGCAGTACTCGACCAGGCGGTGGTCCAGGAACGGCGGACGCACCTCCAGGCCGTGGGCCATCGACATCTTGTCGACCTTCATCAGCCCGCTGTCCGGAAGAATCATGTTGATTTCGATGAAATCTGCTCGCGCATCCCAGCTCGCTCGGCGCCTGCGCCGACCAGCGCTTGACCGGCGTGAACGGATCCGTGATCGACAGATTGCAGAAACTGCGGCTTGAACAGGGCGGCGGCCTGGCCGGCTCCAGGAAATACTGCCAGCGGATGTGTTCGCCGTCGCGCGGACAGAGCTGGCACCCTGCAGGAATCGCTTCAGAACATTACGCGCGCCCTTTTTCTGGTCATTGTCGGTAATCAGATTGGCGATGCCCCGATAGAGTTGTTGGCGGTATGGCAACGGCAGCAGTCGAGCAGTGAAGCGGCCTTGCTCGCGCGAAACCGGTCATAGCCCATCAGGAGCTCGTCGCCGCCATCGCCGCTGAAGCAGACCTTGACGTAGCGGCGGGCCTGGGCACAGATCAGCATGAACGGCAGGATCGATGGATCCGTGGTCGGCTCATCGAGATGCCACACCGAGCGCTCAATTTCGACGCGATCGATCGGGCTGATCGAGCAGTTCACGGTGCAGCGTATCGAAATGCTCGGCCACCTGGCGCGCATAGTGAAACTCGCTGTAGGACTCCTCGCGGTAGCCGAGCGCAAAAGTCTGCAGCTGCGAGGGCAGGGATTTGCTGAGAAATTGCACCACGGTGCTCGAATCGATGCCGCCCGGATAGAAACGAGCCGATCGGCACATCGCTCATCATGTGGTCGGCACAAACCTGTCTCGAGCAGGCTCAGCAGCCCCTCGGGCGTCGCATCGATCTCCTTCTGGCTCAGCGTCCAGTATCGGGAGAGGCGCGAGCTTCCGTCACCCTCTACGACCAGCAGGCACCCGGGCAGCAGCTTGTGCACGCCCTGAAACAGCGTGTCCGGGGCCGGCGTAAACTCGTACCCGATCATATCGAACAGCCCCTGCGGATTGACTGCCCGCGCGCAGCCCGGCGTCGGCCAGCAGCGCCTTGATCTCCGAGGCAAAGCGCAGTCTGCCGCGCTCAAGGGTGTAGTACAGGGGCTTGATCCCGAGCCGATCGCGTGCCAACACCAGACGCCGGCGCGGGGCGTCCCAGATTGCAAAGGCAAACATGCCGGTCAGATGCTGAACCACCTCCAGCCCGTATTCCTCGTACGCGTGGACGATGGCCTCGGTATCGCTATGGCCCCGGAACCGATGTCCCTTGGCCTTCCAGGAATTGTCGCAAGGCGGGGGAGTTGTAGATTTCACCATTGAAGGTGATCCATACGGTGCCGTCCTCGTTGCTGAGCGGCTGCCGTCCGGCTTCGCTCAGATCGACGATGCTCAGGCGGCGATGTCCCAGGGACACCCCTTCAGCGACGTAGGAGCCGTGTGCATCCGGTCCACGATGGACGATCGTGGATTTCATCCGCTCAAGCAGATGCTCATCGGCCCAATTGAAACCGCAGATGCCGCACATCGGGATGGCTAACTCAGGGCTGGAGCGAGGCGGTCAACAATCATGGTCGCTGTTAGGCCGGGAATATCAGTTTGATGTGTCAATGTACATACCAATGACAGGTCGCGCCCGCATGCGCCGCACGCTTATGAGGGATCCTACACGATGTCCTAGCGCCAAACGTGATCACGCGCACGGTAGAGGCAGAAGTGCAGCGGGAACGCATCTCGGCCCAGGACAGGGGTCCCGGACCAGCCGCGGAGGCGTGGTATTCTGCGCTGACAGCCGGTGTCAGACGCCTCGGACAGGCAGGAAGCCACTCGTCAGTACTGCATCGGGATGTCGGCTCCATTGCAGCAATAGGCAGTCCACGCGAACATTTGACTTATTTGGAGTCTCGCTGGCCAAAATCCGACACGGCGCACATATCAGGACCCAAAACCTTGAATTTATTCCATTTTCATCCTTTACTGGAAACAAGGGCCGGCTCGCATGAGCTACCCTGTCAGGCGCGCATCGGGCGCGACTCAGCGTCCGGGATCAGGTAGCAATGAGCGGCCAGCAGCAAGACAAGAATTCAAACTCGCACCTCCTTATCATTCATGCCGACGATTTTGGCGAGACAGAACAGATCACCCTGGGAATCTGTGAGGGCATCGAGGCTGGATTGATTACCAGCGCTAGTATCATGGCAAATATGCCTGCCACGACATTCGCTTTAGCGCGCGTCGCATCGCTGTCCGATCAGGCGAGCTTTGGCGTTCATCTCACTCTGTGTGAAGGTCGACCGCTGACTCGGGCACACAGCCTGGTCGACTCCGCCGGTAATTTCTGCAGCAAGCGGCAATTGTTTGTTCGTTCTATCACCGGGCGGCTGCGGCTCGCAGATGTCGAGACGGAGATTGGCGCGCAGGTCGAGCGCATTGCCGCCGGCGGTGTGCGCATATCTCATCTCGACGGACACAAGCATCTGCACCAACTGCCGGTAGTGTGCCGGGCGGTCGCCAACGTGGCGCGTCGGCACGGCATTGAGCGCGTGCGCCTGGCCGCCATGCATCAGATCGCTGGCTATGCATCACCTTCGTCCGCCGTGCGCGAATTGCTGTCGATTCACGCCGGCCGCGTATTTCGCGCCTCACATCTGCGCTATCCGCAGCGTCTGGTGGACATCCGCGCCTTTATGGCAGTGGCAGATCAGCCGGCCAAATGGTCCCGGCTGGCGCGCGGGCCGGGAATCGTCGAGATCTTCTGCCATCCCGGCACCGAACTCGCCGATCAGGAAAAGCCGGGCAGCTGCATCCGGTCGCAGGAGCTTGGATTTCTGCTGTCTGCGCGGATGCGCGAATTGCTGGCAGCGAGCGGCTCGCGGCTGGTGAATTACTGGAGCGTGTGACCGTGCGGATTTTGATGATCATTCCGCAGGTTTTCTACAGCACGCGCGGAACCCCGATCAGCGCTTATCACCGAATCCGCGAGCTCATCAGCTACGGGCACGAAGTGGACGTCCTGACCTACAAGCTTGGGTCGAAACCACCGGATCTGGAAATTCGAATCTATCGCTCGCACGGGCCGCACTTCGCCACCGAGATCAAGGCCGGCCCGTCGCGGCTGAAGATATGGTTTGACGTACTGCTGTTCGTGAATTTGGTCTATCGGCTCATGCGCCGCCGCTACGATGCCCTTTATGCTCACGAGGAAGGGGCATTCCTGGCCCGCATCGTCGGCTGGCTGTTCCGTACCCCATACGTTTATGACATGCACTCCAGCCTGCCGCGGCAGATCCGCGACTGGGACTTCAGCCGCAAACGCTGGGTCGTGAGTTTCTTCGCCTGGGTAGAAGGGTTCTGCGTGCGCGGCGCGCGCGTCGTGGTCGCGATCTCACCGGCGGTGGAGCAGGTTGCGCTCACGGTGCGGCCGGATGCACCGGTGGTAGTGATCGTCAATCACTATGAGGTTCCGGCGGCAGCGGCTGGTTTTGATGCCACGGCGGCTCGGACGCGTCACGGCATTGACCCGAAGACCAAGCTGGTGCTCTACACCGGCTCTTTCGTTGCACTGCAAGCACTCGATATGCTGATTGCTTCGGCGCCCATAGTGCGAGCGCAGATACCAGGCGTCAGATTTCTGCTGGTAGGCGGAAGTCAGAAAGAGATCGATGCGCTGACTGGATTGGCTGCCAAGTTCAACGTTGCCGATTGCTTTATTTTTGAGAAGACCCGTCCCCAATATGAAATGCCCGGCTACATGGCGGCCGCCGACGTGCTCGTTTCGCCGCGCGTGGCCGGCATTAATCCGCCGGGCAAGCTGGTGAGCTATCTGGCCTCAGAGCGACCGGTGGTGGCAACAAATACCCTGGTACACACCCAGATACTCGACTCAACGCGCGCGATTCTGACCGATCCCACGCCGCAGCAATTTGCCGAGGGCGTGATTACCGGGCTGACCGACCCGAAACGCAGCGCGCAGGTTGTAATGGGCGCGCGCGCATTTCTGCAGACCTATTGCAGCGCCGAGGCCCGTCGCAGTGCCTACATGGCACTTGCCAGTCATCTGGCCTAGTTGCCGATTGGCGCCTGCATTTTACGGACGATCGGCAGCATGACCGACAGCGCACTGGCGCTGTCGACTGGAATCAGTGACGCAGTCTGATCGGTCGGGATCCGCGGCAGGCGTTCACTCAACACGCGCACTTTGGGCAGGTATTTGGCGATCTCGGCGCAGAGAATCTCGCCCGCCGCCTTTGACATCGCGTACTCAGTGAGATCTGCAGGACGATCCTGTACATAGACAGTTGACGGGTAGAATACCGTGATTCCTTCCGGTCGGCGCCGCAGGCCCGCTTCCACCAGACGCAGGAATCCGTGAACGTAGAAGTCATTGAACTCATCGAATCGCTCGCGTGCACACAGACCCGACTTGCGTCTAGAGATGGTCGGCGTGGCAAAGTAGTATAGATGCGTTGGTGGCTGCAGGAGCGCCTCGAGTTGCCCGTCCGCCGGCTGGCGAGCATCGTAGGCGAGCACATCGCAGTTTCCTCCCCACTCGGTGATCTGCGCGGCGATGTTGTCGGCATCTGCCTTGCCGTTCGCGTAGGTAATGATCACCTTGCCGCCTCCGGCGGCGATGAGTTTTGCCGTGAGTTCTCCCAGCCCGCGCGATCCGCCCACAATCAATGCTACGGCTTGATTGAATTCACCGGGGGTAACCAGCTCTGCGACTGAAGTCATCGACGCCTGCGCTACCGGCGGCGTGCGACTGAACGTCTTCCAGTGAACCGGCTATGCCGCCGCCGGCAATGCTCAACTGCACCCGGCGAAAGCGCGAATCAACCGCGGTCACCGCGAATTGCAGCTCATTGGGTGGCGCCTCGTCGGCAGTGAGCTTCAGGTCGAATCCGACATAAACGGAATGCAACCCCGGCACCACCATGCCGACCAGGTAGGTCGAGCATCCCAACGCCGCGACGCGACCTGCTCCGAGTAGCCGTGCCGCGCCGGGAAACGCCTGTTCCATCGCCGCCGGCTCGCTGGCAAAGGCTACAACACCGCGCTGGCCCTCAATATCCTGCAACGTCATATCGCGCGCTACGCTCTGATATACGGGTCGCCCAGCCGCCGGTTGATCGGCAGCGGTGTTGTGGGGAGGCAGAGCGCCAAAGTCAGCCATGAGGCCGACCACCTCCACCCCGTCGACACAGGCCTGCGCACGCAGCCCAGTCGAGTCGCATTGAGTAATCCGAGCTTCAACTCGATCGCCCAGGTACACCATTTTGCGAAAGCGGACTTTGAGCATTGCCACGTTCTCATGTATCAGCATGATGGGCGCCGATGACGTCCAGCAACCACAGCAAAGTGTGAACTCCGTGCACCACCGGCGCGCCGGCTGGTGTGCGTCGTGCCGCGATCGGATCCATGTGGATCGGGTTGAAGTCGCCAGTCAGCGCCGCAAATCGCGCCTGGTCGGCGGCGGAAAATATCTTCGAGGCCAGCACAGATGCTTCCGGACTGCCGCTAGAACTGCCAATAGAGGAATTCGCTCGGGCCACCCACCCGCATGATCGCAGCCGCGGCCATCAGCGACATGACAATGGCCCAGCCAAGGGTCGGATTCCAATTCATTGCCAGGCGCGCAAGCCCGGTGTTGGCCGGCCGCTCCATCGCGCCCAGCACGGGCTGGTGGCGGGCCATGATCTGGATCGAATTCGGCAGCGTCAAGGCTATCAACAGCAACACCAGCGTCCAAAGGACCATCGCCAGGAAGTCCTTGGTTGAAAGGCCCTCGGCTATCGACACGAAATGCAGCGGCAGGCCCTCGCGCGGCAAGTTTCTCGGCGAGCACGCGCGGAAACTCAACGCCGTGCAAACCGAGGATGCCCCTGAACACGTCCACCGCCACGTGCACGGTGGGCGAACGAAACAGGACCATCCCCAGGCCACTGCAAAAAATGTCAGCACGAATCCGACGGGCCGCATGAAGCGCAGGTAGCTTTCCTTGCTGGCCCATAATTTCGGACCAACCAGGCGCCAGGCGTGATTGATCACGAGATACACCCCATGGAGCAGTCCCCAGAGTATGAACAGATAGCCGGCGCCGTGCCAGAACCCGGAGATGAACATGGTCAGCAGTGTCGGGCCCGCCAGAAGCTGCAGAAAGGCCCCCAGGCTGGCGTTGCGGCCGCCCAGCCCCGGCAATCCGCGCGGCGAATCGCCGTCGTGTCAACCAAAGCACCAGCGGATTGTATAGGTAGGCGGTCAGGAAGCGCGTCAGGGTGACGTGCCAGCGCGACCAGAAATCGATCACGCTTCCGGCTTGCAGCGGCGAATAGAAATTCAACGGCAGGCGCACACCGAAGCAGCGCGCCAGGCCGGCAGCCATATCGCTGTAGCCGGAGAAATCAAAGTAAAGCTGCAGGGTAAACCCTATGGCGGCCACCCAGGCGGGAATCAGCGAGATCGCGGCACCGCCGCTGGCGAGGGTATAGATCGGCGTGACGTAGGATGCCATGCCATCGGCCAGCACCACTTTCTTGAAAAGACCAAAAGTTATCATCGTCAGGCCGACGCCCATCGCTTCCTTGTCGAAGCGGCATGGATTGCTGTGAAACTGCGGCATCATCTCGCGGTAATGCACGATGGGCCCGGCAATAAGCTGGGGAAAGAACAGCACGAACAGCAGATAGTCGCGCAATGTGAACGACTCGACGCGTCCCGCTTGCACGTCGACCAGGAATGCGATCTTCTGAAAAGTGATGAACGAAATCCCCAAAGGCAGCACGACGTGGATCAGCACGAAGTCCGTTCCCGTCAGGTCGTTCACCGCCGACAGAATGAAATTGGAGTACTTGAAGTAGCCGAGAAAGACGACGTTGAAGACGATCCCAAGCGTCAAAATAAATACGCGCCAGCGCGAGCGCCGTTCGTCGGTGTGCTGCAGCCACCGCGCCAGCGTGAAGTTTACCGCCAGAGATATGCCGATGATCGGAACGTTGATCGGCCGCCACCAGGCGTAGAAAATCAGCGAGGCGACGATCAGCCAGCCGAGCGCCAGGTTGCGCGAGGCCCTGCCCAGCAGCAGGAACACCAGCAGCGTTACCGGCAGGAAGGCGAACAGGAATTCGTAGGAATTGAATAGCATGTTGCGCTCTGCGGCTAGGGTTTCGCTTTCTGCTCTAGCAGCGTTCTGGTCTGCGCGACGATATCTCCCACCGTTGCAAAGGACTCCACGTCGGCGATGCGGAATCTGATGCCGAGCTGCATCTCGGCGGCAGCGATGAAGGTGACGTAGCCGAACGAATCCCAGTTGGGCACATCGCTGCGCCGGGTATCCATGCCCAATACGATCGAGTCATCGGCCAGCAGATCGCGCAGGATACGGGTAAAGCTCGCCAGAATCTCTTGGTCGGTCATGCTTGCGCCCTGCGGTTGATGAAAGTTGGTCGAGCCACGTATTCGGGAACGCCGAGGATCCAGCGGGTGGTGTCGGGGGGCGCCGGTCCGGGCAGCGGCGCAAAGCCGAGATTGCGGTACAGTTCGCTGATCACGGCGTTTTTCTTGGTGGCAATGATATCGCCACGCAAAACGCGGGCGCCGCGGGTCTGTGCGATCTCAACCGCAATGTTCATGGCCTCGTCTTCGAGCTGACGGCCGAAAACGCGACAGCTCATGACCCAGCTAACCACGTCAAGAACGTCCGGTTCGCTTGTGTCCTGGGACAGAATCATGACGCTCACCAGCCCGTTGTCGCCAAAGCGGTCGACCAGACGAAATTGCAGCGCGATGTTCTGCGCCGTGGTGGCGAAGGTTGTCATCTCATCGCTGGTCAGGCGCCGGGTGGTGGTATTGAATTGATTGGTCTTATTGACCAGCTGCGTGGCGCGAGCCAGGTCCACCGGCGTGACGGGTCCAAATATCACCTGCATTTCCAGCCCGCGCAGGTAATCGTCCATGCTTTGATGCGAACTGCGCAGGCTCTCGCGTTCGATATTTGCCGCGTATTGCCCGACGCGCTGCCGGTCTTCCTCGGTAAATGCAACCGCCTCGAAGTAGCCGGCCTCGGCGATGCAGCGCACATAGTGGGCCGGGTCGACGGGCAGCTCCGGAACCGCGACCATGGGCAGGCTATCGCGCACTCTCGCGCGTTCCGCGGGGTTGTCGTCGACGAATACCAGGCTGTCGAGGCCAATGTTCAGTTGTTCGGCGATCACTTTGAGGTTTTCGCTTTTGTCGGTCCAGTTGGCCACGAACGCCGTGATGTCCGAGCGCTTCAGCACCATGTCGGGATGAGACTGGAACACCTCCTCGGCGATCGCGGTTTCATTCTTGGAGCACACGGCCAGGACGATGCCGCGCTCCTTCAATGCCTTGGCATAGCGCTGCAAGGCCAGATGGGCCTCGCCAGCCGCGCTGCCTTCTCCCAGGACAATGCCCTCGAGGCCGACATCGCCGATCACGCCGCCCCACAAAGTGTTGTCCAGGTCGAGCACCAGGCACTTTTTTGATTGGCCGCGCTGCGCCGCAATCAGGCGAGCGACCAACTCGCCATAGAGCGGCGCGGCCTGCGGCGCAATCTCGATTTTCCCTTGCAGCCAGCGCGTAGTGTCGAACCAGGCGTCAATGCCGTCGCGCGCGCTGAAGCGAGCGATGTCGAGCAGCAATGTGCCGTCCCCGGCGGCCGCTTGCGCAAGCATGTCATTCAGGCGCGCGACCAGACGAGCGGGAGCACCGGGAACCAGCCGGTCGTAGCTGCCGAAGACCGGCTCGGTGACATCCAGAAAGGATTGCTGAATCACGCTGAGCTCAAAGCTCGCTCGCGCCTGGCGCCAGAGCGTGCGCACGTCCTCGATCGCGCCAGAAGTGGCAGCCTCTGCCTCCGGTGCCGAGGCGGTCAGCGGCACCCCGGCGATGGTTTCGCGACAACCAAGGGACATGAGCAGGATTTGCGGTTTGAAGCCGTGGAACCCGGAAGTCGGATCGAACAGTTCCTGCCGATACTGCCCGAAGGAACCGGTGTAGACCTCGATCAGCAGTCGCCGGCGCAGACCCGCAACCCGGATGCCGGGCAGAAGATGATCGATGGTGGTCGAGGCAAGAAAGGCAAGCCGTAGGCGTGAAAAGCCGCTCGCCGCGTCTTGCGCGGCCGCCTTGAGCGCATTGTCCACCTGAATCGTTTCGATGAACCCCAGGCGATGTTGTGACAGTGCGGCCAGTTTTTCCAGCCGCTGCCCGGGCTCGCGGCTCGTAACCGCCGCTTTCAGGCTGCCGCGAAAATCGGTTGCAACGGGTAACCAATTCATGTCACTCAGCCCGAGGAGTCGGGAACTGTCGCGCCTTGACCCAGACAGCGTTGAATCTGTGGTCCGGCGATATCGTAGAAAGCTTGCGACCAGCGCTCGGCGCTCGGTACGTCAAGGTGCGAGCCATCAAATGTTCGCAGCCCTTGCAACTGCGGATACACCAGCGGTATCCCCACGGCATCGGCAATCGACTTGGCCTCGGCGCTGCGCGTCGCCGGACTCGGAACGATGGTCAGCAGCACACAAGCATGATCGACCGGCAGATTGGCGATGAACTGCCTTGCCAGGGCTGCGTAGTGCTCCCAGTGATCCTGATCGCTGATGGGACCGTCGGCGGCCAGCGATTTATCGGGCTTGTTCAATCCCGGCGCCTTCCAGTGCCCATGCTCGCGCGATCGATAGTAGGCGAAGTTATGGCCACAGAGCAGGCGCACCCTGGTGCAGAGTGATCGATGCAAATGCTGCCACAGTTTCTTCTCTTTATATCGCCGCTCCACGTCCGCATCGTGGAGGATTTCCGATCCGGGCCCGGTCTCAACGTCATCAAAAAACTGATCAACGTTTATGACGTACACTTTCGCTTGCGGCGCGAGCCTGGCCAGCAGCGGGGCGACAAACGTCTCATTCTCGGTGTGGGTGAAACCCAGCAGGTAGTGCGAGACCCCTGCCGAGGCAAACCACCTGTCCGTGGCCTGGCTGGAAAACCCGAATACCATGCGGCTGCTGCCGAGGAACAGCACCTGCGCATTGGCTGCAAACCGAACCGCCTCGGGCTCGAGGTCAAACCAGAAGGCTCCGTGATCGTAGTCGCCGTAGGCGGTGGCGTTGCAGTAGCCCAGGTAGGCGCTGGCTGATGCGTAGTAGCCTTCGGCCGTGCAGGCGAAGATACCCTGCGTCCGCAGCTTGAACAGGTAGGTCCCGACCATGGACACAACGAGAACGGCAATGTAGAGGACCGGACGGATCACCTGAAGCTTGATCACGTGAGGCAGAATCCTAAGCCGGGAAGCGGCAGACAATATACAAGAGAACGGGGCTGCACGGACCCATCGTGCTACGGCATCTGTGACTTGCACCAAAGTTCTGGTGCGAGCGCCAGAGCTCCGCGGCGTGCCATTTTTTTTGCGGCTAGCGCCTCGACACGTGCGTGGCGCACCCGGGCACGCTTCAGTGCCGTCAACGCTCGGGCGGCCCGTGCCTGTGACATGCGTCACAGTTGCGGCGGCGGCAGCCATCATCTGCGCCAGTGAAGGGGGTCACATTCGTGAGTAACAGCGCTCGATATAGTCGTTGGAATTGCCCACGGCGGGGCTGCGGAATCTGATGCGCCTGCTATTCATCAACTACGAATTTCCGCCGGTCGGCGGCGGCGCCGCCTATGCTTCGCTCGCTACCGCGCGGGAACTGGTCGCCATGGGCCACAAAGTGGATTTCCTGACTACGACCACCCAGGGCAGTACCGTCGACGGACAGACCGACGGCATCAGCGTGCATCGTGTGCGTTCCTTTCGCCGCGGAGTGCATCAGTCCGGGCTATTCGGCGCGGCCAGCTTCCTCGGATTTGCTGCGGCGCGTCTGCGGCAGCTTGCACAGGCTAATGACTACGACGCCTATCATTACTACTTCGGTCTACCAACCGGCCTGCTGAGCTGCTTGCCAGGTCAGCACCGCTCGCGGCCTTATGTGGTCTCGCTGCGCGGCTCTGATGTTCCCGGCTATGACTGTGCGCTGCGCTGGCAGCATCGTTTGCTGCTGCCGCTCACGCGCCGTATCTGGAGCGGTGCGTACCGAGTCGTGGCCAACAGCGTGGATCTGCGTCGCCTGGCGCTGATCACTGCGCCCGAGACACCGATCGACGTCATTCTCAACGGCACCAACGTGCCTGATGAGGTGCCGAGTTTTCGCGAGACACGCACCAATCTGAGGGTATTGGCGGTCAGCCGCCTGATAGCGCGCAAAGGCCTGGACACCCTGATCAGGGCGCTGCAGAAGACGCAATTCGGACTGCTGTCGCTTGATATCGCCGGTGAAGGACCGGATCTGGCAGCGCTGCAACAGCTGGCGCGATCGAGCGGTGTTGCAGATCGGGTGCGCTTTCACGGATTCCTGAACCGTGCCGAGTTGGCGGCTCTGCATACCAAGGCGGATATCTTTGTGCTCTCCTCGCACGCCGAATCCTGCAGCATGGCACTGCTTGAGGCCATGGCGGCGGGCCTGCCGCTGGTGGCGACCAATGTGGGCGGAAATTGCGAGATTATTCAGCATGGCGAAAACGGCCTGCTTTTCAGGCCCCAGTGCGCAGAGGACCTGGCCGCCGCTTTGCAAACGCTGGCCGCCAATCCGGCGCTGCGGCGGCGCTTCGCTGGGGCCAATCGTGTGCAGGCGCGAGCCAGATTCTCCTGGCGCGCGGTGGCAAGTCGCTATGAGTCAATATTTCTGGGGGCCACGGGTCACTCCAGGCCCGATGACAGCTCTGTGCCGGCACCGGGTAATGAGCCGACGCTGTCGGGTGGCGTGGCCCATAAATGAGGGCCAGCGATCAGCTGTACGTTGCCGTCAAGGTGCTTGCGGCACTGCGATCGCAATGGTGGTCGGCGAAGCATATCCGCGAGTTCCAGGACCGGGCCCTGATCCGCATGATGCGGCATGCGGCGCTCAACGTGCCGTTTTATCGGCGATTGAATCTGCGCCCTGAGAGCATCGCCAGCGCCACAGATCTCGCGCGCTTTCCTGTAATCAGCAAGCGGCAAATACAGTGCGATCCGGAGGCGTTCATTGCGGCTGGCTTCGCGCCAGCCAGTCTGTATGCCTCGCGAACCTCCGGCAGTTCCGGTGAACCCACGACCACCTTATTCGATCGTGAGTCGTGGCTGCTGACCAAGTACGCTTTGAAGATGCGACGCGTCGTGGCCACCACCGGCATTCCGGTAGGACGTCGCCTGATGATCATCAGTGAGCAGGCGCCGGAACTGCTCGGGTCGATCGCCGAGGCGGCGCCCTCGGGACTGGGCTGGTGCTATCAGCAGCGGCACTTGTCGATTCATGCGCCCATCGCGCAGCACCTGCAAGCGCTGCTGCGCTACCGACCGCATATGATCTATGCGTTTCCCTCTTACTTACTCGATCTGATAGCGACCGCGGAACGTAGCGCCACACCGCTGCCAAAAATCGCGACGCTGTTTACCAGCTCCGAACTTCTGACTCCCGCGGCACGCCGCCGCATAGAGCTCGCCTTTTCCGGGCGGCTGTACGATGTCTACGGCAGCACCGAGTTCAAGGAAGTCGCCTGGCAATGTGGGCGCGGGAATTATCATCTCAACTTCGAAAGCGTTCATATCGAGCCCCAGGAGCAGGGCGCGTCCGGCCCGGTCATGCTCTCGACGCTGTGCAATTTTGCAATGCCGCTGCTGCGCTTTGATATCGGCGATCGCGCGGTGTTCGGCGGCGACCTATGCGCGTGCGGCCGCGCGTCGCCGCACATGAGCGAGTTTCTGGGTCGCGAGGGTGAAATGATCACGCTGGCTAGCCAACGGCGGCTGACCCCGTACCTGCTGACAACGGTTATCGAGGCGGAGACTTCGATACTTCAATACCGCATAGTGCAGACGGACCCGGACGCATTTCGAATCGACGTGGTCGTAAGAGCTGCGGGTGAATCGCTCCGGTGGCGCGCAAACCTGTGCTCGCAGCTCGAGCGGGTGGCCGGCGAGGCGGTGCGTTTCGAGGTTCGTGAAGTGGACGCACTCGAGCGCGGCAGCGGCGGTAAGCGCTCGGTCTTTGTTCGCGCACTCGCCGGCTAGCAGCGACGCGGTCGCAGCGACATGGGTAACGAGCGGCGCATTTTGCTCAATACCGCAGCCCTGAGTGCCTCGGAGGGTCTGGGCCAGCTCGCCAATCTGCTGCTGATCGTGCGCTTTGCGCGCCATTTTGGCGCCGGTGTGCTGGGGTACTACTCTGTCGGCATGTCTATCGGCGCGGTCGCCGCGGTGCTGGTCGGCCTGGGCGTCGAGGGACTGCTGGTGCGGGATATCAGCCAGGATCGGGCGTGCGGCGCCGACCGGGTGGGCCTGCTGTTCCCGGTACAAGTGCTGCTGACGCCGCTGGCCTGGGCCGCCGCCAGCATCGTCAGCATGATCCTGA
The DNA here is from genome assembly GCA_963735775.1 of uncultured Gammaproteobacteria bacterium. Lineage (GTDB taxonomy): Bacteria > Pseudomonadota > Gammaproteobacteria > Steroidobacterales > Steroidobacteraceae > FEN-1191. The sequence goes on along the minus strand of CAVTMG010000003.1, from coordinate 238,535 downwards.
TCGGCCAGTCGGCGGCGCTGTTGGTCGTCATCGCCGCCAGCGGCTACCAGGTCCTGCTGCCGTTGGGATCGCTACTGCTGGCGCCACTGCGGGCGCGAGAGCAGATGCTGGTATCCGCCAGCTGCAGCCTGGCGCATCGGCTGCTGAGTCTTCTGCTTGGACTGCTGGCGCTGCGGCTCGGTGCCAGCGCCGGGGTTGTCGCCTTGGCGTTCGTGGTTGGCGGACTCTCCCTGATTGGCATCGCGTGGACACAGAGCACCCGTTATTGCGGCCGCCCGCGCTTGCGCTGGTCACCTGGCGAGGCCTGGCTGTTGTATCGACGGGCGGCGCCGTTCTTCGGCATGACGGCGCTGTCGGTGATCTATACGCGCGGCACAGTCATCGTGCTTGGCGCCCTGAGCGTCAGCCAGCAGGTTGGACTGTACACGGTCGCCGACCGGCTCATGATTCCGCTGTCGCTGGGACCCGCCATGTTCAACTCGGCGATCTATCCGGCGCTCTCGCGGGTCACGCGCGAATCGATCGACGCCGCCAGGGAGCTATGCGGCCGTTGCTTGCGCCTGATGCTCGTGGTGACGGTACCGTTGGCGGCGCTGGCGGCAATTTTCGCCGCCGATATCACCGGCTTGTTCTTCGGCAAGGCCTATATTGCTGCGGCCCCGGCGCTGCAGGTGCTTGCCTGGACCCTGCCGGTGCGGGGAGCACAGAGCCTGCTCGGCTCGCAATTGGCGGCCATCCACGAGCAGGCGACGGTGGCGCGCGCGCGCTTTACCGGGCTGTGCGTCTTTGCCGTGCTCTCGCCGCTGCTGATCATCACGCGCGGCTATGTCGGCGCCGCCTGGGCGCTGCTGGTTTGCGATAGCGTGCAGCTGCTGCTCTACCTGCGGGCGCTGCGCCGGTTGCACGCGGCACCGGTGGTCTCGGCGCCGCTGCTGGCGCTGCCCGCAGCCGCCGCGCTGACGGGCGCGGCCAGCCTGCTGCTACCGGGGCTGGCTCTGGCCTGGCGGCTGCCGGCCATGGTGCTCACCATGGCCGTCGGCCTGTGTCTATTCGGCGCCGTGCGCTGGCACGACCTGCGATTTCTGCGCTCGGTGTTTTCCGGGCGGTGAAGGGCCTCGCGTAGCTACCTGCCCTTGAAGTCATCGGGCACCAGCATGTGCCTGCCCAGCAGCTTGTAGAAATCGGTGCGATTGCGCTTGGCGAGGCGCGCCGCCTGGCTGACGTTACCGCCAGTTATCTGCAGGATCTGCGACAGGTAGCTGCGCGTGAACTCATCCCGCGCTTCGTCGAACGAGGGCAGTTTGCCCTGCGAGCCGCCGAGGGATTGCTGCACCAGTTCCACGGTGATGATGGGTGCCTGGGACAGCGCCACATTCTGCCGCACGACGTTCTGCAGTTGGCGCACGTTGCCGGGCCAGTCACTGGTCGCCAGCAGTTCCACGGCTTCAGGCGCATAGATCTTGCGGCTGCCGCTCTCGAGCGCGATGGCGGCCAGGAAATGCGCCACCAGCAATGGGATGTCCTCGCGCCGCCGGCCCAGCGACGGCACTTCGATGTGCACCACGTTGAGACGGTAGTACAAGTCCTCGCGGAACTGTCCTCCGGCCAGCAGTTGCTGCAGATCGGTATTGGTCGCAGACAGTACCCGTACGTTGGTCGGTATGGTCTGCGTGCTGCCGATCGGACGGATCACATTCTCCTGCAGCACGCGCAGCAGCTTCACCTGCAGCCGCATCGGCATGTCGCCAATTTCATCGAGCAGCAGCGTGCCGCCTTCGGCAGTCTGAAACAGGCCGCGATGCTCGCCGGTGGCACCGCTGAAGGCGCCCTTGGCGTGGCCGAACAGCTCGCTCTCGAGCATATTTTCCGCCATGGCGCTGCAGTTGATGGCGACAAAGGGCCGATTGCGCCGCGGACTGGCCTTGTGAATCGCGCGTGCCAGCAGCTCCTTGCCGGTGCCGCTCTCGCCGGTGATCAGCACCCGGGCGTCGGTGCCTGCGACCATATGGGCCTGCGCGAGTTTTTCCTCCATGAGCGGGCTGCGCGTGATCAAATCCGCGCGCCAGTCCTGGTCCGTGTCGACGAAGCCGGAGATCTTCAGGGCTTTTTGCACCTGGTCGAGCAGCTCCTGCTTCTCGACCGGCTTGGTGAGGAAACCGAATGCACCCATCTGCGTGGCCTGAACGGCGTCGGGTATGGTGCCGTGCGCCGTCAGCAGGATGACCTTGAGGCCCGGCCAGCGATTCTGCAATTCCTTGAGCAGTCCGATGCCGTCGAGCTGATCCATGCGCAGATCCGAAATCACCAGATCCGGTCTGAAGCGGCTGGTTGCGGCGAGCGCCTGGACACCGTTTTCGACCGCCTCGACGTCATAATTCTCTGCGCGCAGACGAATGGTCAACAGGCGCAGCAACCCCGGATCATCATCCACCACCAGGATTCGGGCCTTGCGTTTCGCGGGCTGATTCACTGTTGCCCTCCCTCGTTACCGGATTTACGTTGCGTCAGGTTGCGTTCGATATTGGCCACGGCGTCGAGTTTGGCCTGTGCATCCTCGAGCTGCTTGCGCAGCCTGGCATTCTCGTCCAGTTCGGCCTGCAGACGGCGCTGGGTCGCGGCGCCGTGCTCGTGATCGGCGCGCTGCTCGTCACTTTGCAGGCGCTCATTGTCAGCTTTGAGCTCGAGCTCGTCATTGAGCTGCGCCAGCTCGAGCAATGCCACCGCACGTTCGAGCGGCAATAACGCTTCGGGTTGCGCCGCAAGTTCGCGCAAGAGCTTCTGCGCCGCCACCGGGTCGCGTGCCGGATGGCCCAGCGTCGCCAGCAACAAGGCGTAGCGCAGTTTGGCGCTGCTCTGCGGCGAACGCTCGTACGACTCGCGTGCCGCCGCCACGATTTCCGCCTGCTCGGCCGGCGCCGCCTGAGCCAGATGCTGCATGCTCTGGAAGGTGTTCGCCATCACCACGGCCGCCACGGTATCGCGGTCCTCGGTGGCATTGTCGCTGTGTTGCGGCGGCGGCGGCGGGCGCAAGGCATTGATGTTGGCGCAGCCGCACAAGGCCAGTGCCATCGCAGCTACGGTGAGGGCGCTATGCCGCATCGGCCTGCTTCTTTTCCGGCATCGGCGGGGCGACTCGCAGCGGCATGCGGATGCGAAAATGCGCGCCGACGAATTCGCCGTCGACGATTTCCACGGTGCCCTGGTGTACGTTGACGAATTCGTTGACCACCGACAGCCCGATGCCGGTGCCGGGAACCCGGCCGCCGGGTGAGCGCCCGGTATAGAACGCCTCGAAGATGCGCCCGCGCTCCTCGGGCGGCACGCCCGGGCCGGAGTCCGCGACTTCGAGGATCAGCTCTTCGCCGTGCGCCAGCGCGCGTAAACTGATGGCGCCGCCGCGGGGTGAATATTTGATGGCATTGGAAAGCAGATTCTCGAGGATCAGGCGGATCTTGCCGCGATCGGCCGCCAGTGTCAGATCGTCGATATGTACGTCGAGCCGCACGCGCTGCGAAACCAGCGTCAATTGCTGGTTCTCGAGCACTTGCCGAACGACCGGCCGCAGCCTGAATTCCGACACCTCCAGTCCGGTGCTATTGCTCTGCCAGGCGCTGAAGCCGAGCAGGTTCTCGATCAGGCGCTGCAGTTTGATACCGTTGTCACGCAGGATTGCGGTGACTTCACGCTGACCGCTGTTGAGTTCGCCCACGGCGCCGTCCATCAGCAGCTCGGTGCCCTCGCGTATGTTGGCCAGCGGGGTCTTGAGCTCGTGCGACATGTGCCGCAGGAACCGGTTGCGCTCCTGCGCCAGTTCCAGCAGCCGATTGCGCAGCCATTCCAGCTGGTGGCCAAGACGTTCGAGGTCCACCGGGCCGCTCACGGTGATGTCACGCGAGAAGTTGCCGCGGCCGAGCTCGCCGATGGCGCGGTCAATCTGCCGCAGCGGGCGACTCAGGCGCAGCGTGAACAGCAGCACGGCGATCAGCACCAGCGGCAGCAGCAGGGCGGATTCCAGAAACAGCTGGCGCCTGGCCCGGTCGGTCTCACTCTGCAGCGCGGCGACATCGCCGTCGATCTGCTGGTTACTCAGATCCGCGGCCCCGGAGGCCAGATCCCCGAGCGCCACGAACGCCGCAGCGAGTTCGGCCGGCTCCTTGGCCGGAATCCTGGTGTTGAGTAACAGCGCGCGAATCTGCGCCTGCTGGTCAATCAGTCGCGACAGCTGCGCCTGGGCGGTCGGGGCGCGCAACTGGCCGATCAGGGCGGTCACGATCCCGGTGAGCCGCTGGTCGTGCTCGCGAAACGCCGTCATGACGGTGGCGTCGCCCAGCACCTCGTACAGCCGCGCGGAGCGCTCGAGCAATGCGATCTGCGCGTACAGATCCTGCGACAGCCGCGTGGTCTGCACGCTGTCGACCACCAGCCGCTGGCTGCTGTCGGCCAGGCGCCGCATCTGCACGGTGGCATTGAGGATCGCAAACAGCAGCGGCCCGGCCAGCACGCTCAGGCCGAGCAGCAGGAAGCCATTCAACGACTTGGGTAGAAGCCAGCGCATCCAATCATTCTAAGCCATGACTCACACAATCATTACCATGGATCGCGCTTGAGCTTTTCCTCCCAGCGCAGTGAGCTCTCGACGATGGTGTCGAGATGATCCAGCTTCGGCACCCAGCCCAGCAGCGAGCGCACGCGGTCGGCACGCGCGACCAGCTTCGGTGGGTCGCCTTCGCGCCGCGATTCCTCCTTTACCAACAGTGGCCTGGCTGCAACCCGCCGCACGCTGTCGAGCACTTCCCGCACGCTGTAGCCGTGACCGTAGCCGCAGTTGCATACCGCCGTGCTGCCGCCACCGCGCAGATAGTCGAGCGCGTCGATGTGGGCGCGGGCCAGATCCTCGACGTGGATGTAGTCGCGCACGCCGGTACCGTCCGGGGTGTCGTAGTCGGTGCCATAGATGGAGACGTGGGGCCGCTTGCCGACGATGGCCTCGCAGGCCACCTTGATCAACAACGTTGCCTGGCGCGTGGCCTGGCCGATTCGCGCCTGCGTGTCCGAGCCGGCGACATTGAAGTAGCGCAGGCTCACGTAGCGAAAGTCGCTGACGGCGGCCAGATCGCGCAGAATCCACTCCGACATCAGCTTGGAGGTGCCGTAGGGGTTGATGGGGGAGAGCACCATGTCCTCGCTGGCGATGCCGCCGGCCGGTGTCCCGTACACGGCCGCGGTCGATGAAAACACCAGCTGGCGCACACCGTTTTGCATGCACGCCTCGAGCAGGTTGCGGGTCATGCAGGTATTGTTGCCGTAATACTTGAGCGGATCGCGCACCGACTCCGGTACGATCGTGTTGGCCGCGAAATGCATGACGGTATCGACCTGGTGTTCGCGCAGCACGCGCTCGAGCAACTGCCGGTCCCCGACCTCCCCGACGATCAGCGGTGCATCGCGTACCGCCTGGCGGAAACCGGTAGTGAGATTGTCGAGCACCGCTACGCGCTCGCCACGTGCCTGTAGTTGCAGCAGCACGTGACTGCCGATGTAACCTGCGCCCCCTGTGATCAGGATAGCTTTCTGTGCCATTGTGTTCTGGTCTCCAAACCGCAAAAGTCAGCTGGAAATGATACCTGCAATGGAATGGAGCGAATGTGAGCGACCGCACTAGCCGCAAGCCGGAGGGCAAGCTGCAGGGCGCAGGGGTGGCGCCAGCGCCGTTTGCCGGTTTGACGCCCGACGCGGTCATGGATGCGGCCGAGGCGCTGGGTCTGGAGCCCGACGGCTGCCAGTTTGCCTTGAACAGCTACGAGAACCGCGTTTATCGGGTCGGCCGTACCGATGCCGCACCGGTGGTGATGAAGTTCTACCGTACCGGACGCTGGTCGGATGAGCAGATTCTCGAGGAGCATGGCTTTGCCCTGGAGCTGGCGGAACAGGAGATTCCGGTCGCGCCGCCAATGATCGTGGGCGGGGCCACGTTGCATCGGCATGCCGGATTTCGCCTGGCGGTGTTTCCATTGTGCGCCGGCACGGCCCCGGAACTCGATCAGGCCGGCGCGCGCGAGTTATTGGGTCGTACGCTGGCCCGTATTCACGCCGTGGGTGCCCGGCGGCGGTTCGAATTTCGCCTGTCCCTGGATCGCGAGCAGTGGGGCACCAGCGCCCGCCGCGGGCTCATGCGCTCGGGCTTCCTGCCCGAGCACATGCAGCAGCGCTATGCGGAAGTCAGCGCCGAGCTGCTGCAGAAGATCGACGCTGCCTTCGCGGATGCCGCGCCGGTGGCCTCAATCCGCCTGCACGGTGACTGTCACCTCGGCAACATACTTTGGCAGGCGCGCGGGCCGTTGCTGGTGGATCTGGATGACACGCTGAACGGGCCGCGCGTCCAGGATCTGTGGATGTTTCTGTCCGGCAATACCGATGAGCAGCGGCGCCAATGGAGTGAAATCATGGAGGGGTATAGCCAGTTCGGTACCCTCGATCATAGCGAGCTGCGCCTCATCGAGCCGCTGCGCGCGGCGCGCATGCTCAATCATGCCGCCTGGATCGCCGAGCGCTGGCTCGACCCGGCCTTTCCCCGTGCCTTCCCCTGGGCCGGGCAGGCGCGATTCTGGGAAGGCTATGTCGGGGACTTGATCCAGCAGTGTGATGTGCTCGACGAACCCCCGCAGCTCTCAGGGAGTGCGCGCGAATTGTGATAATGTCCTCAGCCATGCTGAGCGCATTGAAATCATTGACGGTCGCGGGATTCGCCACGCTGCTGTGCGCCTGTGGTTCCTCGGCCTCCACGGACGCCATTCGTGCGCACTTCGGCTCCCCCCATAACGCCAGCACCAATCAAGCACCGGCAGCGAATGGTCTTGACCCGGACATGGTCGCCGGCGTCAGCGCCGGCGGATCACAGCCGCCGATCGGACTGAAATTTCTTCTCGGCACGCGCCCGGTAGTGGGCGTGCCGGTGCAGCTCAAACTGGCGTTGATCCCGACCGCTGGCGTCGAGATCAGCCACATTCACGGCACGCTCCAGGTGGCCGAGGGTCTGCAGTTGCAATCACAGCGTACTTTCGATGTCGACGCGCCGCAAAACGGCGCGCCGGTAGAGCAGGACGTGACCGTCATCCCGCAGCGGGCCGGCGTTCTGAGCCTCAGCGCCACGCTCGAGATCGATTACGACAATGGCTCAATAGACCGCACTTACGCTATTCCGCTGATCGCCGCCAACGCATCCTAAGCGCCGCAGTCGGGCACGGCCTTGCGGAAATCGGCATTGCTTCACGCGCCATGCGCATGGCCCTTCGTATGATGAAGCCAGCCACGCAACGGTCCCATCTTATGTCACAAGAGCCGGCGGTAATAGACGCCGAATCAGTCCTGCAGCCGGCATCCGGGAAGCGCGGCAGGGCAGCGCTGCACGAGTTGCACCCGCGGCTGCGCGATCAACTCTCGCAGGCGCATCAGTCGGGCGAAGCGATCATCGATCTTGCCCAGCTGCTGCCACTGATCAGCGGCTATTACGAGCAGCTCGACGATGAGCGACGGGGCATCGTGCGATCGATGCAACTGATCGCCGACGAGGCGCGCTCGTACGGCGAGGGCCTGGGAGGGGTCGATGCCGGTCACTGGCAGGTGATACTTGATCACATCAAGGATGTGGTCATCACCGTGGGCGCCGACGGCGCGGTAAAGATCTTCAATCCCACTGGCGAGCGCATTTTCGGCTATTCGTGCGCCGAGGTGATTGGGCAGTCGATCGCGCGGCTGTTGCCCGATCTGCCGGTGCACGGTTCAGTGGAGCAGGGCCTGCAGGCGATCGCGGCGCGAGCCGACGCCTCCCGCGGCGATCTGCGGCCACACGAAATGCGCGCGCGTCATCGGGACGGGCACCGCTTCCCGGCGGAGCTCATTGTCAGCTGCGTGCATATCGATCGCCGGGATGTCTACGTCATCTGCCTGCGCGATACCAGTGAGCGCGTGCGCGCCGAGCAGGCGCTGCGCGACAGCGAAGCGCGCTATCGCACCCTGGTGGAGAGCGCGCCCGAGCTGATCGTGGTGATCGACCGGCAATCCGGGCACTACGTCGATGCCAACGACAACGCGCTGCGATTCTTCGGAGTCAGCCGCGAGCGCATGCCGGGGCTGCGTCCTGGCGACCTGTCGGCGCTGCGCCAGGCGGACGGTGCCGAGGCCAACGAGCTGTTCGCGCGTATGTGCGAGCGGGCCGGATCCGGCAAACCGCAGGTATTCGAATGGCTGCATCGCGATGCGCACGGTCACGAGGTCGAGACCGAGGTGCGGCTGATGGCGCTGCCTGGCGCCAGTCATCTGCTGCGGGCGAGCATCACAGATATAGCCGATCGTCGCCGCGCCGAGCGCATCACGGCCGGCGAGCGCAATGTGTTCGAGCGAATTGCCGCCGATGCGCCGCTGACCGAAGTGCTCGAGTCGATCGCGGATTTGATCGAATCGATCAGCAGCAGCTTCACCGTAACCATCGGTCTGCTTGCCGGCGATGGCCAGAGCTTTACCGAGGTAATCGGCCGGCGCATCCCGGCGATGTGGCGCCGGCTGGAAGAGCGGCTGACCGTGGACATTCGCAATGGATCGAGCGCGGCCGCCGTCTACCTGGGACGCCAGGTGCTGGTTGCCGACATCGAGTTGGACGCCTTCTGGCAGCGTCGCCGCGAGCTGGCGCTGGAGGCGGGATTTCACGCCGCCTGGGCGGTGCCGATCAAGACCGCCAATGCACGCGTGCTCGGCGCCCTGACCATCTATCGTCCCCAGACCGGTGCGCCGCTGGCGCGCGACACCGACCTGATGGCGCACGCGGCACGGCTGGCCGGTATCGCCATCGAGCGCCGTCGCGGTGAGGAGGCGCTGCGGGCCAGCGAAGCCAAATTCCGCAGCCTCTATGATCGCATGCTCGAGGGCGTGTATCAGTGCGCGGCGGATGGCCGAATGCTCGAGGTCAATCCCGCCTTCGTCAAGATGCTCGGCTATGAGCGCGCCGAGGAGATCTATGCCCTGCGCGGACTGTCGGTGCTGTGCTGGAACCCGGCGGAACGCGCCGAGTTCGAATGCTCGCTGCAGCTTCACGGCGAGATCCGCAATGCCGAATTCGAATTGCGCTGCCGTGACGGTTCGCGGCTGGTGGTGCTCGAGAGCGCACGCGTGATACGCGATGCCGAGAGGCGTGTCGTGGCCTATGAGGGCACGATGGCCAATATCAGCGAGCGCAAACGCGCCGAGCAGGCCATGTTTGCGGAAAAGGAACGCGCGCAGGTAACCCTGCAGTCGATCGGTGATGCCGTGATCACCACCGATCGCGAAGGCTGCATTGACTACATGAACCCGGTGGCCGAACAGCTCTCGGGTTGGGGTCGCGAGGAAGCACGCGGCGAGAAGCTCGGCACCGTGCTGCGGCTGCTCGATGAGGTCACGCACGAGAAACTCGAGAACCCGCTGGTACGCTGTCTGCGTGAGGGCCAGCTGGTGCACTTCGCCGAGCACAGCGTATTGCTCAACCGGCTCGGCCAGGAAATCGCGATCCAGGATTCGGCCGCGCCCATCCGGGATCGTGGCGGCGAGATCGTCGGTGCGGTGGTGGTGTTCCGCGACGTGACCAAGGAGCGGCGTCTCAAGCGCGCACTGTCCTATCAGGCGAGCCATGATGCCCTGACCGGCCTGATCAACCGGCGCGAATTCGACAACCGCCTGGCAGAAGCCCTGCAAAGTGCGCAGCAGGATCAGGGACCGCACGCGCTGCTGTACGTGGACCTTGATCAGTTCAAGGTGGTCAACGATACCTGCGGTCATTCGGCCGGCGACCGCCTGTTGCGCGATGTGACCGGCCTGCTGCAGGCGCATGTGCGCGCCGCCGACACCATCGCGCGCCTGGGCGGGGATGAATTCGGCATTCTGGTGCGCAGCTGCACCGCGGAGCAGGGCGCCAAGATCGCCGAAAACATTCGCCAGGCGATTCGCGACTATCGCTTCACCTGGGAAGAAAACACCACCGGCATTGGAGCCAGCATCGGCGTGGTCGAGATCACCCGCGAAAGCCACAGCGCCGCCAGTCTCTTGAGTGCCGCCGATATCGCCTGCTACGCGGCCAAGGATTCGGGCCGCAATCGCGTGCATCTGTACGACTCGAACGAAGTCTCAGGACGGCACCGGGAGATGTACTGGGTGAGCCGTGTGACGCGCGCCGTCGACGAAGGGCGGCTTGAGCTGTTTTTTCAGCAAATCACGCCCACCAGCACCGCCTCACCGGTATTGCCGGCGTTCTATGAGTTGCTTGTGCGGCTGCGCGAAGACAGCGGCGAGCTGGTTCTGCCCGGCGAGTTCATTCCGGCCGCCGAGCGCTACAACATGGTCGCGGCCATCGACCGTTGGGTGGTGCAGCGGGCGGTCAAGGCGTTGCGCGAGCACGCCACCGGCACAGAGCCACCGTTCCTGTTTGCGCTTAATCTCTCGGGCATGTCGCTGGGCGATCGTGGTTTCCTGGAATTCGTGCTGTCCCTGACCGAGGAGCCGTGCATCGCCCACGGACTTTGCTTCGAAATCACCGAAACGGCGGTGATATCGAGCATGACCGAAGCGGTGTATTTCATGCGCGAACTCAAGAAGCGCGGTTGCCGTTTCGCCCTCGACGATTTCGGCAGCGGTTTGTCATCCTTCCACTATCTCAAGAATCTGCCGGTCGACTTCCTCAAGATCGACGGACAGTTCATCGGCAGCGTCACCACCGATGCGGTCGATCGCAGCATGGTCGAGGCCATCAGCCACGTGGGGCGAACGCTGGGCATCGCCACCATAGCCGAGAAGGTCGAGTCGGCCGAGGTGTTTGCCGAACTCACGCGCCTGCGGGTCGAGTTTGCCCAGGGCTATTACATTGCCAAGCCCGCGTCGATCGAGACACTGCGACCCGGCATTTCCCAGATTGCCCCGGGAAAATCCTCCGATTCGGCGCTGACGGCCGGCTAAATCGCGGCCCTCATGGGGGCCTTCCTGAGACAATGGCGACATGAACGCGCCGTTGCACCCAGCGCCGCCGCTGCCGATTGGTAGCGATCACCGTATTGCTTACCTCGACGGCATGCGCTGCGTTGCGGTGCGTCGGGGTCATGTGCGGTCATTATTTCTCCCGCTGGGCGCCGCCATACAACGACGAGTCGCTGTATCCCTACGGGCAGCTATGGAGCGGCTTCCTGCCGTTCAAGTACGGCACCCTGGGGGTCGATTTATTCTTCATCATCTCCGGATTCGTGATCACCCTGACGCTGGCGAAATGTACCCGCCCGCGGGATTTTGCGGCGCGCAGGTACGCGCGCCTGGCGCCGGCAATGCTGCTGTTCAGCGCCATGACGTTCGTGGCAGAGAAAATCATTCCGGATAGCCCATTTCAATCCAGTGCCTGGGATTTCGCCTCTTCGCTGACGTTCATCCATCCGCGGATTCTGAACCTGCTGTTCTCGACCGACAGATTCGCCAGCATGGATGGGGCCTATTGGTCACTGTATGTCGAGGTCAAATACTATCTCCTGGCGGCTGTGATCTATTACTTCGACCGCACGGCGTTCGCCAGAAATATGGTGCTGGTGTCTACGCTCATGGTGTTCGGGTATTTGTTCAGCGCGGTGGCGGCGCCGGCGCTTTCCGGGTGGATCGAGCTGTGGTTATTCCCGGAATTCATACCCTGGTTCGTACTCGGCATCGGCTTCTATCTTCACTTTGCCGGAGCGATTCGACGTCATTGGGTGAGCGTGGCGGCGGCCGGACTGCTGCAGCTGATTTGCCTCAGGTACTCCTACCGCCCCTCATGGGGCATGGCGGTTCCGGGTTTGCTGGCGCTATTTTTTCTGGCGGCGATGCATAGCCGTGCGCTGCAACGCCTGCTCAGTGCGGGACCGCTGGTGGCGGTGGGCGTGTCTTCATACGGTCTGTATTTGCTGCACGAGAACGTCGGTGTTGCGCTCATCCACGCATTGCCGGGCTTTTTTCGCGTGCACCCGTTCGCTGGCATCGCCGCGGCATTGTTGACCATGGCCGGGTGCGCAGGGATCGCCTACGCATCATTTATTTTCGTCGAGAAACCCGCAAACAGGGGCTTGCTGCGGCTGCTGAGGGTCCACCAGATCAACATCCCGGCCCCCTAGTCGGCGCGAAACACCCGGTAAGAGTGCGCAGGAATCTGCACCGCGAAACTGGTGCGCGGCTTGGCGTCGGGCTCGCGCCGCTGAGGGTCGGTGCGCGCGTGCAGGGCAACGTTGGCGTCGCCGTCCGCGGGCACCGATTCGTTCGAGAGCAGGTCCGAGAGCTTGGTGTGCGTACCGGCAACGGAGATTCTCACGCTTACCGGCTCGGGCCGGAATGACTCGACGATGAAAGTGCCGTTGTCGTAGGCGAACAGGCTCACACGCGCGGGGGCATCGATGCGCACCGGAAAGTCCGCCTGCAGGTAGCTCCTGATCACATTCATCGCCGGCTGCGGCAAGCTGTAGAGATCGCCGATGTTGTCCGGGATGTCGAGCACATAGAGTATGCCGCGCGAGTAACGATCCATCAGCAGTATCGGCATACCGTAGGCATTGGCGACGCCGCGCAGCAGCACCCACGAGTCGTTGGTGTAGAAGCGGATATCCGTGAACAGGATGTCACGGCCGGCCACTCCCGGCTCGTTGAGACTGGTGCCATCGCCGGCGCCATAGCCCTCGAGAAAGTCATGCACGGCGATCTTGCGGCCGGTGTATTCCAGTTCCACGATATCCTCGATACCCCGTCCCTGCAGCGCGTGCAGCAGCCCGGAGGTAATCACCACATTCTTACCGGCGCTGAGCTGGCCTTTGATCTTCGCCACGATCTCGGGGTCGAATTTCGCTGATTCGGTGAGCAGCACGGTATCGGCCCCGGTGGGGAAGCGGGGCGTCAGGTCGATGGGAATACCCATGTTCCCCAGGTAGTCCTGCAGGTAGTCCTCACCACTGGACTGATAGGGCTTGTAGCTGGCGATGCCAATGGGATTGCCGATCAGCGCGAGCACGCGATCGGCCTGCTCGAGCGAAGAGCCGGCAACGCGCGCCCAGCCCGCGCCCGGAGTCATTGCGTCCCAGCTGAAGCTGGTGCGCTGTCCCTGCCATGGGCTGCGATCGCCGGGAGCCACGGCCTCTGGATTGGCAAGGTCGCGCCAGTTGAACAGGGTGATTTCCGGGGCCCGCGCAAACAGTGTGTCCCACAGTTGTTCGGCGTAGCGATCCACGTAGCGCGTGTTGTAGGTGTCCACCCAGCCGCCGCGATTGCCGCCGTTCGGCCGGATGTTGTCGAAGTAGCGGACAATCAGGTAGCTCTCGTATTGCTGCAATAGCTGGTCGGTGGTGTCGGGGTCGCGGGTCTCGGTACCGGTGTAGATGGCATCGAATTGCTGTGCCTCCTTATCCAGGTCATACCCCAGGCCCTGGAAATGTTCGTACCAGTTGGGATACTTGATGATCATGCGCACGCGCGGGTTGATTGCGCGCGCAGGTTTCAGCACCAGCGACTGCGCCACCTCGCGCATCTTGTCCAGCCGATATTGCGTCCAGCTGCGGCCTGCCTTGGCGGCGATGTCGGCATCGCTCTTGGTGGTATAGAAAAAGAAGTCGTCGAGTATCACTTCATCGAAGTTGCGCGCGGCCAGCTCCACGGCCCGCTGACACTCCGCCCGGTCCTGCGGGTTTTCATAGTCGAAGGTTCCGAACTGACCGCCGTGGCCGGCGGCTGCCAGCGTTATGCCGCCGGAGACGGCAATGCCGTGAGCGGCGAAGAACTTCTTGATGCGCGCGAGCGATGCCTCATCGGCAAATTGCCCGCCGCGATACACCTCCAGATAGACCTTGTCGAAACGCAGCTGGCCGGCAATGCGTGCGTACTGGCGCTCCAGCGTCTGCGCATCGGCAAGCTCTCGTGTCGACATCACCGGTATATAGATTGCGGCCGTGAAGTTCCGATAGGCGCCGTGCGCCGATGCGATGGAGCCGAAGCCCGCGGCGATGGCGGCCAGTGTCAGCAGGCCGGTCCTGAGCGTAAGGCGGGTGAACGTCATGGTTTCAGGCCAAATTCACTTCGATGATCGAGGACCAGGGGCCGGCCGGAATGACACGTGCGAGCCGCAGGCCGGCTGCGCGGATGACGGCATCCCATTCCTTGCGGGTGCGCTCACGCCCGGTGGTCATCACCAGCATCTCGATGTCCAGGTCCATCAGGAAATCCTCGCGCGCGTCGGGCTGAACGACACCTTCGAGCAGCAGAATTTTGGCGGCGGGTGGCGCGCCGGCCTTGATATTCTTCAGGATGGCGATCGATTCCTGGTCCGACCAATCGTGCAGAACGGTCATCAGCATGTAGGCATCGCACGGCGGGATCGGATCGTTGAAGAAGTCCCCGCCCACGTAGTTGATACGAGCGTTGGCGTCGCCACGTGCCTGCTCGACAACCTGGGGCAGATCGAACAACACACCACGAGCCTGGGGTGCGCGCGCCAGCACGGCCTTCAACAGGTGACCGAGCCCGCCGCCGATATCACCTATGGTCCTGAAGCCGCTGAAATCGTAAGCCTCCAGGATCGGCCCGACCTGCGCGAATGACTTACCGGCCATCGCTTCGTCAAACAGTCGTCCCTCCTCGGGATGCGTGCGCAGATAGCCGAACAAGCCGCCCTCGACCACCGCGGAGATGGCGGGTTGGCCGGTACGTAGCGCCACGTCGAGTTCGCGGTAGGCATCCCAGTGTACTTTCAGGCCCATCATGCGCGTGAGCGAACGCGCCGAACCTGGCTGGTCAGTGCGCAACAGGCGTGAGACGGCGTTGTGGGCAAAGCGCTCGCCGTCGTGCACGAACACGCCGTGATTGGCGAGCGAACGCAGCACGCGGTGCAGGGACTGGGGATGCGTTCGGCTGGCAGCCGCGAGCGCCTCGGCCGTCTGTGCCTCATCACCCAGCACATCGGCGATACCCAGTTCAGCCACGACATGCAGACAACGGGATGTCCAGTAGGCGACTGCCAGAGCCTGGAGGGTTTTGCGCGACTCGGTGTCTTGATTCATGGGGTGCTACCTCTTCTGTGACAATAGCAAACCGGCGATGGCGAGGTATCGTCTGCGAGCCGCGCAGAGCTACCTAAATAGTACTTTATAAATAGTAGATAAGTTATTGAAAATAGACAGAACAATAAGCGTTGCGCCGATGATGGATTGGACCGACCGTCACTGCCGGTTCTTCCTGCGCGGATTTTCTCCGCGCGTCCTGCTCTACACCGAGATGATCACGGCGGCGGCGATCGTGCGTGGCGATGGTGCGCGCCTGCTGAGATTTTCCGATGCCGAACGGCCGCTGGCGCTGCAGCTCGGGGGCAGTGATCCCGCGCTGCTGGCCGCCGCTGCCCGCGCCGGCGTCGACAGCGGCTACGACGAGATCAACCTCAACTGCGGCTGTCCCAGCGATCGCGTGCACGCCGGTGCCTTCGGTGCCTGCCTGATGCTGAGGCCTGAAAGGGTGGCCGAGTGTGTGACCGCGATGTGCTCGGCGGTGAACATACCGGTGACCGTGAAGATGCGCATTGGCGTGCTCGCGCAATCCGCGCACGGGGTCGATCTGGCGCGTTTCGATGACGATGACTACCAACGCCTGCGGCATTTTACCGCCTGCGTAGCGCAGGCCGGCTGCGGCCACTTCATCGTGCACGCGCGCAAGGCCGTACTCGGCGGACTGTCGCCGCGGGAGAACCGCGAGGTGCCGCCATTGCGCTACGAGGTCGTGCAGCGGCTGAAGCAGCAGCACCCGCAGTTGTCCATTGCGGTCAACGGCGGCCTGCGTACCGCGTCGCAAAGCCAGGCGGCGTTGCGCTGGTGCGATGGCGTGATGCTCGGCCGGGAGGTCTATCACCGGCCGGCCTTGCTCGGCGAGCTGCATCAGCACGTGTTCAACGATGGCTGGCGTGCGCCTGCACCCCCGAACGTGCTCGAGCGCATGGCTGCGTACGCCGAACGCGAAGTGGCGGCGGGTGAGCGCGCATCCTCGATCACCCGGCATATGCTTGGGCTGTGTGCCGGTCAGCCTGGAGCGCGTCGCTATCGGCAGTGCCTGTCGGAGGGCGCGCGCGCACTGGGAGCCGGCGGACCGGCAGCGACCCAGGTAGCCAGGCTGATGCGAGAGGCGGTGTCGATGTGTGCGGCGTAGCGGCACGCCGGGGCTTGCGTATAATCATGCGCCACGGCAACTTAAGTGAGCTTCCAGACAATGCCCGATAGCTGTCCCCTATAAGATCAGGATCGCATGGGCAAAGACATCGAACTTGCGATCCTGTTTGCCGACGTGGTCGGCTCGACGCGCCTGTTCGAAGCCATGGGCGACCTGCGTGCCCGCGACATGGTTTCCACCTGCATCGACGTGATGCGCGAAGCCACCGAGCAGCACAACGGCACCGTGATCAAAACCATCGGCGATGAGGTGATGTCCACCTTCCCGAGTGCCGATGACGCGTTGAATGCCGCGGGTCAGATGCAGAAGCAGATTGCCGCACACACGGAGCTGCGGGTGGAGGGCCAGCCGGTCTCGATCCGCATCGGTTGCCACTACGGCCCCGTGGTGCTCGAGAATCGCGACGTGTTCGGGGCCAGTGTGCACACGGCCAATCGCATGACCAGTCAGGCCAAGGCGGGACAGATCATTACCACGTCGGCCACGGTCGAGCGCCTGTCGCCGGAATGGCGGGCCTCGGTGCGGCAGATCGATGTGGCGACTATTCGTGGCCAGGGCGGCGAAGTGGCGCTGTATGAAGTGCTTTGGCAGACCGAGGATGTCACCAGCATGCTGCCGGCGATCGCGCTCAACGGCCGCGAGGCGCGTCGCCCGCGGCGGCTGCGTCTGTCGGTGCAGGACACGGAAGTGATCCTCGACGAGCAGCGGCCGCACGCGGCAATCGGACGCGCGGATGACAATGACATCGTGATCCGGGGCAATCTGATCTCACGCCTGCACGCGCGCATCGAGTTCAGCCGCAATCGCTTCACGCTGACCGATCAGAGTACCAACGGCACTTTCGTGCAGATCAGCGGCGAGGAGGAAGCCTTCGTCCGGCGTGACAGCATGCCGATCAAGGGCGAGGGACTGATCGGCCTGGGCCGGATTCCGGACCGCGACTCACCGTTGACCATCCATTTCGTCTGCGAAGACAGCTAACCGATCCGGCGCGCGAGCTCATCGAGTTCTTTGACCAGCGCGCCGGGCAGGCGCGCACCAAAGCCCTGCAGGTACTGCCGCAGGTCGGCGATCTCCTGCCGCCAGGCTGCCTGAGGGACTGCGTTGAGCTCGGCCAGGGCCTCGGCGCTGATGTCCAGGCCCCGGGTATTCAAATCCGAAACATGCGGCATATAACCGATCGGGGTTTCGGCCGCATCGACACGGCCGGCGCAGCGCTCGAGTATCCAGGAGAGTACCCGCAGGTTCTCGCCAAAGCCCGGCCACAGGAATTTGCCCGCGGCATTTTGGCGAAACCAATTGACGTGAAAGATGCGTGGCGGACTCCTTAGCGCAGCGCCGATCTTCAACCAATGGTCCCAGTAGTCGCCGAAGTTGTAGCCGCAGAAGGGTTTCATCGCCATGGGGTCGCGGCGCACGACCCCCACCTTGCCGGTGGCTGCGGCGGTGGTTTCGGACGCCACCGAGGCGCCCACCAGCACCCCATGCGCCCAGTTGCGCGCCTCATAAACCAGTGGTGCGAGCTGACGGCGCCGGCCGCCGAAGATCAGTGCCGAGATCGGCACGCCGCACGGCTCCTCCGCGGCGCTGGTGTAGGCCGGGTTCTGTACCGCGGCAACCGTGAAGCGCGAATTCGGATGCGCCGCGGGACCGTTCCTGGGATCGTAAGGTCGCCCGAGCCAGTCGATCTGCGGCTGTCCGTCCAGGCCTTCCCACCACGGCTCGTTGTCAGCCGTGAGCGCCACGTTGGTGAACAGCGTGTCGTGACGGATCATCTCGTAGGCATTGCGATTGGTCTTGGCGTTGGTGCCAGGGGCGACACCGAAGTAACCCGATTCCGGATTGATGGCCCAGAGCCGGCCATCCGGACCGGGCTGCAACCAGGCGATGTCATCGCCGATCGTGAACACCCTCCAACCCGGCAGCGATTCGGGCGGTATCAGCATCGACAGGTTGGTCTTGCCGCAGGCTGAGGGAAATGCCGCGGCCAGGTAGTGGGTCTGGCCGGCCGGATTCTGCAGTCCCACCAGCAGCATGTGTTCGGCGAGCCAACCCTGATCGCGCGCCTGCCAGCTGGCAATACGCAGCGCATGACACTTCTTGCCCAGCAGCGCGTTGCCGCCATAACCGGAGCCAAAGCTCTGGATCGCCAGCTCCTCGGGAAAATGCATGATGAAGCGGCGCGCGGGATTGAGATCCCCGACCGAGTGCAGACCGCGCACGAAATCGCCTTCGGCGGCGATGCGCTCCAGTGCCGGGCGACCCATCCGGGTCATCAGAGCCATGTTGAGCACCACGTAGGCGCTGTCGGTGATTTCCACGCCGCAGCGCGCGTACGGCGAATCCAGCGGACCCATGCAATAGGGCACGACATACAGCGTGCGGCCCTTCATGCTGCCGCGGAACAGCTCGCGCATCTTGGCCTTGGCCTCGAGCGGATCCATCCAGTTGTTGTTGGGACCGGCGTCATCGCGCGCGCGCGTGCAGATGAAGGTCAGGTTCTCCACGCGTGCCACATCGGAGGGATCCGATCGATACAGGAAGCAGTTGGGAAACACCTGGTGATTGAGCTCGCGCAACTGACCCTTGGAAGTCAGTTCCGCGCGCAGATGCCGGAATTCGGCCGCCGAGCCATCGCACCACTGCACACGCTCTGGCTGCGTAAGCTCGCGCACATCGGCTACCCAGCGTGCCACGTTTTTCGAGATATCGGGCAGGGATGCGAGGCTGTGGGCGGCGGTCGCCATGACGTATCCTCAAGTCAGCGCTTCGCACTGGGTGCTTGAATTATACCGGCGGCATCGATGTTGCGGTGCTTTTGCTGTCCCGCACAGGTTGCATAATCCATTTATGGCTGCATTTTCCTCGATCTTCGGCACCCACGGACCGCTGGCCCTGGCGCTCGCGGGCTTTCGCGCGCGGCCCGCGCAACAACAGATGGCCACACATATTCAGGCCGCGCTCGAACAGCGCGAAGTACTGCTGGTTGAGGCCGGCACCGGCACCGGCAAGACCTTCGCCTATCTGGTGCCGGCGCTGCTCTCCGGACTGCGGGTGCTGATCTCCACCGGCACCCGCACATTGCAGGATCAGCTCTATCACCGTGATCTGCCGTTGCTGGCGGCAGCTCTGGGCAGGCCCGCACGCGTGGCTCTGCTCAAAGGCCGTTCCAATTATCTCTGCCGCGCGCGCCTGGAGAGCATCGGACGACAGGGCGAACTGTTGTCGGGCCACTCCGACCCATTGCTGGCGCGCATCAGCGAGTGGTCGCTGGGCACGCGCAGCGGTGATCTGGCCGAGCTGCCTGAACTCGCCGATACCCATCCGCTGCGCCCGCAGATCAGTTCCACGCGCGAGAACTGTCTGGGTTCGCGCTGCGCCGAGTACGCACGCTGTCATGTGCTGGAGGCGCGCCGCACGGCGCTGGAGGCCGACATAGTCGTGGTCAATCATCACCTGCTGCTGGCAGACCTGGCGCTCAAGGAAGATGGCTTCGGCGATCTGCTGCCGAGCGTCGATGCGGTCATATTGGACGAAGCCCACCAGCTGCCCGACCTGGTGAGTGAGTTCTTTGGTATCAGTCTCAGCAGCCGTCAGCTCGAGCTGCTGATTGCAGATATTCGCATCGAGCTGCAAACCGAACTGACCGTGCCGCTGGAGCGCGCGCTGGCTGACTGCCACACAGCGCTGGGCCGGGAGGAGCGGCACCTGGCGTGGCGAGAACTGGCGGCGCCGGCGCCGGAATGTTTCACGGCTCTGGCCAGCGCGCTGCTCGATTGCGGGGCGCAGCTGCGGGCGCTGGGAAGCGGCCCGGGAATCGAGCAGTGTGAGCAGCGAATCGATCTGCTGAGTGCGTCCCTGGCGCAATTACTGGATGAGTCCGAAGGACCGCAATCGCTCGCCGGCGCTCGCACCGTCTCCACTCATGCGCGCGGCTTCCTGCTGCGGTTGCTGCCCTACGACGTCTCGGGGCGCTTCAGCGCGCTGCTGGCGGCCCATCACGGTGCCTGGATCTTCACTTCCGCGACGCTCGCGGTCGGCGAGGACTTCAGCCATTTTGCCAGCCGCCTGGGCTTGCAGAGCGCGGCCACGCTGCGGTTCGAAAGCCCTTTCGACTACCAGCGCCAGGCACTGCTGTATCTGCCGCGCGGATTGCCGCAGCCTTCTGACGCCGGGTTTACCGCTGCCGTGGTGGCGATCGCGCAGCCTCTGCTGCAGGCCTCCGGCGGCGGCGCCTTCCTGCTGTTCACGAGCCATCGCGCACTGCGCGCGGCGGCGGTGCTGCTGGAACGGCAATTGCCGGCGCATTGGCCACTGCTGGTGCAGGGCCGCGCTCCCCGCGAGCAACTGCTGCGGCGATTTCGTGCCAGTGGCCGCGCGGTATTGCTCGGCACCGCCAGCTTCTGGGAGGGCGTGGACGTGCAGGGGCCGGCGCTGCGCCTGGTCATGATCGACCGCCTGCCGTTTGCCTCGCCCGAGGATCCGGTGGTGCGCGCGCGCATCGAGCACCTGCAATCGCAGGGCGCCAGCGCATTCAAGGAATACCAGCTGCCGGAAGCGGTGCTGGCCCTCAAGCAGGGCGTCGGCCGGTTGATTCGCAGCGAACAGGATCGCGGCGTGGTCGTGGTGTGCGATCCGCGACTGAGCGAGCGTGGTTATGGACGGGTATTTCGCGCCAGCCTGCCGCCCATGGTGGTGGTGCGCGAGCCGGAGCCGGTGTTGCAACTGCTGGGTGAACTGGCCGGGGCGCGCGCACAGGACGAGCCGCGCTCGTTGCCCGCGTGAAGATATTGGCGCTGGATACGGCCACGGAGTTGTGTTCCGCGGCACTGTGGCTTGACGGTGCCTGCGCCAGCCGCGAGAGCGCACGGGCGCGCGCCTCCGGGGAGTTGATTCTGGGCATGGTCGCCGAGCTGCTCGCGCACGCCGGCCTGGGATTGGAGCGCCTGGATATGATCGCTTTCGGACGCGGTCCGGGGGCCTTCACCGGCGTGCGGCTGGCGGTGGCGGTGGCGCAGGGACTGGGTTTCGCGGCTGGAATTCCCCTGCTGCCGGTGTCGGAGCTGCGCGCGCTGGCGCAGCGGGCGCTGGCGCAGGAGGGCGCGCCGGCACGCGTCTTGATTTGCCAGGACGCGCGCATGGCCGAGGTGTACTGGGCGTGCTTCGAGCGTAGAGCGGCTGCCGAGGCGGTGACCCCGGAGGCGCTCGCCGTGCCTGCGGCCGTGCGCGTACCCGCCCAGTGGTCCGGTGAGCCGGTATGCGCAGCGGGTTCAGGCTTTGAGGCTTACGCGGGCCTGCGCGATCTGCCGGGCGCGCCCCTGGCGCCGGTATGGGGCCACTTGCGCCCGCACGCGCTCGAGATTGCGCAGCTGGCGGCCCTGGAGGGGCCGGGGCAGGCGATAGCGCCCGAAATGGCCCAACCGGTGTATCTGCGCGATAAAGTTGCAGCGCTGCCTTCACCAAACTGACAGAATCGGCGTATGCGTCATCGAACTGCAACAAAAGCACCCTAAAGTGCGACTCCATGGTTGCAACAATATGACTTCCAAGCAGATTTTGATTGTTGAGGACGAGCGGCCGATCCGCGAGATGATCGCCTTCGGACTCAAGCGGGGCGGCTTCGAAGTGCGCGAGGCCGAGGACTCCCGCACCGCCCGGGCCGCTCTGGCCGACCGCAGGCCGGACCTGATATTGATCGACTGGATGCTGCCCGATACCAGCGGCCTGGAGCTGACGCGCTCGCTCAAGCGCGAGCGCGACACCCGCGATTTACCGGTGATCATGCTGACCGCCCGCGCCGAGGAGGGTGACAAAGTCGCCGGCCTCGACGGTGGTGCTGACGACTACATGACCAAGCCGTTCTCGCCGCGTGAGCTCATCGCCCGGGTCAACGCGGTGCTGCGCCGCAGCGGCGGACACGACGAGAGTGAGCGGGTGCAGTTTGACGAGCTCAGCCTGGATCGCGCCGGGCACCGCGTCATGGTCGGCGAGCGCACCGTGCCCCTCGGTCCCACTGAATACCGGCTGCTCGAGTTCTTCATGACCCATCCCGAGCGCGTCTATAGCCGCGAGCAATTGCTCGATCGGGTCTGGGGCGGGAATGTGTACGTCGAGGAGCGGACCATAGATGTGCACGTGCGGCGCCTGCGCAAGGCGCTGGAAGATTTCCGCTACGATCGTCTGGTGCAGACGGTGCGGGGTTCGGGCTACCGATTTTCGGCTCGAGCGGAAGGCTGAAAGCTCGACACGGCGCCCGTGCGCAGATGAATTCTTCGGCTTGGCTATTTTTTGGGGTGCGGCTATCGCTGGTAGTCGCGATCGGTCTGGGAATCGGCGCGCTGTTCGGAGCCGCCTGGACCGGGCTGGCCGCCGCGCTCCTGATCTACCTGACCCTCCATTTCGCTGATCTGCTGCGCGTGTTGACCTGGTTGCGGCGCGATGAGCCGGAATTGGCCCCGGAAATCGCCGGTCCCTGGGGCGATCTGGTGGCCATGATAGTTCGCGTCTACCGGCGCAAGCAGTTCCACAAGCAGCGGCTGCTGCGGCTGCTGCGCGAACTGCGGCGCTCGACCGCGGCCATGCCCGATGGCGTCGTGGTGCTCAATCCGCAGACCGAGATTCTCTGGTTCAACCGCACCGCGGCCCGGCTGCTGGGTTTGCGTGGCAAGGGCGATATTGGCCTGCGCATCGAAAACCTGGTGCGCTCGCCGGAATTCGTACGCTATCTGCGCGGCGGCCAGTTCGCCTCGCCCGTGATCCTGCGCTCGACGGTTGGTGTCGAGCAGTACCTGTCCATACAGATCGTCCCGTATGGCGCCGGTCAGCTGCTGGCGCTGGTGCGCGATGTCACGCACCAGGCGCGGCTGGAGGCCATGCGCAAGGACTTCGTCGCCAACGCCTCGCACGAGCTGCGCTCGCCGCTGACCGTCATTTCCGGCTACCTGGAGACGCTGGCCCAGGATTCCAGCATCGATCCGGCGCTGGCCGGCCCGCTGCAGGAGATGCGGCGCCAGTCGACGCGCATGACCGGCATCGTGCAGGACCTGCTGGAACTCTCGCGCCTGGAATCCTCGGATCAGGCCGCGCCCGAACAACCCATCGATGTGGTCGCGCTCATGGCGCAGCTGCGCCGGGACGTGCTGGCGCGCCCGGTGCGCCCGGCGCAGGTGCTCATGCACGCGGATTCGAACCGCAAGCTGCTGGGCGAGGACGAACTGATCCATTCGGCGTTCGCAAACCTGGTCGACAATGCCGCGAAGTACACGCCGGCCGAGGGCTCGCTGCAGATGCGCTGGTGGACCGATGAACAGGGCGGCCACTTTTCAGTCATCGATACCGGCATCGGCATCGCCGCCGACCACATCCCGCGGCTCACCGAGCGCTTCTATCGCGTTGACGGCGGCCGCAGTCGCGCCACCGGCGGTTCCGGATTGGGTCTGGCGATCGTCAAGCACGTACTGCAGCGACACGGCGCGCAACTCTCGATCGAGAGTCAGGAAGGTCGCGGCAGCAATTTCACCTGTCATTTCCCGAGCGAACGGCTGGAGCACGCGGCCTGATTTTTCGCCGACCTGCGACTTGTTTCGCGCGCAAGCATCGGCGCTTGCGTTATATTCCGCACACATGGAAGCCGCTGATCTAACCCACCACACCTCCAAGCGTTTCAACGAGGAACTCGAGCGCGTTCGCACCAAGGTGCTGGCGATGGGAGGCTTCGTCGAGGAGCAGCTCGGGCGCAGCCTTACTGCGCTGGTCGACGGCGACAGCGCGCTCGGCCGCGCCGTGGCGCTGGATGACTACAAGGTCAACGGCATGGAGGTCTCGATCGACGAGGAGTGCAGCCGCATCCTGGCGACGCGTGCTCCGGCGGCCGGGGACTTGCGCATGATTGTCGCGACCATCAAGACCATCACCGACCTCGAGCGCATCGGCGATGAGTGCGAAAAAATCGGTCACATCGCCGCGCGCCTGGCGACCATCGAGCGCCCGGCGAACCGCTACCGCGAGGTAAAGCACCTGGGCCGCACGGTGCAGATTCTGATGCACGATACCCTGGATGCCTTCGCGCGGCTCGATGTCGATATGGCGCTCAAGACCTGCCGGCAGGACCGCGTGGTCGATGAGGAGTACGAGGCGATCCAACGCCAGTGCATCACGTTCATGATGGAGGATCCGCGAACCATCCGGCGCGGACTCGATGTGATGTGGGTGGTGCGTTCACTCGAGCGCATCGGCGATCACGCCAAGAACATCTGCGAGTACGTGATCTACATGGTGCATGGCAAGGACGTTCGCCACACCTCGCTCGACCAGTTCGAGCGCGAACTCGCCGAGCGCGCGGGCCAGCAGCGTTGAATTCCAGGCGCGCGCTCAACGCGCTCGGGCTGTTGGTGTGCCTGGCCCTTCTCGGCTATGCCTGGTACGCGCAGGTCGCGCTCGGGCTCGAGCCTTGTCCGCTGTGCATCTTTCAGCGGGTCGGCATCGGCGCCTGCGGCGTGCTGTTCCTGCTCGCTTGCCTGCACAATCCGCGCCCCGGGGGCGCGCGCGTCTACGGTGTGTTGCTCCTGGTCGCCGCTATCGCGACCATCGGCGTTGCCGCGCGGCACCTGTGGATCCAGCACCTGCCGGAGGGCGCGGTGCCGTCCTGCGGCGCCACCTTGAACTACATGCTCGAGGTGTTCCCCCTCACCGAAGTGATCCGCAAAGTGCTCACAGGCTCCGGCGAATGCGCGCGCGTCAACTGGACATTCCTGTCACTGTCCATGCCCGGCTGGGTGCTGATCGCGGCCGCGGCATTGGCGACGCTGGGCGCCTACGCGAATTTTTCGGCGCGGCTCAAGTAAGCAGATTGCGCAGCGACCCCAGGTACATGGCATGCAGGATATCGATGTCCTCGATGCGCACCGATTCATTGACCTTGTGAATGCTGGCATTGATCACACCCAGTTCCACCACCTCCGCGCCCATGGGCGCGATGAAGCGCCCATCGGAGGTGCCGCCACCGGTTGATAACACCGGCAGCGCGCCGGTGACCGCGTGCACGGCCGCGCTGACTGCGTTGGATAGCGCTCCGGGTGCGGTGTAGAAGGGCTCGCCGGAAACATACCATTCGAGCGTATAGCGCACCCCGTGCCGGGTCAGTATCTCCTCGACCGCGCGTTTCAGTCCCTCGAGCGTCTGCACCGGCGAATAACGCAGGTTGAAGCGCGCCTTGAGCTCTCCGGGGATGACGTTCGGCGCACCGGTGCCGGCGGTCAGGTTGGATACCTGGAAACTGGTGGGCTGGAAATGCTCGTTGCCCTGGTCCCAGACGCGCCGCGCCAGCTCGGCCAGCGCCGGGGCGAAGCTGTGCACGGGATTCTCGGCCAGCTGCGGATAGGCAATATGACCCTGCACGCCATGCACGGTAAGGCGTCCGGACAACGAACCGCGGCGACCGATCTTGATGGTATCGCCGATGCTGTGTTCGCTCGAGGGCTCACCCACTATGCACCAGTCGATGCGCTCGCCACGCTCGCGCAGTGTCTCGACCACGCGCTTGGTGCCGTCGACTGACGGACCTTCCTCGTCGCTGGTGATCAGGAACGCGACCGCGCCACGATGATCGGGATGCGCATCGACGAATGCCTCGCTGGCAGTCACCATGGCGGCCAGTCCGCTCTTCATATCGGCGGCGCCGCGACCGTAGAGCAGTCCGTCGCGTATGCTCGGCTTGAAGGGGTCCGACCGCCATTCCTCCAGCGGCCCGGTGGGAACCACGTCGGTGTGTCCGGCAAAGCACAGCACCGGACCGGCGCCGCCATGCCGGGCCCAGAGGTTGTCGACATTGCCGTAGCGTAATTTCTCGACCTCAAAGCCGGCCCGCAACAGGCGGCCGGCCAGCAGCTCCTGGCAACCTTCGTCGGCCGGCGTCACCGAGGCGCGCGCGATCAGGTCCTGAGTCAATTCCAGCGTGGCGGACATCGAATTCCTTCGCGACCAAGGCTCGGCGCCTTATACGCAGGTGCGGGCGGCATGGGCAAGGGCTGACACGAATCTGTCATGAAAGAACGTATACCATGGACACATGAGCACCGAAGGCCTCGGCCACCACATTTCCAGCCGCTACAACGAGGACCTCGAGCGGCTGCGCAGCAGCGTGCTGGAGATGGGAGGGCTGGTAGAGCGGCAACTCACCCAGGCGGTGGGCGGCATCACCGAGCCCGATGCGCGCGTGATCGTGCGCGTGGCGCAGGAGGAATTGCAGGTTAACCAGCTGGAGCGTTCGATCGATGAGGATTGCAGCCGCATCCTGGCCACGCGCAGTCCCACGGCCTCGGACCTGCGGCTGATCATAACCATCCTCAAGACCATCACCGATCTGGAGCGCGTCGGCGATGAGGGCGAGAAGATTGCCGCCATCGCCGCGCGGCTGGCGATGCGTGAGCGGCCCAACAGCCGCTACCGCGAGCTGCGCAATCTCGGCGAGCTGGTCATCGAAATGGTGCACGATACGCTCGACGCGTTCGCGCGCCTGGACACCGAATTGGCGCTCGCGGTGGTGCGGCGCGATCGCACGGTGGATGAGGAATACGAAGCCATTCACCGTCAGAGCATCACATTCATGATGGAGGATCCGCGCTCGATTCGGCGCGCCCTGGACGTCATGTGGGTGGTGCGTTCGCTGGAGCGCATCGGCGATCATGCCAAGAACGTATGTGAATATGTCATTTACCTGGTCCATGGCAAGGACGTGCGCCATACCAGGATCGAGGAGATAGAAAAGGAGCTGCATGCCTCCAAGGGCTGAAGGCGGCTGGGGCCTTCTGGTACTGTAGGCAGGTTGAATCCATGGACACCTCGGCAAAAAGCATGGCCTCGGGCCCCAAATCCTCCGGCTTTCCGCCCGCTACCGACATCGACACCGGCGTTATTCCCATCCGCGCCAGCGGCCGCGGCATGCTGCAGCTGAGTGTCGACGAAACCCGCCGCAGCGCGGCGCTGAAGGCGCCGATCAAGGCCCGCGCCGAGGGCCTGAGTTTTCATTATGGTGAATTCCAGGCGCTCAAGAATCTCAATATGGAGATTCGCGAGAAGCAGGTGACGGCTTTGATCGGACCCTCGGGCTGCGGCAAGAGCACCTTCCTGCGCTGCTTCAACCGCATGCACGATCTCACGCCGCGATCGCGCTATGAGGGTCGCATCATGCTGCTGCCCGAGGAAATTAATCTGGTGGCGCAGGAAGTCGATCCGATCGAAGTGCGCATGCGCATCGGCATGGTGTTTCAGAAGCCCAATCCATTTCCCAAGTCGATCTACGAAAATGTTGCCTACGGACTGCGCATACGCGGCGTGCGCTCGCAGCTGCGTATTCAGGAAGAGGTCGAGAAGGCGCTGCGCGGCGCGGCGTTGTGGGATGAGGTCAGGGACCGGCTGTCGAACTCGGCGCTGTCCTTGTCCGGCGGTCAGCAGCAGCGCCTGTGTATCGCGCGCGCCCTGGCCACCAGCCCGGAGATGCTGCTGTTCGATGAGCCCACATCCGCGCTCGATCCGATCGCCACAGCGCGCATCGAGGAACTCATCGCTGCATTGCGCGAGCAGGTGACGGTGCTGATCGTCACTCACAACATGCAGCAGGCGGCGCGCGTGTCGGACTACACCGCGTTCATGTACCTGGGCGAGATCATCGAGTTCGACGAGACCTCGAAGATCTTCACCAATCCCGGACGCAAGGCCACGGAAGACTACATCACCGGCCGCTACGGTTGAGAGCCCGCCTCACAGGGTGATGCTTACAACGGCTGAAGGACCGCTTTCTTCGCCCAGAAGATCGATAGCGGTGATCTCGAAATACCAGGTTCCCGGCGCCAGGCCGCTGATCGCGCAGCTCTGCAATGCGGCGCTGTTGACGCCTACGGTCGAGGTCATGGTATAGGCACTGGTGCCATAGTAGATGTTGTAGCCGGCGAGATCGGTCAAGGCGCTGCCGTCGGTGTTCTCATTCGGAGCGGACCAGGAAAGCGTGACCGAGCCGTTGTTGGCGCTGGCGGCGTTGCCGGCCGCGATGGTCACCGTGGTGAGCAGCTGCGCGCCGAAGTTTGCGCCCGAGGCGCTCATCAGCGCGACCTCGAAACTTGTGCTCCCCGGGCGGCCGCCCGCCACTGGAATCGCAATGATCTTCAGCGGCGGATCGTCGGCGGCCCAGATCAGGGTTCCGAGCACGGCCGTGTAGTCGACACCGGCGATGGCGGTGCCGTCGAAGGTACCCAGCGTGACCACCACGGGGGCGGCGCTGGTGCCCGAAAGACTCACGCCGATGAATGCAAAACCCGGTCCTGGTGCGGCGCTGAACGTGGGTGCGCTAAATGCCACCGTCGGCGCGGCAGGCGCAGTCTGTGCGCCTGCCGGGGCACTGACCAAAACAGCCAGCACAGTCAGCGTCGCGCACGGCGCCAGGCGATGCAGCCATTTCTTCATGAGAACCCTGTCGAGGTATCCGCTTTTGCGTCGTACTGTGTCGACGCTCGGCGGCAGCCGCAACCTGTCGTGAGCTCACGACGGTTTTCTCAATTTGGTAATAACTGTCGTGCAATTGCCCTGCATTCGCTTGCATTTGCGCTGCATGTGCGATGCGCCGTGCGGGCTGCTGCGAGCGCGGGTGAGGCTTCACTCCGTGTCGCGCAGCAGTTCGTTGAGCGAGGTCTTGGCGCGCGTCTGGGCATCGACGCGCTTGACGATCACGGCGCAATACAGGCTGTGGCTGCCATCCCTGGACGGCAGCGATCCGGACACCACCACCGAGCCCGGTGGCACCGTACCCTGCAGTATCGTGCCAGTGCTGCGATCGAAGATACGCGTGCTCTGGCCGATGAACACTCCCATCGAGATGACCGATCCGGCACCGACCACCACGCCCTCGACGATTTCCGAGCGCGCGCCGATGAAGCAGTCATCCTCGATGATGGTCGGCCCGGCTTGCAACGGCTCGAGTACGCCGCCTATGCCGACGCCGCCGGACAGATGCACATTGCGCCCGATCTGCGCGCACGAGCCGACCGTGGCCCAGGTGTCGACCATGGTGCCGGCGCCGACATGGGCGCCGATATTGACATAGCACGGCATCAGCACGGCGTTGGCAGCGATGTAGGCGCCGCGGCGTACCAGCGCATGCGGCACCACGCGCACGCCCTGTTGCGCAAACTGCTGCGCATCGGCGGCGGCATACTTGAGCGGCACCTTGTCGTAGAAATGCGTATAGCCGGCTTCGATCACGGCATTGTCGTGAGTGCGGAAATACAGCAGCACTGCCTTTTTCAGCCAGGTGTGCACGTGCCAGCGCCCGTCGATGGGTTCAGCGACGCGGCAGGCGCCGCGATCCAGCGCATCCACGGCCGCCTCGATCGCCTGCCTGGTCTCGGGATCGACGTTCGCGCTCGAGAGTTGCTGGCGTCGTTCGTACGCGGCCTCGATCACCGCCTGCAAATCGTGGGTGCTCATGTCGTCGACGACTTCCTGTGGTCGGCTGGCGTGGGGCACGCCGGTCAGAGTATTCTGACGGCTGTGTAGTCCTTCTGACTACAACCATGCTCGGCGCATCCTATAGCCCCGCTTGGAACCACTTGGCTAGGTTTGACCCCATGCAAGCACCTCACGGCGCCCCGCTGATGCCGCAGTTGCGCAGCGGCCTGGCCGGCCACGCGCTGTATCTGGATATTGACGGCACCATTCTCGATCTGGCGCCCACCCCCGAGGAGGTCGACGTGCCGCCGTGGGTGGTGCCGTTGCTGCGCAGCCTGGTGCTCAAACTCGATGGCGCCGTCGCCTTTGTCAGCGGTCGCACCGTCGCGGCCATCGACGCGCTGTTTCAGCCGCTGGAGCTGCCGGCAATAGGCGTGCATGGCGGGGAGATCCGCGTCAGCGGCGGCAGTGTCGTGGTGGATGAATCGCTGGCGGCCGAATTGCAGTCGGTGCTGCCGCTGGTCAACGACGCCGTGGCCCGCATACGCGGCGTGCGGCTGGAGAACAAGGGCTGCGCCTTTGCCCTGCATTACCGCAGCGTCCCCGAGCGCGGGCGTGAAGTGCTCAAGGTGGCGGAAATGGTGGTGGCCAGCCTGGGTCCGGCCTTCGCGGTCCTGGTCGGCAAATGCGTGGTCGAAATCCGGCCGCGGCATCTGACCAAAGGGGCGGCCTTGCGCCAATTGATGCAGCAGCCGCCGTTTCGGGGCCGCAGTCCGATCTTCGCCGGCGATGATGTGACTGACGAGGATGCGTTCGAGGTGGTCAATCAACTGGACGGCATCAGCGTGCGGGTCGGTGAGGCCGCGGTGAGCGCGGCCCGATATCGCCTGGCCAATCCCGAGGCGCTGCGCCGTTGGCTGCTGGAGATCGCTTGACCGGCGCGAGTACCGCCGGCAGCCCTGCATCGACTCTCGAACTGGGGCTGATCGGCAATTGCCAGGTAGCATCGCTGATCGACGGCCACGGCACCCATGTCTGGACCTGCCTGCCGCGGCTGGACGGCGATCCGGCATTCTGTGAGCTGCTCGGCGGCAGCAAACTGCCGGCGCGCGAAGGCCGCTGGGGGGTGGAGCTGCTCGATCAGGTCTCGCACCGGCAAACCTATGAGCGCAATACCGCGATTCTGGAAACCACGCTGACCGCCGCCGACGGCGCGGTGCTCGCGATCACCGATTTCTGTCCGCGTTTCCCGCAGAACGGGCGCAGCTACCGTCCCGCCATGCTGGTGCGCATGCTGCGCCGGGTCGCCGGGCGGCCGCGGCTGCGCATGCTGCTCTCGCCGGCGGAGAACTATGGTGAGCGCGCGCGGCGCGCGATCAGCGGCTCGCACCATATCCGCTATCCGGGGCGCGACTTCGACCTGCGCCTCACCACCGATGCCAGCATTGCCGTGATTCTGGAACAGCGCGTATTCGTACTGGAGGATTGCCTGTCATTCATTCTCGGCCCGGACGAGACCGTGCGCGAAGCGGTGCCGATGCTGACACAGCGGCTGCTGGATTCGACGCGCGAGTACTGGCACGACTGGGTGCGCACGCTCGCGGTGTCCTACGAATGGCAGGAAGCCGTCATCCGCGCCGCCATTACGCTCAAGCTGTGCAGCTACGAGGATACTGGCGCAATCATCGCCGCGATCACGACCTCGATCCCCGAGAGCCCCAACAGCGGCCGCAACTGGGACTATCGGTTCTGCTGGATCCGCGATTCGTATTTCACCATTCAGGCCCTCAACCGACTGGGCGCCACGCGCACCATGGAGGGCTACATGCGGTTTGTGCAGAACCTCACCGCCACCTCGCCACTGCACCTGCAGCCCTGCTACGCCATCGACGGCGACGTGCGCCTGGATGAGACCGAGGTACGCCATCTGCCAGGCTATCGTGGCATGGGACCCGTGCGTATCGGCAACGCCGCCTACGCGCAGGTGCAGCTGGACATGTACGGTGCGGCGATTCTCGCGGTCACCCAGAGCTTCTTCGATGAACGTCTGGTGCGACCGGGCACCGAGGCGCTGTTCCACGCCCTGGAGCCTCTGGGTGAGCAATCCCTCGCCGCGTTCGGGCAGCCCGATGCCGGCATCTGGGAGTATCGCGGTCACCGCGCGGTACACACGTTTTCAGCCACGGCGTGCTGGGCGGCGGCCGACCGGCTCGCGCGCATCGCCGGCAGCCTGGGCTTGAGCGAGCGCGAACTCTACTGGCGCGAGCACGCCACCGGCATGGCGCAGCGAATTCGCGCGGCTGCCTGGTCGGCGACCTTGAACAGTTTCACCTCGACTTTTCACGGCGACAGCGTCGATGCCAGCCTGCTGCTGCTGGCCGAGGTGGGGCTGATCGATTGGAAAGACCCGATGTACGTCGCCACCGTCAAGCGGATCGGCGAGACCCTGCATCGCGGTCCATTCCTGGCGCGCTACGCCGAGCCCGATGACTTCGGCGTGCCCGAGGTCGCCTTCACCGTCTGCACCTTCTGGTACATCAGCGCCCTGTGGGCCACGGGCGAACAGGCCCGGGCGCGCGAGCTGTTCGAGGAAATGCTCCGCCGGCGCAACAGCCTGGGGCTGATGTCCGAGGACCTGGCCCCCGAGAGCGGCGAACTCTGGGGCAACTACCCGCAGACCTACAGCATGGTCGGCATCGTCAACTGCGCCATGCGGCTGTCGCGTTCCTGGGAAGATGCCATGTGAGCCGCCTGATTGTCGTATCCAATCGCGTCACGATTCCCGGGCATTCGACCTCTCCCGGCGGTCTGGCGGTAGGGGTGCTCTCGGCGCTGCGGCAATCGGGTGGGCTGTGGCTGGGCTGGAGCGGCACCATGCACGACACGCCGGCCGCGGAGCCCGAGAGCATCGAGAAGGAAGGCATCCGCTACGTCACCATCCAGATGCCGCGCGAACAGTTCGAGCTGTACTACAACGGTTTCTGCAATTCGACGCTGTGGCCGTTACATCATTATTTTCAAGGTTCGTTCCGCTACGACGCGCGCGAGTTCGATGCCTATATGGCGATCAATCGGGTGTTTGCCGAAGCCGTGCAGTCCCAGGCGGCACCGGGCGATGCCATCTGGATCCACGACTACCAGCTCATGCCGCTGGCCGCGCTGCTGCGCGCCCAGGGCGTGCAGTCGCGGCTGGGCTTCTTCCTGCATATTCCTTATCCCAATATCGCGCTGTTGCGGGTGCTGCCGGTGTACGCCGAACTGGTGCGCGATCTGTGCCAGTACGACCTGCTGGGTTTTCAGACCGCCGAGGATCTCGAGGGTTTTCAGTCGGCGGTCAATTCAGTGTTTCGCGATGAAGCGGTGATCGGCGCCGAGCATATCGAGCTGGCCGGACGGCGCATCCGCACCGGCGTTTTTCCGATCGGCGTCGACGTCGAGGCGATCAACACGCAGGCCGCGGTCGCGGCGCGCGACGATGAACAGGTCAAGCGCCTGCTGCTCAGCCTGCTGGGACGCAAACTGCTGATCGGAGTGGACCGGCTGGACTACAGTAAGGGCCTGGTGGAGCGTTTTGCCTCCTACCGAACCTTGCTCGAGTCCAGTCCCGATCTGCTCGGTAACGTGACCTTCATACAGATAGCGCCGCTCAGTCGCACCAATGTCGCCGCCTACGTCGAGATCCGCGATGCGCTCGAGCACGCCGCGGGCCGGACCAATGGCCAGTACGCCGACACCGATTGGACTCCGGTACGCTACCTCAACAAGGACTTCCAGCACGAGACCTTGAGCGGCTTTCTGCGCGTGGCCAACGTTGCCGTGGTAACGCCGCTGCGTGATGGCATGAATCTGGTGGCTAAGGAGTTCGTGGCGGCGCAGGACCCGGAGGATCCGGGCGTTCTGGTGCTCTCGAGCATGGCGGGCGCGGCGCGCGAGCTCACCGAGGCATTGCTGGTGAATCCCTACGATCGCAGCGCCGTGGCCCTGGCGCTGCAGCAGGCGCTGGCCATGCCATTGGCCGAGCGGCGCTCCAGGCACGAGGCCATGTTGAAGGTATTGCGCGCCAATTCGATCACCCACTGGTCCGGCGCCTTCGTCGCGCGACTCGAGGGCGATTAGCCGCGTAGCGCCGGCCGGTGCGCCATGAACCGGCGCAGTCTCTCGGCGGCCTCGAGGCACTGCGCCAGATCCGGCACCAGCGAGATTCGCACCCGGCCGCGGCCCGGGTTCTCGCCATGGGCGTCGCGCGCCATGAAACTGCCTGGCAGTACGATCAGATTCGTGCGCTCGTACAGCTCGCGCGCAAAGTGCGTGTCGTCATCGCCAACCTGTGGCCACAGATAGAAGCCGCCGTCAGGCCGCTCCATGGGAAGCACCGTCTGCAGGATGGGCAGCACCTGCTGGAATTTCTGCTGATACAGATGCCGGTTGGCACTCACGTGTTGGTCGTCGCTCCAGGCAGCGATGCTCGCCATCTGCACCGGCAGCGACATGGCGCAGCCGTGGTAGGTGCGGTAGAGCAGGAAACGCTCGATCAGGGCCGCCTCGCCCGCGACCAGGCCGGAGCGCAGCCCCGGAAGACTCGAGCGCTTGGACAGGCTGTGAAACACCAGGCAGCGCCGGAACGTGGGATCGCCGTTTTCGACTGCGGCACGAAGCAGGCTGGTACTGGGTTGGGATTCGTCGAGGTGCAGATCGGCATAGCATTCGTCCGCGGCGACGATGAAGTCGTAGCGTTCGGCCAGATCCAGTGCCGCCCGCAGGTAGGGCAATGACAGCATTTTGCCGGTCGGATTTCCCGGTGAACACAGGAACAATAACTGACAGCGCTGCCACACCGCGCTCGGCACCGCATCCAGATCCGGGACGTAGTCACCCGCGGCGGTAGTATTCAGGAAGTAGGGTTCGGCACCGGCCAGCAGCGCCGCACCTTCGTAGATCTGATACCCAGGATTAGGCATGGCCACCAATGCCCCGCGGCCCGGGTCGATCACTGCCTGTACCAGCGAAAACAGCCCCTCGCGCGTGCCGTTCACCGGCAATATCATGGTCTGCGGGTCAAGCTTCGCCGCGGCGGGAAGAAACCGGCGTTGCAGCGCCGCCGCCATGGCCGCGCGCAGTTGCGGCAGACCGCGCGTGGCCGGGTAGCTATCGAGCTGATTGAGGCTCGCCTTGAGCATCTCGATCACGAACGCCGGTGGCGTGTGCTTGGGCTCGCCGATCGATAGCGCAATGCTCGCCAGGCCGGCAGGTGTGACCGCGCCCGCCAGCAGGCTCCGCAACCGCTCGAACGGATACGTCTGCAGCCGCGCCAGCCCCGGATTCATGTCACGCGTTGATCGAGTGCCTCGGCCAGACGCACCCGCAGGCGCTCCGCGGTGGCTTCATCCAAAGGTTGCTGGGCCCGGTCGGTGATGTAGAACACGTCTTCGGCGCGTTCACCGAGCGTGCTGATCTTGGCGGCGTGCAGATCCACGCGCTCTTCCCACAGAACCTTGCCGACATCGCACAGCAAGCCGGGCCGGTCTCCGGCGGTCAGCTCGAGCACCGAGCGGCGATTGCGTTCATCGACGCTGATGGCGATCTGGGTGGCGGTTTTGAATACCCGCATCTGCCGCGTGGCGCGCCGTGACACCATCAGCGGCGCTTCTTCCGGCCGCTGCAGTGAGCGCCAGAGCGCCTGCTCGATCTCAACGCGACGTTCGGCGTCGCTGACCGGCGTACCATCCTCTTCCAGCACGTGGTAGGAATCGAGCGAAAAGCCATTGCCGACTGAAGTGATGCGCGCTTCGAGAATGTTCAGGCCGAGCTGATCGAGCACCGCGGTGGCGCGTGCAAAGCCGTGCCGCCGGTGCGGCGCATAGATCATGACCGCGGTGGTGCCCAGTTCGCTGCGCGGTTCGACCGAAACCAGCGCCTCATCGGTGCCGGCCTCGCCCGCTCCCGCCAAAGCGCGCGTATGCCGCGCGATCTCCTCGGGCGAATGGCGCAGGAAGTACGCCGTCGGCAGCGGCGCCCAGGCGCGCTCGATCGCTGCCGGCTGCACGCCCGAGCCGCGCAACAGCCCCCGGGCGCTGTCCTGATGCTCGCGCATCAATTCGTCCTGGTCCACGGGCGTTTCCAGCCCGCGGCGCAGCGCGCGCTTGACGCGCTCATAGAACTCATTGAACAGCGCCGCCTTCCACGAATTCCACAGCTTGGGGTTGGTGCCGCGCACGTCGGCGCACGTGAGCGTATACAGATAGTCGAGGTGCGATTCATCGCCGACCTTGCGCGCGAAATCGTTGATCACCTGCGGATCGCCGATGTCCTGCTTCTGCGCGGTCATCGACAGCAGCAGGTGATTCTTGACCAGCCAGGCGACCAGGCGTGCGTCGTAGCGCGACAGGCCCTGCTCGAGACAGAATGCCTCGGCATCCACCGCCCCGAGATCGGAATGATCGCCGCCGCGGCCCTTGGCGATGTCGTGAAACAAGGCGCCGAGATAGACGATTTCCGGCTTCGCCAGTTGCTGCATGATGGCCGAGACCAGCGGCAGTTCGTGATCGAACTCGGGTATGGCCAGGCGGCGCAGATTGCTGACTACGAACAGCGTGTGCGCATCGACGGTGTAGGCGTGGAACAGGTCGTACTGCATGCGGCCGACGACCCGGCCGAAGGCCGGGATATAGCGTCCCAGTATTCCGTAGTCGTTCATGCGCCGCAGTTCGTGGGTGACACCGCGCGGCGCGCGCAGGATCTCCAGAAACAGACGGTGGTTACGCGGATTCTGGCGAAACTCCTCGTCGATCAGCCAGAGATTGCGTGCCACGGCGCGAATGGTGCCGGCGCGCACCCCGCGGATGTGCGGATTCTGCTGCAGCAGCACGAACAGCTCGAGCAGCGCCGAGGGCATGCGCGCGAACACATCCTCGTTGACCGCCTCGAGATAGTCGTTGCACACCTGAAAGCGCGGGTTGAGCGGCTGCGGCGGCGCCTGCTCGCTCAGGATGGCTTCGCGAAACAATTGCAGCAGCAGTTCATTGAGCAGCGTGACGTCCATGACCGTGCGGTAGTAGCGCTGCATGAGCTGCTCTACCGCCAGCGTATAGGAGGCGTCCTCATAGCCGAAGCTGTGCGCGAGCGTGATCTGGTAGTCGAACAGCAGCCGGTCTTCATGCCGCTTGGTGAGCACATGCAGACCAAATCGCACCTTCCAGAGAAAGGATTGCGCCTGCTTGAGGCGCCGCAATTCCGATGGCGTCAGAAATCCATGGGTGACCAGCTCGTCGAGCGATTCGGCGCCGAAATGGCGCTTGGCCACCCAGGCGATGGTCTGGATGTCGCGCAATCCCCCGGGACCGGTCTTGACGTTGGGCTCGAGATTGTAGGCCGTGTCGTTGGCCTTCAGGTGCCGCTCCTGCTGCTCACGCACCTTGGCTTCGAAGAATTCGCGCACCGGCCATATCCGGTCCGGCGCCAGCGCCACCCGCATCTCGGCCAGCAGCTCGGCGGAGCCGGCCAGGCGGCGCGATTCCATGAGCGTGGTCATGACGCCGACATCGGCGGCGCTTTCCTCCGCACATTCGGCGACCGTGCGCACGCTATGGCCGACCTCGAGGCCGATGTCCCATAGGAAAGCCACCAGCTGCTCCACCGTGGCGCGCTCGCTCTCGGCCAGCGGCGCCGGCACCAGCACCAGAAAATCGATATCGGAATAGGGGTGCAGTTCACCGCGCCCGTAACCGCCGACGGCGACCAGGGTCAGACGGGCCGCCAGGGCACTGGGCAAGCGCTGCTGCCATAGCGTACGCAGCAGCACGTCGGTGAAGCGTGCCCGCGAGCGCACCAGGCCCTCCACCGGCTCCTCATCGACGAAGCGCGCGTGCAGCTCTTCCTGCGCCTGCTTGAGCAGACTGCGGCAGCTCTCTGCCGCCCCCTGACTCTCCGCCAGCAGCGCCGGCAGGCGATTGAGCAATGGCCAGTCGAGCGGCGGCGGCTCTTCGGGCAGCGCCTCTTCGAGCACCGTGGTATCGGCTACCGACATGGCCGTCCTTAGAGTAACTTCAGTTAACGCGCATCGCGCGGGCTCAGGCTCAGGACCTCGTGCCCGTTCGGCGTGACCAGCACCATGTGCTCCCACTGCGCCGACAGGGAATGATCTTTGGTGACGACGGTCCAGCCGTCGGGCAGTACGCGCACCTGCCGCTTGCCGGCGTTGATCATCGGTTCGATCGTGAACACCATTCCCGCGCGAATCTCGAGCCCGGCATTGGGTTCGCCGTAATGCAATATCTGCGGATCTTCATGATACACGCGGCCGATTCCGTGCCCGCAATATTCGCGCACCACGGAAAAGCCCTGCCCTTCGGCCACGCTCTGGATCGCGTGACCGATGTCGCCCAGATGGGCGCCGGGGCGCACCAGGTCGATCGCGCGCCACATGGCATCCTTGCATACCTCGGCCAGACGCTGGCCCAGTACCGGCGGCTTGCCGACGAAGTACATGCGGCTGGTGTCGCCGTGATAGCCGTCCTTGATGATGGCGACGTCGATATTGACGATGTCGCCGCTCTTGAGCCTGCGTTCGTTGGGTATGCCGTGGCATACCACGTGGTTGACCGAGGTGCACACCGTCTTCGGGAAGCCGCGATAGCCGACGTTCGCCGGAATGGTTTTCTGCACATTGACGATATAGTCGTGACAGATCTGGTCTAGCTCATCGGTGCTGACGCCGGCGGCAATGTGATCGCCGATCATGTCCAGCACATCCGCGGCCAGCGCACCGGCAACTCGCAGTTTCTGCTGCTCTTCCGGGGACTTAAGGGATATTTGTGTGGTGCGCAGCATGCGGTATCTCGGGGTGCCTAAAGCATTGTCCAGGGTGGCACTTCATGGTATAAAGCGCGGCCTTTTTTGGCAACGCAATCCACACGCGTATCAAGAACCTGTGACCGGGTGTCCTGAAGGCGGCAACTGCCCGCTTCAGGATCGTCACCAGGGATGCGCGGAGGCCACAACCCGACATAGGAGCCAGTGTTCATGCCCAGCGTGTCTATGCGACAGATGCTGGAAGCGGGCGTCCATTTCGGACATCAGACCCGCTTCTGGAACCCGAAGATGGAGCCATACATTTTCGGTGAACGCAACAAGATCCACATCATCAATCTCGAGAAGACCGCGCCGCTGTTTGCCGATGCCGCGTCCTTTATCAAGCAGATCGTAGCCGATAGCGGCACGGTGCTGTTCGTCGGCACCAAGCGCTCGGCACGCGATGCGGTGCAGAGGGAGGCGGTGCGAGCGGAGATGCCGTACGTCAACCAACGCTGGCTCGGCGGCATGTTGACCAATTTCAAGACCATTCGCGGCTCGATCAAGCGTCTGGGCGAGTTGCAGGACATGGCCACTTCGGGCGCGCTCGATAAGCGCGGCAAGAAAGAGGCCACGCAGCTGCGCCGCGAGATGATCAAGCTCGAACGCAGTCTGGGCGGAATCAAGAGCATGGAAGCCCTGCCGGATGCGCTGTTCGTGATCGACGTGGGTCATGAGCACATTGCGATTCACGAGGCCAGCAAGCTGGGCATCCCGGTGGTGGCGGTGGTGGATACCAATTGCTCGCCGGACGGCATTGATCACGTGATTCCGGGCAACGACGATGCCATGCGCGCGATCGCGCTGTACGCCTCGGCAATCGCCGACGCCGTCATAGAGGGCAAATCGTCGGTGCCGCAGGTGGCCGTGGGCGAGGACGAATTCGTCGAACTCGACGAGGAAGGCAATCCGCGCCGCAAGAGCGGCAAGCCCGGACGAGCCCGTCCGGCTGCGGCAGTGCGCAAGAAAGCACCCGCGCGGCGCCGCCCGGCGGTGGCGGCGCCGGCTGCGGCGGCGGTCACGGCAGCGGAAGAGCCGGGCCTGGAGACCGAGATTGATGACGTCATCGAGACCCCCGAGGGCGCGACGCCCCCCATGGGTCTTAAGCGCCGCAACAATCCCACGCCGGCGCGCCGCCCGCGCAGCGGCGCGGCCTGAGGCCACG
The DNA here is from genome assembly GCA_963735775.1 of uncultured Gammaproteobacteria bacterium. GTDB lineage: Bacteria > Pseudomonadota > Gammaproteobacteria > Steroidobacterales > Steroidobacteraceae > FEN-1191. The sequence goes on along the minus strand of CAVTMG010000003.1, from coordinate 198,862 downwards.
ATCAGCATATGTCCACGAGCGTAACCGCCGAATCCGTCCGCCAGCTGCGTGAGCGCACCGGTGCCGGCATGATGGAATGCAAGAAGGCGCTGGTGGAAACCGGCGGCAATCTCGACGCTGCCGGGGAATTCCTGCGCAAGCAGGGCCTGGCCAAGGCCGACAAGAGAGCAGCCCGTGACGCCGCCGAAGGGGTGGTGGTGGTCGAGCGCTCGAGCGACGGCCGCGCGGCCGCCATGGTCGAGATCAACTGCGAGACCGATTTCGTCGCGCGCGAACAGGACTTCCGCAACTTCGCGGCCGATCTTGCGCGCCTGACGCTCGCTGGTCGCCTGGTCGACGTCGCGGCGCTGCTGGCAGCGGAACTGGCCGCCGGCGAGAGCGTGGATGCGCGCCGGCGTGCGCTGGTGGCGAAGATTGGCGAGAACATCAGTGTGCGTCGCAGCGTGGTGCTCGAAAGCGGCGGTTTGCTAGGTGCTTACGCGCACGGCTCGCGCATCGGCGCCTTGGTGGCCATCGAAGGCGGTACGGCAACGCTGGCGCATGATCTGGCGATGCACGTGGCGGCCAGTAACCCACGCTACATCACTGTCGGGCAGGTCCCGGCCGAAGTCGTGGCCAAGGAGCGCGAGATTCTCACCGAGCAGTCGGGCAAAGAAGGCAAAAGCCCGGAAATTCTGGCCAAGATGGTCGAGGGGCGGCTGCGCAAGGCGCTCAATGAGATGGTGCTGCTGGGGCAGCCGTTCATCAAGGATCCCGATCAGAGCATCGAGAAGCTGCTAAAGAGCGCCGGTGCCACGGTGCTGCGCTTCGAGCGCTTCGAAGTCGGTGCCGGCATCGAGAAAAAGCCCAAGGATTTTGTCGCCGAAGTCATGGCCCAGGTCAGCGCCGCGGCAGCAAACACCGGCGGCGACGACAATGCTGGCGCGCCCACGGATGGTAAGTGATTCGGCAGATCAACCGGAAAACCCCCGCTGATCGCGGGGTTTTTTTTATGGCAGACTGGGGCGGTTTGCCGCAGGCTCACACGGAACGGCCAGGATGAACGAACCCCAAGCACGCAGCCGCCGCATTTTGGTCAAGCTCTCGGGCGAAGCGTTGCTCGGCCGTGCCGACTACGGCATCGATCCAGAGGTGCTCAAGCGCGTCGCCGGGGAGATCCGCGACGTCCAGGCTCTGGGCGTGCAGGTGGGCATTGTGATCGGCGGCGGCAATCTATTTCGCGGCGTCGGCCTGGCGCGCTCGGGCATGGACCGCGTGACAGCCGACCAGATGGGCATGCTGGCGACCGTCATGAACGCGCTGGCGCTGCAGGATGCGCTGGAACAGCAGGGCCTGCAGGCGCGCGTGATGTCGGCCATCCGCATCAACGAGGTGTGCGAGGATTTCATTCGCCGACGCGCGATCCGGCATCTGGAGAAGGGCCGCGCGGTAATCTTTGCTGCCGGCACCGGCAACCCCTTCTTCACCACCGATACCGCGGCCAGTTTGCGGGCGATCGAAATCGAGGCCGAGCTGCTGCTCAAGGCCACCAAGGTCAACGGCATCTATTCGGAAGATCCGGTCACCAATCCCGGGGCCAGGCATTATCCGCGACTGAGCTACGACCAGGTGCTGGACCAGCGGCTCAACGTCATGGATGCCACTGCGATCGTGATGTGTCGCGACTACCGCCTGCCTTTGCGGGTATTTAATCTCGGCAGCCCTGGGGACTTGCTGCGCATCATTCAGGGCGAAGACATCGGCACTCTCGTGACCAACGATTGAAGGCAGTGCGACTATGCTTGAGGATCTGAAGAAGGACGCGGCCGCACGCATGCAGAAATGCGTGCAGGTATTTCAGGCCGATCTCAAGAAGCTGCGCACCGGAAGGGCGCATCCGAGCCTGATTGAGCACCTGAAGGTCGACTACTATGGCTCCGACGTGCCATTGCAGCAGATCGCGAGCATCAGCGTCGAGGATGCGCGTACGCTCGTGGTCTCGCCGTGGGAGAAATCCATGGTCGGGCCGATCGAGAAGGCCATCCACAAATCCGAGCTGGGATTGACCCCGAACACGGCCGGCACCGTAATCCGCATTCCACTGCCGCCACTGACCGAGGAACGCCGGCGCGACATTACCAAGGTGGTACGGCAGGACGCCGAGAATGCCCGTGTCAGCGTGCGCAGCGTGCGTCGCGATGCGATCGCCGATATAAAGGAGATGCTCAAGGAGAAGCTGGTGTCGCAGGATGAGGAACATCGCGGCGAGGATGAGATTCAGAAGTTGACCGATCGCTTCATCGCCGAGATCGATCAGCTGCTGGCGTCCAAGGAAAAGGAAATTCTTCAAGTTTGAGCAGCGTTGCAACAGCCAGTGCTCCGAACCCGCTGCCCCGTCATATCGCCATCGTCATGGACGGCAACGGGCGCTGGGCGCGTGCGCGAGGTGATGCGCGCGCCGACGGTCACCGCGCCGGCGTCGAGCCGGTGCGCATGGTGATCGAGGAATGCGTGCGGCGCGACATCGGCGTGCTGACGCTGTTCGCCTTCAGCAGCGAGAACTGGGGCCGGCCACGTGATGAGGTGCTCAGCCTGATGTCGCTGTTCGTCGAGTCGCTGGAAGCAGAGATCCACGAGCTGCATCGCAATGGGGTGCGCGTGCGCTTTATCGGCGAACGCGGCGAGCTTGATGCGCGCCTGCGCGCCAGCATCGCCAGTTCCGAGCAGATCACGATTGCCAACGCGCGCCTGCAACTACAGATCGCCCTGAGTTATGGCGGCCGCAGCGATATCCTCGGTGCCGTGCGCCGGCTCGCCTCGCAGGTCGAGCGTCACGAGATCAAACTCGCCGAGATCGATGAGCCCACGTTTGCCGCGGCCCTGGCACTGGGTGGCCTGCCGGATCCGGACTTGTTCATTCGCACCGGAGGCGAGCAGCGCATCAGCAATTTCCTGTTATGGAACCTGGCTTATACGGAGCTGTATTTCACTGAATGCCTGTGGCCGGACTTCGACAGCGATAGCTTCACCGAGGCTCTGCAGCATTTCGCCGCCCGCCGGCGGCGCTTCGGGCTGACCGAAGGGCAACTTGCGGGTGCCGGCGCCAAGCCGGTCTGACACAGGTACCGTTGCGATGCTGCGCTCCCGCGTTCTGACGGCTCTGGCACTGGCCGCATTGCTGGTGGTGGCGATACTGTGCGCACCGGCGAACATAACGGCGGCAATTCTCGGCTTGATACTGCTGATCGGCGCCTGGGAATGGTCGGCCTTTCTGGCCGTCAGCTTTCCGTGGCGGACCGGCTATGTGGTGCTGCTGCTGCTGGTCGGGGCAGCGGGACTGTACTGGCCGATCGAACTGCACCGCTTTGTTTGGATTATGCTGCTGGCCTGTTGCTGGTGGCTGGTGGCGCTGTGCTGGGTGGTGGGCGCACCGATGCGCGGAGCGCATGGGGCTGCTGCGCTCGCCGGCGTCATGGCGCTGGTGCCCACCTGGCTGGCGCTGGTGCGTATCGATGCGCTGTGGCGCAATGGCGCGCAGTGGACGCTGTTCATTCTGGCGCTCAGTTTTGCCGCCGATACCGGGGCTTTTTTTGCTGGCCGGCAATTCGGCCGGATACCGCTGGCACCGCGGGTGTCACCGAACAAGACCTGGGAGGGCGTCATGGGAGGGATGCTTCTGGCGCTGGGCGCAGCCGTGTGCGGCGCGGTCTGGTTTAGCTTGCCGCTCACCAGCTTCGTGCCGTTGTGTCTGGGCGCGGCGGCTTTTTCGGTGATTGGCGATCTGACCGAGAGCCTGCTCAAGCGGCACGTGCAGCTCAAGGACAGCGGCCGGCTGTTTCCCGGACATGGCGGCGTACTCGATCGCGTCGACAGCGTTACCGCGGCCACACCAGTCATGACGCTGGGACTGATCTGGCTTGGGGTTGGCACATGAGCGAAATAGGCGTGGTGGTGCTTGGTTCCACCGGTACCGTGGGCTGCTGCACGCTGGAGGTGCTGGGGCTGCATCGTGAGCGCTTTCGCGTGGTGGCGTTGGCGGCGCGCGCTAATGTCGAACTCATGTTGCAGCAATGCCGGCGGTTTGAGCCGGAATGGGCCGCGATGGAGTCGGAGCCTGCGGCGCAGGCGCTGGAGCAGCAATTGCGCCAGAGCGGTTGTCGCACCCGGGTGGTAGCGGGCGCAGCGGCCATCGCGCAGCTCGGCACGCAGTCGCAGGTGGATTATGTCATGGCGGCCATCAGTGGTGCGGCCGGGCTGGCGTCGGCACTGGCGGCTGCCGGAGCGGGCAAGCGGCTGCTGCTGGCCAACAAGGAATCCGCCGTCATGGCCGGTGCGCTGCTGGTGGCCGCGGTTCAGCGATCGGGTGCACAGCTGATACCCATCGACAGCGAGCACAACGCCATATTCCAATGTCTGCCGGCAGGCTTTCAGGCCGGAGTCGCCCCGCGCGGTGTGCGGCGTCTGCTGCTCACAGCCTCCGGGGGACCGTTCTTGAACTGGACCGCCGAGGCGCTCGCTCGCGCCACACCGGCGCAGGCCTGTGCGCACCCGCGCTGGCATATGGGGCGCAAAATCTCGGTGGATTCCGCAACGCTCATGAACAAGGGCCTGGAGCTCATCGAGGCCAGCGTGCTGTTCGGCATGGCGGCACGCGACATCGAGATCGTCGTGCATCCGCAGAGCCTGGTGCACTCACTGGTGGAGTACGAGGACGGCTCGGTACTGGCGCAGCTGTCATCACCCGACATGCGTGTCCCGATCGCCCAGGCGCTGGCGTGGCCGCACCGCATGGCAGCCGGCGTGGAGTATCTGGATCTGGTGCGGGCCGCGCGGCTGGATTTCATGGCGCCCGACCCGCAACGCTTCCCGTGTCTGCGCCACGCGCAGGAAGCCGCTAGGCTCGGCGGCCTCAGTTGTGCCAGTCTCAACGCGGCCGATGAGATCGCTGTGCAGGCCTTCCTCGACAAGCAATTGAACTTTGGGGATATTCCGATAGTCATTGAATCAGTCATGGGCAGGGTACGAGGGGGAGCGATGACGGGACTGGAAGCGGTTCTCGCCGCCGACGGCGAGGCCCGGGCCTTGGCCAGCGAATTTGTTGCGCGCCGTCCGGCCGGTCAGAGCGTGCATATATGAGCGTGCTGTCGCATCTGCTCGCCTTCATTGTTGCGATCTGCCTGCTGGTCACGGTGCATGAATTCGGCCATTTCTGGGTCGCTCGCCGGCTCGGATTCAAAGTGGTGCGCTTCTCGGTGGGCTTTGGCAAGACACTGTGGCGCCGCGTGGGTGCGGTCGATGGCACCGAGTACATCGTTGCTGCAGTGCCGCTAGGCGGCTACGTCAAGATGCTCGATGAGCGTGAAGGGCCGGTGGCGCCCGAGGAGCTGGCGCGGGCCTTCAACCGCCGGCCGCATTGGCAGCGCATTGTCGTACTGCTGGCCGGTCCGGCCTTCAACATAATTTTCGCGGTGCTGGTGCTGACCGGCATCCTGCTGGTCTCCGGCCTTACGCTGGCGCGCCCGGTACTGGGCGACATTGAGGCCAATTCGATCGCCGGCCGGGCTGGCTTGCATGCCGGCGATGAGGTCGTGGCGATCGATGGCCGAACGGTGAGTTCGCAGCGCGACGTATTGCTCGATCTGCTCGATGCGGTCAGCGACCACGGGCCGATTACGGTGAACGTACGTCGCCCCGACGGCACACTGCGGGCCGGTATCCTGGCCATTCCGGATGCCACCCAGCGGCGCCAGCTGACCGAGCCCTCCGCGCTCATGAGCGGGGTGGGACTGGGTTTCTTTGAGCCTCCGGTGCCGCCAGAGTTGGGAATTGTCGAGGCGGGCGGGCCCGCTGCCCGGGCCGGGCTCAAGAGCGGGGACATGGTCCTGGCCATCGATGGCGACCCGGTACACGACTTTTCCGCCGTGGTATCGCATATCCAGTCGCGCCCGGGCGCCAGCGTGTCGATTCGCTACCGTCGCGGGGCGGCGGAGGCTACGGTGCAGGTGCTGACCGTCGCCGAGACGCAGGATGGCAAGAGCATCGGCCGCATTCACGTGCGGCCGCCGCCACTGCCGCCGTATCCGCCAAATCTGCTGCGGCACATTCAGCTGTCGCTGCCTGCGGCCTTCGCGCGAGCCAACGTCGAGGCCTGGGACATGAGCGCGCTGCAGGGGCGGCTGTTCTGGCGCATGCTCATCGGCCAGGTGTCGATGAAGAACCTGAGCGGTCCGCTCAGCATCGCCGAATATGCCGGCGATTCCGCCGCGCTCGGGCTGGGATCGTTTTTATATTTTCTCGTGATCGTCAGCCTGGCTCTGGGCTTCATGAACCTGCTGCCGATTCCGATTCTCGACGGCGGCCAGATCGTATTTCAGGCCATCGAATGGCTCAAAGGCAGTCCCTTGTCCGAGCGCTTTCAATCCATCGGCCAGCAGCTCGGCATTGCGTTGCTCGTGCTGCTGATGGGCGTGGCATTGTTCAACGATCTCTCGCGTCAGTTCGGTTGAAGCGTCCTTGATCAAACGCACCCGGCGCGCGAAGGCGCGCGCACTCGTCGCCGCGGTGGCGCTGACGGCCATGTCCACTGTGCTGATGGCGCAGCAGAACGCGGACGATAACTTCACGGTCAGCAACATCCGCATCGAAGGTCTGCAGCGCATCTCCGAAGGCACGGTCTTCAATTACCTGCCGGTCAATATCGGCGACCATCTTGATACGCAGCGGGTGCGCGAGGCGATGCGCGCGCTGTACGCGACCGGATTCTTCCGCGATGTCGAGTTGCGGCGCGATGGCAGCGTGCTGATCGTGGCGGTGGCCGAACGGCCCTCGCTCGAGAGCATCGACATAAAAGGCAACAAGGACATCAAGACCGAGGATCTGCAGAAATCGCTGCGCAACGTCGGCCTCTCGGCCGGCAAGACCTTTGATCGTTCGACCCTCGATGAAGTCACGCAGTACCTCACCGATCAGTACTACAGCCGCGGCAAATATGCCGTGCAGATCGATACCAAAGTCGAGAATCTGCCCGATAACCGGGTGCGCGTTAACATCAACATCAAGGAGAACAGCCGCTCCAAGATCCGCCAGATCAACATCGTCGGCAACACGGTGTTTCGCGACAAGGATATCCTCGCGACCCTGTCGCTGCAGACCCCCGACTGGCAGTCCTGGTACAAGCAGAGTGACCGCTATGCGCGCGAGACGCTGCAGGGCGATCTCGAGAAGATCTCGAGCTACTACCAGGATCGCGGCTACGCGAATTTTCGCATCGATTCGGTGCAGGTGGCCATCGCCCCTGACAAGAGCGATATATTCATCACCGTGAACGTCACCGAGGGCGCGGTCTACAAGCTCGGGGAAATCAAACTCGCCGGCAATTTGATCGTGCCCGAGGCGGAGTTGCGGACGCTGTTATTGGTCGCGCCCGGTCAGACCTACTCGCAGAAGACCATCAGCTCGACGCAGGAGCTGATCAAGAACCGTCTCGGCGCCCAGGGCTTCTATTTCGCCAAGGTCGATCCGGTGCCGGACATCGACGATGCCACGAAAATCGTCAACCTGACGCTGTTCGTCGATCCGGGCAGCCGCGTTTACGTGCGCCACATCAACTTTACCGGCACCACCCGCAGCGACGACGAGAGTCTGCGGCGGGAAATGCGCCAGCTCGAGGGGGCGTGGCTATCGAACGTGGCGCTCGAACGCTCCAAACAGCGTCTGCAGCGCCTGCCGTTCGTCGAGAGCGCTGACATGACCACCGAGGCGGTGCCCGGATCTCCGGATCTGGTGGATGTGAACTTTGCGGTCAAGGAGCGTCCGAGCGCGACCATCGGCGGCGGCATCGGTTATTCGGCCTCGCAGAAACTGGTGCTCAATGGCAATCTCAGCGACAGCAATTTCTTCGGCGGCGGCGATTTCGTGGCGCTGAACATCGATTCCGGCGCCTTCAACAAGGTCTACAGCTTCAGCCAGACCGATCCGTACCGCAGCGTCGATGGCCTGTCGCGCACCATCTCGCTGAGCTATCGCGATTCGACCCAGTTCGTGTCGGAATCTTCATCCTTCAGCTCGAAGAATATCGCCCTGGGATTCACCTACGGTTACCCGATTAGCGAATACCAGGGCGTGAGTGCCGGCCTGTCGCTGCAGCGCATCGATCTGCTGACCTTTGCGGCGCAAAGCGCGCAGCAGGCGGTGACCTGGGTGCAGCAGAACGGCCATCCGTATTCCACCGAATCGGTGTCTACCTTTATCGAGCCCGATGGCACCACCACCACCGCCAGCACCGCATTGTTGGGCTCGCACTTCAACACTCTCGAGATCACCGCCGGCTGGCAGTACGATTCGCGCAACCGTGCGCTGTTTGCCGATCGCGGCATTCGCAACGCCGTGAATATCACGGTCGTGCCGCCCGGCACCGACGTGCGCTATTTCATCGCCAGCTACCAGTTCTCGGGTTACCTGCCTTTGTGGCGCAAATTCATCCTGTCCGAGGCCATATCGGCGGCCTATGGCCGGGGCATCGGCGGCACCCGCGGTCTGCCGCCCTACAAGCGCTTCTACGCCGGCGGCCCGGATACCGTGCGTGGCTATACCGAGGACACCCTGGGACCGGTGGACTCCAATGGCAACCCCTATGGCGGCAACATGCTGCTGGTGTCGCGCACCGAGCTGCTGCTTCCGGTGCCGGAGAAATGGCAGACCAGTGCCCGTGTCAGCGTGTTCTACGATATGGGTAACGTGTTCTCGAACGACGGCACTCAATACCTCGGCGAGGACCTGGAGACCCCCGTAACTTATAAATTCAGCTATCATGCCCTGCGGGATTCAACCGGTCTTTCGGTGCAATGGCTCGCGCCGTCGCTCGGTATCTTCCGGTTCAGCTACGGAATCGCGCTCAACGCATTCCGAGGCGATAGCATTAACTTCCCGGACCGTACCGAGGGCTTCCAGTTCTCGGTCGGGCAGTCGTTTTAGCAGGAGCAGGCATGAGTCGTCGTTCGGGTAGCGTGGTGATGTTGGGAATGTTGGCTGTGGCGGCCGCCGCCGCCCCAGCATGGGCCGACCTCAAGATCGGCGTCGTGCAATATGCGCGCTTGATGCAGGAGTCGCCGCAGGCCAAGGCGGCGCAGGAGGCCTTGCGCGGTGAATTCTCCGGCAAGCAGAAGGAGCTGCAGACCCAGCAGGCAGCCCTCAAGGCGAAGGAGGATTCGCTGCAGAAGGATGGAGCGACCATGACGCTCGATCAGCGCACCAAGGTGGAGAAGGATCTGCGCGATGGCAATCGCGAGCTGCAGCAAAAAGTCCAGGAATACCAGGACGATTTCAACGCGCGGCAGAACGAAGAACTCTCCAAGCTGCAGAAAGCCCTGGTCGAGGAAGTGCAGACCTACGCATCGGGCGAGAAATTCGACCTGGTGCTCGCCGACGGGGTGATATTCGCCAGTCCCGTGCTCGACATCACCCCGCAGGTGCTGGCAGCGCTGCAGGCGCACGGCGTGCGTGCTCCGGCAAGCGGGGCTTCGGGCAGCTCGGGCGGTGCGACGCCCAAGCCCGCGACGCCGCCGAAAGGCAAGTAGCACCTTCGATCATGGGCATCGCGCTCGGCGAGCTCGCAGTGCGTTTTGGCTGCGAGCTGCGCGGGGACCCCGACGTGCAGATCGAGGCCGTAGCCTCGCTGGGCTCTGCCGGACCGGGCAGCCTGAGCTTCCTGTCCAACCCGAAGCTGGCATCGCAACTGGCGCACACGCGTGCGGCCGCGGTGGTGCTCGATGCGCGCAGCGCCGCTAACTGTCCGGCACCGGCCCTGATCAGCCCCAATCCACATGCGCTGTTTGCGCGCATTGCCGGCCTGCTGTACCCGGAACCGGCGCCCACCCCTGGAATACATCCCACAGCCGTGATCGATGCGAGCGCGCAGATCGATGCCAGCAGCGAGATCGGCGCCCACGCGGTGATCGGCGCCGGCGCCGTGATCGGTGCGCGCAGCCTGATCGGGCCCGCCTGCCTGATCGGGCCGCAGGCGAGGATCGGGGCCGACGCTCGCCTGGTGGCCCGCGTCACGGTTGCGCAGCGCTCGCAGCTGGGTGAGCGGGTGGTGATCCATGCCGGCGCGGTCATTGGCGCCGATGGTTTCGGCTACGCCCGCGAGGGCGCCGCCTGGATCAAAGTGCCGCAGCTAGGCGCCGTGCGCATAGGCGATGACGTCGAGATCGGCGCCAATACCACCATCGATCGCGGCGCCATCGATGACACCGTGATCGCCGAAGGCGTCAAACTCGACAATCAGATCCAGGTGGGTCACAACGTGCAGATTGGGGCGCATACCGCGATTGCCGCCTGCACCGGCATTTCCGGCAGCACGCGCATCGGCGCGCGCTGCATGATCGGGGGCGCCTGCGGTTTCGCCGGCCATATCGTCATCGCCGATGACGTGGTGATCACCGGGCATGGCGATGGTGTCGCATTCCATCAGCGCACCGGGCGTGTACTCCAATGGCATTCCTATCGAGCCGGCGCGCCGCTGGCGACGGGTGGTGGCGCGCCTGAAGCTGCTCGCCGACCGCGATGTGCCAGCCGGCAAGGGCGACGATTCAGCGCATGCACAGCAACAGGAACAGGACGATGAGTGACGCGATCACGCTTGATATCAATGGCATCATGCGGACTTTGCCGCACCGCTATCCCTTTCTGCTGGTAGACCGGGTGCTCGAATGCGTGCGCGGTCAGAGCATCCGCGCGCTGAAGAACGTCACCTTCAATGAACCGTTCTTCACCGGGCACTTCCCGAACCGTCCGGTCATGCCCGGCGTCATCATCATCGAAGCGCTGGCGCAGGTAGCCGGCTTGCTGGCATTCCTGTCGGCCGATGAGATTCCGGACGACAACACCCGTTTCTATTTCGTGGGCATCGACAAGGCGCGCTTTCGGCGCCCCGTGGAACCGGGCGATCAGCTGATTCTGCAGGCGCAGTTCGAGCGCAGCTTCAAGGGCATCTGGCGCCTGGCGACCATGGCCGAAGTGGCGGGCAAGGAGGTCGCCCACGCGCAGATCATGATCGCGCCGGACCTGAAGTCCAACGGCACGGTAGCTCTCGGGGAATTACCGTGATCGACGCCACTGCGATCGTGGCGGCCGGCGCACGCCTGGCTGCCGGCGTCGAGGTGGGTCCATTCACGGTGATCGGACCGGACGTGGTCGTCGGCCCGCGATGCTGGATCGGCCCGCACGCGATCGTCACGGGTCAGACCACTATCGGCGCGGACAACAAGATCTTCCCGTTCGCTTCGATCGGCAGCGCGCCGCAGGACAAGAAATACGGTGGCGGCCCGACCCGTCTGGTGATCGGCGATCGCAATGTATTCCGCGAATTCTGCACCATCAACCGCGGCGCCACGCCCGATCAGGGCCTGACACGCATTGGCGATGACAACCTGTTCATGGCCTATACGCACGTCGCCCACGACTGCACGCTGGGCAACAACATCGTCATGGTCAACTATGCCGGTCTGGCCGGGCACGTGGAGCTGGGCGATTGGGTCATTCTCAGCGGCTACACCGGCGTGCACCAATTCTGCAAGATCGGCGCGCACGCCTTTACGGCCGCACTGTCCGGCGTCACGCGCGACGTGCCGCCCTACATCATGGCGGTGGGGCAGCCGGCGGTGCCGCACTCGATCAACAGCGAAGGACTCAAGCGCCGCGGTTTTACGCCCGAGCAGATTCGCAATCTGCGCCACGCCTACCGCATCCTGTATCGCAGCGATCTGCCGCTGGCCACGGCCGTGCAGCAGCTCACGGCGCTGGCGCCGGCGCAGCCTGAGCTCGCGCCGCTGGTGGATTTCATCGGCTCCTCGGAACGCAGCCTGATTCGCTGATGAGCAGCTTGCGGATCGCGATCGTCGCGGGGGAGAGCTCCGGCGATGCGCTCGGGGCTGCCCTGATTCAGGCGTTGCGCGAGCGCGCCCCGGATTGTCAGGTCGCCGGCGTCGCCGGGCCGAAGATGCGCGCGGCGGGCTGCGCGGCTTTGGGCGATGCCCAGGAACTCGAGGTGATGGGGCTGGTGGAGGTGCTGCCGCATCTGCCACGGCTGCTGCGCTTGCGTGCCCGGCTGGTGCGAGAGCTGGTCGCGTTCAGACCGGATGTATTCATCGGCGTCGACTACCAGCAGTTCAATCTCGGACTGGCGCGGCGCCTGAAGCCCTGCGGGATTACCACCGTGCAATACGTGAGCCCCCAGGTCTGGGCCTGGCGCTCGGGCCGCGTGAGCACCATAGGGCGGGCATTCGATCTGGTCCTGTGCCTGCTGCCCTTCGAACCGGCGTTCTATCGCGAGCGCGCTGTGGCGGCGCAATTCGTCGGTCATCCCCTGGCCGATCAGATCCCCTTGCACCCGGATCGTGCGGCCGCGCGCGCCCATCTGGGACTGGATTCGCATGCCACAGTGCTCGCCGTGCTGCCTGGCAGTCGTGTCGGGGAGGTGCGGCGCCTGTCGGCAGCGTTTATTCGCACCGCCGCGCTGCTTGCGGCCCATCACCCCGGCTTGCAGGTGATTGCGCCCATGGCAGGGCCTGCGGCGCGACGGGAGTTTGAACGTGCGCTAGCCGCTACCGGAACCGCCGTGCCCGTGCGGATACTCGACCGGCGCGCGCGTGAGGCGCTGATCGCGGCCGATGTCGCACTCGTGGCCTCGGGCACCGCGACGCTCGAGGCGCTGCTGTGTCGCTGTCCGATGGTGGTCGGTTATCGCTTCAGCAGCCTCACGGCGCTGCTGGCGCGCGCCCTGCGACTGGTGCGGGTGTCGTATTTTTCGTTGCCGAATCTGCTCGCCGCCGAGCCGCTGGTGCCGGAGTTCCTTCAGGAAGCGGTGCAACCCGAGCCCATGGCGCGTGCGCTGGGGCAACTGCTCGATGATGCGCCGCGCCGCGCCTACCTGCACAGCCGATTTCAGAGCATTCATGAGTCATTGCGGCAAGATGGCGCAGCACTTGCCGCAACAGCTGTGCTTCAATTGCTGCGCGAGCGCACGGGGAGGGCTGGGAGCGTTGAATACACTGATAGCGGGAGTGGATGAAGCTGGACGCGGCCCGCTCGCAGGCCCGGTGGTCGCGGCGGCGGTGATCCTGGATCCGCGGCGACCGATTCGTGGGCTGCGTGATTCCAAGCAGCTCACGCCCGAGCGCCGTACGGTGCTGGCACTGCGCATTCGCGAGCGTGCCATCGGCGTGGCGGTGGCGCAGGCGGATCATGGCGAAGTGGATCTGTTCAATATTCTGCAGGCCACACTGCTGGCCATGAAGTGGGCGTTGCTGGGACTGCCCGAGCGCCCGACGCATATTATAATTGACGGTAATTGTGCCCCTCAACTCCATGATTGCTTTGGCGATTGCGAGGTAAAAACGGTCGTAGGCGGGGACGATCTCGTGCCCTGCGTCAGCGCCGCGTCAATCATCGCCAAGACCCACCGCGATGCCCTGATGAGGCGTCTGGATCAAGATCACCCCGGTTACGGTCTGGCGATTCACTTTGGTTACGGGACGCGCGCGCATCTGCTGGCCCTGGCGCGCCTGGGTCCTTCGCCGATTCATCGCCGCAGCTTCAATCCTGTGCGCGGCTGGTTGAGCGGCGAGCTGCCGTTCGGCAGCTTGCCTGCCGGCATGCAGCTCTGCGAATCTCCCACCTCGATCGGGTTCGATTGACGATGGGACTCGCGATGACACCGACCTTCGTCCATCTGCGGCTGCACACCGAGTACTCACTCAGCGACAGCGTCGTGCGCGTTGCCGAACTCATCACCGCGGTTGCCGCCGAACGCATGCCGGCGGTTGCCATAAGCGACCAATGTAATTTGTTCGCGATGGTGAAGTTCTATCGCGCCGCGCTGGCGCGCGGCATCCAGCCGATCATCGGCGTCGATCTGCATTTGCGCGAGCCGGAGGAGAAGCACGGCGCCTCACGCCTGACGCTGCTGTGCCAGAACGATACCGGCTATCGCAATCTCGCGCGGCTGGTCAGTCGCGCCTACCTGGAAGGTCAGAGCAGCAACGGCATTCCGCTGGTGGATCGCCGGTGGCTCGAGCGCGACAGCACCGCCGGCTTGATTGCGCTCTCGGGCGCGGGCGAGGGCGATGTCGGTCGTGCGCTGCTGCGCGAGCGTCAGTTGGCCGCGCAGCTATTGCTCGACTTCTGGCTCGATCTGTTCGAGGACCGCTTCTACATCGAGCTGCAGCGGCTGGGGCGGCCGGAGGAGCATCAGTACCTGCCGGCGGCGTTGTCGCTGGCGGCGCGCCGCGGCGTGCCGGTGGTGGCGACCAACGACGTGCGCTTCCTGGCGCCGACGGACTTCGAGGCGCATGAGGCGCGCGTGTGCATCCACGAGGGCACCCAGTTGGCCGATCCGGCGCGTCCGCGCCGCTACAGCCGGCTGCAATTCCTGCGCAGTCCGGCGCAGATGGCGAGGCTGTTCGCGGATTTACCCGAGGCGCTTGAGAACACGGTCGAGATCGCGCGTCGCTGCAGCCTGCGTCTGACGCTGGGCCAGGCACGCCTGCCTGACTACCCGGTACCGGTCGGGCGCACGCCGACTGAGTTTCTGCGCACCGAGTCCGAGCTCGGGTTGAATGAGCGTTTCTCCACGCTCGCCCTCAACGCCGAGGCGACCGAACGCTATCGACTGCGTCTGGCGGCCGAGCTCGATGTCATCTGCCAGATGGGATTTGCGGGATATTTTCTGATCGTCGCGGACTTCATCCGCTGGGCTCGCCAGAACGGCGTGCCGGTCGGTCCGGGACGCGGCTCCGGGGCGGGTTCGCTGGTGGCGTATGCGCTGCGCATTACCGACATCGAGCCGTTGCGCTACGACCTGCTGTTTGAGCGCTTTCTGAATCCCGAGCGCGTCTCGATGCCGGACTTCGACGTCGATTTCTGCATGGAGGGTCGCGATCGCGTGATCGATTACGTGGCCGCAAAATATGGCCATGACCGGGTCTCGCAGATCATCACCTACGGCACCATGGCCGCGAAGGCCGTGGTACGCGACGTCGGGCGCGTGCTCGGTCATCCCTACGGTTTCGTCGATCGCATTGCCAAGCTGATCCCTTTCGAACTCGGCATCACGCTCGATGATGCGCTGGCCAAGGAGCCCGAGCTCAAGCGGCTGTACGGCCAGGACGAGGAGGTGCGCAATCTGCTCGATCTGGCGCGCGCCCTGGAGGGCCTGACACGCAACGCCGGCAAGCACGCCGGCGGTGTGGTGATCGCGCCCTCGGTACTGACCGATTTCACCCCGCTGTACTGCGAGCCCGGCGGCAGCAACGTCATCACCCAGTTCGACAAGGACGACGTTGAGGCGGCCGGTCTGGTCAAGTTCGACTTCCTCGGGCTGCGTACGCTGACGATTCTGGATTGGGCAATGGGTACGGTGAATGCCGGCCGGGCTGGCGCCGGTCAGCCACCGCTGGAGCTCGGCACCTTGCCCATGGACGATGTCCTCACGTATACCCTGCTCAAGTCGTGCTCCACGACGGCCGTGTTCCAACTCGAGTCACGCGGCATGAAGGATCTGGTGCGGCGCCTGCAGCCGGATTGCTTCGAAGACATCATCGCGCTGGTGGCATTGTTCCGGCCCGGCCCGCTGCAATCGGGCATGGTCGATGATTTCATCAACCGCAAGCACGGGCGCAATGCCGCGGCCATCGACTACCTGCATCCGGATTTGAAGAGTGTGCTGGCGCCCACCTACGGCGTCATCCTCTATCAGGAACAGGTCATGAAGATCGCGCAGGTGCTGGCCGGCTACACCTTGGGTGGTGCCGATCTGCTGCGTCGCGCGATGGGTAAAAAGAGCCCGGAAGAGATGGCCAAGCAGCGCTCGGTGTTCGTCGACGGCGCGCGCGCACGCCAGGTCGATGAGCGTCAGGCGGCGCATATCTTTGATCTCATGGAGAAGTTTGCCGGCTACGGTTTCAATAAATCGCACTCGGCCGCCTACGCCTTGCTGTCTTATCAGACCGCGTACCTGAAGGCGCACTACCCGGCCGCCTTCATGGCGGCGGTGCTCTCGGCCGACATGGATCGCACCGACAAGATCGTCACCTTGATCGATGAATGCGCGCATGTCGGCCTGGAGGTGCAGCCGCCGGACATCAATGCCTCCAGCTTTGCCTTTGCGATGGCCGATGAGCGCACGATTCGCTACGGGCTGGGAGCCATCAAGGGCGTCGGCCGTTCCGCGGTGGAGGCCATCACCGAGGAGCGCGTGGCGCGCGGTCCCTACCAGAGCCTGCCCGACCTGTGCCGACGCGCGGATCTGTCGCGCGTGAATCGGCGCGTATTCGAGGCGCTGATACGCTCGGGAAGTCTCGACGGACTGGGCGCCAACCGCGCCACGCTCATGGAAGGGCTTGATCAAGCGTTGCGCTCAGGCGAACAAAATGCCCGCAGTGATGAGACCGGGCAAGTGGACATCTTCGCTGTCTCCGGACAACCGGTGCACGAGCGCATGGTGCTCAGGAGCGTGCCCGAGTGGAACGACTCGCAGCGCCTGGCCGGCGAGCGCGAGACCTTGGGTCTGTACCTGACCGGCCATCCGATCGCTCCGTATGAGCAGGATCTGCGCAGTTTTGCTTCCGGCCGGATCGCCGAGTTCGCGCTCGAACGGCCCGCGGCTCCGATCGATACCGCTCGCGGCTATATGGATGCGCGCAGCGTAAAGCTGGCGGGTCTGATCCTCGAAATACGGCGGCGTGGCTCACGGGTAAGTTTTGTGCTCGATGATCGCAGCGGCCGCATGGAAGTCACGCTGTTCGAGGAGGTCTATCAGCGGCATCGGGAGATCGTGGTCAAGGACACGCTGGTACAGGTGGAAGGGCTGCTGCGCTTTGATGAGTTCAGCGACGCCTGGCGGCTCGCGGCCAAGCAGGTGACTGCCCTGGAGGCGGTTCGCGAGCGGCTGGCCCGCTCGCTGCTGCTGTCCTGGCCGCGCACGGCGCTCCCGGGGCTGATCGAGGCCCTGTACGCGCTGCTGGCGCGGCATCGCGGGGGTCAGTGCGCCGTGCTGCTGCGCTATGGCTGCGAGGCGGCCGTCGGCACGCTGAGCTTTGGCCCGGATTGGAAGATCAGGCCCACCCGTGAACTGCTCGAGCAGCTCGAAAGCCTGCTCGGAGCCGGCCATGCGCAGCTGCGCTATGCGCTCGAGACGGCCGCTACCGAGGCGGTGGGCTGAGTCTTGCGATCCGCCGCCGGGGCTCGTAGGCTTCGGCCCGGCACCAGTCCCAGAGCGATAACAGCGCCGATGGCCGTCAGCTTTCTCGAATTTGAGCAACCAATCGCCGAACTCGAGGCCAAGATTGAAGAGCTCGGCCATGTGACCTCGGATTCCGAAGTCAACATCGAGGAGGAAATCGCCCGTCTGCGCGCCAAGAGCCGTGCGCTGACGCGATCGATTTTCTCCAGCCTCACGCCGTGGCAGATCACGCAGCTCGCTCGCCATCCGCAGCGCCCCTACACGCTCGACTATGTGGCCTCGATCTTCACCGATTTCCACGAGCTGCACGGCGATCGCATGTACGCGGACGATATGGCGATCGTCGGCGGCATGGCACGGCTGGAGGGCTCACCGGTAATGCTGATCGGCCACCAGAAGGGTCGCGACACCAAGGAGCGCGTGCGCCGCAACTACGGCATGCCAAAGCCGGAAGGGTATCGCAAGGCTCTGCGGCTCATGAAAATGGCCGAACGCTTCGGGCTGCCGTTGATCACGCTGATCGACACGCCCGGGGCGTACCCTGGCGTCGGCTCCGAGGAGCGCGGCCAGAGCGAGGCGATCGCGCGCAATTTATTCGTGATGTCATCGCTGGCGGTGCCGATCGTGTCGGTGGTGATCGGCGAGGGCGGCTCGGGCGGTGCGCTCGCAATCGGTGTCTGCGATCGCCTGCTGATGCTCCAGTTCAGCACCTACTCGGTGATCTCGCCCGAGGGCTGCGCCTCGATACTGTGGAAAAGTGCCGACAAGAAAGAGGTTGCGGCCGATGCCCTGAACCTGACTGCCGAGCGCCTGGATGGGCTGGGGCTGGTCGACGAGGTGCTGGCCGAGCCGCTCGGCGGCGCCCATCGCGATGCCGCGGTCATGAGCAGCACGCTGCGCCGCGCGCTCATCCGTCACTTGGGCGAGCTCACCAGCCTGCCGACGGACCTGCTGCTGGAGCAGCGGCTGGCGCGCATTGCCGCCTTCGGGGTCTACAGCGAGAACCCGCCGTGAGGACCCGCGCCGGCGTGGCCGCGGGGCTGCGCGCGCCGGCACCGGAGCGCTTCACGACGCAATGGTTGGCCACGCGGCTGCGCTCGCTGGTGGGTCCGCTGCGCGGCCAGCGCCTGTGCCTGGCTTTTTCCGGCGGCCTCGATTCGAGCGTGTTGCTGGCGGCGCTGGCGGCGCTGCGGGCACGCGAAGGCTTCATCTTGCGTGCCCTGCACGTCGATCACGGCTTGCATCCGAACTCGCACCTCTGGGCCGAAGCCGCGCTGGCCCGGGCGCGCGCATTGCGCGTGCGCTGCCAGAGCCTGAGGCTGCACATTGAGCTCAAGCGCGGCGAGTCGCTCGAAGACCTGGCCCGCCAGCGGCGCTACGCGGCGCTGATCGGCGCGCTGGCGAGCGGGGAACTGCTGCTCACCGCGCACCATCAGGAGGATCAGCTCGAGACCGTGTTGCTGGCGTTGTTGCGTGGTAGCGGCGTGCGCGGGCTGGCGGCGATGAATGCCATCACTGCGATCGCGCAGACCCGCCTGCTGCGGCCGTTGTTGCCGGTGCCGCGCGTGCAGCTGGAACGGTTCGCGCACCTGCGCGAGCTGGTGTGGACCGAGGATCAGAGCAATCTCGATGAGCGGTTCGATCGCAACTATCTGCGCCGGCAGGTGCTGCCACGCCTGCGGCAGCGCTGGCCGGCCGCCGCCGCAACCGCCAGCCGCAGCGCCGCACACCTGGCCGAGGCGCAGGGCCTGCTCGATAGCGCCGCCCGCGCCGGCGCGGCGCAGGCCGCCGACGGCGCGGCGCTGCGCATCAGCGTACTGCGGCGCATGTCCTTGCCGGAACGGCGCAACGTGCTGCGTGGCTGGATCGCCGCGCAGGGCCTGCGCACGCCGGATCATCGCCGGCTGCAGGAGATTTCCGGGCCCATGCTGGAAGCGAGGTCCGATGCGTTGCCGCGCGTGCAGTGGCGTGGTGCGCAGTTGCGCCGGCATGGCGATCAATTGCTGGCGCTGATACAGCCGGATACGCCCGAGCAGGGCCTGAGCAGCGAATGGGACTGGCGCGACCAGCCCTGGCTGGCGTTCGCTGACGGCTCGACGCTCGGTCTGGTTGCCGACCGCCATGGCGATGTCGATCTGACTGCGCTGCCCTGTCCGCTGCGGGTGGAGTTCCGGCAGGGAGGGGAGCGTCTGCGCGCGGCCTGCGGCCGCATGGCGCTCAAGGATCTGCTGCAATCGCAAGGCATTGCACCGTGGGAGCGCTCCAGCGTGCCGCTGTTGTGCGACCGCGAACGCATCGTTGCGGTCGCCGATCTGTGGCTCGATGCCGCGTACCGCGGCGGGGCCCAGGGCGAGACGCCCCGCGGCCGGTTTCGCTGGCGACGGCGTGCCTCCGGTTCCGCCTGATTCACTCCGGGATGCGGTTAGCGATTGAGAGCCTGCCAGCGATTTGCTACCCTGACCGCCCGTCGTCACTGACTCCTTTTTAGGCGGCGGTTTCCTCAATGGCCCGATTTGTTTTCGTCACCGGCGGCGTCGTTTCCTCATTGGGGAAGGGCATCGCCGCCGCATCGCTGGGCGCGATTCTCGAGGCGCGCGGCCTGCGGGTGTCGATGGTCAAACTCGACCCGTACATCAACGTCGATCCGGGCACCATGAGCCCGTTCCAGCACGGCGAAGTGTTCGTCACGGCCGACGGTACCGAAACCGATCTGGATCTGGGCCACTACGAGCGCTTCGTGCGCACCACCACCGGTCGCAATAGCAATTTCACCACCGGCCGCATCTACGAGCGGGTGATTGCCAAGGAGCGGCGCGGCGATTATCTCGGCGCGACCGTGCAGGTGATTCCGCACATTACCGATGAGATCAAGCGCAGCATCATGCTGGGTGCGGGCGACGCCGATGTCTGCATGGTCGAGATCGGCGGCACCGTGGGCGACATCGAATCGTTGCCGTTTCTGGAAGCGATCCGGCAGCTGGGCGTGGAGCTCGGACGCAGCCAGGTGATCTACATGCACCTGACGCTGGTGCCCATCGTCGGCGGCTCCGGGGAGATCAAGACCAAACCCACCCAGCATTCGGTCAAGGAATTACGTTCCATCGGCATCCAGCCCGACGTGCTGCTGTGCCGCTGCCGCGAGACGTTGCCGGATGAACAGCGGCGCAAGATCGCGCTGTTCACCAATGTCGAGGAACGTGCCGTGATCTCGGCGGTGGATTCCGACGACATCTACAAAATTCCCCTGTTGCTGCACGACCAGGCGCTCGATGACATCGTGGTCGACAAGCTGCGGCTGGAAGTACCGCCGGCCGATCTGGCCGCCTGGCGCCAGGTGGCGAGCGCCAAGACCAATCCGGACGGCCAGATCGACATTGCCATGGTAGGCAAGTACGTGCAGATCCGCGACTCGTACATTTCACTCAATGAAGCACTGATGCACGGCGGCCTGAAAACCCGCACGCGCGTGAAGTTGCACTACATTGAATCCACCGACATCGAGAATGAGGGCACCGACCGCCTGGCAGGCATGGATGCGATCCTGGTTCCGGGCGGATTCGGCGAGCGCGGCATCGAGGGCAAGATTCAGGCGGTACGTTACGCGCGTGAACACGGCATACCGTATCTGGGCATCTGCTTAGGGATGCAGCTGGCGATCGTGGAATACGGCCGGCACGCTCTGAAGCTGCCCGAGGCCCACAGCACCGAATTCAATCGCGCCACGCCCCACCGGGTTATCGCTCTGATCACCGAGTGGCAGGACCGGGCACTGGGTGTGCAGACGCGCGATGAGCGCTCGCAGATGGGCGGCACCATGCGCCTGGGGGCGCAGGATGTGCACCTGCAGCCCGGAACGCTCGCGCGCGAGCTCTACGGCCGCGACCTGATCGCCGAGCGCCACCGCCATCGCTACGAATTCAACAACAATTACCTGGAGATGTACGCGCGCGCCGGATTGAGGTTTTCAGGCTTCTCGCAGGACGGCCTGGTGGAGATCGTCGAGTTGCCAGGTCATCCGTGGTTTGTGGCGACGCAGTTTCATCCTGAATTCACCTCCACGCCGCGTGACGGACATCCGCTGTTCACGGGCTTCGTTCGCGCCGCGCGCAGCTACCGCGCCTCGCAATTGCCGGCCGCGGCCGGCGCATGAAGCTGGCCGGTTTCGAGGTTGGTGTCGACCGGCCCTTGTTCCTGATTGCCGGTCCTTGCGTCATCGAATCCGAAGCGCTGGTGCACGAGGTCGCCGGCAAGCTGGCGCAGATCACCTCGGCCATTGGCATGCCGCTGATATTCAAAGCCTCGTTCGACAAGGCCAATCGCTCATCGCGTGCGAGCTTTCGCGGGCACGGACTCGAGGCGGGCCTCAAGACGCTGCAGTCGGTGCGGCAACTGTTCAAGCTGCCGGTGCTGACCGACGTGCACGAGGACACGCCGATTAACGAAGTGGCTGCGGTGGTGGATGTGTTGCAGACCCCGGCGTTTCTGTGCCGTCAGACCAATTTCATCCTCAAGGTTGCCGCCGCCGGCCGGCCGGTCAACATCAAGAAGGGCCAGTTTCTCTCGCCCTGGGAAATGCAGAACGTGGTCGACAAAGCCCGCTCCACCGGCAACGAGCAGATCATGGTATGCGAGCGCGGCTTCAGCTTTGGCTACAACAACCTGATCACCGACATGCGCGCCCTGTCGGTGATGCGCGCCACCGGCTGCCCGGTGGTGTTCGACGCCACGCACTCGGTGCAATTGCCCGGAGCGCAGGGCAGCGCCTCGGGCGGCCAGCGCGAATTCGTGCCGGTGCTGGCGCGCGCGGCAGTGGCCGCCGGCATCGCCGGAATCTTCATGGAAACGCATCCGCGGCCGCAGGAGGCGCTGTCGGATGGCCCCAATGCCTGGCCGCTGGATCGCATGGCGAGCCTGCTGGCGGTCCTGCAGCAGCTCGACACCGTCAGTAAATCACGACCGTTCGAGGAAGAATTGTTATGAGCTTGATTACCGAGGTCCGCGCCCGTGAAATCATCGATTCGCGCGGCAATCCGACCATCGAGGCCGACGTGGTGCTGGCCAGCGGCACGCTCGGCCGCGCGGCGGTACCTTCCGGTGCCTCCACCGGAACGCGCGAGGCGGTTGAATTGCGCGACGGCGATCCCAAGCGCTATCAGGGCAAGGGCGTGACTCGCGCGGTCGACAACGTCAACACGTTGCTGCGCGAGGTATTGATCGGCAAGGAGTCGCTCGACCAGGCCGGCATCGATGTTCGCATGATGGAACTGGACGGCACGGAGACCAAAAGCCGCCTGGGCGCCAACGCCATACTGGCCGTCTCGCTGGCCAATGCGCACGCGGCGGCGAACGACGCCGGATTGCCCTTGTTCAGGCATTTGCTCGGTACGCGCGAGCCGGTGATGCCGGTGCCGATGATGAATATCATCAACGGCGGGGCGCATGCCAACAATAGCCTCGACATCCAGGAATTCATGATCCTGCCAGTGGGCGCGCCCAGCCTGCGCGAAGCGCTGCGCTATGGCGCCGAGATCTTCCACACGCTCAAGAAGATACTGAATGGCAAGGGTATGAGCACCGCGGTGGGCGATGAGGGCGGATTCGCTCCCGACCTGCCCTCCAACGAGGCGGCATTGCAGACCATACTGGAGGCAGTCGAAACCGCGGGCTACAAACCGGGCCGTGATGTATACCTGGGCCTCGACGTTGCCAGCTCGGAGTTCTTCCGCAACGGCAAGTACGAATTGGAAGCCGAACATCGCAGCTTCACGGCCGCGGAGTTCACCCAGTACCTGTCCGACCTGGTGGCCCGATATCCGATCATCACGGTCGAGGACGGCATGAGCGAGGGCGACTGGGCCGGCTGGTCGCTGCTGACCGCGGCATTGGGACGCAAAGTGCAACTGGTCGGTGATGATCTGTTCGTGACCAACACGCGCATCCTGGCCGAAGGCATCTCGCGCGGGGTTGCCAACGCCATACTGATCAAGCCCAATCAGATCGGCACGCTGACCGAAACCCTGGCCGCCATCGCCATGGCCGAGAAGGCGAACTATGCCTCGATCGTCTCGCACCGCTCGGGCGAGACCGAGGACACCAGCATCGCCGACATCGCCGTGGCCACGGCCGCCACGCAGATCAAGACCGGTTCGATGTCGCGTTCCGACCGCACCGCCAAGTACAACCAGCTGCTGCGTATCGAGGAACTGTTGGGTGGCAAACCGCGCTACGCCGGGCGAGAGGCCTTTCCCGTCAAGATCTGAGCGAGGCCCAAGGTGTGGACAGTGATAGGCTAGCGCCCTCATGAAATGGCTCGCCGCCGCTCTGTTTGCTGCGCTGCTGCTGTTGCAGTATCGCCTCTGGCTGTCCAGCGACGGCGTGCGCGAAGTGTGGCGACTGCGCGCGGCGGTGGCGGAACAGCAAACCGAGAATGCGCGGCTGTCGGAGCGCAATCGCCAGCTCGGAGCCGAGGTACATGATCTCAAGCAAGGCTACGAGGCCCTCGAGGAGCGCGCGCGCAGCGACCTGGGGATGGTTGCCGGCAATGAAACCTTCTTCCAGGTCGTGCCGCAGAAGCCCGCTGCCATGCCGGTCGCGCCGGTGCAGCGCACGGCCGCGGCCCACTGAAGCGCGCGGAAGGCGCCGATGCGCTATTGGCTGGTGATGCCGGCGGCCGGGGCTGGCCGGCGCTTCGGCGGCGCGAAGCAGTTCGCCGCCTTGAATCAGCGCACGGTGCTCGAGCTGGCGCTGCAACCCTTTGCCGATGATCCGGGGTGCCTGGGCGGCAGTATCGTGCTGGCGCCGGGAGAGCCGAGGCGCGCGGAACTGGCCGCGCTCCTGCCGCCGCGCTTCGAACTCATCGAGGGCGGCGCCGAGCGTGCGCATTCGGTCAGCAATGGGCTGTCTGCGCTTGCCCTGCGCGCCGAATCCGGGGATTGGGTGCTGGTGCACGACGCCGCGCGGCCGTGCCTGAGCGCCGCGGATCTGGCAAGGCTGCTGGCCGGCGGCCAGCAGAGCGGCCAGGGGGCGCTGCTCGCCATACCGGTGGCCGATACCGTCAAGCAGGCGCAGACCAGGGTCCCGGGCGAGCCGGCCTTTTGCGCCGCAACGCTGGCGCGCGAGTCGCTTTGGCTGGCACAGACGCCGCAGATGTTTCGTCTCGGGCCGCTGCGGGCGGCGCTGGAGCAGGCGCGCGCGCTCGGGCGCGTGCCCACCGACGAGGCGCAGGCCATGGAGTGGCAGGGCGTGTGCGCGCAATTGATCGAGGCCCGCGACAGCAACATCAAAGTCACTGGCGCCGCGGATCTGCTGCTGGCCCAGGCCATTCTGCGCACCCGTGAAGGAAGCATCGCATGACGATCAGAGTCGGTTCGGGATTCGATATCCATGCTTTCGGTCCCGGCGACAGCGTGATGCTCGCCGGCATACGTGTGCCGCACAGCCACGGCGTGGTGGCGCATTCCGATGGCGATGTGCTGCTGCACGCGCTGGTGGATGCGCTCCTGGGCGCGGCCGGATTGGGTGATATCGGCATGCACTTCCCGGACAGTGATGCCCAGTGGCGCGGCGCGCACAGCGCACGCTTCGTGCTGCACGCGCGCGAGCTGTTGGCGCGACAGCATTTCCATATCGTCAACGCCGATCTGACGCTGCTGGCGCAGTCGCCGAAAATTGCGCCGTGGCGCGAACAGATGCGCCAGAGCGTGGCCGCGCTGCTGCAGGTGGAGGCGGCGTGCGTGAACATCAAGGCGACCACACCCGAGCATCTGGGCTTCCTGGGTCGCAACGAGGGGCTGGCCGCGAGCGCCAGCGTGCTGATTGAGCTGCGCTCCTAGCGGCGGGCGCCGGTCAGCCGCTGCAGCAGCACCAGGGTCGCGCCGGTGCCGCCGGCGGCAGGACGGGCCGAGACGAATGCCAGCACCGGGTTGGCGCGACGTAACAGCGTGTTGACGGTTTGTTTGAGCACCGGCCCGCGCTGACCAGAGCGCAGGCCCTTGCCGTGAATGATGCGTACGCACTGCAGACCGCCGGCGCGTGCCCGCTGTAGATATTGTGCCAGCTGCAGCGCTGCCTCGGCGCCGGTCATGCCGTGCAGATCGAGTTCGCCTTCCACCCGGTAGATGCCGCGCCGCAGCCGTCGCAGCACCGTCTCGGGCACGCCGGCGCGGCGATACAGCAGCTCATCTCCCGGCTGCGCATCAACGAACGGCCCGGGGGCGAGCAGGCTTTCCTGGAGGACTGCGGCGCGTTCGGCGCGCGCAAATCGTGCCCGCGGCCGCGGCGCGCGTACGCGGCTCTCCACCCGGCGCGCCGGCTTCAGCGGCCGCACGTCCTGCATCGCGCGGCGGAATAGCTCGGCCTCATCCTCGTCGTTCATGGCTCCTCTCCGGACAGGCATTGAAGTATATTGGCGCGCCTCGTGCCAGCCGCTCCTGCCCGATCTCTCAAGGACCAGCCCTCGTTTGTCCGTGAAAATTCTTGTCTGCAACGATGACGGTTATCGGGCCGAGGGCATTGCGCGCCTGGCTGATGCGCTCGCACCGCTGGCGGATATCACGGTCGTGGCTCCCGATCGCAATCGCAGCGGCGCCGGCAATTCCCTGACTCTGGACGCGCCCTTGCGCCTGTTTGAGGCCCAAGCAAAAGTTTACTACGTGGCCGGTACGCCCACCGACTGCGTACACCTGGCCATCTCCGGGGCTCTGGATACCGAGTTCGACATGGTCGCCTCGGGCATCAACGACGGCGCCAACCTGGGCGACGACGTGTTGTATTCAGGCACGGTAGCGGCGGCGATCGAGGGACGCTTCCTGGGACTACCCACCGTCGCGATCTCGCTATGCACCACGCCGGACGGTGCGCGCTGCTTCGACACCGCGGCCCGGGTTGCGCATACCCTGGTGGCGGCATTGCTGCAGCGGCCGCTGGACCCGACGCTGATACTGAATGTCAACGTGCCCGATCTGCCTTACCAGGCGCTAAGCGGCTATCGCAGCACGCGCCTGGGATTCCGGCATCGCTCGCAGGCGGTGATTCCCGCGCGCGATCCCAAGGGCAACGCCGTCTATTGGGTGGGGCCGGCAGGGGAAGGGCGTGACGCGGGTCAGGGCACGGACTTTCTGGCGGTGGCGGAAGGTTTCATATCGGTGAGTCCGCTGTCGATCGACTTTACGCGCCATGCAGCGCTGCCCGAGGTTGGACGCTGGCTCGAAGCGCTATGAGTGAACCGCGATGAATGATCCGCGCTTTGCGGGTATCGGTATGACCTCGGCGCGCACGCGCGATCGGCTGGTACAGCGGCTGCGCGATCAGGGTATTACCAATCTCGCCGTGCTCGACCGCATCCGCAATCTGCCGCGACACATTTTCGTCGATGAGGCGCTCGCGAGCCGTGCCTACGAGGACACGGCACTGCCCATCGGCTTCGGCCAGACGATCTCACAGCCGTACATCGTGGCACGCATGAGTGAGGCACTGCTGGAGGGCGGCCCGCTCGACAAGGTGCTCGAAATCGGTACCGGCTGCGGCTACCAGACCGCGGTGCTGGCGCCGCTGGTGGGTCGCATCTGTACCATCGAGCGCATCGAGGCACTGCACAAGCGCGCCCGTGAGCGCTGCGCGGAATTGCAAATTCGCAATGTGCGTTTTCGCCATGGCGATGGCACCAAGGGTTGGAAGACGCAGGCGCCGTTCGACGGCATTCTGGTGGCGGCGGCACCATTGACCATTCCCGAAGCCCTGACGGCACAACTGGCCGTGGGCGGGCGTCTGATCGTGCCGGTGGGCCCGGAGGGCGAGCAGCAGCTGGTGCGGCTGACGCGTCGCGAACAGGGCATCGAGCGGCGCCAGCTTGGTGCAGTGTCGTTCGTGCCGTTGCTGGGCGGCCTGGGATGAACCGCTGGCAAATGCGGTGGGCAAAGAAATAATTTAGTTTAATTAAAGCTCATATACTGATGAAATATATAGAATAACGTTTACTAATCTCGAAAGTACTTCAGGATACTTGCCAGCGGCGCGGATTCACGGCTACCATCCTGACCTGTCGGCATACGCCGACATATCGGCTCCGGGGAGGCTCACCGAAAGAAGACACAGGGTGACTAGGGGAAGACCGAATGGTGTGCAAAAATAAAAATATGGTTGGATAACAATAATGATGCGGAAACAATTATTCGAGATTGTCAGCTTCGGATAATTTTGGGGTGTTGCAAGGATCTTCTCTCCCTGTGTCTTCTTTCGGTGTGTCTTCCGCACACCGATCTTTCTTAGGGGAATAGCCCCGCGGCCACCGGCCTTTCCTCACCAGCCAGAATATTGTAGGTGCGACAGGCGGCGCCGAGCGTCATGCACTCGAGCGCGATGTTGCGCGCGCGAAAGCTGGCGCGGACTGTGGGGCTGGCAAACATCTGCCTGTCACCGGCGCCGAGCAGCACAATGCCGACACCCAGGTCGAATAGCACTTGCAGCTGCGACTCGCTCAGGTCGACAAATGACGTGGCGCTCCAATCGAGAATCAGCCGCTGCGGCGTGATGATCAGCGGCCGCGCGATGCGCTGCTCAGCGATGACGATCTCGCCGCCGCCGTAGCTGCGCACCAGGTGAATGCGAGGATCGGAGTCGAGGACCAGTCGCATGATGGGTACGATACGCCATGACGAGCGAACTGATCCTGGTCCTGTGCGATTTTTTTCCCCGCGGCGATGCCGCCTCACCCGAAAGCGCACCGCCGCGCCTGCCGGCGCTGGAGACGTTGCTAGCCCGCGGCCGCCAACATCCCTCGCCTTACGGCTGGCGCGACCGCCTCGCCGCGCGCTTCGCCACGCCTGAGATCGCAGCCCTGGCCCCGGCGGCCGCCGCCGCTCTGGCCTGGCTGGACATGCCGGCGCGGCCGTCGCGGCAGTACTGGTTCGCCACGCCGGTGCATCTGTTTGCAGGCCTGGACAGCGTGCACCTGCACCCGGCCGGATTGCTGCGGCTCTCCACCACCGAGCAGACGGAGCTGGTGGCGCAGTTCAAGACAGTGTTTGGCGAGGAGCCCTGGGCGCTGCATACGATCGGACGGCGCGAGCTGCTGCTGGCCGGTGCGCCGCTGGCGGCGAGCGCCCAGGATCCGGCGCAGTACGCCGGCGGTGATCCTGCGGACGGTTTGCCACGCGGTGCGGCCGCGGCCACACTGCGCCGCCTGGGCGTGGAAATCGAGATGTGGCTGCATGAGCATCGAATCAATCTGGAGCGCCAGCGCAATGGTCAATTGCCGGTGAGCGCTCTGTGGCTCTGGGGCGCGCTGCCGGCACAGGCGCGCGCCCATGCCGTCCCAGCCGCCAGCGCGGCGATAACGGGCGGGCGCCTGTATGGCGAGGATGCCTACGCCGAGGCGCTCTGGCGCTTGCGCTCCGGCCGGACCGCACCACTGCCCGAGCACTTCCAATCCATGCAGCACTCCGGCGCCGGCGCCCAGGTCGTGCTGTTTCCCACATTGAGCGAGGCGGGACTGGGCAGCGCCTTGCTGCGCCTCGAGCAGAACTGGCTGGCCCCGGCGCTCGCGGCGCTGCGCGCCGGCAGCCTCTCGGCCATCGAATTGCTCGCCGGAGCACAGTCATACCGATTGCGTCGATGGCAACTGGCGCGCTTTTGGCGAGCGCGCCGTCCCTGGTGGGAGCCGTTGGCTTGAGCGCGGGGGCGCCGCTGCAGATTGTGCACCGGACATCACCCGCCGCGGCCGGGGACTTTAACGCCGATATGCACCCGGTGCTGCGGCGCATTTATGCCGCCCGGGGCATCGTCAGCAGTGCGCAATTGGGACTGGGGATGCGTGAGCTGCTGCCCATCGGCAGCCTTGAGGCCGTGGAGGCCGCGGCGCAGTTGCTCTCAGCGCATCGCCAGCGCGGTGGCCTGGTGCTGGTCATCGGCGACTTCGACGCCGACGGCGCCACCAGCACGGCGCTGATCGTGCGGGCGCTGCGCAGCTGGGGCTTTCCGGCGGTCGACTTTCTGGTGCCAAATCGCTTTGAGTTCGGCTACGGGCTTACACCCGAAATTGTCGCGCTGGCCGCGCAGCAGCGCCCGAGCTTGATCGTGACGGTGGACAACGGCATTTCCAGCAATGCCGGCGTGGCAGCGGCGCGCGCGAGCGGCATCGATGTGTTGATCACCGACCATCATCTGCCGGGAGCGTGCCTGCCGCAGGCAAACGTCATCGTCAATCCGAACGTACCGGGCAGCAGCTTTGCCAGCCGCACCCTGGCCGGCGTGGGCGTGGCCTTTTACGTGATGGCGGCGCTGCGCCGCCTGCTCGAGGGGCAGGGGTGCCTGCCGAGCGCAGCGCTGCAGCCGGCGGAATTGCTGGACCTGGTGGCGCTGGGCACCGTGGCCGACGTCGTGCCCTTCGACACCAACAACCGCATTCTGGTGGCGCAGGGTCTGGCGCGCATCCGCGCCGGACGCTGCGTGCCGGGTATCAGCGCGCTTCTTGAGGTCGCGCGGCGCGAGCGCAGCACCGTGGTCGCGGCGGATCTGGGCTTTGCGGTGGCGCCAAGGCTCAATGCGGCCGGTCGCCTGACCGACATGTCGATCGGCATTCGTTGCCTGCTGAGCGATGATCCGGCCGCCGCGCGCGTGCTGGCGCTGGAGCTCGATGCGCTCAACACCGAGCGGCGCGCCATTGAGATGCGCATGCAGGCCGAGGCGCGCGCGGCGGTGCGCTCGCTGGGTTCGCAGCACAGCGGTGTACGGCGCGCGGGCGTGTGTCTGTACGACCCGGGCTGGCATCAAGGCGTCGTCGGTCTGGTGGCGGCGCGCGTGAAGGAGCGTCTGCGCCGCCCCGTCATCGCCTTCGCGACTGCCGATGCCGGCACGCTACGCGGTTCGGCGCGTTCGATCCCCGGCGTGCACATCCGCGATGTGCTCGATGCCATCGCCGCGCGTGACGCCTCTTTGATCCAGAAATTCGGTGGTCATGCCATGGCCGCGGGCTTGACCCTGCCGCTGGCCTCGCTCGATGTGTTCGCGCGCGCGTTCGATGCCGAATGCGAGCGTGCCCTGGGCGTGCGCGGCTCGCCGGACATTATCGAAACCGACGGCGCACTCAGCGGCGCGGAACTGGCTCTGCCCACAGCGCAGGCGCTGCGCGAGGGCGGCCCCTGGGGGCCGGGTTTTCCTGAACCATTGTTCGATGGCGTGTTTCGTATCCAGTCCTCGCGCCTGGTCGGTGAACGTCACCTCAAGCTGGGATTGAGCGCGCCCGAAGGCCGCGGGCAATTCGACGCCATCGCCTTCAACTTCCTGGATGCCGATGAGCCGGCATCGCTGCCGCGCGGAGATGTGCGCCTGGTCTACCGGCTCGACAGCAATGAGTACCTGGGCGAGCGGCGGCTGCAGTTCGTGATCGAACACGTGCTGCCGGTCTGAAGCGAGCGGGGCGCAGTGCATGCTAGTATGCCGGCGATGGAAGTCAGTCAGCTCAAGCGTACTCTCAAAGATCTCGAGGAACGTGCCGTCTCCTTGAGGGGGTTTCTTTGAGTACGATCGCAAAAAAGAACGTCTCGAAGAAGTAGCGCGCGAACTCGAGGATCCTGCCGTCTGGAGCGCACCCGATCGTGCCCAGGAGCTGGGCCGTGAGCGCGCGCGTCTGGCGGCGGAACTGGCGGAACTGGATCGAACCAACACCGCGGTCAGCGATGCCGCGCAGCTGCTCGAGCTGGCCGAACGCGAGAACGATGAATCCACCGCGCGTGACATCGAGCGCGACACCGGGGCGCTGGAGGCCGGCGTGCGCCGGCTGGAATTCAAGCGCATGTTTCGCGGTGACATGGACGCCCACAGCGCCTTCCTGGATATCCAGGCCGGCGCCGGCGGCACCGAGGCACAGGACTGGGCGCAGATGCTGCTGCGCATGTACCTGCGCTGGGGCGCAGCGCGCGGCTTCAGCTGCGAGCTGATCGATTCCAGTCCGGGAGAAGTGGCCGGGATCAAGAGCGCCAGCGTGGCGGTGCAGGGGGAGTACGCCTATGGCTGGCTGCGCACCGAAACCGGGGTACACCGTCTGGTGCGCAAGTCGCCGTTCGACTCGGGCAACCGGCGCCATACCTCCTTTGCTTCGGTGTTCGTGTCCCCGGAAGTCGATGATGACATTGCCATCGAGATCAATCCGGCCGACCTGCGCATGGACGTGTATCGCTCAAGCGGCGCGGGCGGACAACACGTCAACAAAACCGAATCTGCCGTGCGCATTACCCACATCCCCAGCGGCATTGCCGTTGCCTGCCAGAACGAGCGCAGCCAGCACAAGAATCGCTCCATGGCCATGAAGATGCTCAAGGCCAAACTCTATGAGCTCGAAGTCAACAAGCGTAATGCCGCGGCGAAGGTGCTCGAGGACTCGAAATCTGATGTCAGCTGGGGCAACCAGATCCGCTCCTACGTGCTCGATCAGTCGCGCATCAAGGATCTTCGCACCGGCGTAGAAGTTGGCAACACCACCGCGGTACTGGACGGGGACCTGGATCAATTCATGGAAGCGAGCCTGAAGGCGGGACTGTGAACGACGATGAGAATCATCTGATCGCCGAGCGGCGCGCCAAGCTTGCGGCTGTGCGCGCTCAGGGCGAGGCCTATCCCAACGACTTTCGGCGTGATGCGCTCGCGGCGCAATTGCTTGCGAGCTATGCCGACCGCGACAGCGCCTGGCTGGAAGCTAATCCGGTACGCGTGCACGTCGGCGGCCGCATGATGTTCAAGCGCGTCATGGGCAAGGCGAGTTTCGCCAAGATTGCCGATCGCAGCGGCCAGATTCAGCTGTTCCTGCAGGAGAGTGCGCTCGGGCCGGCCTACGAGGCCTTCAAGGACTACGATGTCGGCGACATGCTCGGCGCCGAAGGCCTGCTGTTTCGAACCCGGACCAATGAGTTGTCGGTGCGGGTCGAGAGGCTGCGGCTGCTGGCGAAGGCGCTGCGCCCGCTGCCCGACAAATGGCACGGCGTTGCCGATACCGAGCTGCGTTACCGCCAGCGCTACCTGGACCTGATCATGACTGAGCGCAGCCGCGAGGTGTTTCGCACCCGTACGCGCGTGCTGCGCTACCTGCGCGATTTTCTCGACGCATTGGATTTCCTCGAAGTCGAGACGCCGATGATGCAGCCGATTCCGGGCGGTGCGGCCGCGCGGCCGTTCGTCACGCATCACAATGCGCTCGATCTGAAAATGTTCCTGCGCATTGCGCCGGAGCTCTATCTCAAGCGCCTGGTGGTCGGCGGCTTCGAGCGCGTCTACGAGATCAATCGCAATTTTCGCAACGAAGGTCTGTCGACGCAGCACAATCCCGAATTCACCATGCTCGAGTTGTACTGGGCCTATACCGACTACACCGAGCTCATGGACCTGACCGAACGTCTGCTGCATGGACTGGCCGACGGCCTGTTTGCCACCCGCCGCATCAGCTATCAGGGGCGCGAATACAATTTGTCCGAGCCCTTCAAACGCATCACCATCGAGGCGGCGCTGCTGGAGCACAACCCGGACCTCGAACGGCTGCGGCTGCGCGAGGTAGCGTACCTGCGCGGCGCCTGCGAGCGCCTGCAGGTTGCCTTTGGTGAGCATGACGGCGCCGGCAAACTGCAGATTCAGCTATTCGAGAAGACCGTGGAGCACGCGTTGCTGGATCCGACCTTCGTCTATGGCTATCCGCTGGAGGTCTCGCCGCTGTCGCGCGCCAACGATGCCGATCCGTTCCTGACCGATCGCTTCGAGTTCTTCCTGGGGGGACGTGAGCTTGCCAACGGCTTTTCGGAGCTCAACGATCCGGAGGAGCAGGCGCGGCGATTTCGCGCCCAGGTATTGCGCAAGGAATCGGGCGATGACGAGGCCATGCACTACGATGCCGACTACATCCGCGCCCTGGAATACGGCATGCCGCCGACCGCCGGCCTGGGATTGGGTGTGGATCGCCTGGTCATGTTTCTGACCGACTCGGCTTCCATCCGCGACGTGTTGCTGTTCCCGCATCTGCGGCCGGAAGCCTGAGGCCGCGCGCGGCGCGCGTTGCAGTGGCGCCTGTATCCCGCGCGCGTTATCTTTCGTCGCCATCCGGCAATGAATCAAGGCTGTAAGGAGACCTGTACGATGAGAAAACCATTCCGCGCGTGGCCGGCAACGGTCGCGACGCTCAGTGCGGTCGCCGCGTTGATCGCGGTGCAGTCGGCCGTGGCCGCCAGCGCACCCAAGTCCGCCGAAACCCCCGCCAGCACAGCGAGCGCTGCACCGGCCAGTGAGGATGACAAGACCCTGTACGCCCTGGGCGTCTTGATCAGCCGTAACCTGGAAAGCTTCCAGCTCTCGAGCGCGGAGTTCAAGACCGTCGAGGCCGGTCTCAAGGATGGCTTCAATCATCGCTCCAGCATCGATGTCGAGCAGTACGACGCCAAGGTACAGGCCTTGCAGCGCGTGCGCGTGGCCGCGATCGACGAGCACCAGAAGCAGGCCGGGCAGGCCTTTCTCGATAAGGCCGCGGCGTTGCCCGGTGCGCAGAAGACCGCCACCGGCATGGTTTTCATATCGGTGAGCGAAGGCAAGGGGGTTACCCCGGCCCGCAGCGACCGAGTCCTCGTCAACTACGAAGGTAAGCTCATCGACGGGACGGTGTTCGACAGTTCCGCCAAGCACGGTGGCCAGCCCGTGACGCTGAGCGTGACGGGCGTGATTCCGTGCTGGACCGAGGCACTGTTACTCATGAAAGTGGGCGGCAAGAGCCGCGTGGTCTGCCCCTCCAGCCTGGCCTATGGCGATCGCGGAGCGATGCCGACTATCATGCCCGGGGCGACCCTGGATTTCAGCGTCGAGCTGGTGGATATCGCCCCGAAGCCGGCTGCACCCCCACCCATCCCTGGCGCGCCGCCCACTGTACCGGGCGATCACAACTGAGCGCGTGAGGCGCGGCCTCGGTTAGCTCGCCAGCAGGCGCATCGACAGGTCGATGGCGGTGATGTGTTTGGTCAGCGAGCCTACCGAGATGTAGTCGACGCCGGTTTCGGCAACGGCGCGCACCGTCTCGAGCGTCACGCCGCCTGAGGCTTCCAGCGGCACCGGCCGCGCGTGCGCGCGGTTGAGTGCCACCGCCTCGCGCATGGTCTCGAGACGGAAGTTGTCGAGCATGATGATGTCGGCCTGCGCGCTGAGTGCCTGGCGCACCTGTTCGAGACTTTCGGTCTCGACTTCGATGCGCATGTTGGGAGCCGCGCGGCGTGCGGCGGCCACGGCGGCGGTGAGGCTGCCGCTCGCGGCGATATGGTTTTCCTTGATCAGAACCATGTCGTACAGGCCGATGCGGTAATTGCTGCCGCCGCCGCAGCGCACGGCGTACTTCTGTGCCGAGCGCAATCCTGGAATGGTCTTGCGGGTATCCAGAATCCGGCACGCCGTGCCGCTGATGGCCGTCACGTAGCGGCGGGTGATGCTGGCGGTGCCGGACAGCAACTGCAGAAAATTAAGCGCTGTGCGCTCGCCGGTCAGGATGCTACGGGCGGGTCCCGTGAGCTCGCACAGGATGGCATCGGCCGGGATGTTCGCGCCATCGTCAGAATGCCAGCGGACCCGAATGCCAGCATCGAGCTGGCGGAAGGTTTCATCGAACCAGGGCGCGCCGCACAGTACCGCCGCCTCGCGGCAGCGCACCTGCGCGTGAGCACGCGCGTCGGCCGCGATCAGATTGGCGGTGACGTCGCCTGACCCGATGTCTTCGCGCAATGCGCGCGCGACCTGCTCGGACAGGTCGGTAGGCAGGTCGGTGCTCAGAACGGCAACGGGTGATTGGCGCCGCCCATGCACAGCAGCAGCGGAATCGACAGCACGAAGTTGGTGCGCGAGGCCATAGCCGCAACCTTGCGCGCCCGCGCCTTCTGTTCGTCGGTGGCGGCAACGATGCCCAGAATCTTCTTTTGATTCGGCCAGATCAGGACCCAGACATTGAACAGCATGATGGTGCCCAGCCAGCCGCCGATGCCGATCACCAGGCCGTAGTGGTCCTGTCCGAGACGGCCCAGGCTCATGGCATTGCCCAGATTGTTTGCGCGCGTCAGGTACCAGACGCCCGTGAGCCAGGTCGCCACCGC
Organism: uncultured Gammaproteobacteria bacterium; assembly: GCA_963735775.1. GTDB lineage: Bacteria > Pseudomonadota > Gammaproteobacteria > Steroidobacterales > Steroidobacteraceae > FEN-1191. The sequence goes on along the minus strand of CAVTMG010000003.1, from coordinate 163,546 downwards.
CGACCAGCGAAACCACAGCAGCGCCCGGGGAGCGATGTATTTGGACACACCGGCGCCGCCCGGTCCACCTTTGTCGGCCGCCGCGGCCGCCATTCCGGGGGTCTGTACCACATTGAAGTAATACAGGAGCCCGATCCACATGACCCCCGACACGATGTGAATCCAGACCGCCAGGCCCAGTTCGGACTTCGCTGAGCCCGCAATGGCGATCGAGACGATCAGCGCGAGAATGACGCCGGTGATGATCGCACCACGCACGGAATTGAGAGGATTCATGTCAGTCCTTGCATAAGTTGTTGTTCTGTTTGACTGCCTAGTCGAAAGCGCTTGGAAGAATAGGCCAGCGACCCCCATAATTCAACGCACAGGATAATTCAGGTGAAAGCAATGGACGTCAACGATCGAATCCGCAAAGAACTGAGCTCGGCGCCGGTGGTGCTGTTCATGAAGGGTACGCCGGAATTCCCGCAATGCGGCTTTTCGGCCCAGACCGCCGCGGCGCTGCGCCAGCTCGGCGCGCAGTTCCACCATGTCAATATTTTCGAGGATGCCGAGCTGCGCGAGGGACTGAAGCGTTTTTCGAACTGGCCGACCTATCCGCAGCTGTATGTCAATGGCGAGCTGGTAGGGGGCTGCGACATCGCGCTGGAAATGTACCGCAGCGGCGAGCTCAAGCAATTGCTCGAGACCGCCGGGGCCGTCGCCGCCTAGTCCTCTTCCGGCTCCGCCGGCACGAGCGCTGCGGCCATCCAGCCCAGCGCGTTGGCGCGCTGCTCGGCGCGCGCAAAGCTGTCGGTGAGCTCGTTACAGATCAGACAGAACAGATCGGAGGTGCGCTCAGCGTCATAGGTCGCTGAATGCGCGGAGGCCTTGTCCCAGGCAAGGCCTGCCACCGCGCTCGCCTTGGCCAGCACGGTCTGGCCCAGCGCCGCACCGGCCAGTGTCACGGTGTCGAAACTCGAGAACGGGTGAAAGGGATTGCGCTTGATGCCGGTTCGGACCACAGCCGCATTCAGGAACGCCAGGTCGAACGATGCGTTGTGGCCGACCAGCACGGCGCGCCGGCATCCGTGCAGGCGAATCGCGGCGCGAATGGCGCGAAAGATCCGCTGCAGGGCATCGCTTTCATCGATGGCGGGACGCAGCGGATGCCACGGATCGATCTTGTTGACCTGCAGCGAGGCCGGATCGAGCCGCGAGTTTTCGAACGGCCGCACGTGATACGAATGCGTTTCACCGCGATAAAGGCGGCCGTTGGGGTCGATTTCGATCAGCACCGCAGCGATCTGCAGCAGTGCATCGGTGCTGGCTTGAAAGCCGCCGGTCTCGACATCGACCACTACCGGTAAGAATCCGCGAAAGCGTCGCGCCATCAACGGCGCCAGCGCCGGCGCTGCTGCCGCGGCAGATGCTTCACTGGGGGCTGCCGGCGCAAGTATCGGCGGCACCATGGGCGGCAGCTCACTCACGGCGCGACGCTCTTCAGGCGCCAGGCCACGGGCTCGCCGGCGCGCAAGGGAACCAGCTGCCCGGCGCCGAAAGCATAGCTTTGCGGCACCGTCCAGGATTCTTTGATCAGCGTAATGGATTGCCGATTGCGCGCAAGGCCATAGAAATCGGCGCCGAATTCCGCGGCGAAGCCCTGCAGACGCGGCAGGAAGCCGGCGGCCTCAAAGATCTCCGCATACAACTCGATCGCTGCGTGCGCTGAGAAAATTCCGGCACAGCCGCAGCCGCTCTCCTTGGCAGCGCGCGCATGCGGGGCGCTGTCGGTGCCGAGGAAAAAACGTGGATGGCCTTCGGCCAGCGCCTCCAGCAGGCTCAGGCGGTCCGGTTCGGTCTTGAGCACCGGCAGGCAGAACAGATGCGGGCGTAGGCCACCGGCAAACAAGGCATTGCGATTGAGCAGCAGATGCTGCGGTGTGACCGTGGCCGCCACGCCGGGGCGCGCACTGCGCACGAACCTCACGGCCTCGCGCGTGGTGACGTGCTCGAACACCACGCGCAGCCGCGGCCAGCGTGCGCACAACGGCGCCAGGACCCGCTCGATGAAGCGCGCCTCGCGATCGAACACATCGACCTTCGGGTCGGTGACCTCGCCGTGTACCTGCAAGGGCAGGTCCAGTGCACTCATGGCCTCCAGAGCCGGCTCCAGGCGCGCGATGTCGGTGACGCCGGCATCGGCGTGCGTGGTCGCGCCGGCGGGGTAGAGCTTGCAGCCGACGATGACGCCGCTCTCCCGGGCCTGCCTGATTTCATCGGCGCTGGTCCGATCCGTCAGGTACAGCGTCATCAGGGGCTGAAAGTCCGTACCCGGCGTGAGTGCCGCGAGTATGCGCTGGCGGTAGGCCAGCACCGATGCCGTGGTAGTCAGCGGTGGCGCCAGATTGGGCATGACCACGGCGCGCGCGAAGCGCGCTGCCGTGAACGGCAATACCGCGCTCAGGGCCGCGCCATCGCGCAGATGCAGGTGGGCGTCGTCCGGCCGGGAAAGCGTGAGTTCGCGGCTCATGCCGGGAGCTTCTGCGTCAGCAGCAGCTCGAGCGCCCAGCGCACCCCGAAGCCCGTGATCTCGCCACCGACATGCGCCAGGCCGCCGCGCCGCGTAGCCGAGGACAGATCCACGTGTATCCACGGCAGCTCGCCGACGAAGCGCTGCAGGAAGCGGGCGGCGAGAATGTGATCGCCCTTGCCATCGAGCGCGCACTGGAGCACATCGGCGATGTTGCTTTCCAGATCGCTGTCGAAGTCGTCGTCGAGGGGGAAGCTCCAGACCCGCTCGCCACTGATCCTGCCGGCAGCCAGGATTTTCTCGAAGAATTCGGGGCGATTGGTGAATACGCCGCTGTAACGCTCGGTCAACGCGTACACGCAAGCGCCGGTCAAGGTCGCGAAATCGATCATGAGTTTCGGCTGTGTGCGTGCCGCGAGACTCAACGTGTCGGCCAGCACCATGCGGCCCTCGGCGTCGCTATGGATCACCTGGATCGTGGTGCCGTTGCTGGCGCGAACCACATCCTGCGGCCGGTAGGCATTGGGGCCGGTATTGTTCTCGCTGATGGCCAGCCATGCATCGGCCGCCACCTCGGACTTCAATTCCGACAGGGCCACCAGGCACGCCAGCGCCACCGCGCTGCCGGCCATGTCGGTATGCATGTCCAGCATGGAGCGATGGGGTTTGAGATTCACGCCGCCGGTGTCGAACAGAATACCCTTGCCCACCAGGGCCACGTCCGGGGCGCGCGCCGCGCGCCGGCGGCCGCCGCGCCAGCGTAGATGGGCGATGCCGGCGTCGCGGGCGGCATTGCCGCGCGCGACCGCAAGGAACGCACCGGCGCCCAGGCGCTTGAGATCGGCTTCCGAATACCAGCGAAATTGCAGTCCATGCCGGCGCGCAAGTTCGCGCAGCAAACGGCGGTAGGCCGGCGCGTCGAGCTTGTTGGGCGGCAGCACCGTGAGCGTGCGCACCAGGTTGCCGGCGCGGGCGCTGGCGGCGATGCGCGCCAGCTCCAGCGGCGGCGGCGCGTACAATTCGATCGATTGCAGACGCCAACGGTCGGCCGGCCGGCTGCGGAAATTCGGCAATGCGTAGCTCTCGGTCCAAACGGCGGTCAATAGCGCCTCGCACCAGAGCGCGGCGTCCGCGAGTGAATCGCTGACGATGAGGCCGATGCGGGCGGGCCGGCGCACGGCAAGTTCGCGCACCAGCTTGCCGGCAAAGCTAAGGCGCTCGAAGGTGCTGGCCTTGGCTTTGACGAAACCGAGCAGGGCCTGAGTCTGCCGCGCATTGCCCAGTGTCGTGGCCTGCGATTTAAGCGCCACCGGCTTGGCGCGGCTTTGCAGACCGCGCCAACGGTGGGCCTCGGGCAATCGCGACCACAATGAAGCTTCGTTTGGCGCCGCCAGGACCAGCAAAGCATCGAGTCGCGCCGCTGTCCGTTCGCCTGGAAGGGTCGAACGGCGCTTGAGCGTGACGAGAGTAAAGTCGGGTAGCGTTGGTGCGGACCGCGTCCGTGGCCGCCGCTTATGCTTGACCATTCTGTTTCAGATCTTGGATCATGCCGGCCGCTCACAGCGGGGAGCAATGCGGCAGGCATCGTAACACAGCATCGCCAGAGGCTCGTGCGGCCCGGGCGGTCGAATGCGGAAGGCATATAATTGCAACATGAATGACGTGACCACCCCGGCTGATCTGGATCCCATTGAAACTCGCGAATGGCTGGCCTCGATCGATTCGGTGTTGCGCACCGAAGGACCGCAGCGCGCCCACTACCTGCTTGAGCGCCTGATCGACCATACGCGCCGGTCCGGCGCCTATCTGCCGTTCCGGCCCAATACCGCCTATGTCAACACCATCGCGGTCACGGCGCAGCCCGAATATCCGGGCGATCGCGCGCTCGAGCGGCGCATCGAGGCATACATACGCTGGAACGCGATGGCCATGGTGGTGCAGGCGAACCGCAAATCCAGCGAATACGGCGGTCACATCTCGAGCTACGCCTCCTCGGCGACGCTGTACGAAGTCGGCTTCAACCATTTCTGGCGCGCGCCGAGCGCCATACACCCGGGCGACCTGGTGTACATGCAGGGTCACTCCTCGCCGGGCATCTACGGCCGCGCCTACCTGGAAGGACGGCTGAGCGAGCTGCAGCTGAGCCGCTTTCGCCAGGAGACTGGCGGTAACGGACTCTCGTCCTACCCTCATCCCTGGCTGATGCCGGACTTCTGGCAATTCCCGACGGTGTCGATGGGCCTGGGGCCGATGATGGCCATCTACCAGGCGCGCTTCATCCGCTATCTGGAGAATCGCGGCCTGGTGGCGCCATCGGACCGCAAGGTCTGGGCGTTCTGCGGCGATGGCGAGATGGATGAACCGGAGTCCATGGGCGCGCTGACCATGCCGGTGCGCGAGAAGCTCGACAATCTGATCTTCGTCGTCAACTGCAATCTGCAGCGCCTCGATGGTCCGGTGCGCGGCAACGGCAAGATCATTCAGGAACTGGAAGCGGCATTTCTCGGTGCCGGTTGGAACGTGATCAAGGTGATCTGGGGCTCGCGCTGGGATCCGCTGCTGGCGCGCGATATCGGCGGCAATCTGCAGCGCGTCATGGAAGAGTGCGTTGACGGCGAATATCAAAACTTCAAGGCCAAGGGCGGCGCCTACACGCGCGAACATTTCTTCGGCAAGGATCCGGTGCTCAAGGAGATGGTCGCCAACATGTCCGATGAGGAGATCTGGTATCTCAATCGCGGCGGGCATGATGCGCGCAAGGTCTATGCGGCCTACCACGCCGCCGTGCGCTGCCAGGGTCAACCGACCGTGATACTGGCCAAGACGGTCAAAGGGTTCGGCCTGGGCAAGAGCGCCGAGGGCCAGATGGTGGCGCACCAGCAGAAGAAGCTCGGCGACGTCGCGCTCAAGGAGCTGCGCGATCGCTTCAACATTCCGGTATCGGACGCGGACATCGATGGCCTGCCGTTTCGCAAGCCGGCCGATGACAGCCAGGAGATGCGTTACCTGCAGTCGCGTCGCAAGGCCCTGGGCGGCTATCTGCCGGTGCGCAAGGCTTCCGCGCCGGCTTTGGTGGTGCCGCCGCTCGAGGCCTTCCGCTCGCTATTGGATGGCACCGGCGAGCGCGAGATTTCCACCACGATGGCGTTCGTGCGCATTCTCACGGTACTGCTGAAGGACAAAAATATCGGCAAGCACATCGTGCCGATCGTGCCCGATGAGGCCCGTACCTTCGGCATGGAGGGGTTGTTCCGCCAGATCGGCATTTACTCGGCCGTCGGCCAGCTGTACACGCCGGTCGATGCGGAAACGCTGATGTCCTATCGCGAGGATAAGAAGGGGCAGATGCTCGAGGAGGGCATCAACGAGGCCGGCTCGACCTGCTCCTGGATCGCGGCCGCGACTTCCTACGCCAATCACGGCATCAGCATGGTGCCGTTCTACATCTATTATTCGATGTTCGGTTTCCAGCGCGTGGGCGACTTCATCTGGGCCGCGGGCGACATGCGCGCGCGCGGCTTCCTGCTCGGCGCCACCGCCGGTCGCACGACGCTGGCCGGCGAGGGGCTGCAGCATCAGGACGGACACAGCCAGCTGGTCGCGACCACGGTGCCCAATTGCCGCGCCTACGATCCGACATTCGCCTACGAGCTGGCCGTGATCATCCAGGACGGTCTCAAGCGCATGTACGTCGATAACGAGAGCATTTTCTATTACATCTCGGTGATGAACGAGAACTATCCACAGCCGGCGCTGCCTGCCGACGTCGAGGCCGCCATCGTCAAAGGCGGCTATCTCCTGCGCGCAGCCACCGGCGGCAGCGTGCGCGCGACGCTGTTGGGCAGCGGCACCATCCTGCGCGAGTGCGTGGCCGCGGCGGAGCTGCTGGAGCAGCAGTTTGGGGTCGCGGCCGACGTGCTCTCGATCACCAGCTTCAGTGAGCTGCGACGTGAGGCGCTGGAATGTCAGCGCTGGAACCTGTTGCATCCGGGTGAGCAGTCGCGTGCGTCCTATGTGCAGACCTTGCTGAACCGTTGCCAGGGGCCGATCGTCGCGGCCACCGACTATGTGCGCAACGTACCCGACCAGATCCGGCCGTGGGTCAGTGCGCCGTATGTCTGCCTCGGCACCGACGGTTTCGGGCGCAGTGATGCGCGTGCCGAACTTCGCCGCCACTTCGAAGTCGATCGTAATTTCATCGCCCTGGCGGCGCTCAAGTCTCTGGCCGACGGCGGTCAAATTCAGCGCCAGATCGTGATCGAGGCTGTGCAGAAATTGGGCATCGATCCGGACAAGGCCGATCCGCTCACCGCCTGAGATTCAAGGAACCGTCTTGGCTTCGAAAGAAATAAGAGTGCCCGAGCTGGGCGACTTCAAGGACGTGGCCGTCATCGAGGTGCTGGTCAAGCCCGGCGAAACGGTGCAGATCGACACGCCGTTGCTGACGCTGGAGACCGAGAAGGCAACCATGGACGTTCCCTCTCCGGATGCCGGCGTGATCGAGACGCTGCACGTGAGCAAGGGTGCGCGGATCTCGGCCGGCAGTCTGATCGCAACGCTCAATGTTGCCGATGGCGCTGCGGCCGATGCTGCCCCAGCCAAGCCGGCGGCGGCGCCAGCGACCGCGCCTGCGAGCAAACAGCAAGGCGTCGCGAAGCCAGCCACTCCGCCGCCGGCGCCAAAGGCGCCCGCACCCCAGGCTTCGCCGCCGAATGTCGCTGACGGCACGCGTGCGCTGGCGGCACTTGCCGCCGCGCCGGCGGTTGTCAGCGAGGACAGTATCGCGCGTGCGCACGCCAGCCCGTCGGTGCGTAAATTTGCGCGCGAGCTCGGTGCCGATCTGCTGCGCATCCAGGGTACCGGGCAGAAAGGTCGCATTACCGAAGAGGACGTCAAGGCGTTCGTAAAATCGGCGCTTGCCGGCGGCGCCGCCAATGCCATGGCGGGCGGCAGCGTCGCGGGGCGCGCGTGGCCCGATGTGGCGGCGCCGGACTTTGCCCAATTCGGCGCCATCGAGAGCAAGCCGCTCGGTCGCGTGCAGCGCATTTCGGGATCGCGGCTGCATGCGAGCTGGGTGAATCTGCCGCATGTCACGCAGTTCGATGAAGCCGACATCACCGAACTCGATGAGGTGCGCAAGGGACTCAAATCCGGTTCCGACAGTGCCGGTGTCAAGCTCACGCCGCTGGCGTTCATCGTGCGCGCCTGCGTCAAGGCGCTGCAGGAGTTTCCGCTGTTCAACAGCTCGCTCGATGCCCGCGGCGAGAACCTGATCTACAAAAAATACTTCCATATCGGCTTTGCGGCCGATACCCCGCATGGGCTCATGGTGCCGGTGATTCGCGACGCCAATCGCAAGGACATCTACGAGATCGCGCACGCGCTCGCCACGCTGTCGCAGAAGGCGCGCGCCGGCAAACTTGCCGGTGTCGACATGCAAGGTGGCAGCTTCACGATCTCCAGTCTGGGCAACATCGGCGGCACCGCTTTTACACCTATCATCAATGCCCCCGAGGTGGCGATCCTCGGTGTATCGCGCTCGAGCCTAAAACCCGTCTATCGCGATGAGAGTCTGGTGCCGCGATTGATGCTGCCGTTGTCGCTCTCATACGACCACCGGGTGATCGACGGCGCCAACGGCGGACGTTTCATGGCCTTTCTGGTGGCGGCTCTGGCCGACGTTCACGGCTTGCTTGAGGCGGTGCCGTGAGCCGGATCGAGATCGCCTGTCCGGATCTCGGCGACTTCAAGGACATTCCGGTCATCGACGTGCTGGTGAAGCCCGGAGACGCGGTCGAAGTCGATACGCCGCTGATCACGCTCGAGACCGACAAGGCGACCATGGACGTGCCGTCGTCCGCGGCCGGCACGGTGGTGGAACTTCTGGTCGCCAAAGGCAGCCTCGTATCGAAGGGCACGCCGCTGGCGAGACTGGAGACGGCACAGCCCGCAACAGCCGCGGTCGCGCCGGCCGCCGCACCGGCGCCCGTGGCCGCGCCGGCTCCTCTGGCCGCGCCGGCTCCCGCGGCCGCGGCGGCTCCCTCGGCCGCGAACACACTTGAAGTGGCCGAACCGGAAGCGGCGCGCAGCGTGCAATTGCTGGTGCTCGGAGCCGGTCCGGGTGGTTACACGGCGGCATTTCGCGCCGCGGACCTTGGGCTCAAGGTCGTGCTGGTCGAGCGCTGGGCGACTCTTGGCGGTGTCTGCCTGAACGTAGGCTGCATTCCCTCCAAAGCCCTGCTGCACGTGGCCAAGGTAGTCGAAGAGGCGCGCGAGATGAGCGCACATGGCATTGTCTTCGGCGCACCGCAGTTGGATTTCGGGAAGTTGCGCGGCTGGAAGGGCGGCATCGTCAAAAAGCTCACCGGCGGCCTGTCCATGCTCGCCAAGCAGCGCAAGGTCGAAGTGGTGCGCGGCAGCGCGAAATTTGTCAGTCCGCACGTGCTCGAAGTCACTGGCGCCGGCGGCAGCGAAAAAATTCGTTTCGAGCAATGCATCATTGCCGCAGGTTCGGAGTCGGTGCGCCTGCCATTCCTGCCTGACGATCCGCGCATCATCGACTCCAGCGGTGCGCTTGAGCTGCCTGAAAAGCCGGGACGGTTTCTGGTCATCGGCGGCGGAATCATCGGCCTGGAGATGGCCTGCGTGTATGACGCCCTGGGGGCCAAGGTCAGCGTCGTGGAGCTTACATCGCAGCTCATGCCCGGCTGCGATGCGGATCTGGTGCGTCCGCTCGAAAAGCGAATCAGGGCGCGTTATGGCGAGATCCTGCTCAACACACGAGTGGTCGCCGTGACGGCTGCCAGCGATGGTCTACAGGTCAGCGTCGAAGCCCAGGGCGGTACCCGCAGCGCCAGGACCTATGACCACGTTCTGGTCGCGGTCGGGCGCTCCCCCAATGGCAGCCGCATTGGCGCCGAGCAGGCTGGCGTGCAGGTCGATGCGCGCGGGTTCATCGCCACCGACAAGCAGATGCGCACCAACGTGCCCCATATTTTCGCGGTCGGCGATATCGTCGGACAGCCCATGCTGGCTCACAAAGCCACGCACGAGGCAAAAGTCGCGGCCGAAGTCGCCGCGGGCCAGAAGAGCTTCTTCGACGCGCGCGTTATTCCCTCCGTCGCCTACACGGATCCGGAGGTCGCATGGGTGGGCCTGACCGAGGCGCAGGCCAAGGAAAAGAACATCGAATTTGAAAAATCGGTATTCCCCTGGGCTGCAAGTGGGCGCTCATTGTCAATTGGGCGCGACGAGGGCTTCACCAAGTTGCTGTTCGATCCCGCGAGCCATCGTCTGCTCGGTGGCGGCATCGTCGGCACCAATGCCGGCGAGCTCATCGCCGAAGTCGCGCTGGCAATCGAACTGGGTGCCGATGCCGCCGATATCAGCCTGACCGTGCACGCTCATCCCACATTGATGGAGACGGTGGCCATGGCGGCTGAAGCCTTTGAGGGTACGCTCACAGATCTGTATCTGCCGAAGAAGCGCTGAGCACGCCGACTCATCTCGCATGGCCATAGTTGTGGTAGCGTCATGGACCACAGCAGGGCGGACCCGTTGGGATCAATGGGAACGGTGACGGCGATGACATCGATCGGTTCCAGGGGCCAATCGAACTCAGCCAGGCACGTTATGTCAGACGTGCTACGCGCGACCTGCGTGTTCCTGCTCATGGCGATTCCCCTGCTGGCCGCCGGTTCAAACGCGCGCGCCGGCAGCTTCGACCCCAATGCGCAGCCTCTCGCCCGGTTGAAATCCGGCGACTACGAAACGGCGGATCGCTATTTCGCAGATATGCAACACAGCTACGAGTCAGGCAAGTTGTCGGACCAGCAGTTGTATCAGGGCTTCCGCGCGCTTTATGAGGATGACGCCGGCAACGCGCGCTATTTCGATCAATGGGTTCAGACTCACCCCGATTCCTATGTAGCCCGCGTCGCCCGAGGTGCTTACTACTATCGAATGGCTTGGGCGGTGCGAGACGGCGCCTTGGTTGCGCATATACCGGCTGGACGTCTCAAGCGCATGCAGGGCTACTTGGCGCTGGCGCGCCCGGATCTGCAGCTCTCATTGAAACTGACCGCGAAACCGTACCTCAGCGCCCTCTACCTGTTGAATATCGAGCTGCTCGACGGCTCAACGGACGCGCGCCGCCGATGGCTTGATATGGGCACATCGATCGACCCGACCGATATGTTGGTGCGCAGGCGGTACCTCATAGGCCTGGAACCGGATTGGGGTGGTTCGTTCGATCAGATGCGCGCCTTTGTCGACGAATGCGCGAAGCAGAATTTGCCTCCCCCAACCATGGCCGAGCTTAGGCTGGTTCTGGCCAGCGATTTGGCCGAAGCCGCCGCTCAAACTGCGAGCCCGAAGGAAATGCTTGGGCGGTGGGATGAGGTAATCCAGCTGGCGCAGGCGGCAGGTGAACCGCCGCCACCGACCGCTTTGGGCGGCTACGCGATCAGCGCCTCGGACTTGAATCGACGCGAGGATGCCGACCGCACGCTGGCGCAACTTGCGCAGATGGATATCAACGACGGGAATGTGCTGTCGCAGATGGGCTGGATATATGTGCGCGAGCAGCGCAATGCGGAAGCCTGGAAGGTACTGACAAAGGGTGCGCAGCTGCATGACGCCTGGTCGGAGCTGGCCGTCGGCGAAACACTGTTTCACGGTTGTGCAGAAATTAATCTGGCCCGCGACTGGCCTGCGGCATTGACGTGGATCAGGCGCTCGGCCAATCAGGGCAATGCTGAGGCGGTTATCCTGCTGTCCCGGATCGTTCTGACCGCAGCACTTTTCTTCGTGGCACTGTTTTTCGTCGTGCTGAGGCTCGCGCCTCGTTATTCAACGGCAGCGGAGCTTATTCATCAGAGTTCTGAAAGGGGTTCTCCGCCCCCGCCTGCTGCGACCCGTCCGCCGGAACCATTGCACTTCAGTGGCAGCGGCGCCGAATATTTCGGAATCTGGATCGTGAACTTGCTGTTGACTATTCTCACGCTCGGCATCTATTCGGCGTGGGCAAAGGTGCGGCGGTTGCAGTATTTTTATCGGCACACCGAACTGGCCGGTTCAAGCTTCGACTTTCACGGCAGCCCGATCAGGATCTTTATCGGACGCCTGATAGCGCTGGCGATGCTGATTGCCTACCACTACTCGGTGCGGCTGCTCTCGCCGTGGACGGTGGTCGTGGTAGTGGCACTTGCGATCACCATGCCGTGGCTGCTGCGCAATTCGTTTCGTTTCCGGCTCTACAATTCGAGTTGGCGCGGCGCACGCTTTCACTTTCGGGGCAGTCCGGCCGGGGCCTACCGTGTGTTGCTGCTGAACGGGATTCTGACGCTTCTCACGCTTTACACACTGGCGCCCTTCACGCATCAGAGGCTGAAGGCCTACCAGCATGACAACAGTTGGTTCGGACGTACGCGATTCTCCTTTCATGCCACAGCCGGCCAGTTTTATTTGCTTTATCTGCTGTGGCTGATCCCGATAGCGATCCTGGTAATTCTCTTCCGGGTCGTCGGCTTCGGCGGTGCGTTGATCGGGTTAGCACAAATGCAACAGCAGGGCGGCCACCTGCATCCGCAGGCACTGCTGCAGGTTCTGCTGCCGCTGTATATCGCAGTGATCTTGATCTGGTTTACCTTTTGGTCGACCTTTCACGCGCTGGTCACGAACTTGATCTGGAACAATACCCGTCTCGGTGACCATCGCCTCATTTGTGACATGTCGCCGGTTGAACTGATTTCGATCAATGCCGGTAACTTTGTGCTGGTGGCAATTACCCTGGGACTTTTTATTCCGTGGGCGACGATCCGCCTGGCGAGATTTCAGCTGAATTCAATGCGGCTGCTACCGGCCAGCGATCTGCAGGATTTCACAGCAGCCGATCCCGAAGCCATCGGCGCGATCGGCGAAGAGGCGGCTGGTGCGTTCGATTTCGATATTTCCCTATAGCCGTCCGCGGAAATAAGCCAAAAATGCTGCGCGCGCACTATTGCGACGGACACTCTACGCGCGTTCGAGCCGTCACTCTGTCGCTGGACGGTGAGCAGCTGGCCATCGTTGGCGAGGATCTGAATTTGCAGGTCCCGTTCGCCGACTTAAATGTGGATGAACAACTCGGCCGGGCACCGCGCCGTCTTCGATTTAAGGATGGTGCATTCTGCGAAGTTCGCGACCTGGAAGGCCTTGCGATCCTGTTGTCCTCGACCGCGCATCGCGATGGCTGGGTCGATCGCATGCAGCGCCGTCTGCCTGTTGTGCTGTTGTCCGGCATTGCCTGCGTGGCCCTGGCCGGTGTGGCATACAAATGGGCGCTGCCATGGGCGGCTGCGGTGGTCGCCGACCACCTGCCGCCGGCGATAGGCAGAACGCTATCGGAGCGGACGTTGAAAGTATTGGACGGGCGTGTTCTCGCGCCAAGCCGGCTCGCCGCGGCACGCCAACAGAGGCTTAATGTGGAATTCCATGCGCTGCGCCTGCCGAACGGGGGTAAGCCGGATTCATTGCTGCTGTTTCGCCGCTCGGATCAACTGCCGGCCAACGCTTTTACATTGCCGGACGGCACGATCATCGTGCTTGACGATCTGATCACATCAATCAATGACGATCCGCAGACTCTGGCGGTACTCGCGCACGAATTGGGACATGCTCACGGGCACCACAGTTTGCGGTTGCTGCTGCAAAGTGCCGCGATTGGAGCATTCGTGGCCCTCTATGTGGGCGATTTCAGCAGCATGCTGGCGGCAGCGCCAGCGGTCGTGGTGCAGGCGAAGTATTCGCAAGCGTTGGAAACGCAAGCCGATGACTATGGGATGGCGGTGCTTGTTCACAATGGCATGTCGCCGGGATTGCTGGCCGACGCGCTCGAGAAGTTGACGGCGAACCGTCCCGGGTTTTCGAACAACGGTTATCTGTCGAGCCATCCTCCGACGGATGAGCGCATTCGCCACCTACGGCAGCTTGCTGCCTCCTCGGCAGCAAAGTAGGATATGCTGGTAAGCATATGATCTTGTGGGTTTCTGGCGCCGTGGCAAGTAACATTTCTGAACAAAAAAAAGCCCGGATCACTCCGGGCTCTTTTAGCGTTTGAGGCTAGTAAACGGTGCGCTTACCAGCGACCGCCGCCGCCGCCGCCACCACCACCGCCGCCACCACCACCACCGCCGCGATAGCCACCGCCACCGCCGCCGCCGCCAGTGCGCGGCTTATCTTGGGCTTCATTGACGCGCAACGGGCGTCCGCCCAGATCGTGACCATTCAGGTTCTGAATGGCACGCGACGCATCGGCCTGGTTCATCTCCACGAAGCCGAAGCCGCGCGGCCGACCGGTCTCACGATCCGTCGGCAGCGACACTTTTTCTACTGTGCCGTGCTGGCCGAACAACGCCGTCAGATCTGCCTCACTGGTCGTGAAGGGCAGGTTACCCACATAAATCTTCGCCATGACTCAATACTCTCCAAATAAAACAAGTGGCCGCGGGCGATTAGTTGTGCCCAATGCCACTCAGAACGGCAGGAATACCAACGAAGGGAAGGGGAGAGCGAATCTGCCCGCGAGCCGTCGAATCGTAAATCCTGTCACCAGATCGCTGGCGGCTCGAAGCCGAACGCGCCCTTAAGGGGGGCGCATGGAAACAGGGACGTCGACGATCAGGCGCAAGCATAGCACGGGCGCACGGGTCGGTCTAACCGGGCCCGGCAATCGGGGCCAAGGGCAGCAAACGGGAATCCTCCAGGGCCGCGGTGGGGTGCCCAAGGCCAGTTGGTAGCCCGACGCTGCGTTGCCTGAGCGGCATGGCGAGGTCCCAGCGTCCCACTGGCCCTCACCTCGCCTGCGCCGTCGTCGGCCAGCTCGCCTGCCAGCCACCGCCCAGCGCGCGCACCAGATCGATGGTCGCCTGCAATTCGCGCGTCCGCAAATCCAGCGCTGCGCGCTGCGCCTGCAGCGCTGCGATCTGCGCGGTCACCACTTGCAGATAGTTGACGGCCCCGTTCTCGTAGCGGTTCAGTGACAGGGCCAGCGCCCGTTCTGCCGCCGACCGTGCCGCCTGCTGCTGATCGACTTCCTGTTGCAGCAGACGGTCCTGAGCCAGTGCATCCTCGACTTCCTGAAAGGCCGTCAGCACCGAACTGCGATAGTTATTGGCTGCCTCGTCGAACTGCGCGCGCGCACTGGCCACGGCCGCCCGGCGATAGCCGGCGTCGAACAGCGTCAACGCACCCTGCGGTCCAATCGCCCAATAGCGGTTCGGCGTGCCGAGCAGGCCGGCGGCCTGGGTACTCTCGAAGCCGGCAACCGCGGCCAGCGAGATGCGCGGAAAGAAGGCTGCTCGCGCCACGCCGATGCCGGCGTTGAAGGCCGCCATGGTGCGCTCCGCCGCCGCCACGTCCGGCCGGCGCTCGAGCAGCGTTGCCGGCATTGCCACCGGGATGTTGGGCAGCTTGAGATCGAGACTACCGGGCTTGATGCGAGAAGTCCGAGGCGATCGAACCGGTCAGCGCCGCGATCGCATGCTCCAGCAGCGAGCGCTGATCGATGACGTCGGTCAGTGCGGCGCGCGCGGTCTCGAGCTGCGTTTGCGCCTGCGCCACATCGAGCGCTGAGGAAATGCCGCCCTCAAAGCGGGTGCTGGTCATCTGCAGTGCGCGCTCGTAGGCCACCACCGCCTGTTCAAGCAATGCCCGCTGGGCATCCTCGCCGCGCAGCGCGATGTAGTCGAGCGCCAGCCGCGCGTGCAGCAGCAGGCGCACCGATTCCAGGTCGGCCGAGAGCGCTTGTGTCTGCGCGCTGCCGGCCGCGACGGCGCTGCGCACTCGGCCCCAAAGATCGAGCTCGTAGTTCAGTGCCCCGCCGATGAGATCATCATGATAGGAATCGGGCTGCGACGCCGAACGCAGCGGCCGGTTGTCCGATTGGCGGTCGGTGTTGGTGTAGGCCTGCGACCGAGATGCGTGGGGAACAGCGCGCTGCGCGCCTCGCTCTCCAGTGCACGCGCCTGCTGGTAGCGATCTAGCGGCCGCGGCCAGATCCGGATTGGCCGAATCGATCTTTGCCTCCAGCGCATCCAGAGTCGGATCGCCGAATTCGCGCCACCAGTCGCTGCGCGGGAGTTGATCGGCAGGGTGCGCCGGGCCCCCAGTCGCACGGTGATTGCAGGTCGGCGGCCGTGATCGCCTGGGACTGTTCCGGGGCGCCGGGTTGGCCGGCATCGCAGTCCTGCTGGGAGGGATTGAACTGCTGGTAGTGCGCGGGAGCGGGATTGGCCGGCGGCTGGTAGCGCGGCATCAGCGAGCAGGCGGCGAGCGGCAGGCAAGCCAGCGCCACAGCAGTGCTGCCGCGCACCTCATGGCTGCTCGACCGTCGCCACGACCGGGCCGGCCGGCTCCTGTGGCTACGCGCACCGGCTCGCCATTGACGATCGAGTCAGGCGGGCTTCGACCACGCGATCCTGCGGCGTCAAGCCCAGGCTTACATCGACCACGGCGCCGCGCTCCTGCGCCAGCTGGATCGACTTGAGCACGATGTGGTTCGCGATCGTCGACGGTGGCGACTTGCAGACCCTCTTTGCGAAAAATCAGAGCGGTCGGTCGGCAGTTGCATCACGTGCGGCGGGGCCGGGATCTGGAAATGCACCTCCACGTAATCCCCCGGCAGCAGCACGTGGTCCGCGTTGTCTGCCATCAGTTCGACCTGCATGGTGCGCGAGGCCACGCTGACGGCATTGGAAATGTCGGCCACCGTCGCCGGCACCGTGACGCCGGGCTTCTCGGGCAACTGCAGTTGCGCCGTGAGGCCCAGCTTGATCTGGCTGGCATCGGTCTGCGGCACGTCGACGTACACGCGCGCCTCGTGCTCGTCGGCCACGCGGAACAATTCGGTACCCTTGCCGCCCGCGCCGGCGTTGATCAGATTGCCGACATCGGTATTGCGTGCCGTGACGATGCCGTCGAACGGCGCGATGACGTGCTTGAACGCAGCCAGCGCCCTGAGGCGCTCAAGATTGGCCTGCGCGGCGTCGACCAGCGCCTGGCTGACCGAATAGGCGGCCGCCTTTTCGTCGGCCTCCTGCTGCGACACCGACTGCGATGCCAGCATTTTGTGCCAGCGCTCGGCCGTGATCTTGTCGAGCTGGTCGTTGGCCTTCGCGGTCACCAGCTCGGCTTCGACCTGATGCATCTGCTGATCCAGTTCCGGCGTCTCGATGTCGGCCAGTGCCTGGCCGGCATGCACGTGGGCGCCGATGTCGACGTACCAGCGCTTCAGGTAGCCGTCGATGCGGGCGTAGATCGGTGCATCGATGTAGGCGCTCAGGTTGCCGGGCAGCACCAGTTCCTGCATTTTCGCGCTCGGTTGCGGCGAGACGATTTCGACGGTCGGGATGGCCTGGGCATCGGTCCAGCTGCTTGACCTGGGTCTGCGCGTGCAGACGCAAGCCGATGCCTATGGCGGCGATGACACATACCGCGACGGCGCCGATGATCAGCGCGCGGCGCAGGCGACGTTGCAATCGGTGCGATGTCTCGGACTCTGTCATGTTAGGTCGAATCCCCTAGAACCGTGAGCGATCTAGAGGCGGGCACCGATGCGGCGCATCGTGCTCGCGGCACGTCGTGTCGATGCAGCACGCTGAAGACCACGGGCACGAAGATCAGGGTCGCGACCGTTGCGAACAACAGTCCGCCGATGACGGCGCGGCCGAGCGGCGCATTCTGCTCGCCGCCCTCGCCCATGGCGAGAGCCATCGGAATCATGCCGATGATCATGGCCAGCGCGGTCATCAGCACGGGCCGGAAGCGCGTCGCTCCGGCTTCGATAGCGGCGGTGATCGGGTCGTGGCCGAGCGCGAGCTGCTCGCGTGCGAAGCTGACCACCAGGATGCTGTTGGCCGTGCCGACGCCCATGCTCATCATCGCGCCGGTCAAGGCCGGCACCGACAGGGTGGTACCGGTCACGAACAATATCCAGGTGATGCCGGCGAGCGCGGCGGGCAGCGCGCACACGACGATGAACGGATCGCGCCAGGACTGGAAGTCCACGACCAGCAGCAGGTAGATGAGCACGAAGGCGCCGGCGATCCCGAGCAGCAGTCCGATATAGGACTCGATTCATGGTCTGCACCTGGCCGCGGATGACCACGGTCGAGCCGGGCGGCACCTGGCTCGGCGGTCTGCTTGCAGGATCGCGTTGATGTCGGAGGCCACGGCGCCCAGATCGCGCCCCTGCACGGTGGCGTACAGGTCCATGGTCGGCTGCACGTCATAGTGCGACACCACGCCTTCGGCGCGGCCCTGCGTGATCGTCGCCAGGGCGCCGAGCAATTGCGGATTGACCGCCGGCCGCGCCGCTGACCGGGATATTGGCCAGGTCCGAGAGCGTGTCGAGGCGATATTGCGGCGTCTGCGCGACCAGCGGATAGGACACCTTATTGTCCGGATTGACCCAGAAATTGGGCGATACCTGCGCGCTGCCCGACAGCGACACCAGCATGCTGTTGGCGATATCGCGCTGCGTGAGGCCGACCTCGGTGGCACGGATGCGGTCCACCTTGACGTTGAGCACCGGCTGATCGAAGGTCTGTTGCATGCGCAGATCGGCGATGCCCGGCACGTAACGCAGCTTGGCGAGCAGCGACTGCGCATAACGCTGGTTCTCGTCGCGCTTGAATCCGACCACCTGCACGTCAATCGGCGCCGGCAGCCCGAAATTCAGGATCTGGCTGACGATGTCCGCCGGCAGGAACGCATAGCGTCGCCTCGCGGATACAGCCGTGGCAGGCGTTCGCGCAGCAGCTTGACGTAGTCGTCGGTGGGCCTGTGAGCACCCTTGAGATTGATCAGGATGTCGGCATCCTCAGGCTCCGATCGGCGCCGAGTTGCTGTAGCTGATGTTGATGCCGCTGATCGGCAAGCCGATGTTGTCGATGATGCTGTCGAGCTGGCTCGGCGGAATGAGCTGGCGAATGGTGTTCTCGATCTGGTCGCACAGGCGCGCGGTTTCCTCGATGCGCGTGCCGGCCTGCGCGCGCACGTGCAGCTTGATCTCGCCGGAGTCGACGGAGGGGAAGAAATTCTCTCCGAGCCAGGGCGCCAGCACCGCCACCGAAACGACGATGAACGCGAGGAAGCCGCCGATGAACACGGCTCGCTCGCCCCATCGCCAGCCGCAGCACCTGCGTGTAGAGGTGCGCGGGCATCGGCGACGCCGCGCTCGAAGCGGCGTTGGAAGCCGCACCAGGAAATTGCACTTGCCGCGGCGCTCAGACTCGCCGCTGTGAAGCGCATCGTCGCTGATACCGCCGGTCGTGGCCCTTGAAGCAGGTATTTGGCCAGCACCGGCACCAGCGTGCGCGACAGGATGAACGAGCCCAACAGGGCGAACACCACCGCTTCGGCCATCGGCACGAACAGATAGCGCGCGACGCCGGTCAGATAGAACATCGGCACGAACACGATGCTGATCGACAGAAACGAAAACAGCGCAGGAATGATGATCTGCTGGCCGCCGTCGAGGATGGCCTGCTGAACGTCCTTGCCCTGCTCCAGATGCCAGTTGATGTTCTCGATCGTGACGGTGGCGTCGTCGACCAGGATGCCGACCGCCAGCGCCAGGCCGCCGAGCGTCATGACGTTGATGGTCTGGCCCAGCATCGACAGGCACAGAATCGAGGTCAGCACCGCCAGCGGAATCGACAGCGTGATGATCAGGGTCGAGCGCAGGCTGCCCAGAAACAGCAGAATCATCAGCGCCGTCAGCACGGCGGCGATGATGCCTTCGCGCGCGACACCCGGTGACCGCGGCCTTGACGAAGATCGACTGATCGCCGACCAGGCCGATGTGCAGCCCGGCCGGGGCGCCGGCCTTGATCAGCGGCAGCAGCGCCTTGACCTGGCTGATGATGCTGAGTGTCGAGACCGAGCCGTTCTTCTGGATGGTGGTCAGAACCGAATGCAGGCCGTTGACGCGCACCAGATTCTGCTGCGGCGAGTAGCCGTCGCGCACGTGGGCGACATCGCGCAGGTACACCACGGTGCCGTCGACGTGCTTGATCGGCAGATCGTTCAGTTCATCCAGCGTGTCGGTGCTGGCATTGAGCAGCACCTCGTACTCGAACTTGCCGATCTTCTCGGTGCCGGCCGGCAGCAGCAGATTCTGCACCTGGATCGCGTTGACGACGTCGTCCGGCGTCAGGTTCTTCTCATGCAGTGCGGCCGGGTTCAGGTCGACCTGCACCTGGCGGTTCTTGCCGCCATAGGGCGAGGGCACCGCGGCGCCTTCGACTTCGGCCAGTCGCGGGCGGATGAAATTGTTCGACAGATCGTACAGTTGCTGATCGGTGAGACTCTTGCCCGACAGCGCCAGCTGCAGTACCGGAACGCTCGAGGCGTTGTAGCTCAGGATCTGCGGCGGCGTGATGCCCGGCGGCAGGCGTTTGAGCACGGTTTGCGATATGCCGATGACCTCGCTCAATGCCGCGTTGACGTTGACGTCGGGGTGGAAGAACACCTTGACCACGCCGACACCCGGCAGCGACTGGGACTCGATGTGATCGATGTCGGTGACCGCCGTGGTCATCTGGCGCTCGTAGTAGGTGATGATGCGGTTGGACATATCGGCAGGCGGCATGCCGATATAGGTCCATACGACGCTGATCACGGGCAGCTTGATGTCCGGCAGGATGTCCACCGGTGTGCGCAATCCGGCAAGCGAGCCGAACAGCACGATAACGATCGCCATGACAAAAAACGTATACGGGTTGCGCAGCGCTGTACGGATGATCCACATGGGTTATCGCGCCTGCTGAGTTTCGCGCACGCAGTAACCTACGCCGCGCACCGTATGAATCAGCTTATCCGGAAAGGGGCCGTCGACTTTGCACCTCAGGTGGCGCACGTACACATCGACGATGTTGGTGACTCCCTCGAAACTCTGGTCCCAAACATGCTCGAGAATCATGGCGCGCGAGAGCACGCGGTTGGGCGAGGACAGCATGTATTCCAGCAGCGCGTATTCCTTGCCGGTGAGCTCTATGCTCTGGCCACCGCGGCGCACTTCGCGAGTCAGACGATTGAGTTCGAGGTTCGAGATGAGGATTACATCGGTGCGTTCTACAGGAGTACGGCGCAGCAACGCCTTGATCCGCACCACCAGTTCGGCGAAGTCGAACGGCTTGGTGAGATAATCATCCGCTCCGGCCTCGAAGTGCCGCACCTTGTCCTCGGTGGCATCGCAGGCCGTGAGCAGCAGGACCGGCAACGACGGTTGTGAGCGACGCACCAGACCAAGCAGTTCGCTGCCGCTGATATAGGGCAGCAGCAGGTCCAGAATCAGCAGGTCATATTGATGCGATTCAAAGAACTTGAGGCCCTCACGGCCGTCCGCGGCCAGATCAACGATGTATTGCTCGGCCCGCAGGCCGCGTGCCACGAATTCGGCCAACTTTCGGTCGTCCTCCACCATGAGCAGTCGCATGCGGGCATCTAATCCGACCAAGATTAGAATCGAGCTAACACAACATTAGAAATTGCTCATAATTTGCGTTTCAGCGCTCTCTGGTCCGCGGCAGCCTCAGGCGCACGCGACTGCCGCGCCCGACCTCGCTGTCTACTTCGATCTCCACGCGGTGCGCGGAGCAGATTGATTTGACGATCGAAAGTCCCAGGCCGGCGCCGCCGTCTTCGCGCGAGCGCGCATCATCGACGCGGTAGAAGCGATCGAATATGTTCGGCAGCGCCGAGGCCGGGATGCCGATACCGGTGTCCTGCACTTCCAGATAGCGATAGGTTTCACTGGCGACGGTCCGTAGAGTCACGGTACCGCCGCGCGGCGTGAAGCGAATCGCGTTGTCGAGCAGATTGACGATGACCTGCTTGAGCCGCCCGCGATCGCCCCGGACCACGGCGGAACGCAGTTCGGAGGACTCCAGTTGAATGCCGCGGTCCTCCGCCATCAGGCGCATCTGTTCGGCGGTACCCGCGGTCAGCTCGCCAAGATCCACATCCACCCATTCCCGCTGTGCTTCGCCCACGTCCAGCCGCGACAGCACCAGCAACCCGGACACCAGGTGTTCCAGTCGCGCGACCTCTTCCAGGACGCTGCCAATGCGCTCGCCGACACCGCCCTGGACCGTATCGGCGCCAACGATCTCCTGCAACTCGCCCTTTATGACGGTGAGCGGCGTGCGAAGCTCGTGCGAGGCGTCGGCAAGAAAGCGCCGCGAGGTCTGCACCGAATCGCGCAGCCGGCCGAGCATATGGTTCAACGAGATCGACAGCCGCTCGAGCGCATCGCCAGTCGGGACGACCGGTACCCGCGCATCCAGATCCTGCACGCTGAACTGTTCCGCGGTCTGCGAAATTCTGTCCACCGGCCGCAGCGCCCAGCCCACCAACAGGTAGCCGCCGCCGGCTGCACAGATGGCCAGTACCGGCAGCAGCAAGCCCAGCAGGCTCAGCAGGCGCGCCTGCACCGCTTCGATGGGCGCCAGGCTTGCGCCCAGCTCGATCAGGTACCGGCCCGAGGGGGTAGTGATGGGAGTGGCGCTTTCCATGAGCTGCTGGTGATCCGAGGTCTCGGCCCGGCGCGCCATGCCCTTCGCGGGCCATGAGCCGGTGACCGGCAGCACCGCGGTCGGGTCGAAGCTGCGATCGGAGGGCGGGCCGGAACGATAAACCAGCTCTGCCGGGGCGCGCGTCACGCGCACAAAGCGATTGTTGAATTCGGGCGCGACGCGGGTGTCAATCGATGCGGCAATCGCGCCATTGCTGGTCGCCCCGGGGGCTTGCGCGAGAATCTGCTCAATCTGGGCTGATCGGCGCCGCAGCGAGTCGCCCAGATTGGAGCGCAGGTACTGTTCCAGGCCATAGAACATCACCGTCCCAATCAGCGCAAAGGTCGCACTCATCAGCAGCGCGTACCAGACCGCCAGTCGAACGGCGAGCGAACGGTGATTCATTCCTGTTGGGCCTCACGCACGCAGTAACCCACTCCGCGTACGGTCTGTATCAGCTTGAGTGCGAACGGGTCGTCCACTTTGCGCCGCAAGTAGCGCACGTAGACATCGACGATGTTGGTCACGCCCTCGAAGCTCTGATCCCAGACGTGTTCGAGAATCATCGTGCGCGAGAACACCCGGCCGGGGGAAGACAACAGATACTCGAGCAGCGCGTATTCCTTCGCGGTGAGCTCGATGCGCTGACCCTCGCGGCGCACCTGCTGGGTCAGGCGGTTTAACTCGAGATCGCCGATACGCAGCACCTCAGTGCGTTCGAACGGCGTGCGCCGCAGCAGCGCCTTGACACGTACCACCAGTTCCGCGAAGTCGAAAGGCTTGGTCAGGTAGTCGTCCGCCCCCGCCTCGAAGTGCTTCACTTTGTCCTCGGTGGCATCGCGAGCCGTGAGCACCAATACCGGTAGCGAGGGATGCGAGCGCCTCACGCGCTGCAGTAACTCGGAGCCGCTGACTTGCGGCAGCATCAGATCGAGGATCAGCAGGTCATAGGGGTAGGTGTCGATGAAGCGCTGGCCCTCCCGGCCGTCGCCCGCCAGGTCCACCGCAAAGCGCTCGGCACGCAGGCCGCGGGCGACGAACTCCGCAAGCTTGCGGTCATCTTCAACGATCAGCACTCGCACCTGGCTCACCTCGATGCGGAATTAGACACGAGTTGGATGGGAGCGACATGGCTTCGAGCTCAGAAAACCCCCGTCTCGGGTGCTTGCAGGGGCGATGTCATGGTCATGGGAATGAAATATGACTGTCTTACGGCTGTAATACGCACGCAACACACTGCGCAGAGCATGCCTGGCGTCAAATGTTGTTATAAAGAGACACTAAATATCTTGACCGGGTAAAGTGCCCGTTAGAAAATGTTTTCCAAATCAAACAAACGATTCGTTCAAATAATTCAATTTATCCATAGGAGCACTGCGGTGATCAAACCGAACGCGCCCATCAATGCGGCGACATCCAGATTATCTGCCGGCCACGGCGCGGGCCTGATTGGCAGTGCTCTTCTATTGGGCAGCATGTTGGGGGCAACCGGAGTCGCTCAGGCGCAGAGCGCCATGGGCCCGGTTCCTCAGCCCGCCGATGGCAGCCTGACCATGCACGGCATCACGTTGTACGGCATCGTCGACATCGGCTTGCAGTACGACACGCACGGTGCGCCCTTCAACGATTATTTCCCGGCCGGCAGCGCCGATATCGTACAGAAGAACAGCGATCATTCTCAGCAGGGCGCCACCCCGAGCAACCTGAGCCAATCCAGAGTCGGCCTTCAGGGCATCGAGGCACTGGGAGTTGGAGACTGGAACGCGGTCTTCAAGGTGGAAACCTATTTCAACCCTCAGTCGGGCGAAATCAGCGATGCCTTGAAGTCGCTGGCTCAGAACAATGGCCGTGCATTGGCCGCGACCACCACCAACCTGGATTCCAGCATTGCGGGTCAGATTTTCCAGCAGTCCTTCGTGGGACTCAGTTCCAAGACCTTCGGTTCGCTGACGTTTGGTCGACAGAACACTTTACTGGCCGATGGCATCGCCAAGTATGACCCCCAGGGCGCCTCGCAGGCGTTCTCACTGATCGGATTGTCGGGCACCACGGCGGGTGGCGGCGACACTGAAAGCCGTCGCGTCGATTCTTCGCTGAAGTACGTTGAAAAGGTTGGACCGGTTCACTTCGGGGCCGAGTACAAATTCAACAACGCCAGCGGCGCGGCCAACACCCTGGTTCAGGGCAACATTGGTTTCGAATATCTCGGCGCCTCGGTGGATGCCTATGTGGCCCACGTGCGGGATGCGATAGCCGCCGGCGCGCTCAGTGCCGCGCAGGTTGCCGGTTTGCCGGCACTGGGTTTCTCGCCCAGCAATTCCCTCGCCGGAACGATCTCGGACAATACCGCCTACAGCATTCAAGCCTTGTATAGTTTCGGCGCGCCGAAGATCTATGCTGGCTACGAGCACATTCAGTTCGCGAACCCGACCACACCGCTTGAAGCCGGCTTCGATGAGATCGGTGGCTACAAGCTGGCATTCGTCAACAATGCCGCCTTCCCGACCGACAAGGTTCTGCAGGTCTTCTGGGTTGGTGGCAAATACACCGTGCTGTCAAAACTCGACCTGACCGCGGCGTACTACGGCTACAAGCAGAACAGCTACGGTATCGGCGCCAATGCCGGTTGCGACACCAACAAAGCCGGCACCTGCAGTGGTACCGAATCGGCAGTCGGAGTCTCCGCCGACTATCGCTTCACCAAGCGTTTCGATATGTACGCCGGTGCCATGTACACCAACGTCGCGGGCGGCCTTGCCAACGGTTACATCTTCAGTACCAACAATATTGACCCGACGATTGGTTTCCGCTTCAAGTTCTAAAAGATCCGATTGCCCGGCCGGTCTCATGGTCCCCCGGGCCATGAGACCGGACCGGCGCCCGACCCCCGGTTGCCATGGAAATCAGTCGTGGCTGCCAAAGCTGGTAAGCCCCAGGACATCGGTATAAATTGAGCCAAAAGCGGGCCGCTCGATCGGTCTGGCGCGCACGTGAGGGGGTCTTGGTATGAACGGTACGCACGGTAGGCGGGGCTGGAGTTGGTGGTACCTGCTGTTCCTCATTCAGTTCGTGGCCGTGCTGTGGCCCCCTTTCTATAACAGGGCCGACCCCAGTCTGATTGGATTGCCATTCTTCTACTGGTATCAGCTGCTGTGGGTACTGATCAGTGCCGCCATCACCGCGCTGGTCTACCTGGCCACTGCAAAAGAAAATCGCGACTAACAAGAGCCACGGGGGAATGTCGTGCACGACGTGAACTGGATCGCGCTGACGATTTTCGTGCTGCTATTCGGGTTCATTACCTGGCTGGGGTTTGCCGCCGCGCGCTGGCGCAAGGGCGATCTGGAACTGCTGCACGAGTGGGGGTTGGGAGGCAGGCGCTTTGGTACCGTCGTCACCTGGTTCCTGGTCGGCGGCGATCTGTACACCGCCTACACGTTCATCGCCGTGCCCGCGCTGGCCTTCGGCGCCGGTGCCGTGGCGTTCTTCGCCGTGCCCTACACGATCGTGGTCTATCCGTTCCTGTTTCTGGTGTTCACGCGTCTCTGGTATGTGTGCAAAAAACACGGCTACATCACGGCGGGAGATTTCGTGCGCGGGCGATTCGGCAATCGCTGGCTGGCCTTGGCCGTGACCGTTACCGGCATTGTCGCCACCATGCCGTACATCGCCTTGCAGTTGGTTGGCATCCAGGTCGTGGTGGGGGGGCTTGGAATCTCGGGCACCGGATTTGCCGCCGATCTGCCGCTGATCATCGCCTTTCTGGTGCTGGCCGCCTTTACCTATTCGAGCGGTCTGCGCGCGCCGGCCTCGATTGCCATCGTCAAGGACGTGCTGATCTATATCACGGCATTTGCGGCCGTTGTCTTCATCCCGATTGAATTGGGGGGCTTTGGAAAAATCTTTGCCGCCGTTCCGGCCAAGAAGCTGCTGCTGACGGTTCCGGGAGCACATAGCACCGGCGCTTACGGCGCCTACGCGACCTTGGCGCTGGGATCAGCGCTGGCACTGTTCCTTTATCCGCACTCGCTGACGGGTATTCTGAGCGCGAACAGTGGCAAAGCCATTCGGCGCAATGCCGCCTTGCTTCCGGGCTATTCCTTCATGCTCGGCCTGCTGGCGCTGTTTGGTTTCTTCGCGATCGCTGCCGGGGTCGATAAACTTCCGGAATTTGCCGGCGGTTTCAAACAGTTCGGCAACAGCTTTGCGGTGCCGGCACTGTTGCTGCACAGCTTCCCGTCGTGGTTCGTCGGCATCGCGTTTGCGGCCATCGGAATAGGCGCGCTGGTTCCGGCGGCCATCATGTCGATCGCAGCGGCGAATCTCTACACGCGCAATATTCACCGCGAGTTCATCAACAAGAATCCAACCGACAAGCAGGAAGCACAGATGGCGAAGTGGGTGTCGCTGCTGGTCAAGCTCGGGGCACTGGTATTCATCCTGTTCGTGCCAACGCAATATGCCATACAACTGCAATTGCTCGGCGGTATCTGGATCATCCAGACCCTGCCGGCGGTGATGTTTGGTGTCTACACGCGATGGTTCAATAGCTGGGCGCTGCTGGTGGGCTGGGCGGTTGGGACGTACGCCGGCACAGCGATGGCGGTTTCCGCGCACCTTACCCCAGCCTTTCCGCTGGCAGTGGGCGGCTATACGTTTCCGGGCTACACCGCCTTCTACACACTGCTGCTGAACCTGGTCCTTGCTGTCGTCCTTACGCCAGTGTTCAACATGATCGGCTCGCGCCAGGCACCGCTTGATGCCACGGCGCCCTCGGACTATCACGCCTGAGCGACGCGCGGCCGGTTCGAGCCATTGGCCTCGACACGGGCACACGCACCCCGCTAGGGGGCTGAACGGCACGCGGGAACCGGAACAGCAAGTCATATTCTTTTTTGGGGAAACGCGCGAAAACCGCGGCGCTGGCCGATTTCCAATTTGCGTTATATAGTGACATATACAACGCCAGGTCTCGCTAACAAGTTCGGCAGAAGATAACGCACGCGCGTCACCGTCGTGTGCCCGTACCAGCGGATCAGCGCAGCGTCACGTTCAAGAAACCATATTTGGGATGCCAAGAAGCAGCAAGCTATGAATAAGTGCAATATTGATGAATCGTTGATGATGGCTCGGTCGAACGCTCGTGACGCGGGGTTGCTGAGCGCAGCATTGCTGCTCGCAGCCGTGCTGGTAAGCGGCGTCGCTCAGGCGCAGAGCGCCATGGGGCCGATACCTCAGCCTGCCGACGGCAGCCTGACCGTGCGCGGTGTGACCCTGTACGGCATCGTCGATATCGGCCTCCAGTACGACGAGCACAGCGCTCCGTTCAACGACTACCACCCGGCCGGAAGCACCAACCTGGTGGCGAAAGACAGCGTCAAGTCGCAGTTCGGAGCCACGCCCAGCAACCTGAGCCAATCGCGGATTGGACTGCAGGGCATCGAGCCGCTGGATGTCGGCGACTGGTTCGCCGTATTCAAAGTGGAGACCTATTTCAACCCGCAGTCGGGAGAGATCAGCGATGCGTTGAAATCCATGGTCATCAACAACGGCCGCGCGTTGGCCACTCAATCCACCAATCTTGATTCGACCACGGCCGGCCAGATCTTCCAGCAATCATTCGTCGGCTTGAGTTCCAAGACCTATGGCTCGCTGACCTTCGGTCGCCAGAACACGCTGGTGGCGGATGGGGTCACCAAGTATGACCCTCAGCTCGGCTCGCAGGCCTTCTCCTTGGTGGGCATGTCCGGAACCTATGCCGGCGCGGGTGATACCGAGGACCGTCGACTGGACGGGTCATTGAAATATGTCGAGGCAATCGGCCCGGTGCATGCAGGGGTGGAGTACAAGTTCAACGGCGCACGTGGGGGCGCCAACACGGCCGTCCAGGCGCAGCTCGGTTTCGAGTACCTGGGGGCATCGGTCGATGTGTACTATGCGCACACCATCGATGCGGTAGCTGCCGCCACGCTCAGTGCTGCACAAGTTGCCGCGTTGCCGGGATTGGGTTTTTCGCCGAGCAATTCGTTGTCCGGAACCATTTCCGACAACACCTCATTCGGACTCATGGCGCTGTACAACTTCGGCGCGCCAAAGATCTACGCCGCCTATGAACACATTCAGTATGCCAATCCTGCAACGCCGCTGGCCGCGGGCTACGATGATATCGGCGGCTACAAACTCGCATTCGCGAACAACGCCGCGTTTCCCAACAACAAGATTCTCCAGGTTTTCTGGGCCGGCGCGAAATACACGCTGTTGTCGAAGCTTGATCTGACCGTGGCTTACTATGGTTTGAAGCAGAACAGCTACGGCGTGGGCGCCAACGCCGGCTGTGCGGGCACCCAGGCCGGCACCTGCAGCGGCAATGAAAATGTTTACTCATTCTCGGCCGACTACCGTTTCACCAAGCGCTTCGACACGTACGCCGGAGTCATGTACTCCAGCGTCCAGGGGGGCCTGGCCAACGGCTTCATATACAACACCACCAATGCCAACCCAACCATTGGTGTTCGCTATAGATTCTAGGGCTCGCTTCGGCAATCAATGGACGAAGCTCAAGGCGGCGCCGCCCAGCGCACTGATGATGACGATGAGCAAGGGCGGCGCACGCCAGGCGACCAGCAGAGTGAAACCGATGAGTACCACGGTCAGGTCTCCCAGCGTGTGCACTGAAGTGCTCCATAGCGGGTGGTAGAGAATTGCCGCCAGCAGTCCCACCACCGCGGCATTGAGACCGCGCATCAGCGATTGCGCGCGCGTGTTCCGGCGCAGTGAGTCCCAAAACGGCAAGCTGGCGATGAGGATCAGCAGGCCGGGAAGAAAAATGCCGATCAGCCCGAGCGCGGCGCCTGCCAGACCGCCCGCGGCGGGTTCAGTGAGCGCACCCAGATAGGCCGCAAAGGTGAACAGCGGGCCTGGAACCGCTTGTGTGGCGCCGTAGCCGGCTAGAAAGGCGTCGTTGCTGACCCAACCAGGCAGCACGAATGCATCGTGCAGCAATGGCAACACCACGTGTCCGCCGCCGAACACCAGCGCGCCCGAGCGATAGAATGCACCAAACAGCGCCAGTCTTGCCGGCGGCCCCAGTCCCTGCGCCAGCGGCAGACCGATCAGCAACGCCAGGTAAATCGCTAGCGACGCCACTGCAACGGTGCGCGAAATGGGTACCGCAACGCCGCTCGC
Organism: uncultured Gammaproteobacteria bacterium; assembly: GCA_963735775.1. Classification (GTDB taxonomy): domain Bacteria; phylum Pseudomonadota; class Gammaproteobacteria; order Steroidobacterales; family Steroidobacteraceae; genus FEN-1191. The sequence continues at coordinate 134,293 of CAVTMG010000003.1, read as the reverse complement.
GTCCGCCGGCGGGGCATTTCGGCACAGCCACAATCCCGCGGCGCCCCCGAGAAGGAGCGCTCCTATCTGCGCAGTCGATGAATTGTTGAACACCAGTAACAGCGCCGCGACGATCGCGATGGACCCCCGCTGCCAATCCGGGCACATGCTTCGGGCCATGCCAAGCACCGCTTGTGCCACCACGGCTACGGCGACGAGCCTCAAGCCATGCAGCACTCCCATACCGATGCTGCCGTGCAAGGCATGCGCACCGTGCGCGAACAGCACCAGGGCGATCGCAGAGGGCAACGTGAAGCCGGCCCAGGCCGCAAGGCCGCCCAGATACCCGGCGCGCAGCAGGCCGATTGAAAACCCGATCTGGCTGCTCCCCGGACCCGGCAGGAACTGGCACAACGCAACCAGATTGGAAAAGCTCTGCTCATCGAGCCATCGACGGCGGGCGACGAACTCGGCGCGAAAATAGCCGATATGGGCTACGGGGCCGCCGAAGGCACTGACGCCGAGCTTCAGGAATACCAGCAGGACTTCCAGCATCGGTGACTTCCCCTGGCATCAGGGGGCTTCTGCATGCACATTGTCATCTGCCTGTAACACGATCACGGCTGAATACGGACAAATCCAACACGTCAGGAGACTACGCTGTGCACCGAACCTTTAGAATGACTGCCGTTCTGGCCGCGCTGGCGCTGATCGGCGCCGGGTCCGTTCCGGCCATCGCCGACGATATTTCGGGAGCCGGTGCGACCTTTCCGTACCCCGTGTACGCCAAGTGGGCCGAGGCCTACAAGCAGCAAACCGGCATCGGTTTGAACTACCAGTCCATCGGCTCGGGGGGTGGGATCAAGCAGATCGAAGCCTCGACCGTGACCTTCGGGGCTTCGGACAAACCCCTTGAAGCGGCGGATCTGAAGCAGAACGGCCTGGTGCAATGGCCGCAGATCATCGGCGGCGTGGTGCCGGTGGTGAACATTCCGGGCATCAAACCCGGCGATCTGGTGCTCGATGGCCCGACGATTGCCAGCATCTACCTGGGCGACATCTCGCGCTGGAATGATCCGGCCATCAAGAAACTCAATCCCACCCTGTCGCTGCCCAAACTCGACATCGCGCCGGTCTATCGTTCCGACGGCTCTGGCACCAACTTCCTGTTCACCAACTATCTGTCACAGGCCAGTGCGAACTTTGCCAAGAACATCGGCGCCAACACCTCGGTTCAGTGGCCGGTGGGCATTGGTGCCAAGGGCAACGAGGGCGTGGCGAATCAGACCGCGCAGACCGGCGGCGCGATCGGCTATGTGGAATACGCTTATGTGAAACAGACCGGCATGACCTACGCCCGGCTGATCAATCATGACGGCAAGGTCGTAGCGCCGGAGGCCAAGGCGTTTCAGGCGGCGGCGGCCAATGCGGACTGGGCGCGCGCGGAAGGCTACTATCTGATCCTGACCAATCAGCCTGGCGCCGCCAGCTGGCCGCTGACGGGGGCGAGCTTTATCCTCATGCACGCCGACAGCAAGGATGCCAACGCCGCCGCGGCACTCAAGTTCTTCGATTGGGCACTCAAGAGCGGCCAGCCCTTGGCCGAAAGCCTGGATTACGTGCCGCTGCCGGCCAACGTGGTCAAGTTGGTGGAAAAGACCTGGCGAGGAATCGCTTCAAAGTGAACGGCAGTCCAATCTGGCTCCGCGAAGTAGGGAACGTTCCAAAGCGCATGGCCGCCGTCACTATTCCGTACCAGCTGCAATTGCGGCGGGAAGCGCGTTCCGAGTACGTGTTCCGCTTCATGACCATGGCCGCGGCACTGCTGGTGCTGGCATTGCTGGCCGGGGTACTGCTGGCATTGCTGTACGGCGGCTGGCCTGCGCTGCGCACCTTCCGCTTCGGCTTCCTGACTTCGACCATATGGAACCCGGTTACCGAGCAGTTCGGAGCCCTGGCGCCGCTCTATGGCACCGTGATCACCTCGTTGCTCGCCATGCTGCTGGCGGTGCCGCTGGCATTCGGCATCGCCATATTCCTGACCGAGACCTGCCCGCTGTGGCTGCGCAGCCCCATCAGCACCTGCATCGAGCTGCTGGCGGCGGTGCCGAGCATCGTGTTCGGCATCTGGGGGTTGTTCGTGCTCGCCCCGGTGCTGCAGCACACGGTGCAGCCGTGGCTGATCGACACGCTGGGCGATTTTCCGATCATCGGCAAACTGTTCCGTGGGCCGCCCTACGGCATCGGGCTGTTGACCGCCGGCTTCGTGCTCGCCGTGATGGTGCTGCCGTTCATCACTTCTGTGATGCGCGAGGTCTTTCTGGCGACGCCGCGCTCGCTCAAGGAAGCCGCCTATGGGCTCGGCGCCACGCAATGGGAAGTAGTCTGGAACGTGGTGCTGCCCAATGCGCGTGCCGGCGTGGTCGGCGGAATCATGCTGGGTCTGGGCCGCGCGCTGGGTGAGACCATGGCGGTCACCTTTGTGGTCGGCAATGCCCACCGCATCTCCGGTTCACTGCTGGCTCCCGGCACCACCATCTCGGCCAGCATTGCCAACGAATTTACCGAGGCGGTGGGCAAGCTCTACACCTCCTCGCTGATCGCGCTGGGTCTGCTGCTGTTCGTGCTGACCTTTGTCATCATCGCCGCGGCGCGGCTGTTGCTGCTGCGCCTGGAAGCGCGCGGAGCGCACGTATGAGCGGCAATCTACGCCGCCGCCGCATCACGGCCGCGGTGGCCCTGGGCGCCTCGGGGGTGGCCACGTTGCTCGGCCTGGCGGTCCTGGCCGCCATACTCTGGACGTTGTTTTCGCGCGGTCTGGGCGGCCTGTCGTGGCAGGTGTTCACGCAGACCACGCCGGCGCCGGGTAGCAGCGGCGGCCTGATCAATGCCATTTACGGCAGCATCGTCATGACATTGCTGGGGCTCGCGCTTGGCGCCCCGATAGGCATCCTCGCCGCCACGTACTTGTCCGAGTACGGACGTGCCGCCCGACTGAGCACGGTGATTCGCTTCATCAACGACGTGTTGCTGAGCGCACCGTCGATAGTCATCGGCCTGTTCGTCTACACCTTGGTGGTGCTCACCATGGGGCACTTCTCGGCTATCGCCGGCGCGATCTCGCTGGGCATCATCGTGATCCCGGTCACCGTGCGCACTGCCGAGGACATGCTGCGGCTGATCCCCTCGAGTTTGCGCCAGGCCTCGGCCGGGCTCGGCGCGCAACCCTGGCGCACGATCACCAGCGTGGTGTACCCGGCCGCGCGCAGCGGCCTGCTGACCGGTGTGCTGCTGGCCCTGGCGCGCATCAGCGGCGAGACCGCGCCGTTGCTGTTCACGGCATTGAACAACCAGTTCTGGAGCGTCAAGCTCAACCAGCCGATGGCGAATCTGCCGGTGGTGATTTTCCAGTTTGCCACCAGCCCATATAAAAATTGGCAGTCACTGGCCTGGACCGGTGCGCTGCTGATAACCCTGTTCGTGCTGGTCCTGAGCGTGCTCGCCCGGTTGATCTCAAATCTGTTCGGCGCCGGCGAAAGCCGGATCGAATAAGCCCTGCCTCACGCTGGAGTCTTGTGCTGGTATTCGCACCAGCGCCGGATCGGACAGCGGGGACAGTCCGGGACGCGCGCCTTGCAGATGTAGCGTCCCAGCAGGATCAACCAATGGTGCGCGTCTTTGAGAAATTCTGCCGGAATCACCTGCAGCAGCTGATCTTCGACCAGGCGCGGATTGGCACCGTGAGCCAGTCCAGTACGGTTGGCGACTCGGAACACATGCGTATCCACTGCGATGGTCGGCTCGCCAAAGGCGGTGTTGAGCACCACGTTGGCGGTTTTGCGGCCCACGCCCGGCAATAGTTCCAGCGCTGCACGATCGTGCGGGACCTGGCTGTCATGCTGTTCGATCAGCAGCCGGCAGGTAGCCAGGATATTGCGCGCCTTGGTGTTGTACAGCCCGATGGTACGAATGTAACGCTTGAGACCGGCCAGCCCGAGTTTGAGCATGGCCGCGGCGCTCGGGGCGCGAGCGAACAGCTTGCGGGTGGCCAGATTGACGCTCTTGTCCGTCGCCTGTGCCGACAGCATGACCGCGATCAGCAGCTCGAACGGGTTATCGAACAGCAACTCGGTTTTGGGATGCGGATTGGCCGCTCGCAGATGGATGAAAATCTGCCGACAGTGCTCCGGGCTCATCGCTGCGGCAACTGCGCAGCCCGTTTACGTTCAGTGAGTAGCCGCTGGCGTTCGCGTGCGGCGCGCGCATCGCGTTCGCGATGAGCTTCGAAGCGCTCGCGATTGGCCTGGGCGCTGGGCGCAGATTGATCGGCAGGCCGCGGCTGCATGACGATGCAATCCACGGGGCAGGCCGCCAGGCACAACTCGCAGCCGTTGCACTCTCGCGCCAGCACCGTGTGCAGGAAGTGTTGCGCCCCCAGAATCGCGTCGACCGGGCAGGACGGCAGACAGCGTGCGCAGCCAATGCAGTCCTGGGCGACGATGAAGGCGACCCTGTCGGGTTGCTCCGTCCCGCAGCTGGGGTCCAGCGGCAATTCACTGCGACCGAGCAAAGCTGCCAGGGCCGCGATCCCGTCCCGGCCCCCGGGCGGGCAGCGGTTGATCGCCGCCTGCTCGAGCGCCAGTGCCTGCGCGTAGGGTCGGCACGCCTCATAACCGCAGCGCCTGCACTGCGTCTGCGGCAATATCGAATCTATGCTGTCAAGCAGGTCCGCGGCGTTCAAACTCGACGCTCAGTTGCTCTTGCCCGCCAGAATGCCTTGTTTCGTCAACTCCGGTACCAGCACGCGGCTGATGTCATCCGTGATGCTACGGGTGGAGCTGAGGTCGACGCTGCGCGTAATACCAGTCCAGATCAATTTACCGCCGGTGCGATCAACGGTAAAGACGTCGGTCTGATAGTCGGCCCGGTGCTCGGTCTCGACATAGCCGCCGGCGTAGGCAGCATCCCAGTAGCCGTAGTAACGCCAGCGCCAGCCATAGCCCACGCCGGCATAGCCGGGCATCCAATAGCTACGCTGGCTGGCACCGACAAAATGGGACGCGAGCACGCCGTCGAAGCCCTCGCGGCCGGCCGTGGTGGCCAGTTCATCGGCGCTGGGCGCCTTGTTCGGAAACACCACGTAGGAGGCCGTCGCCTGGACGCCCCCATGGGTCAGCGCCGCCACCATGCCGTCTTCCCACAGGCGCCGCCGGCCGTCGTCCTTCTGCACGCCGACCACCAGCACCTTGTGCAAAGGCGGCCCGCTGAAGCCCGGGTCCTTCCACCGGTCGATCAAAGAGGTATTCACGCAGCCGCCCAGGATCAGGGCGCCTGTGACCCCGAGCAGCCGAATTAGTTTAGAAGCATTCATGGACCGGCTCCTCTGATGGCAAGATGCCTACATGTTCCGCAATCTGACGCCCATCGTACGGGCGCTTCTATACGCCAACCTGATCGTCTATGGCCTGGAATGGTTGACAGGCGATTGGCTGCTCGCAAATTTTGCACTCTGGCCGTTGGGCGCGGATCGGCTTGAAGGGGGACAACCCTTCGAACCCTGGCAGCTGGTGACCTATGCATTTCTGCACGACCCCAGAAACCTGTGGCACCTGTTCGGCAACATGTTCGCGCTCTATATGTTCGGACCGGACGCCGAACTCACGCTCGGATGGCGCCGCTTCTCATTGTATTACTTCGCCTGTGTCATCGGTGCCGGTCTCGCCCAGCTGTGGGTGGTGCAGGCCTTCTCACCCGGACAGGGCGAGACCATCGGCGCGTCTGGGGGCATCTTCGGCCTGCTGCTGTTCTACGGCATGACCTTCCCGAACCGCAGGCTGCTGTTGCTGTTTCCGCCGATCCCCATGCCCGCGTGGCTGTTCGTAGCGCTGTACGGGATTCTCGAGTTGTCGCTCGGGGTTTTCGGCCGGGTTCAAGGGGTGGCGCATTTCGCGCACCTCGGGGGCATGGCCACCGGCTTGGCGCTGATCTTATATTGGCGCGCGGTGGGTGTATTGACCCCCGGCGGCCCCCGCCCGAGCTAGCTGACCTTCATGCCGGGCAGCGCGCCGGCGGCGGCTTCAATCAAAAATACGCCGCTTTCGTGTTCGGCGCTGGCGCACAGCACCATGCCTTGCGAGACTCCGAAGCGCATCTTGCGCGGCGCCAGGTTGGCGACCACGACCACATGGCGGCCGACGAGCTCTTCCGGCCCATAGGCCGCGCGGATGCCGGAAAACACCGTGCGCTGCTCGCCGCCCAGATCAAGCGTCAGGCGTAGTAATTTGTCGGAGCCCTCGACCGTGGCGGCAGCGCTCACGCGCGCCACGCGCAAGTCAAGCTTGGCGAAATCCTCGATGCCGACGATGGCGCTGGGCGTCGTGGCCGAGGCCGCGGGCGCGGGCGCCGCCGGAGCCGGCGCAATCAGCGCCGCCACGGCCGCCGGTTCCAATCGCGTCGCCAGCGGCTGGTAAGGTGCCAGGACGCTTCCCAGCAGCGGTGTGCGCACGGCCGACCAGTCGCTAAATGGCGTTCCCAGAAATGTGGCCGCCGCTTGCGCCATCTGCGGCAGCACCGGTGCGAGGTAGCTCACCAGCACGCGAAACAGGTTGATGCCCTGCGTGGCGATGGCGCGCACTTCATCGGCCCGAGCGGCGTCTTTGGCCAGGGTCCAGGGCTTGTGCTGATCGATATAGCGGTTGGCGCGGTCAGCCAGAACCATGATCTCGCGTATGGCCGCGGCGTATTCGCGCGTCTCGTATAGCGCTGCGATCGCTTCGGCAGCCGCGGCGAATTCCTCATACAGCGGCGCATCCGCCAGCGCCGACGACAGCCGGCCGCCGCCGCGCTCGATGAACCCGGCGCAGCGACTGGCGATATTGACCAGTTTGCCCACCACATCGGAGTTGGTGCGCGCCACGAAATCCTCGAGACTGAAGTCGATGTCTTCGATGCCGCCGCCGAGTTTGGCGGCGAAGTAGTAGCGCAAGGCTTCCGGCGGCAGCAGTTCGAGATAGCGCTGTGCCGTGACCAGCGTACCGCGTGATTTGGACATCTTCTGGCCGTTGATGGTCAGAAAGCCGTGCACGAATACCGCGCTCGGGCGCCGATAGCCGGCGCCATGCAGCACCGCCGGCCAAAACAGCGTGTGGAAGTAACTGATGTCCTTGCCGATGAAGTGATACAGCTCGGTCGCCGATTCGGATTTCCAATATTCATCGAAGGAAGCGCCGTGCACGGCGCGCCAGGCCTCGAAGCTGGCGATATAGCCGATCGGTGCGTCGAACCACACGTAGAAATACTTACCGGGCGCATCCGGCACCTCGATGCCAAAATAGGGCGCGTCGCGCGAGATGTCCCAGTCCTGCAATCCGGCTTCGAACCACTCGGCCAGTTTGGCGCGCACGGCCTGCTGCAGGCTGCGTCCGGCGACGTACTCGCGCAGCATGGGCTCGAACGCCCCGAGCTTAAAAAACAGATGATCCGACTCGCGCCACACCGGTTTGGTGCCGGTGATGGTCGACACCGGATCGATCAGATCCGCCGGCGTATAGGTCGAACCGCACACCTCGCAGTTGTCGCCGTACTGGTCGGGTGACTTGCAGCGCGGGCAGGTACCCTTGAGGTAGCGGTCGGGCAGGAATAGGCGCGCCTGCTCGTCGTAGGCCTGCCGCACGGCCCGGCGGGTAATGAATCCGCCGTCACGCAACGCCTGGTACAGCTCGCGGGTAAAGCGGCGGCTTTCGGGCGAATGGGTGGAATGAAAGTGATCGAAGCCGATGAGAAATCCTCGATAGTCGCGCTGGTGCTCGAGCGAGCTGCGCTCGATCAGCGCCTCGGGCGTCAGGCCCTCCTGTTGCGCACGGATCATGATCGGCGTGCCGTGGGCATCGTCGGCGCAGCAGAACACGCAATCGTGGCCGCGCATTCTCTGGAATCTGACCCAGATATCGGTCTGCACGCTCTCGACGATGTGACCAAGGTGCAGCGGGCCGTTGGCGTACGGCAGGGCGTGGGTGACGAGAATCTTACGGGGCATGGAAGCGCTCGACGACGGCTGAGCGCAACATTATTGCATGCGCAACCGGACCGCGGGGGTCTAGGCCTGGTCTTTGAGCGCCTCGAATTTGGCCTTGTTGATGCCTTTGCGATAGGCCTCAGCACCGCTGACCGCACCGGCGTCGAGCAATTGCTGGATGGCGCTATCCATGGTGCGCATGCCGAACTGGCCGCCGGCCTGCATGCTGTTCTCGAGCTGATCGAGCTTGCCCTGTCGAATCAGATTGGCGGTGGCCGGGGTGTTGATCAGGATTTCAAGCGCGGCCACGCGTCCCGCGCCGTCGGCTTTGCGCAGTAGTTGCTGCGAGATCACGCCGCGCAGCGAGGTGGAAAGCATGGTGCGCACGTGCGACTGCTTGTCGGAGGGAAAGCCGTTGACCAGGCGATCCACGGTCTGTGCCGCGCCGTTGGTGTGCAGCGTTCCCATGACCAGAATGCCCATTTCAGCCGCAGTCACCGCGATACTCATGGTCTCCAGGTCGCGCAACTCGCCGATTAGAATGACGTCCGGGTCCTCGCGCAACGCCGATTGCAGGGCGGCGGCGAAGCTGGGTGCGTGCACGCCGATCTCGCGCTGGCTGATCAGGCATTTGTGGCGCGGATGCACGAATTCGATCGGATCTTCGACCGTCAGAATGTGCCCTTTGATGCGCTTGTTGATGTCATCGATCATGGCCGCCAGCGAGGTGGATTTGCCCGAGCCGGTCTTGCCGGTCACCAGAATCAGTCCGTTGTTAGCGCGGCACAACTGGCGCACGGCTGTGGGCATGTCAAGCTGGTCGAGCGTCAGCGCCTGCGAGGGGATGGCGCGCAGTACCGCGCCCATGCCGTTGAGCTGACGCATGACATTGACGCGAAAGCGTCCCTTGCCGTCGAGTGTGTAGGCGAAATCGGCGCCATCCCTGAGTTCGAAGCGGTCCACGGCCTTCTTGGGCATGATCTCGTACAGGCTGGCTTTGACCATGTCAGCGCTGAGCGCTTCCGGGCGCAGTGGCGAGAGCTCGCCGTGCAGGCGAATACGTGGCGGATCGCCGGCGATGAAGTGCAGATCCGACCCGCGCCGCCGGATGATCTCCTCCAGGAACTGATCGATCTGCGCCATGTGCCCGGACTCAGCTGTCCGTCGACTGCACGCCGGCGGGGTCCAGGCGCGGCATCATGCTGGTGTCGGTGACGAATTTCTGGAATATGCGCTTGTCGGCGGCATAGGCATAGGCGTCGTCCGGATCGATCTCGCGCGCGTTCAGCGCCTGCTGCAATGCCTGATCGAACAATTGCATGCCGAAGTCGCGTCCCATTTGCAGTTGCGTCGGAATCTGGTGCGTTTGATCACTGGTGATGAGCTTCGCGATCGCCTTGGTCATGACCATGACCTCCACCAGTGCGCGGCGGCTACGCCCTTCGGCGGTCTTGACCAGGATCTGCGTCACCACGGCCAGCAGACTCTGCGACAGGAAGGACTTGGTTTGTTCGCGTTCCTCAGGCGGCAGGGCATCGATGAGCCGATCGATGGTCTTCACCGCACTGGTGGTATGCAAAGTGCCGAGCACAAGATGCCCGGTTTCGGCCGCCGTCATCGCCATGCGAATGGTCTCGGCGTCACGCAATTCGCCGACCAGGATCACATCCGGATCCTCGCGCATGGCGGCTCGCACGCCTTCGGCGAAGCTCGGGATGTGGGTGCCGAGCTCACGCTGAATGATCTGGCTGGATTTACTGCGATGCACGAACTCGATCGGATCCTCGAGGCTGATGATGTTGAGCCGTCGGGTCTGGTTGAGCAGGTTTATCATCGCCGCCAGCGTGGTGGACTTGCCGGTGCCGGTCGAGCCGGTCACGAGGATCATTCCCTGGTGGTAGTCACACAATTTGGTCACGATCGGCGGCAGGCCCAACTTGGCGAGGTCCGGTATGTCGAACGGAATGGAGCGGAAGGTTGCCCCCAGGCCGGTGTCCTTGCGATAGACGTTGACGCGGAAGCGGCCGCCATCGGCTGAGACGTAGGAAAAGTCCAGGTCGTTGCCGAGCCGGAAGTGATCCGATTGATTGGGAGTCAGGATCTCCATGACATAGCTTTCGAGCTCCGTGTCACGCAGATCGCGGAATTTGATCGGCTCGAGGTCGCCGTGCTGTCGCAACATCGGCGGCACACCGACCGCGAGATGAATGTCCGAGCAGCCCTGTTGCGTGCCAAGTTTCAGGAACGCGTCGATACGTGCCACGGTCTATTCCTTAGTGGCTTCCCTGTCGGGACAGTCCAACCGGACGATGTGTAACCTAAACCCGCCAGCCGGATCAACGCCTTACAGCGCGAAATTTGACCCAGTGCACGGTGTTTGACGACCGCAGGGGCAGATCCTACAGAAAACGCTCCAGGGCGCCGCGAAATTCGTCCATGGTCTGGAAGCGTTTGGCCTTGTCGACCGCCATGGCCTTTACCACGATCTCGGCCAGGTTGGCGGACAGCGAAGCGTTGATCTCCTGGGGAGCGCGCGCCTTGCCCTGCACGTGCTGGTACATCACGGCCATGTGATCGCCGCGCGAGTAGGGCGGAATCCCGGTCAACATTTCGTACAACATGACCCCCAGGGCGTACACATCGGCACGCTCATCGACCTTGCGGCCGAGGATCTGCTCAGGGGCCATGTACTTGGGTGAACCAATGACATAGCCGGTCTTGGTCAGCTGGGTGTCGCCCTCGCGCTGCGCCGCCGCGACACCGAAATCCACGATCTTGAGCAGCGCCTCGTCGTTGATGAGTACGTTCGCCGGCTTGAGATCGCGATGCACGATACCAACCTGGTGCGCGACCGCCATGCCGGTGGCGATATCGATGCCGAACTGCAGCGCGCGTTTCTGCGCCAGCGGCTTCTCGTTGACGATTTCCGAACCGAGCGTGTGCGACTTGAAGTACTCCATCGATATGGCGTAGTTGCCCTGGATGTACAGGAAGTCGTAGATGCGGATGACGTTGCGGTGCGTGATCTTGCGCGAGTAGCGCAGCTCGTGCACGAAGCGCTTCATGATCTCTTCGTCTTCGGCGACGTTGGGATTGAGGAATTTCAGGATCAGGCGTTCCTCGACCACGGTGTCTTCCATCAGCAGCACCGTGCCGAATGCGCCGCGGCCGATGCGCTCGATATATTTGTAGCGGCCCTCGATCACATCGCCCGGTGTGAGCGTGGAAATGTCGAGTCGTGCGCCGCCGGCACTGGCGACCTGCTGCACCACCTTGGCGACTTCGCGCTCGGGAATCAGCAGTGTGCGTGGCGCCTCGGCCGGCCGCACGCCGGTGCGGCCAGGGCGCGTCGCACCCAGCTGCGTCTGTGCCGTCAGCGCGGCAACGCCCTCCGAGAATCGCACCTCCAGCTCAGTCAGGGCACGCACCGCGGCACGCGCAATGGTGGCATCCGCATTGCTGCTCTGCCCCTGTAGTTGCGCCCGGATCTGGTCGGCCTGCTGCTCCTCCGCCAGTCGTGCCAGGGCGGTAATCACCTCGACGCGTATATCCTTCTCGCCGCGCGCGAGCAGCGGCAGCAGCAGCTCGACCGATTTCGCATCGCCGAGCTTGGCCAGCGCGCGCACCACCACCGGCACGGCGCGCGCATTACCCGCGCGCAGCATCTCGTAGAGACGCGGCACGGCGCGCTTGCTGCCGATTTCCGCCAGCGCATCGATGGCGCGTTCACTGACCCACCAATCCGAGTCCTTGGTGGCCTCGATCAGATGATTGATGGCGCGCTCATCCTTGGTTTGATTCAGGATCTCGACCGCGGACCGGCGGATGTCCTCGTCGCGATCGCGTACCAGTTCCAGCACGGCATCGATGACCTTGGGACCGCCTATCTTGCCGAGCGCATCACCGGCGCGGCTGCGAACCCACCAGTCATCATCCTTGAGCGCCTGCAACAGGTATTTCACCGAACGCGCATCGCCGACCTCATTCAGCACCTCGACCGCGCAGCGCCGCGCCTGCTCGGACTCGTCCTTCAGCACCGGCACCAGGTGGCGGATGGTTTCCGGGTCGCGCGCACGCTGCAGCAGTTCGACCGCGCGGTTCTGAACTTCGATTTCCGGGTCGCGCAACAGTGCGCAGATGCGCGCCGCGTCGATTGGCCCATCCATCTTGACCAGTGCCGCGAGCGCGGCGCTGCGAATCATCTTGTTGGGGTCTGCGATCTGCGTCTGCAGGGCGCGCTGCACTTCCACCTTATTGAAACGCGCCAGGATATTGATGATGTGCAGACGCGCGATCGGATCCTTGCCCTGCAACCGTCCCATCAATTCCGGCAACGAGGCCTCGTCGGCGGCTTCGCCGACGATGCGGAACAGCGCCGCCTTCTCATTTGGCTCCTGCGCATAAGCCGCGGTCAGCAACTCGCGTACCGAGAATCGCGCACGCTGGCCGTTGATGACATCGAGCAACGCCGACTTGGCGACCCCCGGGGTAGTGAGCGCGTCGAGCAGCAGATGCGGCGGGTAAGCACGGCTGCTGGTCAGGGCCCAGGCGACCCCGGCGATGACGCGCGGACTGCCCTGGACCAGCGCCTGGATGTATTGCGGGAAGGTCTTGGCGCTGACCAGGGCGGCCAGCACGTCGACGAATGCCACCGTGGCGTGCTTGTCCGCCTCCGGCAGAGCGGCGATCACGGACTCGATCGCGCCCGGCCCGACATCCTTGAGCTTGGCGATCGCCTTTTGTGTGTCCGCGCCCATCAGATCGTTGGTCGACTTGATCTGGGTGATCAGTCGATCGGCGCGCAGGTTGGTTAAAAAACTCATTCCGCCGTGTTAATGTTGTTGCGTGGGTCGCCCAGCCGGCCGTTCGCCCACATTTTCAGGTGGCCAGGCCAGTTCGAGCAAGCGCGGATTATGCCATGTTTGCCGTGCTGCACGGCCGTTCTTGCCCCTGCAGGATGTAAAGTGCACATGCCGATCACCGAGGCCAGCATCCGTGCGGTGCTTGAAGGCTTTGTCGAGCCATATTTGCAACAGACTCTGGCGCAAGCCGGGGTGCTGCGCACGATCGCACTCGCGCATGACTCATTGCTGGTCCGAATCGAACTGGGCTTTCCGACACTTGGCTACACACACTCGTTGCAATCCTCGCTGCAGGCGCACCTGCGGGCACACGGGGTCGAAATTCCGCTGACGCTGGAGCTGAGCAGTGCGATCCTGCCGCACGCCGTGCAGCGCAACCTCAAGCCGCTGGCCGGCGTCAAGAATATCGTTGCGGTGGCGAGCGGCAAGGGCGGGGTTGGCAAATCCACGGTGGCCGTGAACCTGGCGCTGGCGTGGGCGGCGGGTGGCGCCCAGGTGGGCATCCTCGACGCCGACATCTACGGTCCCAGCCAGCCGCTCATGCTCGGGCTCACCGGGCAGCGTCCCAGTTCCCCGGACGGCAAGCAGATCCGTCCGCTGCAGGCCCATGGTCTGGCGGCGATGTCGATCGGGTTTCTGGTCGATCCAGCTCAGGCAGTGGTGTGGCGCGGCCCGATGGTCACGCAGGCGCTAACGCAGCTGCTTACCGATACCGAATGGGGAGAATTGGACTATCTGGTAGTTGATATGCCGCCGGGCACGGGAGACATCCAGCTGACGCTGGCGCAGCGTGTGCCGGTCTCCGGCGCCATCATTGTGACCACGCCCCAGGACATAGCGCTGGCCGATGCGCGCAAAGGGCTGGCGATGTTCGAAAAAGTGGCCGTCCCGGTGCTGGGCATCGTCGAAAATATGAGCGTGCACGTGTGCACTCATTGCGGGCACAGCGAGCACATATTCGGCTCCGGCGGCGGGGCGCGACTGGCGGCCGAGCACGGGGTAGCATTGCTCGGGGAGTTGCCGCTAGATGTGCGCATCCGCGAACAGGCCGACGGCGGGCGGCCCACCGTGGTGGCCGAGCCGGACAGTCCGGCCGCTCAGGCATATATGCATGCCGCGCGGCGCGCGGCTGCCGTGCTGTCGCGCCGGGCCCGGGACCGCAGCGCGATATTTCCCAAGATCGTGATCGAAGACAGTTAAATGAGCATCAAATCGGACAACTGGATTCGGCGCATGGCGCAGCAGCAGCGATTGATCGAGCCCTTCGAGGCCGGTCAGGTGCGCGAAAATGCCGCCGGTCGCGTCATTTCCTATGGCACTTCCAGCTACGGCTATGACGTTCGCTGCGCACCCGAGTTCAAGATCTTCACTAATATCAATTCGACCATTGTCGATCCGAAGCGTTTCGATGAAAAAAGCTTCGTCGATATCACCGCGGACGTGTGCATCATCCCTCCCAATTCGTTCGCGCTGGCTCGCACCGTGGAGTATTTCCGCATACCGCGCAATGTGCTGACGGTGTGCCTGGGAAAATCCACGTACGCGCGCTGCGGTATAATTTGCAATGTGACCCCGCTCGAACCCGAATGGGAAGGGCACGTGACGCTCGAGTTTTCCAACACCACACCGTTGCCGGCGAAGATCTACGCCAACGAGGGCGTCGCGCAGATGCTGTTCTTCGAATCCGATGAGGTATGCGCGACTTCCTATGCCGATCGCGGCGGCAAATATCAGGGCCAGCGCGGCGTCACGCTGCCGAAGGCGTAACAGGCAATCGGAGGGCCGATGAAGCAATCACCAAAGCGCGCGGCATTGGCGGGCAGTGAACGCAAGTTTCCGCGCGGAGCGAAGTTGCTGGGGCCGGCGCCGGCGCAACAACGTATCCAGGTGAGCTTGCGGCTGCGCTCGCGCCGCGGCGTCAATCCACTCAAAGAAGTGCTCGAGGCGATGGCTTCGCAGTCGCCGCGACAGCGCGAGTATCTCTCGCGCCGCGAATACGCCGAGCGCTTTGGGGCCGATCCGGCCGACGTGGCCCAGATCGAGGCGTTTGCGCATGCGCATGGGCTCACCCTCGCCCGGGTGGATTTGCCATCGCGAATTATCCGCCTCGAAGGAACGGTGGCGGCGCTGAGCGCGGCCTTCGCGGTCAAACTCAGCCAGATGCGCATCAAGGGTGTGCAGCGGCGCGTGCGACGCGGGCTGTTATTCCTGCCGCCGGAATTACGCGGCATCGTTCTGGGCGTGCATGGTCTCGATAACCGTCCGGTGGCGCGGCCCCATTTCCGAATGCGGCGCTCCAGCCGCCGGGTCGGCGCGCGCGCCAGTGCGGCCGGGAGCTTCCTGCCGCCGCAGATTGCCAAGCTCTACGACTTTCCCGGCGGACTGACCGGTGCCGGGCAATGCATCGCCATACTTGAACTCAACGACCTCGACAAGAGCGGCGATCCCAGCGGTGCGGGTTACCAGACCAGTGATCTGCAGGGGTTCTTTCGCAAAGTGGGTATTGCGCCACCGGCCATCACTGCCGTCGGCGTCGACGGCGGCGCGAATCTACCGGGAAAATCAGCCTCCGACGGTGAGGTCGCGCTCGATATCGAAGTCGCCGGCGCCATTGCCCCGGGCGCGCGCATCGCCGTGTATTTCGCTCCCAACACCACCAGCGGTTTCATCGATGCGGTCAACGCGGCGGTGCACGATGACGTACGCCGGCCATCGGTGATTTCCATCAGCTGGGGCGGACCGGAAGACCCTGACGGACAGGTGACCGCGCAATTTCTCGACGGACTCAACGATGCGATCGAACAGGCGGCGGTCATGGGAGTGACCGTGTGCGTCGCGGCCGGGGACAACGGCTCGGCAGACATGGACAGCGACTGGGACGGCAAACCGCACGTGGATTTTCCGGCATCCAGTCCCTTCTCGGTGGCCTGCGGCGGAACCACGCTCTCGGTCAAGGACAACCGGGTCAGCAATGAGAGTGTCTGGAACGATGGTCCGAGCGGCGGTGCCACCGGCGGTGGCATCAGCAATTACTTTGCGCTTCCCTCCTACCAGCAACAGGCCGCGGTGCCCAGCTCACCCACGGGACTCAAGGGCCGAGGGCTGCCGGACGTGGCCGGCGATGCCGATCCGAACACCGGATACCAGATATATCTCGACGGCAAATGGCAGGTGTTCGGCGGCACCAGTGCCGTGGCGCCACTCATGGCTGGCCTTCTGGCGTTGATCAATGAGCAGCTGCAAAAGCAATTTTCGAAAACCGCCGGCCTCATCAACCCGATTGTCTATGCCCAGAAGCCGGTCGTGGCGTTCCGCGACATCACCACCGGCAATAATGACATCGAGGGCAAGCTGCATGGCGAGTACAGCGCCGGACCGGGCTGGGACGCATGCTCAGGACTGGGTGTGCCCGATGGCGCCAAGCTGTTGCGGCTGCTCAGCGCCTAATCTGCCTGGAGAGTTTCGATCTCCATGGTCCACTCCACACTGTCCAGCCGCTTCTGTTGCACGCGCACCGGCACATAGCCGTGCGCGGGCGCGCACCAGAAGCGGGTTACGCGCGGCGAACCCTGGTGATGGCTTGCATACACTACCGTGTCGATGCGCCCCAGCTTCGTGTCGATGGTCTGCGCACCTTCGAGTTGATAGCTGTAGTCGCGAATGGAGTTCTTGTCGATCAGCGATAAATTGCCCGGCGGCCGACCTTGGCGCAATGCGAACAGCAGCGCAATTTGAATCGACAGATCGTCCTGCAGGCCGCTCTGGAGCGCCAGATCCACCTTGACGCCCTCATAAACGCCGCTGGCACGCCCCGAATCCCAGTCAAAGGTCACATCCGCACCGCGGTTATTGGCGGCGGTGCCGTCGGTGGCGTGATAGCTCAATGGCTGCACGCCCTGTCCGGTGACGCGCAGTACGCTGCGTAGCTTTGGTCTGAGCGGATAAAGATTACCCAACCCGCGTGGTTCACTGCTCGAGCTGTAGACCCAGGTATCGGCCTCGCTGCGCTCGAGTTTGAGCGTGGAAACGGCGATCACCGCGCCGTGCCAGCTCCAACTGTAGGTGGCGCTGAAGGGCTTGAGCACCTCGGCCGTGGATGGCGCGGCTGCGCCCAGCGAGGCGATGAGGCACAGCAGCGCCGTGGCGCAAAATTCCCGGCTAAGCATGCGCACCCGCGTTGACAGCCTGTCCATCCAGCAGCACCGTTGCGCCGCGCAGTTCGAGCCTGCCGGAGGCGATCAGGCCGATTACCATCGGGTAGATACGGTGTTCTTCGAGCACCACGCGCGCCGCCAGGCTTTGTTCGCTGTCGTCGGCTCGAACCGGCACGCGCGCCTGGCAGACGAGCGGGCCGCCGTCAAGTTCGGCAGTCACGAAATGCACGCTGGCGCCGTGCTCGCGCTCGCCGGCATGCAGCACACGGCGGTGCGTATTCAGGCCCTTGTAGCGCGGCAACAGCGAAGGGTGAATGTTGAGCAGGCGGCCGGCATAGCGCTGCACGAACGGCGCCGACAGGATGCGCATGAAGCCGGCAAGCACCACCAGCTGCGCGCCGCTGCCATCGATGGCCGCGGCGAGCGCGGCTTCAAACGATTCGCGATTCTCGAATTGCGCCGACTCGATCACGGCGGTACTCAGACCCAGGGCCGAGGCCGCGGCCAAACCCGGGGCGTCGCCGCGATCGCTGATCACGATCACCGGCTCGGCCTGGATCTGCCCCGCCAGACAGGCGCGCGCGATGGCCGCCATGTTGCTGCCACGTCCGGAAATGAGTACCGCCAGCTTGAGCTTGCCGCGGCCGCCTGGATCAGCGATCGCTTTCAATCACGACGCCCCGGTTGCCGCGTCGCACTTCGCCGAGCAGCATGGCCGTCTCGCCCAGTCGAGCGAGCAACTGCAGGGCTTCGTCGGCGCGCTCGCTGGCGACGATCGCGATCATGCCGATGCCGCAGTTGAAGGTACGGTGCATCTCCGACTCTTCGATCCCGCCGGTACGCGCCAGCCATTCGAACAGCGCTGGCCGCGGCCACGCGGCGCGTTGCAGTACCACTTCCAGGCCGGCGCGCAGCACACGTGGAATATTGTCGGTGAGGCCGCCGCCGGTGATATGCGCCAGCCCGTGCACGGGCAGGGCGCGCATCAGAGCCAGCAAAGATTTGACATAAATTCGAGTGGGCGTGAGCAATTGCTCGAGCAGGGGGCGGCCTTCCAGTTCGGTGGTGGCGGTGACGTGGGCCAGCGCGACCAGTTTTCGTATCAGCGAGTAGCCGTTGGAATGCGTGCCGGAGGAGGCTAGGCCAATCACCGCATCACCGGGTTGAACGCGCGCGCTGTCGATGATGGCGTCCTTCTCCACCACGCCCACACAGAAGCCCGCCAGATCGTAGTCCTGGCCGCTATAGATGCCGGGCATTTCGGCGGTCTCGCCCCCGACCAGTGCCGCGCCGGCCTGCGTGCAGCCCTCGACGATACCGGCGATTACCCGTGCCGCAACCTCGACGTCCAGGTGCCCGGTGGCGAAGTAGTCCAGAAAGAACAACGGTTCGGCGCCCTGGACGACCACGTCGTTCGCGCACATGGCGACCAGGTCGATACCTATGGTGTCGTGGCGTCCGGATTCGATGGCGAGCTTGAGCTTGGTGCCGACGCCATCGGTGCCCGAGACCAGCACCGGCCGGCGATAACGCTCCAGCGGCAGCTCGACCATGGCGCCGAAGCCGCCGATGCCCGCCAGAACTTCCGGACGCATGGTGCGCGCCACCAGCGGCTTGATACGCTCGACCAGGGCATCGCCCGCATCGATATCGACGCCGGCATCACGGTAGGTATAGCTGTGTGGCTTGCTCATGAGTGCTGGCCAGGGAACACGTTATAGTAGCCGAGGGAGCCCGACGAAACATGCACCGCGCCCGCGAAATATTTTTGTCCTGGTTGCTGCCGGCACTGATGCTGAGCCTGTGGGCGGCGAGCGCAAGCGCCGCGCCGGTGCCGTCGCTGTTTGCCGCCATAGTGCCGGACGCCGATCCGCAGCGCGCGGCGCAACTGGCCATGCGCGAGGTACTGGTGAGGCTGGTCGGCACGCGCGAGGCGGCTGATGATCCGGCACTGGCCGGTCTCATCGAGGACGCCAAGCGCTACGTGCAGCTGGAGCGCAACACCACGCGCGGGGCAACCCAGGTAATTTTCGACGGTCCGGCGCTGCGGGCTGCGGTCGCCGCCACCGGCCGCAATGTCTGGAATCCTGATCGGCCGCTGGTGTGGGTGGTGCTGCCGGCGCTGGATGCGGCCGCCACCGATGACCTGCGTGCGCAGCTCAACGCCGCGGCGCAGGTGCGCGGTCTGCCCGTTGCGCTGGTGTCAGCCGACAGCCCCGGTGCGGCGGCGGCCGAGGGCGCCAATTCCGGGCCGGCCGCGGTATTGGCCGCGGCGCGGCGCGCCGGCGCCGGGGCCGCACTGCTGGCACAAGCCTCACCTTCCGACCCGCAGGTGCTGCAATGGACGCTGGCGGCGCCGGACGCCGAGGGTCATTGGGTGGGCACGGCCGCGCTGGCTATCGACGGCGTGACCGACGCGCTGGTTCGCGCCGAGCGCGAGATCGAGAGCGCGCCGCTGACCGAGTTCGATTGCCGCATTGCCGGGGTACCGGATTTGGCCAGCTTTACCGCGGTGCTCGGCACCGTCGCCACGGCACCGGGGGTCAGTGAGGTGGGCGTCAGGGCGGTGGCCGCCGATCAGCTCACGCTGCACCTCAAGGCGCGCGGCGGCGCCGCGGGACTGGCGCGGGCTTTGGCCGGAGAACACCTGCACGCGATCGGCACCAGCAGTGATGGCACCGAGCAGTACCGCTACCAGGCCGGCCTTTAAGCCCTCGCATGCGTCATCTGCCGAACCTGATCTCGCTGCTTCGCATCGTGCTGATCTGGCCCATCATCACATCGCTCGAACAGGCCGCCTACTCGCGCACGCTGCTGTTGCTGTTCATCGCCGCCTTCAGCGATGGCCTCGATGGCTTTCTGGCCAAGCGCTACAACTGGACTTCAGAGCTCGGCAAAACCCTGGATCCGATCGGCGACAAACTGTTGCTGATCGCGGTGTTCCTGGTGGCGACCTGGTACGGGCTGATTCCGCACTGGCTGACCATCGTCGCGGTGGCGCGGGATGTGATGATCGGCGTGGGCGCCATGATCTACCGCGTTGGCTGGGGACCGTTGCATGGCCGTCCCTTCATCAGCAGCAAGATCAACACGCTGCTGCAGCTGCTCTATGTGCTGGCCGTGGTTGCGCATGCAGGATTCGGACTGCCGGCGCCGGGCATCGTCGCCGTCCTCGGGTGGCTGACCTGTGCCACGGTATTGCTCAGCGGCTTTCTGTACGCGCGCGAATTCACCTGGCGCGCGCTCGAGGTGGCGCGCGCGTGAGCATGCAGCAGCTGCCGCTGGCCATTCGGCTGCGCGAGCGCGCCGTGTTCGAAAGTTTCGTGCCGGGCCCTAACCTCGAGGCGGTCGCGTATTTGCGCGCCATAGCCCAGGGCGCCGCCGCCGGGGCGTGCTGGCTGTACGGACCTGCCGGCGCGGGGAAAAGTCATCTGCTGCAGGCGGTTTGCGCACTTGCACAGGGTAGCGGGATCACCGCGGCGTATCTGCCGCTCGCGCAGCTGCATGCACACGGTCTGGAGGTGCTGGAGGGCTGGCAGGGGGTGCGCCTGCTTGCGCTTGATGATCTCGGGTTCATCGCCGGTGACCTGTCCTGGGAGCAACGCCTGTTCGGTCTCTACCGCGAGGTACAGGAGCGCGGTGCGGCGCTGCTCGGCGCGGCGGTTGAGCCAGCGCGGTTGCTGCGGTTCGCGTTGCCCGATCTCGCCTCGCGTTTTGCGGCCGCGACACTGCTGCCTTTGCGGCCGTTGCCGGAAGCCGAACAGCGTGAGGCCCTGCGGCTGCGCGCGCACGCGCGCGGGCTGGAACTGCCGGAGGAAACCGCGCTCTACCTGCAGCGGCGTTTTCGCCGCGATCTGCCCTCGCTCTATCACCTGCTCGACACCATCGACGAAGCGGCGCTGCAGGCGCAGCGCCGGCTGACCGTACCGTTCATTCGCTCGGTGCTGAGCCCGGACGCCCAAGGGTGACGGCGAGCATGGCCACGCGCCGCCCCAGCGCCTGCGCCAGGATGCGCTCGTGCTCGGTAAGATCCTGCTGCACTCCGGCCACATGCGAGGCGCCATAGGGTGTGCCGCCGCTGCGCGTATCGTTGAGACCGCGCTCGCTGTACGGCAGGCCGACCAGATACATGCCGTGATGTAGCAGCGGCAGCATCATCGACAGCAGCGTGCTCTCCTGTCCGCCATGCATGCTCTGGCTGGCGGTAAATACCGCCCCGGGCTTGCCCGCCAGCGCCGCGTCCAGCCACAGGGCCGAGGTACAGTCGATGAAATACTTGAGTGGCGCGGCCATGTTGCCGAAGCGCGTGGGGCTGCCGAGCATGAGGCCGTCGGCGCGGCGCAGCTCCTCGAGCGTGGCGTAAGGCGGACCCTCATCCGGCACCGGCTTTGGGGCCGCCTCGCTACTGGCGCTCACTGCCGGCACCGTGCGCAGCATCGCGCTGGCCCCGGCCACTGATTCGATGCCGCGGCAGGCCTGGCGCGCCAGCTCGGCGGTGCTGCCATTGCGCGAGTAATAGACTACGAGTATCTGCGGCATCGGCGCGCAGTCTATCATTGCGCATGAGCGCCTCCTCGGGCCCTGCTGAGCCACCCATCGCGCGCCGCTACCTGATTTCGGGACGGGTTCAAGGCGTCTACTATCGTGCCAGCGCCGCGCAGCGCGCGCGCGCGGCTGGAATTACCGGTCACGCTCGCAATCTGCCCGACGGCCGCGTGGAAGTGATTGCTTGCGGCAGCCACCGCGCGCTGGTCGAATTCATGGCCTGGCTGTGGATCGGGCCGGCGGCGGCGAAGGTCAGCGACATCTTGGTCGAGGAGCTCGAACTGTCACTCGAGCAGCTGCCGCAGCAGTTCAGGAGCGTTTGATCGGCGCGCGTCCAAGATCGTCGGCGCCGCTCCAGTAGCTGGTCCAGCGCACGATCACGCGGTCCGGGTAATCGCGGTGGCCGATACTGCCGTTGTAGCGCTCGAGTGCGCGCCGCACGTCGCGCTGCTCACTGTCGAGGTAGTAGCGCAGGATGGCGCAGCCCATGCTGATGTTGGCTGCCACCCTCGTGAGCTCATAGCGGCGCATGCCGAGCCGCTCGGGCCAGAACGGCATGACCTGCATGAGTCCCACCGCCCCGGCGCTGGAAACCGCCCACGGATCGAAGCGGCTTTCAACCTCGAGAACCGCCATGACCAGACCCGCCGGCAATACCGAGGCGCCGCTGCGGTGAGTCTCGCAGTACACGGTACGCAGGATCTCGAGCCGTTCGGCATCGGCTTTGACGTAGCGCCGCAGCCTGGGCTCCATGAGCGTGTACCAGACCGCAGAATCGTACTGGTCGGTGAAGCACTGAGCCTGACCGATGGCCTGTTGCACGACTGCCCGCAGCTCCGGATCCTGTTGCGCCGGCGCGGGCGCAGAGGCGGCGGCCGCGGCTCCGGCGAGCGCGCAGCAAAGCGCAGCCAGCCCACGGCACAGCCAGACTGTGCTAGAGCTGCAGGCGGGAGCGGATAAAGTCGAGCGCCTCATTTTGTGGAAAGTCCTCGCTATCCCCCGCACGGCGATGGCGGTATTCGAGCGTACCGGCCTTGAGTCCGCGCTCGCCGATGACGATGCGATGCGGGATGCCGAGCAGTTCGGCGTCGGCGAATTTGACTCCGGGTCGCGCGTCGCGATCATCGTAGAGCACCTCGATGCCGGCCTCGCCAAACTGTTCGTACAATGCATCGGCCGCGGCCCGCACCTGCGGCGATTTATCCATGCCGAGCGGCACCAGCACCACGTGAAAAGGTGCAATGGGGTCCGGCCAGATGATCCCGCGTTCATCGTGATTTTGTTCGATCGCGGCGGCAACGATGCGCGTCACACCTATGCCATAGCAGCCCATGAGCATCTGCACGGACGCGCCGGCCTCATCCAGCACCGTGGCATTCATGGCCGCGCTGTATTTGTGGCCGAGCTGGAAGATATGGCCGACTTCGATGCCGCGCACAATGCTGAGACGGCCTTTCCCCGAGGGGCTCGGGTCACCCGGCACGACGTTGCGCAGGTCCGCACCCGGGGGTTCGGGCAGATCCCGGCCCCAGTTGACGCCGGTCCAGTGCAGGTCCTTTTCGTTGGCCCCGCAGATGAAATCCGAGGCCGCCAGCGCGGCGCGATCGGCATAGATGCGCACGCCCGCAAGTCCCAGCGGGCCGATGAAGCCCGGTTCGCACGAGCACGCCGACTTTATCTCGGCGGCGCTCGCCATCCGTAATGGCTTGAACACTCCCGCCAGCCGCTGTGCTTTGACGGCGTTGAGCTCATGATCGCCACGCAGGATCAGCGCCACCGGCACGCCATCGCTTCCCGCCACGATCAGGGTCTTGAGACATCGCGAGGCGGGTACGCCCAGCAGCGCGCTGAGCTCGGCGATCGTGCGCGCACCGGGCGTAGGCACGCGCGCGAGCTGTGCCGCCGGTGCCGCCCGCGCCTGGGCCGGCGGCAACGCCGCGGCCAGCTCGACATTGGCGGCAAACTCGTCGCCATCGGAGACCGCGATGGCGTCCTCGCCGGAATCGGCCAGCACCTGGAATTCTTCCGATGCGCTGCCGCCGATGGCGCCGGTGTCGGCCTGGACGACGCGAAAATTCAATTGCATGCGCTGAAACATGCGCGTGTAGGCCGCGCGCATGGCGGCGTAGCCCTGCGCCAAGGAGTGCGCATCGGCGTGGAACGAGTAGGCGTCCTTCATGATGAATTCGCGTCCGCGCATGACGCCAAAACGCGGTCTTATCTCATCGCGGAATTTGAGCTGTATCTGGTAGAAATTAACCGGCAACTGACGGTAGCTCCTGAGTAATTGCCGGGCGATATCGGTTATGACCTCTTCATGTGTCGGTCCGATCACGAAGTCGCGCTCGTGGCGATCCTTGAGGCGTAGCAATTCCGGTCCGTATTCGTTCCATCGGCCCGACTCGCGCCACAGCTCAGCGGGCTGAACCGCCGCTGAGCAGCACTTCCAGGGCGCCGGCGCGGTTCATCTCCTGGCGAATGATGGCCTCGACCTTGCGCAGGGTGCGCAATCCCATGGGCAGCCAGTTGTAGATGCCGGCGGCAAGCCGGCGAATCAGGCCGGCGCGCAGCATGAGTTGGTGGCTGACGACCTCCGCCTCGGACGGGGTTTCCTTGACGGTATTGATCGGGTATTGGGATAGACGCATGCAGGGATCCTAACAGGCCTGTTGCCTTACGCCGCAAGCGACCTATGATGCCGCCACATGGATCCAGACAGCCTGCCCGCGCGGACCCAGCCGCGCGGCATCTACCTGCTACCCAATCTGCTGACTACCGGTTGCCTGTTTTCCGGTTTCTACGCCATTGTCGCCGCCATCGACGGCAACTTCGAGCGTGCTGGTATAGCGGTGTTCATCGCCATGATCTTCGACGGACTGGATGGGCGCGTCGCGCGCCTCACGAGCACCGAGACCGCCTTCGGCAAGGAATACGACAGCCTCGCGGACATGGTGGCCTTCGGTTTGGCTCCCGCCATCGTCTCCTATCAGTGGGGGATCGCGAGGATCGCCGACTACGGCAAGCTCTGGTATCGCTTTGGCTGGCTGGCGGCCTTTTTCTATGCCGTGGCCTGCGCCCTGCGGCTGGCCAAGTTCAACGTGCGCGTCGGGGGAGACAAGCGCTATTTCGAAGGCCTGCCTTGCCCGTCAGCCGCCGCCATCGTGGCAGCATTCCTGTGGGGATCGAGCGAGTGGCGCGCGCCGGGCTTGCCTGGACTGATCCTGGCCTTTGCGATCACGGCTGCGGCCGGCGCCCTCATGGTCAGCCGCTTCAGCTATTCGAGCTTCAAGAGCTTCGATCTCACGCGCCCGGTGCGCTTTATCTGGCTGGTGGGCGTGGCATTGGGTTTCATCATCGTTGCACCGGACCCGCCGGCGGTACTGCTGGCTATATTCGGCGGCTACGCCCTGTGGTCGCCACTGGTGTGGCTGTGGCGGCGCAGCCGGCGGCTGCGGCGCAAAGAGCGGCCTGAATGAGCCGGCGCGAACAGTATCTGGAGGCCCTGGGCGTGGATGTGTGGCGTCTGCGCGCACCGGCGCCGGCGCGCGGCTGGCAACCGCTGCGTGCGGAGGTCAGCGTCTGCACGCGCTGCGAGCTCAGCCGCGGACGCACGCAGACAGTGTTCGGGGTCGGCAATACGCAGGCCGAGCTGCTGGTCATTGGCGAGGCTCCCGGGGCCGAAGAAGATCGCCAGGGTGAGCCGTTCGTCGGTCGCGCCGGGCAGCTGCTCAATTCCATGCTGCGGGCCATGGGCAATCCGCGCGAGAGCGTCTACATCGCCAACGTACTCAAGTGTCGACCGCCGGGAAATCGTGACCCCAGACCCGAGGAGGTGGCCAGCTGCCGCCCGTTCTTGCAGCGCCAGATCGATTTGCTGCAGCCGCTGCTGATCCTGGCCGTGGGCCGCATCGCCGCGCAGAATCTGCTGCAGACGGAAACGCCCATCGGCCGTCTGCGCGGACAGCTGCACCGCTTCGGCGCGCCCGCTACGCCGCTGATCGTTACCTACCATCCGGCCTACCTGTTGCGCAGTCCCGGCGAGAAGCGCAAGGCCTGGCTCGATCTGAAATTTGCGCGCGCCGAGCTGGCGCGGCTGCGGCGGCCGATCGCGGCCGCGGGCTAAACGCGCGAGGCCAGCGTTCAACACTGTTATGGCCGTCGTAAGACAAGACGCCGTGGGGCTGCCGGAGCTGAACATCCGCAGCATGCGCGAGGCGGATGTCGCCGAGGTCGTGCGCATAGAGCGTGCGTCCTATGCTTTCCCCTGGACCGAGGGGATTTTTCGCGACTGCCTGCGCGTGAATTACTTCTGCCGGGTGGTGGAAATCGGCGGCGTGGTCATCGGCCACGGCGTCATGAGCGTCGGGGCCGCGGAAGCGCACCTGCTGAACGTCTGCGTCGAGGAAGCCTATCGCTGCCGCGGCATTGGCGCCGGGTTGCTCAGGCATATGATGCAGCTGGCGGTTAGCGCCGGTGCCAGCGAAGCTTTCCTGGAGGCTCGACCCTCGAACCTCTCGGCGATCCGGCTATACCAGTCTCTTGGCTTCACCCAGATCGGTATCCGGCGCGGCTACTATCAGGCGATCGGTGGGCGCGAAGATGCGATCGTGCTCAAGCGGCACATCGACTAACCTCGCCGCATCGTCCCCATGACTACGCTCGAGCAGGAAATCGCGCGGCGGCGCACTTTTGCGATCATCTCGCACCCCGATGCCGGCAAGACCACGCTGACCGAGAAGCTGCTGCTGTTCGGCGGCGCCATCACCATGGCCGGGACGGTCAAGGGCCGCAAGGCCGCGCGCCATGCGACCTCGGACTGGATGCGACTCGAGCAGCAGCGCGGCATTTCCGTGACCAGCTCGGTCATGCAGTTCCCCTATCGCGACTACGTCGTCAATCTGCTCGATACACCCGGGCACGAGGATTTCTCGGAAGACACCTACCGCACGTTGACGGCGGTGGATTCGGCGCTGATGGTGATCGACTGCGGCAAGGGCGTGGAGGAGCGCACGGTCAAGCTCATGGAAGTCTGCCGGCTGCGCGATACGCCGATCATGACATTCATAAACAAACTCGATCGCGATGGCCGCCCGCCGATCGAGCTGCTCGATGAGATCGAGCGCGTGTTGAAGATCAAGACCGCGCCGGTGACCTGGCCCATCGGCATGGGGCGGGAGCTCAAGGGTATCTATCACCTGCTGGAGGATCGCATTTACGTCTACGAAGCGGGCGAACGCGGCCGGGTCGGCGACAACCGGGTCATCGAAGGATTGCGTTCGGCCGATGCGCGCGAGCTGCTCGGCGAGCAGCTCGACGCGTTCACCGCCGAGATCGAACTGGTGCGCGGGGCGAGCGAGCCATTCGACCGCGACGCCTATCGCGCCGGCCGTCAGAGCCCGGTGTTTTTCGGTTCCGCTATCAGCAATTTCGGGGTCGAGGAACTATTGCGGGCGTTTGTCGGCGAATCGCCCGGACCGCTGGCGCGCACCTGCCGCGAACGCACCGTCGAGGCCGGCGAAACCAAGCTCACCGGCTTCGTGTTCAAGATCCAGGCCAACATGGATCCCGGCCATCGCGACCGCATCGCCTTCCTGCGAGTGTGCTCCGGGCGCTACCAGCGCGGCATGCGCGTGCGGCACGTGCGTTTGAACAAGGAGATGAAGATCGCGGATGCCTTGACGTTCATGGCTGCCGACCGCTCGCAGGCCGAGGAGGCTTACGCCGGCGACATCATCGGCCTGCACAACCACGGCACCATAAACATCGGTGACAGTTTCAGCGAAGGTGAGTTGCTGCACTTCACCGGCGTACCCAACTTCGCGCCCGAGATCTTCCGCCGCGCGGTGCTCAAGGATCCGCTGCGCATGAAGGCACTGGGCAAGGGACTGGATCAACTGTGCGAGGAAGGCGCAACGCAATTGTTCCGGCCATTGCGCAATGCCGATCTGATCCTGGGGGCGGTCGGGCAGCTGCAGTTCGAAGTAGTCGCCTTCAGGCTGCAGGACGAGTACGGTGTGCAATGCGTGTTCGAGAACATTGCGGTGCACACTGCGCGCTGGGTTACGGCGCAGGATGTGCGCAAGCTGGAGGAATTTCGGGTGCGCGCATTCGATCACCTGGCGCTCGATCACGATGGTGAGCTGGTATACCTGGCGAGTTCGCGGGTGAATCTGCAGCTGACACAGGAGCGCTGGCCGGACATCCAGTTTCACGCCACGCGCGATCATCAGGGTGAATGAGGAGCTGGCTGTGACCGCGAAACGCGCCGCGCAATGGGCCTGGGCGCTGACGGCGTGGGCCAACCATGCCTTCATCACCACGGTGCTGGTCGGGCTGTTTCCAATTTTCTTCGACAAATATTGGGCCGCGGCGCTGCCGGGCACGAGTTCGACGTTTTATCTCGGATTGACCAATTCCGCGGCCAGCTTCGTCGTCATGCTGCTGGCGCCGTGGCTGGGCGCGCTGGCCGACCAGCACGGACACAAGCGGCGCTGGTTCGGCTGGTGCACCGCGCTCGGTGCACTGGCGACCGCAGTGCTGGTGCCGATATCGGCCGGACACTGGATCCTGGCGCTGTTGGTGTTCGGCCTGGCTTCCATAGGCTTCTGGGCCGGCTCCTCGTTTCAGGATGCCCTGATCGTGCAGGTCGCCACGCCGCGCGAAAGCAATCGGGTCTCGGCGCTCGGGTTCGCGCTCGGCTATCTGGGCGGCGGTGTGTTGTTTCTGTTCAACGTGCAGATGGTGCTGCATCCGCACTGGTTTCACCTTGCGGACTGGGTGGCAGCGACCCGGGTCGCGTTTCTCGACGTGGCGGTGTGGTGGGTCGTGTTCACGCTGCCCTTGTATCGATACGTCGGCGAAGCGCCGGCGACCAATGCCGCGGCCGGCTGGCGCGAGTTGTGGGCCACAATCCGCAGCGTACTGCGCGACAAACCGGTGCTGAATTTCCTGTTTGCCTACTGGCTGTACATCGACGGCATTTCCACCGTGCAGATCATGGCCACGGACTTCGGCAGTAAACTTGGCTTTTCCACCGCGACCCTGATCCAGGCGCTGCTACTGGTGCAATTCATTGCCTTTCCGTTCGCGTTGCTGTTCGGCCGGCTCGGTGACCGCATCGGTACCAAGCGCGCGATCTACATCGGACTGGCGGTGTTCGTGGCCGTTTGCGTCTATGCCTACTTCATGCGTTCGGAGTGGCAGTTCTACGTGCTGGCGGGCGTTTTTGGAACCGTGCAGGGCGGGGTGCAGGCCTTGTCGCGCTCGTATTTCGCGACTTTGATACCGCCGGAACGCGCCGGCGAGTACTTCGGGTTCTACAACATGCTGGCCAAGTTCGCCGCGGTACTGGGTCCGCTGGTCATGGGCGTGGTGGCCATCGTGACCGGCAATCAGCGTCTGTCGATACTGGCGCTGACGCTGTTTTTCGTGCTCGGCGCGTGGTTGCTGTCGCGCGTCCCCGGCGGCGAACGCGCCGGACTCAGCGGCGGCGCAGCCGCGCCGTGAAAAATCGCACCGCGCGGCGGAAGCGTTGTACCTGGGCCAGGGTTCCCCGAGGCCCGTAGCGCAGTCGCGCGTAATGCCGCGCCAGAGGTCTGAGCGTGGCGGCGAGATCGGGACGTTCGCTCGCCACGCGCTCGCTGTAGGCAATGGGCCCCTCATAGGCAGCCCGGGCCGTGGTGCTGCGAGCCAGCGCCAGCTCCAGCACGCGCCAGCTGCGGCCCAGGGCATCGTACGTGCGAGCGGCCGCGCGCTGGCGGCCGTGCCACGCCAGCAATGACAACCAAAGTGTTACGCCGGCCGCCAGCAGCGCCACCAGGCTCTCGAGGTCATGCTCCTTCAAGCCCAAGACGCCGAGCAATTGCAACTGCTTGCTGAAGTTGAAATAGATGACCTTATCCTGCCACCAGGCATTGATGCTCTGCCAGGCCTGCACGGTCGCCGCCAGCCAGGGCAGGGCGCCGAGGCCACGCGCTTCGCCAGCCGCTGCCAGCACGTCGTCGAGATCGCGAGTGAGCCGATCGGGGGCGACGACGGCCGTCGGGTCGACGCGCACCCAGCCCTGCCCTCCAGCCACACCTCGGCCCAGGCGTGCGCCGCGGACTGACGGATCAGCAGGTAGTCGCCAAAGCGATTCCATTCGCCACCGAGATAGCCGGTCACCACGCGCGCCGGAATACCGCCGGCGCGCATCAGCGTCGCAAACGCCGAGGCATAGTGGCCGCAAAAGCCTTCGTGCGTATTGAACAGCAGATCGTCGATCGAATTGGCACTGAGCCGAGGCGGCGTCAGGCGTGTACGCATAGCCACCGGCTCCAGGTAGTCGAGCACCGCCCTGACGTAGGCGCGATCATCGTTGGCCGCGTCGCGCAGATTGTGCGCGAGCGCAAGGCTGCGCGGATTGCGCCCGCGCGGCAGCGCGAGATCCATGGCGCGCACCTTCGGATCCAGCGCCGTCGCAGCGAACGATGCTGGGGATAGGATTCGAGTCGATAATTGCAGCTCCGTCCGCGAGGTCTCGAGCTCATGAGCTGCGAGTCGTAAGTCACATACGCCGGCGGCTCTGTCGGAATCCCCCGGGGCAGCTCCAGCGCAATCAGTACGCCGTGCGTGTTGGGCTCGAGCGTGACCTCGTAGGAGTAGCCGTGCCCCAGGAACTGCGTGGCTGGCGGGCGGCCCTAATTTCTCGGCGTGCGATGCCAGGTGTAGCCATCGAACTCGTGCAGTACCGGCCCGCGCCAGTAACGCTCCGCCAGCGGCGGCAATGGACCGTCAAAACGCACGCGCAACGCTGGTTCGTCGGATTGGACAACTCCGAGATGCTGCCCGGACTCATCTCCTCGCCCAATCCCGTCACGGCCTTGTCCTCCCGCGGCACCGACCAGAATGAGCCCGAGAGACGCGGAAAGCACAGGAACAGCAAGATTGCGAACGGCAGCGCCAACAGCAGGCCGCGCCCCGAGTTGCGCGCCAGCGCGGTGGCAGCCGGCACGTGGGAGCCCGCACCGAGCGCATACATCGCCGTACACAACAGCCACAATTCCCCGGCGTACAGGGGCATGCGCCACAGCGACTGCGCATCCAGACAGGCGGCCAGCAGCAGAAACAGCGCAGCGCCGAGGACGATCTGCCAGTCGCGCTGGCGCCGGGTTTCCATGAGCTTCAGCGCCGCCATGGCTACCAGCAGGCTTGCACCCGCGTCCACGCCATTGAATGTACGAAAGCTCAGCAGTACTGCCAGCGTGAGCACCACGGCAACACCCAGACGCAGGCTGCGTCCCATGAGCCGCGAGGCGTGTTGTGCCGCCCAGACCCGCCAGGCAGCGGCGCCCACCGCCACCGGCAAACACCACAGGGCCGTGTGACCGGCATTGAGAAGCACCGCCCCGATCAGTCCCGCGAGCACCCAGCGCTGGGTGAAGCCGGGGTGGCGATGTTGGCGCTCTGAACCGTGAGTTCGCTCATGTCTTTTGGTACAGCGCCAGGGCTTCCAGGCAGCGTCGCCGCTGCGCCAACCCGTGGCCGGCGGGAAGCACGC
Organism: uncultured Gammaproteobacteria bacterium; assembly: GCA_963735775.1. GTDB lineage: Bacteria > Pseudomonadota > Gammaproteobacteria > Steroidobacterales > Steroidobacteraceae > FEN-1191. Next base: position 103,201 of record CAVTMG010000003.1, on the reverse strand, counting down.
AATTCCCAAGCTCCAGCGCATAGCTCTCGCCGCGGCGCTCGCACTCGAGTACCCAGTCGGCCAGCTGTGAGAGTGCACGCTCGATCGGCAAGTCGCGCAGCGGCTGCAGGCTCAGCAGACGCTGGGCGCCGGCTGGCGCGTCGTAGTGAGCCACCATGCAGCGGCGCGCCGCGCGCGTAGGCCTTCCAGGCCACGCTGCGCAGCGGATCGCTGTCGCGGAAGCTGCGTAACCAGCCCCACTCCTCATCGCCGCTCAATCGCCGCTCACGCTCGTTGCGGCGCGGCAGTCCCAGCGGCGCCGGCAATGCCCGCACGCGCACCGGCGCCGGATAGATCAGTGTATCCAGGGGCAGATGCAGCCACGTCCAGGCGCGAAATAATCCCAGCGGTGCGTTGCTCGACAGGTGCAGCCGGTCGATGCGTTGGCGACCGCGCGCCAGCCCCTGGTAGCGCGCGCGCAGGATACCGGCGCTGCGCGGCGCGAGCTCGAAAAACCGCGGCTCTACGCCGCTGACGCGCAGCCGCAGCGAGGCGCGCCGGAAGCCCGCTGAATTTTCGAAAGCCGCAGCAGCAGCTCACCCTGGCTGTGGGCAAAAGTCGATTCGGCCTGCGCACTGCTGATCTCCAGGCCGCTCAAAGTGCGATGGCATTCGTACATCGACACCAATGAAAGGCCAGTGAGCATAAACGACAGCAGCAATGCCAGATTGTTTACGTAGTTCAAGCCGGCCAGCAGCATCACGAACAACAGCGCCGCGGCGATTAGCCCGGTTTTCGTCGGCAGTATGTAGATGCGGCGCGACCGCAGAATCAGCGGCGCCCGGTCTTCGCCCTGTCGCGAGCGCGCCCAGCCGGAAACGGCGCGTTCGAGCCGGGCGCGCGGCTTAAAGCGGGACCGGGATGGCGCGGATGAGGGCATCGGCCAGCTCGCTGCCGCGCTCGGCGGCATCTCCCTCGTGTCCTACCAGGCGATGGGCCGCGATCGCTGGCAGCACGGTCTGAACGTGCTCGGGGAGCACCGCCGCCTCGCCCTCGATCAAGGCCCAGGCCTGCGAGGCGCGCAATAGCCCCTGGGCGGCGCGCGGCGACAATCCGAGCGCGAACTGCGTGCGCGTGCGCGCCACCAGCGCCTGCAGGTAATCCAGCAGCGGAGCCGAGACGTGCACGGCGCGCGCTTCGCGCTGCAGCATAACACCTCGGCCGGACCGAGCACGCCGGGGTGTCCTGCAGCAGCTCGCGCGCTCGCCCTGCAACAGCACCCGCCGCTCGGAGGCCGGCATCGGGGTAACCCAGGCTCACGCGCATCAGGAAGCGATCGAGCTGCGATTCGGGCAGCCCGTAGGTACCGATCTGCTCATGCGGGTTCTGCGTCGCCACCACGAAAAACGGCTCGGGCAGTGCGTAGGTGACGCCGTCGATGCTGACCTGACGCTCCTCCATGGCTTCCAGCAGCGCACTTTGTGCCTTGGGGCTCGCGCGGTTGATCTCATCGGCCAGCAGCAGCTGCGTGAATACCGGCCCGCGGCGAAACTGAAACTTGCTGCGTGCTGCGGTCGAAGATCGACACCCCGACGATGTCCGCCGGCAGCATGTCGCTGGTGAATTGCAGCCGTGCCCACTCCAGTCCGAGCACGCGCGCCAGCGTATGCGCCAGCGTGGTCTTGCCGACGCCGGGAACGTCCTCGATCAACAGGTGCCCGCGCGCCAGCAGACAGGCCAGGCACAGGCGCACCTGCGAGCTCTTGCCGAGGATCACGCGCTCGATGGCCGCCGAGCGTGGCGTCGAGGCTGCTCATCCGTCCGAGCAGGTAGCATGCAGTGCGCCGTGACCTCAGCCTGCGCATGGCGCGACCTGTCGCCTGGCGCGCATGCGCGCGCTGCGCTCGAAATCGTGCCAGCCGCTCGCGCTCCTGCGCGACGACCTCCGGCGGCGCGTTGCGCACGAAGTTGATCGTTGGCGAGCTTGGCGCGCGCCCTGGCCAGTTCCTGCTCGTTCTTCTGCAGCGCGCTTCGTCGCAGCCGCTGCAGTTCCTGGCGCGGCTCGATCAGCCCGGCCATCGGCACCAGCAGCGTCAGCTCGCCCGACCAAGGCGGCGGCGGCCGGCGGCGGCAGCTCGCGCGCGTCCAGCGTCCGCAGGCTTGCCAGGTCCGCCAGATGCTCAGCAGCGGCTCGTGGCGCTGCGGCGCGCCAGTTCCTCGCTCGCCGGCATGCTGCAGCAGCAGCGGCAGGCGGCGCGACGGGCGATGTCCATCTCGCCGCGGATCTGGCGCACGCCGAGCACCGCCTGCTGACCCACTCGCAGCTCGGCTTCGGCTTGCGGATCGGGCGGGAAATCGCTCGGCGCGCGGCCAAGGCGCGAGCATGATGCTGTCGGCCGGCGACACCCGCCAGCGGCGCCACCCGCAGCCAGATCTCCTCGGTGATGAACGGCATCAGCGGATGCAGCGCCGCAGCAGCGTTTCGAGCACCGTCAGCAATGTACGCGCGAGGCCGCGAGAGCCGCGCGGCGTCTCCGGCGCCGCCAGCACCGGCTTGACGATCTCGAGGTACCAGTCACAGAGCTCGTGCCAGGTGAATTCATAGAGCGCGGTGGCGGCGAAATCGAAGCGATAGTCGCGAAATGCCTCGTCGACCGCGGTGATCGTCGCGCCCAGGCGCGAGCGGATCCAGCGCTCGGCTGACCGTGTCGGCCGCGGGCTGCAGGCGCCGGGATTTCGCCCTCATAGGCTTCGAAGCGCGCAGCACGAAGCGCGCCGCATTCCACAGTTTGTTGCAGAAGTTGCGATTTCCCGCCACGCGTGCCAGATCGAATCGGATATCACGGCTCTGCGTGGCCAGCGCGGCAAATGTGAATCGCAACGCATCGGTGCCATGCGCGGGAATCCCTTCGGGATATTGCTTGCGCGTGGCCTTCTCGATGCCGGCTGCCAGATGCGGCTGCATCAGTCCGCTGGTGCGCTTGGCCAGCAGCGCGGGCAGCTCGATGCCATCAATGATGTCGAGCGGATCGAGACGTTGCCCTTGGACTTGGACATCTTCTGCCCTTCGGCATCGAGAATCAGTCCGTGCACGTATGACCTCGCGAAACGGCACGTCGCCCATGAACTTCAGCCCGAACATGATCATGCGTGCAACCCAGAAGAAAATAATATCGAAGCCGGTCACCAGCACGTTGGTGGGATAGAAGCGCGTCAGCTCTGGAGTCTGTTCGGGCCAGCCCAAGGTGGAGAACGGCCAGAGCGCCGAGGAAAACCAGGTGTCGAGCACGTCCTCGTCCTGTCGCAGCGCGACCTCGCGGCCGTGGTGCGCGCGTGCGGCGGCGCCGGCCTCGGCTTCGCTGCGCGCCACAAAGATACCGCCCTGTTCGTCGTACCACGCCGGGATGCGATGACCCCACCAGAGCTGGCGGCTGATGCACCAGTCCTGGATGTTGCGCATCCATTGGTAATAAGTCTTGTCCCAGTTCGCGGGCATGAAGCGCACGCGTCCGGATCTCGACCGCGGCCGTGGCCTCCGCGGCCAGCGGCGCGATGCGCACGTACCACTGGTCGGTGAGGTAGGGCTCGATCACCGCGCCGCTGCGATCGCCGCTGCGGGATCATGAGTTTGTGTGGCTCGATACGGTCGATGAGTCCGCGCTGCTGCAGTTCCTCGACCATCCGGGCTCGGGCCTCGAATCGGTCCAGACCGCGCAGATGCACGGGCGCAAGCTCGTTCAGGCGCGCGTCGGGCGTGAATATGTTGATCAGGGGCAGGCCGTGGCGCTGGCCTATGGCGTAGTCATTGAAGTCATGCGCGGGCGTGATCTTCACGCTGCCGCTGCCGAACGCGGGATCCACGTAGCTGTCGGCGATGATCGGAATTTCGCGCCCGCTAAACGGCAGTTTGACGCGCCGGCCGATCAGATGCCGATAGCGCTCATCGTCGGGGTTCACGGCCACGGCAGCGTCGCCGAGCAGGGTTTCCGGACGCGTGGTGGCGACGACGATGTAGCCATCGCCATCGCTCAAGGGATAGCGCAGATACCACAGCTGTCCATCCTCTTCCTCTGACAGCACCTCCAGATCCGACAGCGCGGTGCGCAGCACCGGATCCCAGTTGACCAGTCGCTGGCCGCGATAGATCAGGCCCTGCTCGTGCAGGCGCACGAAGGCTTCGATCACCGATCGCGACAACTGCGGGTCCATGGTGAAGCGCTCGCGCGACCAATCGACCGAGGCGCCGAGCCGACGCAGCTGCTGGGAGATGGTGCCGCCCGAGAGTTCCTTCCACGCCCAGACGCGCTCGATGAAAGCCTCGCGCGTCATGTCCGTGCGCCGCTGGCCGGCGGCATTGATCTGCCGCTCCACCACCATCTGTGTGGCGATGCCGGCGTGATCGGTGCCGGGCTGCCAGAGCGTGGCGGCGCCGCGCATGCGATGCATGCGCGTGAGCGCATCCATGATTGTGTCCTGGAAGGCGTGTCCCATGTGCAGCGTTCCGGTCACGTTCGGCGGCGGGATCACGATGGCAAAGCTGTGTTCGGCGGGCCGCGGTGCAAAATAGCCCGCAGCCTCCCAGCGCTGGTACAGGCGCTGTTCGATTTCGGCCGGTGAGTAGACCTTGTCCATTCGGGCTGTGTGCGTGCTCAACCGCTCAGGGCGGCAAAGGCGCATCCTCGGCGGCGATGTTGCGGGTCTCGGGCGCCAGGCCGCGATCGCGGTATTGCCGGAAGCGGTTGCGACCGGCGCGGCGCCGCTGCTCGTCGGCATCGATGAATTCCGTGACGCGAGCGGCGTGAGCGGCCGCGGCCGGAATCGCAGCGCCCAGATTCACCAGCACGTCGTAGGATTGCTGCGGCTGGGCGTCGCAGCTCAGCAGCACCGGCGTGTCCTGCCACTGTTTCGCATCGGTAAACAGCTCGTGAGGCACGAAGCTGCGATCGGCGAAGCTCCAGAGCAGCTCATCGAAACGCTCCAGGGACTGCGGTTCATCGAGCCAGACAAATATCCGCTTGCCGCCCAGGTATGCCTGCTCGGCAATCCGGCAGGCGAGCTTGAAGCGGGTGCGCTCCTCGGTACCGGTCAGGACGTAGAAATCCACGCGCTGGGTAGCCGTCATCAACGGGCTCAGAGGCCAGCGCGGCGGCTCAGGAAATCCCCGACCAGCGATATCGGTCGGCCGGTGGCCCCCTTCGCCAGGCCAGAGGTCCACGCGGTGCCGGCAATGTCCATGTGTGCCCACTTGAGGCCCTGGGTGAACTTGCCGAGAAATGCGGCCGCGGTGATGGCGCCGCCCTCGCGACCGGCAACATTGGCCATGTCGGCAAAGTTGCTGCGCAGCTGCTCGCCGTACTCCTCGGTAAGCGGCAGCTGCCAGGCGCGATCGTCGGTGCGCGCGCCGGCCTCAACCAACTCGCGCGCGAGCGCATCGTCATTGGCCATGACGCCGCTGAAATGATTGCCCAGGGCCACCACGCAGGCGCCGGTCAGGGTTGCGAAATCAACCACCGCTTCGGGCTCGTAACGGCGCGCGTAATTGAGCGCATCGGACAGTATCAAACGCCCCTCGGCATCGGTATTGAGTATCTCCACCGTCTGGCCGGAAGCGCTGGTGACGATATCGCCAGGTTTGATGGCGCGGCCACCGGGCATGTTCTCGCACGCAGCCACCAGCCCGACCAGATTGATCTTGAGCTCGGCGCGCGCGGCATAATCGATGGCCGCCAGAACCGTTGCCGCTCCGCACATGTCGAACTTCATCTCATCCATGGCCGGCGGATCCTTCAATGAGATGCCACCGGTGTCGAAGGTCACGCCTTTGCCGACCAGTACCAGGGGCGCGCGGCCGCGGCGTGCACCGCGGTACTCGAGCACGATAAATCGCGGCGGCTCGGCACTGCCGCGCGTCACGGCCAGCAAGCAGCCCATCTTCAGGCGCCGGATGCCGGCCTCATCGAAGATGCGCACCCGCAGGCGCCGGCGGTAGCTGCGCTGCAGCTCGCGCGCCTGCGCCGCCAGATAGCGCGGCGTGCAGACGTTGGCCGGCAGATTGCCCAGATTGCGCAGCAGACGGGAGCTGTCAATCAAGGCCGCACCGGCGGCCAGTCCGCGGCGCACGGCGCCCAGCGCGGCGGCCTCCACCGGTCCGGTCAGTACCCGCGACAGAGCCGGCGGCCGCGGTTTGCGCGCCGATTTCAGATCGTTGATGCGGTAGAGGCTGCTGCCGGTGAGCTCGGCAGTTGCGCGACCAAAGTAGTAATCGTCCAGCTCACGCGCGGCAGGCCGCTCGAGCGCCAGCGCGGCCGAGACGATGCGGGTGCGGGCCAGCGCGGCAATGGCACTGGCAAGCCCGCGCCGCCAGGCGCGGCGGCTGAATTGTGCCTTGCTGCCCAGACCCACCAGCAGCAGCCGCGCGCTGCGTAGCGCGCCGGGCTCGGCGATCAGCAACGACTCTCCGGCACGTCCGGAGAAGTCGCCGCGGGCGAGCAGGGCGCGCACGCGCCCGCGCATGGCACGATCCACAGCCAGCGCCTCGGGGCCGAGTTCGGCGCGCTCGAACACCCCAATAACCAGGCAGTCACAGCGTTGCTGGGCGGCTTTGCGACTAAATGCTTCGAATCGCATCGTGTTAATCCTTGTTTGCCCGCGAAATATTCGTATAACTTAGCGGCCGCTACCGGCGATGGTCGCCCGGAAGTGTAGCCGAAGCCAAGCTTCAGATGAGGGCCTGTTGCGAATTCTGCAGCGCTATATGCTCAGAGAAATGACTGTCAACTTCTTCGGCGTGACGGTCGTGTTGTTTGCCATCCTGTTTGTGAATCAGGTTGGCACGGTGCTCGCGCGCGCAGCTCAGCTGCAGTACCAGAGCGGCTTCGTGTTCGAGCTGATCGCGCTGGGCGCGGCGCAGAACGTGGCCATCCTGCTGCCGATTGGATTGCTGCTGGGTATCGTGCTGGCTTTCGGGCGGCTTTATCACGACAGTGAGATGGCCGCGGCACAGGCTTGCGGCGTCGGCGTCGCCCGGGTGGCGACAGCGGTGTGGCTGCTGGCGCTGCCGGTGACGGCGCTGATACTGTTGCTCAATTTCGAGCTTGCGCCGCGCGCTGCCGCGGCCGAGGCAACCATGCGCGAAGAGGCGCTCAGGGCCGCCGTCACGGCGCCCCTGGCGCCGGGCAATTTTCGCAGCTTTGCCGGTGGCCGCATCGTCGTGTATGCGCGCACCGCCGATGCCAATGGCGATCTGGCCGGCGTGTTCGTCAAGCGCAGCAATGGTCCCACCGTCGAGACCACCGTGGCGCGCCGGGCACACTATGCCCTGTCGAGCGACGGCCAGAGCGAAACCATCACGCTCTACGATGGCCAGCGGCTGGAGGGCGTTCCCGGCGGCAATCGCTACCGCATCATGAGTTTCGACCAGCAGCTGATTCCGATCCGCACCCCCGACAGCGGCCATCGAGTGCAGCGTGTGGACGAACTCAGTACCGCGCAGCTGTTCGCGAGCGACAATCCGAAGCTGCGCGCGGAACTGCAGTGGCGCCTGGGATTGCCGATCATGACCCTGGTGCTCACGGTGCTGGCGGTACCGCTGGGCCGCCTTCGTCCGCGGCAGGGGCGTTACGCACACGTCTGGATCGCGGTGCTGGTGTTCGCCCTGTACTCCAATCTGGCACTCGCGGCCCGCACCTGGCTCGAGCACGGCAAGATTGCGCCGAAGCTTGGGTTATGGTGGGTGCATGCATTGTTCCTGAGTGCCAGCGTGACGGCGATAGCGTTGCCGAAATTGCGCCGCATGTGGCGCGCACGCGGAACACCAACGTGACGCTGCTGGATCGCTATATCGCCTGGACTCTGCTGTCGGCCATTGCGCTGGTCATGGCCGTGCTGCTGGTGCTCGGCATGCTGTTCGTGTTCATCGGCGAGCAGAGCGATGTCGGCGTCGGGCACTACGGCATGCTCGACGCGCTGGCTTATTCGGCCATGTCGCTGCCGCAGTTCGCGCTCGAGTCATTTCCGGCCGGTGCGCTGGTCGGGGCTTTGTTCGGCTTCGGCGTGCTGGCGCGCAGCCATGAACTGACCGTCATGCGCGCCTCGGGCATGTCGAAGCTGCGTCTGAGCGCCTCGGCGCTGATCAGTGCCGCCCTGCTGATCGGTGTGTCACTGCTGATCGGGGAGTTTCTGGCCCAGCCGCTCGGGCAGCTGGCGGACGAACGCAAGGCGTTTGCCAAATACGCCAATATCAGCTTCGCCGGTGCGGGCGGCGCATGGATCCGGGACGGCGACACCATTTTGAACGTCCAGGGCAGGTCGAGCCTGGCGCAATTCGGCGGCATGTTGATCTTCGATCTCAAGGGCGACAATCGCGTGGCCGCGATCGGCCACGCCGAACACGCCACCGCCGCCGGCGGCCAGGCCTGGCAACTGCAGAACTATGCGGAGTCGCGCTTCACCGAGGACACGGTGACCAGCCTGCAATCCTCGCGACGGATTCTGCATACCGTCGCCGGCGCGGATCTGCTGCAACTTGCCGTGAGCGACCCCGGCGAGCTGGCGTTGAGCACCTTGTACAGCGCGATTCGCTACCTGCACAACAACAACCTCGACGCCAAGCAGTACGTGTTTGCGTTCTGGTCGCGTCTGGCGCGCACCGCCGGCATCCTGGCGGCGCTGCTGTTTGCGCTGCCGTTTGGATTCGGTGCAATGCGCTCGAGTTCTTTGAGCGCGCGTACCACCCTCGGGTTTGCGCTGGGCGTGCTGTACTTTTTTTTGCAGCGACTGGTTGAGAGCGGCACCCTGGTGTTCGACCTGAACCCGCTGCTGCTGGCATGGGTGCCGACCGGACTGCTGGCGCTGGCAGCGCTGCTGCTTATCTGGCGCGTGCGCTAGCGCCAACCGCCGCGCCGCGCCTTGGCCTCGGCGGCGGCATCCAGCGGCTCGCCGCTGATCTGCTGTTCGACCGCCTGGGATAGCGGCGCCGGCAGGGCCGGGACGGCGGTGCGGCGTGACGGGGCGCTGCCCGGCACGCTGGCCGTGTCCGCGGCGATCACGGTCAGAATACGCCAGTGCTGTTGCTGCCTGCAGGCCAGTCCAGCCAGCGCGTGGCCGGTTTCGACGGCGAAGGTGCGGCAAATGCTGCCGGTTCGGGCGCGAAAGGTCAGGCCGATACGCACCGCACCCGAACCCGCGGGCGCGCCGGCGAGCGCATCGTTCAAGGCGCTGTCGAGCGAGCCGCTGGCCAGCAGCGATCCGTTTCGGTATTCGGTTGGGCCCGTGCCGGTGATCAGGCTCTCGATCAGCAGTCCGGCACCCAGGCCCACCAGCAGACAGCCAGCCAGCGCGATAGCGGTGCGGCGCGGCAGCCGCGCACGCAGCTTTTCGGGCCGCCGCGCGCGTGCGGCCCGAACGCGTGCCAGATCAATGATCTGTGCCGGGCCGCTGGGGGCGGAAAGTCTGGCGGCATTCACCAGGCGCTGGGGCAGGGGTGGGCGCAGCGGCGCGCGCAATGCCCGCTGCCGCGCTACGCGCTGCGCCAGCCGGGCGTCGAGAGCGATCGCCTGTTCGATTCGGGCGCGTTGCGTGCCGTCGAGTTCGCCATCGACGTAGGCGCTCAGCAGTTCGTCCGGAATATTCGTATTCATGCCTCTGCCGGCTCCAGCAGCTCCCGGGAATGCCAATAATCCGCGCGGCTCCCGCCTACGGCAAGTCCTCGCTACACGCCGGGGGTGGATGGTACCCTCGTCCATTGATCACCGCAGAGGTCCATCATGAATATGCACGTCACGATCGGCCCGATCGCCGCGCTCATCGCCGGTATCCTGATTCTGGCGATGCCGCAGCTGCTGAACTACATCGTCGCGATCTATCTGATCGTTGTCGGCATCCTGGGTCTGATCGGCAGCAGCTCGTTGCGCCAGAAATTGCCCTGAATCTGCCGCGGCCGGCCGGCCCGCTGTTGCCTAGGCAAAGTTAACGCCTCTTTGCCGAGTTTGTCCTACTCGCGATGGTGCAAAAGGCGACTTCGTGTTCCCGTGCCCGGCTCTCACACTGCGTCTGGCTCTTCCCCCCATCGAGGATCGCAGTATGAAATACGTGGTGGCAGTGCTGTTGTTGTCCGTACCGGTGCTGGCATTGAGCATGGACAGCAACAACGATGCGTCGTTTTTCAAGCATGCCGCCGAAGGCGGCATGGCAGAAGTCACCGCCGGGAATCTGGCACGGGAGAAAGGTTCCAGCCAGGCAGTCAAGGACTTCGGGGCGATGATGGTCAAAGACCACAGCGCGGCGAACGAGAAGTTGAAAACCCTGGCCGCCGCGCAAGGCATCAAGCTGCCCACCAGCCCGAGCGTTGTGCAGCAGGCGTCCGCCAAGGAACTCAAGATGAAGTCCGGCGACTCATTCGACAAGTCCTATATAAAGAATCAGATCAAGGCGCACGAACAGACCGTAGCGCTATTCCAGAAGGAAATTGACTCCGGCAAGAACGCCTCGGCACAGCAGTTTGCGAGCGCCACCTTGCCGACCATTCAAATGCATCTGAGTAAGATCAACCAGATCGCCGCCGCCGCCGGCATCACCAAGTAAGGAATTCTTTTCTCAGGGCCGCGCCAGCTGGCCGCTTGCGATCCGCGAGCGCTTCAGCTAGCGCGGCCCCGGGAGCCAGTTTGGCGTACGTGTGTAGGAGATTTGCGCGTGCGCGAATCACGATGTCCTACATGGCGTGGAATTCCCATTTTTTGCGCTCGTAGATGTGAACGACGAAGTTGATTATTTACAAATGAGCAGCGAGGCTTGAGCTCGGTCTCAACTGTTCCGATTCGAAAGTCGTGCTTGGGGAGAATATGGGAAGCACAAGATGCGGCGCGCGGGCTTCGCGCCCGGCCGCAGCGTTGGCCGCGATCGCCTCACTGCTGATCGCTCTGGCTGGCAACGGCGCGCAGGCAGCGGATTCGATTGAGACCCTGAGTGGTCTGTCGCTCGAAGAGCTGTCACGCGTTGAGGTAACTTCGGTATCCAAGACCGCCGAGCCCCTGAGTAGCGCGGCCGCCGCCATCTACGTGATCAGCCACGATCAGATCGTCCGCTCCGGTGCCAGCAGCATCCCTGAAGCACTGCGGCTTGCACCCAATTTGCTGGTTACGCAGCTCAGCGCCAGCAACTTTGTTATCGCAGCGCGCGGACTGGGCGGCAACCCGGCCGATCAGAACTTTGCCAACAAGATCCTCATATTGATCGACGGTCGCAGCGTGTACTCGCCGCTGTACTCCGGCGTGTACGTCGATGCCCTGCAAGTGATGATGCAGGACATTGATCGCATCGAAGTCATCAGCGGGCCCGGCGCGACGTTGTGGGGAGCCAATGCGGTAAATGGCGTGATCAACATTGTCACGCGCCCGGCGCAGGACACAGCGGGCGGCCTGGTCGATGCGGGAGCCGGCAATCTGACGCAGGACCTGAGCGCGCGCTACGGCGGCGCCATCGATGACAGTACCGCATATCGCTTTTACGGCACAGGGTTTCATGATGGACCGGAGCGGCTGCCCGGCGATGCCAGCGCCGAGGACGCCTGGAGCAAGGTACAGGGCGGCTTTCGCATCGATCGCAGTCTCGCCGGCGACAGATTCACCGTGCAGGGCGATGTCTACCGGGCCGCCGAGCAGCAGTTGGATCAATTCGACGGACTGGTGTCGGGGGCCAACGTGCTCACGCGCTGGAATCACCAAAGCGATCGCTCCGAGCTGCAGCTGCAGGCCTACTACGACCAGACCGAGCGCTTCGGACCGGCAGGCAATGGCGCCTTTGTACTCAATACCTACGATCTGGAATTTCAGCAGAGCATCAATGCCGGAACCGCCCAGAGAATCGTCTGGGGCGCCGGAGAGCGCGTGAATGTCTACGGCATCACCAATACCGCTACGCTGCTGTTCGAACCGCCCAACCACTCGCTCACGCTCGCTGACCTGTTTGCACAGGACACTATCGCGCTTGCCCCGGCGTTGAGCCTGACGGCTGGAATCAAGGCCGAGGATGATCCGTTTTCGGGCTGGACGTTGCTGCCTGACCTGCGGCTGGCCTATCAGCCCAGCGCCGCCATGCTGCTGTGGGCTGCCGGCTCGCGGGCAATTCGCTCGCCGACGCCATTCGACGATGAGGTGGTGGAAAAACTCGGAACGCTCGTGTACCTGATCGGCAATCCAAATTTTCAATCAGAGCGTCTCACCGCCTATGAGATTGGTTGGCGCGGCCACGCCTCGTCAACGCTGACGCTTTCGGTCACCGGCTCCTATAACGTCTACGATGATCTGAGAACGGTTGAATTGGCCTCGGCCACTCAGCTGCTACCATTGCATTGGGGAAATCTGATGCAGGGAACCACCTACGGCGTTGAACTGTGGGCCCAATGGCAGGTCACGGACATCTGGAGGCTCTCTCCAGGTCTGGTAGCTTTGCATGAGCGATTTCATTTCACGCCGGGCTCCAGCCAACTGCTGGGAGTGGCGCAAGCCGGCGATGATCCGAGCAGCCACGCGGCCCTCAATTCCTCGCTGGATCTGCCGCGCCACATGAGTCTGGACGGCACGCTGCGCTACGTTGGCGCGTTGCCGGATCCGGCGTTGCGCAGCTACGTCGAGTTCGATGCCCGTTGGGGCTGGCATGTCTCCAGGGCCCTGGAGTTGTCGCTCAGTGGAACGAATCTGCTGCATGCGCACCACCTGGAGGCCGCGGCGACCTCCGGCGGCGAGGAAATCGGACGCAGTGTGATCGCTCAGGGCCAATGGCGCTTCTAGGCAACTATCGATCGGCGCTGCTGGCACTCATCGGGCTCGGCTGCGCGATGTGGGCCGCCACCACAGCGGCTCAGCAGACGGAGCCGTACGCCGAGGACGCGGTCAAGGCTGTGTTCCTGTATCGATTTACCAGCTTCGTCGAATGGCCGCCGGAGGCGCCCGCTCCGGCACAGTTCGAGATCGCGGTGATGAATGCCGACGGCGTCGCCGATTCCTTGCGCCGCCTGCTCCCGGATCATCCCATCAAGGGCAGGCCGGCGCGCGTGCGCCAAATTCAGCGCATCCGCGACCTCGGCGATGCGCGCATCCTCTACGTCGGCTCCGATCGGATGGCAGACCTCGCCGCGATTGTCGCCGCCACGGCCAAACAACCGCTGCTGTTGGTCACCGATAGCGAGCGCGGGCTCGAGCACGGCAGCACCATCAACTTCATTGTGGTGGACCGGCGCGTACGCTTCGAGGTCTCCCTGCCGGCGGCCGGCCGCGCTGGGCTCAAGATCAGCGCCGAATTGCTGTCGGTGGCGACTCGGGTGGTGAGCGACAACCTGGACGATGAGCGTGGCCGCGATATGCGCGTGGCCGGAACGGGTGCCGAATGAGTCGCCTGGGCCGCTCGCTGCGCGCGCTGTCCCCGGTCAGGCGGGCGCGCCGTTCAGTGCGCGGCAAGGTAATGGGCGTGGTGCTGCTGACCACCGCCATCGCGCTGCTGGTGGCAGGCACCGCCATGCTCACGCACGATCTGGGGGTGTATCGCCAGTCCTGGGCCTCGGATCTGGCAACCCAGGCGGACATTCTCGCCTCCTCGACCACGCCGGCGCTTGAATTCGACGACCACGATGCAGCCGAACGGGCTCTGAGGGCACTGAACGCGCGCCCGGAGGTACTGGTGGCGGCATTGTATGGCGCCAACGGCGATCTCTATGCGCACTACAGCCGCTCGGCCTCCGACCTCGCCCCGCCGCGGGTGCCATCCAGGGTTGCTTCCTCGATCTCGGGCGAACGCGTTGAAGTGACGGCGCGCCTGGTGCAGAACCGCGAATTCCTGGGCACGCTGTACCTGCGGGCGCGCTACGACGTCATGGGCCGCATCAAGGCCTACGTCGAGATCTTCGCCATCGTCATTGCACTGAGCATGTCGGTGGCCATCCTTTTGTCCAGTACTCTCCAGCACATCATCACGGCGCCCGTGGCCACCATGGCGGCAGTGGCCCGGCAGATCGTCGAGCGCCGCGACTACTCGCTGCGCGCGCGCAAGACCTCGGACGATGAGATAGGACTGCTGGTCGATGCGTTCAACAGCATGCTCGATGAGGTCCAGTGGCGTGCACAGGCGCTCGAGCAGTCCAACAGCGCCATGCGGGAGGAGGTGGGCACGCGTCAACTCGCCGAGGCGGCCCTGGCGCGCGCCAACGCGCGCCTGGAAAGCACCATGGCAGCGGCCGAGATCGGTACCTGGGTATGGGATCTGCGCCGCAACGAGTTCAGCGCCGATCGTAATCTTGCCGGCCTGCTTGGCGTCGCCGACGAAAGGGAAATCAGCGGCGAACCGCGCCTCTGGCAGCGCTACGTGCACCCGGATGATTTGCAGTCCCTGGCCGCCGCGGAAAGCGTCGCGACACGTACCGGCGTTCTGCGTTACACCGAGTTTCGCATCGTGCGTGCCAATGGCGTGGTGCGCTGGATGGCCGGCCGCGGACGCGGCCAGCTTGATGAGAACAACGTGCCGGCGATGCTCTCCGGCTTGCTGATCGACATCACGCCGCAAAAACTCGCGGAACAGGCGCTGCGCGACAGCGAACGGCTGTATCGGGCCATCGGTGAATCGATCGATTTCGGCGTCTGGGTGTGTGCCGCCGATGGCCGCAACATCTATAGCAGCGAGTCATTTCTTCGCCTGACCGGCATTACGCAGGAGCAATGCGCGAATTTCGGCTGGGCGAAATCACTGCATCCGGCCGACCGGCAGGGCACCATGCAGGCGTGGACCGAATGCATTCGGACTGGCGCTTCCTGGTATCGCGAGCACCTGATCCTGGGAGCCGACGGCCGCTACCATCCCGTGCTGTCGCAGGGCGTTCCCATTCGCGGCGACGATGGCGAGATCTCAGGGTGGGCCGGAATCAATCTCGATATCAGCCGGCTCAAGCAAACCGAGGACGCACTGCGCGAGGCCGACCGTCGCAAGGATGAATTTCTCGCCACGCTCGCGCATGAACTGCGCAATCCCCTGGCGCCCATTCAGCACGCGGTCAAGATCCTCGACACGCCAGCCAGTGATGCCCCGCAACGGCTGTGGGCGCGGGAGGTGATCGTGCGGCAAACGCAGCGCATGGCATTGCTGCTTGATGATCTGCTCGATGTCTCGCGCATCACTTCCGGTCGCCTGGATCTCAAGAAGGATTACCTCAAACTCGAGACGCTGGTGGCCACGGCCATCGAAACCGCGCGCCCATTGATCGAGAGCAAGCAGCAAAAATTGGAGCTGGAACTGCCGCGCGAGCCGCTGGAACTGGAAGTCGATACCTTGCGATTGTCCCAGGCGCTGTCGAATCTGCTCACCAATGCGGCCAAATATACCGATCCGGGCGGTCGCATCGTCCTGATCGTGTCGCTGGAGGCTGATGAGCTGCGCATGACGGTCAGGGACAACGGCATCGGCTTGAGTGCGCAGACCATCCCGCATTTGTTTGAGATGTTCTCCCAGGTTGAGTCGGCCATAGATCGTGCCGAGGGCGGACTGGGCATCGGCCTGGCGCTCGTGAAAGGGTTGGTGGCACTGCATGGCGGTAGCGTGGAAGCGAGCAGCGCCGGTCTCGGGCGCGGCAGCGAATTCACCATCCGTCTGCCTAGAGAGGTTATCAGCGCCCGCGAGGTATTGCCGGAGGCGCCGGACGTGTCGGCGGACGACGCCAGCGCCTTGCGCTGCAGGGTCCTGGTGGCCGATGACAACGTCGATGCGGCACAGACTTTGGCATTCGTGCTCGAGCTCTCGGGCCATGAGGTGTACGTCGCCCACTCGGGCAAGGATGCGTTGGCCATCGGCGCGCGCGAGCGCCCGGAAGTGGCGATCCTGGATATAGGCATGCCCGACATGACCGGCTACGAGACCGCGCGCCTGGCACGTCAGGAGGCCTGGGGCCGACGGGCGTTGTTGCTGGCCCTGACCGGCTGGGGTCAGGATGAGGACAAGGAGAAATCCAAGGCCTCCGGCTTCGATGTGCACCTGACCAAGCCGGTTGATCTGCCGGAACTCGAGCAACTGCTGGCTGCATTCATGGCCAGGCGCGGCAACGTGCAAAGCACGCCCGCGCCGGTCGGCAGCGACTCCACGCCCTCGTGACTCCGGTGCAACCGCTCAGGCTCATTTGCCCGACTGCCGGGCGGGCTTGGGAGCTTGCCTGACCCTGTCCTGTGCGTCGTCGGTCAGACCCGAGCAATCGGCGTCCTTGGCGAGACCCGGATCGATGAAGGCCAGCGCCGCGGCGATCGGCGTGCCGATGGTGGCAAGGGCCGCGGCCACCGCGCCCTGCTTGATCACCGCGGGCGTTGACAGACCCACGGTCGGGTGGCGCAAGGTGCCGCGAATATTGATCGGCGAGCGCAGGCGGTCGAAGCGCACTTTCTTGGGTTGGCCCTTGAGGTTGAGATCCAATTTTTCATCGCCCAGGGTGATATGTCCGTCGCCGGTCACGAGCACGTTCTGGGTATCGACCACCAGACGTTGCGCCTCGGCATCACCATCCTTGAGTTCAAATTCGGCGATGCCGCAACGGATGCTCTCGGTCGCGTCCTTTTTGCCCAGCAACAATCCCAGACCGTGCACCATATCGATGCCCGCCAATTCCGCGAACGCCGCGCGTATCTGGCCATGTGGAACGACGGCGCTGATGGTGCCATTGGCATGGGCGGCGATCGTGTGAACGGAATTGCCGTGGCCTTCCAGGCGCATGCGACCCTGCATGATGCCCTCGAGGGGGGCCTGGGTTTCAGGTGATTTCCTGGACTTGAACTGATCCAGATGTATATCGCTGAGGCGTATATCCATGCTGGTATCGGGCACCGCGCCGGCGGTGCTCAGGCGAATCTGGCCCGCGAGCTTGCCGGCGGGTAATTCGAAGTCGAGCGGATCGATGTTCAATACGCCGTGATCGAGTTTGAGTTTGAAGGAGACGTTCTTGATCGGTACCTTCTCGGCCTGAATCGAATCGGCGCGAAAATCCACCGCTGCGTCCATGGCGCGCAGGCGGTCGAACTGGAATTCAAAGCTGGGCAACAGCAGCGGCGAAATGGGCTCCTGGCGCGGTGCCGGCGTCTGCGATGGCTTGCTGCCATTACTGTCCGGCTGCGGCACGCCCGCACCCAGGGCGACACCGAGATCGCCGAGATTCAACGAGCGCGAGGCCAGGGTCGCGCTAAGGCGGGGACGACCGTCCCGGTCCGCCAGATCTACCGTGCCCTTGCCGTGCATGTCGCTGTTGCCGACCTTGCCGACCAGATTGTCGAGTGCGAAATGATTGCCGTCGCGGTGCAAGCTCAGTGACAACTGGTACGGCGCCGTGAGCGGCAGCGCCAGATTGGTCAGGTAGTACAGGTTGGCGAGGTTCTGTCCCTGTAGCTGAATGTCGGCATCGATGCCGCCGAAATCGAATGGCTTGGCGATGACGCCGCTGATCCGGGCGCTGGACGCTCCGGCGTCGATGTCGGTCTGGAAGTGGTAGGGATGATCCAGTTTGATGTCCAGCAGCGCATCGCCCTGGAACTGCAATTTGAACGGTTCCTTATTGAGGGTGCCCTGGCCCCCGAGACGAAACGGCGCGTTTTGGCTGCCGCCGCTCTCGCTCGCCCCGACCGTGCCGTTGAAGGTCAGTTTTCGGACCGCATCGTCGACCGCCAGCGAGCCGCCACGCAATGCGAAGTGACGCAGGGGCGGCAAGCGCGTCGGATTTTGCGACTGCTGCCCGGAGCGATTGAAGTCCCAGTTGGCGCGGCCATCTTCCCGGCGCAGCAGCGAGACCTTGGGGTTATCGATCTCGAGGGTCTGCAACACCAGACGCGCAAGCAACAACCGTGACAGCACCACCGCCAGGTGCAGCCGTGGCAGTTCGATCATGTTGCCGCCGCCGGCCCAGTCAGGATTGGCGATGGTCAGATTCTCGACCTCGGCGCTCGGCGTGGAGGAAAACAAATGCACGTGCAGTGCACCGATAGTGATCTGCCGCTCGAGGTGGCGGGAGAGCGCGCGGGCCACCGGCGCACGGGCCGCGTTCCAGTCGATGAGCCCGAGACACAGCAGCAGCAGCGCGATCACGATCACGACGCCGCCAATCCAACGTACCGGAAGCGGTATGCGATGCAGGCGCGGCGAGATCATGGTGTACTGAAGAGTGAGCGCGGATTACCGCAGACCGCTTTGACACTAGCGTCGCCGGTCCCGCCCTGGAAGTCGGATATATCCGATAAGCCCGTCAACGGCGGCGCTGTTCCGACGGCGCGCCGCGGCGCGCGTTGTCCTACAGAAAAGTGCGGCTCATTGCGGCGGCCCTGTGCCACTATAGGACGCGAAAAAATGAAGATCATCGCGGTCACCAACATCAAAGGCGGCGTCGGCAAAACCACCACCGCCGTCAATCTTGCGTTTCTGTGTGCGGCCGGTGGCCTGGCGACGTTGCTATGGGACCTGGATCCGCAGGGAGCGGCGACCTATATATTGCAGTGTGAGGCGAACCAGCGCGGCTCCTCGAAGAAGCTGGTGGCCGGCAAGCTTGAACTGCCTGAATTGCTGGTTCCCAGCGGCCATGACAAATTGGATGTACTGCCGGCGGATTTTTCCTATCGCAATTTCGACCTGCACCTGAATGAGCGCAAGCGTCCGACCGAGCGCCTGCTGAAAATGAGCCGCCCGCTGCGCGGGGTGTATGCGGCGCTGTTTCTCGACTGTCCGCCCGGAATTTCCCTGTTGTCCGAGAATGTGCTGCGCGCAGCCGATGCGCTGGTCGTGCCGCTGCTGCCGACGCCGCTGTCGGTGCGTATGTTGACGCAGCTTCGCGAGTTCATTGCCGCCAGCGACTGGGGCGGCCTGGCTTTGCTGCCGTTTTTCTCGATGGTGGACCGGCGCAAGTCATTGCATCACGAAGTGATCGCCAGCACGCGCGCGCAATTTCCAGAACTGCTGGCCACGGAAGTGCCGTATTCGAGCGAGATCGAGCGCATGAGTTTGCGGCGCGCACCGCTGCCGGCCTACGCGCCCGGCAGCGCGGTCGGGCAGATCTACTCGGCCCTGTGGGCGGAGATGCAAACGCGAATGCACTAGCGGCCGTGAATCAGCGGGCGGCCTGTAAGGGCGCAAGTCCCTGATTCTATGGCGCTCCCTACGAGATTCGAACTCGTGTTCCAGCCTTGAGAGGGCCGTGTCCTAGGCCTCTAGACGAAGGGAGCGGGCTTAAGCAGGAGGCGTCGAAAAGGCGCGGTATTATAGGCGCCCATTTTGATTGCTCAAGCGGGAATGACGATTTGAACGAAACCCTTCCGGCCACACCGATCGGCGCGCAGCCCCGCATCATCTCTCGTGCCGACCACAACGTCTCCCGTTCCAACATTTCCGGCAATGCGCTGCGAGTCCTGTACCGGTTGAAAGACGCCGGGTTCCAGGCGTTTCTGGTCGGCGGTTGCGTGCGCGACATCATGATCGGCCGCCATCCCAAGGACTTCGATGTCGCCACCAACGCCTTGCCCGACGAAGTCCGCAAGTTGTTTCGAAACTCGCGCCTGGTCGGGCGGCGCTTCCGGCTCGCGCACGTGGTGTTCGGCCGCGAGGTCATCGAAGTGGCGACCTTCAGAGCCGCCAGTGCCCCATCGCCCAGCGAAGAGCCGGTGCCGCTGGCCGATCCGGAAGAGGGCGAGGCGCCGGAACTCGACGAAGAATCCGAGATCGATGAGGCGGCTGAACTCAATGGCATCGACCACGAGCGCGTGCTGGATACGCACGGGCGGCTGTTGCGCGACAACGTCTACGGCAGCATCGACGAAGATGTCTGGCGGCGTGATTTCACGGTCAATTCGCTCTACTACAACATCGCCGATTTCTCCCTGTGGGATTACGTCGGCGGCAGCGAGGACATCGCCGCGCGTAGCCTGCGATTGATCGGCGATCCGGAAACGCGCTTCCGGGAAGACCCGGTGCGCATGCTGCGTGCCGCGCGCTTTGAGGCCAAGCTCGGCTTCACGCTCGATGCTGCCACCGCCGCGCCGATACCGCGCCTGCGCACGTTGCTGACCGGCGTTCCGGCGGCGCGTTTGTTCGACGAAACGCTCAAGCTGTTCCTGACCGGGCACGGTGAGCGCAGTCTGGATGTGCTGCGCCAACGGCAGCTGCTCGAGGTGTTGTTTCCGGAGGTCGAGCGCTACCTCGCCACCCATGCGGGCGGCCTGGTAGAGCAATTGCTGCGCCGGGGACTGCGCGACACCGACAGGCGCGTGGCCGATGACAAACCGGTGTCGCCGACCTTTCTGTTTGCGTTGCTGCTCTATGGGCCCATCGCGCTGGCGATCGAGTCGCTGCCGCCGCAACGTTGGCATGAATTGGGCGCGATTGTGGAGGCCTGCGACCGCGCCCTGCGCGCGGCCTCGATTCGCGTGACCATACCGCGCCGGGTGGCGCTGGGCGTGCGGGAAATGTACGGCTTGCAGCCGCGCCTGGAGCAGCCTCGCGGCAAGCGGGCCTTGCGGCTGCTCGAACAGCCGCGATTCCGTTCGGCGTTTGATCTGCTGATGCTGCGCGCCCAGCTTGGTCTGGCGCCGGCTGAGGTGGCCGCCTGGTGGACGCGGCTGCAGGAGGTCGCGCCCGAGCAGCGCCCGGCATTGCTGGACACGCTGGCGAAACCGCGCGCTGCTTCGGCGCCCGCGGCTGATGCAACGGAAACTGATGCAGCCGCCCCAGGTCGCGCTGCGCCCAGGCGCCGCCGCCGTCGGCGTTATCGGGGCCCGGCTTGAATGCTGTGGTATCCGGCCTATGTGGGTCTGGGCAGTAATCTCGACGGACCGGCGATACAGGTGCGCCGGGCGTTGAAGGCCCTGGGCGGATTGCCGCACACCCGGTTGCTGCGCTGGTCCGGCCTGTATGGTTCCACGCCCATGGGCCCGGCGGCGCAGCCCGACTTTGTCAATGCCGCGGCCGGCGTGCTCACACAGCTCGGGGCGAGCCAATTTTTCGGCGAACTGCGCGCTCTTGAGTGCCAGCTGGGTCGCCTGCCACCGAGCGAGCGCTGGGGCGCGCGCCGCATCGACCTGGATCTGCTGTTGTTCGCGCAGCTGCGGCAGGACGGACCGGAACTGCAGCTGCCGCACCCCGGGATAGTGGATCGCAACTTCGTTCTGTATCCTCTGGCCGAGGTGGCGCCCGAGCTGCCGGTGCCGGGCTACGGTCGGGTCGCCGAACTCGCCGCCCGGGTCAGTTCCAAGGGCATCTGGCGGCTGGACAGCGAAACGCAATAACCATGACGCCAGAGAATCCGCAGCACCGATTCATCGTGCTGGAAGGACCGATCGGAGTCGGCAAGACGACGCTGGCGGCCAGGCTGGCCTCAACGCTGGGCGCCGAGTTGGTGCTCGAGCGCGCCGCGGACAATCCGTTCCTGGAGCGCTTCTATCGCAATCCGCGCGCCGGTGCGCTGGCGGCGCAGCTGTACTTTCTGTTCCAGCGCACCCAGCAGCTCGCAGGACTGCAGCAGGACGATCTGTTTGCGCCGGTGCGCGTCGCCGATTACCTGATCGACAAGGATCGATTGTTCGCGCGCACCACCCTCGAGGACGAGGAATACCGTCTCTATGAGCAGGTCTATACTAAGCTTGCGATCGATTCACCCAAGCCCGACCTGGTCATCTATCTGCAGGCGCCCGTGGACGTGCTGCTTGGGCGCATCAGCCGGCGTGCCATTGCCTACGAGCAGTTCATCGACCGCCGCTATCTCGAGCGGCTCAACGACGCCTATGCACGGTTTTTTCACGAGTACGAGGCCGCGCCGCTGCTGATCGTCAACGCCGCAACCATCGATCCGGTCAACAGCGATGCGGACTTCGCCGAACTGCTCGCCGCCATACGCCGCATGCGCCGCGGCAGGCTCTACTACAACCCATTGCGCCACGCGGCGCTGTAGTGTTGCGTGGCGCTGCCAAGTGCTTCATTCTGACCGGCGATGTACACGCAATTACAGCTACGCGATTCCGATCGGCCGCCGGTTACGCTGAGCACGCTCGAGCAGATGAAGCAGCGTGGCGAGAAGATCGCCTGCCTGACTGCCTACGATGCCAGTATGGCCGTGCTGCTGGATGCCGCTGGATTGGATGTGGTGCTGGTCGGCGACTCCCTCGGCATGGTCATCCAGGGTCACGATACCACCGTGCCCGTGACCATGGATCACATGGTGTATCACTGCGCCGCGGTTGCGCGCGGCCTGCATCGCCCGTTCCTGATCGCCGATCTGCCGTTCATGAGCTATCCGTCACGGGAACTTGCGCTGTCCAATTCGGTGCGGCTGATGCAGGAGGGCGGGGCGCGCATGGTGAAGCTCGAGAGCGGCACGGGCCAGACCGAGATCGTGGAATTTCTTACCCGTCACGACATTGCGGTGTGCGCGCATCTGGGTCTGAAGCCGCAATCGGTGCACAAGACCGGTGGTTTCCGGGTTCAGGGCCGTGAAGTACAAGCCGCACAACGCATGCTCGATGAAGCGTTGGCGCTGGAGGCAGCCGGCGCTGACCTGGTACTGCTGGAATGCATTCCAGCCGATCTTGGCGGCACGATTGCCACGGCGGTCAAGGTTCCCGTGATTGGCATCGGTGCCGGAGCGCACACCGACGGCCAGATTCTGGTGGTGTACGACATTCTCGATCTCACCTCGGGACGCAAACCGCGCTTCGTGCGCAATTTCATGGCCGGCAGCGCATCGCCGCTGGAAGCCGCGCAGCGCTACGTTCAAGCGGTCAAATCGGGGGAATATCCGGCCCCCGAACACTGCTTCTGATATGGCCCATGCTGGTCAACTGAGACAGGGGTCGGCCTTACGATCTTACGCATGTGATTTTTCCTTGGAGAAAGCGCTGTGCACAGCGGATGGGCAACGCGACGCGCGGCAGCTTTGAAGCGACGATGGATCACGCTGATATCCGCGGGTTGGTTACCGCATTACATCGTTCCGTCGCGGGGCTGCCTCTGTCTAGTGTCGGAGATCATCCGCAAGGGATGCCCACATAGAAGCTTCGAGGGTTCCCCTCATCGTGCGCCACGCGTCGCGTTGCCGATCCGCAGTGGTGTTGATCAGCTCATGAGAGGCACCCCTATAGCTGAGCACTGTGGGGGAGTATCAACTAGCGAGGCTGACATGCTGGCCGATGCTCCAGATAAAGCCGGAGAGTTCGCGCGCGATGGCCACGCATATCTTGTTGTACTGCAGACCGCGCGCGTTCAGACGGCGATAGCGATGAGTCAGCCGCAGCTGTGCGCGCCAGGCGATGTCGCGGATCTGGGCAGGCTGGCCCTCCTGGCGCCTTTGCAAGGGCAGACTGATGCGCGCAGGGAAGCGGTAGTTCCAGGCCGCCTCGATCAGGATGCGCCGAGCATGGGTATTACCGGTCTTGGTGATCGCCCCAAGGCTGCGCTTGTTGCCGCTGGAGTGTTCGCTCGGTACCAACCCCAGGTATCCCATCAGCTCACGTGGGTGCGCGAAGCGCTTGAGTTCGCCGAGTTCTGCGACCAGCGTTATCGCACCCACGCTATCCACGCCCCTGAGTGTCATCAGCGCCCGCACCAGCGGATGCATGCGCCACTGATCGAGCTCGCCAATGAGCGCCTCGGTCAGCAGTTCTACACGTGCCTGTGCCTCGCCGACGGCTCGTCGGTACTCGGCGAAGGCGACCTCCTGCGCACGGTGGGCGAAAGAGATCTCGGACAGATAGCGCTCGTGCGCCGCGGTCCAAGAGCTCTTGCCGCTGTAGCGCCGATCAAGTCGCAGCAGCAGGGCCTTGAGTTGCTGACGGGCTTTGAGCCGAGCGCGTACCGCATCGAGCCGGGCACGACTCAGATCTCGCATCGCTTCATCGCGCTCATTCGGCACGGTGACGTAGGTCAGCTGCGCTGCCCGCGCCAGCCCTGCCAGCAGCAGTGCGTCGCGCCGATCGGTCTTGACCCGATCCGCCGCGCGTCGCGGGATTCTCGAGGGCGCCACCACCTCGCAGTGGTACCCCGCCTGGCGCAACTGCCGCGCCAGGGTAAAACCGCACGGGCCGGCCTCGTAAACGATCTGAAGAGTCTCTGGCGTTCCGAGTCCGCCCAGACACTTGGTCAGTTCGGCGAACTTCGCTCCTACCGTGCCGACAAACCGCGCTGCCGTCCTGCCCGCCTGTGCCACCGCAATCGCCGTCGACTCGGCATGCGCGTCCAGCCCCACATAGCCCGTGATACCCTCGTCCATGGTCTGCCTCCTGTGCTCGGTGTAGATGACGCCTTTACGACGCTCTATATGTGGCTCGGCTCGCGCAAGCGCGCAACCCACGGTACTGCTGGAGGCAGACCTCTTTACCTTCTTTCCTTTACCAACTCGCCCGTCCATGGCGGGCCATGATGTCTAGTCGCACTCTTATATGCAGACCGTGACGACCATCGAGGCGGTGCGCGCGCATGTGCGTGCCTGGCGTGCCGCCGGGCTGCGGGTTGCGTTCGTTCCCACCATGGGCAATCTGCACGCCGGCCACATGAGCCTGCTCACGGCCGCGCGTAACCGGGCCGATCGCGTGCTCGCCAGTGTTTTCGTCAACCCGCTGCAGTTCGGACCGAACGAGGACTTCGCCTCGTATCCGCGCACCCCGATCGAAGACGAGCGACTGCTCACCGAGGCGCATTGCGATCTGCTGTTCACGCCCAGCGTCGCCGAAATCTACCCCTGCGATGGCACTCAGTTGACGTTGGTGAGCGTGCGCGGACTTTCCAGCATCCTGTGCGGAAAATTCCGGCCCGGACATTTCGATGGCGTGGCGACAGTCGTGGCCAAGCTTTTCGGCATCGTCGCGCCGGACGTTGCGGTGTTCGGCGAGAAGGACTATCAGCAGTTCATGCTGATTCGCCGCATGACGATCGACCTGGCAATACCGGTCGAAGTCATTGGCGCCTCAACGGTGCGTGCCGAGGATGGGCTGGCGCTGAGTTCGCGCAATCGTTACCTGACTGCCGAGGAGCGCGCACGCGCGCCGGCCCTGTACCAGGCGCTGCACGCGGCAGCGGTCGCCCTGGCGAGCGGCAACCGGGAGTACGCTGCCATCGAGCGTGAAGGCTCTCTGGCGCTCGAGCGCGCAGGCCTCAGACCCGACTATTTCTCTATTCTTTCGGCCCGCGATCTCGCCACGCCCGATAGCAGGCCGGATGAGCTGGTGGTGTTGACGGCGGCACGCCTGGGGCGATCGCGACTGATCGACAATCTGCGCACTGGCCGGCTCTAGCCGCGCGTGCGATGGGCCTCGAGCGCCCACAGCACGTGTTCGCGCACCAACGGCGAAGCGTCCTCGCGTCGCGCGCGCAGCGCCTGCAGCACCGGGCTGGTGCTGGCGGCGTTGCCCAGGGCCACGGCGATATTGCGCAGCCAACGCACATAACCGATGCGGTAGATGGCCGAGCCGCGCATACGCTGATCGAACTGCTGCCGCGCTCCAACCGAACAGCTCGTCCAGCCGCGGCGCATCCAGACCATGGCGGACACGAAAGTCGGGATGCGCGGCATCGCGTGCGAACTTGTTCCAGGGGCATACCAGCTGACAATCATCGCAGCCGTAGATGCGATTACCCAGCGCCGGGCGCAGCGCCTCGGGAATCGGACCCTCGAGTTCGATCGTCAGGTAGGAGATGCAGCGGCGTGCATCGAGTTGATAGGGCGCGACGATTGCGCCGGTGGGACAGGCCGGGATACAGGCGCTACAGCTGCCGCAGTGGGCGCTCGCCGGCGTATCGACCGGCAATGGCAGATCGGTGTAGATCTCGCCGAGAAAGAACCAGGAGCCGGCGTCGCGAGCGATCAGATTGGTGTGCTTGCCGATCCAGCCCAGCCCGGCATTGCGTCGCCAGCGCCTTTTCCAGCACCGGCGCGCTGTCTACGAATACGCGATAGCCGTGGGGGCCGGCGATTTCCGCGATCGCCTGCGCCAGCGCCCGCAGCGCGCTTGCGCATCAGCTTGTGGTAGTCGCGGCCCAGCGCATAGCGCGATACGTAGGCGATGCTCCGGCATCGCGCCAGCACTTCCTGCGCGGCACGCGCCGCGCCGGGCCGAGTAATTCATGCGCGCGCGAGATCACGCGCAGCGTGCCGGGCAGCAGCTCTGCGGGGCGGCTGCGACGACGGCCGTGCCGGGCCATGTAGTGCATCTGCCCGTGCCAGCCGCGCGCCAGCCAGTGTTCAAGGTGGCGCTCATCCTCGCCCAGCTCGACATCGGCAATGCCGATGGCATCGAAGCCCAGAGCGCGCGCTGCGGTCTCGATGGCGCGACGCGTTGCAATGGTGGTTAGGTGCATGGGGGCCTCGGTGCGGTCAGTATAATCGGCCCATGACTTCCGCCAGTGTGCTGTATTCGGCTGAGCAAGTGCGCGCGCTCGATGCCTTTGCGATCGCGCACGGCACGGCCGGCTATACGCTGATGCGGCGAGCGGCCGAGGCGGCACTGCGCGCGTTGCGCAGCCGTTGGCCCACGGCAATGCGGGTCGCGATTGTCACCGGCGGCGGAAACAACGGCGGCGACGGTTACGTGCTGGCGCGATTCGCACAGGCGGCGGGGCTCTCGGCCTCGGTGCTGGCGGTGGTGCCGCCGGCGCAGCTGCGCGGCGATGCGCTGCGAGGCCTGCGAGGAATTTCGCGCCAGCGGCGGCCGGATCCTCGTCCTACGAGCCGGCGCTGCTGGCGGACACCGACGTGGTGGTCGATGCGCTTGCTCGGCACCGGCCTGCGCGAACCGGTGCGTGCGCCCATGGCGCAGGCCATTCAGGCCATCAATGCCTGCGGACGACCGGTGTTTTCGCTGGACCTGCCCTCGGGACTGAATGCCGACAGCGGCGAGGTCATGGGCGCCGCCGTGAATGCGGACTGCACCATCAGTTTCGTGGCGCACAAGACCGGTCTGTTCCTGGGGGCGGGTCCCGATCACGTCGGCCGGCTGCTGTTCGACGATCTCGAGGTCGCGGCGCCCGCTGAGGCGCGCTTTCGTCCGCTGCTCGAGCGCATCAGCGAGAGCGAGATCGCCCGTGCCCTGCCGCCTCGCGGGCGCGACGCCAACAAGGGCGATTTCGGACGCGTGCTGATCGTAGGCGGTGGTCCGGGCATGCCCGGCGCCATGAGGCTGGCCGGCGAGAGCTGTCTGCGAGTGGGCGCAGGCCTGGTGACGGTGGCGACGGCCCCGGACAATCTGGTTGCCGTGGTAGCGGGCCGTCCGGAACTGATCGTGCACGGTGTGAAAACGGCCGCCGAGCTCGAGCCGCTGCTGAAGAGCGCCAGCGTGGTGGCGGTGGGACCGGGGCTGGGTCAGTCAGCCTGGGCCGAGGCCATGCTCGAGGGCGTGCTGCATTCCGGCAAGCCGCTGGTGATCGACGCCGATGCCCTGAACCTGCTGGCAAGCGCCGGGCGAGCGGCGCCGGCCGGCTCAGTGCTTACCCCGCATCCCGGCGAGGCCGCGAGACTGCTGGGAAGCACCGCGGCGGCGGTCCAGTCCGATCGCATGGCGGCCCTGCGCGCTCTGCACGCGCGCCATCCCGGGTCGGTGATCGTGCTCAAGGGCGCCGGCACCTTGATCGCGGCCGACGGACAGATTCCCGGCATCTGCGAGCGCGGTAATCCCGCCATGGCGGCGCCCGGCATGGGAGATGTGCTGACCGGCGCAATCGCCGGCATCCGGTCGCAATGCGGTGATCCCTGGCTCTCGGCGCGCGCCGCGGTGCTGGCGCATGCGCTCGCCGGGGAGGAACTGGCCCGCGATCGCAGCCGCGGCATACTGGCGCTGGAACTGGCCGAGGCCATGAGCCGCTGGGTCAGTCGGTGACCAATGCATGGTATTTGCACACCGCCGCCGACACCGCGCGGCTTGGAGCGGCCCTCGCGCGGACCTGTCCGTGGGAGCAAGCCGGGCCGCGGCTGGTGTTTCTATCCGGCGAACTCGGTGCCGGCAAGACCACGCTCGCGGCCGCCATGCTCGAAAACCTCGGTATCGAGGAGCCGGCGCGCAGTCCCAGTTACACCTTGATCGAAACCTATGCCGTGCGTGCCGGTACGGCCATGCACATCGACTGCTACCGCCTGAGCGAGCCGCGCGAGATCGAGCAGCTCGGGTTACGGGATTACTTCACGGCCGGCACGCTTTGGTTGGTCGAATGGCCCGAACACGCCGCCGGCGCCTTGCCGGCGCCGGACCTGACTCTGCGCCTGGCGCTGGCTGGCGAAGGCAGAAGCGCTGTCCTGGAGGCGGGCACGGCGATCGGCGAACGCTGGCGCGAGCGCATCGAACGCGAGCTTCCAAGCCAGACCTGAAGTGAGCTTAGTGGTGTATCTGGCTAATAAAGCTTGAATTACTGCTTCGATCGCCTTACATTCCGAGCGCTACGAAACATTGAATGGAGCGCTCGATGGGGTCGGGGAGGGGAACGCATGCGTCGCTGGCGCTGCTGGGCGTGCTGCTCCTGAGCGGCACGGGGCTGGCGGGCACCCGCGTCGGCAGCGCCCCCGTGCAACTGCAGCACATCACTCTCCAGAGCAATTCCACGGCCACCGTGCTCACACTGTCCCTCTCGCGCCAGGTGGCGCAGCGCGTGTTCCGCTTGCACGATCCGGAACGCATCGTGATCGACCTGCCGGACACGCACCGTCTCGCCCCATTGCCGTCACCGCCGGCCGGGAGCGTGGTAACCGCGATGCGCTCCGGCCGCAGTGGCCAGCAGGGCTTGCGCCTGGTGCTCGATCTGAGCGAGCCCATGCCGATGCAGCAGCAGGAACTGCAAGCCGCGGACTGGCAGCTGCGCATCACGCTGCAATCCGGCGCCACACCGTCGGCACCGGCCGCGCCGGCGCCGCAGAGCATTCGCGCCGCTCATGCCCCAAGCGGCTCGCAACGGCCCGTGGTCATTGCCGTGGACGCGGGCCATGGCGGGGATGACCCGGGCGCGACCGGTTACGGTGGTACCCATGAAAAAGATGTCACGCTCGCCATAGCCCGGGCGTTGGCCCTGCGCATCAATCGCGAACCCGGCATGCGCGCAGTACTGACCCGCGATGGCGACTACTTCGTCGATCTGGTTGAACGCCGCAGCCGGGCGCTGGCGGCGCACGCGGACATGTTCGTGTCCATCCATGCCGATGCCATCCGTGACCGGGAGGTATCGGGAGCTTCCGTCTATGTTCTGTCCGAACGTGGCGCCTCGAGCCAGGCAGCGAAAATTCTGGCTGATGAACAAAACGCGGTCGACCTCAAGGGCGGCATGTCGTTGCACAGCCAGAAGCCGGAGCTGCGCTCGGTGCTGCTGAATCTGTCGCAGAACGCGAACATCGGCGCCAGCTCCGAGGCGGCCGACTGCGTCCTGAATGCATTGGACGGCTTCGGCGCGGTGCGCAAGCACGAGGTGCAGCAGGCGGCCTTCGTCGTGCTCAAGTCACCGTTCATTCCCTCGATGCTGGTCGAGACCGCCTACATTTCCAATCCGGCCGAGGAGCGCTTGCTGCGCACCCCCTCGCAGCAGCAGCGCCTGGCGGATGCCATCTTCAGCGGCATCGGCAGTTATTTCAGGAAATTTCCGCCCGAAGGCAGCCTGTTCGCGCATGTGCGGGCGCAGGATGGCAACGACACGGAGCCGCCGGCGCGCAGCCGTTCCTGATCCCCGTGCGTGTACACTGCGGCACTTTGCTGTCGCGGGGCCGGCATGCCGATCCGGGTCCTTCCTCCGAATCTGATAGATCAAATCGCTGCCGGCGAGGTCATCGAACGACCCGCTTCGGTGATCAAGGAACTGTTTGAGAACGCGCTCGATGCCGGCGCGCGCCGTATCGACATCGATGTCGAGCGCGCAGGTTTAGGGCTGATGCGCGTGCGCGACGATGGCTGCGGACTGGGTTCCGAGGAATTGCCGCTGGCGCTGGCGCGCCACGCCACCAGCAAGATCGCGACGCTCGATGACCTGGAGGGTATCGCCAGTTTCGGCTTCCGCGGCGAGGCGCTGCCTTCGATCGCCTCGGTAGCGCGGCTGCGCATGGTCTCGCGGCGCGCCGATGCCGAGCAGGCCTGGGAGCTGAGCGTCGAGGGCGGTATCGCCTCGCCGATCAAACCCGCCGCCCATCCGCCCGGCACCAGCATCGAGGTGCGCGACCTGTTCTATAACGTGCCGGCGCGCCGCAAATTCGTGCGCAGCGCGAGCACCGAATTTGGCCATATTCTGCGCCAGGTCGAGCGCCTCGCTCTCGGCACCGGTTCGGTGGCGGTGCGCTTGCGTCATAACGGCCGCGAGATCCTCAATCTGCCGGCGGCGGATCAGCCCGATGCCATCGAGCAGCGTCTGGATCGCATCCTCGGCGCCGACTTTCGCAGCCGCGCCATGCGCATCGAGCAGGCGAACGGCGCATTCACTCTCTCCGGCTGGCTCGGCCTGCCCACCGCGGCGCGCGCGCAGCCTGACCTGCAGTTCTGGTTCGTCAACGGACGCGCGGTGCGCGATCGCGTGCTCGGCAACGCCGTGCGCCTCGGCTTTAGGGATGTGCTCTACCACGGCCGTCACCCGAGCTATGTGCTCTATCTGTCGCTCGACCCGCGGCAGGTCGACGTCAATGCCCACCCCACCAAGCTCGAGCTGCGCTTCCGCGACAGCCGCACCATCCATGACGGCGTGTTTCACCGTATCGAGGCGGCGCTCGCCAATACCAGGCCGACCACGAGTCTGCCGGCCGCGACCGGCCTGCCAGCCGAGGGAGCGCTCAGCGCGCCACCCTCGAGCCGCTCGTTCGCATTCGAATCCCCGGCCGGCGCGAGCGGTGCTGCCTGGTGGACCGCTGACAGCGCTCAGAGCGTTGCGCGCGAGGCCATGCGCAACGCGGTCGCGGAGCGCGACGGTGAACCGCAGCCGCTCGGCGTGCCGATCGCGCAATTGCACGGGCTGTACATCCTGGCGCAGAACCGCGAAGGCCTGATTGTGATCGATACCCATGCGGCCCATGAGCGCGTGCTGTACGAGCAGCTCAAGTCGCAATACGACTCGCGGACCCCGGCCGCGCAATTACTGCTCGAGCCAGTGCACGTGGCGGCCGCGGAGCATGAAATCGAGGCCCTGCTGGCCGAGCACGCCGATCTCGAACGGCTGGGCTTCGAATTACAGCGCTTCGGGCCGGAAAGCGTGGTGGTGCGCCAGGTGCCGGTACTGCTCGCGCGCACCGATGCCGCGACCATGCTCGCGCAGCTGGCGCGCGAGCTTGCCGGCGGTGATAGCGCTACGCATCTGGACGGTGCCGCGCACCGCATCCTGGGCAGTATCGCCTGTCGCACCGCCATTCGTGGCCAGCGCTCGCTCAGCCTGGCCGAGATGGATGCGCTGTTGCGGCAGATGGAGCAGACCGACCGCGCCAGCCAGTGCAACCACGGACGGCCGACGTGGATGAGATTGTCGCTGCGCGAGATCGATCAGCTGTTCCTGCGGGGACGCTGATGCCTGGGGCAGCGGTGGCGCCGCTGCTGGTGGTGCTCACCGGACCCACCGGCAGCGGCAAAAGTGAATGCGCCTTGCAGTTGGTGCAACGCCTGGCGGCGCGGGTGCCGGTGGAGATCGTCAGCGTCGATTCGGCGCAGGTCTACCGCGGCATGGACATCGGCACGGCCAAGCCGGGGCTCGCAACTTTAGCGCGTGTGCCGCACCATCTGATCGATATCCGCGATCCGGCCCAGAACTTCTCCGCGGGGGAGTTCGTGCGCGAGGCGCGTGCCGCCATCGACGCCATCCATGCGCGTGGGGCGCTGCCATTGCTGGTTGGCGGCACCATGCTGTATCTGCACGCCTTACGCGACGGTCTGGCACAGCTGCCCGACGCATCGCCCGAAATTCGCCGCCAGATCGATGCCCTGGCGGCTGCGCACGGCTGGGCGGCGGTACACGCCGAGCTGGCGCGCGTGGATGGCGAGGCGGCTGCACGCATCGCGCCCCAGGATGCGCAGCGAGTGCAGCGCGCGCTGGAAGTCTACCGCCTCACCGGTGTGCCCATTTCGCAATGGCAGGCCGATACCCCCCACACGCGCGAGCGCTACCGTTGGCTGCGCTTCGCGCTCTGGCCCAGTTCGCGCGAGCACTTGCGTCAGCGACTGCAGCGGCGCTTCCAGGCCATGCTGCGCGCCGGCCTGGTCGATGAAGTAACGGCGCTGTATGCACGGGGCGATCTGACCGCGCGGCATTCCTCCATGCGTGCCGTCGGCTATCGGCAACTCTGGCGCCATTGTGACGGGGAGCTGAGCCTGGAACAGGCCTCGGCCGCGGCCATCACCGCCACCGCGCAACTTGCCAAGCGACAACTCACATGGTTGCGTCGCGATAGTGAGTTGACGCTTCTTGGCGACATGTCGACCGCAGCTTTGGATGCGCTTACAACGCAGGTTTGCGCGTCTGCAGGCGCATGACCGCTGCGGTTTGCGGTGCTAGAATCGTTCGCGATGTGTCGCATCCCCACGGGTTGTGCTGCTGTAGCCGTCCCCGCTCGGTTTCGCGCAGCTGTAATTTAAAAGCAGAGCCGGTTGAAAAATAAGGAGAAACCTATGGCCAAGGGCCAATCTTTACAAGATCCCTTTCTGAACGCGCTACGCAAGGAACATGTTCCAGTCTCGATATACCTAGTCAACGGCATAAAGCTGCAGGGCCAGATCGATTCCTTTGATCAATTCGTGGTGTTGCTCAAGAACACCGTCAGCCAGATGGTCTACAAGCACGCGATCTCCACGGTGGTGCCATCGCGCGCCGTGCGCTTGGCGGTCGAAGAGGGTGCCACGGCGGAGACTGCGGCGGATTGATGCGGCGAAACGGACAGAGGCATGTTCGAGCGCCCGCGCGCCACTGAGCGCGCTGTGCTCGTGCGCCTGGGGCTTGGCGGCGCCGTCAAGCCCGAGGATCTCGAGGAGTTTGAACAGCTGGCACGCTCCGCCGGGGCCCAGCCGGTAGTGACCATTACCGGCCGGCGCGAGCGCCCGGATTCCCGCTACTTCGTAGGCAGTGGCAAGGCCGAGGAAATCGCCGCCGCTGGGCGTGAGCATGAGGCCGAGCTGATCCTGGTCGATCACCCGCTCTCGCCGAGCCAGCAGCGTAATCTGGAACACCTGAGCGGGCTGCGGGTATTGGATCGCAATGCTCTGATCCTGGATATTTTCGCGCAGCGCGCGCGCAGCTTCGAAGGCAAGCTCGAGGTCGAACTGGCGCAGCTCAAGCACCTGGCCAGCCGCCTGGTGCGCGGCTGGACCCACCTGGAGCGGCAAAAAGGCGGCATCGGCCTGCGCGGTCCCGGCGAGACCCAGCTCGAGACGGATCGTCGGCTGCTGGCCGCGCGCGTGCGCTCGCTCACGCGTCGATTGCAGCGCCTCAAGCAGCAGCGCGATACCGGCCGCAGCGCGCGCGCCGGGATTCCGATTCCGGCCGTGGCACTGGTGGGCTACACCAATGCTGGCAAGTCGACCCTGTTCCGCGCCTTGACCGGCGCCGATGTCTATGTGGCCGACAAGTTGTTCGCGACCCTCGACCCCACCGTGCGACGGCTGCGATTGCCCGGCGGCGCCGCGGTGGTGCTGGCCGATACCGTGGGCTTCATCCGCGAATTGCCGCACGAGCTGATCGCGGCGTTTCAGTCCACCTTGCAGGAGGCCCGCAGCGCGCATCTGCTATTGCACGTGGTCGATGCCAGCGATGCGCGCCGCGAAGAGCATATCGAGCAGGTGGACAAGGTGCTGCGCGAAATCGGCGCGGGCGATATTCCGCAACTGCGTGTCTACAACAAGATCGATCTCATCGGTGTCGGCGCGCAGCTCGAGCGCGATGCGCAGCGGCGTGCCGCCGCGGTGTGGATCGCTGCCGCGGCCGGCAGCGGCCTCGATCTGCTGCGCGATGCGATCGCCGAACGGCTGGAACTGCAGGTGCAGCGACTATGGTTGCATCTGCCGCCCGGCGCCGGCGCGCTGCGCGCGCGCCTGTACGCGGCCGGTGTGGTACGCGACGAGCGCTCGCTCGAGGATGGCGCGCAGGAATTACTGGTCGATCTGCCGGCAGCACAGCTGCTCACCTGGGCCGCGCTGCCTGGAGTACGATTGCTTGAAGCTCAGCCGTTGCCCGGCGTTGCCGTTCGTGCCGCTCTCGAGCCATGCCTAGGATCGGAGCCGGCGCCGCACACTGCGACCGTGCCCTGCTGATCGCACCGAAGCACACAGCACAGACGGCCCTTCGATATGGCATGGAATCAACCCGGCGAAGACAAGAAACGCCCGCCGCCGCGTGGCACGCCGGACAACTCATCGCTGGATGATCTGCTGCGCCGCCTGCAGCGTCAGGTGCAGCGTCTCTGGCGTCCGGGCAGCAGCCGGGGCACGGCGGCGCTATCGCTGATATTGCTCATCGTGGCGCTGTGGCTGGTCAGCGGCTATTACCAGCTCGCCCCCAGCGAACGTGGAGTGATACAGCGCTTCGGCCGCTATAGCGCGGTGGAGCAGCCCGGGCACGGCTGGCACTGGCCCTGGCCGATCGAGACGCTGACCAAAGTCGACATCGCCAGCGTCGAGTCCCAGGATTCCAAGGCGCTGATGCTCACCAATGACCAGAGTCTGGTGGATATCAGCTGGTCGGTGCAGTACCGCACCGCCGATCCGCTGCGCTATCTGTTCCAGGTGCGTGATCCGGAACAGAGTCTGCGGCAGGTGACCGAGACGGTGCTGCGCGAGCTGGTTGCCAGCAGCAGCCTCACGGCGCTGCTCGAGGGCGGGGCGCGCTCAAGCGTGGCGGCGCAGGCGCGCACGCGCATTCAAAATGCCCTCGATGGCTACGGCGCCGGGATTACCCTGGCGGCCGTGAACCTGGCCGATGTGCGTCTGCCCGACCCGGTGCAGGCCGCGCAAGCCGACGCCGCCAAAGCCGCTCAGGACCGGCAGCGCGCCATTGCGGATGCGCAAACTTATGCCAGCGACATCGTGCCAAAGGCGCAAGTCGTCGCGCAGCGTGAGCTGTCGGACGCCGAGAGCTACGCCGCGCAGACTCGGGCTGCGGCCGAAGGCGACGCGCAGCGCTTCACAATACTGGAGCAAGCTTACGCCCACGCCCCGGAGATCACGCGCAGCCGCCTGTACATCGACGCCATGGAAGGCATTCTCGCGCACGCGCACAAGATCATCATCGACACCAAGAATGGCGGCGGCAACATGATCTATCTGCCGCTGGACAAGCTGCTCGAAGCAGTGCGTGCCAGCACGCCGGCCTCGGCAGCGGCGCCGCCGGCCGCATCCCCGGCGACACCCGCGGCGCCGTCCACTGCCGCGCCGGCCGCGGCTGCGCCGGCTTCGGCTCCCGCAGCGGCCGAGGCCAGCGACGACGACCGCGCGCGGCCGACGGAGCGCTGATGTACGTTCGTATCCTGTATGCCGTGGCGGCGCTGCTCGTGATCGTACTGCTGCTGCGTTCGGTATTCGTGGTCGATGAAAGCGAGGCGGCCGTGATCACACGCTTCGGACAGGTTAAGCCCGGTGACCTTGCCCCCGGCGCGCACCTGAAGTCGCCATTCGACGAAGTGCACAAGTTCGACCGCCGGCTGGTCACCCGTGCGTATGCCGGTGAGACATTCCTGTCGCAGGATCAGAAGGCGTTGAGCGTCGACTTCTATATCAGATGGCGGCTGGTGGATCCGGTGCGCTATTTCCAGGCCACCGGCGCCGATGAAGATGTCGCCGCGGCGCGCCTGGCCGACCTCGTGCGCGAGCGTATCAAGGTGGCGGTCGCAGCCGTGCCGCTTGCTGCCGCGATCGCCGACAGCAATCTGGCCGACGCCAC
Organism: uncultured Gammaproteobacteria bacterium; assembly: GCA_963735775.1. Classification (GTDB taxonomy): domain Bacteria; phylum Pseudomonadota; class Gammaproteobacteria; order Steroidobacterales; family Steroidobacteraceae; genus FEN-1191. The sequence goes on along the minus strand of CAVTMG010000003.1, from coordinate 67,384 downwards.
GCTGCGCGCCGGTACCTTGCGAGCGCCCTCAGCGCGGCTGGGCGTGGAACTGGTGGAAGCTCGCTTGCAGCGCTTCGACCTGCCCGATGAAGTGGCCAACGCGATCTACGAGCGCATGCAGCAAAACCTGACCGCCCAGGCGCAGCAGCTGCGCACCCAGGGCAATGCCGATGCCGAGAAGTTGCGCGCCGACGCCGAGCACAAGCGCGCCCAGACACTGGCCGACGCCACGCGCGAGGCGCAGCGGGTGCGCGGCGAGGCGGATGCGGCGGCCGCTGCCGCCTACGACAAGGCGTACGGCGCCAATCCCGAATTTGCATCGTTCTATCGTAGTTTGCAGGCCTACAAGAACTCCTTGGGCCGCGACGGGGACATTCTGGTGATCGCGCCGGAAGGTGAGTTCTTCAAATATCTGCACAGCGCCAGCGGGCGCTAGCTGCCCTTGAAGGTAAACCGTGGGGCTCGACTGGAATGATTTCTTTGCCGCGCTGGCGATCGTCTGCATCATTGAGGGCGTACTGCCCTTCGTCAACCCGCCGGGAATGAAGCGGCTGTGGGCCAAGCTCGCGGGCATGGCAGAGCGTGAGCTGCGTCTTGGCGGCCTGTTCAGCATAGTGGTGGGACTGGCGATCCTGTTCGTGGTGCGCTCCTGATGGGCCGCTTCGTCATCGTCATCGGCACGCAGTGGGGCGATGAGGGCAAGGGCAAGCTGGTCGATCTGCTGACCGAGCGCGCCGCCGCCGTGGCGCGCTTCCAGGGCGGACACAACGCCGGTCACACGCTGGTGATCGACGGCCACAAGACCATATTGTCGTTGATTCCCTCCGGCATCCTGCGCGCGGGCGTGCAGTGCCTGATCGGCAATGGCGTGGTGTTGTCGCTCGAGGCGCTGTTTCGCGAAGCGGAGATGCTGATCGCGCAGGGCGTGCCGGTGTTCGAACGGCTGCGCATCTCGCCGGCCTGTCCGCTGATACTGCCCTCGCACGTGGCGCTCGATCGTGCGCGCGAAGCGGCGCGCGGCATCAATGCCATCGGCACCACCGGCCGCGGCATCGGCCCCGCCTACGAAGACAAGGTGGCGCGCCGGGCGGTGCGCGTGGCCGATCTGTTCCAGCGCGATCGGTTTGCGGCCAAGCTCGGTGAAGTGCTCGATTTCCACAACTTCGTGCTGCAGCGCTATTTCGGCCAGCCGCCGGTGGATTTCCAGCGCACGCTCGATGAGCAGTTGGAGTTCGCCGAGCGCCTGCGGCCGCTGTTGCTGGATGTCACGGGCGCGCTCGCGCAACTGCAAGCGCGCGGCGCCAATGTGCTGTTCGAGGGTGCGCAGGGAGCCATGCTCGATGTCGACGTCGGCACCTATCCGTTCGTGACCTCCTCGAACACCACCGCCGGCGGCGCGGCCACCGGCACCGGCCTCGGGCCGTGCGCCTTCGATCACGTGCTCGGCATCGTCAAGGCGTACGCCACGCGCGTCGGCGCCGGGCCGTTTCCGACCGAGCTGTTCGATGACTATGGCGAGCATCTTTCGCGCGTCGGGCATGAATTCGGTTCGGTTACCGGGCGCCGCCGGCGCTGCGGCTGGTTCGATGCCGTGGCGCTGCGTCGCGTCGATCGTGCACTCGAGCGTTTCGGGTCTGTGCATGACCAAGCTCGATGTGCTCGACGGGCTTGACACCATTCGCATCTGCGTCGGGCTATCGGTGCGCGGGGAGACGCTGCCGAGCCGCCGCTGTTCGCGCGACGCCTATGCCGAGTCGAGCCGGTGTACGAAGAGATGCCGGGCTGGCAGGACAGCACCGTCGGCGTGCGCGACCGATGACGCCTTGCCGCTCAATGCGCGCCGCTACCTCGAGCGCATCGAGGCGCTGGTCGGAGTGCCGCTGGATCTGATCTCGACCGGGCCGGATCGGGATCAGACCATCGTGCTGCGCCATCCGTTCGACAGCTGAGCGCGGGAGTTTCAGGGGAGTTATCGGGGCCGCGCCACGGCCGGCGCCGGCGCTGGAATCTGGCCCCTGCGGCTGTCATAATTGATTGAACAATCCACCGCCATGGTCTGCAGCGATCGTCGTGCTTGCATGCCAACGCTAGCGACTAATTCCTGTCCGCCGCACCGTATTCAAGGAGCACACTGATGGATGTCCGAGCTGCGATTGCCGTTGAGGCTGGCAAGCCACTGCAGATCGAGACCGTACAACTCGATGGCCCCAAGGCCGGCGAGGTATTGGTCGAGATCAAGGCCACCGGTATCTGCCATACCGACAAATACACGCTCTCGGGTGCCGATCCCGGAAGGACTGTTCCCGGCCATCCTCGGGCACGAAGGCGCCGGCATCGTCGTGGAAGTCGGCGCCGGAGTGAAATCCCTGAAGAAGGGCGATCACGTCATCCCGCTGTACACGCCCGAGTGCCGCGAATGTAAGTGCTGCACCTGCGCGCAAGACCAACTTGTGCACGGCAGATTCGCGCCACGCAGGGCAAGGGACTCATGCCCGATGGCACCAGCCGCTTCTCGTGGAAGGGCAAGCCGGTGCTTCACTACATGGGCTGCTCCACCTTTGCCAACTACACGGTGGTGCCCGAGATCGCCCTGGCCAAGGTGCGCGAGGATGCCCCGTTCGACAAGATCTGCTACATCGGCTGCGGTGTCACCACCGGCATCGGCGCGGTGATCTGTTACCGCCAAGGTGGAGCCGGGCGCCAACGTAGTGGTGTTCGGTCTCGGCGGCATCGGTCTGAATGTCATCCAGGGCGCCAAGCATGGCGGGCGCCGGCAAGATCATCGGCGTGGATCTCAATCACGGCGCGCGAGGCGCTGGCGCGAAAGTTCGGTCTCACGCACTTCGTGAACCCGAAGGAGATCAAGGGCGATCTGGTGCCGCATCTGGTGGAACTCACCGGTGGCGGTGCCGACTACAGCTTCGAGTGCGTGGGCAATGTGCAGCTCATGCGCCAGGCGCTCGAGTGCTGCCATCGCGGCTGGGGTGTGTCGACCATCATCGGCGTCGCCGCCTCGGGCCAGGAAATCTCCACCCGGCCGTTCCAGCTGGTCACCGGACGGCGCTGGCAGGGCACGGCGTTTGGTGGCTGCCGCGGCCGTACGCAGGTACCCGGGATCGTCGACTGGTACATGGACAAGAAGATCAACATCGACGACCTGATCACGCACAAGTTGCCGCTGGAGCGCATCAATGAGGGGTTCGATCTGATGACCAAGGGCGAATCCATCCGCACCGTCGTGATTTACTGACCGACAGGACGGCAAATGGGCGCGGCAGCCCCGGCTGTGGTCGCTGTCGAATTGGACGGAGAGATCGCCGTGGTGACGGTGAACAATCCGCCCGTCAACACTATCACCGCCGCGGTGCGCGCGGGCCTGCGCGAGGCGCTCACGCGCATCGAGGCTTCCAGCACGATTCGCGCCGTCCTGTTGCGCTGTGAAGGCAGCACCTTCTGTGCCGGCGCCGACATTGGCGAGTTCAGCGGACCGCCCCGGGAGGCTGAATTTCGCGAGCTGTTCGCGCGCATCGAGGGCCTCGCTGTGCCGGTGGTGGCGGCGATGCAGGGCACGGCACTGGGCGGTGGCCTGGAACTCTCCTTCGCCTGTCACTACCGGGTGGCCGCGGCTTCGGCGCGCTTCGGACTGCCCGAGGTAACACTCGGCATCATTCCTGGCGCCGGCGGCACACAGCGCCTGCCGCGCCTGATCGGCGTCGACAAGGCACTGGAATTCATCATCAGCGCCAAACCGGTCGATGCGGCACAGGCGCGGCAACTGGGTTTCATTGATGAAGTCATCACCACGCAACTGCGCGCCGGTGCCCTGGAGTTCACGCGTGCCTTGCTGGCGGCCGGACGCGGTCCGCGCCGCACCAGTGAGCGCAGCGTCGATCCAAATACCGCGACCGCGCCGATCATCGAACGACTCACGGCGCAGGCGCAGGCGCAATACCCCAATCGCACCGCGGCGCTGACCGCGGTCAAGGCGGTGCAGGCGGCGGTGCGCCTGCCGTTCGCACAGGGCCTGCTGTACGAAGAGGAACTCGCCAACCAGACCAAGCAGAGCGCGGAAGCGCGCGGCGCCATCCACGTTTTTTTTGCCGAGCGCGCGGCGCGGCGCGTGTCCGATCTCGCGGCCGGTGAGGCCCTGAGCGTGCACAGCGCCGGCATAGTCGGTGCCGGCACCATGGGCGGCGGTATCGCCATGTGCTTTGCCAACGCTGCAATTCCAGTCACGCTGATCGATTCCACCCAGGACGCGCTGGATCGCGGCCTCGGCGTGGTGGCCGCCAATTACGCCTCCATGGTCAAGCGCGGCCGCATCAGCGATGCCGAGCGCACGCAGCGGCTGGCGTTGATTCGCGGCTCATTGAGCTACGATGCGCTGGCTGGCGCCGATCTCATCATCGAAGCCGTGTACGAGAATATGGCGCTCAAGCAGGGCATATTCCGCAAGCTGGACCGGGTCGCGAAGCCCGGCAGCATACTGGCCAGCAATACCTCGAGCCTCGACATCACCGAGCTTGCGCGCGCCACCTCCCGGCCCGCCGAGGTCATCGGCATGCACTTCTTTTCGCCGGCCAATGTCATGCCGTTGCTGGAGGTCATTCGCACGGCATTTACCGGACCGATTGCAATCCGCACGGCCATGGAATTGGCCAAGCCCCTGCGCAAGACCCCGGTGCTGGCGCGCGTGTGCTATGGGTTCGTGGGCAATCGGATGATGGAAGGCTACGCCGCGCAAGCCGAGCGCATGGCGCTGGAGGGAGCCACGCCACGCCAGATCGACGGCGTACTCGAGCGCTTCGGCATGGCCATGGGCATTCTGGCGGTATTCGACATGGGCGGCATCGACGTCGGCGTCAACGTGCACCGCGCCAACGCCGAGCGCTATCCGCGCGATCCAACCTACTATCAGGCGGACATTGCCTTGGTCGAGGCCGGCCGCCTGGGTCAGAAGAATGGCAAGGGCTATTACCGCTACCAGCCCGGCGATCGCACGCGCCACGACGATCCCGAAGCCATCGCCATTGTGCAGGCGCGCGCCCAGGCACTGGGCGTGCAGCCACGCGCTCACAGCGAGCAGGAAATTCTGGAGCGCTGCCTGTTCGCGCTGCTCAACGAGGGCTTTCGCGTCCTCGAGGAGGGTGTGGTGCAGCGCTCCAGCGACATCGATGTGGTCTGGGCATCGGGCTACGGATTTCCGCGCTATCGGGGTGGGCCCATGTTCTACGCCGAATCGATGGGGCTGCCGCGGCTGCTGGCGGGCATCGAACGCTGGCGCGAGCAGCTAGGTCCCGAACACTGGCAGCCCGCGCCGTTGCTGCGCGAGCTGGTTCAGAGCGGGCGCAGTATCGCCGATTGGGAAGTGGCACAACATGAAAGTCGATGAGCTGATCGCGATCGACGTGCACACGCACGCCGAAGTTTCCTGCCGGCAGCCGGCGGATCCCGAGTGGCAACCGTACGAAGAGGCCGCCGGCGCCTATTTCAAGGCCGGCAAGCGTCCCACCATCGCCGAGACGGTGGCCTATTACCGCGAGCGCAAGATCGGCCTGGTCATGTTTACCGTGGATTCGGAAGCGCACCTGGGCGTGCGGCGCATTCCCAACGAGGAAGTCGCGGATGCGGCGCGTGAAAACAGCGACATCATGCTGGCCTTCGCCAGCATCGATCCGCACAAGGGCCGCATGGGCGTACGCGAAGCGCGCCGCCTGATCGCCGAGGGCGTGATCAAGGGCTTCAAGTTTCATCCCACGGCGCAGGGATTCTTCCCCAACGATCGGCTGGCCTATGGACTCTACGAGGTCATTGCCGAGCACAAGCTACCGGCGATTTTTCACAGCGGACATTCGGGCATCGGTACCGGGATGCCCGGCGGCGGCGGCCTGCGTCTGAAATATTCCAATCCCATGTACGTCGATGATGTGGCCGTGGACTTCCCGGATATGACCATCATCATTGCGCATCCGTCCTGGCCGTGGCAGGACGAGGCATTGTCGGTGTGTCTGCACAAGCCCAACGTCTACATCGACCTCTCGGGCTGGTCGCCGAAGTATTTTCCGCCGCAGCTGGTGCAGTACGCCAACGGCCAGCTCAAGCACAAGATGCTGTTCGGATCAGACTATCCCCTGATTACGCCCGATCGCTGGCTCAAGGATTTCAAGGACGCCGCCTTCAAGCCCGAGGTGCACGAACTGATCCTGAAGCAGAACGCCATCAAGGCGCTGAAAATCGGCCGCGCGTGAGCGAGGCCGGTTTCCATTGGGATGATCCGCTGCTGCTCGAGGCGCAGCTGAGCGGCGAGGAGCGCATGGTGCGCGATGCGGCGCGCGACTACGCGCAATCGGCGCTCGCCCCGCGCGTGCTGCAGGCTTTTCGGCATGAGCACACCGATGTGGCCATCTTCCGCGAGATGGGCGCACTGGGCATGCTCGGCTCAACCCTGGCGGTCGAATATGGCGGCGCCGGCCTCAATCAGGTCAGTTACGGCCTGCTGGCGCGCGAACTCGAGCGTATCGATTCGGGCTTTCGGTCGATGATGAGCGTGCAGTCCTCGCTGGTGATCCTGCCGATCTTCGCGTTTGGCAGCGAATCGCAGCGCCTCAAGTGGCTGCCGCCCCTGGCGCGCGGTGAACTCGTCGGCTGCTTCGGGCTGACGGAGCCGGGCCACGGCTCCGATCCCGGGGGCATGCTCACGCGGGCGCGTCGCGTTGCCGGCGGCTACAGGCTTTCGGGCTCAAAAACCTGGATCACCAACAGCCCCATCGCCGACCTGTTCGTGGTCTGGGCCAAGACCGAGGACGATGAAATCCGCGGGTTCGTGCTGGAGAAGGGCTGGCAGGGCCTGAGCGCTCCGGCCTTGCACGGCAAAGTGGGATTGCGGACCTCGATAACCGGTCAGATCGCCATGGACGAGGTTATGGTGCCCGAGGAAAGCCTGCTGCCCGGGGCCTCAGGGCTCAAGGGCCCGTTCACCTGCTTGAACTCCGCGCGCTACGGCATCGCCTGGGGTGCATTGGGCGCGGCAGAGGATTGCTGGCACACCGCGCGCCGGTACGTGCTCGATCGCCATCAATTCGGCCGCCCGCTGGCCGCCAATCAACTGGTGCAGAAGAAACTGGCCGACATGCAGACTGAAATTACCCTCGGCCTGCAGGCGTGCCTGCGTTTCGGCCGAATGAAGGATGAGGCCAGCGCCGCGCCCGAAATCACTTCCATGCTCAAGCGCAATTCCTGCGGCAAGGCGCTGGAGATCGCGCGCCTGGCGCGTGACATGCTTGGCGGCAACGGCATCTCGGACGAATTCGGCGTGATCCGCCACCTGGTCAATCTCGAGGTGGTGAACACCTATGAAGGCACCCACGACATTCACGCCCTGATACTGGGGCGCGCGCAGACCGGCATCCAGGCGTTCTGCTAGCGCAGGCTGTCTGCCAGCGCAGGCTTACTGCCAGCGCTAAGGGCTCGCCGGCGCGTCCTTGAGCGCTTCCACCTGGATCGCCAGCGTGACTTTGCCCGTGGGGATGGCCTGCGGCACGCCGTAGCCGATGCCGAAGTCGGTGCGATCGAGCTCGGCCGAGGCATCCGCCCCGCACACCTCGCGCTTCAACACCGGATGCATGATGCACTTGAACGAGGCGATCTTGAGGAACACGGGCTTGGTTACGCCATGCAGCGTCAGGCTGCCATGGACGCCGACCGGTGTCTCGCCTTCGAAGTCGATGCTGCTGCTCTGATAAGTCGCAGTCGGAAATTTCTCCACGTCGAACATATCGGCGCTCTTGGCGTGGGTGTTCATTTTCTCCAGGCCGAAGTCGATCGACGTGGTGTCGATCGTGATGTCGACGCTGCCGGTCCTGGCGGCTCGGTCCAGCGTGATGCTGCCGTTGGAGCGGTCGAACTTGCCGCGCCAGAAGGAGATACCGGCGATGTGCGGCGCCTGGAAACTGGGATAGGTATGGTTGGGGTCGATGGTGTAGTGATCGACCGCAGCGCTGGCGTCGAAGGCCAGCAGCAACGCCAACGGCAGGCAGAGTTTGATCAGCATTAACGAGCTCCGGGATGTCATAATCAGCAGCACACTAGTCGAAAATCTGGAGTAATCCAATACCATGAGTGTTGCGCAGGCTCCGGGTTCGAAGTTGCGTGCCGCGCTCGCGAGCGAACGCCCCTTGCAGATGGTCGGCACCATCAATGCGTATACCGCGCGCCTGGCGCAGGCCTGCGGCTATCGCACCATCTATCTGTCGGGCGGCGGCGTGGCCGCGAACTCGCTCGGCCTGCCGGACCTCGGTATCAGCACCATGGACGATGTGCTCATCGACATTCGCCGCATCACCGACGCCTGCAGCCTGCCATTGCTGGTCGATGCCGACACCGGCTGGGGTGGCGCCTTCAATATCGCGCGCACGGTCAAATCGTTCGGCAAGTTCGGCGCCGCGGGCCTGCACATCGAAGATCAGGTGCAGTCCAAACGCTGCGGTCACCGGCCGGGCAAGGAGATCGTGGCCCAGGAGGAGATGGTCGACCGCATCAAGGCGGCGGTGGACGCGCGCGCCGATGCCAGCTTCGTCATCATGGCGCGTACCGATGCTCTGGCCGTGGATGGATTGGATCGGGCGATTGAGCGCGCGATCGCCTGCGTCGAGGCGGGCGCTGATATGATTTTTCCGGAGGCGCTAACCGAACTGAGCATGTACCGGCGTTTCAAGGACGCGGTAAAGGTACCCATTCTGGCCAACATCACGGAATTCGGGCAGACGCCGCTGTACACCCGCGAGGAATTGGACTCGGTCGGGGTGGATATCGTGCTGCACTGCTGCTCGGCCTATCGGGCCATGAATGCCGCGGCACTGGCGACTTATCGGGCGATACGCCGCGATGGCACGCAGAAGAATATCCTGGCGTCGATGCAGACGCGCGCGGAGCTGTATGAGTTTCTCGACTACCACGCCTATGAGGACAAATTGAATCAGCTGTTCGCGGCCGGCCGTGGAGGTTCAGAGCGATGAACGAAGTGGTCAATGCCCCCAAGCCTAAGAAATCCGTGGCGCTATCGGGTGTGGTGGCCGGCAATACCGCGCTGAGCTCGGTGGGGCGCAGCGGCAATGACCTGCACTACCGCGGCTACGACATCCTGGAAATCGCCGACAGCTGCGAATTCGAGGAAATCGCCTACCTGTTGATTCACGAAAAACTGCCTAATGTGCGCGAATTGAGCGCCTACAAGCGCAAGCTGGCGGCAATGCGCGGCCTGAGCGCAGGCCTCAAGACCATACTCGAGAGCCTGCCTGCTTCCAGCCAGCCCATGGACGTGCTGCGCACTGGGGTATCGGCCCTGGGATGCATGCTGCCGGAGGCCCCGGACCATGCGGTCGCGGGCGCGCGCGATCTGGCCGATCGGCTGCTCGCCTGCCTGGGCTCGATGCTGTGCTACTGGTATCACTTCAGCCACGAACACCGGCGCATCGAAGTGGACACCGACGATGACTCGATCGGCGCGCACTTCCTGCACCTGCTGCACGGGCGCGCGCCCTCGGTACAGGCGGTGCGGGCCATGCATACCTCGCTGATTCTCTACGCCGAGCACGAGTTCAATGCCTCGACCTTTACCGCGCGCGTGATCGCCGGTACCGGTTCGGATCTGTATTCGTGCATTACCGGAGCCATCGGCGCGCTGCGCGGGCCCAAGCATGGCGGCGCCAACGAGGTGGCCTATGAGATTCAGAGCCGCTATCGCAGCGTCGCGGAGGCCGAGGCGGACATACGGCGACGGGTCGCGAACAAGGAGGTCATCATCGGTTTTGGCCACCCGGTCTATACCAGTTCCGATCCGCGCAATGTCGTGATCAAGGAAGTGGCGCGCGGATTGGCACACTCACCGGAGGAGACCAGGCTGTTTGCGGTTGCCGAGCGGGTGGAGAGCGTGATGAAGCAAACCAAGAACATGTTCCCCAACCTGGACTGGTTTTCCGCGGTGTCCTATCACCTGCTGGGCGTGCCGACCGCGATGTTCACGCCGCTGTTCGTGATCGCGCGCACCAGCGGCTGGGCGGCGCACGTCATCGAGCAGCGGTTGGATGGCAAGATCATTCGTCCCAGCGCCAACTACATCGGTCCTGACGTGCAGAAGTTCGTGCCGTTGGCGCTGCGCCCCTGAACGCGCGAGCTGCTCATGTCGGTTGACGCCAAGTCTGCTGAGCGCCCCAAGCCGGATGCGATCCTGGTGGCCATTGCCGACTATGTGCTGGGCTTCCCGGTGCGGAGCGAAGCGGCCTATGAAACCGCCTACTACTGCCTGCTGGATACGCTGGCCTGCGGTTTTCAGGCGCTGCAATACCCGGCGTGCACCAAGCTGCTCGGTCCGGTGGTGCCTGGCGCCACGCTCGCAGGCGGTGCGCGGGTGCCCGGCACGGCGTACGAACTCGATCCCGTCAATGCCGCCTTCAACATCGGCACGATGATCCGCTGGCTGGATTTCAACGATACCTGGCTGGCCGCGGAGTGGGGGCACCCCTCGGACAATCTCGGCGCCATCCTCGCGGTGGCCGATTACGGCGCGCGCAACGGCAGGCCGTTGACGGTGCACGATGTATTGACCGCCATGATCAAGGCGCATGAGATCCAGGGCGTTCTGGCGCTGGAGAACAGCTTCAACCGCGTCGGCCTCGATCACGTGCTGCTGGTGCGCGTGGCTTCGACCGCAGTGGTGACCGCCATGCTCGGCGGCACGCGCGAGCAGGTCATCAATGCAGTGTCCAACGCCTGGATCGACGGCGGCGCGCTGCGTACCTATCGTCACGCACCCAATACCGGCTCGCGCAAGAGCTGGGCCGCCGGGGATGCAACCAGCCGCGCCGTGCGACTGGCGCTGTTCGCACTCAAGGGTGAGATGGGCTATCCATCAGCCTTGACAGCGAAAACCTGGGGATTCCAGGACGTTTTGTTTGGCGGCAGGTCGCTGCGGCTGCCGCAGCCATTGGGCAGCTACGTGATGGAGAACGTGCTGTTCAAGATCTCCTACCCGGCCGAGTTTCATGCGCAGACCGCGGTCGAAGCGGCCATGACCTTGCACCCGCAAATCAGGGGCCGGCTGGATCAGATCGAACGCGTCGTGATCGAAACACAGGAGCCGGGGGTACGCATCATCGACAAGACCGGACCGCTGGCGAATCCGGCCGATCGCGATCACTGCCTGCAATACATGGTGGCCATACCGTTGTTGTTCGGCCGGCTCACGGCGCATGACTATGAAGATGACATCGCGCAGGATCCGAGAGTGGATGCGCTGCGGGCGAAGATGCAGGTGAGCGAGAATCCGCAGTTCACGCGCGATTACTATGCGGCCGATAAACGCTACATTGGCAACGCCGTACAGGTCATCTTCACCGACGGCAGCATGAGCGAGCGCGTGGCGGTGGATTATCCCATCGGTCATCGCAAGCGGCGTGCCGAAGGCATGCCGGTGCTGGTCAGGAAATTTCAGGCCAGCGTCACGACTCAATTCAACTCATCGCAGGCTCGCAACATCATCAGCCTGTGCGCGGATCGGACCGCGCTCGCGGCCATGCCGGTGGATGAGTTCGTCGCCGCACTCGTCACTTGAGCGCTACCGGCGCCTGCAGCACGTTCTATACCGGCTCACAAAGCTGCTAGGCTGCGCGGCTGTGAATTTCCAAAGGTCCGAACTGTCTTAATGCGATACTATAGTTATTATGCGTATGTCACTGATTATATGGTGCCCAGGAGAGGACTCGAACCTCCACGGGTCGCCCCGCTAGTACCTGAAACTAGTGCGTCTACCAATTCCGCCACCTGGGCACCGGGTGGGCGGCGCAATGTACGGAAGGGGTCGGGGACTGTCAATTGAGACGTAGCGGAAAGCAGCGGCCGCCAAAGCGCGAGCACCCTCGCAGCGCGACGCCGGCGTGCGCCAAGCCGCAGGCGGCGCGCGCCGCGTCAGCGCGACCGTCCGGTAGCGCGCGGCGCAGCGCGCTGCCAAAGCGCGGACCGGCCACGGTGCTCATGGAGGCCGAGGGCACGCTGAGTGCCAACCGCGCCGGCTATGGCTTCGTGCGCACCGATGAGCTTGACCGACTCGGTGTTTATCCCGCCGCAGAGATGCGCGGACTGATGCATGGCGATCGCGTGCGCGTGGAAGTGCGCGCCGATGATCAGGGCCGCTACGCCGGGCGCGTGCTCGCAGTGCTGGAGCGCGGCGTGCAGGCTTTTCTTGCCACGGTCGAGGCCAATGTGCGCGGCTTGATCGTGCGCGCGGCCGACCAGCGCCTGGGCTTGCTGTGCAGGGTGGTCGATAACCCGGCGCAGGCGCGGCCGGGGACTGGGTGATTGCGCGGCTGCTGCGTATCCGCAGGAGCGGCGAGGCAGGCCGAGGCCCGCATCGAGCAGCAGCTCGATCCGGATCGCCCGGTGGAGATGGCCACCGAGGCGGCCATCGCGCGCTTTGGTTTGCCGGTCGAGTTTTCGGCCGCGGCGCTGCGCGAAGCGCTGCAGTGGGGCAAGAGTGTCGATCCGGCCGAGGCCGCGCAGCGCATGGATCTGCGCGCGCTGCCGCTGGTGACCATCGACGGCGAGGATGCGCGCGATTTCGACGATGCCGTGTACGCCGAGCGGCTGGCCGATGGCGGCTTTCGCCTGCTCGTCGCGATCGCCGATGTCAGTCACTACGTGCGGCCCGGCATCGCACTGGACCGCGAAGCGCGCGCGCGCGGCACCTCGGTGTATTTCCCAACGCGCGTGCTGCCGATGCTGCCGACGGCGCTCTCGAATCATCTGTGCTCGCTCGAGCCGCACGTCGACCGGCTGTGCATGGTCGCCGACATGCAGATCTCCAAGCGCGGTGTGCTCGACGGCGGCCGCTTCTATCCGGCGGTGATGCGCTCGGCCGCGCGGCTGACCTACACGGCAGGCGCACGAGGCATTGTTCCTCGGCACGCCGGCCGGCGCGCGCGCAGCTCGGGCGACGCTGCTCGAGCGGCTGCTGCCGCTGGTCGAGGTCTATCGCGCGCTTGTCGGCGGCACGCGCCGGCGCGGGGCGCTCGACTTCGATGCGCCGGAGGCGCGAATTCGTGTTCGAGGGCGAGCACGTGCGCGCGATCGAATTCGTCGCGCGCAACGATGCGCACCGGCTGATCGAGGAGTGCATGGTCATCGCCAACGTCGCCGTGGCGCAGGAGCTGCGCGAACAGCAGGTACCGGCACTGTTTCGCGTGCACGCCGCACCCGACGAGAACAAACTCGATCAGCTGCGCGCCACGCTGCGGGTACTGGGGATGGAGCTGCAGCTGCCCGATCCGGTGAAACCGCGCGACCTGGCGGCGATTGCCCCGCGCCTGCGCGATCCGCAGAGCCGGCCTTTCATCGAGTCGCTGGTGGTGCGCTCGATGGCCCAGGCGCTGTACCAGCCCGAGAACATCGGGCACTTCGGCCTGGCCTTGAGCGACTACGCCCACTTCACCTCGCCGATCCGGCGCTATCCGGATCTCATGATTCATCGCGCACTGCGCGCACGCCAGGCGCGCCGCGCGGCGTCGCAGGCGCCGCAGCCGGCCGGACCGGAACTTGCCGCCCTGGGCTCGGATCTGTCGCGCCTGGAGCGCCGAGCCGACGAGGCCGATCGCTATGTCGGCACCTTTCTCAAGTGCGTGTATCTGCGCGATCGGGTCGGGCAGACCTTCGATGGCCTGATCACCACGGTCACGGAATTCGGCTGCTTCGTGCAGTTGCTCGCGATGGGCGTCGATGGGCTGCTGGCGCTGGCCACCTGCGCGACGATGACTACCAGATGGCGCGCGATGGCGGCCAGTGGCTCGGCCAGCGCAGCGAGCGCCGGCTGGCCCCGGGCGTGCGGCTGCGGGTCGTGGTCGCCGCGGTCAAGCCGGTGGAAGGGCTGATCGATCTTGAGCTCGCCTCGGACTGAAGTCGTCTACGGCCTGCACGCGGTGCGCGCGCTGCTGACGCGCCATCCCGAGCGCGTGTCGCGCGTCTATCTGCAGCAGGGTCGCTCGGATGCCAGGGCCACGGAGATCGAGCAGCTGGCGCGCGCGGCCGGCTGCGCGCTCGAGCGCATCGATGCCGGCCGGCTGCCGGCGCGGCTCGGGGACGTGGCGCACCAGGGCGTCGTGGCCGAAGTGCTGCCGCTGGCGCCCTGGCGCGAAGAGGATCTGCTCGCGGCGCATCGCCGCGCAGCCATGACCCGCTGTTGCTGGCGCTCGATGGCGTGCAGGACCCGCACAATCTCGGCGCCTGCCTGCGCACGGCCGATGCCTGCGGCGTGTTGGCGCTGGTCGTGCCGCGTGACCGCGCCGCGCCCCTGAACGCCACGGCGCGCAAGGTCGCTGCCGGCGCCGCCGAAACCACTCCCGTGGTCACGGTGACCAATCTTTCCCGCACTCTGGGTCTGCTCAAGGATGCCGGCCTATGGATCGTGGGCGCTGACGCGGAGGGCCGGCAGACGCCCGCAGGATCGACCTGAGCGGCCCGCGGGTGCTGGTGCTGGGTGCCGAGGGCGGCGGGCTTGCGGGCCCTCACGCGCCGCCAGTGCGATTGGCTGGTCCGACTGCCGAGCCTGGGCGCGGTCGAGAGCCTCAATGTGTCGGTGGCGGCCGGCATGCTGCTTTACGAGGCCGTGCGCCAGCGCGATGCGGCGGCAGGCGCCGTGCCCTGAATAGGCCCGAACGGCTCAGTTTCTGCCATTGCTTAGCCGGGCCGCTTTTTGTATTCTTGCCGCCCTTTTACGACGACCCGGACGGCCACCAGGCTTGCCGGATCTCCTTGCCGCACCGCGCTCCAGCCTTCAATTCAGGCGGGCGGCATTACCCATAAGGAGGATATGAGTGAGGCATTACGAGATCGTATTTCTGGTGCATCCTGACCAGAGCGAGCAGGTTCCCGCCATGCTCGAGCGCTACCGCGGCATGATTGCGGCCGGCAACGGCACCGTGCATCGGGTCGAGGACTGGGGCCGCCGCCAGCTCGCCTACCCGATCGCCAAGGTCCACAAGGCGCACTATGTGCTGCTCAACATCGAGTGTCGATCAGAAGACGCTCACCGATCTGACCGGGGCGTTTCGCTTCAGCGATGCGGTGTTGCGGCACCTGGTGACCGGTGTGGAAACGGCAATCACCGAGCCCTCGCCCATGGCCAAGGCCGAAGAGGAAGGTGAGGCTGGCCGTCGCGATCGCGACGACGATATGGACGATGAACCGATGTCGGCAGGTATGTGATGCGCACTCCAAGCACCTCGCGTTTTACCCGGCGCAAGAAATTCTGTCGCTTCACCGCCGACGAGGTGGTGATGATCGATTACAAGGATCTGGCGACGCTCAAGAACTACGTCACCGAGACCGGCAAGATCGTGCCGAGCCGGATTACGGGCACCAAGAGCTATCTACCAGCGTCAGTTGGCCACGGCGATCAAGCGCGCCCGCTTCCTGGCGCTTCTGCCGTATACCGATCAGCACTGAGGGCGAACGCCATGGAACTCATTCTGCTGCAGAAGGTAGCGAACCTCGGCAACATCGGTGATCGCGTGCGCGTGAAATCCGGCTACGGCCGCAATCACCTGCTGCCCAAGGGCAAGGCCACACTGGCCACGCCGAGCAACATCGCGCAATTCGAGGCCCGCCGCGCCGAGTTCGACCGCGCGCGCGAATGATGAGCTGTCGCAGGCGCAAGCCCGTGCCGAAGCCTTCAAGGACTTCAAGCTCAACATCACCGCCAAGGCTGGCACCGAAGGCAAGTTGTTCGGCTCGGTCGGCACCGCCGACATCGCCGAGCACAGCACCAAGGCCGGCCACACGCTGGCGCGCAGTGAAGTGCGTCTGCCTGCCGGACCGTTGCGCGTGGTGGGCGAGCACAGCGTGCAATTGCATCTGCATGCCGACGTCAACGTCGACCTGCCGGTGATCATCGTCGCCGAAGAAGCGGCCTGACGGCTCGCGGCCCGCACTAGCTGGCACCGCTCAAGTGGCAGCGCAGCCGAACGGAGAGTACGCGTGAGCGACATGCCGCTGCGTTTGCGACGCGACAGCGGCAACTCGGGTACCGAAGGGCTGACCCCGCCGCATTCCGTTGAAGCCGAACAATCGGTGCTGGGCGCGCTGCTCATTGATGGCAGCGCCTGGGACCAGGTCGCCGATATCGTCACTGCCGGCGATTTCTATCGCGCCGATCATCGACTCATCTATGAAGCACTCGCCGAACTGATCGCGACCGGCCGTCCCGGCGATGTGGTCACGGTGTCCGAGCAGCTCGAACGGCGCGGGCGTCTCGAGGATGCCGGCGGCCTGGCCTATCTCGGCACACTCGCGCGCGATACCCCCACTGCCGCCAATGTCCGCGCCTACGCCAATATCGTGCGCGAGCGGGCGCTGTTGCGGGCCCTGATCGAAGCCGGGCGCGCCATTGCTTCCTCAGTGTTCAGCGACGAAGGCCTGCCGGCGCGCGATCTGGTGGACCGCGCGGAAGCGCGCGTGTTTGAAATTGCAGAGCAGGGCACGCGCCTGGGCACCGGCGCCGTGCGCATCAGTGCCTTGCTGCCGACGCTGATCGACAAGATAGACGAGTGGCACACGAATCCGAACAAGCTGCGCGGCCTGGCCACCGGCTTTACCGATTTCGACAACAAGACCGGCGGCCTTCGTCCCGGCGATCTGGTGGTGATTGCCGGCCGGCCGTCCATGGGCAAGACCACGCTCGCGGTCAACATGGCGGAGTACGCCGCCATCAATCCGGACATCAAGGCCTCGGTTGCAATCTTCAGCATGGAGATGCCCTCGGAGCAATTGGTGACCCGCATGCTGTCCTCGATCGGTCACGTGCCCATGAACAACATTCGCACCGGCCGCATCTCCGATGACGATTGGGTGCGTATCACCGCGGCGACCAGCCAGCTCTCGGATGCCAAGATCTTCATCGACGAATCGGCCGGCTTGACGCCCACCGAACTGCGCGCGCGCGCCCGTCGCCTCAAGCGCGAGCACGGCCTGGACCTGGTGATCGTCGATTATCTGCAGCTCATGCAGGTACCGGGCACCAAGGAAAATCGCGCCACCGAAATCGCCGAGGTTTCAAGAAGTCTCAAGGCACTGGCGAAGGAACTGGCGTTGCCCGTGATCGCGCTATCGCAGCTCAATCGCAGCGTCGAGCAGCGCCAGGAGAAGAAGCCGGTGATGTCGGATCTTCGCGAGTGCGTTACCGGCGATACGCTGGTGTCGTTGGCAAGCGGACTTCGAATGGCGATTCGCGATCTGGTTGGCACTGCGCCGGAAGTCTGGTCGTTGGACGAGTCCGGCAAGATCAGATCTGCGCACGCCGATAAGGTTTGGCACGTAGGAAGCAAACCTATATTCCGCGTACAGCTTGCCAGTGGCCGGGTTGTTCGCGCTACCGCCGAACATAGATTTTTCGCGGGCGCCGGTTGGACCACGGTTGGAAAGCTGGCTATCGGCGATCGCATTGCGATGGCGCGTCGCATGCCAGCGCCGACCCAGGCCAAACGCTGGCCTGAGCATTGGTTGGAACTACTAGGTCATCTCGTTGGCGATGGCAGTTATCTGCGCCATCAACCACTGCGATATACGACGGCTTCCGAAGAAAACAGTCAGACCGTACGCGCGGCCGCTGAGCTCTTCGGCAGTACTGTATCCAGACATCCAGGGCCGACCGGTACGTGGCATCAGCTCGTCATCAGCGGCAATGGCAATCGCTGGACGCCGGCTGGCGTGGGAAAGTGGCTCAAGGAATTGGGCATCTTCAACCAGCGTTCGCACGAGAAGCACTTACCGCCGGAAGTATTTACGCTGGCAGATGACCAGATTGCGCTGTTGCTTCGCCACCTCTGGTCGACCGATGGCTCGGTAACGTTACCCCGTTTCGGCCGGCGCGGAGCTCCGCGGGTATATTTCGCAACCTGCAGCCAGCGCTTAGCTTTCGATGTGGCGGCTCTCCTTTTGCGGTTAGGCATCGTCGCTCGGACTCGCGTCGTGCACAGTGCTGACGCGCGCTGTCACTATACGGTTGATGTCAGTGGGGCTGAGGCGCAACTTCAGTTCGCCACACTGGTGGGTGGGCACGGTCCACGCGCGGGAGCTGTAGCCCACTTGGCGCAATATCTGGCGTCCGTAGAGACAAACACCAATGTCGACACGCTGCCGCGTGAGGCATTTGCCGCGGTGCGTGCGACCATGCAAGCGCAAGGGGTAACAACGCGAACCATGGCGCAGCTTCGAGGGACGGCCTACGGCGGCTCCAGTCATTTCAGCTTCGCACCGAGTCGCGCGATGATATTGAGCTATGCCGAACTCCTGGCGGCCCCTCAGCTCGCTGCCTGGGGCACTTCCGAACTGTTCTGGGATCGCGTTACTGCCGTGGTGCCCGACGGCATCGAGGATGTATACGATCTCACCGTGCCCGGCCCGGCCAATTGGCTTGCCGATGGAGTTGTTACACATAATTCTGGTTCGATCGAGCAGGACGCCGACATGATCCTGCTGATCTATCGCGATGAGGTGTACGACAAGAACACCACCAAGAAGGGCATCGCCGAGATCGATCTGGCAAAGCATCGCAACGGCGAGATTGGCGGTTTTCTGCTGACTTTCCAGGGGCAGTACACGCGCTTCGTCAACTTCGCGCCTGACGCTTATGCCGAGGGCATATTGCGGTGACCCCGCCGGTCCGCGCCGCTGCTGCGGAGCCTGGGCGCGGCTGGTACAGGTCGGCCGTGCAAGCCGCGGACCAATGGCGTGCACGAGTTTTCATACGCGCCGATCGCCTGGTGCGTGCCGGGCTGACCGCGGCCAAACAGGGTCAGCTCAGCGGCATCATGTTCTGGGCCGCACTGATCGGTATCTGCGGTGCTTTCACCGGCGTCGGTTTTCGCGCCAGCGTGCGTCTGGTGCAACGCGCGCTGACCGGACACTCCACCGGCCTGGTCGAGACCGCCGAGCTGCTGCCCTGGTGGGCGCGGATCGCCGTGCCGACGATCGGCGGTGCCTGCGCTGGCACGCTGCTGTGGCTGGCGCGACGCATCACGCGCTCGCGCCGCAGTATCGACTACATGGAGGCCGTGGCCGTCGGCAACGGCCAGCTGGGCAGCCGCGCGGCCTTGCTGCAGGCCGCGTCCTCGTTTTTCACCATCGGTTCGGGCGGCTCGATCGGACGCGAGGGTCCGTTGGTGCAGCTTGCGGCCACCGTGGCCTCGAAGATCGGGCAGTGGACCAAAGCGCCGGTGCCGCGGCTGCGGCTACTGGTGGCGTGCGGCGCCGCAGCCGGCATTGCCGCGGCCTATAACGCGCCGATCGCCGGGGCATTGTTCGTGGCCGAAGTGGTGCTGGGCTCGATTGCCATGGAGAGCTTCGGGCCGTTGATCGTGGCCTCGGTGGTGTCGGATGCGACCAGCCGCCATTTCCTGGGGTATGGGCCGGTGTACCAGGTGCCGCATATCAACTTCGGTGCTCCCTGGGAACTCGCCCTCTATGCCTTGCTCGGCATCCTGCTCGGACATTTGGCGCCCACCTATCTGGCTTTGCTGGACCGCGCGCGCGTGGCCTTTCGCCGCCTGCACTGGAGTCCACCCTGGACACTGGCGCTCGGCGGACTGATCGTCGGCGTGATATCCGTGGAAGTGCCGCGCGTCTGGGGCAATGGGTTCAGCGTCGTGAACGACATGCTCAACGACAAAATTCCGCTCGATCTGCTTGCGATCGTGCTGGTCGCGAAGTTGGTCAGCACGGCGGCGACGGTTGGCTCGGGCGCCGCCGGCGGCATCCTGACTCCGACTTTGTTCATGGGCGCCGCCATGGGTGCATTGTTTGGCGACACCGTGCACTTGATTGACCCGACTTCGGGCTCACAGCTGGCGGCCTACGCGGTGGTCGGCATGGGGGGCTTCCTGGCCGCCACCACGCACGCGCCCCTGACCTCGATACTGTTGATCTTCGAGATGACGCTCGACTATGAGGTGGTGCTGCCGTTGATGCTGGCGTGTGTGACCGGTCACTACGTGGCGCGCATCTACCGCCGCGGCGAGTCGGTCTATACGCGCTCACTGACTTCCAAAGGTCCGGGAGATGAGGAGGAATGGATACTGCGGCAGATCACGGCCCTGATTCGTCCGCCGGCCTCGGTGCTGCAACGCGACCAGCCGCTGGGGGTAGCGCTCGAGGAGGCCATGGCGCGCGGCGGCGCGCGTGCCTACGTGGTCGACAGCGAGAAACAGCTGGTCGGCCAGCTCGAACCGGCAGCGATTGCGCGCCAATCGAAATCGCAAGCCATCTCGCCAGCGGTCACCGTGGGACAGCTCATGGAGCCGCCGCCGCCGACGCTGACTCCGGAGATGCTGCTCGGCGATGCGCTGGATGTGTTCATCGCCCAGCGCTGCAAGCGCCTGCCAGTGGTATCCGGGCATTGGAGTCCGGTGCTGCTGGGCGAGGTCTCGCGTCACGACGTCCTGCTGGCATTGCAGGAGCGCATGACCGAGCGGCCCGAGCGCGGCAGCGTCGCCTGAGGGACTAGCCCTCGAAGAACCCCATCTTCACGCCGGCGAGCTGAATCACATCGTTGTCCGAGAGCTTGCGCGCCTGGGCACCGATCTTGGCGCCGTTGACGAGCGGGAAGTTGTCGTCACCCTCTGAATCGACGTGCACGATGAAGTAGCCTTCTGCGCGGCGCGTGATCGCCGCGACCTGTACACCCGGACGCCCGAGGGTGGTCAGCGCCTTGGACAGTTCCAGCTCGCGCCCGGCAAAGGCGCCGGACAGCACCTGCAGTTTGGCCTTCTTGATGGTCGGCGCGCCGTTGGTGAGCGAGCGGCGTGAGGCCGTGGCGCCAACGTCGCTGACCGCGGCGCGTATGCGCTCCACCGGCCGCGCCGAGGGCTGGATCACCATGGTCTTTTCAAATTCGTCCTGCTGGGCCTCGTCGTCCTCGACGAATCGCAGCTGGTGATGGCCGGCGGTGATCACATCGCCGTGCTGAAGCGCGTGCTTCTTGATCAGCTTGCCGTTGACGTAGGTGCCGTTGGTGCTGTTGAGATCCTCAAGAAATGAATCGTTGAGGATATTGATGATCAGCGAGTGATGCCCGCTGACAGCCGGGTTGTCGATGCGGATATCGTTATCCGGGAGCCGCCCGATCGTATAGCGCTCCTTGTTCATGTTGTATTCCGCGAGGACGGTGCCATCCAGACTCAGAATCAACCTAGCCATTTGCATTTCGCCTCAAGTGGAGCTGAACCAGCCCAACATTTTGTCGAATATTCCGCGGGGTGCGGGGAACGATTCCATGATCTCCGCCACGACGACCGAGATATTGTCCTTGCCACCATTGTCATTACCCAACTGGATCAGTTGTTTAGTGGCGTTCTCAAGGTTAGCACCAAAGGTGGTCATGGTTAAGTGAATGTCGTCATCCTCTACCATGTCTGACAGGCCGTCGGAGCAAATGAGATACAGGTCACCCTTCTGAACCGGGTGCTCCTGTACCTCGACGTCGACATTGGGTTCCACGCCCAGGGCGCGGGTGACGTAGTTCTTGTTAGCCGCCCGCTGGGCCTCTTCCGGCGAGTAGAAGCCGCGGTCGACCAGCTCCTGCAACAGCGAATGATCCATGGTCAGCTGCTCGAATCCTGAGCTGCGCATGCGGTACAGACGTGAGTCGCCGACATGCGCGATGGATACCCGGTTGTCAAAAAACAGGGCTCCGACCACGGTGGTGCCCATGCCCTCGCACTGCGGCTGCGTGCGAGCGGTCTGAAAGATGATCTTGTTGGCCCTCAGAATGGCGTCGCGCAGGATGATCGAGGCGCGCGCCAGGCCGGCCGCAGAGTCGTGGTTGCGCAAATCCTCGCGCTCGACGGCATCGCGCACCAGGCCGACGATGGTCTTGACAGCAATGCCGCTGGCCACTTCGCCGGCGTTGTAGCCGCCCATACCGTCGGCCAGCACCAGCAAGCCGATGTCCGAATCGTAGGCAATGGTGTCCTCATTGTGCTCGCGCACCCGACCGGTGTCGGTCTGGCCAACGCAGCGCACCTTGCCTTTGAGACTCATATGGCCCCGGAAGCGCGGCATATATTGCTTATTTGATGATTTTTGAACTGCGTCACACTTCGGTCCGTGTCCTCAAGGGCGTCCCCCCGCCCTAAGTCCTTAAGTCCATGGGCTCGGATGCAATACGCGAAGGACTATAACTTAGCATCGCGGCAGGCCCAATGCGCGGCTCCGATCACATTTGCGCTGCGGGGTGTAGCATGCCGCGGGGCGCAATCCGGCGCACAAGTTATGGTCTAAATGCCGTCCGTGGCGCGTACGCAAACCCTTTTCGTGTGTCGAACCTGTGGCGGTGAGGCCCTCAAGTGGCAGGGTCAATGCGGCCACTGCAAGGCCTGGGACACGCTCGAACGCGTCACCGGCATACGCGCGGTAGGCGATCGACCGGAGTCGGCGCAGGCCGCGCCCCTGGAGAGCGCGACGGTCTCGGCCACGGCACTGCCGCGCATATCATTTGGACTTGCCGAACTGGATCGGGTATTCGGCGGCGGCCTGCTTCCCGGTTCGGTGACCCTGCTGGGAGGGGAACCGGGCATTGGCAAATCAACCCTGCTGTTGCAGGTGGCCGCAGGCCTGTCCCGGGAATTGCCGATCGTGTATGCCACGGGCGAGGAGTCCGTGGCGCAGGTGGCCATGCGGGCGCAGCGACTGAAACTCAAGGGCGAGAAGCTGGCGCTCGTGGCTGACAGCTCGCTCGATGCCATCCTGAAGCTTGCCGGCGAGCGCCGATGCGCACTGCTGGTGATCGATTCCATTCAATCGATGCGCCTTGATAGCGCCGAGTCCAGTGCCGGATCGGTGGCGCAATTGCGCGAATGCACGGCCGCCCTGGTGCGCTACGCCAAGAGCAGCGACGGCGCCGTCATGATCGTCGGCCACGTGACCAAGGATGGCGGGATCGCCGGACCCAAGCTGCTCGAGCACCTGGTGGACACCGTGCTGTATTTCACCAGCGACCTGGCCAGCCGCTATCGGTTGCTGCGCGCCACCAAGAACCGCTTTGGGCCGGTCAACGAACTGGGCTTCTTCGCCATGAGTGAGACCGGGCTGAAGGAGGTCCGTAACCCTTCCGCCATCTTTCTTTCGCGTCATGCGCAGCCGGTCCCGGGAAGTGTCGTCATGGTGGCGCGCGATGGTGGACGGCCGCTGCTGATCGAGGTCCAGGCCCTGGTCGATCGCAGCCGCTCCATTGCGCCGCGCCGGGTAGCGCAGGGGGTCGATGCCAATAGATTGTCGATGCTGCTGGCCATTCTGAGCCGCCATGCCGAGCTGCCGCTGGCCGACTACGACGTGTTCGTTAATCTGGTCGGTGGCGTAGAGATCACCGAGACCGCCACCGATCTGCCGCTGGCGCTCGCCCTGGCCTCCAGCCTGCGCAGCGCGCGCATTGCCCTCATCGCTGGTGGTGTACGGGGAGCTGGGTCTCACCGGTGAGGTGCGGCCCGTGGCTTACGGCGAGGAACGGCTGCGCGAGTTGGTCAAACTCGGTTTCACGCGGGTCATCCTGCCGCGTGAGAACCTGCCGCGGGCCGGCGCCGGAGCCGGAGCCGGGGCGGGCCGCCGGGCTGACGCTGCTGGGTGTCTCGAGTATCGCCGAGGCCATCGCCGCCGCGTTTGCGGACTCCTAGCGCTGCCTAGGCACTGGCCGATTGCGGCGCCGGCGCCAGCCGCACGCGCACGGTGCGGATGGCATTGTCGGCGATCTGCAGTATCTCGAATTCGTAGTCGCCGATGCGCAACGCCGTGCCCGGCGTGGGAATGGTCTCGAGTTTCTCCAGCAGCAGCCCGTTGAGCGTGCGCGGCCCCAGCGCCGGCAACTGCCAGCCCAGCGAGCGATTGAGTGCGCGGATCGTCGCGCTGGCGTTCACCAGCCAGTTGCCGGCGGCGTCGCGGCTGCACGTCCTTGTGCATGACCGTGGCCGGATCGGTGGTGAACTCGCCGACGATCTCCTCGAGGATGTCCTCGAGCGTGACCAGGCCGGCGATATCGCCGTACTCGTTGACGACGAACGCCAGGCGGCGGCGGGTGCGCTGAAACTGCGCCAGCTGCTGCGTGAGCGGCGTGCCTTCGGGCACGAAGTAGGGTTCGCGTGCCGCGGCCAGCTCCATGAGCGCGCTCGCGCGTCAAGCGTGCCGCGCGCCAGCTCCTGCGCGACGCGCTTCATGTGCAGCATGCCGATCAGATTGGTCGAGCTCGCCGTCGTAGACCGGCAGGCGCGAGTGCGGGGTCTGACGCAGGCGCTCGAGGATGTCCTCCCAGCTCTGCGGAGATGTCGATGGCGGCGATCTCCTGGCGCGGAATCATGATGTCGTTGACGCTGACGCGCTCGAGATCGAGGATCGACAGCAGCATCTGCCGATGGCGCTGCGGCACCAGCGTGCTCGCTTCGGCGACCACCGTGCGCAGCTCCTCGGTGGACAGCGCCTGCGGTGCGTGCGTGCGCGCGGGTGACCCCGAACAGACGCAGGAAGCCCTGCGCGATCGTGGTTCGCTGACCCAGACTGACCGGCGCAGGTGATCCACAGCAGTACCCGGTAGATATAGGCCGAGCCGCAGTGCCACGCGCCTCGGCGTGCACCGCGGCGAAGATCTTCGGCGCGAGCTCGCAGAACACGATCATGACCACCGTCGAGCAGCGACCATCATCACGGGCAGCGCGCAGCGGTCGCCGGTGCGCAGCGCCAGCAGCGTCGCCACCGTGGTGGCCGCGACGCTGGCGAGCGCGAGAATCACCAGATTGGCCCCGAGCCAGCGATCCGGCTGCGCCAGCAGCCGCTCGAGCAGGCGCGCGCGGCGTTGGCCGAGGCTGGCCCGATGGCGGATGCGGTAGCGATTGACCGACAGCATCGCCACCTCGGTGCCCGAGGAGAAGGCGATCACGAACAGCAGCGCCAGCAGAATCAGGATCAGCACGAGCGTCGGCGTGTTGTCCACCCGGTCTCTTATAATCGGTCGCCTGATAGCTGTATAGAGCGGCGGCGCCGCACGTTGGCACACATGTTCGACAAATTGACTGAACGCCTGGGCCGCGCCGTGCAGACGCTGCGCGGCCGCGGACGCGTGACCGAGGAGAACGTCGCCGAGACGCTGCGCGAAGTGCGCATGGCGCTGCTCGAGGCCGACGTGGCGCTGCCGGTGGTCAAGAGCTTCATCGACAGCGTCAAGGCGCGCGCGCTCGGGGCCGAAGTGGCCGACGCAGCCTGACGCCCGGCCAGGCCTTCATCGGCATCCTGCATCGCGAGCTGGTGGCGCTGCTCGGCGAGAGCGCAGGCGGGCTTCGCGCTCAATGTGCAGCCGCCGCAGGTGGTGCTGCTCGCGGGCCTGCAGGGCGCCGGCAAGACCACCACCGCGGGCAAGCTGGCGCGCTGGCTGCAGCGAGCGCAGAGCGCCGGCGGGTGCTGCTGGTCAGCACCGACGTGCGCCGCCCGGCCGCCATCCTGCAGCTGCAGCGCATCGCCGCAGAGCGTCGGCGCGGACTTCTTTCCCAGTCCGCCGAGCGAGCAGCCGGCGGCCATCGCGCGCGCGGCGCTCGAGGCCGCGCGCCGTGGTGTCTACGACACGCTCATCATCGATACCGCGGGGCGGCTGCACGTCGATGAGGAGCTGATGCAGGAAGTGCAGGCCATCGATCGCGCCGTGCACGCGCATCAGCGCCTGTTCGTGGTCGATGCCATGGCCGGCCAGGATGCGCGTCAACGCCGCGCGCGCCTTCGGCGCCGCGCTCGATCTCACCGGCATCGTGCTGACCAAGGCCGATGGCGATGCCCGCGGCGGAGCGGCGCTGTCGGTGCGCTACGTGACCGGCAAGCCGATCGTGTTTCTCGGCGTCGGCGAGAAGCTCGATGCGCTGCAGCCCTTCGACCCCGAGCGCATGGCCTCGCGCATCCTCGGCATGGGCGATGTGGTCTCGCTGGTCGAGGATGTGCAGCGCAAGGTCGACGTCGGCAGGCCGAGAAGCTGGCGCGCAAGGTCGTCGCGGGCAAGAGCTTCACCCTGCTCGATCTGCGTGAGCAGCTCGAGCAGGTGCGCAAGCTCGGCGGCCTGTCGGCGGTCATGGACAAGCTGCCGGCGCAGCTGGCCGGGCGGCGCCGCGGCGATGCAGCGGCGATCAGGCCGACCGCGAGCTCAAGCGCCAGATTGCCATCATCGATTCGATGACGCGCCAGGAGCGGCGCGCGCCCGGCATCATCGACGGCTCGCGCCGTCGGCGCATCGCCGCCGGGGCGGGAGTCCAGGTTCAGGACGTCAACCGCCTGCTCAAGCAATTCCTGGAGATGCAGAAGCTCATGAAGGGCATGAAGGGCGGCAAGCTCGGCCGGCTGCTGGCGGGCCTGCGCGGCGGACTGCCGCCCGGCATGCCCCGGGGACGCTAGCGCCGGCCGCCGGTGCCTTCATAAGCCTTTCGTCTGCGGAGCATTTTGCGTAGAATCCGCGCTCTTTTTTGCGGACCCTTACCGAACAGCGATTATGGTCACAATTCGTCTGACGCGCCGCGGCGCCAAGAATCAGCCGTTCTACCACGTGGTGGTCACCGACAGCCGCAAGCGCCAGGGCGGTGCCAGCCTGGAGCACGTCGGCTACTTCAATCCGGTCGCGCGCGGCAAGGACACGCGCCTGAAGCTCGATCTCGAGCGCATCGATTACTGGCGCGAGCTCGGCGCGCAAGAGTCCGATCGCGTGCGCACGCTGGTCGCCAGCTATCACCGGCAGCGAGGCCGCGCCAGCGGCCGCGGCTGCCTGACGGTATCTCGTACTCGGCCGCATCGTCGCGCCCCATGGCGTGCGCGGCTGGGTCAAGGTTCTGTCCTACACCGACCCGCCGGAGTCGCTGCTGCAGCATCGCCACTGGCGGCTGCGCAGGCCCGGGACCGCTGGGATGACGCCGACCGATGTTCGAGGTGCTGCAGGCGCAATGGGACGGCCATGCGTTGCGCGCCGCGCTTGCCGGCATCGCCGATCGCGATGCGGCCGAGGCGCTGCGCGAATAGTGAGATTCTGATCGAGCGCGCGGCGCTGCCGCCCGCGTCCGAGCGCGAGTACTATCTGGAGGACCTGCTGGGCTTCACGGTGCGCAACCTCGAGGGCGTGGTGCTCGGGGACGCTGCAGCATTTCCTGAGCGCCGGCCGGCGCCGCTCATGGTGGTGCGCGGCGAGCGCGAGCAGCTGGCTGCCGGCGCGACCGCCGCACCTGCGGCGGGTCGATCTGCAGCAGCGCGAGATCGAGGTCGACTGGCCGGCAGATTTTTGAGGGCGCGGTGCGCATCGAGGTCGTCACGCTGTTTCCGGCGCTGATCGCGCGATGCGCTGCGCTACGGCGTGCTGGCGCGTGCGGTGGAGCGCGGACTGCTCACGCGTGGGGACCGAGGACCCGCGGGCGCACACGCACGATCCGCACCGGACGGTCGACGACCGGCCCTACGGCGGCGGCCCGGGCATGGTGCTCAAGCCCGAGCCGCTGTGTGCGGCGATCGCGGCGGCGGCGGCGCGGGTGCCCGCGGGCAGCCGTGCGCATTGCGCTCTCGGCGCAGGGCGAGCTGCTGACGCAGGCGCGCGTGGCACAGCTGGCGCGACTGCCGGGATTGGTGCTGATCGCGGGACGCTATGAGGGCATCGATGAGCGGGTGATGGAGCTGGCGGTCGACCAGGAGCTGTCGATCGGCGATTATGTGCTCTCGGGCGGCGAGCTGCCGGCGCTGGTGCTGATCGATGCGCTGGCGCGGCTGCAGCCCGGCGCGCTCGGCGATGAGCGCTCGAGCGACGAGGACTCGTTCGACCGAGGTCTGCTCGACTGGCCGCACTACACGCGGCCGGAAGTGTTCGCAGGGCCGCGGTGTGCCGGCGGTGCTGAGCTCCGGCGATCACGCGGCGATTCGCCGCTGGCGCTGCAAGCAGGCGGTGGGGCGCACCTGGCTGAGGCGGCCGGAGTTGATCAGCCGCGGCGCCGCTCGATGAGGAACGCAGCGCCATCTGCTGGAAGAATTTTTGTCGGAGCGCGCGACAGGCGCAGCAAGCGAGTGAAGAGGAAACAACTATGAGCAACATCATCCAGACGCTCGAAGCCGAGCGCATGACGCGCAAGGTGCCGGACTTTCAACCCGGCGATACCGTCGTGGTACAGATCAAGGTGGTCGAGGGCGATCGCGAGCGCGTGCAGGCCTACGAGGGCGTCGTGATCGCGCGCAGCAATCGCGGCTTCAACTCCTCCTTCACGGTGCGCAAGATCTCGCACGGCGAGGGCGTGGAGCGCACCTTCCAGATCCTACAGCCCCAGCATCAGCGAGATCGCGGTCAAGCGGCGCGGCAGCGTGCGGCGCGCCAAGCTCTACTACCTGCGCGATCGCGCCGGCAAGGCCGCGCGCATCGAGGAGAAGGTCTAAGCGCAGCCGGAGCGCACGGTCGCCGATGCAGCTGCCTCGGCCGGTTCCTTCTACGGTCTGTGGCGCGGGCTGGATGCGCTGCGCCGGTTGCTGCACCTGCTGCTGCTGCTGGCGCTGCTCGGATCGTGCATCGGCGCGCTTGCGCCAGGCGAGCGCCGCGGCTGCCCGAGCAGGCGGCGCTGGTGATTCGCCCATCCGGCGACATCGTCGAGCAGCTCAGCGGCGAGCCGCTGCAGCGCGCCATCAACGAGGCGCAGGGCTCGGGCGCGCCGCAGACGCTGCTCTGGGATCTGACCACCGCCATCCGCGCTGCCGCCAGCGATCGCCGCATCGGCGCGCTGGTGATCGAGACCGACGACCTGGATAGCGTCGGCCAGGTCAAGCTCGAGGAGCTGGCCGCCGCCATCGCGCGATTTCCGTCGCAGCGGCAAGAAGGTCATTGCCCACGGTCAGCTACTTCCTCCAGAGCCAGTACTACCTCGCCGCGCAGGCCGATGAGGTCTATCTCGACCCGTTCGGTTTCGTGCTGCTCGACGGCTACGGCCGCTACCGCATGTACTTCAAGGATGCGCTGAACAAGCTCGACGTCGACATGCACCTGTTTCGCGTCGGCAAGTACAAGAGTGCGCCGAGGACCCTTCACCCGCGCATGACATGTCGAGCGAAGACCGCGAGGAGAGCGAGGCGTATCTGGCGGCGCTCTGGCAGCGGCTATCGCCAGCGCGATCGCCAGTGCGCGCAAGCTCAAGCGTCCGATGCGGTCGTCGCATTACGCCAACGACTATGTCGCACGCGGTCACCGGCCGCCGGCGGTGATACCGCCAAGGTAGCCAAGGACGCCGGCCTGGTCACGCGACCTCAAGACCGAGCAGCAGGTCGAGGAGCGCATGATCGAGCTGGTCGGCGCCGATCCGAGCGGCCACGGTCTATCGCCAGGTCAGCGGTCAGGACTATCTGCGCGCCACGCACGCCGAGCAGAAGCAGCGCGGCAAGGGCGCGGCGGTCGGGCGTGATCGTTGCCAGCGGCGACATTCTCGACGGCAAGCAGCCGCCGGGCCTGATCGGCGGTGAATCGACCTGCGCAGTTGCTGCGCGCAGGCGCGTCGTGGACAGTGACATCAAGCGCCGTGGTGCTGCGCGTCGACAGTCCCGGCGGCAGTGTGCTGGCCTCCGAGCAGATCTACCGCGAGGTGCGCGCGCTCAAGCAGGACGGCAAGCCCGTCGTCGTGTCGATGAGTGACGTTGCGGCCTCGGGCGGCTACTACATCGCGCGCCGGGCCGATGAGATCATCGCCAGTGCCAACACCATCACCGGCTCGATCGGGGTGTTCGCGGCATTCCTACCTTCAGCCGCACGCTGGCCAAGTTCGGCATCAACGTCGATGGCGTCGGCACCACGCCGCTGTCGGGCGCGACGCGGCTCGATCGGCCGTTGTCGCCGGCCGTCGGAAAGCTGCTGCAGGCCACCGTCGATCACACCTATCAGCAGTTCCTGAGCCGGGTCGCCACAGGGTCGCGGCAAGCCCGTCGATGCCATCGATGCCATCGCGCAGGGCCGGGTCTGGGCGGGCATGCGATGCGCTGCGCATCGGGCTCGTCGATCGCCTCGGCAACTACGAGGATGCGATGCAAGATCGCCGCCAAGCGCGCCGGCCTGCAAGGCTCCGTATGGCGTGCGCCGCATCGAGCCGGAGCTGAGCTGGGCGCAGCAGTTGCTGTTGCAGATGCGGTCGAGCGGCGAGCTCGTGCTCGAACGCATCGGCTGGATGCATGGCGGGATGGCGGCGTTGGCACAGCGCCTGGCGCCGCTGGATCGCGAGCTCGCGCGCTGGGCGCGGCTGACGACGCCCCATGCGCTGTACGCTTATTGCTTCTGCAGCGTCGAGTAGCGGCGCGCTCAACGCAACAGCGTAATCTCCGCAGCCGGCCGCGCCGGCAAATCACCCCAGCTGGTCGGCGCCGCGAAACGAAGCACGCACAGGCCCGCGGTGCGCAGCTCGATGCGTGTACCGGCGTGGTTGAAGTGCTGGGCGAGCTCGCTCAAACCCGGATTGTGTCCGACCATCAGTACGGTATTGAGCTCGTGTGCACAGCGGCGCACCGGGCCCAGCAGCGCCTCCTGGCTGCCCAGGTACAGGGCGGGCTCTATTTTCAGTGCTTCGGCCAGGTCCAGCTGCGCTGCGACGATGACCGCAGTCTGCCGCGCACGCACTGCGGAACTGCACAGCACCGCCTGGCAATGCAGCTGCGCCGCGGCGATGCACTCGGCCGCATCCAGGGCTTCGGCCCGCCCGCGTGCGCTCAGCGGCCGATCGATGTCGTCACTATCCGGCTGCGCCTTTTCAGCGTGCGCATGACGCAGCAGCAGCAGCCGTTTCACATCGTCCCCCGGCGCTACCAGGTCATTCCAGTCTGCAGGCGCGCGGCTTCCGACATCATCGACTGGCTCCAGGGCGGGTCGAAGGTCAGGCTGACATCGACCCGGCCCACGGTCGGAATGCTCTCGAGTTTTTCCTTCACGTCCTGCACCAGCACGTCGCCCATGCCGCAGCCGGGCGCCGTCAACGTCATGGTGACGCGGATATCGCGGGTCTGATCGGCCGCCGGCGCCACCTCGCATTCATACACCAGGCCCAGATCGACGATGTTGATCGGAATCTCGGGATCAAAGCAGCTGCGCATCTGCTGCCACGCCAGTTCGCGCACATCCGCTTCGGTGGAATTGGGCGGCAGCTGCGGTGGCCGCACCACCTCCTTGCCGATGGCGTCGGCCTGATCGCCGGCGAGCCGATACAGATTGCCCTCGACATAGAGGGTGAAACTGCCGCCAAGAGCCTGCGTGATGTAGCCGGCAAGCCCGAGCTTGAGTGTGATCGGCTGACCGCCGGGCACCATGACTGCCTCGACGTCGCGCTGGATGACTACCGGTTCGTTTTCATAGGCTCGCATGACTCACTCCGTCGAAACCGGTGCCTTGGCATTGGCGAGCGCCGCATGCAGCGTATGCCAGCACAGGCTTGCGCACTTCACGCGTGCGGGAAATTCCACCACGCCGCCAAGGGCCGCAAGTTTGCCCAGTTCGCGCTCGCCCACGCGTTCGCGCCCGGTCAGCAAGGCGTGCACTTCGCCATAGAGCTGCTCGATCTCTTCGCGGCGCCGGCCCTTGACCGCCTCGCTCATGAGCGAGGCCGAGGCCACCGAAATCGCGCACCCCTGTCCCTCGAAGCGCAGGTCGGTCACGCGGTCGCCCTCGATGCGCAGGGTAATGTCGAGCACATCGCCGCATAGCGGATTGCGGCCGGCGGCGCGTGGCATCTGCGGGCTCGAGCCGGCCGAAATTACGCGGACTGCGGTTGTGGTCGAGGATGACTTCGCGATACAGCTCTTTGAGATCCATCAGTGCTGGTCCTGCAGTCAACCGAACAGTTCGCGCACTTTGCGCAGCCGCCTGCACCAGCCGCTCGACCTCGTGGGCACGTTGTAGCAGCCGAAGGAGGCGCGGGCGGTGGCGGGCAGACCAAAGAACTGCATGATCGGCATGGCGCAGTGATGGCCGGTGCGAATGGCAATGCCCTCGCTGTCGAGTATGGTGCCGATGTCGTGCGGATGAACGCCCTCCATCGTGAACGACACCACCGCGGCTTTGCCGGGCGCGGTGCCGATCAGGCGCACGCCCGGCAGCGCCGCCAGGCGTTCGGTTGGTGAGCTCGAGCAATGCGTGCTCGTGCGCCGCAATGGCTTCGCGTCCAGTTCCTCCACGTATTCGAGCGCCGCGCCCAGACCCGACTGCCCCCGAGATGTTGGGGGTGCCGGCCTCGAATTTCCCGGGCAGCTCGTTGTAGGTGGACGCTTCGATGGTGACCGACAGGATCATCTCGCCGCCGCCCTGCCACGGCGGCATGGCCGCCAGCAACGACTCGCGGCCATAGAGCACGCCGATGCCCGTGGGGCCGTAAACCTTGTGGCCCGAGAAAGCGTAGAAATCGCAATCCAGTGCCTGCACATCCACGGTGGCGTGCGCCACCGCCTGCGCACCGTCCAGCAGAACCGGCACGCCTTGCGCATGCGCCAACCGCACGATCTCCTGCACCGGCAGCACCGTGCCGAGTGCGTTGGAGACGTGTGCGACCGCCACCAGTTTCGTGCGCGGGTTCAGCATTTCGCGGAACGCCGCCATATCGAGCTCGCCGATGGCGGTGATCGGCGCCGCCCGCAGGGTGCGCCCCGGTGGCGGCACAGACCATCTGCCATGGCACGATGTTGGCGTGATGCTCCAGATAGGTGATCAGCACCTCATCGCCGGCCTTGAGATGGCGGCGGCCCCAGCTGTTGGCTACCAGGTTGATCGCCTCGGTGGTGCCGCGCACGAACACGATCTCGCGGCTGGAGCGCGCATTGAGGAAGCGCCGCACGGTATCGCGCGAGCGTTCGTAGGCGTCGGTCGCCCACTGGCTCAAGCTGTGCACGCCGCGATGTACGTTCGCGTGCAGCGTGGTCTCGTAGTGCTCGACGGCGCGCAGCACCGCCAGCGGACGCTGCGAGGAGGCGGCGCTGTCGAGGTACACCAGGGGCTTGCCCTGAATGCTGCGCGCCAGGAGGGGAAAGTCGGCGCGTACGCGCGCCACGTCGTAGTGCGCCCTGACCAGCGATGGGCTGGCGTTCATGCCAGGGCTCCGATCGCCTGCACGTCCTGCAGCTGGCCGGCGGCCAGACGCTCGGCCTCGGCGCGCAGGCCAGGCAACTCGATCTCGCGCAGCACGTCGCTCAGGAACGCCCATTTGAGCAGCGCGCGCGCGGTCTGACGGTCGATGCCGCGCGCCAGCATGTAGAACAGCAGATCCTCATCCAGCCGGCCGGTGGTCGCGCCATGCAGCGGCGCGCACTTCATCGGTCATTGATCTCCAGGCGCGGCCGCAGATCGATCTCGGCGCCCGCGCCCTCGATCAGGCCGCGCAGCGACTGGCGCGCCTGCGAGCCGGGCGCGCTGGCAGCGATGTGGATATGTCCGCTGAAGGCCACGCGCGCGCGTTCATCGGCAATGCCGCGAAACATCTCCTCGGTGCTGGTATCGGCGGCGCTGTGCTCGACCTTCAGAGCGATGTCGTGCACCTGCTGGCCGCGGCCGACGGCGATCGCATGCCAGGCCAGCGCCGCGCCGCGACCGGCCAGCTGCACGTGCGCGCTGGTGCGGGCGGTGCCGGCGCCCACCGCAACCGAACGCACGCTATAGCGTGCCTGATCCGACAGATGTGCCCAGAGCGTATCGGCGAACACCGTCCCGGGTGCGTATTGCTGCAGGCGATAGTGCGTGAGCACCGCGGCGCGCGCCATTTCGATGGTGACATTGCAGGCCACCAGTGCCGGTGCTTGCGCGCCACCCAGGTGGCGCTCGATGAGCCTGAGCTGACTGCCGGGCTCGAGTCGCAGCTGCAAGCGCGGATAAGCGGCGGCGTGGCCGCTACTGATGAACAGTATTTCAATCGCGGCCTCGCCGCGCACCGTGAGCCGCGCGGCATCGCCGGCGAACATATCGCCCAGCAACCCCAGGCGCTGATCGGCGGCCCAGGCGTGAGCCGGAGGCGCAGTGCCGGCGTCATCGTGCTGCTGGGGGCTGCCGGCAATCTGGATGCCGTCGAGGTAAATCAGGCGCTCAAAGCCCGGCACCGCCGCAGGCAGTTCGGCGTCCACGCCCGCTGCCGCTGCTACCGCCGGCAGGAATGCGCCCAGTTGCTCGAAGGCGCGCAGATTCGCATAGCGCCACTGTTCATCGCGCACGCTGGGCCAGCCCAGTTCCGCCAGCCGGGCGGCCGCCTGCCTGCGGGCGGATGAGGCGCGCGCATCGGCCGGCAAGCCCTGGGCAAGGCTCGCAAAGTCGCGCAGCACGCGATCCAGGATGCCGGCACGCACTGCAGTGGCTGGCGCACTCATGGTGATTCAGGCCGCCTGCTCGGTGACCCAGTCGTAGCCGCGCCGCTCGAGTTCAAGCGCCAGGGTGCGATCGCCGCTGCGAACGATACGGCCGCGGGCCAGCACGTGCACGAGATCCGGCACCACATGATCGAGCAGCCGTTGATAGTGAGTCACCAGCACGATGCAGCGCTCGGCGCTGCGCAGGGAGTTCACGCCGTTGGCCACCACCTTGAGGGCATCGATATCCAGTCCGGAATCGGTCTCATCGAGCAGCGACAGCTTGGGCTCGAGCACCAGCATCTGCAGGATCTCGTTGCGTTTCTTCTCGCCGCCGGAGAAGCCTTCATTGACGCCGCGCCCCAGGAAACTCTCGTCGATGTGCATCAGCGCTGTCTTGGAGCGCACCAGCGCCAGGAATTCGAAGGCGTCCAGTTCGGTCAGGCCGCGCTCGCGCCGCGCCGCATTGAGCGCGGTCTTGAGCAGGTAGGCGTTGTTGACGCCGGGAATCTCCACCGGGTATTGAAAACCCAGGAACAACCCGGCGCGCGCGCGCTCTTCGGGCGCCAGCGCGAGCAGGTCACGACCCTCGAAGTTGGCGCTGCCGGAAATGATCTCGTAGCCCGGCCGGCCCGCGAGCACGTAAGCCAGCGTGCTCTTGCCCGAGCCGTTGGGTCCCATGATGGCGTGCACCTCACCGGCCCGCACCGCCAGACTCACGCCCTTGAGTACCATCTGCCCGCCGACGCGAACATGCAGATCGCGCACTTCCAGCATGGGCTGCGTCGCCGGCTCGCTCATCCCACGGCCCCTTCCAGGCTGATCGCCAGAAGTGCTTGAGCTTCTACAGCAAATTCCATCGGTAACTCCTTGAATACTGAGCGACAAAATCCACTGACAATCATGTTTACCGCGTCCTCCGCGCCCACCCCGCGCTGCAGGCAGTAGAACAATTGCTCCTCGCTGATGCGCGAGGTACTGGCTTCGTGCTCGACGATGGCGCTGGGGTTGCGCACTTCCAGATAGGGAAAGGTATGGGCACCGCAGTGCTTGCCCATCAGCAGCGAATCGCACTGGGTGAAATTCCGTGCGCCGGTGGCAGAGGGCAGAATCTTGACCAGGCCGCGGTAGGCATTCTGTCCGTGACCGGCTGAGATGCCCTTGGAGACGATGGTGCTGCGCGTGTTGGCGCCAATGTGGATCATCTTGGTGCCGGTGTCGGCCTGCTGGTAGTTGTTGGTGGTCGCCACCGAGTAGAACTCGCCGATCGAGTTCTCGCCGCGCAATATGCAGCTCGGATACTTCCAGGTGATGGCCGAGCCGGTTTCCACCTGGGTCCAGGAAATGTGCGAATTGCGGCCGCGGCATTCGCCGCGCTTGGTGACGAAGTTATAAATGCCGCCGCGTCCTTGTTCGTCGCCGGGATACCAGTTCTGTACGGTGGAATACTTGATGCGCGCATCATCGAGCGCGACCAGTTCGACCACCGCTGCATGCAGCTGATTCTCATCGCGCATGGGCGCCGTGCAGCCCTCGAGATAACTCACGTAGCTGCCGGAATCGGCGATGATCAGGGTGCGCTCGAACTGCCCGGTGTTGGCGGCGTTGATGCGAAAGTAGGTCGACAATTCCATCGGACAGCGCACGCCGGGCGGCACATATACAAACGAGCCATCGGTGAATACGGCGGAGTTCAGCGTGGCGTAGAAGTTGTCGGTATAGGGCACCACCGTGCCCAGGTAGCGCTCGAGCAGTTCGGGGTGGCGTTGCACCGCCTCGGAAAACGGACAGAAGATGACCCCCGCGGCCGCGAGCTTTTCCTTGAAGGTGGTGGCCACGGAGACGCTGTCGAACACCGCATCCACAGCTACGCCCGCGAGCCGCGCCCGCTCGTGCAATGGCACGCCGAGCCGGTCGTAGGTAGCCAGCAATTTCGGGTCGACATCGGCCAGGCTCTTCGGCCCGTCGCCCTTCTGCCTGGGCGCGGAGTAGTAGGAAATGGCGTTGTAATCGATGGGCGCGTAGCGCAGGTGAGCCCAGTGCGGTTCGCGCATGGTCTGCCAATGCCGCAACGCCCGCAGGCGCCAGTCGAGCAGAAACTGCGGTTCCTGTTTCTTGCGCGAGATCAGGCGCACGACGCTTTCGTCGAGGCCCGGCGGCACGGTATCGGCGTCAATGTCCGTGACAAAGCCATGCCGGTAACTGCGGCTGACCAGGGCGTCGAGCTCGGGGGTACTCATAGCGGCTCGCGCTTGATGCTGCGGGCCTGGGGGCCGGCGAGCACCACCGTGAGGCCGCGATCAAGCGCCGAGGCGCGGCTCGAACTGGTCGACAGGCCGGCCAGTTCCAGCAGCGAGATCTCCTGCAACGAGCGGCGGATGGCAATGTTCACGCGCTGCCAGGAGTGACCGACACGACAGGTGCGCTCGATGCCGCAATGGCTGGCGGCGCCCGAACACTCGGTAAGCGCCACCGGTCCATCCAGCGCATCCAGGATCTGCGCGGCCGTGATCTCGGTGGCCGGGCGTGCAAGCAGGTATCCTCCGGCCGCGCCGCGCGTGGACAGCACCAGCGCCTGCCGATGCAGTTGCTTGAGCAGCTTGGAGACCGTCGGGGACGCCAGGTGGGTCTCCGCCGCCAGCTGGGTGGCCGTAAAACGCCGTTCGGGCTCGGCGGCCATGCGCGCCAGGATCACTGTGGCGTAGTCGGTCAGTTTGCTAATGCGCAGCATAGGGGGTCCTCAAAGTAGGACTATTTTAGTGCCATATGGGGTGAATGAGAAGCGGCGTCGCACCCCGGGCCGCCGGCCGCACGGCTTTGGTATGCTCCGGCCCTCATTATTTGGAGGAAATGGAAATGTCTCATAGCGACTTGGAACGCGTCGCCGCCGCCATGGTGGTGAAAGGCAAGGGGATTCTGGCTGCGGATGAAAGTAACGCGACTTGCACCAAACGCTTCGAAAAACTCGCTATCCCGTCGATCGAAGAGAACCGTCGCGCCTATCGCGAGCTGTTGTTCACCACGCCGGAAGCGGCGCAGTGGATCAGCGGCGTCATCCTGTTCGACGAGACCATTCGCCAGAAAACGCGGGACGGCGTGCCGTTCGCGGACTATCTGACCAAAGCCGGCATTCTGCCGGGCATCAAGGTGGATACCGGCGCCAAGGCGCTGGCGCTGTACGCCAACGAAACCATCACCGAAGGTCTGGACGGACTGCGCGAGCGGCTGGTCGAGTACTACAAATTCGGCGCGCGTTTCGCCAAATGGCGCGCGGTCATCGATATTGGCACCGGCATCCCCACGCGTGGCGCCATCGAGGCCAACGCGCACGCGCTCGCGCGCTATGCGGCGCTGTGCCAGGAGCAGAACATCGTTCCAATCGTCGAGCCCGAGGTGCTCATGGACGGGGCCCATACCCTGGAGCGCTGCGAGGAGGTTACCGACGCCACCCTGTCGGAGGTGTTCGTACAGCTGTCGCGGGCGCGCATACACCTGGAGGGCATGATCCTGAAGCCCAACATGGTGATCTCGGGCAAGAAATGTGCGACCCGCGCGACGCCGGAGCAGGTGGCCGCGGCCACTTTGCGCTGTCTCAAGCGCCACGTACCCAGTGCCGTGCCCGGCATTGCCTTTCTTTCGGGCGGCCAATCGCCGGCCGAGGCGGCATTGCATCTGTCGTTGATGAATCGTTCCGGGCCGCTGCCCTGGCAGTTGTCATTCAGCTATGGCCGGGCTCTGCAGGATGCGGCGCTGTCGGCCTGGGCCGGCAAGAGCGCGAACGTACCGGCCGCCCAGAAGGAATTCCAGAAATGGGCGCGTCTCAATGCCCTGGCGCGCAACGGTGCCTTCCAGGCCGGCATGGAACAGCAGGCCGCGTGAGCGCAGTTCCGGGGCAGGACGCAGACCAGGCGTTGATCGATGTGCGCGATGTGCACTACGCCATCGGTGCGCACACGGTATTCAGCGGGCTGAACCTGCGCATGCGCCGCGGCGCCATTACCGCGATCATGGGGCCGTCCGGGACCGGCAAGACCACGTTGCTGCGGCTCATCATGGGTCAGATTCTGCCCCAGAGCGGACACATCAGCGTCTTTGGCGAGGATGTGGGCGCGCTGCCTCGCCCGCAGTTGTTCGCTCTGCGTCAACGCGTCGGACTGCTGTTCCAGAACGGCGCGCTGCTTACCGGTATGTCGGTGTTCGAGAACGTGGCCTTTCCGGTGCGCGAGCATGCGCGGCTGCCCGAGCCGGTGCTGCGCGAGCTGGTGCTGATGAAGCTGCAGGCGGTCGGGCTGCGCGGTGCCGCCGAGCTCATGCCTTCGGAGCTGTCCGGGGGCATGGCGCGGCGCGTGGCCCTGGCGCGCGCCATCGTCATGGATCCGGAGGTGCTGCTGTACGACGAGCCGTTCGTCGGCTTGGATCCGATCTCCAAGGGCGTGATTCTGCGGCTCATCCAATCGCTCAATCGCGCCTTGCACATCACCAGCGTATTGGTATCGCACGACGTGCAGGAGATCAGCGCCATCGCCGATCACACCTACCTGCTCTCGGGCGGCACGGTCGTGGCCGAAGGCAGTCCGGATGAACTCAAGCGCGAAACCACCGGCGTCGTGCAGCAGTTCATGAGTGGCGCGCCCGACGGGCCGGTGCCGTTCCACTACCCCGCGCCCGACTATTACCAGCAGTTATTGCAACGATGAGCGCGATCGCCTCACATGGCCTGGGAATCCGCGATGGCGTGATCAAGCTCGGCGCGGTAACGCGGTTTTTCCTGCGCGTGTTGGGGCAGTGCCTGCCGGCCTTGTCGCGGCCGCGGCTGCTGGTCGAGCAGATCTACAACGCCGGTGCGCGATCGCTGGTCATCATCATGCTGTGCGGGTTGTTCGTGGGCATGGTGCTGGGGCTGCAGGGCTATCAATTGCTGGCGCGCTTCGGTTCCGAATCGGCGCTCGGCGTCGCCGCCGCGCTCGGATTGATCCGGGAACTCGGGCCGGTGCTCACCGCATTGTTGTTCGCCGGCCGCGCCGGCACTGCGCTGACCTCCGAGATCGGTCTCATGGGGGCGACCGATCAGCTCACGGCGATGGAGATGATGGCGGTCGACCCGGTGCGTTACGTGGTGGCGCCGCGTTTTCTCGGCGGCCTCATCGCCATGCCGCTTCTGGCAGCGATCTTCAACTGCATCGGTATCTATGGCACACAGCTGGTCGGGGTCGTGTTGCTGCGCATTCCGTCCGGTACTTTCTGGTCGCAGACCGCCAGCGCGGTCGATCTGCGCGACGTGCGCGAAGGGGCGATCAAGAGTGTGGTATTCGGTGTGGCCTGCAGCCTGATCGCCGTGTATGAGGGCTACTATGCCGAGCCGACGGCTGAGGGCGTTGGTTTGGCCACGACGCGCACCGTGGTGACCTCAGCGGTACTGGTGCTGCTCCTCGACTACATGCTGACGGCGGCGTTCCTGTAAGTTATCGCGCAAGGATTTCACATGGCTCTGCAAAATCGCTCCATTGATCTGGGAACCGGCCTGTTCGCACTGCTCGGTTTCGCGGCCCTGGCGTTCCTGACTACACAATTGCCCGGCAGCGGCCTACAGCTCAAGCACGCCGCCGAGAGCTATTCTGTGGTCGCCGAGTTCGACAACATCGGCGGACTGAAGGTTGGAGCGCCGGTGAGCATGGCCGGGGTAATTATCGGGCGTGTGACCGCCATCCAGCTTGATCCTTCCGATTACAAGGCTGCCGTGACACTCAGCATCGAGCGCACCTATGGGCGCATTCCGGACGATAGCGATGCCGAAATCCAGACCTCGGGGCTGCTCGGTGCCAACTATGTCGGCATCACCGCCGGCGGCTCGGATGTGTTTCTGAAGACCGGCAGCCAGATTCAGTTCACGCAGTCGGCCATGGTGCTGGAGAACCTTATCAACAAGTTCTTTGCCAACACCGCCGGCAGCAAAAAAGGAGACAGCAAATGAAGGGCTCATGGATTGTAGCTGCCGGGTTGTTGCTGGCAGCGGCCGGCGCCATGGCAGCGAGCGCGCCCGCGCCCGCGCCTGCGTCGTCCGCCTCGGCCACCGATCTGGGTGCGCAGGTGGATGCCAGCAGTCCCGGTACGCTGATTCAGACCGCTGCCAATGCGATGCTCAAGGACCTCGATGCGCACCGGGCCGAATACCGCAAGGAACCGGACAAGGTGCACCAGCTGGTCGATCAGGTGCTGCTGCCGCATTTCGATACCGAATATTCGGCGCGGCTGGTACTGGCGCGCCACTGGAATACGGCCACCGCCGACCAGCGCACGCGCTTCGTCAATGCATTCTACAAATCATTGCTGAGCAACTACGGCGATGCGCTCGTGGACTTCACCGCCGATCGACTCAAGGTGTTCCCGTACACCGGTGATCCGAACGCGCAGTTCGCCACCGTGCGCACCCAGGTGCGCCGGGACGATGGTACGCAGGTCGCAGTCAATTACAGTCTGCACCGCGCCGATCAAGGCTGGAAGGCGTGGGACGTGACCATCGAGGGCATCAGCTACGTCAAGAGTTTCCGCGATGATTTCGACTCCGAGATCGACCAGAAGGGACTGGATGAAGTCATCTCGCGGCTCGAGGCCGGCGAGAAGCCCGCCGCGATCAAGGCGACCACCGGCAAGAAGAGCTAGTTCATGGCGGCTCCCGAACCGGTAGCCCGAGGCGGCCTGAGCGCTGCGCGCACGGCGCCGGCGATTGACGGACAGGCGGCTTTCGTTGCGGTCTCGAGCGGCGTGTACCGCATCGATGCGCCGTTGACTTTTGCCACCATACCGGACCTGTTTCGCGCGGGCGTCGAGCGCATAGCGGCCGCCACCACGGAAGTGGAATTTGACCTGCAGGGTGTCAGCACCAGCGACAGCGCCGGTCTGGCACTGCTGGTCGACTGGCTGGCCGAAGCGCGCGCGCGTCATTGCGCGTTGCGCTACCGGCAGGCCCCGGACGCTTTGCTGGCGCTGGCGCGGCTCAGCGATGTCGAGTCATTGATCGCGCCTGAAGCCGCTAGCGCCACGACAACGGTCGATCATAACCGGTGAGCTCCAGGTAGCCGCGGCCGACGGGCCGCTGGTTTTCGAACGCGGTTACCGCGCCCTCCCAATAAATGGCGCCGCTCGAAGCACGGGTGTCGTTCTCCTGATCATCGAGCAATGGCTGCAGCTCGAACGAGCGCGCGCCGATGCGCACCAGATCGCTGACCGGATAGCTCACCGCGGTAGTGGGCGAGCGCCAGCGGCGCTCTACCGTGAACTCGACGGCTGCCTGCGCGCTGGTCTGCGTCTTGCCATCGGCTGCGCGCACTGTGGCGGCGCTCCAGTACGGCTTGCCTTGGCGGTCGCGAATGCGAAACGCCATGACCGCGCCGCCATCATCGAGATTGATGCCGACCCAGTCCCAACCAACGGCTTGCGCGTCCAGGTAGTGGCTCGACCACTCGTGATCGAGCCACGCTTCACCGCTCACCGCATCGCTGTGCGCGCCGCGCGCGACACTGCCGCTGACGCGCAAGTGTGGTTCGCTGTAGTAGTAGCTGGCCGATTGCGGGTCGGGCCCTTTCTGGCTGAAACCCCCGGCGCCTTCGGGCAACGGCGGTTGCGTGGCAACCAGGTTCAGATCCAGGGCGAAATCCTGCGCGCGCACGTTCGCGCGATAGCCTGCGCCCTGACGCTGCAGCGCCCAGTCATCGATCCAGACGCGGGTATCGAGCTGCTGCGCCTCGGCCAACCCGAGCCCCGCGCGCCGTACGCGCTGATCGTGCCAGAGCTTGGCGTGTGCCGGATCGCTGATGGCGCAGTGTGCGATCAGCAGCTGGTGCGGCGTGAAATTGCTGGGGTTGGAGTCTGCGAGCGCCGGCCGGGTACGAAAGAAGGTTATCTGGAAACCCAGCGTTTCATGCTTTGCCGTCGTGAGCCAGCCGGTGACATACCACCACTCGATGCCAAATTGCGGATGGCTGCCGTAATCGCGCGGAAACTGCAGTGTGTAGCCGGCAGTCACGGGCGCCAGCACGGGCACGGGCACCGGCGGCGGCTCCTGCGAGCGCGCCCAGGCGCCAACGCACAGCGCGATGCCCAGCAACGCCGGCTGCGCCGCTCGACTCACCAATCCTCGCGCACCGCACGGATGGGATCCTGGCTCATGGCTGCCCGTCCGCTCCACAGCGCGGTGACGGCCGCGGCCGCGATCAAAGCCAGGCTCAGGGCTGCCAGCTGCAACCCTGGCACTGCCAGGTCGATGCTCCAGTTGAACGATTGCCGGTTGATCACGTATACCAGGATGAGACTCAACAAGCCGCCGAGCAACAGGCCGTACAGCACCGCCACAGCGCTCAACGCCACGCCCTCGCTGGCGAACATCCACAGCACTTGACGCCGCAACATGCCCAGGTGGCGCAACATTCCGAACTGCGCGCGGCGCGCCAGCGCCGTGGAGCTCGCGGCGACGCTGACTCCGAGCAGCCCAATCAGCACCGCGACCGCCTCCAGTCCATAGGTAATCACGAACGCCCGATCGAAGGCCTGCAGTGAGCGCTCGCGCAGCTGCGTACTCGATATCAGCTCGAGCGTGTCACCGCCGGCGAGCGCCGCGCGGATGCCGGCTTCGATGGCACTGGCGCTCACGCGCGGCTGCAACCACAGCGCGCCTTCGGTAGCCGTGCGATCACCGGTCGCGGCGATGTAGTCCTGGCGCCGAATCACCAGCGCGCCCGCGGTGTGCACGTAGTCGCGCCAGACACCGGCGACGAAAAACCACTGGCCGCCGCCGGCCAGGGGCACCGACAGCTGCTGGCCGGGCTCGTAGCCATAGCGGTCCTGCACGGCCTCCGAGATCCACACTGGCGGCAGTGCCGAGCCGGGCGGCTGGCGCGCTTCGCGCAGTAACGGCAGCGTGTCGGCGGGATTCGGCGCCATGGGACGCGCGATCAGCGCCACCGCCGGGCGATCGGCGCGCAGCAAGATCGGCTGTACGCGGCGAAATTCGGCGCGCGCGACACCCTGGAGGCCGGCAATCCGGCCCTGGCTGGCCTCGGACAGGGCGCTGGTGTCGCCGCCCAAAGCGCCAAACACCTGCACATCGGCCGGCAGTAATTTGCCCAGCCAGCTCTCGAACGAATCCCGGAATGAATGCACCATGATCGCCATGGCCACCATGAGGCTGAAGCTCACGATCATGGAGGCGAGGCTCACGGTCGCTGAGCCCAGACTGCCCTGCAGCTGCGCCAGGGCCGTGTCGGGCACCACATGGCCGGTACGCGGTACCGCGCTCATCAATCGCCGGGTGAGCGCAGGCACGAGCAGCACCGAGCCGAGCAGCAATGCGGCGATCGCCAGGTAGCCCGGAATGGGCAGGCCGCCAATCGCCGGCAGCCAGGCCAGCAGTGCACCGCTGACCATGAGCGCCAATCCCGGCCTGGTCGTGCCCAGGCGAGTCAGGTCCTGCTCGACATCGCCGGCCTTGAGTGCCAGAGCCGGTGCGCGCTGTGCGGCCTGCCACGCCGGCAGGGCGC
Source organism: uncultured Gammaproteobacteria bacterium (assembly GCA_963735775.1). GTDB lineage: Bacteria > Pseudomonadota > Gammaproteobacteria > Steroidobacterales > Steroidobacteraceae > FEN-1191. The sequence continues at coordinate 23,489 of CAVTMG010000003.1, read as the reverse complement.
CACCGGCGCAGGCCGCGCCGGTGCCGATGAGGGCAAATCCCAGCAGCGGTCCGGCATGCATCGCCAACCCGGCACCCATGGCGGCGAGCTGGCGATTGCCGAGATCGGCGCCCAGGTAGTGCAGCACCAGCGCGGCAACCAAAGTCCCCAGCAGCACCCCCAGCACCGAGCCCAGAACGCCGGTCACGGCGCTCTCCGCCAGCAGCGCCAGGCGCAATTCCGTGCGCGTGAGTCCGAGCGAACGCAGCAGGCCGAGCGCGACGCGGCGGCGCATTATCGACAGCCATTGCGTTGCAAACACCAGAAAGGCCCCGGTCAACAATGCCACCAGCGCCAGCATGTCGAGATTCACGCGATAAGCCCGCGTCGCGCTGCTGGCGCGGCCGCGTTCGATGGGGGCAGTCACGGCAAACACGCCTGCCGGCAGTGCGCTGGCCAGGCGCCGGCGCACCAGAGCCGGGTCTTCACCCGGCCGAAGCCGCAGATCGACGCGATTGATTCGCCCGAGGCGCCCGAGGGTCCATTGCGCCGCGGCGATGTCCATGATGCCGAGCGGCTCGGGATAGACATCGCCGGGAAGGATATCGATGACCCGCAGCGACTTGACCGTGCCGGCGACGATGATCGACAGCTGCTGATAGCGCTGCAGCCCCAGCTCATCCGCGGCCGAGCGGCTCAGCACGATGGCATCGTGGGCAAACAGTGGCGTGATATCGGCGCCCAGGGCAGCAATCAGCGGCGGCTGCAGGGCCGCGGCGCGAAACGGATCCAGGCCCAGCAGCCGCAGCGGCGGCCGATCCGCGGCCGCGGGCGCCAGCGCCAACTGCAGCTCGAGCATGGGACTTGCGATGCTGACGGAAGCATCGCGTGCCAGCTCGACGAATACTGACTCGTCAAAGCCTGCCGGCGGTCCCCGGATCACGAGGTCAGCATCACCGATCAGGCGGCGGGTCGACTGATCGAATTCCGTCAGCGCGGCGGTGTTGATCAGGTACACGGCCGCGCCCAGAGCCACACCCAGGGCGATCGCCAGTACCGTGGCCGCCACGCGCAGGGGCTGCTCGCGCAGCTGTGCCAGCGTCAGCACGCGCCAGGCCGCCTGCGCCGCCGGCAGATCGATCATGCCAGCGGCTCGAGCCGGCCGGACTGCAAGCGTACGATGTGATCGGCGGTGCGCGCAGCCGAGAGCGAATGGGTGATCAGCATGGCGCTGGCGCTACTTTCGCGCACCTGTTCGCGCAGCAGCCGCAGAATTTGCGCGGCCGTGCCGGCATCGAGATTACCCGTGGGCTCATCGGCCAGCAGCAATGCCGGCTCGTGCACCAGTGCGCGCGCGATCGCGATACGCTGGAGCTCGCCGCCGGAGAGCTCGCGAGGGTAGATGTGGGCGAGCCCGCCAATGCCGCATCGCTCGAGCCAAAGACGCGCACGCGGCTCACGCTGCGCGCGTGGCACGCCCAGCAGGTCAAGCGGCAGCGTCACATTCTGCAGCACCGTGAGATAGGGCAGTACGTGGAAGGCCTGGAATACGAAGCCCACGCGCACGCGGCGCAATCGCGTGAGCTCATCATCATCGAGCGTGCCCAGATCCGCACCCGCCAGCAGCACCCGTCCGCTGTCGGCACGTTCCAGTCCGGCGATGATATTCAGCAGCGTCGACTTGCCGGCGCCGGACTCGCCCATGACGGCGAGGAACTCCCCGCGCTGCAGCGCCAGGTTCAGGCCATCCAGCAGCGGCGGGCTCTCGGCCCGATAGCGCTTGCTCAGCGCCTCGAGCAGCAGGATCGGGGTCGTGGACACGGCGATGTCGCCAGCGCCCTTATTTCGGCGGCGGCGTGTCGCCCGTGTCATCACCCGAATCGGGGAGCTGCTCCTCGGGTGATTGATCGCCGTGGATCTGATAGTCGCGCCGCTGCAGGTAAACATTGCGCAGGAACGCATACGGATCGAAGCTGCTATCGAGGATCTTGTCTTCATCGAGCAGTCCGGCGCGCCGATCGATGTGATCGAGCGAGAACAGCCCCCAGCGCACGTAGGGATCGGCTATGTAGGCGCGAATCGTGGTGTATTCATCCGGCAGCAAGCCAATCGCGTCACGCACGGTCGATGGACCCAGGAACGGCAGCATCACGTACGGACCGCTGTGCACACCCCATTTGCCCAGTGTCTGGCCAAAATCCGCGTAGTTTCGATCCAGCCCAGATTGGCTGGCGACGTCGAATATCCCGCCCAGGCCGAACAGCGTGTTGACCACCAGTCGCACGCTGTCGCTCCCGCCGTGGCGCCACTGGCCCTGCAGGAAGTCGTTGAAGATGACGGTGGTATAGCCCAGGTTGCTCATGAAATTCGATACCCCGGTGCGTACCGGGCGAGGGGTGATCCTGACGTAGGCGCGGGCCGCGGGGCGCAGTACCGCATGATCGAGCACCACGTTGAAGGAATAGATGCCGCGGTTGACGCGCTCGAAGCGATCGCGCGGATCGGGCTTCGCGCCGTTAGGCAGGCTGGCGCAACCGCCAAGACTCAGCAGTATCGCCACCACGGGCAAAAGCGTGCGCCATGAAAGGCGCGAGACCTGCGATTCTTGTGTCGGCATCCGGCACGAGTTTAGCAGGTCGACGCGGCGCAGTTGCGGGCGCTAGCGGCCTCGACGCGAGGCCTGCTGCTCGCGCAGCCAGCCGCGCACTTCATCGAGCTGGGCGCGAAAGCGAGCGCGCTGGATCGCCGAGATATTCGGCGATGCCAGAGCCAGTTCCAGCTGCTGATTGGCCAGCGGCAGATTGCCGCCCGCGAGATCGTATTGCGCCATGTAGTAGTAGGCATCTCCCGGGTCGCCGGCGGCGCTGGCCGCGAGCGCGGTGAGCCGAATCTGAGGCGGCGAGGCCTCGACGTTGTTGAACAGGTCCAGCAGGATCTGATGCGCCTGCTGGGGGTGCCCGGTCTGCATGAGGGTCTCGGCGTAGCGCACGGTCAGCGGGACATTGCGCGGAAACAGCCGGCTCGAACGTTCGAACAGGGCCAGGGAGGCATCGGTCTGGCCGGCCGCGGCCAGCGCCTGTCCCAGCGCCGAATACAGCATGGTCATTTGCGGGTAGGTGGCCTGCAATTCGCGCAAGGTGCGCACCGCGGTGGCAGCACTGCCGTTTTGCATCTGCAACAAGGCTTCGCCGTAGCGTTCGGCCGGTGTCAGCGGGCGGTGGTCGCGCAGCGACGCATAGTATTGCAGCGGCCGCTCTTCGATCGGAGTCACCAGCACCCGCACGCGCTCCTTGATGAAGGAATAGCTCAATGACTCGGGTTGCGCGGGCGCCCGGGTCATTTGCGCGGCGCGCGTCCGCGCGGCCGCGATACGCTCACTGGTTACCGGGTGATCCTGCAGCAGCGCCGGAATTTCCCCTTCGGCCAAGCCTTCGACCCGGGACAGCGACTCGAAGAATGTGGCCATCTCCTGCGGATCGAAGCCGGCGCCGGCGAGCAGCTGAATGCCGACCGCATCGGCCTCGATCTCCTGGCTGCGCGTGAAGTTGATACTCTGCTGCAGGGCGATGCCCTGGCTCATCGCGATCGCGCCCTCGATCGCCTGGCCGCCGGCGCCGCTGGCGGCGCCGATCAGGACCGCCGCCAGCAGTGCCGCCGTGGATGCCAGCGACATGCGCGACTCCGCCTGCACCGCTCGCGCCATGTGCCGCTGTACCACGTGACCGGTCTCGTGCGCCATCACGCTGGCCAGCTGCGCCTCGTCATCGGTCATCAGGATCAGGCCGCTGTTGATGCAGACGAAGCCGCCGAAGGTGGCAAAGGCATTGACGATGGGCTCGCGCAATGCCTGGTAGGTGAAAGTCTGATCGTCCACGCGTGCCTGCGATGACAGGCGTGATCCGAGCTGCTGCAGATAATCGGTGACCTCGGCATCCTCGAGGATCATGTTCTGGTCGCGCAGCTCATTCATTTCCATGCGGCCGATCTGGGCCTCATCGAACTTATTGACCATGGCGTAGGCCGGACCGCCGAGGTCCGGCAGGTCGCTGGCGACGCTGGGCGCAGTCGGCCCTTCCCGGCCTACGTCGCCGGCCCAGCCGGCCGAGATCGTGAGCAGGCAGCCTAGAATTGCAGCGAGAGTGCGACGCATAAACCCTTGGGACTATAGCACTTGGTGCTTCGACCGCGCGCCACGCGGCAAGGTTCCGCCCGGGCTGCCGCTGGCGGGGCTAGAGCGCCTCGGAGGCAAAATCGGCCAGCCGCGAGCGCTCGCCGCGCACCAGCGTGATATGGCCCGAATGGTCCCAGCCATGGAAGCGGTTTACGACATAAGTGAGACCGCAGGTGGTCTCGGTGAGATAGGGGGTATCGATCTGCGCGATATTACCCAGGCAGACCAGCTTGCTGCCCGGACCGGCGCGCGTAACCAGCGCCTTCATCTGCTTGGGCGTGAGGTTCTGTGCTTCGTCAAGAATGATGAAGCGGTTGAGGAAAGTGCGGCCGCGCATGAAATTCAGCGAGCGGATCTTGATGCGGTTGCGCAGCAGATCGTTGGTGGCGGCTCGGCCCCAGTTGCCGCCTTCCTCGCTGCGCGTGAGCACTTCAAGATTGTCCATCAACGCGCCCATCCAGGGTTCCATCTTCTCCTCTTCCGTACCGGGCAGGAAACCGATGTCTTCGCCCAGCGGAATGGTCACGCGCGTCATGATGATTTCCATGAAGCGATTGCGTTCGAGCGTCTGCGACAGGCCTGCCGCGAGCGCCAGCAGCGTCTTGCCGCTGCCGGCCGGACCGAGCAAGGTCACGAAATCGATATCCGGATCCATCAGCAGGTTGAGCGCGAAATTCTGTTCGCGATTGCGCGCGGTGATGCCCCAGACGCTGTGTCGTTCGCTGCGAAAATCACGCGCCAGCTCGAGCGTGGCCGAATCGCCGTCGACATTGCGGATGATCGCCTCGATACCTTCCGGGCTGACTTCGTGTACGAACAGGTTGCGTCGCCAGCTGGTGGCCTCGGCGGCGCCGGTGAGCTGATACCAGGTGCGATCGCCTTCCTTCCAGGAACGCATGTCGCGGCCGTGCCGCTCCCAGAAATCCGCCGGCAGCGTCTCCACACCGGTGTACATCACGTCGGCATCTTCGATGGTCTTGTCGCTGTAGTAGTCCTCGGCGTGTACACCGACGATGGCGGCCTTGATGCGCAGATTGATGTCCTTGGACACCAGCGCGACGCGCGCCTGCGGCTCCTGCCGCTGCAGCGACAGGGTCTGCCCGAGGATCAGATTGTCGGCGCCGACACCCGGCAGGCCCTCGGGCAGGCCGCCCGAGAGCTCGCTGGTCTGAAAGAACAGCCGTCCTGAGGAGGCCTTCTTGCCATGATTGCCGGTATAACCCGAGGGGATGGCCAGTCCCGCGTCGATCTGTTCCTTGGTGACCCCGCGCATGATGTCGTCGAGAAAGCGGCTGACCTGGCGCGCATTGCGCGAGGCCTCCGAGAGGCCTTTCTTGTTGGCATCGAGCTCCTCGAGCACCACCATGGGCAGGTAGATGTCGTGCTCCTCGAAGCGGAATATCGCCGTTGGATCGTGCATCAATACGTTGGTATCGAGCACGTACAGTCGCCGGGTGGCGATGGCGGCCTTCACAGCGCCTGGGCCGCTTCGAGCACTTGCTGGGCGTGACCGGGTACCTTCACCCGGCGCCATTCGTGCCGCAAAACGCCCTCGGCGTCGATCAGGAAGCTACTGCGCTCGATCCCCAGAACCTTGCGGCCATACATGTTTTTCTCGCGGATAACGTCGAACATTTTGCACACCCGCTCGTCTTCATCGGACAGCAGGGCAAACGGAAAGCCCATCTTGTCGCGAAACTTCTCGTGCGAGGCGAGAGTGTCGCGCGAGATGCCAAATACGCTGGTGCCGGCCTTGGCGAAGCGCGCTGCCAGCTCGGCGAACTGCTGGCCCTCGAGCGTGCAGCCCGAAGTGTTGTCGCGCGGATAGAAATACAGCACCACGTTCTTGCCGCGCAGGTCCTTGAGACGAACGCTGCCGCCGCCGGTGGACGGCAGCTTGAAGTCCGGAACCTTGCTGCCCGCTGTCGGCACGGTGCTCATGATTTCACCGGTTCCAGAATGGCATCGAGGTTCAGTGTGTCGCAGAAGTCCATGAACTCTTCGCGCAATTGCGCCACCTGCAGCTTGGCCGGAATGTTGATGATCATCTGTACCGCGAACATCGGCGCGCCGGTGTGCGCGGCCGGATAGGCGCGGGTGGAAACCTCGACGATGTCGATGCCCCGGCTGGCGACGAAGCCCGACAACCCGGCCACGATACCGGGCTGATCGAGGCTCACGATGTCGATCGAATACGGCAGCATCTCCAGGCGGGCGCTCCTGGGTTCGGTGCGCTTGAGCTGCACGCTCAAGGCGTCGCTATCGGCCAGCCTCGCCAGCTCGGACTCAATGCGCGCGAGCGCATGCCAGTTGCCACTGATCAGCAGCAGCATCGCGAATTCCGAGCCCAGGGCCGCCATCCGGCTTTCGGCGATACTGCCGCCGCATTCGGTAATGACGCGGGTCAGCTCATGAACCATGCCGGTGCGGTCGATGCCCATGGCGGAGACGGCGAGGTGCTGCTTCATTGGATCGGAAGTCACGGTAGGGTCCGGCAGTGTACCGGGAGTGGCCCGGCTTGCGAACGTTGACTTGCCTCCGATCCGCTCGCGCCCGTAACATCGCGCCCCCACAGTAGTTTGCGGAGTGGTCGCTGAATGTTTTCCGGCAGCCTGGTCGCGATCGTCACGCCGATGCATCCGGACGGCAACATCGACTGGCCGGCCTGGGAGCGGTTGTTGGCATTGCACCTGAATGCCGGCACCAGCGGCATTGTCGTCGGGGGCACCACCGGGGAATCGGCGACCCTGAGCGACGCCGACCTGATGGCGCTGCTCGAGCGGGCGCGGCCGCGGGTGCGTGGCAAGGCGGCATTGCTCGTCGGGGCGGGCTGCAGCAGCACCGCCCGCAGCGTGGAGCGGGCACGACGATTGTCCGCTGCCGGGGTGGATGCCTTGCTGGTGGTCACACCGGCGTATAACAAGCCCACCCAGGAGGGCTTGTACCGGCATTTCGAGGCGGTGGCCGCGGCCTCGAGCGTGGCGGTGGTGCTCTACAACGTGCCGACTCGCACCGCGGTGGATATGCTGCCGGCGACCGTCGCGAGACTGGCGAAACTGCCGCGCATCGTCGCGGTCAAAGAGGCAGTGCCCTCGATGGAACGGGTGCGCGAACTGGTGACCCAGACCCCTGGGGACTTCGCCGTGTTGTCCGGCGATGATGCAACTGCCGCCGCGGCCATGGCCCACGGCGCACGAGGAGTGATTTCAGTGACGGCAAATGTGGTGCCCAAGGCCATGGCGGAACTGGCAGCGGCCGCCCTGCGTGGCGATCGCGACGGCGCGGTGCGGCTGGATGCGCCGCTGCGCGCGTTGCATGAAGCGTTGTTCGTCGAGTCCAATCCCATCCCGGTCAAGTGGGCCATGGCGCAGCGCGGATTGATTGAAGGCGGCCTGCGCCTGCCGATGACCGAGCTGTCGGAATCCTGCCGCGCACGCGTGCGCGCCGCGCTCGAAGCTGCCGAGGGACTTGAGGCGTTTACGCAGGCGAAGTCCGCGTGAGGGCTGCAACCCTGAGCGCGCGCGCGGCGCTGCCCGCGCTGTGTTTATGCCTGGGTGCGTTACCGTTACTGTCAGCGTGTACGCTATACCGAAACATGTTTCACCACTCGCACGACACCGGCTGCTCGGAGAAGCCGTTCCAAGGCAATAGTGAACAAGTGCCGGGCATCGTCGTGCCGGAAGGCTTGAGCCCGCCCGATACGCGCAACGTGGTCAAGGTGCCAGCGCTGGATGAGCCCGAGCGCGTGCGTGCCAAAAACGAGCCCTGTATTGACCAGCCGCCCAGCTATGCAACCGGCAGCTCGATTTCCACGCCAGTACGATCGCGCGGTTCCATGGGAGCACCGGCGGCGGCGCCAGTGCCGGTGCCGCCATCGTCACCGCCGCAGTAGTCGCGCGGTGCCGGCGGTTGCTAGAATTTGCCGCCAGCCGCGCGGATCGCGTGGCGACGCTGTGGGGTGTGAATTACATTAGCTTTCAAGCTTATCTTGTTGAATTTAATTGGATGGAGAGGTGGCCGAGCGGTCGAAGGCGCTGGACTGGAATTCCAGTAACATCTTCACGGGTGTTCGTGGGTTCGAATCCCACCCTCTCCGCCACAGGTCCACGGTGATCCGCGCCGGTTCCTTCGCGACGACTAACCGTGAACCCCGTCAGGCCCGGAAGGGAGCAGCGGTAACGGCTCGGTCGGGTGCCGAAGACATGGCTGGTGCGGATCACCTCCCAGCAGTTTCTAATATGACATGAGCTCCTATACCGCACTGGCACGCAAATGGCGGCCACGCAGCTTTGCCGAGATGACCGGCCAGGAGCATGTGCTGCGCGCGCTCGCCAATGCGCTCGCCAGCGACCGCGTGCACCACGCGTATTTGTTCGCCGGCACGCGCGGAGTGGGCAAGACCACGGTGGCGCGCATCCTGGCGAAATGCCTGAACTGCGAATGCGGTGTGAGCGCGACGCCCTGCGGAAGCTGCGCCAGCTGCCGCGAGATCGATGCCGGCCGCAGCGTCGACCTGATCGAGGTGGACGCGGCATCTCGCACCCGCGTCGACGACACACGCGAGCTGCTGGACAACGTGCAGTACGCGCCGACCCGCAGCCGCTACAAAATCTACCTGATCGACGAAGTCCACATGCTCTCGCCGCATTCCTTCAATGCCTTGCTCAAGACGCTCGAGGAGCCGCCGCCGCACGTGAAGTTTCTGCTCGCGACCACCGACCCGCAGAAATTGCCGGTCACGGTGCTGTCGCGCTGCCTGCAATTCAACCTCAAGCGCCTGTCGGTGGCGCTGATCGGCGCACGGCTGCAGCACATCCTGCGGGAAGAGCACATCGAGTTCGAGCCCGCGGCGCTGCAACTGCTCGCGCACGGCGGCGACGGCAGTTTGCGCGATGCGTTGTCATTGCTCGATCAACTCCTGGCTTACGGCGATGGCAAGGCGCTCGAGGCGGATGCGCGGGCCATGCTCGGCACCGTCGGGCGCGATCAGATCGTGCAGCTGGCACGGCTGCTGGCGGCCGGTGAGGCCGCCAGCCTGATCGACTATGCGCAAGCGCTCGATGAGCGCGCCAGCGACCCGGCGCAATTGCTGGAACAGCTCGCGGCACTGCTCGAGCGCGTGGCGCTCAAGCAGCTGGTCCCCGACTTCGAGGGCGATGAGCTGCATCCCGTGGAGCTGCTGGCGCAGCTCGCGGCGGCGATTCCCGCCGAGGATGTGCAGTTGTTCTACCAAACCGCCATTCTCGGGCGACGCGATCTGGCGCTGGCGCCGGATGCGCGCACCGGTTTTCGCATGACCCTGATTCGCATGCTGGCCTTTCGCCCGGCCTCCGCGGCTGCGGGCAGTGCTGGCGCGCCGATCGCCTCGCGTACCAAGGCCGCCCTGGCGCCGGCGGCAACCACCCCGGCCGTGACCGCTCCGCCGGCCGGCGCAGCAGCCCCGACGGCGTCCACCAGCGCTTCCGGGGCGGCAGACTGGCCGGCAATTCTCGCGGCCCTGGATCTGCAGGGGGCGCCGCGGCAACTGGCGGCAAACTGCACACTGCTGGCGCGCGACGGCGCCACGGTGCGGCTCGCGCTCGACCCACGCAGCGCCTCGATCCGCACGCGCACATCGGAGGATAAACTCTCGCAGGCGCTGGCGCGTCATTTTGGCGATACGGTGCGACTTGAGATCGAGCTTGGTGATGGCGGCGCGGACACGCCGGCGCGCGCAAGCGAGCGCGCGCAGGCCGAGCGCCGCGCGCAGGCGCGCACCGCCTTCGAGGCCGATGCAACCGTCGCGGCGCTCAAGGAGCGATTCGGAGCCAGCGTGCTGGCCGATAGCGTGCGACCTGCCGAGCCGGAGCGTTGATTCAAGCTATAGAGGTGAATTCAATGGCCAACATGAACAACTTCGTGAAGCAGGCGCAGGCGCTGCAGTCGAACATGCAGAAGGCGCAGGCCGAGATCGCGCACCTGGAGGTCACCGGCGAGGCCGGCGGCGGCATGGTCAAGGTGGTGATGAGCGGACGCCATGAAGTCAAGCGCGTGCAGATCGAACCCGCGATAGTGACCGAGGAGCGCGAGATGCTCGAGGATTTGATCGCCGCGGCGATCAACGATGCCGTGCACCGCATCGAGAGCGCCACGCAGGAGAAGATGGCGGCGGCGATGGGCGGGCTGTCGCTGCCGCCCGGAGTCAAGCTGCCGTTCTGATGCTTGCGTATCGCCCGTCATGAAGCATTCGCCCGCGCTCGCGGCCCTGATCGAAGCCCTGCGTACGTTGCCCGGAGTCGGTCCCAAGAGCGCCCAGCGCATGGCATTTTATCTTTTGCAGAGCGGCCGCCAGGGCGCCACAGGGCTTGCGGTTGCGCTTAATTCAGCGCTCGAACTGGTGCGCCGCTGCGGCCGGTGCCGCATGCTGACCGAAGGCCCGCTGTGCGTGATCTGCAATAACGCGCAACGCGATGCGGCGCTGATCTGCGTGGTCGAGTCGCCGGCCGACGTGGTCGCGATCGAGGAATCGGGCGGCTATCGCGGTCGCTATTTCGTGCTCATGGGCCATCTCTCGCCGCTCGACGGCATCGGCCCGGAGGATATCGGTGCGCGCGAATTTGAAGCGCTGCTCGATGACCACCCAGTGCGCGAGGTGATTCTGGCGACCAATCCCACGGTCGAGGGCGAGGCTACGGCGCATTTCTTTTCCGAGTTGGTGCGCGCGCGCGGCATCGCCGCCAGCCGCATCGCCCACGGCGTGCCGGTGGGCGGGGAACTCGAGTACGTGGACGGCGGCACGCTGGCGCACGCGATGGCGGGACGGCACTCGCTATCCTGATGGCGCCGTGAGCGCTCAGCGCCGGCGGCGCGCGGGCGCGGCGCTGTGCGGGCTGTGCAGCCGATCGTACAAACGGCGCAGGCGCCGGTAGCTCTCGTAGCGGCGCGCCCCGAGTGAGGCGCCCACGGCCTGTTGTACCGCGCAGTCCGGTTCGCGCAGGTGCAGGCAGTTGGCGAAGCGACAGCCGGCACTCAGCGCGGCGATGTCGGTGAAGCCCATGGCCGGCGCGCTCAAGCGATCGATCGCGGGAGCGAAATCGCGCACGCCCGGTGAATCGATGATCGCGCCGCCGCCAGGCAGTGCATACAGCCACGCGGCGGTGGTGGTATGGCGCCCCTGGTCATCGCGCAGCAACGCACCGACATTGGCGGTGCTGTCGGGAACCAGGGCGCGCAGCAGCGATGACTTGCCCACGCCCGACTGCCCCACCAGTACCGCCGTCTGCCCGCACAGCAGCGCGCGCAGGGGCGCCAGGCCGCTCAACGCCAGCGCCGAGACGCGCAGCGACTGCAATCCCAGCCGCGCGTAGCCGCTGAGCTCCTCGTCAATCTGCGGATCGATCTCGAACTCAGCCTTGTTGAGCAATACTGCCGCGCTGATGCCGGCGCATTGCGCCGCGGCCCAGGTAGCGATCAACGATGTAGAAGTCGGGCGCTGGCCGCGGCGCGACCACGACCAGCAGCAGCGTCAGGTTGGCCGCTATCAGCTCGCCGTTGCCGCGCGCGTTGCTGCGGTACAGTGCCCCCGAGCGCGGCGCGAGCGCGACGATGCGCAGCTCCTCGTGCCGCGAATCGAACACGCACTGCACGAAATCACCGCACACGAATTGGCTGTCGCGGCCCGGTGGGCGCGCCATGGCTTCCTCACCGGCATCGGTGCGCACGCGCAGCAGTCTGCCGTGGGCGGCAATCACGCGTGCAGGCAGCGAGGCGCCATCGCCGGCATCCTCCGGCAGGCCTGCGGCATGGCTGGAATTCTTGACGGAAAAAGGCACCGACATTCCTTGCTATGATGCCTGACTTTCAGGGCAACGAGGCGCTATGGGCAATCACGAGCATTTGATCTGGATCGATCTGGAGATGACAGGGCTGCTGCCCGAAAGTGATCAGATCATAGAGATTGCCACGGTAGTCACCGACAAGGATCTGAATGTGCTGGCCGAGGGCCCTGAGCTCGCGATTCATCAGAGCGAGGAAGTGCTCGCGCGCATGGACGCGTGGAACCAACGCCAGCACAACGGTTCCGGACTGATCGCACGGGTGCGCTTGAGCCGCATGACCCTGGCCGAGGCGGAACGACAGACGCTGTTGTTCCTGACCACGCACGTGCCGCCAGGTGCATCGCCGATGTGTGGCAACGGCATCTGCCAGGATCGGCGCTTTCTGGCACGCCTTATGCCAGAACTCGAGCGTTTCTTTCACTACCGCAATCTCGATGTCAGCACTCTCAAGGAGCTGGCGCGCCGCTGGATGCCGGGTCTGAGTTCGGGTTATTCCAAGCAGTCCGCGCATCTGGCGCGCCTGGATATCCACGAGTCGATCAAAGAGCTGCGTTTCTATCGCGAACGCATGTTCGTGGCCTCTTGACGACGCGTAACAGTGCACGATCGGCGGCGCAGGGCATGAGAACTGCGGCACTAAATAGCATGTTTGCGGCGGATTTGCCGCGCGGCTGCATGATATAGTCAATGCATGCTTTGCGAAGCTGACATCAAAGTGTCATGGCGGGCGCGCCCACGCGGCTTTGTCGCGTTGATGGGTTTGTATGAGAGCAACTATCTGCGCTTCGTGCAGCTCGCAGGCGATCCGACCCGGCTGGCCGGCACCTTGGTTTCGCGAGTTGCCGGCGACTGCGAGTTGCAGCTGGCTGTGCTCGAGCACATGCCCTACACCAGCACCCTCATACTGACCTACGTGCTCAATGCCGCGGCGGATTCGCCGGCGGAACGGTTGCCGGATCTGCGCCTGCGCGCCTATCACGATGCGCGACTGCTCGAAGCCGAAGAATTCCAGGCGCAACATAAGACCCATGGGCAGGGAGTGCGGCCCGGGGAACGTGAACTGCATCAGCGCTGGGCGCGCAACATAATGCTAAATAAATGGCTGGAATATTGCGCCGAACGAGGCCATCGCTTCGCGGCGCAGGAGCCGGCCGGGTAGCGGTGGCTAGGCGTCCGGCCCCTGGGCCGTGCAAATCATGCCGCCACTCATGAAATTCATCCGACAATTGGGATTCCTGCGTCTGCCCTGGGATCCGGTCAAACGCGAGGGCGAAGACGACCGGCTGGTGCATCTTTTCCGCAATCGCGCGGAGCTCAAGAAAGCCTATAGCGGCGTTCAGGATGAGGTGCAGCGGCTCAAAGACCGCATCAAGCAGCAAGAAGGCGCGACCGCCCGCGTGCAGGAGATGCTGCAAGGGCTCGAGGCCCGCTTGAGCAAGTCGGAAACGGCCTATCCCACTCTGGTGTTCTATCAACTTCGCGAGCTGTGGTCACTGGGCCGCACGCTGCTGACGCAGTTCGTGGCCGAGCTGGCCGAGCAGCAGGAAGAGCGTGAGCGCCGCGCATTTCTCGCCGAATACAATCGACTGCAGTTCGATCGCCGCCAGGCGATCGATGGCAACCTGCGTCTGGCCGAGACTCGCGCCGCGGAAGCGCGTGCCGAGGTGGCCGACATCGAGCAGCGCATACAAGCGTTACGGCGGTTCTGGCATTACTTCAAGCGCCGCGCCTTGCACCAGAAGCTGCAGGAAGCGAACCTGCAAGGGTTGCTGTGCGTGCAGGATCTGGAGAGCGCGCGTGCGGCGCGCGTCGCGCTCGATGCCGAGAGCGCCCCTGAATTTGGCGGACTATCGGTCGAGGCGCGCCGCGCCATCAACCTGGCGGCCGTGGCCTACGCGCAAAGCTTGTGCGATAAGCTGGCGCCAACCGGATTGGTGGAACCGGCGCGTGTGGCCGCCGGCAGGCGCGAGCCGCCGCGAGACGACTACGGCGATCGAACGCGATGCGAGGCCACCATGGCCGAGATCCAGCGCGCGCACGGGCTGCTGCAACAGCGCGGCACACTGCTGCAGGAGATCAAGCAGCGCTCGGATCGTTTCCGCGAACTCGCCAAGTACCGCAACGAGGGCGATACGGTTCCGGTGGCGGAGAGCCTCTCGGCCACGGTCGATGGCTCGAAGACCCTGAACGACGACATGTGGGAGATCTATCGCACCTTGCTGCGCTAGTTCGGAACGATCGCGGCCTGCTGCGCCATCTCCGGCGCGTTGCGCCGGGCATCGGCCGCGACCCCATCGGCCATGATATCGGCGGCCTGCGCCAGCAGCACATCCGGTTCGTCGCTGACCGTGATGTCCTCGATCGATTTGACCGGCGCCAGGCCATCGGCTACCCGGCGCGTGTTTTCCTGCGTCAGCCGCGCCAGATCCTGAGCCTTGCGCTCGAGTTCGCGCTTCTTGAGATTCAGCGACTGAATCTTCTCCTGCCGGGCCGCATCCAGGCTGCTGAGGCTGGCCAGCAGCCATTGATAGTCGGCGTTGTGCGTGGCGCGGTCGCTCTCCTCGGTGGCGAGCGTCTGCACCAGTGAACCCGTGGGGGGCAATGCACGGAAGGGCACCGTGGCGATGCGATCCCAGGGCAGCGCGTGCTCAAGGATGCTCTCGCCAACGTCCTCGGTGCTGATAGCCGACGGCAGCGTCAGGTCGGGAGTCACCCCACGCAGCTGCGTGCTCTCGCCGGTCACGCGGTAGAATTTGCCGATGGTGACGGTCAGCTGTCCCTCGGTGGGCTTGCTCGACCAGCGATCGAGCGGGATCACGCTCTGCACGGTGCCCTTGCCAAAGCTGGTCTGGCCGATGATCAAGCCGCGGTGATAGTCCTGGATGGCGCCGGCGAAGATTTCCGAAGCGGAAGCGCTGGTGCGATCGATCAGCACCGCGAGCGGCCCGGCATAGGTCTGCCCCGGATCGGGCTCGTCGAGCACCTCGAGCTGCCCGGTCGTATCCTTGAGCTGTACCACCGGTCCGTGACTGATGAACAGGTGGCTCAGTCCGATGGCCTCGGGCAGGTAGCCGCCGCCGTCGCCGCGCAAATCGAGCACCAGACCATCGATACCGCCGCTGCCCGCGAACTGCTGCAGCAGCCGGCGCACGTCGTGAGTGGTGCTGCGGTTGTCGGCACTGCCGCCGCCGCTGTCTTCCATGTCGTTGTAGAAGCTCGGCACCGTGATGATGCCAATCTTGTAGCTGTGGCCGTCGCGCTGCAGCGTACGCACTTCCTTCTTGGCAGCTTGTGCTTCCAGCGTCACCTTGTTACGCGTCAGCTCGAGCGTGCGCTCGGCGCTGCCGGGTACTGCGCCCGCCGGCAGTATTTGCAGGCGCACCACGCTGCCGACCTTGCCGCGGATCAGTTGCACCACATCATCCAGGCGCCAGCCGATGACGTCGGTCATGGCGCCGTCATTGCCCTGGCCGACCGCGGTAATGCGATCGTTGGGCTTGAGCGTGCCGTCGGCCGCGGCCGGTCCGCCGGGCAGCACGCCGGTGACCGTCACATAGTAGTCATCGGTGAGCTGCAATGAGGCGCCGATGCCCTCGTAGCTCAAACTCATCTGGATGCGATATTCCTCGGAGCTGCGCGGGGAGAAGTAGTTCGAGTGCGGATCGTAGCTCGAGGCGTAGGCGTTCATGAGCGCCTCAAAGACATCGCCCGGCGTGATCTTGTCCACGCGCGCCAGCACGCGCTGATAGCGCTTGCGCAAGGCGTCGGCGGTGTCGGGCCAGCTCTTGCCGGTGAGCATCAGCGAGATGGCATCGTTCTTGACCCGCAGGCGCCACAGCTCGTTCATGGCCGCCTCATCCGCCGGCCAGCTCGCGTGCTCGCGATCGAAATTGAAGCTCTCGTCGCTGGTCCAGTCAGGTTCGGTGTCGAGCAGTTTGAGTGCATATTGCATGCGCTCGCGATTGCGCTGCTGGAACACATAGAAGATCAGATAGGCGGGATCGATTTCACCGCTGTGGATCATGTCGCCGAACTTCAACCGCCAGCGGTCAAAGCCGGCCACGTCACTGGCGAGAAAGTAGCTGTGCTGACCATCGAGCGCGCTCAGATACCGCTCGAGTACCTGCGGTGACAGGCGCTCGTCGATCTGGATGTGGCGATAGTGATTTTGCTCGAGGATGCTGGCCACGCGCGGCGCGAGCGAGCGCTGCTGAGGGGTCGGCGCGACCGCTTGCTCGGGCAACAGGCCGGTGGCGGCCGGCACGCCGCTCGAGCCGGCACCGGCGAGCACCAATAGACCGAGGGCACTCAGGGCTAGCGGAGCAAACAACTTGCGGGCTTTGCCGGGCGTGTGCAACATGCTGCGACGGTACCTTCAGGTGCTGGATGGTCTGATGAAGTCTGACATCTTTACGGGCCGGATGGCAGTCGCGCGGTAATTCAATTGGCAATTGGCAAATATTTCATTTGCCCGAGGTAGCGTTCGCATGCGTCCCATGGCGGTCCTGATCGGCATAATTATGGGCTCGGCCATCGCTTTGACCGTCTCCCTTAGCATGAGTGCCGTGGTATTCCTGCTGCTGCCGGAGTATTGGGGGCGTCTGGCGAGCGAGCGCTGGCCGCTGATGAAGGGTTTGCTGTGGGCCTGGAGCCTGACGGCGGTGGCTTCGGCGAGCTTTATCGGCGAGCTGCGCGATCGCCGCTGGCGTTTTGGCACCCAGGCGATGCTGGCGGCAATGCTGATCGCGCTGGGATGGATTTACTGGCCCTGAGCTGCCGCGCGCTACGCGCGGCGGCGGCGACTCCAGGGATCGCGGCTTGGGTAGCCCAGGCGGCCGTCGTAGGGGTTGAACCCGCGGCTGCGCTCCTGACCACCGACACGTGCACTCACCAGTTCCAGCTTGACCATCTTGAGCACCTCGTCCAGTCGCGGTGCTTCGTGCGCAATCGCGTCGGCTCCGGTTTGTCCGTCTTCCAGTGTTTTATTCATAATCGTGTGTCCTCATCACCCCTGTCATTGGACCTGCGATAGCCGTGGTGCAAGTGTGCGCTTCGCAGTTCCCGAGTGACGAGGATCGCATGTGCGCGGCGGGCACGCAGCGCAGTGGCGCCGAACTGTGAGCTGTATCACTTTCGCCCACCGCCGGGCTTCAGTTATGTAGCAGGCGACGTCCACCGCGTAGCAGCCAGAGCAGCAGATAGGGTCCGACAGCGATGAACCAATAGGCCTGCGAGCCGGCAATGAGTCCCTGCAGATAGTCGTGCCAGAGCACAAACAGGTTGCCGCGCTCGTACGGGCCCAACGCCAGCCGGCCGGCGGCGAAGATCAGACACGGCATGACCAGTATGCCGATGGCTAGACAGATGGCCGCGGCCAGCAATTCGCGCCACAGACCCCGTGCGCCGCGATAGTAGAGAGCCATGCGGCGCAGTCGATTGCTCACGTTGATCACGATAGACACCTTGCAGAAAGCCGCGGCTCGGCCGGTGCGGCGTTTAGGCATAATAGCCGCCGCATGAAGAAAATCAGAGCGGCGGTGATCGGCGTGGGTTACCTGGGGCGTTTCCATGCCCAGAAATACGCGGCGCTGGCGGATTGCGACCTCATTGGGGTGGTGGATGCGAATCCCGAAGTCTCCAAGCGGGTCGCCGCCGAGCTCGGTACGCGATCATGGCGCGACTATCGCGAGCTGTTCGGCCAGGTCGACGCGGTCAGCGTTGCCACCCCGACCCAAAGTCACGCTGAAATCGGCGCCGGGTTTCTGCGCGCCAATACCCATGTGCTGGTGGAAAAGCCGATCACCGAGACCGCCCAGCAGGCGCAACAGCTGATCGAGCTGGCGCGGCTGCACGGCCGGGTGCTGCAGGTGGGGCACCTGGAGCGCTTCAATCCAACCATCCTGGCGGCCGAGTCGTTGCTGACCACCGCGCGTTTCATCGAGTGCCATCGGCTGGCGCCGTTCAAGGAGCGCGGCACGGAGGTCAATGTCGTGCTGGATCTGATGATCCACGATATCGATCTGATCCAGATGATCGTGGCCAGTCCGGTGGCGGCGCTCGATGCCGTGGGGACACCGGTATTTTCCGGCGAAATCGACATTGCCAACGCGCGTCTGCGCTTCGAGAACGGCTGCGTCGCCAATGTCACGGCGAGCCGCGTGAGTCTCAAGACCGAGCGGAAGCTGCGGGTATTTCGCGACGACGCCTATCTGTCGATCGATCTGCAGCAGAAGATCCTGACCGTGATCCGCAAGCGCGCCACCCCGGCCGAAGCCGGGGAACTGCCGGTGCACATCGAGGAGCAGTCGTTCGCTCAGGGCGATGCCTTGCTGGCGGAAATCCAGGCGTTCCTGGCGGCGATCCGCGGACAGGGTCCGGTCATCGTCAGCGGCGAGGATGGCCAGCGGGCACTGCGCACGGCGATCGCAATCAGCGAACGGGTGCGTGCCACGCCGCCCGGACGCCCGCATGCCTGAGCCCATGGCACGCACCGTCACCGTGGCTGCCACGCAGTTCGCGTGCAGCTGGAACCTGCCCGACAACCTCGAGCGCGCTGAACGCCTGGTGCGCGCCGCGCATGCGCGCGGCGCACAGGTGATCCTGCTGCAGGAACTGTTCGCCACGCCTTATTTCTGCATCGAGCAGGACCCGCGCCACCTGCAGCTGGCACAGCCGGTCAACGACAGCCCGCTGTTGCAGCGCTTCGGCGCACTGGCGCGCGAACTCGCGGTGGTGCTGCCGATCAGTTTTTTCGAACGCGCTGGCAATGCCTATTTCAATTCGCTGGCCATGTTCGATGCCGATGGTCAGCGCCTGGGGATCTACCGCAAGTCGCATATCCCGAACGGCCCGGGTTATCAGGAGAAGTACTATTTCAGTCCCGGTGACACCGGCTTCCGGGTCTGGCAGACCCGCTACGGCAGCTTCGGGGTAGGGGTGTGCTGGGACCAGTGGTTTCCGGAAAGTGCGCGCGTCATGGCGCTGCTAGGTGCGGAGCTGCTGCTGTATCCCACCGCCATCGGCAGCGAGCCGGCGCCGGCTGCGCCGCTGGATTCGCGGCTGCACTGGCAGCGCACGCAGCAGGGGCACGCGGCTGCGAACCTGATGCCGCTGCTGGCCAGCAACCGCATCGGCACCGAGCGTGCTTTACAGAATCCGGAGTCCCTTCACATCCGCTTTTACGGCTCCTCCTTCATCGCCGACGCCAGCGGCGCATTGCTCGCCGAAGCCGATCAGGACAGCGAAATGCTCATTACCGCCAGCTTCGATCTCGCAGCGCTCAAGGCGGCACGCGATAACTGGTTCGTATTCCGGGACCGGCGGCCCGAGCTATATGGGCCGCTGGGCAGCTTGAGCGGCCGAACGCAGTGCGAATAAATCGAATATTTATTCATTTGCACTGCGAACTGTAACGAAAATATACTGATGCCCGCCGATACCTGGACGCCGGAAGCTTTGGGGGAGTCATGCTCGCATGGATCAAGTAGGCAGTAATGGCGTACGCGCGCGCGACAAACGAACCGGCACGCGTCGCGAGCGTGCCGCCGGCGCCAAGGTTGATCTCGGTATGCTGCCGAGGCTTCTGGGCTACAACCTGCGGCGCGCGCACCAGGCTTCCTGGCGCACCTATGTCAGCTTCATCGGCGAAAACAAGATCCGGCCGGGCCTATTCAGCCTGCTGATTCTCACGCGCTCCAACCCGGGCATAGCCCAGATCGAACTCGGTACCCACCTCGGGGTCGACAAGGCCAGCATAGTCGCGCTGCTCGACCGGCTCGAGCGTGCCGGCCTGATCGAGCGCCGGCGCTCCACCCGCGACCGCCGCCGTCAGGGCATATTCCTGACCGAGGCGGGCAGCGGCGAACTCGAGGCGCTCATGGCCCAGGTGCGCCAGCTCGAGCGCCACATGGCCAGCCGCTTCAACAAGAGCGAGCTCGATCAGTTCCTGGGTTTCCTGCACCGCATGTACGGCTAGGCCAGCAGCTCGCTCAACGCCGCCGTCAGCGGCTTCATGAACCAGGAACTCTCCGGCATGGTGGCGACCTCCACCCCGTGGGCGGCGAGCGTCGCGGCCACCATCGGTCCCACCGCCGCCACGTTGGTGGCGGCCAAGGCTGCGCGCACCGTCTCCTGCGGGGCGGCAGCAAACAACCGTTCAACCTGGGCCTTGCTGGTGAATGCGATGGCATCGATTTCCCGGGCTTGCAGCCGCGCGAGCAACTCCAGCACAGCAGTCGCGGCGGGGCCATCGGCGTAGCGATAGGGGGCGACAGCCGCGACCACGCGCGCCGGCCTGCTCGAGAAAGTCGATCAGCGCCCGATTCGGGTCGGCGCCATAGAGCTGCACGCCGATGCGCCGTCCCTGCAGCGACGATCCGCGCAAGCACGCGATCACGCCGGCCGTGGTCGGCAGTGGCGCGGGCAGGTCGCTGACCAGTCCCAGTTCGCGCAGCGCGCGCGCTGGCTTGGGACCGCGGGTGATCTTACGCACGGCGGCCAGGGCGGCGACGA
Organism: uncultured Gammaproteobacteria bacterium; assembly: GCA_963735775.1. Lineage (GTDB taxonomy): Bacteria > Pseudomonadota > Gammaproteobacteria > Steroidobacterales > Steroidobacteraceae > FEN-1191. Next base: position 3,011 of record CAVTMG010000003.1, on the reverse strand, counting down.
AGGGTTGCCGCAGTGGCGGCTCGTGACGCTCGATGCATTGCAGCAGACGCCGCAAGCCCTCGCCAGTCAGGAGAATCAGATCGTCACAGCCACCGCGCGCGAATGCGCGCAGCCACTCCATCACCGGCTGCGGGTCGGGAGCGTCGATGATCTGCACCAGCGGGTAGCGCAACACGCGGGCGCCGCGCCGTTCGAGCAGCGCCGCGAACAGGTCAAGTTCGCGCGTCTCGGCCACCGCAATCACGCGATCGGCGAGCGGCTCATTCATCAGTGATTCCCTGGGCGTTGCACCACGAGCGGGCGTCAGTCTAGCCGAAGCGCGCCTTTTTGCAGCAGTGGCAGTCAAATGTTCTTTCGGTCGCCGCGCCCTGCTACTGTACCGGTAAGTTTGGCGGACGGGACCTCGAACACAGTATGCGCATTGCCTGGGACGAGTATCCCGCGGCGGCAAATTTCGATGAACTGATCGCGCCCGGCGGCTCACCGCGGCTCGCTGCCAGCGCATTGATTGAATTTCTCTCCGCGCTGGGTCCGGAGGAACTCGTGACGCGCCAAAAGGCGGCCGAGGTCGCAATCCGCAGCATGGGCATCACTTTCACCGTCTACCACGAGGAGGGCGGCTCGATCGATCGCGCCTGGCCGCTCGACATCATTCCGCGCGTGATCGCACTGGATGAATGGCGCCGTATCGAAGCCGGGCTGCAGCAGCGCGCCCAGGCGCTGAACATGTTCATCGACGATATCTATCATGCGCAACGCATCGTGCGCGACGGCGTGTTCCCGCGTGCCTACCTGGCCGATTCGGTCAACTTTCGCTTGCAATGCGTCGGCGTCGATCCGCCGCAGGGCATCTGGGCGCACATCTGCGGTTCGGATCTGGTGCGCGGCGCCGACGGCACCATGTATGTGCTGGAAGACAATCTGCGCGTTCCGTCGGGCGTGTCGTACATGCTCGAGAACCGCCAGGTGGTCAAACGTGTCTTTCCCGAGGTGTTCGAAGCGGCAGGTATTCTGCCGGTCGACGACTATCCCTCGCAGCTCTACGACATGCTGCGCGCGCTGGCACCGGCGCAGGTGCTGCAGCCGGAAGTCGTGGTACTGACTCCTGGAATCTACAACTCCGCCTATTTCGAACACGCTTATCTTGCCCAGCAGATGGGCTGCGAACTGGTCGAGGGTGGTGATCTGGCGGTCGGCGATGACGATGTGGTGCACATGCGCACCATCGACGGCTGGCGGCGCGTGGACGTCATCTATCGCCGGGTCGACGATCTTTTTCTCGACCCCGAAGTGTTTCGCAGCGATTCCTCGCTCGGCGTCCCGGGTCTCATGCGCGCCTGGCGCGCGGGTAACGTCGCGCTCGCCAACGCTCCCGGAGCGGGAGTGGCCGATGACAAGCTGGTGTACACGTTTGTGCCGGCGATGATCCGCTACTACCTGGATCAGGACGCGATTCTGCCGAACGTGCCCTCGTATCTGTGCTGCGAGCCATCGCAATGCGACTACGTGCTCGCCAATCTGTCCACCTTGGTGGTCAAGCCCGCCAACGAGTCGGGCGGCTACGGCATGCTCATGGGGCCCAGGTCCAGTGAGTCCGAGCGCGAGCAGTTCGCCGCTCTGGTGCGGCTGAACCCACGCAACTACATCGCCCAGCCGGTGATCAGTCTGTCCACGACGCCGACCCTGGTGGCAGAGGGCATCGAGCCAAGGCATCTGGACCTGCGCCCGTTCATTCTTTCCGGACGCCAGGTACACGTGACCACCGGCGGCCTGACGCGCGTGGCCATGCGCAAGGACTCGCTGGTGGTGAATTCCTCCCAGGGTGGGGGCAGCAAGGACACCTGGATCGTCGACACCTCGGTTGATCATGCTCTCGCGCGTAGCTGACAACCTGTATTGGATGGCGCGCTACCTCGAGCGCACCGAGAATCTCGCCCGGCTGGTGGATGTCAGCGCCGGACTGATGCTCGACCTGCCGCAGCGGCTCAGACCAGGTTGGCAGCCGCTGGTGTCGATCACGGGCAATCAGGAGATCTATGCCGAACACGCGCCCGACTACAGCGAGAAATCGGTGGTCAGCTTCGTGGTCTCGGCGCCGAAGAATCCGGGCTCGATGTTTACCTCGATCGCACGCGCGCGCGAGATCGCGCGCACCGTGCGCGACATCCTGCCGCGTGAGGTCTGGGAACAGATCAATGAGCTCTATTTGTATGTGGCCGAACACGCCGCCGAGGCTGCCGCCAAGCGCACGCGCTATCGCCTTCCTGGGTCACGTCACCAGCTGTACACAGACTCTCACCGGCATGTTCGAGGGCATCTTCAACGAGGGCGACGCGCTGTCGTTCCTGACCATAGGCCGCAATATCGAGCGCGCCGACATGACCAGTCGTATCGTCGACGTGCGCGCGGCGGCCATGATGGTGGCAGTCAGCGTCGAGGAGTTGCGGCCATTCGAGACGGTGTTGTGGATGAGCGTGCTGCGCTCGCTGTCCGGCTATCAAATGTACCGCCTGAAAACCCGCGAACGCGTTCATGGACCGGGCGTGGTGCGCTTCCTGCTGGCCGAGGAGCATTTTCCGCGCGCCTGTGTGTGCTGCCTGCGGCGCATCGAGGAGGTGTTGCACCGCTTGCCCAACAGTGAGCCGCTGCTGCGGCGCGTGGCGCGTATGCGCCGGGCGCTGCACCACACGCGCTTTGAAGTACTGGAGCGGGCGGGGCTGCACGACTTTATCCACCGGCTGCAAATGTCCCTCGCGCGCACCAACGATGAACTGGCGCGCATCTACTTCGCCGGCCACAGCTCACCGGTCTCCGCCATCACTCCGATCCTGGCGTATCAAAATCAGAATAAGCACATAACGGCCCGAAAACTATAGAATTCCGGCCGCGTTTTCGCGCGGAGTGTGTTCCCGTCCATGTCCAAACTATCGCATCTTGAGCGGTTGGAATCCGAGAGCATCCACATCCTGCGCGAAGTGGTGGCCGAGTGTGAACGCCCGGTACTGTTGTAT
>CAVTMG010000002.1:0-822841 GCA_963735775.1 uncultured Gammaproteobacteria bacterium | reverse complement strand
CCTGCCCTATTCGCTGAAGATACTGCTGGAAAATCTGTTGCGCTTCGAGGACGGCACCAACGTCACGCGCGCCGATATCGAGGCCCTGCTCAACTGGAATCCCAGCGCCAAACCCTCATACGAGATCTCGTTCACGCCGGCGCGCGTGATCATGCAGGATTTCACCGGCGTGCCGGCGGTGGTCGATCTGGCGGCGATGCGCGAAGCCATGATCCGTCTTGGTGGCAATCCCGACGAGATCAATCCTCTGGCGCCGGCGGAACTGGTGATCGACCATTCGGTGCAGGTCGACAGTTATGGCACGGCGCATTCGCTGGCCGACAACAACCGCATCGAATTCGAGCGCAACGGCGAGCGTTACGCCTTCCTGCGCTGGGGTCAGTCCGCGTTTCGCAACTTCAAGGTCGTGCCGCCGAATACCGGCATCGTGCATCAGGTGAATCTGGAATTTCTGGGCCGCGTGGTATTCGACAGAGCTCGGAGCCACGCACCAGGCCTATCCCGATACGCTGGTCGGCACCGATTCTCACACCACCATGATCAACGGACTGGGTGTGCTGGGCTGGGGCGTCGGCGGCATCGAGGCGGAAGCGGCCATGCTTGGCCAGCCCGTGACCATGCTGATTCCGCAAGTGGTCGGCGTGAAGCTCAATGGCAATCTGCACCCGGGCGCTACCGCGACCGATCTGGTGCTGACCGTGACCGAGATGCTGCGCAAGCACGGCGTGGTCGATAAATTTGTCGAGTTCTTCGGCGACGGGCTCGCCAATCTGCCGCTCGCGGACCGCGCCACCATCGGCAACATGTCGCCGGAATTCGGCAGCACCTGCGCCATCTTCCCGATCGATGAAGAGACACTGCGCTATCTCAAGCTCTCGGGCCGGCCCGCGGCACAGATCCAGCTGGTCGAGGACTATGCCCGCGCCCAGGGACTGTGGCGCACCAACGGCGCGGCGCCGGCGCAGTACACGCAAGTGCTGGAACTGGACCTGGCAACGGTCGAACCCAGTCTCGCAGGTCCCAGCCGGCCGCAGGATCGGGTGCCGCTGCGGCTTGCCAAGAGCATCTACGAGACTCACCGCGCGCGCATGGCCGCCGAGCGCACACGCCAGAATCCCACCGCCGTCGGCCAGGCCAGTGCCAACCTCGCGGGCCGCTCCTTCGAGCTGCGCGATGGCGCGGTACTGATCGCCGCCATCACCAGCTGCACCAACACCTCCAATCCCTATGTGCTCATGGCCGCAGGCCTGCTGGCGCGCAATGCGCATCGCCTGGGCGTGACCGCCAAACCCTGGGTCAAGACCAGCCTGGCACCCGGCTCGCGCGTGGTGAGCGACTATCTGCAGAAGGCCGGGCTGCTGGATGAGCTCGCCAGCATCGGCTTCAATTTGGTGGGTTACGGCTGCACCACCTGCATCGGCAATTCCGGTCCGCTCAAACCCGAGATTTCGGCGGCGGTCAAAGCCGCGGACCTGATCGGCTGTTCAGTGCTTTCGGGCAACCGCAATTTTGACGGCCGGGTACATCCGGAAATCAAAATGAATTTCCTGGCCTCGCCGCCGTTGGTGGTCGCGTATGCGCTCGCGGGCTCCATGGATGTGGATCTCAATACCGAGCCACTGGGCCTGAGCGCCTCCGGACAGCCGGTATTCCTGCGCGATGTCTGGCCTTCGGCCGTCGAGGTGGCCGACACCGTTGAGCGCAATATCAATTCCGATATGTTCCGGCGCAGCTACAGCAGCGTGTTCACCGGCGATGAGCGCTGGCAGGGCATCGCCGTGCCGCCCGGGAAAATCTATGCCTGGGACGCCAAGTCCACGTACGTCAAGAATCCACCGTACTTCGACGGCATGACCATGCAGCCGGCCGCCGTGGCCGCGATTGCCGGAGCGCGCGTGCTGGCGCTGCTTGGGGATTCAGTCACCACCGATCACATCTCACCGGCCGGCAACATCGCCAGGAACAGTCCGGCCGCGCGCTACCTGCTCGAGCAGAATGTGCAGCCGGCGGATTTCAATCAGTATGGCGCGCGTCGTGGTAACCACGAGGTCATGATGCGCGGCACCTTCGCCAACATCCGGCTGCGTAATCTGCTGTTGCCGGGCACCGAAGGGGGCACCACGCTGTATCTGCCCAGCGGCGAGAGATGAGCATCTATGACGCCGCCATGCGCTACAAGGCCGATCACGTTCCCCTGATCATCATCGCCGGCAAGGAATACGGCACCGGCTCCTCGCGCGACTGGGCCGCCAAGGGCACCATGCTGCTGGGCGTGCGCGCCGTGATTGCCCAGAGCTACGAGCGCATCCATCGCTCGAATCTGATCGGCATGGGCGTGCTGCCGCTGCAATTCAGCGACGGCCAGAGCGCCAGCTCGCTCGGGCTCACAGGCCACGAGCGCTTCGAGATCTCAGGCTTCGATGTCGGCGGCGCCGCGCCGGCAACGGTGGTGGCGACTTCGGCCGACGGCAGCTCCGATCCGTTTCGAGGCGCGCGTGCGCATCGACACGCCCAAGGAGCGCGAATACTTCCGGCACGGCGGCATACTGCACTACGTGTTGCGCCAGTTGGCCGGCCAGACTCGTGCCGCCTGATACGGCGAGCGGCGGCGGACTGGCGGTATTCGATCTCGACGGCACCATCACGCGCCATGACACGCTGCTGGGGTTCGTGCTGAGCTATCTGTGGCGCCGGCCCTGGCGGCTGCCGCGATTGCTCTGGGTGCCGCCGCGGCGCTGCACTACCTGATCCACTCGCGATCGCGGGCCGTTTCAAGGGCGCGTTGATTCGCGCCACCCTCGGCGGCGCTTGCGGCCGAGACTTGCAGCGCTGTGCCGAGCATTTCGTGCCGCGGACTGTTGCGCGACGGCATCTTTTTGCCGAAGCTCTCGCAGGCGCATTGCCGCAGCATCGCCTGCAGGGCGATAAGCTGCTGCTGATGTCCGCCAGCGTGGATCTCTATGTGCCGCTGCTCGCGAGCGCGCTGGGCTTCGAGCAGAACATCTGCACGCAAGGTGCGATGGCGCGGCGACGGGCGGCTGGATGGCCGCCTGGCCACGGCCAATTGCCGCGGCGAGGAGAAACGGCGCTGCCTGCAAGCGCTCATCGCGCGCCAGGCGCCGCATCGCATCTACGCCTACGGCAACAGCGGTCCGACCTGCCGCATTTGCGGCTGGCGCAACACGGCTACCTGATCAACGCCTTCGGCACGGCTGCAGCGCACGGCAGGTCCCGGCATCCAGGCCCTGCACTGGTCACATTGACGTGCGCACTTCCCATAGTTCCGGAAACAGCCTGAGCCGCAGCGCCTTGGCGAGGTAACTCACGCCCGCCGTGCCGCCGGTGCCCGGCTTGTAGCCGATGATGCGCTCGACCGTCTTCATGTGCTGGAAGCGCCATAGTTGAAAACGGTGATCGAGATCGACCAGCCGCTCGGCCAGCTCGTACAGATCCCAGTCCTTCTCGGCATTGTGATACACGGCAAGCCAGGCGGCGGTAACCTGCTTCGATGGCATGTACGGCTGCGTGAAATCGCGCGCGAGCGCCGCGGGCGGTATGCCGTAGCCGCGCTGCGAGCAGCAGCCGCAGCACTTCGTCGTACAGGCTCGGCGCCGCCAGGGCCCGCTGCAGCAGCCCATAATCGGCCTCATTGCGCCGGTGCACCTCGATGATCTGCGGATTCTTATTGCCGAGCATGAACTCGAGCTGGCGATACTGCATGGACTGAAAGCCCGATGAGCGCCCGAGCAGATTGCGGAACGTGGAGTAATCCGCAGGCGTCATCGAGGACAGCACTTCCCATACCGCCAGCAATTGCGCCTGTACCCGTCCGACGCGCTCGAGCATCTTGAACGACGGCCCGAGCTGGTCGCGACGCACGCACTCGATTACCCCGTGCAGTTCGTGCAGCAGCAGGCGCATCCAGAGTTCCGAGACCTGATGCACGATGATGAACAGCATCTCATCGTGCTCGCCTGACAGCGGTTTCTGCGCATCCAGCAGCCGATCGAGTCGCAGATACTCGCTGTAGGACGGCGAATCGCCAAGGTCCCAGTGCACGCTCTCATCGGACACGGTCGACGCGCGTCTCGTTCATCGCAAAGACCCACGACGGCACCCGCCGCCAGCCCTGCAACAGCTCGCGATCCAGCAGCTTCCAGTCCGGCTCCTGGCGCGCCACATCGGCCCAGAAATGCGCCGAGTGATTCATGTGCCGCAGATGCGCGAGTTCGTGGATCATCAGATAGCGCAGTACCTCTGGCGTTTGAAACAGCAGGCAGAGATTCAGGCTGATGGTGCCACGGCGCGAACAGCTACCCCAACGCGTTCGCTGGCAGCGCACCTGCAGGCGCCCCGGCGCGACTCCCATCTGCGCCGCCAGCGCGCGCAGCGGTGCCTCGAAGCGCCGGTGCGCGCATTGCGCCAGCCACGTCACCAGTGCGCGCCGCAATGCCTCGGGTTGCGAGCAGCGCGCCGCGCAACTGCAATTCCTGGCTGACCGAGCTCACGCACCCGCACCCGTCCAATGCCGTGGCTGCTGCTGACGCGCCAGTGCTCACCCACCGCCGACAGACACAGCGTTGCCGGCGGCAGCGGCCAATGCAGCGCCGGCGCCGAGCGTCTTCGCTGGCGCTCGATCCATTCGCGATGTTCGCTGACAAAGGCGCTGACCCGCTGCGGCGAAGTGCGCGGCGGCACCACGATCTCGACGCCGCCGTGGCGAAACACCCGCACGCTCAGCCGGCGCGCGCGCGCGCTCTGACGCACCGACCAGCTCTGCTCGTTGTGCTCGGCGTCCCAAAGCGACAGTTGCTTCAGATTGTGCTCAGCGTCCGGCATGCTGCGGGCATCATATCAGGCATCGCCACTTCACATTAGAGTAGGCGCATGCAGTGGATCGACATCGGCGCCAATCTGACGCATGACAGTTTTGACAGCGATCGCGAGGCCGTGATCGAACGTGCGCGCGCCGCCGGCGTCGCCCAGATGCTGGTCACGGGCGCCAGCCTGGCGAGCAGCGCCGCTGCCGTGCAGCTCGCGCGCGCGCATCCGCAAATACTGTTCGCAACCGCCGGCGTGCATCCGCACCACGCCGCGCAGCTGCTGGCAACGGATCTGCCGGCGCTGCGCGAGCTGCTGTCGCAACCGGAAGTGGTCGCGGCCGGCGAATGCGGCCTCGACTATCATCGCAATTACTCACCGCGTGCGGCACAGCTGCGGGCGTTCGAATGGCAACTGCAGCTGGCCGCCGAGTGCGGCAAGCCGGTGTTCCTGCATCAGCGCGATGCGCACGCGGATTTTGTGGCGTTGCTGCGCAGCTTTCGCCCGGCGCTGAGCGCCGGGGTCGCGCACTGCTTCACCGGCACGGCCGCCGAGCTCGAGGACTACCTGGCGCTGGATCTGTCCATCGGCATCACCGGCTGGTTCTGCGATGAGCGCCGCGGTGCGCACCTGGCCGAGCTGGTGGCAGGCATACCGGAGCGGCGACTGCTGTTGGAGACCGACGCGCCCTACCTGCTGCCGCGGGATCTGCGGCCGCGACCGAAATCGCGCCGCAACGAGCCCATGTATCTGCCGCACATCGGCGCCGCAGTGGCGCGCGCGCGCGCTGAGAGCGAGCAGCAATGCGCCGCACACACCAGTGCGCACGCGCGCGCTCTGTTTCAGATCGCCGCTTTGGGCGCCGCCAATTGACTGGGTGCGACCGATTTTCTGATGGCTGACCAGCCCGGCATCCAGCGCTCGAGCAGCGTGCGCATGGTCTCCCGGTCGGCAACCGGAAACTCCGAGGGCAACGAGTCGAGCATCAGTGTGTGCCGCGGCAGGCCCTTGGGAAACTGGCCGCGCGCCGTGAACACGATGCGCCCGTCTACCGGTAATCCCTGCGCCAGAGCCCGCACCGCGGCAATGCGATCGTACAACCCGGTCTGGGGATTGACGAAGGTGAAGCGCTGAGCTCGATGCATCACCGTCCAGGCGCTCATCTGATCGCCGCCGAATATGTTGCCGGCGATATCGCGCAGATCGATCACGATCACGCCGCGCGCGGTCAACAGCAGAAAATCCACGTGCAGCGCATTGCCCTGGCCGTCCGGTACCAGCACGTCGCGCAGGTGATCGAAGCCGCAGCTGGTTACGGCGAAGGCGCGCACCGCGCGCATGCGCCGGCGCTGATCCCAGCGCCAGAGGTAGAACAGCCCGCCGAGTATCACCGCCACAACGAGCACCAGGGCGACGAGACCCAGATCGATGTTTGGCAATGGCTGCATTTACAACGCGCGCCTCAGCGCTTCGATATTGGCCTCGATCTCGGTGCTGCTCGAGGGCCGGTCAAACAAGCGTGCCAGATTTTCCGGCATTGGCACGCTCTCGCCAATCAGTGGAGCGACGATTTCGCCAAATTTCGCCGGGTGGGCGGTGGCTACGATCAGCCAGCGACCGCCGGCACGTACCGCCGGCGCCAGCTGTGCGTAGGCTTGTGCGGCCACCGCGGTGTGCGGGCACCAGATGCGCTGATAGTGCGCGAAGTCGGCCCGGATGCGCTCGCGGGTGCTGTCATCGTCGACGGATACCGCGCTGAGCGCGCCGCGCAACGCGGCCGCGTCCGGATAGAGCACGCTCAGGCGTTCCAGATTGCTGGGATCGCCCACGTCCATCGCCGAGGACAAAGTCGCCACGCTTGCGCGTGTGCGCAACGTACCCTGGCTCAGGTAGTCCGGCACCGTGCGGTTGGCGTTGTGCGCCAGGACGATGCCTGCAATCGGCGCTCCGAGCTTGCGCGCCCAGACACAAGCGGTGGCATTGCCCAGGTTGCCGCTCGGAATGACGAAGGACGCCGGCTCACCGTGGGCATCGGCCACTCGCAGGCTCGCCGCCCAGTAGTAGACCGTCTGCGGCAGCAGGCGGCCGAGATTGATGCTGTTGGCCGAAGTCAGATCGAACTGCTCACGCAGCGCAACATCCGCGAACGCCTGCTTGACCAGGCGCTGGCAATCATCGAAGCGGCCGCGTACGCACAGGCTGCGTACATTGCCGCCCCAGCAGGTCAACTGCTGCTCCTGGGTGGGTGACACCAGCCCCTTGGGGTACAGCACCAGCACTTCGATGCCGGGATGAGTGTGGAATGCCGCGGCCACGGCGCCACCGGTATCACCCGAGGTGGCAACCAGAACCTTGAGCGGCCGGCTCGCCTGCCGGCGCAGCCGCGTGAACGCAGCCGCCAGGAAGCGCGCGCCGAAGTCCTTGAAAGCGGCCGTGGGCCCATGAAAGAGCTCGAGCACACCCAGGCGCTGCGGGCGATCGAGCCAGAACTGCGGCGCCGGGAAGTTGAAGGCCTCGCGCACGATCGTTTCCAGTTCACCCGCCAGGGCATCGCCGGCCACAAATGGGGCCAGCACTGGCGCCGCCAGGCTAGCGAGCGAGGCGTCGTTGCCGGGCGCGTTGAGCCGCGCGCGCTCATAGCGCGGCCACTGCGCCGGCACGTACAGGCCACCGTCATCGGCCAATCCCTGTGTCAGGGCGCTGCTGAAACCGACCCGGGACTGCGGGCTGCGGCTGCTCGCGAACTGCATCAGCCGATCACGCGCGCGCCGCCCGTGGACGCCACCGAAGTGATCCAATGATCGGCCGCCAGCCCGTGTTGCGAGAACTCGTGCACCATGGCCGCGCACACCGCCTGCGCCTGAGCCTCCACGCACCATGCAAAAGTGGTCGGACCGGCCCCGGAGATCGAGCAGCCGAGTGCGCCCGCCGACAGCGCCGCCCGCCGTACGTCGGCAAAACCAGGAATCAGCGCCGCGCGTTGCGGCTCGATTACGACGTCCTGCAGGGATTCGCGCACCATATCCAGATCGTTGGTATAGCAGCCGGAGATGAAGCCGGCCAGATTCGCCGTCTGCCAGACGAAGTCCGCCATCTTCACGGTAAGGCTCAGTATGGCGCGCGCCTCGCGGGTCGAGAGCCGCATATGCGGATGCACGATCACGGCCCGGATCGCCACCGGAACCGGAATCTGCTTGACGCGCGGATGGTCGATGCCGACGGTCAGCACCAGGCCGCCGAACAGCGACGGGGCAATATTGTCCACGTGCATCGAGCCGCTGGCCACCGCCTCCCCGTGCATCGCAAATTTGAGCAGCTCAATCGGCGCGCGCGGCTGGTCCAGCAGGGCGTTGGCGGCCACGACGGCGGCGACCGCCGAGGCCGCCGAGCCGCCGAGGCCGGAAGCCAACGGTATGCCTTTATCGAGCTCGAGCTCGAAGCCGAAATCCAGTCCCAACGCCTCCTGCATGGCCATGAGCGCACGACCGGCCGTGTTGTGGGCGGCCTGCAATGGCAGGTCCGGCACAATGCCGTGGATGGCCTTGATCAGGACGCCCGGGTCGCAACGCCCCGGACGGTGGCGCGATCGCCGATCGCGTCCACCGAAAAACCCAGAATGTCGAAACCGATCGCCACATTGCCCACGGATGCGGGGGCGAATGCCTGCGCCGAGGCCTGCCTCACAGCCGCGCCCCCAGGTAGGTCGCCAGCCGCAGCAGGTCGGCGAATACGCCGCCGGCGGTGACCGCAGGCCCCGCACCGGGCCCCTGCACGATCAGCGGATTGTCGCAGTAGCGGGCGGTCGCGAAGCGCACGACGTTGTCGGTCAGGGCAATGTTGGCGAAGGCGTGGCGGGCATCGAGTTCGGTCAGGCCCACCGTGGCGCGTCCGTCAGACGAGACCGCGCCCACGTAGCGCAGCACCCGTCCGCGCGCGCGCGCCTCCTCGTAGCGCTGCTTCATCGGCTGATCGTAGCGCGACAAGCCGGCCAGGAACTCCTCGCTGCTGCCGCCGATCAGGTCCGAGGGCACCAGGCTGGCAATCTCCACATCGCTCATCTCCAGCTTCAGGCCCATTTCGCGACCAAGAATGATGAGCTTGCGCGCCACATCGGTGCCGGACAGATCATCGCGCGGATCCGGTTCCGTGTAACCGCGCTGTTTGGCTTCGCGCACGATGGCCGAGAACGGCGTACTGCCGTCGTAGACATTGAACAGATAAGCCAGCGTGCCGGAAAAGATTCCCTCGATGCGCGTGATCTCATCGCCGGTCTCGCGCAGGTCCCGCAGCGTCTGGATTACCGGCAGGCCGGCGCCGACGGTAGTCTCGTAAAGATAGTGCGCACCGCTTTCGCGGCGTGCGGCCTTGAGGCTCTGGTAGTAGGACAGCTCGCTGCTGTTGGCCTTTTTGTTGGGCGTGACGATGTGTATGCCGGCCGCCAGCCAGTCGCGATACTGCCGGGCGATCGCGGCATCGGCGCTGCAATCGATCAGCACCGTGTGCGGCAGATAGTCGACGTGCACGTGGGCTGTGAAGCGCTCCAGGTCGATCGGCTGCGAGTGCGCTGCCAGCTGCGCGCGCCAGTTTTCGAGCACCACCCCCTGATCGGACAGGCACATCTGCTGCGAGCGCAGGATGGCGCGCACGCGCAGATCGATCTTGAACTCGCGCGCCAGACGCTCGCGCTGGCCGGCAAGCTGATCGAGCAGTACGCTGCCGACCGTGCCCGGGCCGATGACACCGATCGAAAGGGTGTGCGGCGAGAGATAGAAGCTCGAATGCGCGGCGCGCAGTGCGCGGGTCGCATGTTTGCCGTCGACCACCACCGAAATATTGCGCTCCGAGGCGCCCTGGGCAATGGCTCGAACGTTGATCTGGGCGTTGCCCAGGGCGCTGAACACTTTGCCCGACACCCCGGGCATGCCGGCCATGCCATCGCCGACGATGGCCAGGATTGCCAGATCCGGCGTCACATCCACATTCTGGATCTGTCCTTCGGCCAGCTCGCGTGCGAAGGCGGCCTCGAGCACTCTCTTGGCACGCACCGCCTGCGCCTGCGGAATGGCGCAGCAGATCGAGTGCTCGGAACTGCCCTGCGAGATCAGGATTACGGAAATCGCCTTCCTCGCGCAACGCGCCGAACAGACGATGCGCCGTACCCGGCACGCCGATCATGCCCGCGCCCTCGAGATTCACCAGCGCCACGTTCTCGATGCTGGTAATGCCCTTGACCGGCAGCGTCGACTTGGGCGCGGCGCAGATCAGCGTGCCGGCCTTGTGGGGCGAAAAGGTATTGCGGATCCAGATCGGGATGTCGCGTCCGACCGCCGGCGCCATGGTCTGAGGATGAATCACTTTGGCGCCGAAATAGGCCAGCTCCATGGCCTCGTTGTATGACAGCGAGTCGATCACCTGGGCGTCGGGTACCCGCCGCGGGTCGGCCGACAGCACACCGTCGACATCGGTCCAGATATGAATTTCCGCCGCGTCCAGCAGGGCGCCGAATATGGAGGCCGAGAAATCGCTGCCGTTGCGCCCGAGCGTGGTCTGCACGCCGCGCGGATCGGTGGCGATGAAGCCGGTAATCACCAGCGAGCTGGGCGCGCTGGCGCTCATCAGCTCCTGTAACTGGGTCTTGGATTGCTGCCATTGCACCGCTGGACCCAGCGGTCCCCACTCGACCGTGACGCAGCGGCGCGCGTCGATCCATTGCAAACGCTCGCGAACCGCGCGCTGCTTGAGCAGGTGATAGAACAGTTGCGTCGACCAGATCTCGCCATAGCCCGCGGCCAGGTCGCAGACACTTTGCGCCGCCGAGCGCATCACGCTGGTGGTCTGCAACACGCCGGTCAGATCGACGATGTCGCGATCCAGATCGGACAGGTACTGCTCCACGGCACGCGCCTCCAGCAGCACCGCGGCAATGCCGGCGTGCCGCTCGCGCAGCGCCGCCAGCCGCGGCCGCCAGCCCTGCTGCTGCCGCTCGGCCAGCACCACCAGTTCCAGCAGCTCATCGGTCACGCCTTTGCAAGCCGACAGCACCACCGCGATGCGCGTGCTGGCGTGCGCCGACGACTCCAGTATCGCCGCAACGCGCTCGAAGCACTGCGCATCGGCGACACTGGATCCGCCAAATTTGTGAACGACCCAGGCCGGATCGCTCGCATTCGTTGAGACTTTTGCGGACACACGCGCCTACCGGCTATCGCGACAAAAAAACTTTTGCACTCTACTCACCGCTCCGTCTTCTCGCAAGCTGATGCATGGACGCATGGCGATTGCATCGACTACCGCTTGCCGGATGCAGCTGACTCACCCAGCTTGTCCGCGAGCCACAGTTTTATGAGTGACTGTCGCGTTACACCCATTCGGCGCGCTTCGCGATCCAGTGAGCCCACCATCCAGGCTGGGAAATCGACGTTAACTCGCTTCGCCTCGGTACCAACACGACGAGCCTTGGCGAGATCCAGTTGTCCCGTGATGCTCTCGTTGGCATCGAACTTACGATCAAATGTCTTGGCTTTCATAAATGTCGACCTCATCGTCGCGCGACCGCCGAACAGAAATCAGCCGGATGTTCTCATCGCGCCTGGCAATTACCGCGGACCAATGCTTGCCGTTGATTCTGCCGATCAGCAGCCAGCGCGGTTCACCGGTCACCCGTGCGGGAATCTCCACCAGCGCGCAGTCCAACCACAGATCCTGAGCTTCATCAAAATCAATCCCATGCTTGTTCTTGTTGTCGGCGCTCTTCTCTGGATCGAACTCGAATTCCATGGTTGGTCTATACCATAGGGTTAGGGTATAATAAAGGTATAATTACTATACTCCTGATCTGAGGCCGATTTGCAGCTACGCTGGACGACACGCCGTTCGGTGACGGTCCTGGCCCTGTCGGCAGTGCTGGCCTGTGCGCTGAGCATTTCGACCTATCACATCTTCGGCAACTTCTGGGATGAGCCCGAGCATATCGCCGCCGGGCTGACACTGATCGAGCGCGGCCAATATAGCTACGATACCCAGCATCCGCCGCTGGCGCGGCTGGCCGCGGCCATTGGACCGTACCTGGCCGGGGTGCGCTTGCCTGCTGAGCTCGACCCCAGCGGTGAAGCCCAGGGCCGCGCGCTGCTCTATCACTCCGCGGCGAGCTATGACGAGCTGCTGACACTGGCGCGCCTGGGGATGCTGCCGTTCCTGCTGCTGCTGTTGGGTTCGACCTGGCTCTGGATGCGCCGCTGGCACGGCGATGCGGCCGCGTCACTGGCGCTGTTGTTCCTGATCAGCAGTCCCGTGATTCTCGGCCACGCGGCGGTGGTCGCGCTCGACGTGCCGGTCACGGCGCTCGTCATGGCAAGCCTCTACCTGTTGCTGCGCTGGTTGCAGACTCCAAGCGTTGCGCGGGGCCTGGCGCTTGGGCTTGGCGTCGGGCTCGCGGTAGCGACCAAGATGTCGGCCGTGCCGTTCATCGGCATCGCGGCGCTGACGCTGGTGTTGTTGCGGTTCGTGCTCGCGCCGGCACCGTCGCGCTGGCCGCTGCGCCGCGGCGCCGTCTGCGGCGCGCTGGCCCTGGGGATGGCACTGCTGATCATGGTTGGGGTGTATGGACCCAAACTGCATTTTCTCACTACGCCCGAGCTGACGCCCAACAGGGCGCTGAATTTCATCGCCGGCAGCCACGGCCCACTGCATGAGCTGGTCTACCGCTTTGCCGCCCGGGTACCGCTGCCGCTGGGCGTGGAGATGGTGCCAATCAATTTTCTCGATGTCGAATGGCACAATGCGCACGGACATCCCTCGTACCTGCTCGGACAGATGGCGAAACAGGGCTGGTGGTACTTCTACCTCGTGGCGCTGTTGTTCAAGACCACCTTGCCGTTGCTGCTGCTGGGGCTGTCGGGGCTGGCACTGCTCGCGATTCGCGGCGCGCGCGAGGCAAACCTGTACCTGCTGGCGCCCAGCGCCTGTTTTATATCGATCCTGGCGTTCTGCTGTGCCTACAGCCATATCAACATCGGCGTGCGCCATGTGCTGATCGCCTACCCGCTATTGTCGCTGGGAGCGTCATACGCCGTGATCACACTGTGGGCCCGCTGGCATGGCCGGCCCGCGCACGCCGCGCGCGCCGTGCTGATCGCTCTCACGCTCTGGCAGGTCGCGACGCTTGTCTACGCTTATCCGGACTACCTCGCCTACTTCAATGTCCTGGCAGGCGAGCATCCTGAGAACATCCTGGTCGACTCGGATCTGGATTGGGGCGGCCAGGATCTGCGTCGTCTGGAAGGCGTGCTGGCCGCGCGTCATGTCGGGCAATTGTCGCTCGGCTACAAGGGCACGGCCGATCTGACCCTCGAGCCGCTGCCTTCGTACACCTTGCTCAAACCCAATCAGCCGGTCAAAGGCTGGGTCGCGATCACCATGCTGAGCTTGCAGGAGAATCAGGCGGGCTACCGCTGGCTGTCGCAATACCAACCGGCGCAGCGCGTCGGCCAGTCGTTCGAACTGTATTACATCCCCTGATGGGCCCGACTCAGGAGTTCAGGCCGCCCTGAATCTGTTCCTGATTGATCAGCTCCACCGGCACGGGCTTGGCATGCCAGATTTCGGCACAGTATTCGCGAATGGTTCGATCGGAGGAGAATTTGCCCGAGCGGGCCGTGTTCAGTATTGACATGCGAATCCAGCGCTCGCGGTCGCGAAAGGCTGCATCCACCTGCTGCTGGCACTCGGCATAGGCCTGATAGTCGGCCAGTACCATGTACGGATCGTGATACAGCAGGTTGCCGATTAGGTCGCGGAATTGCTCGCTGTTGCCGCGTGAGAAGAAACCGTCCTTGATCAGATCGATCACTTCGCGCAATTCCGGCTGGCTTTGATACAGGTCCATCGGCCGGTAACCGCTGGCGCGCAGCCACTGCACCTGTTCGGCGTTCATGCCGAACAGAAAGAAATTCTCGGCGCCGACTTCGTCGCGAATCTCGATGTTGGCGCCGTCCATGGTGCCGATTGTTATCGCGCCATTCATCTGGAACTTCATGTTGCCGGTGCCGGAGGCTTCCTTGCCGGCAGTCGAGATCTGCTCCGACAGATCCGCAGCCGGATAAATCCGCTGGGCGTTGGTGACATTGAAGTTCGGCAGGAACACGACTTTGATGAGATCGCGCACGCCGGGGTCGCGATTGATGATCTCCCCTACGGCCGTGATCAGGCGAATCATCAATTTCGCCAGGTGATAGCCGGGCGCGGCCTTGCCGGCAAAGATGAACACCCGCGGCTGAATCTCCAGGGTCGGATCGGTCTTGAGGCGGCGGTACAGACCGATCACGTGCAGTATGCTCAGGTGCTGGCGCTTGTACTCGTGAATGCGCTTGACCTGAACATCGAAGATGGCATCGGGATTGACCAGCACCCCGGTGCGATCGCGGATGATGTCCGCCAGCGCGGTCTTGTTGCCGCGCTTGATGTCGTGCCACTCCTGGCGAAAGCCGGCATCGTCGATCAGTCGTTCCAGGCCACGCAGTTCGTAGAGATTGCGGATCCAGTCAGAGCCGATGGCGCGCGTAATGAAGCGCGCCAGCCGTGGGTTGGCCAACACCATCCAGCGGCGTGGCGTCACGCCATTGGTCATGTTGCAGAATTTCTCGGGCCACAACTCGTAGAAATCGCGCAGCACATCGCTCTTCAGCAGTTCGGAGTGCAAGCCGGCGACGCCATTGACAGAATGACTGCCGACCGTGGCCAGGTGCGCCATGCGCACGTAGCGCTCGCCGCTCTCATCGATCAATGACATGCGCTCCAGACGCTGTTCATCGCCGAAGAATGCGATCCGGACTTCATCGAGAAAACGCGCATTGATCTCGTAGATGATCTCCAGGTGGCGCGGCAGCAGGCGCCCGAACAGTTCGATCGGCCAGCGCTCCAGGGCCTCGGGCAACAGCGTGTGATTGGTATAGGCGAAGGTACGGCGCGTTATGGCCCAGGCGCGGTCCCAATCCATCGCCGTCTCATCCACCAGCAGGCGCATCAGCTCGGCCACCGCCAGCGAGGGATGCGTGTCGTTGAGCTGAATTGCAAATTTCTCGTGGAAGCGCTCGAGTGGAATTCTTTGTACCTGCAGGATGCGCAACATGTCCTGCAATGAAGCGCAGACGAAAAAGAACTGCTGCTCCAGCCGCAGCTCCTTGCCCCGAACCTGATCGTCGTTCGGATACAGCACCTTGGTGATGTTCTCCGAGTCCACCTTCTGGCTCACGGCGCCCCAATAGTCACCGCGGTTGAACACTGAAAAATCGAACGACTCGGGCGCCTCGGCGCGCCACAGCCGCAGCGTGTTGGCGGTGGTCACGTGATATCCCAGGATTGGCGTATCGTAGGGCACACCGACCACCACGCGCGCCGGCACCCAACGCACCCGATGCCTGCCATGCTCGTCGGTATAGGGTTCGGTGTGGCCGCCGAACTTGACGTCCACCGCCCATTCCGGCCGTATCAGTTCCCACGGATTGCCGAAGCGCAGCCATTTGTCGGTCTTTTCGACCTGCCAGCCATCGATGATCTCCTGTTGGAAGATGCCGTACTCGTAGCGGATGCCGTAGGCCAGCGACGGCACCTGCAAGGTCGCCAGCGACTCGATGAAGCAGGCAGCGAGTCGGCCCAGGCCGCCATTGCCGAGTCCCGGCTCGTCCTCATGACGCAGCAGTTCGTCCAGATCGAGACCGAGTTCGCCCACCGCCTCGCGCGCCGGCTCGTACAGATCCAGATTGATCAGATTGTTGGCCAGATGCGGCCCCATGAGGAACTCAGCCGAGAGGTACGCGACCGTGCGCGAGCCCTTGCTGGTATAGGTCGAGGCGGTGCTGATCCAGCGCTGCAGCATGCGATCGCGCACGGCGAAGGCGAGCGCCATGTAGTAGTCGGTGCCGGTGGCCAGCGCCGGAAACTTGCCCTGCATGTAGTACAGGTTGTCGAGGAAGGCTCGCTTGAGCGCATCCTTGTTCATTCCGATCCGATCAACTTCAGGCGCCACGGGCGTTGCCGAAAGCTTCGGCACTGCTGAGTTCATGGTCCTAGCCTACGGCAGAGTACCCCGCGGCACCAGTTGAGCGTCCCCTGGGCGCCCGGGCGAACTCCTGCGCGCTCTGTGGTCTAATGAGCGGACTGCCGCTACGCGCCTTCAGGAATCGATGCCAAGACAAGGATTTGCAGCCGCTTTGCTGGCGGTGGGGGGTTGGATTGGTTGTGCCTCGCCGGGGCCGTCGCAGGCGGCCGACAGCGTGGTGTTCGCCCGCCATATTGATCCGACCGCCACCGATCAGGTGATCGTCAAGTGGCGCGGTAGCGGTGTCGCAGCGGTGCAGATCCCGTCGATCGAGGCGCGCACCGAACGCCTGCGTGCGGTGACCGGCGCCGACGTGCGCCCGGTACACAATCTGTACGGCCAGATCGACGTGCTGAGCGTGTCGCAGCCCATGACGCCCTACGAGATGGGACCGTTGCTGGCGCAGATCAGGGCCGACCCGGGGGTCGAGTACGCCGAACCGGATGCCTGGCGCTATGTGGCGCAGACCACCATGACAGCGACGCCCGACGATCCGCATTTTTCCGCTGGCTCCGACGCCAACGGCACCTGGAACGGCCAGTGGTATCTGCTGCCGAGCTCTTCGGCCACGCCCTCGGCCATCTCCGCCACCAGCGTCTGGCCCACGAACGCCGGGGCAGCAAGCGTCGTGGTCGCGGTGATCGACACCGGCATCATCACGGCGCACCCGGATCTGCAGGGCAAGTTGCTGCCCGGTTATGATTTCGTGAGTTGCGATGAGGGCAACGCCTCCGACAGCGCGCAGTGCAGTGCCACCGGCGCTGCGGCCACCTACGTCATCTCCAACGACGGCGCGGGCTGGCAGGCTGGTGCGTCCGATCCGGGCGATTGGATCACTTCCGCCGACCTCGCTTTACCGGTCATCCAGAATGCCGGCTGTACCGCCACCGCGACCAGTTCCTGGCATGGCACCAAGGTCGCAGGCGTCATCGGCGCGGTGGCCAACAACGGCATCGGCATCGCTGGCATCGCCCCGGCGACCATGCTGCTGCCGATTCGCGTGATCGGCGTGTGCACTGGTCGCGTCTCGGACATCGCCGCGGCCATCAACTGGGCCGTCGGCGCGAGCGTCACGGGCGTGCCCGCCAATCCCAATCCGGCCAATATCATCAATCTGAGCCTGGGCGCCGCCCAGCCGTGTTCGGCCACCGAGCAGGACGCGATATCGGCCGCGACCGCAGCCAACGTGCTGGTGGTGGCCGCTGCCGGCAATGTCGGCGGACCGGTCAATGCGCCGGCCAACTGCTCCGGTGTGGTGTCGGTGGCCGGGCTGCGCGAAGCCGGCACCAAGGTCGGTTACAGCAGCCTCAGCAGCAGTGCCGGGGCGGTGAGCATCGCCGCGCCGGCCGGCAATTGCATCAATATCGTCACCACCGAGCCGTGTGAGTTTTCGATCGAAACCACCACCGACGCCGGCACCACCACCCCGGCGGCGACGCCGGGATTTTACACCTACGCATTGCTGAACCCGAGCTACCTGGCCGGCGGCGGCAACTCGGACAATGAAGGCAATGTCGGTACCAGTTTCGCCGCGCCGATGGTGTCAGGGGTTGCGGCGCTGATGCTCGCGGCCACACCGACCATGACGCCGGCGCAGCTGCTCGCTCGCCTGCAATCCAGCGCGCTGGCCTTTCCCAGTTCCTCCTCGACCACCTCCACCGCCTGTCAGCTGGCTGCGACCACCACGGATTCGAACGGCAATTACACCGATACCAGCCAGAACATGGAGTGCGTGTGTACCACGGCGACCTGCGGCGCCGGTATGCTCAACGCCGCCTCCGCGGTCCAGGCCGCCTCGGGCATGTTCGTACAGATCACGACCTCGAGCACCAGCGGTAATATCGGCCAGCACATCACGCTCAATGGCAGCGGCAGCACCGCTGCCACCGGCTATACCATCGTCTCGTACAAATGGACCACGATTCCGGCCACCAGTGACCAGCTCATCAATGCCGATCAACCCGTTGCCACCCTCGTGATACCGTCGTTTCGTTCGATCCAGGTAGTGCTGACCATCACCGATAACGCGGGTCACACCGCCTCGAGCACTGTCACGATCGAATCCGCGTTCGGCGCCAGCGCCAAGGGTGGCAGCGGATCGTTCGGACCCTGGCCGCTGCTGGCGCTGGCGGCACTTACTGGTGCGGTGTTGGCGCGCCGCCGCTACGCCGCCGCAGCTTGAATCGTCTGAGGAGAAGCCGTTGACATTTTTTCGCTCTGCCCGAGTCGTGTTGTGCCTGACCGTGGTGATTGCCGCGGCGGCCTGTAGCAATAACAGCAATCGCGCGGTAACCGCTGCGGTGGGCGTTGACAGCGGCGTCACCCTGACCAGTGCCGGCAGCGCCACCTCCTTGCTGGTCGGCCAGACTCTGGGGCTCGGTGCCTCGGTAACGAACCCGAGCACCAGTGCCGGCGTGACTTGGGTGCTGGTTGGACCGGGTACGCTGACCGATGTGACCAATGTCAGTGCGACCTATACGGCACCGCCGAGCGCGACCGGTGCGGTCACAGCCCTGATCACCGCCACCTCAGTGACCAACCCGGTGCAGCTCGCCTCGGTGGCCCTGATCGTGCTCGGCACGCCGCAGCTCGATAGCGAGAACCTGTTCCCCGCCAACGTCAACGTTCCCTACCAGGCGTCGGTCACCGTGGCCGGCGGCGACCAGCCCTTTACCTGGGTGGTGGAGTCCGGGTCATTGCCACCAGGATTGGCATTGAGTGGCTCTACGGGGGCGGTCACCAACATTCAGGGCACACCCACCACCACCGGCACCTACAGCTTCACCCTGCAGGCCACCGATTCGCTCAGCGAAGTGGCCAGCGTGTCCATGACCATGGTCGTCAACCCTCAGTCCGCTTGCGTGCTCTCGGGCAACTTTGCGTTTCGATTTTCAGGCTTTCGCGGCGGCGGCCCGGCGACCCACAGCGGCGCCATAGCAATCAGCAGCACCGGCACGGTTACCGGCGAGCAGGACTACAAGGATCCGGCGCGTACCACCACGGCCGAGACCCTGACCTCGGGCACCTGCATCGATCGCGAGACCAACACCGGCGTTCTGACACTCAATGCGCCGAGCGGGCAACTGGTCTATAACTTCGCTGCCACCTCGCCGGACACTGCCGGAGTCATCCATTCGGCTCGCCTGCAGCTCATCAGCTCCGGGAGTGATTCCGGCTCGGGTGAGATGGACTTGCAGGACACCACGGCCATTACTGCCACGCCACTGAACGGCAATTTCGCCTTCGGCCTCATCGGCGTGGAAGCCTCCGGAGCGCATTTCGGTACTGCCGGACGTTTTACCTCGGACAACACGGGTGTGATGAGCGCCGGACTGATCGATTCCAATGATCCGGTGGCGACCCTGACCGATGCGGCGTTGACCGGTTCGGTGTCGGCACCGGACGCCAACGGTCGCGGAACCATGACGCTCACCTCTGGTTCGCAGACCTCGACTTACGCCTACTACCTGGTCAACGCGGGCAAGATGTTTTTGATCGACATAGATCCCACCACCGGCAAGGGTACGGTGCGCTCGATCGGCCAGATGACGACACAGGTCGGGGATGTCAGCCCCACGATATTCGACAACGGTGCCATGGCAACGCCGGGAATTCTGAGCCTGTTCGGTGCCCTGCAGTCGGCCGAACCGGTCAGCGTCATGGCACTCGGGCGGCTGTCCAATGCCAACCCCGCAGCCGGTACCTTGGACGTAGCGCTCGACACATCGGCGCAGGACATAGACATTTCCGACGAGCCCTTCACATCGCAGCCCTACGCCATCGGCGCTACCGGGCGCGGCGCCTTGACCCTGACCGATGCCAATGGCGTGCTGTCGTTGGCCTTGTATCTCGATGGTATGTCCAACGGCTACGTCGTCGTGCAAGGCGCCGCCGCGGGCAGTGCCGGATTGCTGGAAATGCAATTCCAGGGCCCCTACCCGAATCCACCGCCAACCGGCATCTTTCCGGGGACGCTGCCCAACGCCTTCGTGAGCGACACCGAGTTTCCGCAGGCGCCCGGCCCGATCAGCCTGGAGCCGCTGGTGTACCTGAATTTCGACGCGATCTCGAGCAACTTCTTCAATGGCTCGTTCGCGATCGACCAGAACACTGGCCGGGGTCTGGGTACGGTGGTCGATAACGGCATTGGCGACAGTTCCGGGGCGCTGTACATCGTCTCGCCCACGAAGATGGATCTGCTGCGCTATGGCACGCGGGCGGTTGATGGATCAATCGAGTTCATGATCCAGAACTAACGGGAGCCCTGGAGAGATACGAGGCATCTGGCGGTATGCAGAGACCATGCCCCGACTTTCGTTAATGAAAGTCGGGGCATGGTCTCTATATACCTCGAGTGTCTGGATGTCTCTTGAGGGCCCCTCAAGTGCTAGAGCGTGATCGCGCCCTGGCCCAGCTCGATCACGTCGCCGCCAACGCGGATCTGCCGTGCGGTATCGATGTCGAGATACAATGTCGAGGGTCGAGCCACCTGCTCACCCTGCGAGATCAATATCTTACACGGTAAATCTCGACCCATTGCGAGCCACCAGCCGCCCAGGTTTGCGCACGCTGAACCGGTGGCCGGGTCCTCGAGAACCGCTGCGCCCTGCGGAAAGAAAAATCGCGCCAGCGCGCGCCCGGCAACCGCAGGGGCAAATACATAGGCCATTGACTGTCCATCGGCGCTGACCAGGGTTTTGAATATGCTGCGGTCCGGTGCCGCTTTGATTACCGCGGCCTCGCTCGCGAGCGGCACGATCAATTGCTCCCGGCCCGCTTTCACCCACAGCGGCCGCTCGAGCAAATCACTGTCAACGAGTCCCAGCAACTGCGCCAGGCGCGAGCGCGGCAAGTCGACTTCGCGCCAGCTCGGAGTCTGCGCCGAGAGTGTCCAGCGCGAACCGTGCGCCGAGACCGGAATGATGCCCGCCTGCATCTCGAGCGACAACGTATCGCCGCCCAGCTTCAGGGCCCGGCACACGTGGGCACTGCCCAATGTGGGGTGACCCGCAAAAGGCATCTCATAACTTGGGGTGAAGATACGCACCCGCGCCTGCGCATGAGTCGAGGGCAACAGGAAGGTTGTTTCCGACAAGTTGAACTGACGTGCCAGCCCCTGCATGGCCTGATCGCTCAGGCCGGTACCGTCTTCGAACACACACAACGGATTGCCGCTGAGGGACTGGCCATCGCGCGTGAACACGTTCACCAGGCGATATTGCAGCGTCGTGCTCACGGCTGCTTGGCCGGCACCACGCGCTGATCGATCGACCCAAATAGGGACTGTCCATCGGCGTCGAGCATCTGGATGCGTACGCGATCGCCGTGTTTCAGGTACTCAGTCTGAGTCTTGCCCAATTCGGACAACTCGATACTGCGGCGTTCGGCGATGCAGGCGGAACCGACCTTGCGATAGTCGGAGTTCGAGATCGTGCCCGAGCCAATGACGGTACCGGCGCTCAAGTTACGTGTGTGCGCGGCGTGTGCGATCAGTTGTTCAAAACTGAACCCCATCTGGGCGCAGTTCGGATGGCCGAACTCCACTTCATTCCAATACACGTGCACGGGCAATTGCACGCGCCCGTCGCGCCAGGCGCTACCCAGCTCATCAGGGGTCACCGCCACCGGCCCAAAGCTGGTGGAAGGTTTAGCCTGCACAAAGCCGAAGCCAGTCTTGACCTCCCGGCCCGACAGTGCGCGCAGGCTCCAATCATTGATGAGCACCAGCAATCTGATGTGTTCGCTCGCCTGGGCAGCGGTGGTTCCCATGGGAACCCGATCGACGATGATGCCGATCTCGCCCTCGAAATCCATGCCGTCCTGCTCGGAGGGCAGCGGCACATCATCGGCTGGACCCAGGAAATCATCGCCGGCTCCCTGGTACATCAACGGCACGGTGCGCTTGTCGGCGCGCGGCGCCAGATTGAACACCTTATCCAGCAGATCCCCATGACTGTGGAAGGCCGAGGCATCCAGCCACTGCCAGGCGCGCGGCAATGGCGAGCTAAGCTGGGCCAGTTCCAGCGCAAACGACCCCGCCGCATGACCGGCATTGATATCGCCGTACAGGCCCTGCAGTTTCGGCTCGCTGCTTGCCCAGGTCTCGATGGCCTGCTGCAGGGTCGCGGCCACCGAGGCCGCGATCACGGCCCGCGACAGGTCCTTGGAGACGACCAGCAGCTTGCCATCCTTGGTGCCATCTTTGAGCGTGGCCAATTTCACCGGCAACCTCCTCACCAAAACGTCAGTGGCGCTTGGGCGGTGTCGCCTTTGTTATGGCAGCGATGCTAGCGCGGACCGAGTTCGGACAAGCGGCGCTTGGCGGCGAGGTCGGAGACCTTCCGATCATCGGATTTTATCGCTGCCGCCTTGCGGGCCCAGACATAGTCTCGCATTTCCGGCATGCGCCGGTATTCCGCCACGGCGTCCGACAGCAACGTCAAGGCTCGATCGCAGTCCAAAGCCGCCAGCGCAATGTTGAGCTCGTCCAATACCTGCTGCATGCGTGGCCAGGAAAGGGAATGCTCCATCGCTCGCATGATCATGGGATGGTCGGTGCCCGTGACATTAGTGCCGATCAGAAGCTCCTCGAACAGCTTCTCGGCGGCGCGCAGTCCGGTGTACTTGATTTCGATGTCGCCGCGCGGGTTGGTGGCATCGCGCACCGTCAGGCCCATCAATCCGATCAATCTGCGCGCCAGATCATCAATGCGCACCGGCTGGCCCATATCCAGCACGAACACGTCGCCGCCACCGGCCATTGCCCCGGCTTGAATCACCAGCTGCGCTGCCTCGGGAATCGTCATGAAGTAGCGGATGACGTCAGGATGCGTGACGGTGACCGGCCCCCCCTGCCTGATCTGCTCCTGGAACAAAGGCACCACCGAACCCGAGGAGGCCAGGACATTGCCGAAGCGGACCATGCAGAAGCGTGTCACCTTGGTCCGCTGCTGCAACGCCTGCAGCACCAGTTCCGCCAGGCGCTTGGTGGCACCCATGACATTGGTGGGATTGACTGCCTTGTCGGTCGAGACCAGCACGAAAGTGTCCACGCCCGCCTCGATCGCCGCTTCCGCGGTCGACCAGGTGCCGATGACGTTGTTGTCGATGCCTTCGATGATGTTGTGCTCGACAATCGGCACGTGCTTGTACGCGGCGGCGTGGTAAATCGTGTGCACTTCAAAGGCCGACAGCACCTCGCGTACCCGATGCCGATGATGTGCGTTGCCGAGCAACGGCAGTATTTCCACGGCCAAGCCCATTTTTTTGGCCACTTCCCGCAGCTCGCGCTCGATGTTGTATAGCGCATATTCGGAAATCTCGAACAGCACCAATCGCCTCGGGGCAAGCGGCAGTATCTGACGACAAAGCTCGGAGCCGATCGAGCCGCCGGCGCCCGTGACCATTACGGATTTACCACGGATGCAGGTGCCGAAAAGCGCCGTATGCGGCGGCACCGGATCGCGGCCCAACAGGTCCGCGATCTCCACTTCCTTTACTTCATCGATGCGCGCGCGGCCGGCGATGATGTCCGAGAGATCGGGCAGGGACTGAATGTGGACGCCCAACGGCGCCAGTCTGGTCAGAATTTCACGCCGGCGCCATTTCTGTATCGACGGCATCGCCAGTAATACACGCTCGATGTCGTGCTTGGCGATCAGCTCGGGCAGCTCGCCGGAATTGAATACCCGAATCCCGTTGATTCGGCTGCCGCGCACGGTGAGGTTATCGTCGACGAAGGCAACCGGCACGAAATCCGGACCGCCCAGCAGCACTGAACACAGCTTAGCCCCGGCCATCCCGGCGCCGTAGATCACTACGCGCTTGGCCGCGCTGCCTTTGAAAGTGTGGGTAAATGCGGAACGGACGATGAATCGGCTACCGGCCACGTACAACACGGCCCAGGCCCAATAGATTGTCAGGACCGAGAGCGAGACATCCGGGATCGCTACGGTGCGGGCAGTCAGGGCTGCGGCCGCGGCCGATACCGTCACGCCGACGATCACCGAGCCCATGGCCTGGGGGCCCATGTATCGGATTACCGAACGGTACAGCCCTAACAGCCAGAACGTAATGACCGCCGACGACACGGCGGCGAAGAATACGCCGCCGAAACTTGCGAAATTTACTGCAAGGCTGCCCTCCTTCAGGGCCAGCGCTGCGCTCAGGCACAGCGGCAACATAGTCGAATCTGCCGCTACCATGATCAGCTGCTTCGCGGGACGAGGCAGAGAGATCAGCCATTGGGCAACCGACGAGAGTGTGTTGACCCCGACCTTATCCATTGGTCCTGCTGTCTCCTGGGGTGAGCTCTGCAAACAGCTGCTCCTCGAAATCTGGTGCCCCTGTTACGGCCGGCGACCAATTCAACACTTTAAGTTACACATGCCATTGTTAAGTCGATAGTAACCAAAGCCTGAAGGTCGTGCCTCCGTAAGTCCTACAGCGTGACTTCCCTAACTAAACCGTGTATGGGAACGCGCAGTGCGTCTCACTCCGCTGTGCCAGGCACTGCAACGTTTCACATCTGGGTGGGTTGACACCGTGCGGTAGGTAACACTTGGTCGCACGGGTAACTTCGTACTGACAGCCGCCATCAACGCGACGTTCGTACCGCCTCTGGGACAGTGAAATTCGCATCCGGCATTATATCTACTGATCGGAATCTTGTGCCAATGCAGCGCGTACTGTGAGCATGGTCTGCACCCGAGGGGGTCTTGAAAAGATCCAACGAACAATTCGCGAACCATGAGAGATGCCGTACCAAGGAATGGTCGCAACGGGTGGGTTCTGCACTGTGAACACCTGCAAGTCGCGTAGAGCCGCCCGACTCGGCCATAATCTGCTGACGGCGAATCTCAGTGCCTCGAGCGGCGTGCGCGCCCACTCTATTCCAGGAAACGCCTCGATGCGCAGGTTGGACCAGGAGACCGCCACCAGTTGCTGACGGCGGGATCGCCCGGCGAGCAACCAGGGACACTCGCTCTGCATCTGAGACAGATAATCGCGTGGGATTGCGCCAGGGTAGTAGCGAGCGGTAAGCGTCAACGGTGCAGCCGCCCACCACAGACTAGTGCCATCCGGACGAGCGGCGCCCAGCTCAGCCCAGTCGTTGGCGCCGAACCGCATCGCGACCCGCGCGATATCGTTTAACTGGATCAGTCGTAGGGCGCGCGCGCGCATGTTGCCCGCGGCATGTAGCAGAAGATGACTCATCAGTGCCGCTGCGGAGCGATAGCCGTGAAGTCCCGCCGCCATCGGGCGGGGCAGTAGAAACGATGTTATATCAACCTCCCGGATCGGCAGCGGCTCCATGATCCGGGTGTGCAACTCAATCTTGATCTCATTATCGACGTGTTCGCCGAGACTGCTCGTGGCCGAGTGGATTCGTGGTGCGAAGGTCTGATGGCGCCGGCTATTCGCTGTGGCTGAGAAGTCAAAGCTCTCCAGAACTCGGGCCGTTGCCTCTCGATCGCAAGGGCGCACGAGCAGGTCGATATCGGCCATGGGCCGTTCGCCGGCCTGATATATGCCCGCCGCATGCAGAGCCGCTCCTTTGAGCCCCACCATCACAATACCTTCGCGACGGGCGTGCATATCGATCCGGGCAAGCAGTCCCGAGATCTTGTGGTGTCGCCGGGAGGTGTGATCGCGTTGTTCTTCGAGAAAGCGCCGCCAGCTCGCCGGACCCTGCCAGCGCAAGTTTGCGCATAGCAGCGAGGACACCCCGTGCATCGCGGCCGCGGCGCGGGCAATGCGCCACTCGAACTCGCTCCAAAGCGG
Organism: uncultured Gammaproteobacteria bacterium; assembly: GCA_963735775.1. Classification (GTDB taxonomy): domain Bacteria; phylum Pseudomonadota; class Gammaproteobacteria; order Steroidobacterales; family Steroidobacteraceae; genus FEN-1191. The sequence goes on along the minus strand of CAVTMG010000002.1, from coordinate 797,142 downwards.
CGACTCGCTCGTCGGAGTCGCGAGTTCGCACGCGAGAGTCTCGGTTGTCTCGCGCAGTGCTGCTGCCACTTCCGACAGCGACGCACCCGCGGCGGCAATGCTCTTCATGGACCAGCTCGGTCCCCACGACCGCAGCAAACTGCCGCGGCACCGGCGTATGTACGCGACCGGACCTCCCATCGAGCCCGCAGCGAACGTCTGTTTTTCCGGTCACCCGCGCCGCGCCGCAGCCGGTTAAAGCGGAAGATGCCCTCGGCGAACCAGATGTCGCCAGGGATTAAGACGCGCTTTGTGCAGATCATTTCGGTCGCCATGTCGCCTGGTGGCGTGGGAGAGATTTCCCGATGTTGCTCAGATGCGACAGTCTGCTCACCGCCAGAGATCAGGTCGAATCCCCATGGCTCGCGTCATCTGCATTGAGTGAGTACCCATCTGACGGGCCAAGGTTTCAAGTACGGCACGACCGCGTGAAGGGCCCCGCGAGGCTCATATTGCATCCACAGATTATGAGGCGTGCTGCTTGCCGACTCGTTTCAATTGGAATCTGGCTTGCCCGCACCGGCCGCAAGCGCGCACAGAAATAGCGGCAGGAGCTCGGCTGTGACGAACACAGATCCACGCGCCTGCGACCGAGTGGTCGCAACTGCCCACGGCAAGCACCAGGCTAAGTTGACCACCGAATACGCCAGGGTGACGGCGCCATGAGATTTCCAGCGCCGCGTCAAGCGCTGGTAGACATGCGAGCGATGCGCCTCGTAAATCCGCTGCCCACGCACCAAACGAGACAGCAGCGTGGTCGTTGCGTCGGTGAAAAAAAGACCATTGAGAGCGAGCCAAGTCCACATAGTGGTGGATCCATGCGCCCCCGCGAAAAACGCCGCCGCGGCAAGCGAAAAGCCAATGAAGCCGCTGCCCACGTCACCCATGAATATTTTCGCCGGCGGGAGATTCCAAACGAGGAAACCGGCCGCCGCCGCCGCCAACGCGATCAGCGGCAGCTGCACACCGTCAGCAACCCTTCCTGTGCCGACAAGTAGCGCCCCAGCCCCCGCCACGAATAGCGACTGCGCTGCCGCCAAACCATCGATGCCATCCATGAAATTATAGAGGTTAATGCACCAGACGATTGCCAGGCCTCCCAGGACCCATCCGAAGTACCCCAGCTCCAATTCCCCCCCTAGCATGGGGAGCGGAGGCACTCCACCGGCAGCCACCAGAAGCACTACTGCCGCCAGCAGCTGGAATTCAACGCGCACAGTAGCCGGCGACCCATGGATATCGTCGATCAGCCCGCTGACACCGACTACCGCGCCACCGAAAATCCACGACAACCCGGCCACTGCGGACATTCGATGCAGGAACAGGTTCACCGCAACTGCGCTCAGCGCTACAAGCAAGATGGCGATCCCGCCGCCCCGGGGTTTCGGAATGACGTGCGAGCTGCGCAAGTTCGGCACATCCAGTAAACCTAATCGAAGAGTGATTTTCCGCACCAAACCGACCAATAACCACGCCGCAACGAAGCAGATGGTCACGGTAATCACAATCATTGTCATGAGCGCGTGGAGGATTGACCGGCAGACAAATACCAGCCGACGGTGCGCTCGAGCCCTTCACTCACCGTGAAAGGCGGCGACCACCCCAGCTCGCGGCGTGCGGGCGTGATATCGACCACGAGAGAACCACAAAGCCTCTCTATCTCGGCTCTCCTGCCGAGGAGCGCTCCGCAGGCGCGCAACGCACTGACCGGAATCGGCACCATTCTAACGCGCCGCTTCATGGCGCGGGCGATGAGGCAAACAAGCTCCGGTGTGGAGATACCCGCCCCGTCCGATACCATCCACGTCCGACCTGCCGCCGTTGGACTACTCAGTGCAAGGGCGATGAAATCGCACAGATTCCACACGCTCACAAGACTCCTGGCGTTCTTTACCGCGCCCAAGGGAATCGGCCAGCCCTTGTCCACCCAGCGCATGAGCCGCAGAAAATTAGCCCGCACTCCCGGCCCATACACCAGCGGCGATCGCACCACCACCGCCTCCATACCGGTCTGCGACGCAACCTCATCCAGCAACCATTCCCCAAGCCACTTCGACTCACCGTAGGGGTCCTGCGGACGCGGCGTGTCCGAAGCCGTGAAGGCGGATTTGCCGCTACTCTCGCCGTTCACCTTCACGCTGCTCAGGAACACAAATCGACGAACTCCGGCTTGGGCCGCCGCACTGGCCAGCCTGCGCGTCGCATGCGCGTTGATATCAGCGTAGAGACCTGATTCGGATTGATGCGCATGAAGAATGTGCGTTCTCGCTGCGAGATGCACCACTGCTTGCACGCCCGTAAGCGCCTCAGGCCACGCGCTGGCAACGCCAATGTCTCCAATGATGGTCTTCTCAGAAGCACCGATGAGTACTTCAACGTCTCGACGAACTGCGGCCCGGACGACATATCCCGACTGCGTCAACGCAGCGCACAGCGTTTGGCCGACAAACCCGGTAGCGCCGGTAACCAGCACGCGCATACTCATTCTCAGTCGACGTGCGCCGTGATTGCAGCAAGACCGATATATTCATGAAGAGCCAGCTCGGTCCGCCGCAGCCCGCGGGAACTCGGTAGCATATCCCCCCAGCGGAACGCGGCGACGCTCGCCAACTGGCCGGTCGGCGCCGCTATGGGGTGCGCCCCGGCTCGCTGCATCAATCGCATTGCGCGCGGCATATGGGACGCGGAGGTCACTAGAATAAAGGGTGCCTGACCAAGCACCTCCACCACAGCGCGCGCCTCGGCCGCGGTATCGCGAGGACTATCCAAAATTACAAGCGACGAGTCGGAAACGCCCAGTTCGCGCGCAAGTTCCGCATAGCCTATCGCTGGCCGTCCCTGCCCGGGCGGTGCGCCACCCGACACGATGAGTCGCGTCGCGCTGAGCCGGCGCATCAGCCGTATTCCCTCGACGATGCGCACCAGCCCCACCTCGTCAAGCGCCGCGGTGACCGGGATGCCCTCGCGTGGGTAGTACCCGCTTCCCAGCACAACGATGTTCTGGACAGCCGGTAACGGCGCATCCGTGGGCAGCGGCGGATATTGTCGTTCAAGCCGTCCGAGTAACGCACCCCCGACGGGTCCGATGGCACCAAGGTAGACGATGAGCACAGCCAGCGCCGACATCCAGACTGAAGCGCGCCGCCCCCCACGCAGTCGCCAAATAACCGCGACCGCGCCGATAAGGACGGCAATCGTGAGCGGTGCCGCCAACTCGCCGACCAAGTGCTTGATTAGCGGCATCATCATCTTGCCGAGCAGTCCAACGACTCGCGGTACAATCTGATGGTGGAGTTCCTCACCTGCTCGGCGGAGAACTCGGCCGCAATGAAGCCGCGCGCGGCGACGCTCAGCCGCTCGCGAAGCGCACAATCCGAAATGACGGTTCGGAATGCTTCCGCGAGCGCGATCGCATCACGGCACGGAACGAGCAGGCCGGTATCGCCGTCGCGAACTACTTCGCGGCATCCGGGAACATCGGTGGTCACTAATGCGCAGCCGCACGCCCCGGCTTCCAGCAACACCGTTGGAAGTCCCTCGCGGTAGGACGGCAGGCAGACGATATGAGCAGCGGCGTACACTGCGGCCATATCCTCGCGCCAACCCCACCACTCGATCACGCCGCTGCGCTGCTGCTGCTCCAGCCAGGCCTCCGGAATGGCCGCTGGGTTTTCGCTGTCCAGTCGGCCTACGAGCGCAAAGCGGGCGTTCAGCCCCCAGGCCCGAACCATGGCGGCCGCCTCGCAGAATTCGCCCACCCCCTTGTCCCAAAGCATGCGGGCCGGAAGGACTACCAGCGGGACGCCGGTGCGCGGCGCGGACAGCCGAAAGCGTTCCAGATCGACACCAACTCCGCGAATCAGGACAGTCTGATGGGACTTGATGATTCGCCGCCCGACGAACATGTTCAGGTCATCGCTGTTTTCGAAGATGACCCGGATGGCAGACCGGGCAAACAATAGTTTGTAGGAGAGCTTGACGGTGAGCCGCCTCAAGGCCGCCCATTTGTCAGTCGCCGTAAAGACAAAGCCCAGGCCGGACATCGAGTTGATAACCGCCGGCACGCCGGCCAGTCGCGCCGCCAACGTGCCACAGAGAACCGGTTTGATGGTCACGTGGTGCACGATGTCCGGGCGGATTTCCCGATACAGCTTGTAAAGCGAGGCAGCGAGTCCGCACTGTTCCAGTACGCTCCATTGACCGCGGCGAAGCTTGAGCGCGTGAAAGAGCAGTCCCTGTTCCCTAATCTGTTCGACGTCCTCGGCAAAATCCGGCGCCGTCGCAACATGTACGGTGAAGCCCGCGGATCGCGCCGCGAATGCAAGATGCATGCGGTGCAGACGGAAGAACCATGCGACGTTTACCACGTATAGCAACACCGGCCGCGGCTCCCCGCTAGAGGCCTGGATCGCTCCATTCTCGAAACTCGGTACCCGCGTATCGGTCATCACAGTTGGCAGCACTCCAGTCACACTCCATGCGCGCTGGCAGCCGCGCTCATCCACAGCGCGGCGTATTCGGCCCCCATCCGGGCAAGACTGAACTCGCGAACCACCCGGGCTCTGCAAGCTTCGGCGCGCTCGACGGATGAGCCGCTGTGAAAATCGACGAGCGCGGCCTCAATCGCATTGGCCAGAGCCTCGGAATCCTGAGGCCGAGCGACCCACCCGGTTTCGCCAACGATATACCGCGCGTCGCCCACATCGGTGACCACACAGGGCGTCCCGCAAGCCATAGCCTCTATCACGGCGACGGGCAGGGACTCTGAACGGCTCGGCAGCACGTGAAGGTCGAGAGCATTCATGACTGCCGGCACCTCACTGCTGCCACCTGCAAGGATCAGCCGGTCGCCGACCGCCCATCGTTCGATCATTCGCTGCAAATCGAGGTTTTCCGCACTCAATCCCCGGCCAACGAGAACGCACCGGAAGGTCCGGCCGCGGTCAGCCAATAGTCTGACCGCGCGCAAGAGATTCTCGTGATCCTTGAGCGGATCCCACCGCGCAACGCAACCGATCAGGACTTCATCCGCCGCCACACCCCACGAACGCCGCGTCCGCTCTCTCGCGGCCTCGTCCGGCCGGAACGATGCGGAATCGACCCCATTGCGCACCACGATCATTTTTTTGACGCTGAATCCGATGCTTTCGTGCAGCGCCGCACCGCTGCGTGAATCCGAGACGATGGCCCTCGGCACTGTGTAAGACAACTGAGCGCAGAACCGCCGAACGATACGCGTCTTCCAGCTGCTGCCAAGCGAGCCCAGATCAGTGGAATGTACCGCCCAGAATACCGGCGGCGCGCCCGCGAAGCGCGCCATCACGCCACCAATCAGATTTGCATGATCGAGCCGCGTCTGCACGATGTCCGGTCGGAATTCGCGGATGATCCGCCGCAGCTGACGCAGGCCTTCAATGCTCACGCGACCGCGTGGCATGCGCAGCGCCGCCACCGAAATGGCGTGGTCTCGCAATAGCTGACCATAGACCCCCTCCTGATGGAGGGCTACGACCGCGTGCTCAAAGTCTTCGCCGGTTGCGCCAATGAGCCGATATAGCACAGCTTCCGCGCCGCCCTGACCCAGATCCGTGATGACATGTAAGACTCTCTTGATCGAAGTCACCTCGTCAGGCCCCCGCTACTACGCACCTGGAATGGATATCCCGTGGTGCTGCAGAGTGCGCAGGAGTCCTTCACGCACGGGTATGGCCGGCCGGAATCCGATTCCAGTGGCCGCGAGCGCCACGTCCAGTACACTTACCGGAATATCCGTTCGCCTGGGTTCGCCCGCCATTGACCTGATCGGCCGCCGAATCGCCTCCTCGATGGTCGTGACGATTTCCTGCAATGAATGGCCGATTCCCGAGCCGATATTCACGACCGATGGAGCAGCATCGTGACTCGCAAGTCGATCCAGCGCTTCAGTCACGTCATCAATATAGAGAAAGTCGCGCACCGGTCGCCCACCATCGCGTAACAATATGGGCTCGTCCTTGAGCAGATGACCGATTGTCAAAGCGATGAAACCCTGACGGCCGTACAGCCGCTGACCCGGCCCGAACGGGTTCGACAACCTGGCAATGCGTACGTCAAGCCCACGATGAAATCGGTGGAGCAGCAAGTATTTCTCGATCGCAAGCTTCTGGATCCCGTGCGAGCTGATGGGATCCGTGACCGCGGTCTCGGGAATGGGCATCTGCACTTGCAACCCGTACACCGACGATGAAGAGGCGAACACGACCCGCGGCACCCCCTGGCGTTCACAAACGTCGAGAAATGCCAGCGTCGCAAAGATGTTGTCGGACAACTCGCGGCTCACTTCAACATGCTCGTCGCCGGGAACAGTACTGGAGATCAGATGAAACGCCACATCTGCACCATCCAGTACCTGCGCTATAGCCGGCCGGTCGGCAAAGTCTCCACGAGTCCACCGCACGCGCCCGGCCAAATCGACAGGAGCGGCATTGTGATCGAGCACCGCGACATCCGCCTGCGCGCCGACCAGGCGTCGTACCAGATTCAACCCAATGAAGCCGGCCCCGAGCACGGCCACTTTGCACGGTGCCTTCATAATGTGGACGGGAAATCGCCAAACGCGCTGCGAGCCTCGCCACGCCTGACTTTTAACAGCACTATCCGATAGATGAACGCCAGCAGAATCAAACCGGAGTAGTTTCCCATCTGGTAGTCATTGAACACCAACACGGTAGCCAACGTACCGATCAATAACAAATTGCCAAACCATGGCGCGCTCAGCGGCGCGCTTTTCGAGTGAAAAACGTCCAGCTGACGCCCTAACTGGATCAGAAACCAGACCAGCAGCAACACTCCTAGCCACCCGGCTGCCAGAGCCGAGTTGACCAACCAGGGGCCTGGAAGGTCGGATATTGTCGCGCTTCCGAATGGCGCGGCGAGCGCGGCGTCCATATGCACCACGGCCCCAGTGGTTCTCGAGGTCAGAGACACTGTCTTGGTAAAAAAGTCTCCGAATTGGGAGATGTAGGTTATTCCATCCATCAGCGGTTGATATCCGAAATACTCGACCGTCAGCAAGAAGGCGGCCATTAAGATCAGCATTCCGTAAGGTACTGCGAATTTGACCGATGTGACGTGCAGCAACAACCACCAGACCGCAGTGAACGCCAAGGTGAGAAATACCGACCCCGAGAGCGAGAGAACGCAGAACGCCATGATTGCGCCTCCCCACAGCAACGACGACCGCGAGTTGAGCAAAAAAGCCAGGGTTGCCGGCAGCATGAAGTAGACCACGTTGAGAGAAGGTTCTTTGGCGAAGCTCTGCATACGCGCCACCGGCAGACCCAGCAGCGAGTAATTCTGCGAACCGATGAATCCCAGGAGCGCGATCGGATGCTCAACCCTGTTGAGCACGATCTCGTCATCGGAAACCAAAATTCCATACCTGCTCAGGGAAGGGTCGTACATGAGCATTACCCACTGAGCAAGCGCCATGAGCGCCAGAATCCCGGCCACCACCACGACTAATTTCGCGCCAGTTTCCAGACTCCTGGCCGGCGCACACGCCAATACTGTCAAGGCCAATATCGCTGCCAGACCGTCGAGTATGTAACTCAGTTGCCCCCTGAGTGCGATTTCAGTCACGAGCTTGACGATCGAAAATAATATCAGCGGATCTAACAGTCGGTTGGGGTGCGACACCATGTAGCAGCATCCGGCGGCCGCTATCGTAATTACCAGCACGCCCTGCAATTCGTGCTTGAAGCCCAGAACCGTCGCGATCTGAAAGGCCCCGGAGACGTAAATGAGCAATGCTGATGCCGCCACGGCAATCGTTGCCAACGAAATCGATGACCGTGGCGCGCTGCGCTCTTCGGAAAATTGACCAGACGCTAGCTCTTCAGCGGCGGGCATACGTCTTACTCGATAGGTGTGGCAATTTTACCGCCGCGCAACAGGCATGCTCCGAGAGTCATCAATGCTTTCGCCCTCACACCGGCAGGCAGTTGGCCGTGGAGTGCGTACATCATGTGCCGCCGGGCCTCCGGATAGGCCCGCAAGTGGTAGCGCGCTCTTCCCATCCCATAGTGGTACCAACCGGGCAGCCGCTCATCCGCATCTCGACCATCGGGCTTAAGATACTTCTCCCTTATCCGCATCAAGTTCTGAATGGTCCTCTGCGGCGAACTGATGTTTCCGCCCCCCACCCAATACCAACCCAACGGCTCGGTCAGCCGACTGAATCTTTCGGTGACTTTGGCCAATCTCAACCAGCAGTCGTAATCCTCCCATGAAGTATATCCGGGATCCTCCGATAGACCGCCGATTCCCCGCAACAGGCTGCGACGTACGACGACACTGGAATTCGTCAGCACATTGCCGCATTCCACCAGACTATTGAATACCGGGGACGGCAGCGAGCGCGTTGCCGCACGCCGCAGACGCCAGCCATGGCGCGACGATCGCGCGAGGTACAGATCGTGGTAAACAATGTCCGCACCCGAGTCGATCTCGCGCATTGACCGCTCGAGCTTCCGCGGCGCCCACCAATCGTCCGAATCGAGAAACGCGACGCAATCCGCCGCGGAACTTGCTGTGCCGAGATTGCGCGATACGGCGATTATGCCGTGATTATGCACCGACAGCATGCGAATTCGCTGGTCTCCAAAGCTCGCAACCACCTCTGCGGTGTTGTCCGTGGAGTGATTGTCGACCACTATGACTTCCCAATCGCTCCAGGTTTGCCGGATGACCGAGGTCAGCGCACGTTTCAAATCGGTCGCACGGTTGTAAGTGGGAATGATGATCGAAACCCGCGGTCTCATGCTGCCGATCCGCCCCGCTGCTGCCGCCCGCAGAAGGCGATGAGTTGATCCAACTCCTCGACCAACGCGCCACGGCGGACGTCGTATCCCGTCGATATGAGCTTTTTGGAGCAATATTCGAGCGCCGGATCGCCGACGCTATCGCAATCGCTACCCCGCGCAAGCTGCGGCCTGAATCCGAGCACAGTCTCAACTCGCGTAGCAATGAGTTCGGCCATCTCGATTATGGTTGGAGCCCAGCTGCCGCCGACGTTGAATACGCCATTCCCCAGGTCTGACCGCGGCACAGTCAACAGGTGTGCTATCCCCCTGCACGCTTCCGAGACAGGTATGAAATCACGTCGCTGAGTTCCACTGCTGCGAAGGACCATGCAGCGGCTATTGACCGCCCGCCGGCACAAATCGTTCGCTACCAGTGACCAGCAGTCCGCGTCGGGATCGACTGGGGCGCCGAACGAGTTTGAGAGCCGTACCACCGATCCGCTGATAACACCTGTGTCGTGCGCGAATCTGACGACGTCCTCACCCGCGCGGTGGCTGGTCGCATATGGATGACGCGGCTCGGGGCACGTGTGCTCGTCGACAAATCCCTTAAGTGCTGCTCCGTAGACATGAGCGGTAGACAGATAAACAAATCGCGCCACGCGCTGGAGCGCGGCTGTCCGCACCAGACGCGCGGTGCTCAGGCCATTGACCTCGAGCGCGGCCACTGGATCGATCGCGCATTTCGTGGCATTCATGCCGGCAAGGTGCACGACTGCGTCGATACCGTCGCATGCGCGCTCCAGTGCAACGTCACTTGTCCAGTCGACACCAATGAGCGTCGCGCTCGACTCCGGCATGGCCGGTCTTACAGCCCTCCGGGTCATGAGCGTCACGTCGTAGTCGGTTGTCCTCGCCAGCGCCCGCGCCAGACGGCCACCGAGATAACCAAACCCTCCAGTCACCAGCACTCTCAAGAACGCGCGCTTCCGTTCCGTAAGTAGTCGAGTGCCCGACCCTGCCCCAGGATCTCGAGACCCAAAGCCTCACCTTCTGTGGGATCGTGGGGAATATCGACGCAGTTGGCTATCAGGGAGGGTTGCTCCGCGATGCACTTGAAACCATACCAAAGCAGCGGGGGGATGCGCAGCCGCACGTAATTATCTGGCCTCCCCAGCTCGACTAAGTCAAGCATACCCCGGGTGGGTGATCCCTCACGATCGTCGTAAATCACGAAGCGAACCCGACCGATGGGAACCGCAATGTTCTGGCACTGCCGCCGGTGGCGCTTCCATCCCTTAATGACCCCGGCGTTGATCTGCGAGAAGTAACACTCGCCGAACGCAGCAAATTCCCGTTCGTCTGCGCGCAGCATGTGCAGCACGACGCCCCGGCCGTCGGTGATTTGCCGCAACGGGGTGAGCGTCAGGCCGCCGATTCTGGTGCCAGTACTCATCTCCCTGCCCAGGCGATGCCAAACCCTCTCGCAATGTTGTTGTACCGTTGAATTTGTCCCTTTGTGTATTCGCGCATGTCGACCCGGCCCTCGTGCCAGCTACGGTACCAGTCGATGGTGAATTCGACAGTTTCTCTGAATTGCAGCACGGCTCGCCATTGCAGATGGAAAAGCGCCTTGTCGCAGGACAGCTTGAGCATCCCCGCCTCTTTGCCGCCTCCTTCCAGGTCCGCGATTGCGCTCCAGTGCACCCCGGGCCACCGCTTTTGCATAGCTTCGAGCAATTGCGCCACCGTCTCGGTTACGACGGCGTCAGGCCCAAAATTGAACGCCTCGCCATTGATCCCGGCTTGCTGTGCCAGCAGTCGGGCGCCGAGCCACAGATAGCCGCTGAGCGGCTCCAGTACATGCTGCCACGGCCTCGTGGCGTGCGGATTTCGCACCGCGACCGATTGCCCCACCGACCAGGCGCGAATGCAATCGGGCACGATCCGATCGGCCGCCCAATCGCCGCCGCCGATTACGTTGCCTGCCCGCGTGACCGCCACGCGGCTCGGTCCATTCTGCAGGAAGGAATGATAGTAGGAGTGCGCAATGAGATCAGCGCAGCTCTTGGAACCACTGTAGGGATCGCGACCACCGAGCGCATCCGTCTCTCTGTAACCCCAGCACCACTCGTCGTTCCGGTAGGTCTTGTCACTCGTTATCAGCACTACGGCCGAAATCCACGAGCGTGCCCGCACGCACTCGAGCAAGTTCACCATGCCCATGGCGTTGGTCTCGAACGTCAGCACAGGGTCCTCATACGATCGGCGCACCAACGACTGGGCGGCGAGATGAAAGACGATCTCCGGCCGGAACTCATCCACCACCTTTTCCAACGCTGCCCGATCCCGTATATCGCCCAGGTAGTGGCGCACGTGATGCGCAAGCCCAAGGATGTCGAAACCGCACGGTTCCGTGGGTAATCCAAGCGAAAAGCCGCCCACTTCCGCGCCCAGCTGCTTCAACCATAGCGCCAGCCAGGAACCTTTGAATCCCGTGTGCCCAGTGATCAGCACCCGGCGGCCGCGATATGCATCGTCAAAGGGAATGCTCACTTCACCCATCGCGCCTCGTACCAACCCCATGGCAGCAGATTAAAAACATCATTTGATTGGCATGCCGGAATTCAGCTCTTGACAGCCACTCTTCGGCCAAACACAGCGGCGGCACCGGCATATCGTGCTAGCAATCGAAATAACTGACGATCGCAGATAACAACTGCACGGATCAGTAACAAGCCGCACAGGAAACAGTGCATTCCTTGCCGATGGCCCTATCCTCGGCGGAATAGTCACTGCCGTGCGCCCATCTCACACCGCCCACGGCGCGGAGCCTGAAGCCCAAAGCGCCTCGAGAGTGTTCTTGTCTCGCATGGTATCCATCGGCTGCCAGAAGCCCGAGTGATGGAAGGCCAGCAGCTGCCGGCCGCGGGAAAGGGCTTCTAACGGTGCACGCTCGAGCATCGTCGCATCATCGGAGATGTAGCTGAACACTTCAGGCTCAAACACAAAGAAGCCGCCGCTAATCCAGCCCTCACCCATTTGCGGTTTCTCGGCAAAGGCCGTCACGAAGTCCCCAACGATATCAAGATCCCCGAATCGGGCGGGAGGCCTTACAGCGGTAACCGTAGCAATGCGGCCGTGTGAGCGGTGAAAGGCAAGCAGCGCTCCAAGATCTACGTTGGATACCCCATCCCCGTAGGTCAGCATGAATGTGCCTTGGGCGTTCAGACGATCGCGAAGGCGGAGCAATCGTCCTCCCGTCTGAGTATTCGCACCCGTATCCACCAGACTGACGCTCCAGTCCTCGACCGCCGGATTCGAGAATGTCACCTCGCCGGTCTTCAATTGCAGGGTCAAATCGCTCTGTCGGGCATGGTAGTTGAGGAAATAATCTTTGACTATCTCACCCTTGTAGCCGAGTGCCAGCACAAAATCTCGCAAGCCGTACCGATGGTAACTGCGCATGATGTGCCACAAAATAGGCCGCCCGCCGATCTCAACCATGGGTTTCGGCTTTAGCTGGGTTTCCTCCGACAAGCGCGTACCTAGGCCACCGCAGAGAATAACAACGTTCATACAAATCTCGCCCTCAAAAGGCCGAACACAAATAGCCGGTATTGCGAGATTCGATCACCGCGGCAATGAGTCCGCGAGACACGCCAAGATATTGCATTACTGGCCGAGACAAGCCCATCATATTGATCTACCAACGTCTCAGAAGTAAACCATTCCCGGAGCCGCTGGTAACCCGCGTCTCCCATTCGACGTCGCAAATCGATATCAGCGAGCAATTTTGCTATTGCCTTGGACAGCGCCAATGCATCACCGCTTGCCACCACGATGCCGGTCACGCCGTTCTCGACAACCTCCTTCATTCCGCCGAAGTCCCGCGGGATCCCGGGTATCCGCTGCAGGCAATGAGCCGAGTGATCCGCGCGCCAGACTCAGCTCTTGATCGCCTCGACAAACACCGAACACCAACTTCGGTGTGCTCTATTTATATTCATTCTGAAGTTATAGCGCGTGCTCCGGGGTTCACATTTGACTACGCCGGAAAACCCAGCCTCTGTGAGAAATCTGTCCAACTTAACGAAGTTAAACCAGTTTCGATGCTCGTGAGAGTCGCTCAATTGATCTGGTGACAGCAAGGAAACCGCCCAATCGCCAAATTCGCCGTTGGACAGCGTAGAGATCTTTTCTTTGAACTCTTGAGCGGAGCAGAGCGGTGGTAGCACCATATTGTATTTGCGATCGAAATAACTAACTATCCCGGCCAATATCTTGATGTGCTCTTGAGTGTAGATATCATTCCCCTGGATATCATTGACTTTTGGTATATTCCAACGCCCAACGGTCTCCAGCATCTGCTTAGTGACCTTCCGATCTCTATTGTTCACACACTTGTAGTCGTCCAATAGCAAATCCAAGTCCGGACATTCCACTCGTATGACACCGCCTCTTCTCATTGAATGGTATAGATTTCTGAATAATCTTCTCACTGCATCGTCAGACAAGTGTTCTATCGTGTGTCCGCTGTACGCAAACCTGACATCATTCAACTTGAAATTGTAATCACTCTCCAAGTCCACGAGAATATCGGCGTTTTCAAGACTTGCGCTTGTCCACTCGGGCGGAAAAGCGGTGATGTAGTTTTGCTCCGCAACGGCGAGATATCCTCTATTTGGAGCAAATAGGAGACGGTATAAAGCGAAATAGAGACGATGGCCTCTCAGATACATCGCAATGGCAAACGGCCGCCATGGTTTTGGAATTAGTTGTTTTACAACGCTTGTCAGGGGCATATTGGGCTCCAAGAACTGTCGTCAAATGCAATCACCAATCCGGGCTTTACTCGCATACAAATGAACTATCTTGATCGAATCGGCCAGCGGCGCATCGAAGTCGTCGGCGAGGACATGACCATAACCTTAAATCTAGAAAACGGCACTAGTCATTTTGGTGACCGCGTGGAGCAGCTCGTCTGCGACCGCGATACGCCTATACGCGACATGCACCGCGCCATTCTGGAGCGGGACGGACGGGATGCCCATGACTTCGAGCGGGGCAATGCCGGAGTTGTTTCCCTCAGCAAGACGCTGCCCACGCCGATTGTGCCGATTGCGCCGATTGCGCGGCGGCAGGATGCGCCAGCCTGCTTTGACATGAACGCCTCGATCTATGTCTGGCGGCGCGATCCCTTCTTGCGGATCCCCGCATATTTTATGAAGATACCTTGGTTTACGAGATGCCCTCAGAGCAATCATACGACGTAGTCCATGAATTGGATTTTCTGATCGTTGAGATGCTGTTTGAAAAACTCCGGCTCGCCGATAAGTTGCCGAACATTCCCCTACATAGTGGTGCGTGATGGATTGTAACTTCACCTTGGTTTCCCTACGTCCGCACGACGAATTGTTCAACCAGATCATAGCTGATCCAGCCTTCTCCGCGATTGAGGCTCACCCGCAAAGTGGAATATACGGACGCACCTACTATCCGGCTTATTGGGGTAAACGCTATCGTGATTTTTCCTTCGCGGTCATATGGCAAGGCAGAGCGGCTCTTGTCGTCCTCTGCGGTATTACTGATGACGTGCTGGGCCTTCACGGATTGCCCATGCAGATATTCTGCCGGCCGGATATTGTGGACCAGCATGTTTTGACCTTAGCTGTCAAAGCCGCCTTTGCGCAGATCAATCACATCGCCGTTGCCGGTGGAGCACGGGAAATTCTCCTCCGCGATATCGCCAGCGCTATTCTGCCGCCGATCGGCGAAGTGGCTTTAGGGTATGAAGCGAAGGCCAGTATGACCCTGACGGGCATGGTCGATCTGACGGCCGGGCCCGCTGTGTGGAAGCATGATCTCAGGAAAAGTTTTCACCAGTTCGTCAACTGGGGACGGAGAAATCTCACCATAGACTATGTGAATGCTGCATCCCCGAGTCTTGAAAACTTTGATGCCTACCGCGAATTCCACGCACACATCGCTGGCCGGGTGACGCGCCCAAAAGAATCCTGGGACATCCAGTTCGCAGAGATTACCCGTGGCCGGGGTGAGCTGATTCTGGCGCACCTGGACGGAAAACTCGCAGCAGGTTCCTTATTTATCGATGGAACTGAAGTGACGCTTTATATGAATGGTGTCTATGATCGGGACCTCGACAAACCTCTGGCCCATTATATGGTATGGCACGGCATTGAGAGAGCGCACGGTCGCGGGCTAAAAAGCTTTCAACTGGGCAACATCCATCTCCCCGATGCCGTGGACGACAAACGGCACAGCGTCGGCTATTTCAAACGGGGATTTGCCACCCATTTCGAGACCAGTATCGTCTGGCAGTGGTGTCCCGAGGGCTCCGCCGAAAATACGAAGATATAGTGACTTGGCGAGGAAATCTGTTGGTACCGTACCATGCCGTTGCTTGAGTGGGAACTCGGACTAAGTTGGGTGTCAGGTCGTAACGTCTTTGAAACGGCGATGACCTCGCAATCCGCGGAGGCCGTCACTGACTCCAAAAAAATGGCGCCCAATGAGGCTAGTTGCTCCAGTGAAGAAGATTTTCATCGTCTTGCGACTACTGGACCGCCTCGGCGTAAGTACTGACCACCGCAGGATCCGCGAGACAACGCCTAACTGTGGCCGCACCTGGGTTTCTGGCTATGCGGTATTCTTGCCCGCTCGGTCTTCCCGGGATCCGCATCAATGCTCGACAATGAGCGAATCATATTGCTCCCCCATCCTTTCCGAGGTGAATAGAGTGTTGAGCCGCCGGTATCCCGCTTCTCCCATTTGTCGTCTCGCATCGGCATTCGCCAACAGCGTGTCCATTGCATTGGAAAGCGCCGACGCATCACCGGCCGGAACCACTACGCCGCTTACACCATCTTCAACTACTTCCTTCATTCCGCCATAGTCCGTGCAAATTACGGGCTTCTTGTGCTTCATCGCCTCCAGGATCACCATACCGAAACTCTCGAAAGCCACTGCGGGCACCACTAAAATGTCGATTCTTTCCATGAACTCATCGACATCGTCGCGAAAGCCAAGAAAACTTACCGTATTCGGGCAAAGGTTGGCGCGCCGCTGCAACGATCTCACATATTCCGCGGGCCCAACCGCCGGTCCCAATAGCGCCAGCTCACAAGGTACGTTGACCGATCTGAATGCGTCTAGCAGTACATGGACGCCTTTCATCGGGTAGAGCGCGCCTACAAACCCGACAACAAGGCCAGAAGGGTGCCAGTCAAGATTTGTGCTGCTAGGAATAGACCTTGGCTCGCCCGCCGATGGATTGATGCCATTATGGATTCGGAGCACTGGGCGCTCGAACACCTTGGACGCAAGGGCGGCTTTGACGCTATCCGATACGGCAACGATGGATGTCGCACACCTATCGATCGACCATGCGCGGCCGAATCGCAATGGCGCCGATGCTACATACCATAAACCGAACTCCTCCACGGGATGACTGTGAATGATCAAGATTCGTTTCGGTACCTTGGCCAGCCAGGCAGCGCATATGATCCAGCGACATAGATCGCCGGCCGGCCAGCCTCCGCTATGACTGAATACCGCCCGCGGCCGCAGTCTTCGCAGGCGTTGGCAGAGATAGAGAATGATCAACGGCGAAAACAATAGGTTCAACGCCTGCCCTACCACGATCTTTGCGGCACGCATTACCGATGAGCAATGCTCGCCGGAAAGCGCGCGCTGGAGAAGCGTACTGGGCATACTGAAGGGTAAGCGGTCTACGGCGACGCTGGTATTGGCTTGGAACGCGGTGATTGCCTCATCGAGCGCCCAATGCTCCCCGTTCAGAAGAATATCAACCTGCCGCTTGCTCGACGCCGTGGCGGCGTGAGTCATCCAGACCAGGACCAGACCCTTAGTGATTCTGGAATATTCCTCCGAGAACACTAACACCTTGTCGCTAGCCCGGCTGTTCATGAATTTTGCCCAGATCGGGTGTCGACTACTTCCTGAATAACCTTAGCAAGGGATGGGTAAGGTAGTACTTGTAACGCGAGTCCACTGCACTCTGATCGGATCCCCAACCGAGGCGACGGCTCCTGATTTGCATCGAGTTCCCCAACAGCGATACAACCCACCCCAGTCTTTCCGCAATTCCATTATCGAACAACAGCAACTTCCACCTAGGAATCGCCGTATACACTTTGATCGACCGCTCGATCGCCACCTTGTCCTGTGGGCTCAGCGTAGACTGCTCGTGGCGTGCAAACTCCAGCGCAAGATCGAAATGCCCGTACATGCTGAGCATCACCACGATATTCCACAGTTTTCTCGCTCTTTCCGTTGCAGAGATCTGTAAACCGAAGAACTTGTCAATTGACATGACATAAAGCGCGTCGGCAAACACAACTTGGCCCCTGCTGACATGACTCGAATCGAGTAACTTGCGTCTGGCATAGTATTTGTTGATGTCCAGCAATTCGAAGCCACTGCGCCGCAGCCTGGCGTCGACTTCGCCGAACAGCGGCTCTCCTTGATAAATCTCGCAGAATTCCGCCTCGACCTCGACCAGCAATACGTCGTCTAGATGCCTCCCGGTACCTTCGAGGACTTTGAGTGCGGCACCCTGCACGTCAATCTTTAGAGCGTCCGGCACGATGCCTCTCTCATCCAGGATCAACTCAAGGGGCACCGTCTTGACCGGAACCTCCATTCGTACGTCCCAACGCTCCGAGAGGAAGTACTTGCCGATTCGTGCCTGGTTGGGCGCAAGAATCGACGAGCAGCCTGCCTCGCGTGTCACGTACAGAACGTATTCCCGTGCAGCGTCCGACAATCCGACCGGAATGTATTCGACATTCGATGCCCGGTGCGTGACACTCAGGCGGCGACATTCCGCCTCGTCCGGCTCAAAGCCGATATAAGTCACGAATTTTGCATCCAACTGGTTCCACGGGGCGTTGGCCCCCCAGCGCGCCCCGACATCGACCAGCAATATAGTTTGCCCCTCAGGAAATGGCAGCGTCGCCAGAAATGAAGATAGGGTCGACATCGTTATGGTCACCTGCGATTGACACTCGAGAGTCGCCCAGACGAACGGCGCTTAAAACCAAGGGGTGGCGGCGAGGCAAGGGAAGCATACCTGCTTGCATCGACTTAGGGATTCAATACATTTGCCTTGTTGAACGTGGCGACACAGTAGTAGCCTCCGGGCCCGCAGATCGCGATAAATAGCTTCTTATGCAGGAGCGTCGATAGAATGTTTCGCGCCCCACAGACTGCACCGTGTTTCAGCGACTGCCACGCCGAACCGCTACTTGCTCGCGGAGCGGTATCATGGGGATCATACAAATATAACCCTTCGGCGATTGGAGTGAGACCGAGCTCGCGAATGAAATAAAAGACGGAATTCGCGGTGAACTCCCGGAGATGCCCGTTGTAGTGCCTTGGCGACGGATATATCTTGTTCCGAAACAGATAGTTCTCCATGATATTGGATTCGACCGGGAGCTTGATGACGAAATGCGTAGCCAGCTCAGACAGTCGCGAAACCAGATATTTACAGTCGGCGACGTGTTCGAGCAGGTCGAGTAGCAGCACGCAGTCGACTTTCCCTCCGGTGACTCGCCTGATACTGTCGATACTTTCGTCGACGTCAAGGGTCGCCAGACGACGAAATTGCACGTCGGCGGAGCCGAACTCTCGCGACGCGTATTCGATCGCCGAGGCCGAGAAGTCGAAACCGTAGGCCTTCTCCAACTTCAGATTGTCGAAAAAATGACGCAGCGCCTTGCCGCGTCCACACCCGAAGTCGATCGCCGACTTCAGTTTCAACGAAGCGATGTCGGGAACATTGCGTAGAATCGCGTCTATTTTTCGCATCGCGCAGGCATTGTCGAACTCTATCAGGTCCGTTCTCTCGCTTTGCCAGCGCTCGTAAAAGGACTCTAACTCGTCGCTCACGCAAACCCTCTTGGCGCCGCTCCGCCGATTGTGAGACCGCGCCAGGACGATTTCTGAAAGGTCGGATTTGGCCGCCGACGAGGCTCACTACTGCGGAGCGATTGCTTCATTGCGCTGCTATCTCGCGCAGGAAAATCTCCTGTGTTGGGGTATTCTCGGATTCGCGTGTCGTCAAAAAGTCGTATTTGTAGCGTTCATAGTGTTTCAGATCGACATCTCTGACGTGGATCTGGTGCCCTTCGGCCAACCCATCGACGTTGCAGATTGGCGAGTCGAGATAGCTTGCAAAACAATGCATTTGCCGAATATCCGTATCCCGATACGCCGCCGCCATATCGTCGGTATAGATGAAGACGAGAGGTTTCGCGTTCAGCACCGCATAGCTCAACGCGGTGCTGGTGTGGGTCAGCACAAACTCGGCGTCTCGAACCAGCTCGGCGGTGACGAGACGGTGTATCGGCCGGCCCTCGAAAGTTGCGGCGTCGTAGTCGGCTTTTGGATGAGCGGCAATCACTACTTTCAGCCCGTACTGGCGCTCCAGCAAGCCAAAAAAGCGATTTAGGGACCGAAAATAGCGTCCGGCGTCGATCTGTGGATAACCGCAAAATGCAAGATCGGACTGGTAAGGGAGGTTGACGTCCAGAAAGACCGAATAACGGCCTTCAAATAGCCTGCCGCCCGCGGCTCTTGCCTTGACGTAGTGATCGTAGTCACACAGGTTTATCGGGACGACTTTGGCCGCGAAGTGGCTGCCTGCCATCAGCACCTCTCCCGCGGCAAAGATGATGTCGAACGGCTTGACGAGCTTCAAACTTCGCAGGACGGTCGCCTTGCAGCGGTAGAAAATCACGTTGGCGCACCAGGCGGGATTGGCGAGCGCAGACGCTATCTTGCGCCATTTGTAAACTGGATCGCGCGGCATCGCTCCCCACGCGATCATCAGCATCCTGCAGCCGTATTTGGAAAAGATGCGAAAGATACGCGTGAACTGACCGGCATAGGTGATCAACATCACGTAGAGCGCATCTCGATTCGCGGGCAGGCGCAACATTCTCTCAACTTCACCGAAGGTGCGAAAGACATGGAGAAAATCCGGGTGTCTCGCACCCTTTTCGGCGTGCTCCTCCCGCACCAGGGAGACAACGTCCCAGTATTCGACGCGCACGCCCTTCTCAATCAGATAGTCAATGTACCAGTCGCGTGCGATCTTATCGGTAAGTCGCCCGACCGAGACGTAGATGACTTTCCTCTTCACAGAGAGTAGCCGTCGTCGACGACGAAGTTCTGGCCGGTGATGAACTCGGAGGCATCAGACAGAAGGAACAACAGGACGCCGGCAACATCGGAGGGATCGAGCATGCCTTTGCCGTTACAGTGAGAGTCGTATTTGCGAAGAAACTCTTCCGGCTGATTGTCCCGGATTCCGCCGGGACTCAGGCAGTTCACCCTGATCCCGGCGCCTTTGAAGTACTGCGCGAAGTAGCGAGTGAGGTGAATGATTGCAGCTTTGATGGCTGCATATTCCACCGGCATGGTCATGGACGTACCGGCGTAGACCTCGAAGCGGGGCGCCACCACCCCGTAGATCGAGGACATGTTGATGATGTTGCCTCCGCCCTGGCTGCGAAAGAACAAGCCAAATTGTTGCGCAACCAGAAAGTACCCGCCCAGATGCAGAGACAGGTTTTCGCAAAAGTCAGCGTAAGTCATTTGTTCCAGTTTGCGGCCGTAATTGCGGTTGCGCGGATACGCGTTATTGACCACCGCGTCTATGCGGCCGTGCCGTGCCTGCAGTCCCGCTATCAGGGCATCCAGCGAGCTTGAACTGGTGATGTCGAGCGGCATGGCCTCCACGCGACCAGGGCATTCCGAAGCAGCCTCTTCGGCGACCCGAAAAGCCGCGGCCACATCAATGTCCGCTACAACGGCTGTGCCGCCCTGTTCAGCAATACGGCGCACGAATGAGGGTCCAAGACGCCCTGCCCCACCAGTGACTACGATGACTTTACCCCCCAGCATCACGGCCCCCTGCCCGCGCTGCCGATCTGTCGTATTACTTTTGCGGGGCATCCGGGCGCGACCACTCTGTCTGGGATAAACTTACTCTTGCACAACGCGCGCTTGCTCGACTTGAAGTGCAACCGCCGATGAGTGAGCGGAATATCCCGTCCCAGCCGATCGGTTTCCTTCCAGAACCTAAGGCGTTCCCGGATTTCAGATAGCTTCATGATGGCGAGCTTTGGGAAACATCACGATCGCCGGACATGAGACATTCTGCAATTCTGAAATCCAGCGGTGTGTCAATGTCGAGAGCCCGCGCCGCGGGAACATGCACCTGGCGCACGCGGCCCTCGAAAACGCCATTTCTGGTCATGACGAATTCCGGCCGGGCAACATAGGCCACCGTCGTCATGTCGTAAACGACGGGTGCATCCTGACGCCGAAAGATTGCGCCTTCTGGCGGTATGACCAAGCCGACCGTTCCATCGGCATTGCTACGGACCATATTGAAATAGGGGCTGCGGTGCGCGTCCGTGACGGTGATCACTACGTCCGCGTCGCCTTTCTCGTGTTCGTCCAGGCAGTTCTCCAAATCCTGGGAAGCGCGCAGCGGCGCCGTGGTGGGGACCACGATTAAGGCATCGGGGAAGGCGCCGCTGGACTCGCGCAAGTATTTCAATGCGTGACGCCAGACTAGCCACTCCGGACTGTTGTCCTGGGCCAATTCGAGCGGTCGCACAAACGGCACCTCTGCGCCAGCCTGCCGGGCCACAGCCGCGATTCGCTCCGACTCGGTGGAAACAATGATTCGGCCAATGCGCCGCACGGCTTGTGCCTGTGCAATCGTCCACGCGATGAGCGGACGGCCCGCCAGAGGACGTATGTTTTTGTCGGGCAAACCCTTTGAGCCGCCGCGGGCGCAAATCAGTGCTACGATGTTCAGAGCATTTCTCCCGGCTGTGGTGCTCCATTGTTCTCGTTGACGATCCGCGCAGTCGCCCCTGTACTCGACGACAGCCGCGCTGCTTCAACTATCCGCAGTACTGCCAGGCCGTCCGAGCCGGAAATGAGTGGCGTGCTGGAGTCGGCAATGCATTGGAGGAAATGGCGCCATTCGGCAAGATAGCTCTCGTCCCCCTGCTGCGGATACGCATGCAGAGAACGCCATGCGTTCCCCCCCTGCTCAAAGACTTCTATGATGCCGGCGATTGCATTCCAGCGCAGTGACCCCGCCTCACCGATTACGGTACAAGTACGAGTGGTGTCATGACGGATGAAATCCATGCTGAGAGCGGCCACCAACTCTGGTACCCCCCTCTCAGCGGCAAATCCCAGCACCAGATGCACCGTGTCTTCCACATCGATCTCGAGTTCACTGTGTTTACGCTGAACGGCACTCACCCATGCCACGTCGCCGAACAACCACCGCAAGTAGTCGATCTCATGACTCAGCTCCAATAGCACGCCGCCCCCCAGCGCAGCCTTTCCGGATACAGTGTGCCGATAGTCGGATCCCGGCCGCCACGAAGGCAGATACTGGCCGACCTCCGCCCTGACGGACAGAACTCGCCCCACACGTCGTTCTTCGACCAATTCGCGGAATCGCATCAACGATGGCAGGAAACGCAAATTGTAGCCGGTCATCAACGTGAGGCCGCGCGAACGGCAAATTGTGATCAGTTCAGAAAGCCCACGGGTGCCATTGGAGATAGGCTTTTCAACCAGCAGATGAACGCCGGCCCGTGCCAGATCCAATGCCACTTCGAGGTGATGACTTGCCGGATTGGCAATCACGGCAGCCTGGGGGCGAAACTTCAGGGCCTCAGCAATGGTCCTGACACAATCATCGATGGCAGGCTCGTCCATATCAGCGCAGCCTCGATGCCTTAACACGGCAATTTGCAGGCCGGGCACAAGGTTCCGAGCAAGTCGCGCATGCCGCCGGCCGATACTGCCGAGGCCAACGATCAACAGGCGTTCAAGCATAAGCAATTGTGCGGCGTATTCAGGGATGTAACAGCCGCATTGATTTCAATTTCTGCTTGTAAAATAGAGCCCGTTCCGTATCCAAGCTTGATACCGAGACGTCACGAACAGTTGCAGCAGCGACGAAATTCTTGGGGAAGTCGTCGGGGTATTTCGCCGATAGGAAACGCGTGAAGACCGCCGGTCGAAACCGCTGCTCGCTCATACCAGACAACTCGCTTTCCGCGCGCTTTATGCTGTTACGGAGAAAATCGCCGCTCATCGCCGCATTGCAGGCATCCCAGTAGATGACATACTTGGTGTGCTCTTTCGGTACCTCGGGCCAGAATCCAGAGATATTCTCCTTCTGATCGTAGGCAATTTTCCGAATATTCTCCACGCTGGGTGGCACAGAAGAGTGCAGTAGCCTCGAGTCAAAAAAGCAGAAATCGCCGGCTTTCGTCGGCACCTCAAATGTATCCGCATCGAGATGTAGGATCGATGCAATACGATTTGCCACTCTTCTAACGAAGAAGAACTTCCGCTTGAACGGATTGCTGTCGGCAAAGCCTCGATGGCTCTTAGGCTTGACCCTGATTCCGCCGCCCCAGCCATTATCGGCATCCTGTAGATAAATTCCGCATTTGGCAAACCTGTACGCGTCGGCCTTTAGATACCCCTTGGTGCTCTCGCTGCCGGCATCCATATGCCAACCGGTGTGGCGTCGAGAGCCGGCCAGACCGTATGAATTCCGCTGAACATCCAGATCATTCTGGTAGCACAGCTCCGGCCCTAGGGCTGCGCGGAGTGATTTAACGACGCATTCCTTGAACAGATGGTTCCAGATGGCTTCGTGTTTGAGCACTTCAGTCGAGCACATCGTTGGCAGATCCCGCAGATGAGCACTGCCGAAAGCCCGATCCAGCTCTGAACGCACCAGAGTCACCTCCTGCTGACTGAAAGCATTCCTGATCACCACGAAACCCCAAACGCGAAATGCACTCCGAACGTCATCATCCGAAAAGTTCTCTGATCCGAATTCCCAGTTCATTGCTTCTCCTGTGCCATTCCGCGGAGCGCTGTCCGGTACGCGGCCTTAAGCAAGTTCATGACATATTTTTGCTTCAGATTGTATGAGATGTAGGATCCATCCTTGCACCGCTTACCGGGGCCAGACAGTCGAATCTTCCGTCCGTGGCCCTGTGTCCGCGTGAAGGGACTTCCAAGTCCTTCTGTCGGTCTTAGGACTATTTTTCATCCCTCTCATCACCTCGTAGGTTCAACAAATGCGCCCGCTCCAGGTCGTCCTTTTGACCCACATCAAGCCAGGGTTCATGCATGGGATAGACGATTGTGCGAGCACTACGATCCTGCAGACGACTGAATAAAGTGGGCATGTCGCAGGGCTCATTGCCCTCGAGGGCGTCGATGGTGCTGGGCTCGAGCACGTAAATGCCTGCATTGACCTGAGTGCGTGCCACCGGCTTTTCGTCGAAGCCGACGATATCGACGCCGTTGGTTCGAACAACGCCGAACGGATGCTGCCACTCATACAAACGCACCGCCATCGTTGCCGCCGCGCGATGCCGACAGTGGAAGTCGAGTAGCTCGCTGTAGCGAATATCAGTGAGCACGTCGCCGTTGGAGACGAGGAACGGTTGCTCGGGCCGTGGATTCAGCAGTGCGATCGCTCCAGCGGTTCCCAGCGGTGACTTCTCAGTCAGATAGTCTATCTGCACCTTCCAGCGACTGCCGTCGCCAAAATACTCTTGAATCATGTGACCGAGATAATTGATGGCGAGTACGAAGCGACGAAACCCCTCCCCCAGCGCGCGCTCGATGATGTGTTCCAGCATCGGTTTGCCGGCTACGGGTAGCAACGGCTTGGGACAATCCTCTGTATAGGGCCGCAACCGCGTGCCAAGCCCGCCCGCCATGATCACCATGATATTGGAGCGCTGCCGCGGAGAGTGCAGTTCGTCCCACACATGCAATCCAACAACACGATGATTTCGATCGACCACGGGCAGCTGATGGATTCTGTTCGTTTGCATCAGCTGCAATACAGTGTCCCGCGACATCACCTCAGGGACGACCAGCGGTTCGCGCGAAATGAGTCCATCTATAGCGCAGTCAAGGTCCAACCCCCGCAACAAACCTCGCCGGATGTCGCCGTCGGTCAAGGTTCCGAGTAATACGCCATCTTCGGACACCACCAGGGCAATCTGCTGCGCCGATTCGTCCAGATTGCGAACCGCCTGCCGAAGGGTGACGCCGGCTGCGAGCACCGCTTTGCGCCACGGCTCCGCGGGCACTGGTTTGTCGTCACCGGAGACTGGATTGTCTGCCATCAGACTGGCCGATTCTCTTCACGAAGCAATGTCATGAAAGGACTTCTTAAGAATGGATTCGAGCGGATAATCCTTCAGCACCTCGACCACCTTTTCGCTCGCACCGCCTTCTCCGTATGGATTGCGCACACTCTTGAGCGTCGCCTGAAAGGCCGGGGAATAAAGCCGCTCCAGGGCCGCGGCAATCGACCTGCGGTCTGCGGCGCAATCGATTACGCTTTGCGCCTTAAGACGCCCTCGCTGCCGATCGCCGATGTTGATCGTGCCCTTGCCGAAGCTGGGCACCTCCGTCAGCCCGCTGGAGGAATTGCCCACGACCGCATCCACAAGGCGGATGCAGGAGAGGTAGCGCAACTGGCCCAGGGATTTGTATGCACGGGCATTGCCATGCCCGGCTACAAACCGCTCGATCATCTCGATCAAGACACGGCCGCCGGTGTCCGCGTTCGGCATTGTGAAAATCAAGTGCGTATCCTGCAGCGTCTCAAGCACCTCGAGCAACGCCGCCAGCTGTTCGGAGAAGGTGGCATTTTCGAGCGTCACGGGATGAAAGGTAATCAACAAATTACGCCGGCCCAGCTGGAATCCAAGCACTCCTTCCAAAGCCGCGCGATCGAGCAGCGGCAGCATCCGAATGTTGTCGATACCCAGACCACCAACCAGAAATACCCGTCGAGGATCCTCCCCCAGCTGAATCACGCGTCGTCTGTACTCCTCCGCAGCGACGAAATGAAGGTGAGCCATTTTCGTGATTGAATGACGGATCGCTTCATCGAAAGCGCCTTCCGTCGTCTCCCCGCCATGGGCGTGCGCTATTGGGATGCGCGCCAGCATCGCTGCCGAGGCGGCCGAGAAGGCCTCAAATCTGTCACCCAGGACGAGCAGCAAATCCGGCCGAAGTTGCGCCAGAGTTTCCCCGAAACCGATCAAACCCAAGCCCGTTGACTTTGACAGTCCCACTGCGGTGTCGGAGCTGAGCAGCATTTCAACTTTCCGGTCAATGGAAAAGCCGTCCTGCTCGATATCACGGTAGGTAAGACCAAATTCCGGTGATAGATGCATTCCGGTTGCAACGACTTGCAACTCGAGGCCAGGGGTGTTGCGAATTCCCTCCATCACCCAGCGCAAGCAACCGTACTCGGCGCGCGTTCCCGTCACCACGCAAATCTTACGCGTCACAATTCGAGCAACTCGTCGGCTTGGAAATCACGTCGCGCACGGCGCCCGATCACCTCATCCCAGCGCATAGGTGACAGCCCAGTGCCGGGCCGCTTGACTGTCACGTTGCCAGAATCAAAAACCTCGCCCGCGCAAATTGTCCGCGCCGCCACCAACGATTTTCTGGCGGCCGGAATATTCTTGGCTTCGCTGGGTGTGGGTCTCTTGATTCCGTCTCCAAGCGACGATTCCACATTGCGGATCGCGCTGACCATTGCCTTGAACTCTGGCGGTTCGAGGCTCGCCTTGTGGTCCGGGCCCGGCAGCGTACGGTCGAGCGTCAAGTGTTTTTCGATCACCGTGGCCCCGAGCGCCACGGCTGCAACGGCAACCTCGATACCGCTAGTGTGGTCTGAATAGCCCACCTCCACGCCGAAAGCAGCGCGGATTGTCAGCATCGCGCGCAAGTTCACGTCGACGAAGGGCGTCGGATATCCGCTGTTGCAATGAAGCACTGTAATGCGCGCCCGCGGCGCGCCCGCCGCAATCAATGCCTCGAGTGCCCCCTCGATCTCCCCAAGCGTCGCCATGCCAGTAGAGAGGATCACTGGCCCCCCCTGGCGCGCCACGCGGCGAAGATAAGGTAGGTTAGTCAGCTCGCCCGAGGGGATCTTGAACCGGTCGATGCCCAGCTCGACCAACAGGTCCACGCTTTCTTCATCGAATGCGGTGGAAAGGAAACCGATGCGCCGCGCACGGCAGTGCCGAATAAGCATCTCATGTGCACCCCGATCCAGCTCGAGCCTGCGCAGCATGGCGTATTGCGTCTCGTCGGTACCGATTACCGCGCTCTGATACTCCGCCTTCGCCGCGTCCCGCGTCACGATTCGGTCCGCCGCGAACGTCTGAAATTTAGCCAGATCTGCACCGCAATCAGCCGCCGCGTCAACCAGCCGGCGCGCCATCGCGAGGTCGCCGTTATGGTTGACGCCTGCCTCGGCGATAATGAGGGTGCTCACGCCGGCGCCACCACAGCCGGAATGTACGTACCGTCCTCGCAATCGGCGAGTACGCGCTGTCCCATGCCGATAAGGCAGCGTTCACCGATCCGAAGGGATTGCCGCACGCTACTGTGACTGCCTATGAAGGTGCCAGCGCCGATCCGTGCGCCGCCATTCACGGCGGCGGAGGTCGAAATGTGGCAGTGATCGCCAACGATCACGTCATGCTCAATCAACGCAAGACTGTTCACGATGCAATTGCGCCCGACCGCTGCGGCGGCATTGACTACGGCGCCATGCATTACGATGGTGCCAGCGCCGAGCGTTGCGTGTTTTGAGACGTAGGCGCGCGGCGACACGATAGTCGGCAATTTGCAGCTCATGCTGTGCAGCCGTTCGAACAGGCGGATACGCGACTCGGCTGTCTTGATGTGCCCCACGGCGACCAGCGCGTTTGGGTAATGTGTGACCAGCGCTGACAGGTCTTCATCCGTGCCGAGGATCGGGTAGCCGAGTACCCTTTTGCCGACCTCTTCGGCCGAACCAACCAGACCCGCCACCGTGAACTGACCACCGGCCTCTATAACGTCGATGCAGGCGACCGCATGGCCGCCGGCACCAACCAGGAGAATCGGTGCCAGGGTCATCGCACCGATTCCATTGCCAAGTGCGCACTACTGGGAATGTTAATAACCCGCTGCTCGAGAGACTCCGCCACCGGCAAAGGCATCTTCGGGCTGTTACGAAACGCTGGTAAACGATGGTTCAAAACCCAGATCGGCCGCGTCATGTATCCGGCTTTGTTACTGACCGTCAAGACCACATCGCGTTGGCCTCTATGGGTTTGATCGAGCAGCAGCGTCTGCAACCAGTAGTTGCTGTGGCAACCCGCCGGTTCCACCATGAGACGAACACCGGAAACCGTCGAAAACGCCGCCGCGTAGCGCGCGTGAAGCCGCCTTTGTGCGTCCAGCAGCCCCGGCAATTGCTCGAGCTGGGCGCAACCGAGTGCCGCGTTCAGATTCGGAAGCCGGTAGTTGTAACCCACCTCGTCGTGTCGATATTCCCAAGGATGCGGTACTTTGGCAGTGGTGGTGAGGTGCTTCGCGCGCCGCGCGAGGTGCGCGTCGTTGGTGAGGATCGCACCGCCCCCACCAGTGGTAATGGTCTTGTTGCCATTGAAGCTGAGCGTGCCCATCAGACCCAATGTACCGGTATGCACTCCCTGATGCAGGCTCCCGAGCGATTCGGCCGCGTCCTCGATCAACGCAAGATGAAAGTCGTGGGCGACGGCAATCAACTCGTCGATGTCGACTGGGTGCCCGAACACATGCATTGGTACCACAGCGCGTATGACCTGACCGGTGTGTCGATTCACGCAGGTGCCTGCGCGCCGTTCCGTAATGCTGTTCAGATACTCGCGCAGCGCCCGGGGGTCCAACCCAAGAGTGCGCTCCTCGCTTTCGACAAAGTGCGGCACCGCTCCACAATAGTTCACTGCGTTGGCAGTGGCGACAAACGTGAGAGCAGGAATCAGCACTTCGTCTCCCGGCTGTACACCCGCCAGGCGCAGGGCTACATGCAGTGCAGCAGTGCCATTCACTAGCGCTATCGCGTGTTTCGCTCCGGTGAACGCGGCAAGGTCCGCCTCGAAGCGATCGACAAATTTTCCCGCGGAAGAAACGTAGTTTGAATCAAGACATTCCTTGAGATACTTCCACTCGTTACCGGCAAATCGTGGTTCGTGCAAGGCAACCGGTCCGGGGCCGGCTACCGTCCGGAGGGCATCCACGATCTGGGGGGCAAGAGCGGAATCGACGTCGACGTCATTCACAGATTGTAAATATCCGAGCGGTATGACCTCAGATGCTCAGGCTTCCTGAACCAGGCCACTGTTTCGGCAAGACCACGTCGGAACCCATCCAAGCCACCGTATCGGGGCTGCCAACCCAGCAATCGGCGGGCCTTGTCGTTCGCAGCCCACAGCCGCTCCACCTCGCTGTTTTCGGGGCGCAGACGTTGTTCGTCGGTGACTATCTCGATCTCTACCCGCATCACGTCGGCAATGCTGCGAGCAGTGTCCCCGATCGAAATCTCGAAGTTACTACCTAGATTTATCACCTCACCGATGCCGCCCTGGGGAATCCAGTGCAGCCATGAACCCCGCAACCGTATCAGCGATATAGTTGAAATCGCGCGTCGGATGCAACGCGCCCAGCTTGATCTGCCTTTTGCCATCCGCAATTTGCGTGATGATTGTGGGAATCACCGCCCGGGCCGACTGGCGCGGGCCATAGGTGTTGAATGGGCGCACAATAGCCACTGGCGTGCCGAAGGAATTGTAGAACGACATCGCGATCTGGTCGGCGCCAATCTTGCTGGCCGAGTAGGGCGACTGTCCCTGCAGAGGATGGTCCTCGGTGATCGGTACAAACCGCGCTGTACCGTATACCTCGCTGGTGGAGGTGTGCACCACCTTGCTCACGCCCAGGTCGCGAGCCGCCTGCACGATATTCAGCGTGCCTTTCACATTGGTGTCAATGTAAGTATCGGGTGAGTGGTACGAGTAGGGAATGGCGATTAGAGCCGCCAGATGCAGCACCGCCTTGCAACCGTTCGTGGCTACGCGTACGCCGTTCGGGTCGCGTATGTCGCCGGCGAATACCTCGAACTTGTCCCTAACGTCCTCGCCGCAATGATCCAGCCAACCCCGCGAATTAAATGAGTTGTACAGAACGAAGGCGCGCACGTCATGCCCCGCTCGCACCAAGGCCTCTGTCAGGTGAGAACCAATGAACCCGTCGGCGCCGGTAACCAGGATCTTGTTCACTTCGTGACGCGATCTCAGGCCACTGCCCGGGCCATGTTGCGAAAACTCGCGCTGCATTCGAGCAGCTGTTCGAAAGTCCCCTGCGCGACGACCCGCCCGTGTTCTAATTCTACGATGGTGCTGCAGTGGCGGACGGTCGTGAGTCGATGAGCGATGAGCACGATCGTGAGCTCGCTATCGAGCCCGTCGATAGCATCCAAGACCGACTTCTCGGTCGCGTTGTCGAGCGCGCTGGTCGCCTCGTCGAACACCAGCACGCTCGCCTGTTTGTAGAGCGCGCGGGCAATGCCGATTCGCTGACGCTGGCCACCGGAAAGTCGAATGCCGCGCTCCCCTACCGAGGCATCGTAGCCCTCGGGTCGGTTTTCAATGAACTCGGCGATCTGCGCCTTACGTGCAGCGTGTTTCACCCGCTCGAGATCGATAAGCTCACGCGGCACGCCGAATGCGATATTCTCGGCCACGCTGGTATCCGCCAAATAAATGCTCTGCGGGACGTGAGCGATGGTACGCTGCCAGGCCCTCACCCGAGCGCCTATGACGGGTTTGCCGTCCACCAGGAGCTCGCCCTCGTTGGGCGCCAGAAGCCCCATGAATAAATCCATCGTGGTGCTCTTGCCGCTACCGGTGCCGCCGACGAAGCCCACGCGTGCGCCCTTTCGGATGGTAAAATTGAGGTCCTCCAGCACCCACGGCCCGTCACTGGCATACCTGAAGCGCACACGGCTGAAGCTAATGCTGTCCTGAAAGTGCAGCGGAGTTGGAACAGGCTGCAGTTCGTCCGCAGATATGGGTTGCTCGAGCAACTCGACAGTCTTGGCCAGGGAAGCTTGGCAACCGGCGATAATCGCCCAGGCGTTGTAGCTCTGCTGCAGGGCCGGCAGGAGACGTTGAGCACCCAGCGCCAGGGTCCCGAGCACTGGCAGGGCTACCGCGACTCCCCCAGACTGCCGACTGAGACCGTAGGCCAAAGCAGCGATTACCACCATCCCCAGGGCTTCCATCCCGAACCGCGGGCATGACCCGATAAAGATGTTGGCGCCTTGCGCTTGCCGGAATGGGTCATCCGCCCGGCGGTAAATATCGCAGTAGAGTGGCTGCGTCCCGTCCAGAAGCACGTCGCGGATGCCACCAAGGCCTTCCTGGAGCGCCTTGATCATCTGTGTATGCTCGTAGGCGATACGTTGACTGTTGCGGTGTAGCCGGCGGCGAGACATCCACGTAATCAACCCGTAGCTCGCTCCAAAGCCGACGATCGCCAGTGACGCCACGAGCGGATTAATTACCAGCAACGCGAACGTTATCGCCACC
Source organism: uncultured Gammaproteobacteria bacterium (assembly GCA_963735775.1). GTDB lineage: Bacteria > Pseudomonadota > Gammaproteobacteria > Steroidobacterales > Steroidobacteraceae > FEN-1191. The sequence goes on along the minus strand of CAVTMG010000002.1, from coordinate 765,767 downwards.
AGCAATACCATCGAACTGATCAGCGTCAGCGTCTGGTTCAAAACGGCCACCGTATCGCCCACTTTAGAGGTAATGCCGCTGATCACCTCACTGCTGTTGAGCGCAACGTGCACACGGTAGGGCTGGTATAGGGTGCGTCGATAGACTTCAATGCTGAGTTCGGCACCCGTCCCGAATGCCGATCGGGTACTGACCCACAACAACAGCACCCGGATCGCGCCCGACAACAGGGCAGCGGAAGCGAAGGCGACGGTCAGTGGCACTACCATTTGATTCGCCGAAGTAATGCCCCAGGCGCGCACGAGATTCTGCGCCAGTGGATTATGGAACACCTTCTCGGGCGCTATGAGTATGCCCAGAAACGGCAACACGGCGCCCAAGGTGAACACTTCCGCAAATGCGCTTACCGCAATCAGGCCCATTAGCCCCACGAATTGCCGCCGGCGCCGCGCCCCGAGGCACGACCAAAGACGCCGCAGGAGATGGCTCAAGCCGAACTCACTTGCTGGAGGTTTCACAGAGCAGTCATCCCGGGCATCAGGCAGACATCTCGTGCTCTTGGGGAACTCGTGCGTAGCCTGGCACAGCTGATCTCTCAAACCGGGCGCGTCGACTTTCTTACTTTATCGAGAACATACGCGATGGCCGCCCCGACAATGAATCCGACCGCCAGACCCACCAACACAATGATCGCTCGATGCGGTCTCGCTCTTATTTCGGGAGGAACGGCAGGATCCACCACAGTGAAGGCATACTCCGGCCGTCCGTTGGCAAGCATCAGTGTCTTGGTTTCGCTTTCGATGAGGTCGTACATCACGCGCTGAAGATTGACCACGTCCGTCCGAGTCGCTTGCTCCTTGAGATAGGCAATGTTGCGAGTCGCTTCCTCCATGGCGCGAGTACGAAGGAGCTCATTTGCGAGCGCGACGAACCCGTTAGCCCATCGCGCCGCAATCACCGGGTCGGTCCACTCAATAGCAACGACGATGACGCCCTGACGCGTATCCTCGCGAATATTGACAACCGCTCCCTGGAACTGCCTTACGCCTCGCCACAGGGTGGGAGGCCTGCTGGAATCCGGAAACAGCATCGGCAATAGATTGTTGCGCTCGATAAACTCCTCGACAAGATGCCGGGACCTCAGTACCGCCATTGCGTCGCGCTGTGGACTTGCATTGTTGCCCACATTCACGCCCGCAAGGCTCGCCAAACCGCTGAGCTGACTTAGCGCTCCCGACGCAGCCATGCTGCCTTCCTGAGGTGCCGGGGTGATCCAGACTTCGGCACGGAAGATCGGAGTCGCCAGGATCGCCAGCAGCGCAGCCACCACGCCGCAGATGACTGTCGCAGACACAACGAGCCCTCGGTGTGCCCGCAACACGCCCCACAGGACCACCAGATCGAGTTCGTCGGCACGGTCCGTGGAATTGAATTTGTCGGCATTCACGCGTCACCATCGGCTCGATATTCGAGCCCCAAGTATACGATGCGGCCGGGAAATGGCTGCAGGTTCATCACTGTGGATGCATTTTAGAACGTTGCAGCACGCTACCGCCCTGCAAGAAACCGCGACGTGTCTCGCATCTGATACAAACCCCGCGCGCCCTGTAGCGTCTGGCGCAATATCTTTCCGATTCGCCCAATCGCCCCGGCTAATACGCGTTACCGACTTTGGCTCCTGGCTTCTCGTCGGATCCGCGCAATCTCGGCACGCAACAATTCGTACTCGCGCGTCTTGATGCGCAGAAATTCCAGCGTGAGGCTGGCCTTCTGTTCAAGACCGCGCGGGGTGAGCAGATATAAGTAGGCCGCCTTGTTCTCGCTATTCCTAAACCGGGTCGCCTTCAGCCAACCCTTTCGAATCAGAGCTTGCACGCAGTAGTTGACTCTTCCGAGACTGATTCCGAGCGCGCGCGCGGCATCGCGCTGGCTCAGCTCCGGATTGGACTCGAGCAGCCGCATCAACTTGTAGCCCATTTCGTCACTCAGCATCTGCAGGCCCCTACGCAACCAGGCTGGGCTGTATGTATTGCGATTGAACGTGCACGGTGGTTTCCTGGCCCAGCAGACTAAGCAGCACCACAACACGGTCGGCACCGGCTGAGCGCTGGAATATGCCTTCAAGTCCGTCGAACGCCCCTGCGCCGACCCGCACCTTTGCCCCGCGCACGAGCACCGGCGCACTGGTCAACTGATGCAAACCCGTATCCGGATTTGCCCGCCTTTGCAGTTCGCAGATCACCGCCTGAGGAACGATTGCGTATTGAAATCCGAACCGTACGATATTCGCGACACCAACCGTTGAATGCACCGGCCGCAGCGATTGGCATCCCTCGTCCAATTGCAGGAACAAATAGCGCGGAAACAGAGCCGTCACGCGGTGCCTGAACTGCTTGCGCAATCGAACGCAGTGTCTGAGCCGCGGGAAATAGATTTCAAAGCCTTGTCGCTGAAGATTCTCCTGAGCCAGCGTTTCCCGCAATGGCTTTGTGTGGACCAGGTACCAACGCAACATAGTGAAGTCCTTCACAGAATGCCGTGTAGTATTTTCTGACTGCGTTCAGTCATTGAACTCAGCTAGTTTATAGCGCCCCATTTGCGTTTACAAGAACGAGTGCCACTCAGTCTGGCGAAATAGGACGGCCCATTCATTGCCGTGGGCCGATAAGCGTTGGAATCGGGGGCGTAGAATCCAACACATCAGAAGCTGAGCGGGTCTAGGCGCATTCCGGCGCTGCCGGCAAGCACATGTGCTTACAGGGTACGTGCCGTCGCGGTCGCGATGGCGATGTTATAGAGAATGGTCGTGATCGATTGCCATAGCACCAGTCCCGGCAACCGTTCGGTGTCCAATGGCACCACGATGGCATCGCCCGGGCGTATTTCAACGCCCGCACTGGAACTGAACCAGCCACGACGACCTGCGTCGACACTGCCGTCGGCGCGCACGACATAGATCTGACTGCGGTCGGCCTGTCGCGTCGCACCACCACTCTGATCGATGTAGTCGTCGCGCGACAACTGACGTTGATACAGGTGAGAGGATGCGCTTTGCACTTCACCAAGCACCATGATCTCCTGTCGTTGCTTGGGCACGATCAGCTCATCGCCATTGCGAAGAATGACGTCGTTACTGGAGCCAGGCTTGGCATGCAGCGCTGCCTGCAAATTGATTACCAGACGTCCCACGGCCTTGGTGGATTTGATTTCGTCCAGCAGCGCCTGCCCGATACTCAATGCCGATGTCGACCCGGCGTTGTTGCCGCGCGCGCCCTCCAGCGCTTCCTCGGCTATGGCCATTCGCATCCGCTCGGCGAAGCGATCCAGCTGCTGCTGTTCGCGTTCCTTGAGTTCGGTGCGCGTGAATACACTGCCGGCGGGAAACGCCAGATCCGTTAGTCCACCGGCGCGTTGAATCACGGAACGCAGGGTCTCGCCCTGTTTAATCGAATAGGTGCCCGGAAAACGTACCTCGCCTTTGAGGGTCACCTGGTCCTGCTCGGTCCAGCCGGAAATCTGCTTGATAGACAGCCGATCAAACGGCTGTAGGGTCACGTCTGCGCTCCGATCACCAGCGCGAATTGCGGCCAAATCGATCGACAATACCTCGGTGCGGCGCTGCTCGCCGCCATCGACGGTATAACGGGACAATTCCGCGCGGGTGCCATAGGCGGCGGAATCCAGGCTACCGCCGGCTCGGATTAGGTCGGTGACGCGCATGCCTGTTTCCAACGGGTAGTCGCCAGGCACCTTGACCCGGCCGTCAATATGTACGATCTGCACGGGCGCGGCCATATTGGATTGCACGCGCAATTCGTCCATGAGCGGCTGAATCACGTGAGCGCGACTGGTCTCGAGATCGAAGGCCGTGATCGTATCGCGAGGTAATAGCGGCAAATCGGCCGGAGAGCCGGGAGCCTGCAGCGCTGCGGCCAGATCCGCCGACAACACCGTGATGCGCCGGTCCGGTGGCAGGATGCGTCGAATCAACAGATAGTTCTGGTCGGCGTTGGGTTTCAACTCATCGACCGAGGAAATCACATCGGACAGACGCAAACCATCTCGCCAGGCAAAGTTCTTGGGTCTATAAACGTATCCCTGCAGAGTCACGCCGGAATCGATTTGCGGCCGCAATCGCAGAATCTGCAATTGATCGCCGTTACGCAGTGCGGGGCTAGTAGTGGCAGGCGACGAGGGGTTCACATTCAGCACGACCCGGCGTTGCTGATCATTGACGCGAACGATCGCAGCGCTGTCGCGATCGGCCTGTGGCGACAAACCCCCGCTCATCTGAATCAAATCGAAAACGGTGGCCGCACCATTGAGTTCATAGATCGCCGGCCGCTGCACTGCGCCATCGACCGATACCGTAGGTCCCACTGAGGGAATGAACACCACGTCCCCGGGCAGCAGCTTGGCGTCATTGGCGCTGTCGCCGCGCATGAGCAAATCGTACAGATCCACCGTGCGCACCACCTGTCCCTGGCGCTTGAGCTGGATGGCACGCAATGAGCCGATTTCTTTGACTCCACCGGCGGCGAATAACGCCGAGGTGACCGTGGCCAGACCGGTTACAATATAGGAGCCCGGGTACTTGGCTTCTCCGAGCACAAATACATTGATGGCACGGGTCTCACCCATCGTTACGCTGGCGTGTACGCCGATCATCTGCCGCGCCACGCGTGCCTCGATATCGCTCTTGACTTCGCTATAGCGTTGTCCACCTACCGCAATCGGACCGAGCTGCGGAAAACTCAAGCGACCATCGCGCGACACGGTGAGTCTGAGGGTCTGATTTTGGGTGCCGAAAAGCTGCACCTCGAGCACATCCCCCGGTCCCACGACATAGTCGGCGGGTACCGGAATATTGAGCGTCGGTTGGTAGCTCGTGTTCGAATTGCTGAACAGGTCATAGCCAAAAGGCTTGAGCGATCCGGGGCCGGTTCTCTTCAATGGCAACCGTGTCAGATTGATTTGCAGCTTCGCAAATGCCGGCTCCGCCGCAGCCCGCCGCGTCGCGAGATCTTCCGTCAGGCCTGCCAAAGCCATGCCGGGAATGCCCGGAAGCAGCAGCTCGCCGCTGCTGTCGAGCTGGTAGGGATTGTAAGATCGGATCAGGTCCACCAGATCCATGAGTCGCTGCTTCTCGTCGGCCTGCAATTCCTCTATCGGCTGCTGCGGCTGCTCCTGCAGACGTTGATTGTTGGCCGCCTGCTGTTGATTGAGGCCCTGCTGTAAGAGCTGCTGCTGCTGTGGGTTGAGCTGGGCCGAGCCGGTTGCGTTATTTTGGCCCGATCCGTTCTGGTTCTGATTCTGATTCTGATAGTAGTTGTTCTGTCCGCTGACCGGATTGCCACTGATCAACGGCTCTCCCTGGAGCGCGATATCGACTAGCACCGTGTCACCCGGCTTGAAGGTGGGCGCCACGAATGGGCTCTGCCCCTCCTGATCTTGATCCGGATTCTGCTGGCGGCGCTGTTGCTGCAACAGCTGTTGCTGGATTAACGCCGATTGCGAGCTGTTGTATCCGCCGGCCCCTCCCAGCAGAGAGGAAGAGGAAGATGAGCCTGATCCGCCCAGCGAGCCCGAGCCGGAACCGCCGCCGCTGATACCCAAACGCTGCAGGATCGCCTGCTGCTGGTCCGGAGACAGGCTGTTGAACATTTCCATCTGCTGCGACAGATCGGTCTGCTGCGCGCGGATCGGCGTAGAAAGCACGAATAAAGCGATTGCGGCAATCGCCAGACTGATGAGCACGCCAATTTGGTATCGGGCCGGTTTGCCGGTCACTCGCTAGTTCCCCGCCGTTGCATTGTTTGGGATTGTACTACGCGCCACGACGTCGGCGCTTGAGGCGGCTTAGGGCCGCCATTTCTTCACATACGCCAAGCCGCCGGCCAGCGAGCTCGACACGTTGTGTGCGCTCTCGGGCTTCTGTACCAGCGGAATAATCGACTCGCACAGCTTCTTGCCGAGCTCCACGCCCCATTGATCGAAGGCGTTATCGCCCCAGACAACGCTTTCCACGAACACCTTGTGCTCGTAGAGCGCGATGATGCGGCCGAGCGTGAGCGGATCGAGCTGCTCGAACAGCAACAGGCTCAAGGGCCGGTTGCCTTCATGGATTTTGTGCGGAATCAGCGCCGCGATCTGTGCCTCGGGAAGCTTGGCGCGCGTCAGATCGGCCCTGACTGCCGCGGCGTCCTGACCCAAAGCAAACGCCTCGGCCTGTGCCAGACAGTTGGCAATCGCCAGATCCTGCTGCGATTGGCTGGCGCACGAGGAAACTATCGGCAGCAGCAGGTCCAGTGCCGCGCGCTGCGTGCCCTGGTGCAATAACTGGAAGAAGGAATGCTGCGCATTGTTGCCGGGCTCGCCCCAGATCACCGCGCAGGTTGCCAGCGTGACCGGCTGGCCGTCGAGCTTGACGTGCTTGCCATTGCTCTCCATTTCGAGCTGCTGCAGATAGGCCGGTAAGCGCGCCAGCCGCGAGTCGTAGGGCAATACCGCGAGGGTCGGTAAATCCAGTAGATCGATGTTCCAGACCGCGAGCATCCCGGCCAGCAGCGGCAGATTTTGCCGCCAGGGTGCGGTGCGAAAATGCTGGTCGATCTCGCGCCCGCCGGACAGGAAGGACTCGAATCCCTCGCGGCCGATCGCAATGGCCAGCGAAACACCGATCGACGACCAGATCGAGTAGCGGCCGCCGACCCAGTCCCACATGGCGAACCGATAGTCGGGATGCACGCCGAACGCATCCATCGCCTGAGCGTTGACCGACACCGCGGCGAAGTGCTGGGGAACCGCGTCCTCGCCCAGCCGTTGCTGGATCCAGCTGCGCGCCGCGCGGGCGTTGGTCAGGGTCTCGAGCGTGGTGAAGGTCTTGGAGCAGATGATGAACAAGGTGCGCGCCGGATCGGCGTTTTCGAGTACATCGGCCAGCTGACAGCCATCGACGTTGGAGGCGAAGGCAACCTGCGGCGCGCCCTGGGTGAATGCCTTGAGTGCCTGGACCGCCATGGCCGGACCCAGGTCCGATCCACCGATGCCTATGTTCACCACCAGCGAGAAGCTGGCATCACTGCTCGAGCGGATTCGCCCCTGGCGTACGTCCTCGGCAAAGCCGAGCACGTGTTCCCGCTCCGCCAGCACCAGCGCGTTCACGTCGGTGCCGTCGACCATCAGCGGCGTCGATTCCGAGCGCCGCAATGCAGTGTGCAGCACCGCACGGCCCTCGGTGCTGTTGATCTTATCGCCGCGAAACATGGCCTCGATGCGGGCGCGCAGATCCAGCTGCTCGGCGAGCGCGTTGAAGGCCTCGAGCACCTGCGCGTCGATGCGCTGGCGCGAATAGTCGAGCACCAGACCCGCCGCCTCCTGCGAGCAATGTTCAAATCGCTGCGGATCGCGCGCGAACAGCTCGCGGGTAGCGGTGGCGCTCAGGCGCGGCGCCAGACTTGCAAGTTCCCGCCAGGCCGGGCAGTCCGTGCCCGAGCGCAGTACAGGGGTCACAGAGTGCTCCACATGCTGGGCGCGCCGCTCGAGCTGGCCAGCAATGCCTGCAGCTCGGCGTGTGCCGCGCGCTCGGCTTCGTTCGCATAAATGACCAGCAGTGGCTCGCTCGGCCGCTCGGTGACCGGTGCCGCACTGGCACGCGCGGCCGCGCGCTCGCGTGATTCGTCGAGCGCCAACAGGCTCTGGCCGCCGGTCATCGCCAGATAGACGTCCGCGAGAATGCGCGCATCGAGCAGGGCCCCGTGGAGCTCGCGATGCGAATTATCGATGCCGTAGCGCTTACATAGCGCATCGAGGCTGTTGCGCTGTCCGGGATGACGCTCGCGCGCGAGACCGAGTGTATCGAGCACCTGGCACAGGTCGCGCACCTGCACCGGGGTCACCGCCTCGAGCAGGGCAAACTCACGCTCGAGAAAGGCGATATCGAACGCGGCATTGTGGATAATCAATTCGCTGCCTTCGATGAACTCCACCAGCAGGGATGCGATTTCAGCAAACTTCGGCTCCTGCTCCAGCCGCGCGCGCGTCAGTCCATGCACCGCCTGTGCGCCCTCATCCACATCGCGTTCCGGGTTCAGGTAGCGGTGAAAGTGGCGGCCAGTGGGCCGTCGATTGAGCAGCTCGACGCAACCGATCTCGATGATGCGATGGCCGCGTTCGACTTCCAGGCCGGTGGTTTCGGTATCGAGAACGATCTGCCGCATGCGCTGCCCTGAAAATCTAGGAACGCGAGTCTACCGCAAGCAACGTATCGATCGCGGCGTTTGCCAGCGCATCGGCACGCTCGTTGCCGCTTACCCCGGCATGGCCGGGGACCCAGTGCCACTCCATGCGGTGCCTGCTGGCCTCGTGCTCGAGCAGCTGCCACAGGTCGACATTCTTCACCGGCTTCTTGTCGGCGGTCTTCCAGCCGCGCGCCTTCCATTGCGGCAGCCATTCCAGAATGCCGCGGCGCACGTACTGCGAGTCGGTGTACAGCCGCACCTGCACCGGCCGCTTCAATGCCTGCAGCGCCCCGATCACCGCCCGCAGTTCCATGCGGTTATTGGTGGTCGGATTCTCGGCGCCGGAGATCTCCCGTTCGCGCGCCCCAATCGACAAGATCGCCCCCCAACCGCCAGGTCCGGGATTGCCGCGGCAGGCGCCGTCGGTGTAGATCTCCACCGCTTCGCTCATATGCTCGGTTCCACCAGTCCACCCAGTACCGTGCGCCGCTCGCGTAGCCGCGGGCGAATGGGCGTCAGGGTATAGACACGCTTGCGCGCCTTGATGACATAAGCGGCTGCCGGCCACGGATAAAACCACCCGCGGTGCAGCATGACCGGTACGGTCGCTTCCACTCCAGCGCGCGGCGCGCTCGGCATATGGTAGAGATACCACTGCAAGCTCACGATCTCATAGCTCAATAACCCCAGCCAGTCACGCACCCGGCTGCTGCCCAATCGGCGCCTTAGCCCGGGGGGATAGCCACCGCGCGAGGCCGCGGAGCGCAGCCCCCAAAAGCTTGCCGGCCGGAATCCCAGCACGATGAGTTGGCCCTCGGCAACCAGAACCCGATCGGCTTCGCGCAGCACCGCGTAAGGATCGGGTGCGTATTCCAGGGTATGGGGCAGTAGCACGGCATCCACCGAACCGCCACTGATGGGCAGGTGCGCCAGGTTGGCTACCAGATCTCCCGCTGCGAGCCCCGGAGCGGCATCAGCCACGACGCTCTGACGTCGGATCCGGCTCTGCGCCAATAATTCCCGGCCCTGCCCCCAGGTTCCGAGCTGCAGCATTTCCTGCCCAAAGACATCGTCGAAGGTGGTCGCCAGCAGTCGCGCCTCGGCAGCGATGAGCGAGCGGCCCAGGGCGCTGCTCTGCCATTGCGACAAAATACAAGGAAATTCAGCCATCCTGAGATTGTGCGCTTGAGTCGCTGAAAAACTAGCAATTCTGTGAACTTACGGGTTAAATTCAAGTGGCCTGGCGCCTCGGCTCCTGGCATACCGTAGCATGATACGAAGAACCTTACGGAGCCGAACGTTGAGCCGAGCGAAGCTGACCCGACTAGCGCTGCCAATCGCCCTGCTACCCCTGATTCTACTGGCCGGCTGCGCGCACCAGATCAAGCCGGAAGCGTCGGTAGCGGTCGTGCCTGTGCCGGTAGTGCCCGTGGAAGCGCCGGTGGCGCCGACTCCGGATAGCACGCCCGGCGATATTGCCGTGCCCGATACCGGCGCCACGGCCAGCAACGCGGGTACCGACAGCGCTGCGGCGGCAGATAAGACTGCGAATTCGGGCGCCGATTCTGCCGCGTTGCCTGGTCCGCCCGCCGACAGTGTGGTCACCGTGCGCCAGCCTGACCTGCTCGAGCGTCTGCGCGGCGGTTTCGAGCTCGATGACGTCGATGAGCCGGCGATCGATGCCCAGGCCAACTGGTTTGCCAACCATCCGGACTTCCTGGAGCGCACTTTCGGGCGCTCCGAGCTTTGGCTGTACTACATCGTCGGCCAACTCGAGCAGCGCAATATGCCGCGCGAGCTGGCGCTGCTGCCGGTCATCGAGAGCGCCTTCGAACCCTATGCCTACTCCTCGGCGCGCGCTGCCGGACTGTGGCAGTTCATCTCCGATACCGGGCGCCGCTTTGGCCTCAAGCAGGACTGGTGGTATGACGGCCGGCGAGATCCGATCGAAGCCACCCGGGCGGCGCTCGATTACCTGCAGGCGCTGCATGATGAGTTCAATGGCGACTGGCTGCTGGCGGTCGCCGCCTACAATTGCGGCGAAATGGCGGTTACCCGCGCGGTGGAGCGGAACCAGCGCGCCGGCAAGCCCACCGATTTCTGGCACCTTAAGCTGCCCTCAGAAACCCGCGGCTACGTGCCGGAGCTGCTGGCCATGCGTCGCCTGGTCGCTAATCCCGCCCACTATGGCCTGGAATTCAGCCATATCCTCAATGAGCCGTACTTCGTCCCGATCGCAACCGGCGGCCAGATCGATCTGGAAGTGGTCGCGAAAGTCGCCGGCATCAGCACCGAGGACCTGTACACGCTCAACCCGGCATTTCACCGTTGGGCCACCGACCCCACCGGACCGCACCGGCTGCTGGTGCCCGTGGACGCCGCCGAGGGCCTGGAACAGACCCTCGCGCAGCTCACTCCCGACCAGCGCATGCGCGTCGAACACTACACGGTGCAGCGCAGCGACAGCGTCGCCACCATTGCGCGCCGCTTCGAGACCAAGCCCGAAGTGATTCGCCAACTCAACGATCTGGGTCCGAATGACCGGCTGGTGGTCGATACCTCCCTGCGCGTGCCCTCCAGCACCATCGTGCTGCCTGAGAAGGTGGCCCGCGCGGCCATGCTGTTCGACTCGCCGGTGCGGCTGCGGCGCCATCACCGCGGCGTACGCCCGGATATTCGGGTGGTGCGGCGTGGCGACACCCTCTACGGCATCGCGCAGCGGCTTGGGACCGATGTGCATACGCTGGCGCAGGCCAATGGCCTGCGTCCCGGCGACCGCCTGCATGCCGGGCAAAGACTGCACGTGGGCTCGGGCGCATCCTCGGCGCGTGCCACCAACGCCGCCTCCATTGCAGTGGCCTCCAGTGATGGCAGCCGGCGCGTGACCTATACCGTGCGACGCGGAGATACGCTCTACAGCATTGCCCGATTGCTGCAGGTCACGGTGCTCGAACTGGTGGGGTGGAACGGCATGACCGGGGCTCACAACATCAAGCCCGGGCAGACCCTGGTCGCCTTCGTTCGATCGCGCAGCTGAGCGATGGGCATTCTCGCGGGCAAGCGCGCACTGATCGTAGGCGTCGCCACAGAGCGTTCGATCGCCTGGGGCATCGCCCAGGCCATGCACGCACAGGGCGCCGAGCTGGCCTTCACCTACGCCAACGAGAAATTCCAGGAACGGGTCGAGCCGCTGGCCCGATCGATTGGTTCAACCCTACTGATGCCACTGGACGTACAGCTCGACGATCAGATCGACGCCGCCTTCGCGCGCCTGCAGCGCGAGTGGGGCACGCTCGACGTCGTGGTGCATGCCGTGGCGTTCGCGCCCCGGGAAGCCATCAGCGGCAGCTTTACCGCCAATACCTCGCGCGAGGCATTCCGCATCGCCCACGATGTCTCCAGCTACAGCTTTACCGCGCTGGCACGCGGTGCGGCACCCCTCATGGCCGGACGGGCGGGGGCGATGCTGACGCTGACCTACCTGGGTGCGGTGCGTTCGCTGCCGAGCTACAACGTCATGGGCCTCGCCAAGGCCAGTCTCGAGGCCAATGTACGCTTCCTGGCTGCGGACTTAGGTCCACGAAATATTCGCGTCAACGCCATTTCCGCCGGCCCGATCAAGACTCTCGCCGCCGCCGGGATCGGCGGTTTCCGTCGCATGCTCGCGCACGTGGCGCAGGTGGCGCCGCTGCGGCGCAATGTCTCGACCCAGGATGTGGGCAATGCGGCGGCGTTTCTGTGCTCTGACATGGCGGCCGGCATCACCGGCGAGATCCTCTATGTCGACAACGGCTACAGCAGCGTCGGCATGAGCTTCGATGAGGCCGGCGACGAATAACCGGCCTCTGCGGATCGTTTATTCGAATACGTTCGGGTTGCGCTTGACGGCGGCGCGATGTTCGAGCTCCAGCAGGTACGCCGCCATATCTCCGTCGCGATCGCGGCGCATGAACTGACCCACCAGCTGTTCGTCGTTCTTCGGGTTGGCCCCGGCCGTGCCGGCGCGCACGGCAGTGAGCATGAATAGCGCCGCACCACCGGTGTCGAGCGGCAGGGCCTTGTACTGCGGCTTGTCGGCGGCCGGCCGCGGCGCGGCGAACGCCGCATCACGCACTTGCACGGGCAACTGCGGATCGCTGCGCGCCACGAAGGCCGCCGGCGCGGAGCTCACACCCAGGCCTTTGATCACCGTGTCGAAGCTGGCGCCGCCTTCGAGCTGCTTGACCGCGTCCTGCGCGGCCAGTTGTGCGGCGGTGGTACTGGCATCCTTGCGCACGGCCGCGATCACCTCATCACGAACGCTGGCGATGGGCTGCGGCGCCGGCGCGTGGTGCTCGAGCACCTTGAATACCACCACCCTGTCTTCGGTGATTGCCACCGGACCACCGATGCGGTTGCCAGCGAGCATGTCGTCATTGAATACCGCCTGCACCAGTTCCGGCTTGCCCCCGAGCGGCGCACCGCCGGTGCGCGTGAATTCCTTGACCTCGCCGAGCTGCAATCCGAATTGCGAAGCCAGCGCCGCCAGATCGGTGGTGTCGCCCTTCTCGAGCTTCTGCTGCAGCTGCTCTTCGCGATCACCGAACACTTCCGAAGCCTGGGCGCGGCGATAGTCCGCTTCGATCTTGGTGCGCGCATCGGCGAGGGTCAGCACGTGCGCGGGCCGGATCTCGTCGAGCTTGATGATGTGGTAGCCGAACTGGCTCTTGACCGGATCGCTGATCTGTCCCGGCTGCATTTTGAACAGGGCGTCCGCGAATGGCCCGACGTAGGCGCTTTGCTCGGCCCACCCCAGATCCCCGCCCTGCGCCGCCGAGGCCGGATCGGCGGAGTATTTGCGCGCCAGGTCGCCGAAATTCTTGCCGCTCTTGAGTTCCGCCACCAGCTGCTGCGCCTTGGCCAGCGCGGCGGCATCCGCGTCCACCCCGCCCGCCTTGGCATCCTTGGCATCCTTGGGCTCGCCGATTGCGATCAGGATGTGGTGCGCGTGGCGCTTTTCGTTTTCGCTGTAATGGCTCTTGTTCTTGTCGTAATAGGCCTGCAGGTCCTGGTCCGTGACCGTAACCCCGGCGGCGATCGCATCCAGCGACAGCAGCGCGTACTGCAGCTGGGCCGACTCGGGAGTCATGTAATCGCCCGGATGCGCGTCGTACCAGGCCTTGATCTGGGCGTCATCGATCTTGACGGCCGCCGCATAGCGTTCCGCCGGCAGCACGGCGAAGCGCACTTCGCGCTGCTCGTTTTCGAGCGCATAGATGCGGTTTATTTCGGCGGACGTCATGAAATCCGACAGTTGTATGCCTTCGGTGAGCTGCGAGATCTGCAGTCCCTGGCGCCGCTCGGCCTCATAGCTCTCCGGCGTCATGCCGATCTGCATGAGCATGGTCTTGGCGGCCAGGGGACTGAACTTGCCGTCTACTTGAAAGGCCTGTTCAGTCTGGTAGGCCGCCAGCACGTCGCTGTCACTGACGCGATAGCCGGCCTGCTGCGCGCGCTGACGCAACACCGTATCGCGCACGTACTCATCGAGCAGCTGCTGCTGTAATGCGCGTGTCTGCGCCGGCGGCAGGGGCGCGCCATTGAGGGCCTGCTGGTACTGGCCCTGGCGCTCCTGCCAGGCACGGTTGAGCGTCTCGGTGCTGATGGTCTCACCGTTGACCTTGAGCCCGAAGTCCTGCGGGCCGAAGCTCACATTGACCACGCCATAGGCACCCCAGGCCGCGAAAATCAGCGCCAATAGGCCGAGCACGATGGTTGCCAGCCACCGATGTCGCTTCAGTTTGTCGCCAAGATTCTGCAGCATGTGGGTAAATGGCGGAGCGGACGGGACTCGAACCCGCGACCCCCGGCGTGACAGGCCGGTATTCTAACCAGCTGAACTACCGCTCCGTTTCAGGACACTCGATCACACTTTAGTAGCACTGGTTTCGATCGGCTCGCAAGCTAATCGAACATTATACGGGTAGACGGTTTGGCTCGCCACCGCGAGCGAGCGGCGTATGGGTGCTGAGGGATTCGAACCCCCGACATTCGCCGTGTAAAGGCGACGCTCTACCAACTGAGCTAAGCACCCGGCGCGAAAGCTCAGTGCGCCTGCACCAGCTTGCTGTTGCGCGCCCTGGTACGCCGGGCCGGCTTGGTCGGCGGGGGCTCTTCGACCGCGGTCTCGGGCCGCGGTATCGGCTGGCGGGTCAGGGCAATCTGCAGCACCTCGTCAATCCAGCGTACCGGTTTGATCTCCAGCTTGCCTTTGATGTTGTCCGGGATCTCCACCAGATCCTTCTGGTTTTCTTCCGGAATGAGCACCACCGCGACCCCGCCGCGCTGCGCAGCCAGCAATTTCTCCTTCAGTCCGCCGATCGGCAACACTTCCCCGCGCAAGGTGATCTCGCCGGTCATCGCCACGTCGGAGCGTACCGGAATGCGCGTGAGAGCCGAAACCAGGGCCGTGCACATGCCAATGCCGGCACTGGGACCGTCCTTGGGGGTCGCGCCTTCGGGCATATGAATGTGCACGTCGTGCTTCTGGTAGAAATCGACATCCAGTCCGAGTACGGCGGCACGGCTGCGCACCACCGACATCGCGGCCTGGATCGACTCCTGCATGACCTCGCCGAGCTGCCCGGTATGCAACAGCTTGCCCTTCCCGGGCACTACCGCCGCCTCGATGGTCAGCAGCTCGCCGCCGACTTCCGTCCAGGCCAGACCCGTGACCTGGCCGACGCGATCGAGCTCCTCGGCCTTGCCGTAGCGGAAGCGCCGCACGCCCAGATACTTGTCCAGATTGCGGGGCGTGACCGCCACTTTCGCGGCGTTCTTGCCCGCCTTGTCGAGCAGCAGCTGCTTGACCGCCTTGCGGCTGATCTTGGCGACCTCGCGCTCCAGGTTGCGAACCCCGGCCTCGCGTGTGTAGTAGCGCACGATGTCGGTAATTGCCGCATCGGATACCTTGAGCTCGCCGTTGCGCAAGCCGTTGTGCTTGATCTGCTTGGGCACCAGGTATTTGCGCGCGATATTGAGCTTCTCATCCTCGGTGTAGCCGGGCAGCCGGATCACTTCCATGCGATCGAGCAGCGGCGGCGGAATATTCAGTGAATTCGCCGTGCACACGAACATGACCTCGGACAGGTCGAAATCGACCTCGAGGTAGTGGTCGTTGAAAGTCGCATTCTGCTCCGGATCGAGCACTTCCAGCAGCGCCGAGGACGGATCGCCACGGAAGTCCATCGCCATCTTGTCGACCTCATCGAGCAGGAACAGCGGATTGTGCACGCCGGTCTTGGCCATGTTCTGCACGATCTTGCCGGGCATCGAGCCGATGTAGGTGCGGCGGTGACCGCGAATTTCCGCCTCATCGCGCACTCCGCCCAGGGACATGCGCACAAATTTGCGGTTGGTTGCGCGCGCCATGCTCTGGCCGAGCGAGGTCTTGCCCACGCCGGGCGGTCCGACCAGGCACAGGATCGGCCCCTTGATCTTCTCCACGCGCTGCAGCACCGCCAGGTACTCGACGATGCGCTCCTTGACCTTATCCAGTCCGTAGTGGTCCTCGTCCAGCACCTTCTGCGCGTTGACGATGTTTTTGTGCAATCGCGTGCGCTTCTTCCACGGCACCTTCACCAGCCAGTCGACGTAGTTGCGCACCACGGTGGCCTCGGCCGACATGGGCGACATCATCTTGAGCTTGTTGATTTCGGCGTTGGCCTTGTCGCGCGCCTCTTTGGGCATGCCGGCCTTGGCGATCTTGTGCTCGATCTCGGCAATCTCGTTGGTGCCGTCCTCCATCTCGCCCAGCTCTTTCTGTATCGCCTTCATCTGTTCGTTGAGGTAATACTCGCGCTGGCTCTTCTCCATCTGCGCCTTGACGCGGCCGCGGATGCGCTTTTCGATCTGCAGCACATCCATTTCGCCTTCGATGGCCACCAGCATGTGCTCGAGCCGCTTGCGGACATCGAGAATCTCCAGCACTTTCTGCTTCTCGGCCAGCTTCAGCGACATGTGCGCCGCGACGGTGTCGGCCAGCCGGCCTGGCTGCTCAATCCCAGCCAGCGCGGTCAGCACTTCAGGCGGCACTTTCTTGTTGAGCTTCACGTACTGCTCGAACTGCGACACCACCGAGCGCACCAGCACGTCCATTTCGCGTTCGTCGTACTGATCGGCATCGAGCTCGACGGCGATCGTGGCGGAATAGAAATCCCCGGGATGCAATTGCTCGACCCGGGCGCGGTCGACCCCTTCCACCAGCACCTTGACCGTGCCGTCGGGCAGCTTGAGCATCTGCAGAATACTGGCGACGGTGCCGAATCGATGCAGATCCTCCAGCTTCGGATCGTCGACATCGGCCTGGCGCTGTGCCACCAGCATGATGCGTTTGTCGCTGCGCATGGCGGCATCGAGCGCGTGAATGGATTTCTCGCGGCCGACGAACAGCGGGATGACCATGTGCGGATAGACGACCACGTCGCGCAGCGGCAGCACGGGCACGGCGGCGGGTACGACAGCTTCGGTCACGGTGGGGGTTTCTTCAGTCACTTGGGCCTCATGTCGCTGGAAAGGACGCATGGTTCAGACTGTCAAAACGAATTGGGGCGCGCCGCCTTTTTTCAATGGCACCGCGCCCCGCTTGCAAGCTGCGAATCGCCCAATCAGCCGTGCACTGATCCGCCCGCCCTCCTGGGTTCCTCGATGGCCGCCACGCGTGCCTCGTCGGCGCGGTAGACGATATAGGGCTTGGTCGTGCCCTCGATCACGCTGTCGTCGACCACCACTTTGGCGACGTTGCGCAGCGATGGCAGGTCGTACATGGTGTCCAGCAACACGGTCTCGAGGATGGTGCGCAGGCCGCGCGCTCCGGTCTTGCGGTGCATGGCCTTGCGCGACACGGCGCGCAGGGCCTCGTCGCGAAATTCCAGTTCCGCGCCCTCCATCTCGAACAGTTTGCGGTACTGCTTGGTCAGCGCATTCTTGGGCTCGGTAAGAATTGACATCAACGCGCCTTCGTCCAGCTCGTCCAGGGTCGCGACCACCGGCAGGCGGCCGACGAACTCGGGAATCAACCCGAACTTGATCAGGTCCTCGGGCTCGACGTCGTGGAACAGGTCCGAGCCATGCGGCTTCGAATCGGCACCGCGCACCTCGGAGGTGAAGCCGATGCCGCTCTTCTGCGTGCGGTTCAGGATGACCTTCTCGAGCCCGGCGAAGGCGCCGCCGCAGATAAACAGAATGTTGGAGGTATCCACCTGCAGAAATTCCTGCTGCGGATGCTTGCGCCCGCCCTGGGGCGGCACCGAAGCGATGGTACCCTCGATCAGCTTGAGCAGGGCCTGCTGTACGCCCTCGCCCGATACGTCGCGCGTGATCGAAGGGTTATCGGATTTGCGCGAGATCTTGTCGATCTCGTCGATGTAGACGATACCGGTCTGCGCCTTCTCGACATCGTAGTCGCACTTCTGCAGCAGCTTCTGGATGATGTTTTCGACGTCCTCACCGACGTAGCCGGCTTCCGTGAGGGTGGTGGCGTCGGCGATGGTGAAGGGCACATTGAGCAGCCGCGCCAAAGTCTCGGCCAGCAGGGTCTTGCCGCAGCCGGTGGGGCCGATCAGAAGTATGTTGCTCTTGGCGAGTTCGACCTCGTCCTTGGTGCGGGCGCCGCCCCGGCTCTGCAGGCGCTTGTAATGATTGTAGACCGCCACGGACAGCACCTTTTTGGCGCGGTCCTGACCGATCACGTAATCATCCAGCACCTTGCGGATCTCGTGCGGCTTGGGCAGCTTGTCGCGGGCGCGGTCGGCCCGGTCCTCGAGCTCTTCGCGGATGATGTCGTTGCACAGCTCGACGCACTCGTCGCAGACGAATACCGACGGGCCGGCAATGAGTTTGCGGACCTCGTGCTGGCTTTTACCGCAAAAGGAGCAATACAGCAGCTTGCCGTCGTCAGTACGCCCGCGCGGATCATCACTCATTGGCACGCACCTCGGCCGAATCGCCCTTCATGCACCTTATATAGCATGGGGCCGACCGCTGACGCAAAGAACTGCGTCCTGCGCAAGACATTGTTATTTAGCGTTTTTGCGCGCTCGATCACGACTTTAGAGGCGCCGGCACCACATCGCCGCGTTTTTCGAGCACATGGTCAATCAACCCGTAGGCGATGGCTGCCGCGCCGTCCATAAAGTTGTCCCGATCGGTGTCGGCGCGGATCTTCTCCACGCTCTGGCCGGTGTGTTTGGCCAGGATTTTGTTCAGTCGGTCACGCGTTCCGAGCATCTCCTTGGCATGGATCTCCATGTCCGCGGCCTGGCCCTGGAAGCCGCCGAGGGGCTGATGGACCATAATGCGCGAATGCGGCAACGCAAAGCGCTTGCCGCTGGCACCCCCGGTGAGCAGGATCGCCCCCATGCTGGCCGCCTGGCCGATGCAGATGGTGCTCACGTCGGGCTTGATAAACTGCATGGTGTCGTAGATCGCAAGCCCGGCGCTAACCACGCCGCCGGGGGAATTGATATACAGCGCCACATCCTTGTCGGGGTTTTCCGATTCCAGGAACAACAGCTGCGCGACCACGACGTTGGCCATGTAGTCATCGACCGCGCCGACAATGAAGATGACGCGCTCTTTGAGCAACCGGGAGTAAATGTCGTACGAGCGCTCGCCCCGGGAGGTCTGCTCGACGACGATGGGAACCAGATTCAAACCACGTTCGTTCATAGCCGTTCGTCCTGCTCAATTGAGTCTGTGATAGTTCAGGTCATCTGACCAAAGCCGGTTAATTCGCGAAAGGTCGATGGTTTGTCCACGACCTTCACCTGCGTGAGTGCCCAATCGAGCACCTGATCTTCCAGCGCCGAGGATTCCAGCTGTTCCATGGCTTCGCGACTGGCCAGATACTGCCGGCGCGCCTCCTGAGGATCCGGGTACGAGGCGCTGACCGAATCCAGCTTCTGCTCCACGCGCGCGCGATCCACCTTGATGGTCTGCTGGCGCACGATCTCGCCGATGAGCAGTCCCAGTGCCACGCGCTTGCGCGCGTTCGCCTCGAGCGTGCTGCGCGCCGGAGCCTGGGCCGGGTCCTGGGTGCCCGAACGGCGCATTGCCTGAGCCTGCAGTTCGCTGATCTGCGCCGTCAGCATGCCCTGCGGCACCTCCAGCGGATTGTCGCGATACAGCGCATCGAACAGCTGCTCGCGCACGCGGCCGCGTACCGCCTCGGCCAGCTCTTGTTCCATGCTCTTGCGCACTTCTTCGCGCAATTCACTCGACTCCGCCTTCCAGCACTCCGAAGGCCCGAAGGAACTCCTCGTCAATCGCCGGCAGGCTGCGCGCCTCGACTTTGCCCAGCTTGAGGTCGAATTGCGCGCTTTTGCCGGCGACCGCTTTGGCGCCGTAATCCGCCGGAAATTGCGCGCTGATGGTCTTCGTGGCCCCGGCATGCATGCCCACCAGCGCCTGCTCAATCTCGGGCAGTACCCGCCGTGCGCCGATCGTGACCGCCATGCCTTCGCCCTTGCCGCCGGGAAACACCTCGCCATCGATGCGGCCCTCGAAATCCAGTGCCACGCGGTCGCCGTCCTGTGCGGGGCGGTCGACCTCGCTGAAAACCGGTCGCTGCGCACGCATGCTTTCGATCATCGCATCCACATCCTGTTCGCTGATCTGCGCGCTCGGGCGCTCTACGGCGATGCCGTCGAGGGGATGGAGCATCACTTCCGGCAACACCTCGAAGATCGCCGCGTAGCGCAGTTCCATGCCGGGCGCCACGGCGATCGGTTCGATGCGCGGGCCACCGGCGGGGCGCAGCTTTTCCTGGTTCACCGCCTCGGCAAAGGTACTGCGCATCAGATCGCTGACGGCTTCGGCGTGCACCTGAGTGCCGAACTGCTGTCGCAGCACGGCATAGGGGACCTTGCCGGGCCGGAAGCCCTTGATGCGGGCGGTGCGACCCAGGCGCTTGAGGCGCGCATCGACCTCGCCGGCCACGCGCTCGCCCGGCACAGCCACTTCCAGCCGTCGCTCCAAACCCTTTGTGGTCGTGATCGAAATCTGCATCGTTGTCTTTTCCATCGTGAACACCGCGCCATTCGAGCTGTGTGGTGCGAAAGGAGAGACTCGAACTCTCACGGGTTGCCCCACTGGCTCCTAAGGCCAGCGCGTCTACCATTCCGCCACTTTCGCGCCATCGCTGGCCCGGGAAGGACTGGCAATTATACCGAAGATCGGCGCCGTCCGACGTTCGCTGCCACAGATGGACGGTCCCTGCCACGGCGCGCGCCTACAGCGAGCACCGCAGCACCTGCACACACTGTGCACTGTGACTGAAGTACAGGTGGAGAACGCCATTATGACCCGATCACTGATCGCCGTGGCCGCCCTGGGCACATTGCTCGCCGGCGGCTGCGCCAGCGCGCCGCAGCCCAGCGCCGATCTGACTCAGGCCCACACCTTGGTCGATCAGGCCGAGCAGAGCGGCGCGGCGGAATTGGCCAGCGCGGATCTGGCCAGTGCTCGCAGCAAACTGCAGATGGCCGATCAGGATGCGCGTGACAAGCCAGAGCAATCGATAAGGCTGGCGCAGGAAGCGACGGTGGACGCGCGCGTGGCACTGGCGCGCACCAATGCGGCCAAAGCGCAGATGGCGCTGCGTGATGTCAACGCCGGTACCCAGACACTGCGCAACGAGACCGATCGCGTGCAGCCGCAAAACGCGCCGCAGTAATTGCAGCAATTCGGAGAGAACGCTCATGGCCAAGAATTGGATTTCCCCCGTTGCTGGCTCGGTGTGTGGCCTGGCGCTGATGCTGGCCGGGTGCGCCACCACCTCGCCCGAAGGCGAATCGGCTCTGGATCAGGCTCGCGCCGCCGTGCAGCGGCTCGAGGATCAACCGCTGGCGGCGCAAACCGCCGGCAAGGCACTGCAGGATGCACGCGACGCACTGGGCGCGGCCGAAGCCGCGGAACGCGAACACAAGAGCGCCGACGTGGTGGTGCACTTGTCGTACCTGGCGCGGCGCGATGCGGAAGTTGGCGAAGCGGTACTGGCTGAAGCGCGTGCGCGCACCGCCATGGCGCAGGCCCAGGCCGAGCGTGAGCACGTGCTGCTCAATGAGCGCGAGCGCGAAGCCGCCAGCGCCCACGAGCAGGCACTGACGGCACAACAACAGGCGCAGGCGGCGCAGCAACAGGCGCAGGCGGCGCAGCAGCAGGCACTGGCCTCGCAACAGCAGGCGCAACAGCAGGCGCAGGCGGCGCAGGATGCCCAGCAGCAGGCGCGAGATGCCCAGCAGCAGCTCGAGGCCATGCAGGCCAAGCAGACCGAGCGCGGCATGATGCTGACCTTGGGTAATGTACTGTTCGACACCAACGGTGACACGCTCAAGCCCGGCGCCGACGAATTGGTGTCGCGACTGAGTCAGTTTCTGCAGAATCATGCGGACATCAAATTGCGCATCGAAGGGCACACCGACAGCACCGGCTCGGACAGCTACAACGAAGCGCTCTCGGAGCGTCGTGCCCAGGCTGTTGCCACGGCGTTGGAATCGCGCGGCATTCCGGCCGAGCGCATCCAGGCAGTGGGCCGCGGCAAATCAGCGCCGGTAGCCACCAACGACACCAGCGCCGGGCGCCAGCAGAATCGCCGCGTGGAAATCATCTTCTCGGACGCGCAGGGTCAATTTGTCAGCGGCTAGGAGATCTGCCCTAGCCGCCGGACAGCGGCGCCGCCATAATCCAGCCCGTGCGCAGTGCCTACCAAATTTCGCTATGCAGCCTGTCGTTGTTGCTCATCGCCGGGTGCAGCGATCTGAACTGGCCATTTCATCACCCGGGCGCACCGGAAGGTTCGGCGCCGACCGAGCACAGCGCCGGCAGCGACAGCGCCAGCGAATGCGCCGATATTCGGGCGCAGATCAGGGACAGCGAGACGGCTCGGCGCGAGGCGCCCGCCACCAGCACCGATGCCGACATCGTCAATGCCGCCCAGGGCAAGGCCGACAAACGCATCGACGATCTGCGCCAGCGCGCCGACAATCTGGACTGCCCGAGCGAGCCCGCCACCGGCGACGCGATTCGGGTGCCGCCGCTGCAACCGGCGCCAGGCGGCGGCAATAAGTGAGTCGCACGGTCTGACCTGAGCTAGGTCTGGAATGCCTCTTTGACGGTGTGGACCACGCCGGCGCCATTGCAGTGGTAGCCGGGCAGCTGCGCAATGGCGTCCTGAAATTCCTCGCCGCGAAGAATCGACAGCAGTCGCTTCATGGATTCCAATTCGAGATAGTCCTTGCGGCACACAAAGAAGTAGTCCTCGGTCACCAACTGCACAAAGTCGAGTTCGAACTGCCGGGCCGCGGCTTCCACGCCGAAACTCACATCGGCCATGTCGCTGGCCACGTAGGCGGCCACGGCCGCATGCGTGAATTCGACCTGATCGTAACCCTTGATCTGCGCGCCATTGAGGCCCTGCTGGGCCAGCAATTGCTCGAACAAGCGGCGGGTGCCGGAGTCGGGATCGCGATTGACGAAGCGCACTGAATTGCCGCTCAGGCTCTCCAGCGAGGTGATCGCCAGCGGGTTGCCCCGCTTGACGATCAAGCCCATTTCCCGCGTCACAAAGCCAATGACCCGGTGCACGCTCGGGATCAGCCACGCTTTAGTGGCCGCGATGCTGCTCTGGCGCAGTACTCCCTGCGGCAAATGCATGCCCGCCAGGTCGCAGCCGTCGTGAGCCAACGAAGCCAGCGAGTATTGATTGCTGACATAGCGCAGATCGACCTCGATCTGCGCGTCGCGGCTCAGCAGCTCCTTGAGTTTCGACACCGCGAACCCATGGCTGGCATGCACGCGAATCGTGGACGAGGCATGCGGCAGAAACTCGCTGATCTCGGTCTCGAGCTCCTGGGCGAGATTTTGCAGTTGCGGCCCGAGGCGGGCATGCAGCCGCTGACCCGCCCAAACCAGCTTGCCGCCAAAAGGCGTCAGGCTGGTGCCGCGGCCCTGCTTGCGCTCGACCAGTGGCGCCTCGAAGAAGGCGGACCACTTTTCGATCAGGTTCCAGGCATGGCGATAGGACATGCCCGCCCGGGAAGCGGCGTGGGTGATTTTTCCGGTCACGCGGATCTCGTTCAGCAGATCGAGCATGACCTGAATGGACTGGGGGTGCTTGTCGTGCCGGAAGCGCCATACCGTTTCGATCTCGATGCGGATCATTCGAACGGCCCCTTTATTTTACTTGGCCGTGGCCATATATATGCAACTAATTGCCTAAAGCTGAAGTCTGAGTAAGCCTTCTGTCGCGGGTGTATTTGCGCGCGACATTGGTGTTTTATCTCATATTTCCCGCCATCGTGCCAGCGTGCATAGTCGGGCTGAGATGACGACCTTGACAGCTATCATATGAATACTACTGCATATGCAACCGCACCTGAGGAGACGCTCGCCAAGGCCCGCGTCCAGACTCAGGATCTGCTCATAAACGGCCGGCGCCTGCCGGCCCTATCCGGCCGCTATTTCGATACCGTCGATCCCGCCACGGAGCAGCCCATAGCGCGCGTCGCGGCCGGGGATGCGCGCCGATGTCGAAGCCGCCGTGCGCTCGGCCCGGGCGGCATTCGAAGGCCCCTGGGGGCGCATGCGCGCCAGTGAGCGCGGAGCGCTGCTGCTGCGTTTCGCCGAGCGCATCCGCCAGCACGCCGAGGAACTGATCGAGCTGGAGAGCCTCGATGCCGGCAAGCCGGTCGCCGCAATACGCCGACAGGACATGCCCGCGGTGCTGGACACCTTGGCCTACTACGCCGGCTGGGCCGACAAGATCAACGGTCAGGTGATTCCGGCGCGCAATGATGCGCTAACGTACACCGTTCGCGAGCCGCTGGGCGTGGTAGCCGCCATTGTGCCGTGGAATTTCCCGCTCATGATCGGCATGTGGAAGATCGCCCCGGCCCTGGCCTGCGGCTGCACGGTGGTACTCAAACCCGCCGAGCTCACCTCGTTGAGCGCACTGCGGCTGGGAGAGCTGGCGCTGGCAGCCGGATTGCCCCCCGGCGTGCTCAACGTGGTGACCGGGCTTCGGCGCCACCGCCGGCGCTGCCCTGGTGGAGCATCCGGGCGTTGACAAGGTGACCTTCACCGGATCACCGGCCGTGGGCCGTCAGATCCTGCGCGGTGCCGCCGGCAATCTGAAACGGGTCACACTGGAGTTGGGCGGTAAATCGGCCAACATCATTTTCCCGGACGCCGATCTGGAGGCTGCGGTGAAGGCAGCCAGCGCCGGAATCTTTTTCAACAGCGGCCAGGTGTGTTCCGCGGGCTCGAGAATTCTCGCGCACGAAGCGGTCTATGACGAAGTAGTGGAACGCCTGGTCGCTCGCGCCAAGGCCGTGCGTGTCGGCAATCCTCGCGACCCGGCGACCGCCATGGGTCCGCTGGTTTCCTCGACGCAGATGAAGCGCGTTCTCGATTATATCGACCTGGGGCAGCGCGAGGGCGCGCGGCTGGTCACGGGCGGTAATCGCCGGGGGGAGCGTGGCTTCTTCATCAGCCCAACGGTATTTGCCGACGTCGAACACGAGATGCGGATTTCGCAGGAAGAGATCTTCGGTCCGGTTGCGGCCGTCATCCGCTTCTCGGATGAAGAGCACGCCTTAAGGCTGGCCAATGGCACCCAATACAGCCTGGCGGCCGGCGTATGGAGCGCTGACATCGGTCGAATCCATCGCTTCATAAGGCGGCTGAAGGCGGGAACCGTCTGGGCCAACACCTTCGGGCCCACCGATATCCGTCTGCCCTGGGGCGGCGCCGGAGATTCCGGCTTCGGGCGCGAGCACGGCGAAATCGCCATCGAGAATTTCACCGAACCCAAGTCCGTCTGGATCAATACCGGCTGAGATTCAGGCGCCCAGCAGCGCTCCGACCTGCAGGCCCGCCTCGGCGCAGAACTGCGCCGCGGGCAATTTCTTGCCGTTGTCGTAGCGGACGCGAAGCAATTCGATCTCGCCGCCCTGTACGGCGATCCGCACACTTTGCTCGCCAATTGCCGTCAGCGCGCCGATCTTGCCTTTGACCTGCGAGAACGTGCGCACGCTGTGCTTGCGGGCATCGAACAGATACAGTTTTTTGCCGTGGAGCAGGGTCCACGCGCCGGGTGCGGGATTGCAGCCGCGGATCAGGTTGTAGACGAGATCGATGTGATTGTGCCAGTTGACCCTGGACTCCTCGCCGCGGCACCAGCCCAGATAGCTCGCCTGCGATTCATCTTGAGTGACTGGCGCGGCCCTGCCGCTGACCACCAGATCGGCCGCCTCCTGCAATGCCGCCACCCCCATCGGAAACAGCCGATCGAAGTACACCGTTCCCAGGGTATCGTCCGGACCGATGAGCGTCTCCTTCTGCAGGATGACCGGGCCCTCGTCCAGGCCGTCGGTGGGTCGAAAGATCGTGAGCCCGGTGTGCTCATCGCCGCGGATGATCGGCCAATTGATTGAACTGGGACCGCGGTAGCGCGGCAGCAGCGACGGGTGATACTGAATCATGCCGTGCGTGGGTACGGTAGCGAACTCCTGCGGCACGAACTGCAGCACATAGGCCATGACGCCGAGGTCGACCTGCAGCGCGCGCAGCGCTGCGCGCGCCTCGTCGGTTTTGAGCGACGGCAGCTGGTATACCGGAATGTGCCGCTGCTCGGCCGCTGCGCGCAGTGCATCGGCCTTCTCGCCCGGCTTCTCGGGTGCACAAAATACCCCGGCAACCACATCGCCCCTGGCGACCATGGCCTCCAGCACCGCTTTGCCGAACTCCTGCTGACCGATGATGGCTATGCGCACCCGCTTTCTCCTGCTGGATCCCTACTTCCCCATTGACCCAGCGTAGGGCCTCGAGCCGAACCTGTCAGCTGATTCAAATACTCCGGTGTATCGGGCCTGGGCAGCGCTTCATCGAACGCGCCAGGCGCCACCGCGCGCAAACCCGCGCCGGTGTCGGCATCGGCGGCGGCAGTGCGCAGTAGTTCGCGATCGCTTGCCACCGGTTTGCCGGCGGTCAGGCGCAGATAGATGCGGCCGGTCGCCTGATCGGCAAAATTCACCGTCTGAAATGCCTGCGCGCAGCGTCGCAGGAACTCGCTGTTGTGCTCGGGGGTCAGGCGCGAACGGTCCGGATAGAGAGACTCCGCCGAGTTCGCGCCGACGTTCACGCGTCGATAGCGTTCGATGTCGAGCATCAGCTTTACGTCCAGCACGTGCAGCGTGGTGTTGTCGCCGAACGCCACCGTTCGCGGGCGCTCCCCGAGGCGCACGCTGTTGTCCAGAAATTCGAAATGAACCGTCTTGTCGGCGCGGCGAACCCAGGTGAAGAACAGGTCCGGCATGCCCGAGTAGGCCTCAACGCTATGTGCCAGCGTATCGCCAACCGCCTTGTAGCGGCCGAATTCAAGGCCGCGGTCCCACGCGCGTTCGACCAGCGATTCAGGCGGGGTAATCAGAAAAAACAGGTACACGGTCTGGCCGAAACGCGTCAGCAGGTTGCTGCCGGCTTCGTCCGAATACGGCGCGAAGCTGTCGAAACGGAAGCGGTCAATCAGCAGGTGCGACATTTCGCCGCGCCGGTACTTGCGGGCCATGTAGCGATCGAGCTTCTGATCGACGATCTGCAATTCATCGGCCGTCATCGCGCCGGCGTATTTGTAGTGCGCGCCGAGTGATTGGTAGTCGAGCAGCTGTTTGCGCCAGATATCCGGGCTGATCAGCGCAAAATCGCTCCAGCGCACGCCAATATCACCGGCCAGCTTGCGCTGCAATGGCCGCAGGCTGCTCTTGCCCGCGGCCGATGGCCCCTTGGTGTTCATGACCAGGGGTTGTTCCTGCCGCGGCAGGCGGTAGTAGCGTTCACTCAATGAGGCGCGCTGCAATAGCGGCTCCAGGGCCAGTCCAATGCTGTCGCTGCCGAATTCGTTGCAGGCGAGGTCGGTGGCGAGCGAGACGATCAGGCTGCGCGCACCCCAGGCGCCACCATGGCGGTTGAACAGGGCCGACATCACGCGCGCCAGCGAGCGGTACACCGCCCTTTGCAACTCATCCTCGACCGAGCGCGCCATGCGCTCGCACTCGGCGATCTGGCCAACGTCCCAGGCCTCGTCGGCAACGGCAACACGCGCCTCGCTGCGGCGCATGGCGAGGCGGGCGAACAGGCCCGGCCGGGAAGCCCCGCTCGCGCGCCGGGCGGCCTCGGGAGCCACACCTTCGGCCAGTGCCGACAGTGCCTCCCTGGTGGTTTGCGCTACTTTCCGCCGCACTTCGCTGAAGCCGCGCACGATGGTGTCCATTTCGGGGTCGATATACTGCGTGAGCAGCTGCGCCGTCATGCGCCGAAAGTTGATGCCGAGATCCTCGATGCGCGAGCCGTCCGCGACCGCAAAATCGGCGGTGACGCGGATCAGCAGTTCGTGCAGGGCGAGACGCTGCGGTCGAAACGCGACCAGCTCGGTGGCCGGTATGCCGGTGAGATCATGCAGCTCATCGGCCGTGGCGACGCTGGTGAAAGCGTTGTCGGTCTGGAAAATAGTGCACCGATGGCGAAGCTCTGCAGGCACCGGTGAGCTGACGCCGGGATTCCATGGACCCGCGTCCTCCTGGGCGGTCAACTGCGCGATTCCTCCAGGGTCTTGGCCAGCAGTTTGGTCAGCGCAAACACCGTATCCAGGCACGGGCTCGGGGTATCGGTCAATCGCGCCAGTTCCACCACCGAACCCAGCAAAGCATCAATCTCGAGCGGCCGCCCGGCCTCGACGTCCTGAAGCATTGAGGTCTTGTGCTCGCCCACACGTTCGGCACCGGCGACGCGCTTTTCCAGCGGCACACGAAATGTCGCGCCGAGTTTGTTGGCGACGGTTTGCGCCTCGGTCATCATCGCCACGGCCAGGGCGCGACTGGGCGGGTACTGACAGATGCCGGCCAGCGTTGCGCGCGAGAGCGCGCTGATCGGATTGAAAGACAGGTTGCCCCACAACTTCAACCAGATCTCCGAACGGATGTCGGGCAGTATCGGCGATCGCAGTCCGGCGGCCTCGAAGCATTGCGATACGCGCGCTACGCGCTCGCTGGTGCTGCCGTCCGGTTCGCCCACCGGAAAGCGGTCACCCTCGATATGTTGTACTACCCCTGGCGCCACCAGCTCCGCGGCCGGATACACCACACAGCCGACCACGCGCTGCTCCGGAATATTGCGGCTGATCAGGCCGGTCGGATCCACGCTCTTAATCCGGGTTCCGGCCAGTTCGCCGGCGTGCTGAAAAAAATACCAGTAAGGTATGCCGTTCTGCATCGTCACGACGATCGTCTCGGGGCCGAACAGTTTTGGCACCTGCGGTGCGACCGCCTCGACCTGATGCGCCTTGACCGCGAGGATCACCATATCCTGTGGGCCCGCTTCAGCATAGTCAGCCGTGGCCCGTACTTTGGGCGCCGATTCCTCACTGCGATCGGCGGCCACGAGCCGCACACCGCGGGCCCGCAGCGCCTCGAGATTCGCACCGCGGGCGATGAATGTGACCTCCTGTTCGGCGAGCGCCAGCCGCAGCCCGACGAAGGCACCGATGGCACCCGCTCCAACGATGGCAATTTTCACAGTTCACGCCTCAATCGCTGCTGCTCCCGCGGGCCCACGGCGGCGGCGGCGTGCCGCCACCGTGAGCTGCTGCGTTCATCGATCTGCATTCAGAACTTGTAATCCATGCCAGTCGAGAAGCCCATGATGCGGCAGCCGCCCCAGGTCGTGGGACCTGCCGAGCTGCCATCGACGATGACGGTGTTGGTGCCGTCATGACAGTCAGTCGTGAGGCCACGACCACCGGCACCGATATCGTAGTGCGCATTGCCGTGATTGAGGGTCAGCGCGCTATCGATATACCAATAGAACTGCTTGTCGAACTTGTGCTTCCAGGCCAGCGTGAACATGTCGGCGGTGTCGTCCGTGTTCAATGGGTCGTAATTGTGCTGGCCGCCCGGATCTCCCGGGGTTCTGCCAGCGTGCGCCCAGCCGGCGCTGACGTTGTCCCGCGAACCGAAGGTCTGGGTGAGAGCCACCCAGGTGCCGTCGCGCTGCCGCTCGTTCTGAAACTCGAGATCCTGCGGCAGGTAGCGATGCAACTGTTCCCAAATGGCGCTGGCGGTCAAGCCGAACGGAAACACGTATTGCGCGCCCACCTTGAACGCCGACTCATCGGCAATGTCGGTCAGATAAGGCGGAGACGCCACGCTCGCATAGCCCGGGAATTCCGCCGCGATGGTGTTAAACGTGTTGAAATCGATGAGCGGGCTGCCGACCGAGACCAGGTAGCCGTAGGTGGGACTATTGGCGCCGATACCATCACTGTTGCGATTCACATCGCGATGCCGCTCATAGGCAATCGTGCCGTAGAAGCCACCGGTTTCGACTTTCAGGTCGATACTATAGGCGTCACCGAAGCCGCCATCGTCGCAGTTGAGCAGCAGGTTGCCGCTGCCGGGCTCATTGCCGCCGGTACAGTCGGGAGAGCCGGCCGACTGAATGACGTTGTCGAACGTACGGTTCGCCCCGGGCGACCACAGCACGTCGAAACTGAACACGTTGGCAATAACAGGTGACTCATACCAGAGTGAATGGTCGAGGCGGGTACCGAATTCAACACGGTTATCGCCGCCGCTATTGCCCATGATGACGCCATAATCACCGAGCATGCCTGAGAATGGATTCATGCGGTCGGTGGACTTCTTATACGGCGAGTAGGTGGTACCGAATTTGATCTTGCCCCAGCCCTTGTCTTCCAGGCCGACGAAGGTGTCGCCGAGGCCGATCGCACCGTTGACCACATTGGACTGCTGGGTCGAAGAGGTCTTGAGCCCCGGCGAGGCCGTGATCGCCAGTGCGGTCTCGACCTGGACCAGGAAGTTCACACCGGTATCGTCGATCGCGTGCGAAAAGCGGTAGCCGATCTGCGACTTGTTGGTCGACAGCGCCGGCATGTAGCCCAGGCGTCCGACCTGCTGCTGACCTTTGGGACCATTGTTAACGTACCCGGAGTTCGGGTTGGTCGGATCAACGAGGCTGTAACTGTAGGCAGTCAGGCCATTGATCCCCTTGGTGGTGTAGTCGTACGACACATCGAGCGTGCCGTAGAAGCCCTTCAGGAATGCCGCCAGTTTGGGCTCTCCCCCCGTCGCCTTGAAGTCCTTCATGAAGGCGTCGAATTTCGGCTCCGCCGGTGCCGGTGCCGCTACCACGGCGGCCGCGCCCGCTGCGCTGCCGGCGGGCGCAGGCGGTGGCGCAGCAACCACCGGAGGCGGCTGCTCCTGCTTTTTGGACAATTCCTGCACCTGCTTGGTGAGGTCATCGATGCGCTGCATCATGATGCGCATCTGCTCCTTCAGGGCGGCATTGTCCTGTGCGTCGTCGGCGTACGCGCCGCTGGAATAGCCGATGATAGCCGTGCTCGCCGCCAGCGCGAGGAACACAGGCCTGACCGTGTCGCGAATAAACATGATGAATTCCCCCTTACGTAGTCGTTGCTGTTCAGCACTCGAATTCGATCTTTATTTGCTCATGGACTCCCTATTGCGGGGGAATCAGCCCGGCGCCGCGCGCCCAGCGGTATTTGGCGCCCAGAACGGCGACTGGAATTTCCGTTGAATAGGCATAGGCGGGAATACCGTGTTGATACAGGTATTCCGCGGCCTCCTCGACCTCGATGTCGCCCGCCAGCGAGACCACCACTGGCTTTTCGATGCCCTTGGCGCGCATGTCCTGCACCACCTCAACCATCAGCCGCGCAAACACCATGGGCGGCGTAATGATCGTGTGCCAGTAGCCCAGTATCAGGGCGTGGATACGCGCATCTTCCAAACCCAGGCGCACGGTATTTTGATAGGTCGTGGGCGGCTCGCCGCCGGTGATGTCGACCGGGTTGCCGGCGGCGCCAAACGGCGGAATGAATTTGCGAAAGGCCGCATCGAGGTCGGGAGGCATCGCCATCAGCGATAAATCATTGTCGACGCAGGCATCCGACAGCAGCACGCCTGAACCGCCGGCGCCGGTGATGATGAGCACGTTGTTGCCCCTGGGGGTCGGCAGCACCGGAATACCGCGCGCGAATTCCAGCAGATCGCGCAGCGAACGCGCGCGAATCACGCCCGATTGCTTGAACACGTCCTCATAGATCTTGTCGTTGCCGGCGAGCGCACCGGTGTGCGAGCTGGCTGCGCGCGCCCCCATGCTGGTGCGGCCGGCCTTGAGCACCACGATCGGCTTCTTCTTCGATACCCGCTTGGCCACTTCGGCAAAGGCGCGGCCGTCCTTAAGATCCTCGCAATGCTGCGCGATGATCTGGGTGTTGTCGTCCTGCTCGAAGAAGGTAAGCAGGTCATCTTCATCGATGTCCGACTTGTTGCCGAGGCCGACGATGGCCGAGACACCCATCCCGGCTGAGCGTGAAAAGCCGATGATGGCCATGCCGATGCCGCCGGACTGGGACGACAGCGCCGCCTTGCCCTTGACGTCGTAGGCGGTGCAGAAGGTCGCGCACAGGTTTTTGGGTGTGTAATAGAAGCCGTAGATGTTCGGCCCCATGAGCCGTACGCCGTATTTGCGGCCGATCTCGACCAACTCGTTCTGGCCGTCGACGTTGCCGGTTTCGGCAAAGCCGGACGGGATCAGCACCGCGCCGGCTATTTTCTTCTCGCCCACCTCGATCAGCGCCTGGGCAACGATCCTTGCAGGTATGGCGAACACCGCGACGTCGATGTCACCGGGGACATCCTTGACGCTTTTGTAGGCCTTCCTGCCCATGATCTCCAGCGCGCTGGGATGAATCGGATAGATCGCGCCCTGGTAGCCGCCGTTGATGAGGTTCTTCATGACCGAATTGCCGATCTTGCCGGCTTCGGCCGACGCACCGATGACCGCCACCGCGTCGGGTTTCATGATGCGGTTCATCTGCCGGACGATCAGCTCATGGCTAAGCCGATCGCGCCGTGGGGCGGGATTGAAATCGAGCACCACGCGCACGTCGGCGGCGATCGCTGCGTGCTCGCTGGCAAATACCGGATTGAGATCGAGCTCCGATATCTCGGGAAAATCCGACACCAATGCGCCGACCCGCTCGATCATGGAAGCCAACGCGTCGCGGTCCACCGCCGCGGCCCCGCGCACGCCGCGCAGGATCTCGGCCGCGGCAATGCCGTCGAGCATGGATAGCGCCTCTGCGCGTGAAACTGGCGCCAGGCGGAAGGTAATGTCCTTCAACACCTCCACCAGGATACCGCCGAGCCCGAACGCCACCAGCTTGCCAAACGCCGGATCGGTCACAGCGCCAATGATGACTTCCTGTCCGCCCAGCAGCATCTGCTGGATCTGCACACCCAGGATCCGCGCGTTGCGGTTGTGCTCGCGCACGTGGTTGAGGATCGTGGCAAAGCCCTGGGCGACCTGATCCGATGTCTTGAGGCCTACCAATACGCCACCGGCTTCGGTCTTGTGCAAAATGTCCGGCGATACGATCTTCATGACCACCGGGTAACCGATGCGGTCGGCGATGGCGGCGGCGCTTGCGGCGTCGGTTGCCAGACCTTCCTTCGGTATGACGATTCCGTAGGCCTCGCAAACAATGCGTGCTTCGGGCGCCGTCAGAGCCTGGCGCTGCGACGCCCTGGCTTCATCGAGGACTGTTCGAACCGCGCTGCGATCATCGTTGGCGCCGGCCGCCGCGCGGTTTGCCGCCGTGCGCGACATCAGATGGTCTTCTCGGCACGAAACGCAGCAATCTCTACCGCGCCGTAGCCGATCTCGGCGAGAACCTCATCGGTGTGCTCACCAAGCAGCGGCGCACGCTGCACCTCCGTCGGGCTGTCACTCAGCTTGATCGGATTTCCAACCGTGAGGTATTTGCCGCGACCGGGATGATCGACCTCGACGATGGTGCCGGTGGCGCGCAGCGAGGGCTCCTCGGCCAGTTCCTTCATCGACAGGATTGGGCCGCAGGGAATATCGTGCTGATTGAGCAGATCCATCGCCTCGAATTTGGTCTTGGTGACAGTCCAGGCCTCGATCGCCGCGAACACCTCCTTCAATCGCGGCAGACGCGCGCTGGGGGTCGCATAGTCGGGATCGGTGATCCATTGCTCCTTGCCAATCACGGCGCAGATCTGCTTCCACACCGGCGCCTGGGTGATGAAATACAGATAAGCGTTCGGATCGCTCTCCCAGCCCTTGCACTTGACGATCGAGCCCGGCTGGCCGCCGCCGGAGGCATTGCCGGCGCGCGGTACCGCGCTGCCGAAGTTGCCGTGCGGATACTGCGGGTATTCCTGCATGACGCCAGTGCGCGTCAGGCGCTGCTGGTCGCGCAGCTTCACGCGGCATAGGTTCAGCACGCCATCCTGCATTGCGGCCAGGACTTTCTGCCCGCGCCCGGTGGCATTGCGCTGATAAAGCGCCGCCACGATACCCAACGCCAGATGCAGTCCGGTGCCGCTATCGCCGATCTGCGCGCCCGTGACCAGCGGCGGACCATCGTCGAAGCCCGTGGTGGAAGCGGCCCCGCCGGCGCACTGGGCGACATTTTCATAGACCTTGCAGTCCGCATAGGGACCCGGGCCGAAGCCTTTCACCGAAGCGACGATCATGCGCGGGTTGAGTTGCTGGATGCGTTCCCAGGTGAAGCCCATGCGATCCAATGCACCGGGCGCGAAGTTCTCGACCAGCACATCGCAGCTCTTGACCAGTTTCTCGAGGATGCGCTTGCCACCCTCGCTCTTGCTGTTGAGTGTGATCGAGCGCTTGTTGTGATTGAGCATGGTGAAATACAAGCTGTCGACATCCGGGATATCGCGCAGCTGTTCGCGGGTGACATCGCCGCTGCCGGCCCGTTCCACCTTGATGACGTCAGCACCGAACCACGCCAGCAGCTGAGTACAGGTAGGACCCGACTGCACGTGGGTAAAATCCAGGATTCGAACACCATCCAACGCTTTAGCCATTCTGGTCTCCGCGGGGCCGTCACTTGTACATGGTCTGATTCTTGGTGCCCGGTGCGTACTCGCGCGGATCTACCCAGATGTTGATGACCGCCGACCGGCGCAGCCGCTGCACCGACGCGCGCGCGCGCGCCAGCGCCGGGGCGATCTGCGCCGGGTCGCGCACTTCCTCGCCGTAACCGCCCAGCATTTCGGCGAATCGGCCAAACGGCACGTCGCCGAGTAGATTGCCGACATTGCCGCGCTGCTCACCGTACTTCGCCAACTGCCCGTAGCGAATCTGATTCATCGCCGAGTTGTTGCCGATCACCGCGATGTAAGGCACGCCGAAGCGATTGGCTGTTTCCATGTCGAAGGCGGTCATGCCAAAGGAACCGTCGCCGTAGTAGCACAACACCTCCTTGTCCGGATTCGCCAGTCCCGCCGCAATGGCAAATCCCGTTCCCACGCCGAGCGAGCCGAGCGCCCCGGGATCCATCCATTGCCCCGGGCGGCGCGGTCGCACGGCTTGGGCGGAGATCGTGACCACATCGCCGCCATCGCCAATGTAGATGGTGTTCTCGGCCAGGAATTCATTGAGCTCGTAGGCCACCCGATAGGGATGGATCGGAGTGTTATTGGACTTGAACAACGGCATCAGTTTTTCGGTTGCCGCGGCTTCGGAATCCGACAGCTGCTTCATCCACTGCTTGCGCGCCTGGCGCTGCGCGCCCTTGAGCCGGCCGCTGGCGGCCTGTAGCACGGCACTGAGGATCGCGCCCGGATCGCCCACCAGTCCCAGCGAGATGTCGCGATTCTTGCCCACCGTGCGGTAGTCCATGTCGATCTGCACCAGCGTCAGACTCTTGTTGATGCGCTTGCCATATCCCATGCGAAAGTCGAAAGGCGTGCCGACGATGACAATCACATCGGCGTTGGCGAACGCCTCGCTGCGCGTGCGATCAAAATGATGCGGATCGCCCGGGGGCAGCAGCCCGCGACTGCCACCGTTGAAATAGCCCGGTATGTCGAGGCCGCGCAGCAGCGCAACGGCCTCCAGGTGGCCGCGTGCGCTCCACACCTGCTGGCCATAGAGAATTGCCGGGCGTTCCGAGTCCAGCAGAATGTCCGCCAGTTTTTCGATGTCGCGCGGGTCGCCGATCGACTTGGTCGAGGCGCGGTATTTACCGCGCTGGGGAATGATGGCCTTGGTAACATCGATCTCGCGATCCAGCACGTCGCGCGGAATTTCGAGGTACGACGGGCCTGGAGCGCCATTGAACGCTTCGCGCGCCGCCATCGCGATCATGTCGGCGATCCGCTCGGTGCTCGGCACGCTGGCCGCAAACTTGGTGATCGGCGTCATCAGGTCGACGTGCGGCAAGTCCTGCAGCGAGCCCATCTTGTGTTGCGTCAGCGCGCCCTGGCCGCCGATGTGAAGTATCGGGCTCTCGGAGCGGAATGCCGTCGCGACCCCGGTTACGGCGTTGGTGCAGCCCGGACCGGCGGTGGTCACGACGCAGCCCAGTCTGCCGGTCTGTCGTGCGTAGCCGTCCGCGGCATGCGCGGCCACCTGCTCGTGGCGGACATCGATGATGCGGATGCCCTCGTCGACGCAGCCATCGTAGATGTCGATGATGTGGCCACCGCACAGGGTGAAGATGGTATCGACACCTTCGTTCTTGAGCGCCTTGGCGACCAGGTGGCCGCCGGAGATGACGGCGGCGTCAAGGCTCTTGGCGCGCAGTGTATCTTCCGCGGTGGTTACGATCGGCGCCGTGGCGGACGCGCTCGGGACGGCTTTCATGCTGCCTCCAACTGGGAGAGACCGGAACTCAGACACTCAATGGGGGCTTCGCCGTGACACCATGCTCGTCTGCAAACTGGGCGCGGCTGGCGGCAAAGTGCCGCGCGCGCATCGGCTTGAGGACAAACAGTCCAATCAGCGCAGCCAGGATGTTGAAACCCATGGCGACCTCGAACACGCAGGCCCAGCCCTTGGCCAGGGCCAGGGCCGCCGCGAACGGCACCAACAACGATCCCGCGCCCTTGGCCGTGTACAGCATGCCGGCGTTGGCGGCGGCATAACGCGCGCCGAAGGTGTCTCCCTGGGTCGCGGGAAACAGGCTGTAGATCTCGCCAAACACGCAGAAGTACAGACCGGTAACCAATACGTAGAGCACCGGGTCGGAACCGGCGCGGCTGAGCGTAAACAACGCGGCGGCGCCGATGAGGAACGCGATCGCCATGGTGTTTTCGCGGCCGATATGATCCGAAACCCAGCCGAAGAACGGTCGCCCGAGGCCATCGAGGATCCGGTTCAGGAACAGCGCAAAGGCCAATGCCGGCATCATCAATCCCATTAACGCCACCGGGACCTTTTCGATCCTGAAGTCCTTGGCGATGGGCGCCATGCTGGCTGCCATCATCAATCCGCCCGCGGCCACCAACACAAACATCAGGTACATGACATAGAAGACCGGACTGCGCAGTACTTCCGCCGGCGTGTAGCCGTGACTGGTCTGGTTCGGGCGTGGCGCTGCGACCAGGGTCTGACGCGGCGCAGCCAGCAAGCCCCACGCCATCACAAATACGATCGCGCCCTGCAGTATTCCGAAAAACAGAAACGCGTGCTGATAGCCGTCGGTATTGATCATCTTGGAAATCGGAATGATCGTCAGTGCTGCCCCGGCGCCAAAGCCGGAGGCGGTGATGCCCGCCGCCAGGCCGCGGCGTCCGGGAAACCACTTGAGCGCATTGCCGACGCAGGTGCCGTACACGCAGCCCGTGCCGATGCCGCCGATCGCCGCGGCCGCGTACAGCACACTCAGCGTACTGGCGGAGGAATTGATGCCCCAGGCGATGGCCACCAGAACGCCGCCCCCGAGCACCACCCAACGCGGACCGAAACGATCGACCAGGTAGCCTTCGACCGGCACCAGCCACGTCTCAATCAGAACAAATATGGAAAACGCCACCTGGATCGCTGGGCGTCCCCAGTGAAACTTGGCATCGATCGGATTCACAAACAACGTCCAACCGTATTGCAGATTCGCAACCGACGCCATGCAGATCACGCCAATCACGAGTTGCACCCACGGATTGGCAAAGGGCGAGGTGCTCGCCCGTCCCGATGTATCCATGTCCGTCCCCCTAACTAGTCCAAGAACCGGCACCGTATTTTTCATTGTTCATTGAGCCGACTTTGCCTCCGGTGCAACGGCAGTCAGCCCATTGTTTTCGACCATATGTGATATATCACCGTATGTCAACGAATGACAAGAACAGCGCAGTGCGTTACTTAAGGCACTCGGTGCCGGGACAAAAACCGACTGTTTTGACTCAATGCACCAAGATGGCTCTGCCAGGTACTGCAAATCTGATATATTTAATTCTCTACGGCACGATATAAGTATTTCCCGTGACGGAAACGAACTTCATGGATGCGCTGGTCGAAGGCGCGGAACGCCAGCCCATTGAACTGGGATCATCGGCGGTGCAGCGCAATGAACGGCCCGTGCGCCTGGCGCTGGCGCCGCTGAATTCGACCAGCCTGCGCGACCAGGCCTACACGCTCCTCAAGAGCGCCATTACCGATGCCGATATCTACGACCCGGCTCACGAGCTGCGGCTGGACGAACGCCAGCTCATGAAGGCTCTGGGTGTGAGCCGCACGCCGGTGCGGGAAGCGCTGTCGATTCTCGAGCAGGAGGGGTTTCTGCGTACCGTGCCGCGACGCGGCATCTTCATCGTGCGCAAGACCAAGCGCCAGATCGTCGAGATGGTACAGATGTGGGCGGCGCTGGAAAGCATGGCCGCGCGTCTGGCGACCCTGCACGCGCCAGATTCGGAGATCGCGAAGTTGCGGCATCTGTTCGATGAATTCGAGAGCTCGCCGCCCTCGGAACATATCGGCGAATACTCGGACGTTAACATCGCGTTTCATCAGGCGGTGATCCGCCTGGGCGGATCCCAGCTGATCGAGGATGCCACACGAAATCTGTTTCTACACGTGCGCGCCATTCGCCGCGCGACTATCACGCAGAACGATCGCGCGGCGCGTTCGATCATCGACCATCTGAAGATTGTCGAGGCGCTCGAGCGGCGCGACACCGAGCTGGCCGAGCGGCTCTCGCGCCAACATACTCTCGATCTGGCCGCGCACGTCGATCGCTACTGCGACTTTCTGGAATAGAGCCGCGGTACGGCGGCAGTTTTTCAATCAAACCTAGGGATGCTCACATGGCAGGGCGCAACTTCCTGTTCGTTCCCGGACCGACCAATGTGCCGGATCGTATTATGCGTGCGATGGCGGTACCGATGGAGGACCACCGTTCCAGCGCTTTTCCAGCGCTGGCGCTGGAGTGCCTGAGCGGCCTCAAAACCGTATTCAAAACCTCTCAAGCCTCGCCGTTCATCTTTCCCTCGTCCGGGACAGGCTGCTGGGAAGCGGCGGTCACCAACTGTCTCAGTCCGGGCGATCGCGTATTGACCGCGAACTACGGCCAATTCAGCTTCCTCTGGATCGACATGTGCCGGCGGCTCGGTCTCGAGGTGGAAGTGCTTGAGGTGCAATGGGGCGAAGGCGCGCCGGTGGAACGCTATCAGGCAGCACTCGAGGCTGATCGCTCGCATTCGATCAAGGCCGTGTTGCTGTG
Organism: uncultured Gammaproteobacteria bacterium; assembly: GCA_963735775.1. Lineage (GTDB taxonomy): Bacteria > Pseudomonadota > Gammaproteobacteria > Steroidobacterales > Steroidobacteraceae > FEN-1191. The sequence continues at coordinate 726,902 of CAVTMG010000002.1, read as the reverse complement.
CCATAACGAGACCGCCACCGGTGTCACCAGCGATGTGGCGGCGATACGCAAGGCTATGGACGCCGCGAAGCACCCGGCCCTGCTGTTCGTTGATGCCGTCAGTGCTCTGGCCAGCATCGATTTTCGCATGGATGAATGGCAGGTGGACGTTTGTGTCAGCGGTTCACAGAAGGGGCTGATGCTGCCCGCCGGCATGGGCATCACCTGCGTGAGCCAGAAGGCGCTGGCCGCGGCGAAGCTGGCCAAGGGACGGCGCTGCTATTTTGACTATGGCGATATGGCCACCAGCAATGCCAACGGCTACTTTCCCTATACGCCATCGATTCCGATGCTGTACGGACTGCGCGAGTCGCTCAAGATGCTCGCGGAGGAAGGGCTGGCGAACGTGTTCAATCGGCACGCCTATCTCGCCGGTGGTGTGCGCGCCGCCATCGTCAACGGCTGGAAGCTGAAACTGTGTGCCACGGATCCCAAGTGGTATTCCGATACGGTGTCGGCCGTCATGGTTACCGAAGGCATCAATGGCGCAGACATCATCACGCGCGCCTTCAAGCGCTATAACCTCGCGCTGGGCGCGGGGCTCGCGCGCATGGCCGGCAAGCTGTTCCGCATCGGCCACCTGGGAGATTGCAACGAGTTGATGCTGATGGGGGCATTGGCCGGTTGCGAGATGTCCATGGTCGACTGCGGCATGAAAATCGCCCCCGGCAGCGGCGTGGCCGCGGCCGCCGATTACTGGCAACGCAACGCGCCGGCCAAATCCGCGAGCGGCAAATGAGCCATCGCGTGGTGTTTCTGGATCGCGCCTCGCTGGCGGCAAACGTGCGCCAGCCGCGATGCGAGGCAACCTACGAGGAGCACGCGGCCAGTGCCCCCGGCGAGGTGGTCGCGCGGCTGCAGGGCGCGGATGTCGCCATTACCAACAAGGTGCCGCTGCGCGCCGATGTCCTGAAGCAGCTTCCCGGTCTGCGGCTGATCGCGGTGGCTGCCACCGGTTACGACGTCATTGATATTGCCTACTGCAATGCCCACGCCATCGCGGTCAGCAATATCCGCAACTACGCCGTCCACTCGGTTCCCGAGCACGCTTTTGCGATGATCCTGGCGTTGCGCCGCAATATGATCGCTTATCGTGAGGACGTGTTGCATGGTGCCTGGCAGCGATCGCAGCAGTTCTGCTTCTTTGGCCATGACATTCTCGATCTGCACGGTGGCACGCTCGGAATCATCGGCGAGGGAGCCATTGGGCAATCGATGGCGGCGCTTGGCCAGGCGTTCGGCATGCGCGCGATTTACGCCGCGCATCCGGATCAGCTCGACGTCCCCGGCGAGTTCGTGCCCATGGCGGAGCTTCTGGCCACCTCCGATGTCATCACTCTGCACTGCCCGCTCACGCCGGCCACCCGCAATCTTATCGGTGCCGCGCAGTTGCGGTCGATGAAGCCCACGGCCCTGCTGATCAATACTGCCCGCGGCGGTCTGGTCGATGAGCAAGCGCTGATCCAGGCACTGCAGGAGCGCTCGATCGCCGGCGCCGGATTTGATGTGCTGACCGTCGAGCCACCCACCGGCGGCCATCCGCTGCTCGAGGTGCGTACGCCTAACTTCATCCTGACACCGCACGTGGCCTGGGCCTCCTCAGGCGCCATGCAGATCCTTGCCGATCAGCTCATGGACAACATTGATGCCTGGGCCGCCGGGCAGCCGCGAAACCTGGTGACCAGCCATTGACGAGCTGGGTGCGGTTTCAATCCGCGGCCGGGCACATTGGCTTCGGTGCACGAGAGGCCGGGCGCGTGGTCGAGTATTCCGGCGACATGTTCGATTGCCCGCGGCCGACCGCAGCCATGCATGCCGCCGGCACTTTGAGCATGCTGGCGCCGTGCGCGCCGTCGAAAATCATCGCCCTGTGGAATAACTTTCACGCTCTGGCGGCAAAAATCGGCAAACCGGCGCCCAACCATCCGCTGTATCTGATCAAACCCGGAACTTGCGTCCTCGGCACCGGTCAGCAGATCGAACGCCCGTTCGACTACCGCGGCAAGATCGCCTTCGAAGGGGAACTCGGTATCGTCATCGCACGCCGATGCCATAATGTATCGGCAGCGGAAGCGAACGACTACGTCTTCGGCTACACCTGCGTCAACGATGTCACCGCCATAGGTGTATTGAATGAGAACGCCGACTTCACTCAGTGGTGCCGCGCCAAGGGCTACGATACGTTCGGCAGCCTTGGTCCGGCGATCGTGACGGATCTGGACTGGCGTGCGGCGAGCGTGGTGACGCGCCTGGACGGCACTGAACGTCAACGCTACGCGTTGTCCGACATGATATTTGCGCCGCAAGAACTGGTGAGCCTGATTTCCCGCGATATGTCGCTGCTGCCCGGCGATGTGATTGCGTGCGGAACCTCCCTTGGCGTGGGTTCGATGCCCGATGGCTCCAGTGTCGAGGTGACCATCGATGGGATTGGCTCGCTGGCGAATACACTGGCGTGAACGCGGGATTTGATCCGCGCGCACTGCTGCGGCGCCTGTTCGACGCGGCGATCAATTCCGCGCAACCGGCCCGTCACATTCAGTCGTACCTGCCATCGCCGCCCCGCGGCCGGCTGGTGGTGATCGGCGCCGGCAAAGCCTCCGCCGCCATGGCGCGGGCGGTTGAGGACCACTGGGCCGGTCCTTTGTCGGGGCTGGTGGTCACGCGCAGCGGCTATGCGGTCGACTGCCGGCGCATTGAGATTATCGAGGCGGCGCATCCGGTGCCCGATTCGTCGAGCGTGCAAGCGGCCACGCGCATTCGCGACAGCGTTCAAGGGTTGGCGGCCGATGATCTGGTGCTGGTACTCATTTCCGGCGGCGGCTCGTCACTGCTGGCGCTGCCGCTGGACGGTCTGACGCTGGATCACAAGCAACAGCTGAGCCGGGCGTTATTGAAGTCTGGCGCCAGCATCGGCGAGATGAACTGCATCCGCCGTCATCTATCGGCAATCAAGGGCGGGCGGCTCGCCGCCAGCTGCTTCCCGGCGAAAGTCGTGACGCTGCTGATATCCGATGTGCCCGGCGATGATCCCATAGATATTGCCTCCGGGCCGACGGTCGGTGACCCGACCACGTGCGCGGATGCTTTGAGCATTCTCGAGCGCTACCGGATCGAGTTGCCTGCTGACGTGAGGCAAGCCCTCACCAGCGGTCGCGGCGAATCGATCAAGCCGGATGATCCGCGCCTGCAAGGCATCGAAACGCACTTGATCGCAACGCCACAAATGGCGCTGCAAGCCGCCGCGAAAGTGGCGCGCGACCACGGCGTGCAGCCGCTGATACTCAGCGATAGACTCGAGGGAGAGGCGCGTGAAGTCGGCAAGGTTCTGGCCGCCATCGCATTGCAGGTCGCGGCGGCCGGTCAGCCCGCAGCACCCCCGTGCGTACTGCTTTCCGGAGGTGAGACCACGGTTACCGTGCGCGGCGACGGCCGGGGTGGCCGCAATGTGGAATTCCTGTTGTCACTCGGCGTGGCGCTGAACGGCCATCAGCACATCCACGCCATTGCCGGGGACACCGATGGCGTCGACGGATCGGAGGAGATTGCCGGTGCCTATCTTGCGCCCGACACGCTCTTGCGCGCGCGCGCACGCGGCATCGACGCGCGCGCCAGTCTTGAGCGCAACGATGGCCACGGTTTTTTTCGGGCACTGGGCGATTCGGTAGTGACCGGCCCCACTCTCACCAACGTCAATGACTTCAGGGCAATCCTGATAGAGTCCGGGGATCGCACACGGCGCAGGTAGACAATATGGAAAATCCGAGCCCGCCAGCGTCCCAGACGCGCTGCTTTCACTACCGTCTTCCTGATCGAAATGTGGGAGCGCTTCGGCTTCTACGGCATGCAGGTGCTGATGGTCACCTACATGATCAAGAAGCTCGGCTTCGTCGACACCCGGGCCAACCTGGTATTCGGCGCCGCGGCGGCGCTGATCTATGCCACACCGGCCATCGGCGGCTGGATCGGCGACAAGCTGATCGGCACGCGCCGCACCATGCGGATCGGCGCATTCGTGCTGGCCTTCGGTTACGCGCTGCTGTGGCTGCCCACCGACAACCCCTATTTCCTGTATCTGGCGCTCGGGGTGATCATCGTCGGCAACGGCTTGTTCAAGCCCAACTCCGGCAACCTGGTACGCAAGATCTACGAGGGCGACGACACGCAAGATCGACAGCGCATTCACCATCTACTACATGGCGGTGAACATCGGCTCGATGATCTCGATGACCCTGACGCCGTGGCTTCGCGACTATGTTGGCGCGCGCTACGGCGACTCGGCCGGTTGGCATACCGCCTTCGGCGTGTGTTCGATCGGGCTGATCATCGGCATGATCAACTACGCGTTCATGAGCCGTGCTCTGGCGCACATCGGCTCGCCGGCGGACGATGCGCCGGTCAAGCGCTGGCGCCTGGCCGCCGGTGCTGGGCGGCGGCCTCGCCATGGTGATGCTGTCGGCGCTTCATCCTGCAAAGCCAGACCGTGGCGCGCGTCTGCGTCTATGCCGCCGGCGTGGTCATCCTGGGCATCTTTGCGCATCTGATCCGCAGCAGCCATCGCAATGAGCGTGCCGGTCTGATCGCGGCCTTCGTGCTGGTGGTGCAGACGATCTTCTTCTTCATCTTCTACCAGCAGATGTCCACGTCGCTGAACCTGTTCGCGCAGAAGAACGTGGACCTGAATTTCGGCATCTTCGGCTGGCACCTGTTCACCTGGATCCCCGAGCAGTACCAGAATCTCAATTCGATCTGGATCGTGGTGCTGAGCCCGGTACTGGTGCTCATCTACAATTCGCTCGGACGGCTGGGCAAGGATCCATCCATCGCCGCGAAGTTCGCCTGGGGTTTCGCCGCCGTGGCGATCGGCTTCTTCATCTACGGCGTGGGCGCAAGGTGGGCGGTCAACGGCCAGGTGTCCTCGTGGATCATGGTGTGGGGCTATGGTCTGTATTCGCTGGGTGAGTTGCTGGTGAGCGGACTGGGACTGGCCATGATCGCCCGCTATGTGCCGGCGCGCATGGGCGGCTTCATGATGGGCGCCTACTTCGTCGCCTCCGGTACTCTCCCAGTACCTGGGCAGCGTGGTGGCCAACTTCGCCCATATCCCGGAGAACCTCACCAACCCGCTCGAATCCCTGACCATCTATACGAGCCTGTTCAACAAGCTCGGTTTCGCCGGCATCGCCTGCACCCTGATCGCCATCGCGATGCTGCCGCTGATGAACAAGCTCTCGGCCAGCCATTCCGACGCAGCCAGCCGCCACACTGCCGCTGCCGGCCGTGCGCAGCGAGGAATTCAACACGGCGTAGCTACTGGCTGGCGGACCTTTCAGCCCACCGCTTCGCGGGCGCTATCGCTGGCGGCCATGACCGGTATGGTGACGCGAAAACAGGAGCCCAGCCCCGGGCCCGCGCTATCACCGGCGATGGTGCCACCGAGCTGCTGCGCGGCGACCGCGCTGCTGTGTAAGCCGAATCCGTGACCGTGTGCCTTGGTGGTGAAGCCGAATTCCCAGATGCGCGGCAACAGATCCGAAGGGATGCCTATGCCCGAGTCTTCAACCGCGATCTCGAGCTCACCCCGCAGCAGTTGCCCGCGGATCACGATACGGCGCGCGCTTGAGCCGCTCGCAGCCATGGCATCGCAGGCGTTGGCGATGAAATTGACTATGATCTGCAGCAGCTTGTAACGATCGGTCAGCACTTCCGGCATCTCCGCAATTTCGCGCCTGATCTCCACGCCAGTGAGTTCCTGGCCCTTCAGTGTGAGCGCGGTATCCACCAGCTCGCGCACGTTGACCGCTTCTTCGGCGCCGCCGACGCGCGCGAAAGACTGCTGTGCCTGCACGATTTCGCACAGGTATTGCACGTGACCGTTGATCGCGTCGATTTCCTCCTGCAGGCCCTCGGCGTCTTTCTTGAGCTGCGCGCCCAGCGCGGTGATGTACTCCGGCAGGCGTTTGCCGCGCACGTCGTTGACGAGGAAATCGCCCAGAGCACCGCGGTGCGACTCGAGCATGGCAGCGACCTTCTCAACGCGATCGAATTGCGACAGCTTCAGTCTGGCCTGCACGGTTGAGGAGGCGACGCCCAGGCTGTTGAGCACATTGCCGACGTTGTGCAGTACGCCGGTTGCAACCTCGGCCATTCCTGATTGGTGCGAGGCATCGCGAAGCTGCCTCTGCAATAACCGTTCACGCTGCTCGGCCGCGACCCGCTGGCTGATATCGAGGGTGATGCCCACCAGGCGCCGTTCCGAAGTGCCGGGGTCAATGACCATCGCCGCCAGCGTGTCAAGGTGCACCGTGCTGCCATCCGAGCGGATGATACGAAACTTCACCTGCAGTTGACTGGACCCCTGCAGGGCGTTATCCCACGCCGCCTGCGCGAGCGCGAGGTCGTCCGGATGAATCATGCTGACGCACGCGGCAAAGCTCGGTTTGAAGGTGTCCATCGAGCAGCCGTAGATGGTGTACAAGGTGTCGTTCCACCACAGCTCGTCAGTTTTTTCCTGCCATTCCCACACCCCCGCCTGCGCCGCACGCGTCGCAATCCCGAAGCGAATGGACAGGGCCTCCAGCTCGGCCTGGCGCTGAAACGATTCCGTGACGTCAAGGACGGCGCCCATCGATCGCAGCCGCTCGCCGTTCTCGTCGTAGATAAAGCGCTGGTAGATCTGGACGTAGCGCAAATTGCCGTCGGCATCACGACGTCGGCAGCGCGAGGACATCATCGGCTCGTGTCGCGCGGTGGCGGCATCGGTGAGTTCCATGCCAGCCTGGCGATCCTCCGGGAGAATCTGGGCGAACAGCGCTTCGCCGGCGGCCTCGATGGCTTCGCGTGTCAGATCCCCCTGTTCGACGCCGACATCGAGCCAGGTAACCTTCATCCGTTTGAAGTCGTATTCCCAGGACTGCAGACCGGCGGCCTGGCTGGCAACACTGAGTCGCTCGAGCAGTTGCCGCTCCTTCGAAGCATCGCGCGCCGCCCGCTCCGCCGCCTCCACCTCCTGAGTGACATCCCAGCTGACTCCCAGGGAGCGCTGTGGCTTACCGGCCGCGTCGATGTAGGTGCGGGCAAACGCCTGCACGTGGCGGATCGAGCGGTCAGGCAGCACCAGTCGATAACGGAAGGAGACGTGGTCCTCACCGCGAGCCAGCGACTCGGTTATGGCGTTGCCGCCCGCGTGTTGATCATCGGGATGTACCCATTTGAATAGATCGCTGCCCAGCTCCACGCCGAAGTGGCGCCGCGACGCCGCCGCCGCCTCGACTGCCGGCAGCCTGCTCTCATCCCAGGTGATGGCGTAGGTGCTCCAATCGAGTTCCCAGCAGTAGATGCCCGCGGCTTGAGTCGCGATGCTCAAGCGTTCCAGCAATGCCTGCGACTGTTCGGCTTCGCGCTGGCCCAGCGCCTGTGCCCGCCGTGCCATTTGATGCAACAGCCATCCGCCGATGGCGGCGATTAGTGCTTCGCCGACGACCAGCGACCACATGACCGGCTGCCGCAGGCTTATGGCAGCGATGATGGTGAGCGTGATCATCGACGCGAGGATCAAAGTAAGCAGCTGGCGCGCGCCGAAAGGCTCACCGGCGCGCAGTCGCTGCAAAACGTTGGTGTCGGTCAACACGATCGGCTACTTGACCACGCCGATAGGTGGCAGAACCGCGAGTCTGCTGTGTGTGCGATCCAGCTTGCGTGAGTTGAGGTCATCCTCCGGGGCGTCTCCGCTACGCAGCATTTCTTCGAATGCAGCCGCGTTAACCGGTCGGCTGAAATAGAAACCCTGGTAATGATCGCAGCCGAGGTTTTGCAGAAACGCCACCTGCTCGGCATTCTCGACCCCTTCCGCGACCACTTTCAGCCGCAGCCCATGGGCCAGCGAGATGATCGCCTGCACGATGGAGGCGTCATCCGCCGATGTGATGACGTTGGTAATGAAGCTGCGGTCGATTTTCAGCTTGTCGATCGGAAAACGGCGCAGGTAACTCATGCTCGAGTAGCCGGTGCCGAAATCATCGACCGAAACGATGACGCCCATGCGGCTCAGACGTTCCAGAATCGCCACCGATTCCTCCGGGTCACTCATCACTGCGGTCTCGGTGAGTTCAATCTCGAGATACTTCGCTTCAACCCCCGCGTCCGCCAATGCCAGGCGCACGGTCTCCACCAGATCCAGACGCCGGAACTGCAACGCGGAAATGTTCACGGCGACGCGCAGCGTCGGCAAGCCCAGATCCTGCCAGACACGCGCCTGCCGGCAGGCCTCGCGCAGTACCCACTCGCCGATGGGAACGATCAGTCCCGATTCCTCTGCCAGCGGTATGAATTGGTCCGGACAGACCAGCCCGCGCTCGGGGTGGCGCCAGCGGATGAGCGCCTCCACGCTGTGAATTTTCTTGGTGGTGGCGTCGTATTTGGGTTGATAGTGCAGCTCGAATTGCTGCAGCTTGAGCGCACGGTGCAGGTCGCCTTCGAACCTGACCTTGTCTTCGGTGGCCAGATCCATGGTCGAGGTAAAGCACTCGACGCTTGATCCGCCGCGCTGTTTTGCGCAATACATCGCGGCATCGGCATGCGCGTACAGGGTCTCGATGCTGGTGCCGTCGCCCGGGTAAAAGGCAATACCGATGCTCGCGGAAATGTGCACGTCGAGTTCACCTATGCGCACCGACTCCTGCAGCGCCTCCAGTACTTTGTGAGCGACCTGTTCGGCATCGGCCTTGCCGCGTGCGTGGCCAATGATCATCACAAATTCATCGCCGCCCAGGCGCGCGACCGTATCCACGCTGCGCACCACGCCGGTGAGGCGTCGGGCCACGTGCTTCAGGAGTTCATCGCCGGCGCGATGTCCCAATGAATCATTGATGAGTTTGAAACGATCCAGATCGAGTACACAAACCGCAAAGCCGGCGCCGGCACGGGCGGCGTGCACGATGGCCTGACTCAAGCGATCGTCCAGCAGCACTCGATTCGGCAAACTGGTGAGCGAATCGTGAGTGGCGAGGTGTCGAAGCTGCTTGTTGGCGGTCTCCAGGCCCTGGGTGCGGTCGGTAACGTCCTTCTCGAGCGAATTGACGTGCGCGCGCAAGGCGCGCTCGTTGCGCCATTTGGAGGCCAGCGCGTGCGCACACTGCAGGACTTCAATCATCTCAAACGGCTTCTTGAGCACCAGTAGCTTGTCGGAGCGCCCGAGACGCGTGATCAAGTCCTGCCAGTCGTGGTCGGAGTAGGCGGAGCAGATCACGATCTGGATATCCGGATCCACGCCCCACAGCCGCTCGATGGTCTCGAGACCGTCCCATCCCGGTGGCATCCGCATGTCAACGAAGGCCAACGAGTATGGTCGGCGCTCCTCCTGCGAGCGCAGCACGAGGGCCAGCGCCTCCGCGCCTTGGTAGGCGGAGTCCAGTTGGAAGTCACTGCTCTTCTCGCGGATCGGAGCTGCTTCGCCGAACAGAGTGCTCTCCAGGTCCTGGAGATTCTCGTCAAGTTCGGGGCCGAGCAGAATCTTGCGGAAATCTTTATGAATCGCGCGGTTGTCGTCAACGATCAGAATGCGCGTCGATTCCACCACGCTCATGGCGGTGCACGCTGCACGCGGCAGACACTGCTTCGGACGCCTGCCTGATTGTGAAAAGTGCTCGCCATGATTCCGTAATATGTCAAAAGCCGTGGCTGTGGAACATCAACAGACTGCGCTCGAACAGCATGTCAAGCCCAGTCCGTGTTCACATATCGGCGAAGCGATTCCAAACATTAACCAGAACTCACGGAGCGCTTCTAGTGCTCCCAAATTCGCGCAGAGAGTCGGTGCGATGGCGAACTTATGGCCGTGCAAATCCCTGATTTAATTTGACGACGGCTCCGTACCACGCGCCGCTGGGGACAAATACCGAGGTCGCCCTGCGCTCGAAGTTTTTACAAAAAGAGAGAGCATCTTTCTGATTTTTGATTAGAGGCAAATCGGCACCGGGGCTACTGCAGCGGGCTGGGCCGGGCGAGTCGCGTGTGGCATAAACAGCCGGCATGTCGCCCGGGCTATCACTGTACCTGGATGTGATCCGCTTCCTGGCCTCTCTGGGCGTTCTGGGCGGTCACCTGGCATCCGAGCCCTTCACCAAGAATGCGGTTTGGTGGCCGCTCGGGTCTTACAGTACCCCGAGCGTTACCGTGTTTTTCGTACTGTCCGGCTACGTGATCGGCTATGTGACTGAGACTCGTGAACGCGCGGCGCGCAGCTATGCGGTCAGCCGCATCTCGCGGCTGTACTCGGTGGTGCTGATCGGCCTGGCGCTGACATTTGTCTGCGATCGGGTCGGCATGCACTACGACCCGGGACTGTATCGCCTACCGAACGTCCTCATGAAGCCCGAGAGCTGGAGCGGATACCTGGCCTCGCTCGCCTTCTTGAACGAGTACCAGGTGTTTCACTTCGGTGGCATCGCGCCCGGCACCAACGGCCCGTTCTGGTCGCTGAGCTTCGAGGCCACGTACTACGCTGTGGCAGGATTGGTGCTGTTCGTGCCACGCCGCTTAGGCGTGCTCGCGGCAGTGGTGCTGCTTGCGGCTGCCGGCCGCACCATCACCGCGCTGCTGCCGGTCTGGCTGCTCGGCTTCGCGCTCTATCGCTGGCGCGCACGCATTGGTGTGTCGCCGCGAATCGCGCTGCTGCTGCTGCCGGTCACCGCGCTTGCCCTGCTGGGCAGCGCCCACTTGCGCCACCGACTGCCGAGCCTGAACCTAGGCCTGTTCTTTCCCTGGGACCGTTCGCTGCGAAATCGCGATCTGACTGCCGACTATCTGGTGGCCCTGATCTTTGCGGCGCATCTGGCCGCGGCACAGAATTGGTTCGCGCGTCGCGCTGTACCGACGCGCGTGCTGGAGCGAGTTGGCCACTGGCTGGGCTCGCTGACCTTCCCGCTCTACTGCACACATTTTCCGGCGCTGTGCCTGTTCCGCGCGTTCTCGCCGTGGGCCATCGATTCGACTCGCAACGCGATTTATCTGGCGCTGTCGGCATTGGGACTCGCCGTGGCAATCACGCCGGCGTGCGAGCGGCTGAAGCTCTGGCTACGCGATCGAATGCGCGCGCCGGAGCGGGTGCGGACTCCTGGCTGACAAATCTGCTGTGCCGAAGCCCACATCAACACTGATTCTCCTGGGTTTCCCGCCCTTTTGTTCGACAACGTTATTCACGCGCGGTAACCTGCCATAAGAGGCACCCGGAAGGGCCAGCGTGTTATCCACCGAATTGGAATGTTGCCTGAACCGAAAGTCGACCGATCGGACAGCAAGCGATGACGAAGTGGAACGCGCGGAAAGTCGAAAACTGAGCGACGACCTGATTGCTGCTGCTCAGGCGGAACGGCCTAATGGCATGAAGCTCCGCGGCCTGCTGGCAGGGCACGCTTGCGGAGGCGCGGCGAAGCTTGAGTCACAAGCCTTGGGTCAGGTTCGCGACGCCGCCATTGGCCGGGATCTCTGGATCCTCGAGTGAAATCACAAGCTGGTTCAAGACCCTGTTGGATTGGTGGGCCTGTAGCCACCACATCTACGGCGCAAGCCGTTGATTTGTAAAACAATAAATTTCCACTATTTCGCGGATGCCCCCGGCGAGGCCCCGTCAAAAGGTGGCTGTCTCCGGACATCACCGGAAGAGAGAACACTGCTCGTCTTACGCTGCGAATTTCAGCTTAGGCTTGAGTCCGGCGCGCGCTGCCAACCGTACCAGCAAGTCCATGCTGAATCGGTCGATCTTGCCTCGCTTCAGATCCGACACGCGTGCTTGAGTCACTCCCAGCAGCTTGGCGGCTTCGGCTTGCGTCATGCGGCTCTTTTCCAGCCAATGCTCCAAGCCCATCAACAGTTGCGCGCGCATTTCCATCTCGGCCGCTTTCTCGGCAGGGAAAAGATCGTAAAAGACGCTGCGCCCCCCCGGCGTCACGTGACGAGGGCCGTGTTCACTGTCCGCAACCTTCTTGACTCTCATAACTTCACCTTGCAATCGCTTTAAATCGCTTCGTCGCCAGTTCCAAATCCGAACGGTTCGTCCTCTGAGTCTTCTTCTGGAAACAGTGCAACACATACACCCCTTCGGGCCGCGTCGCGAGATAGATCATTCGAAAACTTCCGGCTTCGTCTCGCACGCGAATTTCCTTTACCCCGATACCGATACCCGTCATTGGCTTCCAATCCTTCGGATCGAACCCACATTGGACCCGGTACAATTCAAAGCCCAGAGAGTCCTGCACGGCTTCCGGAAATCGTCTTACGTCATCCCTGCTGGCTCCCATCCAGATTACCGGTTTCACGAACATATTATGCTACATCTCGCATATCTATGCAACATGTGGCATAAGCCTCTCCGGTTGCCCGGCATTTCCGGTGGATACTGCCAATATTGCGCAGGTATTGCTGATGGCCTACAAAGGCGCAGCGCACGATGGGCTTTACTTCGCTTACGCCATGTAACGACCCAGACAGGGGCAAGTATTAACGTCATCAACGCCCTGATCGCTCACGCGGCCAATTTCAGTCTTTGCTTGAGTCCGGCCCTCGATGCCAATCAAACTAGCATGTCCAAACTGAACTGACCGAACTTGCCGCGCTTGATCTCGCGACCTTATACAAGCTTGGCAGGCCAATCGCCGGCCCCTAGACTGCGCCTCAAGAGGAATAATCTCTTGAGGCTTTCCAGCTAGCTGCAATAACCGGGGATCTGGACATGAAACTTGACCGCGGTGAATTTCTAGGCGAAATGCTTGGGTCCAATCAAATTCCCGGTATACACATGCAGCTCAGGCGGTATTCCGCCGGCCATTCCTTGCCCGTACATTCGCATCAGTCCGCTTATCTTTGCCTAGTTCGCGCTGGCGTTTATGAGGAGCATTACGGTTCCAGGACGCGGGTATGTCAGCCAGGCACGCTAACATTTAATCCGGCCGGGGAGGATCACTATCAGCGGGTTCGGGCTGAGCCGGTTTTGTTGATGAGTGTCGAAATGGATTCCCGCTGGACTGATCGCGCAATGTTCAAGGAACCTTGGTCGGTAACGAATGGGCCTCTGGTAACGCTCGCGAATAAATTGTATGACGAATTTCAGCTGCCCGATGATCTCACGTCTTTGGCAGTTGAAGCATTGCTCCTTGAGATGGCAGTGTTGAAGAAGCGGAGTAAGAACAATCTCCGCCCGAAGTGGCTCTCCCGTGCCACAAATATCATGCATGAGTCGTTCAGTAGTCCCTTGAGAGTGCGGCAGCTTGCAGAGGAAATGAGGGTACATCCCGCACATTTCTCCCGAGCTTTTCGCCGGCACTTTAGCTGCTCACCCGTTGAGTACCTGCGGCGTCTTCGGGTGGAAGAGGCGCGTCAGCTTCTTCTGGCGACGTCGAAACGCGGTGCGACGATCGCAATGCAATGCGGCTTTTCGGACCAGAGTCACCTCAATCGCAGCTTCTTACGCCAGTTTGGAGTAACGCCAGCGGTATATCGCCGTTTAGTGCGTTAATCCTGTTCCAGTTTGCATATTCTGTACAAGAACTAGCCGCCCTATACCGATAGCCTCATTGATTGAAGCAGATCTAATCGGACTGCTGCGAAATAAAATTTAGTGGAGACATCGGGTATGACTGGTTCCAAGTCGCGCGTGCTACGCGGGTTGTTTGTTAATGAGCAGGGATTGCGGGCAGGCTGGAGCGTGCTGATATTCCTGGCGATCGTCGTGGTTTTGAGTGCGTTAGGCGGCACGCTGGTAGGGCACTTCTTCCCGGCTGAAGACATTCATGTGGTGTCGCCGGATACCCAAATCCCGAGGGAAGCTGCGGTGGTCCTCGGACTATTCATTGCCACATGGGTCATGTCGAAGATCGAAAAGCGTCCGGTTTTGAGCTATGGCTTAACCGATAGCCGAATGGCGAGAAGATTCTTTTTAGGCTTGGCGGTCGGTCTACTGTCGATATCCGCGCTGGTGGGGGCACTCTGGACAACCCATCTATTGGTTTTCGACGGGAGAGTGTTGAGCGGTGCGGCCATATGGAAATACGCGGCGTTGTGGGCGGCGCTGGATCTGCTCGTGGCGTTTTTCGAAGAAGGGCTCTTCCGGGGATATCTGCTCTACACTTTGACGCGCGGCCTCAATTTCTGGTGGGCGGCCCTGATTATGTCCATATTATTTGGCGCCGTGCACGGCCACAACGCGGGCGAATCCCCCCTGGGATTGATTACCGCGGGCCTTGGCGGCCTCGTGTTTTGTCTCAGTCTGTGGCTGACGGGCTCGCTCTGGTGGGCGATAGGCATGCATACCGGGATGAACTGGGCGGAAGCGTATCTGTACGGCGTGATCGACAGTGGTTCGGTATCGCAGGGGCGGTTACTCGCGAGTCATCCCGTTGGAGCGTCGATATGGAGCGGCGGTACGACGGGGCCAGAGGGTAGTGTGTATGCCGTTATAGTCCTACTGGTAGTCGCCGGGGGTCTGTGGTTGGTGTGCGGCCGGAATCGAGCGCAGTGGAGCAGCTTTCCCGAGTTGATGCATCCGGCGAGCGCCGCGGAATGATAGTTGCGTTGAGCGAGCGCCTCGGGCCTGAGTAGTCTGTTTCCGATTGCGGTGGATGCAGATCATCGCGGGAGTGTGACCCTCGTTCGTCATCACCACAGGCACAGCGGGCGCCAGTGGCAAGGACTGCGAGGTGGGCGATGTCCACGTGCCTCCGATTGTGACGCTCGAATTTCTAAGAAATTCACGCCGAAATCGGCAGCGCAGATGTTTAAGAATGGAATGCGGCCGGCTCACCCGGGCGAGGTACTTAGGGAGGATTTCCTGAAGCCGCTTGGCATGAGTGCCAACGCGTTGGCGACGGCACTGAGCGTACCCGCACCAAGGATCATCGATGTGGTTCGTGAGCGTCGGGGAATCTCTGCTGATACAGCCATGCGGTTGGCGCGATATTTCGCTGGTGATGCGCGGTCGTGGCTGAATCTTCAGGCCGCCTACGATTTGCGAGTGGCGGAAATAAGCAGCGCAACGCGCATTGCGCGAGGTTTCGCCCGCTGCCGCTTAAGCGGTCGAGGATGTACGAAAGAAAAGCGCGTGCTGTACTCGAACCGCCTGCGCCACTGCCGCCGTTCGCGTCGAGCGATGAGCTAACGGTACCAGCGACAGCACAAGGGAGCTTTGAATGTCATTGCATTGGCCCTTCGCATTTCATTTCAAGTCGAAGCGAGTCATGAATCGTGTCATCAGTGCAGGGCGTTTCACACTAATAAGCGGGCTCGTGCTCGCTACGGCGCTCTCTCACGCCGCTGACAACGGATGTAAGGCCGCCTACAAATCATGCTCGGTAAGATGCTCAGCGACACGCGGGTCGATGCCAATCTGAGAAATCCTGTCGAGGGCTACGCGTGGTATGTGGCCGCCGACGCTCCGAGGGCGGCCGGAAAGGTCATGGTGACGCTGAGCACAGCTGAGGCTCAAGCAGCCGAAGTTCTTGGTCGCGAATACAAAGCGAAATATGGCGGAACGCGACCTGCTTCCGACGGCGCCTAATGGTCAGTCAATGCAAATTCCAGACTGTGCATGTCGTACGACGAAAAGTGATCGATGGTCAGTGGCGGCATCGAGTCGCGAGGGCTCATTCGTAGTCGCGACCGGTTTCGCTGAATGAGGAGCGAAACTCGCATCCATTTTTCTAGGTGGCAGCTGCAGGATGGCGACATGGACTCATCGCCAGACATGCAATCCAGGTGCGCGCCATGAACAGTTAGTCGTGGTGCTTTCAACCCGCCGAGCAAGTGGGGAATTGAACCGATGAACGGATTTCCGTTCGCCAGTAGCACAGACACCGTTGAACAGCACAACATCACTTTCGGGCGATACACACGTGCTGCGTAAGTTCTTGACTATGCTGGCTTAAATGGTGGGCCGTGTAGCCACCAAATTATGCGCGTAATCTTATGTATTCATGGGACTTTTATCGGGCGCGGATTGGCGATGCCCCCAAAAAGGCCCCCGAAAAGTTATGGCTGTGCTTGGAAGTCTTCGGATCATGGACTGACTGCGCGTCGATCGGTCCTGTCGCTTTCCATGGCTGCGCCATACGTAAAGTAGACCCCTCCAACACGTCGATGTCGAGTGCCGTCCTATTGCGCGGCCGAATAAACGCTACCGTCCAAGGCGAACTTGCCAAACAGGGGACATTCGATGAACTCTGGAGCACCTTCGCCAGCCTCTGCTAGGAGTCTAGGACGCGCGCCTCAGCCGTAAAAGATTCTGGCGGGAGAGAGGGATTCCAACCGCCCGCCGGGAACGGATGAGTTCACTGCTTTCCTCAATAGCTACGTTGCTACATGGGCGGGACGCGCCGGAGTGCTGTGAGCGAGTCCCTCTATGTGCGACCTCGCATCGCCTTCGGTACCGAGCGTAGCTGTGCGCGCGTCGATACTGGAACTGATAGTGCCCGGTATGGCCGGCAACGCTTTGATGGTCGCTAACACCGCGCGCTCAAGAGCTTCCATAGTCTTGCCGCCAGAGGTTACCCATGTTGCCGCGGCCGTCAGAACGACAAGGTTCTCCATGCGCAGCCATTCGGCGATGAGCGCCTGAAGGCGCTGCCGGCTATCTTTGCCGTTCAGCGTGGCCAATATATCGTTGTCATCGCGATCGTCGGACGGACCGAGCACTCACCCGGGGGCTCTTTTGCTTCCTCTGGCAAGACGCTCGCACACATAGCATGGATGAGCAGCAGGCCACGACCATTCATAGTCAGCGCGGGAGCCGCGACGCGGGCGGTCGGCTCGCAGGCGAAATTGAGAGCAAGGATAAAGAGCACGTTTTCTGTTTTACGGCTCGGAAAGGCATTTTATGCGCCATGCGAGGACTTTATTGGCGTATTACTTGCCTTAAGGGCCAAAAGAGTTAATCTAACGGCGCATTAGTCGTTACTTGCGCCAAAACTCATGCCCAAACGTCTTCCGGCCGATCTGCTTGAAAGGGTAACGACAGCGCTCGGACGTCATCCTGAGGGCCTTACTCTCGCAGATCTGGAGACTCTGCTAAAAGAAGTGGCGAGTCGCCGCTCTCTTCAACGCCGACTCGACCAGTGGGTTCGCAGACATGCGGTTCGCGCGGAAGGCGTCCGCCGGGGACGACGCTACTTCAGCGCTCCTGCATTTAACGCCACCCCCGTCGTCGTCGCTTCAGCCATTCCGCACACCGGTCAGCTAACGCTCTCGGCCGCGACCCCCGCCATCGTTCCCGTTTCAACCGCAGGGCAGGAAGTTCTGGCTCTTGTTCGTCGTCCGATCGCGGACCGACCGCCCATCGGCTACCAACGCGAATTCCTCGAACGCTACGTCCCAAACGACACGGCGTACCTGTCTGACACGTTGAGACACCATCTCCACGAGCTCGGCCGCACCCCCGAGGGTCAGCGCCCTGCCGGAACCTACGCGCGCGACATACTGAACCGTCTCCTCATCGACCTTTCCTGGTCATCGAGCCGCCTGGAGGGCAACACGTACTCGTTGCTCGATACCCAAGAGCTCATCGAGCGCGGCACCGCTGCACCCGGCAAGGACATCAAAGAAACGCAGATGATCCTCAACCACAAGGCGGCGATCGAATTGCTGGTGGAATCTGCGGAGGACGTGGGCGTCAATCGCTATACCGTGACAAACCTGCATGCACTTCTCGCCGACAATCTGCTTGCCGATCCACGCAACACCGGCCGCCTGCGGGAGACACCGATCGCCATCAGCGCTTCCACCTACATTCCCACAGCCATTCCTCAGCTCATCGAGGAGCTATTCGTGCAATTGCTCGACAAGGGTGCCGTCATCCGCGATCCCTTCGAACAATCGTTCTTCCTTATGGTTCAGCTCCCATATTTGCAGCCCTTCGTCGACGTCAACAAACGCACATCGCGGCTGGCTGCGAATATCCCTCTCATTAAGAGCAACCTGTTACCCCTGTCGTTCATCGACGTCCCAGAACAGATCTACATCGACGGCTTGATTGGTATCTACGAGCTGAACTGCGTGGAACTCCTACGTGACGTCTATCTGTGGGCCTATGAACGCTCGTCGCGCCGATATAAAACGGTGCGCGATTCGCTCCCGGAGCCCGACGCTTTTCGACTCAAGTACCGGGATGCGCTGACGGAGGTCGTGGCAGAGGGCGTACGTCAACGCATCCGGCCCACGGCCGAGGCCATCGCCGAGCTCGCCCGACCCCTGGTAGCGACCGAAGACCTCGATCAATTTGCACGCCTGGCTCTAGCTGAGCTGAACGGTTTGCATGCAGGTAACATCGCTCGTTTCCGTCTCCGTCCATCGGAGTTTCGCCATTGGCACGAGAAGTGACGAAGGATGCCGGGCCGGCACGGTGTCCGAGATCGCTTCGACCGCGCGCCGCCAGCGTGAGCTTCTGGATTTACCCTTTACCGTGCGATTGAATTCAGCCAACGATGGACGCTCTACTTTGCCATAAGTATGGTGCCGGCCGTGCGGCCTTACGGTCCTTATCTGAGGGCACCACTTATTTCGCCTCTCCACAGGAGCTGAATGATTGCCTTGAAGCAAAGTTCGACCTTGCGGAGGCTAGAGTACCCAGTATTTAGTGGACACAGCGCCTTGCTGAACGAAGTACTGTACTGTCGCCTCGAAGTTGTCTGGGCTGATCCCTCCCAAGTGGCTATGACGGCGCTCGGGATTGTAGAACGACTCGATGTAATCGGTGATGTCTTCCAGTGCGAGCCTCCTGTTCTTATAAATCTTCTCCTTAATCCGCTCCTTCTTCAAACTGCTGAAGAAGGATTCCGCAACGGAATTGTCCCAGCAGTTTCCCCTGCGTCTCATACTCGGTTCGAGGTGGTTCGTCCTACAGAAGCGGCGCCAAGCATCGCTGGCACCGAGTGTGCGCACCCGATAGAGGGTGCGGGGGCTTGCACATCAAATCATCCCTTGGCCAAGAATATTTCCGCCTCCGCCAGCGTCTCGACTGCGGTTGATATGTAGCCAGCCCTTCTTGCCGTGCGATTGAACTGCATCTGCGTAATGACTTCTTTTCCGACGATTCTCACGCCCTGTCGAGCACCGGAAGCTTGAAAATGTCTTTGGACACGCTCTGCTTGTTCGGCAACAGCGGGGGTCCCCGCTTTGAATTGGGAAACATCGGTAACGACATCGTAACCGCTCCTGAGTCTGCGGGTCGCTTCGATGGTCTCTTCGGCGCAGCGTGTCGCCTCTTCAATCGAAAAGAAGCCGATCAACGTTACATATAGGCGATTTCTCTCAGTGTCAATCCGGATCTCATGCATAGCATGCTCCACTGCAAATTGGCGTTTCTGCGCTACAAGTCCTGAATCCGCGCTCAATTCCGCGCATTGCGCCTCATCGCCAGCGTCGCCTATCGATCGGGGTACTCCCAAGCACACAGCCGCCGTTGGCCTAAATAGAGCATTGTCGTGGCGGTTGTGCTCAGGCGACCTGAGTCGCCTGGCCGACGATGACGTACCAAGTCACCACTAACGCGCAGATAAAGGCACCAGGAAGATAACTGTTTGTACGGCGATAAGTGAATGTAGCAATGATGGCAACGGTACTAAGAAGCGGGACAAAGTTGATGGAAATAATGACCCGCAGTGGGTCGTTGAAGAACAGCACCTGCAGGTGATGAGTCGTGATGAGTGAGCCGTATTCGACAGCCAGAAATACAACCACCCCAGCCGTCAGCGCCGCCATATTGCTGAAGTACTGAGCCGCGACTGTGTCCGATCGAACGCTCAGTCGGCTATGAAGCGCGCGGAGCGCGAGCACAAAGTACAGCGTAAATGGGACTATATAGACGAGGAACACCCTCGCTTGATCCAAGCTCATGAGCTTGAGGGCGATGAACCAGAAGCGAAAGTCGATCTTGAAGAGGAAATCCGCCACTGCAACGGCAACGTAACCGACCAAGACCGTGAGGACTGCCGCCGCAATCGAGCGCCGCACGTGCGTGTTGAACCGCACCGACAATGGTGTCTTGCCGAATAGAGTCAGAACAGCGACCAAAGCCGCATTCAAGAGTGCCCACGTCACCACCTCATTGGTGAATGCCTGGGGCATCCAGTGGGAAGCAGGTAACAACTTACTACCAAGTTGAAAACTGGGGAGCAGTATGAAGCCAGGAAGCAAAGCAGCGACAAGAAGCATTGTCCACCAACGCCGATCGCGCGAAGTGTAAGCTGCAGTGGCGGCGGCGGTCATGGGAGCGAAATAGGGCAAACTCAAAAGTAAATCGAACGTACCCAGCAATAGCAGCACGAAGCCGGTAAGCGCTGTCAACGTCCCGATTTCCTTCCAGTACCAGATCTGATCGCCAGGCGCTCGCGGGGTACCACCATGCAGTGTGCGCGAAAACCAATCGAGGCTGTTACCGATAGCCGCCGGCGAGATGTGATCCATGGGATGCGTACCAACCGGGGTATAGAGAATCCGACCGGTTCCGTCAGCGATGGAGCCGTATACGCGGCCTGCCTCGATAGCACTTTGAGTCCCAAATACTGCCCAGAGTTTCTTGCTCTTAGAGACATCTGCCGCACTGGGAACGTCCCACATGATCTGAGAAAACTCATCCAACGTGCTGAATACCACGGCAAGGTTACGAGGGAATGCCGTGCTCCCTTCAGGGGCGAAAGGCGCTCCGGTGCTCGAACCCTCGAGGACGACAGCCTTGTAGCCGTCGGAAAATGCGGCCGCGGCGTTTACCGCTGCCCAGCCTCCCATGCTGTGACCTTCAAGGCCGATGTTGGCTTTGTCAACGATGTCGAGGCTACGAAGATACGCGAGACCGTCAGGCCCGCCAAAGCCATTGACAAAAGCCGGTGGAGCGCTGTAGCCGTGACCCATCTGATCGAGAGCGAGCACGACGTACCCGCGGCGCGCGAATTCGATCGCAAATCCATCCTGTGTTTCCCGCGAGTTAAAGTAACCATGTATGGCAAGAATACCGGGAGCTGGAGTCTTTGACGTCGCGTTGTGTGGGATGTAGAGCAGCGCACTCATCGGCGTACCGCCGGTACCGGCAAAGCGGATATCCAGGATCCGAATGCCACCGATGTGCTGGGTAAAGTGTGCGAATTAAACTGCCGATCATAAGAACCAGCAACGCCACCAGCCAAAGGCGGCGACGCCGGCCGCCGTAATGTCCCTCCATAGCTTCAATCACCTGGTGCCACCGATCGGACGTGCGCTAAGCTTCCCAGGCCCGCCGTTCTGCACCGCCCGGATCGTCGACGATCCGACATGTGTCGTCGAAAACCATTGTTGCGCGCTTCTGGATTGAATACGCGGGCCACGCTGGCAGTCCCGGATGATTGGGATCCCCTCTACGCGCAAAGGCAATCCACGCGTCGCTAGTCCTCTGCGCCAAGGCTTTAGCAGTCGGCGCGCGGGTCATCACCGTTGGCACCGCCGTGTTATCAAAGACGAAAGGGATTTCAACCGTATGACATGCTTTCAACCGGCCATTCAGTGCCGGTGACTTCCATGCGAAGTAATACATGAATAGCGGGGCTTCACGCTGCGCGACTTTGCGTTCCGCGAGCCGTACCGTATCGTGTCGTACGAGGCGGTGGCTGGCAATGCGAAAGAAGATGTCGCTTGGACTATCACCCGGATGTTCGCCCTCATAGATGCCGATCAGACGAGCAGCGTCCGATTCTCCGAGTATGTCACCGAGCTTCGCGAGCAAACCCGCGCCGTCAAGCGCGAAGGCGGCGTCATCCCGCACATAGAACAGGGTCGCCTCGAATTCGTTACATCCAACAAGAATCGGGATGCTCGCAGACACCGACGGTGCCATCGGCTCGAACGGATGAGAGGGCAGAATGGTGCCATCCACAACCGGCGAGTAACCCATCCGCAATTCACCCTTCCGGGGCGGCAGCGGTTGCATCGCTCCGCTTCGCGCCGACAGTAGTTTCTGCACGGGCACATTCTGAATTTCGTCAACGTTTGCGGCATCGATTCCCAGCTCTTGGAGCAATGCCTCAGCCGTGCTATTTGCGACATCACGCGGTATGCCCCGTAGCGACGGGCCGCTCTGAATTGCCGCGCGATGGAAAAGCCCGCTTGCAGCTGGCATCGCCAGTAGAGTACAAACCTTAGCGCCGCCCCCCGACTCACCGAAGATCATGACGTTACCGGGATTGCCTCCAAATAGGGCAATGTTGTCGCGCACCCACTTAAGGCCAGCCACTAAATCCAGCATTCCGGCGAGCCCAGAAGCCTCATATCTCGCGCCGCCCACGTCGCCCAGATGCAAATATCCAAGCACATTCAAGCGATGGTTAATGGTAACGACGACGACGTCACCCCGGCGTGCAAGTGCTTCACCGTCTATCCAAGGCCACGATCCGCTCTCTTGTGCGAAGCCCCCACCGTGGCACCAAAACATCACCGGACGTTTGCCCCCGTCGTGCAGTTCGGGTGTCCAGATATTGAGAACCAAACAATCCTCATCAAACCCTTCGGCGGGGTTCGCCTGGGGCGCAAGAACGTCCGTAAAATGCATGTTTTGCGGCGCTTGATGGCCAAATGCGAACGCATTTCGCACACCTGCCCATGGCTTGCGCCCCACGGGTGGCATGAAGCGGTTTGCGCCAGCTGTCGATTCACCGTACGGAATTCCCTTAAAGGCGTGAACGCCGTGGCGGACAGTACCACGCACCTTACCGACGCTGGTTTCAACGGTGACACCGATTGTCCGCGCAGTCGAACTCCGCACGTCTGCGAGCGCGAGCGCTCCGTAGGCCATCATCCCAGAGCCGACCACTGCCGAGGTCTGCATAAGGAATGTGCGTCGGTGAACTCCACCGGCCCAATGCATAGCCGTTGGATCGCGGCTTTTACTCATTGCACTGTCTCCATCAGCTGGGGGCGTCCCCGGCAAAGATCACGTCGTTGAAATTGGTCGCCTCGCGCTTGGCGTTGGCGGCATCCGTGAAGCGCTTGCGAACACCAATCGCGATCACTTCCTTCCAAGCCGCGCTGCCGGGCTCCGCCGCAGGTCAGTGCGTACATCGCAGCGACCTGAGCTCGGTCCGGCACGAGTATGAGCGGCTCGGTTGTAGGAGGTGACACCCCGCCCTGGCCTTGACGTGCCACACAGACTGCAGGCATCAGAAATCCATCGAATATCTCAAACCGTATTGTCTTGCTGCTCCGAGGAACTCGTTGGGCCCCTGCTGTCCGGTTTCATAGGTCAGGTTTGTCAAGTTGGTGCCATAAGCAGTCAGCCGCCAGGCCTTATGCTGATAGGTAAGTTGTGCGTTCAACAAATGCCGTGGCGGGATCAGAAACAACTGATCCTGGAATACCGACGCGCGCTGCGAGCCAGTGTACGAAAAGTCTACGCGCGGGGTGAGTGTTCCCGAGACAAGTGGCAGATCGTACTGAACTCCGATATCGGCCGTGTACTCCGGTGAGTACGGATTTTCGGCCCCGGCAATGTTTTGAAAGTACGGGGTATAGTCGAAGCACCCGTTCGTCCCCGACGCCACGCCTGGGGCGCACTGCACACCGAGACCCGTTCCGCCGTTAGGCAGCTTCAGTGGATCAATCAGCTGAGCCGAACCGAGCGTGGCATGCACATAGGCCCCCGATAAATCGAATGCCCACGGACCGGCGCGCCCCTGCATTTGCAACTCTGCACCGTAGATCTTCGACGTACCTTGAAGATTAACGACTGTCTGGCCGGTGGTGATCGGATTCAACACGGAATACTGAAAATTATCGTAGTCCATGTAGAAGCCGTCGATCTGCGTCCGGATGTGTCCATCGGCGAGCGTAGATTTCAGCCCAAGCTCGTAATCCCATACCGACTCAGGCTGAAACACGGCTGTATTGAACGGATTCGGTCCGCCAGACTTATAGCCGTTAGCCGCAAACGCGTAGATAAAATTGTTTGCGTCAAGCTTCCAGTTCACTGCCACCTTGCCGGTCACTTTCTGATCGGAAAAAGGCGTCGCATTGGGCGATGAAACAACCTGGATCAACCCGGGTCCGGGAATATTCACGAAAACACCGAGCGTACCGGCAGAACCAATCCAGTCGTGGCTGTACCGGGCCCCGGCGACTACCTCCAGCGCATCGGTCAGCTCGTACGTGCCCTGCCCGAAAACGCCATAGGTATCGCTTGGATTGTTTAATGCAATCGCGACTTCCTGAGTGATCGTCCCGGGGGCAAATCCTAACGGATTGCTGGCGCCCGCCTGAGTATAGGTTGTGAACTCCACCGGCACATCTCGATGCATATAGGTGCCGCCGGCCACCCAACGAAACACCCCAGAGTCAGGCGAGAGTACGTCGATCTCCTGAGTGGTCACGCGCTCGTGAATAACCTGCGGCTGATAGGATCCCGGCAACGTCGAGCTCGCCGTGGGTGCGAGGGTGGCATCCTCATCAAACATCATGTTGAGCTGCCCGTACTGAAACCCGCTGATCGAACGAACGGAGATGCCCCCATCAAACTTATATTTGAGTTCGAGTCCACTGCGGATGCTGCGCTCGTCGTTGCGCACATCGTCACGGTCGTAATTGAGATCCCATAGATTGGCAGGTGCCAAGCTCGCGTATGCGGTGCCTGGAATCGGTCGCTGTGGGTAACCGTCCGTGCTGTTGGTATTGTATTCGCTCTTCCACAGCGCCGAAAAGCTCTCGCCGGGCGAGAACAGCAAGCTGAAGCGTATGTTCGATTGATCTTCCTTGCCGGGCTGCACCAAGCGCGAATTGATGTCGTTAAAAAAGCTATTGCGGCTCTCATGATTAAAGGCAACGCGCGCAGCCCATGCGTCATTCAGTGGAATATTGATCGCACCGCGGACCTGGACATCTTGGTAGTTTCCTAGCTGCAACTCGACATTGGCATGTTCGCCATCGAGGCTCGGGTTATTGCTGGTGACCAAGAGCGCCCCGCCCGTAGAGTTTTGCCCTACGAACGTACCTTGGGGACCCCGCAGCACCTCCACATCCTTGACGTCGTAGTAAGGCTCATCGGCCATGATATTGCCGGGGTAGAACAGACCGTCTCGATACAGTGCAACGCCCGAGACCACTACCGGCGACTGCAGGTTGATGCCAATGCCGCGAATATTGACGTTCTCGGTAAAGCCCACTTGTGTCATCGAGAGGGCCGGGGTCGCGAATTGCAGGTCGGTCTGATCCCTGACGCCTTTCTGCGCGATGTCCTCGCCACTCAGCGCGCTGATGGCAATCGACGTGGTCTGAAGATTCTCCGAGCGACGCTCCGCTGTGACGACGATTTCCTCCAGACCCTCGGGTGCCGTAGCCGCGGCAGTGACAGCCTGCGCGTGGACCGGCTGATAGCCGGCGCCCATGGCCGTGAATAACGCTATTGTGAGGATGGCAGCCCAATGCTGCCTTCTGGCGCTTGTCATTTAACGTCCCCCTATAACTATCGACTCTGCTGAGCCCGCCTCTTTCAGCAGACAAGCACGTCTGCTCCAACGGCGGGATATTTGTAAGGTACTTTCCATCTTTTGTAAAGGCCCATACAAACTAGCTTTGATGATTCCTTTAGGAAGGGCCAAAGGTGAATCCCCCCTCCGGGACACCACCGTTCGGTGTTGTCGCGCTGGCAAGCTAGGGCAGATGGTCCCCGGGGCAAACGCAACAAGCGTTCCGCCAGGGCACTTGCGAGAGAAACGGCGCTTATGATTGTTCGCTAACTAGCCTGCTTCCATTTTCGGACGAGAATCTCCGGTGCCACCGCGCGGGTTGCGACGCGGCTCAATGAGCGCCCGATACAACGCATCCTGCCACCCGCCGACTCTACGTTGACGCAGAGCAGGGTCTATCCGAGATTCAAAGCGCCGTTCGAGAGTCCAGGTAGCAGCCAGCGCCTGCATGTCGGGCCAAACACCGGTCGCAAGCCCAGCCAGGAAGGCCGCACCGAGCGCGGTGGTCTCGACGCTTGCCGGGCGCTCTACTGGCGCTAACAGCACGTCGGCAAGGAACTGGCAGAGCCAATCATTAGCAGCCATGCCGCCGTCAACCCGTAGCGCAGCGGCCGCGGCGCCACTGTCACGCTTCATCGCCTCGGTTAAATCCAAAGTCTGGTATGCGACTGACTCAAGCGCCGCGCGCGCCAGATGGGCGGCGCTGGCGTCAAGGGTCAGACCACAGATCAATGCGCGCGCATCCGGTGTCCAGTGCGGTGCGCCAAGACCGACGAACGCGGGAACCATATAGACCCCGTGGTTGTCAGGTACGCCGGCGGCCATCTCGCTGGTTTCGGCGGCGTCGGCGATGATGCCTAGCCCATCGCGTAGCCACTTAACCGCCGCCCCCGCCGCGAAGATCGAACCCTCGAGCGCATAGGTCGTGCGACCTCCGAGCCGGTAGGCGGGGGTCGTGAGCATCCGAGTTCTGGATATTACTGGCTTGTCACCGAGGTTCATGAGCAGAAAGCAGCCCGTTCCATAGGTCGCCTTGGCCATTCCAGGTTTGAAGCAGGCCTGCCCGAACAGCGCCGCCTGCTGATCGCCAGCCATGCCCGCAATGGGAATGCTCGCACCCAAGATGGAGGTTTCTGAGTGGCCGAAAATGCCGCTGTTGTCCTTCACTTCGGGCAATAAGGACTGGGGGATATTTAGAAGCCTCAGAAGGTCCTGGTCCCAGCATTGCCGCACGATGTCGAACAGCAAAGTGCGCCCCGCGTTAGTGGGATCCGTGGCATGCACCTTTCCTCCCGTGAGGCGTGATAACAGGAACGAGTCAATCGTGCCGAAGGCAAGCTCTCCGCGTTCCGCCTGAGCCCTGGCCCGCGGGACCTGATCCAAAATCCACGCAAGCTTCGTGCCTGAAAAATAGGGATCGAGCAGCAGCCCCGTCTTGGCAGTGATCATCGACTCGACGCCCTCGGCTTTGAGCATTAGACAGAGATCCGCGGTGCGCCGGTCCTGCCAGACGATGGCATTATGGATAGCTCTACCGGTCGCCCGCTCCCAAACCACTACGGTTTCACGTTGATTGGTGATACCTATACCGGCAATTGCGCGTACCTCTAGCCCCGCCTGGGCAACCGCTTCGCGCATGAGCGCAACCGTGTCACGCCAGATGTGATCTGGATCGTGCTCAACCCATCCCGAGAGCGGATAGTGCTGGGGAAACTCGCGCTGTGCCGTGGCCACCACGCGCGCACTTGAGTCGAACACGATGCAACGTGTCGATGTCGTGCCTTGGTCGATCGCTAAAATGTATTGTGCCTGAGCCATAGCACCCCTCCCTCATGATTTCTCGATTCTCATTTCCCCACCTGAGGCTCGGTGCGTTCCGACTCGCTGACGATATTTGATCCCATACTCATCAGTTCTTTTCCGGCCGGCAGGTATGGCCGGATCAGCAGTTGATAAACCCCTCCCCCAACCAGCCCCCCCAGCAGTGGGCCCATGATAGGAACCCACCAATATTCCTGCGGAGACGGCAGTGCTGCCCCACCCCAACCAGCGAGGTAGCAGAACAGGCGGGGGCCAAGATCCCGGGCCGGGTTCAGCGGCCACGCCTCCAAATAGCCGGCCGAAGCGCCGATGCATGCCACCAAAAGACCGATGATCAAGGCGCCAGCGTTAGCTTGAGGAGCTTGAGTGTTAAACTTCTCAGTGATTGCAAATATGCCGAGCATAAGCAACCCCGTAAGAACGATCTCGTCGATGCAGGCGTGCACCGGAGTGATGCCATCACCGGGGTGTGTGAAGAACACCCCGGCCGCGCCTCCAGCCAACCGATCCACACCGTGCGCGGCATTGAAGGCGTCAATGACGGGCGAAAACATAAGATAGACCGCAGAGGCACCAAGAAAGCCCCCTGCAATCTGAGCCGCCCAGTACGGCAGCACTTTCGCTTTAGGGAAGCCACGGTACAGGTTCATCGCGAGGGTCACCGCCGGATTCGCATGCGTACCAGAAATTGCGCCCGTCACATAAATCGCAGTGGTCACGGCAAGGCCCCAGGCGATGCAGACGCCCCAGTACGCCGTCTTGTAGGGGCTTGGATCATAAAGAGTGAACATCGCTGCGGCCGAATCCCCGAGCGCAATGATGATGAACACAGCGATGCATTCAGAGATCAACTCTCCAGTCATTGGCTTGCTGTTCAAAAACCTGTGCTCCTGCTCTGGTGGGTGCTAGCTCATAACATGAGCAAGCGGATCGCTTTGCCTTCGCCGTCCATGGGCCTGCAGGTAGTTCGCGAGACTAGCCACGCCCGCTGCTGACATATGCAATCCGAGCTTGGATCGTCGCCAAAGGATGTCTTCAGCTGTGGTTGCCCATTCAGCGGTGACCAGGTAGTTAACTTCCGCTTCGGTCAGGCCGGCGCCAAAATCTATCCCGAGTGCGCTCAATGACTTGGCGCCGCCTAAAATTCGATTCGCTCGGGTCCCGTAAGATTCTGTCCACCGTTGGATCGTGGCTGAAGACAGAAAAGGGGCTTCCGATGCGAATTCGCGCGCGTACGCAATTAAGTCCCCGGCGGGAACATCGCCGCCGGTTAGCGTCGACTTGGCGGTCCATGCTGAGCCGAGCCGACTGATATAAGGCCGAAGCAAGTTCACAGCTCTCTCGCCCAGGGCGCGATGCGTCGTGATCTTGCCTCCGAATACGGAAAGCACGGGTGCCGCCTCGGGGCCGGCATCTACGGCAAGCCTATAATCTCGGCTGACCGAGGACGGATTATCCTGCGCGTCATCGTAGAGCGGGCGCAGCCCAGAGAAACTCCAGACGATGTCTTCGGAAGTGATCTTGACCGTCATGCAGCGATTCACGGTGTCACAAAGGTAGGCGACCTCGGCTGGATCAATGCTCGGTTTCGCAGCTTCCCCTTCCCACGCTACGTCGGTGGTTCCAATCAAGGTAAATTTCCGCTCGTACGGGATGACAAACACGATTCGCCGGTCCGCATTTTGCAGCACGTAAGCGTGCGAACCTTCGAACAGACGTCGCGTGACGATGTGACTGCCTTTTACGAGACGCGCGGATACCGAAGCATTTATGCCGAGTTGATCGATCAGGAACCGCCCAGCCCAGCTTCCTGTCGCGTTGACCAACACCCGCGCCGTCACGCGATCCTGCTTTCCGGTTCGCTCATCCTGAAGGTCCGCGAACCAGCGCTTTGCACCATCGCGCCGCGCCGTCATAAGGCGAGTCCGTGTTAAAATCCGAGCACCACGCTCAGCGGCGTCTTTGGCATTCGCCACTACCAACCGGCTGTCATCCCCCGAGCAGTCCGAAAATACGAACCCCCGCGTAAACCTCGGCTGCAAGCCAGCACCGAACTCTGAGACACCGAATCGGACGCCCTTGGAGCTGGGCAAACGCTGACGGGGACCAAGACGATCATAGAGAAACAAGCCAAGCCGGATCATCCACGCCGGTCGCATGTCTCGATCGTGCGGCAATACAAACTGGAGTGGTCTGATCAGGTGCGGCGCGGAGGATATCAATCGTTCGCGCTCCACAAGTGCTTCCGCAACGAGCCGGAATTGCCAATGCTCCAAATAGCGGAGACCGCCATGAATGAGCTTTGAACTGGCCGAGGACGTATTTGCGGCAAGGTCATCCTTTTCGATAAGTAGCACACGAGCGCCACGGCCTGCCGCGTCGCGCGCTATCGCCGCACCGTTAATGCCGCCGCCGACCACCAACAGGTTATAGTCGATATGCATTTACTCGACCTGGCATTGACTTTCTGCCCGCATCTTCCCCCCGCTTCGCCTATTCACATCTAAAGCTCTGCGCGCTCTCCGTGTCACCGTTGCCTTCATAACGCGCAACCGCCGGGTATGGGCATAGTGGTCGCGTTCGATTCGGATGCAGAGACATTGCGCCACCGGTCGCGACAATCCTGTCGGGCGCGTTAGCGTGCTCGACCCATAGAATCAGGGGACTCAGCACGTCAAACCTGTCAGTGGCGTCACCGCCGCTACAGTGGTTCATACCCGGGACCGGAAAAATGCGTACAAATTGCGCCGCCTGGCCGTCATTGAGCTGATCCACTTCGCGCCACCAAGCCAGCGTGTCATTGATCGAAAACACCGGGTCCGATACGCCCTGCACGACAATCATCTTTCCATTGCGGCGCCGGAAGCCCGACATGTCGACGGAGCGCGCTGATATGTCTTCCCACGCGGAACGTGAGAAGTGCGGGCTGGTGGCGTAGATCTCTGGCGCATTGTGATCAAAGTCAAACGACAGCAAATAATCGAATAGCCCCTGAGGATTTGCATCCACTGGTGTCGGCGGTGTAGTGAAGACTGACGCAAGTGATGCGCTCCCGAGAATGACATTAAGGCTGGGAGGCACGCCTGATGGGCCGCCGAGCTTCCAAAGGCGCCAGCCGGGTGCTGCAATGCCGGCGTCCCATGGCCAGTCACTATAGAGTGACTCGCCGCGACCATCGTGTGGGCCCTGCAAAACCCGGCTCAATGCATCAATTTGAGTTCCGCTAAGGCAGTTCTGAGCTTATTGCTTTCGCAACGCTTGGCATCAAGTTGCGGCAGCACGCGGGCCGCGGTGCAATGTGAGAAATCATTCACCACGCCGTCCTTCAACCCGTCGTCAGCATCGCAGGCGGCAAGCACCGCATCGCGCGCCAATGCTAAGTCTGAGTCGCTGAATGCTAGCGATAGGCTTGCCATCGGTGGCGCATCCGTCGGTGTCTTGATCACGGCGGCCAAAGTCTGCGTATCCCAGGCTTCCGCGACGGCTGCCCGCGGCAGCGACATGCCTGGTGCATCGGCTGCTACGCCGTCGAATTCGGCTGCGTAGCGCTGTGCCAGTGCCATACCCTCTTCGCCACCCTTCGAGCATCCAACAAAATAGGAGTAGCGTACCGGCGTGCCGTAGAACTGCTTGAACGCCGCCTTGGCCGCTTCGGTCACAATCGGCAATGAAGCGTGGCCGTAGTTCGCTCGCGCAAGTTCATCGAACCCAAACACCAACACACCGCCCCTCGCCGGATCGTAGTTGGTGTTGTTATCGTGACCTGAGTCCTGGCTGACGACGGCGAAGCCCTGCATCAGGGCGGGCTTTACGAGCGTCGAGTACGACCCCAAGGCGTCGCCCAGAACACCGTTGCTGCCGTTGCCGCCCTGAAAGAATAGTCGTCCGTTCCAATGGTCAGGCATTCGCAGATGGAATCGAATGGCGTAGTGCTGACCACCCTCCCCAATGCGCTCCTGCACAGCAGCGGTGAGCTCACAATGCGCGGGAGCCTCGATACGCTCGCCCGGCCCAAACGGCGTGAGCACGACCTGCGGGCCCGCAGCCACCCAAGCGACGGAGATGACGTGCGTGGAGGCGTCCGGCCACTGATGGTCCATCCGGGTCGCCAAGGTCCGACAACGCGCAGCCGAGTGGGGCAGCGGTGCCGCATCAGCAGTGCGACAGAGCACAGCACTTATACATCCGAAGGCGGCAGCAATTAGTACGCTTCGGCAATGCCTGGAGAGGTCAAGCATTGAAAACGTGGCTCCGAACAGCTTCATTCAATCACCCTTGTATTGGCCGTACTGATCTGTATCGGTAAGTTGTGTCGATTTAGAATCTGAAGCAAGCCATCGACGTGCCTGGCCAGGCCATTGGCGATAGCCAGTGGGCCGCTTGCACGTCCGCCGCTCCCTTTTTTGTTCACTGTACTCGTCACCCCCTCCGCGCCGATCGATCCGCACGCGACCCGCCATCTTTGTAAGGTACTTTGCATTAGTTGTAAAGGCCCATACAAATACCGAGTAAGACTACCTTATATTGGCGCTCGCCCCAAAGGGCCCTCACCGGCGTGTCCGCCATGCAACAATGCCGACTAGCCCGACAACGCTTGATGATCGGGTCGGGCAACAATATATTGCCGTTCGGACAACCCCTTGCGTAAGACAGCCGAGCCTCGGCCGTCTGCACAATTAAGTAGGCAGTAGTGAAATCAAACGGCAGAAACGTGGGAAAGGCCTCTAGCGCGGGACGTCCCCCGAGCACTCGCCGACCGGGGCGAACGGCAAGATCAGACGGTTCCGGCCGAAAGGCTGGGCCTCAAGCTCGCCCCCGCCTCGACTACAGCCGCTCGCCGTTCTCCATTATTGAGGCGGTATTGAGTCCGTCGGGCGCGCCGGTGCTCGGGCTACATCTTCACGTAGCGCATATGCATTTGCTACATAGCTTTGCGCAGCGATTGGGACATCGCGAGGTGACGCCAAACTGGATCGGCATACTCGCGCTCGTGGAGTGCCATCCTGGCATCAGCCAGATTGCGCTCGCGAAACTGATTCGCCTGGAGCGTGCATCGGTGGGTGATCGCGTGGCGCGATGCATATCCACGGGCCTTATCCGGCGCGACGATTCTCCACACGACCGGCGCAAGTACGCCTTGCACCTGACCGCACGCGGGCGCCGAATCCTGCAACGGCTTCGCGATCGTATCCCGGCCCACGAGAATGAACTCGCAGGGGAGCTAACCCTTGAAGAACGGGCTACACTTATTCGGCTGCTCGACAAACTCGTTCCAACTTGGGCCGACTCTGAACCGGATTACTGAGCCGGCCGGTAAATAGTGCGTAGATTCGATCAGGCAGCATAACGGACATGTTTCTCTTGGAAGAGATTGCGGATGATTTGCGGCTGTCGTTGGCGGCGATACAGATGACTGCGTACGCCGGTCATCATTTCCGTGCGGTTGCTTGGGCGGCTTTTCCCCGGGGCATTGGTTTTGACATCCTGATTAAGACAGCTCATCGGGATTCAGTTCTGGGCAGTAGCCGGGCATGCGGATCAGACGCAGCTGTTCGGCGTTTGTCGTCGACAAACTCTTTGGCGCAGCACCGATCGGTGTACGTGGTGACCGTCAACGATCAGATAGACCTTACCTGGCGGCCTGTTTGAGCAGCCGCTGCATGAATTGCACGAACAAGCGGCCTTCAAACTTGCCGTGAAACACCATGAAGGCCAGATGCCCGCGGTTGGTGATCGCGGAGATCATATTGCAACCAAAGCGCTGACCCGTCGCACGCACGAGCGGGGTCCGCCCCAGCAGCGAGTAGCTGGTTCCAGTCACATGGTCGCTGCGCAGCCCCATCTCGTCACCCCAGTAAATGACCGCTTTTTCCTGCTTCGCTTGCCGAGCAATCGCTGGGTATTCCTGCCGCAACTAGCGCGCGATTGCCGCATCGTTGCGCTCGTAGGCGCGGCGCACCGGCTTCTGTGGGCTCATGCCCCAGCTCTTCAGATATCGACCAACCGTGGTCAGAGAGACGGTAATCTCGTACTCGCGTTCAATCAAACTCCCCACCGCCGCTCGCGTCCACAGATAAAACGGCAACTTCAGCTGATCCGGCAGCGCATCAATGATCATCTGGCGTATCCGCTTGGCTCGCGCCGCGTTAAGCCGGCCCTCACCGCTGCGCCGGCCACGACGCTTGAGCTTCAAGGCTCGCAGACCCCCGTCTTTGTCCAACGCCACCCACTTGTTCGCTGCCCGCAGGCTCACACCAAACACTCTGGCAGCCTCCGTCTGGCTCATACCGCCGCGCACCGCTTGCACCAGCGAACGACGTACATGCGTCAACGCCGCCGTATCCAACTTCCGCGCATCGCTCTTGCTTGCCATGCCAGAAAGTGTACCATATGACGCACTATTTAATGCACGGATCAGTAATCCGCTCGAAAAACGCCTTGGTTTCACCGCTAAGCACATTGAGTCGAATTCTCACCACGTGGCCTTGTTCTAAGGGTTTCACCAAACTGAGAAGTCCGGGGGCAGGCTGAGATAGGGCTTTCAGAGTGGCGTCCAGTTCCGCTGGTTCGCTAGTTGCAGTCCAGTAATTTCTAACTATCGGCAGTCGCTTGCCTGAGGCAGTGTGCACAACCTCGAATACAAACATGCGATCGGCGCGTACGGCTACCGCGACCCTCTCCAATGAAATCGATATAGCTTGGTGCAGATCTGGCGCCGTCATTATCTCTACGACACTCGCATTCACCGCGCTCAATAGAAGCTCGCCGTACCGGGCATCTTCGCGGGTACGTTCACGAGCCGCTGCAGCACCGATGGATTCAGCCAGCAACTTCAGAACGGTGATTTCCGCCCGCGTCCATTCATGTTCGCTCTTGCAGTCCTCAAAAATAATTACCCCTGAATAAACGCCGTTGAGCATTATTGGAACCTGCAACATCGACACCGTCTGCAACTGTGTCATCAGTTTCCGCATGGGCCCCGTCAGCAGGCGTCGCATGCCAATCACGGCTTGGCCTTGCCGCACGGGACTCATCCATGCCTCGATAGCCTTTCGGTCTGGACTGTTCGCTATGATCTCTGCCGCGTTCACTTGAGGGGCAGTTGCAGACGACCAGACAAAGAAGACCGGCGGAACGAGTTCGATGTTGCCTTTGGATACCTTTTCAAAGATAACCACCCGATCTATCTGCACGACGGTCGCAATGGTTTGCATGGCTTCGGGTAACGCCATTTTCAGGGATTCTGCGTTTAGAACATGAGCAATGGAGACGGTAACGGCTTCCAGCAGCATTTCACTACTAGCAGACTCAGTGTGCCCTGCCTGCGCCACAGGCCGGCCCCCTCCGTCGCGGATCGGATCTAGCGGCAACGATTACCCCTTACGACGCCAAGGCTTTGTCTCACGGGATGCATACAGATGCACCTTGCGAACTGCGGCTAAAACCGGGCCGTGCATCGGCGAAGTTTGCCGGAAGTCTCCGCACCTACCTATCCTATTGTATACCCTGATCAAACGAAGGACGCCTCGGGGTGTACCACGCGAGAGCCAACGCACACAAACTGCCGAGGATCACAATCGGCAATAAATCCATGAGCAACTGCGAGTATCCGTGACCAGCGGACCTAAGAAGGCCGCCCAATTTGGGGCCGACAAATGATCCGATTCTTCCCACAGCGATGGCCGTTCCGACTCCAACACCGCGGATTGTGGTCGGGTAGGCCGATGGTGCCACCGCGTAAAGAAAAGCTTGTGCGGCGAGAACGGCGCAGCCCAGTAGAAACACCAAAGTGACAATGATCATCAGCTGCGTCGGCGATTTGGCCAACGCCACCAATAGCAGCGGCAACGCCGCAAACGTCAGGACGACGCTTGATCTGCGTTGGCGGCCTTCGAGCAGCAATCCAATAATAAGCGCCGCCGCCGCGCCGCCAACGTTAAAGCCAATCTGTGCACCGGCCGCCTGAGCTCGCGTCAGCCCGTCGCTGACCAAAAGTGTAGGCAGCCAATTGAGCAAAAGATAAAGGGTCAGAAGACCGAGGAAGAAGCTGATCCACAGCAGGAGCGTGACTGGCGCACGACCTTGGGAATAGATGGCAAGAAAGCTTCCACGGCTGGGCATCGGCGCTGTTGCTGTTATGTTACCCATGGGTTTCGAAGTCCTGACACCCTTAAAGGCCAGCGATTCTCGCAGAGCGCATGCCATAATGGGCGCCAGAAGCAGCGGCGCCACACCGCCCACAACAAACAACACCCGCCAATGCGAGGCTGCGATCAGCATGCCGATCAGGCTGGCGATAGCACCGCCGATAGGAGTGCCGCTGTAGATCATAGTCACGCTCGCGCTGCGGCGATTCTCACTACTGCTTTCCGATACCAGCGCGATTAGATTTGGGAACGCACCGCCAAGTCCGAGTCCGGTGAGCAAACGGGCATAGCTGAGCGACAACATGTCCCAGGCCAGAGGGGTCAATAGAGAAAACAGCCCGAATAGCGCAATCGAAACTACCAGCACCAATTTTCGGCCAATGCTGTCGGCCAGTCGTCCGCCAATCAACGCGCCGAAGAACAATCCCAGAGTGCTCGCGCTAAAAAAGTCGCCCAGCTGGTCCGGAGTCGCATTGAACTCAGGCTTTATTCCCGCGGCCACCAAACCGGCCGCCTGAAGATCGATCCCCTCGCACAACGCCGCAAGCACGCACAATATGACGGTGGTGCGGCCCGTGAAACCGTTGGCGCCAGCGTTCGGCATTATCCTCTCCCTAATTTTTATTAACATTCGATGCCTACGCGATACACACGACCGATTGCCTGGGTCTATCGCGGTACATCTCGTGGATGAGCTCGGCCCATCGCTTGAGCATCAGGCGTTGATTGATCGATCCTTTGTCCGTGATCTCGCCACGATCGAGCGAGGGAGGTTCGGACACTACCGCGGCGCGGCGCACGCGTGTGGCGCTGCCGGATTGAGCCCTGGCGTGCTGTATGAGTCGCTCGGCTAGCAGATGTAGCACCCGCGGTTCTCGGGCAATCTTTGAATATTCCAATGGCTCGTCGGAGCCGATTTCCGTTGAGCAGGCCCGCAGGTCGGGCACGATCAAAAGCGTCAGATAGTCACGATCTAGTCCAGCGACCACTACGTCAATGGCCAGTGGAGCCAGTGCCTGGATCAAGCTAGCACGCAGTGGTCCGACACTGACCCAAGTGCCGCTGCTGAGCTTGAAATCCTCCGCAATTCGGCCGTCGAACACCAGCCCTCGTGCCGGATCCGATGGATCAAGCAACCGCACGGCATCGCCGAGCCGGTAGAAGCCTTGCTCATCGAATGATGTCGCAGTGTGTTCAGGGGATCGCCAGTAACCAGGTGTGACACTGGGCCCGCGCACGCGCAGCTCGAGCTTATCGCCTACCGGTGCGAGCTTGACCACGCAGCCTGGTGCGGGCAGACCGATCACACCCGCGCGGTCCGTTTCGGGCGTCGTAAACGTCACCGAAGGCGAGGTTTCGGTGGCGCCGAGGCCGGAGAAATCGGCACGCGTTCACCGCGCGCTGCCAAGGCGTTGCGGTCCAGTGCATCCCAGGTGTACTGCGACAGGCTGGCACCGGCAAAAAAGCAGGCCCGCAATTGTCGGAAGAAACTACGCCGCAGACGCTGGTCCTGGTCCATGCGCTCGGCCAGCATCTCAAAGCCCTTAGGCACGTCGAAATGAACGGTCGGGGAGATCTCGGTTAGATTGCGCACGGTGACCTCGAAACGCCCGTTCCATTGGTTTGCCGTGGTCGATGTACAGCGAGCCTCCGTTGAACAGCACCGCGCCAACGTTATGGCTTCCGCCGTAGGTGTGATTCCAGGGCAGCCAATCGACGAGAACCGGGCCCTCCTCGACGATAAATGGCATTGCTGAACGCAACATGATCTGGTTACTACATAGCATGCGATGCGTCGTTATCACGGCTTTGGGCTGGCCCGTGGAGCCTGACGTCAGCAGGAACTTCGCAATGGTGTCTCCATCGACGCGGGCGTGGGCGGCCTCCGCGCTCGTCGACTGCTGCGATTCAAGCGCCTCGAGCGACCTCACCGCTCTGCCGCTGCGCAGTGCCGCATCGCCGATCAAGACCGTATCGGCCGGCACCGTAGCGGTGATTGCATCCTCCAAGCGCAAGGTGTCCAGTGCCACCACGATCCCGGGCGTCAGCAGTTCAATCACGTAACGCAGCTTGGAATAATTCGACCCCACCTGTGAATAGGCCGGGGAAATCGGGCAATACGGCACGCCGACGTACATGGCAGCCAGTGCCACCATTAGATGGTCAATGCTGTTGCCCGACATAATGGCTAGCGGGCGCTCGGGTGACAATTCCAGACCTGCCAATCCTGAGGCGATAGCCCGAACCCGTCCGAGCGCCTGCCGATAGCTCACGCGCAACCACTCGCCGTCCGGACCCCGTTGCGCGACGAAAAGGCGATGTGGCGTAGCCGCTGCCCACTGCTCGAGTGCATCGGTCACCCGGGGCAGGTATGCGTCCAAAGCCGTACGAGGTCTAAGGATTGTCGACCCATCGGGCGAGGCTTCGACGTCGACCGCGAATGAGCTGGCGCGCCACACTGCTTCGTCCATCGCCTTCACCCGCTCGTGGTATCGAGTCTCAGCGCGGTAATGGCGTTGCCCTTTAGGATTAGATCGTGCACTTCCGGCTTAAAGCCCGCATCGTTGAAGTCCTTAATCCAGCGATCCGGCGTGATCAGCGGAAAGTCCGAGCCAAACAACATCTTGTGTTTTAGCCGGCTATTCGCGTATTGAACCAATTGCGGCGGAAAGTATTTCGGCGACCACCCGGATAGGTCGATATATACATTTGGTTTGTGCATACATACTGACAGTGCCTCGTCCTGCCAGGGCCAGGAGGGATGCGCAATAATGATGGTCATGTCGGGGAAATCGGCCGCGACGTCATCGAGGTGAATGGGATTGGAGTATTTCAGTCTCAGACCGCCGCCCCCCGGCATGCCGGTACCGATGCCGGAATGACCACTGTGAAACAACGCGGGCAGCTTGTACGAGGCAATTAGTTCATAGAGTGGATAGGCCAGTCGATCATTGGGAAAGAATCCCTGGCAGGTAGGATGAAACTTGAAGCCCCGAATGACCCCCTGCTCGATCAGTCGGCGCGCTTCGCGCACACCCATGGCGCCCTTGTGTGGGTCGATGCTCGCAAATGCCATCATGATGTCGCTGTTTTCGGGCGCGGCGTCGGCAACTTCCTCATTGGGAATGCGTCTGACGCCCATCTGAAACTCCGAATCCACGGTGAACATCACAAGCCCGATCTTGCGCTCGCGGTAGTAGGCGATGGTTTCGGTAATCGTGGCGCGTTTGCGCGTCTTAAAGTATTTGCCGGCCGCCTCTTCGAAGGATTTCCAGGCCTCATCCGGTTCCTGCCGGCAGGACACTTCCGCGTGAGTGTGAACGTCGATCGCGACGAGACTGTCGATCTTCATGGCGCGCGTTGCGCTTGCCAGGCGGCGATACTCTTACCCTCCCTAACCAGTTGGACCAACAGTGGTGCCGGTTCCCAGTGCATCGGCCCGAAACGTGAGCGGTAGCGCTGAATGCCATCGAGTAGTGTCGGTAAACCGATCGTTTCAGCGTAGAACATCGGGCCTCCGCGGTAGCG
Source organism: uncultured Gammaproteobacteria bacterium (assembly GCA_963735775.1). Lineage (GTDB taxonomy): Bacteria > Pseudomonadota > Gammaproteobacteria > Steroidobacterales > Steroidobacteraceae > FEN-1191. Next base: position 687,907 of record CAVTMG010000002.1, on the reverse strand, counting down.
AGGAAATCCATATCCGGCGCACCAGACAACGTCGATGTCGCTGGAGCGCTGCGCGACGCCCTCCTGCAGGATTCGAAATCCTTCATTCATCAGCGGATACAGACAGCGCTCAAGGATTTCCTGCTCGGCGTGGATTTGCGGCGCGATGTCGAGTTGTAGCCCCCGCTGCCGCAGAATCCCAATTGCTTCCGTGTCATCGTGGCGGATACGGTCACATGGCAGGTAACGGTAGTAGCCCTTGCCGTTTTTCTGCCCAAGGCGCCCGGCTTCGACCAGTGCGAAGTCGGCCTGGTAATAAGTGGGGTCCGCTGGGTAGCGCGCGGCGTTGGCCTTGTGCACATTGACGCCAACCTCAATCCCGGCCATGTCGAACACAGCCAGGATGCCCATGGCCATACCCCACTGTTCCAGGACGGAATCCACCTGACGGGGCGTGGCACCTTCCAGCACCATGCGCTCGGCCTCTCGGGCGTAACCTTCCATCATCCGATTGCCAATGAATCCGTAACACACGCGGGCCAGCACTGCCGTTTTGCGTAGCGGCTTGGCCAAATCCATAGCCGTTTGGAGAGTGGCCGCAGAAGTCGAGTCGGTACGAATCACTTCGAGTAGAGCCATAACGTTCGCAGGTGCGAAGAAGTGCAGTCCTAGGACATCGGCTGGCCGGGCAGTCGCCCTGGCGATTTCGGCGATATCCAGCGTCGAGGTATTGGTCGCCAGCACCGCACCGGCCTTGGCAACCTTATCCAGCGCACAGAAGATCTCCTTTTTCAACTCCATGTTCTCTAATACCGCTTCGATCACAACGTCAGCCACCTCGAGCGCAGCGTATTCGAGCGAGGGGCGAATCAGCGACATGCGCTCCGTCTTGTCCTGTTCGGTGATGCGGCCGCGTTTGATCATGGAATCGTAGGTGCGCGATATCACGCCCATACCGCGCGCTAGTGCAGCGTCGTCGGCATCGAGCAAGGTCACGGGAAAGCCAGCATTGGCAAAACACATCGCTATACCACCGCCCATGGTGCCCGCCCCGATGATCCCGACAGCTCTCACTGCCCGCCCCGGCGCGCCATCCGGGAGATCCGGCACGCGCCGGGCGTCTCGTTCAGCAAAGAACAAATGCACGGCACCGCGACTTTCAGAGGTGATCTTGGCGCCATTTACCAGCTGCTCCTCATAGAGAAGTCCCTCGGCGAACGGCAACTTCGCTGATGCGCTCACGGCCTTTATTGCGGTCAGCGCCGCCTGTCGATTCGGGTACAGACGCTTCGCCTGTGCCGTCATGCGCGCGATGATGGCCTCGGTGGCGCTCGCGTCATCGACCGTGCGCTCGCTGGTGCGGCGTGGCCCGTGACCCTCTGCAAGGAGCTGCCGCGTGTAAACCAGTGCGCCGGAGGCCAGATTCCCCTCAATGAGGGCATCGACAAGTCCCCACTCGACGGCTTGCTGGGCGCTGACTGGCTTCGCCGAGAGGATTAAGTCTAGGGTCTTCTCGACGCCAATCAACCGCGGCAGCCGCTGCGTTCCGCCGGCACCCGGAATAATGCCCAGCGTGACTTCGGGCAATCCCAACCAGGTCTCGGGTGCAGCGACACGGTAATGGCAGGCCAGCGCAATCTCGAGGCCCCCGCCCAGTACGGTGCCATGCATCGCTGCAACGACTGGAACCGGTAGACCCTCAAGACGAGCAAACAGCTCGCGGTATTCGGCTTCCTTCGGTGGCCCATTGAATTCACCGATGTCCGCGCCGGAAATGAAGGTCTTGCCCGCACAAAGTAGCAGGACGGCCCTCGGCTGCCGATACCACTCCAGATCCTCCAATGCAAGCGACAGGTCCGAACGCACGGATGACGTGATCGTATTGACCGGTGGATTGCTGACAGTGAGGACTGCGATCTCGCCGTTCATAACCAAGTTAACAGTAGCGCCATGAAACATTAAATTCCTCTCCAGCTCACGAGTGCGACGCTGGCGGTCGGCACCCTTGGTCGCGGCGCGAGATTATATTGACTATATGGTCAGTTTTGCACTAAATAGTCACATGGAGTAATGACATGCAAACTGATGGCGCTCGCCGCCAGCCTCGCGACGATGGTGCGACGGCCTGATCGGCGCAAAGTGAAAACCCGGGCGGCATTGCTTAGTGCCGGTCGAACGCTGCTGGCAACTCGCGATATCGACGGCATTAGCGTCGACGAGATATGTCTTGGCCGCGGATGTTGCCAAGGGCAGTTTCTATAACCACTTCACCGACAAAGAAGTATTTGCGCGTGAGATCGGTGGGGCGGTGAGGCGCCAAGCCGAACGGGCGGCCGCATGACCAATGCCAGGCTATCCGACCCTGGCGCGCGGCTAGCACGTGGACTTTGCGCATTTGTGCGCTTTGCGATAGAGCACCCTGATAGCGCCAAAGTGCTATGGCGTCTGAATCCAGGCTCGACCATGGCTGAGGCGCCCATTAATCGAGTTCTGCGGGACGATTTGTCCCGCGGCATCAGAACGCGACGTTTCGCGGACGTGGATATCGAGACCGGCGTTTTACTGGTGATGGGGGCGGTGGTCATCGCGATGCGCCATGTGCTCGAGGAGCGCGGTGACACTCCTGCGGCATCCATTGCGACCAATATGGCCGCAGGTATGCTTCGCTCCTTGGGGCTTGCGCCAGCGGAAGCTAAGCGCATCGCCGGCGCCGCCGCACTATTCGTCTTCCGCCCAAATCTTGCACGCGCACGGCTCGACTGAGCCGCTGGTCAACGGATACCCAGGTGGCCCTCCATAATCCTCGGCCCAGAGGCTAGCTTTCGGGGTCAACCCCGTAGCTACCACCGTCGTGACGCGTACTCAGGTCGTCATTATCGGCGCCGGTCCTTCCGGCCTACTGCTGGGTCATCTGTTGAGCCGCCACGGCATATCGAACGTCATTCTCGAGCTAGCGTAGCGCCGACTACGTATTGAGCCGAGTTCGGGCAGGCGTTATCGAAAGAGGAACTGCCGATCTGCTCGGACGATGCAGGCGTGGGTGCCCGCATGCATCGCGACGGGCTCAATCATGAAGGGATTGAGCTTTCGTTCGCTGGCAGCGTCACCCCATAGATTTCAACGCCCTAGTCGGTAAGAGCGTGGTTATCTACGGTCAGACGGAGATTACACGTGATCTCATGGAGGGGCGCGCCAGGCGGGTTACCAGACGCCTGTATGAAACTGCTGACCTGAGCCTGCGCGGGTTACGAGTTTGGCCGCGCCACCGTATGTTTCCGCCACCGTGGCGACGTCCAGGAAATCGATGCGACTTCATCGCCGGTTGAACGGGTTTCATGGCGTCAGCCGCAATAGCATTCCCAGCACCTGGTTGGACGTTTACGAACTTGTCATCCATTCGGCTGGCTAGGAATTCTCGTCGATCAGCCTCCAGTTTCCCCTGAACTGAGTCTATACCCGACCACGAGCGCGGCTTTGCGCTCTGCTCGATGCGCTCACCAACACGTAGCCGACTTTATCTGCAATGCCGGCTCGATGATCACGTGAAAAATTGGCCCGACAGGAGATTCTACGAAGAACTGCCCGCTGCCTGGATGACCGAACTGCCGCTAACTTGCGGCCCGGTGTATCGATCGGAAAAAGCATCGCGCCATTGCGCAGCTTTGTGGCCGAGCCGATGCGATATGGGAATCTGTTTCTGGTCGGCGATGCCGCCCATATTGTCCCGCCCACGGGAGCAAAGGGCCTGAATCTCGCGGCCAGCGATGTCTACTCTTGTGGCAGGCGCTGATGGAGTATTACCGCGAGAAGTCCCAGGCAGGCATCGATGAGTATTCTGCGCGGGCATTGCGGCGCATTTGGAAGGCGGAGCGCTTCTCCTGGTGGATGACCTCTATCCTGCATCAGTTCCCAGAGGGCAGCGGCTTTGATCAAAGATCAACGCGCCGAACTTGAGTATCTGATCTCCTCGCGCGCCGCCACGACGGCACTAGCGGAAACTATGTCGGGCTGCCGTATTGAGATACCGACGCTCGACGCCCGGACAGCGAGAGCCATCCGCTACTAAGGTGTCATCATGATTTAGGCCGAAGATCCTTGGTTGGCCCGCATGTTTCAACCTTGACCACGTACATTCCTTCGTCCAGTTCAACGATGCGAGTCCAGTGGGTAACGAAGGCGGCAGCCCCGGCAAAGGCCAATGCCCTGCTGGCTGCGTTGCCTGAAGCAGTCTACCGCCGCCTGCTACCCAAGCTCGAGCCCACTACCTTGCGCGCTGGCGACGTGTTGTTTCGCTCAGGCGGCAACGTGAAGTTTGCCTACTTCTCCCACCAACAGCATCGTCGCGTTGATGTATGGCGCGGACGCGGACGGGGCCTGGCGAAAGCATGGCCCGTGGGCCGGGAGGGGATGCTCGGAATCTCGGTGTTCCTGGGAGTGCGAAGGCTGGATTGTCAGGCAGAGGTTCAGGTAGGAGGGGATGCATTTCGGCTGCCGGCGGCGGCGCTGATGGCTGAATTCCGACAGGCCGGTGCTCTCCAATATCTGCTGCTACGGTACGTTTTCGCGCTGATCACCCAGGCCTCGCAACTCGGCCTGTGCAATCGCGATCACTCTATAGAACAGCGGCTATGCCGGCTTTTGTTGCTGGCTTTCGACCGGGTCGGCGCCGAGGAAATCGAATTCACGCAGCAGCGCATCGCGGCGTTGCTCGGCGTGAGGCGTGTATCCATTAACCAGGCGGCGATCAAATTGCAACGCGATGATCTGATCGAATACGTGCGCGGCCGCGTCCGGCTAATCAATCGCAAAAGACTCGAACAGCGCTCGTGCGCCTGCTCCGGCATTATCGCGCGCGCCTTTGCCGCCGTGGCCACGTGATGTTGGATGACGTCCTGAGGTTGTTGGGATAACCAATACATTCGATGGCATTTACATGCGGTAAACCCAAGCAGATGCTCAAATTGCGGCTACACAGTTAGTACTTCAAACTTTTAACCTATTGTTTTAATTGGTGGGCCGTGTAGGGATCGAACCTACGACCAAGAGATTAAGAGTCTCCTGCTCTACCAGCTGAGCTAACGGCCCCAAACAAAAATCGGGTGGATGACAGGACTCCACCGACCGACACCTAACTACTCATTCTATAAGGCTTTTTGCGTCTGTCGCCTCGGCCTGTGTGACAGCCAGTGTAACAGAAGCAACAATCAGCGACTGGGCGTGCCGATCAGTGATCCTTGAAGCGCTGGACTCGGGACTCGGTAATCGCCCGTGCCACTGCAAGAGTCGAGGTACCCCGCCAGATGCTCGCCAAGATCGCGAGCATCGGCTTCGGCACCACTTATAAATGTTGATTTGCGGCGCCGTAGCACGGGCAGACCCAGAGCGTACATGCCTGGGGCTTCGGTAATGACGCCGCCGTCGTGCCGCAGTTCTCCTTTGCGATTCATCACGGGAACATTCAGCCAGCGATAATCTGGGCGATACCCAGTTGCCCACACGATCGTGGATATTTCTCCGCTGCGAAGGTCCAGCGAAAGCCGCGTTGATGACGGTGCACGAGTAGGCGCAAAACGCTCGACCGGACCGACTTCGGCGTGCACGTGAGTGTCGCGTGCCCAGACGTCAAAGGTATCGAGCAGCCGCTCCATCTTGAGGTCGGCAAGGGCGAACTGATTGGCGAGGCCGCCCGAAAAGAGCGCGCAACCGTCCCGTACGGCAGCCAGTTTGCCGACGATCTCGATGCCCACGCCGGACAAGGTATTGAGGTCCAGAGTGGAATGCTCACGGGTACCGACGAGTTGCGGCGACGGCAGTCGGCGGGCGCGCTCGATATCTTCGATCTGATCGTACCGCTGATTCCATACTCCGGAGTTTTCCATCCACCAGAGTATGTCGCGGCCGCGGTAGGATCTCGGCAAGCGCACGTGCTCACCGACGCAGAGCGTCACTGGCCTTCCGGAACGATGGATCTCATCGGCGAGCTGCACACCCGTGGCCGCGGCGCCGACGATCAGTACGCCACCGGACGGCAACTGATTCGGGTTGCGATAATCGAACGTCGTCAGGCACTGCACCGTCCGCGGCACGGCCCGATGCAGATCCGGAACACGCGGGCTGTTACTCGCGCCGGTGGCCAACACCAAAGCGCGGCAGCGTATTTCACCGCGGTCTGTCGCTACGTGGTACCCACCCTCACTTGATGTCACAGACGTGACCGTCGTTTGGGTTCGAACCGGCGCCGCGGTCTCGGTCGCAAACCCGGCGATGAAGTTCACGACCTGCGGCAGATCCATGAACCCGTCCGGATCGGAACCCTTGTAAGCGTAGCCAGGTAACCGACTTAGCCAGTTGGGAGTAAGCAGGCGCAGCGAGTCCCAGCGCTCCCGGCGCCAGGAGTTCGCCACTTCTCCGCGCTCGAGCACCACGTGGTCGATGGACCGCTCGCTGAGAACGCGGCTCATCGCGAGGCCGGCGTGCCCCGCCCCAATGACGACTGTGCTGAAGCGTTCTATGCCGGTCTCCGCTGCACTCCTCGTAGCCGCCTCACACGACTTCGACGGTCACGTTGGTCGGATTGGTGATGATGTCGAAGACTGCCGAACGCTTCTGAGACTGTGCGACGAGGGCTTCAATGTCCTTCTTCGAAGCATCAGCATCGACATGAAACGTCACCTTGATATTGTCATATCCGTTGCGGACGTCGCCGTCGATGCCGAGGATACCGGCGATATTCATCGTGCCCTCGAGCCGTGCTTCCACCGAACGCAGCTGAATGCCGCGATTCTGCGCCACGGCCGCAACGCCGGCTGTCAGGCAGCTGGCAAGACCGACCAGGACCACTTCGACCGGGGTCGCGCCGTTGTCCTCCGAAGCAAAGACTTGCGGATGATCCGTCTCGAACGAGAACTCGGATTTGTGCGATTGCTCTTCCCCGAGACCCCGGAATCCCTGGATGGTCGAGCGCGCATGCGTACCGTTGAGCCACTTGCACGACGCACGCCAGGTGAATTCGCCCGCAGCCGGCGCATTCTTAAGCGCTTCGCGTGCCGCAAGCAATGCAGCGACATTGACACCGTTGTTGACGACCTGTCCCATTTGCCTATCTCCTCTAAACGATGATTGATATTTCTGGCACTGGCCGGCTCCGCCGCAGCGGAGGGAGGTGAGCTGACACTAGCGATCAACTGCTAAGCATAGCCAAATTCGTGCCACTTTTCGGTATCAGCGCGGTTAAGAGCTGATGTTGGACTTGCGCAAATGGCAGCCTAAGATGGCGCACCCTTGCTTCGCCGGGAGTGTCTGCCTTGGAACAGCCCAGGACATTCGGTTTCGAGACCCGGCAGCTGCACGCCGGTCAGCGCCCGGAGCCCAATACGGGCGCGCGTGCAGTGCCGATTTTCCAGACGACGAGCTATGTCTTCGAGGACCCCGAGGCCGCGGCCGCGTATTTCAACCTCCAGGAGTATGGCAATACCTACACCCGGATCATGAATCCGACGGTGGCCGCACTCGAAGAGCGTACCGCCAGCCTGGAAGGCGGCTGCGGAGCCGTAGCATTTGCCAGTGGCCTGGCGGCGCAGGCTGCTGCGCTGTTTACATTGCTGGAACCCGGGGACCATGTCGTATCCTCGTCGGCGCTGTACGGTGGGACGGTCAACCAGTTCAAGCACGTCCTGCGCAAGCTCTCAGTCGAATTGACGTGGGTGGATCCGGACGATCTTGGCGCATGGAAGTCCGCTATTCGGAGCAATACCAAGGCATTCTTCGGCGAAACGATCGGCAATCCCGGCGGCAACGTGCTCGACATCGAGGCCATCGCCAGCATCGCGCATGAGGGCGGATTGCCGTTGCTCGTCGACAACACTTTTGCGACACCGTATCTGTGCCGACCGATTGAATGGGGCGCGGACATCGTGCTGCACTCGGCGACCAAATTCCTCGGCGGCCACGGCACCAGCATCGGCGGCATCGTCGTGGACTCCGGCAAATTCAACTGGTCGAACGGTCGATACCCGGTCGTCGCCGCCCCGTCGCCCGCCTATCACGGTCTGCAGTTTCACGAGACTTTTGGCCTGTACGGCTACCTGATGAAGCTGCGCGCGGAAACGCTGCGCGATCTGGGGGCCTGCATGAGTCCGTTCAATGCCTTCCTGTTGCTGCAGGGGATCGAGACGCTCTCGGTCAGGATGACCCGCCACGTGGAGAATGCGGTCGCGGTCGCGCGCTACCTGGAATCTCACGAACTGGCCTCGAGAGTGACCTACCCGAGCCTGCGAGCGAGCAGCTACCGGGCGCTGGTCGACAAGTACTTGCCGCGTGGCGCTGGCGCCGTGTTCTCCTTTGACATCAGGGGAGGACGAACGGCTGGACAGGAGTTCATTCGCGGGCTGACTCTTTGGTCGCACCTGGCGAACGTCGGTGATGCAAAAAGTCTCGTCATTCACCCCGCTAGCACGACACACCGGCAGCTTAGTGAGCCGGAGTTGGCAGCAGCCGGCATCGGACCGGGCACCATCCGGCTCTCCGTCGGGATCGAAAATGTCGAGGATCTGCTCTGGGACCTCGAACAGGGCTTTTCGCGAGTCCGTGCGTCGCTGCCTGCGGAGCGCATGCCATGACAACGAGCGACTTCTCGCGCTACCAGGATCCTCTGACGATCCAGCGCGTGCTGCAAAGTGCCAAGACAATCGCTGTCGTCGGGCTGTCCGGCAACGTGCTGCGTGCCAGTCATTTCGTGGGGTTGTACCTGCAGCGCCGTGGCTACCGTGTGATTCCAGTCAATCCGCGGGAGACCCAAATCCTCGGAGAGCATTGCTATGCCAGTCTCCGGGATGTACCGGACAAGGTAGACGTCGTCAACGTATTCCGTGACCCCAGCGCACTGCCGGAGATCGCTGCGCAGGCGGTCGCCGTCGGTGCGGGCTGCCTCTGGACTCAGTTCAATGTGATCAACGAGGAAGGTGCACGGATCGCCGAACAGGCGAACCTCACGTTGGTCATGGACCGGTGCATCAAGGTCGAACATGCCCGCTATGTGGGCCGAATGCACTGGCTCGGTTTCAATACCGGTCGGATCACCTCGGTACGCGGCGGTCTGCAATAGTAGCTACCGCTCGTTGTGCAGTCCCATTGTATTCGAAGAGAGAAATTCACCTATCGCCGTCGTTTGATCAGTCAGGCCGTGCCCTGCCGTTTTTACTGCGCGGCGTACAAAACCGCCCAAATTCACCGGGCCACGTGAGCAACAACGTTGACCGCTGCATCTTGCACGATCGAGCTAAGGTCCTGCATGCCCCCGGACTGCGTCCAGCGAAAGGCGTGCCCAACACGCATCTGATCGTTGTCGACGGCCATCAAATTTCCCGCGATTACCGCCCCATCGGCGGAAACACTGGTTGCCCCTGCCAAAAATCCGCCCACGGTGCCTAGATCCTGCACTGTCCCGGATTGGGTCCAGCGAAAGACATGTGTGATGTTTTGCGCAACATATACACTTTCAAGGATCACCGAACCGTCAGCGGAAATACCCAAGGGCAGCACCGGCCCCCATGGCCTGGCCAAGCCCACGGAGCCGAGGTTCTCAACACCCCCGGATGCAGTCCAGCGATACACTTGCGTTTGCCCGCGTCCCTCCGTGTCCCAGAAATATCCGGCGATCACCGAGCCATCGGCGGAAACACCCGAGACCTTCGCCTCTTGCCCGCTCATGCCCAGCGTGCCGAGGTTTTGAGCACCCCCGGATGCCGTCCAACGATAGACATTCGCAACGAGTGCGACTGCGAGCAGCCGCAATGCAAAGATCATGTGCGGTAAGAGGAGCGGCAGGATCAATAGGGGCAGCGTCACCAGCAACAGCTTCAGCAGCGCAAGGTGGAGGCGCGTGTCCAATCGGGCCGAGGAAATTTCCCACAATGACTGAGCCGTCGGCGGAAACGCCGCGGACCGACGTCATCCCGACCGGCGCGTCGAGGTTCTGAGCTCCCGCCGATTGGGTCCAGCGAAAGGCATGCTGGAAATTTGGGGACCGGTCGAAAACCACTCCCACGATCACCGAGCCATCCGCGGAGACACCGAGGGAAAGCGGCTGTACCGGGCCGCCCATGGTGCCGAGAATCTGAACACCCCCTGATTCAGTCCAGCGAAAGACATCCCCGCCATGCCCGTCCTGAATATCTCCTACGATCACCGAGCCATCGGCAGAAACGCCGCGCGCCGATGCCGACGTACCACCCATAGTGCCGAGGTCCTGCGCCCCGCCCGATTCAGTCCAGCGATAGGCATGCTGGACATTATTGGCGTCGGTGAAACTTCCGACAATCACCGAACCATCGGCGGAAATGCCGTTGACCAGGACCTCCATCCCGTTTTGGTCGCCGGTCGGCATCCGCGCTCGTTTTTAGATCCGCGGCCTGGGCGCGCGCGCCGCCACTCACCAACGACATTGCGATGATCAGCGCGCTCAGCGTGTTCCCGTTCATCATTTTCCCCGAGGTGTCGTGGGTTCAGACCTGTTTCCGGCTCAAGACCGACTCCGTCGCGCCACGCAGTGAGCTGGTCAATTGAACATGCGGCTTGAGACCGGATTTCCCTTTTTATCTATCATTCGTGTACGCCGCGACACACTGAAAGTCAACGACACCAGCATTGCATGCAGGCGCACACAGCCCATAGATGCAACATAAGTTAAATAGCAAATGACCAAGGCACTCAGCCGCGCGGGCGACCGCTTGAGAATGGTTGGTGAAGATCTATCGGTCTACGATCGGTAATGATCCCTGGGAGCCGGTGACGTCGCGGGACTTACTTGGAGCGTAGGTTGACCACTGACAGACGTTGAGTGCCGGTATGTGCATACTCATTTTTGGTCTGACTCCATTGATAGCACTGGGTCGGGGACGATATTGCCAAGAGGGTCATGAACATGAATAGAGTGATTACACGGCGTGCGCTGGTGAAAGGCGGTCTGATTGCCGGCGCGCTTGTTCCCGTTACAGGCCTGTTTATGAGTGGCGCTGCTCACGCCGACTTGCCGGTACTGGATCCGAATGATCCGGCCGCGAGAGGACGCGATTACGTGACAAAATCGGCGAAGTCCGATGCATATTGCGGCAATTGCTCGCTCTTTAAGAAGACCGGAGATTCGATGGGTTCCTGCACGCTGTTCGCGGGAAAGAGCGTCGCGTTTGCCGGGTGGTGCAGCGGCTGGGTGAAGATCCCCTGATGTGATCTGGAGCCTCTATTGTTTGAGTTCGAACCGAATACGGAACGGATAACAATCGGTCACGGGACTGCCATCTTCCGTGGTACTTCGATAATACCCGGATCCAGCTATCGCGAGCTCAAGCGCTCCCTGATCCAACCTTAGGCTGCCTGAAGACTGCACAAGCGCCGGATTGGAGGTCAAGTGTCCCTTACTGTCCACGCATACCCGAACTGTGGCGACACCTATCTCCCCAATGCGTCTTGATGAGGAGGGGTAATAGTCCCCTGTATTAGGGAATCCCGCTCCCGGCCCCCCCGAGACCCGCGTCACGGCTTTGGGAACGAATGGTCTCGACACCGGGAGTTGCGACGGTGCAAGGGGTTCGTCAACGGTTCTGATTGCATCTACCGGTAATTTGAATGTCGGCTCTTGCGCCGGAAGTTCGATCTTGCGCGTCGGCAGGCTCGGCTCGGGTATCGCGGGCGGCGTATCGCGCGGATTTGGTTGCCTCAAAAACGAGATCTTCATCGGTTCCGGTAGTGCAGCGATGACCTTATGCGTCAAGCCGGTCGCAAAGCCGTAGATCACGACGGCGTGTAGACAGACAATGAGAAGGAAGAAGCTCGTGCGGCGAGAGAGGCCCAACGGATCAACATGATGTCCGATCGGCGCTATCGACCCCGTCCCACTCGCAATGCTCGCAGCCTGCACACCAGTCCCAAAATGGTCATACGTGATAATTGCAGTAGCCCAGAAGCATCCCAGGGCGAAGCCCAGTTGCGCCACTCCCCCGCGCCGTACTGCCAAGTCCGCCAGCCACTCTTCCTCGAGCCGCTCTGAATATGCCGGCGGAGAATGGCGTGCCGCGTGCTGAACCAGCCAACGGGCAAGCGATTTCATGCTGGAACACCTCGTCCAAAGCTTGCAAATACCTCGCCTGCACGCCGCAGTCCACTGGGCGTCAAGCGATAGAGCCGGCGGCGCGGACGGCCGATGCTGGAGGGATCGACAGCTTCCCACCGGCTAACAAACCACCCGGCCGCTTCAAGCCGGAGCAATATCGGATACAACGTGCCCGATGCAAGGCTGCCGCGCTTTTGCACGTCTGCGCCCGACAGCTCATCGGTCGGATTTTCCAGGAACGCCTCCAGCACACGCAGTGTCTGCAGAGACATCCGCACATCGCGATCCCGCTTACCCATAGTCGCAAGTCTACATAGGGTCGTGCCGGTTTTCAAGCCGCCATTGCAACTTGCCGCCATTGCAACTTGGTGATTGACAGTGCCCGACATCGCGTATGTTAATTACACATTCGCAGACCCCGAGACAAGCATCGTGAATATCTTCGCACGAGCCGTTATCGCTGCAATCGCTGCATTCGCCCCCATGGCTGCGATTGCGGATAGTTCCGCTGGCACTCAACGCTACTATGAGGTGAGGGGCGCCAAGCTCTACACGCAAATCTACGGCCACGGGCCGCCACTCGTTTTTTTGCACGGCGGCCTGATGTTCTTTGACAATAGTTTTGCCAAGCAGCGGGACTATTTCTCGGCCTTTCGCACGGTCATTGGCATCGATCAACGCGGGTACGGCCATAGCCCGGACGGCCCGTGGTCTCTCTCCTATAAAATGATGGCCGACGACACCGCGGCAATCATCGAGCAACTTGGTCTCGGTCCCGTGGACATTGTGGGCCACAGTGATGGTGCGGATCTCGCCCTGGTCCTAGTGCGCGATCATCCAAATCTGGTCCGTCGACTGGTTATTTCAGGCGCGAACATCGGGGTGGAGTTGTCTCCAGAACAAAAGCTGCGCAGCCATTGGTCGCAACAGCAAATGGATGCTCAGCTCCGGGAGATGGCCGCCGCGCTCCCGCCCTGGTTTTTGCCTGACTACGGGAAAGTCAGTCCCGACGGTGCGGATCACTGGATGACACTATTGGCGAAGACCTACGACATGTGGCTTCAGCCCGTGGGAATCGGGCCTGCCGACCTCAAGAAGATTTCAATACCGGTGCTTGTCATGGCTGGCGACCACGATTACGCGTCGATTGAAGACACTGCCGAGATATTTCGAGATCTACCGCACGGGCAGCTAATGATTGTACCGGCTAGCAATCATCGAACATTCAGCAGTCGGCCCGATCTAGTCAATCTGGCAGTCCGCGAGTTTCTCGACCAACCGGACAGCAACGCTACCGCGCACTAATGCGCTTCTTGCCCGGCAGGCGCCCGAGTCCTGTCCCAATATCAGTCACTTCCGGTACAAGCGTCACGCAACAACCAGTGACTTAGACATCGGGACGCATTCCAAGCTGATGCCGCGTGGGGAATGGTAGTTGGCCACTACACCTCCTTGAAAGCCTTGTGACCGGTAGAAGTCCACGGAATTCAACGACGCGTCCAACGTCAGAACCTGTACTCCGAAGTCCCTGGCAATGCGCTCGAGGTGCCGCATCATCGCCCGGCCAATTCCACGCCGGAAGTGCGGAGGCGGGACCGCCATTCCGTCAATTCGCCCGGTTACAAGATCCAGCGAGCAGCAGCCCACTATCTCACCGTCGATCTTTGCAAAGTAGCAGTGCTCCGGCAGTGGTGTCTGCAGCCCAATGTCCGTTAGCGGGTTAGTCCACGCGTCGATTTGGGCAGAAGTGTAGTGACCCATGCATGCCGCCCGAATAGCAGATCGCCGCAATTCGTAAAATGCGGGGCCGTCACTTTCGGTGATTCGCGCAAATTGGATCGGAAATCCCACTAGAACCTCAAGTATCGATCACCCGGAGCTTAGGCATAATCGTGAGCCTCCGTGCAACCTGTTGGCTTGGGCCCGCCGCAGGTCGAGCATGCCTCCAGCCGCCGCCGGAGAAGCGCTCGCTCGGCATGCGTCGGGGCGGCGCCAAGTGCACGCGTCAAATGCGCCGTGGCGCGCTCGCGATCTCCGCGCCGGCGATAGAGCTCGCCCAGTGTTGCGTCCCAGAGGTAATAGCCCAGTAGCCAGGTTGGCGGGTTGAGCGCCTCGATCAGCGCGAGCCCCGCGTCAGGGCCCTTCCACTCGGCAACGGCGATAGATCGATTCAAGGTATTGATGGGAGACGGAACGACACCTTCGAGTATCTGATAGAGGCGCGCGATCTCGCCCCAGCGCGTCTCTTTGTAGGTCGGTGCGAGACAATGCTCGGCGGCGATCGCGGCTTCGACGTGATAGCGCGTGAACACCTCTCCCCGAGCCGCACGATGCAGGTAGGAAATCCCGAACTGGATCAATTCGCGATCCCACAGCGAGCGATCCTGTTCCTCGAGAACGAGCAAGCCGCCGGCACCGTCGACGCGCGAATCGAAGCGCGCCGCGTCCAGGTACATGAGCGCGAGCAACGCCGCGGTCTCGGGGGCGGCGCCCACCGGATGCTCATCGAGAAGCCGGCCGAGACGGATCGCCTCCTCGCACAATTCGTGACGGATCACCTGGTCTGGCTGGGCTGAGCTGTAGCCTTCCGTGAAGAGCAAGTAGAGGATCTCGAGGACTGCAGGAAGGCGACTCGCGAGCTCCTCGATGCCGGGCGGTTCGAGCTCGCGCATGCGCTCGCGCAGCGCCGCACGAGCCCGTTGCAACCGCTTGTAGATCGCTTCATCACTTTGGAAAAGCCGGAGCCCGATCTCCTCGGTGCTGAACCCGCAGAGGATCTTCAGCGCGAATACGATCTGGGATTCGCGCGGGATGGCAGGATTGGCGCAGACGAATAGCATCCGGAGCTGGTCGTCCGCCACCTCATCCTTCAGGTAGACCCCCTCCTCTGTGGTGGCATCAGCGGCCACCTCCTCGGCGCCGTCGACCAGCGCGTCGGTGCGTTTCGCGCGCCGCAGCGCACCGAGCACCTCATTCAGGGCCACCCGGTAAAGCCATGCGCTCTTGTCGTCCGGCAGCCCCCCTTGAGACCATGACTGCACCGCGCGAAGCAGCGCTGTCTGGACGGCGTCCTCGCAAAGCTCCACGCGATGCACCCCGAAACGGCGCGACAGTGCCGAAACCAGACGCCCGGACTCGTGGCGGAAGTAGTGCTCCGGAAGCGCGGGCGTGGGTTTCGGATCGGCCACGCTCTCAGTGCCCCAGCTCCCGGATCTCGACGCTGGCGCCGGGCATCATGTTGATCGGACATGCCTTGGCGATCTCGATCGCATGCGCCATCGAACTCGTCTCGACGAAGGCATAGCCGCCCATGACTTCCTTGGCCTCGATATAGGGGCCATCGGTCACGTTGCCGCCTCTGAGAACAGCGCCCGCGGGCTTCAGTCCTTCGCCGGGGATGACCTCCTTCTCGAACTTTGCCCTCCATGCCGCCCAGGCAGCGTACTGTGCTTGCATTTCCTCCGGAGACGAAGGCTTCGGCGAGCCGCCCGTGGCGAAGCGATAGAGAAATAGAAACTTGGGATTTGTCTTGGTCGTGGACATGTGTTCCTCCGAGTTTGGTCCCAGCGGTCGATCCGTGGGCTTTCATATCCAAGATGCTCAAGCATGTTCCGATTGGACGCGGCGCCGTGAATATTTTCGTCTTACGCCGGATATGCGATCTCAAGCGCGGCAGCAATGATCCTGATAACAGCAGTGATTCAGCGCACGGCCACCCGCGCCGCGAGTTCGGCCGGCGACAGGAGCAGCTGCCGCAGCGCTGCATCGACCGCGTGTTCATCGCGCGCCGGGTCCTTGAACAGTTCGGCGGGCGCACGATCGGTGAGCTGCTGGATGAAGTTTATCCGGCCGGCGTCCATCTGCCTCCGAAGGGAGAGCTGCTGCAGCAACTCGATGCCACCGCGGGATGCGTAAAGCATCGTCCCCTCGGCATCGCGCAGCAGCACCTGCACGGACGAGGCGGTGACCGTTCCCTCGCCGGCGGTCGGGTTCTGGTTCCCGCCCAGGAGCAGCACACGTTGAACGGCGGGGCCCAGGGTCAAGGCGTTCTGCAACGTACCGTCCCACGAGGCGATGGCCCACTTTTGCGCCGCCGGAGCCTTGATCAGTGTCACGGTCAGTACGGCATCGGGAGGCGGTGACAGGGCAATTGATTTGATCGCAGTCTGAAACTCCGATCGCAGACGATCGGGGATGATCGTGCCGGTCAGCGGGTCGTAGAACCCGTTGCCCTGCCGGATCGCGCTACCGAGCGCACCGGTCAGAGTCTCCGAGTCAACCACGTCCCAGCCGAGCCTGGCGAGCTTTGAGCGCACCAGATCGTGGTAGCGCGCCACCACATCCGGTCGCGCCCCCAGCACGCTGGCATCGACCGGACCGAACACGACCCGATGAATCTGGCTCAGGATCTGCTCGCGTGGCACCTTCAACCCAGTGCCCGCCTCGTGTGGCGGTAATCCGGCAGGCAGTGCTGGCAGGTCCTTCGGCGAGATCAAGGCCGTATTGATCGCAGGATTGTTGCTCCCGGCCGCAATCTGCTCCGGCGCATAGCGCAGGGGCTCGGTTACGAAGGTTACCGCGCGTTCGATGCGTCTATCATCGAGCAGCAGCTGCCCGCGAGGTACCACCAGAAAGTCGCTGTCCTCGTTACCATGTTGGCGATCCAGGTAGTTTTCCAGTTGTATGCCGCCGCGGTACGAGTACAGAACTTTCCCGTCGCGGGTCTGTAGCTGCAGTGCCACCGATATGGCGCCGAGAGACCCCATGCCGGTATTGCTGCTGCCGGTGAGCATGCGCGTCAAGCCGCCTTTGGGTTGGCCGTCGACATACTCCGCGGCACCATCCCAGACGGCCATATTGTCCTGGATGCGGGCTTTCGCCTCGACTGCACGCGCCACGGCGATGCAGTCGAGCTGTTCCCTGGTCACGTATTCCCGGATCGCATTGGTATAGACGCCAGCGAAGGCATCCTTGCGCAGCGTGCCGAGCATCGGATCGTAGATGCCTCCCACCGCGCTATTGAATCGGTCGTAGGCCGCATTGAAGGCGTCCGGGGGCGCCACCGTCAAGCCGGCTTGCTCGAGCCCCCGCCTGACGGCGGTCTCGAGGCGGGCCGATGCCTCCGGATCAGCCCCGGGAAGGGTCGGACGTGGTAATGGCAGCAGGCCCACGAGCTTACATTGCGCGAGCACCTGCGCACGCGAGCCGCCCAAGAATCCCAGTTGCGCGTCGGTCAGCGGCGCCGGTGCGGCCAGTGCACTCGCCGCGCTTAAAGTGCCGAGCGCAGCAGTGACAACGAGCCAGCCGCGGTGCAGTAAGAGATAACTCATGGGTTCTCCAGGTACAAGCGCATGATGGCGGCGTCCGCGGCATTCGGCGCGCGCGCCAGGTAGAGCTCAATGTTTTGCCTGGCGAGCGCCGCCTCGCCGGCACGACGGTACAGAATGCCGAGCTCCCGGTACGCGGCCGCGGGTGCATCGCTATGTTCGATGCAGTGCTGGTAGGCTGCAATGATCGCGGGCACGCTCGCCGCGTCCGAACTGTCGTGGCGCATGAATTCAGCCCGCACGAAGGTCGAGTAGCCGCTCGGCCCCTGGCTTGCCTCGACGCGATCCAGGATCGGCTGAACGCTCACCGGGTGGAACGTGATGTCTTCCGTCGCCAAGGCCAGCGCGTAGTAAACCGAGATGCGGTGAAAGTTGCCGCCCGGATCCACGGGCGCAGCCGATTCCGCTGACGTATCCGCGCCGGCCAGCGCACCCTCGAGCGAGTCCGCACGCGAGGCGAGCAGCGCCGTGTCGCTGAATTCGGTATTCCCAAAGCGCTGCTCGGCAGCGAGCAGCTCGCGCAGACGGCGCAGCGCCGCGGGCGCCGCGTGCCGATCGTAGCCTGCGGCTGCCAGCCAATTCTCGGCCACGGCGTCCGAGGCCGCCTGCGCCCGGTTCTGTGCATCGGCCCTGGCCTTCGCGTGAGCTTTCTCAATGACCGGTGCGCCCAGACCCGCGGTGGCGGTGATCAACAGCAGGTTCGGTATAAAGGAGCGCAATGCACTCTGTCGTCCGGCCGCACCCAGGTTCTGGCGGTCGTGGCGCACAACCGCTGCCAGTGGCATCGCGATCAGTGCGGCCAGCTGCGGCTCATCGTCGAGCCGCGCCAGCAGGCCCGTCGAGACGTAGCACGCACCGTTATCGAGGACGAAGGAATACGGCAGCGCGGAATGCAGCGCATGAATCCGTACAGCGACTGACGCTGTCTCGGGATTGGCGGTCTGCAGGCGCCGCACCACCTGCGCCAGATAGAAATCGAGCGCCGGATAGCGAATGAAATCGGCGCTGGCGTTGTAACTCGCCTCCAGGCGTTCGTCCGCGATCGCCGGGTCGGCCCCGGCGGCGGGAACTGGCCCGGCGTTGGCGAGCCCGAGCAACGCAATGGCCAGGCGGCCCGTGGCTACGGCGCGCCGGCGGTCTCGAGATACCACTTGTGGACTCCTACCACTATTTCCGGAAAGGGAATTGCTCCGGGAATATTGGGCGAGAAGTCTCCGTCTTCCCATGACGCCGGTCGCAAAATGCATTGTGCTGAGGCGAACGCGGGCCGGAATGATCTGGTTTTGATGGCCAGCGGAGATCGGCGCTCCACTCGCGGTAATCGAGGATCGCTTTCCAGCGGTGTTCGAGTTGCGCCGACTCTTTCACTTGAAATTCGAACCATTGTCGGATCAAGGCAACTTGATCAAGGCATCGCCGGCTTTTTGGACCATATCCAAAAGCCGAATTTCCAGGCCTTCGCCGAGCAGGCTGCAGCGCCCCTCGAGATTTGCAATATAGGCAGACTGTCTTCCAAGCGTTGCGTTGAAGTGAACTTTTTTATAGCACGCGAGTCATAGGCGGCTATTCGTGAAGCAGCGTCTGCCATTCTGACGGCACCGCTCCGGCCGGTCCCGGCACCGGTTGATCCAAAGGATGCGAGTGAGGCGCGTGAAGCTTCGGGCCGGTGAAGAACTGCTCAGTGCGGTAGTCGTAAAACCACCGCTCGCCCGGCTCGAAGCTCGTGATTACCGGATGGCCCGTAGCGGCGTTATGCTTCGATGCATGCTGATTCGGTGAACTATCACAGCAGCCGATGTAACCGCATTCGGCGCATCTGCGAAGATGAAACCACCATTTGCCCAGAGACAAGCATTCAACACAACCGGTTCCGCTTGGCTTGGCTGCCAGGTTTATACCATCCGTCTTGGGCTTCATGGGCTTATAATATAGCCATCAGGGTGGCAGGTGCGGGCGGCCGACGCATGATTACCATCGTTTTGTGGCTCATTCTCTTTGTACTTTGCTGGCCTCTAGCCGTGCTGGCGCTTTTACTATGGCCACTGCTGTGGCTGCTGACGATACCCTTTCGGTTACTTGGCATCACCTTCGACGCCCTGTTTGCATTGTTGCGCGCCGTTTTGTTTCTTCCCGCGCGAATATTGGGCGCAAGGCCCAAGTACTGAAGTCAGCGGCCAATGATTTACGGGAGAGCGCCGGTGCGCGCCCGCAGCTTGCCGCACAGTGCCTTATCGAGAGCCATGTCGATGCAGGTCCAGGCCATGGCTAATGCCCCATCGCACAGGGCCTTGTCAGCATCGGGCGTGATGCAATGCTTGGTGAATTCAGGCTGATGGTTGACGGCCGGCAGTGAGTTGATGCCGATCATCGGATGAATCGCCGGCAACGCCAGTGACACGTTGCCCATATCGGTTGAGCCAGTCGGACGCGTAGCCCACTCGCCCGGATCGGGAAACGGGCGTCCGAGCGCTTCAGAATTGCTGCGATAAATGGCCGCCAGGGCTGCATCGTGGCACATCTCCGCGTACGGTTTGTCGCCACCCATGATCTTGAGCGTGGCGCCCGTGGCGAGCGCACCGGCCTCGAAACAGCGATAGACCCGTGGTCGCAGCGCCTCGAGCTGCTCGAGCGTCTCGGAGCGCACGATGTAGCGCGCCGAAGTGTGTGCCGGCGTCACGTTAGGCGCGTCACCCCCGTGAGTCACGATGCCATGAATGCGATCGGTGGAGCGAATGTGCTGGCGCAGCAGCCCGATGGCAGTCTGCGCAATAGTCAGCGCATCGGCCGCGTTCACACCAAGCTCGGGATAGGCGGAGGCGTGCGACTCCTTGCCCGTGCAATGCACCTCGAACATGGAAGCGGCGATGATTTTGGCGCGCAACATGTCCAGAGGCGCCGGATGAACCATCATCGCGGCATGCAAGCCGGCAAACGCACCGCGCTCGAGCAACAGAATCTTGCCGCTCGCATTGCCGACCTCTTCGGCCGGCGTGCCGATGACGTGGATCGTCAGTCCCACCTCATCGGCAACCTGGGCCGCGGCCAGCGCGGCGCCTACGGCAGAGGCGGCGATTACATTGTGCCCGCAGGCATGCCCAATGCCGGGCAGCGCATCGTATTCGGCACAGATGCCGACGTGCAGGGGACCTGATCCCAGGCGAGCGCGAAACGCGGTCGGTAAATCGCAGATACCTCGCTGTACCGCGAAACCCGCATCAGTGAGGGCTTCGCACAGCCAGGTCGAGGCCTGCTCCTCCTCGAATCCAAGCTCAGGGTGTGCGTGGATGCGGTGGCTCAGTCCGATCAACGCGTCTCGCTTAAGGCTAAAGCGCTCGCGCGCACCAGCTTTGGCGTTCATGCCCACCTCCGACGGTCCTCACCGACCAACACAGAATAGCATCCGTCTCGGGTAGGTGATCTGCTCAAGGGAGTAACCATCGGTGGCTATCGACGCACCCGCAGGAAACCGATATCCGCATGGCCTGTGTTGCCTTGTGAGGCGACCGGATGTACTTTGCACTGCAAAGTATCGTCTGACAGACTGCTAGCCGCGAGGATGCTATCGCTGCAACTGTCGACGTGGCCGCAGGAATCTGGCTTTTACTTTTGGTCCGTCAGCCACGGAGGGCAGGATGCATGACAGATACAGCAGCGGTTAGCTCCGACGTGTGGTCCGATTGGCTGCTGCATCGCAGGCACGGCGATGATCCAGCGTTTGCCGCAGTGGTGCGGGCTCAGGTTGGCCGCTTTGTCGATCGCGTATTGGACGCAGCGCAGCTTGCCCCAGGGATGAGACTTGCCGACATCGGTAGTGGCGAGGGTGTACTGGCTCTGCGGGCGATTGAACGAATCGGTTCGTCGTTAAGTGTTGTTCTGACAGATGTTTCCAGAGCGATGCTTCAACATGCTGAGTCGTGCGCGCTTGCGCGGCGCGTACGCAGCCAATGTACGTTCCTACATTGCCCCGCCAACCACCTGGACGGCATCGGCGATGCCTCCGTGGACGTTGTCGCCACGCGGGCGGTACTCGCCTACGTTGCCGACAAGCCGGCGGCGTTGGCGGAATTTCATCGGATACTTAAGCCCGGCGGGTGTCTATCCATCGCCGAGCCAATTCTGCAGGACGATGCATTTCTAGCTACGGCCTTGAAAATCAGGCTCGAGGCAGAGAGTGCCCGGAACAAGGATCGTTTCCTGCCTCTGTTGCACCGTTGGAAGGCTGCCCAGTATCCGGACAGCCATGAACAAATCTCATCCAATCCGCTCGTCAACTATTCTGAGCGCAATCTTTTCGAATTCGTTCGCCTTGCGGGATTTGTCGACATCCACTTGGAGCTCCATATCGATTTGCTACCCTCGATCATTCCGTCGTGGGATGTCTTTCTCAACACCTCGCCGCATCCCTTGGCGCCCACACCGGCAACAATCCTGGCTGAACAATTCACGCCAGCGGAGCGCGAGCAATTCGAAGCTGTCATGCGTCCGACTATTGAGGCGCCCGACGCGGTCACAATTAGTCGGAATGCTTATCTCAACGCAACGAAGCGTTCGTCGCAACTCGAACGCTAACCCCTGGTTCCTTTATAAATCAGGTGTTTAAAGGCTAAAGTTCAGGAGTTGGGGTGGACGACGGGACTCGAACCCGCGACAGCCGGAATCACAATCCGGGACTCTACCAACTGAGCTACGTCCACCGTCGATCGTTGGCGCGCCCGGCAGGACTCGAACCTGCGACCACCGGCTTAGAAGGCCGGTGCTCTATCCAGCTGAGCTACGGGCGCACAGCTGTTTAAGCTGGTCGGGGCAGCAGGATTTGAACCTGCGACCCTCTGCTCCCAAAGCAGATGCGCTACCAGACTGCGCCATGCCCCGATCTCAAGCCTCACGAGGCGCCCCACCCGCTTCCAGCACAGCGGGGGGCGCATCATACGGAACCCCTCGCGCCGGCGCCAGCGACAGAAACCTCAGAACCGCCGGCTTAGATACAGGGCGGGTGCCTGCATCGTGTACCACTCCACCGAATCGCCGTTCTGGGGGTCCGACGGCAGCAGTTTGTTGCGCTGCACATGATCGAAAAAGCGGGCGTCCAGGGCCAGGTCCCAATGCGGGAACAGGTCGCGCCACTGCACCCCGGCACCGTAATAGTAGCCCTGCGCGGGAGTCGGGCCCGGAATAGCGCGCAAATCCGATAAATCCTCCGAGCGCAAAGTGGCGATCGAAGCGATAGCGGTAGTCGAGAATGCGCAGTCCCAACATGGCGCCGTGGAAGTCGTCAAGGTCGGCCCGGACACCGAGGTCGCCGTTGGTGGTCACGGCCCGTCGCACACCCAAACCCAGGTGCGGTGAAATAGCGCTGCGATATTCCAAGGGCGCCGATTCCTGGGCAGATCGAGAAACCGCCGAGGTCCAGGCCCAGGCGACCGCCGCTCACCCCGAGATCGACGAAGCGCTCAAAGCCGCCGGTGGGTACGTCTTCGTCCGTGTCGGTATCTTTGTTCTCGTCCGTATCCTCATCCCCGTACGAGTTGCCGGCGTAGGCGTTGCCGCCGTCAAAGCGCACGAACGCGGCGAGCCGGGCGAAGTTGCCGCCGAACGAGTCGCGCCCGGTGTCGAGCTGCAGGCCCCGCGTATAGCCATTGCGCGGCTGTGTGTATTCCAGCGTCAGTATGGCGGCGCGTGAGTAGGCTTCGGCTTCGTACTGCTGATTCTGCAAAGTGCGCAGGCGCACATAAACCGAATCGCCCGACTGCAATGGCCACCCCAGCGATACCATCTCCGACTGCGCGCCGACATCGTTGGTGAACGTGCGCCAATCCGCGCCCCAGTTGCCGATGACGTAGCCGTTCACGGTCGCGCCGTCCAGCCAGACATAGTCCGTGTACCAGGAGTTCTGCCATTCCGAAGCTTCGATGGTCAGATCGAAGCGATTGAGAAACTCTGGAAAATGCAGTCCGATGGATAGATCCGTGTCGCGAAAGCGATAGCCCTCACCGTGAAGGCTGTCGCGGCCGGCGTACTCCACATAGGCCTCGAACGGCGAGCGTGTCTGGAAGGTATAGGCGCTGGTGATCGACACGGCCCGGTTGCTGAACCGGGCATTGAGATTTGGACTCGCACTGCCGTTGAAATTGGTCGACTGCAACAGGTGTTCGAAAAAACCGGTGATCGTTCCCGGCCGGCCGCCGCCGCCGAACTGCCAGGTGCCATTGGCGGCGATCTGCCAGCCCTCCACGGGCTCTATCCCAAAATGCATGCCCGCCAGCCGCGGATAGCCGGCGGTATCGACACCGTTCCACAAGATGTGGTCGGAGAAGCCCATGCGCGCCACAAACAGCTGGTACTGAAGACGCAGCGGGCTGATCGGTTCCTGGTTGGACACGGTCAGGGAGGGCATGGTCGGCGCTTCGGTACTGATCAGCATGCTGCTGTCGGTCAGCGGTGACAGCCACTGGTCGCGATAGCCCGCATCGACCTGCAGATACTGGTTGCCGGCGCTCAGCATGGTCCCGTCTGGGATGAAACGTCCCGAGGTGCCACCGTAGGCGACGGCACCGGCCGTGAGCAGCAGGTGATCGGCGGGCCGGTAGAAGGCCGCCGCCGAGGCGTCGAACGGAGAATCGAGGCGCTCGCCGCGCTCATTGGGCATGGTGGTCGTGGAATGCGTGGCGCCTGCAATCTCGGCGCTGGCCTCGGTCACCCCGGTCTCACCGAAGTAGCGATCCAGATACGCCCGCACCTGGCGGCATAGCCTGGCATCGCGCTGGCAGGCCTTGGGCAGAGCTTCGAGCACGGTCGCGATGGGCACCGGACGCGTCATGACCGCCCGGCCGCCGAGCACCAGCACACGCTCGACCTGCCGTTCGATCTCGGGGGAGAGATTCAGCGGCAGATAAGGGCTGGCGCCACTCGCGACAGCCGTGCGGCTCAGCAGCCAGAATGTGATGCCCGCGGCGCCTGCTAGGACGGCTGCGGCACGTCGGCCGCGCCCGGTGCGCGTCACAATCTGGTCACTTTCCGCATGGTCCGGGAATTATAGCTGTCTTTTGCCGCGCTCATGATTTGCTGCGCTCGAGGCCATGGCGCTCGAGAGCGAGGCGCGCAATCTCGATCGATTCCGGATATACCCGCATCTCGTAGCGGCGCAGGCGCTTGTACACCGCGTAGCTGGCTGCGAGCTGTACAGCGACGTAGCCGCGCGCGCCATCCAGCGCCCCCAGCCGCAGCACATAGTCCTTGAGAAAGGTCGCCAGAAACACCAACGGAACGGACCACAGGACCGCTCGCTGGCCGCGCGCATGGCTTTCGCGGGCGCGCAATTCGGCATAAGCCACGTCCTTGAGCACGCGCTGCGCCAGGGTTGCGGTATAGGCGTGCAGCAGTGGCGAGCGCAGCTCGATCGCGGGCCCATTGAATCGCAACGCCTCGTGCACGGGCGCATCGCTCCATTGCGCACGCTCGCGGTGATACAGGCGCTCGATGCGCTCACGTGCCAGGGGCCGATACCAGCGCATGCGCGCGCCCATGAACCATGCCGAGCGTCGCAGAAAGGCGCCCGCGTACGCCGATTCCAGCAGCTGCGGCAAGCGTTGCTGCAGCTCGCCGGCGAGCTCGCCCGACAACCATTCGTCGGCATCCAGAAATAGAATCCAGGGATGGCGCGCGAGCGCGCTGGCGGCACGGCGCTGCGGGCCGAACCCAAGCCATGGCTGCTGCACCACGCGCGCGCCGTGGGCACTGGCGATGGCAGCGGTGGCATCGGTGCTGCCGCAGTCGATGACCAGTTTTTCCTCTGCAAACGGCACGCTGTCGAGACAGCGGGCGATATTTGCCGCCTCGTTGTAGGTCAATACCAGCAGACTGATCGGCAGCGTTGCGCCCGCGTTCATGCTTGAAAACTCATGTTGAGCGCGCACTGTACCCGCGCCACGAAGCCGTGTTTGTTGTCGAGAAACCAGCGACGGGCCGCATTGCCGATGGCATTCCATTGCGCCGGTGCCATCGCCAGCACGCGCGCGATCTCTCGTTCCAGCGCCGGTTCCTCGAAATGACACAGCGTCGCCAGGTTATGGCGCGCTCCGGTGCGAGACTCGATCAGCACGCCACGCTCGCAATTCACCAGTTCGTTCATGGGAGGCCCATCGCAAGTGAAGGTAACCGCGCCCACGCTCATGGCTTCGGCGATGTAGTGTCCCCACCCTTCGGCCTCGGAGGTACACAGCTGGAAGCGGTGCGTATTCTGCAGTGAGCGCAGCACCTCATCCTGCAAATACCCGCGATGAAACACGACGTTTGCCGCTGCATCAGCCTGTTTGCCGTCCGCCTCGGGGTCCTGCACGATGCTGAGCAAGGGCCATTCGGGGTGGCGTTGCCATAGCGCCAGCAGACGTGCGGTGCCTTTGAGCGGACTGCGACCGGCCAAATGCAGGAACTGCGGCTGGCGTACGATTGCGGGTTCGCAGCGGTCGACGCTGTCGAAACCGATGTGCACGGTGCGGCAGCCGCGGGCCGCGAACAGTTTCTCGGCCAGCGCCGTCTTGGCCCAGATGCAATCTGCCGCACGGAGAAATGCCAGGTCGCGGCGGTCGAACCATTCGGGATTGGGCACCAACACATTGCGCGCGGCCTCGTGCAGGAACTGCGGCCACACGTGCTCGAGCATGAGATTGAGATCGTAGCGGCCGCCGGTGCGCGCCCCCTGCAGCCTGGTCCGCAGCGCGCGCGCGCGCGCCAACAGCCGCGTCACCACGCCCCGGCGTCGCTTGCGGTCGCGCCGCTCACAACCGTACAGCGTGACCTCGCAACCACAGGCCCGCAGCGCCGCGGCCAGCAGTTCGAAGTCACGCGACAGCCCTACACCATTGGCTTTGCCTATGAGTCGAACCTGCAAGGGCGGTGGCGTGATCGCGTTGCTCTCCTCTGGCGCCTGGACGCTGCGCTGCGAAAAATACCGCATTGAATGCCGCTATCATAGTTATATGCGCATCGCTCACCTGCTTCTCTCGCGCGGCTTCGCCGGCACCGAGCGCGCCACCGCCGAGATGTGCAATGCCCACGGCCGCGAGCATGCCGTACTGCTGATCATCCGGCGCGATCATCGCGGCGCGGGCGGCGCCAGTATCCGCGATCGGCTCGATCCGGGGGTGCAGGTCATCGAGGTCGGCCGCTGGTGGCCGCGCGGCGCCATTCGCGCAGCGCTCGCTCGGTTCGCCCCCGATGTGGTGCATGCGCACCTGCGGCGCGCGACACGCTTATTGGCACACATTCAGCCCGACGCAGCCACCATCGCCACCCTGCACCTGAGCGTCAACGGCCCGCATTTCGCCGCCATGGACGGCCTGATCTGCATCGCCGCCTGGCAGCGGCGCGATATCCCGCGCGACTATCGCGGCCTGACGTTCTTCATCAACGAATCGATCATCCCGGCGCGGCGGCTACAGCCCCAGCAAATCCTGGCGCTGCGCGCCGAACTGGGCGTGTCCGGCTCGCAGTACCTGATCGGCGCAGTCGGGCGCCTGGCCCGCAGCAAGGGTTTCGATGTGCTGATCGAGGCCTTCCAGCGCGCCGCATTGCCGAACGCGCACCTGGCGATTCTTGGGGACGGACGCGAGTTGCGGCGCCTGCAGCGATTGGCGGGGCCAGCGGTGAGCCTGCCCGGTTTTCGCGCTGAGGTAAAAGACTACTATCAGGCCTTCGACCTGTTCGTCTGCCCCTCGCGCCGTGAGCCGCTCGGACGCGTGGTGCTGGAGGCGCTGGACGCCGGAGCGCCCGTGCTGGCCACTGCCACCGATGGTCCAAAGGAGCTGCTGGAGCGCTACGGCGGGGACCTGGTGCCCATCGGTGACATCGACGCCCTGGCGGCAAGGCTGCGCCATCATTACCAGGTACGCACGCCCGCGGGCCGCCATGACTTGAGCCCCTACCACATCGACACCGTGGCCCTGCAAACCCTCAGGGCCTACGAGAGCGTCATTCAGGCCCGCTTCCACAGGGTTCGCCCGCCCGGCTGATCCTCGAGCACGATGCCCGCGCTCAGCAGCTGCTGGCGAATGCGGTCCGCTTGCGCGAAATCCCGCGCCTGTCGCGCCGCCAGCCGCGCGGCGATCAGCTCCTCGATTCGCGGCTCATCGAGTTCCCCGGCCGATGTTCCGGCGCCGGTGCCCGTGAGCGGCGTCGGCGAACTGAGCTTGAACCACTGTTCCGGGGCGAGGTTCAACAGTCCCAGCACCCCTGCCAGCCGCGGCAACTCGAAGGCCAGCGCGGCAGCGAGCGCCTGATCGCCTTGCGCGCGCGCGGCATTGAGTTCACGTGCCATACCCTGCAGCACAGCGAATGCTTCCGGGGTGTTGAAATCATCGTCCAGGGCCGCTTCAAAACGCTCGGTGTGCTCGCTGCGCGCCGCTCCCGGCGCCGGATCCTGGCCGCGCAGCGAGGTGTACAGGCGCGTCAGCGCCGCGTCGGCCTGCTCCAGCTGCACGGCGCTGTATTGGATCGGTCCGCGGTAGTGGCTCGAGAGCAGAAACGTCCGCAGCACCTCCGGGTGGCGCAGGCGCGGCAGCAGTTCGCGCAGGCTGAAGAAGTTGCCCAGCGACTTGGACATCTTCTCGTCGTCGATGTTGACGAAACCATTGTGGATCCAGATGTTGACGAACGCGCTGTCATTGGCCGCGCACGACTGCGCGATCTCGTTTTCGTGATGCGGGAACTTCAGGTCCATGCCGCCGCCGTGCAGATCGAAATGCGTTCCCAGCAGTGCCAGCGCCATGGCGGAGCACTCGATGTGCCAGCCCGGACGACCCTTTCCCCAGGGCGAGGGCCAGCTTGGTTCGTGCGGTTTTGCCGCCTTCCACAGCACGAAGTCCTCCGGCTCGCGCTTGCTGCCATCGACCTCGACACGCGCGCCGGCGCGCTGGTCGGCGAGCCGTTCGCCCGACAGGCGTCCGTACTGCGGATACTTGGCCACGGCATACAACACATCGCCGTGCGCGCTCACGTAGGCGTAGCCGCGCGCGATCAGCCGCTCGATCATGCCGATGATGCCTGGTACGTGTTCCGTGGCGCGCGGTTCATGGTCCGGCGGCTCGATCCCGAGCGCCGCGAAATCCTCGCGCATGGCCTGGATGAAGCGCGCCGTCAGCGCCTCCACCGGCTCGGCGTTGTCGGCGGCGCGGCGGATGATCTTGTCGTCGATGTCGGTGATATTGCGCACGTAGGTGACATCGAAACCGCGGTAGCGCAGCCAGCGCCGAATCACATCGAACACCAGGTAGCAACGTGCATGACCGACGTGGAGGTGGTCGTACACGGTTACCCCGCAGACATACAGTCCGGCGCGGCCGGGATGGATCGGCCGGAACTGCTCCTTGCGGCCGCTCAAACTGTTGTGGATCTGCAGCATCTACGGGCGGCGCGCGAACTGTAATAGCCGCTCGCGCACGCGCTCGCTGGGCATGGCCGCGAGCAAGGGAGCGAGTTCCGGACCGTGCAGCCGCCCGGTCAGCGCCGCGCGCAGCGGCATGAAGAAGGCGGCACCCTTGCATCCGGTGGCGGCACGCAGGGCGGCGAGATCGGCGGGTTCGCGCACCGCATTGGCCGCGGCAACGAAGAATTCCGGGCCGGCCTCCTGCGCCGCGCGCAGCGCCGGCTCCTCAAAGCTCAGCCCGTCGCCCAGGATGATCTGCTGCCACTCGCGCGCATCCTCGGCCAGCACCACATTAGGCAATACCGCGCTGATGAAAGCCGTGGCCCGCGCCTGATCCAGCGCCGCTGGCAGCAACGGCGCGAGCCATTCGCGTGCCTGTTCGGGCGATAGCCCATGCACCCACTCGCGCTGCCAGTGACGCAGCTGCGCGTTGTCGAACTGCGCCGGCGCGCGCTGCAGGTGTGACAGTTCAAAACCCTGCGCCATCTGCTCGCGCGTCAGGAACTGATTCAACGATGTGGAATGGCCGAGGCGATACAGGTGATTGCAGATCGCGCTGGCGGCATAGCCGGCCTCGCGCAGCTCGCGCACGCTGGTGGCGCCGTGGCGCTTGGACAACGGCGTGCCATCAGCGCCGGTCAGCAGCGACACGTGGCCATACAAAGGCACCGGCAATCCCAGGGCCTCGAGCAACAAGCGCTGGCGCGGGGTGTTGGACAGATGATCCTCGCCGCGCAGCACGTGACTCACGTGCATCAAGGCATCGTCCACGGCATTGCTGAAAAAAAATGCCGCGCTGCCATCTTCGCGTCGAATGATGAAATCACCGATGTCATCGGACAGGAAACTCTGCGCACCGTGCACCAGGTCCTGAAATTCCAGGCGCTGCCCGAGCGGCACCCGAAAGCGCAGGCTCGCTCGCCGACCCTGTGCCTGCCGCAGGAGGATTTCCGCAGGACTGAGATCCCGGCAGGTGCCCGCATAGCGCGGTGGCCGGCCGGCCGCGAGCTGGCTGCGCCGCGACAGGTCGAGCTCCAGGGGCGTGCAGTAGCAGGCATACACGCGCTGCGCCTGCTCGAGCTGCTGGAAATAGCGCGCGTACACCGCGCTGCGCTGCGACTGCCGGTATGGGCCGTCATCCCAATTCAGCCCGAGCCAGCTGAGGTCCGCGCACAGCGCCTCGACGAATCTCTCCTGTGTGCGCTCGATGTCGGTATCCTCGATGCGCAGCACGAAGCGGCCGCGATGGGCACGCGCCAGCAGCGCATTGAACAGTGCCGTGCGCGCATTACCCAGGTGCAGCTCGCCGCTGGGACTGGGCGCAAAGCGTGTTACGACGAAGCTGGTGGACATCAGTACAATGTAGCCTAAATCCCAGCCGCCTAGCGATACACCTTGACTACGCTGTTCGTCTCCGATCTGCATCTGGATGCACTTGAACCCGCGGCCGGCGCGCAGTTCATCGACTTCCTGGGTACGCGCGCCGCCGGTGCCGAGGCGCTCTATATCCTCGGTGATTTATTTGAATCATGGGTGGGCGATGACGACGAAGATGCGCATCGCGCGCTGATCTGCGAGGCGCTGCGCGCGTTGTCGGCCGGTGGCGTGCCGTGCTACGTGATGCACGGCAATCGCGATTTCCTGCTGCAGCACGGCTTCGAACGCCGCACCGGTACGCGCCTGCTGGCCGACCCGGTCATCATCGATCTCTACGGCCAGAACGCGTTACTCACTCATGGGGATGCGTTGTGTACGGCCGATCGGCCGTACCAGCTGCTGCGAGGCCTGGTGCGCGCGCCGGACTGGCAGCAGCGCTTCCTGCGCCTGCCGTTGAGCTTGCGCCGCGACCTGGCGCAGCAGGCTCGCGATGGCAGCCGGCGTCACACCGAGAGCACCGCGCGCGAGATCATGGACGTCGAGCCCAGTGCCGTGGCCGCGGCAATGCGCGCCTGTGCAGTGCAACTGCTCATTCATGGCCACACCCATCGGCCGGCCGTGCACGAGTTCGAACTCGATGGCCGGCCGGCGCGGCGTATCGTGCTCGGTTCCTGGCACGTGCAGGGCAGCTGCCTGTCGTGGCAGCGGCAGGGCTTCAAACTTGAAGAGCTGCCGCGGTCAATGGCCCGGAATGAAAGCGCAGCACTTCATCCGGCGCCGTAATCAACTGCGCTTCGACCGCGGCCAGTTCGGCGAGACGCGTCTGCCACAGCCCGGCACCGCTGACGCTACGCGCCAGGCGCAGGTACAGCTCGAAATGCCGCGCCTCGCAGCGCTGCAGCGCCGTGTAGAACGCCCCCAGCGGATCGGCCAGCCGCGGGGCCAGCAAGGCAAAGCGCTCGGCTGAGCGCGCTTCGATCAGGGCGCCACACAGCAGCAGGTCCAGCTTGCGCAGTGGCTCGTGCGAACGCATCGCCGCACGCAACCCGGCCGCGTAACGCCCCGGCTTCTGTCGCTCGAAGGGAACCTGCAGGCATTGCATGAGCTGCGAGACCTGCTCAAAGTGCCGCAATTCCTCGCGCGCCAGGCGCGACAGCGCCCGTGTCAGCGCCAGGTCCTCGGGATAGGCGAAGATCAGTGCCAGGGCGCTGGAAGCGGCCTTCTTTTCACAGTTGGCATGATCGATCAGCAGTTCCCGCCAGCCGGCGCAGGCGGCCTCGACCCAGGCGGCGCCGCTCGGCGCGGCCAATATGCTCAAGCCATGGCCCCCTTGGTCAGCCAGGCGGCCCGCGCCGCATCGATGGCGCGCATCGACTCGGCGGCGCTGGTGAAGCGCTCTTGCACCTGTTTGCCCAGCAGACGGTCGAGCACCGGCTGCAGATCGGCCAGCGGCTCGGGCAGGGGCGGCGTGGGCGCATTGCGGTGCATGTAGATGATGGCCATCGGGTTGTCGGCCGTGTACGGCTTGTGCCCGGTCAGCATCTCGAACAGCATGACGCCCAGACTGTACAGGTCGCTGCGCGGATCCAGGTCCTGGCCGTGACCCTGCTCCGGACTCATGTAGTGCGGCGTGCCGAAGATCATGCCCGTGTCGGTGATGTCGTAATCCAGGGCCTCGTGCTTGGCCAGGCCGAAATCGATCAGCGCCAACTGCCCGTCCATGCGCAGCATGACATTTCCCGGCTTGAGATCGCGATGCAGTATGCCGGCCGAATGCAGCGCATTCAGGGCACGGGCGATCTGCGAGGCATAGCCCAGCGCTTCGGATGGCGAGATGCCTCCTTTCATACGCCGGCGCAGGTCCCCGCGCTGAAAATATTCCATCGCCAGGTAGGCGTGATCGTCCGCGACTCCCAGTTCGTACAGCCGCACGATGTTGGGATGGCGCACACGCTGCGCAATTTCATATTCCTGCAGAAAGCGGGCAAACACCTGGTCGATGCCGCTCTCATCGCGTCGCGAGGGCGTGACCTTGAGCACCACCAGTGTCCCGGCCTTCTCGCTTTCCGCGACATACAGCTGCGAGACCGAACCGCGCGCGAGCAGGCGTGCGCGCCGGTATTCCGGAATGCGCGCCTCGCCGAAGCGGCGCGACTCCTGGGCTTCGGGTGAAATCCGCCAGTCGGCCAGTTCGCGGCGATGCACGCGGCTGGCGGTCTCGAGCATCGACAGGAAACGCTCGTGATCGATGTGATTCTTGACAATCACGCCATGGGCCCGCGCTTCGACCGCCCGCTCGCGCAACGACGCATCTTCGCGTGGCAGCATGAACACGATCGGGGCGAAGCCGGGGCGCGACTTGAGCTCCTGCAGAACCGCGATCCCGTCGTCGTCGGCGGCTGCCGAGAGCAGTACCGCATCGTAGCCCTGCGCCAGGAACTCCGCCGGCAGCGGGCCGCGCTGCAATGGCGGATGTGAGCTGATCTGCACGTCCGGCCATTTGCAGCTCAGGTGATGCCGGAGCAACGCCCGGACTTTGGGATCTTCCTCAACCAGCAGCAGCCGCATACGCGAAGCCTGTCTCTAACGGACCGACGCCAGGCTCAATTGCACCACAATCGGAGGCTGGATGGGCAGTCTATTCAGGGCGTACTGACCGCTTTGAGTCCGCTGCGCGCCAACCGGCGGCGATTTCGGGCCTCATCCGAGCGCGCCCGCTGCAATCGATCGAGGTATTCAAAGGTCACATCGCCGGTGACGTATTCCCCCGAGAAACAGGAGGTGTCGAACTCCACGATCTTCGCATTGTCGTGTTGACAGGCGGCCACCAGATCCTCCAGATCCTGGTACACCAGCCAGTCGGCGCCGATAAACTGCCCGACTTCCTCGACGCTGCGGCCGGCGGCCACCAGCTCGCTGGTGGCCGGCATGTCTATGCCATAGACATTGGGAAAACGCACCGGCGGCGCCGCGGATGCGAAATAGACTTTCTTGGCCCCTGCCTCGCGCGCCAGGTCGATGATCTGCGCCGAGGTGGTGCCGCGCACGATCGAATCGTCGACCAGCAGCACGTTCTTGCCGCGAAATTCCAGATCGATGGCGTTGAGCTTGCGCCGCACCTGGCGTTCGCGCTGTTCCTGTCCGGGCATGATGAAGGTGCGGCCGATGTAGCGATTCTTGTTAAAACCCTCGCGATACTTGATGCCCAGTATCTGCGCCATCTGCAGGGCACTGGTGCGGCTGGTATCGGGAATCGGTATGACCACGTCGACGTCATGATCCGGATGTTCACGCAGGATCTTGGCCGCGAGCTTCTCGCCCATGCGCATGCGCGCGCGATATACCGATATGTTGTCGATGATCGAGTCCGGCCGCGCAAAATAGACGTATTCGAAGATGCACGGGGTATGGCGCACGGTCGCCACGCACTGCTGTGAATGCAGGCGGCCCTGCTCGTCAATGAACACGGCCTCGCCCGGCGCCACATCGCGCACCAGCTCGAACGAGAGCATATCGAGCGCGACATTCTCCGAGGCCAGCATGTACTCGGTGCCCTTGGGTGTGCGGCGCTGTCCCAGCACCAGCGGCCGGATGCCGTTGGGATCGCGAAAGCCCAGCACGCCGTGGCCGATCACCATCGCCACTACCGCGTAGCCGCCGCGGCAACGCCGGTAGACGGCGCTGGCGGCGGCGAAGATGTCCGCCGGGGTCACGCGCGGGGTACCCACGCGCTGCAGCTCGGAGGCGAACACATTCAGCAGCACCTCGGAATCGGACTCGGTGTTGAGATGGCGCCGATCCTCGCGGATCAGCACTTCGGCGAGCTCCGAGGCGTTGGTCAGGTTGCCGTTGTGCGCCAGGCAGATGCCATACGGCGCGTTGACGTAGAACGGCTGTGCCTCGGAGGCACTGTCACAGCCAGCGGTGGGATAGCGCACGTGGCCGATGCCGACGTTGCCGGCCAGCTCCAGCATGTGCCGTTGCTCGAAGACATCGCGCACCAGGCCGTCGCCCTTGCGCGAGCACAGCCGGCCCTCGAAGGCCGTCATGATGCCCGCGGCATCCTGGCCGCGGTGCTGCAGGACAGTCAGCGCATCGTACAGGCGCTGATTGACCGCGCTGGTGCCGACGACGCCGACAATGCCGCACATGTTTGCGCCTGCTTCCTTCGCGCCATTAGCGCGCTGCCGTGACTGAATTTCGCACGAGTATTTTACTCTCGCCGACCATCCCACGCAGGACATTCGCTGCGCGCTCGGCATAGGGCACCAGCAGCGAGTCGCGCCACCATTGTTCGCCTTCAAGGCGCACGGCGTGACACAAGATGACAAACACTCCAATCATGACCAAACCGCGCAGCACACCGAACAGGCCGCCCAGAGCGCGGTCCAGGCCACTGAACAGCGACAGGCGCACGAAGTGCGAGATGATCAAGCCGATGGTGCTGCCGACCAGCAGCACGCCCAGGAACACCAGCGCACGCGCGACCCAGGGCCGCACGCTCTCGCCGGCGAGCGCGCCGCCGAGATGCGATTCCAACGGCCCGGCGTAACTCCAGGCCAGCCAGATCGCGACAATCCAGGTGATGAATGCGATGGCCTCGCGCAGTAGTCCGCGCATCGCCCCGGCAATGCAGCAGTACAGCATCAGCGCGAGCAGCAGGTAGTCGAACCAGTTCATGATCACCCGTACCGTGGCAATGGCTTACGATTCTAACGTTGCCGCGGCTGCAAACCGGCGGCTCAGGTCACAATTGCAGGTCAGGGCGCCACAATCGCGGCGCTAAAGCCCTGATCGCGCAAGCGCTGCTGCAGAGTTTGCGCCGAAGCCCGGTCGGCCAGTCCTGCGGCGCGAACGTGAAAACGCCCCTTGGCATCCGGGCTGGAGACGCTGACGGAAAAGCCTTTGCTCTGTGCCGCATGCGCCATCCGCTCGGCATTGTCACGTTGGGCGAACAACCCCAGTTGCACGCTCCAGGGGCCGGCGACCGGGCGCGTGGGTGCCGTGGTATTGCGCTTCGGCGGCGTTGCATGGGTCACCGGCGCGCTGGGCGTGGTGTCGGCATGCGCCGGCGGCGAGGTCGGCGTCAGGTGCGGAGCTTGCGCGCTCTCGGATGCCGCGGGAGCCGGTGCAGGAGCGGGCGCAGG
This sequence comes from uncultured Gammaproteobacteria bacterium, assembly GCA_963735775.1. Classification (GTDB taxonomy): domain Bacteria; phylum Pseudomonadota; class Gammaproteobacteria; order Steroidobacterales; family Steroidobacteraceae; genus FEN-1191. Next base: position 652,552 of record CAVTMG010000002.1, on the reverse strand, counting down.
CTCGGCAGCGGCGTCCGTGCCGGCACTGGCCGCGTTGGTGCCCGGTGTCGATTGCAACGGCGCGGTGCGCGCCGGGCCATTGCTCAGATCGATGGTGTAGGAGCGCACTGGCGCGCCTTCAGCGCTGCTGCCGGCACTGGCAGCGACGTCGCGGCGCTGACCGTGAAACATCTCGGGCACCAACAGCACGATCAGCGCCACCAGTATCGCCGCGCCCGTCAAGCGCTCTTTCAGGCGGTTTTCCATCTGCAGTTCAGTATAGCCCAAGCCACACCAGCGCCGGCCCGACCACGTGAAACGAACCCAGTACGACCACGCGATCGCGCGGCTGCGCGAGCACTCGTGCGCGCTGGCAGGCAAGCTCGACGTTCCCGGCCGGCTCAACCATGCCGCGCAAGGGCGGCAGACGAGCTTGCAGCGCCGCGGCACTCAGGCCGCGCGGCTCATCGCTGATGCCGGCGAGCAGCCAGTGATCCACCACCTCATCGAGTGCACGGGCGATCGCCGCGACATCCTTATCCGATAGCACGCCCGCGACCGCGATCGTGCGGCCCCCAAACGGCCGCGCACGCAGCGCGTGCGCCAGCACCAGGGCCGCCGGCTCGTTGTGGGCGACATCTAGTATCCATTCGACCTCGCCCGGCACGATCTGAAATCTACCGGGCAGCCGCAGCGAGCGCAGCGCCTGCGCGACGGCATCGCGCTGACACGCATCCGCGGCTGGCAACAGGTTCAATGCCGCCAGTGCCGTGGCGGCATTGCGGTATTGAATGGCCCCGGAAAGCGCCGGCGCCGGCAGGTCATCGAGGTTGCACCAGGCTGAGCGAAAATCCCACGATTGCGCCTCGGCACCGTCGCCGTGTATGCGGGCATTGAATTCGCGCTCGGCCACGAACAGCCGGCATTGCAGCGCTGCAGCGTGTTGCCAGACGCTCTCGGGCATGTCGGGGCTGCCGAGCACCACTGCCTGGCCGGGCCTGAAAATGCCAGCCTTCTCGGCGCCAATCTGCGCCAACGTATCACCGAGCCAGTCGCGATGGTCCAGACCCACCGAGCACAGCACCGCGACCTCGGCATCGATGATGTTGGTGGCATCCAGCCGACCGCCCAGTCCCACCTCGAGCACCATGACCGTGACCGCGGCATTGCGGAATACTTCCAGCGCCGCGAGCGCGTTGTACTCGAAAAAAGTCAGCGTCACCGAGCCGCGCGCCGCCTCGATGCGCTCGAACGCACGCAGTAGCGTGGCATCGTCCACCGGCACGCCGTTGATTTGCACGCGCTCGTTGTAGCGCACCAGGTGTGGGGAGGTGAACAGGCCGGCGCGATGACCGCAAGCGCTCAGCAGTGCCGACAGGCAGCAGGCCGTGGAGCCCTTGCCATTGGTGCCGCCGACGATCACCGCCGGACAGCGCTTTTGCAGCAGACCTAGACGCGCCGCCACTTCGCGCACGCGCTCCAGTCCCAGGTCGATAACGCTGCCGTGCGCGCCCTGCTGATACGCCAGCGCCTCGGCCAGCGTACCGAAATGCGCGCTCAAGCGGCTTGCAGTGGCGGGCGCTTTTGCAGCAGGCGCAGCAGCTGCGCAATGCGATCACGCATCTCGCGCCGATCGAGGATCATATCCAGGCCGCCATGCTCGAGCAGAAATTCGCTGCGTTGAAAGCTCTCCGGCAGCGTCTCGCGCACGGTCTGCTCGATCACGCGCGGACCGGCGAATCCAATCAGCGCCCGCGGCTCGGCGATGTTCAAATCCCCGAGCATGGCCAGGCTCGCCGATACCCCGCCCATGGTGGGATCCGTCATCACCGAAATGAATGGCAGGCCCGCCTGCGCCAGACGCACCAGCGCCGCGCTGGTCTTGGCCATCTGCAGCAGCGACAGCAGTGCCTCCTGCATGCGGGCACCGCCGGTGGCGGTGAAGCACACCAGTCCGCAGCCCTGGTCGATGCAGCGATCCACTGCGCGCTTGAAACGCTCACCCACCACCGAGCCCATCGAGCCGCCGAGAAATGCAAACTCGAACGCGCACGCCACCACCGCCTCACCGTGCAATGCGCCGGCCAGGGCGATCAGCGCATCGTGCTCGCGCGTGGTCTTCTGCGCCTGTGCCAGGCGGTCCCGGTACCGTTTGCTGTCCTTGAACTTGAGCGGATCCTCGGGCCGAATCCGTTCGCCGATTTCGCTGATGGGTTCCGGGTCGAGAAAGGCCCGCAGGCGCTCGCGGGCACCGATGCGCATGTGGTGGCTGCACTTGGGACAAACATTGAGATTGCGTTCCAGCTCAGCCCGATACAGCACCGCATCGCAGGCCGGACATTTGATCCACAGGCCTTCCGGGACCGAACGCGAACGCCGCTCAGTCTTGATGCGCGAGGGGACGATTTTCTCAAACCATGACATCGACGCGGGTCCTCAGGCCTCGATCATAGCTGAATCCGTGGACGGCTCGAACTGGGGCAGCCAGAACGCCGCCGGATACTCGACCCGCCAGAAATACAGTCCGTGAGCCGCCGCAGTGGCTTCGCCCAGGCAGCGCGAACGCGACCGGAGCTGCTCGCGGGCGCGTTCCGGGGGCGCCCGTCCCTGTCCAATGGTGAGCAGCAGCCCGACGATATTGCGCACCATGTGATGCAGGAAGCCATTGGCGGTGACATCGATGCTGATCCAGTCGCCGGAGCGGCGCAATTGCAGCGCCAGCACCTGCCTCACCGGTGAATTCGACTGGCATTGCGAGGAACGGAAGGCGCCGAAATCATGCTCGCCGATGAGCCAGCGCGCGCCCTGGTCCATGGCCGCGACATCCAACGGCTGGTGTACCAGCAGTGCCCGCCCGGCCGCCAGCGCCGAGCGCGCCGATCGGTTCAGTATCAGGTAGCGGTAGGTGCGCGCGAGTGCGCTGTAACGGGCGTGGAAATGACCGGGCACCGTGCGCACCCAGCGCACGCTGATGTCGCGCGGCAGATAGGTGTTGGCGCCCAGTAACCAGGCGTGCGCGCTGCGCACGGCAGCCGTGTCGAAATGCGCCACCTGCGCGTGGGCATGCACACCGGCATCGGTACGGCCGGCGCAGATGAGTCCAATCGACTCGTCGGCGACACGGCTCAGGGCCGTCTCGAGCGCGGCCTGCACGCTCGGGGCGTCACTCTGGATCTGCCAGCCGCAGTAGGCGCTGCCCTCGTATTCGATGCCGACGGCAATGCGGCGGCGCATAACCCGCCTGTCAGCCAGGCAGCGTATCGATCAGCCGGCGTGCTTCCTGTTTCTGCGACACCGAACCTTCGCTGAGCACCTCGGAAAGAATGCTGCGCGCGCCTTCCGGATCGCCCATATCCATATAGGCACGGGCCAGATCGAGCTTGGTACCGACCTCGCTCATGGTCGCCGGCTCCAGATCAGGCAGCGGTATGTCTTCGGCCATGATCCGCTGCGTCTGCACGAACGTGCCTTCGCCGCTGGTCGACGGGGTTCCGACGTCCAGGTCGACACCGTTGTGGCCGGTCCCGGATTTGTTCAGATCTCCCAGGTCGAGGTCCAGGCCGTCCGCCTCGAGCGCCGCCAGCCGCGAGGTTGAACTGCTGTCCGCTTCGGGCAGCAAGTCCGGGCGCCGGGAGAGTTGAGTTACCACCTCGGTTGGCGAGTCCTCGCCGAGGTTCTGCGCGCCCGGGCTCTTACCCACGACATCGGCAAAGTCGGTATCCGCGAACAACCAGGTACCGGAATCCGACGATTCGCCGGAAGCCGCCGGCGCCTTCGCATCCTGTTCGCCGCGAGCGCTGTCGCTGCGCGCGAGCAGCTGGCGCGTCTCATCGTCAAGGCCGGCGACCATGGTGGGCGCATCCGCGCCGCTCGTCAGGTCGCTGTCATCGCCCACCGAATCCATCGGGCCCAGATCCAGGCCCAGATCATGCAACTCCAGCTCCGCGGTCTGCTCGGATGAGGCCATGCCGGAACGCGTGGCAGCGTCGATCTTCTGCCGGATGGTGGGATGATCCCCGCCCGGCAATTGCGGCTGTTCGACCGTCGGGGCATCGGGATCAGATCCCACGCCACCGGGCACCTGTACCGTTACCGTGGTGCCGGCGCCCTTGGCCGGCATTTCGCGCGTCGAGCCGGTCTGTTCATTGCCGCGCTCGGCGTCATCGAACACGAAATCCACGCCCGACTCGCCGCTGGCGCGGGACTCACCGGTGGCATCGGGATCGCCCAGCGCCTTGCTCAAATCCAGATCAATGGCACCCGGGCTCGGCGCGCTGACCGTCGGCTCGCCCATGAGATCAAAGTCGATGCGATTCTGGCCGCCCTCGAGGTTCAGATCCACACCGCCGCTGGCGGCTCCCGGGAGCGCGCCCGAACTGGCGAACAAGCCATCCTCGGGGGCGATCTGCCGGCCCATGATCACGATCTTTTCCCATTCGCCCGGCAAAGCTTTGTCGCGCGTGGCGGCCAGCTCGCGCGCGCTGGCGAGGAAGCGGTCCTTGTTGCCCCAGACGAAAAACACCTCGAGCAGCTTCAGCCGCAGATCGCGGCGCTCGGGCTCGCGCGAGATTGCGATCTGCACCAGGTCGGCGGCCTGATCGTACAGACCGTAGGCCATGTGGAAATCGGCTTCCGCGAGCGGATCGCCCTGATCGAGGGCTACCGGCGCCTCGCCCGGAACATTGTCGTCGATGGCGACGTGCCGGCCGCTGGCGCTGGTGTCGGCCTTCTGGGCGAAGGCGGGCTGCTCGTGCGCTCCGGACTCCTCGACGCGATAGGACTGCTCCTCGCGTGCGGGCGCCAGGGTGCGCATCGGAGCGGTATCGCTGGTGCGAATCGGCTCGACCACGGTGTTGGTCGCGAAGCCTGGCTCAGACAGCCGTCCGAGCGAGCGATCGAAAGCATCTTCCTGACGCGAGCGTACGGCCCGCACCACCAACAGGATAATCAGCAACGCCACCAGGGCGGCGGGCAGATACCAGTACTCCAGCAGCAGATCCAGGAATGAATTGCCAGGGTGGCTGGCCACCGGCGTCGCTGCGGCAGCGGGCTTGACCGCTGGCGGTGGCGAGGTGGGCGGCGTCTCTGCCGGCGTCGGAGCAGCAGGAGTGGGTGCCTCAGCCGGAGCCGCGGCGGCGGCTGGCGGCGTGGCAGCCGGCGGCGTGGCGGCCGGTGCAGCGGCCGCCGGCGCCATGGGCGGCGCTGGCGCGGCAGGCGCGCTGGTGCTCGGCGTCGAGCGAGCCTGCAACGCGGCCAGCTCGGAATTCTTCATTTGCAACAGGCGCTGGGTTTCGGCCAGCTGTGATTCGAGTTGCGTCACCCGCTGTTGCAGGCCCGCGGCTGCAGCGGCGGCAGCGGCGCTGCTGCCGCCCGGCGCCGCGGCGCCATTCGCGACCGGTGCGGCGGACGTGTTGCCCGGGGCCTGTGCCGCTTCCTGAGGGGGCACCAGGCGCAACTGGCCGGCGCCGGAGGAGGCGGCTCCATGGGACTGGTTCCAGGCCGAGTATTGCTTGTGGATTTCCGCCGAGGCCTCTCCCGGACTGATGGCCGTGACCTCAGCGTCGCCCGGCAGGCTCAGCCGGCTGCCGGCGCGCAACAGGTTCATATTGCCGTCGAAGGCCGAGGTATTGGCGCGATAGACGGCGACCAGCGCACGCTGGTGAGCGATTCGATCGCCAGCGCCATAGGCCTGATTGGTAATCGAGGACAGCGTGTCGCCGCTGTGCACGGTGTAGTTGCCGCCGGGTGAGGCTCCGCCGCGGCCTGTGCCGCCGGATGCGCTGCTGGCCATCGGTGCGGCTGATTCGCTGCTGCTGCTTGCAGCACTGCTTGCGGGACTGTTGCTCGTGGGGCTCGATGTCGCGGCGCTACCGCTGGAAGCATGTCGTACGACGCTGCCGCTATGGGCGGTTTCCGAGATCACCGGCGCGGCCACCGTGGCTGCGGCAGCATTTGGCGCCGCGCCCGAAAACACCGGCGGATCCAGCAGCACGGTGTATTCGCGCACCAGATGACCGCGCGCCCAGTTGACTTCGACCAGCAATGTGGCGATCGGGTCGTTGACCGAATCCGCCGAATGCAGGTGGATCACGGACCGGCCGTCGGCCGTTTTCTGAGTTTCGAACGTCATACCGCTCAGGTAGGCCGGGTAGTCCAACCCGTAGCGCACGAAGGCATCGCGGGGGGCCAGGCTGGCCTTGAGACCCGAAAGCTCGTCTGCGCCGACCCCGACCACGTCGATTTCGGCGTCCAACGGTGCGTTCAGGGCCGACTTGAGGTGAATCTCACCCAGCCCCAGCGCCAGCGAGGCCGACGGCAGAAGCAGTATCAGCAGCAGAACCCGGTAACAATTACGGATCAACATCGTGTCTCCCAGAAGACCAGGCTGCTAAATAATCCTTGTAAAATAAATAATTAGCGCAGCATCCAAGCCCGGCGCTGATTTGGGGCGCAATATAACTTATAAATACTCGGAGACCAAAATCTCTGCAATTTGAACACTGTTGGTGGCAGCGCCCTTGCGGATGTTGTCCGAGACAATCCACAGATTGAGGCCCTTCTCATGCGACATATCATCCCGAATACGGCCCACGTAAACCGTGTCGTGGTTCGCTGCTTCGGTAACCGCGGTTGGATAGCCGCCCGCAATATGCTGGTCCAGCACCGTTACCCCGGGGGCCCGTTGCAGCAGCGCCCGGGCTTCGACGGCCGAGATCTTGCGGCGCGTCTCAATATGAACGGCCTCGGAATGACCGAAGAAAACCGGCACCCGCACCGCCGTGGCATTCACCCGGATTGACGGATCCTCCAGGATCTTGCGGGTCTCCCACAACATCTTCATCTCTTCCTTGGTGTAGCCGTTGTCCTGAAACTTGTCGATCTGCGGCACACAATTGAAAGCGATCTGCTTGGGTATGGCTTTGGCCGGATCGATCGGCCGGCCGCTCAGTAGTGCCGCGGTCTGCGTCGCCAGCTCTTCCACCGCCTGCCGGCCGGCGCCCGAGACCGATTGATAGGTGGCAACGTTGATGCGCTCGATGCCCACAGCGTCATGAATGGGCTTCAGGGCCACCACCATCTGGATGGTCGAGCAGTTCGGGTTGGCAATGATGCCGCGGCCGCGGTATTGCGCGATCGCGTGCGGATTGACCTCGGGCACCACCAGCGGGATGTCATCCTGATAGCGAAACTGCGAGGTATTGTCGATCACGATGCAGCCGGCCAGCGCAGCCTTCGGAGCGTATTCGGCCGAGACCTCGCTGCCGGCGGAAAATAGCCCTATGTCGGCGCGCGAGAAATCGAAGCTGGCCAGATCGTCGACCGCCAGCGAGCGTCCTCGATACTCCACCGACTTGCCGAGCGAGCGGGCGCTGGCCAGCGCATGCAGTTCGGAGATGGGAAATTTGCGCTCCTGCAGCACCTTGACCATGGTCTCGCCCACGAGTCCGGTCGCGCCGACCACCGCCACACGAAAAGACCTGCTCATCGTCCGTTGTAACTCCTGATTGCCATTTAATCCCGGCGCCGCGTGATATCCGGCGTGGGACAAACCACGTCGCCATTCTGCGCGCGTTGGCGCAGGTAATGATCCATGAGCACGATCGCCAGCATCGCTTCGGCGATCGGCGTCGCGCGCAGCCCCACGCACGGATCGTGGCGGCCGGTGGTCACGATCTCGACTGGATTGCCGGCTATGTCGATGGTGCGGCCCGGCACCTGAATGCTGGAGGTGGGCTTGAGACTCAGGTGCACCACCACCGGCGCCCCGGAGGATATGCCACCGAGTATGCCGCCGGCATGGTTGGAGACGAAGCCCGCGGGCGTGAGCTCATCGCGATGCGTGCTGCCCCGCTGCGCTGCCACCGCTACGCCGTCACCGATCTCCACCGCCTTGACCGCGTTGATGCCCATCATCGCGTGCGCGATATCGGCATCGAGCTTGTCGAACACCGGCTCACCCAGCCCCGGCGGCACGCCCTCGGCGATCACCGTGACGCGCGCGCCGATCGAATCGCCCTGGCCGCGCGTGTTCCACATGAGCTGCTCGAGCTCGGGCAGGCGCTGCGGATCCGGGCAAAAGAATGGATTTTCGTATGCGGCGGCCGGCTGCAGCGGCTCGAGCACCAGCGGGCCGATCTGACTCAGGTAGCCGAAGATGCGCACTCCCAGCCGCTCGGCCAGGTACTTGCGCGCAATCGCTCCGGCCGCCACGCGCATGACGGTCTCGCGGGCCGATGAGCGGCCGCCGCCGCGATAGTCACGCAGTCCGTACTTGTGCTGATAGGTGTAGTCGGCGTGCCCGGGTCGAAAACGGTCCTTGATGCGATCGTAGTCGCGCGAACGCGCATCGTTGTTCTCTACCAGCAGGCCGATCGGCGCGCCGGTGCTGCGGCCTTCAAACACCCCCGAGAGGATGCGCACGCTATCGCTTTCGCGACGCTGGCTCACGAACTGCGAGGTGCCGGCGCGACGCCGATCGACATCGCGCTGCAGGTCCTCTTCAATCAGCGCCAGACCCGGCGGACAGCCGTCGACGATGCAGCCCAGGGCCGCGCCATGGCTTTCGCCAAAGGTCGTGACTGCGAACAATCTGCCTACGGTATTGCCCGACATCGTCTGCCTGTCTTGAGACCGGTTGCTCCCGAAGAAAGCTGCTCGCGCCGCAGCACAAAAACCCCGTCGCCGCCGCGCTCGAAGCTCAACCAGACAAATGGCAATCGCGGAAATGCCCGCCGCAATGCCACTTCCGTATTGCCCACCTCGACGATCAGGATTCCGCCGGGCCGCAGATGTGCCGCGGCCTCACGCAAAATAATTCTCACCGAATCCAACCCGTCCGCACCGGCCGCAAGAGCCAGTTGCGGCTCATGCCGGTATTCCAACGGCAGCCCGCGCAGCTCGCGCCGTCCCACGTACGGCGGATTGCTCACGATAATATCGTAGCTGGCGTGTTTGAGAGCGGCGAAATGGTCCGAGCGCAGCGCTCGCACGCGCCGCCGCAGGCGGTGGCGGCCGATATTGCGTTGTGCGACCGCGAGCGCTTCGCGCGAAATGTCGACCGCATCGACCCGGGCGGCGGGAAATGCGCGCGCGCAGGCGATGGCGATGCAGCCTGAACCGGTGCCCAGATCCAGCACGCGGCGTACGCCCGCGGCTTCGATCCAGGGTGCGAAGCGCGCTTCGATCAGCTCGGCGATGGGCGAGCGCGGGATCAGTACCCGCTCATCCACATACATCGGCAAACCAGCGAACCAGCACACCCGCGTCAGATACACGGCCGGGATTCGCTCGCGAATGCGGCGCGTGAGCAGCGCATCGATCTGCGCCAGGGCGCGGTGCGAGACCGGTCGGGACCGCGCCGTGGCGCTGGCCGAGTGCGGCAGGCGCAGCACGTGCCAGATCAACGCCGCCGCCTCATCGCGCGCGTTGTCGGTGCCGTGGCCGAAGTGCAGCCTGGCGCGCGCCAGTCGACGCGCCGCGCGCGCGAGCACCATCGCCACGCTGAGGCGTACCGGCGCCCTGTGTGATAATCGAGCCATGAATCGCCGCTCTATCCTATTACTGCTGTCGCTGGGCGCGGTCGCGGTGGTGGCCGGCGCACTGCTGGCGCGCCTGCTCGGCGGTTCGGTGTCGCTGGAGAGCGGCACCTGGCTGCCGCGCGCGCGCCCGCTGGCGGAATTTCACCTGCACGATCTGTCCGGCCGGGAGTTCACCCGCGACAATCTTCGCGGTCACCCGACGCTGCTGTTCTTCGGCTTTACCAACTGCCCCGATGTGTGTCCGACAACCCTCGCCATGCTGGCGCAACTGCAGCGCCAGCCGCCGCTGCCTGGGGCGCAGGTAGTGTTCGTGACCATCGACCCCGAACGCGACAGCGCCGCCCTGCTGCAAGTGTACCTCGGCGCATTCAGCAAGGACTTCATCGGCCTGCGCGGTGATCGGGCCGGGCTTGCGCCATTGCTCAAGAGCCTCAGTGCCATCGCGGTGCGCGAGAACCTGCCCGACGGCAGCTACACCATGGATCATTCCGCGACACTGTACCTGCTCGATAGCGATGCGCGGCTGGTGGCCGTGTTTTCCCCGCCGTTTTCGCTCGCAACGCTGGCAACCGACCTGCATCAGGCCGGCGTGGCGCAGCGGCTCTGACGGCGTGTTCATCGCACTGCAGTACCTGCTGCCACATCACCTGCTGTGCCGGCTGGTCTACCGGCTCACTCGCAGCCGCTGGCACTGGCTCAAGAACTGCCTGATCAGTGCTTTCACACGCGCTTACACGCCGGAGATGGGTGATGCGCTGGAGCCCTCGCCACTGGCCTACCCCAGCTTCAACGCCTTCTTTACCCGCGCGCTGCGCGCCGATGCCAGGCCGGCCGACCCGGACCCGAAACGCATCGTCTCGCCGTGCGATGGCACGCTCAGCATCGCCGCGGCGTTGCGCGGCCATGAACTGCTGCAGGCCAAGTCGCATGCCTTCACTCTCGAGGCGCTGCTCGCGGCCGACTCGGACTGGGCGGAGCGCCTGGCGGGCGGGCTGTACGCGACCGTGTATCTGGCTCCCTACAACTATCATCGGGTGCACATGCCCTGGTCAGGCCGCTTGAGCGGCGCCTGGCACGTGCCCGGTCGCCTGTTTTCGGTCAATGCCGCCACGGTCGCGTGGGTACCACGTCTGTTTGCACGCAACGAGCGCCTCATCTGCGCATTCGAGGGTGAGCAGGGACCGTTCGTGGTGGTGCTGGTCGGGGCTCTGTTCGTCGGCAGCATGAGCACGCTCTGGCACGGCGAGGTCACCCCGGCGCACGGCGCTGCCGGGCCGCGCCGTCTGGAGCGCAGTACCGGCGCCGATCTGCGGCAACCGCGTGGCGCCGAACTGGGCCGGTTCAACATGGGATCGACCGTGATCGTGCTGTTGCCGCCGGGTGTGGCGCGCTGGGACACGGCACTGCAGCCGGGCATGCCGCTGCGGGTCGGCCAGGGTCTGGGCACGGCGGCTTCATGAGCGACAGCGAGGCCTGGCGGCCAAGCGCGTCCCTAGCGGCGCTGCGCCTGCGGGCGCAGATGCTCAGCCAGGCACGCGCGTTCTTCGCCGAACGCGAGGTGCTCGAGGTCGATACGCCGGCGTTGGTGCGGCACGCGGTGACCGACCCTCATATTCACAGCGCCAACGTGCAGCTGCCCGGGCATGAGGCACCGCTGTACCTGCACTCCTCGCCCGAATACGCGATGAAGCGGCTGCTCGCGGCTGGCAGCGGCGACATCTTCCAGATCGCACACGTGTTCCGGGGCAACGAAAGCGGTTCCTGGCACAACGCCGAGTTCATGCTCGTGGAGTGGTACCGATGCGGCCTTTCCATGGCGCAGCTCATGGAGGAAGTGGCGCAGCTGACTTCGAGGCTGCTGGCACTGCCCGCGCAGACGCCGATCGAATCGGTGCGCTATGCGCAAGCGTTCCAGCGCGAACTGGGCATCGATCCATTGCGCGCGGACACCGCCGTGCTGCGCTCCTTGGCGATCGCACAGCGGCTTGAGGCCAGCGTTGCCGGCAACTGCGGTCGCGATGAGCTGCTCGACTGGCTCATGGTAAGCGCCGTTGGGCCGCGGCTGGGAGCCGATGGGCTGTGCTTCGTGCACCACTACCCGGCCAGTCAGGCCGCGCTCGCGCGCCTGGATCCTGAGGACCCGGGCGTGGCGCTGCGCTTTGAGCTCTATCGTCACGGCGTGGAGCTGGCCAATGGCTTCGAAGAATTAGGCGATCCGGCGCAGCAGCGCGCGCGCTTCGAGCACGATCGCCAGCAGCGCCAGGATGCCGGCCTGTGCGCGCCGCCTGTGGACGAGGCGTTGTTATCTGCCCTGGCCGCGGGCCTGCCCGCGGTCTCGGGGGTGGCAGTGGGTCTGGATCGACTGCTGATGCTGCGCCTGGGCGCGGCGCATATCGGGCAAGTGCTGCCGTTCGTGCTGGAACGCGCCTGAGGACCGCGTCCTATTGCTTGGCGCGCGAAATGTACGCCGAGGTGCGGGTATCGACCTTGACCAACTCGCCTTCGTTGATGAACAGCGGCACGCGAATCACGGCGCCGGTCTCGAGCTTGGCGGATTTCTGACCACCGGTGGCGGTATCGCCGCGCAGTCCGGGATCGGTTTCGACCACCTTGAGCTCCAGATGGGGCGGCGGGGTCACCACGATGGGCACATTATTCCACAGCGTGACGATGCAGACGGTACCGTCCTTGAGCCACTGTGCGTTGTCCCCGACCACGGCCCTGGTCGCGGCATGCTGCTCGAAATTCTCCTGGATCATGAAATGATAGAACTCGCCGTCGCTGTACAGGTACTGCATGTCGACGTCGACCACGTCGGCGGCCTCGACGCTATCGCCGGACTTGAACGTGCGTTCGATGGTGCGCCCGGTCTTGAGGTTGCGGATCCTGACACGATTGAAGGCCTGACCCTTGCCGGGCTTGACCATCTCGTTCTCGACGATGGCAAACGGATCGCCATCGATCAGAATGCGCAAACCCGACTTGAATTCATTGGTCGTGTAGCTGGCCATTTCTCTTCTGCCCGTTAAGACCGCACAATGGCGACCCTCAAAAGGGCGCGTATGATAACGGCATCAACCTTGACTCGCCAGCCGGACGACTCGTCCCGCCGTGACTCGTGGCAGTGGCAGCTCGCCCAGGCCATCACCGATCCGCTCGAACTGCTGCAATCGCTTGCCCTCGACCCGCGGCTGGCGAGCGCGGCACATGCGGCCGCGGCGCCGTTCAAGCTGCGCGTGCCGCGCGGCTTCGTGCGGCGCATGCGCGCCGGGGATGCGAATGATCCGTTGCTGCTGCAGGTATTGCCCGGGGCGCGCGAGCTGCTCGAACAACCCGGCTTCGACAGCGATCCACTGGGCGAGATCGGCGCCATGCGCGCGCCGGGGCTGCTGCATAAATATCATGGTCGCGCGCTGCTGATCAGCACCGGCGCCTGCGCGGTGCATTGCCGCTACTGCTTTCGGCGCGAATTCCCCTACCCGGCCACGATCGGCGATGGCGGCCGCTGGCAGGCCGCGCTCGCCGCGATCGCGGCCGACCCTTCGATCGAAGAAATCATCCTCTCCGGCGGAGATCCGTTGTCGCTGACCGATCAACGGCTTACCGAGCTTACCGAGGCACTGCGTACGGTGGCGCACATTCAGCGCCTGCGCGTTCACACGCGCACGCCGATCGTGCTGCCGGAGCGCGTCGACGGCGGACTGTGCCGCTGGCTCAGCGCGCTGCCGTGGCCTGCGGTCATCGTGCTACACAGCAATCACGCCAATGAAATCGACGATTCGGTGCGCGCCGCCATGGCGCGACTGCGCGCGAGCGGGGCAACACTGTTGAACCAGTCGGTGCTGCTCGCAGGCATCAACGATTCGGTCGAGGCACTCGAGCGGCTGTCGCACGCATTGTGGTCGGCGCAGGTGCTGCCGTACTACCTGCACATGCTCGATCGCGTGCGCGGCGCCGCGCATTTCGAAGTGGCCGAGCCGCGCGCGCGCGCGCTGATGACGGCGCTGGCGGCGCGTCTGCCGGGCTATCTGCTGCCGCGTCTGGTACGCGAGAGCGCCGGCGCACCGGCCAAGACAGTGCTGGCGAGCGCTCACTGGGATACGCTTCACAGTCCAAGGCAGGTCGAGTGTTAGAATTTCCCGTCTACGGGAGCGCAGCGCTTTGAACGACACGACGGCGGTTCCACTGATAGTACACAGTGCCACGCGCGATCCGGTCGAGGCGCTAAACAGCCTGCTGCGCCGCTCGGGCATGGCCGCCCACTGCACCTGGATTTCGGCGCCCCAGGATCTCGCCGATGCCTTGGAGCAACTCAACCCGGAACTGTTGATCTGTTGTCCCGCTGCGGGCTCGGGCTTATCCGAGATCGCAGCGCTGCGCGATCACGTGGCCGCCATGGTGCCGTTGATCGCGGTGCGCGAGAAGGCCGATGAGGCGACCATCGGCGCCGACATGGCCCAGGGCGCCCGCGACACCGTCTCGCTGCAGCAGCCAATTAGACTGCAGGCCGTGATCGCGCGCGAACTGCGCTCCTTCCGGCTCGAGCGTGCATTGACCAGCACCTTGCGGGCCTCGCAGGACTATCGCAGCCAGCTCGAAGTGGTTCTGCAGCGCTCCAACGATGCCATCGCCCAGATCCAGGAGGGCATCCTGGTGGATGCCAACCCGGCATGGCTGGAGCTGTTCGGCTTCACCGAAGCCAGCGCGCTCATCGGGCAGCCGGTCATGGATCTGTTCGAAGAGTCCACTCACGCCGCGCTCAAGGCGGCGCTCACGGCCAGCCTGCAGGGGCGCTGGAGCAATCACACGCTCAAGGCCGGCGCCAAGATGGGCGACGGCTCGATCGCGGCGCTCGAGCTGGTGCTGGCCCTGGGCGAATACGACGGTGAACCCAGTGTGCGCCTGATCGTGCCTGCCCAGAAGCGCGATGATCGCTCGCTGGTCAACGAGCTGGAAGCCGCGGTGCATCGCGATCAGGGAACCGGACTGCTGATGCGCCGGCATCTGCTGCACGCACTGCAGGAGCGGCTGCGCACACCGGTGGCCGGCGGCGTTCGCTATCTGGTGTGCGTACGGCCGGATCGCTTCGTCGACATCGAACGCGACCTCGGGGTGCTCGCGTGCGAGCAGTTCCTGATCGCCTTTGCGCATGTGGCGCACTCATTGCTGGGGCCGAACGACATCGCCGGACATTTCGGCGGCACCACACTGCTGTTACTGCTGGAGCGCGGAAATCCGCGCGACGTCGAGGCCTGGTGCGAGAACCTAGTGGAGCGCATTGGCAAGCATGTGTTCCAGTTGCACGCCGGAGGCGACGGGCTGCATGCCACCTGCAGCATCGGCCAGAGCGTGGTTCCGCACGATGCCCCGGATCTGGACGCCGCCGTCATGGACGCACTCAATGCCTTGCGCCGCGCGCGCGAGCGCGGCGGTGGCCAAATCGTGGCCGTGGATCGCGCCGACAACGACAGCCGCGTCAAAGGCTACGACCAGGTCTGGGTCAAGCACATCAAGGCTGCGCTGATGGAAAATCGCTTCCGCCTGGTGCAACAGCCGATCGCGGCCCTGACTGGCGGGGCACAGAAGATGTTCGATGTGGCGATCCGCATGCTCGATGCCCAGGGCAAGGAAGTGCTGCCCTCGGAATTCCTGCCGGCGGCGGAACGCAATGACCTCATGAAGAACGTCGATCGCTGGGTGCTCGGAGCCTCGCTGTCCTCCATCTCCAAGAGCAAACCCGATCTGCTGTTCGTGCGCCTGTCGCGCGACAGCGCTTTCGATCCGTCGCTGCTGCCCTGGCTGGAGCTGCAGCTGCGCGCCACGCAGGCCGACGCGCCGCGTCTGTGTCTGCAGATCACCGAGGAAGTAGCCAGCACGCACGTGCAGCAGGCGGAACAGTTGATCAGCGCGGTGCGCGCCATTGGCGTGAAGTTCGCACTCGAGCATTTCGGTGGCGGCCGCGATTCACAGCGGTTGATCACCACCCTGCCGCTGGATTTCGTCAAGATCGACGGCTCGCTGATGCAGGGACTGGCCGCCAGTGCGCAGCTGCAGCAGCGGGTGCGGGAGATCGCCGTGGCCGCCGCGCAGCACAATGTTCAAACCGTGGCCGAGAGAATCGAGGACGCCAATACCATGGCGGTGGTCTGGCAGCTGGGCGTGCAGTACATCCAGGGCTACTTCGTGCACGCGCCAGAAGAGGTGGTGCTCAAGTCGTGAGGCTCGCGGTGCCGCGGCTCCTGGTGCCAGCCCTGACCGCCCTGCTCGCTGCCTGCAGCCACTCGGGCGATCCGCTGCACAACAGCGCCGTGCCGCAGATTACCGTCGGCAGCGCGTTGGCGGCGACGCAGTCGCTCGCCCGCAGCCTCGATGACTCCCCGCGCTCGCTCGATCCGCAGTTGGTGACTGATACCGAGTCGCAGCGCGTGCTCGATGACCTGTTCGAAGGCTTGGTCAGCGTCAACATCGACGGCACGCCCGGCCCTGGCGCGGCGGTCTCCTGGCAGCACAGCCCCGATAGCAGGACCTGGGTGTTTCACCTGCGCCCTGACGCCCGCTGGTCCAACGGTGCAGCATTAACGGCTGAGGATTTCGTGTATTCCTGGCGCCGCGAAGTGGATCCCAAAACCGGCGCTGGATACGCGCAGGCGCTGGCGCCGATCGTCAACGCGCTGGACATTGCGCTCGGGCACAAAGCCCCCGACACGCTCGGGGTAGAGGCCAACGATGCGCACACCCTGACCGTACACCTGCAGGCACCGACGCCGTACCTGCTCGACCTGATGGACCAGACCTATCTCTATCCGGTGTACCGGCCCGCGATCGAGCGCTACGGTGACGACTGGACTCGTCCCGAACACCTCGTCAGCAACGGCGCGTTCATGCTGCGCGAGGACGTCATCGGCAATCGCATCACCCTCGGCCGAAATCCATTCTATTGGGACGCCGCGCACGTGCGCCTGCAGTCGGTGGTGTACTACACCATGCCTGACCGCGCGCAGGCGGTGCTGCGCTATCTGGCCGGCGACGTCCAGTTCACCGACTCGTACGCGGCCAGCCAGCGGCCCTGGCTCAAGCGCACGCTCGGCGATCAGGTGGTCAACTCGCCTTGGCTCGGCATCTACATGCTCGCCTTCAACTTCAAAATGCCGCCGTTTCGCGACAACCTGCCCTTGCGCCAGGCGTTGATACTCTCGATCGACCGTGCGGCGCTGGTGCACTACTTGAAATTCGACATGTACGAGCCGGCCGATACCCTGATGCCGCCGTTGAACGGTTACCAGCCGCAACACCCGCCGTGGGCAGCCTCAAGCCAGCTCGAGCGCAATGCCCTGGCGCGCCGCCTGTATCGCGAGGCGGGCTATTCAGCCGCGAACCCACTGCGCGTCAGCATCAGTACTTCTGTGCAGGGTGTCGATGAGCGCCACTATATGGAGGCGGTGGCCGCCATGTGGCACGCCGTGCTGGGTGCGCAAGTGGCTCTGGATGAATCGGAATTCAAGGTGCTGATGCAGAATCGGGAATTGCGGCTGCTGCCGTTGTTCTTCGACGCCTGGATCGGCGACTTCGCCGACCCGGTGAATTTCATGCAACTGTTCCAGAGCGCCAGCCCGTTCAACTACGGCAGCTATTCGGATGCGCGCTTCGACGCCCTGCTCGCTCGTGTTGCCCAGGAGCCGGACAATGGCATGCGCTACCGCCTGCTCGAGCAGGCTGAGCGGATACTGAACCAGGATGCGGCCTACATACCGCTCTACTATTACGCCACCCGGCACCTGATCAAGCCCTATGTGCAGGGCTGGCGCTCCAACGTCATGGACCGCAACCTGTCGCGCTACATGTATATTCTCGAGCATCAGGAGCGCTAGAAGCGTGCTGCGATACATCCTGCGGCGCGTGCTCGAGAGCATCCCGACTCTGCTGCTGATCGTCACGCTTGCCTTCGTGTTGCTGCACCTGGCGCCAGGCGGCCCGTTCTCGGCCGACAAACCGCTGTTGCCGGAGATCCGGCACGCCATCGAAGCGCGCTACCACCTGCAGGAGCCGCTGTGGCGGCAGTACCTGCGCTACCTTGACGATCTCGCGCACGGCGACCTGGGTCCGTCATTCCAGTATCGCAACACCTCCGTCAACCAGATCATCGCCACCGGTTTTCCGGTGGATCTCACCGTGGGCCTGAGCGCAATCGCCGTGGCGTTGCTGATAGGCATTCCCATCGGCCTCAATGCCGCGTGGCGGCGTAATTCCTGGTGGGATCGCCTGCCGATGGCGCTTGCGGTCGCCGGCATCTCGCTGCCGGTATTCGTGATCGCGCCCTTGCTGGTGCTGGTATTTGCGGTGCGGTTGCGCTGGCTGCCCGCCGGGGATTGGGTGCCGGGATCGCTATCGCATCTGCTGTTGCCGGTCCTGGCGCTGGCGCTGCCCTACATCGCCTATGTTGCACGCATCGTGCGCGGCAGCGCCCTGGAGGTGCTCAACATGGCCTACATCCGCACGGCGCGTGCCAAGGGCCTGTCGACCTACCGTATCCTGCTGCACCACGCACTGCGTCCCAGCCTTGCGCCCGTGGTGTCGTTTCTCGGCCCGACCACCGCCGGCGTTATCACCATCTCGATCGTGGTGGAGACCGTGTTCGGTCTGCCCGGCATTGGCCGCTTCTTTGTGACCGGCGCGCTCAATCGCGACTACACGCTGGTCATGGGTATTACCATCCTCTACGGCGCATTGATCATCCTGTTCAACCTGCTGGCCGATCTGTGCTATGCCTGGATTGATCCGCGAGTACGCCTTGAATCCTGAGCCTGCGACCCGGTGCCAGAGCCTGCGCCGCCACCGCGGCACCTTCATCGCCGGTGCGATACTGCTGCTGCTGGCCCTGAGCAGCCTGATCGTGCCCGCCTTGTCCCCCTACGACTACTACACGCCGCAGCTGGACTTGATCTCGCAGCCGCCCACGCTGCACGGCGGGCATCTGTTGGGCACCGACCCGCTCGGGCGCGACCTGCTGATCCGCGTGCTCTGGGGCGTTCGCATCTCATTGCTGATCGGACTTGCCGCCAGCTGCATCAGCATCGTCGTCGGGGTACTGTGGGGCGCCATCGCCGGCTACGCCGGCGGCGCCACCGACGCCCTGATGATGCGCATCGTCGATGTACTGTATTCGGTACCGTTCGTGCCGTTCGTGATCGTGCTGACGGTATTGTTCGGTCGCGAGCTGTGGTTGCTGTTCGTCGCCATCGGCGCGGTATCGTGGCTCGATATCGCCCGCATCGTGCGCGGTGAAGCCTTGTCGCTCAAGCGGCGCGAATTCATCGAGGCTGCGCGCGTCTCCGGAGTGCGCGCTGTGCGCATGATCGCACGGCATATCGTGCCCAATCTGCTCGGCGTGGTGGTCATCTACGCCACCCTCACGATCCCGAGCGTCATCCTGTTCGAAGCCTTCATGAGCTTCCTGGGGCTGGGCGTGCGGGCACCGCTGGCCTCACTGGGCTCGCTGATCGCCGATGGCGCCTCGGACATGCAGGCGCATCCGCATCTGCTGCTGGCGCCGTCGGTGGTGCTGGCAACGATCGTCTACTGCTTCAATTTCATCGGCGACGGCCTGCGCGATGCGCTGGATCCGCACCACTCCCCATGAGCCAGGCATTGCTGCAGATTCGCGACCTGAATATCCACTACCCGATGGCGCAGAGTGCAGTCGCCGCGCTTTGCGACCTGAACCTTGAGGTCGCGGCAGGCGAATGTCTCGGGCTGGTGGGCGAGTCGGGCTCCGGCAAGACCGCCCTGCTGCTGGCGATCCTGGGCCTGCTGCCGCGAACTGCCCAGGTGCGCGGCAGCATTCGCTACCGCGGCCAGGAACTGCTGGGGATGGATGCGCGCCAGCTGCGCGCTATCCGCGGTGCGCGCATTGCCATGGTGTTTCAGGATTCGATGTCGGCGCTCAATCCCTACATGCGCGTGATCGATCAGCTCAGCGAAATACCACAAGTGCATCGCGGCATGTCGCGCCGCGCGGCCGAGCAGCGCGCGCTCGAAATGATCGAGGCGGTGCACATCGGCGAGCCCGCGCGCCGTGCCCGG
This sequence comes from uncultured Gammaproteobacteria bacterium, assembly GCA_963735775.1. GTDB lineage: Bacteria > Pseudomonadota > Gammaproteobacteria > Steroidobacterales > Steroidobacteraceae > FEN-1191. The sequence continues at coordinate 632,954 of CAVTMG010000002.1, read as the reverse complement.
CAATATCCACACGAGCTTTCCGGCGGCATGCGCCAGCGCATCATGATCGCCATGGCGCTCATCGGCGAGCCCGACATGGTGCTGGCCGATGAGCCCACTACCGCGCTCGATGTCACCGTGCAGGCGCAGATTCTGTCGCTGCTGCAGGAAATGCGCACCAGCACCGGCGCCGCCTTGCTGCTGGTCACGCATGATCTGGGCGTGGTGGCGCGCCTGGCCGATCGCATCGGCGTGATGCGCGCCGGACGCATGGTCGAACAGGCCGAGTGCGAGCAATTGTTCTCGCACCCGCACCACCCCTACACCCAGGCGTTGCTGCGCGCCGTGCCGCACCTGGAAGCATCAGTGTGAGCGCACCGGCCCAGGCGCCACTGCTGCAGGTGCGCGAGCTGCGCGTGAGCTATGCCGTGCGTCACGGCGGCCGCAGGCTGCGTCTGCGGGCGCTGGCGGCGTTGAGTTTCGATCTCGCCAGCGGTCAGACCCTGGGCATCGTCGGCGAGTCCGGCAGCGGCAAGTCGACGCTGGCGCGCGCGCTGCTGCGTCTGACCCCGGCCGATGCCGGGCAAATACATTTCCGCGGCCACGATTTGCTGTCGCTGCAGGGCACGGCACTGCACGGCATGCGCGCGCACCTGCAGATGATCTTCCAGGACGGCATCGCCGCCCTGGATCCGCGCCAGCGCATCGGCAGCATCCTGGCCGAGCCACTGCAGATCTTCCGGCCGCAATGGTCGCCGGTGCAGCGGCAGGCAAGCGTGCTGGCCATGCTCGAACGCGTCGGGCTCGAGCCACAACTACTGCAGCACTATCCACACCAGTGTTCCGGCGGCCAGGCGCAGCGCATCGGCATCGCCCGCGCGCTCATTGTCGAGCCCGAACTCATAGTCTGCGACGAGCCTCTGTCCTCGTTGGATGTCTCGATCAAGGCACAGATCACCGATTTGCTGCAGCGGCTGCAGCGCGAGCTGGGCCTGTCGCTGCTGTTCATCGCGCACGATCTGCCGGCCGTTCAGTTGCTGTGCGACACGGTGTTGGTGCTGTACCTCGGCCGTGTCATGGAGATCGCCGCGCGCGGCCCACTATTCCAGGCCCCGCGCCACCCGTACACGCGCGCCCTGCTGCAGGCCATACCCATTCCCGATCCGGTGCGCGCGCGCGCGCAAGCCGTGCCGATCATCGGTGACATTCCCTCGAGCCTCTCGCCTCCCAGCGGTTGCGTGTTTCGCACCCGCTGTGCCTATGCCATCCCACGCTGCGCACGCGAAATACCGGCATTGCGCCGCATCGGCGCCAGCGAAGTAGCCTGCCATCGCGCCGAGGAAATCTGACGCCGGCATTCAATCCAGCGGCGCGATACGCTCCACGGTGCGCCAGCCGCGCGGCAGCATCGCGCCGCGCTGCGCGCGTGCGCCCAGGTAGTCCTTGAGATTGGATGGCGTCAAGGTCATCTGGCGCTCGCCCGAGAAGACCAACAGCGACTGCGCCGGGCTCAGTACCGTCATGGCGACCAGCACCTCGTCGCGCGACTGAGCCTTCCTGGACGGGATGGCGAACAGTTTATTGCCCTTGCCGCGCGGCAGCTCCGGCACCTCGCTGACCGGGAACAGCAGCAACCGGCCTTCAGAGTTGACCAGCGCCAACCGCGCCTCGGCGATCGGTTGACCCTCGCTCTGCGGCACCGGCGCCGGCGGCAGCACCAGCGCACTATCGCTGATCTTCAACAGCGCCTTGCCAGCGCGGTTACGCGAATGCGTTTCCTTCAGCCTCACCGTAAAGCCATAGCCCGCGTCGGTAGCCAGCAGCCACAAATCCTCCGGCTCGCCGAGCAATACCCCGGCAAAGCGCGCGCCGTCGGGTGGATCCAGGCGCCCGGACAGCGGCTCACCCTGTCCGCGCGCCGAGGGCAAGGTGTGCGCGGGCAGGCTGTAGGCACGGCCGGTGCTGTCGAGGAACACCGACAATTGCGTGCTGCGGCCGCGCGCCGAGGCCAGGTAGGCATCGCCGGTCTTGTACGACAGGGTGCGCGGGTCGATGTCGTGACCCCTGGCCGAACGCACGAAGCCACCGGTGGAAAGCACCACGGTGACCGGCTCGTTGGCGAGCAGTTCACTCTCCTCGATGGCCTGCGCGGCGGCCCGCTCGACTATGCGGGTGCGCCGGTCATCGCCGTATTCAGCGGCATCGGCCTCGATCTCCTCGCGCACCAGCGCGCGCAGTTTGCGCACACTGCCCAGGACCGCCTCGAGCTGTTCGCGCTCGTCCGCCAGGGCTTTCTGCTCGTCGCGAATCTTCATTTCCTCGAGCTTCGCCAGGTGCCGCAACTTGGTTTCGAGGATCGCTTCGGCCTGCTCCTCGGACAATTTGAAGCGCTTGATGAGCACCGGCTTGGGTTCGTCTTCGCGCCGGATGATGCGGATGACTTCATCCAGATTGAGATAGGCGATCAACAGGCCGTCGAGGATGTGCAGCCGGCGGGCGACCTTGTCGAGACGATGCTGCAGCCGGCGGCGCACCGTCTTCTGCCGGAATTCCAGCCATTCGCTCAGCAGCGCCTTGAGGCCCATGACCCGCGGCCGGCCATCCAGGGCGATGACGTTCAGATTGACGCGGTAACTGCGCTCCAGATCGGTGGTCGCGAACAGATGCGCCATGAGCTGCACCACATCGACGCGATTGGAGCGCGGCTCGATCACGATGCGGGTTGGGTTCTCGTGGTCGGACTCATCGCGAACGTCGTCCACCATTGGCAGCTTTTTGTCGCGAATCTGCTGCGCGACCTGCTCCTGAACGCGGCTGCCGGAAACCTGGAACGGCAACTGCGTGATGATGATATGGGAGGTATCGGCCTCGATTTCCCAGACCGCGCGTGCCTTGAAGCTGCCCACGCCGCTGTCATAAAAGGCGATCAGGTCGGCGCGCGGGGAAATGATCTCGCCTCCGGTAGGCAGGTCAGGTCCCTTGACGTGCCTGAGCAATGCGCGTGTGGTGGCTTCGGGTTCATCGAGCAGGTGAATGCAGGCCGCGGCGATCTCGCGCAAATTATGCGGCGGAATATCGGTGGCCATGCCGACGGCAATGCCCGAGGTGCCGTTGAGCAGCAGATTGGGCAGGCGCGCCGGCAGCATCAGCGGCTCCTCCATGGTGCCGTCGAAATTCGGCGCCCAATCCACCGTGCCGTGCTCGAGCTCGCCGAGCAGCACGTCGGCGTAGCGGGTCAGCCGGGCCTCGGTATAGCGCATGGCGGCGAAGGACTTGGGATCATCGGCCGAACCCCAGTTGCCCTGGCCATCGACGATCGGATAGCGATAGGAGAATTCCTGGGCCATGTGCACCATGGCCTCGTAGCAGGCCGAATCGCCATGAGGATGGAATTTTCCGATCACGTCGCCGACCGTGCGCGCGGACTTCTTGTGCTTCGAGGCGGCCGACAGGCCCAGCTCGCTCATCGCGTAGGTGATGCGCCGCTGTACCGGTTTGAGACCGTCACCGAGCGCCGGCAGGGCCCGGTCCAGGATGACGTACATCGAATAGTCGAGATACGCCTTCTCGGTGAACACCCCGAGTGCGCGTTTTTCCACACCCTCGAAATTCAGCTCTTGCTCGGCCATCAGCCCACGACTTCGGCCAGGTTGCCATTGCGCTCGAGCCAATCACGGCGGTCACCGGCGCGCTTCTTGGCCAGCAGCATGTCCATGAGTTTGTCGGTCTGGTCCTTGGCCGCGAGCGTGAGTTGCACCAGCCGGCGCGTGCGCGGGTCGATGGTGGTGACTCGCAACTGCGACGGATTCATCTCGCCCAGTCCCTTGAATCGTGTGACCACGGGTTTGACGCGCGCGTGCTCGGCCTTCAGTCTTGTGAGCGTGTCATCGCGCTCGGCATCATCGAGCGCGTACAGCACCTGCTTGCCGGCATCGATGCGATACAACGGCGGCATGGCCACGTGCACGTGGCCATTGGCCACCAGCGGCCGGAAATGCCGCAGGAACAACGCGCACAACAAGGTGGCGATGTGCTGCCCATCGGAATCCGCATCCGCCAGGATGCACACCTTGTGGTAGCGCAGGTCCTTGAGATCGGCGACTCCCGGCTCCACACCCAATGCCACGCTGATGTCGTGCACCTCCTGCGAGGAGCCGATGTCGCCCGGCTCGAGTTCCCAGGTATTCAGGATCTTGCCGCGCAGCGGCATGATGGCTTGAAACTCCCGGTCGCGCGCCTGCTTGGCCGAGCCGCCGGCGGAGTCGCCCTCGACCAGGAACAACTCCGATCGTGCCGGATCCTGACAGCTGCAGTCGGCGAGCTTGCCGGGCAGCGCCGGACCGTTGACGGCGCGTTTGCGCACCACGCGCGCGGCCGCACGCAATCGTTCCTGGGCATTGGTGATCGCGAATTGCGCGATGCGCTCGCCCGCTTCCGGGTGCTTGTTGAGCCACAGTGCCGCCGCATCGCGCGCCTGCGTCTCAACCAGCGCGGCGGCTTCGCGCGAACTGAGCTTCTCCTTCATCTGCCCGGCGAACTGCGGGTCGCGAATCTTGATCGACAGCACGAAACAGGCGCGGTCCCAGATGTCCTCGGCCGTGAGCTTGATGCCACGCGGCAGCAGATTGCGAAATTCGCAGAACTCACGCACCGCGCCGACCACGCCGGCGCGCAAACCATTGACGTGCGTGCCGCCACCACTGGTTGGAATCAGGTTGACGTAGCTCTCGGCGACCAGATGCTCGGCATCGCTGGACCAGGCGAGCGCCCAGTCCACGGCGTCCTGATCGCTGGCATGGCGGCCGGTGATCGGCTCCTGCGGCAATCGCTCGGCAGAGCCCAGCTGCTCGATCAGGTAGGCGCCCAGGTCGCCGGTGTAGAACCACTCGTCCTTTTCGCCGCTTTGCTCGTTGAAGAAACTGACACGCAGGCCGGCACACAGCACTGCCTTGGCCTTGAGCAGACGCTTGAGTTCGGGCACGGAGAAGCGGTCGGTGTCGAAGAACTTCGGGTCCGGCCAGAAGCGCACCGTGGTCCCGGTATTGCGTGCGCCGACATTTCCGATCACTTCCAGCTTGGAGTGCACGCGGCCGTCACGAAAGCCGATGTTGTACTCGTGGCCGCCGAGTCGCACCCAGCATTCCAGATGCTTGGACAGCGCATTGACCACCGACACGCCCACCCCATGCAAACCGCCGGCGAACTTGTACGAACCCTCGCTGAATTTACCGCCGGCGTGCAGCCGGGTCAGGATCAGCTCGACGCCGCTGACCTTCTCCTTCGGATGGATATCGACCGGCATGCCGCGGCCATCGTCAATGACCTCGAGCGACTGGTCCTTGTACAAGGTAACGCGGATCGACTTGCAGTAGCCGGCGATCGCCTCGTCGACGCTGTTGTCGATCACCTCGTGCGCGAGGTGATTGGGACGCGTGGTATCGGTGTACATGCCCGGACGGCGGCGCACCGGGTCCAGACCACTCAGAACTTCAATATCGGCAGCGGTATACGATTCGGCCATTCTGTTCCAGATCGGGACGGGCGGCGTTCGGGTCGGCGCGCATTCTAGCAGCGCGCGACAGCCTCACCAGAGATTGACACGCTTGTCGGGCGGCAGGTACATCTTGTCGCCGGCTTGGACCCCGAACGCCTGGTAGAACGGCTCCTGGTTCATCTCAGGCACGTTGCCGCGAATCTCCGCCGGCGAGTGCGGATCGGCCTTGATGCGCAGGATCGCCTCGTGCTCGCGGGTTTTCGCGCGCCACACCTGCGCCCAGCCCATGAAGAAGCGCTGATCCCCAGTGAGTCCATCGATCACCGGCGCCGGCTCACCGCCCAGCGACAGCCGGTAGGCCTTGTAGGCAATCGCGAGCCCGGAATTGTCGGCGATGTTCTCACCCAGGGTGAGCTGGCCATTGATCGGAAAGCCCGGTACCGGCGAGTACGCCGAATACTGTTCCACCAGTGCGTGTGTCCTGGCCTTGAAATTGTCCAGGTCTGCCTGCGTGAACCAGCCCGGAGCGCTCAGCAGGTTGCCCAGGCCATCGTACTGACTGCCCTGGTCGTCGAAGCCGTGACTGATCTCGTGGCCGATCACGCCACCGATGCCACCATAGTTCACCGCATCGTCCGCCTGTACGTTGAAGAACGGCGGCTGCAGGATCGCCGCAGGAAATACGATCTCATTCATTTCCGGCCGGTAGTAGGCGTTGACCGTCTGCGGCGTCATCCCCCACTCGTCACGGTCGATCGGCCGGCCCAACTTGTCGATGTTGCGGTGGTACTCGAAGGCATTGGCGCGCAGCACATTCCCGAGTAGATCGCCGCGCACGATTCTCAGGGCGCTGTAGTCGCGCCATTTGTCGGGATAGCCGATCTTGGTGGTGAAGCGCCCGAGCTTCTCATGCGCCTTCTGTTTGGTCTGCGCACCCATCCAGTCGAGCGTGTCGATGTCGGCCTCGTAGGCCGCCATAACATTACGCACCAGCCGGTCGATTCGCGCCTTGGATTCGGGCGGAAAATAACTGGCCACGTACATCCGGCCCAGACCCTCGCCAATGGCGCCATCCACCAGTGCCACGCCGCGCTGCCAGCGCGGCCGGTTCTGCGTAGTGCCACGTAGCACGGTGCCGTAGAAGGCGAAGTCTTCATCGACAAACCGCGCGCTCAGGAACGGCGCAAATTCGCTGAGCAATCGCCAGCGAAAATAGGATTTCCAAATCGCCAGCGGCGTTTGCTGCAGCAATTTATCGAAGGCGGCGATGTAGCTGGGCTGATTGATTACCAGGTAGTCGATTTTGCCGGCCACGCCGGCGCCGGCGAGGTAGCTGTTCCACTGATAGCCCGGGGCGAGTTGCCCCAGCTGCGGCAGTTCGAATCGGTTATACGTCTTGACCGGATCGCGGTTTTCGACCTTGGTCCATTGCACCTTCGCCAGTTCAGTCTCCAGTGCGAGGATGTCGTGGGCCTGCTGCGCCGCGCGCGCCTGACCGGCCATCTTCAGCATGGTCTCGATGTGCTGCAGGTAGTTCGCCCGCATCTGACTCAGCTGCGGTTCATCCTGCAGGTAGTAGTCGCGATCGGGCAGCCCGAGACCGCCCTGCCGCAGATCGAACACGTAACGGCTGGAGTCCCTGGCATCCTGTTCGATCCTGGGCACATAGGGGGCGCTGATACCGAGCACTGCGAAGTGCGCGATCAACGCAGGAATCTGTGCCTTGCGCTTCAGCACCGTAACCCTGGCAAGCTCGGCAGCCAGCGAGCTCAAATCCAGACGCTGCAGGGTGGCCTCGTCCATGAAGCTTTGGTACAGGTCGACAATTTTCCGCTGCTCCGGATCGCCGGCCACCGCAGATTCCTGCAGTCGCTCAATCAAGCCGCGTAACTTCTCGAGGGTGTCGTCATTGAGCTTATCGAACGAGCCGTAACGCCCCTTGTCGGCAGGGATCTGCGCGCTGCTGAGCCAGGCACCGTTGACATGGCGATAGAAGTCGTCCTGCGGGCGCACATCGTTGTCGAAATACTGGATATCGATGCCGGATCTCATGCATCACCACATCAGGTCGTCGGGCACCACATAGGCGCTGTAGGCATCGTCCTCGACCACCGCGCTCGCGGCCACCACCGCCGCGACCACCGCGGCGGCATCGCGCTCGCCGATGCGCACGGCGGCTGCCGCCGGTACCAACGCATAGCGATTGTCGCAACGGACGATGCGCAGTTCACCGCGATTGAGCTGCTCGCGTACCGGCGCATTGACGGCGAGGCGCTTGATCTTGGCGCCATCGATGAAGTTGTAGTAGTCGTCGCTTTCGATCCTCGGCAGCTGGTTCTGATCGACCAGCTGCCGCACCTGCGCCCGGCGCGCCGCGCGCTCGGCTTTCTCCTGCTGCTTGCGATTGAGCTCCTGATCGCGCGCCGCCTTGTCGGCCTGGGCACGCTGCGCGGCCAATTGCTGCTCCGGGATCCGGGGCGGCTTGTGCCGGGATTGCTGCGGCGGCCGCTCCTGCTGGCTCGCGAGTTTGGCCTGCTTCTGGGTTACCAGTCCCGCCTGGATCAGTTGGTCGCGCAATGAGCTACTCATGGGTGGCTCCAGTTTACAGCACCCTAGTCGCGAAAATTCTCGAACTGCAACGGCAGGTCGAACGGCGCCTTGCGCAGCACCGCCATGGCCGCTTGCAGCTCGTCGCGTTTCTTGCCGCTGACGCGCAGCTTGTCGCCATGGATCTGCGCCTCGACCTTGAGCTTGGCCTCCTTGAGCGTGGCCACCAGCTTCTTCGCCGGCGCCTGCTCGATGCCCTGCTTGATCGTGATGCTGCGGCGCGCCTCGGCCAGATTGACTTCCACGTCTCCCAGATCCAGGCAACGCGGATCAATGCCGCGGGCAGACAGGCGCAGCCGCAGGATGTCGAGCAGCTGGTCGAGCTGGTACTCGCTGGCGGCGAACTGCGTGACCACCGCAGCCTCGAGTTCGAAGCGCGCGTTGGTACCGCGCAGGTCATAGCGTTTATCGAGCTCACGTTTTGCCTGGTCCACGGCGTTGGTGAGTTCGTGCATGTCCACTTTGGAGACGGCATCAAAGGATGGCATGGGCGCAGGCTACATTATCCGCGCGACTTTTCCACGATAATGGGGTGCACCCGACATGAATAACGATCAGCTCAACGACCGTCAGATCATAGCCAGCTGGCACGCCAATGCCGCGCCCTGGACCGTGGCGGTGCGGCAGGGACAGATCCAGAGCCGGGCGCTGGTCACCGACCGGGCGATCGTCGAGGCGGTGCTAAGCCGCGCGCCGAAGTTGGTGCTGGATATAGGCTGCGGCGAAGGCTGGCTGGCGCGAGCGCTGGCCGCGCATGCCATCGAGGTTCTGGGAGTGGACATCGTGCCCGGCCTGGTAGAGCGGGCGCAGCAGGCCGGCGGCGGTGAGTTTCGTGTCGCCTCCTACGAGCAGATCGCCGGCGGCATGACGCCGGTGCGCGCCGACCTGGTGGTCTGCAATTTCGCCTTGCTCGGCAAGGAATCGGTCGAGGGTCTGCTCGGATCGATGCCGCGTCTGCTGACCCGGCACGGCACGCTGGCGATTCAGACGCTGCATCCGCTGGTCGCCTGCGGCCAGCACCCGTACCGGGATGGTTGGCGCGAGGGCTCCTGGGACGGGTTTGACGCGGCCTTCAGCAATGCGCCGCCGTGGTATTTCCGGACCTTGGAAAGCTGGCTGAAACTTTTTGTCGATAACCGGCTGCGATTGCTGGAGCTACGCGAGCCGCTGCACCCGGCGACTCACCACCCGGCGTCGGTAATTTTCATGGCGGCGCTAGATCCGGCTCTGCGCCCAGCGGACGATGTCTGAGGTGCCGATGGAGCCGCTCTGGCGGGCCACTTCGCGGCCACCCTTGAACAGAGCCAATGTAGGAATGCTGCGGATCCCGAACTCGATGGCCAGAGCCTGCTCGGCCTCGGTATTCACCTTGGCCAGGCGTATGCGTGGCTCGAGCACGGCCGCGGCCTCGGCAAAGTGCGGCCCCATGATCTTGCACGGAGCACACCACGGCGCCCAGAAGTCGACCAGTACGGGGATTTCATTGCGTTGCACGGCCTTGTGGAAACTGGCGACCGTGAGTTCCACGGGCTTGGCCGCAAACAGCGGCGCGTGGCACTGGCCACAGTTGGGTTGTTGCTCCAGGCGCTGCGCGGGGATGCGGTTGATGGCATCGCAGTGTGGGCAAACAATGTGCAATGCTTCACTCATGTCCAGAACTAGCGTGGGGCCGCGCGCGCGCCTTTCAAGGGATGTACGCCATGTCTAAGCGATTCGCTCCATTGGTGGCAGCGCTGCTGGTTGCTGGCACGGCGCCGGCGGCGGTCACCACCGCCGCGGCCAGGATCCGCCACGTGTTTGTGATCGTCCTGGAGAACAAGACCTTCGACAACACCTTTGGCAGCAGCACGCAGGACCCCTATCTGCGCAATACGCTGGTGCCCATGGGCGCGCTGCTGACCCGGTACTATGGAACCGGACACGTCAGTCTCGACAACTACATCGCCATGATCAGCGGTCAGGCGCCGACCGCGGATACCGAGGACGACTGCCTGCCGGGAATGAGCCCGGGCAGCACCAACTACAACGACGTCGTGCAGACCGGCACCACGGCCGACGGCCAGGTGATCGCCAGGAGCGGCTGCATCTACCCCGCCAGCGTCAAGACGCTGGCCGACCAGCTCGCCGCCAAGGGTCTGAGCTGGCGCGGTTACATGCAGGACATGGGCAACGATCCGGCACGCGAACGCAAGGTCTGCGGGCATCCCACCATAGGCATCGGCACCGACCACACCAGCGCGGCGGAAGCGCCCAGCACTGCCGTGCCCCTGGGAGATGCCTATGCCACGCGGCACAACCCGTTCATGTATTTTCACTCCATCATCGACTCGCCCAGCTGCGATACCAATGTGGTCAATCTCGAGCAGTTGCCCGCCGATCTGGGCACGCTGGCGAGCACTCCCAACTTCGTCTTCATCACGCCCAATCTGTGCGACGACGGCCACGACGGCAGCGGCACCGGCGCCGAGGGCACCACCTGCGCCAACGGCAAACCAGGCGGGCTGACTTCGGCCGATGCGTTTCTGAAGGCCTGGGTGCCGAAGATCCTGGCCTCACCCGCCTATGAGCGCGACGGCCTGCTGATCATTACCTTTGACGAAAGCAACTACACACAAAATATCAGCAGCAATGCCAGCACCGGTCAGACCATCGTCGATATAAGCTTCGCCGGCGAGAGCTGCTGCGGCCAGCAGCCGGGCCCGAATATCGACGCCAGGCGGCCCGGCACGCTGCGGGTCGCCAATACCGCGACCCGGGTCGTGAACATCATCTTCAACGGCTACGGCGGCGATCGAATCGGCGCCGTGCTGCTATCGCCGTTCGTGAAAGCGGGCGGCAGTTCCAGCATTGCCTATAACCATTACTCACTGCTCAAGAGCCTCGAGGATATATTCGGACTCGCTGGCCATCTGGGCTATGCCGCCGATAATCCGCGCACCGGCTATCACCTGGCTACCCTTGGCGAGGACCGCAACGTATTCGCGCAGCCATAAACGCGCCGCCGGCGCGCTGGTCCTCGCCGCACTGCCGGCGCTGGTTGCCGGTGCCGGGTTATCCGGCAGCTCACCGGCGCAGCTTGCCGCCCTGGGCCGCCAGCTATTTTCCGATGTCTCGCTATCGGCATCCGGTCGCATCTCGTGCGCAAGCTGCCATAGCCCGTCGCATGCCTATGGGCCGCCCAACGCCAAAGCGGTACAACTGGGAGGTCGCGAGAACAATCGTCAGGGCACGCGTGCCGTCCTCACCTTGCGTTACGTGCTCAATCGCACGCCGGTGTGGTCGCGGCAGTTCGTGTCCAACCCGGCAGAGCGCCTGCTCGAAGGGGACGAGCCGCCCGTGGGCGGCTTTGGCTGGGATGGGCGCTTCGACAGTTTGCACCAGCAGGCCGAATTCCCACTGCTGGCCGCCAATGAAATGGCCAACGCTTCCGCGGCCGCCGTGGTTGCCAAGCTCAGGCGCGCGCGCTATGCGCGGCAATTCCGGCGCCTGTTCGGCGGCGGCATTTTTGATCATCCCAAACAAGCCTATGCGCAGGCGCTGCTCGCGATCGAGGAATTTGAATTGCTGGATCCGAGCTTTCATCCCTATAGCAGCAGATTCGATGACTACCTGGACGGCAAGGCGGCGCTCAGCGCCCAGGAGTTGCGCGGCATGGCATTGTTCGATGATCCGCAACGGGGCAATTGCGCCAGTTGCCATCCGGATCGCAAGGGCGCAGATGGCTCGCATCCATTGTTCACCGACTATCAGTTCGAGGCCCTGGGCGTGCCGCGAAACCCGCAGATCCGCAGCAATGCCGCCAGCGACTATTTCGATGCGGGCCTATGCGGTCCGCTGCGCCGAGATCAGGCCGCACAGTCGCAGTACTGCGGCATGTTCAAGACTCCGACGTTGCGTAACGTGGCAACGCGCGGCGCTTTCTTTCACAACGGCCGCTTCCACAGCCTGCGCGATGCGTTGCGCTTCTACGTGCGGCGCGATACCGATCCCGCTCTGTGGTATCCGGCACTCAAGGGCGGTGGCGTAGCGAAGTTCAACGACCTGCCGGCGCGCTGGCGCGGCAACGTCGACGTCATCGATCTACCGCTGACGCGCACTGAAGGTGCGCCACCGGTGTGGAGCGACGCCGAGATCGAGGATGTCATGGCTTTTTTGCGAACCCTGAGCGACCGCGACGTGCGCTAATCAAAATCCTGCAGCAACGCGCGGCGCAGCGCCTCGGGTATTGGCGCGACGCTGTGGCGGTAGTTGGGCAGATCCACGCCGGCGCAGATGACGGCACCGCCCTTGAGCGCGGCAATCATCGCCGCCGTGAATTCGAAACGCAGGAAATGCACCGCCGAGGTCTTGGTGTCATTTTCCCGCGCCAGGTCCTCGTCCGCGAGTGCGAATACCGTTTCAAATCCCTCCACGCGCATCCAGCAGCGACGCTCGAAGCCTCGCAGTTCGGTGAGTTTCTGCGCCCGCTCCGCCGGATCCACGTACTCGATCAGCAACGTCGCCATGAGGTTGCTGCCGTCGGGAATCAGCGAATTGTAGACGCCGAGCTCATCGGCGATGCCGTCGGGCTCGAAGATGCGCTCGGTGCGCAGCATTTCCTGCACCTGGTATTGCACCGTCTGCCGGTCCTCGAAGCTCCAGGTGCAGTGCTCGCCGATGCCGAGCTGCCGTTGCCGCCGGTATTGAATCATGCGGGCGCGAAACGCCGGCCGCTCGCGCGCGTACTGCTCCAGCGTCATCAGCTCCGAGGCGGCCAGTTTGCGCACCGCGCTATATCCCGTAGGCGATGCGCAGCAGTCGCAGCGGGTGGGTCGGCGCGCGTTTGTCCGCGAGACCACTTTCAATCTGATGACCGGCCATCGGGCAGTCGCTGGCGTAGTAGTCGGCGCCGGAACTCTGCACGCGCTCGAACACCGGGCGACCGATCTTCATCGAGGCGTCACGGAATTCGCTCTTTACGGCGTAGGTGCCGTTGTGACCGGAACAACGCTCGATCACTTCGACCGTGGTATCCGGCACCAGTCGCAGCACATCGCGGGTCTTGAGTCCGATATTCTGCACGCGCAGGTGACAAGGCACGTGATAGCTGACCTTGCCGAGCCGGCCGCTGAAATCCGTGCGCAACAGGCCGGCCTTGTGCCTGAGCATGAGGTATTCGAACGGATCGAATATGTGCTTGGCGACGCGCTGTACCTGCGCCTCGTCGCTGAACAGCAGCGGCAGCTCCTGCTTGAACATGAGCACGCACGAAGGGATGGGAGCCACCACGTCATAGCCGGCATCAATCAGCCTGAGCAGTTCGGGAATGTTGGTTTGCTTGAATGCCTCGACCGTTTTCAGGTCCCCGAGCTCCAGCTTGGGCATGCCGCAGCAGCGCTCCCTCGACGTCAGCACCACGGCGATGCCGTTGTGCTCGAATACCGCCGCGAGATCCTGCGCCAGCTCCGGCTCATTGCGATTGCCGTAACAGGTGAGGAACAACGCCACCTGTCCGCGCGTCTCGGCGCTGGCCTGCACCGGCAGGTCCGTGCGCAGCCGGGTGCGCAGGCGCCGGCGTGCGGTGGCCGAGTGGAACTGCGGCAGCGGTGCGCGCGCATCGACGCCGAGAGTCTTGTCGAGCAGCTTGCGGGCGATGCTATTGCGATTGGCCGCGTTGACGATCTCGCAGACCACTGGAATGCCGGCGATTCGCCCGACCGTGTCGGTGGCGCTCAGAACCCGCTCGCGCAGCTTCAAACCGCCCTTGCTGGCCGCGACTGCCTTGGCGCGCAGCATCAGGTGCGGAAAATCGACGTTCCACGGGTGCGGCGGCACGTACGGACACTTGGTCATGTAGCACATGTCGCACAGGTAGCAGTGCTCTACCACCTGCCGAACACCGCCTTGTCGACGCTGTCCAGTTCCATGGTCGCGGAGGAGTCGATGGCATCGAACAATGTCGGGAACGACTGGCACAGGCTGAAACAGCGGCGACAGCCGTGGCAGATATCGAACACCCGATGCAATTCCTGCTCGAGCGCCGCCTCATCGTAGAAGGCCGGGTCGCGCCAGTTGATCGGATGGCGAATGGGGGCCTCAACGCTACCCTCGCGGCCCCCCCGCCGTTGCTCCCGCCGGCCACGCCGCGGTTACAGGCTATCCAGCGCCTTCTGGAAGCGATTGGCGTGCGAGCGCTCCGCCTTGGCCAGGGTCTCGAACCAGTCGGCGATTTCGCCGAAGCCTTCCTCGCGCGCCTGCTTGGCCATGCCCGGATACATATCCGAGTACTCGTGGGTCTCGCCGGCGATGGCGGCCTTGAGATTGAGCTTGGTCTCGCCGATGGGAAGGCCTGTGGCCGGATCACCCACCTGCTCCAGATACTCCAGGTGACCGTGCGCGTGACCGGTCTCGCCTTCGGCCGTCGAACGGAATACCGCCGAGACGTCGTTGAAGCCTTCGACATCGGCTTTGGCCGCGAAATACAGGTAGCGGCGGTTCGCCTGCGACTCGCCGGCGAAAGCGTCCTTGAGGTTCTTTTCGGTCTTGGTTCCATTGAGTTTCATGGCGGTACCTCTGAAAGGATGAAAGAGCTTTAGACTGATTCTAATACCCTGCAATTTATGCGCAAGAGCCGGACCGGTCAACGGTTCGGGACCGCGGGACGGTTGTGCTACTGTCATCGCATGGCATCGAAGCCGGAAACGCCCGTTGCATCAGCGACCATAACGCCGGCCTTTGAGCAATCGCTCGCGCAGCTGGAGACGTTGGTGACGCGGCTGGAGTCGGGCGATCAACCGCTCGACGAAGCGCTGGCGAGTTTTGAGCAGGGCGTGCGGCTCACGCGCGACTGCCAGGCTGCATTGAGCGCCGCGCAGCAGAAAGTGCAATTGCTGCTCCAGCGGGGAGATACCGTGGTCATGGAAGACTTCATCCCCGGCGACGGCGAGCCCAACGCGGGCGAGTGATTCGGCGCCGCTACGCTGCAGCGCGATGAGGCTGCGCGAGCGTGTAAACTGCAACCCAGCATGTCAGAGAGCACCTCTACCTACCCGTTGCTGGGTGCGATCGATTCCCCCGCGGACCTGCGCGCCCTGCCAGAGGCCCAGTTGCCGGCGTTGGCAGCGGAGCTGCGGGAGTTTCTGATCCAGACCGTCAGTACGCGCGGTGGCCATTTCGCTGCCGGCCTGGGCACGGTGGAGCTCACGATCGCACTGCACTATGTGTTCAACACGCCCGAAGACCGGCTGGTCTGGGACGTCGGCCATCAGGCCTATCCGCACAAGGTGCTGACCGGCAGGCGCGACCGCCTCAATACCATCAAGCAGCGTGCCGGACTGGCGCCATTTCCGGCCCGGCACGAGAGCCCCTACGACACCTTCGGGGTGGGGCATTCCAGTACCTCGATCAGCGCCGCCCTGGGGATGGCGATCGCCGCCGCACTGCAGCGCACCGGCCGCCGGGCGGTTGCGGTCATTGGCGATGGGGCGATGAGCGCCGGCATGGCCTTCGAGGCGCTCAACCACGCCGGCAGCCTGCCAGCCGACCTGCTGGTGGTGCTCAACGATAACGACATGTCGATATCGGAGAACGTCGGCGCCCTGTCGAACTATCTGGCACGCGTGATCTCCGGCCGCCTGTACGGCCAGTTGCGCGAAGGCGGAAAAAGAGCGCTGCGGCAGATGCCTGTCATGCTGGAACTGGCGCGCCGCTCGGAAGAACACGTCAAGGGCATGGTGCTGCCGGGAACGCTGTTCATGGAGATGGGGTTCAACTACGTCGGCCCGATCGATGGTCATGACCTCAAGGCCCTGCTGCGCGCCCTGCGCAATCTGCGCGGCGCGCATGGTCCGCAGCTGTTGCACGTGGTGACCCAAAAGGGAAAGGGCTACGCGCCGGCCGAGGCCGACCCGATCACCTGGCATGGCCCGGGCCCGTTCGATCCGGTCAGCGGTACCATACGCAAGGAAAAGGCCGGGACGCCGAGCTATTCGCAGATCTTTGGCCAGTGGCTGTGCGACATGGCCAAGCTCGACCCGCGCATCATGGCGATCACGCCGGCGATGCGGGAAGGTTCGGGACTGGTGCAGTTCTCGCAGCTCTTTCCCGAGCGCTACTTCGACGTCGCCATCGCCGAGCAGCACGCGGTGACTTTCGCCGCCGGCCTAGCCACCGAGGGCCTGCGTCCGGTGGTGGCCATCTATTCGACCTTCCTGCAGCGCGGCTACGATCAATTAATCCACGACGTGGCCTTGCAGCGACTGCCGGTATTGTTTGCGATCGATCGCGCTGGCTTTTGCGGCAGCGACGGCGCCACCCACCATGGCAACTACGACCTGAGCTTCCTGCGCTGCATACCCAACATGGTGGTGATGGCGCCGGCGGATGAAAATGAATGCCGGCAGATGCTCTATACCGCCACCCAGCTCGAGGGTCCGGCGGCAGTGCGTTATCCGCGCGGTACCGGCCCCGGGGCCGTCATCGCTGATGAAATGTCCGCCCTGGAGCTCGGTCGCGCGCAGGTCCGGCGTCGCGGCGGCAGCGGTCTGGCGCTGCTGTCCTTCGGCGTCATGCTGGCTCCGGCTCTGTTGCTCGGTGAGCATTTCGATGCCACGGTGGTGAACATGCGTTTCGTCAAGCCGCTGGATGCGGCGCTGTTGCGCGAGATCGCGCTCAGTCATGACGGCATCGTGACGCTGGAGGACAATGTCATCGCCGGCGGCGCCGGCAGCGCCTGTGCCGAACTGCTCGACGCCGAGGGGCTGACTGTGCCGCGTTTGCACATCGGTATTCCCGACCGCATAACCGAGCACGGCAGCCGCGATGAGTGCCTGGCTGCAGCCGGCCTGGACCGCGCCAGCCTGACGGCGGCAATCGAACACTGGCGCGCCGGCGTTCCGGGCTTGAAGCCGAGCCGAGCCGCCACCAAGTTAACCGCAGCGAGGACACCATGAGCACCGTCGTACAACCGCGGGCCACCAATGTGGTATCCGTCGAGGACGTCCAGTCCCGGGCGGACACCCGGCGCATACCGATCAATCGCGTCGGCATCAAGGACATTCGCCACCCGGTCAAGGTCAAGGACCGTTCCGCCGGCGAGCAGCACACGATCGCGACCTTCAATATGTACGTGAACCTGCCGCATAACTTCAAAGGCACGCACATGTCGCGCTTCGTCGAGATCCTGCATCGCGAGCGCGAGATTTCCGTCGATTCGTTTCAGCAGATGCTCAGCGAGATGACCCAGCGCCTCAACGCCGATGCCGGTCACATCGAAATGTCGTTTCCCTATTTCGTCATGAAGCGCGCGCCCGTGACCGGGGTCGAGAGTTTCATGGACTATCATGCCTCGTTGATCGGCGAGATCGACCATGGCGAGACCTGCATGTGCATCAAGGTCGTGGTGCCGGTCACCAGCCTGTGCCCGTGTTCGAAGAAGATCTCCGATCGCGGCGCGCACAACCAGCGCTCGCACATGAGCATCAGGGTGCGCCTGCGCGAGCACATGTGGATCGAGGAACTCATCGACATGGCCGAGAGCGAGGCGTCGTGCGAGCTGTGGGGTATTCTCAAGCGTCCGGACGAGAAGTACGTTACCGAACGCGCCTATGACAATCCCAAGTTCGTCGAGGACATGGTGCGCGACGTCGCCATGCGGCTCAACAGCGACCAACGCGTCAAGGCCTATGTGGTCGAGAGCGAGAATTTCGAATCCATCCATAACCATTCCGCGTATGCGCTGATCGAGCGCGACAAGGATCGCAGCCCCGAGGGCGTCCCGGCGGACAGCAAGGAGAATTTTTGACCATGGCCAATCCGCTCACCGAGATCAAATCCGGCAATCCCGGGCTCAACGACCAGACCTTCGCCGGTCTGCCGCGTCCCGTGCTCGCGAGCGAGCGCATGACATTGCAGGGAACGATCCATAAATCATTCCTGCTGTTGATCGTATTGATGGGCGCCGCACTCTGGCCCTGGTCGCAGTACCTGGCCAGCGGCAACCCGGCCGTGGTGTATTTGCCGGTCATGGTCGGTGCGATCGGCGGCCTGGTGCTGGCCCTGATCATCAGCTTCCGTCCTATGACAGCGCCCTATCTGGCGGTACCGTATGCGGCGCTTGAAGGCTTGGTGATCGGCGGCATTTCCGCGGTGCTGGAAAAGAAATACCCCGGCATTGCCATTCAGGCCACGGCCCTTACTTTTGCGGTACTGGCGACATTGCTGTTGGGCTACCGGACCGGCCTGATACGGGTCACTGCGCGTTTCAGGGCGATCGTCGTTGGCGGCACCGGCGCCATTTTTCTGCTGTACCTGGTGACCTCGGTGATGCACCTGTTTCACGTCGCCACCCCGTTCATCACCGATTCGAGTCCCTTGAGCATCGGACTTTCACTGATAATCGTCGGCTTCGCCGCGCTGAATCTGGTGCTCGATTTCGATTTGATCGAATCTGGCGTCTCCCAGGGCGCACCCCGCTTCATGGAGTGGTACGGTGCCTTCGGTCTTCTGGTGACACTGGTGTGGCTGTATATGGAAATTCTGCGGCTGTTGAGCAAGGTGCGGCAGCGCTGAGCGATCACCGTTGCTATTGCGGCGCAACATCCACAGGTCAACGGCCGGTCGTCGCGGCCGTTCTATCCGGTAAGTCGATAACGCGGCCAAAGGGGTACTTCATGCGAATGCTACGAATTCTGATTGTTACGGCTCTGTCGCTGGGATCGGCGCTGCTATTGAGCATCACCGCCAGCGCTGCCGTGGATATCGGCGTATCCGTGAACATCGCGCCGCCGCCGCTGCCCGTGTACGTGCAGCCGGCCATCCCGGGTCCCGATTATCTGTGGTCACCGGGCTACTGGGCCTGGGGCGATGGTGACTATTACTGGGTTCCGGGCACCTGGGTCCAGGCGCCTGAGCCCGGCTACCTCTGGACTCCCGGCTACTGGGGCTGGGCCGATGGCGTCTATCTTTGGCACGGCGGTTATTGGGGCACCCACGTCGGCTTCTATGGCGGAGTCAATTACGGCTTCGGCTACGGCGGCCACGGCTATGAAGGCGGCGAATGGCGCGGCGGTTCGTTTTTCTACAATCGCAGCGTCAACAACATTCCCAGCAGCGTCCATATCTCCAACGTCTACAACCGCACGGTGGTCAACAACGTCACGGTCAATCGCGTGAGCTTCAACGGTGGCAGGGGCGGCGTCGCCGCGCAGCCCACGGAGGCCGAGCGCGCCGCGGGCAATGACAGGCACCTGCCTCCGGTCGGCCAGCAGACGCAGCACGAGCAGGCCGCCCGCACCAATCCGCAGCTCCGCGCCGCCACCAATCATGGTGCGCCGCCGATCGCGGCCACCGCGCACGCTGGGTCTTTCAGCGGCCCCGGTGTCGTGGGGACCCGTGGCATCGCGGCCGGTGCGACCCATCTGGGTCAGCCCACCAGCGGCCTGGCGCACCAGGCGGCCACCGTCTCCGGCCCCGCGCACCAGGTGCCAGCGCCGGCGTCAGCTCCCCACGCCGGTCCGCAGCCGCCCGCCAGCGCGCAGCCCGCGGTGCGTACCTTCAAGCCTTCCACCCCTGGCGGCGGTCCGGGCGCAGGCGCCCCACCGCCACCGAAGAAGGAAGAGCATAAGGCCCCGCCCGAGCACGGCGGCAACGAGCAGCACGAGCACTGACAATCAGGACTGACGCATCTCCGGGGCCGGGCGCACTTCCGGCCCCTGGAGACGGCCGATCAGGGCGCGCAGAAACACGCGGTTGAAGCGTAGCTGACAGGAAGCCGAGACCTGCTCGAGCAGCGTCGAGCTGACCTTGAGTACGGTCACGGAGTCGGCAGCGCGAATGGTGGCGGTGCGTTTGGCGCCCTGCACATAGCTGGTCTCGCCAAAGCATTCGCCAGTCGAGAGTATGCCGATGGACTGGCTGTGACGCTCGACCGCGCAGTTACCCGACACCAATATGTAGAAGCGGTCGTCCATCTCGCCTTCCTTCACGATCTCATCGCCGCTGGCGTAATCCTGCCAATGGCTCGCGCGCATGACCTCCCAGATCTCGGCGTGCGAGAAATCGTGGAAGAATTTCAATCGCCGCAGCAGCCCGAACTGCTCCTGCTGATCCATCCGCGAATACTTCTGGCGCAGCTTCTGGTGCACGCGCGTGAGTTCGGCGGCAAAGTCCAGGCCGGTGGCGTAGCGCCGCTCCGGTTCCTTCTGCAACGCGACCGCGACCACGTTCTCGATTTCTTCCGGCACATCGGCACGCAAGGTATGAATCGGCACCGGCGTCGCGTAGACGATCTGATGCAGCAGCTTGGCGAGGTTGCCGGCGCGAAACGGCCGTACACCCGTCAGCAGCTCGTACATCACGGCGCCCAGTGAATACAGGTCCGAGCGGTTGGTGAGATCCAGGCTCTGCACCTGCTCGGGCGACATGTAGCTGGGCGAGCCGGCGATGCCCTCGATGCGCGAGATCTCGGAGCCGGCCACCAGCGCAATGCCAAAATCGATGATGCGCACGTCGCTGTCGGTGGTGAGCATGATGTTCGAGGGCTTGATGTCGCGATGTATCACCCCGCGCGTGTGCGCGTAGTGCAGCGCCTTGGCGCACTTGAACATAATCTCGACCACATCATCGAGCCGCAGCAGGTTGTCGGGGCGGCAATAAGCCGCCAGTGTGCGCGCCCCGTGCACGTGCTCGGTGACGATGTAGCAGTGACCGCCTTCCTCGCCGGCATCAAAGATCGGCAGGATGTTCGGATGCTGCAGCATTCCCACCATGTGGGCTTCGGACAGGAACATCTTGCGGGCGATGCGGGCGTGCTCGTCGTCACCGCCGGCATCGATGTTGTAGACCTTGATGGCGACGTCGCGGCCGTAGTAGGGATCGTGCGATAAATATACGGTGCCAGTGCTGCCGCGGCCGACTTCATTGATAATGAAGTACTTGCCGATTCGTTCCGGAATATTGCGAGCGTTCGCCGTGTTCGGTAAGGAAGATGCCATCGGCTCGATGACTCCGGAGATTGGCCTGCAGAATAAGCGTGCGCCGCGCACACGATCTGTGATCCGTCTCGCGGATCGGGCTCAGCCGCTGGAAGCTGGCACGGAAGCTTCAATCGCGGAAGTGATCGAAACCCAAAGGCGAGAACTGCATCACCGTATTATTTGATTTGAGCTCGATGCCGCTGCCAGCCGCGAGCGTGCCGATCCGGGTCACGAGCGTGCCGGTGCTCGCCGCCAGCGCGCCGATTTCGGCCGCGCGCGCCTGCGGTGCGCTGAAACACAATTCGTAATCCTCGGCACCGGCGAGCACCTGCTGCCAGGCTGAGTCGCCAAGCAGCTCGCGCAACGCCCACGACACCGGCAGGCGCCCGATCTCTATGCTGGCAGTGCAGCCCGAGGCGAGCAGCAGACGCTGCATATCTGCGTACAGACCGTCGGAGACGTCGATGCATGCGCTGGCCAGGCCCCGCAGCCCCAGCCCCAGAGCCACGCGCGGTTCCGGGAACTCAAAGCGCCGCTGCACATAGGCGCCGGCTTGCGCGTTGCCCGGCCACTCGCCGCGCAATCGCCTGAGTCCCGCTGCGGCATCGCCCGGACTGCCGCTGACATACAGTGCCTCGCCCGGACGGGCCGCGTCGCGACGCAGCGCCGCGCCGCGCGGCACCACGCCAGCCAGCTGCACGGCGATCGACAACGGTCCGCGGCTGAGGTTTCCGCCCACCAGGGCGACCTGGTGGCGCCGCGACAGATCACCGAACCCGGACGCGAACGATTGCAGCCAGGCTTCATCCGCTTGCGGCAGATTCAAAGCCAGCAACGCCCAGGTGGGAATCGCTCCCATGGCCGCGATGTCGCTTAGATTGACCGCCAGGGCCCGGTGACCCAGCGAGCGCGCCGGCGCGCCGGGCAGAAAATGCACTCCCTCGACCAGCACGTCGGTGGTGAGCACCAGCTCCGCATCAGCCGGCACGCGCAGCAACGCCGCGTCATCGCCGATGCCGAGCACCACATCGGCACGCGTGGCGCCGAGTCCGCGGAAGTAACGCTCGATCAGCTGCGATTCCGAGGCGGCCACGATCAGCGTTGCCTGGCGGCTCAGTGCTCTTGGGCTCGCCACAGGCGCGCCGCACGATCGAGTACGCCGTTGACGAACTTGTGCCCGTCGGTGGCGCCAAAGCGGCGTGCCAACCCCACCGCCTCATTGATCACCACGCGATATGGCACATCCGGCCGATGCTGCAGCTCGTAGCTGCCGATGAGCAGCAACGCGTGCTCGACCGGATCGAGTTCCGCGGGCTTGCGATCGAGCATGGGCGCGAGCTGGTCATCGAGCGCATCGCGCTCGCCACAGACGCCCTCGAGCAGCGCGCGAAAATACTCGCTATCGGCACGCGGCATATCGGCATCGTCGGCGAATTCCTGCACTAGGTCCTGCCACGGACAGACGTTGAGCTGCCAGCGATACAGGGCCTGAAGCGCCAGCTTGCGCGCCACGGTGCGGGCGCCGGAACCGCGCTCGGCGCGGCTGTTCACGGCGAGCCGCCCAACAGCGAGCCGATGGACATCGTCAATGCCATCGCCAGCGCACTCCACAAGGTCACACGCACCGCGCCCTTGAGCATGCCGGCGCCGCCGGCGCGCGCCGCCAAAGCGCCCAATATCGACAAGGACACCAGCGAGCCGGCGATGATCACAGGCGCCGTGATGGCGGCGGGCGCCAGCAGCAGCAGTAGCAATGGCCATGCCGCGCCCGTGGCAAAGCTGGCTGCCGAAGCCACCGCCGCCTGGACCGGCCGCGCGCGCAGCGTGCTCGAGAGGCCGAGCTCATCGCGCGCGTGCGCTCCGAGCGCATCGTGCGCCATCAACTGCAGCGCCACCTCGCGCGCCAGCGCCGGCTTGAGTCCACGCTGAACGTAAATGCCGGCCAGTTCGGCGCGCTCAGCCACCTCATTGGCCTCCAGCTCGCCTCGCTCGCGCTCCAGATCCGAGCGTTCACTGTCGGCTTGCGAACTCACCGAAACGTACTCTCCGGCCGCCATCGACATGGCACCGGCCACCAGACCCGCGATCGCGACCTGCAGCAATTGCCGCGCCGAAGCGTGCGTTGCGGCCACGCCGGTCAGCAGACTTGCGAGCGAGATGATGCCGTCGTTGGCTCCCAGCACCGCCGCGCGCAGCCAGCCCACGCGGTTGACATAGTGACGTTCAAACAGATGTCGTGGCATGAAATTCAAACACGTTGGTCATTGACGGGCCGCTGCCGTGGGCCGCCGGTTGCCAGGCGCAGCAGCCGCGCCACGCCGTGCCACAGCCCCAGAAACAGCAGCCACAGCAACACGCCGACGATCAGCGCGAAGGCGACGCTCTGCAGGGTGAGGGCGAATCCGGGCTGATACACGCTCCAGGTCGAGCGGGCTAGATCGAAATCACCGTGAAACAGCAGATACACGCCCTGATGGAACAAATCCGTATTCAGTCCCTGCAGCAGCGCGCGCAGGTGATCGGCCGAATCGAGCATGGACTGTACCGCGGCACCCTCGCCGTGAAAGGTCGGATCGCTGCTCTGCAGATGATGGTGCACCAGCTCCGCCAGGCTGCCGCCGTGCTCGTGATCGGCGATTTGCTGAAACGGCGCCAGATCCGCCAGCACCTGCTCCAGTCGGCCGCCGGCGCGCTGCCGGTATTGGGCAATGAAACTCGGCACGCATCCCGCCACCACCACGCCCAGCAGCAGCACGATCCGATCCAGCAGCCCGCGTATCACGCCCATGGGTGGCAAGGCCGGGGTGTCATTTCGGCTTGCGCCCGCCGCTGTCGGCCGAGGGCAGCAACGGCAACTGATCCTGCTCGGCCTTGTTGTCGCGCCGGCGGCGATGATGGCGCAGCCGCTCAATCTCGTCGCGAAACGCCTCCACGTCCTGAAAGCTCCGGTACACCGAGGCGAAACGCACGTACGCGACCTCGTCCATATGGCGTAATTCCTCCATGACCATCTCGCCCACGGTGCGCGCCGGCACCTCGCGCTCACCGAGCACCCGCAGCTTGTGGCACACGCGGCCCACCGCCTGTTCGATCGCCTCCGAGCTGACCGGTCTTTTCTCCAGTGCCTTGGTCATGCCACTCGAGAGCTTGTGCTCATCGAACGGCTCGCGACTGCCGTCGCTCTTGACCACGCGCGGCATCAACAGTTCGGCGGTCTCGAAGGTCGTAAAGCGCTCGCCGCAGCTCAGGCATTCGCGCCGCCGACGAATTTGACGGCCATCGGCGGCCAGGCGTGAATCGGTCACCTTGGTCTCGATATGGCCGCAGAAGGGACAATGCACCGACTGCCCCGAGGCTCGTTCAGTCGCCGTACACCGGGAAACGCCGGCACAGCGCACTCACCTGTTCGCGCACACCTGCCACCACCTCCTCGGCGCCGCCGGCGTCCAGGATGTCGGCGATCCACTGCGCCACCTGACGTATCTCGGTCTCGCGAAAGCCGCGCGTGGTGGATGCCGGCGTGCCCAGGCGCAGGCCGCTGGTCACCATCGGCGGCCGGGGATCATTCGGCACGGCGTTCTTGTTGACCGTGATGTGCGCGCGGCCCAGAGCGGCATCGGCATCCTTGCCGGTGATGTCGCGACCCGACGAGGCTGAGCAGGAACAGATGATTGTCGGTGCCCCCCGAGACGATGTTGAAGCCGCGCGCCGCGAGCGCCGCAGCCATGGCACGCGAGTTGGCCAGAACCTGCGCCTGATATTCCTTGAACTCCGGCTGCAGTGCCTCGAGCAACGCCACCGCCTTGGCGGCGATCACGTGCATCAACGGGCCGCCCTGCGTGCCGGGAAACACCAGCGAACTGAGTTTCTTGGTGATCGCATCGTTGGCGCGCGCCAGGATCAGGCCGCCGCGCGGACCACGCAGAGTCTTGTGGGTGGTGGTGGTCACCACGTCGGCATAGGCCATCGGGCTCGGATACAGTCCCGTGGCCACCAGTCCGGCCACATGCGCCATGTCGACGAACAGATAGGCCCCGACCGAATCGGCGATGGCGCGAAACCGCGCCCAATCGAGCACGCGCGAATAGGCCGAGAAACCCGCGACGATCATCTTCGGACGATGCTCGCGCGCGAGCGCTTCGATCTGCTGGTAGTTGACCAGGCCATTTTCGCAGCACGCCGTATTGATGCGCCTGGAACAGTTTGCCGGAGAAATTGACCTTGGCGCCGTGCGTCAGATGACCGCCGTGATCCAGGCTCATGCCGAGGATGGGATCGCCGGGCGACAGCAACGCCAGGTACACCGCGGCATTCGCCTGTGAACCCGAATGCGGTTGCACGTTGGCATAGTCGGCGTCGAACAATTTCTTGGCGCGATCGATCGCCAGTTGCTCGGCGATATCGACGAATTCGCAGCCGCCGTAGTAGCGCTTGCCCGGATAGCCTTCGGCGTACTTGTTGGTCAGCACCGAGCCCTGCGCCTCCAGCACCCGCGGGACTGGCGTAGTTCTCCGACGCGATCAGCTCGATGTGATCTTCCTGGCGCGCGCGCTCACCGTCGAGCGCACGTTGCAGCTCGGGGTCAAAATCCTTGATGCGCATTCGGCTCGAAAACATGCAGCGGCCGCCTTTGGTCGCAGTCGGATGAGGGGAAACGCGCCGGAATTGTACCCGATCAGCCGCGCCCAGCAGCCAGGCCTCAGCAGCCCTGACCACATCGCTCCAGGCGCGCGCGAGATTGCCGCGGTCGTAGCCGCCGCCGCCCAACGCCAGCACGTGACCGTGACCCAGGCTGTCCGCCAGCGTGCACAGGTCGGCGGCCGCGCGCGCATGGCAGGCGGTGGAGAGCTGCAGGTGCGTGATCGGATCGCCGGCGATGCTGTCGGCGCCGCATTGCAGGATGCAGAATTGCGGTTCGAAGCGCGCGACGTGCGCGAGCATCTGCGGCCACGCCTCGGCGAACTGTGCATCGCCGGCCCCGGCCGGCAACGGCACGTTGAGCTTGGTGCCGGCGGCAGCGCCGCTGCCAATCTCGCCTTCACCGCCGGTGCCCGGGTACAGGCTATGCCCGCTCTCGTGCAGATCCGCAAAAATCAGCTCCGGGATCGTCCTCGAAGGCGTAGTACACGCCATCGCCGTGGTGCGCATCGATGTCGACGTAGGCGACGCGGGCCATGCCGTGGTCACGCCGAAGATGCTCGATGACCACGCCGCAATCGTTGAACACGCAAAATCCGGCCGCGCGCTGCCGCGCGGCGTGATGCAGCCCCGCGATCGGCACGAACGCGCGCCGGTGCTTGCCCGCGAGCATCCACTCGGTCGCCGTCAGGCTCGCCCCCACGACGCACGCGGCGGCTTCGAACACACCGCGATAGGCCGGCGTATCGCCGCCGTCCAGCCAGCCGTTGCCGGCCTGCGAGCGCTCCATGACGAAACGAATGTGCTCGGGCGTGTGGAACAGCTCCAGCTCGGCGGTCAGCGCATCCCGGGGTTCCAGCACCTGCACTTTGGCATCCAGGCCGCGTTGCTGGAACTCGCGCACGAACGCGCCGTGGCGATCGGGACCGAACGGATGACCATCGCCAAAGCCGTAACGAGCCAGGCGTTCCCCCAACACGACCGCAACCTCGGAACCTTTGGCGTTCAACGCGTCTCTTTGGGCCTGGCCCAGGGACACTGCACCGAGGCGAAGATAGCATACCGAGGCTAGCACCGCACCGGCGCGTTCATGGATAATGCGCGCCCTTTTCCCCAGCCCGGTCGCAGCTTCCATGGCGCAATACATTTTCACCATGAACCGCGTCTCCAAGGTGGTGCCGCCCAAGCGCACCATCCTGCGCGACATCAGCCTGTCGTTCTTTCCCGGCGCCAAAATCGGCGTGCTCGGCTTGAACGGCTCCGGCAAGTCATCGCTGCTGCGAATCATGGCTGGAATGGACCAGAACATCGACGGCGAGGCGCGCCCGCAACCTGGAATCCGGGTCGGATTTCTGCCGCAGGAGCCCGAGCTCGACCCCGAACAGGATGTTCGCAGTGTGGTCATGGAGGGCGTGGGCGGCACGTTCGCGCTGCTCGAGCGTTTCAACCGCATCAGCGATATGTTCGGCGAGCCGATGGACGATCAGCAGATGAACAAGCTGCTGGAGGAACAAGCCAGGCTGCAGGATGCGATCGATGCCGCCGGCGGCTGGGAGCTCGAGCGCAAACTGGAAATCGCCGCCGACGCACTGCGCCTGCCCGC
This sequence comes from uncultured Gammaproteobacteria bacterium, assembly GCA_963735775.1. Classification (GTDB taxonomy): domain Bacteria; phylum Pseudomonadota; class Gammaproteobacteria; order Steroidobacterales; family Steroidobacteraceae; genus FEN-1191. The sequence goes on along the minus strand of CAVTMG010000002.1, from coordinate 605,680 downwards.
CTGGGAGGCACAAGATCGCGCAGCTCTCCGGCGGCGAGCGGCGCCGCGTGGCATTGTGCCGGCTGCTGTTGTCGCAGCCCGACATGCTGCTGCTGGATGAGCCGACCAATCACCTGGATGCCGAATCGGTGGCATGGCTGGAACGCTACCTCGAGGAATATCCCAGCACCGTGGTCGCGGTAACTCACGATCGCTATTTCCTCGACAACGTCGCCGAATGGATTCTTGAGCTGGATCGCGGCCACGGCATTCCGTGGCAGGGTAACTACTCCTCCTGGCTCGAGCAGAAGGAGAAGCGCCTGGCACTGGAAGAGCGCGACGCAGGATGCGCTGCGCAAGACCCTGGCGCGCGAGCTCGAATGGGTGCGCACCAATCCCAAGGCACGACAGGCCAAGAGCAAGGCACGCCTGGCACGCTACGAAGAGCTGGCTTCGAAGGAATTTCAGGAGCGCAACGAAACCAACGAGATCTATATTCCGCCCGGCCCGCGGCTGGGCGAGCTGGTCATCGAGGTCAAAGGGCCTGTCGCAAGGCATTCGGCGACCGGCTGTTGATCGACAACCTGAATTTCAACATGCCGCCGCGGCGGCATCGTCGGCATCATCGGCCCGAACGGCGCCGGCAAGACCACACTGTTCCGCATGCTCACGGGCGCCGATAAAGCCCGATGGCGGTGACATCCGGATCGGTCCGACGGTGAAACTGGCCTACGTCGATCAATCGCGCCAGACCCTGGACGATAAGAAGACCGTCTGGGAAGAGATCTCCGGCGGTCAGGACATCATCAGAGTCGATAACTACGAGACGCCGTCGCGCAGGCTACGTCGGACGCTTCAATTTCAAGGGCACGCAGCAGCAGCAGCACATCGGCGAGCTCTCGGGCGGTGAGCGCAATCGTGTCCATCTCGCCAAAGTGTTGCGCACCGGCGGCAACGTACTGTTGCTCGATGAGCCCACCAACGATCTGGACATCGAGACTCTGCGCGCGCTGGAAGATGCGCTGCTGAATTTTCCCGGCTGCGCGGTGGTGATCTCGCATGACCGCTGGTTCCTCGATCGCATCGCCACCCACATCCTGGCCTTCGAGGGCAATTCCGAGGTGGTCTGGTTCGAGGGCAACTACCAGGACTATGTCGAAGATCTGCGCCGCCGCCGCGGCGAGGACGCCACGCAGCCGCACCGCCTCAAGTACCGCAAACTCACGCGGCTAGCGGGCCGAGGCATTGATTATGTCAATGCAGTGCAAATAAACGCCGGCTTTGCGCCGCGCGGCCACATGCCGATGTGTCGCCACTCGGCTACACTCTTGAGCACCATGTCCGTTTACATCGACAGCCGACGATCGACTGCACAATGATCAGGCGGCAAGCCTCGCGCTGACCTGCCCGCACTGCTCGGTGCTGGCGCATATCACGCCGTTGGCGGTACCGCGTTTCGCCGACCTTTCGGCCAGCCGGCCGAAGCAGATCGGCCTCGTCTATCGCTGCGATGCCTGCAACGCTCCCGATTTTTCTGCGTTTCAACGTGCGCAGCTACAGCGGCGAACGCATCGAGCTGTCATCGCATTTCAGCGAGGTCGAGCGGCCGCAGCGAAAAATTCACCTTCACCTATCTGCCGCGAGGATGATCGAGATCCTGTTTCGCGAAACGCTGCTGTGCTATTCACATGGCGTGTTCAATGCCTTCGCCAGCATGTGCCGGCGCACCATGCAAGGGGTATTCGCCAATCTCGGCGAGCCCGGCAAGCTGCGCGTGTTTGATGAACTCAACGACGCTGCGCGATATGGCGGAAATCGATCGCCAGCGACTTCATCGCCATCAAGCGCGTGACTCTTCGGCACCGACGCCGATCCGGCGCCGAGCCTGCCGACTGCTCGACGACGACCAGGCGGGCCTGCTGCTCGAGGTCATGAAGGATCTGCTGTACCAGGCCTATGTGCGCAAGGGCCGCCTGCAGCAGGCCATGGTGGTACGCCGCTTCTTCTCCGATCAGGCGGAGCGGCCGCCTGCCGCAGCCGAGCACGGCAGCCGCTCGCCCGAGCGCTCCACCGACCCCGGCTGAGGCTTCAGCCGAGCCACACGCGGGCGTTGCGGAACAGGCGCATCCAGCCGCTGTCCTCGCCGGCATCGCGCGGCGTGCCATGAGTTCTGCACCGTGCGGTAGACGCGCTCGGGGTGCGGCATGGTCACGGTCACGCGGCCATCCGGCGTGGTCAGCGCGGCGATGCGCATGCACCGCGCCGTTGGGATTGGCCGGATAGCGAGCTGCCGGCTCGCCGTGGTTGGTCGATGATAGCGAAACGCCACCAGCCGCGCTGCTCCAGGCACTGCTGAGATCCGCCTCGCGCGCGAACTGCGGCCGGCCCTCGCCATGTGACGACCGCCACCGGCAGGCGCGAGCCGCGCATGCCCGCCAGCAGCATCGAGGGCGAATCGAGCGATCTCGACCAGGCTCAAGCGCGCCTCGAACTGCTCGCTGCGATTGCGCAGGAAGCGCGGCCAGTGCTGCGCACCGGGAATCAGCTCCTTGAGCACGCGCGAACATCTGGCAGCCATTGCACACGCCGAGCGAGAAGCGTATCGCTGCGCGCGAAGAAGCGCGCGAATTCGCGCCGCGTGCGCTCATGGAACAGGATCGAGCGCGCCCAGCCGCCGCCGGCACCCAGCACATCGCCATAGGAGAAGCCGCCGCAGGCCACGAGGCCGGCGAAACCCGCGAGCGCTGCGCGTGCCGCCCAGCAGATCGGACATGTGCACGTCGTGAGCCTCGAAGCCGGCGCGATCGCAGCGCCGCCGCCATCTCGACCTGACTGTTGACGCCCTGCTCGCGCAGTACCGCCACGCGCGGGCGCGCGCCGCGTGGCGATCAATGGTGCGGCGATATCCTGCTCGGCATCGAAACTCAGCTGCTGCGACAGTCCCGGATCGGTCTCATCGCAGCAGCGCGGCGAACTCCTCCTCGCGCGCACTGCGGGCTCATCGCGCAGCCGGCGCATGTGATAGGAAGTCTCCGACCAGGCGCGGCGCAGTTCGCTCCACGCTCTCATCCAGCAGCGTCTCGCCGGCTGCGCGGATGCGCACGCGCAAGGCTGAGCTGCGGAGCACCGATCGCGCGCACGCAGCCGGCCAGGCCATGCGCGGCCAGGCAGGCGACGCACTGCCGCCTCATGCTCGCACTGAATCTGCAGCACCGCGCCCGGCTCCTCCGCGAACAGCTTGCCGCGATGCACGCTGCTGCCGCCGGTCTCTAGCGCGATATCCAGACCGCAATGGCCGGCGAACGCCATCTCGATCAGGGTCGCGATCAGGCCGCCGTCGGAGCGATCGTGATAGGCCAGCACCAGCTCGCGCGCGTGCAGCGCAATCATGGCCGCGGCGAAAGCTGCGCAGCGGCCCGGCATCGGCGTCGGCCGGCGCTCCGCCCACCTTGCCATATACCTGGGCCAGAGCGCTCATGCCGAGGCGGTCGCGGCCGCGTGCCGAGGTCGATGAGCAGCAGCACACTGGCGCCGCGATCCAATTGCAGCACCGGTGTCCAGGTGCGGCGTACGTTCTGCACCGGCGCGAAGGCCGATACGATCAGCGACACCGGTGCGATGACCGATCGCTGCGCGCCATCCTGCCGCCATTGCGTACGCATCGATAGCGAGTCTTTTCCGACCGGAATCGCTATCCCCAGCTGCGGGCAGAACTCCTCGCCCACCGCGCTGCACGGCCGCATAGAGCGCGGCATCCTCGCCGTCAACGCCGCAGGCGGCCATCCAATTGGCCGACAGGCGCACCTCGCTGAGCGCCGCTATATCGGCCGCCATGATATTGGTTATGGCCTCGGCTACCGCCAGTCGCGCCGCAGCCGCCGCATCGAGCAGTGCCGCCGGCGTGCGCTCGCCGATCGCCATCGCCTCGCCGCGCAGGTGGCGGTAGTCGGCCAGGGTCACGCCGACGTCGCTGACCGGCACCTGCCAGGGACCCACCAGTTGATCGCGGCTCACGAGGCCGCTCGACCGTGCGATCGCCGATTGTGATCAGAAACGTCTTGTCGGCCACGGCCGGCAAATGCAGCACGCGATATACGGCCTCGCGCAGATCAAGCGTTTCACAATCGGACGGTTCTGGCACGCGCGGCCGGCTGCGCACTTCCCGCCGCATCTGCGGCAGCCTGCCCGAGCAGTGCATCGACCGGCATGTGCACCGGCTGGTTGCCAAACTGCGCGTCGTGCACCAGCAGCAATCCGTCGTCGGTGATCTCGCCGATCACGGCGTACGGGCAGCGCTCGCGCTGCGCGATAGCTCGAAAGCGCGCCAGACCCTGCGGCGCCAACGTCAGCACGTATCGCTCCTGCGCCTCATTGCACCAGATCTCCAGCGGCGACATGCCCGACTCGGCGCTGGGAATCGCGCGCAGCTGCGATGCGCGCGCCGCGATGGCTGTGCGCCACCGCCTCGGGCACGGCGTTGGACAGGCCGCCGGCACCGACGTCATGGATGAGCTGTATCGGATTGTGCGCACCCAGCGCCCAGCAGCGATCGATGACCTCCTGCGCGCGCCGCTGCATTTCGGCGTTGCCGCGCTGAACCGAGGCGAAGTCCAGGTCTTCGCTCGAGGCACCGCTGCCGACCGAGGAAGCCGCGCCGCCACCCAATCCGATCAGCATCGCCGGGCCGCCGAGCACCACTAGCGGCGCGCCGACCGAGACCTCGCTCTTCTCGACATGCGCCCGGCGCACATTGCCCAGGCCACCGGCCAGCATGATGGGCTTGTGATAGCCGCGCACGCGCCCTGGCGCATCCCCGGGCAAGGCGGTCTCGAGCGTACGGAAATAGCCGCAGATGTTCGGACGACCGAATTCGTTGTTGAACGCCGGCGGCACCGATCGGCCCCTCCAGCATGATCTCCAGCGGCGAGGCGATGCGCGCCGGCCGGCCCAGGCTGCGCTCCCACGGCTGCTGGAAATTCCGGAATGCGCAGGTGCGATACCGCAAAACCCGTGAGCCCGGCCTTGGGCTTGGCGCCGCGGCCGGTGGCCCCCTCATCGCGAATCTCGCCGCCGGCGCCGGTGGCCGCGCCCGGAAACGGCGAGATCGCGGTCGGATGGTTGTGGGTCTCGACTTTCATCAAGATATCGACCGGCTCGTCGCTGCCGCCGTAGATGCCGCTGTCGGGGTCCGGGAACCAACGCGTCGCCATGCTGCCGGCGATCACCGCGGCATTGTCGCGATAGGCGGACAGCACGCCCGTCGGTGCGCTAGCGTGGGTGTTGCGGATCATCGCAAACAGGGATTTCTCGCGCACTACCCCGTCGATGACGAACTGCGCATTGAAGATCTTGTGGCGGCAGTGTTCCGAGTTCGCCTGGGCGAACATCATGAGCTCCACGTCGCTGGGGTCGCGTCCGAGGCGCTCGAAGGTATCGAACAGGTAGTTGATTTCTGCCTCGCTGAGCGCCAACCCCAGGCGATGATCGGCTTCGGCCAGTGCGCTGCGGCCTTCGCGCAGCGAGATAATGCTGCAGCGGACGTGGCGGATATTGCGTAAACAGCTGAGCCGCGCTTTCGCAGCTCGCTCGAACACGCTCTCGATCATGCGGTCGTGCAATAAGGCTTCCAGCTCGCTGCGGCGCGCGAGTACCCGAGCCGGCGACAGCGCCAGTGTATAGAGGATGCCGCGCTCGATGCGGCGCACGGCATCGAGTCCGCACACCTGGGCGATATCGGTGGCCTTGCTTGACCAGGGAGAAATGGTTCCGGGCCGCGGCACGACCAGATGCCTGCTGGAAGGCATGAGGCGCGTGCACGCCGTTTGGATCAGCGGCGCGGCGGCTGGCCGCCGTCATCCAGGAGCTGTGCCAGGCGCGCGCCTTCAAGAGAATCGAGTTCGCGGCTGCAATCCGCGAAATGCAGGAACTGCGCGCTCACGGCCGTGACCGCCGGCTCGAGCCTCTGCAGCCGCGTGAGCAATCGAAGGAGTCGGAATTCGGATAATGCCTGGGAGCCTGGGAGCGTGAGCATCAATTCTTCTTCGGCCCCGGCTCAATGGCCGAGGGCGGCAGCAGCGGCATCGGAAACTGCGCGACATTGCTACCCTCGAGCGCGACGATTTTGCTCACGCCCTGCTTGCGCACTTCATCTATCCGCAGGATCGACTGTATCGGCAGATAGCTGCGCGTCACGCCTGCGAACTCACTTTTCACCCGCTCTTCGCCCGGATCCACGACCACCGAGGAACGCCCGCCAAACACCAGCTCCTCAATTTCGACGAAACCGAACAGCGTGCCATGGCTGACCTTGCGGGCGTAAACCTCGTAAACCTTCCCCTGGTTCACGAACATGACTCTTGAAGATGTGATTCGATGCCATCGTCGACTGTAATCCCGCCCGGCCGAAGCAGAAATGCTCTGCCGAAGTATTATATGTCCGGGTAGACTAGACGTGGGAGCGCCACATGGCCCTGAAGCTGACAATTCTCAGCGAGCAGCGCGCACCCCTCGGGGCGCGCGGCAGCATCGTCCTTGGCGTGGGCGGGGGCAGCATTGGCCGAGCCCATGACAACGATTGGGTGCTGCCCGATCCGCAGCGCTATCTGTCGGCCCATCACGCGCGCGTGAAATTCCGCGATGGCTCCTTCTACCTGCTCGACACCAGCACCAACGGCGTGTTCGTCAATGAGCGCACCGAGGCGCTGGGTCGCCGCGCCAGCCATCCATTGCGCGACGGGGATCGACTGCATCTGGGCGACTATGTGGTGGGCGTGAGCGTCGATGCCGATGCCGCCGAGGCGCCCGAGGCCAGCTCGATCTTTCCGGTCAACGCCACGCCGCAGGTGGAGCGTGGCGCGAGCCCCGGCGATCTGGGCGCCGACTTCAGCATGCGCGATCTGTTGCGGCCTGATCTGGAAGCCAGCGGCCGTCGCGGACCCGTGGATGCCTTCGGCCAGCCGGTAACCATCGATCCCGGCCTGCTGGCGTTTGATCAAAGCGATCAGAGACGCGCACCAGCGCGTCAGCTCTCGAAAGCGGCCCGGGCGGAGCTGCGCGCCAGCGACAACGCTGCCGGCATCGAGGCCTTCTGTCGCGGGGCTGGCATCGATGCCAAGCAGATTTCAGAGGAAGCGCAGGCGCGGGTGCTGCACCTGGCCGGTCTGTTGCTGCGCGAAGCGCTGGTGGGACTCAAGGGCTTGGCCTTGGCGCAGCGCGAGATGCGCGATCACAGCGAGATTGAGGTCGGACGCGAGGATCCGCAGCAGATCGGACTGACCGGCCTGCCGGTGGAAGACCTGTTGCTGCGTCTGCTGCAGGGACACGACGCGCACAAGCTCGACGCCGTACAGTGGCTGCGGGAGACCCTCGCCAGCACGCGCCGCCACGATCTGGCTTTCTCGCGCGCCCTGCGTGTGGCGTTCGCCGAGTTCCTCTCGCGGCTGGATCCCAAGGCGCTGGCGCCGAGCACGCCTCAGCGCACAGCCGGCGGCGTGGATGCCGCGGCCTTGAGCGAGCGCTTTCGCAGCATCACCGAGATGCCCACGGGCCGACTGCCGCATCTGTTCACGGAAGCCTTCGCACGCGTATTCGCCGCCGAGTTCAAGGGTAGCGGCAGCAGCTGAAATCCTAGGGCGCCGCGGGTTTGATCCGCACCTGCGCGCCGCTGAGCAGGGAATCGGCTGGATTGATGATGACGCGATCCTGCGCACCAACGCCGCTCAGGACCTCGATCTCGTTGCCAAAGTCGCGTCCGACCTGCACGGTATTGAGCTGTACCCTGTTGTTGGCATCGACCGTCGCCACGTGCAGGCCGTCGGCCCGGAACAGCAGCGTGTTGGACGGCAGCCGCCAGCTCGCGAGCCCCAGCGGCAAGGGCAGGTGAACCTGAACAAACGAGCCGGACAGCAGCTCGCCCTTGGAATTATCGACTTCAAGCTGGGTCAGCAGCGTGCGGGTGGTGGAATCGATCGAGCGCGAGGTGCTGACCACTTTAGCCGGGAAACGCCGATCCGGACGCTCGGGAAAACTCAATTCGGCCTCCAACCCCGCGTGCACCAGGTCGGCATAGGCCTGCGGCACCTGTACATAGACGCGCAGGCGGTTGGTGGCGGTCATGTGAAACAGTTCCTGTCCGCTGGCACTGCCGGCCGTCACCAATGCGCCGACATCGATGTGGCGCGCGGTCACGACGCCGTCGAACGGCGCGGTAATGCGATTGAAGCCCTCCAGCTGCTCCAGGCGTTGCACATTCTGGCGCGCCGACTCCAGCTGCGCCTTCTTCGCGTCGGCATCGCCCTGGGCGTTGTCGACGTCCTGCGCTGCCACCAAGCCGGTTTTCTTCAGTTCCTGAAAACGCGCCGAGGTGGTCTGAGACAAACGATTGTTGGCTTCGGCCGTGGCCAGATCCGCCTTGCTCTGGCGGTATTGCGCATCCACCTCGGGGGTCTCGATGTCCGCCAGCACCTCGCCGGCCTTGACCTGCTTGCCGATGTCCGCATACCAGCGCTTGAGATAACCGCTGGTGCGCGCGTAGATCGGCGCATCGGTATAAGCCTGCACGTCCCCCGGCAATACCAGTTCATTCGAGCTGTCGCTGTGGTGCGGTGCCACCACGATTACCATGGGCACCGCCGCCGCGAGGGTACTGTTCGCCAGCGCGGTGCGCGCCTGCAGACGTGAGAAAATGCCCCAGGCCGCGACCGCGACTGCCGCAATCAATACGTACAGCGCCAGCCGTTTGAGGCGCCGTGTCTGGTCCCGGTGTTCTATAACCTCCATCAAGCCTGCTCCGCAACCGCACCGCGTGGGGCGCGTGTGAACCGTCCGTGCACCACCGAGAACACCACCGGCACGAACAGCAAGGTCGCAAAGGTGGCGAACATCAGGCCACCAATCACCGCGCGGCCGAGCGGCGCATTCTGTTCGCCGCCCTCCCCGAGTCCCAGCGACATCGGCAGCATGCCGATTATCATTGCCAGCGCCGTCATGAGCACCGGACGGAAACGCCCGAAGCCGGCCTCGAGCGCGGCCACGCTGGCCTCAATGCCCTGGTCCAGCTGCTCGCGTGCGAAGCTCACCACCAGAATGCTGTTGGCCGTGGCAACGCCCATGCACATGATGGCGCCGATCAATGCCGGCACGCTGACCGTGGTGTGGGTCACGAATAGCATCCAGACCATGCCGGCCAGTGCCGCCGGCAAGGCGCTGATGATGATCAGGGGATCGAGCCAGCTTTGAAAGTTGACCACGATCAGCAGATAGATCAGCACAATCGCACCGATCATACCGTAGGCAAGACCACTGAAGGACGTGCGCATGGTCTCGATCTGTCCGCGCACGGTGAGATTGCTGCCGTGTGGCAGGTTGTGGCGTAGCGCTTCCGACATCGCGATGCACTGCATCGCCAACCGTACCCAGATCCGTGCCGTCGACCGAACCGTAAATATCGATCACCTGGCGCGCATCATAATGGCTGACGACCGCCTGCCCGACACCGCGATCGATTGTGGCCAGGTTCGCCAGCAGTTGCTGACTGCCGCCGCTGCCCCTGGTCACGGGCGTATCTGCCAGGTCCTGCAGCGACGTCAGCCGGTACTGCGGCGCCTGGGTAGCGACGTTGTAATCAATGCCCGTCTTGGGGTCCACCCAGAATGAGGGCGCAGTCTGCTGACTGCCCGAGAGCGAGATCAGCACGTTGTTGGCCACATCCTGTTGGGTGAAGCCGAGCTGGGTCGCGTTCACCCGATCGACCGTGACATTGAGCTGAGGGTAATCGAAGGCCTGCTGTATGCGCAGGTCCGCCGCGCCCGGAATGGTCTTCAGCGTCGCCAGCAGCGTATTGGCGAAATTTCGATTGCGGGTCACGTCATTACCCACCACCTGCACGTCGAACGGTGCCGGCAGCCCGAAATTCAGGATCTGGCTGACGATGTCGGACGGCAGAAAAGAGAAGGTCGTGGACGGGAACTCCTGGCGCAGCCGCGTGCGCAGTGCCCGCACATATTCCACCGTCGGCCGATGATGACCCGGCCGCAGCGCAATCTGCACGTCGGCATCGCCAGGGCCTATGGGAGCGGAGGTACTGTAGGAAAGATTGATACCGCTATACGGCACGCCGATGTTGTCCACCAGGGTGTCGAGCGCCGGCGCCGGAATGACAGCACGGATCTGCGCCTCCACGGCATCAACCAGGATCGCGGTCTGTTCCAGGCGCGTGCCGCTGGGCGCGCGCAGGTGCAGGCGCACCTCTCCGGCATCCACCGACGGGAAGAAATCCCTGCCCAGCCATGGCAGCAACAGAAATGCCGTGGAGCCGATCACCATGAAGGCAACGATGAAGGCCAGCCCATGGTGCAGCCCGGCCGCCAGCATGTCGCGATAACCGTCGCGGATAGCGGAAAACCGCCGCTCAAAACCACGCTGGAAGCGCGCCAACGTGCCGGTTGCGGCAACCTGGTGCGGGTCATGCCTGCGCAGCCAGTACATGGCCAGCGTCGGCACCAGCGTTCGCGACAGGATGTACGAGGCGAGCATGGCGAACACCACGGCCTCGGCCAGGGGTACGAACAGGAAACGCGACACACCGGTGAGCAGGAACATGGGCACGAACACCACGCAGATGCACAACGTCGAAACCAGCGCCGGCAGCGCAATCTGGTGCGCGCCGTCGAGAATCGCCGGCTCCACGTCCTTGCCATGCTCCAGGTGCCAGTTGATGTTTTCGATCGCGACCGTGGCATCATCCACCAGGATGCCCACCGCCAGCGCCAGGCCGCCCAGCGTCATGATATTGATGGTTTCGCCGATGGCCGACAGGCAGATGATCGAAGTGAGCACCGACAGCGGTATGGAAATAGTGATGATCAAGGTGCTGCGCCAGGAACCCAGGAACAGCAGGATCATGAGGCCGGTCAGCGCGGCCGCAATCACGCCCTCGCGGATGACGCTGCTGATGGCGGCCCGCACGAATATGGATTGATCGGCGATCGCCGTGAGCTTGAGGTCCTGGGGCAGCTGCGCCTGGATGCTCGGCAGCAGCCGCTTGATGCTCTCGACGATCTGCAGCGTCGAAGCGCTGCCGGTCTTCAGTACCGACATCAGTACCGAATGCCTGCCATTCATCCTCAGCAGATTGGTCTGGGGACTGCTGCCATCGTGCACGTTGGCGACATCGCGCACGAACACCACGGTGCCATTGACGTCACGGATCGGCACATCGTTGAGGTCCGCGACCACCAGCGGACTTGAGTTCAGTTTGACGTTGTATTCGATGTCGCCGATCTTTTCGGTACCGGCCGGGATGATCAGGTTCTGCAAGCCGATGGCGTTACTGACGTCGGCGGCCGCCAGGCCCTTGGCGCGCAGCGCTTCCGGATCGATGTCGACCTGTACCTGGCGCTGCTTGCCGCCGTACGGATAGGGCAAGGAGGCTCCGGCGACCGTCGACAGGCTCGGACGCACCACCGTATTGGCCAGGTCGAAGATCTGCGTCTCCGAAAGGCTCGCGCTTTCGAACGCAAGTTGCACTATCGGCACGGTCGATGCGTTGTAGGCCAGGATGAACGGCGGTGTCGTGCCCGGCGGAGCCTGCCGCAACAACGCCTGCGAGACGCCGGTGATCTGCGCGAACGCCATCTCCTCGTTGACGTTGGGCTGGAAGAAGTACTTGACCACGGCGATGCCGGACAGCGACTGCGACTCGGAGTGCTCGACGTCATTGACCGTGGTCTGGGCGTAGCGTTCGGCGTTGACCACGATGCGATTGGCCATGTCCTCGGGCGGCAGCCCGACGTACGACCAGATGGCGCTGATGACGGGAATATTGATGTTCGGGAAAATATCCGTCGGGGTGCGCAGAATGCTGAATATTCCGAGCAGCACGATCAACAATGCCAGCACGATGAACGTGTAGGGACGACGCAGCGCCAGCCTGACAATCCACATCGCGGATTTCCGTCCGAATCTAAAAGAGGATGGGCCTATTATGCGCCACCAGGCCCGGGATGGCAGTCGGCGCTGGCGCGCCGATGTGCGCGGACGATCAGTTCGCGGCCACGCGCTTGCTGATCACATCGTCCTCGCCGGAGGCAACTTTGCCGCCAGTCTCGCTGGGCGCGGCGCTGTCGAGTGAGCGATCCTCGGGCCTTACCACGCCAGCCCGCAGCATCGGCATGGTCTCATCGGCTGGCACGGCGCGACTGTAGAGGAACCCCTGCCCCTGGGCGCGCGCGCTGGCTTGCACCAGGAGCTTGCGCTGAGTGTCGGTCTCGACTCCTTCGGCAACCACCGCCACGCCCAGCTCGCCAGCGAGGCTCAGGATGGCACGCACCATGGCGACACCGCCGGGTTCGGCATCAGCCGCCGCGATCATGCCGCGCGCGATTTTGAGTCGATTGACCCGGTAGCTGCGCAGATAATCGAGCGAGGAGTATTGCGAACCGAAGTCATCGATTGCAATTCCGACGCCCAGCCGGCGCAACTGATCGAGCACGTTGCTTTGTGCCAGGGTCGAGCGCGCCAGCACCAGTTCCGTCACGTCCAGCTCGATATCGGCGGGTTTCAGGTCCCAGCGCGCGATGCTGTCGATCACGTCACGCACGAACTCGCGTCCCATCTTGATCTGGGCCAGGGCAATGTTGATCGCGACCACGGGCACGTTCATGCCCGCGGCACGCCACAGCGACATCTGACGGCAGGCGGTGTCCATGGCCCAGCGGCCCAATTGCTGCATGATGCCGTACTTCTCGGCAATCGGCAGGAAGTCCTCCGGCAGCATCAGGCCGCGCGCGGGGTGATTCCAGCGCAGCAGCGCTTCCATGCCGACGATCTTGCCCGATGACAGTTCCACCTGCGGCTGATAGCGCATCTCCAGTTCATTCCGCGCCAGCGCGCTGCGCAGATCCTCCGCCAGCGTCATGTGGGCGCGAACTTCGCTGTCGATCTCGTCGGAATGAAAGCGATATTGTCCGCGGCCGGCGTGCTTGGCGCGATACAGCGCCTGGTCGGCCTGCATCAGCAGCGCATCCGGACTGTTGACGGTGATGTCGAACAGCGAAATGCCGATACTCACGCCGATACGTAGATCGTTACCATCGATGGCGTAGGGCGCGGACACGATCTCAATGAGTTTTTCGGCCAGGGTGCCGGCGGCAGCGGAATCGTCCACGCCGGCCTGCACGATCGCGAATTCATCGCCGCCAAGGCGCGCGACCACATCGACCGCGCGGGTCACATCACGCAGCCGGCGCGCCACTTCCTGCAGCAGCCGATCACCGGCGTGGTGGCCGAGGGTATCGTTGACCTCCTTGAAGCGGTCCAGGTCCAGATACAGCACCGCAAAGGCACGCGCTTCACGCTGCGCGTTGGCGAATGCCTGGCGCAGCTGATCGCCGAAAGTCATGCGATTGTCGAGCCCGGTCAGGGCATCGGTACGCGCCAGCTGGGCGATCTTCACCTCAGCGGCCTTGCGCTCACTGATGTCGATCAGAATGCCCTCGATCTCAATCAGGCGTGCGGCCTCATCGCGCACCGGCGTGTAGCAGTTTTCAAACCAGCGCACGCCGCCATCCTTGGTCAGCATCCGGAATTCGATGCTGGCGGCCGGCGTAGTGCGCAGCAGTAACTGTTCCAGGGCGATGCGCACGGCATCGCGGTCCTCGGGATGGATGATGTCGCGATACGAGGTCGGCGCCGCGAGCAACTGCTCGGGATCGTGGCCGAGGCGCGCGATATTTTTCGAGACGTAAATCATCGGTAGCGTCGGCTCGCCACGCAGGCGGTACAGAATCGTCGGACTGCTCTGGATGATGGTATCGGCGCGCGCGAGTTCAGCCAGAAAGCGTTCGCGCGTAATCGCAGCGCCGATCAGATCGGCCAGCATGCGCAACACGTCGACCTCGGCGCCGCTCCAGGCGCGCTCGCGCTGGCAGGCGTCGAAGCCGATGTGCCCCCAGTAACTGCTATCGACCATGATCGGCACGAGCAGCATCGAACGCGCCTGCAGTCGCAGGAACAAGGCCTTGACGCCAGCCGGCACGCTGTCGAGCTGGCCTTCGACCGCGATTCCGCGCTGCAAAGGCGCCATCCAGGCACTCACCTCGGGATCCAGCGACATCGCCGTGAGCTGCGCGATCTGCGCCAATGCCAGCGGCGTTTCCGGCGCATGCCAGAAATTGCGCAGCACCGTGCGTGTCGTGCCGGTATCGGCATCGCCGGCGAATACTTCCATCAGCACTATGCGCTCGACGTCCACCGCCCGTGCCGCGATGCTCAGCGAGTTGTTGATCGCCCGGCGCAGATCCGCGGCGGTACCGATCTGCGCAGCGCAATTGGTGACCGCCTGCAGCAGCTGCTCGCGCTGCTCTGCCTGTCGCCGAAAACGTTCGCGCGTGATGGCCGTGCCGATAACCTGGGCCAGCATGGTCAACAGCTTGATGTCATCCTCGGCCCAGTCGTGCTCACTCTCGCAGTCGTCGAAGCATATGCGTCCCCAGGGACGTCCCTCCACCATGATGGGCACCATCAGGGAAGTCAGTACACCCAGTTCGGCCAGGAAGCGCCGTACTGCCGGATCCGCGCCACCGCGCGTGGTGACCACCGGCACACCGTGCGAGAGCGGCTGCGTCCAGGCTCGCAGTGCCGCGTCGGTGCTCGCGGGGATCAGTGCCGCGGCAGCCAGCGGCGCGGCCGCGCCGTCCGGGGCGGTCCAGTTGAACAACAGGGTTTGCAACGACGATGCCTGGCCACGCGCCGGCGTCTCGACCATCACCACCCGGTCGAGGCGCACGACCCGGGCAAGGGTTGCCAGCACCTTGGGCAATGCATCGATTACCGAGGGTGCGGTACTGATGCTCTCGACGCTGCTGGTCACGGTCTCGATCAGCAGACCTAGACGGTTCAGTGCCGCAGAATGGCCGGCTGGAAATTCGATCATGCGTGCTGCATCGTCCTCAAGCATGCGCAGGCTAACCTAGCTGCGCCATAGCTGCGAGTGCAGCACCTTACGGTGCAGGCTGCATGCGTGATAGGACATAAATCACCGTCTTCGGGTCAGAGTTGAGACGCAACGCACTGTTGAGTGCGCCGGCAGCGACGTTAAGTTTAGCCACAACCCACCGGTCTAGTATGAGGCCTGCGCGCAACAGCGGAGTTCCCGGCACCGCAGTGCAGCATATCGCCTCGGCCAGCCATGGGCTGATTGAAAAAGCCTGAGTTTCCGCAGCGCCTGCGCGTTTTCGGGCTTCCGCCTACAGACCTGGAATCAAATGGCGGAGAGGGTGGGATTCGAACCCACGTGCCGGTATTACCCGACCATCCGATTTCGAGTCGGCGCCGTTATGACCGCTTCGGTACCTCTCCGGGGGTTGCTGGTATTCTAGCTGAGTGAGGAACGCCATGAGCTCCAACATGCGACGGCCACCCTATCGCGCGTTGCGGCTCACCGCCGCAGCGGCGCTGATATTGGCCAGTTGCGCGCATCCCTCGGCCCTGCAGCAGATCCGCACCCACGGCGAGCTGCGCATGGTTACCCTCAATTCGCCGACTTGTTACTACCTGGGGGCGCACGGTCCCGAGGGACTCGAATACCGCCTGGCCGCCGCCTTCGCCCAGTCGCTCGGCGTCAGGCTGGTGGTGCAAACGGTGCCGGATGCGAAAGCGATGCGAGCCGCCCTGGCGCAGGGCAGCGCCGACCTGGCGGCAGCTCAAATCAGCCCCGACGCGGCCTGGCAGGCGGTTGGCATGACCACGACCAGCTATGAGCAGATCGCCCAACTGGTGGTGCAAAGCCGTGGCAAGTCGCCGCCAGGCAATGTCGGCGGTCTGAGCAGTGCCCGGGTCGTGGTGCCCGCGGACAGCCCGCAAGAGGCGCTGCTGCAAATGATTCGCAGCAACGGCGTGCCGGACCTGACCTGGACCGCCGTGCCGCGCAGTCAATCCGATCCGCTCGACCTGGTGAGCAGCGGCAATGCCGATTACGCCATCGTCGACGCCAACGAATTTGCGTTCCAGCAACACCTCTACCCTGAAGCCATGGTGGCGTTCGCGCTGCCGGACCCGCGCTCGGTTCAGTGGGTGGTTCGAGCCGGAGCCACTGACCTGGTGCAGGCTGCGAATCGATTTTTCGCCGGCGCCGGCAATTCAGGCGAGCTGGCACGCATCGAAGGCGAGGCCAATACCGAATCCGGCGACTTCGACTATGAGTCGGCGCATCAGTTTCAATCCGACATCGCCACCCGGCTGCCGGAATTGCAATCCATGTTCGAGCAAGCGGCGCAGGCCACCGGGCTTGACTGGCGACTGCTCGCCGCCATCGGCTATCAGGAATCGAAATGGCAGGGCGCCGCGGCTTCCGCCGATGGCGCTCAGGGCATCATGATGCTGACCAGCGATACCGCGGCGACCGTCGGCGTCAACGATCGCAGCGATCTGCAGCAGAACATCCTCGGCGGCGCCAAGTATCTGGCGCAGGTTATCGACACCATTCCCAAGCGCATCGCCGAACCGGATCGCACCTGGCTGGCAGTGGCGGCCTACAATGTCGGCTATGGTCACATTGAAGATGCGCGCGTGCTCGCGCAGATGCATGGCAAAAATCCCGACGCCTGGGCCGATGTACGCGAACAGCTGCCGTTGCTGGCACAGGAACACTGGTACATGCGCGTAAAGCGCGGCTATGCGCGCGGTTGGGAGCCGGTGAAGTTCGTTGAACAGGTACGCCAATATCTGGCCGTGCTGGAGTGGATCGGGGCCGATAAGTCGGCGCGCACCACCGTTACGCCCACGCGCTCGGCTTCAGTGGCCCGCCTGCCCATCGCTGTGCGCCACTTCCACTAGAGGCGACATCAGCGCTGCTGCGCGAAAAAATCCCGCAACAGCGCCTGGCACTCATCCGCAAGCACCCCGCCGAAGACGTCCACGCGATGGTTCAGGCCGGGCAGACGGAACAGGTCGATCAAGCTTCCCGCCGCACCGAACTGCGCGTCCCAGGCCCCGAAAACCAACCGGCGCACGCGCGCGTGCAGTAACGCCGCCGCGCACATCAGGCATGGCTCCAGGGTCACGTACAGGACGCAACCGATCAGCCTGTAATTGCCCAAAGCGCGCGCCCCGGCGCGCACTGCCTGTATCTCGGCGTGAGCAGTCGGGTCATTGCTGCCGATCGCTGCGTTCGCGCCGGTGGCGATGACCTCATCGCCGCTGACCAGCACCGCCCCGACGGGCACCTCGCCTGCGGCACGCGCCGCGCGCGCCTGCGCCAGGGCGCGCTGCATGAATTCGGCGTCAGCAGCCATTCGCTACAGCTGGGCCGCTATGACGGCGATCTCGATCTTGTAGTCCGCGGCGGCCAGCTGAGGACTTACCACCGTTGCGCGCGCCGGCGCCGAACCGGCAATCACCCAGGCATCCCAGACGCGGTTCATCTCGGCAAAGCTTGCCATGTCCACCAGCCAGATGGTGGCACTCAGAAGTCTGCTCTTATCGGAATTTGCCGCCGACAACAGTCTATCGATGCTCGCGAGGATGTCCTTGGTCTGTTCCGCGACAGTGCCGCCCGGCGCACCCGATGCGACCTGCCCGGCCAGATAAACGGTCTTGTTGTGTATCACGGCCTGCGACATGCGCGGGCCGGCCTGAATGCGTTGCACTGACATGTACTATTTCCCTGGTGTGTATTGTCTGCAGCAACTGCAGCCGCTTGGCCATACTCGCGGATGGCTGCGACGTAGACAAGCGTCTGTTAGCGCAGGCTCTCTGGTGGCGAGCGCGTGTGCCAATCGGTAACTTGCTGGTAGGCATGCGCCAGCGTGAGCACACGCGTTTCGCCGAAGCGGGGTCCGGCGATCTGCAAGCCCACGGGCATACCATCCTGGGTGAAGCCGCAGGGTACGGAGATCGCAGGCAGACCCAGCACATCGAACATGTGCGTGTTGCGAATCTCCACCGGCGTTCCATCCGCTGGCAGGGGTGGATCCACAGAGCCCGCTTCGATGCTGATCGGCGCGATCGCGGTGGTCGGGGTGACCAGCAAGTCGACGCTGGAAAATGCGTTGTCTGCATTCCAGCGCAGGCGCTCCAGCTCCCGTCGTGCGCTGATGTAGTCCGCGGCCGATATGCCGGCGGCCTGCTGCAGGCGGTGCCGGGTCATCGCCTGGTAGAGCTGCGGTGTCTGGCTGAGGTAAGGCTTGTGGAAGGCATAGGCCTCGGCCGAGGCGATCGTCATCAATACGTTCGCGTACGGCAGCTCCACATCCTGCACTCCGGCACTGATGCGAGCGAGCACCTGGATCGCGCTGTTGACTGCGGTCTCCATGTCCGGGTCGAGCTGGTCGAAGTACGGCCGGCGGACGAGGCCTATCCTCAGTGTTGTCGTCCCGGCGTCTAGTGCGCTCGCATAGTCCTCTGCAGGCCGATCCACGCTCGTAGGTTCGAGGGGGTCGTATCCGGCGATCGTCTCCAGGACTAACGCCGCATCCATAACCGAGCGGCAAAGCGGACCGATGTGATCGAGCGACCAGGACAGCGGTATGACTCCACGGTTGCTGACGCGCCCATAAGTGGGCTTCAGCCCGACGACACCGCAATATGCGGCCGGCTGACGGATCGACGCCGCTGTGTCCGATCCCAAGGCCGCAATACACAGGCCCGCCGCCACGGCCGCGCCCGATCCTCCGGAAGACCCGCCGGCAATGCGGCCGAGATTCCACGGATTGTGTACCGCGCCGTAATAGCTGGGTACTGAGGTTCCGCCATAGGCGAACTCGTGCATGTTCAACTTGCCGAGTAACACTGCGCCGGCCGCCTTCAGCCGCCGCACGACCTCGGCATCTTCGGTGGGGATACGGTCCTTGAATACGGCGCTGGCCGCGGTAGTGCGAATTCCGGCCGTATCGATCAGGTCCTTGAGCGCGAGCGGCATGCCGTGCAGGGGACCGCGCCAGTGTCCTTGCTGGATCTGCGCCTCCGCCTCTCTGGCTTGCTGCAACGCCTGTTCAGCGCTCACCGTGACAAACGCGTTCAGCGCCGGATTCAAGCGCTCGATACGGGCGATGAAGGCCTGCGCCAGCTCGACGGGAGAAACCGCCTTGAGGCGCAGCATCGTCATGGCTTGCAGCAACGTCAGTCGCGTGAGATCGCCGGACGGCGCCGGGGTACTGCCAGTTGTCATGGAGCCTCCCATTTTTGGTATTCCTTGTGACCCACTTTGGAAAATCGACCGGCTCCGGCGCCATTGCAGCACCCGGCCACTGACTTTCGCGCCTCGATCGCCCTATAATCGAATTCAGGAGATGGCATTCCTCCTCGAACCGCCCTAATCAGGGGCTGATGATGCCTACCATGCCTTGGCCAGGGGCGGTAGGTATAGTTGCAAAAAACCTCCGCGATATTCCTCCAAGGTGGCCCGCTGGAACTTGGAGGTTGACGATGAATGGTCTTGGCCTTTTGGCAGTAGGCGTGGGCGCGGTGGCAGGTGCTTGGCTGCGCTGGGCACTCGGCTTGCTGCTGAACGCGTATTTCACTTCCATCCCGCCCGGAACACTGGCATCCAATCTCATTGGCGGCTACGTCGTTGGTGCGGCCATCGCAGTCTTTTCACAAGTGGCCGGCCTGGCGCCCGAATGGCGGCTGCTGATCATCACCGGCTTTTGTGGTGGCTTGACGACGTTTTCGACCTTCTCAGCGGAGATCGCAACGCTTTTTCAGCAGGGAAGACTGGGATTGTTCGCGGCCGCCATTGTTCTGCATGTCGGCGGCTCATTGGCGATGACGTTGCTGGGTATCGCATCGTGGCGCTGGTTGATTGCTCGCTAAGGTAGGAGACTACGAATGAAAGGCTATCAAATCACTTTTTTTACGCAACAGGATCGCAAGCACAAAAGCCGGGTGCTTGGTGAATGGCTCGTGCAGCTGGCAAAAGAATTGGGTCTTCGCGGCGCGACGCTGATCAATGCCACCGAAGGTTTCGGTCATTCGGGCCGCATTCACTCCGCGCATTTCTTTGAGCTGGCGGATCAATCCCAGGCTGTGATCATGACGGCAACGCAGGAGCAGGCGGCGACGCTCTTTGCGCGACTTCGCAGCGAAGAGCCGGGAGTGTTCTACGTCAAGACTGCCGTGGAGTTCGGTATCGTGGGAGATGACGGTCAATGACGATGATCTAAATGGCCTTTACGCACACAGTCATCGTCACTGTAACGCCGCTGATACCCGCTCCATACCCATTGCAGCGCCGAACCCAAGGTTTGGGAAAGCGTCGGCCGGTCCACGTGGCCGGCATTGCGGGCAAAGATAAATTGATACACATAGCCTTTGGCAGCAAGAGCCTTGGCCATGTTCTCGCTCGCCAACACCCAGTCGTGCATACCGTCGTCCAGCGTGTTGGGATACCACAGATCGCGGTCGCCGACTTCGAACCAGACGCGTATGGGTTTGGGCGCGCTGTTCGCGATCAAGGGTGATCCAAGCCTCAAGGTACTGGGCGTTGGAGCGTCGGGGCCATTGGCGTTCAGCAGCGTCGCATCCTTCGGACCGGTCCAGGGGCTGTGGTACTCCCAGGCACCGCCGCGCAACGCCGTGCTGTGCGGCCACTGCTGATTGATCATCGTTGGCGAGTAGGCCAGTACGCGGCGATAGAGTTCCGGGTGAAACCAGGCCATGGTAAATGCGGCTGCGCCGCTGGAGCTGATGCCCATCGTCGCCCTGGCATCGGGATCGCATGTGAGTCGCACGCCCGTCTTGCGCTCCACCAGTGGCAGCACTTCGCGTTCAACGAACTCCGCATAGGTGCCGGAGACGGTGTCGTACTCGAATCCGCGCTCACTACCCTGCGCGTCCTGCCCTCCCGCCTGGATCGTTATGGCAACCAGAGGCGGTAGCCGTTGCTGATGAATCAGGTTGTCGAGCACGGTAAAGATCATGGTATCGAGCCGTCCCCCATCGCCCACAACCACGAACGGCGCCGCTGCGCCGGCAATCAATTGCTTCGGCACGTAGACGGAAATCGAGCGAGTCCAGGTACCGGGATGGCTCGTGCTGACGATGAGATTGGACGGATCGTTGGCTGAGGTCGAGTCCAATATGATGGGCTTGTCGCGCACGAATCCCGGGTTGTAGATGACGCTGTCTTGCGAACTCATCGTGAAGGTAAAGACCTGTCCTTTCGGCACGTCCTGAACGATTGACTCGGCTGCCGCCGTATGAGTGCGGCCGATGATGAAATTGCCGTGCGCATTCGTCGCCGGAAGAACGCCATCCGCGAGTTCGGTGGCGTTCGGGTAGTTCGGATTGTGCGGGTCACGCGTAGGCGGCGAGGTCTTGAAGTCAAGACCGCTGAGATCGATGAAGAACGGCCCCTGCGGATTCGTGGTGTTGGCCCCGGCCGGCAGCCCGGGCGTCTGCGCGATCGCGGCGTCGGTCACCAACAGGCTCAATACCATGCAGCCAGTCAATATCCGGCAAATCGAAGTTATGAGGTCGGACCGCAGCCTTGGCGCCATCATATGTCTCCAGCTCTTGAACCTGTGTCATCGCCAGCGAGACGGATTCTGAGGCAACCCAAGCTTAGAATCGACCGAGCGGGCTAACATAGGGTCATCACTTGACGGGAGTACTGCTCATGGTCCGCAGGGTAGCTCGGGTATGCGTCATGGTTTGTTTTGCGGCAATCCATGCCAATGCCGGTGAGAGCATGCCAACCAGCCCCGAGGCAATCGAAGCACGGGTGCAATCGCTGTTGGCGCAGATGACATTGCCGGAGAAGATCGGACTCATATCGGGCAGTTCCACAATGCGCACCAGCTCGTTGCCGCGGCTGGGCATACCTACCCTTTACACCAGCGATGGCCCGGTGGGCGCGCACTTGATGAGCCCGTCCACGGCCTATGCCGCCGGCATCGGCCTCGCGGCGACCTGGGATACCGCGCTGGCGCGGGAAATAGGTGAGCAGATCGGCCGCGATGCGCGTTCCCGGGGCGCCAACTTCCTGCTGGGCCCGGGCGTCAATATCTACCGGGCGCCGATGAACGGCCGTAACTTCGAGTATTTCGGCGAGGACCCGTTTCTGGCCGCAAGAATCACGGTCAACTATATCCAGGGCGTGCAGTCACAGCGAGTCAGCGCCACCGTCAAGCACTACATGGCCAACAATTCGGAGTACGCCCGCCATAGCTCGGACAGCGTCATCGATGAGCGGACCATGCGCGAAATCTATCTGCCGGCGTTCGAAGCCGCCGTCAAGGAAGCGCATGTGGGCGCGGTCATGAGCTCTTATAATCTCACCAATGGCGAGCACATGAGCCAGAACGCCTACCTGGACAACGAAGTGCTCAAGCAGCAGTGGGGATTCGACGGCCTGCTGATGTCAGACTGGGGCTCTACCTACGACGGTGTGGCCGCGGCCAATGCCGGGCTGGATCTGGAGATGCCGCGGGGGGCATTCATGAGCCCCGAAATATTGCTCCCGGCCATCGATGCCGGCACCGTGCTGCCTGCCACCATCGACGACAAGGTGCGCAGATTGTTGCGGCTGGCGGTGCGATTCGGCTGGCTGGACACAGTGCAGATGGATCTCGAGATACCCCGCTACAACCAGGCGGGCCGTTCGTTGAGCTTGCGCGCGGCCGAGGAAAGCATGGTGCTGCTCAAGAATGAGCAGCACGCACTGCCATTGGACAAGGCTCACATCCGCACGATCGCGTTGCTCGGGCCCGGCGCCTATCCGGGGATGCCAACGGCCGGCGGTAGCGGCCGAGTGCAGCCCTTTGCGATGGCCAGTCCACTCACCGCCCTCAGCGACTTCTTGGGTCTTGACCGGCGCGTGCTGTATCACCGGGGTGTGCGCACCCTGCAGCAGCTGGTGCGAACCACAGTGTTCACGACCACCCGCGACGGCAATGCACGCGGGGTCACGGTGGAGACCTACGGCAACGATCAACTGTCGGGGATGGCGGCGTCGACGCGCGTACTGCCCATTGCCGCCGTCGAACAGCCGCGACCGGTCGGAAGCCCCATCGACGAAGAAGGACCGGACTTCAATTACATTCCCGGGGCGCCCCCACCTGCACCAGAGTCCGGGCCGGCGCCTGAAGATCTGTCGGCGCGCACGCAGGCGTCATCGATGCGTATCAGTGGCTATTTCAAGCCGCCGCGCGCGGGAAACTACCTCGTCGCAGTGCGTGAGTCGCATCGCTACCGTCTGCTCATGGACGACCAGGTCTTAATCGACGACTCGATGGTGCTCAAAGCCCCTTTGCAACAGCTGGTCGTCGCCCTGAGCGCGGAACCACATAAATTCATCATCGAGCACTTCCATAGTGCCAACCATCGGGCTCAGAGCGATTTCGTTCAATGCGCCGTGGTAGCTGAGGATGAAGTGGTCAATCCGGCGGCCAGGGAAATGGCGGCCAAGGCCGATGTGGCGATCGTGGCCGTGGGGTTCGTTGATGTGGGCGAAGGTGAGGCAGAGGATCGTGAATTCAACTTGCCGCCGGAACAGGAGGAACTGATTCGCGCGGTGGCGGCCGCCAACAAGCACACGATCGTGATCGTGAATACCGGCGGCAGTGTCGCAACCACCCCATGGTTGGAGCGCGTCCCGGCAGTGATCCAGGGCTGGTACGCCGGCGAAGAAGGCGGTACCGCCCTCGTCAAGCTCCTCTTTGGGCAGACGAACTTCAGCGGTCGGTTGCCGATCAGCTGGGAGCGGGAACTTGCGGACAATCCCAGCTCCGCGAATTATTACTACCAGGATCCGCTGAGCCAGAAGATCAACTACGCCGAGGGCGTCTTCGTGGGATACCGCGGCTACGAAAAAAACCACGTGGCGGCGCAGTTTCCGTTCGGGTTCGGTCTCTCCTATACAACTTTTCGATACAGCCAGATTGAAGTGCGGCCGACGAATGGCCCGGCGGCCGCGGACCCGCATTTCGATGTGTCGTTCGAAGTCACCAACACCGGCAAGCTCGCCGGGTCTGATGTCGGGCAGGTCTATGTCAGCGACGACACGCATCCCGCGGTCGAGCGGCCGGCGAAGGAGCTCAAGGGATTCGCGCGCGTATATCTGCAACCCGGGGAGCAACGGCGAGTCCACGTGGAACTTAACGCCCGCTCGTTCACTTACTATGACGTGCAGTCCAAGACCTGGCGCGCCAACGCCGGCCGCTATCGGATTCTTGTGGGGCGCTCCTCGAGCCAGATTGTGCTGACGCAGGCGCTGCTGCTGCCGCAACCGGTCAATGTCCCGGCAACCGCTATCGACGTTGCACCGTGACGACGAGATTGCGTGCTGCGCTCTTGCCGCAATCGACTAACGTGCGGCTGGCCTGTTCAGGGCTGCAGCGGCGCGTATGAGCGTCTTGAATGCGCCTGCATTTATTTTCTCACCCTCATGAAGATCGATCGCGCGTCTGACGTTGCCTTCAAGGCTGGAGTTGAATAGCCCCGAAGGGTCCTTGAGTGCAGCACCCTTGGCGAAGGTCAGTTTCACGACGCTCTTGTACGTCTCGCCCGTGCAGATTATTCCATCGTGGTACCAGACCGGAACACCCCTCCACTTCCACTCCTCAACCACCGCAGGGTCAGCCTGTTTGATGAGCGCGCGGACATGAGAGAGCATCTGGCCCCTCCAGTCGTCCAGTTCCTTGATCCGCGCGTCGATCAGCCGCGAAGGGGATTTGCCCTTGCTTGTTGCGCTCTTTTTCATCTTGGTCAAACCTCGTGCGGCCGTATTTCAGCTTGCGAAGGTAGCAATCGGCAATCATCCGCGCCAGCCTCATTTCCGTCCGGGCTGCCCCTCTGGCGATTGTCGCTCGTGAAATAATCCAAGCTTTCGGTATCCAAAGACAGGGGTTACGGGTGTGATGGGATTGCGATGGACTCGCTGATCACGGCAGCAGCGCGCGCGCTGGCCGCCGGCGATCTGCTCGGTGCGCTGAAGCGGGTGGCGCTGCGCCATGACGCGCCGGCGCTGGCCTTGCGAGGCATCGCCATGGCGCAGCTCGGCGATCTTGTGCGAGCGAAAGCTCTTCTGCGCAGCGCCGCGCGCGCCTTCGGGCCAAAGGAGGCCGTCGCCCGCGCCAGATGTGTGGTTGCCGAGGCGGAGATCGCACTGGTCTCGCGCGACTTGGCCTGGCCTGCGCAGACGCTCGCAACCGCGCGGGCGACGCTCGAAGCGCACGGCGATCGAGTAAATGCGGCGCATGCCCGCACTCTCGAGGTCCGCCGTCTCCTTCTGATCGGGCGTCTCGACGAGGCCGAGCGCCTGCTCGCCAACCTTGAGCCCGAGACTTTCGCGCCTGCGTCGCGAGCCGCCTACGAATTAGTCGTTGCCGGGATCGCGATGCGACGCCTGCGAACGAAGGTGGCGCGCGCTGCGCTCGCTCGGGCCGAATGGGCGGCGCGCGCCGCGGATATCCCCGCGCTGACGGCCGAAGTCGAGAGCGCATCGCTAGTGCTCGCCACGCCCGCGGCGCGGCAGATCAGCCGTGGCGGGGAGCGAGTGCTGCTGCTCGACGAGGTCGAAGCGCTGCTGGCATCGAAGGCGCTCGTCGTCGACGCGTGTCGTTATGCCGTGTGTGACGAAGGCAAAGAGGTGTCACTCGCGACTCGACCGGTATTGTTCGCGCTGGCACGGGCGCTGGGCGAGGCGTGGCCGGGAGATGTACCGAGGAGCACGCTCATCGCTCGCGCATTCCGTGCCAAGCACATCAACGAGTCGCATCGCGCAAGGCTGCGAGTCGAACTCGCACGGCTTCGCGCGGAGCTTCGGACGCTGGCGGTGGTTAATGCGACCAAGCGAGGCTTCGTGCTGGCGCCGCGTCGCGCGAGCGAGCTCGTCGTGTTGGCACCGCTGGTCGAAGAAGAGCATGCGGCGGTGCTGGCGTTTCTCGCCGACGGCGAGTCGTGGTCAAGCTCGGCGCTGGCGATTGCACTGGGAGCCAGTCCGCGCACCGTGCAACGCTCGCTCGATCCGCTTGCGGCGGCGGGCAAGGTACAGTCGATTGGTCGCGGTCGGGCGCGTCGTTGGATGACCCCGCCGGTATTGGGATTCCCGACAATATTGTTACTCCCCGGTCCGCTACCGAGTGATTAGGATGGAGCCATGAAACGATCTGACGCTGAAATCCTCTGTGAATATGGACCCTTCCCGGGTGTCAGCCAGGTGCATGGCGTTACCTTTGACGGAGAGCAGGTCTGGTTTGCCGCCGGGGATAAGCTCAACGCCTTCGACCCGGCGAGCGGGACGACGGTGCGCTCGATCGATGTCGCCGCGCATGCCGGAACGGCGTTCGACGGTGAACACCTGTTTCAGATTGCCGAGGATCGCATCCAGAAGATCGATCCCACGACCGGCCGTGTGCTCGCGACGATTCCGGCCCCCGGCGGCGGCGGTGACTCAGGGCTGGCGTGGGCTGAAGGGACGCTCTGGGTGGGGCAGCATCGGGGCCGAAAGATCCATCAAATCGATCCGCAAACTGGGACGATTCTTCGCACTATCGATTCCAACCGCGTCGTCACCGGGGTCACCTGGATCGACGGCGAACTCTGGCACGGGACCTGGGAAGGTGACGAAAGCGATGTGAGGCGAGTCGATCCTGAGACGGGAGAGGTGCTGGAGAAGCTCGATA
The DNA here is from genome assembly GCA_963735775.1 of uncultured Gammaproteobacteria bacterium. Lineage (GTDB taxonomy): Bacteria > Pseudomonadota > Gammaproteobacteria > Steroidobacterales > Steroidobacteraceae > FEN-1191. The sequence goes on along the minus strand of CAVTMG010000002.1, from coordinate 579,080 downwards.
TGCCTGCTGGCGTGGGTGTGTCGGGGCTCGAGTCGGACGGCGGCGATCGGTTCTTCTGCGGTGGAGGAAGGAGCGCCAAGGTCAGGGTCGTACGCCGGCCAAGGCGAGGCTCAGCGAGCTAGCCAGCTGCATCACAGCCCCTTCCGAAGTTGGTTAGCCGGCATAAGGGTGTGCAAACAACATGACCGCAAACCCAAGCGTCATGCAGCCACTGACGATCTGAATGAGCGTCGCGATGGATTTAATCTCACCGAATTCGTGACCATCACGCATCAGCAAATGCCGAAACCGCGGGGACAATTTAGCGGCAGTTGCCGCGGCAAAAAGCAGTACCAATGCAACCAAGGAAAATGGTCCTGGCACCGTTTGTGATCCGGCCGCGGTCCGATCGAGCAGGAAAAGCCCGTTCCAAAGAAAAAGCAAAATGAGAATGGCACTCCATCGAACTGGAAACCCAGTTGGTCCATCGAAAGGCTGACCACTGGGCGCGAAACCGGTCCCGGCGAGCTCTATGAGTGCGGCGTCTCTTCCACCCATGCACCAAAAGATGATCTTCTTCGGATAGTCGCGGCGATTGTGCTTGATACGGATGCCTCGTGCTAAGACGGGGATCGAGCCGTATGGTTCTAATGCGACGATTTCGGAGGGCGTGAAGGTATACGTGCCCAGACACGATAGCGTCAGAAGATCCGCTTCCACGGTTAGTTTGGCGAAGGGCCACGACGCCTTCACCCAACCAACCTGTGCCCCGCCGCGGAATGACGCCTGAATCACTGCTGAGGCTCCCTGATGACGGCCAACTATAGATTAGGCGGCGGATTGTTACCCTAAATTGCCCCAATTCTGCCGCCTAAGCTCTGATCGTACGCTTAGCGTGCTCCCCACGGCACGCGGCATCACTGTGCCCGAAAGCGACCGGTCGCATCGGGCAGCAACGGGTCAACAGACGGCCCTCAATCGATTACCGATAACTTAAGGCTCATTCCGGCCAGAAGCAGGCATTCGAGGATGCGGAATAGTTGCCTGGAAGCAGACATTGGCGATCGGCGGTAAACTTGTCCCGATGTATGGCTAATCAGCTAGATCGCGAGGAGCGCAACAATGTCCGTTGACGTGTTAATCGAGTCTAGCCACGCCATTTCTGGCACCTAATGAATGGGTATCGCTCATGAGGTGGCCGCACGCCCTGACCTTTGCTGTGCTGACGCTTGCGACTTCGGCCGCTTCGGCGAAGGTCTGCTCCCAATCGGACGGCATGACGGCGGAAGGCGCCGTTGATTCGCTCCACACCTGGGCTGAGATACACGCCGCCTTTGCGCGCTACGCACCTCAATGCGACGACGGGGGAGTGGCGGAAGGCTTTAGTGATCGCATCGTACATCTGCTCGCGTCCAACTGGGACGCGCTACCGGAGCTGGACAAGCTAGCGCGAACTGACCCGGGTTTTGGACGTTTTGTCCTGCGCCACATTGATGCCACCGCAGATACGGATGAATTGCGCGCAATCACCAAAAACGCCGAATCGCAATGTCCCAGCGGGCATAAGCGGCTGTGTGCAGAAACTGATGTCGCCGCATTGGCTGCGATAGCGGAGGAGGCCAAGGCTGAAAATGACCCATAATTTTTTTCCATTAGTCGGCGTAGGGATACCCTAAGCTGACATTGACGACAGTCGGCTCGGGGTCAAATGGCGTCAGACCAGCGCAGATGCAGACTGGCTGTCCCTGAAACGATAGGAGGCAGCCATGGAATTCATAGACATTACCTGTGCTCGTCGCGAGCCCTGGAACAAGGGCAAGCTCGTCGGCCAGAAGGCCCCATTCAAACTGAAAGAGATCTGGGCAATCCGCGTGCGTTTGCAGCTAGGCGATCGACGCCGCGAACTCGCGCCATTCAACCTTGCCATCGACAGTAAATTGCGAGCGTGCGATTTGGTGAAACTACGCGTGCGTGACGTCTGCCATGGCCAACAGGTCGCCGCGCGCGCTATCGTGCTACAACAAAAGACACAGCGGCCAGTGCAGTTCGAAATCACCCAGCCAACGCGCGAGGCCGTGGGGGCTTGGGTCGCCTTCGCCGGTCTCGCCCCAGAGCAAGCGCTGTTTCCCAGTAGGCTCCGGGGCTCGTGTCATCTGTCCACTCGGCAGTACGCCCGGATTGTGGGCTCATGGGTAAAGCAGTTGGGGCTGAACCGGGCATGTTACGGAACGCATACGCTTCGACGAACCAAAGCCACGCTGATCTATCGTCGCACAAAGAACCTGAGGGCCGTCCAACTGCTGCTCGGGCACTCAAAGCTCGAGAGCACTGTGCGCTATCTCGGTATCGAGGTTGATGATGCCCTAGAAATGGCTGAGCAGACCGAGGTTTGATGATTGGCCGGCCAGTGCTTGTCGGGCGCTGGCCGTCCAACAAGTGATTGCCCCGAGAGCGGTGATCTCCGGCGAGCACACGATTCCCCTCGTTCCAAAATGCGCCTCCATCTACTCCCTAGGATGACCACAGAGCCGGACTCGCCACAGCTTGTCATGAGCCACCATAACTGCTAAGTTACATGTAACCGTATCGGAGGCACGTGATGCTGCAGCATACCCGCTCATCCCGCGACAAGGTGCGACTACACCGAGAGCGTCTGCGTGCCCAGGGATTGAGGCCGGTGCAGATATGGGTGCCTGACGTTCGTGCGCGCTCATTCATAGCCGCTGCGCGCAAGCAATCGATGGCCGTAGCGGCCAGCAAGGATGCCAAGCTTGATCAGCGGTTTATAGATGCGGTCTCAGAGAGTCTCGTGGAGTGAAGCGAGGCGAAGTATGGACTGTTTCTGGCGGCGGCCCGTATGCTGGCAAGCCGCGTCCTGCGGTCATCGTGCAGGAGGATCGGTTTACAGCAACCGGATCTATTACTCTTTGCGCGTTTACGACGGATCCGACAGATGCGCCCTTGCTACGAATGCTTGTCGAGCCAACCGATCGCAACGGTCTGAAGAGCGCGTCGCGATTGATGATCGACAAGGTTACAACTGTACCGAAGACGCGGCTCGGCAAACGACTCGGGAAACTCAATGACGAGGACGTCGTGAGATTGAATCGCGCGCTGACAGTATTTCTGGGCCTCGCACGGTGATCAAAGCGCTTCGGCGGCACCCGGCCAACTGCGGCCGCTGACGACATTATGTTGATTGCCCTGAAGCCGCCAGTCGTGGTCGAATTGCCCCAGACGGGACAGGTTATTCTTCATCTGCTAGATCAAGTTAGACCGATGCTTTTGAAGTCACCGCCGACATACCGATCCGCAGCGATTGCTGGAGCTTTCGCCGGAATCACGCTCGTGCCTCTTGAAACGTGGTTGGATGGCGCTGGTCACAGCTTGCCCCTATGGCAGCGAAATTCGATCTGGCTTTGCGCCCTGATTGCTCTGTTCGCGTTACCTATTTACTTTTTCGTTATGGGCCGTCAGCCGATTTTGACTTCGCGTCTTTGGTTCACCGATCCCGAGCAACGCTCTCGTGCCTTCAACTTCACAAAGCGGGGGGTTGTGTACATGATGGGAGGCCTCTGTGGGGCCTGGCTCTTGGGCATAGTCACCTTGACGATTAATTATCTCGGGCATCGCCGATGACTGCTGTGCGCAGAATCCTCTACCTTTGGTTGGAGCGGTCTGTGAGGGATAGATCATTCGGCGCTCTTCAACGGGCTGCCTATAAGCAGACACTGCCGACCGTCAACTACGGGTCGACAGCGGAAGTACAGATCAGTCAGCCGCCAGTTGACCGCATACCGGCCAAGTACGGCCAACTCCCGACAGTGGCCGCCTCGATCGGGCTCCCATGTACCGCCGTTCGAACGTCAGACAGCTCAGCGCAACGAGTCAGGTGCTCGGGGTTGTCAGACTCTTGCGTGCTCAATCCGTCGCGCTTACGCTAGTTTTCTACTGGACTGACTCAATGGAGAATCTCATGGCAACGCAAGCCGCAGTCAATCCTTCGGAAGAGGCTATCCGGATCGGTCCGCTCGGTATCCGCTTCCTTCTGAGCGGCGAGGACACCAACGGGAGCGTCTCCGTCTTCGAAGTGACGGTCCCGGCCCAACAGAAGCTGGCCGCCCCCGCCCACAAGAACGACGCTTATGAGGAGACGCTGTACGGGATCACGGGCGTGCTGACCTGGACCATCGACGGCAAGGCTATCGAGCTCGGACCGGGCCAAGCCTTGTGCATACCACGCGGTGCCGTACACCGCTTCGATAACTTCGGTACGGAGGATGCGAAGCAGCTGTCGATAGTCACTCCGGCGATCATGGGTCTAGCGTACTTTCGAGAAGCCAGCCAGGTGGTGAATGCCGCCGCCGGTGGGCCGCCAGACACGGCCAAGATGGTGGAGGTCTTCCGGCGACATGGGATGACGATTGCCGCACCGCCGCCGACGCGTTAGAAGTAAAACTTCACTGGCTTATCGTTCGACCGAAGAATTCACGGCGAAAGGCAATGCACTACAATGCTCGAACGGGAGACGTCGCGAGAACCGAGCGTAACCGGCACTTCTTTCGTGGCGACGGATCTCGTGTTGAAGTGCATTCGCTCCCTTGAATGGAGGAAATACAGTGTCCACTCCTGCCAGACAGATAGTTCAAGGCGTATTTGCAGAAATAGAACGGGTTTTCGCTCTGCAGCGAGCTCACCAATGGGAGATGAAAGCCACCACCGCCGAACAACGGAAAGATCGACTGAGGAAGTTGAAATCGGCGGTGGAGGCTCACGGCGATGAGATCGTGGCGGCGGTGAAACAGGACACCCGCAAGCCTGAAAACGAAATAAGAGTCACAGAACTCCTGAACGTGACCGCCAATATTGAAAGAAACATCAACAATCTCGACGACTGGATGAAGCCGGTCGAAGTGATTCCATCCCAGAACAAACACGACAAAGCGAGAATCGCCTACGAGGCGAGAGGAGTTTGCCTCATATTGGGACCCTGGAACTTTCCACTTGGATTGGTCTTGGGGCCTCTCGCAGCAGCCATTGCCGCAGGAAACTGCTGCATCGTCAAGCTCACAGACTTGTGCCCGACGACCGCCAGAGTGGCCGCCAGAATCATTAAGGAGACATTCGCGGAAAATGAGGTGGCATCGTTTGAAGGCGGTGTAGATGTGGCAACCGCTTTGCTTGACCTCCCCTTCGACCACATCTTCTTCACGGGAAGCACGCGAGTCGGAAAGCTGGTCATGGCGGCGGCGGCAAAGCATTTGGCCACCGTAACCCTCGAACTCGGAGGGAAATCTCCCGTCATCGTCGATGAAGGCGCGGATATGAAGAAGATTGCGGGGGATCTTGCGGCCGCCAAGCAATTCAACGGAGGGCAAGCCTGTATCAGCCCCGACTATGTATTCGTCAAGGAACAGCAGAAGAACGCTTTGGTCGAGGAGTTTCGCGCCAAAGTAAAGCAGAACCTCTACCGGGACGATGGGAGCATCAAAAAGGAAAATATCGCCCAAATCGTCAACGAGCAGAATTTCGTCCGAATCAAGAGGCTTTTTGATGACGCCGTTGCTAAGGGCGCCAAGATCGCCGTAGGCGGCACTCTGGAGGGAGCCGACCGCACGATCCATCCGACGATGCTCACCGATGTCACTCCTGACATGCTGATCATGCAGGAGGAAATTTTCGGGCCGATCGTGCCGGTTCTGACTTACGAGAAGATCGATGATGTCATCGAATACATCTCGGGCCGTGGCAAGCCATTGGCGCTCTACATTTTCAGCAACAATCGAAACAATGTCGACAAAGTACTCAGCCGCACTTCATCCGGCGGCGTGACTGTCAACGGATTTTTCTCTCACTACTTGGAAAACAAATTGCCTTTCGGTGGCGTCAATCAAAGCGGCATGGGCAGCTATCACGGGGTCTTTGGGTTCAAAGCGTTCTCTCACGAGCGCGCAATCTACATACAGGAGAATCAATAGAAGGGGCCACGCATTGTACGCAACTTACTTTCTTGGCCCGCCTTCACATTTACCGGTCTTATGGGCCTTCTATTGACGCTATTCCATGGTCCGCCCGGCTATTACATCTGTCTTTGGATCGGCTATATCAAGTCAGGCACTGTCGTTGCTGGATCGTAAAACGTCACGATCGAACTCTGCAATGCAGTCTTTTGGGGTGCAATCTATGGCGGCCTGCGCGCCACACTCGATTGGCGGCTCAAAAGGAGACGTTTATAGATGGCCGGTCCGGTCCAGCACCGGCGATTCTCTCCCACCGGCCGGGTCCGGTCCAATGGCGGTCAGTGGGTCACCTAAATCACTGCCCCAAAGCGGACAACGGAATAGCCATTGCACCGCCGCTGAATATCAGAACTTTGCAGTATTAACTTCGTTTCACGTCGTATTGCAGGCACACCACGCCCGACGGAAAAATATTAGTGTTCACCAAAGCAAGTGCGGTTTGGTCATTGATGTTTTTGAACAAGGGAATACCTTGGCCCAGCAATATCGGATTGACAAACAACCAATACCCGTCGATGAGGTTTTCCGCCATCAGCGCATGGGTGGCGGAGGGGCTGCCAAACATCAAGATTTCGCTGCCCGAGCTGTGCTTGAGCTTGTTAATTTCATCGCTCAAATTGCTTCTGATGATTTTCGTATTAACGTGATTTTTCTCCGACAGAGTTTTCGACAGCACCACTTTGCGGGCGGATTTATACCAGCGTGAATGCTCGTGATCATGCGGGCTGGCATCGGGCTCATCGGCAGCGGTTGGCCAGTACGATTCCATCATCTCGAAGGTCGTACGCCCATATAATGCGGTGTCCGTCTGCTGGATCCGTTTCTCCACGTATTCAAATAGATCGGCGCTTCTACTTATCCAGCCTAGGCCGGCCGGGCCCTTCGCGGTAGAAGCAACAAAGCCATCCAGTGAGACATGTACAAATGAAACGATCATTCTCATAATTTTCCTATTGACTAAATTTTGATTACGTAGCCGGCAAGGCGCGCCAGGGTTTGGTGGCCTCCTTCAATCGCACCGATTTTTTCCACAGCCATATTGCGTGCTTGCGCATTGGGAAAAAGCAGATGGATCGTCACTTTAGTTTGTGCATCCACCGCCTCGAACGTCCAGATAGCCTCAAACTTCGCCTTCGGGTCGCCCTTGTACGTGCCGCCGGTGCAAAACTCGATCCGGTGAGGTTTCTCGATCGCGGTATAGACGCTGCGGCTTGGATAGTCCCTTCCATCCGGCCCGTGCATGACATGATGCCACTCACCTCCCACGCGAAAATCCAATTTCTGCAGCGTGTTAGTGAAACCATTCGGACCCCACCAATGCACAACATGTTCAGGTTTAGTAATCGCCTCCCATACTAAATCGCGTGGCGCGTCTATCAGACGAGACATGATGATTTCTCGGTCCTTGGTATCTGCACTGTTCGCCACTTTATTTTTTCTTTCGTGAACTTTTCGTCTCTACGGATTGAAGGTTTTTGAGATACGCATCCAGGCGATCGAGGTTCTGTTCCCAATGCTGGCGATATTGGCCGATAAAGTCGGCGGCTTCGTGCAACGGCGCGGCATTTAGTTGGCAGGGCCGCCATTGCGCTTGGCGACCTTGCGTGATTAGTTTGGCGTGCTGCAACACCTTAAGGTGCTTTGTTACGGCTGACGGGCTTATCGAGAACGGCTTCGCAAGCTCGGTGACCGATGTCCCTCCCTGTGCAAGCCGCGCAAGAATGGCGCGACGGGTTGGATCAGCGAGCGCGGCAAAGGTGATGCTGAGCGAATCAGTATTCATATGTATTACATTAAATGGTTAATTAACCGAATGGTGAAATATAGCTGACGTTAAAACCGGTGTCAATGAAAATTCGCCGATTGGCTGCTTCACGTGGTGTTGGACCATCGTTGTGGAAATCACAGATGGTCGCATTGGGTCCAACTTAAGCCATTCGCTGGACGCGAAACCCGTCAAAAGCAAAATCCGTTTTCCGGAAATTCGCTTGCTCACTTACAATAGTGGCCATGCAAGCTGTAATGCGCAAAGAGGTCGCTGTCGCGCTTTACGTGGTGGCGATGGTAGCCGTTATAGTTGGTTTGGATGTCGCGTTCTTCAGAAACCGATTCTGGGAACGGCTGATAGCGAACATTGGAGTTGTCTTGCTGTTCGCGGCTTTCTATTTGAGATTCCTGGGACGCCCATGAACAGGGCGCGCCGGCGTTTCTCTGTTGCGATTGTGCAGACGCAATTCGCATTCGCTTCAGGATCGGCCTCCCCGATGGTACGGCGTCCTGAGAGAATTTGACGGCGGAGATAGTAAAAAGCGGCTGTTCCCTCAAGACCGGCCGCCTCCCCTGCAATGCAACGTCGATCTTGACCAGCTTGTCGGTCTGCCCCGTCGGCGATACGCTTGCGCCATGCGGCCCCTTCGGTATTCCATCAACATCACATTGGACGGGTGCTGCGATCACCGTGCCATGTTGGCGGACGAGGAATTGCATCGTCACGCGGCCGAGAACCTGGCCCAGGCGGATGCCCTGCTCTTTGGCCGGGCGACTTACGAAATGATGGAGGCGGCGTTTCGGCCGCCCGCGCGGGCCGGAGCGAGGCCTGATTGGATGGAGCCCTTCGCTCGAACGATCGACGCGGCAAAGAAGTATGTCGTATCGCGCACCTTGGACCGGGTCGATTGGAACGCGGAACTCGTGCGCGGGGAGCTCGGGCCGGCCGTTCAGCAGCTCAAGCGGGAGTCGGGGAAGGGGCTGCTCATGGGGGGCGTGAAACTCCCGCTGGCGTTGGCGGAGCTGGGATTGATCGATGAGTACGAGTTTCTGGTACAGCCCAGGCTCGCGGGCCATGGGCCGACGTTGTTCGCGGGGCTATCGAGGCGTGTCGACTTGAAGCTCGTGAGCCGGTTGCAGTTCGACTCGGGGGTAGTGGCGATGCGGTATGAGCCTGGAAATTAGCCACTGGGCTTGCAGCGGAAGGCCAAATTGGCCGCCCGTAGATCCGGAAAAACCCCACTCACTCCCATTCGATCGTCGCGGGCGGCTTGCCGGAGATATCGTAGACGACGCGCGAGATGCCGGGGACTTCATTGACGATGCGGCGCGAGACAGTATCGAGAAATTCGTAGGGTAAGTGGGCCCAGTGCGCGGTCATGAAATCGATGGTCTCTACCGCTCGCAATGCAATCACGTAATCGTAGCGGCGCGCATCGCCCGCGACACCGACCGAGCGCACCGGCAGGAACACCGCAAAGGCCTGGCTGGTTCGCTCGTACAGGTCATGACGCCGCAGTTCTTCGATGAAGATGTGGTCGGCGCGACGCAGCAGCTGCGCATATTCCTTTTTTACTTCACCGAGTATGCGCACACCGAGGCCCGGCCCCGGAAACGGATGGCGATACACCAGTTCGTGCGGCAGTCCCAGCTCGACGCCGATGCGCCGTACTTCATCCTTGAACAGCTCGCGCAGCGGCTCGATCAATTGAAATTTGAGATCCGGCGGCAGTCCACCGACGTTGTGATGCGACTTGATCACATGCGACTTGCCATCGCGCACGTTCGCCGATTCGATCACATCGGGATAAATCGTACCCTGTGCCAGAAATTTGATGCCGTGCAGCGCTCGCGCCTGCTCCTCGAATACTTCGATGAACTGCTTGCCGATGATCTTGCGCTTTGCTTCCGGATCGCTCTGGCCACGCAGGGCCTCGAGAAATTGCGCCTCCGCCTGCACGCGCACCACGCGTACACTCAGGCGCCGGGCAAATGTCTCCATGACCTGATCGCCCTCGCCCAGGCGCAGCAAGCCATGATCGACGAACACGCAGGTGAGCTGCTCGCCGATCGCGCGATGCAACAGCGCGGCCACGACCGAGGAGTCCACTCCGCCCGAGAGTGCCAGCAGTACCCCCTGGGTGCCGACCTGCGCGCGCACGCGAGCGATCAGATCCTCGATGATATTGCCGGCGGTCCAGCGCGCCTCGCAGCCGCAGATCTCGCGCACGAAGCGCTCGAGGATTGCCTGCCCCTGGCGCGTATGGGTGACCTCGGGATGAAACTGGACACCGTAATAGCGACGGCGTTCATCGGCCATGGCGGCGAACGGCGCGTTGTGGCTGCTGGCGACGGCCTTGAATCCAGGCGGCAGCGCCTCGACGCGATCGCCGTGACTCATCCAGACATCCAGCACCGCACGTCCATCGCGCTCGCGATCGACAACGCCCTCGAGCAGGCGGCATGGCGCGTCGAGGGAAACCTCCGCGTAGCCGAATTCGCCGTGCTGGCCGGCCGCTACCCGTCCGCCAAGCTGCTGCGCCATGGTCTGCATGCCGTAGCAGATGCCGAGCAATGGCGTCTCCAGCGTGTACACGGCCTCAGGCGCCTTGGGCGCTGCGGTACCGGTCACCGACTCCGGGCCGCCGGAGAGGATCACGCCGCGTGCTCCGAACGCCCGTACCTGCGCGTCGCTGATGTCCCAGGGATGAATCTCGCAATAGACGCCGAGCTCGCGGATCCGGCGAGCGATGAGCTGCGTGTACTGCGCGCCGAAGTCCAGGATCAGAATCCGGTGCTCATGGATATCCGCACCCGGCGCGGCGCCCTCGCTCGCGGCGACCATGAGCGCTTCAGGAGACGCGGTAATTAGGCGCCTCCTTGGTGATCGTGACATCGTGCACGTGGCTCTCGCGCACGCCGGCGGTGGTGATGCGCACGAACACCGGCCGGGTACGCATCTCCTCGATGCTGTTGCTGCCGGTGTAACCCATGGCAGCGCGCAGACCACCGGCGAGCTGGTACAGAATCGTGACCAGGCTGCCCTTGTATGAGACCCGCCCCTCGATGCCCTCGGGCACGAGCTTTTCTAGCTCGGTCGAGGTGTCCTGGAAATAACGGTCAGCCGAGCCGTGCTTGTCCGACATGGCCCCGAGCGAGCCCATGCCGCGATAGGCCTTGTACGATGCGCCCTGGTAGAGTTCGACGTCGCCCGGGGATTCTTCGGTGCCGGCGAACATGCCGCCGATCATGACCGCGTGCGCACCAGCGGCGATCGCCTTGGCGAGATCGCCGGAATAGCGGATCCCGCCGTCGGCGATCAATGGCACGCCGCTACCCTCGAGCGCGGCGGCGACGTTCGAGACCGCCGTGATCTGTGGTACGCCAACGCCGGCCACCACGCGCGTGGTGCAGATCGAGCCCGGGCCGATACCCACCTTGATCGCATCGGCCCCGGCGCTGACGAGGTCGAGCGCGCCCTCGCGCGTGACGATATTGCCGGCGATCAATTCCAGATCACCCCAACGCGCCTTGAGTCGCTCGACCATCTCCAGCACACCGCGCGAATGTCCATGCGAGGTGTCGACCACGATCACATCGACACCCGCTTCGCGCAAGGCAGCTACGCGCTCGAGCGTATCGGGCGTGGTGCCCACCGCTGCGCCCACCCGCAAGCGCCCGCTCGCGTCCTTGCTGGCGCGTGGAAATTCCGTCGCCTTCTGGAAGTCCTTCACCGTGATCATGCCCTTGAGTTCATCATCACCGTTGACCACCAGCACCTTCTCGATGCGGTGCTTGTGCAGCAGGCTCTGCACCTCTTCCTTGGGCGCGTTTTCGCGCACGGTAATCAAGCGCGCTTTGGGTGTCATGACCGAACTGACCGGCGCATCCAGCGCGCGCTCGAAGCGCAGATCGCGATGCGTGACGATGCCCACCACCTTGCTGCCGCTGACCACCGGCACACCGGATATGCCGCGCGCACGCGTAAGTTCGATGACCTGGCGGATGGTGGTTTCCGGCGGCACCGTGATCGGATCGACGATCACGCCGCTTTCGAATTTCTTCACGCGCGCAACTTCGCGCGCCTGGGCCTCGATCTGCATGTTCTTGTGGACGATGCCGATGCCGCCTTCCTGCGCCATCGTGATCGCCAGACGTGCCTCGGTGACCGTGTCCATGGCCGCCGACAGCACCGGCAGACCGATCCGTATGTTGCGCGTCAGTTTGCTCGACAGGTCGACTTCGCGCGGCAATACGTCGGAGCGCGCCGGAACGAGCAGGACGTCGTCGAAGGTCAGTGCCTCTTCGAGAATTCGCATTGAGCCTCGGGGGCAGCGAGAAGAAGCGCACCATTGTACGGCGTTGTGTGCATTTACGGTAGACTTTGGCAGTGGTCGCGGCCGGCGGCTGCACGACACATAAGAGCCTGTATTTGATGAACACGCGCCCGGTGGCCAACCGCAGCGCCGCGAGCCCTGGGCCGGGTTTCGGCACCGAGCCGCCGGCGCGGGCGGTCTACTCTGTCTCGCGCTTGAACCGCGAGGTGCGCACTTTGCTCGAGTCGGGTCTGGGCGCGATCTGGGTGCAGGGCGAAATCTCCAACCTGGCGCGACCCTCCTCCGGTCATTGGTACTTTTCGCTCAAGGATCGCGACGCGCAACTGCGCTGCGCCATGTTCCGCCAGCGCAACGCGCTGTCGCGTTTCGCCCCCAAGGAGGGCCAGCTGGTACTCGCCTTCGGGCGCGTGAGTCTCTATGAGCCGCGCGGCGACTACCAGCTGCTGGTTGAATTGATCGAGGACGCGGGAGTCGGCGCGCTGCAGCGCGCCTTCGACGAGCTCAAGATCAGGCTGGCCGCCGAGGGCCTGTTCGCTCCCGAGCGCAAGCGCGCCCTGCCGAGTGTTCCGCGCACCATCGGTGTGATTACCTCACCCACCGGCGCGGCCATTCGCGACATCCTGCACATTCTCGCGCGCCGTTTTCCGGCCGCGCAGGTGCTCATTTACCCCTCGCCGGTGCAGGGCGCCGGCGCCGCGCTCGCGCTGATCGCGGCCATCGACCTGGCCGCGGCGCGCGCGGAATGCGATGTGCTGATTCTGTCGCGCGGCGGCGGTTCGCTCGAAGATCTTTGGGCATTCAACGATGAGCGCCTGGCGCGCGCGATCCTGCGCTGCCCGATACCGCTGGTCACCGGCATCGGGCACGAAATCGATTTCACTATCGCGGATTTCGTGGCCGATCTGCGCGCGCCGACGCCCTCGGCGGCCGCGCAGGCGGTGGTGCCCGATGTCAGCGTCTGGTTGCAGCGGCTCGAGCAGCTGGCGGCTCGCTTTGTCGCCGCCGCGCGTCGCACGCTGCGCGGCGAGCAGGCGAGGCTCGAGTCGATGCTGCGCCGGCTGTATCAGGCACACCCCGGAGCGCGCCTGTTGCAGCACAGCCAGCGCCTGGATGAGCTCGAAGCGCGGCTGCGGCTTGCACTGCGCTCGCGGCTGGCAGCCAGCACCGCCCGCCTGGACAGCGCCGTGCGTGCCTTGCAGGCGGTCAGTCCCCTCGCGACGCTGGGACGGGGTTTCGCGGTGGTGACGCGCAGCGCCGACGGCGCGCTGGTGATGGCGGCCGAGCAGCTCGCGCCGGGCGAGAACATCGACGTGCGCCTGTCCGTCGGCAGCGTGCGCGCGGCAGTGCTCGAACGCCGCTCATGAGGCGCGGCGCCATGTTCGCGATGGTGGTGCTGGCAGTGGCAGCGACGGTGCCGGCAGCCGACGCGGCCGCGCAGCTGGCCATACCACTGCCGCAGGCGAGTCTGGTACCGGGCGGCGTCGCGCTCCTGTCAATCGCGGATGACGGCGCCGACGCCGGGGCGGCGCCCGGAGTCAGTTTCGATGGCAAACGTGTCATGGTGCTGCGCGCGCGCGATTACTGGCTGGCGGTCGTCGGCATTCCCCTGAGTGCCCAGCCCGGCACCGCAACGATTATTGTGCGGCAAGGTCGCGGCGACTCCGCGCGCACCATTCATTTTGAAATCACCCCCAAGCAGTACGAGGAGCAGCGTCTCACCGTACCGGCCGCGCAGGTCGATCTATCCAAGCAGGACCTGGAGCGCTACACGCGCGAGGCCGCGCGCCTGCACGCGGCGCTCGCGACCTTTGCCGAGCAGCCGCCGGCCACATTGCAGTTGCTGGCGCCGGTCGACGGCGTGCGTACAAGCTCCTTCGGCAGACGCCGCGTGTTCAACAATGAAGCGCGCGCGCCGCACTCGGGCATGGACATTGCCGCGGCAAGTGGTACGCCGGTTCGTGCCGCCGCCGACGGCAAAGTCATCGATACCGGAAACTATTTCTTCAACGGCAACACGGTGCTCATCGATCATGGCGAAGGCTTGATCACCATGTACTGCCACCTGTCGGCCATCGACGTACAAATCGGTCAGGCGGTACGCACCGGAGCGATCATCGGCAAAGTCGGCGCCACCGGCCGCGTCACCGGCCCGCACCTGCACTTCGGCGTCGCGCTCAACCGCGATTTCGTCGACCCGGCATTGTTCCTGCCCGCTTCGGACGCGGTCCCTTCCCCGCCCTGAGGCGGTTGAAGGGATTGGCGTCGGTGCGAAACTCGATCGCCACCGGCGTTGCAAACAGATCGAATGCCTCGCGATACACGTTCGCGAGGTAGCGGCGATACGACTCGGGCACCGAAGTGGTCTGGTTGCCGTGGATCACGATCCGCGGCGGATTGCGCCCGCCCTGGTGCGCATAGCGCAGTTTGATGCGGCGGCCTCGCACCAACGGCGGTTGATGCGCCTCGAGTGCGCGCTCCAGCGTGCGCGTGAGCGCCGGGGTCGGCATTGCACGCATGGCGGCGTCGTAACCGCGGATCGCATCCTGTGCCAGCTCACCGACGCCGGTACCGTGACGGGCCGAGATGAAATGCAGCGGAGCGAACGGCACGAAATCGAGCTTCAACGACAGTTGACGGCGAATGTCCTCGCGTTGATCGCTGGCGATGCCGTCCCATTTATTGATGGCGATCAGCAGCACCCGGCCGCGCTCCAGTGCCTGTCCCAGCACGCTGGCATCCTGTTCGCCGACGCTGTCGTGGGCGTCGAGCATCATGATCACCACATGCGACTCGGCGATGGCCTGCAGTGTCTTGGCGATGCTGGCCCGCTCGACCGCATCATCGACCCGCGCACGGCGCCGGACGCCGGCCGTGTCGACCAGGATGAAATCGCGCCCATTGCGCTCGAACGGCACCAGAATACTGTCGCGCGTGGTACCGGGCAGTTCACTGGCGATCACGCGTTCCTCGCCGATCAGGCGATTCACCAGCGTTGATTTGCCGACGTTGGGGCGGCCGATCACCGCCACCCGAATCGCCCCATGATCTTCGGCCTCGGGCGCCTGCGGCTCCAGTCCGGCCAGCGCCGAGTCCATGAGCTCGAGCAGGCCCTGGCCATGGCCGGCGGCAATTGCCAGCGGCAAGCCCAGACCCAGCGTATGAAAGTCGGCCGCAACCAGGTCCGATTCCAGCCCTTCAGCCTTGTTGAGCGCGAGCACCACGTGCTTGCCGGTCTGTCGCAGCTCACGCGCAATGAACTGGTCCTGCGCGGTAAGTCCGGCGCGCGCATCGGCCACCAGAATGATGCGATCGGCCTCCGCCACCGCTTTCTCGGTCTGGATACGCATCTGTGCATCCAGACCCTTGGGATGCTCGATCAGGCCGCCGGTGTCGATCAGCACACATGGCGTACTGCCGATGCGCGAATAGCCGTACTGGCGGTCGCGGGTGACGCCAGGAACATCGGCGACAATCGCGGCATGCGTGCGGGTCAGCGCATTGAACAGCGTCGACTTGCCGACATTGGGCCGGCCAACAATGGCGACGATCGGAAGCATGGGCAAGACCAGACCGTGCTCAACCGCCGGTCGCCGCCTCGAGCGCCGGCGCGTGCAGAGCGCTGAGTTCGCCGTCATCAGCGAACACCAGCAGCAGATCCCCTGCCACCACCATCGGGGTACTGATGCGCTTCTTGCCCACGGCGTGGCGCGCCAACTCAACGCCATTGGCGGCGTCGAGCCAATGCACGATTCCACTCAAATCAGCCACAACGACGCGGCCGCCATAAATGACCGGTGCCGAAAGCTGCCGGCGTTCGAGGGTTTTCAGGCGCCATTGCTCCGCGCCGGTATGCCGATCCAGGCGCACCACGTCGCCATCGGCGCTGGATACGTACACTGCATTGGCATCCACGGTCAATCCCCGGTAACTCGACAGATCCCGAGTCCAGATGATCTGTCCGGTTTCGCGCGACAAGCGCGCTACGCGACCCTGGTACGCCACGGCAAACAAATCATCGCCGTCAGCCACGACGTTGGCGTCGACGTCGATCAGCCGCTCCAGCTCACTGCTGCCATGCGACTGGCCGACCGAGGCCTCCCAGGCGGTGGTGCCATTACTGGCGGTGACGGCTATCACGCGTCCATTGTCGAAACCGCAGACCGCCAGCCCCTCCACCAGAGTCGGGCGGCTCGTGCCGCGCAATGACAATCGCGGCACCTGCTGGTCCACCACCCAGCTCTCACTGCCATCCTGCGCCGACAGGCCATGCAGCTTGCCGTCGACGCTGCGTACCACCACCAGGCCATCGCCTATGGCGGCGGGCGAAAGAATCTCGGAATTGATGCGTACCCGCCAACGCGGCGCGCCATCCTGCTCTGACCAGGCGATTACATCGCCCTTGGAGCTGCCCAGTACCACCAATCCGCCGCCCGCGGCAGGTCCGGCGGATAATGGCGCACGCAGCTTGCGCTGCCACAGCACTTTGCCGGTGGCTGCCACGTAGGCGATGACTTCGCCCTTGTAGCTGGCGGCAAAGGCGCGCTCCCCATCTACGGCGACGCCCAAGCCCAGTCGCAGTATCGGCTTCTCGCCTCCTACCTTCGTGCTCCAGACGGCCTTGACCTCGAAGCGATTGACCAACGGCACGAGCACCGCCGGCTTGTCGGCCTTCTTGGTGCAGGCCGCCAACAGCGCCGTGGCGCATACGGCCACGCACACACTACGCGTGAGTATGTTCACGAGTGGGGCAGCTCGTTGATCTTCAGATTCAACAGCTCCGTATCGACCGTCTCGCCGCCGACGGCGCGCGCGGAGCGGTATTGCTTCAGTGCGCCCTCCCGGTCACCCTTGGCCAGCAACGCGTCTCCGCGCAGCTCGGCGTAACGCGCCTCAAAAGCGCCCGGCTCGACTGCATCCACCGTCTTGATGGCCTCATCGGCTTTACCCTGCGCCAGCTGCACGCGCGCCAGTCGCAGGCGCGCAATCAATGCCAGCTCATGATCGGCGGTGTTCTGCAGCACGTGCGTGAGCCGCGCCGCCGCCTGATCCAGTTGCTGGTTCTCAGCCTGCACACGCGCCGCGGCCAGGTCTGCCTGATCGCCATAAGCCGTGCCGCCGAAATTGCGCACCAGGTCATCCGCGATCTTCATGCCATCAGTGAGATCATTGCGGCTGAAGGCCGCTAGCGCCTGGTTGTAACGTGCCGCGGCCGCGAGCGAATGGCTCTCGACGCGCACTTGCCAGTAGTGCCAGCCGCCGAAGGCAGCGGCGACGATCGCCGCGGCAGCGAGCATCCACGGGGCCTGCTCGCGCAGCCCCGCCAGCAATCGCTCCCATTGCTCTTTTTCGCTCAGGTACTCTTCCACGAAATCCCACTCCTCAGTGCTATAGCAGCGACGCGATGCGTTCCGGCAGCTGCTCCAACGGACAGTCAATCTGACCGCCCTCGTGGCGCAAAGTTTTCACCGCGACCACCCCGCGTGCCAGTTCCTCGTCCCCCAGGATCAGGGCCAGTTTCGCGCCGCTGCGGTCGGCACGGCGAAACTGCGTCTTGAAATTGCCGCCACCCAGATTGAGCAGTACGCCGCGGCCCGGCAAGGCATCGCGCAATTGTTCGGCCAGACGCTGCGCCGCCTGTTCGGCGCGCTCCCCGCTCGCAACCAGGTAGATGTCCGCGGCCCTGGCGGCCGGCACATTGCCGGCTTGCACCAATAGCGCCACGACCCGCTCCACCCCCAGGGCGAAGCCGATGGCCGGCGTCGGCTCGCCGCCGAGCTGCGCCACCAGACCATCGTACCGGCCGCCGGAGCAGACCGCGTCCTGCGCGCCAAGCGCGTCGGTGACCCACTCGAACACCGTGCGCGAATAGTAATCCAGTCCGCGTACCAACCGTGGATTGAGTTCATAGGCAATACCCATGGCCTCGAGCGAGCGACGCAGGGTGGCGAAATGCAGCTGCGATTCCTCATCCAGGTGCTCGCTCAGCAATGGCGCGCCCTCGATCAACGCGCGCATCTCGGGGTTCTTGCTGTCCAGTATGCGCAGTGGATTTCCCAGCAGTCGCCGCCGACTGTCCTCGTCGAGCTGGTCGTGGTGGGCGCGCAGATACTCCAGCAGCCGCTCGCGGTACACCTGGCGAGAGGCCGGCGTGCCGAGCGAATTGATCGTCAGACGCAGGCGCGAAAGCTTCAATTCGCGCCACAGGCGAGCGCTCAGGCCGATCAACTCGGCATCCACGTCCGGGCCCGCAAAGCCCAACGCCTCGACGTCGAGCTGATAGAACTGGCGGTAACGGCCCTTTTGCGGCCGCTCGTGCCGGAACATGGCGCCGCCGCACCAGAGCTTATGGCGCTGTCCGCGCAGCATCCCATTGGAAATCGCCGCCCGCACGATGCCGGCGGTGGCCTCGGGGCGCAGCGTCAGGCTGTCGCCGCCGAGGTCCTCGAAGGTATACATTTCCTTCTCGACGATATCGGTGAATTCCCCGATCGAGCGCTTGAACAGCTCGGTGTGCTCGAGTACCGGTACCCGTATTTCCTCGTAGCCGTAAGCCTCGAAAACACTGCGCGCGATGCGCTCCAGATGCTGCCAGGCGCCAATATCCTGCGGCAATACATCATTCATGCCGCGCACCGGCTGAATCGGATTGGTCAAGAAACCTCCAGCAACCGGGGCAACGTACAGCTCAGGGTCGCTGCGAATGGGTGCGCGGCGGCGGCGCGGCAGTTGGCACGTCGAATACTCGACCGCTGCCATCGCCCGAGCCTGGTGCCGGGCTGGCAGTCGCCATGTCGCCGCGCGCGAGCGGACTGGCATCGCCGGTGGGATCGTGAATCGCGGCCCAGCCGGGCTGTCCTAGATTGAGCCCCAGATCGACATTCGCCGACTCACGCGACACCGCTGCAGCAGGGGGTTCGACCGCCGGCACCGGCGCACTGGCCGCACCGGCGGACACCGACGGGTTCGAGCGCGAGGCGTGCGGTACCCGCATGGCCCACCACACCAATGCGACCAGCACCAATACCGCGGCACCGACCGCCACCGACCCCGGCTGCAACGAACTGCCCCGCGCTGCCGCTTTTTGCAGTGGCGTCGCCGTGCGTTTCAGATCCGGCAGGCGCTTGGTCGCATTGCTTTGCGAGTAGGCGGCCTCCACCTCGTCCACCGGCAGCCCCAGCAGTTCGGCGTAGCGGCGCAGATGGCCGCGCGCGTACACCGCGGCACCCAGGGCTTCAAAATGCCCGGCCTCAAGTGCCCTGACGGCGGCGACGTCCAGGTGCAGCCGGTCGGCGGCCTGAACCAGACTCCAGCCGGACTGCTCGCGCGCGGCGGTGAGCCGTGCGCCTGGCCCCATCGTCGGACTTTCCGTGTCCACTTCGCTCATCGTCAGCCCGGATTGGCCTGACTCGCGGACAGGGAGCGCGATTGCTCAGACGCCGGAAATTCTTTGGCCAGACGTTGCGCATAGCGCGCCGCCGCCGCCGGGTCGTTTTGCGCCTGCGCAATGCGCCAGCCCAGCACCAGCAGATCGGGAGTTGCCGGATTGTTGCTCAGAAAGAAATCGAGCCGCAGGCGCGCCAGTGCATACTTCTGCTGCGAAAAGTCCAGATCCGAGGCCTGAAACACCGCCTCGGCGTAGGCGGGGTTGGACTGCAGGGCACGCACCAGCATTTGCGCCGCATCGCTTTCGCGGTGGGCCTGGCGCAGGCAGAATCCGGCGTTGGTGTAAGCCACCCAGGGCGAGCGATACAACGGATTGCCCGCGGCCTGCTCGAAGTTATGCACGCCCTCCGCCGCACGGCCGTGGCTGCACAGGTATACGGCATAGCTGTTGAGCAGATCCGGATCCTCAGGCTTGAGCGACAGCGCCGTGCGATATTCCTTGTCGGCTTCCTTGTCCTTGCCCAACCGCTCATCGAGCAGGCCCAGCGTGCTGTGGATGTCGGCATTGTGTGGGTCCTCGATCTCGGCACGCTCCAGCTTGGTTTTCGCCAGCGCCAGATTGCCCTGCTGCAGGTAGCCCACCCCCAACTGCAAGTTCACCGCCGCCGCCTTGTCACGCTGGCTCTCGCTGTAGTGAGGAACCCCCTGGTTACTCTGGCAGGCGGCCAGGAGCGCAAGCGTAAACGCCCCAGCGGTCCATAGCAGCGCACCGCGATGCAGGTTCATGCACTGAGCTCCGCGCGGCTGCGCGACTGCGCGGTAGCGACGCGTTCACCCAGACGCACGATGGTGCGGTCGATCACACGGCCGACCAGCTGCCCGCAGGCCGCATCGATGTCCTCGCCGCGCGGGCGGCGCACGGTCGCGATCAGGCCGGCCTGCAACAGCTCGTCACGGAATCGGCTCACCGTGGCATCGCTCGAGCGCCGGTACGGCGTGCCCGGAAAGGGGTTGAACGGAATCAGGTTTACCTTGGCCGGATGCCCCACCAGCAGCCGCGCCAGCGAGCGCGCCTGTGCCGGCGAATCGTTGACCCCCTCGAGCATCACGTATTCGAACGTCACGCTGCGGCCGTTGCGTTCATCGATGTAATGCCAGCAGGCCTCGAGTAGTTCGGCGATCGGATGTATGCGATTGATCGGCACCAGCTGGCTGCGCAGCCCATCGTCGGCCGCGTGCAGCGACACCGCCAGCGCCACGTTGGTCTCCTGCGCGAGCCGGTAGATCTGCGGCACCAGTCCCGAGGTGGACAGGGTCACGCGCCGGCGCGAGAGGTCGAAGCCCAGATCGTCGAGAAAGATGTGCAGCGCCGGGATGACGTTGCGGAAGTTGGCCAGCGGCTCGCCCATGCCCATGAGCACGACATTGGTGATGATGCGCTCGCCCGCCGCTTTGAAGCCCAATTCACGGTTCGCGAGCCACACCTGACCGACGATCTCGGCGGTGCTCAGATTGCGATTGAAGCCCTGCTGCGCCGTGGAGCAGAACGAACAGTCGAGCGCGCAACCGACCTGGGAGGAGATGCACAAGGTGCCGCGATCGCTCTCCGGGATGTAGACCATTTCGAACGCCTGGGTGGCATCGGCGCGCAGCAGCCATTTGCAGGTGCCGTCGCTGGCGCGCTGCACACCCATGATCTGCGGCAGGCCGATGTGTGCCTGGAGCCCGAGCTGGGCGCGAAAATCCTTGGCCAGATCGCTCATGTCCTCGAAGCGATCGCAGCCGCGCTTGTACATCCAGTTCATCAGCTGGCGCGCGCGAAACGGCTTGCTGCCCAGGCCCGCACACCACTCCTCGAGCTGCGCGCGCGGCATTCCGAGCAGGTTGACTGTGGGCAAAGCCTCGTTCATGCGCGCGAACAGATCTCCGTGGTGCTGAAGAAAAACCCGATCTCCTGCGCCGCCGTGTCGGTGGCATCCGAGCCATGGACCACATTGGCCTGCACGCTCTGCGCCAGATCGGCCCGAATGGTGCCGGCGGCGGCCTTCTTGGGGTCGGTGGCGCCCATGATCTCCCGATGCCGGGCGACCGCATTCTCGCCCTCGAGCACCTGCGCCATCACCGGCCCCGAGGTCATGTAGCGCACCAGTTCCTGGTAGAACGGACGCTCTCGATGCACCGCGTAGAACAGCTCCGCCTGCTCCTGCGAGAGCTTGAGCATACGGGCGGCGATGATCTTCAGGCCCTGGAGTTCGAAGCGGCGATAGACCTCGCCGATCAGATTGCGGGCCACGCCGTCGGGCTTGACGATGGATAGGGTGCGCTCAAGCGCCATGATGACCTCCGTGCCGAAAAATGGCCGGCAGTATAGGCGCTGCGAGGATCGCCGGGCAAACGATTCGAACGTGGAAGTGCCCGACTTTTAAGGCTTTTCAGACCGTGAAACTCTCGCCGCAGCCACATTCACCGCGCACGTTGGGATTCTCGAAGCGGAAACTCTCATTGAGCCCCTGACGCACGAAATCGATGCGCGTGCCATCGATCGCCGGCAGGCTCGCGCCATCCACGAACAGCTTGATGCCGCAGGATTCGAATACCAGGTCGTCGGCACGGGCTTCGTCGGCGTAATCAACGACGTAGCTGTACCCGGAACAGCCGGTGGTCTTGATGCCAACGCGCAGGCCCAGCCCGCGGCCGCGGTCCGCCAGGCGGCTGCGCACTCGCTCGGCTGCGGTCTCGCTTAAAGAAATTGCCATAACGGAACTCTCCAGATACTTCATTTTACTACGCATTTGTCACGATTGCGTCAGCGCGGCGCGTAGTGCGTCCTCGATCACGAGCAGCCGCCCCAGTTTAGCGGCCGGAACGCCCAGGCGCTGGGCCCATTGGATGGGATCCCCCATCCCCAGCGCATCCAGCCGCCGGCCCTCGAGCGAGCGGGCGAGCCATTCGCAGGTCGCCAGGGTGTGCGGGCAGCCGTAGGCGCGGTAGCGCACCTCCAGCAGCCGCTCATCGGCGATGCGCAGGCTGAAGCGCACGCGCGTGCCCAATGCCTCGCGGCCCGCCTCGCCGCCCACCACGCCCGCGGCGGCACTCGCTGCCAGCTCTCCGGCATGATCCAGGGTCGCAAACAGCTCACGGATTTCGGGCGCCAGTTCGCTCACGGCGCGACCGCACGCAACCGCGTTACTTCACGCCGCACGGCCGTAAGCGCCAGCTCGATGTCTTCGCTGCGACTGAAGCGCCCGAGGCTGAAGCGCAGCGAGCTCTGCGCCAGTTCGGTATCCCGCCCCAGTGCGCGTAAGACATAAGATGGCTCATCGCTATCGGAATTGCAGGCCGAGCCGGTCGACAAGGCCAGTTCCGGCAGGCCCAGCAGCAGACTCTCGCCCTCCACGCCGGGGAAAGACACGTTGAGGATGCCGGCAACCCGCTGCGTCGGGTGACCGTTGAGCAATGCTCCCTCAATGGCCTGCAAGCCTTGCCATAGCCTGGCACGCAGGCCCTCCACGCGTGCGCTGTCGGCGCCGCGGTCGGCGACGCACAGCTCACAGGCGAGCCCGAAGCCCACGATCTGATGCACGGCCAGGGTTCCGGAGCGCAGCCCGCGCTCGTGGCCACCGCCGAATACCAATGGCTGCAGGCGCGTGCGCCGCTGCGGATTGACATACAGCGCACCGATGCCCTTGGGTCCGTACAGCTTGTGCGCCGTCAGCGACAGCAGATCCACGCCGCTGCGCGCCACGTCGATCGAAATCTTACCGGCACTCTGGGCCGCGTCCACGTGCAGCGGCACATCGCGCTCGTGGCAATGGCGCGCCATCGCCTCGATGTCCTGCAACACACCGATCTCGTTGTTGGCGTGCATGATTGACACCAGTACGGTATCGGCACCGATGGCATCGCGCACCTGTAACGGGTCGATGAGCCCGGTGCGGTCAGGGCTCAGGTAGGTGACGCGAAAACCCTCCTGCTCGAGCCGGCGACAAGGATCCAGCACCGCCTTGTGCTCGGTGCGCGCCGTGACGATGTGCCTGCCGAGCTTGGCCGCGGCGCGCGCGGTGCCGAGAATCGCCAGATTGTTCGACTCGGTGGCCCCGGAGGTCCAGATGATCTGTGGCGCGGCGGCGCCAATGAGCGCCGACACTTGCGCGCGCGCCATCTCCACGCGTGCGCGCGCCTGGCGGCCATAGTAGTGCTGGGAGGCCGGATTGCCGAAGACCCCGGTGTGCGTCAGGCATTCGCTCATGGCCGCGGCCACGCGCGGATCCACCGGCGTGGTGGCGGCGTAGTCCAGATACGCTGGCCCGGTCGGCACCGTACTCACGCGCGCGCCCCGGCGCGCCGCCGCTGCTGTTGCATGGCCGTGAGGATGCCGCGAACTATATTGGCCTCATTGGTATCGAGCTCGGCGCGCTGCAGAAGCCTGCGAATGCGCTTCATCAAGTGCGTGCCGCGCTGGGTACGATCGCGAAACTCGATCTGCTCGAGCACCTCGGCCAGGTGCGCGTACAAGCGCTCCATTTCTTCCGGTGTGGCCAGCGGCGCGATGCGCGGCGGGCGCGGCGGCGGCGGCGCCATCGCGCCGCGTGCCAGCAGGATCTCGTAGCTGACGATCTGCACGGCCATGGCGAGATTGAGCGCCGCGTAGTCGGGATTGGCCGGGATACGCAGCAGGGCGTGCGCGCAGTTGAGTTCCTCGTTGGTAAGCCCGGTGCGCTCGGCGCCGAACACAACCGCCACCGGCTGACGCACCGATTCTTCAACCAGGCGCTGCGCGGCGCTACGCGCATCCAGCACGCGAAAATTCTGGTCACGCTCGCGGGCGGTGGTCGCCAGCACCAGGCCGCAATCAGCCACTGCCGCCGCCAGATCCTGCACCACGCGTGCGCGCGAGAGCAGATCGTCCGCACCCGAGGCACGCGCGCTGGCTTCCGTATGCGGAAAGTAGCGCGGTCGCACCAGCACCAGCTCCTCGAGCGCCATGTTCTTGAGCGCGCGCGCCGCCGCCCCGATGTTGCCCGGGTGCGAGGTTTCAACCAGCACGATGCGAATGGAGTTCGACACGACCTGTTATCCTAATGATATATCTCGTTGCCAGCGTTGAAAGTCACGTTCCATGCACCCCCTGCTCAATATTGCGGTGCGCGCCGCCCGCCGCGCCGGCGAGATCATTGTCCGCAGCCTGGTGCGCCTCGAGAGCCTTGAGGTCACCTCCAAGGGCCGCAACGATTACGTGAGCGAGATCGATCGCGCGGCCGAGCGCGAGATCATCGACATCGTGCGCAAACACTATCCCGAACACGCCATCCTGGCCGAGGAGAGCGGCCGCAGCGGCGAGCATGACACGGTGTGGATCATCGACCCGCTCGATGGCACCACCAATTTCCTGCACGGCTTTCCGGTGTTTGCGGTCTCGATCGCGGTCGAACAGCGCGGCCGGCTCGAGATCGGCGTGGTCTACGACCCCATGCGCCAGGAAGTTTTTACGGCCGCGCGCGGCGCCGGTGCGCACCTGGAGAACCGCCGCATGCGGGTGAGCAAGCAACGCACGCTCGAGGGTGCGCTGCTGGCGACCGGATTCCCCTACCGCCAGGAGGAGCCCTACGGCGACAACTATTACGCCATGCTGCGCACGCTCGCGGGTTTGACGGCCGGGATTCGCCGCCCCGGATCGGCGGCGCTGGATCTGGCGTACGTTGCCGCCGGCCGCGTCGATGGTTTCTGGGAATTCGGGCTCAAGCCCTGGGATACCGC
Organism: uncultured Gammaproteobacteria bacterium; assembly: GCA_963735775.1. Classification (GTDB taxonomy): domain Bacteria; phylum Pseudomonadota; class Gammaproteobacteria; order Steroidobacterales; family Steroidobacteraceae; genus FEN-1191. Next base: position 553,837 of record CAVTMG010000002.1, on the reverse strand, counting down.
CGCCGGTACCCTATTGATCCAGGAAGCCGGTGGTCGCGTCGGTACCCTGGGCGGCAACGAATATCAGCTGGGAGAAAATATCGTTGCCGGCGCGCCGAAAGTGTACGAGGCCATGATCGAGGTCATGGCGCCGCATGTGCCTGACGCCCTGCGCCATCTGTGAAAACGCGCAACGCGAGCCCGCAGTGTAGAGTGCGCCCCCGATAGCTTGCCTTGCAGGAACTTTCATGAATAAGAAGGGACTGTTCGCCACCAAGCCGATTCAGGAGTACCAGCAAGAGGCCTCGAGCAACCCGCTGGTCCGGGCACTGGGCATTCCGGCACTGATCGCCTTCGGCATCGGCGGCATCATCGGTACCGGCATCTTCGTGCTCACAGGCCTGGCGGCCGCCCAGCATGCCGGACCGGCCATCGTCATCTCGTTCGTCATCGCCGGCATCGGCTGCATGTTCGCCGGCCTGTGCTATTCCGAGTTCGTGGGCATGGTGCCGGTGTGCGGCAGCGCCTATGCCTACAGCTACGCAACCCTGGGCGAATTCATTGCCTGGTTCGTGGGCTGGAACCTGGTGCTCGAATACATGATGGCGTGCTCCACGGTCGCCGTGGGCTGGAGCCGCTACGCGGTAAATCTGCTGGATTATTTCGGCATCAATTTCCTGCCTGCCTGGCTGACCTCGGCGCCGTTCGCGGCCGGTGATACCGGATTTCAGGTTCACCGCACCAGCGCATTAATCAATCTGCCGGCGATACTCATCGTCGGCCTGGCCACCGCGCTTGTGCTACAAGGGCATTCGCGAGTCGGCGTTCGTCAACTCCCTCATCGTCGCCATCAAGGTGTCGATAGTCCTTGCGGTGATCGTGTTCGGCGCCTTCTACGTCAACACCGCCAACTGGGTGCCCTATATCCCGAAGAACACGGGCGTATACGGAGAATTCGGCTGGAGCGGCGTGCTGCAGGCGGCGGCGATCATATTCTTCGCCTATATCGGCTTTGACGGCGTCTCGACCGTCGCGCAGGAGGCCAAGAATCCAGCGCGCAGCATCCCCATTGGCATGCTCGGCAGTCTTGGGATCTGTACCGTCCTGTACATACTGATGTCGAGCGTAATGACCGGGCTCGTGCCGTACGCGCAACTCAACGATGCCGCGCCGGTGCCGGTCGCGCTCGAGGCACATAAGCAGCTGGCGTGGCTGCGGATCTGGGTGGACTGGGGCGCACTGGCCGGTCTGACCTCGGTCATCATCACCATGATCATCCCGCAGGCGCGCATCTGGCTGACGATGTCGCAGGATGGCCTGCTGCCACAGTTCTTCGGCGCCGTGCATCCGCGGTTCAAGACCCCGCACGTGGCAACGCTCATTACCGGGGTGCTCGCCGCCACCTTTGGCGGACTGCTGCCCATCGGTATCCTCGGCGAGCTGGTCTCCATCGGCACGCTGGTCGCCTTTATCGTGGTATGCATCGGCGTGCTGGTATTGCGCAACACCCGTCCGGATCTGCCGCGGCCGTTCAAAGTGCCAGCGGTTTGGTTCGTGGCCACGGTGGGTGTGGTGTTCTGCGCCGCATGGCCTATTCGCTGCCGGCGGCCACCTGGTGGCGCCTGATCATCTGGAGCGTAATTGGCTTCGCGCTGTATTTCGGCTATGGCTACGCGCACAGCCGGCTGCGTCGTGCCGGGGCTGGCGAGCCGGTATCGGCTTCGGCACCCCCCTAGCGGTGCCGCCCGGGCGGCCGGCGCAGGCGGATATTGATCAATTCGACGGCCGACGGCAAACGCCATGGCGAAATACAGGTAGCCCTTGGGAATCTCGAAGCCCAGGGCCTGCCCGATGAGCGCTGAACCGATCAGCACCACGAACGCCAGCGCCAGCACCTTGACCGTGGGATAGCGCTCGACCAGCGCCGTGACCGGGCCCGACACCCACATCATGACCATGATCGAAATCACGATCGCGGCGGCCATGATCGGACATCCTGATCGGGCCGTGCGAGCCCAACCGCCGTAAACACCGAGTCGAGCGAGAAACATGATGTCGATCAGCGCGATCTGGAACACCACCACCGCCAGACCGCGGCGCGCACGCACACGCGCGGTCGATGGCGCGGCCGCCCGCTCGAGCGTGGTGTGGATCTCGGTCACGCTCTGGGCCAGCAGAATCAGGCCGCCGATGCCGAGGATCAAATCGTGCGCAGAAATCCCGTGTCCGAGGAGCGTGAACCACGGCGCTCGCAGCCCGGTGAGCCAGACGATGGAAAACAGCAGCGCCAGGCGCGTGAGCATTGCCAGCGACAGGCCGATGAGACGGCCGGCGCGCTGGCGCGTGGGCGGCAACTGACCCACGAATATCGACAGCACTACGAGGTTGTCGACGCCGAGCACGATTTCGAGCAGCGACAGCGTCGCCAGCGCCACGGCGCTGTCGGGTTGTGCCAGCAGTGACAGCATCACCAGCCCGTGGGCGCACCGCGACGCCTCACGGCATGCTGTCGACCGGTCGCTTGACGGAAGAAGGCAACAGATGCTCGGCCTTGAGGCCGCAGTCCAGCGCCACGGCACTGGAGATGTAGATCGAGGAGTAAGTGCCGGCCAGGATGCCGATGATCAGTGCTTCGGAGAAGCCGCGCAGCACCGGACCACCCAACGCGTACAACGCCACCACCACGATCAGCGTCACCACCTTGGTCATGATGGTTCGCGACAGGGTCTGGTTGATCGACTGGTCCAGCACCAGCACCGGCTGCAGCCGGCGGCTGCCGTGAAAGCGCTCGCGAATGCGGTCGAACACCACGACCGTATCGTTGAGCGAGTAGCCGATCACGGCCAGCATGGCCGCGACCACCGTGAGATCGAAAGTGGTGCGGGTGAGCGAAAACGCGCCGAGCACCAGGATAGGGTCGTGCAATACCGCCAGGATGGCGCCCAACGACAGGCGCCAGGTGTGGAAGCGCAGCGCAATATAACCAAAGATCAGCAACAGGGTCCCCGTCAGGGCCTTCACCGCGCTGCGCTGCAATTCACCGCCCACCTGCGGTCCGATGACCTCGACCTGGCGGATTTCGGCCCCGGCATCCACCCCTTGCAGGATCTGCTCCAGCCGTGCACGCACCGCTTCGGTATTCTCCTTGGTCGGCGGCAAGCGAATGGCGATCTCACGAGAGGTGCCGAAGATCGTGACCTGGGGATCGGCATAGCCTGCCGACACCAGCGCGGCGCTCACGGCATCGCGATTGACCGCCGACGGAAAGCTCGCCTGCACCGTCACACCACCGGTGAAGTCGACGCCGAGGTTCAGTCCGCGCGTAAACAACGAGGCGATTGAAATCAGGATCAGGACCGCGGACAGCCCGTACCACACCTTGCGGGTGGACATGAACGGGAAACTGGTAGCGCGATGAAAAAATTCCACGGCCTAATCCTTAAGTCTGATCAACCAATCGAAAGCTGCGCGACCTTACGCCGGCCGCCATATATCAATGAGATCAGCGCCCGGCTGCCCATGAGCGAGGTGAACATCGAGGTCGCGATCCCCAGGGTCAGCACGATTGCGAAGCCGCGGATCGCGCCGGTACCGATTACCCACAGCGCAAGTCCGGCGATCAGCGCCGTGACGTTCGAATCGAGAATGGCCGAAAAAGCCTTGTCGAAGCCGGCGCGAATGGCAGCCTGCGGCGACACGCCGTTGCGCAGTTCCTCGCGGATGCGCTCGTAGATCAGCACGTTGGCGTCCACGGCGATACCCACCGTCAGGATGATGCCGGCGATGCCTGGCAGGGACAACGAGGCGCGCAGCATCGACAGCAGTGCCGTCAGCAACACCACGTTGGCCAGCAGTACCGCATCGGCCACCAGCCCGAAGGCGTGGTAGTACAGGGCCATGAACACGAATACCGCCAGCATGCCGATCTCGAGCGCGTGCACGCCCTTGTCGATATTTTCCTGACCGAGGCTTGGTCCGATGGCGCGCTCCTCGACCACGTCGACCGGCGCGGCCAGCGATCCGGAGCGCAGCAGCAGCGACAGATCGCGCGCCTCGCCGATCGTCAGTCCGGTGACCTCGAACTGCGGGCCGAACACGCCACGAATGGTCGCCACGTTGATGACGGTTTCGGTGGTGGTCTCGCGCTCGACCTTCTGGCCGTTGAGGTCCACCTGCCGGCGGCTCTTCTCGATATAGACCACGGCCAGCGGTTTGTTGACGTTCAGCCGCGTGGTGCGCTGCATGGATTCGGCACCGCGGGCATCGAGCTTGATCGACACCGCGGGCCCTTCCTGGGTCGTGGTTGACGTGGCCTGGGTCAGCTCATCGCCGGTGACCACGACGTCGCGCTTGAGCAGGATGGGCGAACCGTCCTTGCGTTTGTAGAGCTTGCTGCCCAGGGGCGCATGCCCGCTCTGCTGCGCCTGCACGGGGTTGTCCTGCGTATCCACCAGCCGGAACTCGAGGGTCGCGACCTTGCCGAGCAGATCCTTGACCTCAGCCGAGTTCTGCACGCCTGGCAATTGCACGTTGATGCGATCCAGGCCCTGGCGCTGCACGATCGGCTCCGACACCCCCAGCTCATTGACTCGATTCATGAGCGTGGTGCGGTTTTGCTCCAGGGCGTAGTCCTCGCGCGCCTTGATCTGGGCCGGCGTCATTATCATGTCGACCGCCGGTGCTTCGGCGCTGCCGGAGGTGTGGAAATTGAGGCTGTTGTCTACCTTCTTGAGCGCCGCCATGACCGCGCTGCTGTCGCTGCCCGCCGGCAGCGTAATCCGAAGTCCGTCGGCCAGACCGCCGGTACCGGAGTTGAGTGTGGTGATGTCACCGACCGGCAGCTTGGCCTCGGTGAGGGCGCGCTGGAAGCTCTGCTGGTAGCTTTCGAGCAGCTGGGTCACGGCGCCGTTGATGTCGACCTGATAGAGCAGGTAGAGACCCCCGCGCAGATCCAGTCCCAGCGGCATGGCTTTGAGGCCCATCTTGCGCATCCAGGCGGGCGCGCGCGTCGCGTTGGATAGCGCCGAGCGATCGACATCCGAGAGCGTCGCCTCCACGGTATCGCGCGCCTTGAGCTGCGCCGAGACATCATTGAAGGCCAGGATCAGACGACCGGCGTCGAGGTAATCGCGCTTGATGACGATTTGTTGCTTGCGCAGCAGTTCCTCGATCGACTGGCGCGCGAAATCATCCATCGGCGCGCGGTTCTTGCGCTCGACCTGCAATGCCGGGTCCTCGCCAAACACGTTCGGCACTGCGAACAGCGCCGCGATCAGCATCACCAGCGCCACCAGCACGTACTTCCAACGCGGAAAATCCAGCATTCGATGGGCTCGCGCGCGCTCAGGCGCTCTTGAGCGTGCCTTTGGGCATCAGCTGCGTGATCTGGGTCTTCTGCACCTTGATGCGCACGCCCTCGGCGATCTCCAGCGTTATGAAGGTGTCATTGACCTCGGTGATGCGCCCGAGTAGGCCGCCGCTGGTGACCACCTCATCGCCTGCGGCCAGCCGCGAGAGCATGGCCTGCTGGTCCTTCATCCGCTTCTGCTGCGGGCGGATCATCAGGAAATAGAACACCGCGACGAAGACCACCAGAAGGATGTTGAAGCCGAGCCCACCGCCGCTCAGTGGGCCGCCGGCGCTCTGTGCGTACGCATCGCTGACCAATAAACTCATGCTTGCCTCATGCCTGCCATCGAGCCACCTGTATTGCCTGCGCCGCTCAATCCGTTGCCGGGCGACCGCAAGGGGGCGGCATTATGCCACAGGCACCGTAAAGCGCCGGGGGGTTGCCAGGATCCGTGCCGCCAGCGCCGCAAAACACCCGGCGGCAATGGCGCCGCGAATCTCTCGCATGAGCTGCAGATAGAAGTGCAGGTTGTGCAGGGTGGCCAGCCGGACGCCGAGGATTTCCTTGCAACTATCCAGGTGCCGCAGGTAGGCGCGTGAATAGCGGGCGCAGGTCGAGCAGCCGCAGGCGGGATCGATGGGTCCGGTGTCGCGCGCATGCACGGCATTGCGGATATTGATGATGCCCGCGGCCGTGAACAGGTGGCCGTTGCGCGCGTGCCGCGTGGGCATCACGCAGTCGAACATGTCGATGCCGCACGCCACCGCGGCGACGATGTCATGGGGATAGCCCACACCCATGAGATAGCGCGGGCGATCGGGCGGCAGCTGCGGCGCCACCGCCTGCAGCACCCGCAGTCGTTCGTCCTCGGATTCCCCGACGGCCAGGCCACCCACGGCGTAACCGGGGAAATCGCGCTGCGCGAGCGCGTCGAGCGACTCGCGCCGCAAGGACTCGTACATGCCGCCTTGCACGATTGCAAACAGATTGCCTGGGGCCTGCGCATCGCGGTAGTAGTGATCGTAGCTGCGCATCGCCCAACGCATGGAGCGCTGCATCGATTCGCGCGCCTGATCCTCTGAAGCGGGATAAGCGGTGCAATCATCGAATGCCATCGCGATATCCGAGCCCAGGGCGCGCTGCACCTCCATGGCGTCTTCGGGACGCATGTGCACCGCCGCGCCGTCCACCGGGGAGCGGAAACGCACGCCGTCCTCATCGATTTGACGTAATTGCGCCAGGCTGAAGACCTGAAAGCCGCCGGAGTCGGTCAGAATCGGTCGCTGCCAGCCCATGAAGCCGTGCAGGCCGTCGCGGTGCAGGCCGACGATGTCGGCCCCCGGACGTAGCATCAGGTGAAAAGTGTTGCCGAGCAGGATCTGCGTGCCCAGCCCCTCGAGTTCCTCCGGCGCCATGCCCTTGACCGTACCGTAGGTGCCGACCGGCATGAATACCGGGGTTTCCACCACGCCGTGCGGCAGGCGCAGCCGGCCGGTGCGTGCCGCCCCGTCGCGCGCCAGCACCTCGAACTGCAGCCCCGAATCCGCAGCGCTCATGAGGCGCCGCGCGCCTGCGGCTGCGGAAACACCAGCATGGCATCGCCGTAGCTGAAGAAGCGGTAGCGTTCAGCGATCGCGTGCCCATAAGCGGCGAGCACGCTCTCGCGGCCGGCAAACGCCGACACCAGCATCAGCAAGGTCGATTGCGGCAGATGAAAGTTGGTCAGCAGGGCATCGATCACCCGGAAACGATACCCCGGACGGATGAACAATGCCGACTCGCCCGCGCCGGCCGTGAGCGTGGCGTCCGGCTGCGCCGCCGATTCCAACGCGCGCGTGACCGTGGTGCCTACGGCCACCACGCGACCGCCTCGGTGTTGCGTGCGCTCGATCGCGGTCACGGTCTCGGCGCCGATGGCATACCACTCGCTGTGCAGCTGATGGTGATCCAGATCCTCGCCGCGCACCGGTGCGAATGTGCCCGCTCCCACGTGCAGCGTCACCCAGGCGCGCTCGATGTCACGTGATGCCAGAGCTTGCAGCAGCTCGGCGTCGAAATGCAGGCTGGCGGTCGGCGCGGCCACCGCGCCTGGCACGCGCGCCCAAAGACTCTGGTAGCGTTCGCGGTCGGCGGGCTGCGGCGCGCGCCGGATATAGGGCGGCAATGGCACCTGGCCATGCTGCTCAAAAAAGCCGATCGCCGGCGACGGCAGCTCAACCTGCCAGAGCTCGCCGCGGCGCGCGCGGATTTGCACCGGGCCGCCGGCCGTGTGCAGTGATGTACCTACCCGCACCGATTTACTGTCGCGCAGTTGCACCAGTGCCTGGTTTTGCGGCAGCGCGCGCTCCAGAAAAATCTCGATGCGTCCGCCAGTGGTTTTGCGCGCCGGCAATCGAGCTGGAATTACCCGTGTATCGTTGAACACCAGCAGGTCGCCGGCGCGCAATAGCGCGGGCAACTGATCGATGCGGTGGTCGCTCCAGCGGGCGTTGCCGCCGTCGAGCACCAGCAGTCGACTCGCCGAACGTTGCGGCAACGGTGCCTGCGCGATCAATTCGGGCGGCAGTGGGTAATCGAAATCGCTGCGTTTGATGGTGGCCTCGCTCGGAGTCGAACCGAGATGGGCAAGCCCGGTCGATTTTGAGTCGACTGCGTCTACCAGTTCCGCCACGAGGCCCTTGCAAGCTCCGCTACAGAGCTTGTGTCGGTGCGGGTAGGATACCTGAATCGATGATTAAATTTTGCCCAGACTGTGGCCATCCGGTTGAACACCGTATACCGGCCGGTGACAACCTGCCGCGTGCTGTCTGCACTGCCTGCGGCCATGTTCATTACGAGAACCCGCGCGTGGTGGTCGGCTGCGTTCCGGAGTGGCAGGGCCGTATACTGCTGTGCCGGCGCGCGATCATGCCACGCCGCGGCTTCTGGACCACCCCTGCCGGTTTCATGGAAAACGGTGAGTCGCTGCAGGCCGCTGCGGCGCGCGAATCGTTGGAAGAGGCCCTGGCGCGGGTCGAGATCGGTTCGCTGCTGTCGATCAGTCACCTGCTGCACGCCGCCCAGGTGCACGTGAACTTCCGCGCCCGCCTGATTGACGGTCACTACGGCGTGGGCGCCGAGAGCCTCGAATGTAATATGTACGAAGAAGCGCAGATTCCGTGGGATGCCATCGCCTTCCCGAGTATTTCGTTCGCATTGCGCTGTTATTTCGAGGATCGCCGCGCCGGGATCGACTCGCTGCACTTCAGCGATATCGAGCGTCCGCTGGCAGGCTGAGCCGGAGCTTTAAGCGCCGGGTGACCTTTGGCACAATATGCGGCCCCGCGAGGGGCGCCCTGAAGACCCCTGGTATCGGCTCGGAGCACCAATGACCTTCGTCGTGACGGAAAGCTGCATCAAGTGCAAGTACATGGACTGCGTGGAGGTCTGCCCGGTTGATTGCTTTCGGGAAGGCCCGAACTTCCTGGTCATTGACCCGGACGAGTGCATCGACTGCACCTTGTGCGAACCGGAGTGTCCGGTGGAGGCGATCTACTCGGAGGAGGAAATACCGGCGGGGCAGGAGCCGTTCAAACAGCTCAATGCCGAATTGGCCAAGCAATGGCCGGCGATAACGGAAAAAGGCCCTGCGCCGGCGGATGCCAAGGAATGGGAAGGCAAGCCCGATAAGCTCAAGCTGCTGGAGCGCTGAGTCTCACTGTACCGAGGTCTGCGGCGTCGCGCTCTGCTGCGACAGCTCGTCAACGCAGGGCCTGCGGCGACAGGTAGCCGCCGACCATGGCACCGTTGGCGGCCACGATGCCGGGCGTGCCCTCGAGGCCAATCGCCTTGCCGAGTTCGTACTCCTGTGCCACCGGCGTCGCCCCGCAAGGCTTGGCATCCAGTGCCTCGCCGAGCTTGGCGCGCGTCAGCGCCGCCTTGCGATCCGCGGAACACCAGACCTGCTCGGCCTTGTGCCAGGATGCGGTGTTGGGTCCCGTGCGCGGGAAAAAGATGTAACGCACACGCACGCCGAGACGATTGTAGTCGGCGATCTGGCGGTGCAACTCGCGGCAGTAGGCGCAATCGACGTCGGTGAACACGGTGACCGTGTACTTCGGCTGCGGCGGGGAGAAAATCACCATCTGCGATTCGGGAATCGCCTCGATGAGTTTCTGACGCAACAGCCGCCGGTGGGCTTCGGTCAGATTGTTTTTGGTCGACACGTTGTAGAGGTCACCGGTGAAGACGTACTGGCCATCGCCGGACATGTAGACGATGTCGGCACCGCGCCGCACCTCGAACACACCGGCCACGGGCGTCGGGCCGGATATCCTCTTTCTTTACCCCGGGAATGCGGGTCGCCGCCGCTGTCGCGTTGGACACCAGCGATGGGTTGGCTTCCACTGCCTTCGCCACACTCTGGGTGTCATCAGCCCAGGCGCTCACGACCGCCAGAGTGAGCACCGCCAGAACGGCTCGGATCGAGCTATGGTAAGGGGGCTTCATGGGTCCAATAATATCACGTCGCCGGTGCCGCCGGTCGGGGGGCGCTAGCCGCGCGGATGGTGGCCGGAATGCAGCTCTTTCAGGCGCTCGCGCGCCACGTGGGTATATATCTGCGTGGTCGACAGATCGCTGTGTCCCAGCAGCATCTGCACCACGCGCAGGTCGGCGCCGTGGTTGAGCAGGTGGGTGGCGAACGCATGCCGCAGGGTATGGGGCGAGAGATCGCGATCGACGCTGGCCTTGCGGGCATAGCGTTTGATGATGTGCCAGAACGCCTGGCGCGTCATGCGATCGCCACGGCGGGTCGGGAACAGAAAATCGGTGCTGCGATCCAGCAGTATGTCGGCGCGCGCGCCGTCGATGAAAGTCTTGAGCCAGCGCACGGCTTCCTCGCCGAGCGGGATCAGGCGCTCACGATTGCCCTTGCCGAGCACTCGGATCACGCCCTGAACCATATTGACCTGACCGAGCTTGAGATGAACCAGTTCCGACACGCGCAAGCCCGTGGCGTACAACACCTCGAGCATGGTGCGGTCACGATGACCGAGCGCATCGGCGACCACCGGGGCCGCGAGCAAAGCCTCGACTTCCGCTTCGCTCAATGAACGCGGCAGCGAGCGGCCGATCTTGGGCATTGCAATCTGCGCGGTGGGATCTTCTGCTATCAGCCCTTCGCGAATCAAATAGCGGAAAAATCGGCGAAACGACGACAGCTGCCGCGCCGTGGAGCGCGGTCGGGCACCACCATGCACGCGCGCGGCAATGAAATCCATCAGATCGGCGCGACCGGTCTTCGGCAGTGCCACGTGATGTGCGAGCAGCCAACGCGCCAGCGCGACCAGATCGGCACGATAGGCGGCCAGAGTATTGGACGACAGGCCGCGCTCCATCCATACCGCGTCGAGAAAGCGCGTAATGAGCGGATCGACCGGATCCTTGCTGGCATTCGCGACTGTCACTGTTGCCTGTCTGGTCAATGCAATATCCTGAACATCGGTGCACTTCTGGTCGCGGCAGTATGCTGAGCTTCGGCGGCGCTTCGATGTGATGACCCTCACAGGCGCGCCGGACCGTTAACATAAAGAGAACTGCATCACATCCAAAGATCCTGTCCAATGACAGATCCGCCGCAAATCGGGGGCAGTTCGCTCTTGCACCTCGCCTATGGACTGTACGCCTGGCTGCTGTTCCTGGTGCTGGCGGCAACGGCCGTGCCGGTGCTGCTGCTGACTCCTTCGCTCGTGCGCCGGCGCGCCATCGTGCGCGCCCTGGCCGGGAGCGTCCTGAAACTGATCGGCATGCGCCTGCGCATCCGTGGATTGGAGCGGCTTCAGGTCCCTTGCGTGGTGGTGGCGAACCACTCCAGTTATCTCGACGGGGTGGTGCTGGCAGCGGCCCTGCCGCCGAATTTCAGTTTCGTCATCAAACGCGAAATGTCCTCGGTGCCCCTGGCCGGGATTCTACTGCGGCGCATCGGCGCCGAATTCGTCGAGCGGCACAACCACCGGCGCCGCGGCCAGGATGCACGCCGCCTGATACGTGAGGCCGAGCACGGCAAGGCTCTGGTGTTCTTCCCGGAAGGCACGTTCAGCGAACAGCTGGGATTGCTGGGCTTCCATATCGGCGCCTTCGCCGCCGCCGCGCGCGCCGACATGAGCGTGTTCCCGGTGGCAATACGGGGCACGCGCGCCTGCCTGCCGCCCGGACATGCCCTGCCGCACCCGGGATCGATTGACGTGCAGGTGCTCGCGGCCGTGCCGGGCGCTGGCGAGGACGCGGTGGCGCTGCGCGACGCCGCGCGCGCTGCTTTGCTCACGCAGCTGGGCGAGCCGGATCTGGCCGGACTGAAGCCCGATACGTGAGCGCCGGCACGCTGCATGAGCGTTATGCGGGCGAACTGCGCGCGCGCGGCTATCAAGCCGATGCGGCACAGAGCGCGGCACTTGAGCACCTGGAGGCATTGCGCACGCGTCTGCTGCCGGCAACCCGGCGCGGGCGGTGGCGACGGCTGCTACCGGCGGCCTGGGTGCGGCGGCCGCAATCCCCCGGTTCGCGCGGTATCTACCTGTACGGCGGCGTCGGCCGCGGCAAGACCATGCTGCTCGACCTGTTCTACGACAGTTTGCCGCCGCTGGCCGGCCGGCGCAGTCATTTTCATCACTTCATGCGCGACGTGCACGAGCAGCTGGCGCAACTGCGCGCCCGGCCCTCGCCGCTCGAAACGTTGGCGCTGCAGCTGTCAAGGCAGATTCGTGTGCTGTGCCTGGATGAGCTATACGTCAGTGATATCGCCGACGCGATGATCCTCGGCGCGCTATTCGAGGCGCTGCTGCGTCATGAGGTCGCGCTGGTGATCACCTCGAACCTCGCACCGCACGAGTTGTATCGCGACGGGCTGCAGCGCAGCCGCTTCCTGCCCACGATTGCACTGCTGGAACGTGAGCTCGAACAATGCCCGCTGGCGGGCAGCACCGACTACCGGCTGCGCCAGCTGCAGCGAGCCCCGATCTATCTCGACAGCCGCGCCGCGGACAGTGACGCGCGATTGCAGCGCTTGTTCAGCGAATTGACCGCGGGACAGCGCGCGAGCGGCACTGACATCAGGCTGCTGGGCCGCAGTGTAAGCACTCTGGGTTGCCGCGCCGACGTGGTCTGGTTCGAGTTCGCCAGCTTGTGCGAAGGCTCACGCAGTCAGAATGACTACCTCGAACTGGCGCAGGAATTCCGCACGGTGCTGGTCAGCAACGTGCCGGTGTTCGAGGCGCCGGAACAGGACGATGCCGCCCGCCGCTTCATCGCCCTGGTCGACGAATTCTATGACCAGGGCACCAAGCTCGTGCTGTCGGCGGCTACCGCGCCGGCCCAGCTCTACCCTGCCGGGCGCTTGCAAAAAGAGTTCCAGCGCACCGCCAGCCGCCTGATCGAGATGCAGACGCCGGACTACCTGGCCAGAGCGCGTCGCGGCTGAGCCTCCCCGGAGCCTCGTGCGGAAACATTACGGACTGAACATTTCAACGATAAAATAACGCCGTGAGTCCCCCATCCCCACCCATCCCAGGACGCCTGAAACAGCGTGCCGCCGATATCGAGGCGACCACCGGGCGCATCGCGGCGCGGCTGCGGGGCATGCCGGTGACCGAGACCGTGGCGCTGCGATTGATGGTGCTGCTGGGACGGGAGATATCGGCGCTGCTGGAGCAGCTGCTGCGGCCGCACGACTTGAATGAGACCGATTTCCGCAGCTTGATGATGTTGTTCTCTCAGCCCGACGGCGTTGCTCATCCCGGCGAGCTATGTACCTCGGTGGCGCAGAGTGCTGCCAACATGACGCGCGTGGCCGATAGCCTGAACGAGCGCGGCCTGATTACTCGCGTGGGCAGCGAGCAGGACCGGCGCCGGACCATCCTGCGCATTACCCCGGCCGGCGAGGCGCTGGTCCTGGCACTGCTGCCGCAAACGGCGGCACACACCCGGGCTATATTCGATCCCATACCCGCGGTGGAACGACAGCAGCTGCTCAAACAGTTGCAGACATTGATTGCGCGTCTCGATCAGCGGCTGCGACCCGCGGGCGAAGCCGACAGCGAATGAATCGCGGCCGGAAAGCGGCCGCGGCACGCGTTAAAACCCCGGGGCGTTCAATGCTACGATTCTGTCCATGACTCAGGACGCGGTCGTGGCCCGATTCGAGATCCCCTATCGGGGTTGCCTCGCCAGCGACGGCACGCTATGCGGTCCGCTGCCTGAGTTCGCCCGCGATACCGAACTGCTGCAGAGACTGTATCGCGTGATGGTGCGGGCGCGGATGTTCGACGCCAAGGCGGTAAACCTGCAGCGCACCGGCAAGCTCGGGACCTATCCCTCATGCCTGGGGCATGAGGCGACGCATGTCGGCGCCGGCGCGGCCATGCGCGCCGAGGACGTACTGTTCACCGTCTATCGGGAAGTGGGCAGCAAATTCTGGCGTGGCGTCGACATGCTCGACATCCTGCTGTATTGGGGGGGTGATGAGCGCGGCACCATGTACCTGCGCGCGCCGCAGGATTTTCCGTTCTGCGTGCCGATCGGCTCACAGATGCCGCATGCCGCGGGCGCGGCACTCGCATTCCAGATCCGCGGCGAGGCCCGTTGCGCTCTGGCCTTCGTCGGCGACGGCGGCACCTCGCAGGGTGCGTTCTACGAGGCCCTGAATCTCGCCGGCGCCAAGAAGCTGCCCCTGGTGTGCGTGATCGTCAATAACCGCTGGGCCATCTCGGTACCGGTGTCGGCTCAGACCGCGGCGCAGACCTTGGCGCAAAAGGCCATCGCCGCCGGCATTCCGGGCATGCAGGTCGACGGTAACGACGTGCTGATCGTGCACGAGACCGTCGCCGAAGCGCTCGCGCGCGCGCGCGGCGGCGGCGGCCCGACCGTCATCGAGGCTTTGACCTACCGCCTCAGCGATCACACTACTTCCGATGACGCGACCCGCTACCGCGCTGCCAATGAGGTCGAGGCGGCTCGGCGGCTGGAGCCGATCGCGCGCATGCGCTCGTTCCTCGAAGCGCGGGGGCTTTGGGACGAGGCCGCTGAACAGAGCCTGCGCCGCGAGTGCAGCGAGGCGGTAGATACCGCGGTCAAGCAGTATCTGGCGACGCCCAAGCAGTCGAGCGACTCCATGTTCGATTACCTCTACGCGCAGCTTCCGGCGGCGCTGCGCGCACAGCGCGAAGACGCACGCCGCTACGCAACGCTTAGGCCTTAGAAGAAAAGGACCGGCCTGATGGCGAAGATGACGATGGTCGAGGCCATCAACATGGCGCACGCCTGGGAGATGGCACGGGACCCGTCGGTGATCGTGCTGGGGGAAGACGTCGGCACCAACGGCGGGGTGTTTCGTGCCACCGCGGGTCTGCAGCAGCGTTTTGGCAAGGCGCGCGTGCAGGATACGCCGCTGGCCGAGGGGCTCATTGCCGGTGCCGCGATCGGCATGGCCGCGCAGGGTCTCAAGCCGATCGCTGAAATCCAGTTCATGGGTTTCATCTATCCGGCGCTCGATCAGATCGCCAGCCATATGGCGCGCTTGCGCAACCGCACCCGCGGCCGTCTGACCTGCCCGCTGGTCATGCGCATGCCGCATGGCGGCGGCATTCATGCGCCCGAGCACCACTCCGAGAGCCTGGAGGCGCTGCTGTGTCATCACCCGGGCCTGCGCGTGGTCTGCCCTTCCTCGCCGGCACGCGCCTACGGCCTGCTGCTGGCGGCGATCCGCGATCCCGACCCGGTGATATTTCTCGAGCCGGTGCGGCTGTATCGTTATGCCAAGCAGGATGTCGCCGACGATGGGCAGGCGCTGCCGCTGGGCGACTGCTTCGTGCTGCGCGAGGGCGGCGATATCACGCTCGTGACCTGGGGCGCAATGACCGTGGACAGCCTCAAAGCCGCCCAGCAGATGGCCGCTGAGGGAGTGAGCTGCGAGGTCATCGACGTCGGTACGCTCTCGCCGATCGACTTTGAGACCATCCTTGATTCGGTGTTCAAAACCGGTCGCTTGCTGATCGTCCACGAGGCTGCGCGCAACGTGGGCCTGGGCGCCGAGATCGCCGCCACCGTCGCCGAGCAGGCGCTGTACGATCTGCACGCGCCCATCCGGCGCGTGACCGGCTACGACACGATCATGCCGCTCTACCGGTTGGAGCATGACTATATTCCCGGGGTCGCACGCATCGTGGACGGCATCCGGGCCACCATGGCGGATTGAGGCACGCAGACATGACGGTGTTCAAATTGCCCGATCTGGGAGAAGGCTTGTCGGAAGCCGAGGTGCTGCAATGGCATGTGCAGGTAGGCGAACGCATTGAGGTCGACGCGCCCATGCTGTCGGTGGAGACGGCCAAGGCGGTGGTCGAGGTGCCCTCCCCGGTCAGCGGCATTATCACGGCGCTGCACGCGCAGCCGGGTGATCGCATTGAAATCGGCGCACCACTGATCGAATTCGAAGTCGATGGGCCAGCGCCCACCGCCGAGGATTCCGGCACCGTCGTCGGCCACATGCCGCCGGCGGTCGACGACTACGCCGGCAGCGCCGCACTCGAGGCCGCCAATGCCGTCACCATACCGCGAGCTCGCGCGGTGCCGGCCGCGCGCGCCCTGGCGCGCAGCCTGGGAATCGATCTGGGCAACGTCAAGGGCAGCGGCCGCGATGGTCTCATCACCATCGATGACGTCATGGCGGTTGCGCTGCCGGCACCGCAGCGCGGCGAGCGCCGAGGTCGCGGCGCCGGCACCTTTGAGTGCGCCGGGCGAGCAGCCGGCGGACGTTCGAGGCGTTGCGCAGTCTGCGGCGGACCATGGCGCAGAGCATGAGCCTCTCGCGCGACAGCGTCATGGACTGCTCGGTGTTCGACGACGCCGATCTGCATCGCTGGCGCCGCGGCAACGACTACACCGCGCGGGTGTTGCGCGCGATCGCGGCCGGCATACGTGCCGAGCCGGGGCTCAATGCCTGGTACGACGCGGATTCGCAGAGCTCGCCGCTGTTCGAGCATGTGCACGTCGGCATCGCCGTGGATACCGCCGACGGCTGCTCGTGCCGGTCATCCGCCATGTCGAGCGGCTCGATGGCGCCGCGCTGCGCAGCGAACTGGACCGGCTCAAGCGCGCGGCGCGCGAGCGCACCGTCAAGAGCGAGGAGCTGCGCAATTTCACTTTCATGCTGTCCAATTTCGGCATGATGGCCGGACGCTACGCCACGCCGGTAGTGGTGCCGCCGGCGGTCGCGATCCTCGGTACCGGCCGGGTACGCGACGATGTGCTCGCGGTCGAGGGCAGGGTCGCGATCCACCGGCGCATGCCGCTGTCGCTGACCTTCGACCATCGGGTCGTCACCGGCGGCGAGGCCGTGCGCTTCCTCGGCGCCGTGATCGCCGATCTCGAGCGGCCGAATGAGCGCTGCGCGGCGCGCGCCGGCCGCTCGACCGCGCCGCGTCTGCTGCGCGCTGCTGGCCGCCTGGCGTGAATCGCTGCCCGCCGGAGGAGTGGCGCGAGCTCGATCACGGCACGCTGCGCGCAGGCCTGCGCCGCGCAGCTGGACTTCGGCCGTGCGCCGGCGCCCGGACCAGCGCTGCTGCGGGTGCTGCGCGCTCCGAGACGCGCGCCGCGGCCATGCTCGTGTCAGCTGGTCAGCGAGGACATGCCCTTTCTGGTCGACACGCGTGCAGCATGGTGCTGGCGCGGCGCAGGCTGGCGCTGCAGCTGCATGTGCATCCGATCCTGCGCGTGCAGCGCGATGCGCGTGGGCCGGCTGCCGTTCGCTCACGGAGGCCAGGATCTGCACGAGCGCCCGCAGTGCGGCGGCCGCGCGAATCGTGGCAGTACCTGCGCATCGATGCGCCTCGCGCGACAGGCCGAATGCGACGCACGCTGCTGCAGCGCGCTGCGGCGGCGCTCGCGGATCTGCGCCGCGCCTGCGCGATTGGCAGCGCATGCGCACCAGGCGCTGCTGCGGCTGTGCGCCGACATCAACCGGCATCCGCCGCCCCTGCCGCCCGAAGTCGATTGCCGAGAGCCGCGCGCTGCTGCAATACATGGAGGCGCACCACTTCACCTTCCTCGGCTATGCGCGAATATCGCGCTGCAGCGGCGCGGCCGGCCGGCTGCGGCTGCAGCCCGTTGCCGGCACCGGCCTCGGACTGCTGCGCCGCCGGCGCCGGCATCGCGCGCAGGACAGCGGCGTGCCGCCGCCAACATCCGCCGGGCGCTGCGCTCGCACGAGCTGCTGGTGATCACCAAGGCCAACGCTCCGCTCGACCGTGCACCGGCCCGGCTATCTCGACTACGTCGGCGTCAAGCGCTTCGATGCCGCGCGGCCGCGTCGATCGGCGAGACGCGCATCCTCGGCCTGTGGACCATTCCAGCGCCTATCGCGCCGACCCGCGTCAGGTGCCGTGGCTGCGCCTAAGCTGCGCGCGTGATCGAGCATTTTCCGTTCACGCCCGACAGTCACGACGGCAAGCGCCTGGTGCAGATCCTCGAGACGCTGCCGCGTGATGAGTTGTTTCAGGCCAGCGTCGCCGATCTGGTGCGCTGCTGCGCGCGCGTGCTGTCGCTGCAGGAGCGCGCACGCGTGCGGCTGATCCTGCGGCGCGACGAATTCCAGCGCTTCTGGTCCTGCCTGGTGTTCGTGCCGCGCGAGCGTTGCGACGCCGATGTCCGAGCCGCGCATCGAGCGACTGCTGCTGCGGCGCTCTGCACGGCACGGAATTGGACTCGAGCCTGCACGCTCGGTGAGGAGCCGCTCGCGCAGCTGCACGTCCTGGTGCGGGTCGACCCGAGCGGCACGCCCGCGAGGTGCAGGTCGAGCGGCTCGAGCAGCGAGATCGCCGCGGCACTGATTTCCTGGCGCGATCGGCTGCGCGCGGCGCTGCGCGCGCGCTTCGGCGAAGCGCCGCGCCGTCGAGCTCGAGCGCCGTTATGGCGCCGAGCTTTCCCGCTTCCTATCGCCAGGATGTCGATGCCGCGCTCGCGCGTGGACGACATCGAGCGACCTCGAAGGCTCGACACCGCGCCGGAGCACGATGCAGCTGCGCCTCTACCGTCCGGCCGCGCAGGCGCATCGAGCGCGTTCACCTGCGCATCCTGCGCCGCGGCGAGGCGCTGTCGGTCTCCGAGGTGCTGCCGACGCTTCGAGCACTTCGGGCTGCGGGTGATCGCCGAGCGTCCCTACCGGCTCGAGCTGGCCCGATGGCGCGCAGCGTCTGGATCCAGGACTTCGAGCTCGAGCACTACGCACCGCGCGCTCCGGTGGCCTCGGCGCGCGTCGGCGCGCGAGCTGATCGCCGCATTTCGGGCCGTGCGCGCCGGCGAGCTCGACGATGACGGCTTCAATCGCCTGCTGATCGCCGTGCGAGCTGCGGCGCGCCAGGTGACGGTGCTGCGCGCCTGCTGCCGCTATCTGCTGCAGACCGGGATTCCCTTCAGCCAGAGCTACATGGAGCGGGTGCTGGCCGCGCATGCCGCCACCGCCCGCGCGCTGGTGGCAGCTGTTCGAGCAGCGCCTCACGCCCAGGCGTCGCGCCGCGACTCGGCGACGCGCGCGCGTCAGCTCGAGCAGCACGTGCGCGCGCGCGATCGGCGACGTCAGCAGCGCCGATGAGGATCGCATCCTGCGCGCCTTTCTCGCCGTGATCCGCGCCACCTTGCGCACCAACTATTTCCGTGCGCGACGCCGACGGCACAGCCGCGCAGCTGGCTGTCGCTCAAGCTCGATCCCGGCGCGATTCCCGGGCCTGCCTGCAGCCGCGGCCGGCCTTCGAGATCTTCGTGCACAGCCCGCGCGTCGAGGGCGTGCATCTGCGCAAGGGCGCCATCGCCCGCGGCGGCATCCGCTGGTCGGAGCGGCCGGAGGATTTCCGCACCGAGATCCTCGGGCTGATGAAAGCGCAGCACGTGAAGAACACGCTCATCGTGCCGGTCGGGCGCCAAGGGCGGCTTTGTCGCGCGCCGCCTGCCGCCGCGCGCGCCGCGCGATCGCGCTGCAAGCGCGAGGTCGTGCACTGCTATCAGAGCTTCATTCGCGGCCTGCTCGACCTGACCGACAACATCGTGCAGGGACGCATCAGCGCACCGCGCGCAGTGCGACGCCTCGATGGCGACGATCCCTATCTGGTGGTCGCGGCCGACAAGGGCACCGCCACTTTCTCCGACATCGCCAATGCGATCGCGGCCGAGTATGGCTTCTGGCTCGGCGATGCCTTCGCCTCGGGCGGCTCGGCCGGCTACGACCACAAGAAGATGGGCATCACCGCGCGCGGCGCCTGGGAGTGCGTCAAACGGCACTTTCGCGAGCTCGGGCGCGACATCCAGCGCGAGCCCTTCAGCGTCGCCGGCATCGGCGACATGTCCGGCGACGTGTTCGGCAACGGCATGCTGCAATCGCGGCGCATCCGGCTGGTGGCCGCCTTCAACCACCGGCACATCTTCATCGATCCCGATCCCGACCCGCGCGCGAGCTACGCGCGAGCGCGCAGCGCCTGTTTCGGCTGCCGCGCTCGAGCTGGAGCGACTATCGAGCGCGCGCTGCTCTCGCGCGGCGGGGCGATCTATCGAGCGCAGCGCCAAGGCGCTGACGCTGTCGCGCGAAGCCCAGGCGCTGCTGGACCTGCCGCAAGCGGCGCGTCACGCCCGATCGAGATCATCCGCGCGCATGCTGTGCATGCGCGGTCGACCTGCTGTGGAACGGCGGCATCGGCACCTATGTGAAGGCCGCCAGCGAGCGCCACGGCGAGATCGGCGATCGCGCCAACGATGCCGTGCGGGTCGATGGCCGCGAGGTGCGCGCGCTGCGTGGTCGGTGAAGGCGGCAATCTCGGCTTCTCGCAGCGCGGCCGCATCGAATACGCGCGCGCACGGCGGACGCCTCAATGCCGATTTCATCGACAATTCCGCCGGCGTCAATACCTCCGACGTCGAGGTCAATCTGAAGATCCTGCTCGATGCGCACCGGATGGCGGCCCGCTGCCGCGCGCCGCGGCGCAATCGGCTGCTGGCGCGCCGCCACCGACGAGGTCGCGGCAGCTGGTGCTGCGCAACAACTATCTGCAGAGCCAGGCCATCAGTCTGATGGAGCTGCGCGCGCGCGGCCGATCTCGGCGAGCATCAGCGATCTGCTGCGCTGGCTCGAGCGTCACGGCGAGCTCGACCGCGCGGTGGAGTTCCTGCCCGACGATGAGCAGCTGGAGGAGCGGCGCCGCCAGGGACGCGGCCTCACCCGGCCCGAGCTGGCGCTGCTGCTGGCGTACGGCAAGATCGCGCTCAACCATGCGCTTGCCGACAGGCGGCAGCGCCGAGGATCCCTATCTGGCGCGCGAGCTGCAGCGCTATTTTCCGCGAGGCGCTGCGCCGTCGCTATGCCGAGCGCATCGAGCACCACCGTCTGCGCAGCGCAGATCATCATCACCGCCATCACCAACAGCCTGGTCAACCGCGTCGGCCCGGCGCTGCTGATGCAATGCGCGCGAGCAGACCGGACGCGGATGCCGGTGGCGGTCGCGCGCGCCTATACGATCGCGCGCGACAGCGCCGATCTGCGCGCGCTGTGGGCCGATATCGAGGCGCTCGACGGCCGCGTGCGCGCCGCCGATCAATACCAGGCGCTGCTGCGACACCAGCCGCTTATCTGCGCCATCTGACGCTCTGGCTGCTCGCGCATCGGCAGTGACTATGCAGATGTCGGGCGCTGCCGTGGCACGTCTGACAGCCGCTGCTGCGCGAGCTCGCGCAGCTGATTCCCGCGGCGCTTGCTGGGCCTGGACCGCGAGCGCTACCTGGAGCAGCGCCAGCGCCATCTCGAGCAGGGTTTTCCGCAGCGGCTGGCCGCAGCGCCTCGCGGCGCTCGAGCCGATGCAGGTCGCCCCGGATCTGTGCGAGCTGATGCGCGCAGACGCGCCAGCCGCCGCGCGCGGTCGCGCAGACACATTTCGGCCTGGGCGGCCCGCTTGGGCCTCGACTGGCTGCATGCGGCGATCGAGCAGCTGCCGGCGAGCGGCGACTGGCAGCGGCCGCCCAGGCGCGCCTGCCGAACGCTGCTCGCGGCGCACCTGCGCCTGAGCTGGCGGCCTCGCGGCGCGCCCCGGCGCGGGCGCGGCACGGCGGCCAGGCGCGCGCTGCAGCGCTGGCAGCAGCTGGTGCGCGAGTCTGCGGGCGCTGCCGAGCGCGGATCTGCCGGCGCTGACCGTGGCGGTCGAGGCGCTCGAAGCAGCTCGGCCTGCGCACCACGGCCGCTGGCGCATCTGCGATAAGCAGCTTCCCTGGATCTGCACATCGCAAGGAGTCAGCCATGGCCAGGAAAACTCATGCTGGTGCGTCATGGCCAGAGCATCTGGAATCTCGAGAATCTGTTCACCGGCTGGATCGACGTCGATCTGACGCCGCACGGCTGCGAGGAGGCGCGCGCGGCCGCGCGCGAGCTCGGCGCAGGCCGGCTGGTGCCGGATCTGGTGTTCACCTCGGTGCTCAAGCGCGCCATCCGCACCGCAATGGCTGATGCTCGAGGAGACTCGACCTGCTGTGGCTGCCGGTCGAGCGCAGCTGGCGGCTCAACGAGCGGCACTACGGCGCACTGCAGGGACTGAACAAGGCGCAGACCGCCGAGCGCCACGGCGAGGCGCAGGTCAAGATCTGGCGGCGCAGCTACGATGTGCCGCCGCCGCCGCTGGCGCGTCGACGATCCGACGGCATCCGCGCTTCGATCGGCGCTACGCGCGAGGTCGACCCGCGGCGAGCTGCCCGCCACCGAATCGCTCAAGGACACGCTCGCGCGCGTCATGCCCTTTGGGACGACCGCATCGCGCCGGAGCTGGCGCAGGGCCGGCAAGTCCTGGTCGTCGCGCACGGCAACAGCCTGCGGGCGCTGGTCAAGATGCTCGATGGACTGTCCGAGCAGGCGGTCGTGGAGCTCAACATCCCGACCGGCGTGCCGCTGCTGTATGAATTCGATGACGCGCTGCAGCCGCGCAGCAGCCGCTATCTGGGCGACCCGGAGGCGATCCGCGCCGCCGCCGAGGCGGTCAAGCGGCAGAGACAGCGCAGGCTAGCAGCGCTGAAGCTCCGCCGCCGCTGACCTGCGGCCCGGGATCGGTCGTCCAGCCGTCGTAGTGGCCGCCGAGCTGCTCGGCGAGCGCGCGAAAGCGCTTGGAGTAATCCTGCATCTCGCTCACCGAGACGCGCAGACGCTTGCTGCGCGTGCAACGAGAGGCCGCTCGCGCCCTCGCCGCCCATGCCGCGCGCGTCGATGGCAAAGCCTTCCGGCTCGAGCGTCCCCTGCATCGAGCTGCGCACGCCGCCTCGTCGGGCAGGCTGAAGAAGAAATCAACCTCGTAGGGCGTGAAGGCATTGGCGCCGCGGCGCGCAGGTTCCTGCACCAGTCGCGCATCCCAATCATCGCTGCGCCCGGAACGGTTGCGCAACACGACCTGGTACACGCGCACCGCGGCCAGCAGCGCCGCCAGCTATCAGCATGACGTATGACCCAATGCACCGCCGCGGCTCATTCCTCCGGCGCGATCGTGACCTTCAGACCCGAGAGCGTGTCATTGAGCACGATCTGGCAGGAGAGCCGCGAGTTCGCGCTGCCGTCGAGGCAGGTCCCCGAGCATATCGCCCTCATCCGACATCGGCTGCCGGCAGCCTCGCACCCACTCCGGCATCGACGTAGACGTGGCAGGTCGCGCACGAGCACATGCCGCCGCAGATCGCGGCGACGCCGTCGTCCATGTCGCGCAGCGGCTCCATCAGCGTCGCCCCGCTCGGGGCTTCGAGCTCACGCTCCACGCCGTCGCGATCGATCACCCGCACCGTCGGCATGACGACTCCTGGATTCAAGGGCGCGCTAGTTTGCCGGCCGGCCCGCCGGGATGCCAGCCCCGCGGCACCGAAACCCGCTAGGGTGCGGCCGCGGGTTCGCCGCGCGCCAGGTGCCACAGCCAGGCCAGCGCCTGATAGATGTATACCCGTTGTGACAGCCCGTGACCTCGGGCTGCGGCGCTCAGTCCGGCGGCCGCAGCCAGCTCGGCGCCATGGGTGCGCGCGCATGGGTAGTAGGCCAGCACGCAGGCCAGATCCATGAGCGGATCGCCGCGCTGCGCATACTCCCAGTCGAGCAGCCACAAGCGCGATCCGGCCAGCAGATTGCTGTGCGCCAGATCGCCGTGGACGATGCAGGCCGCCGCGTTCGCGTCCAGGGCTTCGCAGCTATGCTGCAGGCGCGCGAGCGGCTCGGTGAGCTGCTGCGCACACAACCAGCCTGGCCTGGCCGTGTCGATCTGACGGACATATTCCTGCGCGACCGACCAGGGATTGAATGACGGTATGTCCGGTGGCGGCAGCTGATGCAGCGCCTGCAGCCGCGCACCCAGGCGCCGCAATGCCTGCACATCCTCGTAGTCGCGCTCACTCCACAGACGGCCGTCCTGGTATTCGGTGATCAGCAGCCCCTGCGAAGCCGGATCGGCGTACACGATCGCCGGCGCGATGCCGCCCTCGGCGGCAGCGCGGTGCAGAGTCAATTCACGGACGCGGTCCACGCCGGGGCGCCGCCAGGCCGCGCCATCCAAACGCAGCACGAAGCGTCCACAGTCACTGTCGACGCGGAATACCTCATTGACGCTGCCGCCGCTCAGGCGCACCAGAGCGCGCGGTGCCTGACCGTGCGCAAGTCCGGGCACGCGCGCCAGCGCCCATACGGGTGGCGCGCTCAGGCGCTCTGCAACCGGTACTTCTGCAGCCATTCACGAAACCCAAACACCGCGATCACCATATAGGTCAGGAACAGGCATGCCGTAAAAGGATAACCCTGGGCGGCGAATAAATACGCCATGACGCAATCGGCGCTGATCCAATACAGCCAGTTCTCCAGCTTCAGGCGCGCCACCAACCAGGTCGCGAAAAGACTGACCCAGGTGGTCAGGGAATCCAGGTACGGCCACGCGGCATGGGTCTCGCGCCGCAACCATTGCGCCGTCAGCACGCTCATCAGCACGATCGCCAGCAACGCCAGCACATGGTTGCGTGCCGGCCAGCGGCCGATGCCGCCGCCCTGCTGCTGCGCGCGCGTCCAGTTGCGCCAGCCGTAGGCACTCATCACCACGTAGTAGCACTGCAACAGCGACTGCATGGGCAGGTGCGCGCGCGCCGCCAGATACACGTAAATCACCGAACTGCCCGCTCCCGCCAGCCAGCCGAGCCGGTTGCGCTTGAGGATCAGCAGTACGTAGATCACGCCGAGCACCACGGCGAGAAATTCCAGTGCGCTGGTTGCGTACAGCTCGCGCAGCAGCGCGTCGATCACGTGCTCAGGGGCCCGAGAATCTTGAGTACGAACACCGCCTTGTCATTGGCTTCGAAGCTGGTGCGCAGTTCGCGTACCAGCCGGCGCATGACCACATCGTATTCACCGAACACCTGCGTGCTCATGCTGTTGGTGACGATGCGCAGCGCGCCGTCGGTGTTCAGGCGGTCGATGAAATCCTGGATCGGCGCCAGGTACTGCTGATGCAGCGGATAGAGACTGATCTCGACTCCGATATCCATGTCCACTCCTTCACCGCCTGAACGCCGGCGCATTCTAGCTTGCAAACGGCTGGCGCTTGCTCGATAGTTCGCACGCAAACCTTGGGGTGGTCCTGATCGGACCTGAGATGCCGGCGAGCCGGCGAACCCGTTGAACCTGATCCGGTTAGTACCGGCGTAGGGAGCAGGTGTGAGTAGTCAATATCTAGTTCTTGCGGCGTTGACACTATGTTGTCTGGGCGCAGCGCCGGCGATTGCGGATGATGAGCTCAATGAGGTCGTGGTCACCGCAAGCCTGCGTCCCACCACGGCTGCGGATCTGCCGCAGAGTGTCACCGTTCTCGACGGCGATACCCTGCGCAGCGCCGGTGTACAGCATTTCGAGGATGTGCTCGGCCTGGTTCCGGACTTGAACTGGGCTGCGGGGACCACGCTGCCGCGCTTTTTTCAACTGCGCGGCATCGGTGAGGTGGAGCAATACCAGGGAGCGCCCAACCCGTCGGTGGGCTTTCTGATCGATGACATTGATTTCTCCGGCGTCGGCATGCCGGCGACCTTGTTCGATACGCAGCAGATCGAAGTGCTGCGTGGTCCGCAGGGCACGACCTACGGTGCCAACGCGTTGGCCGGATTGATCAGCGTGCGCACCGCCGATCCGGGCACGCAGTTCGAGTTGCACGGCGAAGTCACCGGTGCGACGTACGATACGCGCTCGGCCGGGGTGGTGATCGGCGATGGTTTCGCCGATGGCCAGGCCGGCTGGCGAGTGGCCGCGCAGCAGTACTACAGCGACGGCTTTCGCCACAACGCGTTCTACGACATGAACTCAACCAATGCCCTGGATGAAGGCACGCTGCGCGGCAAATTGCACTGGCAGATCAACCCCGACCTGCAGGCGGATCTGACGCTCATGCATGTGAACATCGACAACGGCTATGACGCCTGGTCGGTATACAACACCTACACCACCTATTCGAACCAGCCGGGCAAGGACGCGCAGCTCTCCAACGGCGCGGCCCTGCGCGTGACCTATGCCATCGACGGTTGGGGACAGCTGCGCAGTGTCACCAGCGCCGCCGATTCCCACATCGTCTATTCGTTCGATGGCGACTGGGGTAACGATCCGTTCTGGCTCGCCACCACCGGCTACACGCCCTATGACTATTACCAGAGCGATGATCGAAGCCGGCGCACGCTGGCCGAGGATCTGAGGCTGATCGGCGATCCGTCGCGGGCGCTGTTCGGCCGGATCAACTGGCTGCTGGGCGTGTATGCACTGCGTTTGACCGAGTCGGATCAGCAGGTGTTCACCTGGAACGCCTATGATGCCGCTGCCGACGGCGGCCCGGCCGCGGGCAGCAGCGACCTGAGCAGCGAATATGGCGCCACCAATGTCGCGCTGTACGGCTCACTGGATGCGAGCTTAGGTCCGCGCACCACCTTGTCGGCGGGTCTACGGCTGGAACGGCGCAACGACAACTACTCGGACAGCGCCGATGCGGCCACGCCGTTCGCCGAACAGATCAACGACATGATTGGCGGCAATTTGTCGTGGATGCACCGGCTGGGAGGGGGCGAACACCTGTACGCCACGCTGGCGCGTGGCTATAAAGGCGGCGGGTTCAATATCGGCTCGGGGATTCTGTCCGAGCAGCGCGCCTTCGGACCAGAGTCACTGTGGAGTCTCGAATCGGGCCTGAAGTTCCAGCGCGCCGACAGCCCCGTGTCGTGGGATACCGACGTGTTTTACATGCGCCGCCAGCATATGCAGGTGTACCTGTCGGAGCAGCTGCAGCCCAATAATCCGCTGGAATATCTGTTTTTCACCCAGAACGCCGCCGACGGTGAAAACTTCGGCCTGGAATCGCAGGGCAGCTATCGCCTCAA
The DNA here is from genome assembly GCA_963735775.1 of uncultured Gammaproteobacteria bacterium. Classification (GTDB taxonomy): domain Bacteria; phylum Pseudomonadota; class Gammaproteobacteria; order Steroidobacterales; family Steroidobacteraceae; genus FEN-1191. The sequence continues at coordinate 527,088 of CAVTMG010000002.1, read as the reverse complement.
CGCCCGTTGGCAGTTCTCAGGCAGCGCCGCGCTGTTGCACACCCGCTATCTGGGCGTCGGCGGTGTCTTCGAGAGCTTGGGCATCGACGGCCGCGCGCAACCGTTCGCGCCGGGCTATGAGCTGTCCGCCGTGGTCGAATACCAGACCCAGCAGGGATGGTTTGCGCGCCTGGATTCGCACGCGCTCGGCAGCTTCTACTATTACACCAGCGACCCGCAGAGCTCACATTCCTATCATCTGGAAAATCTGCGGCTCGGTTACCGGCGCGGCGCATGGACCGCCAGCGCCTGGGTGCGCAACCTCTTCGGGGTGCACTATGCCCAGCAGGGCTTCGATTTCGGACTGATACCGCCCAACTACCCGGTGCAGCCCTTTCTGCAGCAGGGCGATCCGCGTCAGATCGGCATCACCATCGATTACGATCTGCCCCATGAACGCTAGCGTTCGGGTATTTCAGGTGGATGCCTTCACCTCGCAACGCTTTTGCGGCAATCCCGCCGGCGTGGTACTCGATGCCGATGTCCTGTCCGATCAGGACATGCACTCACTCGCCCGCGAACTCAACAACGGCGATACCGCGTTCCTGCTGCGCGCGGACGCGGCCGATCACGACCTGCGGGTACGATTCTTCACACGGCGTGGTGAAGCGGCATTCGTCGGGCACGCCACGCTGGCGGCGCACGCGGTGCTGGCATCGCTGCAACTCGCGCCGCGGCCGCGCCAAAAGCAGAAATCCGGGTTGGTCGAAGTATCCACGTTGGCGGGTCCACCGCCGCGCATTGCCATCCGGCAACCGCCACCGCGTCTCGGACGAATGCTGGCGCCGCAGGAGCTCGATGCCGTGCTGGCAGCCCTCGCGCTCGAGCGTGCCGATCTGGACCCGCGCTGCCCAGCCATGCTCGCCGGTGCCGCCAGTCCGCGGCTGCTGCTCGGGGTGCTCGCGCCGGCGGTGCTGGCGCGTGTGCAGGCGGATTTCGTGCGCCTGCGTGCGCTCTCGGCCGACATCGGCGCGCCCGGCTATTTTTTGTTCACTCTGCAGGCCTCGCAGGCGGGGCTGTTCAGCGAGGCGCGTATGTTCTGTCCGGCCCTCGGCATCGACGAGGACCCGGTCAGCGGCAATGCGCATGCGCTGCTCGGGTGCTATGTGTTGCACCATGAGCTGATTGCGCCCGGCAAGCTCGAGTTCACCGGCGCCCAGGGACACTACATGGGGCGGCCCGGGCGTGTAACCGTGTCATTGCAGCTCGAGCAGCAGGTTCTGCGCTCGGTGAGCATCAGCGGCGAGGCGGTGGTGGTGTTTGCAACCACACTGGCCTTCTAGGCGCTGGATCCGAGTGGCCCCTGTCCCGTAGCATGGGACATGGCCATGCTCGAGGACTGGGAGCTGCCGCCGGCCCTGCAGCCGCGACAGCAGGACCTGCAATTCGACCTGCAGGCCGTCTATCGCGCGGTAGTGCTGTTGCATACCGAGACCAGCGAGGACGCCTACACGGCGTCGATTCTCGGCACCGATCGCCTCGGTCACGGCGTGGTGATTGCCAGCGCCGGACGCAAACTCGTGCTCACCATCGGCTACCTGATCACCGAGGCCGAGTCGATCTGGCTCACCGACTATGACGGCAAAGTCGTCGAAGCCTGTCCGCTCGCATTCGATCCGTTCAGTGGCTTCGGCCTGGTGCAGCCCCTGGGAACGCTGGACGCGCCGGCGCTCGAACGCGGCTCGTCGGCAACCCTGGCGGTCGGTGACCGCGTGATCGTCGCCGGGCACGGGGGCGCGCGTCATTCGCTCGAGGCGCGTTTGATCGCGCGCCGGGAATTTGCCGGCTATTGGGAATACCTGCTCGAGGAAGCATTGTTCACCGCTCCGCCGCATCCGCAGTGGGGCGGCACCGCGTTGGTGGGTGAAGACGGTCTACTGCTGGGTATTGGTTCGCTGTTCGTCGAAGAGTCGATGGCGCAGGAACGCTTCGATGCGAACATGTTCGTACCGATCGACCTGCTGGCACCGGTATTGGAGGAGATGATCGAGCTGGGCCACCCCAGGCGACCGGCCAGGCCCTGGCTGGGCATCTACACCGCCGAGCAGGCCGATCACGTGATCGTGGCCGGTCTCACCCGTGACGGACCGGCGCACCGCGCCGGACTGCACCTGGGCGATGTGATCGCCGAAGTGGCGGGGCAGCGCGTGTTCTCGTTGCCGCAGTTTCTACGCGGGGTGTGGAGTATCGGGGTGGCCGGCGCAGTGGTGTCGCTGACGCTTACCCGAGGCCGCGAATCGCTGCATATCAGCGTGCAGTCCGCCAACCGTGAGGATTTCCTCAAGAAGCCGCTCAAACATTGATGGACGGGCGCAGCTCGCGTCGGTAAGCCTGCATACGGGCGCGATAGTGCGCCGCACCATGCGCGATCATCGCCAGGTCCTCATCGTTCACCGTGCGTACCAGTTTCGCCGGCGAGCCCATCAGCACCGAACCGTCGGCAATTTCCCGATCGGGCGGCACCAGCGAACCGGCAGCGATGATGCAGTGCCTGCCGATGCGGCTGCGATCCAGCACGATGGCGCCATTGCCGATCAAGGTTTCATCCCCGATCAGGCAGCTGTGCAGCAACGCCATGTGTCCGATGGTGACTTCGCGCCCAATGCGCGTGGGAGCGCCGGCATCGGCATGAACGACGCTACCATCCTGGACGTTGCTGCCGGCCCCGACCTCGATGACCTCGTCATCGGCGCGCAGCACGCAGTTGAACCATACGCTGGCGCCGGCACGCAGGATCACCGAGCCAATCAAGCGCGCCCCGGGCGCCACATAGAAGTCCTCGCCCTCGGTCTGCAGACATCGCTCGCCCAGGGCATAGATTCCGGCATTCATGATTGACTGTTCCGCTGGCGATGCCGCCGATGCGCCGCCAGCATGCACCAGGCTGCCTGCAGCGTCACCACTGCGCCCAGCAGGAAGGGTGCGCCGGGACCAAATCTCTGGAAGATCGGCCCAGACACGAACGGGGCGATGACCCGTGCCAGCGAGGTGCCCACCTGATAGGTGCCCAGTATCGCGCCGCGGTTGTGCGACTGCGCTTCATGCGAGGCCAGCGCTGCGCCGCTGGGTGTAAAGGCGCCCGCACCCAGGCCGCACAGCACCAGTGCGGGCAGTACCAGCGACAAGCTGCTGGACGCGGCCAACGCCGACATGCCACAGACCCAGCAGGCGATGCCAAGCCACGCCAGGCGGTATTCGCCCAGGCGCGGCACCAGCCGTCGCACGCCAAGCGTCTGCATGCCGATAGCGACCATGGCCAGTGCCAGCAGCGCCAGACCGACCGAGCGCGGCCCGACGTGATAACGATTCATGGCCCAGATCGCGAAGGTCGAGTCCAAGGTGGACTGCGAAAAGGTCACCAGCAAGGTGCCGAAAGTGAGCCAGCGCAGCACCGGCCGTTGACGCAGCAGGGCAAAGCGGGAGGGACGATCCGCGAGCGCGTGCGCATGCCGCTGCTCGGGGCTGCGGCTTTCCGGCAGCCACAGCAGCACCAGCAACATCGCCACCACGCTCAGCGCGGCTGACACCAGTGCCGGGCGCAGAAAATTCGCGGTTTCCAGATGCTCGCCGGCCAGCGCGCCGCCGATTGCCGGCCCGAGCATGAACCCGACACCAATGGCGGCGCCCACCATGCCTAAGCTGCGGGCACGATTGGCATTCGAGCTGATGTCGGAGGCATAGGCCATCGCGGCCGCGATGTTGCCGGCCATCACACCGGCCAGTGCGCGGGCGAGGAACAGCATGGGCACCGAGGCGGTCGCGGCCAACAGCAGATATGACGCACAGGCGCCGGCCATGCTCGTGATCAAAATCGGCCGGCGTCCGTAGCGATCGCTCAGCGCCCCCCACACCGGTGCCGCCAACAACTGGAACAGCGAGTAGATGCCCAGAATCGGCGTGATCACAGCCGGTGTGGCGCCAAACCTGGTCGCCATGTAAGGGATCAACGGAATCAGAATCCCGAATCCCAGTACATCGATTACACAGACGAGGAACAGGGCGGGCAACGCGGTCAGACTCCGTTGCGCTGCTCAATGAGCCGGAACCAGGCGCTGCAGATCGGTGATGTCACCACGCTGCGGCGGCCGGTCCGAGAGCGCCCGAATGATGAGATTGGGCAAGCGCGTCTCATCCCACGGCGCCTCGGCGCCCGAGCCCCCGGCCGCTTGCGCCTCAGCGCCGAACAACACCGCCAGCTTCAACGACGGCACCATCCACAGTCGCCACCGGCCCGGTCCGCGCAGAAACAGCACTCCGTCGGCGGCAAACGGCTCGGCCCCGTGCGCCGCGCCGGCCAGTTGCACGCCGAAACCCTGCAAGCTGTCGGCGGAATAGGGCAGCGACATGCGCTGCACCCAACCGGCCGGCACCACTCTCGTGCCTTCGAACCGCCCGTCCTGCACCAGCAGACTGGCGACGCGCATCCAGTCGAGCAACGCGCGCGTGAAAGCAGCAATCCGCCGGCGTGGCCGCGCCGCTCATCGGCAGTGCGATCCAGGCGGCCGAGGCGTTGAGGCGGCTCCACAATTGCCGCGACAGATAAAGCGCGTAAGGCTCGTGCGTGCCGGCTTCGATGGCCGCTCGCAGCGCATTGGGGTCAAAGGAGCGCAGCGCCTGCGGTGGCACGGCCCCCTGTTTCACCGCCACACCCGCCACGAGCGCCAGCAGAACCTGCGCGAATGGCCCGAATCGACCACGCTGTCGCCGTGAGTCCGCGCTGGTAGCGCTCGAACACGATGTGATCGTCACGCACGACGATCAGAGCGACGAGGTCACGGCCGCCGGATCGCCCGGCCCCGCCCCAGGGCCGCGGCATCGAAATGCTCATCCACCGGTGGCGCCGCGGCAAGCCGCCGCCATCGCCGCCGGCGACCGCGACGCGCGGGCCGAGGGTGCGCGCGGGCGCATCTGCAGGCGCCGAACAGGATCAGCGCCAGCAGCGCCACGCCGGCGAGTCAATAGCGCAGCCTGGCGCGTCATCATGAGCCGCATGAGCGGTCCGCACCGGACCACGCGGCCGCGCGCGAGCTCGAGTTCATGGGTCGCGCCACCGGCCACTCGTCTCTGTGGTGGTGGTCATTACCGCGGTCACGCCGGCAGCGATCGCCTGCTCTACCAACGAGCGCAGCGCCTGGCGTGTATGGGCATCGAGGCCGGCATAGGGCTCATCGAGCAGCAGGATATCAGGCTCTGGCACCAGCGCGCGCGCGAACAGTACCTGGCGCTGTTGGCCATACGACAGAGTGCGCATTGCGCGCGCCGCCCAGCGCCGCGGCGCCGGCGCGGCGCAAGGCAGCCGATACCCGCCGGCGCTCAGAGGCGCTCAGGCTATCGTTGAGACCGATGCTGGCATGCAAGCCGGAGGCGACCACTTCCGCCACCGGCAGATAGCGCGGATAGATGGCCTGCAATTCCGGCGAATCAAACCTACCCGCCGCTTGAACTGTGTAGCGGCACGCCCGCTTCAATCCCGGCGCGCACGATGCTGCCGCCGCGCGCGACTCAAATCGCCGTAGAGCATCTGCAGAAGGCTCGATTTGCCGCTGCCGTTCGCGCCATGCACCAGCCAGCAGTCGCCGCGACGCACTTCGAGCGAGAGATTGCGCAAGACCGCGGCGCCCTCGCGCCAGACGCTCGCCCGCCGCAGCGTAATCAGCGCCGGCCCTCGGCTGGGCGCGCGCCGCCGCCGGCGGCGCGTATTGCCGATCGCGTTTGTGCGCAGCCACTTGGCCGTGAGTCGCTGCTGACTGATGATTTTGCCGGCCTCGATGCGGCACAGATGCGTCGCAAAGGCTGGCACGTCTGCCAGCCGATGGGTCGAGAGCACCCAGGGCAGTGCCGAGCGGCTGAGCCGACGCAGTGCCTGCATGACGCGCTCACGATTCTCCGGGTCCAGTCCCGTGAACAACTCATCGAGCAGCAACAGCTTCGGGCGCCAGGCCAGCGCGCGTGCCAACAGCACCAGCCGCCGCTCGCCGTAGGAGAGCGTCAGAAAACGTCGGCGCGCCAGCGCCTGGATGCGCAGCTGCGAGAGTACGCGGCTGATCCGCGGCCGATCTTCGGCGCTCACCGGCGCGAGCGGTATGTCGGTGCGATGCAGGCCGGTCGCGACAATGAGTTCCACGCGATGATTCCACTGGTAGTGCTCGTAGCGGTCCTGACGCTCCGCCCCCAGGTAACTCAGCTCGTCCCTGATGCCATAGGGATCATCAAAACTCTCGCGTCCATGCCGATAGCGCCGCGAGCCGCCGCCCGGGCTCGGCCAGACATCACCCGCGAACATCTTCAGTAACTGCGTTTTGCCGGCACCGTTGGCGCCCATGAGAACCCAGCGCTGCCCAGGTCTGATACGCCAATCAATGCCGCGCAATACCGCGCGGCCGCCGAGCTTGAGTCGCGCGCCGTGAAGCTCGACCTCGATGAAGCGCGTGCCCAGCGCGTGCGCGTGTGCATCCAGTCTGCCCTGCTGAGCAAAACAATTACTGTAGCACCCGGGGCTGCCCGGTCAGCGGCACAAAAAAACGCTGCCGACATTCGGCGCTCACCGCGGGGGGTGTGAGGTAAGCGCTATTGCCGGCAGCGTTGCCGTTGGCCCAATAAAAAGGCCGCAGTCGCAGACGAAATCGTCTGTACCGTGTATGAATGCAACGGCTATGCCAGCCGCAAAGTGCGCGCCCCTCAATCGGCCTGGCATCGCGCCGGCGATCGAAATTTCTCTTTACTCAATAAGGGCTTGAATCGGCTTGTGCAGCCGCGCGCTCAGCTTGTTTGCCCCGAGTCGAACATCCGGCGATGGGCGCCTCTGCGGGCCGTGTTGACCCGCAACGGCGCAGCAGCACGCCGCTGTGCACCATCGCAGGGATCAGGTCGAGGAGATCAGGTCGGCGCATGCTGACCCCCATATCGGCAGGCGTGACGGGTCGCGCGCTCAGGGTTCGCACTATGCTGCCCGCCTTCTGAAGCACCACCGCGGAGAAACAGGTATGAGCAAAAAAAACCAGCCCCAGTCGGACGACGCACCGCCACCAGACGGCGAACAGCTGCAGGGCGAGGGCGACTACAAGGCAGCCCGGCGCTATCGCGAGGAGGTCAGTGAGTTCCTCGCTCATAACGACGTGGAGCAGGTGGCCAAGGGTGCCGCGCCGCATTCGGCTCTGGAAGCGCGCGAGCTGGCGCTGGCGGAGGAGAGCGCGCGCAATCGCTCAAAGGGCGATGATTCCGCCGATGTCGCGGCGATGTATCCGGGCCGGAAACCGGACGCTGAAACCTAAAGACGAAGCGCGACCAACTAGACTTCGAGCACTGGCAGGCGCGCGCTGGTGGCGCCGGCTCGGTCCCGGCGCAGCAGCTCCGAGCGCATGCCGGCAAGTTCTTCCGCGTGTCCGGACTCTACCGCCAGTATGGATTCCAGCAATTCTCGCGTGGTCGGATCGCTGGTGCCCAGAAACTGAACGATCTCGCGATAACTGTTGATGGCGATGCGCTCGGCAATCAAATCCTCTTCCAGCAGATCGGCCAGCGCCTCGGCTTCAATGACCTCGCAGTCACGCGCATCGGGCGCGCGCAACGAACTCAGGTTTGCCTCGCCACCGAGCTGCACGATGCGCTCGGCAATCTGCTCGGCGTGACCCTGCTCTTCTGCCGCGTATTTGAGGAACTCATCCCTGGCGCTGTCGGCGACGGCGCCACCGGCGAGAGCAGAATGGCGTCGATAGCGCAGCACGCACACCACTTCGGTGGCAAGCGCCTCGTTGAGCAGCCGCAGCACCGTGGCCTGGTCGGCGCCCTGGTCGCAGGCGGCGCCGTCCTGAATATGCTGGCGCGCACGGCGGCGCATCTCGGCCACCTCGCTCAGAAATCGGATACATGCTCCTGTCCAGCTCGGGACTGTTGAGATTAGCTGACATAGCCCGGCACCCCACACACGGTTATTCCTGTAACTATTACCAGCAGTTAGCGAAAAATTCTGCGCACCAAGTAGCGGTTTAGGGCCGCACGCAGCAGCGCTGCCAGCGGCCCGAGTCGCCACAGCGTCGTAAGCAATCGCGGACGCATTAATCCCAGGCCCAGGGCCGCCCACCCAGCACTGCGCGTCCGCCCTGACTCATGAGTATTTGCATAATGAGGCTGCGCGGAAACTGCGTGCTGCGTGGGCCCGACTCCACCCTCAGCTCTTTCGCCAGAGAGAAAATCTCGGCGCGCGATTGCCTGAGGCGCGCTCGAGTCTGTGTTATCGAATCGTTGCGCTGCCTAGTCGACATGTAGCTCTCCCGCGGTCGCCGCCGACTGCGGCGTCGCCGTTACCGATGGCGCCACCGCCACCAGCTCCTGCAGATCCTCGTGCCATTCGGCGCGCAGGCGCTCGAACGGTCGCGGCGCGCCCGGGGCGATGCCGGTACTGGCATACCACACGCCGCCAAGTGCGATGAGCAGAAAGCCGATACATAGCGCGGCAATCGCGTCCAGCCGATAGGGACCATTCCAGGACGCCGCAATCACCCAGGCGCATCCCATGAGCAGCGCCACGATTCCCGCCACCAGTACCACTGCCAGCCCCAGTATCTGGCGTCGCAACAGCCGCAGCGCATCGCCGGCCTCGTCGGACAACAGATCGGCATAGGCTGCGAAATGCCTGATCAGCGCCGACAGCAGCCGGGAGAGCAGTTCGAGCACCACTGATCGCTGTGGCGCGATTAGCGGCGCGAGGATATGGCCGTGACGCCGACTCCCACTATCAGCCCGACTGCCGCGGCCAGCCCGATGGCGGTCCATGGCCGATCGTGCACGTACTCGTCGGCCTGCTCGGCCGCGGCGCTGGCTCGTGCGCGCAGCGTATCCGTGGTTTCGCCGGTCAATCGGCGTACTTCGCCCATGGCACCGGCCACCTTGGCACGCGCACGCGCGACATCGGCATCCGATACGTTGCCCACCCGTTTCACCAGGTCCTCGACATCGGCCAGAAATGCGCGCATCTCGTCACCGGCATAGTCCTTTACATTGCCGGCCCGGCGGCGCAGGTCGCTGGCCGCTTCCTTGCCGGCGCGGTGCAGACTCTCAGCTGTATCGTTCGCATTCGCGTTCATAATCTCTTACTCCGAAATATTCGTTCAGTTCATTCAACTTCGCGCAGGCGTGCTCAGCGCGCACGATTGCGCCGACCAGTAGCAATGATTGCGATGATTAAAAAATACCGCTGCGTAGTAGAGCATTTTTTACTCCTCGCAGATCCTGTCGCACAGCCTGCGAAGCGAGCATGCCACTGTGTATTGGGCTATATTGTCCGCTCGGCGCCACAAGCGCTGTAGGATGAAGCTCACAGCAGTCAATCATGATTCGCCGCAATCGTTTCTCACCTGCCATCTACCTGTCGATCGCCTTCCTATTGCTGGCGGCGCTGGTGGTGATCGCGGAGATCGGCCAGAGCGGTCAGAAGGAAATTGACGGACGCATCGGGCTGTCGCAAAGGCGGCAGATCCTGCTGGCGCAACTGCTCGAGCAGCTGTCGCAGGCCGAGGCGGGACAGCGCGGCTATCTGCTGACCAGCGACGCCAAGTATCTGCAGCCCTATGTCACCGCGCGCGACCGCATCGAACCCACACTTGATCAATTTGGCAACCTGGTGCGCGATGGCGACGGTCGCCCGCCCGTCAGCGACGAGCAACGCAACACCCTGAGGCATATGCGCGTGTTGGTGGGGGCCAGGCTGGCGGAATTGGCCGCATCGCTCGAGCTGTACAAGTCCGAGGGCCCGGAACAGGCCACGGCGCTGGTGCGCACCGATCTGGGCAGCAGCGCCATGAACGAGATTCGCGCCGCAGCATCGACCCTGCGTGAGGCCGAGCGCAACGAAGTGGACGCCGAGATCGCGCGCGCCGAGCGGCTGCGGCTGATATCACGTGCACTCATGGGCGGTGTGGTGCTGCTCAACATCATCCTGTTGATCGTCGCCGCGGCGCTGCTCGCGCGCCAGGCACGGCGCCGTGCCGAACTGACCGAGCAGCTCGCCAACGAGAACGAGGAGCTCGAGCGCCACGTGCGCCGGCGCACGGCCGAGCTGTCGGCGCTCTCGAGTCATCTGCAGGAATTGTCGGAAAAGGAAAAAGCCGGGCTTGCGCGCGAATTGCACGATGAGCTCGGAGGCCTGCTGATCGCGGTCAAGATGGATGTCTCATGGCTGCAGAAACGCTGGCCGGTCGCCCTGGATCCGGATATACAGACGCGCTGGACGCGTGTACTCAAGGTGCTCGATGACGGCGTCGACTTCAAGCGCCGCATCGTTGAAAACCTGCGCCCGACATTGCTGGACAATATGGGCCTGCTGCCGGCGGTGCGCTGGGTTACCGAGGAAACCTGCAACCGAGCCGGCCTGCATTACGCCGAAGTGTATCCGGATCCCGAGCCGGTGCTGGCCGATGAGGCGGCCATCATGGTGTTCCGTCTGGTGCAGGAATCGCTGATCAATATCGTCAAGCATGCGCAGGCCACCGAAGTCACGGTGGAGATCGCTTTGACCGATACCGAATTCACCGTGCTGATCGCCGACAACGGCATAGGCATCGCCAATGACCGGCGCGAGGCGGTCGGTTCTCATGGCCTCGCCACCATGCGCCACCGCGTGCGCAGCTTTGGCGGCACCCTCGATATCGATTCATCGCCGCTGCACGGCACGCGCGTACGCGCGCGCCTGCCATTGAGCCTGGTCATGCGAGCACCGCAGGAGGCGCTCGCCGCGCCAGTGCCAGTGCCAGCGAGCGCACACGGCTGAGCACGAGCAGCTAGTTCAGCGGCTCTTCCGGGGTATCGGGCAATTCCGCACCGATCTGCTGCAGTAGCGTCGGCAGGCGATCGAAATCGCGCAACTTGTCGAGGAAGTGGCGGGCGCCCAGAGCCGCAGCGGCACGCCGATATTCGGCCAGATCATAGTTGGTCAGGACGATGACCACGGTTTTCTGCGCACGGTCGGTGGGAATGGCACGCAGTACGCCGAAGCCCGTGCCCTGCCGCAGGTGCAAATCCAGCAGCACGACGTCTACGGGCCGGCGCTGCAATGCGGCAACTGCCTCGGCCTCACTGTCGACGGTACCGGCAAGTTCCACGCCCGGCACGCCGAGCAATGTTTCCCGCAGCCGCTCCGCCAGCACCCGCGAGTCTTCGACCAAAAGGACCGAGAGATTACGAGCACTCATCTCTGACCGTTGTTCATGTAAGCCGACCGCATTCATGGTTGGAGAATACGAGCAGGGAAAATCCCGAGTAAAGCTGTGAACGTCGCACGACTTCACTCGGACTCAGCCTACAGCGTCCCGCACTGCGTCGTCACTGGATGATTCCATTTCTCAATGCATACGTCGTTATGTCCGCATTGGTCGTCAGGCTCATTTTTTCCAGGATGCGGGTTCGATAGGTACTGACCGTCTTGACCGACAGGCACAGCTCATCGGCGATCGACGAGACCGCGCGCCCAGCCGCAAGCTTGCAGAAAATCTGGAACTCGCGCTCGGACAGGCGGCGGTGCAGCGGCTGATCGTTGTCACCATCGAGATCCGATAGCAGCAGCTCGGCCAGATTTGCGCTGACGTAGCGGCGCCCCTGCATCACCGCGCGGGTGGCCTTGAGCAGTTCCTCGGGCGCACATTCCTTGGGCAGGTATCCGCCGGCGCCGGCTTTGAGCACGTTGATCGCGTACTGTCGCTCCGGAAACCCGCTCAGCACCAGCACCTTGGTATCGGGATAGCTGGCGCGCACGTAGCGCAGGATATCCAGCCCGCTGCGATCGGGCATGTTGATGTCCAGGATCACCAGATCCCAGCTGCCCGAGCGCAACTGATCGAGGGTCTCGTTACCGGAAGCGGCTTCACCGATTTCGGTGATGCTGCGATCCTCGGTAAGAAACTGGCGCAGGCCAGCCCGAACCATCGCATGGTCATCGGCTATTAGAATTTTGGACATGTGTTCTATCTCCCCGGTCGCGGATTACGGCTGGCAATCTGGATCACGCCCCTGCTCCCATTCCCTGGCGTTCGTAGGCCGCGAGCTTGTTATACAGGGTTTTCAAGCTGCATCCCAGCAGTCCTCGCGGCCCGATTTTTATTCCCGGCCCAATGGGCCAGTGTGGCTTCAATCAACCAGCGTTCGGCCTGTGCCAGGGAAGAGCCGATCGGTACCTGGATCCCGCCGTCGCTGCTGGCTGCGTGCGCAGGCTCGCCGCTGCGCGGAATGAATATTCATGGGCTGCAATTCGAGGTCGCGCTCGCACAATATGTAGGCGCGCTCGATCGCGTTCTTGAATTCGCGCACATTGCCGGGCCAGTGATAATCGCGCAGTGTCTGCCGCGCGGCGTTACTGAATGTCTTGACAGTGCCGTGGCGCGAGTTCAGTTCGCTGAGAAAATGCTCGGCCAGCAGCACCACGTCATCGCCGCGTTCGCGCAGCGGCGCCAGCCGGATCGGAAACACCGCCAGGCGATATAGCAGATCCTCGCGCATCGCGCCGTCACGAACTGCCTGCACGGGCGAGCGATTGGTCGCGGCCACGACCCGTACGTCCGTGCGCAGCTCCTGTGAACCGCCGACGCGATAGAAACGCTGGGTCTCGAGGAAACGCAGCAATCGCGTCTGCATATCGGCGCTCATCTCGGTGACTTCATCGAGGAACAGGGTGCCGCCCGAGGCACGTTCGACCATGCCGGCGTGACTGCGCGAAGCACCGGTGAAGCTGCCGCGCTCAAAGCCGAATAGCTCCGACTCGATCAAGCTCGGCGCCAGCGCCCCGCAGTTGATACCCAGGAACGGTCCGCTCACCCGGGCACTGCGGGCATGGATGGCTTGCGCGACCAGTTCCTTGCCGGAGCCGCTCTCGCCGGAGATCAGGACGGTGGCATCGGTTGGCGCAACCTTGGCCACCAGGTCACGCACCGCCTGCATGGCACTGGAGCGGCCGACCATGCAATTTGACATATCAGTCATTCCTGCTCTCCGCTGTCGGGAAGGCCGAATGGAAAAACCTACCACCCTTTGTAACAACGACGGTCAATCGCCAGCAGCGGTCGCGACCTAAGCGCTCGTGGGACTATGAAAAATTTTCCGTCAGTGTTTGTCCTACACGATTGGCGACAGGCTTGTTTGGCAACGATATAGTGCCGTTTGGCGCGCCCGGGGAAATTCGAACTACCGACCCTCAGGTTCGAAAACGGCCTCTCGATGACCTTAGGGCATTTCCTGAATCGGCACGGCGTGAAGCGGGGCATCAACTCGATCAGGTACAACAAGGCCAGGAGCCGGATGACTGGAAGCCCATGCCCAGGATTGGCTCCGGGGTTCAGGAAATCCGGATTCGGGACGCCGCTGGAGCGTACCGCGTCATCTACGTAGCTAAATTTGCCGATGCTGTCTATGTGCTTCACTGTTTCAAGAAGAAGACACAAAAGACGAGCAAGACGGATGTGGCCCTGGCCGAGAAACGCTACCGCGATTTGATGAAGGAGCTAGGGTAATGAGCAAAAATCGATTTGTTAGCGTGTGGGACGCCATCGAGGGTACGCACGAGGAAGCTGACAATATGAAGCTGCGCTCGGCCCTGATGATGGCTCTGAAAGCGCATCTAGCCCGCGCCGACCTCAGCCAGGCCCAGATCGCCAAGCTGTTCGGTGTTACGCAGCCGCGCGTATCCGACCTCATGCGTGGAAAAATCGACCTGTTTGGTCTGGATGCTCTCGTCAATATGGCGGCAGCGGCGGGCCTGCGCGTCGACATAAAGGTACGAAAAGCTGCATAGGCGCAAAAGTGCAGATGCCCATTCGACCATCCCAGGTGGAGACCATCCGAACCAGTGGCTGCTTCACGACCTTCCTATTTCCGCTTTTAAAGGGCATGTTCAACGCGCGAGTTATCCGGCGGCAGCCGTCCAGAACCGGTCGCTGGCAATTTCGGAATGACGCCCACAAAGCGGCCATTGGTGGGTTCGGATAAGCCAGGAAGATGTCAAAGGTACTCAATGGCTATTGGCATCATCCTGCTCGCAGAATTTTGCTGCGGCCCCAGGGCTTGTGCCGATAAGTGTTCGCAGCAGGACGGGTTCATCGCAGAGACCGCTACGGATCATTTGAATACCTGGAAGAAGGTGGCCCGAGCGAGAATGCAATTCGCACCTTGCGACGACGGCGGTGTCGCAGAGGCTCTTTCTAACGCTGTTGCGCGTTTACTCGCTCGTCACTGGGAACTACTCCCTATGTTGGTTTCCTTGATACTGTTAGGTGGCACTTGAGCGTTACGCTTCTCTTTGCCATTGCCACGCTCTGCTTTGCCGTAGGCTATATTGCCTGCGTGTTTTACCTGCTTCGCCGTGTGCAGGGAACTCCAACACTGCAGGTGCTTTTTCAACCACGACGTAGCCGACCTGGCTACGTGCTGAAAAGGGCCTACCTTCTGCCTCCAGCTGTTCCTCCGGCGGAAGTAGCAACCAATCTGCGAGTTCTTAGGCATTATGAGTCGCTTAGAGCGAATGCCTACGGCGCCATTGTCAGCGCCGCTCTGACGGTGATCGCAGTTTCCATGAAAGCGCTACGATAGTAGGCGAATGACGACGGTTCAAGAGTCAGGTGGGGCGACGGTGCCACCTGGGTTCGCGCTGCAGCGAACCGTGGACGCGCTTGCGCGCGGCGCGCTCGCTCAACAGGCTGCCCAATAGCAGACACTTGGGACCGGCGACTCCAGGTAAATGGCGGACTAGGGAGGGTTCCCATTTCGCCCTCAAATGGTCGTGTGGAACAGCTCGAAAGTCTGTCTCCCAAGGACTTGATTCCATTCCACGGCATCGGCCCCAATGCTCGCTTATGGAAAGCGTTGCCGATCAGCGGCAAGTAATTGATCTATTTGCGCGCCCGGAGAGATTCGAACTCCCGACCCTCAGGTTCGAAGCCTGATGCTCTATCCAACTGAGCTACGGGCGCATGCCTTGAGCGTAACATGCGCTAATGCTCGATCCGCAAGCCGCAGAAAAGCTCATCAGCGCCCACCTGGCCTGCCTGCCGATTGAATCGTTGCCGGTGGGGCAATGTGCCGGGGCCGTGCTGCGCGAGAACGTCTACGCCGAACGCGACCAGCCGCCATTCGACCGTGTAACCATGGACGGGGTCGCGCTCGCCTCCAGTGCCGCCGCCCGCGGGCGGCGCCGCTTCCGGGTTCAAACCACGCAGGCTGCCGGTGACCTGCCCACCGTACTGGCCTCGGGCGAGCATTGCATCGAGGTGATGACCGGGGCGGTACTACCCGGCGGCTGCGACAGTGTGGTGCCGGTTGAACGGCTGCGCAGCGCCGACGGCCAGGTAGAGCTCGAGACCGGCTTGACTCCGGCACCCTGGGGCAATGTGCACCGACGCGCCAGCGATCGCAGCCAGGGAGCCCTGCTGCTGGCCGCGGGCAGTGTCCTGCGCGCTCCCGAGATTGCAGTGGCCGCCTCGGCCGGCATGGCGCGCGTGCGCGTCAGCAGCCAGCCGGCGATCGCCGTGATCTCCACCGGCAATGAACTGATCGAGCCGGGTGATCCGATCGAACCGCACCAGATTCGCCGCTCGAACGCTTACGCGGTAGCGGCGGCACTTCGTCAGCGCGGTTTTCACCGGGTTGCCGACGATCATGTGGCTGACGATGCCGCACAAATGCACGACCGGCTGCGCCTGCATCTGAATACCCATGAGGTTCTGATCCTGTCTGGAGGCGTGTCGATGGGACGCTTCGACCTGGTGCCCAAGGCGCTTGAAAACATCGGCGTGCGCTGTGTGCTGCACGGGGTTGCGCAACGTCCGGGCAGGCCCATGTGGTACGGCACCTCCGGCGACGGTCACTCGGTGTTTGCATTGCCGGGCAACCCGGTCTCGACCCTGGTGTGCCTGGTGCGTTATGTGATCCCGGCGCTGTACCGGGCCATGGGCATGCCGCCATCGACGGGCGAGCGTGTGGCCCTGGCCGAACCTCTCCAGTGGTCGACGGCGCTGACCGGCTTCGTACCCGTGCGCCTGGCCCACGACGAGTGGGCGCGCCCTTGGGCAACGCCGTGCCCGACCAACGGCTCCGGGGATTTCGCCTCCCTGGCCTTGACCGATGGCTTCATCGAACTGCCCCCGGGCCCGGCCGACTTTGCCAAGGGGTATGTTGCGCGGCTGTATCGCTGGTAAGCGAGCGCAATCTGCTAGCCTTGGCAGTATGAGCAGCGCTCCCGTATACCCCCTTGTGCCGCGCCGCCGCCGGGTGCAGGACAGCTTCAGCCGCCCATTGCGGGATCTGCGGCTGTCGGTGATCGATCGCTGCAATTTTCGCTGCCCCTACTGCATGCCGCGCGAGCGTTTCCACGAGCAATACCGCTTTCTCAAATCCAGTGAACGGCTGAATTTCGATGAAATCCTGCGGCTGACGCGGCTGTTCCTCGACCTGGGGGTGGTGAAGCTGCGCATTACCGGCGGTGAGCCCTTACTGCGCCCCGGGCTGGCGGATCTGATTGGCGACCTGAGCTCGCTGCCGGGCATCGAGGACGTGGCATTGACCACCAACGGTGTATTGCTGGCGCAGCAGGCGGCAGCGTTGAGCGCTGCCGGGCTCAAGCGCGTGACCGTAAGCCTGGACAGTCTCGATCCGGGCGTGTTCAAGGCCATGTCTGGCGAGCTGGGCAGCGTCGATGACGTATTGAACGGCATCGCGGCGGCGCAGCGCTCCGGACTGTCGCCGATCAAACTCAATACCGTCATCGAGCGCGGCCTCAACGATCACACCGCGCTCGATCTGCTCGAGCGTTTTCGCGGCACCGGCATCATCGTGCGCTTCATCGAATACATGGATGTCGGCAATCGCAACGAGTGGGAGCGCGCCCGCGTGGTGCCGGCGCAGGAACTGCTCGGGCGCATCAGCGCGCGCTGGCCGCTCACGGCACTCGAGCCCGCCTACACCGGCGAGGTCGCACGCCGCTACGCCTTCAACGACGGTGCCGGCGAGATCGGCTTCATCGCCTCGGTGACGCAGCCCTTCTGCGGCAACTGTACGCGCGCGCGCTTGTCCTCCGACGGCAAGTTCTACACCTGTCTGTTCGCGGCTGAGGGCGCGGACCTGCGGGCGCCGCTGCGTGGCGGCGCCACCGATGAAGAATTGAGCGCGCTGATGCGCGCCATCTGGGAGCGCCGTGCCGATCGCTACAGCGAAATACGCGACCAGCTGCGCGCGCGGCGCGTGCAGCACGTCGAAATGAATCACGTCGGCGGCTGAGCTCAATGGCCCGCTCGTCCCGCGCCCCACGGCTCACGCACCTGGATGCACGCTCTCGTCCCACCATGGTCGACGTCGGCGCCAAGGCTGTTACCCATCGCATCGCCGAAGCCGAGGCGCGTGTGCGCCTGCCGGCGCTGGTAGCCAGGGCGTTGCAGCGCACTGGTCATCGCACCAAGAAAGGTCCCGTGTTCGACACCGCGATCCTGGCCGGCGTCATGGCCGCCAAGCGCACCTCGGAGCTGATTCCGTTCTGCCATCCGCTCGCGCTCGAGCAGTGCCAGCTCGACATCCGGCTGCAACCCGCCAAATCCGGGGCGCTGGTGATTGTGCGCTGCCGCGTCGAGGTGCACCACAAGACCGGTGTGGAAATGGAGGCATTGACCGGCGCTAGCATTGCCGCCTTGACGATTTACGATATGTGCAAGGCGCTGTCGCACGACATCCGCATCGAGCGCGTGCGGCTGGTATCCAAGAGCGGGGGTACCCGCCGCAAGCCGTACCCATGAGCGCGGCGCCGCTATACGGCCTGGTGCTCGCGGGGGGGCGCAGCACGCGCATGAAACGCGACAAGGCCATCCTCGAGTACGCCGGCAAACCGCAGCTTGCGCGCGCCATGGCACTCATCTCGCCGCTGGTCACGCGGGCGTTCGTCTCGGTGCGTCCCGATCAGCAGCACGATCGGCATCGCGCCGCCTACGACACGATCGCGGATCTGCAGCCGGATCTGGGTCCGTTGGCGGGCATTCAGGCCGCGCTGCGCGCCCATCCCGACCATGCCTGGCTGGTACTGGCGTGCGATCTGCCGTTCCTGGGCGATAACACCTTGCAGCACCTCATCGCCCGGCGCGCGCCCGGCCGCCTTGCCACCGCCTATCGCAGCCAGTTCGATGGTTTGCCCGAACCGCTGTGCGCGATCTATGAGCCGGCAAGCCGCACGGCGATCGAGGGCTGGATCGAGCAGGGCGAGCGTTGTCCGCGCGGCTGGCTGGCGCGCCACGATGTTGAACTGCTGGATCTGCCCGAGCCGCGCGCGCTCGACAACGTCAATTCCGCCGAGGAATACGCGGCGGCCAGCGCTATCGTCGGCTCGCTGCCCGGGCCGGGGCGGCGCATCAACGTGCGCTACTTCGCGCTGCTGCGTGAGCAGGCCGGCCGCGGCGCCGAGGCGCTGCAAACCCAGGCTCGCACGCCGCAGGAACTGTATCAGCAATTGCAGCGTGAACGCGGCCTGACGCTGGCACCGCAATTCCTGCGAGTAGCGATCAACGATGAATTCGGCGATTGGCAGCAGCCGCTGGCCGACGGCGACACCATCGCTTTCCTGCCGCCGGTAGCCGGCGGATGAATCGCTTCAGCCTGCACGAGCTGGCGTTGGAACCGCAGCGTCTGCTGGAGAGCCTGCGTCACCCGGACTGTGGCGGCTACGTCACCTTTGCGGGCGCGGTGCGTGACCACAATGAAGGCCGCACGGTGCGCAAGCTCGAGTACGAGGCGTTTGCACCACTTGCGCTACGCGAGGGCGAGCGCATCCTGACCGAAGCCTGTGAGCGTTTTGGCCTCGAGCACGCCTGCTGTGCCCACCGAACCGGCAGCCTGCAGATCGGCGAGCTCGCGGTCTGGGTCGGCGTCGCGGCCGCGCACCGCGGCGAAGCCTTCGACGCCTGTCGCTACATCATCGATCATGTGAAGCAGCGCGTCCCGATCTGGAAGAAGGAATACTACGAGGACGGCGATTCCGGTTGGGTCAACTGCGAACATTGTGCCGGCGCGCCTGCGCGCGAGCACGGTCACAGTCACGGGTGATCGTCACTGGCCTCAGGGCCGTATCTGGCCGCTGCCCTGCACGCGATACTTGTAGCTCGTGAGCTGTTCGACTCCCACGGGGCCGCGCGCATGAAAGCGGTCGGTGGAGATGCCGATCTCCGCGCCCATGCCGAATTCCGCGCCGTCGGCGAACTGAGTGGAGGCATTGTGCAGCACGATGGCGCTGTCCACGCGCGTGAGAAAGCGCTCGGCGGTGGCAGCATTCGCGGTCACGATGGCGTCGGTGTGCGAGGAGCCGTAACGTGCAATGTGCGCGATGGCCTCATCGACGCCGTCCACCACCCGCACCGCAATGATGGCATCGAGATATTCGGTGCACCAGTCGATCTCGCTGGCCGGCTTGACGCGCGCATCGCTGGCCAGGGCTGCGGCATCCCCGCGCACTTCGCAGCCCGCCGCCAGTAGCTCGGCAATCAACGGCTGCAAGTGCGTGGCCGCGCAGGCGCGATCCACCAGCAGCGTTTCCACCGCGCCGCAGACGCCGGTGCGCCGCATCTTGGCATTGAGCGTGATCTGGCGCGCCATGGTGAGATCGGCATCGCGATCGACATAGACATGACAGTTGCCTTCCAGGTGGCCGATCACCGGCACCCGCGCCTCGGCCTGTACCCGCGCCACCAGGCTCTTGCCACCCCTCGGCACCAGCACATCGATGAACTCCTGCATGCCGCCGAGCATCTCGCCCACCGCCGCCCGATCGCTGACCGGCACCAACTGTATGGCCGCCGGCGGCAGGCCAGCCGCCCGCAGCCCATGCAGCAGGCAGGCGTGTATGGCCGCACTGGAGTGCCGGCTGTCCGAGCCGGCGCGCAAGATCGCGGCATTGCCGGATTTCAGGCACAGCGCGCCGGCGTCGGCGGTGACGTTGGGCCGGCTTTCGTAAATGATGCCGATTACGCCCAGGGGCACGCGTACGCGCGCGATCCGCAGTCCATTGGGCCGGGTCCAGGCGGCTGTTTCGACGCCGATGGGATCGCTCAGGGCGAGGATGTCTTCGAGGCCGCGCGCCATGGCGTCGACCCGCTGTGCATCGAGCCGCAGACGATCGAGCATTGCCTGGCCGAGGCCGGCGGCCTGCGCCTGGCGCAAGTCCTCGGCGTTGGCGGCCAGGATCGCGCCGGCCTGGTCGCGCACTGCCGCCGCGGCCGCGCCGAGCGCCTCATTCTTGGTCGCGCCCGGGACCAGCGCCAACTGCTCGGCCGCGGCCGCGGCCGCGCGTCCGATCCCCTGCATGAGATCGTGCACATAGGACTTGACGGCGCTGCTCATGCCTTGTCCTGCGCCGGCCCATGATCGTGCTGCAAAATGACCATGTCATCACGGTGGATCAATTCGTCGCGACCGCGAAACCCCAGCAAGGTCGCAATCTCGCTGCTCTGGCGGCCCATGATGCGCGCGGCATCGATGTCGGAATAGGCGGCAATGCCGCGCGCGATTTCGGCGCCGCCCGGTGCCAGCACGCTGACGGTATCGCCCGAATCGAAACGGCCTACCGTACCGGTGACCCCGGCGGGCAGCAGACTCTTGCCACTGTGCAGCGCGCGCATGGCGCCAGCGTCGATGTGGATCGCCCCTGCCGGCCGCAAGGTGCCGGCAATCCATTGCTTGCGTGCGGCCAGCGGCGTGGAGGTAGGCACGAACCAGCTGCAGCGCGCGCCGTTTTCTATACGCCGGATCGGATGGCGCGGCTGTCCGAGGGCGATGCACATATGGCAGCCGGCGTTTACCGCGATGCGCGCGGCCATGATCTTGGTGGCCATGCCGCCCGAACCCAGATCGGACATCGAGCGGCCGGCCATGGCCTCGATCTCCGGAGTGATGCGCAGCACGCGCTCGATGAAACGCGCGCTCGGATCGCGATTGGGGTCGGAGGTATACAGCCCGTCGACGTCCGACAGCAGTACCAGGCAATCGGCGCTCGCCATCTGCGCCACGCGCGCGGCCAGGCGATCGTTATCACCGTAACGGATCTCCGCGGTCGCGACCGTATCGTTCTCGTTGATGACCGGAATGACCTTCAGTGACAGCAGAGCTTCCAGGGTGGCCCGGGCGTTCAGGTAGCGAGTGCGCTGCTCGCTGTCTTCCAGGGTCAACAGCACTTGCGCCACATGGACGCCGCCGTCCTCGAGCAGTTCCTTGTAGGCATGCGCGAGCCGGATCTGGCCCACGGCGGCGGCGGCCTGACTTTCCTCCAGGCGCAGCGCACCGGCCGGGAGCTGCAATTGCCGTCGTCCCAGCGCGATCGCACCGGAGGACACCAGAATCACCTGCTGGCCACGCCGCTGCAGGCGCAACAGATCCTCGATCAGGGTCTTGAGCCAGGAACGATTGAGACGCCCGGTCCGGCCGTCGACCAGCAGCGTGGATCCCACCTTGACCACGACACGGCGCGCCTGTGTCAGAGGCGTCGATAGGGCTGTTGTTTTTCGTGCGCTCATGAGCACCATCGCTATTGTAGGGCAAGTGCGCGCAGGCGATTGCCTGACCGCGGCCGCCGCCCTAATATCTCTGCGGCGCGCCTAGTTCGCCCAACACAGCTTTGAGGATTGCATCCGGTGGCCAGAGAATATGAACCCGTTGCGGGTCAGTGGTACGAAAACGCCGAAGAGAATGACAGCTTCCGCGTGCTATCGATCGATGAGGACTCCGAACTGATCGAGATCGAGTATCTGGACGGCGATATCGAGGAACTCGACCTTGATACCTGGCAGGAACTCGACCTGGAAAAGATCGACGAGCCGGAGGGCTGGTCCGGGGCCGAAGAAGAGGAAGAGGACGACGAGAAAAAAGAAAAGGAAGAACTCGAAGAAACCTGGGACGAGGACGAAGACGAGGACGACGATGAGGACCTGGATGAGGACGAGGAAGAAAACGAAAGCTACTGAGCTGCCGCGACTCCGGATAGCAGCTTAGTATTTGAATTATAAGGGGGGAATTGCCAAGGGGGATTAACATCCCCCGGCCTCTCGCCGGCAATTGAGTTTCCGGTCTTCGCCACCACCTTCAGTCTATGAAGCGCATAGCCCTTTTCATACTGACCAATCTGGCCATCTTGCTGGTGCTGTCGATCGTGGCGCAGCTCACCGGGCTGGATGCCTGGCTTGCCCGCGAGGGCAGCAGCCTGGGCGCGTTGCTGGTGTTTGCCGCGTTCTTTGGTTTTTCGGGTGCGTTCGTGTCCCTGGGTCTGTCCAAGTGGCTGGCCAAGCGCGCCACGGGTCTGCGTGTCATCGACGCGCCGGCTACTGCCGGTGAGCAGTGGCTGATCGAGACCGTGCGCGCGCTGGCGCAGCGCTCAGGAATCGGCATGCCGGAAGTGGGGATCTTCGAGTCTGCGCAACCGAACGCCTTCGCCACCGGGCCCCGGCGCGATCATGCGCTGGTGGCGGTCAGCTCAGGCCTGCTGGCATCGATGAATCGCAGCGAAATAGAAGCTGTGCTCGGTCATGAGATTACCCACGTCGCCAACGGCGACATGGTCACGCTGACGCTGATCTCGGGCGTGGTCAACACCTTCGTCATTTTCCTGTCGCGCATCGTCGGCAATATCGTCGATCGTTCGATGTCGCGCGACAACCAGGGCCAGGGGCCGGCTTATTTCGTCACCGTGCTGGTCACGCAGCTGCTACTCGGGATATTGGCCAGCATGATCGTGATGTGGTTCTCGCGGCAGCGCGAGTTTCGCGCCGACGCGGGCGGTGCCCGGCTGGCCGGCCGCGAGCAAATGATCGGCGCGCTCGAGCGCCTGCAACAGGCGCACGATGAGCCCCTGCCGTCAAATTTGAGCGCCTTTGGCATCTCCGGCGGCGAGGCCGCGAGCTGGCAGCGCCTGTTCTCGAGCCATCCACCCATCGCGCAACGCATTGCCGCACTGCGCAGTGCATCCGTTTGAGGCCATCAGACGATTATTGGGTAGATGATCCATTCCACCCCTCGTGCGGCGACCGACCTGCCCGGCAGCCTCGTCGGCAGCTTCGTGCGCTGGTTCGACAGCGGCCGCGGCTACGCGCTCAGCGCGCCCGATAACCCGCCCGATCGCATCGACTGGGCCAGAATCCTGCCGTTCGTGCTCATGCACCTGGCCTGCCTGGGAGTCTTCTGGGTGGGCGTCAGCCCGAGCGCGGTGCTGGCGGCATTTACCGCCTACCTGGTACGCATGTTCGCGATCACGGGCTTCTACCATCGCTATTTCTCGCATCGCTCATTCAAGACCTCACGCGCCGCTCAGTTTGTCTTCGGCCTGCTGGGCGCCGCCGCCGTGCAACGCGGGCCGGTGTGGTGGGCCGCGCACCACCGGCATCATCACGCGAACTCCGACAACCGCTCAGACCTGCACTCGCCCTCACAGCACGGCTTCCTGCGCGCCCACATGGGCTGGTTCCTGACCATCAGGGGATTCGCGCCTGATCTGCGCCTGGCGCGCGACTGGCTGAGATTTCCCGAACTGCGCTGGCTCGACCGCTACGATATCCTGGTGCCGGTGGCCTTTGCCTTCGGCATGTTCGGACTCGGACGCGCACTGGCGCATTCCGCGCCTTATCTGCAAACCAGCGCCGCGCAAATGCTGGTCTGGGGATTCTTCGTCTCGACCGTGGTGTGCTGGCACGCCACCTACACCATCAATTCCCTCTCGCACCTGTTTGGCCGCCAGCGATACCGTACCGGCGACAGCAGTCGCAACAACTGGCTGCTCGCCATCCTCACCCTCGGTGAAGGCTGGCACAATAATCATCATTACTACCCGAGCGCGGCGCGTCAGGGCTTTTACTGGTGGGAATACGACCTGACTTACTACCTGCTCAAGTTCATGTCCTGTCTGGGTCTGATCTGGGATCTGAAGACCATACCGGTGCCGGTGCGCGACAATCCGCGGCGCCGGCTGGCATGAAGACCAGCATCATCCCGGTTGCCGGTGCGCGCGCCAGCGCCGGCAGCGCCGCGCCGGTCTCGCCGCTGCTGCGACTGGCGCGCACGGCTGTGCGCCGCGCCCTCCAGCAGCTGGAGTTCGGCGAGCTGCGCCTGATCGATGAAGACGGCGAGTGCCGATACGGGCGCAAGAGCGCCGCCTGCAGCCTGAGCGCGACGCTGCGCATCGCGGATCCGCGGTTCTATCTCGATACCGCCTTTGGCGGCAGCATCGGCGCAGGCGAGGCTTATATTCGCGGCCTGTGGAGCTGCGATGATCTGACGGCATTGATGCGCATCATGGTACGCAATCGCGCGGCGCTGAGCGGGCTCGAGAGCGGCTTGGCGCGCCTGAGCCGGCCGCTGTACAAGCTATATCACTATCTCCATCGCAACAGCAGGCACGGCAGTGCGCGCAACATCTCCGCGCACTACGATCTGGGCAACGACCTTTACGCTCTCATGCTCGATGAAACCATGGCGTACTCGTGCGCCATTTTCGAGCGTGAACAGGCAACACTGCAGCAAGCCTCACGCGCGAAATTCGATGCCGCCTGCCGAAAGCTCGCGCTCACGCCCTCGGATCATCTGCTGGAGATCGGTACCGGCTGGGGCGGACTTGCAATTCACGCCGCACAACAGTATGGCTGTCACGTGACCACCACCACCATCTCCCAGGCACAATACCAGTATGCACGCGCGCGCATCGCAGCTGCCGGCCTGCAGCACCGGGTGACACTGTTGCTGCAGGATTATCGCGAACTGACAGGCCGCTATGACAAGCTGGTCTCCATCGAGATGATCGAGGCGGTCGGCGCCGGCTATCTCGAAGGCTATTTCCGCCAGTGCAGCGCGCTGCTGGCAAACGACGGCGCCATGCTGCTGCAGGCGATTACGATACAGGATCAGCTGTACGCCCAGGCGCTGCGTTCGGTCGACTACATCCAGCGCTTCGTCTTCCCCGGCAGTTTCATTCCTTCGATCACGGCCCTGTCGGCGGCCATCTCCCGCGCCAGCGATCTCAAGATCTTTCATCTCGAGGACATCGGTCCGCACTACGCGCGCACGCTGGCCGAATGGCGCCGGAATTTCTTCGCGCACCTGCCCGAAGTGCGCCGCCTGGGCTACAGCGACAGCTTCGTGCGGCTATGGGAATTCTATCTGTGCTATAGCGAAGGCGGATTCGCTGAACGCCAGCTGGGCGATGTGCAGATATTGCTGACCAAGCCGAACTGTCGCCGCGCACCGCTCCATTGAGCCTCCAGCCTTCAGCGCAGTCGTGGCACGAGGAGCTTCGCGCATTGCTGGGTGCCGAGGCGGTATTGACCCGGCCGGAAGACACCGAAAGCTTTGAGATCGATCAGCGGCGCCTGTATCGCGGCCGGGCGTTGGCGGTGCTGCTGCCGCGAACTGTCGAGCAGGTCGCTGCCGTGACCGCCTGGTGCAACCAGCGCCGCGTCGGCCTGGTGCCGCAGGGCGGCAACACCGGCTACTGCGGCGCGGCGACTCCCGATGAATCCGGGCAGCAGGTGGTGCTGAGCCTGCGCCGCCTCAATCGCATACGCGCCGTCGACGCCGCCAATTTTTCCATGACCGTGGAGGCCGGCTGCGTGCTGGCGAACGTGCAGCAGGCGGCGGCGGCGGCCGAGCGTTTTTTCCCTTTGAGCCTGGGCGCCGAAGGTAGCTGCCAGATTGGCGGCAATCTGGGCACCAACGCTGGTGGTCTCAATGTGGTGCGCTATGGCATGACGCGCGATCTGGTACTGGGCATCGAGGCGGTGCTGGCCGACGGCAGCGTGTTGCATGGACTCAAATCGCTGCGCAAGGACAATACCGGCTACGATCTTAAATCGCTGTTGATCGGTTCCGAAGGCACGCTGGCGGTGATTACCGCGGCGACGCTCAAGCTGTGGCCGAGAATGCGCAGCACCGCGACCGCGCTGGTGGGCCTGGCGACGCCGGCCGACGCGCTGGAGCTGCTGGCGATGTTGCGGGCAGCAGGCGGCGAGCGGCTGAGCTCCTTCGAGCTGCTGCCGCGCATCGCGATCGAGCTCACCGCGCGCTTCATTGACGGCGTCCGGGATCCGCTCGATCAGCCCTACCCGTGGTACATCCTGTGCGAGCTCACTTCCAGTGCCGAGGAAGATCTCGACGAGCTGCTGCAGCAGACGCTCGCCGCGCGCGAGCGAGCGCTCGCTGGTACTCGATGCCGCGCTGGCCAACAGCGAGCGCGTGCGCGCAGCTTTCTGGCACCTGCGCGAGCACGTACCGGACGCGCAGCGGCGCGCCGGAGTAAGCCTCAAACACGACATCTCGGTGCCGGTGGCCTCGCTGCCGCAATTCATCAGCGAGGCTTCGCAGTGGGTGAGTGAGCGGGTTCCCGAGGGCGTGCTGGTTTGCTACGGTCATGCCGGTGACGGCAACCTGCACTTCAACATCAATCGTATCGACGGCGCCGCCGATGAGGCGTTCCTGGCACGCGAGCCGGCGATACGCCGGGCCATTCACGATCTGGTGGCGCGCTATCACGGCAGCATCAGCGCCGAGCACGGCATCGGCCATCTCAAGCGCGAGGAACTGCAACGCTATGCGACACCGGTAGCGCTCGCCGCCATGCGCGCCATCAAACAGGCGCTCGACCCCAACGGCATCATGAACCCCGGCAAGCTGCTTTGACTTCGAGGCGGATGATCTCGGCAAGACGCGTAGCTCCCGGGCCGGTCTGGTCGCGATCGGCATAGATCAGGTACAGCTGTACCCATTGCTCGCCGCCCTCACGCAGGCGCAAAGGCTTGAGCAGCCCCTGGTCCAGTTCAGTGCGAATGGTGTCCTCCGCGAACCATGCGAATCCGAGCCCGGACAGCGCCGCGCGGATCGAGGTGGCCTTGTTGCTGAAGGTCCAGCGTTGCTCGGCACCCAGCCACGGGGCGCTGCGGCTGCGCCTGGATCCGGAGTCGCGAACCACGAGCTGACGGTATTGCTTTAAATCGCGTGGCGTGAGCTCCCGAGCCAGCTGGTGTAACGGATGCTGCGGGTGCGCGGCGGCCACGAAACGCACCGGCATCAGTGCATCGCCGACGAATCCGGGTGGCACCTGGGAGCCGATCGCGAATTGCACCCGCCGCTGCGCCAGCGCCTCGTCCGTACCGCTGAGCACGGTCTCGTACAGCTCGATGCGGATTTGCGGGCGTTCGAGCGCGAAACGCGCGAAGCACTGCAATAGCAGCCAGGTGGGGAAAATGATCTCTACCGCCAGCGAGATTTCGCTCTCCCAGCCGGCCGCGAGCGTGTGGGCCGCATCTTCCACCGCACCGGCTTCCTCGAGCAACGACTGCGCGCGCCGGTACAGCACTGTGCCGGCCTGGGTCAGCGAGGCTTTGCGCCCGTGAATTTCGAACAACTTGAGCTGCAGCTGACGCTCGATCTTTTGCACCGCATAGGTCACTGCGGATTGGCTTTTATGCAGCACCGCTGCGGCCTGCGCATAACCGCCCGCGTTCACCACCGCCTGCAGCGCGCGCCATTGCTCGAGGGAAATACGCGGGGACGCAGCCATGACATATCCAATTAACTGATTGAATGTAGCGATTTATTGTACTTTTATATGAATCTGATTGATAGTTAACTACTCCGCGGCAGCAAACCCAGCCGACAGACGGAGACTGAACATGAGCACGCTATTGCAGATCAACGCCAGCATTTACGGCGAGCAGGGTCAATCCACCCAGCTCGCGGCCCGTTTCGTGGCCACATGGCGCGCGCGCAATCCGCGTGCGCAGCTCATCCAGCGCGACCTGGCACTCGCGCCGGTACCGCACCTGAGCGCCGCACGCTTTGCCGCGTTCGCTGCTGCGCCCGAGCAGCGTGACGCCGAACAGCGCGCGGTGGCCGAGTATTCCGCAACCCTGATTGAGGAGCTCAAACAGGCCGACGTGGTGGTCCTGGGCCTGCCGATGTACAACTTTGGCGTACCGTCGCAGCTCAAGGCCTATTTCGATCACATTGCGCGCGCCGGCCTGACTTTCCGCTACACGGCCGCGGGCCCGGTCGGTTTGCTCACCGGCAAGAAGGCCTACGTGTTCGCGGCCAGGGGTGGCTTGTACACCGGCACCTCGCTTGATACACAGACACAGTACGTGCGCGACTTCCTGCGCTTCGTCGGCATCTCGGACGTGGAGTTCGTCTATGCCGAAGGGCTGGCCATCGGCGCCGAAAGCAGAGAGTCGTCGCTGAGCGGCGCACGGGCGAAGATCGACCATCTGTTGGCGCAACCGATCGCGGCCTAGGAGACTTACATGCGTACCCTGACCCGGATCATTGAATCGGTGGCAACCGCCGACGGTGCCGGGGTCAAACTTCGGCGCAGCATCGGCAGCGAGCGCGGGCTGTACGTGGACCCGTTCCTGATGCTCGATGAGTTCTATTCCGACGATCCGCGCGACTACCTCGCCGGCTTTCCGTCGCACCCGCATCGCGGCTTCGAGACCGTCACCTACATGCTCGATGGGCACATGCGCCACGAGGATCATCTCGGCAATCGTGGCGATCTCGGCCCCGGCGACGTGCAATGGATGAGTGCGGCCGGCGGCATCATCCATTCGGAAATGCCGCAGCAATCGCAAGGGCGCATGCGCGGCTTTCAGCTCTGGCTCAATCTGCCCGCGGACGAAAAGATGAAGCCGGCACATTATCGCGACATTCCCGCGGGCGAGATCCCGACCCTGGCCCTGGGCGGTGGCGGCAAGGTGAAAGTGATTGCCGGCAGCGTCAGCCTGGACGCTCAGCAGGTAAGCGGCCCGGTCAATGGCACGGCCGCGCGCCTGCGCACCGACCCGCTGTACCTGGACGTTCAGCTCGGCGCCAACGAGCGGGTCGAGATCCCGCTACCGCACGATCACAACGCGTTCCTTTATCTGTACGAAGGCGATCTGCGCATCGGACCGGATGGCGCCGCCACGGCGCTGCCCCACCGGGCTGCGGGGGTGTTGTCCGAGGGCGGCAGCGTCGTCATGCAGGCTGGCGCTGCGGGTGCGCGCGCGCTGCTGCTCGCCGCGCGCGCGCTGCGTGAGCCGGTGGTTCAATATGGACCGTTCGTCATGAATACCCGCGCGGAAATCGAGCAGGCCGTGGAGGATTATCGCAGCGGCCGCTTCGGCGGGGTCGCCGCTACCGGTTAGGCAGCGGCTCGATCAGTCGCAGCAGCCCTTCCTGCGCCGTGCTGCCCACCAGCACGCCCGCGCGCGTGAACACGCTGGCGCGGGCGAAGCCGCGCGAGCCCGAGGCGCTGGGACTGTCCATGGCGCACAGCAGCCATTCGTCGATACGCACCGGACGGTGGAACCACATGGCGTGATCGATGCTGGCGAGCATGAGGTTGCCGCTGGCGAATGCCAGTGCGTGCGGGCGCACGGCGGTGCCGAGCAGATGAAAGTCCGACACGTATGCAAACAGGCAATGGTGCAATACATCGTCGTCGGGCAGGCGATCAATCGCGCGGATCCAGATGTGCTGTGCCGGTGCGGCATTGCGCGGCCGTAGCGGATCGATCGGATCGGTGCTGCGAAATTCGAACGGGTGCACCTGGGCGTAGAACTGGCGCATCTTCTCGGGCAGCTGAATGAGTCTGCGGGTGGGCAGTCCCGAGTCCGGCAAACTTTCCGGATCGGGCACCGCCGGCATCGCAATCTGGTGCTCAACGCCGGGTTGCGGCAGCTGGAACGAGGCTGACATGTGAAAAATCTGCTCGCCGTGCTGCAGCGCTGTCACGCGCCGGCTGGTAAAGCTCTGGCCGTCACGGCTGCGATCAACGAAGTACACGATCGGCGCGTTGAAATCGCCACGCTTGAGGAAATACGCGTGCAGCGAATGCGCCACGCGTCCCGTCTCGACCGTGCCATAGGCAGCTTTCAGCGCCTGGCCGAGCACTTGCCCGCCGAACACCTGCGGACTGCCGATATCGCGGCTGGCACCGCGAAACAGATTGACCTCGAGCCGTTCCAGCTCGAGCAGGCGCACCAATGCCGCCAGGCGTTGGTCCATCAGGCGGTCGCAACACCCAGACGTTTCTGCATCGCCGGACTGGTGGTGGTGTATTGCAGAAACTGCTTCTTGGCCGGGTATAGGTAGTGCTGGATCGCGAACGAGGCCAGCGCGGCCTCGTGAAAACCGGACAGGATCAGCTTCTTCTTGCCCGGATAAGTGTTGATGTCGCCGATGGCGAACACACCGGGAATGTTGGACTCAAACTTCTCCGTGTCCACCTTGATGGCGCGCTTGTCGATCTCCAGCCCCCAGTCGGCGATGGGCCCAAGCTTAGGCGCCAGACCAAAGAACACCAGCAACTGCTCGGCTTCGAGCAGCTCCAGTTCGCCACCCGCTTTCTTGACCTGCACGCCCTTGATCGCACCGGCATCGCTGTGCAATGAATGTGCGAGTCCCTCGACGAAGCGCAGTTTGCCGGCCGCCGCCAGTTCCCGCAGGCGCGCCAGCGTGGCCGGCGCACCGCGGAATTCCGGCCGGCGGTGCACCAGTGCCAGGCTGGCAGCCTTGGGCGCCAGATCCAGCGCCCAATCGAGCGCCGAGTCCCCGCCGCCGAAGATCACCAGCTTGCGGCCATGAAAATCGCCGGCGGTCTTGACCCGGTAGTGGATGTGGGAGCCCTCGAACTGCTCGGCGGTCTCGATGCTGAGCCGGCGCGGCTGAAACGAGCCCACTCCGGCAGCGATCACCACGGCACCGGCATCGAACACCGTGCCCAGGCTCGTGACCAGGCGAAACCGGCCGTCTTCCTGGCGCTTGAGTTCCACCGCCTCCTCGCCCAGGTGAAATTCAGCGCCAAAGGGCTTGATCTGCTGCAGCAGTCGATCCACCAGTTCCTGGGCGCCGCAGTAGGGCAGCGCCGGAATATCGTAGATCGGCTTATCCGGATACAGCTCCGTGCACTGCCCTCCAGGCTGGCGCAATGTATCGAGAATATGAGCCTTGATGCCTAACAGGCCGAGTTCGAAGACCTGGAAGAGCCCTGCCGGTCCTGCGCCGATAACGACCACTTCCGTGGTGATGCTGGTGTCGTTCAAGTAATTACCGTTTGCTGTACAGGAGTAAGGGCGCGGGATTCTAGCGATGCGGCCCCGCGGCGGGCAAACGAATCCGGTTTTGAGCTTATGCCGTTAGGCTTATAGTTCATTCAGGTCCGTTCCGGAGGCTCCATGGCAAGTAACGCCGAATTGCATCGCCGTCGGGGCGCCGCGGTGGCCCGCGGCGTGGCCAGTTCGCTCGGTATTTATGCGCAGCGGGCCCACAATGCTGAGCTCTGGGACGTGGAGGGCCGCCGCTACGTCGACTTCGCCAGCGGCATCGCCGTGCTCAACACCGGGCATCTGCACGCGCGCGTGGTCGCGGCGGTACAGGCGCAGCTGACCCAGTTGAGCCATGCCTGCTTCCAGGTGACCCCATACGAGAGTTATGTCGCCCTGGCCGAGCGCCTCAATGCGCTCGCCCCGGGCTCGACGCCGAAGAAATCGATTCTGTTCTCAACCGGCGCCGAAGCGGTGGAAAACGCCTTGAAAATTGCGCGCTATCACACCCGCCGATCGGGCGTGATCGCCTTCAGCGGCGCCTTCCACGGCCGCACGCTCGCCGCCATGACGCTGACCGGCAAGGTGCAGCCCTATAAGTCCGGATTCGGTGTGCTGCTGCCCGAGGTGTTTCATGTACCGTTTCCTTCCAGCTACCACGGTGTCACGCCGCAGCAGTCACTGGCCGCAATCGAGCAACTGTTCAAGACCGACCTGGACCCGGCGCGTGCCGCGGCGCTGATCATCGAGCCGGTGCAGGGTGAAGGCGGCTTTTACATTGCCCCGCCCGAGTTCCTCAGGAGCCTGCGCACCCTGTGCGACCAGCACGGCATAGTGCTGGTGGCCGATGAGATTCAGTCGGGCTTTGCGCGCACCGGACGCATGTTCGCGTGCGAGCATTCCGGCGTCGAGCCGGACCTGATGACCGTCGCCAAAAGCATCGCTGGCGGCCTGCCGCTGTCGGCGGTAGTCGGCAAGGCGCAGATCATGGACGCGCCGCTCCCCGGCGGACTCGGCGGCACCTACGCCGGTTCACCGCTGGCCTGCGCCGCGGCGCTCGCGGTGCTCGACATCATTGCCGAGGAGCATCTGGTCGAACGCTCCGGCGCTCTGGGCGCACAGATCATGACGCGCCTGAAGACTCTGCAGGCCAAGTGCCCGGCCATTGGCGAAGTTCGCGGCCTGGGTTCCATGGTGGCCATGGAGTTGGTCAAGAACCGGCGCCCGGATCAGCCCGATGCCGAACTCACGCGCGCGCTGGTGCAGGCCGCGGCCGCACGCGGCCTGGTGCTGCTCTCCTGCGGCGTAAACGGCAATGTGATCCGGCTGCTGGCGCCATTGACCATCAGCGATGCACTGCTCGGCGAAGGCCTCGATCTGCTGGAAGCGGCCCTGATGGACGTGATCGCCGCGCGTATGGCGGCCGCCAGCTAGGCGTTTCAGCTCAGGCGCGTCCGGCGTTGGCGTCGGTGGGCGCGTGGAAGTACTCGCTCTCTGAGGCGAGTTGATCCATCAGGCGTTTGAGCTCAGCCATGCGCGCCTCGGCGGTGCTGATCGGCACGCAGTCTTCGCAGTGCGGATCCCCGCAGGGCTGACGCGTGTATAGCCAGTATTGAATCGCACCGGCTAACAGCCCGTCGGCAATGTCCCAAAGGTCGGCTTCCTTGTCCTTGCCGGCCAGACGATTGCCCAGATCTACCGCCTTGGAAAACGCGGAATCGAAAGTGTCGGCGGCTTCGTCCATAAGTGTCGCATTGTACCGATTCAACGGTAGCCGCGCGCCTGCAGCGAAAACAATTGCGCATAATGTCCGCCCAGCGCCATCAGCGCTTCGTGGCTGCCCTTCTCGATGATGCGGCCACGATCCAGCACGGCGATCTGGTCGGCCATGCGCACGGTGGAGAAACGGTGCGAAATCAGGATCGTGATGCGATCGCGAGCCAGAGTACGAAAGTGCTCGAAAATCTCCGCTTCCGCGCGTGCATCCATCGCCGCCGTGGGCTCATCCAGTACCAGCACGTCGGCCTGGGTGCGCATGAAGGCACGCGCCAGCGCTACTTTCTGCCACTGGCCGCCGGAAAGCTCCTGGCCGTCGCGGAACCACTTGCCCAGCTGTGTCTGATAGCCGCCGGGCAGTTGCTCGATGAATTCCGCCGCACGCCCCTTGGCCGCGGCATCGCGCCAGCGCTGTTCGTCCTCGAAGTAGCGTTCATCGCCGGCACCCACGTTCTCCCCCACCAGCATCTGGTAGCGCGTGAAGTCCTGAAAGATCACGCCGATGCGCGCCTTGAGGGCCTGGTCCTGCCATTCAGGCAATGGCAGTCCATCCAGCAGGATGCGCCCTGAATCCGGGTTGTAAAGGCGCGTCAACAGCTTGATCAGCGTGGTCTTGCCCGAACCATTCTCGCCCACGAGCGCAAGGCTCGCGCCCGGCGGCAGGTGCAGATCGATATCGATCAACGCCGGGGCTGCTGCCCCGGGATAGGTAAAATTCACCCGCTCAAAGCGCACGCCATCGGCGGGATCGGGCCCGCGCAGCGCACTACCCGGCACGCGTGTCACTTCGGTCTCGAGGTATTCGTACAAGGTCGACAGGTAGAGATTGTCCTCGTACATGCCGCCGACCGAAGACAGGATGGCGGTGACCGCGGCCTGGCCCTGGCGAAACAGCAGCAGGTACATGGTCATCTGCCCGAGGCTGATCAGGGCGCGAACGGTCGACAGCGCAATCCAGGCATAGGCGCCGTACAGAGTCGTGGTGGCGAGCAGACCCAGCGCAAAACCCCAGCCATCGCGGCGAATCGACAGCGCGCGATCTTCGCGGTACAGGCGCGTGAAAATATCGCGATAGCGTTGCAGCAGGCGCGGGCCAAGCCCGAACAGCTTGACCTCCTTGGCGTGGTCTTCGCGCGCCAGCACGGTCTCCAGGTAGGTCTGCATGCGCGTTTCCGGTGAACGCCAGCGGAACAGGCGAAAGGCATCGCCGGAAAACTTCGCTTCGGCGAGGAAGGCCGGCAGGCCTGCCAGCAGCAGGATCAACACCGTCCACGGTGAGAATCGCACCAGCAGCGCGGCGTAGCTCAATAGCGAAATGGCATTCTGCGCCAGGCCGAAAGTGCGCATCACCAGACTCAGCGGCCGGCTCGAGGCTTCGCGCCGCGCGCGCGTGAGCTTGTCATAGAACTCAGAGTCTTCGAATTGCTGCAGCTCGAGCGTCAGGGCTTTCTCGAGGATCATGACGTTGACACGCTGGCCCAGTTGCGCGCGCAGCAGCGCCTGGCACAGCGACAGCCCGCGCTGGGCGCCGGCCAGAGCGGCAACCAGCACGCCCTCGATCAGCACCAGGCGCAGCACGCGCGCGGCCCCCAGCGCCGGCAGGTTGCGTGCCGCCACCACGGCATCGACGATTTGCGCGCCGATATAGGCCACGCCCGCCGGCAGCAATCCGGCGATGATGGTCAGAAGTGCCAGCGCCGCGAGCAAGGCGCGGTTGGTGCTCCACACCAGTCCGATCGCGCGACGGCTGTAGCGGAACACACCGAAGAATCCGCGCAACACCTCCGGGCTGCCGCCCGGCGGCGCCGCGGCGTGTGCAGGCGGCCGCACTGCGTTGGTCACGCCGTCTGCAATGCTGCCGCCGCTTCGGGC
The DNA here is from genome assembly GCA_963735775.1 of uncultured Gammaproteobacteria bacterium. Classification (GTDB taxonomy): domain Bacteria; phylum Pseudomonadota; class Gammaproteobacteria; order Steroidobacterales; family Steroidobacteraceae; genus FEN-1191. The sequence continues at coordinate 492,346 of CAVTMG010000002.1, read as the reverse complement.
TCGTAACCCAGGTTGGGCGCCAGCCATCGCTCGACTTCCCCGACCGTCAGGCCCTTGCGCCGCGCATAGTCCACGACTTGATCCTGATCGATGCGCCCGACCGCCAGGTAGCGCGCGTCCGGATGAGAGAAGTACCAGCCGCTCACCGCCGCGGTGGGATACATTGCAAACGACTCGGTCAAGGTGATGCCGGCGCGCTGCTCCACGTCCAGCAGGCGCCACAGAGTCGCCTTCTCGGTGTGGTCCGGACAGGCAGGGTAACCGGGAGCCGGGCGAATACCGCGATACTCCTCGCGAATCAACTGCTCCGGGCCGAGTTTCTCGGCCGCGGCATAGCCCCAGAACTCGCGCCGCACACGCTCGTGCAGGCGCTCGGCGAATGCCTCGGCCAGTCGATCGGCCAGGGATTTGAGCATGATGGACGAATAGTCGTCGTGATCGGCCTCGAAGCGCAGTAGCGGCGCCTCGATACCTTGTCCGGTGCTGACGGCGAAGGCACCGAAGTAGTCGCGCAGGTGCGATGACTTGGGCGCGACGAAGTCTGCCAGCGCACTATGCGGCTTGCCCTCCGGCAGATCCTTCTGCTGGCGCAGAAAGTGCACCCGCCCGATCTGTTCGCTGCGCGTTTCATCGGCGTATAGCTCGACGTCATCATCGACCGAGTTGGCGGCAAACAACCCAATCACGGCGCGCGGCTGCAGCCAATGCTCCCGGATCAGCGTGCGCAGCATCTTGCGGGCATCAGCGTACAGACTGCTGGCCTGCTCGCCGAATTGCGCGTCGCTGAGGATATCGGGAAATCTCCCGCGCAGCTCCCAGGCCTGGAAGAATGGCGTCCAGTCGATGTAGCGCGCCAGTTCCTCCACCGAGTAGTCATCGAAGGTGCGCAGCCCGAGCATGCGCGGCACCGGCGGCACGTAACCGCTCCAGTCCAGGCGCGGGCGATTGGCGCGCGCCTGCGCCAGTGTGTGCGTCGGCGACTTGGCGCGGCGCGAACCGTGCTGGATGCGGCGTTGCACGTGCTCGGCCTTGGTGCGCGTGGTGAATACCGCGCGCGAATCCACGGCGATCAACTGCTGGCATACGCCCACGGCGCGCGAAGCGTCCTTGACATAGACCACCGCACCTTCGTACTGCGGATCGATGCGCACCGAGGTGTGCGCCGGTGAGGTGGTGGCGCCGCCGATCAGCAACGGCTGTTTGAATCCCTGGCGCTGCATTTCCCGCGCCACGTGCACCATCTCATCGAGCGAGGGCGTGATCAGGCCGGACAGCCCGATCATGTCGGCGTTCTCACGCTTTGCCGCCTCGAGAATCTTCTCGCACGACACCATGACGCCCAGGTCGATCACCTCGAAATTATTGCACTGGAGCACCACGCCGACGATGTTCTTGCCGATGTCGTGTACGTCGCCCTTGACCGTGGCCATGATGATGCGGCCGTTGCTTGCGGCCGCCGCCGCCCGCGGCTTTTTCCTTCTCGATGTACGGGATCAGGTGCGCCACGGCTTTCTTCATCACGCGCGCTGACTTCACCACCTGCGGCAGAAACATCTTGCCGGCACCAAACAGGTCGCCGACCACGTTCATGCCGTCCATCAGCGGACCTTCGATGACCTGCAACGGCCGTTCGAACTGGCTGCGCGCCTCTTCAGTATCCTCGATCACGTACTCATCGATGCCGCGCACCAGGGCGTGCTCCAGTCGCTTGGCCACCGGCCAGCTGCGCCAGGCCAGGTCCTCGACCTTGCGCTTGTGCCGGCTTCGCCCTTGTAGCGCTCGCCACCTGCAGCAGCCGCTCGGTGGCATCCGGCGCGGCGGTTGAGAATCACGTCCTCGACGCGCTCGCGCAGCTCCGGATCGATCTGCTCGTAGATGGCCAGCTGGCCGGCATTGACGATGCCCATGCGTCATGCCGGCGCGGATGGCGTGGTACAGGAACACCGAATGCATCGCCTCGCGTACCGGCTCGTTGCCGCGGAACGAGAACGACACGTTGCTGACGCCGCCGCTGATCAGGCGTGCGGGCAGCGCTCGCGGATCAGCGCGCAGTGGCCTCGATGAAATCGCGCGCGTAGTCGTTGTGCTCCTCGATGCCGGTCGCGACCGCGAAGATATTCGGGTCGAAGATGATGTCCTCGGGCGGAAAGCCGCAGCCTGCTCGGTCAGCAGGCGGTAGCAACGCTCGCAGATCGCGACCTTGCGCTCGACGGTGTCGGCCTGGCCCTTCTCGTCGAAGGCCATGACCACCACGGCGGCGCCGTAGTCGCGCACCAGGCGCGCCTGCGTCGAGGAACGTTTCCTCGCCCTCCTTCAGGCTGATCGAATTGACGATGCCCTTGCCCTGCAGGCATTTCAGCCCGGCCTCGATCACCGACCACTTGGACGAGTCGACCATGACCGGCACGCGGGCGATGTCCGGCTCGGAGGCGATCAGATTCAGGAAGCGCACCATGGCGGCTTCCGAATCGAGCATGCCCTCATCCATGTTGATGTCGATGATCTGCGCGCCGCTCGCCACCTGCGCGCGCGCGACATCCAGCGCCGCCGGTGTAATCGTCGGCCTCGATCAGGCGGCGAAACTTCGCCGAGCCGGTGACGTTGGTGCGTTCGCCGACATTGACGAACAGGCTGTCGGGGCCGATGTTGAGTGCCTCGAGTCCCGATAGCCGGCAGCGCGGCGGCAGCTTGCGGCGGCACGCCGCGGCGGCAGCTGGGCCACGGCCTCGCGGATGTGCGCGATGTGCTCCGGCGGTGGTGCCGCAGCAGCCGCCGACGATGTTCACCAGGCCCTGCTCGGCGAACTCGCGCAGCAGTCGCGGCGGTCTCGCAGGCCTGCTCGTCGTATTCACCGAAGGCATTGGGCAGGCCGGCATTCGGATAGGCGCACACGCGCCACATCGGCGAGGCGCGAGAGCTCCTCGACGTACGGGCGCAGCTGCTTGGCGCCGAGCGCGCAGTTGAGCCCCACCACGGTGCGGCTCGGCGTGCCGGATCGAGTTCCAGAACGCCTCGACCGTCTGGCCCGAGAGCGTGCGCCCCGAGGCATCGGTGATGGTGCCGGAGACCATCATCGGCAGCTCGCACCGAGCGCTCGCTCCATGGCCTGGCGAGCGGCGAACAGCGCGGCCTTGGCATTGAGCGTATCGAAGATGGTCTCGATCAGCAGCAGATCGACGCCGCCCTCGATCAGTGCTGCGGTCGCTTCGCGGTAGGTCGCGACCAGCTGATCGAAGGTGATGTTGCGATAAGCCCGGATCGTTGACGCTGCGGCGACAGCGAGGCGGTGCGGTTGGTCGGCCCGAGGGCGCCGGCGACGAAACGCAGCCTGCCCGGTGCGCTCGGCGTACTCATCGGCCACTTCGCGCGCCAGGCGCGCGGCGGCGAGATTGAGCTCGGCGACCAGGCCCTCCATGCGATAGTCGCCCTGCGAGGGCGCGCTGGAATTGAAGGTATTGGTCTCGATGATGTCGGCGCCGGCGGCCAGGTACTTGCCGTGGATCTCGCGGATCATCGCCGGCTGCGTCAGCGTCAGCAGGTCGTTGTTACCCTTGAGGTCGCAGGGCCAATCGTGAAAGCGCTGGCCGCGATAGGCGGCCTCATCCAGCTGTACGCCTGGATCATGCGTGCCCATCGCGCCGTCGAGCACCAGGATGCGCTCGCCGAGCAGGCGCCGGAACTGCGGCGATTCGCTGCTCGCGCGCTCATGGCCGGCTGCTGCGCACAGGCCGCGCGCGTCGCTCTGCGGCCGCACGAACACCCAGCGCATGACAGATGGCGTAGGTCAGCTCGACGCGATTGAGCGTATAGAAATGAAATTCCTCCACGCCCTCGCGGGCCAGCTGCTCGACCTGGGCGATGGCGACTGCCGCCGCGATCATGCGGCGCGTATCGGCATCCTCCTCCAGCCCCTCGAAGCGCTGGCACAGCCAGTCGGGCACGCTGCGTGCCACAGCGCGTCGGCAAAGCGCAGCATCTGCGGGAAGCGCGTGATCGGCAGAATGCCCGGTACCAGGCTGGCGCGTAATACCGGCAGCGGCGCAGCGATCGCGGAAAGCGCAGGAATACCTCGGTGTCGAAAAAGAACTGCGTGATGGCGCGATCAGCGCCGGCATCGAGCTTGGTCTTGAGATTGTCCAGATCGAACGGCCGGCGCTCGGCGCTTCCGGATGCCCTTCGGGATATGCCGCCACCGAGATCTCGAAATCCGCGACGCTCTTGAGGCCGCGCACCAGATCCACCGCGTAGGGAAAGCCCCCTGGATGCGGACGATAGCCCTCGCTGGACTGCGGCGGATCGCCACGCAATGCGACGATATGACGCACGCCTGCGTGCCAGTAGCCGCGCGCTATATCCAGAATCTGCCCGCGGTCGTACCGACGCAGGTCAGATGCGGCGCCGGCGTCAGCGGCGTCTCGTGCAGCACGCGCGATCACCACCTGATGGGTACGTTCGCGCGTCGAGCCGTCGGCACCGTAGGTGACCGAGACAAAGCGCGGCGCCAGCGGCGCCAGACGCTGGATCGCCTGCCACAGCGTCTGCTCCATTTTCTCGTCGCCGGGCGGAAAGAACTCGAATGAGATCTTGCACCGGCACGATGCGGCGGCTCAGCCGGGTGGCGTTCATGCGGATACCATGTTGCGGTGAAGACTAGCCGGGACGGCGCCCGCGTTCTGTGAGGCATGGCGCGCAAGCGCCACCAGGTAGTGCCGCTCGGCCAGGTCGCAGGGACGCAGGCGGCCGGCAACCAGACCGCCACCGGCGAGCCAGCGTCGCAGTTGCGCGAACGGATTGTCGTCGGCACGAGCCGCCAATTGCTCGAAGTCCTCGATCACCACGAGCCGGCCACCAGGCCGAGGGCGCGTGCGGCCTCGGCTAGAGCCGCCAGCCGGCCGCTCGGCCAGCGTCAGCACGCGATCTATGGTGACGGTATCGAAGCTCCGTCCTCGAACGGCAAGCGCGTACATGTCCCCGCGCCGGAACTCGCAGTGCTCAGGCCCGGCCCCGTGGACGCGGGTACGCGCCAGGCGCAGTGCCGGCGCCGAAATATCGATGCCGACGGCGTGCTCGGCCCGCGGGCCCAGTATCTCCAGCATCAGTCCGGCGCCGGTGCCGATGTCGAGCAGCTCACCGATGCTGGAGGGCCCGAGCTCCTCCAGCAGCACGCTGGTCAGGTCCTCGCGCGATCCGGTCTCGGAGCTCCCAGGTTGGCTACCACTCAATTGCCGTGTCGCAACATCCGCGCGCTGCATGACGACGCTGGCTGCGTTCTCGCGATCATGCTTGAGCAGGCGAGCGTCGGGATCGACCATGGACAGCAATTGCCGCGACCACTCCAGACTCCGGCCACCCACTGGCGCCCGGTAATAGACGCACTGCTGCTCTCGGAAGTGATCCAGGAACCCGGCCTCGGTAAGCACCCGCAGATGCCGCGAAATGCGCGGCTGGCTCTGCCCGAGCACGCAGCACAGTTCCCCGACCGTGAGCTCTCCATGGCTGAGCAGCACCAGCAGGCGCAGGCGGGTGGGCTCCGCGGCGCTCTTCAGCGCTCGCACCACCTCCCCAAGATCCTGACTCGCCACCGACCCTTTAAACATATAACGATATCTTTATGAATCTGGAAATAGCTTAGCAGCTGCCCCGGCGTTCTGCTACCCTCGGCGCCCTTTTTCTGTCCGGGCTGACCGCCAATCCCATGCAACGCCCGATCCGCAACATCGCCATCATCGCCCACGTCGACCATGGCAAGACCACGCTGGTGGATTGCCTGCTCAAGCAGTCCGGCACCTTCGCGGCCCACGAAAAGGTGGGCGAGCGCGTCATGGACTCCAACGACATCGAGCGCGAGCGTGGCATCACCATCCTGGCGAAGAACTGCGCGATCGAGTACGGCGGTACGCGTATCAATATCGTCGACACCCCGGGACACGCCGACTTCGGCGGCGAGGTCGAACGCGTGCTGTCGATGGTCGACGGCGTGCTGCTGCTGGTGGATGCGGTCGAGGGCCCCATGCCCCAGACTCGCTTTGTCACCCGCAAAGCCCTGGCGCTGGGACTGCAGGCCATTGTCGTGGTCAACAAGATCGACCGCCCGGGCGCACGCGCCGGCTGGGTCGCGGATCAGACTTTCGAGCTGTTCGACAAGCTCGGCGCCACCGATGCGCAGCTGGATTTCCCGGTCATCTACGCCTCGGCGCTGCAGGGCTGGGCCAGTACCGACATGACGCGACGCGACCCGGACATGGGGGCATTGTTCGAGGCCATCCTGCAATACGTGCCGCCACCGCCGACCGAGGTGGACGCGCCGTTGCAGTTGCAGATCTCGACGCTCGACTACAACTCCTATGTCGGCCGCATCGGCATCGGCCGCATCCGTCGCGGTACCCTGCGCGCGGGCCGCAACGTCGCCTTACGCGACGGCGATCAGGATCGCGGCACGGCCAAGATTGCCCAGATACTGAGCTTTCACGGCTTGCAGCGCACCTCGGTGGACGAGGCGGCCGCCGGCGATATCGTCGCCGTTACCGGCATCGAGGACGTCAACATCGGCCTGACGCTGTGCGATCCCGAACACCCCGTGGGGTTGCCTCCCATCCAGGTCGACGAGCCGACGCTGGCGATGAATTTTCAGGTCAACACATCCCCACTTGCCGGACGCGAGGGCAAGTTCGTCACCAGCCGGCAGATTCGCGAGCGCCTGTACCGTGAGCTGCAGAGCAATGTCGCGCTGCGGGTCGAAGACACCGTGGACGCCGATGTGTTCCGGGTGCTGGGGCGCGGCGAACTGCACCTGACCATCCTGATCGAGACCATGCGCCGCGAGGGCTACGAAGTGGCGGTGGGCAAACCGCAGGTGCTCAAGAAAACCGTTGACGGCCAGGTGCTGGAACCGTTTGAAGCTCTCACCGTGGACATTGACGAAGCCCATCAGGGCGGCGTCATGGAGGCATTGGGCAAGCGCCGCGCGGAACTTACCGACATGAGCATCGAGGGCACCGGGCGGGCGCGGCTCGAGTACCGCGTGCCGGCGCGCGGACTGATCGGATTCCAGGGCGAGTTCATGACCCTGACGCGCGGCACCGGCCTGATCAGCCATATCTTCGATGGCTTCGCGGCCGTCAAGGGCGAGATCCCCGATCGCAACAACGGCGTATTGATCAGCAATGAAGACGGCGAGGCCGTGGCCTACGCATTGTTTGCATTACAGGAGCGTGGCCGGCTGTTCGTGAGCCCGGGTGACAAACTCTACGAAGGCATCATCATCGGCATACACAGCCGTGAAAACGATCTGGTGGTCAACCCGATCAAGACCAAGAAGTTGACCAATATTCGCGCGGCCGGCAAGGACGAGGCCATTATTCTGACCCCGCCGATCCCGTTGACCCTGGAATATGCCGTGGAATTCATCGCCGATGATGAACTCGTGGAGGTCACGCCACAGAGCATCCGCATCCGCAAGCGCTATCTTAAGGCGCACGATCGCAAGCGCGCTGCGCGTGAGGACGCGGTTTCTGTCTGATCCGGGCGGCTTGACGAGAATTGACGCAACTTAACTCGGTACTGGCGCCGGCCCGTGCACTGCCATGGCACTGTCGCGTTTGAATGTTGTCCCTAATAGTTACACGGGACAAACGAGGCGATGGTATGTCAAACAGATTGCGTCAATTGATTTTGGCCGTGGCGATCACCGCCATCGCCGGCGCCGCGCTGGCGCAAAATGCGCCGGATTCCGGGGGCGCCGGCCCCGGCGGTCCGCCAGCCATGCATCCGCACCCCATGCACATGGATGGCCGCGGCGACGGTGACGGGGACGGACGCTGGGGCGAAGACCGGGATGGTCATCACCATCACCACCACCATCATCACCATCACTGGCGCCACCACCAGCATTGGGGGGCTGGAATGGGACTGATGCGCAGTTTTCACGAACTCAACCTGACTCCCGCGCAGCAGCAGCAGCTGCATGGAATTCTCTCCACTGCGCGTCAGCAGTTCGCGACCCAGCGCGCCTCGGGCGCACCGGACATGGCGGCAATGATGAATCCCGGCGATCCGAACTATGGCGCGGCGGTGCAAGCCGCCAAGAAGCGCGCAGCCGATCGCATCCAGCGCATGAGCGATCTCAAGCTGCAGCTGTACAACGTTCTGACGCCGGATCAGAAGGCTCAGCTGTCAAAGTCCATGGCGGCCTGGAAAGCCAGGATGGCGCAGCACCCGCCAGGACCTAAAGGCCCGCCTGGCCCAGCAGATCGATGAGCTGACGCACGCCAGCGGCCAAAGTCGGGTGGTCGGTCTCGAAGCCGACCGCGAGCGCCTCGAGCGGGTGCGGTGAGGTCCCGGAAGGCTCACCGCCCGCAACAGGCGTCTCGCCACGCTGATGGATCCTGTGCTCGATATCCGCCAGGGCGGAACGCAAGCGCTGCCTGGCGTTGTCATCAAGGCGCGGCGCGCGCGCGAGTTCCGAGCGCAACTGCATGAGCGATTGCCTCAGAGGATTGTGCTCGTCGTCAGCCATGCACAGAATCTTACGCGATCAAGCGCAGCCTTTGTTAGGGTAAGCGCATGAGTGCACAGCGCCCGCGCAAGCCGGCAGCGACCCAGCAAACCCAATCACAAGCGCAGGCGATTGATGCACGCTATGGTCTGGATCCGGTGTTCGAACCAGGACAAGCGCCCGCCGGGGAGACCGCCGGCGCACAGGGCTCGCAGTTCGTGCCGATTCAGTGCCCCTATTGCGGCGAGAGTTTCGAGACTCTGGCCGATCTCTCGGGCGGCTCGGCCAGTTACATCGAGGACTGCCAGGTCTGCTGCCAGCCCATTGAACTGAACCTCGAAGTCGACACTGCCGGTGCATTCTGCGGCCTTGCGGCGCGCCGCAGCGATTGACCCGAGTTCAATCCTCTTCCAATGTCTGCCCCGGGAACAGCTCCTCGTTGAAACCGAATTGGCTCATGTCGGTCATGCGCATGGGATAGAGAATCCCGTCCAGGTGATCGACTTCGTGCTGCACGACACGGGCGTGAAATCCGCTCACGCGCCGATCGATGGCTTGCCCGTGTTCATCCTGGCCGCGGTAATGCAGGTGCTCATGGCGCGGCACCAGCCCGCGCATGCCCGGCACTGACAGGCAGCCCTCCCAATCCAGCTGCATCTGCTCGCCCAGCGGCTGCAACTGCGGATTGATCAGGACTGTGGCAGGCACGATTTCCGCCTGCGGGTAGCGGGGATTGTGCGCGCCGGTGCCGAAGATCACGACTCGCCACGGGACGCCGATCTGTGGCGCTGCGAGACCCGCGCCGCTGAGTGCGGCCATGGTATCGCGCATGTCCACCAGCAGCGCCAGCAATTCCGGGTTGTCGGTCACGCGCACCGCTTCGCTGACTCGCAGCAACTGAGGATCGCCCATGCGCAATACGCGCCTGATGCTCATTCGGATCCTTTGAAATCCAGATCGCGGGACGCCATCATACGAGCTGGCACGGCCGAGGACTCACCGATGAAAACCATGCTGGCTGTTTACCTGCTGGCGCTAGTCGCGAGCGGCCCGATTCATGCCGATTGCGTGGTGCCCGACGGCACCGTGGTGATTCCGGACGGTGCCACGGCCACCAAGGAAGAAATGATCACCGCACACAAGGCAGTGGTGGCGTTCGATGCCGCGGTCAAAGCCTATTCCGACTGCCTGGCACAGAAACTGACCGATAAAATCGCAGCGGGCGACGATGTGAGCAAGCTACCGCAGGAATACGCGACGCTCAACGATACCCAGGTCGAGAGGGCGCAGCTGCTAGCCGAGAAATTCAACACCGAGCTCAAGGCCTACAACGCCGCGAATCCCCCGCACTGATTGTCAATGCGCCGCGGGCCTGGCGGTGCCGGCACTTTGCGCCGCGGGCTTGGCGGTGCCGGCACTTTCCTTGGCCACCAGCCATTTCACCAGATCGACCACCCGGTCGGGACCGCCGGCTGACTGCACGTCGAGGCGATACTTGCCGTTGACGATGATCGTGGGCGTGCCTTCCACGCGATAGTCCTTGACCATCTGGTCGGCCTGCCGCATGCGCGTATCGACTGCAAAGGAATTGGCGGTGGCGAGGAAGGTTTCGGCCTTGACGCCCGCGGTGTGGGCATAAAACGCCGCCGCGTCCTGGATACTGGGTGGCGGCACTTTCAGGCGCTGCGTGCGCGGGTCCTCGGTCGCCAGCTCGCCGGTTTTCCAAACCGCATCGAACATGGCATCGTGCGTGCGCTTGTCGACTCCCAGAATCTGCGCGGCGTAGAACGCTCGTTGAAACATGGGCCAGTCCTCGTCCGGGCGAAATGCCGCGGGCACGAAGTCGAGCACGGCATTGGCCGGCAGGCTGGCCTTGATTCGGTCGACCACAGGATAGAAGGCATTGCACGCCGGGCAGGCGTAGGAAAACACCTCGGTGACTTCGATTTTGCCCGGCGCCACGGCAGTGGGCTGCGGCGGATCGAGAACAATATAATTCACTCCGGCCTGCCAGTCCGCCGATTGAGCCGCCGCGCAAAGCCCGAGACTCAGCGCAATGCCAACCAAACCCAGTTGTACTCGCATAATCCTCTCCGGAAAAAAGCCATGATATAGCCTGCTATGATGCCTGGCAGCGCCTTGCCGCCAAAGTGCCCCACCGTGCCCGCCGCCATCCTGCTTGCCCGTGCTCAATTCGCCTTTACGATGGCCTTCCACATCGTATTTCCGGCGATCTCGATCGGACTTGCAAGCTACCTGGCCGTGCTCGAGGGCCTGTGGCTGGTGAGCGCGCGCGACACCTACCTCAACCTGTACAAATACTGGGTCCGGATCTTCGCCACGGTATTCGGCATGGGCGTGGTATCCGGGCTGGTCATGTCCTACCAATTCGGCAGTAACTGGTCCACGTTCGCCGATCGCGCCGGACCCATCATCGGGCCGCTCATGGCCTACGAAGTGCTGACCGCGTTCTTTCTCGAAGCCGGCTTTCTCGGCATCATGCTGTTCGGACTGACACGCGTCGGCAGGACATTGCATTACATTGCCACGCTGGCGGTGGCCGGCGGCACACTGGCCTCGGCATTTTGGATTCTTGCAGCCAACAGCTGGATGCAGACGCCCGCGGGCTTCGGGACCAATGCCGCCGGGCAGTTCATCCCGCTATCCTGGCTCGAGATCATCTTCAATCCCTCGTTTCCCTACCGGCTGGTGCACATGGTCCTGGCCGCCTATTTGAGTACCGCGCTGATCGTAGGTTCCGTAGCCGCGTTTCATCTTCTGCGCCGGCACGACCCGCCCGAGGTAAGACGCATGTTCTCCATGGCCATGTGGATGGCGGCGATCGTGGCGCCCATCCAGATCATCGCCGGCGACATGCATGGCCTGAATACCCTCGAGCATCAGCCGGTCAAGATCATGGCGCTGGAAGGTCACTTTGAAGACAGCCCGAACGGCGCACCGTTGATTCTCTTCGGGCTGCCTGATCAGGCCGCGGGACGAGTACGTGCGGCCATCGAGATTCCGCTGCTGTCCTCGCTGGTGCTCAAGCACGATCTGCATGCACCCATGGCCGGCCTCAACAGCGTACCGCGCGCCGACTGGCCGCCGGTGGCGGTGATTTTCTGGACCTTCCGCATCATGGTGGGATTGGGGTTGGCCATATTCGCGCTCGGCATCACGAGCCTGGTGGCGCGCGCACGCGGTCGCCTGTTTGACAGCCGCTTTCTGCAACGCGCGGCGCTGCTCATGGGGCCCGCCGGCATCCTGGCGGTGATCGCTGGCTGGTTCACCACCGAAGTCGGCCGGCAGCCATTCACCATCTATCATGTGCTGCGTACCGTCGATTCTGCCTCGCCGCTGGCGGCGCCGGCGGTCGCCGCCTCGCTGGCCGCATTCGCGCTCGTCTACTTCACCGTGTTCGGCGCCGGCGCGTTCTACATACTGCGGCTCATGCGCGCACCACCGCACGGCGGCGAAGCGGCCACTCCCGAGCCGGTACCACAACGCAGCGCCGGGATCGTACCGCGGGGCCTGGTGTGATGGTCGCCGATGCGACATTGGGCTATGTCTGGGCGCTGATCGTGGCGCTGGCGGTATTCGCCTACATCGTCATGGACGGCTTCGACCTGGGCATAGGCATTTTATTTCCATTGTTCCGTGGCGAGCGTGAACGCGGCACAGTCATGAATACGATTGCCCCGGTATGGGATGGCAACGAGACCTGGCTGATTCTCGGCGGCGGCGGCCTGATGGCCGCATTCCCGCTGGCCTACGCCATTCTGATGCCGGCGCTGTACACACCGGTGATCGCCATGCTGCTGGGTTTGATCTTCCGCGGCGTGGCCTTCGAGTTTCGCTGGCGCACACAGCGTGGCCGCCGCTTCTGGGACGGCGCCTTCTTCGCCGGCTCGACGCTGGCCGCATTCATGCAGGGCGTGGCGTTGGGCGCCATCCTCCAGGGCATTCATGTGCAGGGCCGGCACTATGCCGGTGGGTGGTGGGATTGGCTGTCGCCGTTCAGCCTGCTGACCGGCGCTGCGCTCGTGGCCGGCTACGCGACTCTGGGTGCAAGCTGGATCATCCTCAAGACCGAAAATGATCTGCAGCAGCGCGCCTATGGCCTCGCGCTCCGCTGCGGTCTGGCGCTGGTCATAGGCATCGCCGCGGTGAGTCTGGCCACGCCGATGCTGCATTCTGAATATGCCCGCCGCTGGTTTCAGTGGCCGAATGTGCTGCTGAGCGCACAGGTGCCGCTGCTGGTGCTCATTGCGGCGGTGCTGTTTTTCTTCGCACTCAAACACCACTGGGAGCGAGCGCCCTTTTTCCTGACCCTGGGTTTGTTCACGCTCAGCTACGTGGGGCTGGGTGTCAGCGTCTATCCCTACCTGGTACCCGAGACCATCACGATCGCGGCGGCATCGGCACCCGCCTCCAGCCAGCGATTCATGCTCGTGGGGACGGTGATACTTATTCCTATCATTGTGGCGTACACCGCCCACGCCTACTGGGTGTTTCGCGGCAAGGTCGGTAGTACCGAGGGTTACCATTGACCGGTACGCGCACACAACGGCTGCTGTGGTTCTTCGGCCTGTGGGCCGCGAGCGTCACGGCCACCCTGATAGTCGCCGCCCTGTTGCGCTGGCTGTTCGCGCGCATACTCTCTTGAGGTTTTCGCTACCCGGTGCGGGGCCGCATGCCTCGCGCCGCGTTACCGCGACGCGAGGCCGCTGTCCGATCACAACTTCGTTTTGAACTCCAGCCAGATTGTTCGCGGCGGCGCCGGGGTGCCGTAATCCGCTCCCGATTGTTCGTAAAGATCGAATTCCGATATGTACCAGAGCTTGTTGGCCAGGTTCGTCCCGACCACGGACAGCTCCCACCTGCCGCCTTCCGGCCTGTAAGTGATGCGGCTGTTCAGCTCGTGATAGCCCGGCAGGTAGCTGAATGCATCCGGAATGGTGATGGTCTGAGCGCCGGCCTCGTAGACGTAGTCCAGGCGCGGCGTGATCGAGCCACCATTCGGGATCCGGGCCTCATACTGTGCGCCGACGCTCCACTTGTCCGGCTGGAACCCTGCTTCCTGGGAGCCAAGCGTGATACCCGACAGTGGGTCAATCGACGTGTATGTGAAGTGCTGGCGGCTGACGCTGCCGTCGATGGACAGGCCACCGAAGCGATACTCGGCTTCCAACTCGGCACCGTAGACGTTCGCGTCACCGCCATTGACCGGTGCGGCGCACGGGCCGGGGCCACCGAATTGCGGACAGCTCAGCAGCACCACCTGGATGTCCTTGTACTTGTTGTAGAAGCCGGAAACGTTCAGACGCAGGCTATGATCGAACCAGTCGGTCTTGGCGCCGATTTCGTAAGCGGTCAGGGACTCCGGTCCGAATGGCTGCACCTGCGCGGCATTGAACGGACGCGGGTTGGTGCCACCGCCCTTGAAGCCGGTCGACACGCTGGCGTAGGTCATCACATCCGGCGTCCATCGATATTCCAGGTTGGCGCGGTAGTCGGTCTTGCCACCGGAGAACTTGCCCACGGTGTTCGAAAAGCCCGGCGGAAAGAAAACGCTGTCGCCGCCACCAATGGTGGGCGGATTCTCGCGCTCGTAGGTGTAGTTCTTCTGCTGGTGCGTGTAGCGCACGCCGCCATTGAGACTCAGCGCATCGGTAATGTGCCAGGTGGCGTCGCCAAAGGCGGCGTAATCCTGTTCCCTGATCGGGTCATCACCCAGGAACTCGAAATCAAGCGTCGGGGCGATGTAGTCCAGGATCTGGTGCGTCGGATAGGTCGTGACCTGATCCAGGAAAAAACCACCGATCGTGTAGTCGAGCACGCTGCCGACCTTGCCATTCAGTCGCAGTTCCTGCGTGAAGGTATGGTTGATCAGGTGTTCCGCACCGAGGGATCCGGACAACGGCGACACGTCGTTGTCCTCGGTCCACTGGGTGTCGAACGCGCGGTAGGCGGTGATGGATTTCACGGCCAGGTCCGGCGCGAGTTTCCAGTCCAGCGTCAGATTCGTACCCCATTGTTTGCTGTGGGTGTCCGGCGAGAAGCAGTAGGTGTTGCCGGCGATGCCCACGCCGCAGAACGAGGCGTAGCTCACGTACGGATTGCTGGGGACGAAACGATCGTCATAGGCCACGCCCTTTGCGTTGCCCGGCGGGAAGCCCGAATTGAAAGCCGTGGGAACCCCTAAGACCGGATTCGCCGCTAGCAGCGTAACGGCGGCGGACTGGGAATTATCGATGGTCACGTCAGCCGTGAGGTTCGCCTCGAAGTTGTCGGCCGGCAACCAGCGCAGTGCCGCGCGCCCGGCATGATAGTCCTTGCCGCCTTCGTGGCCGGCAACGCAATCGCCCATCAGGCCACCGACCGCCGGGATGCCGGAATTGGGAAACGCGCAGCCGTAGTCGACGCGGGTCACATAGCCGTCCTGCTGGTGCGATACGCCAGACAGACGCAGGAACAGCGTGTCCTTGATCAGCGACACGTCCCCCATCGCCTGCAGGTCGATCAGGTTACGCTCACCGTAGCTGGCCTTGAACGAGCCGCTGTCATCGCCCTGCGGCTTGACCGTGTACAGCTTGATCGAGCCGCCCTCGGAATTGGCCCCCGACAACGTGCCCTGCGGGCCGCGAAGGATCTCGACGCGGTCCAGGTCCAGCAGCGCGAAGTTCGAGCCGGTCAGGCTGGTGTAGTAGACATCGTCGATGTAGATACCGACGCCGGGCGCGAACGCCGGGTCGAAGTCAGCCTGGCCGATGCCGCGGATCGTGGCGGTCATGCCCGGACCAAATGCACCGCCGGTTTCAACCAGCTCCACATTCGGCGCGTGCTGGCCCAGTTCGTGCAGCGTCGTCTGGCCGCGCTCTTCCATCATTTCGGCATTGACCGCGGTGATGGCTACCGGCGTGTCCTGCAGATTCTGCTGGCGGAACTGCGCGGTGACGACGATTTCCTCCAGCGCGCCGTTATCCGTGCCGGGAGCCGTATTGGAGGTTGCAGTGGTGGCTGTGCTGGTGGCCGTCTGATCGGCGGCCGCCGCCTGTCCCGCGAGCAGCGCCGCGGCCAAGGCCGGCAGCAGCCCATACTTCAGCAATCGATTTACGCTAGCTTGAACTGTCGAGCTCATGAGAATCGCCCCCCATTTGACCGATTATGCGTATCCAGGCTTTCAGACGCCTTGTCACGAAATGATGCGTTTCGCGCACGCCCACGCCGTTGCCACTCGCGGCATTTTTCGAATGCACGAGTCTAGCTGTGTTTTCGGGCGTCAAACTCTCCCAATGGTGAACAAAAAATCGCGCCACGCCGATAAAGCGAGGCCAAAAAAACCACACCCGGCCATGGCCGGCCATCGCGCGCGACAGGCTCATTGGGCTGACTGGCTTGCGGCCCATGAGACGAATCCCCAGGCGCGGGCTTTTTTGCAAGTAAATCAAACGCAATCAGCCCATTCAAGACCCAAACAAATGTTAACGTTTGCTCCCAGGGAGTTCTTCGGCGACGACAGGCGCTTGACCATAATGACCAGGCGGAAGAAATCGATTCGAATGGACCGCGAGATCGGCCTATTGGTGGCCATGCTGCGATTCGCCTCGCTGATCAGCCGCCCAATGCGCGATGGCGTCGCCGACCTCGCGGGCTGCAGCTCGAACGAGCTGCGCATCCTGATGGCGCTTGCCGACGAGGGCGAATCAGCCGGACACGACCTGGCCGAACTGATGGGCATGCAGGCCATGAACGTCAGCCGCGCCCTGGCCTCGCTGCACGCCATGAAATTGGTCGAGCCGGCAACCAATTCCGGCAACCGCCGCCGCAAGCCGTACCGCATCAGCGCCCGTGGCGCCAGGACGTACCTGGCGATGAAGCCCAACATCGCGCAGATCGCGCGTTTCCTATTCGGCATCCTGACCACCCGCGAGCGCGCCAGCCTGAGACGGCTTCTGGCAAGACTGGATGAGCGGGTACTGCAATGGCAGCCCAGTGAACGGCGCCCGCATGTCCCGCGGGCGTGATGGCTGAGGGCAGCACCGCGGTTCAAGTGCCTGCCAGCAATGCGCCGAAGCGCGGATGCGCGAAATGCATCGGCACGTCCTGGCGATGCGGCCAGGTCCGGCGAACCTCGTCCGGCGGCAGCAACGCGTCCGGCCCCAGCGGGTTCTCGGGAAAGGTCAGCGTGGCCGGCTGCAGGTGCGCAATGGTCTTCGACCAGCCGCGCTCATAATCGGCCTGCCATTGCATCATGTAATCCAGGCGCCTGATCTTCCAAACCCCGCCGTCACGGACATAGTCGTTTTCATAAATGCCGGCTTCATAGAACTGCAACGGCAGACCCTCGGGCTTGTAATCCCGGGTTTCGTGGCTTCCCCCCATGAGCAGTCCCCGGAATCGTCCCTTGGCCGTCTGCCGATCCGGCGCGATCGTTATGATGTCCTGCATCTGAAAATGATCGAGCAGCAAGCCATAGACCGGGCCGTTGGCGCCGCGGGTGAAATAGTTCTGGAACCAGGTGCCGTAGAGCCTGCGCACGCCCTCATGCCCGCGGTACTCCCCCGAGAGGAACACCACCGCCCCGTCGCGGGCGAATAACTGCACCACGTCCTCGGCGCGGTTGAAGTCGATGTAGTAGCCATAGGCCCAGTGCAGACGGCGAATGGCGTTGATGTCCTCGAGCTCGCCCACGCGATGCTCCAAGGCGGCAAGCCGCGCCTCGGTGTCAGACATACCAGCCCCCAATCGTTCTTTTCGAAACTCAAGCTAACAAATGTTAGGAAACAAAGCGAGCGCGCGGCCTGTGATCAGAACATACCATTGGTATTGGCCGATTTTGCCGACACCGGCTGTGCCACGTCCCAGTGCTCGACCACGCGGCAGCCTTCGACCCGCAGAATGTCGACCACGGCGATGCCGGGGTCACCGGCGGTGAATACGCCGTGGGAATGCACCGCGACCAGATTGCCTTCGGCGATGATGCGTTTGATTGAGTAATTGATATCCGGGTGCTGCGCAAAGAACGGCTCCAGGAAATCAATCGCGGCCTGGCGCCCGGTCTGCGCGAGCGGATTGTGCTGGATGTACCCCGGAGCGACCCAGGTCTCGAATGCCGCACGCACTTGCTTGTCGACATAGAGCGTGGTCATGAAGTGCGTCACGACCTGCTTGGGCGTGAGGCGGCAGGAGGCGGCGTCGGCGAACTTGGGCGCCACAGCCAGGGTCGCGGCCAGGAGGACCGGCAGGAGGGCGGAAAGGACGCGCACGTGCATAGGTTTTTCCCCTTCGAATCAGTGTTTTACTCTAACAATTGTTAGCTTGCTATGATAGGACTGAAACTCGCGGCACGACCGCGCCGACGGCAGCAACAGGAGAATGCCATGACCGACATCGCCGCCCTCGAGGCGCGGATCCGGAAACTCGAACACGAACTCGGCATCCAGCAAGACATTCACCAGATCCGCAGCATTCAATACACCTACGGCTACTTCATAGACAAGTCGCAGTACAACGAGGTGGTCGATCTGTTTTCCGATACCGGCGATGTCTGGTTCCTGGGCGGAATATACAAGGGCAAGGCCGGGGTGAGGCGTCTGTACATCGAGCGCTTTCAGACCCAATTCACCCAGGGCCACAACGGGCCACGCTACGGCTGGCTGCTCGAACATCCGCAATTGCAGATGGTCATCGACGTCGCCCCGGACCGTGCCAGCGCCAAGGTGCGCGGCCGCTCGATGATGCAGGCCGGCCTGCACGAGAGCGCCAAGGGCACCCAGCGTGCCTGGTTCGAGGGCGGCATCTACGAGAACGACTATGTGCGCGAAAACGGCGTCTGGAAAATCAAGGTCCTGCGCTATTTTCCGTTCTGGCACGGCAGCTTCGACGAGGGCTGGGCGAAGACGCCGATCGACTTCATACCGATGGCGACCACGCGCTTTCCCAAGGACCCGCTCGGTCCCGACGAGCTGATCGATCCGCCGCCGCGGCTGTGGCCGGCGACCGACACGGTAGCTTTCCACTACCCGCACCCGGTGACCGGCAAGCCGATCGCGCTCGACAATTCGCGCGCGCGCGAAGGGTTTGCGAATGGCTGAAGGTGCGGTGAACGGGGACGCGGCCCGCGCCTGGATGCTCAAGGCCGAAATCGCCGAACTCATCACACGCTATGCCGCGCTCACCGATGCCGAAGATTGGGAGGCTGTGGCGGCACTGTTCACCGAGGATGGCCGAATGAACCGGCCGAGCACGCCGCAGGAATTCATCGAAGGACGCACGGCGATTCTCAAGGCATTCCGATCCCGGCCGCACCGCATCGCCCGGCACATCGTGGCCAATGTGCTGGTGGCGCTCGAGGGCACGGCGCGTGCCAGCGCTACCAGCCAGATCCTGCTGTTTACCGGTCACGCCGCGGCGCACGAGGGGCCGCCGGTGCAATCAGCGCAGCCGCCGCTGGTTGGCAGCTATAGGGACGAATTGCGCCACACCGCCGAGGGCTGGCGTTTTCTTGAACGCCGGGGCAGTCTCGACTTCGTCGCCGCCGCGTCGAGCTGAGCCATGAGTCAAATTGCAGCCGTAAAGGCCAAGATCGATTATCTGTTGCCGAGCTCGCGCATCAATCGCCGCTTCTGGGCCCCGGGCAAGGAATTGAATACCGGCGTCTATGCCCCGTACGAGGTCACCATCCGTAACGCGCGCCTTGCCGGGCCTTTCTCGCTGGATGAGCACGGCTTTTGTCTGTCGCGGCACGTCACGCAGGTTAGCGCATGGCCGCAGAATTACTCCGCAGACAGTGCTTATGCCGCTGAGGTCCGCGAAGTGGTCAAGCGCCTGACCGGGGCCGACATGGTCATCCCCATGGGCGGAATGATGCGCGACTCGGTCCAGACCAGCGACACGGTGCAGCCTCCCGCGGCCGAAGCGCACGTGGACTTCACGCAGCGATCCGCCGAGCGCATAGCAAACCGGCTCTATCGCCGCGACCGGCCCGACGGCGGCGGCTATCGCCGTTTCCTGGCCTTCAGCCTCTGGCGCGCGCTGTCTGCGCCGCCGCAGGACACGCCCCTGGCGCTTTGCGAGGGCCGCTCGGTGTCCGACGATGAAGGCACGCACAACACCAAGATCGACGTCGATGAGATCCCGACCGGCGATGCCTTATTCGCGCCCATCGAAGGCGAGGCGGACATGACCGCCGCGACCATCTTTCGCCACTCTCCCAACCATCGCTGGTGGTACTTCCCGGACATGACGCCCGATGAGGTGGTGCTCATCAAGTTTTATGATTCCGATCACAGTACCGCATGGCGTTGCCCGCACACCGCTTTTCGCGATCACAGCCGGCCTGATGCGCAGCGGCGCCGCTCCATGGAATTTCGCGGCATGGCCTACTTCTCCAACCACTGAGGGCGCTCGCGGCCCCGGCGCGGCTTCAGCCGAACCACAGCGCGATGGCACGCATCTCGATGCTCGCGCGCGGCGCTGTGTGCGAGCCGCAATGCGGGTTGTCGAATGCCACGTGCGGCACGCAGTGTGCGCGCAGCGGATCGCTGTCGTGGGTTTTGAACACCAGTGCCTCATCCCGCGTCATCTCCGAGAACCAATGCCAGCGGTGTGCGGCATCGTGTGCGACCACCAGCCCTTCAAACGACCATTCCGGCTTGCCGGGGGTATCGAATATGGCATCGGCAAGCAATAACTCGCGCCCGGAAACGCTGCGCGCATTGCAGAGCGCGAGCGGTACGTCCTGCGGCGGCTCCGAGATGGCGCGCCAGATGTTGAAATGAGCGGACCGCGCCAGTGTCCGGCCTGCGGGCGCGACCCGTTGCGCAAAGGCGCCGGCGGTCGCATCGCTGATGTCGACATGGGCAAAGCGCGCCGGGCGGGAGTTGTCCAGCGCGCCCGAGTTTGCCGACTTCTCGCTGAAGCGCAGTACCCCGGGACTGTTGACCACGACCAGATCGGCGCCGGTGAGCGAGCTGATAAGCTCGACCACCTCAACCCGGTAAACGGCTTCGAGCGACGCGCGGTCGGTGAAGTCGGTGATGGCGCTGCGATGTTCGAGCAGCGTGAAGCCGTCGGCATCAAGCGCGGCGTGGCAGCCCCGGGTGTCGGCGATCGGCATTTCCACCGGCGCGATCTCGAGCAGGTCGCGGCTGTGATCGTTGGCATAGTAGCGCGGCCGCGCGACCCCGCGTCCGACGTAGGCGATCGGCGCGCGCGTGCTCCTGGGCTCGCCAGTCATGTTGCTGTCAGGCTGCGCGATTCTCGAGCGCCTCGAGACGCTGGATCTCGCGGCCATAGGGTTTGATGCCACGCGAGATCGTGAGCGCCGCCAGCGGCATCAGCACCGACGCCGTCAAGACGATGGTTTTCCACAGGTCCGCGTCCGAATGAAAAACTCTTTGCGTGATGGAGCCGATCAACTGGCTGCCGAGGGCGCCAAAGACGATGAACATGAACAGGTAGATGGCGGTCACCTGGCCGCGCATCTCGTTGGGCGTGATGCGCTGGATCGCGGCGTTTTGCGGCACCGCCGAAGCGATTCCGCAAACCAGTGCCACACCGATGCACAGCAGCGACAGCTCGCCGGTGGGCATCAGCGGGGCGATGATCTCGAACGGCGCCGCCACCGCAAACAGGATGGTCGAGGCGCGCACGTTCGCATCCTTGTAGCGCTTGCTGAGCCATTCCACCAGCAGCGTGCCGAAGGTCGCGCCGATCAGCGACGCCACCAGGAATATCGCCCCATACCAGCTGCCGATGCGCGCTTCGCTCCAGCCATAGGTCCGGATCAGGAATGGCGCGCGCCAGGGCTGAATGCCCATCGTCTGCGTGGCGATGAGAGCCAGTCCGAGGAACAGCGGCAGGTAGATCGCCCTGCGCAACCAGATCTCGCGCACCACGACCATGACCGGCATTGCCTTGCCCTGCATGGCGGTGCCGCGCCGCGGTGGCTCCTTTGCCAGCAACAGCAGCACGCTGATCAATAGCCCCGGCGCCCCCACCATCATCAGGATCCAGCTGCCAGCCGTGCATGCTAAGCCCCATCCAATGGCTGATCGGCCACGCGGCCGCCCAGCTGGTGAGGTGCCCGCCCAGAAATATCCCGAGTGAATTGCCGCCGATGAATCCCAGTTGCAGTATGCCGATGGCGCGCGGCAGCCGTGCCGGCGGGAAGTAGTCGGCCAGCATCGAATAGGCGCCCGGTGCATGCGCCGAGCCGCCGGCACCCACCAGCATGCGGCTGCAGAACAGTTGCCAGAAGCTCTGCGCCAGGCCGCCGAGCGCGGTGATGCCGCCGATGGCGGCGATTCCGCACGCCAGCACGATATTGCGCGGAATAGATATCCACCAGGCGCGCCATCGGTATGCCGACCACCACGTAGAAGATGATGTTGGCGGGCCCGATCAGAAAGCCGAGCTGCTCATCGCTCAGATGCAGATCGACCTTGATCCGCTGCGCCATCATCCCGAACACCTGCGCATCGAAGAAATTCAACATGGTGGCGAGAATGATGACGGCCAGCGCGTAATAGGCGGCACGACGCGACGGCCAGGGCTTGGGCCCCGACTGCGACTGCGGCTGCGGCTGCGGCTGCGGCTCGACCAAAGGCGTGATTGCACTCATGATCGCTTTGTTCCCCCGTTGCCCTGCTAGGCTTTGTCGGTGTCAGATACAATAGCAATCGCGTTGGCCTGTCCAGCCCTTCGTTAACCCGCTGACTCCAGGGGCGAGAGCGCATGCAGAATCTGCCAGGCAAGACCGCGTTCGTGACCGGCGGGGCGAGTGGCATCGGACTCGGCATCGCCAAGGCGCTGCTCGGCGCGGGCATGAACGTAGTCATCGCCGATATTCGCGATGATCATCTGCAGGCCGCCGCAGGCCGAGCTGGGCTCGCCCGCAGCACACTCTGGCGCTCAAGCTCGACGTGACCGACCGGGCCGCACTACGCGCGCGCCGCCGACGCGGCGGAAGCGCGCTTCGGCAAGATTCATCTGCTCTGCAACAACGCCGGCGTCGCGGTCGTCGGGCCGACGCAGCTGGCGACCTTCGCCGACTGGGACTGGGTGATGGGGGTGAACCTCGGAGGACGCATCAACGGCATCGTCACCATCCTGCCGCGCATCCAAGCGGCACGGCGAAGGCGGCCATATCGTCAATACCGCTTCCATGTCGGGACTGATGCCGCATCCTGGCGCGACCATCTACGGCACCTCCAAGGGTGCCGTGGTGCACATGATCGAATGCATGCGCGCCGAACTCGAGCCGCAGGGCATCATCTGCTCGGCCTTTTGCCCCGGCGCCGTGCAATCGAACATTGCCGAGGCAGGCCAAGACGCGCCCGGCCGAGCTGGCTGAAACCGGCTACGCCGAGGCCGACAAGCGCCGTCAGCAGGGCGGCCACTTCTTCCATCTGTTCATGGACCAAGGAGCAGGTCGGCGAGCGCGTGCTGCAGGGCATCCTCAATGATGAGCTCTACATCCTGACCCACAGCGAATTCCGGCAGGGTGTCGACGATCGCGCGCAGGCGATGTGCGCGGCGGTGCCCGATCTGCCCGAAAACGACGAGTACAAGCGCACTTTCAGCTGTGCTGTTTCGCAACCCCATCCACGCCGCGGAAACCGCGCGCCACAGAGGATCCAAGTCATGAAGGATTTTGCAGGCCGCACCGCATTCGTGACCGGAGCGCCCACGGCATCGGTATCGGACTGGTGCGCGCGCTGCTTGCCAAGGCTGCAAGGTTGCGCATCGCCGACATCCGCAAGGACGCCATCGACGCGGCGCTGCAGTCGCTCAACAATCCGATGGTCATGGGCGTGCAGCTCGATGTGTCAGCTCGCGCGAGGCCATGACGCGAGGCTGCCGATGCGGTGGAGGCGAAGTTCGGGCCGGTGAGCCTGCTGTTCAATAATGCCGGCATCAATCTGTTCCAGACGATCGAGGACTCGAGCTATCGACGACTGGGATTGGGTCATGGGAGTTAATCTTCACGGGCCCGATCAATGGCGTCATGACGTTTGTGCCGCGCATGATCGCCTCTGGTGCCGGCGGCTACGTCGTCAATACCGCTTCGATGGCCGCCTTCCTCGCCGCCGGCGTGCCGGGCATCTACAACACCACCAAATTCGCCGTGCGCGGCATGTCCGAATCGCTGCGCGCCAGCCTCGCGCCGCATGGCATCGGCGTCTCGGTGCTGTGCCCGGGTCTGGTCAAATCCTATATCTATGCCAGCGACGAGATCCGGCCGGACGGCTCAAGGGCGGCGCCAAGCCGGTGGACCAGAAGACGTGCAAGCGGCTTGCGGACGTCCATGAATTCGGCATGGAGCCGGACGTGGTCGCCGCGCGCGTGCTCGAGGCGATGCGCGAAAATCGCTTCCACATCTTCACGCACCCGGAGTTCAAGGAGGAGCTGCGGGCAGTTGTTCGATGAGGTTCTCGCGGATTTCCGCGATTTTCCTGCCGATGCCGGACACGAACAGCGCATCGGGTTCGAGAAGACTGCGCCGCGAAAGCTACAGCGACAACGAAGGGCCTGAAGGCACCTGCGTGCAGCCGGCTTCAGCGGGCGTGGCCGGTCCAGGTGCGCAATCCCGGCGCGGTGCGGTCCTCGCCGGCGAGCGCCCTGGCTATTGCCGGTCGCGCGGTCATCTTCTCCCGCCACTGCACCAGGCGCGGACAGCGCTTGGCCTATCTGCAACTCCGGAAACATGCGCTCCACCATCATGCCGCACATGGAGTAGAAGTTGATGTCGGCGAGGCTATAGTCATCGCCCGCAAGCCACTGGGTGCGGCTGAGCTGCGCCTCCACCTTGTCGACCGCGTAGATGATCTTGTCGGTGGCATTGGCGAGATCCGCCTCGCTGAAGCCCGAGCGCGCCGTGGTCCATTTCTTGCGCTGATCCGGCAGCGGCATCGCTCCATCAGCTTCTCGAATTCGCCACTCTCGACCTTGCGGGCGATGATGCCGACCAGCCGATGCCAGCCGTGCATCGATACGTGATTCATGACCTGCTCGTCGACGAACTTGTTCCAGTAGCGCATGCGCGCCGCACCCTGCGGATCGCGCGGACGCAGCGGCGTTTCCGGAAATACGTCCTCCAGATATTCGTTGATCACGCTGCTGTGCGTGATGATGGCGCCGTCATGGTCGAGTACCGGCACCTGGCCCTTCCGGATTTATGGCCACGAACCAGGCCGAATGTTGCTCGAATTTGTGCAAGTCCACGTACACGCTCTCGAAGGCGAGTCGCTTCTCGAGCAGCGGCACCATTGACTTGAGTGAATTGGCGACCGGTTCGGCGTGATAGTACTTCAGGATCATGTTGGTCCTATCGCCGGCAGCTAGTGTGCTGGCGGGTTTGACACGTTCGGCCCCGCGGGCTCCAGCCCCTTCGAATAAAGGATGCGCCCGTCGGGCGTAACCAGGATGGCATCCACGTCATCGAGCTGGTTGTAGATCTTCATCGCCTCGTCCGGGCCGAGGACGAAGGCGGTCTTCGACAGGCCATCGGTGCGGGTGGCGGTCGAGGCGATCACCGTGGCGCTGCGTACCTTGCGGGCTGAGTCGCCGGTGTGCGGATCGATGATGTGGTGGTAGCGCACGCCGTCTTCATCGAAATAGCGCTCGTAGTCGCCCGAGGTCGAAAACGCGCGGTCGGTCAATGGCACGCGCGTGACCACCTGATCGGCGTGATCCGGATGCTGAATGCCGACCATCCATGGCCGGCCGCGCCGGTCGCCGATCACGCGGCTGTCGCCGCCGGCATTGACCAGGGCGTTTGTGATGCCGCGGGCCTGCAGGATCTCGATGCCGCGATCGACCGAGTAGCCCTTGGCGATGCCGCCGAGGTCGATGCGCACGCCGGGCTGCGAGAAGCGCACCGTGCTGTGCGCCTGGGGTCGAGCAACATGTGCTGATAGCCCACCGCCGGCAGCGCCGCCTGGATCTGCTGCTCGGTCGGCCGCTTGCGTGGCGAAAGTCGTACAGGTAGCCGACGCTGGCGTAGGTGATGTCGAACGCGCCATGGGTGATGCGCGAATACTCGAGCGCCGTCTGCAGCAGATTGAACAGCTCGGGGCTGATCACCACCGGCTGCTTGGCCGCCAGGTCATTGACCTTCGAGACCTCGCTGGTGGGCTTGTAGGTGCTCATGGAGTCGTCGATGTGCCGCATCTCGGCCATGACCGCATCGATCGCCTGCTCGCCGCGCTGCTTGTCCTTATCCTCGGCCCACAGCTCCACGAAGATGCGCGTGCCCATGATGCCGTCGACGCTGCGCGACACCCAGCCGCTGCGCGGCGCGGAGCGGCCAGCAGGCTGCGCCGGCGGTTGCGCTGCACGCGGCGGCGATCAGCAGGCTAGCCAGCAGCAGCGCGCGGAGCGACGCCATGTCGATGCGTCCGCGGATAGGCCGGCCGCCTCGAGCAAGCCCTTCTGCGCCAGCCATTCGCGATTGAACAGCCGCGAGAGATACTTCGAGCCGGTGTCGCACAGCACCGTGACGACGGTATGCCCGGGCCCCAGCTCGCGCGCCACGCGCACGGCCGCGGCCACGTTGATGCCGCTGGTGCTGCTGACGAACAGCCCCTCCTCGCGCAGCAGCCGATAGACGTAGCGCACCGTCTCGCGATCCTCGATGTGCACGGCATCATCGATCGGCGCGCCCTGCATATTGGCCGTGACGCGGCCGATGCCGATGCCCTCGGTGATCGAGCCGCTGCCGGTGGCCTTCACCACGCCGTTGCGGATGTATTCATACAACGAGCTGCCCGGCGGATCGGCCAGCACCGTGCGCACGCCGGCGTCGCGCGACTTCAGGTATTCGGACACCCCGGCGATCGTGCCGCCGGTGCCGCTGGCGGCGACGAAGGCATCGATGCTGCCCTCGGTCTGCTGCCAGATTTCCGGACCGGTGGTCTCCACGTGCGCCCGGCGGTTGGCGGTGTTGTCGAACTGATTGGCCCAGATCGCGTCCGGCAGCTCCTCGGCCAGGCGCCCGGCCACTTTCTGGTAGTGATTCGGATCGCTGTACGGCACGGTCTTCACGCGCCGCACTTCCGCGCCGAGCGCCTCGATCAAGCGCGTACTTCTCCGGCGACTGGTTATCGGGCATCACGATGACGCAGCGATAGCCGCGCGCATTGCAGACGTGCGCCAGGCCGATGCCGGTATTGCCGGCCGTGCCCTCCACCACCGTGCCGGCTTTCTTCAGCACACCGCGCCGCTCGGCATCGAGCACGATGGCGCGCGCCGCGCGGTCCTTGACCGAACCGCCTGGATTCATGAACTCCGCCTTGCCGAGATCTCGCAGCCGGTCTCTTCGCTGACGCGCCGCAGGCGGATCAGCGGCGTATGGCCGATGGCATCGAGAAAGTCCTGGACGATAGTCATGCGTGTTTTATCCCCACGGATTCGATCCAAGCCGCGGCGCTCGCAGCGCGCGCGGCCACCTCTCCGACGATCAACAATGCCGGCGCCTCGATGCCGGCCTGCTGCGCGCGCTGCGCGATGTTGTCCAGGCAGCCTGCCAGCACACGCTGCTCGGGCAGCGTGGCACGCTCGATGATAGCCGCGGGACGCTGGCACGGTGCGCCTTGCGCGAGCAGATGCCCGACGATGCGCGGCAATTGCGCGATCCCCATGTAGAACACCACTGTCTGCAGCGGGGCGGCCAGCGCGCGCCAGTCCAGGCCTTCGGCGCCTCGCCCATGGCAGTGACCAGCGTCACCGACTGCGCCACGCCGCGCTGCGTCAGCGGCAGAGCGGTAGCCGCCGCCGCACCCAGCGCCGCGGTGATGCCGGGCACCACGATCACCGGGATGCCGGCGCGCCGCAGTGCATCGATCTCCTCGCCGCCGCGGCCGAAGATGAAGGGATCGCCGCCCTTGAGCCGCGCCACCCGCAAGCCGCGTCCGGCGTACTCGAGCATCAGCGCATGGATGCGCTGCTGCGTGACGCGATGCTTGCCGGACTCCTTGCCGACGAATACCCGCTCGGCGTCGCGCCGCGCGCGCGCCAGCACCGCCTCGCCGACCAGCCGGTCGTACAGTACGACATCGCACTGCTGCAGCAACTGCAATGCGCGCAGCGTCAGCAGGTCCGGATCACCGGGCCCCGCGCCGATCAGATAGACCTCGCCGCGAAGTGGCGCCTCGGGGACTTGCAACTGCGCCTCGAGCAGCGCCTCGGCCTCCGCCATGCGTCCGGCATACACTTTTGAGGCGATGCTGCCCGCAAACAGCCGATCCCAGAAGCGCCGGCGTTGCTGGAGGTCGGGCAGTGCCCGCTGTACGCGCTCGCGTGCGCGGCCGGCCAGGCGCGCCAGCTCCCCCAGCCGCTCCGGCAACAGCGCCTCGAGCTGAGCGCGCACCCGCCGCGCCAGCGTCGGCGACTGGCCCGAGCTGCCGATCGCCACGATTACCGGCGAGCGATCCACGATCGCCGGCATGATGCAGGAGGAAGCGCCGCCGTCATCGACCACGTTGACGAATATGCTGCGCGCCGCGCCGGCGGCCGCCACGGCGCGGTTGACCTCGGGACTATCGGTGGCGGCGATAGCCAGGGCCACGCCCTCGAAATGCGCGGGCTCGAAGCGCAAGCCATGGTGAGTGATTCGACCGGCATCGCGGTACAGCGCCAGTTCGGGATGCAGCTTGGGTGCCACCACGCAGCACGCGTGCGCCGCTCTTGAGCAGCAGCTCGACCTTGCGCGCGGCCACCGCACCGCCGCCGACCACCAGCGTCAGGCGCTCGCGCAGATCGAGAAATACCGGCAGATAGTCCATGTCGTGAAACCCGCGGCGCGAACTGCGCGGCGGCGGAAATTCAGCCGACTGCGGCCGGCCGCTGGCGCGGATGCAGACCGCATTCGCGCGACTCGGAGTGCTCCCACCACCAGCGCCCGGCACGGTGGCTCTCGCCCACCGTGGTGGCACGCGAGCAAGGCGCGCAGCCGATGCTCGGATAGCCGCGATCATGCAACGGGTTGTAATGCAACTGCTTGACGCGAATATAGGTCCAGATATCTGCGTCGGTCCACTCCAGCAACGGACTGACCTTCGCCAGGCCGTGCTGCTCGTCGCGCGCAATGGGCTGCGCCGCGGCGCGCAACTCGGACTGCTCGTGGCGCACGCCAGTCACCCACGCCTGGTACCCGGCGATCGCGCGCCTGAAAGGCTCGACCTTGCGAATCTGGCAGCAACTCAGGCGCTCGCCCAGGCCATTGTAAAAGCCATTGATGCCGTGCTCGCGAACGTAACGCGCAACCGCCTGCGCATCGGGATAGTAGAGCGGCAGGCGCCGGTGATAGCGCCGTTCGAGCCGCTCGAGCAACGACAGGGTCTCTTCCGGAAGGCGGCCGGTATCGATGCTGAACATGTCGATTTCCGGGACCTGGGTGCAGATAAGGTCGGTCAGTACCATGGCCTCGGCACCGAGGCTGTTGGCGTAGACCACGCGGCCGAACTCCTTCACCGCCCGGCGCAGCAGCGCCACCGTGGCATCGATCTTGGATGCCAGCGTCGCGTCAATACAGGCGGGAGCTGCGGCTGCGTGTACCATCACCGGCCGATTCTGGGCGCTGGCCTCATGCTTTTGGCTTATGAGCTTAAGGCCAGGCCGCACGAAGCGTGATGGGCGACACGCCCGGCGTGACAAAGCATGACCGGCGGCAAGGCGCTTCGCGGCATCATTCCTCGCCCATGAGCTCCCTCGATCTGCGTCGCCTGCGGCAAAACGAGCACGTTCGCGCCCTGACGCGCGAGGTCCACGTACAGCTCGACCAGCTTATCCAGCCCCTGTTCGTGGCCGAGGTCCTGAAAGAGCGCGAGCCGGTGCCGGGTCTGACCGGGGTACACCAGGAGACCTGCGACTCGCTGCTGCGCCAGGTGGAGCAGGATCTGTCCGCCGGTGTGCGCAAATTCCTGTTGTTTGGCGTACCGACCGCGCGCAGCGAGCGCCAGATCGACTGGTCATTCACGGCCGGCCAGATTCGTGCCCTAAAGCAGCGCTTCGGACATGACATCTGGCTGGCGGCCGATGTCTGCCTCTGCTCCTCGACCCCGCACGGACACTGTGGCGTGCTCAATGCCGAAGGCAACCACCTGGACAATCGGGCCAGCGTTGCAGAGCTGGAGCAGGCCGCACTGAGCTTATGCCCAGGCCGGTGCCGACTGCGTCGCGCCCAGCGACATGATGGATGGGCGTATCGGCGCCATCCGCTCGCGCCTGGACGGGGCAGGACTGGAGCGCACCATCCTGATGAGCTACGCGGTCAAATTTCATTCCAACCTCTATGGGCCATTTCGCGTGGCAGCGGACTCCGCCCCCAAGGCCGGTGCCAGCCTCTCGGATCGAGCCAGCTACCAGCTGGATCCGGCGCGTCCCCAGGACGCCTGGCAGTGCGCACGAGCGCGATGCCGATCAGGGTGCGGACATCCTGATGGTCAAACCGGGGCTGCCCTATCTCGACATATTGCGCGAACTCTCCACGGCCATCCGCAAGCCCTGGGCGGTGTATCACGTCAGCGGCGAATTCGCGGCGCTCGAGGCTCTGTGCGCCCAGGGCCTGGCCGCCCGGGCGCGCCCTGCACCGCGAGATCATGACGGCGTTCAAGCGCGCCGGCGCATCGATGATCATCACCTACGGCGCACGTTTCGCGCGCGAGTGGCTCGCGGCATGAGTGCCGGGGCGGGTCGCTCCGAACAATTGTTCGCGCGCGCACTGCGTGTCTCCCCGGGCGGCGTGCATTCTCCGGTTCGCGCCTTTCGCGGCGTCGGCGGCACGCCACGTTTCATGGTCGGCGGCCACGGCGGCTGCCTGCGCGATGTCGACGGCCGTGAGTACATCGATTTCTGCATGGCGTTCGGACCACTGATCCTGGGCCATGCCGATCCGCAGGTGCGAGCCGTGGCCGAGGCGGCGCTCGCGCGCGGCTGGAGCCTGGGTACGGCCGAGCCCTACAGCCTGGAACTGGCGGAGCTGATCACGTCCCGGATTCCCTGGATCGAGAGCATTCGCTTCGTCAATTCCGGCACCGAAGCGGTGATGTCCGCGTTGCGGCTGGCGCGCGGCGCCACCGGACGCTCCAGGATTCTGAAATTTGAAGGCTGCTACCACGGTCATACCGATTCCATGCTGCTGCGAGCCGGCTCGGGACTTGCCGAGGCCCCGCTGCCCGACAGCGCCGGCCTGGCGCCGGATATCGTCCAGGAAACGTTGATCGCACCGCTCGATGACCTCGACGCACTCGAGACATTGTTCGCCAGTCGGGGCAGCGAACTCGCGGCCGCCATTATCGAGCCGCTGCCGGCCAACTACGGATTGCTGCCGCAGCGCTTGGAGTTCCTGCAGGCGCTCGCGCGCCTGGCACGCGCCCACGGCGCACTGTTGATTTTCGATGAAGTCATCTCGGGATTTCGTGTCGGCTTCCAGGGCTACGCTGGCCTGTGCGCCGTGGTTCCGGACCTCACCACCTATGGCAAGGTCATCGGCGGCGGCTTTCCGGTCGGCGCCTACGGCGGCCGCCGCGACCTCATGGACCTGATCGCGCCGGCCGGACCGGTGTATCAGGCCGGCACCCTCAGCGCCAATCCGCTGGCCATGTGTGCCGGACTTGCGGTACTGCAGCGGTTGCAGGATGGCGGCATTTACCGCCAGCTTGAAACCCTTGGCGCACGGCTGGAGAGCGCGCTGGCGCAGATTCCCCGCCTGGCGGTGCAGCGCCTGGGATCGATATTCTGGTTCTGCAGCTCGCAGCACGGCCGGCCGGCCACGCCAATGCGCACGCCACAGGCATTTCCCGCGGACGCCAAGGCAAGCTTTGCGGCGCCGTTCCACGCCTTGCTCGAGCGCGGCATATACCTGGCGCCAAGCGCCTTCGAAGTGGGCTTCCTGTCGGCGGCGCACACCGAGGCGCACGTGGATGAGTTCGCCAGCGCGCTGCGGGGGCAGTTCTAGTCGCGCGGCATCCGCAGTATCGGCTGTACGGCGGTATCGCCAGCGGTGTGCACCACGCCCTGCGGCGGCGGCGCCTCGACCACGGCGGTCAGCAACTGCACGCTGTGCGCAGCCAGTTGCACCTGCGAGCCATCGATATCTCGAGCCGCCAGCGCGGCGCTGGCCGTGTCCACGCGCAGGCACCAGTGCATCTGCGGTTGCGGCAGCTGAAACCCGTGCACGTCCGCCGTGGTATTGATCAGCAGCAGGCTTACTTCAGCGCGCGTCTCATCGATTCGCAAGGCGCGGCGCAGACACAGCAGCCGGCCTTCCGTGTACTGCCAATCCTCGGGCCGCATGACATCGCCGTTTTCATCGAACCATTCGATGTCGCGCACCTGTGGCAGCGGCTCGAGCAACCCGTGCTGAAAGTAGCCGCTGCGCAAGGTGCAGTGATCGCGGCGCAACTGCAGCAGGCGCGCGAGGAATAACTGCTGCTCGATCCCCGGGAGCGACTGCGCCTGGGTCCAGTCGAGCCAGCTCAGTGGCGAGTCCTGGCAATAGGGATTGTTGTTGCCGTGCTGGGTGTGGCCGAACTCGTCACCGCTCAGCAGCATCGGCGTGCCATGCGAGAACACCAGGCTTGCCAGCATCGCGCGCTTGACCGCGTCGCGCACCGCGGTGATGGCCGCATCGTCGCTCGGCCCCTCGACACCCCAGTTGTTGCTGGCGTTGTCGTCGCTGCCGTCGCGATTGTCCTCGCCATTGGCCTCATTGTGTTTCTGGTTGTAGCTCACCCAATCCTGCAGGGTGAAGCCGTCGTGCGCGGTGATGAAATTCAACGACGCCCAGGGCTTGCGCCGATGGTGATCAAACAGGTCGGCTGAACCCTGCAGGCGCGCGGCGAGCGCACCGCGCTGCCCGGAATCGCCACGCCAGGCCCTGCGCACCTCGTCACGATATCGCGAGTTCCACTCCGACATTCCCGCCGGATGATTGCCCAGCTGAAACCCGTCCGGTCCAAGATCCCAAGGCTCGGCGATCAGTTTCACGCCGGCGAGCGTCGGGTCCTGCATCATGGCATCGAAAAAACCCGCTCCGGGATCAAAGCCGCTGTCCTCGCGTCCCAGCGTCACGCTCAGATCGAAACGGAAGCCGTCGATGTGGAATTCCCTGACCCAATGGCGCAGCGAATCCAAGGTCAACTGTATGACGCGCGGGTGCGAGAAATTGAGGGTATTGCCGCAACCGCTGAAATTGGCGCAGCGTCGCAGGTCCTGCGGCAGCAGGCGATAGTAGGCGGCATTGTCCAGGCCGCGCAGACTTAGCGTCGGACCGAGTTCGCTGCCCTCGCAGGTGTGGTTGTAGACCACATCCAGCAGCACCTCGATGCCCGCAGCGTGCAACGACTTGATCGCGCCCTTGAGCTCATCGAGGCTGCCGGTGGATAAATAGCGCGGTTCGGGCGCGAAATATGCCAGCGTGTTGTAGCCCCAATAGTTGACCAGTTGGCGCTCGACCAACGCCCGATCCTGCAGGAATGCCTGGATCGGCAGCAGCTCGACGGCGGTGACGCCCAGTCGCTGCAGATGCGCCACCATGTTCTCGTGACCCAGAGCCGCGGCGCTGCCGCGCGCGCCCTCGGGAACGCCACTGTGACGCATCGACAGGCCCCGAAGGTGCGCCTCGTAGATGACCGTGTCGCCCCACGGGGTTCCGGGCGCACGATCCTCGCCCCAATCGAAACGATCAACCGTTACCACCGCCTTGGGCATGGCAAAGGCGCTATCGCGTCGGTCCAGGGACAGGTCCGCGCGCGGCGAGGTCAGGCGATAGCCGTAGAGCGCATCGCTCCAGCGCACCGAGCCCGACAGCGCCCGGGCGTAGGGGTCGAGCAGCAGCTTGTTGGCGTTGTAGCGATGTCCGCGCTGCGGATCGTATGGGCCGTGGGCTCGGTAGCCATAGAGCTGACCCGGCGGCAGGCCCGGCACATAGCCATGCCAGACGCCATCGGTACATTCCGGCATGATCACCCGACGCAGTTCGGTGCGACCGCTCGGATCGAACAGACACAACTCGAGTTTCTCGGCATTGCCGGCGAATACCGCGAAGTTGGTCCCGTCCGCGTGCCAGGTTGCCCCAAGTGGGTGCGGCACACCGGCCAGCGCGCGCAGCGGTGGAGCGAAATTCATTCCTTTAAGGCCTCGGATCCGTCACCCCCCATGACGAAGCAATATCGTGGCCAGGGGTGGGACCGTAATTTCCAGCGAAAACGGCTGGCCATGGCTGGGTCCTGCGCTGGCCTGCACCCAGCCGCCATTGCCGAGGTTGCTGCCGCCGTAGAGTTCCGAATCGGTATTGAGGATTTCACGCCAGCCGCCCGCGCGCGGGGCGCCGACCCGGTAGCGCAGCCGCGGTACCGGAGTAAAATTGCACACCACGATGATCGGCGGTGTATCAGCGTAGCCGCAACGGTAGTACGCGAATACGCTGTTGTCGCGGTCATCGCCGATAATCCATCGAAATCCGGCACTGTCGCAGTCTAGCGCGTGCAGCGCGGCTTCGGCGCTGTACAGGCCATTCAAATCCACGATCAACCGCTGCACGCCCCGGTGCAATGGGTGCTCCAGCGCCGCCCAGTCAACCTGGCCGTCGTGATTCCATTCCCAGTCCTGCGCCAGCTCACCGCCCATGAACAACAGCTTCTTGCCCGGTTGCGTCCACATGAAGCCGAAATAGGCGCGCAGATTTGCAAAGCGCTGCCAGGTGTCCCCCGGCATGCGGCCGATCAGTGAACCCTTGCCGTGCACCACTTCGTCGTGTGAGAGGGGCAGTACGAAACGTTCGGAAAAGGCATACAGCAACCCGAAGGTCATGTCGTTGTGATCGTAGGCGCGATGCACCGGATCGTGCGACATGTAGCGCAAGGTGTCGTGCATCCACCCCATGTTCCATTTGTAGGTAAAACCCAGGCCACCCTCCGCCGTCGGCCGCGTCACGCCAGGCCAGGCGGTGGATTCCTCGGCGATCACCATGGAGCCCGGGTAGCGTTGCGCAACGGCGTCGTTCAGGTGCCGCAGGAAATCGATGGCTTCGAGATTCTCGCGGCCGCCATAGCGATTGGGGATCCATTGCCCTTCCTTGCGGGCGTAATCCCGGTATAGCAACGAGGCCACGGCATCCACGCGCAGCGCATCGATGTGGTAGCGCTCGAACCAGTGCAGCGCGCCCGAGATCAGGAACGAGTGCACTTCGCGCCGGCCGAGGTTGTAGATCGCAGTGTTCCACTCGAGCTGAAAACCCTCACGCGGATCGGCGTGCTCGTACAGCGCGGTGCCGTCGAAAAAGGCCAGACCGTGCGCGTCGGTGGGAAAGTGTCCGGGTACCCAGTCGAGTATCACGCCCAGGCCGGCGGCGTGGCAGCGATCGACGAAGCGCGCAAATGCTCTGGGCTCACCGAACGCGGCGTGCGGCGCGTATTGACCGAGCACCTGGTAGCCCCAGGAACCACCGAAGGGATGCGCCATGATCGGCAGCAGCTCGATATGCGTGAACTTCAATTCCCTGACATAGGGAATCAATTGTTCGCTCAGTTCGTCCCAGTTCAGGCCGCGAAAGTCCGGGCCCGTGCGTCGCCAGGATCCGGCATGCACTTCGTAAATCGACACCGGGGCTTGCAACCGCTGACCCGCTGCCGCGCGCGCCTGCAGCCAGTGCGCATCGCTCCATTCGAACGGTGTCGGGTCCGCGACCACGGAGGCCGTGCGCGGTGGCGCTTCCGCCTGCAATGCCACCGGATCGGCCTTGAGTGGCAGCAGTCCGTGGGCACCCAGAAGCTCGTACTTGTAGATCGTGCCCACGGGCAGTCGCGGAATGAATAACTCCCACACCCCCGCCTCGACCCGCTTGCGCATCAGGTGCCGGCGGCCGTCCCAGCCATTGAAGTCGCCGACCACGGATACTCTGCGCGCGTTAGGCGCCCAGACCGCGAAGCGCACGCCGGCCACGCCATCGATGCTCATGGCCTGTGCGCCCAGACAATGTCCGAGCTCCAGGTGATTGCCCTCCGCCAGCAGGTATACATCCAGCTCGCCGAGCAGCAGCCCGAATGCGTACGGATCCTCGGTCTCCTGAATAACGCCTCCGGGCCAGTGAATGCGCAGACGATAGCGCGCAGCGGCGGCCAGGCGGCCGGCATACAGCCCCGGCGGCTGAACGGGCAGCATGGTCCCCAGCAATTCACCGTTTACGCCGATGATCTCCACCCCTTCCGCGGGCGGCACGAACGCTCGAATGACTAAGCCGTTCCCGTCCTGGTGCGGTCCGAGCAGAGCAAAGGGGTCTTCGACGCCGCCCGACTCGAGGGCGGCGGCCGCGGCCACGTCGATCGTCAGACCGGTATCGTCGTAGCGCTCAACTAGCATGATGGTGCGTGGCCTCGTATCGGTTACAGCAGGGACAGCAATTGCGCCAGGCCGCGCATTGGCACGCTCAGCAAGGCGGGGCGATTTGCCGCCTCATAGCAAATCTCGTACGCGGCCTTCTCGAGCAAAAACAGGTTCAACAGGTCGCGTGAGCTGTGCGAGCTCGCCCACTGGTGCGCAATCGGCGCCGAAGCCTCCTGGTACGCAGCCAAAAATGCCTTGTTCGAGGTCTGCCAGAAGCGCTCGACAATGCTGCGCTTGCGCGCCTGCGCGGTTTCATCCTGCCCGGCTCCGCCCGCGGCAATCACGGTCGCCGCGGCATAGTCGAACGAGCGCAACATGCCCGCCACGTCGCGCAACGGACTGCTCAGCATGCGCCGCTCCTTGAGCGGGCGTTCGGGCTCGCCTTCGAAATCGATGAAGAACACATCTCCCTGTGCCACGAGGGCCTGTCCCAGGTGCAGATCGCCGTGAATGCGTATCGCCAGGGAGCCAATGCCGGCCTGCGCCAGGCTTGCGGGAAGGCTCAGCGCATGCTCGCGCACCGCCCGCAGTTTCTCCGCGCTGTCACGCTCCTCGTCGCTGAACTGCTGGCGCGCATCGAGTGCTGCATAGGCCGCCTCGAGCTGCGCGCGCGCCGCCGCCGCCCAGGACTGGCACTCCTGCGCAGTCGCGACCCGCGGCGCAAACTCCGGCGCGTCGCTTGGTTGTGCCAGCACCACGTGCATCTCGCCCAGGCGCCGCCCGAGCATGCTGGCGGCTTGCTGGAAGCGCTCGATGGCCTCGCTCTGTTCCGGCAGCAATGCGCCGGAGGGCATCACCAGCACTTCCTGCACCGTGCGCTCCAGCAGATTCTGGGTCCAGTTCCAGGCATCGCCTTCGTTGTAGATGAATCCCTGCGCCACGGCCAGCACGAATGGCACGCCGTCATGTCGCACGCGCACGATCTCACCCAGCATCGGTGCGATGTTGCCGTAGCCGTGCTCGGTCAGATAGCGGCCCATTTCCGCTTCCGGATGCGGGCCCCCATGAATGCGCCGAAACAGCTTGACCATGATCTGGCCGCCGACGATGAAGACGCTGTTGGACTGCTCGGCCGAAGAGCGGCGCACTGCGGCGTCGGCAGCGACACTGAGCGCTGCCAGACGCGAGGTTGGATTGAATTGCAGTTCGCCGCTGGCGGTTGCCACGCGCGCATTGGCGATCAGCAGCTCGATGACCCGGCGCGCAAAGCTGTCGAGCGCAAAGGCATCGGTCAGGAATCCCACCCGCCGTCCGCGGCGCACGCGCGCCAGCGCCAGCTGCTGCTGCAATGCCCCGGCCATGCCGTCCTCGGAGACAAACCCAAAGGGCAGCAGGTAGCGATCGGTGCCGCGCGCCGTCTGTACTTCGATCTCCGCCAGCAATACCGGTGGCTCGATGCCTGGAATGGCGGTGATATCGGCGATCGCGCTGTGCAACAGCTTTTGATCCTTGCCGGCGAACCAGCGCCGCTTGGGCAGGTAGGCGGGCAATACCTCCTGCTCGATCACCGAGCGCAGGGGCTCGGCCAGAAGCTCCTCGAGCGAACTGCGCAGCACCAGCGTCACGTATTCGGGCATGGTCTGCGGTGCCGGCATGAACCAGGTGGGCATGCGCGACAATGGCGCCAGCACAAACCAGTAGAAGCCATACGGCGGCAGTGTCAGCAGATACGGCAGCTGGCCGATGGGCGGAAAGGCGGCGCCGCCGAGCATCTCGACCGGCACACAGCTTTCGAACTGGCTTAGATCGAGTTCCACCGCCTGGGCAAAACGCGAGACGTTGGCCACGCACAGAATGATCTCGCTGCGGCCCTCTTCCGTCAGTTCGCGCACGTAAGCCATGACGCGCCGGTTGGTGGGATACAGCAGCCGGAATGAGCCGCGCCCGAAGGCGCGTTGCAGCCGGCGTATCGACAACATGCGCCGCATCCAATTCAACAACGAATGCGGATCGCGTGCCTGCGCTTCGGCGTTCAGCGCTTCGTATCCGTACAGCGGATCCATGATCGGCGGCAGCACCAGCCCGGCCGGATCGGCGCGCGAGAAGCCGCCATTGCGATCGCTCGACCACTGCATGGGCGTGCGCACGCCGTCGCGATCACCCAGATGAATATTGTCGCCCATGCCGATCTCGTCACCGTAGTACAACACCGGCGCCCCGGGCATGGACAGCAGCAGTGAATGCAGCAATTCGATGCGCCGCCGATCGCGTTGCACCAGCGGCGCCAGCCGCCGGCGTATGCCCAGATTCAGGCGTGCCCGCCGATCAGCCGCGTACTGCTCCCACAGGTAATCGCGCTCCTTGTCGGTAACCATTTCCAGCGTCAACTCATCGTGGTTGCGCAGGAAGATGGCCCATTGCGTATTGGCCGGTATTTCCGGTGTCTGGCGCAGAATATCGGTGATCGGAAAGCGATCCTCCTGCGCCAGTGCCATGTACATGCGCGGCATCAACGGAAAGTGGAACGCCATGTGGCATTCATCGCCGTTGCCGAAGTATTGCTGTACGTCCTCGGGCCATTGATTGGCCTCCGCCAGCAGTACGCGATCGGGAAAGGCGGCGTCGACCTCGGCGCGTATTCGCTTGAGTATGGCGTGCGTTTCCGGAAGGTTCTCGTTGCTGGTGCCCTCGCGCTCCACCAGATAAGGCACGGCGTCCAGCCGCAGGCCATCGACCCCGAGCCCGAGCCAGTAGCGCAGCACCGACAATACTGCCTTGAGCACCAGCGGGTTGTCGAAGTTCAGATCCGGCTGGTGAAAATAAAAGCGATGCCAGTAGTAGGCGTTGGCGACCGGATCCCAGGTCCAATTGGACTTTTCGCTGTCGACGAAGATGATGCGCGTGCCCGCATAGCGCTGATCGCTATCAGACCAGACATAGAAATTGCGCGCCGAGGAACCGGGCTTGGCCAGACGCGCGCGCTGAAACCATGGATGCTGATCCGAGGTGTGGTTGATCACCAGTTCGGTGATCACCCGCAGGCCGCGGGCGTGGGCCTGGGCGATGAAGGCACGCGCATCCGAGAGTGTGCCGTAGTCGGGATGCACGCCGCGGTAGTCGGAGATGTCGTAGCCATCGTCGCGCCGCGGACTTGGGTAGAACGGCAACAGCCAGATGGTGTTGACGCCGAGTTCGGCAATGTAGTCGAGCTTGGCGATCAGGCCTGGGAAATCGCCGATGCCATCGTTGTTGGCATCGAAGAACGATTTCAGGTGCAGCTGATAGATGACCGCATCCTTGAACCACAACGGATCGCGAACGTGCGCCTCGGCCGCGCGCGTGCTGCGCAGGCGATTCTGGTTTCGGGGTAGCGAGGGCTGGTCCATGGGCCGGGGTTCGAGGCTCACACTGGCCGTGGCTGCACGCGAAAGATCGCAAACGGCAGCTCCTGCGGAATGAAGCGCCAGCTCTGCAACTTGCCGTACCAATCGAACTGCGTGCCGCGCATGAGCTCCTGAACCCGCAGCGCGCCCGTATCAGGCAGCCCGAATTCCCACAATGGCACCTCGAATTGCGTCTCCTGCACCTTGACGGGGTCAAGACACACCGCGATCAGGATGAAATTGTCGCAGCTCCGGCGTGGCCTTGCCGTACCACAGCACCTGATCGTTGAAGGCATTGTAGAAGCGCAACGATTGGTGGGTCTGAAGGGCCGGATTGCTGCGGCGAATGTGATTCAGGCGCGAGATCTCGGCAATGATGTTGCCGGGCGCCTGCCAGTCGCGTTGTTTGATCTGATACTTCTCCGAGTCGAGATACTCTTCGCGACCCGGCAATGCCGCCGCCTCACACAGTTCGAAGCCGCTGTACAAACCCCACAGGCCCGAGAGCGTCGCCGCCAGTGCCGCGCGGATCAGAAAGCCCGGCCGGCCTGAGTTATGCAGGAACAAGGGATTGATATCCGGGGTATTGACGAACAGGTGCGGGCGAAAGAAATCCCTGGGCGCCTGGGTGGTCAGCTCGGTGAAATACTCGGTCAGTTCCCGCTTGCTGTTGCGCCAGATGAAATACGTGTAGCTCTGCGAGAAGCCGATCTTGGCCAGCCGGTACATCATCAGCGGCCGGGTAAAGGCCTCCGACAGGAAGATCACATCCGGATAACGCGCGCGGACATCGGCGATCAGCCATTGCCAGAACGGCAAGGGCTTGGTGTGCGGATTGTCGACCCGAAAAATCCTGACTCCGATTTCGACCCAATACAGCAGCACATCGCGCAGACTCAGCCACAGCTCAGGCCTGGCCTGCTCGGCATAGAAATCGACATTGACGATGTCCTCATATTTCTTGGGTGGATTCTCGGCATAGCGAATCGAGCCGTCGCCGCGCCACGAGAACCACTCCGGATGAGTCGACAGCCAGGGATGGTCGCGCGAGCACTGCACGGCAAAATCCAGCGCCACTTCCATGCCGTGCGCGGCCGCTGCGGTGAGCAGGCGGCGAAAGGCGTCCACGCCGCCCAGTTCCGGGTGGATGGCCGTGTGGCCGCCCT
Source organism: uncultured Gammaproteobacteria bacterium (assembly GCA_963735775.1). Taxonomy (GTDB): domain Bacteria; phylum Pseudomonadota; class Gammaproteobacteria; order Steroidobacterales; family Steroidobacteraceae; genus FEN-1191. The sequence continues at coordinate 451,973 of CAVTMG010000002.1, read as the reverse complement.
CGACCGCGCCGATGGCATACGGACTGCCGGGGTCCTCGGCGGCCGCCTGCAGCGAGTTGTTGCGCCCTTTGCGATGGCTGCGGCCGATGGGATGAATCGGCGGCAGGTACAGCACATCGAAACCCATGGCACGTAATGCCGGCAGGCGCGCGATCACGTCATCGAAGGTGCCATGCTCGCCGCTGCGCTGCGCCTGCGAGCGCGGGAACAACTCGTACCAGCTGGCAAAGCCGGCACTGAGACGCTCGACCTCGATGACCAGGTCCGCCGGCAGGCGGGTCACGAAGCGACGCTGCTGCAGGCGCGCCATCAGTGAGGCAGCCTCGGGCGAGAGCAATAGTTCCGCGGCCGCCAGTTCATCCATGCCCTGCAGGCCGCGCACGAATTTTGCCGCGGATTCGCCGGCGCCGGCGGCGGCATGCGCCACGGCCGCGGCCAATTGCACGCGCCCTTCGTCGATGTCACACAGCGCCGCTACACCCTCGGCGGTCTTTTTCTCCAGCTCGTTGCGATAGCTGCCCCAATCGTCGCGCCAGGCCTCGATGTTGAAACGGTGGCGACCGGGCTGGACCGGAGTAAATCGCGCCCGCCAGCGATCATTACCCATGGCCACCATGGGCGTGGATTGTTCCTCGAGCGCGCGCGGGCCGCGCCAGATCAACCGCGCGCTCAGCAGATCGTGCCCATCCATGAAAATGTCGGCCTCGACAGTGATGGTCTGGCCGATGACGCCCTTGGCCGGCAGCTGCCCGCCATCAACGCAGGGAGCGACGCGCTCGATGCGGATCCGCGCGGCCTCGATGGCCGCGATAACGGATCCGAGCCTCGAGTCCGGAGCGGCCAGACTGCTCGCGCTCACCATGCTTCGTTCTCTCGCTGGCTCGATGGGGGTCGATTATCGCAAAACTAAGGCCAGAGCGGCCTTGCGCGTGTAGGCATACGCGCCAGAGTGCTGCAGTATTATCCCGACAGGGACGGTTGCGCTAGTTCAGCCGCGCCAGCAAGGTTTCGAGTGCCACCTCGCCTTCGGCCTGCACCCGCACCGACAGCCGCTCCTTGGGATCGCCTCTCGCACCACGGTGTAATGGTGCGCCGGCGTACAGACGGTCGAGGAAAGTCTTGAGCGCCGGTTCGAGTTCGGCGTATGCCGCATCCGTGTTGGGCGCGACCAGCCGGTCGTTGGCGAAGAACTGCAGCTGGTTGCCGGGCAGCTTGAGCGTCCCTTTGAGCTCGGCGTCCTCGGTCATGAGCTGGGCGGCCTTGCAGCGCCTTGCGGGCAACCTGCGCGAAGCGCTCCGGCAGCTCGCCGGCGAGCGGCTGCTTGCTGTAGTACACGACGCCGCGTTCGTGGCCGGTCTCGTCCAGCGCGTAGTTGCCCTCATGGGCAATCAGCATGACGCCCGGGCCGGCCGGGACGTGGCTGTAGTCGGCCACGTCGATGAGCAGGTCCTCCAGCGCATCCTGCTGGATCCAGCGGTGGTACATCGGAATGAGCTTGAGGATGTCGAGCTGCTCCGCGTCCGCGGCGAAGAACTTGATGCCGAACTTGTGCAGATCCACGGCGCTACACCGTCGCTTCAGCGGCCGCCGGCAGACGCAAGGCCGCCATCGCCCGGGCGCGCTGCTCGCTCATGCGCTGGTTGCAGCTGTAGGCCGCCTCGATGAACAGCTGCGCTTCCTCCACCAGGTGGCGGACCCGGTCGGCCGTGAACACCGGGTTCTGGTCCGCATGGCGATTGAGCAGATACAGGGCAAACTTGCCACCGGCGTACTGGCCGGCATCCGGCGACTGGAACAGCTGCGTGTCGTAGAAGCGCGTCTCTTGAACTCGGCGACGATCCGGTCCGGATCGTCGGGGACGTCCCACATCTGCGTGCGCACCAGTCCCTTGGCGGCGATCAGCATGGACTGGTACGCCGCCTCGTCCGCCTTCTGCAACTCGCCCTGCTCCAGGTGAATCTGGGCCTCGAAGTTGCGCTGCTCGGCCGCCTGCAGATCGAACTCGATCTGCGGCACGACCTCGCCGGCGCACTCGCCCGTGGTGATGTCCGAGATCGTGAACTCGCGCGGGTCGCGCCAATCCGAGTAGAAGCTGCGGTCCACGGCATAGGCGGGCACTGCGGAGAAGGCATCGACCATCTCCTTGAGCGCCTTCTTGCCGATGCGCGCGACGTAGTCCTTGAAGCGCTCGCCGTCGCTGACGCTCGGCACGATAGCGCTGCGGTCACGTGGTCGATGAACTCGGGGATGCGCTTGGACGGCACCGCGCCGATGGTCAGGCCGTAGGTGGCGCCGTTGTTCTCCCACTCCCCGCCCATGAGCACGCGGAAGTGCGGCACGGTCGCGCCGCCGATCTTGCGCGAGACGCCGTAGAAGCCGATGTCCGCCAGATGGTGCTGGCCGCAGGAGTTGAAGCAGCCGGACATCTTGATGTGCAGATCGCGCACGGCCGGGTCGATCGCGGCCGGTCTTCTGCCGCTGCACCAGACGCTCGTGCACCACGGCGGCCAGTCCGCGCGAGGCGGCGATGCCGAGCTTGCAGGTGTCGGTGCCGGGGCAGGCGACCACGTCCTCGATCTTGCCGGCGCCGCCCAGGGCCAGGTCCAGCTGCCTGAGCTCGGCGTAGAGCGCCGGCAGGTCGGCCTCGGAGACCCAGCGCAGCACCAGGTTCTGCTCGACCGTGGTGCGAACGTTATCGCCCACGTACTTGCGGGCGACGGTTGGCCAGCTGGCGCATCTGCCAGGAGGTGATGTCGCCGAGCGGCAGGGTCACCGTGGCGACGACGTAGCCGGGCTGCCGCTGGGCATACACGTTGGTCGCGCGCCAGGCCTCGAACTCCGGATCGAGATTGGCGAGCTCCAGGCTCGAGGCGGGCTCTGGCCGAGGTCTCGTGGTAGCGCTCGACGTCCTTGAGGTACTCGGTCCAGCGCGGATCGGGGCGGCAGGAGCTTGCGCTCCTCGAGCACCAGGCGGCGAAATTCCTCGAAGCCGATCTTCTCGATCAGGAACTTCATGCGCGCACGGCCGCGGTTGCGCTTCTCGCCGAGGCGGGCGAACACGCGGCAGGTGGCCTGCGCGAGCGGCAGGATCTCCTCTTCCGGAACGGCGGCGTCGAACAGCTTGGCATCGTAGGGCACGGCGCCGAGACCGCCGCCGATCACCACCTCGAAGCCGCGGTGGGTGACGCCGTTGGCCTGCCAGGTCTTGGCGATGAAGCCGAGGTCGTGAATGTTGGTCAGGCCGCAGCTGCGAGGTCTTGCAGCCGGAGAAGGCGACCTTGAACTTGCGGCCCATTTCCTGGGTGTCCGGATGGCCCAGCAGGTGGTAGGCCATGGCCTTGGCGTAGGGCGTGGTATCGAAGGCCTCGCAGCGGCAGACGCCGGCCAGCGGAGCAGGCGGTGACGTTGCGCACCGCGTTGCCGCAGGCCTCGCGCGCTGGTGATGCCGACGGACGCCAGGCGGCGCATCAGGTCGGGCGCATCGTCGATGTGGACGTAGTGCAGCTGCACGTCCTGGCGGGTGGTGATGTGGCAGATGGCGTCGGAGTACTCCTCGGCGATGTCGGCGAGGACATCCATCTGCTCCGGGTTCAGGCCCCCGAAGGGTATCTTGATGCGCTGCATGCCGGGCGCATCCCACACGGTATCCGCGCCCTTGGTGGCCGGGGTGGGAAACGGCAGGCTGCGGTGGCGCGATGCCGTCGTGGCGCTGGCCGTTGTCATAACGCTGGCCGTAGGCGCCGCGGCGCAGCCGGGTCTCGGCGAACAGCTTGTCCTCGATCTTGCCCTGCTTCTTGAGCTCGATCTGGCCTTCGAAGATGTCGATCTCGCGCGCGAGCTCGAGCGGCATCCGGTCTGCGAGGCGTTCTTTCCAGCTGGCCAATGTCTGCTGATACCGATTGGTTGGGGGGTGAAAATGCCGACGTCCGAGGCCTCAATGCGCCTTCCTATGGCCGGGAGGAAGAGATGATAGGCCCCGCACCAGGGGAGCTCAACCTCTTGAATTAGATATCTTACGCATGTGCATATTGCCGTATGCACATTTCGTTTCGAGCCCTCAGCCGGTGGTTTGCAGGCCGCGCGCGATGCCGCTGACGCTGGCCTGCAGCGCTTCGAGCAGCTCGCGATTCTGCCGGCCGCTGGCACGCCAGCGCTCGAGCAGATCCACCTGCATGAAATGCATCGGGTCGACGTACGGGTTGCGCAGCGCGATCGCTCCGCTGCAGCGTGCTGGTCGGTGTCCAGCAGCGCCGAGCACTGCTTGATCTCGAGCACCAGCGCGCAGCTGCGCTCGTACTCCGCGCGCAGCGTGCGGCTGTAGTCGCGCAGCTCGGGCTGGCCAGCCGCTCGTAGTGCGCCGCCACGACCAGATCCGCGCGCGCCAGCATCGCCTCGATGTCATCGATCAAGGTGCGAAAGAATGGCCAGCCCTGGTAGCAGCGTCGCAGCAATGGCAGCCCGCGCTCGCTCTCGCGCGAATTCCAGGCCGGAACCCGCCCCGTACCATCCCGGCAGCATGTGACGCGACTGCGACCAGGCATATACCCAGGCCGCGGGCCGTACCGCATCGATGCCGCGCTGATCGGTGCGCTGGGTCTGGTTCGAGCCTATCTGCATGCGCTCGATGACGTCGATCGGCGTCACGTCGCGGAAAAAGTCCATGAACTGCGGCGTCTCGTAGACCAGGCCGCGCCAGGCCTGCGCACTGTGGCCGGCCACCAGGCCGACGCACTCGGCCAGTGCCGCGCTTTCGCGCACCGCCACGCCGCGCTTGACCGCCAGAGTGGCGAGCGCCAGCGTGCTGAAGGCCCGCTCCAGCGTGCGCATGGCGTTGGCACGCAGGCCATAGTTCTGGCTGATGCTCTCCCCCTGCTCGGTGAAGCGCAGCACGCCGCTGACCGACTCGGCCGGCGCGGCCCGCAGCAGCGCGTCGATGCGGCCGCCGCCGCGCGGGATGCTGCCGCCGCGGCTGTAGAACAGTACGTGCTCCTTCTGCGCCTGCCGCAGCGCCTCGGTCAGGTAGCGCTGCGCGCGGTAGGCGGCGAAGCGCGAGGCCACGATGCCGCTTTCCTGGTTGCTCTCGGAGATAGCCGATCAGTACCGTCTGCAGCCGCCCGCGAGCCTCCAGATGACGTTTGTAGACCCCGTCCTCCAGCAGCTCGCGCATGACGGCCCCGCAGCGCTCGAGCGCATCGACGCTGTCGAACTAGCGGCGCCACGTCCAGCGCGACCTCGCCGCTGCTCTTGTCGTAGGCCTCAGCCCAGCGCGCCAGCACCAAGCGGCGCGAGCACGTCATCGGCGGTCGCAGCGCCGCCGACGATGTACAGACCAACGGCGTCGGGGCCATAGCGATGGCGGCTCTGCACGATGGCGTCGAATACCGCCAGCGTGCGCTTGCCCAGGGCATCGAAGTCCCCGGTCGGACCGATGTCGCGCTCCAGTATCTCCACCAGCCGCGTGTGCCGCTCCGGCGGCGCTGCGCTGACACCATTGCGGATCATCCAGCCCCTGCGCCAGCACCGCGTGATGTACGCGAGGCGTGCTGGACGCAGATCCAGCGTCGCCAGGTGGAAGCCGAACGTGTCGATGCGCCATAGCAGCCGCCGCACCTGAAAGTAGCCGGCGTGCACGCCGCGATTGGCCAGCAGGCTCTGCGCAATCAGCGCGATATCGGCGCGGAACTGCGCCGGCTGCTGGTAGCCGTTGGAGCGGCCCTCGTGCGTGGCGCTGCAGACGCTCGGCGATCTGGCCCAGCAGCACGCGATAGGGCATGCGGTCATGGCGCGACGGGGCTATGCCTGGTGCTCCGGGCATCAGGGTGCGGTACTCCTCGATACGGCGCAGCACCGCGACGGAGACGCCGACCCGGCGCTCGCTCTGCGACAGCAACTGTCCGAGCTGCTGGCAGTCGGTGTAGTAGTTGCTGATGATCATCTGCTGCGCTCGCGCCAGCGTCTCGCGGATGCTCTTGGCGTGCACGTCGCTGGAGGATTCCATGTCGCCGCCCACCCAGCTGCCGAAGCGCACCAGCACCGGCAGCTCCAGGTTCTCGGGCGAGACGCCATAGTGCTTGCCGAGCGCCGCGGCGATCTCCTGATAGAACGCCGGCACGATCCGATACAGGATCTCGGCCAGATAGAAAATCGCGTGCTCGCGCTCGTCGGCCACGGTCAGGCGTTCGCGCGGATGTTCCTCGGTCTGCCAATCGGCGCTGATCTCGGCGCGAATGCGCTCGAGCAGGGTGCGCTCGCTCGTGCGGGGCGAGCGTTACGTTGCTCTCGCTCCAGCAGCAGGCCGGCCATGCGCTGCTGCCGGCAGCAGCGTGGTGCGGCGCGTGGACTCGATCGGATGCGCCAGCATCACCGGCTCGAGCGACAGCTGCGAGAGCAGCGTCAGCACCTCCTTGAGGCTCAAGCCGGCGGACTTGAGCTCCGCGATCGCATCTTCCACCCCGCCCGGCTGCGGACGATCCCCGTCCTGCTGAAAATATTCGCGCCGACGGCGAATGCGATGCACCTTCTCGGCGACGTTGACCAGCTGAAACCAGGCCGAGAACGCGCGCACCAGCTCGCGCGCCAGGCGCGGCGGACGCCCGCGCACGCGCACGGCGAGCGCATCGCCCGCGCCGGCACCCCTTCGCGCCAGCGGATCGCGGTCAGCCGATCCTGCTCAACCAGCGCCAGCAGTTCCTCGCCGCCCTGCTCGCGCAGTACCTCGCCCATGAGCTGTCCGAGCGCATGGATATCCTCGCGCAGCGGGGTATGGCGCGCCGGGAATGTGATGTCTTCGCGATTCATGGGGCGCGGCATTCTACCCGCAACCGGCAAGCCGCCGGCTAGCCCGCCAGCAGCACCGCTTCCGCGTGCTCCAGCGCCGCCGGCACGCCGTAGATGACCACCACGTCGCCCTCGCGCAGCTCGGTTTCCCCGGCCGGCTCGCGCCCGATGATGCCCTGCCGGCGAATGGCGGTGAACGCGACTTCGGCACCATGGGCTCGCACTTCCTCCAGCCTGCGGCCCACGGCCCAGGCCTGCGGCGGCAATACCACCGAGCGCAGAAGCTCGGCTGGCTCGCTGCTTTCCTCGATCCGGGTCATGGCGGGGCGCGTGCGCAGCGTGGCGTAGCGCTGGGTGCGTATAGTGTCGACCACCTGCCTGACGTGTGCATCTGGTAACTGCAGCAACGTCAGCGCCTGCGACACCAGCGTCAGGCTTGCCTCGAAGGTCTCGGGAACGACCTCGGTCGCACCCGCTTCGGACAGATCCGCCAGCCGCGTGTCATCCTGCGTGCGCACCAGCACCGGCACATCGGCGCGCAGACGACGCACGGTGCGCACGATGCCGATGGCGACCGCAGGATCGGCGAAGGTGATGATCACCACCGAGGCCACGTCCAATCCCAGGTTGCGCAGCAATTCCTCATCGGCGCTGTCGCCCCAGACCACCGGCTCGCCCGCCTCGCGCGCGGCGCGAACGTTGGCGGGATCCAGATCCATGGCCAGATACTCGAAGCCCTGCGATACCAGCACTCGCGCCAGATGCCGGCCGACGCGGCCGAATCCGCACAGAATGACGTGCTCGCGGCGGGCGAGTTCAGTATTGACGAGATCCTCGGGCCGCGCGGCTCCGCGTACGGGCGCCTGTTCTCGCAGCAGCACCCGCGCGATGCGGCGGTTGTAACGGATGGTCAGCGGGCTGACGATCATGCCGAGCACCACGGTGGCGAGCACCAGCTGCGCGGCACGTGCCGGAACCAGGTCGTGTCCCTGCGCCAGCACTGTCAACAATGCGACGCCGAATTCCCCACCGCCGGCGAGCACCAGACCGGTGCGCAAGGCCTTGAAATTGCTTGGCACGAAAGCGCGCGTCGTCAACGCCGACAGTAACGCCTTGGCGGCCACGGTCACTGCCAGCAGGCCGAGCACGCTGAGGAATTGCGCGTACAGCACCCGCAGATCGAGCAGCATGCCCACCGAGATGAAGAACAGGCCCAGCAACAGCTCGCGAAACGGACGGATCACGGCATCGATCTGATGCCGGTATTCGGTCTCGGCGATCATCATGCCGGCGAGGAACGCTCCCAGCGCCATCGACAATCCCAGCCGCTGCGTGATCCAGGCCGAGCCCAATACCACCAGCAGGGCCGCAAGCGTGAAGGTTTCGCGCAGCCGGCTGTGGGCGATTTCGTACAGCAAAGGCCGCAGCACCCAGCGGCCCAGGGCAAGTACCGCCACCAACGCGAATAGTCCCAAGCCAACGAGCCGCCATACCGCCGCGGCCGTGAAGCCGGCCTGACCCGACGCCAGCACACCGGCGAGCGCCAGCAAGGGTACGAACGCCAGATCCTGGAACAGCAGCACCGCGAACGATAGCCGGCCGTGCGTGCGATTGAGTTCATCCTGATCGCCCAGTTGTTTGAGCACGATGGCGGTGGAGCACATCGAGAGTGCGCCGCCGAGCACCGCGGCACTGGGCCAGCTAACCCCGAATGCGTGCGCCGCCAGGGCCCCGGCTGCGCCCACTACCAGCGTCTGCGCACTGCCGAGCCCGAAGACTTCGCGGCGCATGGCCACCATGCGTGGAAACGAGAACTCCAGGCCCAATGTGAACAGCAGGAAAACCACGCCGATCTCGGCGATGGCGTGGGTCTGCGGTCCGTTGGGCACCACGTCGAAAGCGTAGGGACCGAGCAGGATGCCGACGATCAGGTAACCCAGCAGCGGTGGCAGACCTATGCGTCTGCCTGCCGTGACCACCAGCACCGAGGCGGTCAGCAGTAGCAGAACCTGGCCGAGAGATAGCACGGGCACGCGCCGACGTTACGGCGCAGCGCCGTCACTTGTCCATGGTCACCGTGGCGTCATAGCGGTCGAAGCCGTGCATGGCGCGCCGATAGGCATTGCTGACCAGCCGTTCGGCGGCCGGATCGGCCCGCGGCGATAGCAGCATGCGCATGACCACGTCGTCGCCGGGTCGGGTCTGGTCGTCGGCCAGTAATTGCTCGATGAAGCGCGCCAGGCGGCAGACGATCTCGTTCACGAAACGCAGCCGCGTGCCGTCGTGTACCTGTTCGGCATTGGCCCCATAGGTGCTGCGCGCCTCGATCGTGAGCTCGTGCAGAAATACCGCCAGCAGCCGTGCCTGATCCACGGGTTGCAAGTCGCTGAAGTAATCGATTTCTGATTGCAGATTCACTTATATGCTTGATTAGGCCGTCGGCACGAACTCGATAGGCTTGGTGGTCGTGATGGTGGCGACATCCTTGGCGGCGAAACGGAACAACTTCACCCTGGCCACGATCTTACGCTCGAGTTCGGGATCCTTCAGCTCGCTCGAGACCACGTGGCATTCCGTGACCTCGCCGGCTGGCGAAATAGTGAACTCGAGCACCAGCTTCCCCTGCAGGTCGGGTTCATCGCGTAGAGCCCGTCCGTACAGCGCATAGATTGCGCCCTTGTTGCTGTCAAAGACCAGCGCAATTTCCTCCTCGCTGCGCGAGGGCTTGCCGCTGCCGCCCTTGGCCACATTGCTGACCCCCGAGGCGGCGGCAATGCGCGAACTGACCGCCATGGTGTCGTGCCCGGTGAGAGAACCGGCGCCGGTGCCAAAGCCGCGGCTGGAATTGGCGGTGGTGATTCCGGCCGAGCCGGCCCCCACCTTCGATGCGATCAGCGAGCGCTCGGCGTGACTATCCTGGCCCACGGCGCCCTGCAGATTTTTTGTCTGCCCGAGCGGGGTCAGATCCACGTTCTGCGCGCAGATCGGCCAGCTCATCCTTCAATTTGAGCAAGCCCGACTGCTGCGCCTTTTTGCGCGCATCGGCGGTACGGTCCACCGGTTTCGGTACTCGGACAGGCTTGGCCTCGGGCTTGGGCTTGGGTTGTTCCACCGGCGGCGGTGGCTTGGGCTTCTCCTGCACCATCAGGCGCGCCAGCCGCTCGGGAACCGCCTCGGCAGCCGTCTGCGTCTGTGTCAGATGAATCAGCGGAAAGATCACTCCCAGCAACAACACCAGCGCCAGGCCGCCACCCATGAGACGGCGGAATCGGCGTTGCTCCTCGGGATCGATCTCCCACGCCAGCGTGTATTGCGGTAGTACTGGGACAGTTCCATCCTCTTGATCTCCGCCTTTACGTCCGGCCGACCGCGCCCGCGGGCACCGGCTTGTCTTTCTGCAGCACTGCCAGCGAGATGCGGCCGTAATCCGCATCGGTGCACGTGCGCATGACCTTCTTCAACACCTCGTAGGGCAGCGACTTGTCTGCCATGACGGTGATCTCGCGCTCGGCCAGATCCTGTTCACTGGTCTCCTGACCCACCAACGTCGGGCGCTTGCAGCGCCGCGCGCAACGGCTGCGATGATGTCGCCGCTGGTCGCCTGGATCTCGGCTACGCTGGCAATCCGCTCCCCCTGCAGGAACAGATCCTCCTTGGTCAGCATCACCACCACCGTGTGCGTGGCTGCGCTCGGAAATCGACTGCGGAATCTGGATCGCCCTTGCTGTTCTGCAGCACCTCGACGTTGGTCGAGTAGACCAGCAGGAACGAGACCATGACGGTCAGGATGTCGATCATGGGAATCAGGTTCAGTTGCGCCATCGGCGCGATGGCGCAGCTGATGCTGCAGCATGCGCACGAAGCGCGCGCGTCGTGACATGCTCATGGTTGCGCTCCGGAATCGGGCGACCGCCGGTGCATCGCCGATCGAGACGTCGGGGAACAGTTCGTATTGAACGACGCTCAAGCCGGCGTTGACCTCCAGCACGCGCATGCGGTCCATGACCTGCACGACCATGTCGTAGGGTGTATCCGGCTCGAGCAGCACGGTGGCGTCGGTCTTGTCCGGGAACTTCGGCTCTTCACCAGCTGCAGATAGTGCGACAGCGCGTCATAGTCGTAGGCGCCGTTCTTGTTCGGAAAGCTCGCCAACGGCCCGGAGTTGCGATCATCGACCATGCAGTGAGTCCTTGCGCACCATCACCTCGAGCTGCAGCCCCGGCGGCGGCGGCGTGAATTCGCGCATTCGCGGGCGGCAGCTTCAACTCGAGGATCACGGTGCGGGAGAACACCGCCGTCATGAGTAGAAAGGTCACGAGCACCGTGAAGATGTCGATCATCGGCACGAGCAGCAGCTCGACCGGCTTGCGCTGGTGGCGCAATAACCTACGGACGCTGATACGAGCGGCGCATGCGCGCTTCCTGTACCTAAGCGACGTGTCAGGCCGCAACCGGCGCCGGCTGCGCCTGGCGCTCGGTCACGGCGTTCAGGAACTTCACCGAAGCCATCTCCAGGCTGTCGATCAGTTCCGTGGTCTTGGTCTGCAGCCAGCGCATGAATCAACAGCAGCGGCACCGCGCGTCATCAGGCCGAAGGCGGTGCAGTTCATCGCCACCGATATGCTCGCCGACAGCAGGTTGGCCTTCTCTGCCGGATTCACCGTGGCCACCGCCGCGAAGGCGTTGATCAGGCCGATGACCGTACCGAGCAGTCCCAGCAGCGTCGCCAGGTTGGCGAAGGTAGCGATGTAATGGGTGCGCTTCTCCAGTCGCGGCACCACGTCCATGAGGCTCTCCTCCATGGCCTTCTCGATATCGTCGCGATGACGCGCCGAGGAGATGCGGGCCAGCCCGTAGCTCAGGATCTGCCCGATCGCCGACTCCGACTTGGACGTCATCTGCACCGCCTGACGAAAATCGCCCTGCGCAGCAATGGCGCCAGCCGGTTCCACAGCCCGCGATTGCGCAGCGCACGGTGGTCAGATAGATCCATCGCTCGAGCGCGATCGCCAAGCCGGCGACGAACACGATGGCGATCGGATACATCATGTCACCGCCGCCCTGGAAAAAAATCGACAATACGACTGAACAAGCTCATCGTGCTGACTCCCGATGCCTGAACGCTATGATCCACCGATATGTCAAACTAAAGTGACGCAAACAACCAATACCGCGATCTACTTCTCATCCTTGGCCTGCTGGACGCGGCGCCTTGCCTCCGGTCGACTGCAGGTTGAGACTTGGCGGGCCCCGCCCCGGCCGCCAGCGCCGAGTAGTAGCGGTTCTGCCGCCGGAACACGTCCCGGTCCACCGGTGTCAGGGCCTCGTCCAGCAGACTGTTCGGCGGCCGGCCGGCAAAGTCGCCCAGATCGGCTTTACGCCAGGGCACCACGTACATCACTTTGGGCAACTCACGGTTGCCGCTGATCTGCGTGGTATCGAGTTCAATGCGATCCTGCGTCTTGCCCGATGCCTTGGGGGAAGCGGCCACCGCGTCGCTCGCCGGCGGCGTCGCGGCCGGCTTGGGCAGCGCCCGTGGCGCTAGTACCGGTGCCGGTGCCGGTGCCGGTGCGGTTGCCGCTGCGGGTGCCGAAGTCTGCACGCCGGGCTCGACATCCGGCGACTGCGCGGCGGCCATGCCGGTGCAAGCGCAGGTGATCAAAGCTAACCAGACTTGATTGGGCGATAATTTCACGTCGGACCTCCGGTACTGCCAGCGTCAGCGGGGGCGCTGGCCGGCGTTTCCGGGACCGGTGCATCAGCGGCTGGCACAGCCTTGACGCCAGTGCGCGCCCGCAGTTCCGCAATCCAATTGCTCACGGGCTTGTCTTCTCCCGACAGTTCCTTGTAGCGCTCGAATTCCGGCAGCGCCGCTGCGGGATCGCCCAGATACAGATCCAGCAGCACGCCGAGGTTACGGTGCGCGGGTGCGTAGGCGTCATCGGCACTGATCGCCTGTTGGTAGGCAGTGCGGGCATCACTGAATTTGCCTTCCTGACGCAAAGTCACTCCCAGTTCAGACCAGGCCATGGCATTGCCAGGCGCCAGTTCGCTCGCGCGCCGCAGCGCGGCTTCCGAATCCGCGAGCTTCCCTTCGCTGCGCGCCAGCAATCCCAGGTCGATCGCCGGCGCAGCAAAGCCAGGATATTGCAACTCGAACTGCTGCAGCGACAGCTCTGCCTCGGTCGGGTTACCGGCAGTCGCCATCCGCTTTGCCCGTTCATAGTCTGTCAGTGCGGCGGCGCTAGGTTCGGTCCCGCCGGGGGCGTCGAGCGTTGCAACCCACGTCGTCTCGGTGTACTCGGCTTTGCCATAGCGCGCCGGCAGCAGTTGCGCCAGGGCGTCAAAGCTCTTGCGCACGGACTCGTCGTAAACACCGTCCGCTGCGCGCTTGGCATTGAGCTCATGGATGGCGATGGCCTGTTCTTCGAACGGGTACGCCTGTTCTTCCAGCAGCGTGTCGTATTGCTCGCGCTCATCGGCCGAGAGTTTCTTGGGCCGCTCCGAACTCATCAGATCATGGCCCAGGGTGCGATAGAGCTCGGCGGTCTCATAGGTGGCGGCGGTGGTGGTCTCCGCGACCTGGTATTCAGCCACTCCCTTATAGGCCTGTACCGCCGCCTCCATGGCCTTCTTTTTGGCGATCAGGCTTTGCTTGAGCGGCGCCACCAGCTTGATGGCGCGAAACTGATCGCGCACGGGTTCACTCAGCGCCAGCTGTGCGCGCGCGGCCAGATACTTGGTGCGGTCAGTGCGTGCGGCTGCCGGCGCTGGCATCGGCCTTGACAATCTCGCGCTGCCAGTAACGCTGGCGCTCGACATTGCCCGACTTGACCGCTGCATCCAGCAGTCGCTGCCGGACCTCGACTGCGTCGGCGATCGGTGTCGGGTAGTCGCGAACCAGGCGTTCCAGCAGCGCCGTGCTGCGTGCCGTATCGCCCGACTTCGCATACAGGTCGCTGGCTTTGACGATTGCTTCGTGCACTACCGCGCGATCCTCCTGGTGGTTGTCGGCGATGCGCTCGTACTGCGCCGCCGCCTGGGCCGCATGGCCGCCCTGATCGTAGGCGACCGCAAGCTTGCGATCGATGTCGGCGTTGTATTCGCTCTTGGGATAGTCGCGCTTATAGGCCTCGAGCACCGCAATGGCCTGATCCCACTGCTGCGCACTGATGAGCGCCGCAGCGGCGTCGTATTGCGAAGTCGCGATGACCTTCGAGCCCGGAGCGATGCGCGCGACCCGCAGGAAATCCTGGGCCGCACCGCCCTGATCCCCGGCACTGCGCTTGGCGTCGCCTTGTTTGTATACCGCTGCCGCCAAGCGCTCGGTGATGTCGGCGCGCTCCGGATCATTGGCTGCGGCCGCCGCCAGCGCATGGCTGTAGGCGCCCTCGGCCTGGGCGAAATCGCCCTGGTTGAAGCTCACCTGCCCGACGATGGTCCAGGCGATGCGTTGCTTTGCGGCATCGACCGGCGGAGTTCGCGCCAGCAGCGCCTGCGCCGTCTGCGCGGCGCGCGCCTGATCGCCCGCCGCATACAAATCCTGCGCCGCGTGCGTGAGCACCACGGCGCTCTCGGGGTGTTCGGGGAAGGCCTGCGCAAACTTGAGCCCGGCTTCGGTGGTGCGCAGATGCGCGGACGCCCGTGCCTCCGGGGTCAGTGTGTCCTCATACTTCTGATAAGCCACCAGCGCCGCGTAACCGGCTTCCGCAGAGCGCGCGTTGGCGGGATAGCCGTAGGCCGTGCGCTCATATTCGGCGGCCGCGTCGACAAATTGCCGGCCCTCGAACAGCGCATCGGCCAGCAGGTAATTGGTGGCGGCAGAATCCGGATCGTCCGGGAAGGAACTCAGGTAGCTGCGATACCAATGCGCCGCCGCAGCGTAATCCTCGGGCTTTTTGCTCTTCTGGGCACTGGCGTGATAGTACTGGGCCACATCCTTCAGATTGATCTTGAGCTCATCGACCAGCTGAGGATAGGCGCTGCGATCCCGGCCCTGCCAGAACGGCGCGCTGAAATCATAGCGCTGCACGTACTCGAGTTTGCCCTGCAGCATGAGGTCGGCGAAGCCACCCTTGCGATAGGCCTCGATGGCAGCCATCTCCAGGGTCGGCGCGTGCTCATCGACCGGATCACGGCTCACGAAGGCGCGATAGGTGGTGGCCGCGTCCTGGAAGCGCTGCTTCTCGACGTACAGGTCGCCAAGGCGCGAATACAGCAGCCACGCATACACCATGTGGCCGCGGTGGGCCGCAAAGTCATCGATCGACTTCGCGCCATCGAGATATGAAAACGTGATGCTCATGACCCGCAGCGTATCCTCGGCCAGTTCGCGATCCGGACGCGACAGGGATTCCCACGGGCGCATGCGCCCCGGGTTGTTCGGGTCGGTCAGCGTCAGGTCGAGCAGATCGGCAAACGACTTCAGGCTGTCCTCGTTCAAACCCTGCTTGAATTGCGACCAGCCGTGCTTATAGAGGCTCTGGACATAAAAGGTCGAGCCGTTGCGGCCGCGCGCCAGCACCGCCTCGTAGGCCAGCTGCGCCTCGGCGTAGCGGCGATTCGAGAACAGGATTTCGCCGCGCCGGAACTGCACCTCCGCGATGTCCCGCGATTGCGGATAGCGGGCGACGATGCTGTCGAGAGTCGCCAGAGCCTGGGCGATCTGGCCGGTGGTCTCGTAGGCGCGCGCCAGCTGATACAGCACCTGGTCGTTGCGCGCATAGTCCGGATAGGCCTTGAGCAATGTCGAGTAGAGCCGGATCGCCTCGGCCCCCTGCATGTCCAGCTGCGTGACCTCGTTGGCCATGCGCTCGAGTTCGCCGGACTCCAGATTCAGATCCCCGAGCCGCCGCATCGCCTCGGCCCGCAGCTTGCGGATCGCGCGTTCTGCAGCTGCAGGAACTGACGATAGTTCTCCATCGCCTTGCTGGCGCCGCCGCTTTGCGCCGGTGTCGGGACTGCATCTCGACCGGCTTGCGCACTCAGATCACCGATGGTCGGGGCGCGGGGCCGGCGTTCTTCGCCGCCATGCAGCCGATGCGCGGCCAGCACACCGCGCCGCGCACGACCAGCATGCCGCAGACGGTAGCTGTCTCATCGCGTCGTCCGGAGCGGGAGCCGGCGTCGGCGACAGCCTCGCGGGGCGCTGGGCGCATCGGGGCCGCTCGGGCGCGTCGGGCGCTTTGGCGGTCCTCGCCCTGATCGTCGAGCGCGATCGTAGATGTCCGCCAGCGCAAAGCGCGCCTGCAGCGCGTAGGCATCCAGACGCTGCTTCTGCGCGCTCAGCTCTGATTCGGCCACGTCCTGCAGGTACTGGTTCTGCTGCTGCGAGGCTTGCGCCAGTCGATCTCGCATGGCCTGCGACGCGCGCGGCCAGTGCGGCGATCCGCGCGGCGAACTCGCCGGTGTTGGTCGCGACCCTGGCGCGCGCCTGCTGCACCCGCACCCAGCGGTTCTGCAGCTCCTCGAGCGCGGCATCGACCTCGCGCAGCGCGCGCTGCTGCTGCGTAGCTGCGCGCCTTGAAGTCCGCATCGAGCCGCCAGTAGAGCACGCCCTTCATCAGCCGCAGCTTGTCGCGCGTCTGCTCAGCGTTCGAGACTCGGCGGCAGCGCTCGCCAGCGGATCGGCTGCAGCGCGCCAGCTGTTCGACCACTGCTCGCGCTCCGTGCGGCGTGCCGAGGGCGGCCACATCATGGCCGGTCTCGATCGCATTGCAGCTGCGCATCGACCGCCGCGCGCGTGTCACGCAGTTTCGTCGGCGCATCGCTAGCCAGCAGCGCATCGGCGTCGCGGCAGCCGCTCGGCGTAGGCGCGCTGCGCGCGTATCGATCATGGCGGCGAACGCCTCCATGCTGTCGTCCCAGTGCCGCAAAGTCCTGCTGCATGAACGCCAGTCGCGATAGTTCTTCAGACCCTCCTGGAAATCGTTGTCGGCCAGCAGCGCGTAGAGATAGCGCGACTGCGGCGAATCGGGCAGCGCCTTGAGCTGCCAGAACCAGCCGTAGCGGGCGTCCTTGTCGTCGCCCAGCAGGTCATCGAGCATGTGGCCGTCGTGATGTGCGCGATCGCCGCGTCGAGATTGTCCGTCTCGGCGGCAAAGGATTGAGCGCGCGTCTCGTAGTACTCGGCCGCCTGCGCGCGGCGTTGAGCTTGCCGAAGGCATAGGGCACCGCCAGATACGATTCCTGCACCGCCGCGTCCAGCAGATTGCGCTGCTGCAGCTCCAGCCAGGGCGCCAGCGCCGCGCGATACTCGCCCAGCGCGGCCTGCGCCCAGCCGTCGCCCAGCAATGCGCGGCTCGAATACGGCCCGTTCAAGCGCACGCGCTCCAGCGGCGTGCGCGCCTTGGCGCTGTCTGATTGGCCTGCAGATAGGCGAAGCCGAGCGCGAGATTGGCTTTGTCGCGCAGGTTGAGCAACTCGTCGCTGCCGGTACTGCATGGTGCCGACCGCGGTCAGGATCGGGTCGGCCTCGGGCAGCCGTCCGGCCCGCACCAGCGCGACGCCTAGATTGAATCGCGCGATAGGCCATCCAGTCCGCGGGGCCGTGCCAGCCTTGCAGCAGCGCGATGGCTTCGTCGTAGCGCTGCTGGCGCATCAGTGCATTGACCAGCAGATGCACGCGCTCGGCCTCCAGCTCTCGGATCAGCGTGCCCTGTATGCGACCGATGCGCCTGCTCGCTGCGCTCGTAGTAGCCGCGCTCGTACCAGATCTTCGCCAGGTAGAACCAGGCACGGTTGCGCACGCCCAGCGGGCACGTTGTCGGTCGAGCAGCCGCTCGAAGCGTCGGCCGGCCTCGTTGTGCATGCCCAGCTGCAGATACAGGCCCCCGGCCAGCAGCTCGCGCATCGGCGGCGTGGTGCGGCATGCGCTGCCACTGCTGAAGGCTTCGCAGTCGCGTGAGCGCCTGGAATCTCCTGACCGGAGTAGAACTGAAACAGCACTTCGCCGTAGTGCAGATCCTGCACGCGCATGGTCGGCAGCTTGTCCGGATCGCTGCTTGCGCGCCGCCTGCGCCGGCGGCAGGCCGAGCAGCGCCAGCAGCAGCCAGGGCGAAGCCGATAGCGCCACTGCCGCTCATGCGCGTGCTATTCCCAGTCCTTGATCTCGAACTCCGGCTGCTGCGCGCGCTGCCTGGTCCGTGATCTTCAGTTCCAGATACTTGGCGCCGACGCCCTTCTCGAAGCGCAGATTCGCGGCGCGGCGGTAGTCGCGCTCGTGCGGACCCTTGCCGTTGAAGAGCGCCACCAGCTCGTGCTCGCCCGGCCTTGAGGTTGCCGACGTACAGGCGCTGCACGCCGCCCTTGAGCAGTGCCGCGACCTCGCGCGGCGTGTACAGATAGTTGCTGACTTCGTGGTTGTCGATCTTGAGCGTGATCGAATCGAGCGCGAAGAAGTCGCCGACGTCCATCGACACGAACACCGCCACCTGGGTGTTGGCCGGAAACAGCAGCTCCTCCTCCAGCACGAACAGATCCTTGTTCAGATCGACGACGTCCTTCTTCAGGTCCTGGATCTGCTCATCGAGCGCGCGCGTCCGCGGCCGCGGCGTCGGCGGCGGGCATGCGGCCGCCGGGCGCGGGCGCAGCAGCGCGTCGCCGGCGCGGCTGCGCGGCCGGCGGCCGCGGCCGCAGCGGGATCCTCGGCCGCCTAGGCCGGGAGCGGTCAGCGCGCAGCAGCAGGAGCGGCCAGAAAGTGCGCAATCAGGCGGCGAGTGGTTGTGTTCATGGGGGACTGCATTGATGAGAAGGAATTCATGGGGCGCCGATCTTATCGTCAAGCAAGGCGCGAATCTGCGAGACATAGGACGCGTCCCCGGGACGATCCTCGCTGTGCAGATAGCGCACGACGCCGGAGCGATCGATCAGCACGGTGGTGGGCAGGCGCTCGATCTCGTAGGCACGGCTGACGGCCTTGGCTTGATCGAGCAGCAGCGGAAAGCGAAGTCCGGTGCGCGCGCGCGTAGTCCACTGCGCGCTGCGGATCGTCTTCGACACTGACCGCCAGCACGATCAGTCCCGAGGAACGGTAAGTCCCGTAGATAGCGATCCAGGGCCGCGAGCTGCGCGGCGCAGGTGCCGCAACGGCTGCTCCAGAAAGACAGCACCACGGGCTGTCCGAGGTATTCGGACAGCCGGACGTTATCCCCGGCCGCTGCCGGCAGCGCGAAGTCGGGCGCACGCTGCGCGAGAATTCCATGATCGGCCGCGTTCGCAGCCGCCAGATATGGCGCGCACAGCACCCACAGGCAGAGCCCGAAAATTCGGTTCGCTCGATGCTTCAGCCGCATTCGCACTCTCTTTTCCAGGTCCCTGGCGAGGATTTAACATTATCCGTCAATCCGCCGCGTATGGCTTGAGATCCAGTCCACAGACCGGCCATCATGTGAGTGCGCCCCGGAAACGGCCAGGCGTCGGCAATGGGCTACACCATTACCGACGCGCTTCGAGACTCGGGGCTAGCGAATAGGCGCCAGAGCGATCAATGCATCGTAAGCGCTGGCGCTTCCCAGGCCGGTACCCAGACCGCTGGCCCATTGCAGCGTCTGAAACGCACCCGCCTTGTTGTGCAGGGCCAGGTAGTTCAGCACCACTGTCTCGGCCAGCAGATTGACCGCGTTGGCTCCCGGGCTGGAAGTGGTATTGACGTTGCCGTCGCTGGTGTAGCTGCCGATCTGATTGGAAATCGCGGTCGGTCGGCCATTGGGGTTGTAGACCAGGAAGAATGTGGCGGCGGTGGTCTGGTTATCGGACGTCCACACGCCTTTGCCGCGCCCACCAACCGAGTTGTCGATCATGCCGCTCGAAACCACCGAGCCGTCGGTGAACACATAGACCATCAGCGGCTGCCCCATGCGCGCGGCGTACTCGAGGCAGGCACCGATGCACTGCCCCGCTTCCAAGTCGCGCATCTCGCCCGTGGCGCGATCGCCAGTGTGGTAATCGTAGCCGCCCAATTCGACGGTGCCGGCTGAGGCGTAGCCGTTGACCACCATCTTCATGACCGCGGCTGTGGCCCGGAAGTTCGAGTCGGCCTGGTATTCCGCCGTGGTGAAGATACCGCTGGGGCCGACGATCGCCGTATCCAGATCAGGATCCAGGGTGGCGGTGGCATTGCCGTAGCGATCCACCTGATCGGCAGCGCCGACGTATCCGCACTGCACCAGGTCCTTGACCACGGCATCCTGCAGACCGAGATTGGTGTTGACGGCGTTGAGTTTATTGGCGCTGATGCGCTCGATCGATTCGAGAACCATGGTGGCATCGCCCTGGCTCAACAGTCCGACCAGCTGGCCGGTGCTGACCAGTCCGGTCACGTCCGAGGCCTGGGACACCTTGGTCGGCGGAATCGTGGGGTCAATCATGTAGGAAGGCGCGGCGGAATTGCCGCCCGAGGTCGTGCTTTCGGTGCCGATCAGCGCCAGCAGGTCGCCCTTGTCGCCGGCCGGAGGCGTCAACACCGCGTAGCCGGAGCTATAGATTCCGTACATGGGATTGTGCGGGTTATCGCCGGTATCGTTCTCACTCATCTCCGGCATGACCGCGCCATTGACGTTCGCGGCGGTGCCTACCGCCACGCGCTGCTTGATGCCGCGCAGGTAGGCACTGTCGCTATGAAAGGCCAGTCCCAGGCTCTGGTCGATGAAGTTGCCGACACCGGCGGAGCCGTTGGGAATCATGTTGCCCGGCAATCCCAGGCGGTTGTAGCCCGCGGTCGAGAGGAAATCCATCTGACCGCCGGAGCCTCCAACCAGCACGTTCGAACCTGCAATGTTGCCGCCGCCGGCGAGGTCGAAACAGATGAACGGGATCATGCCCGAGCCGGTGGTGATGTTGCAGGGAGAGATCTTGAGCGCGGCAATGTCCGCGGCCAGCGTCGCATACGCCTTGCGCGGATCGGCGAACAGGCTGAACACCGACATGCCGGCCACGGTGGCCGCACCGCGCATGAACCCCTGCGCGAGAAAATCGCGGCGCGTCACGGGCCGGCGATGATCCGGGTGGCGGAGCGGTTCGTTCAGCCCCAGGGGCCGCTTGCGTCTGATCTTCATGACTGGCGCCTCGTATGAAATCGCTACTTGATCAACGTCGTCGCGCTGCCGAGAACGGTGGCGCAGACGGCCTTGGTGATGGTCTGTGTACGCGTCGGGGTCTGTACGCAGGTCGGATCGCTCGCATTGCAGTTCACGAGGTTGGTGATCAGGCTGTACAGCTCGGTGCGCACCTGCGGGTCCGTCGGCTGGCTGGCCAGATTGGCGCCGATTGCCGGACTGTTGATCAGCGGCGTTATTACCAGATCCATGCCGGCATTGGTGCCGAAGGCGGCCGCCGGAGCCTGATTCAAATTCAGACCCGGGAAGAATGCCGGCTCGAGCGTGCTGTCGTTGACCAGGGCGTTGCAGTATTGAATGGCCAACTGCGAGATGCCGATTTCCTGCGACGGCAGGAACCCCTGGATATTCGGCACGGTCGGCAACTGCTGTTCGACGGTCTGATAGGTCGTATTGACCGCGCTCAGACCGGGGGACACGCCGGTAATGCTCGCCATCGACGCATTGAGCTCATCGTACACATGCAGGCCGATGTCGGACGACGCCGCCAGATCCGTCGCCGTCGGCGGCGTGAAGGTAGCGGAGGTGCGCACATGCGTATTGGTGCCGATCTGGTCGAAGCTCAGGAAGAACAGGTCCGATGCCGGCCCGAGCTGCATGGCGATCACAGTGCCCATGTTCGACAGCAGCTGACCGGCAGTGGGTGAATAGTTGGCATTAGTCACCGTGGTGCTCAGGGTGCTGTAGGCCTGGCCGACAGCGGCTTCCTGGCCGTTGATGCCGATGTACATGCCCTGGATCGGAATGCTACCCGGCTGCGCCTTCGGATTCAGACTGATGAAGGTTGGCTTGTCGAACAGGTAGCTGTAATTGTCATATTGGCTGGCGGTGAACATGATGTAGCTCTGCGCCACGCCGGTCAGTGCGCTGACGTCGAACAGCAGGTAGTAGAGCTGGCCGACGCCGGCTGCGTAGTTCTGCTGAATCTGCGACACGGTCATCGCATGGTTGTGAACCGCGGCGAAGCGTATCTCGCCCTGCCATGGCCGGTCATTGGTGGTCTCATTGCCCAGCAGGAAGGCGAAGGTGTTGTCCCAGTTGCCCAAGGTGCCGCCGGTCAACGTGTCCACGTCACCGGTGAAATTGCCGTTCACGTACAGCTGACGTCCGTGGGTGGGGTCGTAGGTCAGCACGATGTGCTGCAGCGCCGCCTGCGCATTCATGTTTGCTGCGGCAGTGGTCAACGGTGGCGCGCCATTCGCGTCGCTGACCGTGCTGCGGCCATACGCCTGGTACTGCATGGCATCCTGTGCGAGCGTGAAATTGCGCGCGGTGGTGCCACCGGAGTAGCCACCCATGAAGGCCATAGTCTGGGTAACGTTGGCGGGTGCCGCCCACAGTTCCAGCGAGTACTGGCCGGTGGTGCTGATGGCGCTGTAGATTTTGCTGCTGGTCGCGGTCGAACCCTGCGCCTTGGCGCCGCCGGTGCCGAATATAAGGCCCCAGGCGCTGTCCCAGCTGGTATTGCCCGACAGCGTCAGGTTGATCGCCGGATCGACGCCGCTGGTGTCGAACGCAGTGCTGCCACTGCCCTCTTTGAACATCCAGCGGGCGATGATGTCGGCATCGTAGCGATCGTTGCCGGAAGCGACGGTGCCGGCGTACAGCGTCAGGGCACGCGATACCACCAGGGTCGGATCCACCGGCGTGACCGGCACGGCGTTGGCGTACGCCTGGATCGCAGCCAGCATGGCTGCGGCGCTGCCCGGACAGTCGACCGGGCCACCGGGGGTGGTCGCCCAGCAATTGTGGGATTCCGTCGCCAGGCGCACGTAGAAGCGTGACAGCGGCGGATCATTCAGGTTGATCTTGGCCTGCGCGGCAGCGTAAGCCTCATCGACGTTGCTGCTGGCGAAGTATGGCGACTGCGGCACGGTGGCATTGGGCGAGTGGCAGCGCGAACAGAACATGGTCAGCAGCGGATAAACCGTACTGGAAAACAGCGATGAGTCGGCCGGGAACTGCTTGGTCGGACCCACCGCTTGATCCACCGGCGCGGTCAGGGCGATCTGCGTCGAGCCGGCAGCGCCGCCGGCGCCGCCGCCCGCCCAGTTCTGAATCCAGGTGGTAAGGATGTCGGCGCACGCCGATGGACTTGAGAGCCAGCAGTTGTGGCCGCCGCCAACCTTGACCACCATGGTCGATTGATCGGCCTGGGTCAGGTTCACCACCGTGAGCGCGGCGCTATAGGCCTGGTTCACATCGTCCGAGCGCGCGAACTCCGGCGACTGTCCGCCGGCCTTGTGACAGCCGCCGCAGCGCGAGGACATATTGATGTTCTGCCACAGATTGACCTTGAACGCCTCGACGTCCGCGGATGCAGGCGCGGGCCCGGCATAAACGGAGGCCGCGGCAGTGGCGGTATTCGGATTCTGCGTGGTTGGTGCGCCGCCCGAGCAGGCGGCCAGCCCCAGCAGGGCCAGCTGAAGCACCAGAGTCGGCAGACGAAGAAGGGTTCGGTTCACTGTAGTCTCCCAGAGAGGCCGGCGTCGTCGCCTAGTTGCCCATGCAGTACACTGCAGTCTCAGCAAAGACCTGCTTCATGTTGTAGCCGCCGGACTGGAAGTCGGCGACGATTTGCGCCGCGGCGCTGCGATCGGCAGCATTGCTCGGCGGACGCAGACACACGGCCTGAAATACTTTCTGCACCTGACAGGTGGCGAATGCCTGACTGCTGGCGAGTTCCTGGCCCAGCGATTTGGCGCCATTGCCGCTGCCGGGCAACGAGGCGCTCCAGCCCAGGATCGAATTCGGACCCGAGCGCCAGCGGTTGTTCCACGAGTCATCGGGCGTGACAAACCCGAACGGGAAGTTGCCGGTATTGATGTGATACTTCGCCTGTGTCTGTCCGGGCGTGTAGACCAGCTGCAGGGCGGTCGGATCGTAGTTGTAGTACGCAAACGCCTGCGCCATGGGATCCATGGCAGCGTGGCAGCCGATGCAATTGTTCAGGAACACGCGACTGTCGCCACCGGGCGAGCGGCTGACATCCTGGCGAATGCGATCCGGCGGCCGCGAGATATCCATGACAGCCGGCATGTCGTTGCACAGGTAGTTGATCATGGTGAAGCGGAACATCGCGCGATTGGTGCCGGCGATGAAGAACGCCGCAGCGGCCGCTTCGGTGGTGATGACCCCGGCCGTGGCCGCGGACGGAATTCCGGTCAACGATGACTGCGTCGTGGCGACCAGCGCGCTCTTGAGATCGACGCCGTTGTCATCCAGATACTGGTAGTGATTGTTGTTCGCGGGCGAATACGCCGGCGCGCCACTGACGTTGCCGATGTACAGCAAGTCGGCCGACAGCACCGTGTTGAAGGGGACGTTGTCGCGGATCATGCCGATGACGGTGGCGGTGTAGTCGTTCAGCGGCACGAACGCCGACTGCGCGCGGTTGGTCGCCGGGGCGATGAAATTGCGCAGCGTCACGTTGTAGAAGCCGCTGTTGTTCATCGCCAGCTGCGCCGCACCCTGCGGATTGCCACCGCTGATCAAGGTCGCCATCTGCGTAAGCACCGCGTTGCTCGGCGGTACCCCCGCGAGACGATTGTGCATGCGCGCGGCCTGTTCATTCGGTCCCGCAACGAGCGGAATCATCGGCTGCAATCCGAGCAGAGCGGCGAGCATCATGCCCGTCGTTTGCCTTGCAGCGCTGGTGCGCCTTCCTGCTGTGCTCATCGTCGCTCCCTGGTGCAAAATTTCTTTGCACAGTGCGAGCGACTATACGCACCGCTTGTGCGAGCGGTAATGTCTCCCAGCACAGACATCTGCGCTCATTACGTATCAACGCTAAGGTTTCGAATCACGCAGTGTGCGAAAACTGAGACCGGGATCACATCGCGTCAACACGCCAAAGATTGAACTCTCAATTACGCGGCAATGGAGTTCTTGAGGTAATGAGACGTCTAACACACAAGCTGGGCATGGTACTCGCAGCGGCGGTGATCTCTGCCTGCAGCAGTCGCGGCGATCTCGATATCGGCAAAGGACAATCCTCCGGTGGACTGAACATCGATTTCGCAATCGCGTACGTCAAGCGCACGATCCCGTCCGGCACTACTGCAGCCGACGCTACCGCTCTGGCGCAGCTGCGCGCCAAGGACGACGTGACTCTGCCGCGCAACTACTGGACCAAGGCCGACGTCTACCTGCGCAGCAACGCCAGTCCGACCGGCATCGAGCAGAACGTCACGGCCAGTGTGACCGGAACCGGTTTCTGGGACGTCAAGGATCTCGATGTCTCGCCCGATGGCACCTTGCTGGTGTTCGCCATGCGCGGGCCGATCACCACCAACCAGAAGGATTTCAAACCCCCGACCTGGCACATATGGCAATACAACGTGCCCGGCAAACTACTGACGCAGCTCACCGGCACCAGCATCGACACCGCTCCCAACTCCAATGATGTCGGCCCGCATTTTCTGAGCGATGGCCGCATCGTCTTCTCCTCGACCCGCCAGACCGCCTCGCGCGCGGTATTGATCAACGAGGGCAGCACCGGTGAGAACGTGCAGCCGTTCGAGGCGCAGACCGAATCGAAGAACACTTCCGACTTCGTATTGCATGTAATGAATGCCGACGGTACCGGCATTCACCAGATCTCATTTAATCCGAGTCACGACATCGATGCCTCGTTGATGTCCAGCGGCCGGGTGATGTGGAGCCGCTGGGACAACACCCCCGGGCGCACCGGCGGCAGCGGCATGCATCTCTACAGTTCCAATCCCGACGGCAGCGATGTGCAGTTGCTCTATGGCGCTCAGAGCCACGATACCAGCGTCACCAATCCCGCAAACGCCGCCGCCTGTCCGCAGGGACTTGGCTGCTCGGTGCAGTTCGTGAGTACCCGCCAGCTGCAGAGTGGCGGGGTGCTGGTGCTGGTGCGCCCGTTCAACGACGCGGACTTCGGCGGCAATCTGCTGACCATCGATATCAATGACTTCGTCGAGAACAATCAATCGGTGCCCGACACCGGCTACCCGACCGTGACCTCGGCGCAAGTACCCGCGACCCAGAACGATGTGCGCACGCAGACTGCCAACGGCGTGCCGGTGCCCTCCCCGGGCGGCCGTTTCAACTCGGCCTTTCCGCTCTGGGACGGCACCAACCGGGTACTGGTGAGTTGGAACCAGTGCCGGCTGCAGGACGCGACCGGCGCACTGCTCGCCTGCACCGCCGACAATCTTGCCAACACCACTCTGACGCTGGCGCCGCCGCTCTACAGCGCCTGGCTGCTCAATTTCAACGACAGCACCATCAAGCCGGTATTCACACCGGTCGAAGGCGAGATGATCAGCGATATCGTCTCGCTCGAGCCGCGCACCATACCTTGCACCACCAACGTCACCTGCCCGATCGACAACGCGGTTCCGCAGGGCTTTGATCCGGCCTACGGAGTACTCGACATTCGCAGCGTCTACGATCGCGACGGTGTGGCGGCAGGTCTGGGCGCCAACGCCAGTCTCGGGGCGGTCGCCATGGCCAACGCCGCCAACCGGCCGGCGCGCTTCCTGCGCATCGAGAAGGCCGTGGCATTGGGCGATCCCGACCTCGGGGACGGGTTCCCTAAATTCGACCAGAACATCGCACTGAGCGGCTCGGTGGGCTACATGCGCCAGATACTCGGCTACGTTCCCATCGAACCCGACGGTTCGGTGCGCGTGATGGTGCCGGCGGAGGTGGCCTTCCAGATCACGGTTCTCGATGCCAATGCCCGGGCATTGCCTGGCTTTCCCGCACACCGCTCCTGGCTGACGGTACAGCCGGGCGAGGTGCTGAGCTGCAACGGCTGCCATGCGCCACAGGGCTCGCAGGTGGTCACCGGCAGCGACGGCATCGCCACCGAGGTCAGCGGTCGCTCGCATGGCCGCGCCAACCTGTTCACCGCCCTCAATGCCGGCCAGGGTTCGACCTTCAACGCCGCCGGCAACGGCAGCGTCGCGACCATGACGCTGTGCCCGGGCGACACCATGGCGCAGGAGCTGGTGGGCAGCATCAGCTGCAACAACAACGCCACCACGCCGGCGGCGGCGCCGCTGAGCGCCGATGTAATATTCAATGACGCCTGGGGGGACGGCAATACCAATCCCACCGGTCCCAACGCGCCCATTTCGTACACCTACAGCTCCCTGGCCTCGAACCTGCCAATCGTCCAGTCCTGCGCCGGCGTGTGGTCCGGGTACTGCCTGAGCATCATCAATTATCCAACCATCATCGATCCGCTCTGGAGCATCGTGCGCGGCAGCATTGCCGTCGATCCGCGCGGCGCCAACACCTGCACCAATTGCCATACCTCCACGCGCACCACCATGGTGGGGGGCGCTGCGGTCCCGGTGCCGCCCGACGGCAACCTGCAACTCGATGCCGATCCGGCGCAAAGCACCACGGCGCAGTTGCGTGCCTACACCCAGCTCGTAGACACTCACGACGTCTTATCGCTCAACATGACCAATCAGTTGGTAGACTCCGGGGTAGCAGTGCCCGGCTCGATTGCGGCCGGCAGCGCCAGCGGCTCGTGCTTCTTCGCGGTGATCACCGGCGCGAACATGGGCTGCAGCGTCACGGGGACGGTGAACCATGCCGGGTTCATGACCGCAGGGGAGCTGCGGCTGTTGTCAGAGTGGGTAGATATTGGAGCTCAGTATTACAACAACCCGTTCGACGCGCCGCTGGCCAACTAAGGTCACTTTCCTGCTCGCCGCCCTGCTGCTCTCGCTGCTGGCGGCGGCGGATGCCTGTGCGCGCGACTACCTGCAGCTGTTCGTGGTGCAGCCCTATCTTGAACTGCATACCGGACCCGGCCGCGGCTATCCGGTCACGCAGGTGGTCGCTCGCGGCGAGTCCGTGGACGTGCTGATGCGACGCACTGAGTGGTTCAAGGTGCGCACCGAACGCGGCGTCGAGGGCTGGGCCTACGAGCGAGATCTGATGCTCACCACGCTGGCGGACGGCACCCCGTTCCAGCTCAATCTCGGCGATATGGCCGGCTTTACCTCACACCGTTGGGAGACCGGGGTATTCGGCGGAGCCTATGCCGGTGCCAGCATGATCTCGGCCTACCAGGCCCTGTCGCTGACCGACAATCTGAAGATAGAGCTTTCCGCCTCGCAATACCTGGGCAACCTGTCCAATGGCTACCTGGTCGATATCGGATTCAGTCACGTGTTCATTCCCAACCGGCACTTCTCGCCGTTCGTGACCCTTGGCGGCGGCTATGAGCGTGTCGAACCGAAGGCCACGCTGGCGCTACCCCGTGAGCTCCAGCAATCAGACTGCCTATTCGGTGTGGGTGTGCGCTATTACTTGGCTCGGCGACTGTTTCTACGCGGAGAATTGCGCGAGCATGAGATCTTTACGAACCAGAACAGCAACGAGGTCAAGAACGAATGGAAACTCGGCATTCGCATTCTTTTACTGAGCTTCGTTGCGCTCGGTTGCGGGGGTTGCGCGCATGTTCCACCGGCATGCCAAGCCGGACACCAGCGCGCAGACGTCGCCGGATAGCGACAGCGACTCGCCACCGCCCAGCGTGATCGAGCCGCAGGTGGAGCGGCGCACCATCAAAGTGCCCGCCATCCACCCGAGCAATGTCGAAATCGGCGCGTACTATGGCGAGCTCTCCATCCAGGATTTCGGCTCGCAACCCGTCGCCGGCTGCGCTTCGACTACCATATCAGCGAGGATTTCTTCGCCGAAGCCACCTATGGTCGCGCCAAGGCGGGCTTCACCAGTTTCGAGACGCTGAGCAACGTGCAGCTGCTTTCCGATGCTGAGAGGCGCTTCACGTATTACAACCTCTCTCTGGGCTACAACTTGCTCCCGGGCGAGGTGTTCATCGGTCGCAATCTCGCCATGACCAGCGCGTTCTATCTGCTCGGCGGTATCGGCAGTGTCAAATTCGCCGGTGACCAGAACTTCACGGTGAATTTCGGCGCCGGTTACAGGGTACTGCCGACGGACTGGCTGGCGTTGCATATCGACGTGCAGGATCTGGTGTTCAGATCCGACGTCACGGGCGTGGAAGAGCTGAAGAACAATCTTCAGGCAACCATCGGCGCGACCGTATTCTTCTAGAGCGCATCCCGCCGTATAGGCGAGCGCTTGCGACGGAGGCCAGTCATGGCGACAATCGACATCCCAAGTTCAGCGTTTGGCGATACGAGCGCTGGGCTGCGGCCTGGCGTTGGCTTTGAGCGTGGCGGCTTCGGCAGACAACATCGCTCCGGGCGCGGCAGCTCCGGCCTTTGATCTGCACGTCCTCGGGCAGCAAGGACTGTCGCTGAGCGATCTGAAGGGACAGGTGGTGCTGATCAACTTCTGGGCCAGCTGGTGCGGACCCTGCCGGCAGGAAATGCCGGTGCTCGATCAGCTGTATCAAGAAGTACAAGTCCGCCGGCTTCACCCTGCTGGGCGTCAATGTCGAGCCCAAATCGGCCGACGCGATGGGCTTTCTGAAATCCACGCCTGTCTCGTTTCCGATACTCTTCGATCCCGACAGCAAGGTCAGCAAGCTTTATGAGGTGCCCGGGATGCCCAGCACCGTGATCCTCGACCGCACCGGCAAGGTGCGCTACGTGCATCAGGGCTACAAGCCGGGCGAGGAAGAGCCAGTATCTGGATCAAATCCGAACGCTGGTACGGGAGTAACCGTGTCGCAGCATCGCCTCGGGATCATCGCCTGGTCGTACCCCTGGCGGGTCTGCTGCTGGGCGGCTGCTGTGCGCCGCAGCCGTGGGTCAAACCCTACGAGCGCGAGCACCTGGCCGATCCCATCATGTCTTTCGATCCCAATCCGGTCTCGAGCATCTACCTCGACCATGTGTTCGAAGTGCGCGAGGGCGCCCGCGGCGCGACCGGCAGCGTCGGCGGCGGCTGCGGCTGCAATTAAATGGACTTGGAGGAGCGGTTCTCGGACGCGTACCCTGACGGCGGCGCTGTTCACGCTGGCCGCGGTCAGCCGCGCCGCGGTGCTGCCCGATGATCGCGCCGATCTGACTGTGGCATGATTGGGATGGCGGTGGCGTCACGGTCGAAGGACCGTCGATCCTGGTGCGCAAGAAAGTCAATGACTCACTGTCGTTTGCCGCCAACTACTATGTCGACATGATCTCCAGCGCCTCGGTCGACGTGCTGTCGACCGCGAGCCCTTACAAGGAGACCCGCAGGCAGGGCAGCATGAGCGCCGACTACCTGCATGGCAATACCACCTACAGCGGCGGCTATATCGAGAGCAATGAGCCGCGACTACAAGTCCAAGACCGCGTTCTTTTCCGTCAGCCAGTCCATGTTCGGCGATCTGACCACCATCTCCTTCGGTTTACTCGCGCGGTTCGATAAGGTTTATGCGAAGCACCCCTGAATGGCCGCTTCGAGGACGGCAGCCGTATCACCGTCACCTTCTTTGGCGATGCCGACCATCGCAATTGGCAGGCCAGCCTGTCGCAGATCCTGACGCGCAACCTGCTGCTGGGTCTGAATTTAGAAACCGACGAGAGCGACGGCTACCTGCAAAGTCCCTACCGTTCAGCACGCTACCTGGGGCCCGACGGCCTGGTCCACTCCGAGGCGCAGGTGACGCCCGAATACGCGCACCGGCAACGCCGGCTCGCCGCAGCTCAAGTACTACCTGCCCTGGCACGCGGCGCTCGATGGCAACTACCGCCTCTATCACGACACCTGGGGCATCCTCGCCCACACGTCGGCGCTGGCTATACGCAACCGGTTTCGACCTCCTGGACCTTCAACGGCAACGTGCGCTACTACCGCCAGACTGCAGCGGTTTCTACGGCGATCTGTTTCCGTTCGAGGATTCGCAGAATTTCATGTCGCGGGACCGCGAGCTGGCGCAGTTTCACGACATTCGCCTTCGGTGTCGGCGCCAGCTGGGCAGTTCCATCCCGGCCTGGCCGCACTGGATCGAGAAGGGCACGCTCAATCTCAACTACAACCGGCTGCTGATCTCGTACGATGATTTCCACGACTTTGGCCGGGTCGGGGCTCGCCGGACGGCATTCCGCTCTACTCCTACGGCGCCAGCGTCACGCAGTTCTTTATTTCCTTGTGGTACTGAACCATTATTCGCCTCCTTGTTAGTCCATCGCTACGGAGGCGATTCATGAACCGACCCTTTTCCTGCGCGCGCTGCTGGGAGCCGCGGCATTGCTGGCATCGTCCCCGTAGCCCTGGCGCAGACCGCCGAGCCGACCCGAGAGGACGCACGCCTGATTACGGCGACGCAGGTACTCGAGGAATTGCGTGCCACCCCCGATCAGAACGTGCCTGACTGGCTGATGCAGCGCGCCTACGGCGTGGCCGTCATCCCCGAAGTGATCAAGGGCGCTTTCATCTTCGGCGGCCGCTATGGCAATGGCGTGCTGACCGTGCGCGACGCTCCGGTCCGCTTCAGCAGCCCGATCTTCATTACGCTCGCAGGTGGCAGCGTCGGCTGGCAGTTGGGCGCCACCTCGACCGATGTGGTGCTGGTGTTCGTCACCCAGCGCAGCGTCGAGCACTTCGCCCGCGGCAAATTCACCCTGGGAGCCGACGCCTCCGTAGCCGCCGGGCCGTGGGCCGTCAGACCGAAGCGGCCGCGGGTATCAATGCCGAGATCTACTCCTATTCACGCTCGCGCGGACTGTTTGCGGGTGTCGCGCTCGACGGCACCGTGCTCGCCTTCGATCAACGTGCCAATAACGCCTTCTACAACGGCGATGAGGTGACCACGACCGAGATCACCACCGGCAAGGTACTCCACGCATTCCGAATCGGCACGGCGTTTCCTGGCCGCGGTGGCTGCCAGCACCAACGGCACCGCTAGCGACGCATCGGCGCCCGGCAGTTCGCCTGGAACTTCCGCCCCGCCGGCCGCGGTCGCGCCGGCGACCGCCCGCCGTCGAATTCCGGAGCCGTGCATACCTATCCGATGGAAGACGCACAGCCGGGCACCGAGCCGAAGTAGACGCAGCGCCCTGAGCCGGCGGTGAGCCGCCCGGCTCCAGGGCGCTAAAGCAGCGCGTTCAGCCAGGGCACCGCTGCCAGCGAAATCAGTATGCCCAGACCCAGCACGGCGTTGGCCAGCGGCGGCTCGAGCCCATATTGATCAGCCAGTATCGCCGCCGAGATCATGGGCGGCATGGCCGCCTGCAATACGCCCACCACGAGCACCAGTCCCGTGACGCCGGTGACCCAGGCGAGCAGATAGCACAGCGCCGGTGCGAGCAATAGCTTCCAGCCGAGCGCGCAGCCCACCGCCGACAGACGCGTGCGCGGCATCGTCAACCGCTGCTGCAGCCCCACGGAAAACAGCGCCAGCGGCGACAACGTTGCCGCGAGGCGCCCGCACAGATCATGCAATATCGCGAATGGATCGCCGATCAGGCCGATCACGATGCCTGCCAGCAGCGCCAGGAACGCCGGAAATAGCAGGATTCGCCGCAGCACCTGCCGCGGGACGCAGTTCCTGGTCCGCATAAATCACCGTAACCGCGACGCCGCCGATCGCCAGCGCGGTAGAGCAGCCGGTTTGATCGCCGATCACGGCCAGTGACAGCGCCGGCGCGCCACGCAGCGCCTCGATCATGGGGTAGCCCATGAATGCCGCATTGCCCAGGCCAGCCAACCAGCGTGAGCGCACCGACGCGCGCGCGCGACCAGCCGAAGAGCTTCCCCAGCGCCGCAAACAGCAGCCACGAGCCGACGAACACCAGCCAATTGGCCGCCGTCAGAAACCAGAACTGCAGCTCGAAGTGAATCCGCGGAATGACATTGAGCACCAATGCCGGCAGCGCGATATTGATGACCCACCAATTCAACGCCTGCGCCAGACCCGCGGGCGGCCGCGCCACATGCGCGATCACAAAACCGAGCGCCAGACAGGTAAAGAGCAGCACCAGGGAGTTCATGAGCGCAAGTATAAGAGCGAGGGTGTCCGGCACGGCGGCCGGCTTTTTGCGCTAGCATGACCCGCCCCATGGATAATTTCTCGCTTTTCCTGGTAACCGTCTTGATCTGGGGGTCGACCTGGCTGGTAATCAAATTCCAGCTGGGCGTGGTGTCGCCGATTGTCTCGGTGGCCTGGCGGTTCGCGCTGGCCTCATTGATGCTGCTGCTGTACGCGTGGTATCGAGGCCGGCCGCTGCGTTTTGCGGCGCGCGATCATGCCTGGGTCGCGCTCCAGGGTGTGCTGCTTTTCGGCCTCAACTACATCGGTGTGTACCTCTCGGAGCAATACCTGACCTCTGGGCTGGTGGCGGTGATCTTTTCGCTGGCGGTGTTCATGAACGGGCTCGGCATGCGGGTATTTTTCGGGCTGCCGATCCGTACCAGCGCGGTGTTCGCAGCGACCCTCAGCGTGACCGGCGTCGCCCTGATCTTTGGCCGCGAAGTGCTGGCGGTCTCCACCGCGGGCGATGAATTGCGCGGTCTGCTGCTGGCACTGGCGGCGATCACCGTCGCCTCGCTGGGCAATATGGTCGCGACCCGCAATTATCGCCGCCGGCTGCCGGTACTGCAGGCGAATGCCTGGTCGATGCTCTATGGCGCGCTGTTTGTGCTCGCGGTTGCGCTCGCCAGTGGCGCGCGCCTGCAGTTCGATCCATCCTGGACGTACGTCGCCTCGCTGCTGTTTCTGGCGTTATTCGGTTCGGCATTTGCCTTCGGCGCCTACCTGACACTGATGGGACGCATCGGTGCCGACCGGGCCGCCTACACCGCGGTGGCGATTCCAATCGTGGCGTTGCTGCTCTCCACCGCTTTCGAGCATCTGCGCTGGCGCATCGAGACTTTCACCGGTGCCAGCGCCTGCGTCGCCGGTACCCTGCTGGCGCTGCGGCGCCGTCCGGACTGATCGTGGCAGCGGCCATCATTCTCGCCCTCATTGTGGTGATCAGCCTGGCCGGCCTATGGGTGACGCCGCGCATCATCGACTGGAATCTGTTCCGGCCTTATTGGTTTTTGCCGCGACGTCAGTACTGGACGGCCGTCGGCAGTGCCTTTGTGCATGCCGACCTGTCGCACCTGCTGTTCAACTGCGTGACGTTCTGGTTCTTCGCATTTCCGCTCCAGCGCATGATCGGCGGCGCACGCTTCGTCGCGCTTTACGGCATGGGACTGGCGGCCAGCAATACCGGAACCTACTTCAAGCACCGCGACCAGCCGGAATATGCCTGTCTGGGTGCCTCGGGAGCGATCCTGGCCGTGCTGTTTGCTTCCATAGTCTATTTTCCGCACCAAGGGATCATGGTGCTGCCCGTTCCACTGCCGATTCCGGCGCCGCTGTTTGCAGTGGGCTATCTGCTGTACAGCTTTTACGCCGCACGGCATCCGCGCGGACGCATAAACCACGAGGCGCACTTCAACGGCGCATTGGCCGGTCTGGCCTTCGTGGCGCTCACCGATATGCCGGCATGGCAACGGGCGCTGCAATCCTTCGGCCCGCGGTAACATGTCGTGCGCGCGCAACGTCGATTGCCGTAGCGCGAATCTGGCGTTAACTTGCAGATGGTCTCATGAGAAGCGGTAGCGCCACAGACTAGGGAGATAACATGCCATTCACTCCAGGGCCGCGTTCGGGTGCCGATCGCACCGCTGCGGCGTGTGCCGGCAAACGCGCGCTCGCGCTGCTGCTGTGCTTCCCGGCGGCGCAATGGGCCGTGGCGCAGACCAGCGCCGATGCGGACGCCGGCGGCATCGGTGCTCGAGGAAGTGACGGTGACGGCCACGCGCGTACGGAGGAATCGCTGAACCGCGTGCCCATCAGCGTCAGCGTCGAAACGCGCGATGCCATGGACCTCAAGGGCATCAAGGATTTCTCCGACGTCGTGCGCTTCACACCCGGCGTATCGTTCGACACCAACGAGACCAACGCCATCGCGATCCGCGGCATTGCCTCCTCGGGCGGCTCGGGCACCACCGGCATCTATATCGATGACGTGCCGATCCAGATGCGTGCTCTGGGCTTCAATCCCGATGATGCACTGATCAAGGTCTTCGACCTGGACCGCATCGAGATTCTGCGCGGCCCCCAGGGAACGCTGTTTGGCTCCGGCTCCGAGGGCGGTACCGTCCGCTACATCACCAGCCAGCCGAACATGAACACACCGGACCTGTACGCGCGCGCCGAGACCGGCTTTACCGCTCGGCGGCGCACCCAGCTACGAGGCCGGCATCGCCGGCGGCACGCCGCTCATCGACGGCACACTGGCGGTCAAGGCCAGCGTCTACTACCGCCGCGATGGCGGCTGGATCGATCGCATCGATCCGACCACGCTCGCGGTCGTCGACCCGAACGCCAATCACGACGAGACCACGGCCGCTGCGTCTGGCAGCCCTGTGGAAGCCCGACCGAGACTGTCACGGTTACGCCAAGCTTCTTCTACCAGGACCGCGAGCGCAATGACGTCACGATCTGCTGGCCGCTGTATTCCGACCCGGGCAGCAACCGCTATGTCAGCGCCAATCCCGACGGCCAGCCCCGAGCCGGACGCATTCTATCTGCCCGCGCTCAATGTCGCAGGTCGATCTCGGGCCGACGCGACTGATTTCGACTACCTCCTATTTCCATCGCGACGACCAGAGCGAATACGAAGGCACGCTCTTACAACCTGAGCGTTTTACCAGTCGCAGCCCAGTTCGCTGACCGATTCGGGCCTGATTCCGGATTTCCCGCTGATCGACGGCAGCGGAGTGCATCTGCCCGCCGGCCCTGG
Source organism: uncultured Gammaproteobacteria bacterium (assembly GCA_963735775.1). GTDB lineage: Bacteria > Pseudomonadota > Gammaproteobacteria > Steroidobacterales > Steroidobacteraceae > FEN-1191. The sequence continues at coordinate 416,377 of CAVTMG010000002.1, read as the reverse complement.
CCAACTACCGCTCGCCCAAGACGGTCACCAACCAGCAGCGCAACTTCACCGAAGAACTGCGGCTGCAGAACGACCGACAAGGACGCGCGCGTCAACTGGACCGTGGGTGTGTTCATGTCGGTCAACCGCCAGTTCAGCTCCGAGCAGATCCACGACCCGATGGCGGACACGCTGTTCAATCTCGAGTTCGGTCAGCCGCTCGCCGACCTATTTCGGCACGCCGCACCAACCCGGATGGCAGCTCGGCTCTGCCGTTCGGCGACTCGTACTTCAACCGTCTGGTCAGTCATGATCGGCAGTTCGCCGGCTTTGGCGAGGCCGACGTCAATCGTCACCGACAAGCTCAAGCTGTTGCTGGGCGCACGCATCGCCTACACGCAGTTCTCCATCCAGAGCGATGTCGGACGGCCCGCAGAACGGCGGCCCGGTGTCCGGATTCCATTCCGCCAGCGAGACCCCGGTCACTCCCAAGCTCGGCCTGTCCTTCCAGGCCAGATCCCGACGATCTGTATTACGCCACCTACGCCAAGGGCTTTCGGCCGGGAGGCGGCAATCCCGAGGTGCCGGGCGGCCTGGTATGCGGCGCAGATTTCGCGAATTTCGGCATCAGCGGCGCACCGCTGGCCTACAAGTCCGACACCGTGCAAAGTTTCGAGCTCGGCGCCAAGAACAACGTCAATCACGCCGTGCAGCTCGACACCAGCTTCTACTACGTCAAGTGGAACAACATCCAGCAGAACATCGTGCCGCCGATCTGCCAGATCCAGTGGACTCAGAATCTCGGCGCCGCGGTGTCCAAGGGTTTTGACGTCCAGGCCGACTTCGATTTAGGTTCGGGTTGGAGCCTTGAAACCTCACTCGGGTACACCGACGCGCAGTACACCCAAAACGCGTTCGTCGGCACGCAACCGTGGGTGTGCTGCCCGTCGTGGCCAAGGGTGATGCGATCGCGGGCGAGAACGGCACCGCCCAGCCACCCTGGACCGCCACCATCGGACCCCAGTACACATTTGACGCCTTCGCGCATAAGTCGTACGTGCGCATGGACTACGAATACGGCAGTGGCGAGAAGTGGCTGACCGCCCTCGCGCGACTCGCGCACCTCGCAGTTCGACGCCGGCCTTGCCGTCCAACACGTTGCCGTCATTGACGCTGCCATTGTTCAGCACGCATTTCCTGTCGCTGCGCGCCGGCACTCAGATCAATCACCTGTCCCTGTCGCTATTTGCGGATAACGTGCTCAACAGCCATACCATCACCAACTCCAATCACCAGGTAATGACCGACGATCCGAATACCGGCTTGCCCTTGGGCACGCCGCTATACCGCGACATAACTTATCGGCCGCTGACCGTCGGCATCACCGCCGCGTTCAAGTTCTGAGCTGCCGTGCTGTTGGCGCTATTCGACCGCTGACTCAGTCTATGGAAGTAGCGCCTCGACGCTGCCGAGCGCGCCTGCACCGGTATCGACAGGTGTCGCCAGCTCGGGGGCGGTAGCCACGACGGCTTTGACGGCGGGCTTGGCGGGCCGCCGCCGGATTTTGCCGGGCTTGACGGTTTTTGCTGGCTTGGCCGCCATCAGCGGCGGGCGTTTCGGAGCTTTACGGCGCGGACGCGTGGTCACCGCAGGCGTTGCGCGGGTCAGCGCCTGTTTCAGGCCCAGTCGGGCGCGCCTGGCAGGCAGCCGCCGCAATTTGCGCGGCGCCACGGTTTTTGCTGCCCGGGCCGCCATCGGCGGCGTGCGTTTCGGATTTGCCGCGCGCGATACGCGTGCCGGCGCCTGTTTCAAGCCCCGTCGCGCGCGCTCGTGCGCCGCCGTGGCCTTGCGCAGTTGCTTGCGCGCCTGTTTCGCCGACTTCCTGGCGGACTTCAGTTGCTGCTTAAGCGCGCGCACACGCTTTTTAGCGCTGCGCGCCGCCTTGCGTATGCGCTTGAATTCCCGCTCGCTGCGTTTCAGTGTTGCACTTGCCGTCGATGCCGCCATACGCCTACTCCCCTTTAAACGATCCTTCCCGGCTACACTTGCAAGGATGATTTTCCGCCAACACAGCGACCGAAGCGTGACCCTGGCCGGACGCCATATTGTCACCCATGGCCTGCCGCGGCGCATCTGGCTGGATCTGTATCACCTGTTCATGACCGTCACCTGGCCGGTGCTGTTTGCGACTTTCGCAGGCTTCTTCCTGCTGTTCAACCTGGCATTTGCGCTGGTTTACAGCCTGCAGCCGGGTGGCATCGCCAATGTCAACCCGCCCGGCTACTGGGGCATATTCTTCTTCAGTGTCGAGACGCTGGCCACGGTGGGATATGGCGACATGCACCCGCAGTCCCTGTTCGCGCACATTGTCGCCGCGGTCGAGATCTTCGTCGGCATGATGAGCGTGGCATTGATCGCCGGCATGATGTTCGCGCGCTTTTCGCGCCCCTTTGCGCGCTTCCTATTCGCGAACCATGCGGTCATACGGCGTATCGACGGCCAGCCGACCCTGATGCTGCGGGCCGCCAATGCGCGCCAGAACATCATCATGGAAGCCCAGGCGCAGCTGCGCCTTTTCCGCGAGGAACTCACGGTTGAGGGCTTTCCGATGCGCCGCATATATGACTTGCCGCTGCGCCGCAGCCAGCACCCGATTTTCATCTTCGGCTGGACGCTATTGCACGTCATCGACAGCTCGAGCCCGCTTACGGGCAGTCCGCGCAATCCCTTGCCGACTCGCACGCCAATCTGCTGCTGACGGTAAGCGGCACGGACGAGACCACCGGACAGACACTGATGTCGCGCAAGCACTATCCGGTCTCGGCACTGCGCTGGAACCACACCTTCCTCGATATTCTGAGCACCGACGCGGACGGCACCGATCGCTTCGACTACAGCAAGTTTCATCAAATCGAGCCCATGGACATCGAGCATCTGAAAACGGGGGAACTGCGCCCGTGACGGCGAGCACCATGCACCGGGGCGGCCCCGCGCGCCGCTGCCTGCTCGCCGGCCTGTTGTGGTGCTGCTGGTCGGCGCAGGCGCGTACACCCTTGGTGCTGCTGACCGACTTCGGCACCCAGGACGGCGCGGTCTCGGCCGTGAAAGGCGTCGCTTACAGCGTCTCGCAACAACTGCTGATCTCGGATCTGAGCCACGACAATCCGGACATCTTCACCGGCGCCTACAGGCTGTACCAGGCAGAGCAATTCTGGCCCAAGGGCACGGTATTCGTGGCCGTGGTGGATCCCGGGGTCGGCACCGCGCGCCTCTCCGTGGTGCTCAAGACGCGCACCGGACACTACTTTGTAGCGCCTAACAACGGCCTGCTCTCGCTGGTTGCCGAGCGTGACGGCATCGAGGGGCTGCGCCAGATCGACGAACGCGTCAATCGCCGTAAGGGATCGCAGGACTCCTATACGTTCCACGGCCGCGATGTCTACGGCTATACCGGCGCCCGGCTGGCGGCCGGGGTCATCAGCTTTGAGCAAGTCGGGCCGCCGCTGGCACCTGGGGCATTGATTACCATCCCGTATCGCAAGCCGGCCCTGGTCGGCGACAAACTCAGCGGGCTCATCCCGGTGCTCGACGTGCAGTATGGCAACGTCTGGAGCAATATTCCCAAGGCGCTGTTCGATGAGCTGCACCTCGCGGTAGGCGATCCCATACGGGTACGCGTCTACCATCAGAATCAGCTGATCGATGATTCGATCGTGCCTTACCGGCGCACCTTCGCAGAGGTTCCCATCGGTCAGCCGCTGGTCTACATCAATAGCCTGATGAATATCGCGCTCGCGCTGAATCAGGGCAGTTACGCCGCGACTCATCATATTCAGTCGGGACTCGACTGGTTCATCGAGTTCAGCAAGGAACCAAGCCCATGAGCGTATATGACTATTCGGCGCGCACCATCGACGGCGAACAGCAGCCGCTGTCGGCCTATCGGGGTCAGCCAATGCTGATCGTGAACGTGGCCAGCAAATGCGGCTTTACCCCGCAATATGCCGGGCTGGAAACACTCTATAACCAGTATCGCGAGCGCGGATTGGTGGTACTGGGTTTTCCGTGCGACCAGTTTGGCCATCAGGAGCCGGGAAATGAAGCGGATATCAAGAGCTTCTGCTCACTGACCTATGGCGTCAGCTTCCCCATGTTCGCCAAGATCAACGTCAATGGTGCGGATGCGCATCCGTTGTACCGCTTTCTGAAGGAAGCTCGCCCTGGGATTCTCGGGTCGGAGGCGATCAAGTGGAACTTCACCAAATTCCTGATCGGCAGGAACGGGCAGCCATTGAAGCGCTACGCTCCGTCGGATAAACCCGAGAGCCTCGCGGCCGACGTCGAGACGGCGGTTGCCAGCCCGGCATGACGTACAGCGCCACACGGTCGGCACCAAGCTCATGTATTTCGAAACCGGATAGGGCTCGGCACTGTCAGCGGATTCTCACCACGGCATCGATCAGCAACGCTCGAAGCGCGCGCCTGCGGCGTCGCGCGCGCATTTAATCCTCTGCTGGTCAACACGGTGGTAGGCTTCATTGGTCCGGAGTACCTGTACGACGCCAAGCAGATTGCGTGCGCGGCGCTCGAGGATCATTTCAGATGCTGAATCTCATCGAAGGGTATCGGCGTTTTCGCAGGCAACAATGGCCTGAACGGCGCGCGACATTCGAGCGCCTGGCCGTGGGCGGCCAATCACCGCGCGCCATGGTGATTGCCTGTTCGGACAGCCGGGTCGATCCAACCATGATATTCAGTGCCGAGCCGGGCGAACTGTTCATCTTGCGAAACGTCGCCAACCTGGTCCCTCCTTATCAGCCCGATTTGGCATTCCATGCCACCAGTGCGGCACTGGAATTTGCGGTGCGGGTACTGGAAGTGAGCGATCTGATCGTCATGGGCCATGCCATGTGCGGCGGTATTCGCGTGCTGCTGCACGGCGCGCCGGATCCCGCTGGCGACTTCCTGGTGCCCTGGATGCGAATCGCAGAACCTGCCAAGCGCCGGGTGCTGCAGCGCGCCAGCGCCGACCCGCAAAGCGACTGTGAGCAGGAGTCGGTCAAGTTGTCGCTGGAAAATCTGCTGACCTTCCCGTGGCTCGCCGAGCGTGTCAGCGCACAGCAATTGACACTCACCGGCACCATTTTCGATATACGTTCCGGCATTCTCACCATGCTGCAAGCCGATGGCACGTTCGCAGCAGTCGATCCGCGAGAGCCGTCCTAATTGGCCGGTGCCTGATCGGCGATAAAATTCAGGATATCCGGCAACACCGGCAAACCGGCGCGCAGCGGCGAGAATGCGGCCGCCAGATCGGCGTGATCGGCTCGCGGGAAATAGCGTGTGGTGACGGCAGCACCGAGCCGCTGCAGGGCGGCCGTCAGGCTGCGGGTGTTGTTCGGGCTCACACGCGTATCGCGCAGCCCGTGCATGAGCAACAGCGGTGGTGCGTCGGCCCGGACAAAGTTGATCGGTTGTGAACGCCAGAATTCAGCCGGCGGCCCGAATAGATCGTTCAAATAAGCTTCGGTAAAGGGCAGAAAGTCATAGGGGCCGGCCAGCCCTACCACTCCTCGCAGCCATCGGCTGCTGCCGCCTGCCTGGGACAGATACTCCGGGTCCAGGGCGAGCAGGACGGCTATGTGTGCGCCCGCCGAATGTCCGATCAGAAACAGCCGCTCCGGATCCCCGCCCCATTCGCGAGCATGCGCGCGCGCCCAGACGACGCTGCGTGCAGCGTCCTGCATGAAGCGCGGGAATTTAGCCTTGGGGTACAAGGTGTAGTTCGGGATCACGACGATGACGCCGGCGGCCGCCAAGGCGGCGCCGACAAATTTGTACGAGGATTTGTCACCGCTATCCCAGCCACCGCCATAGAAAAACACCACCACCGGCGCTCCGGCGGCGTTGCGCGGCAGGTACAGATCGGCGCTATCGGCCGGTGCAGGTCCGTAGGCCAGGCCGCCCTGTCGCGAATAATCACTGAAGCTCGCCACCGTATTGAGGCTGAGCAATCCCAGCTGCGTGCACCCACTCAGTACGACGGCTGCCAGGGCCGCAGACAGCGTGTATTTCATGACCGCATGCTAGCCGACTATCCAAGGATAATTTCTTCGCGGTGAGTGCATCCAATCCCGCAGGCCGTTCGTATTCAACTGCAGTACCAACCTCATTCACAATTCCGGGGAGCTTTTCGATGCGCAATGCCAAACGCAGACAACTGTTGATGGGGGTGCTTGCCGCCTCGATAGCCGGCGGCGCGCTGGCTTCCAGCCACAGGGAGGCGCCTTTCATCAGCACCCGTCCTACGGTGGACGGCACCGATTTCTACATGTTCAACAGCTATGAGGCCGGACGCGCCGGCTTCGTCACTTTGGTGGCCAATTACCTGCCATTGCAGGACCCGCAGGGTGGTCCCAATTATTTCAATCTGGATGACAATGCCCTTTATGAAATAGAGATAGACAACACTGGCTCCGGCGCCGCCAGTCTGACCTTCCAATTTCGCTTTACCACCACCACCCAGGGGTTGGCGGTCATGGCCGGCAGCAAGTCGGTCCCGGTGCCTTTGATCAATATCGGCCCGGTGAGCGCCACCAGCACCGCCTCGCAGAATGTCGCGCAGACCTACACGCTGACCCTGGTCAAGGGCGATCGCCGCAGCGGCACCGCCATGGCCGTGACCAACGCCACCACCGGCGCTGCCACTTTCGACAAGCCGCTCGACAACATTGGCGCAAAGTCCATTCCCAACTATGCCGCCTATGCTGCCAATTTCATCTATCCGATCACCATCCCGGGCTGCAGCATGCCCGGCAAGGTGTTCGTCGGCCAGCGCCAGGATCCGTTCGTGGTCAACCTGGGCGAGACCTTCGACCTGGTCAACATCAAGTACCCGGCCACGCAGCTGGCCCCCAACGGCACCAACGGTCGCAACTACGTACCCAATTCGCTGGCCGGCTATAACGTGACCGCGCTCGAGTTGGAGATTCCTGCCTCCTGCCTGACCAACGGCAGCGATCCGGTGATCGGTGGCTACACCACGGCGAGCCTGCGTCAGGCGTCGGTGCTGAATCCGGCGCCCCAGAGCAACAAGAGCGCTGCCAGCGTTGGTGCGGTCAGTTCGCCCACCGGGCCAGAATTGGCCGGCGGCGCCTGGCTGCAGGTCTCGCGTCTGGGTATGCCCCTGGTCAATGAACTGGTGATCGGTCTACCCGACAAGGATCGCTGGAACACCACCACGCCCTCGGGAGATGCGCAGTTTGCCGACTACGTGACCAATCCGTCCTTGCCGGTGTTGCTGCAGGCGCTGTTCGGCGGTGCCGGCGTGTTGGCACCGAACGTGTATCCGCGTACCGATCTCGAAGCGGTATTCCTGACCGGTATCACCGGGCTCAACAAACCCGCGAACGTCACGCCCGCGGAGGAGCTGCGGCTCAATACCAGTACCCCGGTGACGGCGATTGCCTCGCAAATGGATCTCGGGGTATTGGCCGGAGACCTGAGCGGCTTCCCGAACGGCCGGCGACCGATCGACGATGTAGTGGATATCACATTGCGAGCCGCCATGGGCGTGCTGCTCACACCCTACGATGGCAGCGCCAAGGACCCGGATCCTGCCTCCGACGTCTCGCGGCAACTGGGTTATACCGACGGGGTCGAACCCGACCCGACCACCTACCTGCCGGCCTTCCCGTATCTGAATACGCCGATCGGCGGTTCACCAATCAGCGCATCGCTCTGAGGTCGCCGCCATGAAAGCTAAAATCGCATTGATCGGTGGCACGGCAGCAGGTTGCATGGCAATCGCGGGCTGCGGCGGTGGCAGCCACCTCATGTCCAGCCCGGTAACGCCCCCGCCAACGACCACGGTATTGGAGACCAATACCGTGCTGCAAATCGTGCAATCGCAGACTTCGGAAACGGCACAGCCATTTCAAGTTGACAATGGAGTCGTCGTCTTTGCGCAGGTCGACGACGCGACTGCGCCAACGGTCGTAGACGGCACATGAGAGAGCCCCCCGGCCGGCCCCGTGCGCATTGGGGCCGGCTGTCGGGGCTGGTGGCGGCGACTCTACTGTGCGCCGCGCATCCGCCTCGAGCTCATGCGAGTCCGTTCGTGCCGAGCAGCGACGATGTGGTGTTGGCGGATTTGCCGGCGGGCACCCGCTACGCCGACCTCTCAGCTCGACGCCTGGCCCGGGGCCGGCTGGACGTGGCATTGCCCCTCGCCCAGTTCTACATCCAGCAGTCGCGCTCGAGTGGGGATCTGCGCTATCTCGGATATGCCGATGCGGTGCTGGCACCCTGGGCGCAACAACGTCCGGCCGTGCCCGCGGCGCTGGTGCTGCAGGCCACCGTGCAGCAAAGCCGGCATGAGTTCAGCGCTGCGCTCGATACGCTCGATCGCGCGCTCAGCGCTCGTCCCAACGATCCCCAGGCGCTGCTGACTCGAGCCACCATCCTGCGCGTGCTGGGACGCTATGCGGAAGCCAGCGCGAGCTGCGAGCAATTCGCACACTGGGTCGAGCCGAGGCTTGCGGCACTGTGCATTCAAAGCCTGCGCGGCCTCAACGGCCATCTGGACAGTGCCTATGCGGCGCTGCTGCAGGTGTCAACGCAAGGCTGGCTGACCTCGGAAAAGTCCTGGTTGTATTCCGAACTCGGTGAAATGGCGGTGCGTCTGGGCCAGGATGCCGACGCGCAGCGCTGGTTCCAGCAGGATCTGCAGCTCGCGCCCTCTGATTTCTACGTTCGCGCCGCCTATGCCGATCTGTTGCTGCGCCAGGGCCGCGCCGGCGAGGCACTGACGCTGCTGCAGGGCCAGGAGAGTTTCGAGCCATTGCTGCTGCGCATCGCGATCGCGCAGAAACAACTGCATGACCCACAGCTGGCGCAGAGCCGAGCGCGGCTCCAGGCCGCTTTCGCCGCCGAGATGCAGCGCGGCGAGGCCGTACACCGACGCGAGCAGGCGAGATTTCTGCTCGAGATCGAGCAGCAGCCGCAACTGGCACTGGCGGTGGCCGGCGAGAACTGGGCTTTGCAGCGCGAACCCGACGACGTGCTGGTGTTCGTCAATGCGGCCCGCGCGGCCAATAGTCCTGGCGCAGCAGCGCCGGCGCTGGATTTCGTGCGCGCGCAAGGCCTGCGCGACGTGCGCATCGCATCCCTGGCCACGGCGCCGGTGGCGGCACGATGAGCGCGCTCAAAAAATGGCTGGCGGGTCTGGCGCTCTTGGGCATGGGCACGCTGGCGCAAGCCCACATCGCCAGTAATGGCTTTTTGAGCCTTCAGGTCGAGGGCTCACAGGTGTCCGGCGCACTGGAACTCGCCATCCGCGACGGCGAGCTCGCAGTCGGCCTGGACCGCGACCGCGATGGCAAAGTCACCTGGGGCGAGCTTCGCGCCAGTCAGGCTGCACTGCAGGCCTATGTGCTCAGCACGCTTCACCTGGCCGCAGCCGACCGCGCTTGTAAATTGAGTTTTGGCCCACTGCAGGTCAACGAGCGGGTCGACGGCAACTACTTGTGGCTACCGCTGATTGCCGACTGCGGCAATGTGTTCAAGCGCTTGAGCATCGAGTATCGCGTGCTCGGCGAGGCCGACCCATCGCATCGGGGCTTGCTCACGCTCAGTGCGCATGGGGCGGTGCAGACCGCGGTGCTCGGCGGTGCCACCGCGGCACGCGTGCTCGAACTTGAGCATCCCTCTGCCTGGTCGGCGTTCGTCGAGTACCTGCGCGCCGGCGTCTGGCATATCTGGAGTGGCATCGATCATCTGCTGTTCCTGCTATCGCTGTTACTGCCGGCGGTGCTCGTGCGTCGGCACAATCGATGGGAAGCGGTGCCAATGGCCGCCCCGGCATTCACCAATATCGTCAAGGTGGTGACGGCGTTCACGCTGGCTCATTCAATTACGCTGTCGCTGGCAGCGTTCGACCTCATTCGCCTGCCGGGCCGGCTGACGGAATCGGTCATCGCCGCCTCCATCATCGTCGCAGCACTCAACAACGTCTTCCCGCGCATTACCGAAGGACGCTGGCGCATTGCCTTCGCGTTCGGGCTGCTGCACGGCTTCGGATTCGCTTCGGTGCTGGCAGACATGGGACTGCCCCAAGGCGCGCGGCTGGTATCGCTGGTTGCCTTCAATTTGGGTGTCGAAGTGGGGCAGCTGGCGGTGGTGCTGGCGGTCATGCCGTTAGCCTATCTGGCGCGCTCGACGAGCTTTTACCGGCGCGGGGTAATGCCGTGGGGATCCTCGGCCATCGCCGCGCTGGCGCTGGTCTGGTTCGTACAGCGTGCGACCGGCTAACGCGGCAGCGTAATGCGAAGGGCGCCCTTCTCAAAGCGCAGATAATCGTAGCGAGCCCCGGGAAATTTGCTTTGCCACAATTTTGCGATCGCTCGCTCGGCCGGGCGCGCCGCGTCATCGAGCAGCACAATCGCGCCCGGACTCAGGCGTTTCCAGAAAAACGGCAGCGATGGGTAGCGGATATCCGGACGCAGCAAGGTCGGCGGTCCATCGATCAACAGCAGGTCGACGCCGGCCAATTCGGCCAACACCGCGCTGTCGTACCACGCTCGGGTCGTGCCCTCGAATTCCATCGGCTGCAATGTGGCCACACGTATTTCGGCCCAGTCGCCCAATGCCTGCTGCTGCAGCTGCTCACGGGTTTCTGCCGCATAGTCCTGTTCGGCATCGATCGAGATCAGCCGTCCGGCACCGTTGGCGCGCAATGCTGCCGCGATTACCAGCGTCGAGACCCCGGAACCCAGCTCCACGACCAGGCGCGGACGCTGCGTCGCCACCGCGCGCAGCACTTCCCCGAGCAGATCGGTCGCTGCCGCCCAACCCCCAGGCAGCGGCAAGGGTGCACCGCCCTGCAACACCCGAAAAATATTGTGCGTCTCCCAGACGTGCCGCTCCTGCGCGCGCAGCATCCGGCGCAGTCGTCGCAGTTTGCGATTGAGCAATAGTGCAGCGATCACTAGCAGGGCCGAGCCCGCGGCGAACAGCCCCAGCAGTAGCGCAGTTGTCGGCACGGTTGATCCTGGCTCACAGCAATGGCCGGATCCCCGGCATAGGTGCGATTCTCCTGTGAAGGACATTATCCCGCAACGCTATAGTTGCTGCGCGGGTGACGGCGTCTTAAGATGGCCGCACCCTCGCGCAGTGATCGAGAACATAAAATGCTGCCAACGCACCGGAAGATCGCGGGCACGCTCCTCGCCTGGGTGACATCTTAGGATATGGAGATAGAGCAATAGCGGAGCTGTTCGCGACCCAAGCTGTTTGAGGGGACCGGACGCGCGTTGTGGCGCCGTCGGCATCGAGGATTCGAAAAACTATACCTAGTATCAGGGAGCGACCGTGGATATCAATAAAATCATCGCGCGCGCCAAAGGGATTCTGCTGACGCCGCGCACCGAATGGCCGATTGTCGCAGCAGAGCCGGATAGCATCGCTGGCCTGTTCACCGGCTACATTCTGATCGTGGCGGCGATTCCGGCGATCATTCGCTTTTTGTCAGCGAGTGTGATCGGCGTGTCGGTGCCGTTCCTGGGTTCATACCGGGTCGATGTCACCGCGGGCTTGACCATGGCGGTAGTCAGCTATGTGCTGTCGCTGGTGGGCGTGTTCATTGTGGCGCTCATCGTCGAGGCGCTGGCCCCGACCTTCGGCGGTGAAAAAAATCGCATACAGGCGCTCAAAGTGGTCGCCTATTCATACACGGCCAGCTGGGTTGCCTCGATCATAGGCATCATTCCGGGTTTGGGCCTGATTGCCGCCCTGGCCGGATTGATCTACGGACTCTATCTGTTGAATCTCGGCTTACCGTTCACTATGAAATGTCCGCCCGACAAGTCTCTGGGCTATACGGTCGTGACGGTGATCGCGGCCATTATCGTCTCCATAGTGCTGGGACTGGTGCTGCGATCCATGGGCGGCTACGGATTCATGGGGGCAAATCGCGCCCTGAGCGGCATGTCAATGCCGCACGGCAACGACTCGTCCGGCAGTTTTGCCAATGGCTCTGCCGGAGCGGGTCTGCAGGCCTGGGCCAACCGTGTGCAGGATGCTACCAAGCAGGTCGACGCCGCGCAGAAATCCGGTGATGGCAACGCACAGGCCAACGCCGTAGGTCAAATGCTGGGCGCCGCGCTGGGTAGCGGCGGCAAGGTGGAGTCGCTGGCGCCCGATCGCATCAAGCCATTCCTGCCGGATACGCTGGACGGCCTCAAGCGAACCCAGTCTGCCGCGGAACGCAATGGCGCGCTCGGCATGCAGATCTCAAAGGCCACGGCCAGCTATTCCGACGGCGCCAATCACACCCTGAATCTTGAGATTACCGATACCGGATCGCTCAAGGGACTGGTGGGCTTTGCAGCCGGCTGGGGCGGAGTGGAACAGGAAAGCGAGAACGACAACGGCTACGAGAAAACCTACAAGAGCGGCGGCCAGCTGGTGCACGAGAAATGGAATAAGCAATCCCAGAGCGGCGAGTACGGGGTGGTCATCGGCGATCGCTTTACAGTCGACGTCACGGGCAACGCGGCCAACATTGACGAACTCAAGCAAGCTGTCGCCAGCATCGACGCCAGCGGCCTGGAAGCCCTGAAGAACGTCGGCGTTGCGGCCAATTGAGGAGAGGCAAGATGGTTACCGGCGGCATCAAATGGAGTTGCGCCGCGGCAATGGTGCTCAGCGCATTGAGCGGCCTGAGCGGCGCCTATGCGGCGGATGATGGGCCGACGATCCCGACCTGCGATAAGAAGATCGGCACTTTGGCGGTAGTCGAACCTGAGAACAAATGGTGGACCAGTCTCAACCTGGAATCCCCGGAAGCGCTGATCAAGGAATTCGTGGCGCAGTCCAAGTGCTTCACCCTATTGGATCGCAGCAAGGGCTTGGCCGCCGCACAAAGCGAGCGCGCACTGGCCGCGAGCGGAGAAGTACGCGGCGGCTCCAATATCGGCAAAGGCCAGATGAAAGCGGCCGACTATGTGCTGGTTCCGGATATCGCCAGTCAAAACGCCAATTCCGGCGGCCAGAAGATCGGCGGTCTCGTGGGCGGCCTGATCGGCGGCACGGCGGGAGCCCTGGTCGGTGGCGTCAATCTCAAGAGCAAGAGCGCCGATGTGGTATTGACCCTCACCGACGTGCGCTCCACCGAGCAGGTCTCACTGGCTCACGGGCGCGCCAAGAAAACCGATGTGGGTTGGGGCGCGGGCGGCGGCGCGTTTTTTGGCGGCTTCGCGGCCGCGGGCGCCTCCAGTTACGCCAATACCGACATCGGCCAGGTCATCACGATGGCCTACCTGGATGCCTATACCAAGATGGTCGCCGACGTCAAAGGGCTTGGTCTGAATGCCAAGGCTGACAACGTCTCTCAATCGGTAACCATGGCGAAGCCCGGCAAGATGTATGCAGGCCCGGACATCAAATCGAAAGTCGTACGTGACCTGGACCCGGGCATGACGCTGTATCCGACTGGGGAGAAGCAGGACATCTGGTGGAAGGCCAGCGATGAGCTTGGCAATGAAGGCTGGGTGCCCTCGACGCTGTTCCAGTTGGCCAAGTAGCCTCTAGCGCGCCTGGCCGAGCAAGCGTACCTCGTGCTGGGGGAATGGGATGACAATTCCGCGCCCGCGGAAACTCTCGACGATGGCCTTATTGATCTCGCCGGTGGCGGCGACGAAGTCCGGTACCGCGACCCATGGCTTCGCGGCGACGGTCACGCCGGAATTTCCCAGCAGTATTGCCTGAATTACCGGCGCGGGCTCGCGCAGCACGCGCGCGTTGCCGCGCACCACCTCGTCGACCATCGCCAGCGCGACGTTCAGATCGGTGTCATAGGCGACACTGACGACGATGTCCAATTGCCGGATCTTGCCGAAGTTATGCAGAATCTCGCCTACCACCTTGCGATTGGGAATCACGATCAAGGAGCGGTCGACGTGACTCAGCGTGGTGTTGAAAAGCGAAATGCTCTCGACCTGGCCTTCGTTGCCGACTATCGAAATATATTGGCCGACGCGAAATGGCTTGGTGAAAATTATGGTCAGTCCGGCGGCCAGATTACTCAATATGCCCTGGGTGGCCAGGGCTACAGCCGCACCAGCGACCCCGAGGCCGGCCAGTAAGGGCAACAGCTCGACTCCGAGATTCTGCAGTGCCATGACAACGAACAGCGCCATGACCAATGCGCGCGCCAGGCGCAGCAGCAATAGCTGCACCGGTGGTTCCAACTCGATGCGGCTGAGCGCCAGCCGCAGCCAACGACCCACCCAGCGGCTGACGAAAACGCCGACGACCAGAATCACTACCGCGGCCAGCAGCTTCGGACCGAACCGCACGGCCAGATCCAGGATTGTACTCTTGGCTTGATTGATGGCGGCGAATTGATCGTTCACTGGAGACCGCTGCGTCAGCCCCTACCTACCGGATTGTCGGAGCTCGACAGATTGCACTGGCCCGACGCTGCCGCACTCTGCACATCCGCCGCGCCATTTCCGCACGCCGCACCTTTGCGCCGCCACAGCGAATTTGGCGACAGGTGTCATTAACCCAGGTGATGTGTTACCACGGTGCACTGTATGAAGGAACCCAGGAACGCAATGATTGCAAGCAGTTCGCGCCTCGCTCCCGTCAACATGATGATGGTCTTGTTGACCTATCGGCCTGCAATGGCGGCAGTAGTAGCACCACGGCGACAACCACCGCAGCGTGGTCAGCGGCAGCAGCAGCGGTGGCGGCGGTGCAGCCACCGGCGTGGGCGCCACCACCGATGTGCTGACCTACCACAACGATACCCTGCGCACCGGGCAGAACCTCGCCGAATGCATCCTGACGCCCGCCAATGTCAACAGCTCGACTTTTGGCCTGCTGCGCACTCTACCCGCTGACGATCCGGTCGATGCCACGCCGCTGATCGCCTGCAAGTCGTCGATCGCCGGCGGCGTCCACAACGTCGTACTCTTCGCCACCGAAATGACAGCGTCTACGCTTATGATGCCGACAACGGCACGCTACTCGCACACGTCTCGCTGCTGGCCGCGGTGAAACCGCCGAGCTATACGCCGTAACTGCACTCAGGTGCAACCCGAAATCGGCGTCACGGCCACTCCGGTGATCGATCGCAGCCCAGGGCCCCAACGGCACGCTGTTTGTGGTGGCCATGTCGGAAGACAACAGCGGCAACTACTATCAGCGTCTGCATGCACTCGATCTGACGACGCTGGCCGATCGCATTACCCGCGACCACAATTTACGCCACTGCTTCCGGCAGCGGCGCGAACGCCAGCGCGGAATGCAGACCTTCGAGCCCGGGACTTTACAAAGAACGCGGCGCACTGCTCGCGCTCAACGCATCGTTTATACGGTTTGGGCGTCGCATTGCGATATCGTTCAATATAACGGCTGGATGCTGGCGCCTAACGAAGCCACGTTGGCACGCAGCGCCACGCTCGACTACACCCCCAATGGCAGTCAAGGCGCCATCTGGAATGTCGCCGGTCTGGCTGCCGACAGCGCCGGCGCACTTTACGGCCTGGCGGCAACGGCACCTTCGATGCCACCCTCACCAACGCGGGTTTCCCCAGCCAGGCGGCGACTTACGGCAATGCGGTGATCAAGCTGTCCGCCAGCGGCAGCACCCGATCGCGTCTCGGATTTCGCGGCCATCCAACACGGTCTCGGAGTCAATGCGGATTTAGATCTTGGCTCCGGCTCGCCCATGTTGCTGCCCGATCAAACCGATGCCAACGGCGCGACGCGCCATTTGCTGATCGGCGCCGGCAAGGACGGCAACGTGCTTCTGCTCGACCGCGACAATCTGGGCAAATTCAATGCCAGCGCCAATCGAGCGTACCAGATCCTGAACAGCGCCCTGCCGGGCGGCTTGCGCTCGGCATTTGCCTATTTCAACGGCACGGTCTATGTCGCCGATGTCGGCGGTACATTGAAGGCATTTACGCTCGATCAGGCGCAGCTGCCAGCCACGCCTACTCAGCAGACGAGCGTGAGCCACCCCTATCCCGGCGCCTCACCGGCGATCTCCGCCAATGGCGGCAGTAACGCCATCTTGTGGGCGGTGGCGAGCGGCACCGGTGCCGCCGCCGAATTGCACGCCTACAATCCAGCGAACCTCCAGCAGGAGTACTACAACAGCACGCAGGCGCCGAATGCTCGTGATGCGTTCGGCAACGGCGAGAAATTCATTACACCGGTGATTGCCAATGGCAAGGTATTCGTCGGCACGCCCGGCGGCGTAGCGGAATTCGGGCTTCTTTAGCACTCATGCCGGAGTGCCGGTTGCTGTGGGATACTGCCGAGCTCCGGACAGGCAGGAGTGCGCGGCATGGCGTGGGTGGAAATGGTGACGTTGCTGGCCCTGATCCAGCTGTTGGTGTTTGGGGTTCTCGTGGGCCGCGCGCGCGTTCGCTACGGCATCAAGGCGCCGGCGATGGTCGGCCACGAAGTATTCGAGCGCTACGCGCGTATACAGACCAATACCATCGAGACCCTGATGCTGCTGCTGCCGGCGTTATGGATATCAGCCATGTATTGGTCGCCGCGTTGGGTGGCGTCGGTAGCGGCGGTCTATCTGGTGGGCAGACTTCTGTACTGGCGCGCGTATGCGCGCGACCCGAAGCAACGCAGCCTGGGTTACCTGTTCAGCGCGCTGCCCACGCTGATTCTAATCGTGGCCGCACTGTTTGGGGTCATCAGAGCCCTGCTGATCTGAAAGGCTTCGACAGCGCGCGCACCGGCTTCCTGCGGAAGCAATCGGCCGCGTGATCGTTGACGATGCCCACCGCCTGCAACCAGGCGTAGACGATTACCGGACCGACAAACTTGAATCCCCGCTTTTTGAGCGCCTTCGAAAGCGCTACCGACAGCGGGGTGTAAGCGGGGATGGCGCCGCTGTTCTGGATCGGCTTGCCTCCTGCAAACCCCCAGATGAAACCAGCGAAGTCCTCGCCGGCGGCCTGCATCTGCAGATACGCCCTGGCGCCGCCGATGGTTGCTTCAATCTTGGCGCGCGAGCGCACGATGCCGGCATCGTCCAGCAGGCGCACCACATCGCTTTCCTTGAATCGCGCCACCGCTGCCGGATCGAAAGCCTTGAAAGCCTTGCGAAAGGCATCGCGCTTGCGAAGAATAATGCTCCACGACAGCCCCGCCTGGAATCCGTCGAGCATCAGTTTCTCCCACAGGCGGCGCCCATCGCGCTCGGGCACGCCCCACTCCTCATCATGGTAGGCCTGCATGATTGGATCGCCAACGGACCAACGGCAGCGATGAACGGTTTTCTTTGCCCTGGCGCTCATGGTATGCAAAATCTCCGGATTGGCGCGCGAGTATGATGCCCCAACCTCTGGAAAACCGTTGCAGGAAATGCACATGCATATCACCGGCGGCTGCCTCTGTCGTGCCATCCGCTACGAAATCACGGCTGCGCCCATCGTCACACGGGTGTGCTGGTGTCGCGTGTGTCAATACATCGGTGCCGGCAGCGGCACGGTCAACGTCTGCTTCAGCAGCGCGGCAGTGACCGTGCTCGGCGACCCGCGCGTCTATCGAAGCGTGGCCGATAGCGGCAATGACATGCAGCGACGATTCTGCCCCAGCTGTGGCACGCATCTGTTCAGCGCCGCGGACGCCCGCCCGCATCTGGTGTTCGTTCGGGCCGGTACGCTGGACGACCCGGAACTTGCTCGGCCTGCGACCACCATCTGGACCTCGCAGGCGCCTGGCTGGGCATGCATCGATCAGGCGCTGCCGCGCGTTGAAAGGCAGCCCCCACCGGCAGCCTGATGAAGTTCAGCCTGACGCTGCTGCTGTGCCTGGCCTTGGCACCCGCCCTAGCGCGAAATCGCGACCGGCTGGATATCGATGGTGCCGAGCCGGGCTCGTTCGACTACTACCTGCTGTCATTGTCCTGGTCGCCGAACTACTGCCTGACGCACGCGCAGGATGTCAGCCAATGCGCGCGCAAAGGATTGGGCTTTGTGTTGCACGGGCTGTGGCCGCAGTACAACTCTGGCGCCTATCCGCAGCACTGCCGGGGCGAGACGCAATTGTCGCAACGCGCCGGAGCGCTGGGGCAGACTCTGTATCCCAGTTTGCCGCTGATGCAGCACGAATGGGAAAGCCATGGCACCTGCACTGGCCTGGACGCAGTCAGCTATTTCAACACCGCCGACCGGGCGCTCGCCGCCGTGCAGGTGCCACTGATGTTTGAGGCGCCCAGCCACAGCCTGAGTCTGTCCAGCGAGCAGATCGCTGCCGCATTTCGCGCAGCCAATCCGAACTTTCCCGAAGATGGGCTCACCGTGACCTGCAGTCGCGGGCAACTCGCCGAGGTGCGCATCTGCCTGACCCGCGCGCTCGCGCCACGCTCATGTGGGCACGGGGTTCGCAGCAGCTGCCCCCACGGCCCGGTCCAGGTACCAAGCTCGCGTTGATCGACTAACGCGAGCGCAGGTAGGCGTCGGCCGCCGCCAGCAGCGTTTGCTTCTCCGCCAGTTTGAAGCGTACCGTTTGCATACCGCGCTCGATATTGGCCGCCATCTCGGCCGGGACCTGCGCTCTTACCCAGGCTTCGAGTTCTGCCGGCGGCACGCCGCTCCAGAAGATCTGCGGCACCTGTTGCGTGCTCATCAACGGCGCGTAGCGCGCAAACGGTGACATCACGGCCTGAGTGTTCTGGCTGAAGGCCGTCCACGCCAGTGCCTGATGGTCCGTGGCCAACCGCGCAATCAGGTACAGGCGCAGCGAGGCCGCCTGCGGCGGAATCTCGCCGGAAAGCGCCAGCTGCGCGGCGCGCTCCGCAAGGCCGGGATCGTGGACGCTCATGAGCGCCAGATAGTAGCGGCGAAGCTCCGACTCGTCTTTAGCCGCCCGGGCTACCGCGTGCAATTGCTCGAAGGTATCAGCATCGGCATAGCGCGCGACCACGGACAGGATGACGGCCTGATCGTCGGGTCCGATGACCTCATGATTCTTGACGAATGCCATGAAACGTTTGCGCGCCTCATCGATCACCTCGCCGTCGCCCCAGGTTGCCAGATCGGCGATCAAGGTTCGGCGCAGTTGCTGCATGTCCGCGGTCTCGCCAAACTTCGGATTCCAGCCCAGATGCTCCAGTACCGGTCTGCCAAGCGAGCGCGCATAGGTGCAAAAAGCGTCGTGACCCGGCGCGCCACGTTCATCGAATTCGATGGTCGCCAGTGCCCCGATGATCTGCTCCCAGGCCAGGGTGTCCACGTCCGCGCCCATCGAGGTGACCAGCGACAGGTAGGCTGCCAGCGGCTCGGTGGCGGACTGCACCAGCGCCCACTCGTCATCCAACAGCGCGATCCGGTCTGGCGCCGGCAGCCGATCAAAGGCCTTGATGTTGGCATTGAGGGTGGCAGCGTCATAGCGCACGCGGTAGAAACCGATGCCATCGGCATTGACGCTCAAGGGCTCCTCGCACCGGCCGGCGGGAGTGGACTGACCGTCCTGAGTCAGCAGCAATGCCTGCGGCGCGGCCTGCAGGCCGGATCGAATCTGTAGCGGAATACTCCATTGGGACTGGTTCGAATCCGTGCCCGTGAGCAGGAAGCGCTGCTGCGACAGCCTGAGCGTACGCGTCCCGTCCGCATCGCAACCGGCCGCCACCGTGACCAGCGGGTAACCGGCCTGTTCGGTCCATCCGGCCAGGATGGTCTGCATGTTCTTGCCGCTGGCGAGACTGAGCGCCTGCCACAGATCGGCGGTGGTGGCATTGGAGAAAGCATGCGCCTTGATGTAGCTGCGAATGCCGCTGCGGAAGGTGTCCTCGCCGATATAGGCTTCGAACATGCGCAGAATGGCCTGACCCTTGCGATAGGTTATTTGTGGATCGAACACCGCGGTCGCCTGCAACTCGTCGCTCACGTGCTGCTGGATCGCGTGCGAAGCCGTCAGCGCATCGGCATTCATGGCGTCTTCCTTGTCGGCGTTCCGGCCCTCCCACCAATGCCAGTCCGGATTGCGCCGCGCCGTCTCTTTCGCCGCCATCCATGAGGCGAAGCTCTCATTCAGCCAGATGTCATCCCACCACCCCATGGTGACCAGATCACCGTTCCACTGATGCGCCATTTCATGCGCCTGTACGCTGAACACAGCCTGGCGCGATGCCGTGGTGCTCGACGGCGCCACCAGCAGGATCTGATCGTTGTAGGTGATCGCACCCCAGTTCTCCATGGCGCCGGTAAAGCCACCGGGGATGGCAATGGAGTCGAGCTTGGGCAGCGGAAACGGATAGTCAAAATAGTCGTTGTAGTCGGCGAGGATTTTCTGTGCATTGGCCAGGGCAACGTCGCCGTCGTGCTCCTTGCCGCGAACCGTCCAGACTTGCAGTCGCGCGCCGGCACCTTGAGCGCTAATGGAACTGAGCTCCCCGGCGGTCAATTCCACCAGGTAGGAAGGCATCTTCGGCGAGCGGATGAAGGTCGTGGTTGCGGTAGTGCCGTGAATGACTCGCCTGGCAATCGGCATGTTGGACACGGCCGCCCAATCTGCCGGCACGGAGATGCTCAACTGATAGGTGGCGCGAAACGCGGGCTCGTCCCAGCAAGGGAACATCCGTCGCGCATCCGTTGACTCCATCTTGGTCGACAGCATCAGCTTTTGTTTGCCGTCCGGGCCGGTATAGGGTTGCGCAAACAGGCCTCGGGACAGGGTTTCGATCTTCCCGGAATAGGCGAATTTCAGCGTATGCACACCGGCCGCGACCGGCGCTAGCAGCGTAATTACCGTGAGCTGCTGGCTATCGTCCGATACCACGCTCCTGACCAGTCCGCCATCCAGACGAACCCGCCACAGCCTTTCATTCAGCGAGTTGAAGGTGATGGTGGCCGAAGCCGAGCGAAACCGCAGCGTCACGGACTCGGAGCCGGTGAAGCTCATCGCCGCGGTGTCGGGGACGATGTCGAGCGTGTAGTCGAGCGGTACCACATCCTTCGGCAAGCGACCGGGCGCGGAATCGAAGGTAAACGGCGCCTCGGCCCGCGCCGGCATCGGCGTCGCGACAGCGAATGCGGCGCAGACCAGGAGGCATCGCGTTGCGGACATGAGGGTGAATCAAACGGATTAGAGTCCGCATTATTGGTCGAGCGGCGCGCGGTACGCAATCCGGGAGCACCGCCGCTGCAATTGCCCGATAATGCGGCAAGCGAACCGTAGAGAGCGTTTCATGGGCTATCGACTGAGTGAAGACGAGAACACGGTGCTGCTGACGCCGAGCACCGGCACGCCAACGGCAAGCGTGATCTGGCTGCACGGACTGGGCGCCGACGGCAATGATTTTGTGCCGATCGTTCCCGATCTGCGGCTGCCGCCGGCACTGGGCGTGCGTTTCGTGTTTCCACACGCGCCGGTGCGCGCGGTAACGCTCAATCAAGGCCTGCAAATGCGGGCCTGGTATGACATCAAACTGCTATCGATCGACTCGGGCGAGGATGCCGACGGCATCGCCGACTCCGCCGTGCGCATTGCTGGATATGTGCGGCAGGAGCGCACCCAGGGGATTGCGGCGAATCGTATCGTTATCGCCGGCTTCTCGCAGGGCGGTGCCATGGCGCTGCACTGCGCGCTGCGCTGGGACGAGTCCCTGGCCGGCGTGCTGGCACTTTCGGCGTACCTGCCGTTACGCCATCGGCTCGCGGCGGAGGCCAGCGCCGCCAACCACCAAACGCCGATACTGATGTGTCACGGACGCAATGACCCGGTGATCGCCGTTCAATACGCAAGGTTGTCGCGAGACACGTTGCTGCAGCAGGGCTATACGGTGCAATGGAAGGAATACGACATGCAGCATGCGGTGTGCGCCGGCGAGATTGATGACATCGCCACTTGGCTGATGCACTTGTTCGAATAACGGCTGCCATCCATGGCCAAGCTATTCATATCGGCCGAGTCACTGCTGCGCGACTCGATGGAACTCGGCAGCCTGATTGTCCGCAGCGGCTTCAGACCCACCTTTCTGGTGGCGATGTGGCGCGGAGGCACACCGATCGGCATCGCGGTACAGGAAGTACTCGAATATCACGCCATTCATGCCGATCACATCGCCATCCGCACCTCGTCCTATACCAGCATCGATACACAAAACAAGATGGTGCGAGTGCACGCCTTGGATTACCTGGTATCGCGCCTGACTGCCGAAGATCAGCTGCTGCTGGTCGATGACGTGTTCGATTCCGGTCGAAGTCTGGAAGCGGTGATTGCGGAACTCAAGCGCCGTTGCCGGCGTAACCTGCCCGACAACATCCGGATCGCAACCGTGTACTACAAGTCCGCGCGTAATCGCGGCCCGCTGATTCCTGACTACTTCCTGCACGATACCGAGCACTGGCTGGTGTTCCCGCACGAGATACAGGGATTGAGTCGCGAGGAAATCCTCGCGCACAAGCCCGTCGGAGCGGACTTTTTCGACCCGGACTAATAGTCCACGGGCCTACAGCCAGTAGCCCACCGCGAACACCGCCAGCATGCTCACGGCGAGCGCGATTTTTACCACGGTGCCGAGCGCCAACCCGATCCACGTGCCCAATCCCACGCGCGCGGCAGCGCCCAAGTGACGACGCGCCATGAATTCCCCGGCGACAGCGCCCACGAACGGACCGGCGATGAGGCCCAGTAGTCCGAACGGCATGCCGGCGATGCCACCGACGAGGCTGCCTAGCAAAGCCAGCCCGCTAGCCCCGACGCGCTTGGCTCCCATCACGCTGGCAAGCGTATCGGCCACCAATGCCAGTACTGCGAGTGCGCCGAGTATCGTCAGAGTCGGCCAACCGATCCTGGCGAAATGATCGATCCAGGCCGCCAGCCACATGCCGCCGAAAATCAGCAGTACACCCGGAAGCCCCGGCACGACGGCGGCGACGAACCCCAGTACGATCAGAGCGATTGCGCCGGACCACAGTGCGACTTGAGTGGCGATGACGAATCCGGCATCGTCCAGTCAGCGACGCCTAGCTGATGGTGCCGTCGTGCAGCGGCATCCTCAAGTCTCGCTCCGGTCCGTGTGCCTGGAGCAGCACCGCCGGCACCGATCCGAGTTTCGGCACTCCGAGCCCCCTTAGTCGTGCGCGAACGCCGACGGCGCTCGAACCGTGGCCGTAACGGCGGCTTATCGCGCTGATACGCCGACGGCGAGGTATTCACCAGCTTGCGGAACGCACGTGCGAAATGCGACGGATCCTCGAATCCGACCGCAAGACCGGCGCTGGTCGCGGTATGCGAGCCCTGCCGCAGCAGACGGCAGGCACGCGCAATACGAAAACGAATCAGATACTCGCTGAAGGTAATCCCGTACGCCGACTTGAAGGCGCGACTGAACCGGCAGCTGCTCATGCCGCAATTCGCGGCCACGGTCGCCTGGCGCAGTTTTTCGGCGAAATGCTTTTCCACCTGCTCGATCGCCGACTTCACGCACTGCACACGGCGAGGCGGCGCCTCGGCATCGACGTCATCGGGCAGCAAGGCGCCGACGAAGCGCACTGCACGTGCAGGCCCTTTGACATCGACTACCATCTCCGCGAGCGTGCGAAAGTTCGCGCGCAGCTCATTGGCCGCCACCGGCTTGACAAGATAATTCCAGACGCGCGCGCGAAACGCCCATACCGCGAGCGCCTCGGAATGCTGAGTGGTGAGCATCAGCACCGGCAGCGACGGGTTGGCAGCCTTGAAATCGCGCATGGCGCGCAACTGCGATGCCTGCGCGTCCTCGAATTCCCAGCACAGCACGTGCGGCGCGCAACGATGCGACCACTGCGTTACCGAGCGGGCGCTCGGCGCATCAACCACGGCAAAGTACTGGTCGGCGATTGTTCGCCCGAGCTTGCTTTCGCAGCCCTCGTGGGATCGCACCCATAGCAGGCGCGGTCTCTCCATAACGCTTCCCATATCGCTTCCCTGTCCCGACTTCTATGAGAGTCTCTGAAGGGAAATTCTAGCACGCGAAAATCCGCGAGAGCTCGTGTGCAGCAGGAGAAATTCCAATCAGATGTTATGTGAATCTGTTGCCGTCGGCTGGCCATTCAATGCTAGCCATTATGTAAATAGAGGCCTTGTTGTGGCATCAGTTGGCCGCTCGCGCAGCATCGTGCGAAGAGAAGAACACTTGGCGGCGGCAGTTCAATATGGAAACAGGGTGAACGAGCACTGCGCAAATACTTAATGTACTTCATGAAGGATGAAGAAGGCCTGACCCGGATGGAGCGGCGCCGTTCAGGGCGAGGTCAACGCCACGGCAGCCATCAACCTGGGGATGGGGCCCGTTCTGGTGCGCACACGAGCACCAATCCTGATCATGTCGGGAGCCGACTTGCGTGCGGCGGCGTCAGCAACGGACGGCCAGTCGCAGGCAATGGGAGTCCAGCATCCTTCGTGACGGCGTGCCTAGACTGGTCCTGTCGCTGCGGAGTCGTTGCCATCCGCAGTGGCGCTGCTTAGAAGCAAGCCGATAAGGGGCAATAGTCAACAGATAGGGTGAATTCACATGCGTAAATTTCTACTCGCGTTTCTGCGAGACGAGGAAGGCCTGACGATGGTGGAGTACGCGGTTGCCGGTAGCCTGATTACAGCGGCCGCCGCCGCTGCCTTCACGGCGCTCGGTACCGCCGTTACGGCCAAGATCACCGCCATAACCGGATACATCACCAACGGTGCTGGCGGCGCGAAATAGAACCAACTGCTGCTCGATTCTGAGAGCAGATCAGGTCAAAACAGCAGGCCAGCGGGCCTCATAGCGTACTTGCCTCAGGACCACGCACCTGGGGCACGCCTTGAGGCCCGGTTGACCCAGCGACCGTCGAAGAACCTCCACTTTTTTGCCTGACTCCGGCCCGGCGGCCAGAGTTCGCGGGCAGCTCCCGCGAATCACGACGAAGATTTCTACGCCGAGCTGGGGATGGCGCCCGTTCTGGTGCGCATACAAACACCCATTTTAATTATGTTCAGGACGCCGGCTTGTGTGCAGCGGCACGTCAGCAACGGACGGCCAGTCGCGCGCAATGGGAGTCCAGCATCGCGCGTGATGCCGTGCCTAGACTGGTCCTGTCGCTGCGGAGTAGTTGCCATCCGCAGCGGCGCTGCTTCGAAGCACGCTGACTTAAGAGGCAATAGTCAACAGATAGGGTGAATTCACATGCGTAAATTTCTACTCGCGTTTTTGCGAGACGAGGAAGGCCTGACGATGGTGGAGTACGCGGTTGCCGGTAGCCTGATTACGGCGGCCGCCGCCGCCGCCTTCACGGCGCTCGGTACCGCCGTTACGGCCAAGATCACCGCCATAACCGGATACATCACCAACGGCGGCGGCGGATCTTGATATCGGGAGCATCCAGACCTCTTTGTTCTCGACGATAAATATAAATATCAAGACCAACGGGACATGCAGGCTCTCATTGCATCACTCAATTGCGGCTCGACTGGCATCGGCCAGGTAGTGCCGCGAGCGGTGCGTGAGGCCTGCTGGCCCACTGGAATGCTCCCGCGAGCACCGTTACTCACTGGGATGTCCGACATGCGAGCGAATATTTTCGAGTTGCTGAAGCAGATGCCGGTATTGGCGATCATCGTCGCCACGACCGATGCCGGACCACTTGGGCAACTCGGTTCCCGCGTGTCGACTTTCTAAGCCTTACACCCATGCCAATCTCAGCACTCCTTTCATTCACGACCCTGCTTGGAGCCGGTTGCTGGGCCGCTCGCGAGGATCTGCTGACACATCGCATTCCGAACAGGCTCACGGGCTGTCTGCTCTGTGTCGGCCTCGCGTTGGGACTGTCGCTTGCAGGCTGGCGCGGACTGGGAGACGCGATTCTTGGAACACTCGTTGGGTTCGGAATCCTGCTTCCGCTTTATCTGCTGCGCGCCACGGGCGCGGGCGATGTGAAACTGCTTGCCGCGTCAGGCTCGCTGCTCGGGCCCCATTGGACCCTCATAGCGGGCATCTACACAATGCTGATTGGCGGTGTGCTGGCCATCGGCTACGTGGTCGTCGGATCTGTGCGTGCCGCAGCCGTGCCGGAGCGTGCGTCTGTGATGGCGCGTCTGCAATGCGCCAGCGCACGGGCACACCAGATGCGCCGTGAGCGCTTTCCCTACGCGATTGCAGTTTCATTGGGCGTGCTGAGCGCAGCGCTGCAGCGCGGGGATCTGCAATCCACCATTGTCTATCTGTCCGGAGCGCTTACGTGAAGGCGACAGCCATCAGCAAGGCGGAAGTCTCGCCCCTGCCGTCGTCGACAGGGCGCGGCACTGTCACGGGCAGTGGCTGGCGCTGGTATCCCGCCCGGGCACGCTTGCTGCCACCGGCCTCGGCGCCGACCTGCTCGGAGACCTGGCGTCGAAGCAGCTGCTTCGTTCCGGCGTCCTGAGCATGAGCGTACTGGCCGAGCGGCTCGCGATTCCGGGCAGCGTGCTCATGGAAGTGCTGGCGTTCCTGCGCAAGGAAGGGCGCATCGAAGTCCGGCCCGCCGCGGTAGCTACCGAAACCGAACTCTACTACGGCCTCACGGATCGGGGCCGCCAGGCTGCGATGCATGCCTTGCATCGCGATGGCTACGTCGGCCCCGCTCCCGTCCGCCTTGAGGACTACGCGCGCGTCGTGACCGCACAATCGACGCACGAGCGGCGGATCAATCGCGGCGTCATGCGCGAGGCACTCGGCGACGTGGTCGTCACCGACGCGCTGCGCGACCGCCTCGGCGCCGCGCTGAATTCAGGTCGTGCGCTGTTTCTGTATGGCCCGGCTGGAACGGGCAAGACATTGATCGCCAATCGTCTGCAGCGGGCCGCCCCGAACGCCGTTCTGATTCCGCACGCACTGCTGGTGAACAACTCGGTGCTGCGCATATTCGATCCGATCCTGCACGAAAGGATCGATTCGTCCGATCCGGTTTCACCGATGATGTTGAACGCCGGCATCGATCGCCGATACGTCTGCTGCCAGCGGCCGGTCATTCACGTCGGCGGCGAGCTCGAAAGCTCCATGCTCGATGTGGAGCTGCGAGCATCCACCCAGGAATTGCTGGCGCCGCTGCAGATGAAGGCCAACAACGGCATGCTGATCATCGACGATCTCGGCCGCCAGCGCTCCTCGGTCGAGCAGATCCTGAATCGCTGGATCGTGCCGATGGAGGAGCGCGTCGACCATTTCTCGATCGGCGGTGGCGCGTACTTCTCGATTCCATTCGACGTGGTACTGGTGTTCTCCACCAACCTGCCACCGGAATCCCTTACCGACGACGCCCTGCGGCGGCGCCTCGGCTACAAGATCGCCTTCGGGCCGATTTCGGCCGATGCCTACCGGGAGATCTGGCAGCAGAACTGCACCGCCCTCGGGCTGCCGTATGACCGGGCGCTGGTGGACTTCGTGATCGAGGAACTGCACCGGCACCGCGGCGTCGAGCTGCTGCCGGTGCATCCCCGCGACTTATTGCGCATGGTCGTGGACAGGTTGCGTTACGAAGAAAAAGAGCTGCGCATCGATAGCGAACTGCTGACCTGGGCATGGGACAGCAACTTCTTTCAACCGAGGTGATACATGGCACGCCGTCGCGGTCCAATAATGATAGTGATCTCACTGTTTCTGGCGTTCCTCGCCGCTGTCTTCGCCAATAACGTTCTGACGCGCGCCTCGGCCAAGGGCACCCCGGTGCGCGAGGAGGACGTGACCGCCGGCGTGGATCTGCCGCTGGGAACCAAGATCGAAGCGCGGCAGCTGGCGATGATCGATGTTCTGCCGGGCAAGTCCCCCAAGGGCGCATATCACAATTTCACCGATGTCGTCGGCAAAGTGACATCGAGCAGCGTGATTGCCGGCGAAATCCTGCTGGCGCCGCGATTGACCGACGCCGGTGAGGGCAGCGCCCTCGCCTCGGCGGTCGACAAGGACATGCGTGCGGTTACCGTGCGCGTCGACGATGTGGTCGGCGTAGCCGGCTTTCTGCTGCCCGGCAACCACGTCGATGTAGTGCAGTCAAAAGTGGATCCGGGCACCTATGTCGTGCATGCCACCACCATCCTGAGCAACGTCAAAGTCCTCGCAGTCGACCAGACCGCCTCTTCCGATAACAATCAGCCGGTGGTGGTGCACGCGGTCACGCTCGAAGTGTCGCCGGCCGATGCCGAGCTGCTGATCAAGGGCAAGACCGCCGGCATCATTCAGCTCACACTGCGCAATCCGCTGGATCAGACCGATACGCGCACGCAGCTGCCGCCCGAGCCCGAGCCGCATGCCGTGAAAGGTCAAGGCAAGTGGTTGAACGTGCGCCCGAGGCCCGTGATCCAGATGATCCGCGGTACCGAGAAAAAGAACATAGCCCAGAATGCGGGGCAAGCCGGATCCGGAAAAATAGCAAAGACAAATATAAAACTTATGAGCAGACCGACACTCGAGCACAGGGAGATCAACACGATGCGATTCTGTAAAGACGGGCTGATAGCCTTCTGCGCGCTGAGCCTGGCGGGCGGCAGCGCGATGGGGCTCGCGGCGCCGTTGGCGCCGGTCTCACTGCAGCATGAGATACCGCCGGCGCCGACCGTGGGCGGCGGTTACGCAACCGACCTGGTGGTGCCGCTGTACAAGTCGCAGATCGTCACGGTTACCGGACCCGCAAATCGCATTTCCATCGGCAGCCCCGACATCGCGGACATCGTGCCGATCTCCGCGACCCAGCTGTACGTGCTGGGCAAGGACATCGGCACCACCAACGTGCTGCTCTGGGACAAGGACAATCACCTGACCGGCCTGATCAACGTGCAGGTGCAGCATGATCTCGAGGATCTGAAGCACAAGCTGGCGGAGATTCTGCCGGGCGAAGCCATCGAGGTGCGATCCACCCAGCGCTCGATCGTGCTCTCCGGTCACGTGAGCGATACCGAGAAGATGAATGCCGCGATTCGCATCGCCCAGAAATACCTGATGCAGATTCAGACCGCGGTAAAGTCGGAGCAATTCAAGCAGGAGCCCCGCGGCAGAATTAACGAAGGCGACATGCAGAGCCGCGGTCGGCGAAGTCATCAACCTGATGCAGGTCGGCGGCGTGCAGCAGGTCATGCTCGAGGTGAAGGTATCGGAGATGCAGCGCACCGAGGTGCGCAATCTCGATGCGCAATTCAACGCCTTCAAGAACGGCGGGCAATGGAACTTCGGTGGCGTCAATGGCGGTCTGACCACGCCACCCTTTGTGAATCAAAATGGCCTCGAGGCACCCGTCTTCGACAGCGTGAATTCCGCGGGTAATCTCACTCGTTGGGGGCCTCCGGTCGCGGACTTTCTGCCCAATCCGATGTCGATCGCGAATCAGGGACTGTTCGCGAGCTTCCTCGACAATAATTTCATCTTCAATCTCGCTCTCGACGCCGCCCTGGACCAGGGACTCGCAAAGATCCTGGCGGAGCCGACACTGACGACGCTGACCGGCCAGGAAGCGACGTTCCTGTCGGGCGGCGAATTCCCCATACCGATTCAGAGCTCTCTCGGACAGGTCTCCATCGAGTACAAGGATTACGGTGTCGCACTGAAATTCATTCCGGTGGTACTCGAGAACGGGCGCATCAACCTGAAGCTCAGCATCAGCGTCAGCCAGCTGGTCTCAACCACCTCGCTCGGCATCTCGGCCACCACTACCAATTCCGTGCTCGTGATCCCGTCCCTGACGACGCGCAGTGCCAGCGGCACGGTGGAGCTGGCTGACGGCCAGACTATCGGGCTCGCCGGGCTTCTGAATGACAGCCTGGCGCAATCGATTAATAAATTCCCCGGCCTCGGTGAACTGCCGGTGCTGGGGGCTCTATTCCGCAGCCAGAGCTATCAGAAGGGCGACACCGAGCTGGTGATCCTCGTGACGCCGCATCTGGCGAAGCCGCTGCCGAAGAGCAAGATCAAGTTACCCACCGACAGCTTCGTCGAGCCCAATCAGCTGGACTTCTATCTCTGGGGCCACATGGAGGGGAGCGATAAAGCTCCTTCGAGCACCGCGAACTGAGGAGACCGATTTAATGAAAGGCACCCAATTTCTTTTCGTTCTGGCGCCGCTGGGGCTGCTCAGCGGCTGCGCTGCCAGCAGCGTAAACCAGAACTATGGCAAGGCGTATGAGCAGATGGTGCGCGAGCAGACCTTCGACGTGTCGACGCGCAATACCGGCCAGGGCGACCGCGCGCTTACGGGGACCGACCCCGATGCGGCCAATTTGGCATTGACAAAACATGCGCAAGGACTCCGGAAACCGTGGGGACGTTCTGTCCTCAGGCGGCTCGTCGTCGCCGTCGGGCGGCAGCAGCGGTGCTGGCAGCTCGGCAAGTACGGGCGGCTCTGGCAGCAGCGGCGGCGGAAATTAGTCATGCGCGGCCGGAGCAAACAGCGCGGTATCACGCTGGTGGTGATCGCGATTGCAATCCTCGCGGTGGTCGCGATGGCAGGTCTGGCGATCGACATCGGCCGTCTGGTCGGCGACAAGTCGCGCTTGCAGGCCACCGTCGACGTCACCGCGCTGTCTGCCGCCAAGGTGCTCGACACCACCGGCTCGGCGGCGGCGGCGACCGCAGCGGCGAACAGCACCTTCACCACCAACATCGCATTGCAAACTGAACTCGCCGGCAGCGCGGGTACCATGGCCGTCCAGTTCTCGAATACGCTGACGCCTTTCGTCCCCGGCACCCTTCCGCCGCTGTATGCCCAGGTTACCGCCACCGGCTATGCCATACCCTCGACGCCTGTCGGCGGTGGTCGGATTCACCTTTTTCGATCTGAACGCCAGCGCAATGGCGGGCCCCAGTCCGACGCTGAACAATGCCTGCAACCTGGCGCCGATGGTGGTCTGCGGTATCCCTGGGGCTCCGGTGTACGGTTATACGGTCGGTCAGATCACGGCCTTGCAGCCCTCGACCGGTACGCCGGCAACGCTTGGGGTTGGCTACTTCCTGCAGCAATCGTCCGGCGCGGCACAAGATCAGGATTACGGCGGCGCTTACGCTCAATGCAGCACGGTGGGAAATAACGTACCGGGCCAGACCGTCATTCCACCTGCACCGGTTGCGGACGGACTCAATACCCGCTTCGGCGAGTACGCCACGGGTGATGTCAACGCCGGCGGTTATCCGCCCGATGTCGTAACCACTCAGCCGCTGCCCGGCAGTACGGAACGCCTGCAGTGCGGCGCCGGCACTCCCCCCTGCACGACCGTCATCGACACCGCCGGCGACACCGCCAATGGCGGTACCTACGCCGACAGCTACGAGAACATGTACCAGCCCAACGTTCGGGCCGGTAACTACACCAACCCGCCGGCGCCGGGGGGCAATGGGGTGGTCGATCGTCGTGTGCTGGCGGTGCCGGTGGCCAACTGTGCCGCGGGAGCCGGAGCCGGCGCGGCGCCCGTGATCGGGTTGGCCTGCATGTTCATGCTGCAGGACGTCGATCCTACTACCGGCCAGGTTTTCGCCGAAGTCGTCAACAGCTGCGAGGTCAATGGCAACCCGGGTCCGCTACCGAACGCCGGCCCCGGTCCCTACACCATCCAGCTCTACCACGTTCCGGGAAGTACCCAGTCATGAGCGCATCGAAACCGTCGCGACCCAGATCGCAACGCCGTCAGCGCGGCCTCGCCATGGTGGAATTCGTCATCGGCGCGCCGATCCTGCTGTTGATACTCTACTGCGCGGTCGAGATAGGCGAGGTCGTGCTGCAGCAGAGCATACTCGCCGATTCAGCACGCAATGCCGATCGCTACCTGGCCCGCAACGCGCTTCTGGGCAGTACCGGGGTCGTGAACATCTCGGGTGCGCTGCAGCATGCCACGAAGAATCTCGCCGTCTACGGCAATACCGCTGGGTTTGGCGCGCCGGTGGTGCCTGGCCTGACACCCGGCGCGGTGACGATCGCCGTAGATGCCAGTAATCATGTTTCGGTAAGCATCGCCCATCTCTACGTGTCAATTGTGGGCGGATCGATTCCGCTGTTTTACGCAAACGGAGCCATCGACACCAGCGACCTGGTCATCACAGCCTACAACGCGACGTTACCCCTATGAAAGCATCAACGATCAGACACCGGCAGCGCGGCCTGACGACGGTCGAATTCTCGATCGTCGGCGTGGCACTCATGGTCGTGCTCTTTGGAGTACTTGAACTCTCGCGACTGATGTTCGACTCTGGCCGTGCTGCGGGAGGGTACCCGCCGGGCGGCGCGTCTCGCCGCGGTCTGCCCTATCGGCTCGGGGAACATTCGGGCTACCGCAGACTTTTGGCGATCTGTACCGATTTCGGCCCTGGCAATGTGCAGGTGCTGTACCTGACCGCCGCTGGAATCCCAACCTTTGCGTACGCCAACATCAGCTACGTCCAGGTGAGCATCGTCGATTACGCCATCCAGCTGGCGATCCCATTTATCAATCCCGTCGTGAACTCACCGGCGTTTACCACGACCCTGCCGCGCGAGAGCCTTGGGGTATCCGGCACAGGGTTCACTCCATGCGGTTGATGAGGCAATAGATGATCAAAGTTCTGCTCGCATCGCGCACCGCATCCGCTCTTCAGGACCTTCAAGAGTGCCTGAAGCAGCAGAGCGGCTTCGACGTGCATACCCGCCTGATCAGCAACGGCAACGGGGATCCGCTGCACGGGCTGGCGTTTCAGCCGGATATCGTCGTACTGCGGCTCGACGCTGAGCATCTGGCAGAGCTGTCCGACTGGGCAGCGACCGGTGGCATAGCGCGCCCGCCACTGGTCGTGGTCGGTTCTCCCGGTGACACCGAAGCCATGCGCCTGGCCATTCGCTCCGGAGCCAAGGATTTCCTTCCCGAGCCGGTGCAGGCCCACGAACTGATCGAGGTGCTGCATCGCGTCCGCGACGAAGCCAAGCGAGTGGCCCGACCCGCAGGCGTGTCAGGCGTGGTGCACGCGATCGTCGGCGCCGCCGGTGGGGCAGGCACGTCGTTCGTGGCCGCGAACGTCGCCCGCATCATGGCCGGCGATACCGAGCGCATCGGCGCCTCGGCACCGATTCTGGTGGATCTCGATCTCAACTTCGCGCCGCTATCGCACTATCTGGACCTGCATCCCGAGCGCGGGTTGCTGCAGGCCCTGGATGCCGCCGACAGTATGGACGAGTTTGCGCTCGCAGGCTTCTCCGCCAAACATCGCAGTGGGCTCAGGCTGCTGTGCTCGAGCGGTGGCTCTGCGGTGCTGTCTAAGGACGTCTCCACGGCGCGCCTCGCCCGACTCATCGACGTGCTCACGGCCCATCATCAGCATGTCATTTTCGATCTGCCGCACGTACTCGACGGCCTCGCGGCCACGGTGTTCAGCATGTCGACCAATGTCGTGCTGGTCATGCAGCAGTCCCTGCTGCACGTCCGCAACGCCGTGCGCCTGTTGCAGATTCTGAAAAACGAACTCGGCGTGCCGCCCGACCGGGTTCGCCTCGTGATCAATCGCTACGCCAAGGAGGCGCTGGTGGAAATCGACGACATCCGTCGTACCCTCGCCGCGAACGCGCCGTTGCTCATACCCAGTCAGTATCGCACCGCGCTGGAGAGCGCCGACTCTGGCGTGCCGCTCTATGACGGCGATCGCAATTCGGCCGTGGTACGCGGCCTGCGCCAGGTGGCGTTCGCGCTCACCGGCGAAGACAGCATGCCGCGCAGCGGCCTGTTGCGGCGCGTGCTACGTATTTCCCCGGGAGCTGAATAGTGAACCCTACCACCCTGAAACAACGCGCCGGCATCGCCGACGCCATTGCCGCCGGCAACGACAAAATCCGGACGCTGACGCCGCTCGAGCTCGAGTGGAAGCAGCGCATCCACGACAAGCTGCTGCAGGTGCTCGACCTGTCGATGCTGAGCTCGGTCGAGGAGTCCAAGGCTCGTGCCCAGATTCGCGAAATAGCGATGCGGCTGATCGTCGATGCCGCCGCGCCGCTCAGCATGGGCCAGCGGCAATTCATCGTGCGCCGAATCGAGGACGAGGTGCTGGGTCACGGCCCACTCGAGCAGTTGCTCGCCGATAACACCATCTCGGACATACTTGTGAACGGCGCCAAGCAGGTGTACGTCGAGCGCCGCGGCAAGCTCGAGCTGACCGAAGTCCATTTCCACGACGACCAGCATCTGCTCAACATCATCGATCGGATCGTCTCGGCGGTCGGACGTCGCGTCGATGAATCCTCGCCGATGGTCGATGCCCGGCTAGCCGATGGCTCGCGTGTCAACGCCATCATTCCTCCCCTGGCGCTGGACGGACCGATCCTGTCGATCCGCCGGTTCGGGGTCGAGCTGCTGTCGATCGATGACCTGCTGACTGTCGGTACCATTACTTCTGCTGTTGCCGACGTGCTGCGCGGCCTGGTCACAGCGCGTCTGAACCTCGTGATCTCGGGAGGCACGGGCGCCGGCAAAACGACGCTGCTGAACATCCTGTCGGGCTTCATTCCGCGCTCCGAGCGCGTCGTGACGATCGAGGACTCCGCGGAGCTGCAGCTGCAGCAGCCGCACGTTGTGCGCCTGGAGACGCGGCCGCCCAACATCGAAGGCCGCGGCGAAGTCACCCAGCGCGACCTGGTGCGCAATAGCCTGCGTATGCGTCCGGACCGCATCGTGATCGGCGAGGTTCGCGGCGCCGAAGCGCTGGACATGCTGCAGGCCATGAACACCGGCCACGAAGGCTCACTCACTACCGTGCATGCCAACACCCCACGCGACGCCTTCTCGCGCATCGAAACCATGGTGGCGATGACTGGGTTGCAGTTTTCGTCCAAGGCGCTACGTGCGCAGATGGCCTCAGCGATCCATGCAATCATCCAGGTGGAGCGTGGCGAGGACGGCAAACGGCGCATCGTCAGCCTGCAGGAAATCAACGGCATGGAGGGCGAAATCATCACCATGTCGGAGATATTCACTTTCAAGCGCACCGGCCTCGACGACAATGGCGCCATCATGGGGGCGCTGGTGCCCACCGGCGTGGTCCCTGCCTTTCACAAGAAGTTGAGCGTTCGCGGCATCAATCTGCCGCACTCGCTCTATCGTCAATAGACTCCAGGAGCATCAGATGTCCACAGGGGTGTTCATATTCATCCTCCTGGTCGCGGGCGCGGTATTCCTGCTGGTGCAGGGCCTGATGATCCCGGCATTCGGCGACCAGAGCCGCAATCGCCGAACTCTGAAGCGACGCCTGGCCGACATCGAGGCCGAGCTCGGCGATCAGAGCCCGTCGTCCGTGCTCCGCCAGAAGTTTCTACGCGAGCTTACGCCGCTGCAGCGCAAGCTCGAGAGCCTGCCGATGATGGATCACCTGGCGCGGCTGATCGAGCAGGCCGGCGGCACCGTACTGCCGCATCAGCTCGTCATCACCTCGATCCTGCTCGCCATCGCCGGCGGATTGGTCTGCGGCGTACTGGTCGGTAGCCTGCTTGCCGCCCTCGCCGCCGCCGCCGTCTGTGGCAGCGTGCCTTTCTTCAAGTTGCGCATCGCTCGCGATCGCCGGGCGGCAAAGCTTGAGGAGCAGTTGCCGGAAGCGGTCGACGCGCTGCGCCGGGCGCTGCGCGCCGGACATCCGTTCAATTCCGGCCTGAAGCTGGTCGCCGAGGACATGGATGAACCCATTGCCAAGGAATTCGCTCTCGCCTTTGCCGACATCAATTACGGCAACGACGTGCGCCGCGCCATGCTGGCGATGCTGGACCGTGTGCCCAGCGTCACGATGATGAGCTTCGTCACGGCCGTGCTGTTGCAGCGTGAGACCGGCGGCAATCTCGCCGAGATCCTCGAGCAGATCGTCAAAGTGGTGCGCGGACGGTTCCGCTTCTTCCGCAAGGTGCGCACGCTCTCGGCCGAAGGACGCCTGTCCGTCTGGGTGCTGGCACTGGTGCCGCTGGTGATGTTCGGCACGATCTCAATCACCGTGCCGACCTACCTGCCGGTGCTGGTGCATGAGCCGCTTGGCAAAAAGCTTATTGAGATTGCGATTGTGCTGACCTTCCTCGGTACGCTTTGGATCCGCAGCCTGCTGCGGATAGAGGTCTAGGGGTATCGGTATGAATTTTCTATCCCAAATGTCGACCATGGTGTCCGACCTGCTGGAGAATCGGCTGGTTCTCATCCTTATTGTTGCCGTCGCCGCCTTCATGTTCGCGCGTGGCCTGCTGGCCGTGCTCAGCTGGGCGGCCAACCCTGCGCGGCGTCGTCTGGGCGCGGTGGGAACCGTGGCCGCTGAGACTACCCGGGACTGGGGTGCGGTAGTCACCGCCGCCGTACAGCCGTTCGCGCGCTACGTGATGCCGAGCAGTAACAAAGAATTTGGGTCCATGCAGGATCGCCTCATCAAGGCGGGCTTTCAGTCACCGGATGCGGTAGCCGTTTTTTACGGGCTGAAGACGGTGCTGGCAGTGCTGTTCTTCGCGGCCTACATGTTCGCCTCGGCGTGGCTGCCGAGGTCGTACCACCCGGTGATGTTCGCGGCGGCGGCCGCGTTACTTGGCTTGACGCTGCCGAATTTCATTCTGAATCGTATGGTCGAGAGGCGGCAGCGCGTCCTGCGGCACGCATTTCCCGATGCACTCGACCTGCTGGTCGTCTGCGTGGAGTCGGGCCTTGGGCTGGGCGCGGGACTGCAGCGTGTGGCGCAGGAGCTGCACGTCAGCTATCCCGAGCTGGCCACGGAGCTCGAGCGCGTGAATGCCGAGATGCAGGCTGGCATGGATCGCGAGCTGGCGCTGCGCAATCTGGCCACGCGCACCGGACTGGCCGATATCCGCAGTCTGGTCGGCGTCCTGATACAGACCATGCGCTTCGGCACCAGCATCGCGGATGCTCTGCGTGTGTATTCCGAGGAATTCCGTGACAAGCGCACTCAACTGGCCGAGGAGAAAGCTGCCAAGCTAGGCACCAAGATGATCTTTCCGATGGTCTTCTGCTTCTTTCCGAGCTTCTTCGTCGTGGCCGTCGGCCCGGCGATCATACGCCTAATGAAGGTATTCGGCGGTCACTGAACAGGGTGGGTAAATGCAGCACTTGACGAATTTCTTGTGGCGAATCCGATCGGCGACCTGCCTGGCGCTGCTTCTGTGTGCCGGATGCGCGAGCTCGCCCAAGCCGGCTGAAGTAACAGCCGAACCGCAATCCGGGTCCGCTGTGGCGACAACGGCTGACGCTTCGGCTGGTTCGGCCGACTCCACGAGCCGGAAAGCCAAGAGCAAGAAATCGGTGCTGTCGTCAAAGCTTGCCAAGAATTTTGACGACGCCGTAGCGCGCGGCGACTCGGCCTGGGAGGGGGGCGATGTACAGATGGCCATTTACATGTACGTGCAGGCCCTTTCATTCCGGCCACGGGACTTCAATACGCTCTGCAAGCTGGGTTCGATCGAAGAGAAGCGCGACGAACCGGAGCTGGCGACTCGTGCCTTCGAGCTTGCGGCCGGGGTCAAACCGGATGATGCACTGATCACGGGCCATCTTGGCCTGCTCTATCTGCAGCAGAACGATGAAGACAAAGCTCTAAGCTGGCTCGACCGCAGCGCGGCTTCCGGCAGCACGGACTGGCACGTATTGGATGGACTCGGGGTCGCCGAGGGTCATCACGGCCAAACCGCGGCAGGACTGCAGCATCTGCAGCAAGCTGTGGCCCTGGCTCCCCAGGAGCCCATGCCGGCGCTGCACCGCGGTCAACTGCTGTTCGACAGCGGCGATTACGCTGACGCCGAGACGACACTGCGGGCTGCGACGGAACGCGGCAGCGTGCCCCAGGCGCTCAGTCTCCTGGGGCAGATACAGGCGAAGCACCGGCATTATTCGGAAGCGATCGACAGCATGCTGCGGGCGGTTGACCCGCCGATCGCCTACGACACGGTCGCGAAGCTCGCCATGCAGAATGGTGACAACGCGACGGCGGTCAAATACTTCGAACTGGCGGCGCGGACGTCTCCGGTGTATTACGCCGATGCACATCGGGACGCGGCACTGGCACAGCAGCGCGTGAACGCTTCGCAATGAATTCACCTCTGCGGGATCCTGGATTTGCCGCTCCGGCGTCGGCCAGCAGCGCTACCGACGCATTCCTCGCCGCACATCGCAAGGGCTGGGAGTATTTCGGTAACGGACTGCTCTGTCTGACTGGGCTCGTCTATAACTTCGTGATGTTGAGCGACTTCCTGCTGAGGCACCGCATCAGCAGTCTGTACGTGGCACTGTTCGAGGCCGCGGTGATTTTCTTCTCGGTAACCCGACCGATGCCGAAAGAAACCAATGGATCGCTCTACGACTGGATGATCGCTTTGCTCGGATCCTATCTCATCATGCTGATGCGCCCCGCGCCCGTTGTGCACGATCACGTCGCGCTGCTGGCGGTGCAGATCGCTGGAATGGCTATCTCGCTCACGGGACTGTTCAGCCTCAATCAGAGCTTTGGATTAGTTGCAGCGAATCGTGGCGTCAAGAGGGGTGGGCTGTACCGATTTATTCGCCATCCGATCTATGCCGGCTATTTTTTGTCCTTTGGTGCGTTTCTGCTGCAGAACATCACGCTCTTCAACGTCATCATCTATGTAACGTTCATCATTCTGGAGCTGCTGCGCATCGAAGCCGAGGAACGCGTGCTGTCGCGCGACCCCAGCTATGCAGGCTACTCGCTTCAGACCCGTTGGCGAATCCTGCCGCTGATCTACTGAGCCGGTGGGGTCGGGTTCGTCACGTCGGATTGGGGCACGACGGTTGCGCGCACAGCGGAATGGCTTTCGAGATAGTACGTTCCGGCCTCGAGCGCCAGGCTATCGGGATTCTCGACCGACTTGAACGGCTTT
Organism: uncultured Gammaproteobacteria bacterium; assembly: GCA_963735775.1. Taxonomy (GTDB): domain Bacteria; phylum Pseudomonadota; class Gammaproteobacteria; order Steroidobacterales; family Steroidobacteraceae; genus FEN-1191. The sequence goes on along the minus strand of CAVTMG010000002.1, from coordinate 377,564 downwards.
CCGACCCGGTACAGGCGCATGTCCGTCGTACCGCCGCCGGCAAAGCGAAACGAAACGGTGGCATCAGTCGGCAGCTCGAAGAACCAGTCGGCGATGCCGGTGCCGCTAATGAAGGTGCCGATTTCAATGTCGTCCACGAGCTTCGGCCCCGGCGAGACATTCGACAACGGCACCTTGATCGGAAATGCGACCCCGTTGATCACTCGCACCCGGTTGTTTCCGGTATCGGCGAGGTACAGCGTGTCTCGCCGGTCGATCGCCATGCCATAGGGGCCGTGCAGGCTCGCCAGTGCCGCCGGGCCGCCGTCTCCGCTTAACCCCAGCTTGCCGTTGCCGGCGATGGTATGGATGATGCCGTCGGTATTGACCTGCCGGACACGGCCATCGCCGTCGGTCTCGATGTACAGGTTGCCGCCAGCGTCCAGTACCACGCGGACCGGACCGTGCAGGCTGGCCTGCCTCGCCGGCCCGGCGTCTCCGGAGTAGCCCTGGGTACCGTTGCCCGCCACCGTTGTGATGAACTGCGCAGCTGTTCACCTTTCGAACCGCGGCACTGAAATAGTCGGCGATATAAAGGTCGCCGTCGGGTCCGAGCGCCACGTCGGTCGGATAACGCAGGCCGGCCAGCAGCGCCGGACCGCCATCTCCGCTGTAGGCCGCAGACCCATTCCCCACCACGGTGGTGATGACGCCCTTGCGATTCACCTTCCGAATCACGCAATTGCCGGTATCGGCGATGTAGAGGTTACCCTCCCGATCCACGGTGAGCCCGATCGCGCCGGCGATCTGCGCCTTGGCCGCCGGTCCGCCGTCACCGCTATAGCCCGCTTTGCCGGTTCCCACGATGGTGGTGATGACCTGATTGGTCCCGACTCTCCGGACTACGAAATTGTTCTCGTCGTTGATGTAGAGGTTGCCCTTGGCATCAAACGCAATGCCGGAGGGGTGATTGAGGCTTGCCAGCGTCGCCGGACCGCCGTCGCCGCTGTACTTCGCCCGGCCGTCGCCCGCCACGGTCGTGACCTTGCCGTTCGGATCGATCTCCCGGATGACGTTGTTGAGCGTGTCGGCGATGAAAACGTCGCCCGAGCGATCCACGGCGATGGCCATTGGCCCATTCAAGGTCGCGCCCTCGATCGGAATCGAACTGATCAGCCCCTGTGACAGGGAGTGGGCAGGCGCGGGCGCCCAAGCGACGCAGCCGAGCGCCACGAAAACGGCGGCCCGTGCGGCGTGCAGACGCCAACTGAAATCAGCAGATGTTCTGGTCATACGTACGCCCTCGCTCGGATCAGGCTACCAGATGCCGCCTGGACACGGCGCCGGCAATTCCATAACGCGGGCTTCCACGATGGTGCAATGTATGGCCAACGCATGCAATAGCGTTCCAGCGCCTTCAGTCGGCCACACCTAGACTCAAGTGAGGATCTGATTTTTGCCGGCCTGCGATCCGCTGGGAGACAACAATGAACGCGCGAGCCACGATCGTCTGCTGCCTGCTACTGCTGGGCGTGACATTCGAAGCCAGGAGCGCCGATGTCACCACCTACGGTACCGGGCTGATACCGTGCGGCAACCTATCTGGATGCGCGCGCAAAAGAGAGTTCCGCGGAGGTTGTGCCGTTCATCGACTGGCTGGTCGGTTACTTCTCGGGAGCAAATGCCACCTCGAACCGCCATAACAACATTCTCGGACCATCGGACATCAACACGGCGATGGTACGACTCGATGAGATCTGCCGTCACAAGCCCTCGGCGCAGTTCGCCGCGGCGGCGGGCACCTTGATGTTCGGCGCCGCCTCTGCGGCGGGCGCCCATTCCGTCGAGGTGACCCGGTACGGCTCTGGATTCAAGCCCTGCCAGTCCTATATCGCAGCACGGGGCCCCCAGAGCATCGATAGTGAAGAATTCATACAATGGCTTGGCGGCTACTTGTCGGGCGTCAATGCCATCTCGCTGCACACCAATGACGTGCTCGGCACCTCGGAACTCGACCAGGCGGTTTATTGGCTTGATACCTACTGCAGCTCGCACCCGGTAGAGCCCTTCTCACAGGCGGTCAGTGCGCTCGTGTACTCGGGGCCCATCACCAGCGCTCTGGTCGACTCAGGGCATCGCAACAGATAAGTGACCTGTCGCGTTAACCGACGATCTGGCGACACTGCTTATGTAAAAGGTGCGAGCGTCAGCAGACGGTACCCACGACGCCATGACTCCCACCATAGTTCACACACGTGTTGTTCAATACGCTCCAAAGCACCCCCTGAATAGCGTATAACACATTGAAAAGTGGGGTTTTGTGATGACAATAATTGACAGGGATTTACGCCGGCATCTTCTTAAGACGAGCCCGTGCTCGCACGTCCGCGCGGCTGTCTTCCTCGATTGAAAAGGATCGCTAAATGCCAAAGTCATTCGATCAGGTGATCTTCAGTGGCGCTGAGTTCGCTGATAATCCGGAGCCTCGCTGCGCGTGTCTGCTGTTGCTCGACACTTCCGGTTCGATGCGCGGCTATGCCATCGATGAACTGAATTCCGGACTGCAGGCCTTCTCCGAGGAACTCAAGGCGGATGCGCTTGCTTCCAAGCGCGTCGAGGTGGCCATGCTTACGTTCGGGCCGGTCCAGGTTCAGTGTGATTTCACGTCGGCAACGCAATTCACGCCGGCAGACCTGCAGGCGAACGGCGACACGCCGATCGGTGAGGCGATCACTCACGGGCTCGAACTGCTGCGTGCGCGCAAGAACGTCTACAAGGCACACGGCATTTCCTACTACCGGCCCTGGATATTCCTGATCACCGACGGCAGCCCGACCGACTCCTGGTCCAATGCCGCGCGCGCGATTCATGATGGCGAGCGAAAAAAGGAGTTCATGCTGTACGCAGTCGGCGTCGAGGGCGCGGACATGGACACGCTCAAGGAGATCTCGGTGCGGGCGCCGTTGCGACTCAAGGGCCTGGCGTTTCGTCACCTGTTCGCGTGGCTGTCGAGCTCGCTCGGCTCGGTATCGAAATCTAACCCTGGCGAGCCAGTACAGCTCAGCAATCCCGTGGCGCCGTCGGGCTGGGCCACCGCTGAATGACGCATGACGGCTGGACATGGGCAGCCGCCTGTCGCCGCGGCGCAGCGCACGAGAGGGCAGACACGCGGCTGCAGGACGCGTTCAAGTGCTTCGTGGCTCGTACACCGAGCAAGCCCATCGTCATAGTCGTGTCTGATGGCGCCGGAAGCGCCACCTTCGGTGGCGAAGGCGCCTCGCTGGTCTGCCGGGCGCTCACGCTGCGCGTCCGCGGGCACTTCGCCGGCACCGACACGCTGCCAACCGACGAACTGCTCGCTCAATGGCTCGCGGAGGCGCGCGAACTGGTCAGTGCGGCGGCCTCGCGCCGCAATCTCGAGCCCCGCGATTTCGCGGCGACACTGGTATTTCTGATATCGATTGGACACGAGTCCGTCGTGCTGCACGTCGGCGACGGCTGTGCGGTCCTCAGGGACCTGGAGACCAAGGAATGGATCGCGCCGTCGTGGCCATTCCATGGCGAATACGCCTCGATGACGGCATTCATCACCGACGATCCGGCGCCGAATGTTTCCATCGTCCGCCATCCGCGACCGATATCCGCGATCTCCGTGTTCTCGGACGGCATCGAAAGACTCGCGCTCGATCTGCGCGCGCGCCAGCCGTTCGCGCCCTTTTTCGATAGCATCATTGCCCCGGTCGACGGCAGCGAAGCGTCGGGAAAGGACATTGAGCTTTCGGGGAAGCTCGGTTCGTTCCTCGGCGGTGAAAGCATCAACAGCCGCTCCGATGACGACAAGACCCTGGTTCTGGCGGTGCGGCGATGAGCACCACCCGCCATATTCGTCGATCAACGCCGGCTTCAGCTCGGACCTCGCCTCGGCAAGGGCGGTGAAGGAGAGGTCTTCAGTCTCGAGCGTGAGGAAGCGAACGCCGTAAAGATCTACACCGTCTCGGATCTGATCGAGCGCGAGCAGAAAGTGGAGGTCATGATCCGCAGCGGCATGGCCAGCAAGGCACCGCAGGTCGCCTTTCCATTGTCGGTCGCGCGCGACGAGACGGGACGGTTCTCGGGCTTCCTGATGAGGAACGCGCTCGGGCACAAACCTCTGCACGAACTGTATTCGCCAGGCTCCAGGAAGATTCACTTCCCACAGGCGGACTACCGCTTTCTGGTCCGAACCGCACAGAACATCGCCAAGGCGATAGCTTCCGTGCACGCCATCGATTGCGTCATCGGCGATATCAACCAGTCGAGTATCCTCATTTCCAAGGCGGCCACCGTCGCGCTGATCGATTCCGACAGTTTTCAGGTTACCGACGGCGATCAGACCTTCTTCTGCCGCGTCGGCGTGCCCGAGTACACACCCCCTGAGCTGCAGGGCGTATCGCTGGCGAAGATTCCAAGAACCGCAAACCACGATGCCTTCGGGCTGGCCATCGTCATCTTTCAGTTGCTGTTCATGGGGCGGCATCCGTTCGTCGGCAGCGTGCGGCGCGGAGAGATACCGTCCCTGTATGACTCAATCAAGGACTTCCGTTTCGTCTACTCCGAGCAGAGGGACGTTGGCATGGCGCAGCCTCCGGGCACGCCAACGCTGTCCGCATTTCCGGAAGAGATCGCTGACGCATTCGAAACGGCATTCGGTCGCAATACAGTCGATGCCAGACCGTCCGCCCAGCAGTGGATCGACCTGCTCGGCACCCTCGAGGAGTCTCTGGTTCGATGCGCGGTACAGAAGCTCCATTGGCATCCATCGCAGGCGCAGGAATGCCCATGGTGTGCCATGGAGGCCGCGCTTGGAGCCACGCTATTCGTCTCGTTCATTCCGCCGGCTGAGCGAACCCTGCACGCCTTTGATCCGGGCGCCGGCGGCTTCAATCTCGCTGCCATCTGGCAGCAGATTGCAGCCTTTCCCCAGTCCACGATTCGCTGGCTGCCAGCACTGCCTGCCACGACCATACGCCCCAGCAGCCGTGTCCGGCTGGGCCGCTGGCGGGGTCGCTCGTTCCTCGAGAACCTCAAGCGCGAATACGTGGAGCTGGAGCAGAAGTGGCTCGCGGCCCTCAATATTTGGCGAACCAAAACCGGCGTCGCCGCGATCGAAGAGCTGCTGCAGGAGCTGCGAAGCGCCAGGGACATCTACGAGAGCCTCGCGTCCGAGGAGAAGCTGCAGCTACTGGCCTATGAGCGCGGTCGGCGCGTCAGGCAACTGCACGCGTATCTGGATCGCTTCGAGATTCGCCGCGCCAATATCCGTGGCATCGGTCCGGCACAGGAAATTGCCCTCGCCTCCTTCGGCATCGACACGGCCGCCGATGTCGCGGAAAGCAAATTTCTGAACGTACCGGGCTTTGCGCACGCAGATACCAGCGGACTACTCAGCTGGAGAAAGCGGCTCGAGAGTCAGTTTGTCTACGACGCCAAGGAGAGCGAGCAGGATCGCGCCGAGACAGGCCGGATTCGAGCCGAGATCGAGGACCGGGCCGCGACATTGCGACGCATGCTGCTGGCTGGTCGCACCAACCTCGACAACGCAGCCAACAGAGTCTCCGCGCTGCTGGCCACCAGGGATCCGGAACTCACCCGGCTGCATGAGCTTCGCGCGCAACTTCGGGTCGATCTGCAGCACCTCGGCGTGGATGTAAAAACGCTGGTTGCGCTCGCCACGAACTCGACGCAGCTCGCCACAGCGGCGATACAGGCCAGGAAGGCCCAGGCTCAGGCCGAGGCCCAGGCTGCCACCGGACCCAACGCGCGCAGGCGACCGCCTGCGCGAACGCGTACAGCTTGTCCACAATGCGGCAGCATGATGACGCAGCGGGCGGCGAGAAATACCGGCTCGGCTGCGCAAAGCCTATGGATCTGCAGCAGATACCCCGTGTGTCAGGGAACGATTAGATAAGGCTTGCACCAGGGCTTAGCAGACGACCGTGCAGTGGCTCGCACAGTATGGAACCGGACCTGCCACATCTGAAGCGTTGCGAAGGCCTCGATGAGCCGTTCGCCACCGAATGCGTGCTCTCAGCTCCGGCATCGGCCTTTGATCCGTTGGATCTCGGGTGGCTCGCCGCCGCGCCGACCGACTTTCGCCAGCGAGTGCGGGCGATTCAGGCCGATTCCGGGCGATGCGGCGAGCTTCTTCACGCGCTTGCCACGCATCGTGCCGATTCTGCGCTCGCCGGCAGCTTCAACGGCGCACTGAATCGTCTGCGGGCAAGCGGTACCGATCTGTCGCCGTTGATTCCGTTCAGGCTGAGCATACTGTCGAATGCAACCGCCGATCTGATTGCGGATTCGAACTGCCGATTGCCGCCGCCAGACATCGCATCGCCCTCGAAGTGAAGCTTGCACCCTACGATCAGGTGTTTCAGCAGGCCATCGATCGCGATTCGGAGCTGCACCGTGGCAAGTCCGGACGCCATATTGCTGATGCTCGACTATCGCTGGTACGGGCTTGGCAACTCCAGCGCCCGGCGCCGGTGACCGGGTTTCGGCCGCATTGACACGCCTGACTGAGCTCATCGATGCCCTGCAGAGCGCCGCGTCGGCGCCGATCATCGTCCAGACGATCGCGATGCCGGTCCAACCGCTTTTCGGCAGCTTTGACCGGCGCGTCATGGGAACCGGGCGCGACGCGGACGCTCTGAACCGGGGCATTGCGGACGCTCGTGCGCGATCGCGGCTGCTACCTGCTCGATGTGTCGGCTCTATGCGATATGGTGGGCGCTGCGCGATTTCACGATCCGGTTGCCTGGACTCTCTACAAGCTACCGATGGCTTCAGCGTGCCGTGCCGCTGTACGCGGATTGGCTCGGGCGGCTGATTGGCGCAATTCGCGGTACCTCCCGCAAATGTCTGGTGCTGGACCTCGACAACACGCTATGGGGCGGAGTCGTCGGAGATGACGGATTGGAGGGGCTGCGTATCGGCCCGGGAAGCGCTGAAGGCGAGGCCTTTCTGGAGATTCAGCGCCTGGCGCTCGATCTCAAGCGACGCGGAATCATTCTCGCCGTGTGCTCCAAGAATGATGAGCAGACCGCCCGCTCGGTATTCCGACGAGCACCCCGAGATGCTGATGAAGGAATCGGATATCGCGGTATTTCAGGCCAACTGGCTCGACAAGCCGAGCAATCTCGAAGCCATCGCGAACTCGCTGCGAGATCGGTATCGAAGCATTGGTACTGCTTGACGATAATGCCGCCGAACGCGCCCAGGTGCGCGCCGCACTGCCTCTGGTGGCGTTCCCGAAATCGGCAACGAGCCGGCCCAATATCCGGCTCTCCTCTGCGCCGCGGGTTACTTTGAAGCCGTGTCGTATTCTGACGAGGACCGGACGCGAGCCGAAAGCTATGCGGCAAATGCATTGCGCGCCGAAGTCAAAGCCAAGGCGCGCGACCTGGGCGACTATCTCCAGTCGCTGGAGATGGTCATCAGCCATAAAGCCGTTTGATGCCGCGAACCGGCCACGCATCGCGCAACTGATCAACAAGTCGAATCAATTCAACCTTACCACGCAGCCGCTATTCCGAACCGGAAGTGGCATCGCTCGAATCGGACCGGTCCAAGCACACGTTCCAAACGCGGCTTCGAGGACCGGTTCGGCGATTTCGGGCTCATCGGCGTCATGATCGCCGGAGACCCAATCCGACGGCAGCTGGGACATTGACACCTGGCTGATGAGCTGCCGGGTGCTGGGACGCAAGGTCGAATGGTCAATGCTCAAGGCGTTGGTGGATGAGGCGGCGGCGGCCCGCGCTGCCCTATATCTCGCAACCTATCTGCCGACTGCCAAGAATTCCATGGTCGCAGAACATTACGACCGGCTGGGATTCTCGAGGATCTCGGTCGACGAGCGCGGCGCGGTCAGATATCGACTCGAGGTCGCCAATCACGCTGCACCAGGCTTACCCTTTCGGGCCGGCGCGTGAGCTTCCTCGATCCTGCCTTCCTGTTCTCGTTCCTGCCGGTCACGCTGCTGGTGTTCGCCATCGCCGGGCGACTGTACGGAGCCGCCGGAAGCAGTGCCATCCTGATCCTGGCATCGGTGATCTTTTGCATTCCCTACGGCTGGCCATTCGTCACCCTGGTGATGACCAGTGCCGTGGTGAATCACTGCGCCTTCTTTGCGCTCGTGCGGCCATCGAACCTGGAGCGCGCTCCTCTGCGATGGAGGATTTTCCTCGGCGGTCTGCTGTTCAATCTCGGGGTGCTGTTCGTACTCAAGTACGGCGTCGTTTTTGAAGCCATCCCGGGCGCGACGCCGCTGGTGAGGTTGATCGCAACCGCCCTGCCCGTAACGATTTCGTTCTTCACCTTTCAGCGCTCGGTGATGCTGTTCGACGCCTTCCAGAAGCGTCCGGAGGCGCTGGCATTTTCGGCGGCGAAACCCACGCAGCAACTGCGGCTGGGCGCGTTCAGCCTGATGTTCCCCAATCTGATCATCGGTCCGATCGCCTACCTGTCGGAGATCGGGCCGCAAATGGAACGCAAGATCTTCGGCAAGCTGCGCGTGGCCGATCTGCAAGTCGGTCTCATGATCATGAGCTTCGGGCTGGCGAAGAAGTTACTGCTGGCCGATCCGCTGGATGCGCACATCGTGGCGCCAATCTTCGGTGCCGCCAGCGCCGGACAGCACATCGTGCCTATTGAGGCCTTGATGGGGATGGTCGCCTTCTACGCGCAGCTGTACTTCGATTTCTCCGGCTACTCCGATATCGCGATCGGCGTCGCGCGCTTGTTCGGCCTGGAACTGCCAATAAACTTCAATTCGCCGCTGCGTGCCGCAGGGGTCATCGATTTCTGGAAGCGCTGGCACATTACGCTGACTCGAGTGGTGGCAAGGCTGCTGTTCTCGCCACTGGCCATAGCGGGCACGCGCTTCGCGATGAAGCATCATTTACGGGCCGGTTGGAACAAGGCGGTCGCGAGCTGGCTGCCGCTGCTGGCGAATTTCGCGGTCATCGGCGTCTGGCATGGTGCCAAATGGACCTATGTGATATTCGGACTTACTCAAGGAGTCTGGTTCATCCTTGAGACCGAGATCCGGCTGACGCGTGAGTGGAAGCGGTTCGTGAAGCGCACCTCCGATGGATTTCGTCTTCGGGCCGGGCAGGCGCTGATGTTCGTGCCACTGCTCATCTGCTTTGCAATATTCCGGTCCTCGACACCGGGCGCCTTCTGGAATTTGATGAGCAGCTTTGGCAATAACTGGCTCACCCCTTCCGGCCAGCTGCTGGTTACGCGACCCTGTGTCATCTACCTTGTGGTCGCCATGACGATCATCTGGCTATGCCCCAATGTCTATGAGTTCCTGCATGGCAGCCACCCGGGCATTCTGACGTGGACGGTGCCGACAACGACGCCCAGGTGGATGCGCCTGGCCTGGCGTCCGACCCTGATTTGGGCAACCTTCACCCTGCTAATGGGACTTATCGTCGTCGGCTCGCTCAAGCTGCCGACGCCTTTCGACTATGGAGGGTTCTGATTGAGCGCGCCGCCCGTCAAACGCAGCAGCCCCGGCTATGCAGGACTGGTGATTCTGCCCTGGCTCTTCGGCCTTGCGGCCTATTGGATCATCGTTGCCATCGATCCCTACGAAGTGCGGCGTACCCACCCGCCCTATGAGCTGGCTGAGCACCGTTACCCCGACGATGAATGGACTCGCCTGCTGAACGTCATTACCGCTAAGCCTCATGAAGTGATCCTGCTAGGCGGCTCGACGGCCATGGCAATCGATCAGAGTCTCATGCGGGAAGTATTTCCGGGCGCACTGAATCCGGTGAACCTGAGCTATGTCGCCCCTCGACCGCCCGATATGCCACTGATACTTCCGAAGATCGCGCGAGTACCTGGCCTGAAGCGCGTCATACTTTTCATGGACTTCACGCTCCAGGAGAAGGGGCATCGCCGCAGCCCGAGTGGAGATATCCTGCAGGGTTTGAGAGATACCGACTGGAGTCATGGGTCAGACTTCAGTCTGACCACGGCGCTGGCCTCGATACATGCCCTCGCCGACGGCACGTACGATCTGCGCATGTGGTCAGCGCTGGCGCTACCCGACTATATGCTCGGCGGCGCGCCGCTCACGCAATCCTCCAACGCGATGCGACGATTCAAGGAAGCGCTCCATCGCCATGGTGACGACGTGTTCGCAAGCTCCGGGCTCTCCTGCGGGCAAATACCCTACCTGCGAACTGTTCTTGAGCCCTTTCTCCAGCAGATGGCGAACAGCCACGTGGCGGTAGATCTGGTGTTCCCTCCCGTTCCGTATATTCTTTACTACGATTGGATTGACCACCGCCCACCGACCCATGATGCCCTGATCGATGGACCGGTGTTCGATCAGTTTATGGTGTTCGAGAAGTGCGTGGTATCGACCGTCGATGAGTCGGGCGCGCAGGACACCAGGGTGCTTGCACTCGACGCGAACGACAACCTGTCCGGCAATCTGGGACACTACTTCGATACACTGCATCTGATCGATCCGGCGGCATACCGGCTCGAAGCGCAGATGATTGCCGACGGCGACGGCCAGATCAGCTCGGACAATTTCGAACAGCACGAGGCGCAGCTACGCGCCAAGGTCTCCCGCTGGGCGGCCGCGCAGATGGGCGCGCAATGACTTGCTGCAGGCGGATGGTGCACGGGAGTGGGCGGCAATGAATGACGAAGAGATCCTCAAGCGCCTGGCATCGCTGATCGAGGATCTGCTGGGATTGGATGAGCTGCAGCTTACGAAAGCAACCACCGCGCAGGATGTGCCTGGCTGGGACAGCCTCGCTCACGTCCGAATCGTAGTGGCCTCCGAGCAGGCGTTCGGCGTGCGCTTCACCACCGGCGAGATCGTGTCGTTAAAGACCGTTGGTGATCTGGTGGATCTGATAAAGGGCCGCTCGCCACGCTGAGCCGGCAGCGCCATATCGCTTGCGAACGCATCACTCGATGTGGAGCAACGGATAGCGCCACTCCGTCCCCATGTTGTCGTCCGTGATCAGCGGTAGGGCCTTGGTTCTCCCCAGGATACTCCGGCAACTTTCCAGGCGCCGTGCCGCAGGCTCAATGCTGTCATCGCTGGCCTCATGCGCCATGGCCACTATCGCATCCAGAGCTTGCACTTGCTCCGGCGTCTCCTGTGGAAACATGGCATGGCCGTCGATGGTGTAGGCAGTGAGAACCTGGCGCCAGCGCCCGGCATCGAGATCGAAGGGACTATCACTGACCATGACGTTGTTCAAGACGCGGTATCCATACCTGAATGTCGAACATCCGGTCCTCTGCGCCCGAATCGATGAAGTAGCGTTGTAGAGATAAACCCCGCCCTGATTGAGGTGACGCTGAATCAACTGGTCAAACTCCGTCGACAGCATGTTTGATGAGTAAGCGCGGTAGTGAAATGTCGTGTTTGCCAAAACGGCGTCGAAGGTCGCTTCCGGGTGTGCTTCCAGCCATCGGTGCCCGTCGTCGATGACCAGGCTCACCTTGGGATTGCTCAGAAGGCTCTGCACCAGGGAGTACTGCCTGATCAGCGAAGAGTAGCCTGGGTTGATCTCGATGATCGTCAGGTGTTGCACGTAAGGATCGTTCGCCACGACTTGCGCCCACGAACCCGACGCCAATCCGATCATGAGCACAGCCTTCGGATCCGGATGAAACAGGCTCAAGCTGTAGGGCCGGATGATCCCATTGACATCGTGATACGGATCCAGGTTGAAAGCACCGTCATAGATGCCACCGCCGTAGACCGTGCCATTTTGCGATACCACGATTATTCCGCTGCGATTCTCCACTACCGCCACCGCCCTGCCGAAGAAGGTCCGGTCTATCGCCAGCAACATGCTTTCGAACAGACCATTGGTGAGCGGACCCTGAAACATCATCAGCGCGACAGCCGCCACTATTCCTGCGACCTCCAATCGCAGCACCCGGCGCTGGTGCAACAGGCCGGTCAACATTGCCAGTGCCAGCGTTAGCGCCAGCGTGAACAGCGCCAAAAGTAGCGCCAGACCGCGCAGTCCAACTACGTCCGTAAGCACAAACCCCGTCAACAGCGTGCCAAGGGTCGAGCCCAGAATGTTGGTGGTGTAGACGTATCCAACCCTGCTGCCAGCCTTGCCGTCGGCTGAGACCGCCATGTGCGCCATGAGAGGGAACACCGCACCCAGCGCGCGCGCTATCAGTATTGCCATCGGCAGCAGCGCGAAGACCATGTTCTTCCTCAGGAAGGCACTCTTCGCCAACAGCGGCAGCACCGAAAGACCCAGCACGCTCGCCCATATCAGGGCGGCAAGAAACCTCGTTGGTATTTCCGGGCTCTTTTCCAGTTGTTCTCCGACCTGGCGCGCCCCTGACGCCATGCCGAGAAGTATTGCCGCCAGCATCAGCCCGAGAGCAACGGAATTGCTGCCGCTGGCAAAGGAAGTCACGTGCAGGAAGAATATCTCGTACGAGAGCGCTATGAAGCCGCTGCAGCCGGCAAGCGTCAAGGCTCCAAGGTAACCGATCCGAAGACGCGATGGGCCTGACGACGCCTGCGAAGCCGCGGGCTGTTCGAGCGGCGCGAGCTGCTCTGCGCGTGAGCGGACCGAGGCGATGGCGGCGCCGGCGCACGCCACAATGTTCAACAGCGCGGCAAAGTGCACGCTGGCTCCGAGTCCGAGAAAGGGAAAGATTCCCATCACCGCCAGGGCACAACCGAACACGGCCCCCAATGTGTTGATGTAGTAGAGGTATCCGGTCACCGCGCCGACATTCGCCGATCTGCGGACCGCGTATCCGACCAGCAACGGTAGCGTAGCGCCCATGCATCCAGTGGGAACCAGCAGAATGCCGACCGCCGCAAGCCCCCTGATGGCGAGCGAACTTTCTCCCAGAGTCGAGCCGATCCATTCCAGCAGATTCAGCGACACCAGGCCGAACACCGCGGTGACCGCCTCCAGTGCCGCGAATATCCATAGCGCCGAGGCGGTCTTTCGGCCGGCGAGCCAGCTGCCGACCATGGCACCAAAGCCCAGGCCGAGCATGAATGCCGTCACCACGACGGTAACGGATTCAATGTTTACCCCGAAGACTCGAAACAGTACCCGCTGCCATACCAGCTGATACGTGATGGCCGAGACACCCGAGGCAAAGAAGGCAACCAGCAGCGTGCTGTTGGCGCCACGCCAGAACTGCATGACCGCCGCATTCTTGCCTTTCCTGGCGAGCACGGTAGTGCCGGTGGAGTTCACCTCGTCAGCCCCTGCCTTGTCCGGACTGCAATCACGGCCGTCACCAATACGGCGCCCGCCAGCAGGTCCATGAGGTAATGTCCGCCGACAATCGGCGTCGCCGCGATGGTCAGGACATTCAGCAACACGAATGCATAGCGTAGCGGAGTCCTCCACATCGCATAGACAATCAGCAGGGCGAGGATAGTGTGCAGCGATGGCATGCTGATAAGCCCCTGCATATCGAGCAGATCGATGGTTCGCAACGTGCCCGCTCTGATGGGCTCAAATTGCGATACCAGGTGAGCATCCACGACGCCTCTCGCAGGTGCGAGCATCCATGGCCCGGCAGCAGGAACCAGTCCCGAAATAAGGATGGTGCACAGACTCGAAATGACGAACAGCTCGACGAATGTGGTCAATGTGTCGATCCGCCCGCTAAAGCCCAGGAACAGGACGAGGATCACCAGTTGCGGCAATAAACTGAAGTAGGCGCACTGGAGGATCAGCATGGCATGTGGATACGCGCGACTGCGTACATACAGCGACCACCAATCGAAGCCCAGAGCGTGATCCCAGGCCGACAGCGTGTCATCGACCAGGCGGGCATCGGTACTGACGACCAGGTAGCTGAACACCGCCGCAACGTTCGAGAACAGCAGCAGCAGGCTCATTGCGAGCACAGTCCGAGCTACTCGCGGCTCCTCCCTGAATCGACGCAGCAGCAAAATCGACGCCAGGCAGGCGATGATGCAGGTGTGCACCACGAGACCGCCTGGTTGGACGCGCCAACCGCCCGCGGCAAGCCACAAGCCATCTATCGCCAGGAGTACCGCGGTTGCGATCCAGCAAGAGGCCATCTTTCCGACGCGCACGCTTGCGGCCTGCTCAGTCGAAGCCATCATGGAGGGGCCGTCGAACAACGTCTACCGGCAAGTTACCCAGCACGGTCCGCGAGAAAGGCTCATGCGAAGCGGTGGAACAATCGATACCTCTGAGCATTCGTCTGCGATTTCCCTCGCATCTTCATTCTCTACCCTACTTCTTGTGTAGGTAGCACACCTCAATCCCGATGAATATTCAAGGGTAGTGAGCGCGCAGAAGTTATGTAAATGCGCCCTCCCGGGCCGTCGGCTGAGGCCCGCTCCCCGAGCTGCCTGAAGACTAACACCAATGATGAAGTTATCGGTAATTCCCCGGCTACTTCAGGATCCGAAGGAGATTGCTGAATTGATCGGTCCAAACCGGGACGTTGGAACGTGCTGCCACGGGAGTGCTGTGAGCGGCAATCTCCGTCTGTTGCAGCAGCGTCGTGCTGCGCGTGAGCAGCACCCACTCCGAAGGTAGCATCCATCGCGATACATTGCTGCGATCGGCGACCAGCACAGCCTGAAAGCCGGCATCGCGCGCGATCTGCCCGACCACGGGAGCCAGATCCAGGTAAAGATTGGTAATGTGAAAGGCAATGATTCCATCGGGCGTTATGACGCGCGCATAGCTGGCCAACGCCTCCCGGGTAAGCAGATGCACCGGAATTGCATCCCCGGAGAAGGCGTCCACCGACAGGATGTCGAAGCGCTGATCCGGCCCGTCGAACGCCCCTTGCGCAAGCTCATGTTCCAGCGACAGTCGTGCGTCACCGAGCACCAGCTCGATTCGGGCCTTGCTGTCTTTCAGATAGGTGAATTGATTCTGCGGCAATGTCGATCACCGCCGGATTGAGCTCGTAAATCCGAAATGAATCACCGGGCCGGCCGTACGCCGCCAGCGTTCCCGCACCCAGTCCGATCGAGCCGATGCGCAGCGATCTCATGGATTGCCTGCTCGACTAAAATGGCGCGGCCAATACCGGAAGATGGCCCCATAGTAGGTTGTCGGCATTCCGCTTTGCGGCGGCTCCATGATCTGTGTGCCATGCCTGATGGTACCGTGCACGAGCGATCGCACATGCCATGCGCCGTCGGGTGCATCGTGCACTCGAAGAGTGCCGTAGAAATTGCGCACCGCCAATTGCGTTCCGTTGGAGAAACTATGACTATGGTAATAACTCCAATCGAAGATCAGGGTGCAGACCAGCGCCGTGACGGCCACTGCGCGAAAGGGCAGCAGCAGGACCGGCATGAGCAGCAGGACGGCGCCGGCCCAGCAGCCGGGCCCCGCTACGATCCCAGCCCACTCCTGCGGGTAGGGATGCAGACGAGGGGGCAATAGGCCCAGTAGCAGCAGAATCATCCCGGCTAGCAAGGGCCGCAATAATGTATTTCCCCATCCGCGGCGTTATCGGGAATAAGCGCATTTCCCGGAGCTGCTACGCGCCCCCAACCCCGCCAGGGCGATCAATGCCAGCGGCAATTCCCAGTAGCCGCTGAAAATCTGGGGTGCAACGAGCCCAACCAACAAACCGCCCAGGGCACCGCCGGCGGCAAGGCTGAGATAGAAATGGGTCAGATAATCCGGCTTGGGTTTGCTGCGCGCGAGTTCCCCGTGGCACACGACGCAGCCCAGCAACAGGCCCGACTGCGTACACTGGCAACGCCACGTAGAGCGATAGATTCTCGCTCAAAGGCGGACAGAGCCCACGCCATGACCGGGAGTGGCCAACATCGCCGGCAGTATCCAGAATCTGCGCTCGTACCAGCCTCGACCCGAACGCCCCTCGAAGCAGATGATGAAACTCAGGAGGTACAGGCTCAACGGAGCAATCCACAGAAACGGGATGGCTGCGACGTTTTCGGTAATATGATGCGTCACCGATAAAAGCAGGATGGAACCCAAAGCGGCGCACCCGATCCAGTAGCGCATAGACGCCCGCGCGCCGGTGCACTCTGTGGAGCTGCTGCGCTCATTGTCTGGACATGATCGATGTCCAGGCGCCGCCACCGCCCGAAGACATAAACGAGCAGGCAGATTGCGAAGATCACATACGCGCAGCTCCAGACCCACGCCTGCATGCGCAACGTCGCGAACGGCTCGATAGCGAAGGGATAGCTGAGCAAGCCCACCAGCGAGCCCAAATTCGACAGCGCGAACAGGCGATAAATCGAGTGCCCGTGGGTGGTCACTGCTGATCGTATCGCTCAGCCATCTCTGCAGCAGCGGGGCCGTCGATGCGAGCAGAAAGTACGGCAATCCAACAGTGGCGGCCAGGAGTCCCAGAATCTGCAGCGCCGGAAAGTGGTCGTGCACCGGCTTCCAGAATGGACCCGCAATGATGGGCAACGTCAGGCAGCTCACCAGCAGCAGGACCATGTGCAGCACAAACTGGCGCGAATCAGCGCGCCGCCGCGTCAGCCAATGCGCGTAGCTATAACCGAGCAGCAGCACCAGCTGAAAGAACACCAGACAGATCGTCCATACACCCGCCGATCCACCGAACCAGGGCAGGATCTGCTTGGCTATGATGGGCTGCACCAGGAACAGCAGGAACGACGACAGCAGAATTGTGAGCGCGGGTGCGAGCATCGACTTGTTTTTCAAATTTTATTCTCGCCGCCTCTGACGGCCAGACCTGACTCTACAGCGAATCAGCCTGCCCACACCCAGAACACTCCCATCCGGCAGATCAAATCCGCAGACTCCTGCGGCGCAAACACCATCGATAAACCAGCACGATCAGCGCGGCGAAAATGATCGGGTCGACAGGCAGACGATAACGGCCCTCGATGATGCCGTCCTGTTGTACCGCAAGCAGCGCGAGCATCAGCAGGCCGCAGACCGGCAACAGCCATTCTCGCCCGGCGAAACGCCCGCGGATAACCCCGAAAACCACCAAGACGATGACCGGCGGCCACAGCCATCGCGTCCACACGGTCGAGGCGCCCACCCATGTGGCGCGGTCGATCTCCGGCCACGGTTGACCGAATCCCAGGTACAGCAGGTTTTCCCAAAAATCGCGGATTTTGGAAAAACGACGCACGGCGCGGACGCGCTGATCTTCTGCAATCCAGCTCGCACGGCCGCGCGTGGTGTCAATGACCACGGCGACCTCGCCGACTCGATCGGTGGTCCAGTCTGAGAATGGATAGAACGTCGGGTTATAGAAGCTTGGACTACCAAATTCATATTGCCCCTGCGGCCCGTAATCGAGCGTGATGTTCTTCTTGCCGCTATGGCGGTAAATCTGCGCCAGATAGGGATTGCCGAATGGGGCGAAAAATCCCAGCGCGGCGCGGCTGTGCAATCCGGCCGGCACCGCGGCCAGCGCGAACAGCATCAGACCCCACAGCACCTTGAGCCACGGTCGCGGCGGACGCAGCGCGATCCACAACAGGCACAGCAATGCGATCGGAATGAGTACCACCCGCGTAAAGTCGACCGCGACCCACACTATGCAGGCAGCGACGAACGCGCCCACGGTCGGCCGCCGATGCGCGCGCAAGGTCAGCCAGAATGCGAACCCGGTGAGACTCAGCAACAGTGTTTCGTTCAGGAAATACGCGTAAAGGCCGAGAAAACTCGGCACGAGCGCGATCAGCGTCCCGCCCGCCAGCGCCCAGGGCGCCGGCAATAGCTCCCGCAACGCCCGATACCAACCGTAGGGCATTGCCGCACACAACACTGCACAGCCGAGCAGAACTCCTGGCATCGATTGACCCGGCAGCCGCTGGAGCGCGTATAGCCAGAGCTGGTACAAGTACGGGTCGCCGCTGCCCATCACGCTCGGGTGCAGGAAATGCAGGGCATTGTCCCAGTGACGCGCCGGGTCGGAAAACAGACGATCGAACGGCGAGCTGAAGAACGGGTACAGCAGTCGCAGCAACAGCGCGGCGCCGAACAGCCAGCGCAGTTCCCGAGTTCCGGGCATGCACCGACGGGTGCAAGGGGGAACCACAGTCATCGGCTGCGATACATTGTTCAAGTGTCCTCTCGTGTCGCGCACCTTCCGGGGGGCCACGCAGCGTATGCTACGATATCGGGCGGTTGCAGTTTCCATGCTCGAAAAGAACCACACCAGAGCGTGAGGCAGATTTGATCCTCGATATCCTAGTGCCGTGTTTCAACGAAGAAGAGGTGCTTGAGGTCACGGCCGCGACGCTGCTGGCGAAGCTGGAGCAGTTGATCCAGGAAGGCCGAATCGACCGCGACAGCTCCCTGCTGTTCGTCGACGACAGCTCCCGTGATGCTTCCTGGCAGCTGATCAGGCAAATCGCCCAGCGCGCGACCCCAGGCCGGGTTCACGGTATCCGCCTGAGCCGCAACAAGGGTCACCAGAACGCGGTGCTGGCCGGTTTGCATGTCTCGAGTGCCGATGCGGTCATCAGCATCGACGCGGATTTGCAGGACGATACCAACGCGATCGACCGGATGATCGATGCCCACCAGGCCGGGGCCGATATCGTCTTTGGCGTGCACTCCTCACGCGAGGACGACACCTGGTTCAAGCGCTCCACGGCACAGACCTATTACCGGCTATTGCGGCTGTGCGGAGTGCGCATTGTGTTCAATCACGCCGATTTCCGCTTGCTGGACCGGCGCGCCATAGACGCCTTGAAAACCTACCCGGAGGTCAACTTGTTCCTCAGGGGCCTGGTCACCGAACTCGGCTTCAAGACGGCCGTGGTGGAATACCGCCGCGCCAGGCGCATTGCTGGCAAATCGAAATATCCGCTGATGCGCATGTTGGCGCTGGCCTGGGACGGACTCACCTCGTATACGACCGCACCGATCCGGTGGATCACGGTCACCGGCTTGATCGTTGCGCTCGGGACTTTTTTCTGTGGCGCTTGGGCATTCTGGGTGACGGAGATCAAACGCGCGGCGGTGCCGGGTTGGGCCTCGACGGTGCTGCCGATTTATTTCCTGGGTGGCGTGCAACTGGTCGCCATCGGCATCATTGGCGAATACCTGGCGAAAATCTACCTGGAGACCAAGCGACGCCCGCGGTATTTCATCGACGAACACTTCTGAAGAGGCAGGGCGCTCGCTCACGCCATGGACTGCGTCTCGGCCCAAAGCTCGGCGAGGTGGCGGCCGGCTTTGTAGCGGATATTGCTCGCTTCGAGCCGTATAGTTAATGCCCAGTCGTGAAGGAGCGAAGACATTAGGACGCAGGTGGCGATCATCGGCGGCGGCCCGGCGGGGCTGCTGTTGTCCGAAATGCTGCACCGGAGCGGCATTGCGAGCGTGGTGCTGGAAAAACACAGCCGCGCCCATGTGCTGGCGCGCATCCGCGCCGGCGTGCTTGAGCCGGGCACCGTGGAGCGTGCTGCGGGAGTACGGTCTTTCCGCGCGTATGGACCGCGAGGGCCAGCCGCACGATGGCATGAAGATCGTATGGGCCGGGCGCAGTGGCTTCTTCATCGACATCGCCAAGCACGTTGGCAAGCGATTCATGACCTACGGGCAGACCAGCATTCAGGAGGACCTGTTCGCAGCCGCCGACCGTCGCAATGCCGTGGTACTGACCGACGCCGAGGATGTGCAGCTGACGCATGTGACCTCGGACTGCCCCCAGGTCACGTTCAGGCACAGCGGCGAAGCCATGCAGCTGAGCTGCGATTTCATTGCCGGTTGCGATGGCTTCCATGGTGTCTCGCGGACGGCTATCCCGCACGCCGTGCTGCACGAGTTCGAAAAGATCTATCCGTTCGGCTGGCTGGGTATCCTGTCGCAGACCCCACCATTGCCGGACATCACTTACGCCAATCACCCGCGTGGTTTCGCACTGGCATCGGCCCGTAGCCCGATGCTCAGCCGCTACTATATTCAGGTGCCGCTCGACACCAGGATTCAGGACTGGCCGGACGATCGCTTCTGGAGCGAACTCAAGGCGCGCTTATCCGCGAGAGCTGGCCGAGGCCATCGTCACCGGGCCTTCGATCGAGAAATCGATCGCACCGCTGCGCAGCTACGTGGCGGAACCGATGCGCCACGGTCGCCTGTTCCTGGCCGGTGACGCGGCTCACGTTGTCCCGCCTACCGGTGCCAAGGGTCTGAACCTGGCGGTATCCGACGTCTTCTACCTTGCGCGCGCTCTCACGGCGTTTTACAGCCAAGCGCTCGACCGAGCCTGCTCGATAGCTACAGCGACATGGCGCTGCGCCGGGTCTGGAGTTCAGTGCGTATCTCGTGGTACCTCACGACACTGCTGCACCGCTTTCCCGGTGCCAGCGACTTCGACCAGCGGGCCCAGGAATATGAGCTGGATTATCTGAAATCATCGCATCACGCCCAGGTTGCACTCGCCGAGCAGTACGCCGGCCTGCCGTTCGAAGATGTCGCCTGAAGATGATGTGATCGCAACTGGGAAACTCCGTGCATTACGCAGCGACGCCGCTACAATCGTCGACTTCGAAGGGAAATCAAGCATCCGCTCGGGCTGAGGCGACGCGTTACACCTCATTATCGACACTCCCTATGCCCACTATCTGCCAGCCCCACAATCTGCGCCGGCCCTTCGGCCAGGGCCCGCTCCCCTACGGCGTGCGGGTAAGCCTGCGGGCGGGGGATCCGTTTCGTAAGATCATGGGCGCGGAATGGCATCGCGTGCATTGGTTTGCGACCCCGGTAGAACGCGATGCCGCGCTCGCGGACATGAGCCGCAAGCACGAGTATTCCCGGATCGGCGACAAGCCGGCATTGCTGTTCGAAAAAGTGGAAAACCTCGCCGCCAGCCGCGGACTGTAGCGGCTAGACATCATGGCCCGCCATGGACGGGCGAGTTGGTAAAGGAAAGAAGGTAAAGAGGTCTGCCTCCAGCAGTACCGTGGGTTGCGCGCTTGCGCGAGCCGAGCCACATATAGAGCGTCGTAAAGGCGTCATCTACACCGAGCACAGGAGGCAGACCATGGACGAGGGTATCACGGGCTATGTGGGGCTGGACGCGCATGCCGAGTCGACGGCGATTGCGGTGGCACAGGCGGGCAGGACGGCAGCGCGGTTTGTCGGCACGGTAGGAGCGAAGTTCGCCGAACTGACCAAGTGTCTGGGCGGACTCGGAACGCCAGAGACTCTTCAGATCGTTTACGAGGCCGGCCCGTGCGGTTTTACCCTGGCGCGGCAGTTGCGCCAGGCGGGGTACCACTGCGAGGTGGTGGCGCCCTCGAGAATCCCGCGACGCGCGGCGGATCGGGTCAAGACCGATCGGCGCGACGCACTGCTGCTGGCAGGGCTGGCGCGGGCAGCGCAGCTGACCTACGTCACCGTGCCGAATGAGCGCGATGAAGCGATGCGAGATCTGAGTCGTGCCCGGCTCGATGCGGTACGCGCTCGGCTCAAAGCCCGTCAGCAACTCAAGGCCCTGCTGCTGCGACTTGATCGGCGCTACAGCGGCAAGAGCTCTTGGACCGCGGCGCACGAGCGCTATCTGTCCGAGATCTCTTTCGCCCACCGTGCGCAGGAGGTCGCCTTCGCCGAGTACCGACGAGCCGTCGGCGAGGCACAGGCACGTGTAGAACTGCTGACCGAGGCGCTCATTGGCGAGCTCGATCAGTGGCGCATGCATCCGCTGGTGCGGGCGCTGATGACACTCAGGGGCGTGGATAGCGTGGGTGCGATAACGCTGGTCGCAGAACTCGGCGAACTCAAGCGCTTCGCGCACCCACGTGAGCTGATGGGATACCTGGGGTTGGTACCGAGCGAACACTCCAGCGGCAACAAGCGCAGCCTTGGGGCGATCACCAAGACCGGTAATACCCATGCTCGGCGCATCCTGATCGAGGCGGCCTGGAACTACCGCTTCCCTGCGCGCATCAGTCTGCCCTTGCAAAGGCGCCAGGAGGGCCAGCCTGCCCAGATCCGCGACATCGCCTGGCGCGCACAGCTGCGGCTGACTCATCGCTATCGCCGTCTGAACGCGCGCGGTCTGCAGTACAACAAGATATGCGTGGCCATCGCGCGCGAACTCTCCGGCTTTATCTGGAGCATCGGCCAGCATGTCAGCCTCGCTAGTTGATACTCCCCCACAGTGCTCAGCTATAGGGGTGCCTCTCATGAGCTGATCAACACCACTGCGGATCGGCAACGCGACGCGTGGCGCACGATGAGGGGAACCCTCGAAGCTTCTATGTGGGCATCCCTTGCGGATGATCTCCGACACTAGACAGAGGCAGCCCCGCGACGGAACGATGTAATGCGGTAACCAACCCGCGGATATCAGCGTGATCCATCGTCGCTTCAAAGCTGCCGCGCGTCGCGTTGCCCATCCGCTGTGCACAGCGCTTTCTCCAAGGAAAAATCACATGCGTAAGATCGTAAGGCCGACCCCTGTCTCAGTTGACCAGCATGGGCCATATCAGAAGCTACGGCCGAGGAAAATGTAGAACACAATGGCGCCGCTCTCGTCGTAGCCGGCCGCGAAGTAGGCGGGGCCGATGTAGGTGTCGGCAGCCAGGAATAGCGACGCATCCTTGTGCGTGTTGCCGACTCCGACCTGGCTACGGCTGTTCCAGACATTGCCGTCCTCGAGCGATACGCCGACATACGCCGGCACGTCCAGGATCCCTTCGCCGCCGTTGCCTACCTTGTGCAGATAGATCAGCCGCGCGATCGCATACTGCGGCCCGGCCAGGGATTCGGCCGGAATCCCGGAGAGATTCAAGAAGCCGCCGAGTGGAAAGAACGCGCGCACGTTGGTCTGGCTGCCGCCGATGGTGCTGCCGCTGGAGAACCAGGCCACGACCGTGTTCCTGGCCCAGGAATGGGCCGCACGCCAGTCGAACCGGAATTGGTTGCTGCCCTGCTCGCCCCCGCCATTACCCTCGAAGGTGAGCTGCGCCGTCAACGCCTGCCCGGAGCGCGGGAAGTTGGGGCTGTCGAGCGTGTCATAGCCGAAGCGCGTGAAGTATTGGGCGACGTTGAAGTCGGAGGAGGCGACACTGAAATCGCCGAGACTCACGTGCGAGCTGCCGCGGCTCTCCTGCAGGCCGAAGCGCAGCTCGCCCCAATTGCTGAACTCACGGCCGAAGTCGACGCCTTCATCGAAGCTGCTGACGCGGTACCAGCCCACCTGCCGGCCGTCTTCATCCTGCGCGACGTTGTGCGCCTCGGCTTGCAAGTGCGGGGCGATGAAATAGCGCGTGATGTTGGAGAGCGGCAGATACAGCTCCGCGCCCGCTAACGGCGCCGTGCCCACCTGCAGATCCAGTCGCGATTCCGCACCCAGGGCATTGAGCTCGGTTAAATCCAGGCGACCCGCGGCATTGAAAATCGTATAGCCCTTGAAGTCATCTTCCATCGACACGCCGAAGCGCAGGTAGTTGGGACCCCAGGAATTGCGCTGCGCACTGAAATCCAGGCCCGATTGCCCGGTAGTCGGCTCCTGCACCAGGCGGTAATCGAGCAGCTCGAGATCGCCGCGGCCATAGAGCTGGTCGATATTCGCCTTGAGCGCCTTGGGATCGAGGGTGCTACCGACAAATTCCCCGAACATGTCCTGGATCTGGCGCCGGTACAACGCCGAATCCGCATCCACATGCAGGAACTCCACTTTCGGCAGTCCCGCGCGGGCCGCATTGCGGGCCTGCACATAGCGCGCATAGTCGGCATCGGGCAGCGCCAGGGCCTTCAGCCGATCCTGCACCGCCGTCGCCGCCTGTTCTCCGGCGTTGATGATCTTGAGGGTCTCGACGAAGTCGTAGGAGGAAAAATCGCCCAGCTGCGGGCTCACCACGATGTCGCTCGGTGACAGCGTCTTCAGCTGCCGCTCGGTATCACGGCGCAGAAGGATTGCCAGCACCTGGTTGGTGATACTCGGAAGCGAAACCAATTCCTTGCGCGGCTGCAGCGGAAAGCCGGCGTCGACCACGATCAGCAGGTCCACACCCATGGCGCGCGCAACATCGACCGGCAGATTTTCGGTCAGGCCGCCGTCGACCATCAGGTCACCGCGATACTCCACCGGCGCGAACGCTCCCGGCGCCGCCATGCTGGCGCGCATGGCCGTGGTGAGATCCCCGTCGCCAATGACCACCGCGGTGCCAGTCTCGAGATTGGTCGCGACGGCGCGAAAACGTGTTGGCAGCTGATCGAAGTCGGTCAGCGCCGCCACCGGCAGCGTCAGCTGCCGCAAGGTCTCGGTCAACTTCTGTCCCTGCACCAAGCCCTCGGGAATGACCAGCTTTTTACCGTGCAGTCCCAGGGGTAAATTCACCAGGTACTCGCGGTCCTCTTCCTTGCGGCGAAACCCGAGTTCGGTGCGCCGCGGCCGATCGCGAAACGCGGCCTGCCAGTCGACCGAAGCCATCGCCCGCTCGATCTCCTCCCCCGACAGTCCGCTCGCATACAGACCACCCACCACTGCACCCATGCTGGTGCCGGCGATGGCATCGATGGGTACGTGCAGGCGGTCGAGCATCTTGAGCACGCCGATATGCGCGGCCCCACGCGCCCCGCCCCCTGAGAGCACCAGCCCGATGCGCGGCCGCCGTGGCGCGTCCTCGCTCGGCGGGGTCTGAGCTGCGGCCACGGCGCAGCAGAGCAGCAAGCCCGTCAGTAGAAAAATTCTCGTTGTGTGCATGCGCTGGCCGCGGCGGAGTGCACCGCCTGAGGATCTTAGCACGCATGGTGCGCGCGACAGGCGGCCGCGCTATCTTGCGCGCATGAGTTCGGCATTCATCATTTCGGTCGTGATCCAGGTGCTCCTGATCATTCACTGCATACGCAGCGGCCGCAATACCTTATGGATCTGGGCCATCGCGCTGCTGCCGCTGGCCGGGCCGGTGGCCTACGTGCTGGTGGAGATACTGCCGGCACTGTTCCGCAGCCGCGGTACCCGCCTGGCCGTGCGCGGCGTGCGCAAGGCGCTCGATCCGGAGCAGGATCTTCGCCGCTTCGAACTCGAGTCGCGCACCACCGGGGACGTCGCCAGTCGCCAGCGCTACGCCGATGAACTCACGCGCCAGGGTCGTCCGGCAGACGCCATCGCCGTCTATAACCAGGCCCTGACGGGGCTGTACCAGTCCGATCCGAACCTGATGCTCGGGCTGGCGCAGGCGCAATTTGCCGCCGGTGCCTTCGCCGACGCCCGCGCCACGCTCGATGCCCTGATCGCGCGCAATCCCGACTTTCGCTCGCCGGCCGGACACCTGCTGTACGCGCGCGCGCTGGAAGGTGAAGGCAATCGCGCCAAAGCGCTCGAGGAATACCAGGAGCTGTCCAAGTACTACGCCGGGGCGGAAGCGCCACTGCGCTACGCGCAACTGCTGCGCGCCAGCGGCCGCACGGACGAGGCCCGCACGGTACTCAGGGAACTGCTGGACCATGCCCGCCTCGCCCCGCGCCATTACCGGAAAATGCAGCAGGAATGGCTGTCGATAGCCGAGCGTGAAATCGCGACGCTGTAACGCTAGCGCGCCAAACGCTTTCGCGCTCGAGCCGGCTGCTGCTGCGTGATGCAATGGATGTTGCCGCCGCCGAGCAGGATCTGGCGCGCACTGACGGCGACGATTTGGCGGCGCGGAAAGATGCGGCGCAGCGCGCGCCGCGCCGCGCCGTCGGTACGCTCATCGAGCAGCGGCAGTATCAGTGCGCCATTGGCCAGATAAAAGTTCACGTAGCTGGCCGCCAGCCTGTGACCTGCCGCCAGGGAACGGATGCCAGGAGAGCGCACGATGCCGGCCGACTCGCGCCGGGTCATGAAAAGCGGTCCCGGGCTGGGCAGTTTGTGCACCTTGAGACGCCGGCCGCGGGCATCGCGCGCGTCCATGAGCCGCTCGAGCGCCTCCTGCGACACGCGATACTGCGGGTCGCGCGGGTCATCGCACCAGCTCAGACACACTTCCCCGGGGCGCGCGAAACAGGCCAGGTTGTCGACATGACCCGAGGTCTCATCGGCCACCACGCCGCGGCCCAGCCAGATCACGCAGCTCGCCCCCAGGTACCGGCGCAGTTGCGCCTCGATCTGCCGCCGGCTCAACGCGGGGTTGCGGTTGCGATTGAGCAGGCATTGTTCCGTGACCAGCACCGTGCCCTGGCCATCGACGTGAAACGCGCCGCCTTCGTTGATCAGCGGCGCGCGATAACGCGCCACGCGCTCGATCTCCAGCACCTTCTGCGCCACCGCGTCGTCGAGCTCACAAGGGCGGTACAAGCCTCCCCATGCATTGAAGGCCCAGTCCACGCCGCGCAGCTCCCCGGCACCGTTGACCAGGAAACTGGGGCCGACATCGCGCATCCAGGCATCGTCGCTGGAGAGTTCGACCACTCGCACTTTCGGCTGCAATTGCGCACGTGCACGCAAGTACTGTTCGGCACTCACCCCGACAGTAACCGGCTCGAAACGCGCGATCGCCGCCGCCACCGCGGCGAAGGCTCGCTGGGCCGGCGCCGCGTGCGCACGCCAGTTGTCGGACCGCTCCGGCCACAGCATCCAGCAGCCCTCGTGCGGCTCGAATTCCGCCGGCATCCAGAAGCCGTCGGCAGCGGGTGTCGATGTCAGAGTGCGGTGCATTGGTGCGCGATTCTAGCAATGCATTGCCAGTAACGCGCTGTGCTAGCATGCGCCGAAATGAGCAATCCGAATCCGAGCTCGCCCAGCCCGATCACGCCCGCCGGCGGCCAGAAGATCTCGAGCGACAACGGCAAATTGACGGTGCCGGATCAGCCGATCATTCCATTCATTGAAGGTGACGGCACCGGCCGTGATATCTGGCGCGCCAGCCAGCGCGTGCTCGACGCCGCCGTCAGCAAAGCCTACGGCGCTCGCCGCAGCATCCGCTGGATGGAGGTCTATGCCGGCGAAAAGGCGTTCAATGCCTTCAAAAGCTGGCTTCCCGACGAGACGGTCGCGGCCTGCCGCGAATACCTGGTCTCGATCAAGGGCCCGCTGACCACGCCGATAGGCGGCGGCATCCGCTCGCTGAACGTGGCGCTGCGCCAGCTGCTGGATCTGTACGTGTGCCTGCGTCCGGTACGTTGGTTCAAGGGTGTGCCCTCGCCGGTAAAACAGCCGGAAAAGGTCGACATGGTGATCTTCCGGGAGAACACCGAGGACCTGTATTCGGGCATCGAGTTCGAGCAGGGCACCGAGGACAACAGCAAATTCCTCGAGCTGCTCAAGAGCAATTTTCCGCGCCACTACGCCAAGATCCGCTTCCCCCATAGCAGCGGCTTCGGGCTCAAGAACATCTCCATCGAGGGCACCGAGCGGCTGTTTCGATCCGCCGTCGATTACGCCATTGCCAACCGCCGCAAAAGCGTCACCATCGTGCACAAGGGTAATATCCTCAAGTACACCGAAGGCTCGTTTCGCAGCTGGTCGTACGCGCTGGCGGAACGCGAGTACCGTGACCGCGTGTACACCTGGCTGCAGTGGGAGCGCACCAAGGCCGCTGCCGGTGAAAAGGCGGCCAACGATGAGCAGGCGGCGGCGCTCAAAAGCGGCAAGGTGCTCATCAAGGACGCCATCGCCGATATCACCTTGCAACAGGTGCTCACGCGCGCCGACGAATTCGATGTGGTCGCGACCATGAATCTCAACGGCGATTATTTGTCCGACGCGCTCGCGGCCCAGGTGGGCGGCATCGGCATCGCTCCCGGGGCCAATATCAACTACCTGACCGGACACGCCGTGTTCGAGGCCACGCACGGCACGGCGCCCAAATATGCCGATCTCGATCAGGTCAATCCGGGCTCGGTCATTCTCTCGGGCGAGATGATGCTGCGCTACATGGGCTGGACCGAGGCGGCGGATGCCATCATCGGCTCCATGGACAGGACCATTGGCCAGAAAGTGGTCACCTACGATTTCGCGCGCCTCATGGAGGGCGCGACCAAGGTCAAGTGCAGCGAATTCGGCGACGCGCTGATTCGCAACTTCTAAGGCCGTCAGGTTCTAACGCCGTCAGGCAAACCGGCCGGCCTCTTCAAAGCTCAGGCGCTGATTGCGCGGATACAGATCCTTGTCGTTGCCATAGCCGAGACAGCACAGGAAGTTGGACTTGATGTCGCTGCCGGCAAAGAATGCGGCATCGACGCCGGCGTTATTGAAGCCGGACATCGGTCCGCAGTCGAGCCCGAGCGAGCGGGCCGCGAGCATCAGGTAGGCACCCTGCAGGGTGCCGTTGCGAAAGGCGGTGACCTGGGTCAGGGCCGCATCCGATTGGAAATTCGCCTTCATCGCCTGTCCTTTCGATGGGAACAGCCGCGGCAGCAGTTCGGCGAACCGCAGGTCAAAGCCGATGATCACGGTCAGCGGCGCTTCCAGGATCTTCGGCTTGTTGCTTTCGGTGGCAAACCCGGCAAGCCGCTGCCTGCCCTCGAGGCTGCGCACCCATACGAAGCGCGCCGGCGAGCAATTCGCCGAGGTCGGCCCCATGCGCAGCAGGTCATACAGTTCGCGCACCAGCGCCTCCTCGACCGGCCGGTCGGTCCAGCCGTTGCGCGTGCGTGCACTGGTGAATAATTGCTCAAGTGCTGAATCGCTCAGTCGTGCGCTCATGGCAATGCTCTTTATATGTGCCGCTGATCCAGCGGCGGCGGAGTGTACTGGTAGATCCAGGTCTCGGTCAGCGGCTGCCCGTCCAGTGCCAGAAACAACCGCAGGTTGACCGGTTCGAGGCTGTCATCGGGCAGCTTCAGGTCGAACATGGCGCGCCAGCCATTGATGGCGTGCAACGGTCTGGCCGAGGCGATCTCTATGGTCCCGCGCGACGCGCTGATCACCGGTTCGATGTGCGCCTCCGCCGCCAGCAGCGGAAAGTCGCCGCCGGCGAAATCAACCGCGAATCGCCAGGAGAAATAGCTGCGCTTCTGGCCGACGATACCGCCCACGCCATCGCGCGTGGCCTGGACCTGTGCCAGCGGGCACACGGCAGGGTTGTAGCGGCACCAGGACACACGATAGCCGAACAATAATTCCTGCCCGCGCTGCGGCTTGTCGGCCGGATTCCAGAACGCGACGATGTTGTCGAAGGTTTCATCGGCAGCGGGAATCTCCACCAGCATGACTGAACCGCGACCCCAGTTGCCCTTGGGTTCCACCCACACGCTCGGCCGCCGATCGTAGAACACACCATCGTCCTGGTAGTGGTCGAAGTTGCGATCGCGCTGCATGAGACCGAAACCGCGCGGCGACTCATCGGCGTAGGAATTGACGCGCACCGAACTGGAATTGACCAGCGGCCGCCACAACCATTCACCCGCGCCGGTTCGCAACTGCAGGCCGTCGGAATCATGAATGGCCGGTCGCCAGTCCGAATCCACGCGCCGGTCATTCGGTCCGCACAGGAACATGCTGGTGCCCGGCGCGATACCCAGCCGTTCGATGCTCTTGCGCGGATAGAGCGCGGCATCGATATCCATGACGATGGTGTCGTCGACATCGATGACGAAGCGATAGGCACCGGTGACGCTGGGCGAATCGAGCAGTCCGTAGAGCGTCAGCTGGCTGGAATCCTTGGCGGGGCGTTCCAGGTAGTAGGCGATGAAGTCGGGAAACTCCTCGGGGCGCGGCAGACCACAGTCGATCGCAAGACCCCGCTGCGACATGCCGTATTGCATATCGCCATCCACGGCGCGGAAATACGAGGCCCCCTGGAAGGCGGCGACATCGCGCTTCCAGTCGCCGTGAAACAAAAGCCGGAAGCCGGCGAACCCCAGCGTCGGCGGCAGCTTTCGGGCATCGACACCGCTCTTGCTGTAGTCAAACAGGGCCGGGTCGAAACTCAGCTCCTGCGCCTGGGCGTTTTCCACGCTGTAGAGCCGCACCGGCTTCTTGATCGTGAAACCCAGGTGGAACAATTGCACCCGGAAGCGCAGACCGTCGGCCAGCCATAACGAGTGGTCATCGCGAAAACGAATCGATTGCCACTGGTCCCAGCTCATCCTGGCGATGGCCGGCGGCAGCTCCGAACTCGGTCCCTGATAGGCCGTGTTCGCCAGCGAACGCGCCTGACCCTTGAGCCGCGCATAATCGAATGGCGCCGCGGCACCCAGGCGCTTGAAGGCTGACGGGTGCGTGGCTTCCTCGGCGCTCAATGCCGGCCAGGGGATCGCGGCTGCGGCCAGGGCCGCGGTACTTTGAAGGAACCGGCGTCGGAACATGCGTGGTGGCGGGTAACCAGACCGTCAGTCGACGGCGCCGGCATTGTACCCGGAGCGCATTGCCGACGGCATCGGCGACGGTCCTACGTCCTGGCACCGCTGGCCGCGGCCAGCGCCTGCGCAATGTCCTCGAGCAGATCATCGATGTCCTCCAGGCCGATCGACAGCCGCACGGTGCCGGGTCCCACCCCCGAGATGCGCCGCTGCTCATCAGTGAGATCCCGGCCGGCCAGCATCTGTGGCGGCAGCACCAGCGAATCGGTCGCGCCCACACTGGCGGCCATGGAAAACAACTTCAATGCGTCGGTGAAGCGCCGGCCGGCCTCGGCGCCATCGCGCAGGCTGAAGCTCACGACCGCGCCGAAGTCGCTCATTTGCGCGCGTGCGAGCGCGTGCCCGGGATCGTCCGGCAACCCCGGATAGTGCGTGCGCGCCACGGCCGCATGCGGCCGCCAGGAATTCCGCCACGCGCAGGGCACTGACGCTCTGGGCGCGGTAGCGCAGGAAATAGGTTTTCAGACCCCGCTGCAGCAGAAAGGCCGCGTGCGGATCGAGCACGCCGCCCAGTACGGTGAAATCCGCGCGCAGCGCGCGGATCAGGCTGTTGTCGGCGATGGCGGCGCCACCCATCACATCGCCATGGCCGGAGACGAACTTGGTCAGGCTGTGGAGAAATATATCGATATCGTACTGACCGTGCTGGTGTACACCGGCGAAGGTATTGTCGAGCAGGGTCAGCGCGCCGTGGGCGCGCGCCAGGCGCGTGAGCGCGGCGATGTCGGCGATCTTGTTGATCGGGTTGGTGGGACTCTCGAAGATCATCAGGCGTGTGGTGCGCGCGGCCAGCTCGCGCTCAACGCCGGCAAGATCCTCGATCGACAGCATACTGTGGGTAACGCCAAATTTCGCCAGCGTGCGCAGCACCAGATGGCGCGTCGGTCCATAGGTCTCGATGAAGCACAGCACATGATCGCCCTGCGCGCGTGAGCGACAGCAGTGCCTGGGCGATGACGCCCACTCCCGAGGCGCACACCACGCAGTCCTCGCGGCCCTGCAGTTGCGCCAGCGTGAGCTCGAGCTGGCGCGTGGTCGGATTGGAGTTGCGCAGATAGGAAAAGCCGGGACGCTCCCCGCGCTGCGAGCGCAGCCCCTCCTCGACGCTCTCGAATTCAAACTTGACGGTCTGATAGATCGGCGCCACCACCGGGCGGTTGTCGGCCGGCACTTCGACTTCCGGCGGATGATTGACCTGGGTCGTGTCTTTCACGAAGCCGCCTTCAGGCGCGCATGGGCCACGAGCCGCGCGGCGCCGTCGATCAGGGTCTGATCACGTTTTGCCACGCACAGACGCAGCAATGTCATGGCCGGCGGGTGCTCGTAGAACACCGACAACGGAATCGTCGCCACACGCGCCTGCGTCAACAATTCCTCCGCGTATGCCAGGTCGCCGGCGCTGCTCAGGGCGCCGTAGTCCACCAGCTGAAAGTAGGAGCCTTCGGCGCGCGGCAGCACCAGTGCGCTCCCGCGCAGCGCCGCGGCCAGCAGGTCGCGCTTGGCCGCAAAAAAAGCCCCGAGCCCTTCGCCGCAGTCCGGGCGCAGTTCCAGATAGCGGGCAATGGCCTGCTGCTGGGCGGTAGCGATGGCAAAGGTGTTGTACTGATGCACTTTACGCAGCTCGGCGGTCAGCGCGGCCGGCGCCACCGCATAGCCGACGCGCAGTCCCGTGGCATGCAGGGTCTTGCCGAATGAATAGACCGCGACGCTGGCGGCGCGCAGTTGCGGATCGGCCAGCACGCTTCGGTGCAGCAAGCCGTCGAAGACGATGTGCTCATACACCTCATCCGAGATAACCAGCAGCTCGTGCGAGCGCACCAATGCGCCCAGGGCCTCCATATCCGCGGCCGTGAGGCAGGTGCAGCCGGGATTGAGCGGCGAGTTGATGATCAGCAGGCGTGTGCGCGCGGTGATGGCCGCGCCGATACGCTCCCAGTCGTAGCGGAAATGCGGCGGCTGCAACGGCACGTGCACACACTTCGCGCCGGCCAGCCGCACCGCGCTGTCGTAGGAGTCGTAGGCCGGATCGAACACGATGACCTCATCGCCGGCGCCGACCAGGGCTTGCACGCTGGAGAAGATGGCTTCCGTCGCGCCCAGGGTAATGGTGATCTCGAGCTCCGGGTCGACCGTGATCGCATAACGGCGAGCGAGCTTGGCCGCGATCGCTGCGCGCAGCCGCGCCAGTCCCGGCATCGGGGCATACTGGTTGTAGCCCTGCTGCATGGCCTCCGCCACCAGCTCGCCGAGCAATGGGTCGATGTCGTAGTCGGGAAATCCCTGCCCGAGGTTCACCGCGCCCAGCTCGCTCGCGCGGCGCGACATGACGGTGAAAATGGTGGTGCCGACCTGCGGCAATTTGCTGCGCAACTTCATGGCTTCAGGCGGCAGCGGCCAGCTGCATCTCGCGTGCGCGCGCGCGCTCACGCCGCTGCAGGAACCAGGCCGAACTGACCACGCCCACGGCCACGATCAGTACCATGAGCGTGGCCAGCGCATTCACATCCGGGCTCACGCCCAGTCGCACCTTGGAGAAGATCACCATCGGCAGGGTGCTCGAGCCGGGCCCGGCAACGAACTGCGAGATCACCACATCATCCCATGACAGCGTGAACGACAACAGCCAGCCCGACAGCAGCGCCGGCGCGATCAGCGGCAGCGTGATGCGCGCGAACACCATCGCCGGTCTGGCGCCCAGATCCAGCGCCGCCTCCTCCAGCGAGTCGTCGAAGCCGGCCAGCCGCGACTGCACGATCACCGCCACGTAGGAGAGCGAAAAACTGATGTGCGCCAGCGTGATGGTGGTGATGCCGCGTGCGCCGGCCAGCCGATGAGCTGCTCCAGGCCACGAACAGCAGCAGCAGCGACAGGCCGGTGATGATCTCCGGCATCACCAGCGGCGCGGTGCGTCAGTGCAGCGAGCAGCGCGCGGCCGCGAAAGCGCCCGAAGCGCGCCAGCGCAAAGCCCGCCAGGGTGCCCAGGATCACCGCGCCGGTGGCATTCATCGCGGCGATCCTCAGCGACAGCCAGGCCGCGCCCAGGATCTGGCGTTGTGGAACAGCTCGCGATACCACTTGAGCGTCGGCGAATGCGCCGCATCCCAGACCGTGACCAGGCGCGAGGCATTGAACGAATACACGATCAGCGACAGGATCGGCAGGTACAGAAACGCAAATCCGAATGCCAGCACCGTCGGCAACAACAGCGTCCGGCGCGACCTCATGGCGCGGCCTCGAGCTCGCGGCTGCGGTAGCGCTGGAACAGGATGATCGGCACCGAGCAGCAGCGATCAGCATCAGGATCGCCACCGCACTGGCCACCGGCCAGTCGCGGTTCTCGAAGAACTCATCCGACAGCACGCGGCCGATCATCAGCTGATTGGCCGAGCCGAGCAGCGACGGAATCACGTACTCGCCCACCGCCGGGATGAATACCAGCAGCGCTCCGGCCATCACGCCCGGCATCGACAGCGGCAAGGTCACGCGCAGGAACGCCTTCCAGGGCGGGGCGCCGAGATCCGCCGCCGCCTCGAGCAGCGCGCGATCGTGCTTCTCGAGGTTGGCGTACAGCGGCAGGACCATGAACGGCAGATAGGAATAGACGATGCCGACGTAGACCGCGAAGGAGGTGTTGACCATCATGATCGGCTGCGAGATCAGATGCAGGCTCATGCAGCACATTGTTGATCAGGCCATCGTCCTTGAGCAGGCCGATCCAGGCGTAGACGCGCAGCAGGAACGAGGTCCAGAACGGCAGCATGACCAGCATCAGCAGCAGATTGCGCCGTTCGGGCGCCGCGCGCGCGATGGCCAGCGCCATCGGATAACCCAGCAGCAGGCACAGCACCGTCGAGAGCGCCGCCACCCTCAGCGAATAGAGCAACGAGTCGAGGTACAGCGGATCGGTGAACAGGAAGTGATAGTTGCCGAGATGCAGCTCGGATCGACAGCACGCGCTCGTGGGTCCACTCGAGCAGCGGCGCATAGGGCGGCATGGCCAGCAGCGCCTCGGAGAAGGAGATCTTCAGCACGATCAGGAACGGCACCAGGAAGAACAGCAGCAGCCACAGCAGCGGCACGGCCACCACCGGCCGCCGAGCTTGACCAGGTCCGCGCCCGAGACTGTCGGCGCATGCGCTCGCTCATGCGCTGCCGACCACCGGGCTGGAGGCATCCCAGGACAGATACACCGGCATGTCGCGCGCGAACCGCTCCTCGGGCTTGCGCGTGCTGTTGGTGAGCGTCGCCCGCACCTCGCGGCCCGGAGTCGAGCCGCACCAGGAACACCGACAGATCGCCCGATAGGCGACCTCGCGCACCACGCCCTCGCGCCCAGTTGTCAGCGGCCGCCGGCGCCTGCGCGCGACAGGCCGATCTTCTCCGGCCGCAGCGCCACCCACATCGGCGCCGTCCGGCGGCGGCACTGATGCCGTGGTCGACCAGCACGCGGCGCGGCAGGTCCGCGCATTGCATGCGCACGTAATCCGGCTCGTCCTCGATGCAGCCGGCCGTCGAACAGATTGACCGAGCCGATGAAATCGGCCACGAAGCGCGTCGCCGGAAACTCGTAGATCTGCCGCGGCGTGCCGATCTGCACGATCCTGCCGTGATTCATGACGCCGATGCGCGTCGCCAGCGTCATCGCCTCCTCCTGATCGTGCGTCACCACGATGAAGGTGACGCCGAGCTGCTGCTGGATGTTGATGCAGCTCGAACTGCGTATGCTCGCGCAGCTTGCGATCGAGCGCCCCGAGCGGCTCGTCCAGCAACAGCAGCTTCGGCCGCTTGACCAGCGCGCGCGCCAGCGCCACGCGCTGGCGCTGGCCGCCGGAGAGCTGATGCGGCTTGCGCTGGCAGGTAGCCGCCCATGCGCACGACCTCGAGGATCTCGCCGACGCGGCGGCGAATCTCGTCGCGGCCCAGACGCTCCTGCTCGAGACCGAAGGCGACATTGCGCTCCACCGTCATGTGCGGGAACAGCGCATAGGACTGGAACATCATGTTGACCGGCCGCCGGTACGGCGGCATGGCCGCCAGATCCTGGCCGTCGAGCAGCAGCCGCCCGGCGCTCGGGCGTCTCG
This sequence comes from uncultured Gammaproteobacteria bacterium, assembly GCA_963735775.1. GTDB lineage: Bacteria > Pseudomonadota > Gammaproteobacteria > Steroidobacterales > Steroidobacteraceae > FEN-1191. Next base: position 342,220 of record CAVTMG010000002.1, on the reverse strand, counting down.
AAGCCCGCCAGCATGCGCAGCAGCGTGGTCTTGCCGCAGCCCGAGGCGCCCGAGCAGGCAGAAGATCTCGCCGCGCGCGACCTCCAGCGAAACATTGTCGACCGCGACGAAATCGCCGAAGCGCTTGCTGACCTCGTCGAGCTCGCACGTAGCCGCGGACGCCGTCACGTCCCGGTCTTGAAGCGCGTCCACACGCGATTGAGCTCGCGCGTGTAGGCCTGGCTGTGGGCCGCGTTCGGGTACAGATGCGCGCGTCTGCGCTCCCGTCGGGTAGATGCCGGGGTCGTTATACACCGCCGGATCGACCAGAGGATAGGCGGCGGCATTGCCGGTCGCGTAGTGCATCAGGGCGGAATTCTTCGCCGCCACATCGGGACGCAGCAGATAGTTGATGAACAGGTGCGCATTGCGCGGATGCGGCGCATCGGCGGGAATCGCCAGCATGTCGAAGAACATGATGGCCCCTTCGCGCGCGATGTTGTAGCGGATCTTCACGCCCTTGCCGGCTTCCCGCGCGCGCGTGCACGCGCCTGGCCGACATCGCCGCTCCAGCCGAGCGCCAGGCAGATCTCGCCGTTGGCGAGATCCTCGATGTATTTGGAGGAATTGATGTAGCGAATGTACGGCCGGATCGACAGCAGCACCTGCTCCGCGGCCTTCAGATCCTCGAGCGACTCGCTGTTGGGATCGCGGCCGAGATAGACCAGCACCGTGCCGACCATCTCATCGGGGGCATCGAGTATCGAGACGCCGCAGCTCTTGAAATGACTGATCACCTTCGGGTCGAAGAACATCGCCAGGCTGTCCACCGGCGCATGCGGCATGCGCCGCGCGACCTTGTCGACGTTGTAGCCGACGCCCGAGGTGCCCCAGAGATAGTTGACGCCGTACTGATTGCCCGGATCGTTGACCTGCGATGCGTCTGCGTGATGTGCCGGATCCAGGTTCTTGAGGTTCGGCAGCAGTGTCTTGTCGAGCTTCTGGAACACGCCGGCCTGGATCTGCCGCTGCAGGAACGAGGCCGAGGGCACCACCATGTCGTAGCCGGTGTGACCGGCGAGCAGCTTGGTCTCCAGCACCTCGTTGGAATCGAACACATCGTAGTTGACCTTGATGCCGTATTCCTTCTCGAAGGCGGGCACCACGGTCGGATCGATGTAGTCCGACCAGTTGTAGACGTTCAGCACCTTCTCGCGGTCGTTGCGCGGCGCTGCCGGTCGCAGCCTGCGGGGCGCTGCCGCGGCCGCAGGCGGCGAGCAGCATTGCCAAGCACAGCGAAGCAGCAGCGCGCCATGCGCAGCGCTCATCAGCGGACCTCGCAGGTGCGGTGCGGGAAATGGTCAGGCCATTACCGCCGGAATGCCCTCACACGTTCAGCAGCAGATGCTCGCGCTCCCAGGAGCTGATCACCTGCAGGAACACCTCGTACTCGGCCTGCTTGACGATGGTGTAGGCGGCCACGAACGGCTCGCCGAGAATCTGCAGCAACGGCTCGCAGTCGCGCAGTTCGCGCGAGCGCCTCATCGAGCGAGCGCGGCAGCGGAATACGGCAGCTCGTGGGCGCTGCCGGTAATGGGCTCGGTGGGCTGCAGACCCTCGATCATGCCGAGATAGCCGCAGGCCAGCGAGGCGGCGATGGCGATGTAGGGATTGGCATCGGCGCCGCCGACGCGATTCTCGATGCGGCGCGCCTCGGCGCTGGACATCGGCACGCGCAGGCCGGCGGTGCGATTGTCGTAGCCCCATTGCACATTGATCGGCGCCGACAGGTAGCGCGTCATGCGGCGATAGGAATTGACGTTGGGGGCAAACAATGACATCGCCGCCGGCACGTAACGCTGCAGGCCGGCGATATGCGAGAAAAACAGCGCCGAGGGCGTGCCGTCGGCATTGCTGAACATGTTCTGGCGGGTCTTCGTGTCGATGATGCTCTGGTGGATGTGCATGGCGCTGCCCGGCTCGCGGGCGTGCGGCTTGGCCATGAAGGTGGCGTACATCTTGTGGCGCAGCGCCGCTTCGCGCGCGGTGCGCTTGAACAGGAACGCCTGATCGGCCAGGTCCATGGCCGCGCCGTGCAGCAGATTGATCTCCATCTGCGCCGGACCGTCCTCGTGAATCAGCGTGTCGATCTCGATGTCCTGCGCCTCGCAGAAGGCGTAGATGTCATCGAACAACGGATCGAATTCGTTGACCGCCGCGATGCTGTACGACTGGCGGCCGGGCTCGGCCCGGCCCGAGCGGCCGACCGGCGGCTTGAGCGGATAATCGGCATCGATATTGGGCTCGATCAGGTAGAACTCGAGCTCCGGTGCGACCACCGGCTCCCAGCCGCGCTGCGCGTACAGCTCGAGCACATGGCGCAGCACGTGCCGCGGCGCCATCATCACGCGCCGGCCGTCGGAGTAGAAGCAATCATGGATCACCTGCGCGGTGGGCTCGGCCGCCCAGGGCACCACGCGCACGGTCTTCGAATCGGCCCGCAGCACGATGTCGATTTCGGCCGGACTCATGGCCTCGGCTGTATCGGGCGGATAATCGCCGGTCACGGTCTGCAGGAAGATGCTCTCGGGCAGACGCATGCCCTCGTCTTCCGCGAATTTCTCGGCTGGCATGATCTTGCCGCGGGCGATGCCGGCCATGTCGGGAATGATGGCCTCGACCTCGGAGATACCGTGGTCGCGGAAGAATTGTTGTATTTCATTAGCCATAAATCACCTTAACTTCTGGCACGCGCAGGCCGCGCCGAACTCGGCAAACAGCGCACGCGAAAAAGCATTGCTGCTCACGCGCCATTCGGGATGCCATTGCAATGCGAGCGCAAAGCGCGGCGCGCTGTCGACGCGAAAGGCTTCGATCACCCCATCCGGGGCGCGCGCCTCAACAGTCAGTCCCTGACCCAGTTCACGCACGCCCTGTCCATGCAGGGAATTCACGCGAATGCGGTCGGTGCCGGCCAGGCGTCGCAGCATGCCGGAAGGCTCCAGGATCACTTCGTGCGCGAGCTCATATTGCTGCTCGAACGGCAGCTCGGCGTCCTCGCGATGATCGAGGTGGCCCGGCACCTCGTGCAGCTTCTGCCATAGCGAGCCGCCGAAGGCCACGTTCATCTCCTGGAAGCCGCGGCATATTCCCAGCACCGGTACGCCGGCGGCCACCGCGCGCGGTATCAATGGCAGCGTGGTCTGGTCGCGATGCGGATCGTGCAAGGTACCCTGCTCGCTGGGCTCGCCCTGGTAATGGTGCGGCTCAACATTCGACGGGCTGCCCATGAACAGCAACCCGTCCAGCGTCTCGAGCAGTTCCTCGAGCTGCAGCTCGCGGCCGATGGCTGGCACGATGCAGCGGCACGCCGCCGGCCCCGTCCAGAACCGCCGTGACATATTTCTCGCCGACCATGTGGTACGCCTGCGGACCGAGCATGCGCCGGTCCGCCGGAATGCCGATGACAGGACGCTTAGAAGCCATGAGTGTGTCGCCGGCGCCGGAGCTGTATGAACATACAGTCCAACCCGGAAGTGCCGTGAGTGAACGAAGGGTATTAGACCATAGGCGCCCGACCCCCGTCCTGGAACAAGGTCACTTGTGCGAAGCCCGGGCGAATCACGCGGTTTAACAACTTATTGATTTTAGGTGAAATTTCTGGCAAGACGTGGGCATGTCAGCCTCCGTCACGCCGGATTATGTCACCAGCTACTATTCGGCCTCGGCGTGCCTGCTGCCGCCGGCCCCGCCGCTGCAGGGTCAGCTCAGCACCGACGTTTGCGTGCTCGGCGGCGGTATCGCCGGCTGCTCGGCGGCCTTGTCGCTGGCAGAGCGCGGGTTCGGGGTGGTGTTACTCGAACAGCGGCGTCTGGGCTGGGGCGCCTCGGGACGGTCCGGCGGCCAGGTGATCTGTGGCCTGGCGGCCGAGCAGGACAGCCTAGCGAACCTGGTCGGCACCGCCGATGCACGCAGGCTCTGGGATCTGTCCCTGGCCGGCATCGACTTGCTCAGGCAACGCATCGGCCGCTTTGGCATCGACTGCGACTGGGTCGACGGCCAGATGCTCACCGCCATCAAGCCGCGCCAGTGGCGAGCGCTGCAGAGCTGGCAACAGGAGCTGGCCGGGAACTACGGCTACCTCAGCACCAGACTGATTGCGCGCCAGGAGTTGCGCAGCCTGTTGGGCAGCGAACGCTACCTGGGTGCGTTGTATGACGCCAACGGCGGGCACCTGCATCCGCTGCGCTATACGCTCGGCCTGGCGCGCGCCGCGCAATCGGCCGGAGTGCGGATCCACGAGGGCAGCCCGGTGCTTGACTGGAGCCCGCACGCCAATCGCCTGCGCGTGCGCACCGCCGCGGGAGTGGTCGACTGTGGCCAGCTGGTGCTCGCCGGCAATGCCTGGCTCGGCGCAACCGAACCGGTATTGCAGCGCAAGCTCATGAGCATCGGCACCTACGTGGTCGCCACCGAGCCGCTGGGCGAGCAACGCGCGCAGCAGCTGATCGCCAACAATGCCGCGGTCTGCGACACCAACTGGATACTGGATTACTTCCGGCGCTCGAGCGATCACCGGCTGCTGTTCGGCGGCCGGGTCAACTATTCGGGCGTGGATATGCGCGCGGTTGGGCCGGCCACGGCGCGGCGCATGCGCAAGGTCTTTCCGCAGCTCGCCGGCACGCGTATCGAATACGCCTGGGGTTGCCGCCTCGACATCACCTTGAACCGCGCGCCGCATTTCGGCCGGCTGGCTCCCAACGTCTACTTCCTGCAGGGCTTCTCCGGTCATGGCATCGCCCTGGCCGGCCTCGCCGGCGACCTGGCCGCCGAAGCCATTGCCGGTGTCAACGAGCGCTTCGACGTATTCGCGCGCATACCGCATCACGAGTTTCCGGGCGGCATGTGGCTACGCCGGCCGGCGCTGGCGCTGGCGATGCTCTGGTACCGGTTGCGCGATCTGCTTTAGGATGGCGCCGTGAGCAACCGGCATTTCGCAGCATGGATCCTGATCGCCTGTGGCGGCCTCTCGGGCTGCGGCCTGGCGGGTACGGCCACCAGTACCGCGGTCGGGGCAGCCAGCGAGGCCCAGGAAGCGCGCGACGCCAAGAAGATCGAAGCGCAGGTGCAGCAGAAACTGGACGACGCGCAGCGCGCCAGTGCCGCACAGCGCGAACAGGCTGAGAAGGACGCTCAGTGAGCACCACCACGCTGAAGTAAGCACTGGCAACAGCTGACCTGAAATTTCGCAGACCCCGGAGAACGCGCAAGCGTCGCCTCCGTTGGTCGCGATTTTGGCCAAGCGCCCGCTTGCGGCGGCGTTGGTGGCGCGCGATACGGCGCGCACCAGCGCTCGCGCAGCTGCTCATGGGTCTGGCGCTCGTGTTCATTCTGTGGATTACGAGCAACTGGATCTTGCAGGTGATCCGCAAGCCATCGGAACTGTTCTTTCCGGTCAGCGCGACGCTCAACAAGACCCCGGCGGAGACCTGGCGACAGTACGCGCCCATCTTCAGAAAGCACGCCACCGCCGTGATGAGCGCGGATTTCCTGGCAGCGATTGCGCAGGTGGAGGGTTCCGGCAATCCGGTGGCGCGTACTTATTGGCGCTGGTCGTGGACCACACAGCCCTTTGAGGTGTTCCGGCCCGCTTCCAGCGCGGTCGGCATGTATCAGATCACCGACGGTAACTTTGCCGAGGCCAGGCGCTACTGCATTCACCATCACGTGGTGGTGGAGGATGGACCCTGGAATGACTGGCATTCCTGCTGGTTCAACAGTCTCTACGCCCGGGTGATTCCCAGTCACGCGGTCGAACTCACCTCGGCCTATCTCGACCACAGCGTGGCGCTGATCCTCGAGCGCCACCGCATGGCCGCAGCGCCACTGCAGCGCAAGCAGGACCTGGCGGCGGTGATTCACCTTTGCGGAGCAGGCGCCGGCGATGAGTACGCGCGACGCGGCTTCCACCTGCGCGATGACCAGCAATGCGGCGATCACGAAGTACGGGCGTACATCGCGCGCGTCGATGCCATGAAGGCCGTATTCGACCGCCTGGAGGCTAGTGAGGCGGCGGACGCGCGCTGATCTCGAAGCAGCGGTGGATGCGCGGATTGCGCGCGAAATCGAACGGCAGCGTCTGGGCCGAGACGTCGCTCACCAGCCAGCGCTGCGCCACCTGCTCATCGAGTCGAAAACGTTGCGCGTTGCACGCGAACACCAGCAGGCCGCCGGCCGCGAGCCGCCGCATGCAGTGCTCTATCAGCATCGGGTGGTCGCGCTGGATGTCGAGCACGCCCTGCATGCGCTTGGAATTGGAGAAAGTCGGCGGATCCAGGAAGATGAGCTGGTACTGATCCGGATCCGGGGCGCTGAGCCATTCGCGGCAATCGCAGCGTTCGAGCCGATGGTGTGCCGGATCCAGTCCATTGAGCGCGTAGTTTTGTGCCGCCCAGTCAAGATAACGGTTGGACAGATCCAGGCTGAGGCTCGCGCGCGCACCTCCGGCGGCCGCGTACACCGTGGCGCTGGCGGTATAGCAGAACAGATTCAGAAAGCGCCCACCGCCCGCGCGCGCGCGCAGGCGCGCGCGGGTCAGCCGGTGATCGAGAAACAGGCCGGTGTCGAGATAGTCATCGAGATTGACCAGGAATTTCAGTCCCCCCTCCTCGACCGCGAACGGCGCCGCAGCCGCGGCCTGCAATGGCTGATACTGCGCCGCACCGCTCTGGCGGCTGCGCAGTCGCAGATGAATGCGCTCAGGCGGCAACGTGAACAGGCGCGGCAAGCTCGACAGCGCTTCGCGCCGGCGGCGCTGAATGTCCTCGACCTGGATCTCGGCCGGCGCGGCATACTCCTGCACCTGCAGGTGCAGGCGCTCGCTGCCCGCCTCCAGGTAGCGATCGATGGCAAAGGCGTACTCGGGCATGTCGGCATCGTACAGGCGATAGCAGCTCACCGCCGCGCGCTGCGCCGCCTTGCCCAGCCGCTTGAGATTCTTCTGCAGCCGATTGGCAAACATCTGCGCACCGGCGCTGGCCGCGGTCTGGGCCTCGCGCTCTCGCCGGCTGCCCTCGCCGTCGACCGTGCCCGGGTCGCCGAGATCGATGCGCAGCAACCGGCAGGCGATGGCGCCGTTCCAGAGTTCGTGCACGCGGTAGCTGCGCAGGTGCAGCTCGCGCGCGGCCGGGCCGGTGCTCGTCAGGATGGCGGCATCCCAACCGGCGAAGCGCTCGCGCAAAGCGCGGCCCAGCTCGGCGTGCACGGCTGCGGCCTGGGCAGCATCCCCCAGGCGCTCGCCATAGGGAGGATTGGTGCAGACGAATCCCGGGCCGGCCGTTGCCGGCTGCACGCTCCGCACCGCCTGATGCTCGAAGTGCAGCAACGCCGCCACCCCGGCACGCTCGGCGTTGGCAGCGCTGATCGCGAGCGCACGCGCATCGACATCGCTGCCGCGAATCAGGCTCGCCACGCTGCTGCGCGCGCGCTGCTTCGCCTCCGCCAGCAGCCGCTGCCACAGCGGCGCATCGTGTCCGCGCCAGCCAAGGAAGCCGAAATAGTCGCGCTTCAGTGCCGGTGCGCGTTCGGCCGCGATCATCGCCGCCTCGATCACCAGCGTGCCGGAGCCGCACAGCGGATCGAGAAACTCCGCGCCACGCGCCGCAGCCTCATCCCAGCGCGCGCGCAGCAATACCCCCGCAGCCAGGTTCTCGCGCAGCGGCGCTTCGCCGGCATCCTGCCGATAGCCGCGCCGATGCAGTCCCTCGCCGGCGAAATCCAGCGACAGCGTGATGCGGCTGCCGTGCGCGTGCGCATAGGCACGCACGGCCGGTCGCTGCAGCTCGACATCGGGCCGCGCTCCGGTGTCGGCGCGCAGGCGGTCGCAAATGGCGTCCTTGAGCCGCAGTGCACCGTAGTGGCTGTGCCTGATGGTGGGATGATCGCCGGTGAATTCGCAGGCGATGGTGCGCGCCGGATCGACGTGCGCGGCCCAGTCGCAGGCGGTCACGGCGCGGTAGAAACTGTCATCGTCGGCCGCCTCGAATTCGGCCAGCTCGAGCAGCACGCGGCTGGCAATGCGCGACCACAGGCAGGCGCGGTAGCCGGTTTCGAGCGCGCCGCGAAATCTCACGCCGCCGCTGCGTTCACGGACCTCGAGCGCGCCCATGGCCGAGAGCTCGTGCGCGAGCAGATCGGACAGGCCGCGCGGGGCGGTGGCAAAGAACTGCTGTGCCTCGGACACGTCAGCTCAGGTCGATCCAGGTGGTCTTGAGCTCGGTGTACTTGTCGAAAGCGTGCAGGGATTTATCGCGCCCGAAACCGGACTGTTTGTAGCCGCCGAAGGGCACGGTGATGTCATCGGCGTCGTAGCAATTGACGTACACCACGCCGGCGCGCAACGCGCGCGCGGCGCGGTGCGCGCTGTTGAGATCGCGGGTCCAGATGGCGGCCGCCAGCCCGTAGCTGACATCGTTGGCGATCCGCAGCGCCTCATCCAGATCACGGAAGCTCAGGGTCGCGAGCACCGGGCCAAAGATCTCTTCGCGCGCAATGCGCATGCGCGGCGTTACGCCATCGAACACCGTGGGCTCGATGTAACAGCCGCCGCTCTCGGCGCGCACGCGGCGGCCACCGAGCGCCAGGCGCGCACCTTCGCTACGGCCGGCATCGATGTACTCGAGTACACGCCGGGTCTGGCTCTCGTCGACCATGGCGCCGAGCGTGGTGGCCGGATCCAGCGGATCGCCCGGCGCCATGCTGCGCGCCACGCGGCCGATGTGCTCGAGCAGCGGCTCGCGAATCGACTCCTGCACCAGCAGCCGCGAACCGGCCGAGCACATCTCGCCCTGGTTGAAGAAGATCGCATAGGCGGCCGCGCGCGCCGCGCGCTCCAGATCCTCATAGTCGGCCATGACGATGTTGGGCGACTTACCGCCGCACTCGAGCGATACGCGCTTGAGATTGGACTGCGCCGCGGCCTGCATGACGGCCTTGCCGGTAGCGGTCGAGCCGGTGAAGGCGATGCAGTCGACGTCCATGTGCGCGGCCAGCGCGGCGCCGGCGGTGGGCCCGAAGCCGGGCAGTACCTGGAATACGCCGGCCGGCAGGCCCGCTTCCAGCGCCAGCTGGCCCAGCCGGATGGCGCTCAATGGCGATTTCTCAGAGGGCTTGAGCACCAGTGAGTTGCCGGCGGCGAGCACCGGCGCGATTTTCCATGCCGCCATGAGCATGGGGAAATTCCAGGGCACGATGGCGCCCACGACGCCGACCGGTTCGCGCGTCACCAGCGCGAGCGTGTCGGAACCGGTAGGGGCTACTTCGTCGTAGCGCTTGTCGATGGCCTCGGCGTACCAGCGCAGGCAGCCAACGGTAGCGGGCACGTCGACACTGAGGCTATCGCGGATCGGTTTGCCCACGTCGAGCGTCTCGAGCAAGGCCAGTTCCGCACTGGCATCGGCAACACGCTGCGCAAAATCAAGCAGCAGGCGCTTGCGCGCCGCTGGCGCCTGCCCGGCCCAGTCGCGGCGCTCGAAGCTGGCACGCGCCGCCGACACGGCCAGATCGACGTCTTCGCGCTCGCAGGCAGCCACGCTGGCGAGCTTGCGGCCGTCGATCGGGCTGATGCAGTCGAAGGAGCGACCCGAGAGTGCGGGTACCAGCGCGCCATTGATGAGCGCGAGGCCGACGGGATGCACGGCCCGCGCGCGGGCGTGCCAGCTTTCCGCATCCGTATCGCGCGCCGTGGTGTTCAAGGATCGGACTATAGCGCAATGCCGCAGCGGGGCGCGCCTGGGTGCCGAAACGGCGCGGAAGCGTAATCGCAGTGTTGTGATTACGCTCCCGCACCGCCGACGGTTGATTTCAACCGCTAGAGCGCGGCGTCGTCGGTCTCCCCAGTACGTATGCGAACTACGCGCTGCAGGTCGCTGATGAAGATCTTACCGTCGCCGACCTTGCCGGTTTTTGCGCTCTTGACGATCGCATCCACCACCTGGTCGACCATGTTGGCTTTGACGGCAACTTCAATGCGCGACTTGGGTACGAAATCAACCGTGTACTCAGCGCCGCGGTACAGTTCGGTGTGGCCGCGCTGGCGGCCAAACCCCTTGATCTCCGATACGGACAGCCCCGACACGCCCAATTCGGTCAGCGCCGCCCGCACATCATCGAGCTTGAATGGTTTGATGATCGCAGTGATCAGTTTCATGGCCCAGTCTCCTCTAATATCAACGCGGGTTCATCGGTCCATTGATGAGTGTTGTTATTCAATGCTCTCTCCATGCTGCGAGATATCGAGACCTTCCCGCTCTTCATCGGCCGTGACACGTAGTCCGATCGTCATATCGATCAACTTCAGAATGATCAAGCTCATCACGAAACTCCAGCCCAGCGTCGCACCCACGCCCCGAAGCTGCAGCATGACGCTGCCGGTCGAGCCGCTGATCTCGGTGCTGACCAGCGCGCCGGTGAGCAGCGCACCGACGATGCCGCCGATGCAGTGCACGCCGAAGGCGTCGAGCGAGTCATCGTAGCCAAAGGCCCGCTTGACCGAGGTTGAGCTGAAGTAGCAGATCACGCCGGCCGCGGCGCCGATGATCACGGATGAGCCCGGGCTCACGAATCCCGACGCGGGAGTGATCGCCACCAGCCCCGCTACGGCGCCGGAGCAAATGCCCAGCACGCTGGGCTTACCCTTGACGATCCACTCGGTGAACATCCAGGCCAACGCGGCCACCGCCGTGGCGATGTGCGTAACGGCGAACGCCATGCCGGCGCGCCCGTCGGAGGCCACCGCCGAACCGGCGTTGAAACCGAACCAGCCCACCCACAACAGCGAGGCACCGATCACGGTCAGCGTCAGGTTATGCGGCGCCATGGATTCCTTGCCCAGGCCCTGGCGTTTGCCGAGCATCAAAGCCGTGGCCAGACCGGCGATGCCGGCGTTGATGTGCACCACGGTACCGCCGGCGAAGTCCAGCTGCGTGGCGGCCAGCATGCCTGAGGGCTCCCACATCCAGTGCGCGACCGGGCAGTACACCACGATCAGCCAGATGCCCATGAACCACAGCATGGCCGAGAATTTCATGCGATCGGCGAATGAACCGCAGATCAGCGCCGGCGTGATGATGGCGAAGGTCGCCTGGAACATCGCGTAAACGGTTTCAGGAATCGTCACGCCCAGGTGCGATACGCTGAGCTTCATGGCATCGTGCATGTAGACCACGCCGTGCATGAAGAATCGGTCGGTGCCACCCAGATAGGGTGTACTGCCCGGCGTAAAGGCCAGCGAGTAACCGAATGCCCACCACAGTACGGTGACCAGACAGGTGATGGCGAAGCTCTGCATGAGTGTCGCCAGCACGTTCTTCTTGCGCACCATGCCGCCGTAGAACAGTGCCAACCCCGGTATGGTCATCATCAGCACCAGCGCCGTGGAGGTCAGCATCCAGGCGGTATCGCCGGAATTGATGTCGGTGAACTTCACGATCACCGGCGCCGTCGGTGCCGGCGCCGCGGCTGGAGCCGCAGCCGGAGCCGCGGCCGCATCCGCACTGGCCGCGGGCGCTGCCGCCGCGGGTGCTGCCGCCGCAGGCGCTTCATCCGCCCAGGCTTTAACGGCATGAGCGCCGAAGGCGATCGCCAGCAGTAAAACCGCAAGCACCCCCGTCCACGGCCGTACTGGCAGCGAGCCGTATCTAATATCTTTCAGATCATTTCCCATGACTTGCAACTCCCTACTTTTTTTCAGACGCTGTAGTACATATCGAACTCCACAGGATGGGTGGTCATGCGCAGTCGCGTGACCTCCTGCATCTTGAGGCCGATGTAGGCATCGATCAGATCGTCGGTGAACACCCCGCCGCGCTTGAGAAACTCCCGGTCCTTGTCCAACTCCTCCAGCGCCATGTCCAGCGAGTGGCACACGGTGGGGATGTGCGCGGCCTCCTCCGGCTCCAGGTCATACAGATCCTTATCCGCCGGCTCCCCCGGGTGAATCTTGTTCTGTATCCCATCCAGTCCCGCCATCATCATGGCCGCAAAGGCAAAGTACGGATTGGCCGTGGAGTCGGGAAATCTCACCTCGATGCGCCGCGCCTTGGGACTGGACACCCACGGCACCCTTATCGAGGCCGAGCGGTTGCGGGCCGAATAGGCCAGCATCACCGGGGCCTCAAAGCCCGGCACCAGGCGCTTGTAGGAGTTGGTGGTGGCGTTGGTGAGAGCATTGATCGCCTTGGCGTGCTTGATGATCCCGCCGATGTAGTACAGGCACGCCTCGGACAGTCCCGCGTACTTGTCCCCGGCAAAGATGTTCTTGCCCTCCTTGGACAGCGACTGGTGCACGTGCATGCCGCTGCCGTTGTCCCCCACCAGGGGCTTGGGCATGAAGGTCACGCTCTTGCCAAAGCTCGCCCCCACGTTGTGCAGCGCATACTTCAGAATCTGCACCTCATCGGCCTTCTTGGTCAGCGTGTTGGCCCCGATCCCAATCTCGCTCTGCCCGCCCGTGGCCACCTCGTGGTGATGCACCTCCACCACCAGGCCCATCTCCTCGCACGCCTTGCACATCGCCGCGCGTATGTCGTGAAAGGCATCCACCGGCGGCACCGGAAAATAGCCCCCCTTGATCCCCGGCCGATGCCCCTTGTTGCCCTCCGGGTAGCTGGTGGAGGAGTTCCAGGAGCCCTGCACCGCATCGATCTCGTAGAAGGCTGAGCGCACATCCGAGCCCCAGCGCACGCTGTCGAAGATGAAAAACTCGTTCTCCGGTCCAAAAAGAGCAGAGTCGGCTATCCCCGTGGACTTCAAATACACTTCCGCCCGCTTCGCCAGCGAGCGCGGATCCCTCTCATACCCCTGCATCGTGGAGGGCTCGATGATGTCGCAGCGGATGTTGACCGTCGCCTCCTCGAAGAACGGATCCAGCACCGCGGTAGAAGCATCGGGCAGCAAAATCATGTCCGACTCGTTGATCCCCTTCCAGCCCGCGATCGAGGAGCCGTCGAACATCTTGCCTTCGACAAAAAACTCCTCCGTCACGTAGCGCGCCGGAATACTCACGTGCTGCTCCTTGCCTCGGGTGTCGGTAAAGCGTAAATCCGCCCACCTCACCTCCTTCTCCTTGATCAAGTGCAGTACGTCGCGTGAGCTCATATCGGCCTCCCCTGATCGGCTGGCTGATGAACTTAGAATTTGTACAGCGCTTCGAGCCAGCCCTGCGCGACCTTCACTGAATCCACACTGTAGGTGTCATAGCGGCCTTCCACGCGCAGCTCGAGATTCTTGGTCGGGTCGTAGCCGAAGGTAATGGTGCCTTCATCCAGCTTTTGATCCGTTCCGGGCGTCACGGTAGCGACCGCTCCTGCTTCGGTGAGATAGCCCTTGTTATCGTCGAAGTATTCACCGCGTAACGACACCCGCCAGGTGTCATTGATGGCGTAGTTGATGTAGCCGGCAAACCCGGTCCAACTGGCACTGCCGGTGCCGGGGCCGAAGGCACTGCCGACCTGCCCCCAATCGACGCTGCCGATGAGCGTCAATGCCGAGGTGGCATTCCAGGTGGCCACGGCGTCGATCAAGGAGTGACTGGCATTGCGCACGCCGGCGAGATTCAGGTCATCGCCGGTGTAGCCTTGCACGGCCAGCGAGAATGCCTTCGATGGCGTCCACGCGAGGCCCGCTTCGAGTGTCTTGCCGCCATTGGCAGCCAGCTCGTCACTATAGAACCAGCCATTGTTGACGCCGACGATCAGGCTCACGGTCGAATTCGCCGCATACGTGAGTCTCACGCCGGTGTGGGTCACCGGCTCGAAGGAGTACAGGATCGAGCGCGTGATATTGGTGTTGCCCGACGAGGCCAGGACTTCAGCTCCCGCCAGCGTGACGAACTTGCCGGCCATCACGGTCACCGCCCCGGCGGCGTATTGCGCGAAGCCCTGTGCCAGTTGAAACTCGGTCGCGGTCTTGGAGATCCCGCCACCATAGCTGTAGTTCGCGGTATAGATGTTCTGACCGGCGATCACATTGACCAGGGCGCCGAAGCCGCTGGTCGGTTGATCGGCCAGGGTGAATGCTGCCTGTTGCAGCGTGAAGGTGCTGTAGTCAGCCGGTACCGGAACTCCTCCTGAAGCGGAGTAGGTCTCATAGCCGAACGTGCCACTGACATAGCCGGTCGCCGTGATGCCCCAGGCCGTTAGAAGATCCGTCGCGGATGGCAGCACGGGCTTTGCGGCGGCAGGCGCTGCGGCAGCGGGCGCAGCGGCGTCCGGCGCAGCCGCTGGCGCGGCAGCGGCAGGCGCTGCGGCAGCCGGCGCCTCGTCCGCCCACGCAGCACCCGCGAGCGAGGACGTTGCCAATGATATGAAGACCAACCCGGTTCGATAAATGCGCATGTATTGCGCCTCCCTACTTTATTTGGCGATCACAGACGAAGTAAACTTTCAAACTCCTGCAAAATTGCCGAGCATGTTTTCTACCGCCTGCAAACAGACTTCGAAAATTTCTTGTACGGCTGCTCAATGCAGGGCGCGTGCCAAGAGCCATGGCGGCGCGCGGCGGCGCGGGCAGACGATGCCCCGGCGCTTATTGTTCATCGAGACAATGTCGCGTCATCTCCTTGAAATAATGTGGTACACACCCTTGCGCAGGCGCGAACTCAACGCCGTGGCGGCCGGGTTAAATAGTTGTTGCCGGAGTTGGGCGTGCCCCGCGCAGCGAACGGACAGGCCCGTCCTGCACCGGGCTGGATCACCGCCCGGGACCGATGCACCAATTTATGACCGGGCGCTGCGGTAATGCCCACCCGGAACGGAATCTTCCTCATAATGGCGGGTCGAAGCGCGCAGTAACTTCTTGCGTCACCGTAACGCCGCCTACCCATGGATCCCGTAGACCCGTCCCCCGATACTTCCCACGCTGCCCAGGTGTCCGGTAAGGGTTGGCCGCCGAGGCGACAATCTTATGTACTGGTTGTGGCGTGCGCCGTGGTGTTCGCGGCGATATTGCTCCTCTGGCTGGTGGGGCGGGGCTTGGGCCGCGGCAGTTCTGGCGATGTGAACTCGCCAGCCCCGCCGGGCACCTTCCGGCCTACGGCACAACAGCTCAAGACGCTCACGATCGAACCGGTGGCACTGCGGCCGTTCGTGAGTGAGGAGCGCACCGAGGGCAAGATCGCCGTAAACGGGGATCGCACGACACCGGTGTACTCGCCCTACTCCGGACGCATCACCCGCGTGATCGCGAATCTAGGCGACGAGGTGGCGCAGGGAGCGCCGCTCGCGACCATCGATGCCAGTGAATTTACCCAGGCGCAGAACGATCTGCGCCTGGGGCTGGCGCAACTGAAGCTCGCTAAGAGCTCGGAAACGCGCAAGCACGCTCTGTTCGATATCAAGGGCGGCTCGCAGGCCGATTGGCAACAGGCGCAGGCCGATCTGATCACGGCCCAGACCAATCTGGGCGCGGTGCGCAATCGACTGAAAATTCTGGGCTACACCGATGCGCAGATCGAGCAACTCGAAACGCAGGAGCACTTTGAGCCGGCGGCCAATATCCTGGCCCCGATCCGCGGCATAGTGGTCGATCGCCAGGTCGGCCTGGGACAGTATGCGCAGTCGGGGGCCGGCATCCCCGTCTACACGATTGCCGACCTGTCGAATGTATGGCTGGTTGCGAACGTGCGCGAAACCGATGTCGCCCGGGTACGGCGCGGGCAAAAAGTCGAAGTGCATGTACTGGCCTACCCCGAGCGCGTGTTCTCGGCGCAAGTGGTATACGTCGCGCCGACCATCGATCCCAATACGCATCGCCTCACGGTGCGGGCAGTGATCGACAACGCCGATGGCGCGCTCAAGCCGGAGATGTTTGCCAGCTTCGTCATCCTGACCAGCCCGGCGGCCCAGGCGCCGGCGGTTCCCGAGGGCGCCGTGGTCTACGAAGGCGAGAATGCCCATGTCTGGGTAGTACAAGCGGACAACGTGATCGCGGTCCGCGCTATCCGTGTCGGGCGCACCAGTGACGGCTACGTCGAAGTGCTCGAGGGCCTGCAGTCCGGTGAACGGGTGGTCACCAAGGGCAGCCTGTTCATTGACCGGGCCGCGGCGGGCTGAACCGTGAACGCGCTGGTGGCCTTTGCGCTTCGCCAGCGCGTGCTGATTGTCATCTTGCTGCTGCTGGTGCTCGTGGGCGGCGTCTTCAGCTTCAGGGTCCTCAACATCGAGGCCTATCCCGACCCGGTGCCGCCGCTGGTGGACATCGTGACCCAGAGCGGCGGCCAGTCGGCCGAGGAAATCGAGCGCTATATCACCATCCCGATCGAAGTGCAGATGGCCGGCATTCCCAATGTGCAGGCCATCCGCACCATATCCCTGTTCGGTCTCTCGGACGTCAAGATCCAGTTCACCTACGACTTCACTTACGTGCAGGCCGAACAGTGGGTCATCAACCGATTGGCACAATTGTCGGGGCTGCCGAACAATGCGCAGCCACAGATTTCTCCGACCAGCCCGATCGGCGAGATCTACCGCTATCGCGTGACCGGGCCACCGAACTATTCGGTCGCCGATCTAAAAACGATCGAAGACTGGATCCTGGAGCGGCGCTTCAAGGCGGTGCCCGGCGTGATCGACGTCACCGGCTGGGGCGGCAAGACCAAGACCTATGAGGTCACGGTAGATCAGCGTCGTCTGGTCGATTACGGCTTGTCCATACCGCAGGTTCTTCAGGCACTGTCGAACGCCAACATCAACGTTGGCGGCCAGACCGTCAACATCGGTCCGCAATCAGTCGTGGTGCGCGGGGTTGGCCTGATCAGTTCCATGGACGCGGTCCGGCAAACCGTCATCGCCACCAGCAACGGCACTCCGGTCTACGTCGGTGACATCGCGCAGGTGCAAATCGGCAACCTGCCGCGACTCGGTATCGCCGGCAATGATGCCGATGATGACATCGTGCAGGGCATTGTGCTCATGCGTCGCGGCGCCGAGAGCATTCCAACCATCAAGCTGGTCGAAGCCAAGGTCGCCGAGATCAATGGCTCCGGGGTGCTGCCTCCCGGCGTGCACATCGAGCGCATCTACGATCGCAGTGATCTGATCGGCATCACCACGCGCACGGTGCTGCACAACATGGTGCTCGGCGTGCTGCTGATCTTCGTGCTGCAATGGCTGTTCCTGGGCAATCTGCGCAGTGCCCTGATCGTCGGCATGACGATTCCATTCGCGCTGTCGTTTGCCATCGGCCTGATGGTGATTCGCGGCGAGTCGGCAAATCTGCTGTCGGTCGGGGCCATCGATTTCGGATTGATTGTCGATGCCACGGTGATCATGGTGGAGAATATATTCCGCCACCTGGCGGAAGCGGCCGGCGGGCGCCGCGGCACCGGCACCACGCGGCTGGACGTGATGCGCGTACCGCACGGATTCACCGGCCGGTACGGGATCATCGCCATGGCCGCCACCGAGGTCAGCCGCTCAATCTTCTTCGCGGCGGCGATCATCATCGCCGGCTTCGTGCCGCTGTTCACACTCTCCGGCATCGAGGGCCACATTTTCGGTCCCATGGCGAAGACTTATGGCTATGCCATCGCCGGCGGCCTGCTCGCGACCTTTACGGTTGCACCGGCGCTGAGTGCGTTGCTGTTGCAGGACAAGATCCAGGAAACCGAGACCGCCCTGATCCGTATGCTGCGCAAAATCTACGACCCGGCGATCGAATTCGCGCTTGCCAACCGGGTGCTGGCTCTCGGTGGCGGTACCCTGGTGATCGTGCTGGCATTGCTGGCCGTGCGCACATTGGGACTCGAGTTCCTGCCGAAGCTGGAGGAAGGCAACTTCTGGATTCGCGCCACCCTGCCGACCTCGATCTCGATCGAAGAGGGAAACGGCTACGTCAACCGCATGCGTCGCATCATCGGCTCGTATCCGGAAGTCCAGACGGTGGTATCGCAACACGGACGGCCCGATGACGGCACCGATGCCACGGGATTCTTCAACGCCGAATTCTTCGTGCCCCTGAAGCCCGCCGACAACTGGCCGGCCGGCACCACCAAGGACAAGCTCACCGAGCAGATGACCGCGCAGCTCACCCAGCAATTTCCCGGTGTCGACTTCAACTTCTCGCAGTACATCGAAGACAACGTCGAGGAGGCGGCATCGGGAGTCAAGGGCGAGAACTCGGTCAAGATCTACGGCAATGATCTGGAGACGCTCGAGCACACCGCCGATCGGATCGCCAAGATCATGGCCGATGTGCCCGGCATCACCGACCTGGCGGTGCTGCGCTCGTTGGGTCAACCGACCATTCGTATCGACGTCGACCGCACACGCGCCGCGCGCTACGGCCTGGCGCCCGGCGATGTGAATGCGGTCATACAAAGCGCCATCGGCGGGCAGACTCCGGGCGATCTGTACGAGCCCGGCAGTGATCGCCACTTCCCGATCATGGTGCGGCTGGCGGCACCCTACCGGCAAAGCCTGGACGCCATCAGACAGATACCGCTGGCGGCGCCGAACCCCTCCGGCAGCGGCACCATCCCGGTGACGCTTGGCGATCTGGCAGATATCAAACTGGTTTCCGGCGCCTCGTTCATCTATCGCGAGCAACAGGAACGCTACGTCCCGATCAAGTTCAGCGTTCGAGGCCGCGACCTGGGCACCACGGTGCTGGACGCGCAGCAACGCATCGATGACCAGATCACGCTGCCCGGCGGCTACCGGTTGGAATGGGTGGGCGAATTCGGCAATCTGCAGGACGCGCTGGCGCGGCTCGAGGTGGTGGTACCGCTCGCGTTCCTGTTGATCTGCGTGCTGCTGTTCCTGAACTTCGGCCTGCTCAGCGACGTGCTGCTGGCCGCGAGCGTAATCCCCATGGCGCTCGTGGGCGGCATATTTGCGCTGTTCCTGACCGGCACACCCTTCAGCGTCTCGGCGGCAATCGGCTTCGTGGCATTGTTCGGGATCGCCGCAATGGATGGCATCCTGGTGATCTCCTACTACAACCTGAGCCTGGAATTCGGCGTCGACCGTCACAGCGCGATTCGCGCCACCTGCCAGACGCAGCTTCGCCCGGTGATGATGACCTGCATCGTCGCCTGCGTGGGCCTGATCCCGGCGGCGTTGTCGACCGGCATCGGCTCGCAGGTGCAGCGGCCCCTGGCGCAGGTGGTGGTGGGCGGCATGCTGTTCGCACCCGTGCTCATACTGCTGGTGCTGCCGGTGTTGATCGACACCTTTTCCAGACGCACCGTGACCACCTCATGATGCCGCCGCGCACTGCCAAGCTCGCGATCATGGCGACCGCAGCGCTGGCTGGCTGCGCGGTGGGGCCGAATTTCCATCCACCTGCCCCGCCCGCAACGGAGCGCTATACCGCACAGCCGCTGGATCAGAGCTTCCTGCCAAACAAAATTCCCTCCGGGCAATGGTGGCTGGGTTTCGGTTCCAGTGAAATCGATGGCCTGGTGGAGCAGGCCCTGCGTGCCAACCCGACCATGCAGGCGGCCGAAGCGACACTGCGGCAGTCGCTGGAAACTGTCGCCGCCCAGCGTGGCGCCTTTTTCCCGAGCGCACAGGTGCAGGCCAGCGCCAGCAGGAATCGCAATGCGGTGCAGGTGCTGGCGCCGACGCTGACCTCCGGTGCCGCGACCTTTGCGCTGTATACCCCACAGCTCACCGTGTCCTACGTGCCCGATCTGTTTGGCGGCAATAGACGACAGGTCGAATCACTGCAGGCGCTCGCCGATGCCAACCGCTACGAGTACGACGCCGCCTACCTCACCCTGATCGCCAACGTGGTCAGCGCTGCGATCCAGGAAGCGGGACTGCGCGCGCAGATCGAAGCAACGCAGCAGGTCATCAGCCTGGAACGTGAGTCGCTGGGGGTCATGCGCCAGGAGCTCGACCTGGGCGCCATCGCCGAGTCCGACGTACTGGCCCAGGACGCGGCGCTGGCACAGATCGAGACCACGCTGCCGCCGTTGCAGAAGAGTCTGGACCAGCAGCACGACCTGCTGGCCGCGCTCACGGGGCAGTTTCCGGGCGATGCGCCGATCAGTCAGATCGAACTCGATCAATTGACCTTACCGGCTGAGATTCCAATCGGCATACCCTCGCAATTGGTCGCGCGACGGCCGGATGTGCGCGCGGCGGAAGCACAACTGCACGCCGCTACCGCAGCGGTCGGTGTGGCCATCGCCAACATGCTGCCCCAGATCACACTCAGTGGCGCCATTGGCAATGTCGCGACCCAGACCAATCAGATCTTCGCGGGCTCGACCGAATTCTGGACACTCGGCGCTTCGCTGAGCCAGACCTTGTTCCAGGGCGGGACGCTCTATCACCGCGAGCGCGCAGCTCGAGCTGGGGTCGACATTGCCGGGGCGCAATACCGGGCGGCAGTACTCACGGCGTTTCAAAACGTCGCCGATGCCCTGCGGGCGCTGACCAGCGATGGCGACGCCGTGCGCGCCCAGGAGCGAGCCTACACGGCTGCAACCGACAGCCTGGCAATCGTGCGGCAACAATTCGATCTGGGAGCGGTGAGTTATGTGGCGCTGCTCAATGCCCAGCAGACCTACCAGCAGGCCATAATCGGACGCGCCCAGGCGCTGACCAATCGCTACGCCGACACCGCCGCGCTCTACCAGGCTTTGGGCGGCACCGCCCCCGCCCCGTCGTCACCGACACCTCAGAAGTTACATTAAGTTACACCGTTAGTGGCCTGCAAGCGAAGTCATACATCATTCATAGAAAGGCAATCTTGCTGTCACGCAATACCGGCACCATGGCCGCATGACCGGTACGACCCGCCCGATCAGCCACGTCCGCAGCGCCTTCATCTCTGATATTCACCTCGGATCGCGCGAGTGCCGCGCCGATCTGGTGCTCGACTTTCTACGCCACGTGCAGATGGAGCAGTTGTTCCTGGTCGGCGATATCGTCGACGTCTGGAGTCTGAAGCGCAGTTTCTACTGGCCGCAGACTCACAACGATGTGCTGCGCACCATACTCGGCAAAACCAAGCACGGTACCCGGGTGATTTACGTGCCTGGCAATCACGACGAGCAGATGCGCGAAATCTCCGGGACCAGTTTCGGCAATCTCGAAATCCATCGTGAGTACGTGCACACGACTCTGCGCGAGAAGAAACTGCTGATCATGCACGGCGACGAATTCGACGGCGCCGTGCAGTGCAGCCGCTGGCTCACAGCGCTGGGATCCGGTCTGTATGACGTGACGCTGGGCGCGAACCGGCTGCTCAACACCTTTCGTCGCCGCTTTGGCTACCCCTACTGGTCACTGGCCGGCTATCTCAAGACCCGGGTGGGCAATGCCATGAAGTACGTCCACGGGTTTGAGCAAGCGGCGGCGCAGGCGGCACGGCGGCGCGGCCTCGATGGCATCGTCTGCGGCCACATACACCGCCCCGAGATCATCGAGCTCGATGGCGTGCTGTACTGCAACGACGGTGACTGGGTCGACAGTTGCACGGCGCTGATCGAGGACCGCAGCGGTGAACTCGAGCTTTGGCATTGGAACGACATCGGTAGTGCGCTGCGGCCCGTGATCACGCCCCGGGCGCTGCCCCGCGCCGCCTGAGTTCAGTCAAACTCGCTGGCCAGGCCGGGCTCGCGCCTATGCGCGAACATTCGCTGTATTTGCGCCGTGTTGGTCCGACCTGAGGACAGTGGCGGCAGCGCATCCAGGGCGAAGAAATCCACGGCGCTGGTCTCGAGGCTGGGGCGCGCCTGGCCGCCGGTCAGTTCGCACAGGAAGAACAGCTTATATATAGAGTAGGGATGGGGGCGCTCATGTCCCTGCCGCCGATAGTCATAGACCGCAGCGAGCTTGACCGCCCGGGCCTCGAAACCCGACTCCTCGCGCACTTCGCGCTCGACGCACTCCCTGGCCGATTGATTCACGTCGGCCCAGCCCCCGGGCAGCGTCCAACCGCCATCGCTGACTTCACGAACCATCAGAATTCGTTGCTCGCGAAACACGGCGCCGCGCACGTCCACCTTGGGCGTCGGATAGCCTAGATCTTGCTCGAACAGATCCTGGATGCGATCCAGGGAGGTACCGGATCCGCTGGCGAGCATCTCGGCGGCGATGGCACGCACCCGCCGATATCGCTCCAGATCGTAGGCATCAGTGCTGAACGTCAGACCGGTTTGCGAAATCGCCTGCAGCTCGCGCGCCCAGAGCAGCCACGCCGGCTCATCCATGTGCCCGTTACAGGGCGGCTGTGGCGTCCATGCGGTGCCGGCGATGCCGGTGGTGGCGGTGGTGCCGATAGTGAGCACCGTGATAGCTCACCGACGAGAGCGAACTGAGCGTTGAGTAGCTGCCGGTGGTGGTGGCATCGGCCGAAGCGATCATCGGGGCAGAGGCCAGGACAACGGACAGAGTTGCCAAAGCAGCGAGGTTAAACTTCATGGTCTTCCTTAAAGAGTGGGTGAACTGCGGCACGCGTGCCGGCGCCGGTAGTGTACTCAAGCTCGATCGCCGGGCGCCATGACCTCATCGTGCTTTCATGACAGCCATAAGATCGATGCCCTCGTCAGCAGATTGTGCTACATCTGCGGTACGCGTCACCTGCGCTGCATCCTGCTGCAGCACTATGGACACGCGCAGGCCGGGATGGTTGTCTTCGAACTCAAGCGTGCTGCCGTGCAGTCGGGCCACCGCGTCGACCAGGCTCAATCCCAATCCAAAGCCAGGTGTGCCGCGGCTTAGGTCGCCACGGTAGAAGCGCCCGACCACTTTGCGCTTTTCTGCCTCCGGAATTCCCGGGCCGGTGTCGGCGACACTCACTCCCACCGCCTGGGCAAAGCCGCGCCGGACTTCGACGCCGATGGTGCCGCCGTCGGGTGTGTATTTGAGCGCGTTGTCGATCAGGTTGCCCAGCGCCTGAGCCAGCAGCACCGGATCGCCGCGAACGGGTGCAGCGCCATTGCTGACCAGAGTCAGCGTGCAGTTCTTGAGTTCGGCGGCGGGCTGATAGAACTCGACCGCGGCGGCCGCCACTTCCGCCATGTCGAGCGGGACGAAACCCGACCTTCGCATGCCGTTGTCGATTTCGGCCAGTCGCAGCAGCGCATTGAACAGACGAATGACGCGATCGACATCGGCCACCGCCGCCTCGAGTTCCGCGAAGGTCTCCTCGGGCGCCGGTTTGGTGAGTGACAACTCTTCCAGGCGCGAGCGCAGCTCGGCCAGAGGCGTGCGCAGATCGTGCGCAATGGAGTTGGATACGTCGCGAATACCCCGGATCAGGTGCTCGATCTGCTCGAGCATGCCGTTGATGGTCTGGGAGAGCACATTGAGCTCATCGCCGCTGTCGATGGTGGTCAGCCGGCGACTCAGATCGCCCTGGATGATCGCCGACACGGTCTGGCGAATGCCGTGAATCCGCGCCATCAGGGCACGGCGGATTAAAATGCCGCCGAGCGCCCCGACAATGGACAGGATGCCCACCGCGCCCGCCAGGGCGAACCAGAAGCGGTGCTCGAGCGGCGCAAAACGCGCCAGATCACGGCCCACCAGCAGGTTGTAGCCCCCCGGCAGCAACACGCGCACGAAGGCGGCGCGCGTGACGTGGTTGCCCAGGTCGACGTCGAAGTTGTACGAGCCGGGCTCGGCCGGCGCCTGTTGCGGCCAGGCCGGCAGATTGCCCGCCAGCGGTTTGAAGGCCGAGTCGGTCAGCAGCAGAAAGCGCTCGCCGGCGATCTGCAGACCCACGCGCGCATTGATGTAATTCGTCAGCCCGGTGGCGCCCTCGCGCCGGAACACGTCCGTGAGGCGTAGCGCATCGGCCTGCAGGATCTCCGCACGCCCGTCCTGGATCGTCACCCGCCAGGCATACCACAGCGGCGTCGCAAACAGCGCCAGGGCCGCAAGCCCGAGGCTGATGTAGCCGACCGACAGCGTCAGTGCCGAGGAGCGCATGAAAGGGTACATGTGCCGTCGATTAGACAGCAACGCGTGAGGGGTGCGCTAGTGGACATGAAAACCGCTCAATCGTGGGCAGTCATGGTGTAGCCGGCGTTGCGCACGGTGCGCAGCAATGGCCGCTCGAAGTCGGCGTCGATCTTCTGCCGCAGTTTGCTGATATGCACGTCGACCACGTTGGTCTGCGGATCGAAGTGGTAGTCCCAGACGTTCTCCAGCAGCATGGTGCGCGTGACCACCTGGTCCGCGTGCCGCATCAGGTATTCGAGCAATTTGAATTCCCGCGGCTGCAGCACGATGCTGCGATCGCCGCGTGTAACCTTGCGCGTGAGCAGGTCGACCCGCAGGTCGCCGACCTCGAGCCTGGTCTGCGCGCCCTCACCCTGGGAGCGCCGGGTCAATGCGTCCAGCCGCGCCAACAGCTCGCCAAAGGCAAAGGGCTTGGTCAGATAGTCGTCGCCGCCGCTGCGCAGACCGCGAATGCGTTCATCGACGTCGGCCAGTGCGCTCAGTATCAGTATCGGCGTGTGCTTGCCGGATTTTCGCAGTGCTTCGATGATCGCCAATCCGTCGATGTCACCCGGCAACATGCGATCCATGATGATGACGTCGTAGGGTTCGCTGGCAGCCAGAAACATGCCGTCGCGGCCATTGCCGGCGTGATCAGCCGTGTGACCGGACTCCTTCAGCCCCTTGATCACAAACTGCGTCACGCGCTCATTATCCTCTACCAGCAGTACTTTCACGACGCCCCCTGGGTCAAACCCTGATCCAGCGTGTGCGCCGCGAGCCGCGACTTTTCTGCCGCGCGCTGGCGCCGGCGCTCGCCACTGAATTGATCCAGGTACAGATAGATCACTGGAGTGGTAAACAGGGTCAGCGCCTGACTCAGTATCAATCCGCCGACCATGGTGAAACCCAATGGCCGGCGCAGCTCCGAGCCGGTCCCGGTCCCGAGCATCAGGGGCAAGGCCCCCAGCAGCGCCGCCATGGTGGTCATCATGATCGGACGAAAACGCAGCAGGCAGGCCTGGCGTATCGCCGCCTCCGGCGGCAGATGCTGCTCGCGCTCGGCCTGGATGGCAAAGTCCACCATCATGATGCCATTCTTCTTGACGATGCCGATCAACAGGATGATGCCAATGAGTGCGATCACGGACAGATCGAAGTGAAATATGAGCAGCACCAGCAGTGCGCCGACCCCGGCCGAGGGCAGGGTCGAGAGAATGGTCAGCGGATGAATGTAACTTTCGTACAGCATGCCCAGGATGATGTACACCGCCACCAGCGCCGCCAGGATCAGATACGGCTCGGACCGGAGCGAGCTTTGAAATGCCTGCGCGGTACCTTGAAAACTGCCGGTGACCCGCGCCGGCAGGCGGATGGCCAGCGCCGCCTTATTGATGGCGTCGACGGCGTCACCCAGCGCCGCACCGGGAGCGAGATTGAATGACAGCGTCACCGCCGGGAACTGACCCTGGTGATTGATCGACAGGAAGGTCACGTGCCGTGTGTCGTACTTGACGAAGGTGGACAGCGGCACCATCTGCCCGGTGGTAGGCGATTTCACATAGAGTTTGGAGAGCGTCTGCGGATCGCTCTGCAGTGCTGGCGTGACCTCGAGGATCACATGGTAGCTGTTGAGCTGGGTGAAATACTGCGTCACCTGCCGTTGACCGAAGGCGTCGTCGAGCGTCTGGTCGATCAGCGAGGGTTGGATACCGAAGCGCGCGGCCTGGTCGCGGTCGATGGTCATGGCCAGCATGGTACTGTCGGTCTGCTGATCGGAAGCGACATCGCGCAGCTGCCGCAGCTTCTGCAGTTGCGCCAGCAGTTTCGGCGCCCATTCATTCAATTCGTCTATATCCGAATCCTGCAAGGTGTACTGGTATTGGGTGCGCGTGGTGCGACCGCCCACGTTGAGATCCTGCGCCGCCTGCAGATACGCGGTCGCGCCCGGCACCTGTGTCAACCGGCGGCGCAATCGCGTGATGATCTGATCCGCGCTGGCACTACGCTGATCGCGCGGCTTGAGGCCGAGGATCAGGAAGCCGGTGTTGACCGGCCGGGAACCGCCGATGAAGGCGCCATAGCTTTGTACATCCGGATCGCTGGCGATGATGTCGGCGATCTGGCGCTGCCGCCGCTTCATCTCGTCGAAGGAGATATCCTGCGGCGCATCCGACAGGCCGACGATGATGCCGGTGTCCTGTTGCGGAAAGAAGCCCTTGGGAATGACGACGTACAGGACGATCGTCAGCGCTACGGTGAACAGGAAGCTCAACAGCGTGGCACGCTGGTGGCGCAGGACGAAATCCAGCCCGCGGCGGTAGCCGTCCAGCAGGCGGTCGAACCCGCGTTCGATGAACAGGTACGCGCGGCCATGTCGCGCGTGCTTCTCATCGCGCAGGAAAATCGCGCACATGGTGGGTGACAGCGTCAGGGCGACGAACGCCGAGACGACGATGGTCATGGTCAGGGTAATGGCAAATTCCCGGAACAGCCTGCCGATGATGCCGCCCATCAGCAGCAGTGGAATGAACACGGCGATGAGCGAGGTGCTGATGGTGAGGATGGTAAAACCGATCTCGCCCGCGCCCTTGAGCGTGGCGTCCCAGGGCGACAGACCAGCCTCGATGTGACGATAGATATTTTCGAGCATTACGATGGCATCGTCGACCACGAAGCCCACGGCGATAGTCAGGGCCATGAGCGACAGATTGTCGAGGCTGTAGCTGAGCGCGAACATCAGTGCTGCGGTGGCCAGCAGGGACAATGGCACGGTGACGCCGGGAATGATCGTGGCCCAGGCATTTCGCAGGAACAGAAAGATCACCATCACCACCAGCGCGATGGTCACCAGCAAGGTTATTTCGACGTCGTGTACGGAGGCTTTGATGGTGGTGGTGCGATCGGCCACCTGATCGACCTTGATCGAAGGCGGCACCGACAGCAGCGCCTTGGGCAGTTGTGCCTCAACGCGCTGTTGCGTCGCAATCACATTGGCCCCGGGCAGCTTGAAGATCAGCAGCAGTATGCCGAGCTTGCCGTTCTGCCAACCGATGATCTGGTTGTTTTCGGCGGCGTCCACGGCCGTGCCGATGTCGCGGATTCTGACCGGCGCACCGTTCTTATAGGCGACCACCACGTCGTTCCATGGCGCAGCCTTTTCGAGCTGATCGTTGTCGTAGATCGCGAAATTGCGCAGCGTGCCGTTGATCGAGCCCTTGGGCGCATCGACCGTCGCCGCGTTGATCACATTGGCAACGTCTTCGAGCTGAAGGCCGAGCGCGGCGATCTTGACCGGATCGACCTGAACCCGTACCGACGGCTTCTGCTGGCCGCCGATTGTTACCTGCGCCACGCCCGGAGATCTGCGACATCTGCTGCGCGATGACATTTTCAGCGTACTCGTCCACCTGCGTCAGCGGCAGCACATCCGAATGCACCGCCAGGATCAGGATCGGGGAGTCGGCGGGATTGAACTTGCGATAGTGAGGCGGCGCCGGCAGATTCTTTGGCAGCTGCCCGGTGGCGGCATTGATGGCCGACTGCACGTCCTGCGCGGCGCCATCGATGTTGCGATCCAGGTCGAACTGCAGCGTGATCTGCGGTCTGCCCAGCACGCTGGTCGAGGTCATCTGCGACAAGCCCGGGATCTCCGCGAACTGGTATTCCAGCGGCGTCGCCACCGACGAGGCCATGGTCTCGGGACTGGCTCCCGGCAGGTTGGTGCTCACGACCAGAGCGTGGGAAAATCCACCTGCGGCAGCGGCGCCACCGCCAGCAGCGGCCAGGCGACGAGGCCGACCAGCAGAATGCCGCCCATCAGCAGCGATGTGGCGATCGGCCGCCGGACGAACGGCTCTGAGATGCTCATGGCTCGGAGCGCTGCGCGATCTTCGGCTGCTCGGGTGCGAGTGGCGCACGTGTGCACCGGCTGCAGGCGGTATTGATTGCTGGTGACCACGTGTTCACCGGCTGTCGAGGCCGTCGGTCACGATCACCGGCCCTCGCTGTCGCTCCCGTCTTGAGCGGCCGCATCTGCACGGTCGAATCCGCGTTGACCACGTAGGTGAACAAACCGTCTGGCCCATGCTGAACCGCCGCCGAAGGCACGGTCAGCACATCCTTGCTGCTGCCGCGACCAGCACGCGCACATTCACGAACTGACCCGGCCAGAGCGTGTTGTGCACATTGGGAAAGGTCGCCTTGAGCCGCATGGTCGCGGTAGTCGGATCGATCTCGTTGTCGATCAGCCGCAAGGTGCCGGTATCCAGTTGCGTCTGTCGTCACGCGAGAGCGCCGCGACACTGACTTCGCCGGCGGCGAGCGCCTGACTGATGGTCAGCAACTCATCCTCGGGCAGGTGAACACGATGGCAATGGGCTGCACTTGCGTGACCACGACGATGGCGGTGGTGTCGCTGGCGTGCACGTTGTTGCCCGGGATCGACCATGCGGATGCCGGTGCGGCCTGCGATCGGTGAGATGATGCGTGGTGTAGGCGAGCTGCGTGCGGGCATTGTCGATGATCGCCCGGTCCATCTTGACCTGCGCCTGCATCTGCTCGTATGTGCCGCGCTGCATGTCGAGCGTCGCCTGGCTGGCAAGATTCTCCGGTGCGAGTTTCTCGGAGCGGTCCAGCGTCGCGCTTGGCGCTGTTCAGCTGCGCGTTATCGCGCGCTTCGGTGGCAATGGCCTGATCGAGCGCCGCCTGGTTGGGACGCGGATCGATTTGCGCCAGCAACTGGCCCTTCTTGACCATCTGGCCTTCGGTGAAGGCCACGCTCTGTAGCTCCCCGTCGACGCGCGCGGTGATGTTGGCGGTGTAGAAGGCCTGCACGTTGCCCAGACCTTCCATGTATAGCGGCACCGTGGCGCGCGTCACCGTGGCGATTTCCACCGCCACCGCGGCGGGCGCGGGCGGCGGTCCGGCGGCCGTGGCCGGCGTATGGGTGAACCAGACCACGCCCAGAATCAGCGCAATCAGCGCCACTGCGCCCAGAAACAGGCGGTGATGCGGGCCCTGCCAGTGCCGCAGCAGCGTGTTCACCGTGGCTGCTCCTGATGCCAGCCGCCGCCGAGCGCCTGATAAAGACCCAGCAATGCCTGCGTGTGCGCAAACTTTCCCTGCACCAGCGCATCGCGCGCGGTGAACAGCGCGGTCTCGACGTTGAGCATGGTCAGCACATCAATGGTGCCGGCTTGAAATTGCAGCTGTGCGAAATCGAACGCACGGCGTGCCCGGTCGGTCGCCTCCTGTTGCCGCAACTGCTGTTCGGCTGTCTGCTGCACGGCGACCAACGCGTCTTCGACGTTGCCGAGCGCGGTCAATACGGTCTTGTGGTAATCCGCCAGCAGCTCGTCATAGCGCGCCCGGCTGAGCTGGTATTGCCCACTCAACGCCCCGTGGTCGAATATGGTCTGACTGACGCTCGCTGACACGTCAAACACCCGTGTGGCCGGCGAGAGCAAGGTGCCGAGCGCGGTACTCTCGAAACCACCGCTCGCCGTCAGGTCGAAGCTGGGAAAAAACGCAGCGCGGGCGGCGGCGATGTTGGCGTTCGCGGCCATGAGCTGCGCCTCGGCCTCCGCTACATCGGGGCGGCGCGCCAGCAGTTGCGAGGGAAGTCCAGCGCCGACCACGGGCAAGGTCAGGGCATCGAGAGTGCCGTCACCGGGATTGAGCAGTTCGGGCGCTCTCCCGGTGAGTATGGCCAGGGCATCGGTGCTCTGGCGCAGTTGCTGCTGCAGCGGCGGTATCGCGGCATTGAAAGTCGCCACGGTTGTGGCCTGCTGGGCCACGTCCAGCGCCGTCATGGTGCCGACTTGCGCCTCGAACTCCAGGCCCTTGAGTATGGTCAGGGCATTGTCGTAATTCTGCTGCGCGACCTGCAGGCGATCGTGGAACTCGAGCATTTCGAAGTAGCTCATGGCGACACTGGTCATCACGGTCAGCGCCACGGTCTCGCGATCAAAGCGGCTGGCCCTGGCGCTGGCCAGCGCCGCCTGGTGCAAGTCGCGATTTCGACCCCAGAAATCCAGCTCGTAGCTGGCCTGCAAGGCAGGAGCGTACACATCGAAAGTCCTGAGCGGCCCGGTGGTGTCCGAGGGCGCGCGTTCGCGCGTGGCCGAGGCGCCCACGGCGATGATCGGCAGCAAAGCGGCGCCGGCGATGCGCGCCTGCGCATCCGCCTGCCGCACTCGCGCCATGGCCGCCGCGATGTCGTCGTTGGCGTTCTGGGCCTGAGCGATGTAGTCGTCGAGCTGTGGCGAGCCGAACCCGCGCCACCAATCACTCTCCGGGGGAGCCGCCTGCGGGTCAGGGGTAGGTGTGACCCAGGCGGCCGGCAAGGGCACATCGGGGCGCCGGTAGGCAGGACCAAGACTGCAACCCGCCAGGATCAGGACCGAGACCAGCGGCGCGCAGATTCCCCAAGCCCACGTCGGGCAGGCACTGTCTCGCATAGGCATCCCTGCACAGTACAATTGCGCCGGTTAAGCCGGGGTGTGCGAAATGTTAAAGGATGTTAATAAAGCCAGCCGCACCGATCAGTCCTGACCCGCAGTGTGCTCGAGCTGCCGCAGGAGGCGCTCAAGACGCAACGCGTCCGCCGGGGTAAGTCCTCGCAGCAGCCGCGCCTCATGCTCCAGCGCCAATGGCACGATCTGGCGATAAATGCCCTGGCCGGCACGGGTCAACGCCAGGCGATGCGAGCGGCCATCCAGGTGATTGGGCAGTCGCCGCACCAGGCGTCGTCGCAATAACCCCTGTGCGGCCCGGGTGACCGTGACTTTATCCATGATGGTGCGGCGGCACAGCGCCTGCGGCGTGAGCGGGCCTTCGTCGGCCAGTACCGCGATCAGCCGCCACTGCGGTATTTTCAGGCCGAAGCGATCTTCGTAGCTGCGCGCGATCAGCCGCGATACCGCGTTGGCCGCCACCGATAAGCGGTACGGCAGGTAGTTCTGGAGCTGCAACGCCCCGCGCGCACTATTCGGCATCGGGTTGAGCTGCGGGCGCGGCGCGCGCGAAGGCGGGCAGGCGCAGACAGCGCTCGTGTATGCGCATGAGGGTGGGATAAGGCTCGAGCGGACAGTGCAGCCGTTGAGCATTGACGACTTGCGGCACCAGGCAACAATCGGCCAGGGATGGCGAGTCGCCATGGCAATAGTCGCCCGTATCGGCACTGCCGGCGAGCAGTCGCTCTAGCGCCTCGAACCCCTGCCCGATCCAATGACGCGACCAGCGCTCGCGCTGTGATTCATCGAGCTGGAACTCGGACTTGAGATAGCGCATGACACGCAGATTGTTGAGCGGGTGGATATCGCAGGCGATGCTCAGCGCCAGCGCGCGCACACGGCGCGCGCCCGACCGCGCTCGCCGGCAGCAAAGGCGGCAGCGGATGGGTTTGCTCCAGGTACTCGATGATGGCCAGTGACTGCGTGAGCGTTGCCCCGGCGTCCTGCAACACCGGCACCAGGCGCGCGGGATTGAATTCGGCAAATTGCTGGCCGTGCTGCTCGCCGCCGTCACGCAACAGGTGAACTGGCACGGCCGTGTAATCCAGGCCCTTGAGATTGAGCGCGATGCGCACGCGGTAGGCGGCGGAGCTGCGAAAATAGGTGTAAAGACGCATGACTGGCCCGCCTGTCAGGCTTGTGCCGGCAGCACTTGACCGCGCGCTTCGCCCAGACCGATGCGCGCAGCGTCCGGCCGCTGGCAATAGCCACGCAAAATAATCACATCGCCGTCTTCGAGAAAGGTGCGCACTTCACCATTGGGCAACGGCAATGGCTGCCGGCCGCCGTGCGAGAGCTCCAGCAACGAGCCAGCCTCTTGCTCGCCGGGGCCGGACTGCGTGCCCGTACCCAGCAGGTCCCCGGGACGCAGATTGCAGCCATTAATCGTGTGGTGGGCGATCATCTGCGCAATGTTCCAGTAGGCGTGCCGAAAATTACTGTGCGAGAGCCGGCTGGCCGGCTGCCGCGCCGCACGCATGGACGCCGTCTCGATCCAGGCTTCGAGCTGTATATCGATCGCGCCGGCGCTGCGCGCGTGGGCACTGTCGAGGTACGCCAGCGGTGCGGGTTCCCGGCTCTCGCTCGGCCACGGCAGGCGATAGGGCTCCAGCGCTTCGAGCGTGACGATCCAGGGCGAAATCGTGGTGGCGAAATTCTTGCCAAGAAAGGGTCCCAATGGTTGGTATTCCCAGGCCTGCAGGTCGCGCGCCGACCAGTCGTTGAGCAGGCAGACACCAAACACGTGGGATTCGGCCTCATCCATGCCGATGCGCGTTCCCAGTTCATTGCCCACGCCCACGAATACGCCCAGCTCGAGCTCGTAATCGAGGCGCTGGCTGCGATCCAACTGCGGTTGCTGCGCGCCCGGCGCCAGCCGTTGCCCGAGCGGCCGCGAAAAGCTCTGGCCGGAGACGGCTATTGAAGAGCTGCGGCCATGGTAGCCCACGGGCAGCCAGCGATAATTGGGCATCAACGGCTGGTCCGGGCGAAATAGCCGCCCCACCGCCGTGGCATGATGAATCGAGGTATAGAAGTCCGTGTAGTCGCCGATCCGCGCCGGCAGGGCAAACTCCGCTTGCGCGCACGCCAGCAGCGAGCGCTCGAGCGGCGCGCGCTGCCGCGACCCCTCACGCAGTGCGCGCGACAGAGCCAGGCGCAATGCCGACCAGGCGCTGCTGCCGGCGGCCATGAGCGCGTTCAGTGATGGCTGCGCGGCCAATCGTGCCGCTGCCAGCGCCGCGGCCTCGAACGCGCCGCTGTCGCAGGCGGCGCCGAGATCGACAATCCAGTCGCCGATTGCGACCCCGCCACGAAACGGCGAAGCACTGCCGGCGCGGCGGAATACCCCGAACGGCAGGTTCTGAATCGGGAAATCGTGGCCCGGAGTATTGGCTGATTCAACCCAGCTGCGCAGCAGCGGATCGTGCGTCTCGTTCATGCGCTCGCACTCGCTCAGGGTTGGCGCGGATCAAAGTGCTTCTTGAGACCCTGCCAGCACTGGAAGTAATCGCGCTGCCGTTGCGGCGACTCCAGGGCGTATCGGCTCGGGTGAATCACGCAACGGCTCTCGAACATGAAGGCCATGGTATTCAGGAGCTGTTCGGGTTGGCTGGTGTCAGCGCGGGTCGCGTTCTCAAAGGTCACGGCGTCGGGACCGTGAGCGCTCATGCAGTTGTGCAATGAGGCCCCTCCCGGCACAAAGCCCTCGCTCTTGGCGTCGTAAGCCCCCTCGATGAGGCCCATGAACTCGCTGGCGATGTTGCGATGAAACCATGGTGGCCGGAACGTATGCTGCATCGCCAGCCAGCGTGGCGGGAAAATTACAAAATCGACGTTGTCGACCCCGGGGGTATCGGTGGTCGATTGCAATACCAGGAATATGGAAGGGTCCGGGTGGTCGTAGCTGACCGAGCCCATGGTGTTGAAGCGGCGCAGGTCATATTTGTATGGGGCGTAATTGCCCCGCCAGGCCACGACATCGAACGGCGAGTGAGCCAGCGAGGTGGACCACAGCCGGCCCATGAATTTGGCCACCAGCTCGTAGCGATCGTCGCGATCTTCGTAGCAGGCTATCGGCGCCAGAAAATCCCGCTCGGCCGCCAGGCCGTTGGAGCCGATTGGACCCAGATCCGGCAAGCGCAACAAAGCCCCGAAGTTCTCGCACACGTAGCCGCGCGCGGTAGCATCCAGCAACTCGACGCGGAAGCGCACGCCGCGGGGAATCACGGCGATTTCCAGCGGCCCGACGCGCAACAGCCCGAGCTCCGTGACCAACAGAAGCGCCCCGTGCTGCGGCACGATCAGCAGCTCGCCGTCGGCGTCGTACAGCGCTCGCTGGCGCATCGAGAGGTTGGCGGCATATAAATGAATCGCGCAGCCGCTGTGCGCCTGCGCGCTGCCATTGCCACCCATGGTGACCAGGCCGTCGAGGAAATCCGTGGACGCCTGCGGAATCGGCAGCGGGCTCCAGCGTAATTGATCGGGAGGCGTATCGGCGGCATCGAAACTGCTGTCAAGACCGGCATGGGCTGTGGGCACAAATGGCCGGTGGCCGGCGGCAGGACGTATCCGGTACAACCACGAATGGCGGTTGGCATGCCGCGGCGCGGTAAACGCCGTGCCGGACAACTGTTCGGCGTACAGGCCGTAGGGACAGCGCTGCGGCGAATTGTGCGCCGGCAAGGCACCGGTCAACGCCTCGGAGGCAAAATGATTGCCGAACCCCGGCCTGGTAGAGCAGTTCGGCGGTGCCGCTCATGGACCGGATGAGCCTTCATCCAGCGTCAGTACACCGCGACGAACCTGGTCGAGTTCCAGCGATTCGAACAGCGCCTTGAAATTACCCTCGCCGAAACCCTCGTTACCCTTGCGCTGGATGATCTCGAAGAAGCACGGGCCGACCAGGTTCTGCGTGAAGATCTGCAATAACAGACCCTGGCCCTGCGTGGGCGCGCCGTCGATCAGGATGCGCTGCGCACGCAGACGCGCCAGGTCTTCGCCATGTCCGGGTATGCGTGCTGCCAACGCATCGTAGTAGCTCTCGGGGGTGTCCTGGAAACTCACGCCGTGGGCGCGCATGTAATCCACGGTCGCGAATATATCGGCGGCGCCGAGGGCCACGTGCTGGATGCCTTCGCCCCGGTAGTCGTGCAGGAACTCCTCGATCTGCGATTTGTCGTCCTGGCTCTCATTGAGCGGGATGCGGATCTTGCCGTCGGGACTGGTCATGGCCTTGGAAAACAGGCCCGTGGCCTTGCCTTCAATGTCGAAATAGCGGATCTGGCGAAAATTGAATATCCGTTGGTAGAAATCAGCCCAGGTCTGCATGTTGCCGCGCTGCACGTTGTGGGTCAGGTGATCGATGTAGGTGAGCCCGGCGCCGCCCGCGCGCGCGCGCTCCATGGCACCTTCGATCGGCAGGAAATCGACGTCGTAGATCTCGTGCGCGCCGTAGCGATCCACCAGATACAGGTACGATCCGCCGATACCCTCAATGGCCGGAATATTGAGCTCCATGGGACCCACGGCGCCGCGCACCTCGCGCGCACCGCGCTCCAGGGCCTGCTTCAAAGCATGGGCGGCATCGCGCACCCGAAACGCCATGGCGTTGATGGATGGACCATGCTGACCGCGAAACTCCGCGGCCTGACCGCGCGGCTCCATGTTGAGAATGAAGTCGATGTCGCCCTGCTGGTAGCGCAATACATTCTTCGAGCGATGGCGCGCAACCGCGCTGAACCCCATGGCCTCGAACACCCTGGCCAGGCCCGCGGGATCCGGGCTCGTGAATTCCACGAACTCGAAGCCGTCGGTCCCGAGTGGATTGTCGAACAGATCCGCGGGCATGCGCTGCTCCCGAGCTTGCCGTGAGCCGCCGCGCCCACGGCCCATTGTACAATAGTTTCAATTGTTACTATTCCAGCGGCAGCCCGGCATTCTTGACCACCGAGCGCAACACGAAGCTCGATTCCACGCGTGCCACGTTCGGCAGCTTGGTCAGCACCTTGCTGTGCAGGCGCTCGAAGTCCTCGGCGCTGCGCGCTACCACCCGCAGCACATAGTCGGACTCGCCGGTGGTGAGATCGCACTCGGTGACCTCGGGCACGGCCGCCACGGCTTGCTCGAACGCGCCCAGATCGCGATCGGTCTGTCCCTTGAGCGTTATACGGATGATGAAACTGATCGTGACGCCCAGCTTGGTCGGACTGAGCATGGCGGTATAGCGCTCGATGACCCCGCTCTGTTCGAGTAGCCGCACGCGTCGCAGACAGGCCGATTCCGACATCCCCACCCGCTGCGCCAGCAACGCGTTGGACAGCCTCGCGTCCTGCTGCAGTTCGCGCAGGATTTGCCGGTCGAGCCGATCTATTTGCATATTCTTGTGAACTGCTCACATTTTCGCAAGATTCTGCTAACTATACAGCATATGTTCATCGATATTGCAAGCGGCTGCGGTCAGGCCCTGCGACAATGTTTGTCTTCTATCCGGAGCGGCCAATCATGCGAATCGGCGTCCCCACGGAGATCAAAGTGCATGAATACCGCGTGGGGCTGGTCCCCGCGGCGGTGCGTGAACTCACCAGCGCAGGACATGAAGTCGCCGTGCAGTCCGGCGCCGGCGCCGGTATCGGCTGCAGTGACGAGGATTACCGCGAAGCGGGCGCGCGCATCGCACCGGATGCGGACACTATCTTTAGAGAGTCGCAGCTGATCGTGAAGGTCAAAGAACCGCAGCCCGGCGAATGCGCCCGCCTGCGGCGCGGCCAGGTGCTGTTCACCTTCCTGCATTTGGCGGCCGATCGCGCCCAGGCCGAAGCGCTGGTCAAATCGCAGTGCGTGGCCATCGCCTACGAGACGGTGACGGCGGCCGACGGCTCACTGCCCCTGCTGACGCCCATGAGCGAGGTCGCGGGCCGCATGGCGGTTCAGGTGGGCGCGCAATACCTGCAGAAGGCCACCGGTGGACGCGGCGTGCTGCTCGGTGGCGTGGCCGGTGTTGCGCCGGCCAAAGTGGTCGTGATCGGCGCCGGTGTCGCCGGTACCAATGCCGTGGAAATGGCCCATGGACTGCGCGCCGATGTCACCGCCATCGACCGCTCGATAGCTCGTCTGCGCGAGCTGGATGCACAATTTCGCGGCAGCGTGCGCACGCTGTTCTCGACCTCGGACGCCGTCGAGCGCGCGGTGGCCGACGCCGATCTGGTGATCGGTGCGGTGCTGCTGCCGGGCGCGGCCGCGCCCAAAGTGGTGAGCGCCGCGCTGATCAAGCGCATGCGGCCCGGATCGGTGGTGGTCGACATTGCGATCGACCAGGGCGGCTGTTTCCAGACCAGCCGGCCGACCACCCACGCCGCGCCCACCTACAGCGTCGATGGCGTCATTCACTACTGCGTGACCAACATGCCCGGAGCCGTGCCACGTACCTCAGCGTTTGCGCTCAACAATGCAACCCTGCCCTATGTGCGGGCATTGGCTGATAAAGGTTGGGAGCGCGCCACGGCCGAAGATCGCGGACTGGCCGCCGGACTGAACGTGGTGCGCGGCGCGATCGTGCATCCCGCGGTCGCTCTCGACCTGGGGTTTTCTAGCGCGGCTTGACCGCGGGCGCAGAGGTGCCGCCCATGCAAAGGTATTTGAGATCGATGTATTCGTTGATGCCGTAGCGGGAACCTTCGCGCCCGAGCCCGGATTGTTTGACGCCGCCGAATGGCGCCACCGCGGTGCTGATCAGCCCGGAATTGATCCCCACCATGCCGCATTCGAGCGCATCGGCGACCCGCCACACGCGGCCGATGTCGCGCGAATAAAAATAGCCCGCCAATCCGTACTCGGTGTCATTGGCCATGGCAATGGCTTCGGCCTCGTCGCGGAATCGGAACAATGGCGCTACCGGACCGAACATTTCCTCGTGCGCCAGTCGCATGGCGGGCCTGGCCTCCGTGAGCACCGTGGGCTCGTAGTAGGTGCCGCCGAGTGCGTGGCGCCGGCCGCCGACCAGACGCGCGCGCACCCTGCCCGAGCGCCTCGCCGACCAGCTCTTCCACCTTGGCGAGCGCGGCCGCATCGATCAGTGGTCCCTGCTCGACACCCGCCTCAAGACCGTTACCCACCTTGAGTCGCGATACCGCGGCCGCGAGCTTGGCGGCGAAGGCGTCGTACACGCCCTCCTGCACCAGCAGCCGGTTGGCACACACGCAGGTCTGGCCGGTGTTGCGATATTTCGAGGCGATCGTGCCCACCACCGCGGCATCCAGGTCGGCATCGTCGAAAACGATGAACGGTGCGTTGCCGCCCAGTTCCAGCGACATGCGCTTCAGCGTCGGCGCGCATTGCGCCGCCAGCAGCCGTCCCACCTGTGTCGAACCGGTGAAGCTCAGCTTGCGAACGCGTGGATTGGCGGTGAGTTCCGCACCGATCACGCGCGAATCACCGGTCACGACGCTCAGTACTCCCGCGGGAACGCCGGCGCGCGCGGACAACTCGGCGATGGCCAGCGCCGACAGGGGAGTTTGCATGGCTGGCTTGACGATAATGGTGCAGCCCGCGGCCAATGCCGGCGCGATCTTGCGCGTGATCATCGCTGCGGGAAAATTCCACGGCGTGATCGCGGCGCACACACCCACGGGCGAGCGCGTGACCAGGATGCGTGCATCCGGCCAGGGCGAAGGAATGGTGTCGCCATAGACGCGACGCGCCTCCTCGGCAAACCACTCGATGAACGAGGCCGCGTAGGCGATTTCCCCGCGCGATTCGGCCAGGGGCTTGCCCTGCTCGCTGGTCATCAGCCGCGCCAGGTCCTCCTGGTGCCCCAGCATGAGTTCGTACCAGCGGCGCAGCACCCGTGCACGTTCATCGGCGGTTCTCGCACGCCAGGCAGTGCCGGCGCGGGCGGCGGCCTCGATCGCGCGGCGCGTCTCGCTTGCTCCGGCATCGGCAACGGTGCCAATGACCGCGCCAGTCGCCGGATTACGTACTGGCCGCGAGGCGCCATGATCGGCGTTGATCCATTGGCCGTCGACATAGCACTGGCTCTTGAGCAGGCCGCTGTCTTTGAGATCCATGCCCGCTATCAGATACCGCTCAAAGGGCGCTGGGACGATCGCGCGCGAGCAGTATCGCGACTCCCGAGAGTAGTGCAAAGCAACCGGCGATCAGCGCTGCCGCGGCGGCGCGATGTTCCTCGCCGAGCGCCACGAGAATCGAGAAGGCGGCAAATCCAGCCGCAGCGCAGGCAAAGATTGCGGCGGTAAAGGCGAGCGCAACCATGCTGGCGGCCTTGCGCAGTTCGTTGCGCTTGATCGCGAGCAACTGCCCAGCGCCGGTGGCCACGATCGATCCGACCAACGAGCCCGCGCGTCCGAGCATGCTCAGGAATGGCGCCAGGCGTTCCTGGTGTTCCTGGTGTTCATCACTGTGTTCATCTGCCATGGGCTGAATCCTGGAGGCGTTGCCGTCACCTGCGGCGCGACATCATTAAACCGACCACGAAAGCTGCCGCTGCGGCGACCGCGACTGCGGCCCAGGTATGGTCGCGCACATAGCGATCGGCAACTCGCGCACCCTGTTTGAACTCGCGGCCGCCGATGTTGCCCAATGCCCCCTTCACGAGCTTTTCGAACTCGGTCACGATCTTTTGCAGATCGTCCTGCAATGGCCCGCTGTCATAGCTCATTGGCACTCCGTCGCGCGATGGCCCGCCGATCATAGAGCAGATTGTCTCGAATCGCGTATTTATCCGCCAAATCGCAGACCGTACCCCAGGGTAATGATGTCCCGGTCGTCGTCGTCGTTGGTGAAACTGCGATACCAGGTCAGGATCAAGCTGCTGCGCCGGCTCCAGCACCATTCCGCCCGCAACGCGGACAGGCCCGAGACGCTGGAACTCGCATTCTGGTTTGCGTTCGCGCCGAGCGCGGTATAGAGGCCCAGTCCGGCGCTCAGCGACAGCTCGCCGCCCCGCAGTGAGTGCACCAACCATAGTTGGCTGGCGGCCTGGTAGCGCTGGTCACCGGCGCCGTCAAAATCATAGAACCAGGTGGCCGACCAGGCAGCCCACGGCACCAGTGCCAGGCGGTATTCGAACCCGGCGGCGCGCTCCTGCCGCGAACTCAGGCCATTGAAAATCATCTCGCCGCCGAACACCTGAATCTGCTGTCGCGCATAGGACGTGGAGCCAGTGCCGTTGGAGTCGGCGGCAGAATCGACCCCGCCGAACTTTCCGAAATGGTAGCCGACGCCGAGCACAATGGATGCCGTATTGAGGTCCCCGGGAGCGTAGATGTCATTGACGTTCAGGCTCAGGAACCAGGAGCGGCGCAGATCAACCGCGATCGAGGCGGTAAAAATTCCCGCAGCGCTGTGAACGTCACTGAAGCCGAGTGCTGAAGCTGCCTTCTCGGTATCGAAATAGATGTAAGGCCCGGCAGCCAGACTCAGCACCACACGCTCGCGCCAGGTGGGCGCCCTGAGCCAGAGCTGCGCGGCAACGCCATCGCGATGATGGTTGGGTGTGTGACCCTCATTGAGCCACGACAACGATGCATCCAAGTGTGGCGACAGCGGCTCTTGAAATTCGATTTGCCAGGCGTATGAGTTGCCCGGTTGATCCTCAGTATCGCTGGCGCCGGCGAGCGCGAGCAGGGATTCGGCGCGCACCGAGGTTGAGAACACGGCGAACAGCGCAGCCACACACGCCAGCCGCGAGAGCACCGTGAGCGACGCCACTGGCTTTCCCCCATTCACCTCCAATCAGCTTATACGAAATCGTCACAGCTTCTCGACGCCGAACTTGTTCACATTTCTTTGCACGACTTCACCTGCGCCTCAGTAGCTTCTGGAAATTCCGATGATCAATCCGCGCGGCAGGATCTGCACTGACAGCGGCATCTCGCGCGTGCTGCTCCAATACCCTATGGACGATCCCAGCGCCCAACCGGCGATGACATCACTCTGCCAGTGAGCCTGGTTCTTGAGGCGCGCGATCGCGGTGTAGGCCGGCAGGATTTCGAGCGCCCACAGCCACGGATTGCCGCGTGCGTAGTTGATGATGATCGGCGTCACGAAGCTTGCCTGGACGGTCACCTCACCACTGGGAAAACTATCGCAGCAGCTGCCCTGAAACCATTTGTCCGGACCCATGGCCTGATTGGGCCGCGCGCGGCTGAAGGCCAGCTTCAGTATCTCGGCGCTGATGGATGCAACGGCGGTGGAATCCACGCTCTGCCAGAAGGTGTGACCGAGTGGATTGTCTTTGCCAAACCAAATGCCGCCGCCGAGTTCCACGGCGATGACTCCATACTCAAGCGTGTTCTGATACTTTTGCGCCCAGATACCGCTTTGATCGAGCGCCCACTCATGGTCGATGCCGAGCGGACCGCCGGCGCGGGCGTGGCCCGAGCTCCACAGGCCCAGACATGCGAGCAGTAGCCTCAGACAGGTGCGCTGCATCGTGAACAATTTACTTTGCATCGCAAAGTTTGGTGGCAAAAAAATTCAAACGCCCGCCAGGCTTGCCACGCTGGCGACCTCAGGGTCGGCTTTGACCGCCGCGGCCGCGTCGATGACCACCTGTTCGAGCACCGCGAGGTATTCGAGATAGCGTTTGCGGCCTTTGCTGGTGATGCGACACAGCGTCTGCGGGCGGTTGCGCTCCAGGGCCTTGGAGATCTCGACCAGTTTCGCTGCCTGCAGCACCTGCAGATGACGGCTCAAGTTGCCATCCGTCAGCGCGCAAAGCTGCTTGAGGTCGGCGAATCGGAGGCCCTTGGGGTATGCGATCAGCGACGTCAGCACGCTCAGCCGTGCGCGCTCATGTATCAGCCGATCGAGCCCGTCATAGGCGAAGCGTCGATCGCGGCGCAGCGCTTTATCCTCGCTCATCGCTTTCCTGATAGCCGAACTGCAGGACCGCAGCGACCAGTATTTGACCCACGCCGAACGGCACACCCATCGCCCACGGCGACAGGGACGCCTGCGGCCCGAGCGCCAGGCATACCAGACCGGCCGCCAGGTACCACACGCCCACGGCAAACATCGCTCGCGGCAGAAAGCGGCAGGAAGCGAACACGCCGAGACTGAATACGATTTGCCACAGGCCCGGAAGCATCCACAGGTTCTGCGGTGCGAAGCGCCATAAGACCAGTGTCAGCAGCAGCCCGGCGACGATCGCCGGCAGAAATTGTTCGACCGCACTATGAATCATCTGCCGGGCGAGACCGGAATAGACCCGCCGGGCACGCATAATGGTCTCGAGACTGATGATGATCAGGGACAGCACGGCGGTGGCGATCCAGATCGACAGGTACGCCGCCACCAGACGCTCCGGATTCTTGAGCCAGTGGGCCTGAGCCGCCGCGGCCAGCAGCGCCATGATTCCCGTGGCTGACAGCGTCGCCGGCCCATAGCCGCGAAATTCCGCGCTGCGGGCAATCTGACCGCGTATGGCGCTGATCTCGGACAGGGCTCGGTGCAGATCGGTCATCTTTCATCCCGGCTTTATATCGCAAAGTACCTCCTGGGGCACTGCTGCGGCAAGCCATTTGTTAGGATCCCACGCGCCGCCCGACCGCGGCACTCATTTGAGGTGCGACGCATGACTGACCACTACCACGCCCTGGTATGGATCGATCACCGTGAGGCCAGAGTGTTTCAATTCGATGCCACCGATGTGGAGCGCACGCGCGTTCGCAGCAGCCATCCGGATCAGCACCTTCATCACAAGGCCAACGCCGGCGACAGCGGCCACGTACGCCTCGACAAGGAATTCCTGGAACGGGTTACCGCGGCCCTGGTCCACGCCGGCGCCATCCTCATCACCGGGCCGGCGAATGCCAAAACCGAACTGGCGCACTACATCGAGCATGCGCACCCGGGCCTGGCGGAGCGAATCTCGGGGGTCGAGACGCTGGATCATCCCAGCGAC
Organism: uncultured Gammaproteobacteria bacterium; assembly: GCA_963735775.1. Taxonomy (GTDB): domain Bacteria; phylum Pseudomonadota; class Gammaproteobacteria; order Steroidobacterales; family Steroidobacteraceae; genus FEN-1191. The sequence continues at coordinate 299,846 of CAVTMG010000002.1, read as the reverse complement.
GGTGAGCTGATCGCGTTGGCCAGAACCTTCTTCAAGGCCGACGATCGCATGCATCCACAGACGCATCGCTGAATTCGCAATGAGGTGAACTCGTGACCAGATAACGCCGGTCGCGGTTTAGAGATAGGGCGAAATCAGCCAGCACAGGCTGTTGCGCAGGCGCGCCAACAGATGCACCTGCTGCAGTTGCGCCTCGGTCAGTGCGGCCGACCGGTCTCGCACTGAAGTAATGGTTTCGGCCAACTGCGCGCACAGCGCGGCGTCATACACCTCGACCGCGATCTCGAAATTCAGGCGCAGACTGCGGGTGTCGAGGTTGACCGAGCCGATGTGGGCATATTCGCCGTCGATGATGAACAGCTTGGCATGCGAAAACGGCGGCTTCGCCAAGTGCACCCGTACACCGCGCGTCACTAGCGCCGGCAGCCAGTGCAGCGTCGCCCAATCGATGTAGCGCAGATTGCTGTGGCGCGGTATCACCAGCGAGACCTCGACACCTCGCAGCGCGGCGCCCTGCAAGGCCGCCACCAGCTCAGGCGGTGGAATGAAATACGGCGTCATGATCAGAATCTGGCGTTGCGCGACGGCGATGGCGCTCAGGATGATCAGCAGCAGCTTGTCGATGTCCTCATCCGGGCCGCCGGTGAGGACGCGACATTGGGAATCGCCGGCAGGCGGCGGCGCGGGCATCGCCGGCAGTTGTTCGCCGCTGGCGAACTTCCAGTCGGCAGCAAAGGTAGCGGCCAGTTGCGCGACGATGGGTCCGTGCAGGGCAAAGTGGATATCGGTCATACGGCGACCGGTTGATCCCTTCGACTCCCGGCCACCGAGATTCATGCCGCCCATGAACGCCTCGCCGCCATCAACCACCAGCAACTTGCGATGGTTGCGGCAGTTCAACGACAGATTCGGTGGCAACAGACGTGGCGGCAGAAATCTCACGGCCGGCACTTGTGCGCGACGCAGCAGCGGCACGACGTGCGGCCAGTCGTACCATTCGCCGATGCCATCTACCAGCACCCGCACGCTGACACCGCGGGTCACGGCCGCGCCCAGCGCCTCCACGAACTGCATGCCGACCTTGTCGGTTTGAAATATGTAGGTCGCAAGCCAGACCGTGTCGCGCGCTCCGGCAATGGCGCGCAACATGCGCGGGAAGGCGACTTCGCCGTTGTGAAGCGGCTCGAGCTCATTGCCCTCGAGCAGCGGCAATCCGGTCAGCGTCGTGCCAACGCGGCACAGCGCCGCCAGGGCAGAGGTGTCCGCGGCTGCGGCAACGGCGGTTTGAGCCCCGGGACCGTGGCGGCCTTGCATCTTCGAATGTGTCGATACCCGGTTGATGCCGAATAACCAGTACAGGATCGATCCACCGAGCGGGAACAGCCAGCACAGCGCGATCCAGCTGGCCACGCTGCGCGGATCGGGTTTGGTGAGCAGCGCATGCAGTGCCGCGGCCGCAGCACTGGCGAAATAGATCACTACAAACAGGCCGCCCACACTTGATGATAGCCCGAAAGCCAGCCAGGCATCGGCTGGCGCAATCGAATGGCGATTGACCTGGCTGTCCCGGGCTTTCAGACTCGCCCCGTAACCCGGGAGATGGACTTGAGCGCGAAGACCGCAATGCTGGTGGGCGATATCGGTGGCACACACGCCCGCTTTGCAACCGTCGATGTCGGCGCCAGAAGGCCCTGGCACCTGCAGCACCGCCTGGACTTGGAGATCAACTACGCAACTTTTGACGAGGCCCTGCGTGACTACATGCAGCGCTCGGGCCTGGAGAGCGTGCCGGGGTCGGCCACGATAGCCGTGGCCGGACCCATCACGGACGGCCAGACGCGGCTGACAAATCGTGAGTGGCTGATCTCCGAACAGCAGCTGAAGAAATTCGGCTGCAAATCGGCGTTGCTGATCAACGATTTCGTGGCCCTGGCCTTCGCCGTCGATACGCTCGGCAGCGACGGTCTGCGCCTACTGGGCCCGCAACTCAAAGGGCTGGAAGGCGCACCGATCACGATTCTCGGCGCCGGAACTGGCCTGGGGGTGTCCTGCCTTGCGCGCTATGGCAAACGCGAGGTGCCGATGGCGACCGAAGGTGGCCACATCGGCTTCGCACCCGGCGACGAACAGGAAATGGCTGTCCTGCATCAGTTGGCGCAACGCTTCGGCCGGGTATCGCTCGAGCGCATCCTGTCCGGCCCGGGCCTGGAGAACCTTCACCAGGCGCTGGAACACATCTCCGGGCGTCCGGGCGCAAGCCTGTCCGCGGCGCAGATCGTGGCCGCTGCGAGCGCGGGTGACGCGGGCTGTGCCGCGGCAGTCAGCATGTTCTGCTCCGTATATGGCGCCGTGGCGGGCGACTTCGCCCTTGCGCATGGTGCCCGTGGCGGCGTCTACATCGCCGGCGGCATCGCACAAAAGATCGAGGCCTTGCTGGTGGCCAGCTCATTTCGCGCGCGGTTCGAGGACAAAGGCCGATTGTCCTCGTATGTGAAGCCGATACCGACCATGCTGATCACGAGCGCCGACGCGGCGCTGCTCGGCGCTGCGCAGGCCGGCGTCACATTGCACGCCGCACCGTAAGCCGCGCGCTGTCATATTGCAGATTTCTTTGTGATCGCTGCTATGGACCCGCGCCCGCGCTTGTGACAGCCTACGCCCCCGCGTCATCCAATCCGCGGCACACAGTAGCCGAGGCCGGTCATGGAACACCGATGGGGCGAACGCATCAACGTCGACATCCCGGTGCAGGTGTCGGTGCCGCCGTTGGCTACAGTCGCCGGACGGGTGTTGAATGTCAGTATCAGCGGCGCCTGGATCAGCGGTAATTTCCAACTGCCACCGCTGGCGCGAGCACTGGTGCTGTTCGATATTGGAATCGGCGACAAACCAGAGACCCTTCCGATCGCATGCTTTGTCGCGCGCGTACTCGCGCACGGGATGGGCGTTGAATGGCGCGAACTGGCGCCGCAGATTGTCGGCGATCTGCTGCTGTTCACCAGCCATAGTCAGCTCAGGTCAGGACCAAAGATTGCCGTACCCGAGAACCTCGAGAGCCAGAGGCTACTCGCCCCCAAGGCTCACACAGGCTGAGCGACTACACGCGCCTGGTAGGCAGCGCAAAGGCTCGATGCCGCAATGTAGCGCTCATGGCGGCTGCAAAGCCCATCGTCGCAGCGTACCGCCGCATACCCCGAACTCAAGATGCTCAGACCCGGCAATTGCCGTTCGATATCTTCGGCCGCGGCACTGAACAGCCGGCAGCTCGCGCAACTGGCTGCTGCGCGCACGCTCACTGACCCAGTCGAGTCCAGAACTCGCCGAACACCTGCGTCGAGAGCAGATATCCGAGGACGATATTGACCGCTACGCCCGCGGTGAAGGCGTAGAACGGGCGCGCTCCGACCGAGATGAATTCGCGCAGGCGGGTCGTGAGTCCGATGCTCAGAAACGCGAACGTGAAGGCCCAGGTGCGCAGACCCTGAAGCGGTGCCACGAAACCAGGCACCACGGCCTGCTTGTATGCCGCGTAGCTGTAGCCATGCGCGACCCAGGTCACGATTGCCGACGCCAGCAAAAATCCCAGAACGAACTTTGGAAAGCGCCGCCAGATCTCACCGATGCCAGCGCTGGCTGCGCACGCCGGTCGACTCCCAACGCGTGGTGGCGACGATCGACAGCACCAGCGCCCAGACGCCGATCCAGATGTCACGGCCGATCACCTTCATCAGAGTAAAGGCGTTGACCGCCGCATCGGCACTGCCGGCAATGCCCGGCACGTTGCCGGCGTAGCCGCCGTAGGTCTGCGCGGCGGCAAGCCCCGCTGCATCGGCGAATTCCGAAGTACCGATCCAGGCGCCCGCCACACCCGTGGGCAGTTGCAGAGCGCGCGCGGCCAGCGGCAGCACGAAGATCATGACGATGGCCGAAAGCACCACCAGCGAAATGGCGATCGAAACGTGCTCCTTCCGGGCTCCCACCGCACCCGCCACCGCGATGGAGCCGGAGACGCCGCACACAGCCCCGCCAGTGCCCAGCACCGCCGCCAGGCGACGATCCAGCCCCAGCCGTATGGCAGTCAGGTAAATGACCCCAAAGGTCGCCAGCGAGACGATCGCCGCCTGCACCATCGCCACCGGACCGGCCCACGCGATCAGCGTCAACGGCAGGCTGATGCCGAGCAATACGATGCCGGTCTTGATATAGAACTCAACGCGCAGGCCCGCCTCGGACCATTTCGGCACCCCGACCGTGTTGGAGATCAACAGTCCCAACGCCAGCGCAACCAGTGGCGGCTCCAGATTGTAGTGGGATGCCTGATCCCACTGACCCAGGAAATACAACGCCATCGCCGCGAGGTAGATGAACAGGAACGACAGTACGAACCGCGCGGGCTGGAATCCGAGCGCACCGGCGGCGATGCCGAACAACACCGACCACAGCACAAACAGCGCCGCGTACTGCGGGCCGTGCGCGCGCAGCTGGCCGGCAAGGTCTGACCAGTGACTCCATTTCTGCGGCGCCACCGCTATCCATTTGATGCTGCCGCCGCTGGCAAACAGGGCCACGGCGACCACGATCAATCCGAGCCCAATCCAAATGGCCCACCAGTCCTCGTGTCGAATCACCGGGTTCCCGCCATGGCTGAGCGCAGGGTTTCGGGTCGCTGGTTCCGCGATTTCCGTCATACCGACTCCATCCGCCTAGGGCCGCAAAGCAATGCTGCAAACTAATCGACTGCGCGCCCGGAATCGAATAGCAATTCGACATGGTTAAATTCGCGCCCGCCATGTAGCCGGAATGTTACTTGTAGGAGGTGGCCGACATGCAAGCCGCGGGCACGTTACGCCGGCTGGGACGGATACTGAGAAATGACGTCAACCTAAGCTTTGCTGACCCGTTGCCACTGGACTGAAGCTCGTTCCGGGCACTACCGCGAGGACATTGTGAACAGAAAACTGGCGTGGATCGGAATCGGTGTGACAGCGCTGCTATCCACCAGCGTCATGGCTGCCGGCGACGGCATGGTCCCGGAGCCCAACTATGGTGGCTTCTATCTGGGGGCCAGCGCCGGCCAGGTCTTCTACAATGAGGAGGGCATCCCGCAACTCACGCCGACCGTGGCGATTTTTCGCCTCGGCCAGCAGTTCAATCCCTATCTGGCAATCGAAGGTCGCATTGGCACGGGCATAGACAGTGGCCGCAACCAGGGCTTTCACGCCGATCTCAACGCCGTATATGGCGGCTACATCAAGGGCATACTGCCGATCAGTCCCTGGTTTTCGGGCTACGCCATCGGCGGTGTCGGCGGCGCGCAGATTCACCGCAACTACGCCGCGTTCAATAGCAGCGATGCCGGCTTTTCCTATGGCGTGGGCACGGAATTCAACCTGGGCGGCGGCGCATCGCTGAACGTCGAGTGGACCCGCCTGATCAACAATGGCAACAATCTGGGATTCGATTTCACCGCCGACCAGCTGACCTTCGGCGTCAACTGGCATCCCTACTTCTGGTGAGCCGGCTGAACTGATTTGCCTTCCTGATCAGCGATTTAGCGATACCACCGCACATTCTCGGCGCCCCGGGCAGGCCCACTTGGGCAGTGTTTTTGCTACATTGCGCAGCGACGCGCGGCGCCATCGCAACGAGAAAAAAATGAGCGGCTACGTTATTGCCTTCGATCAGCTGGGGCGGGGTGACGTCGAGCTGGTGGGAGGGAAGAACTCCTCCCTGGGCGAGATGTTACGCGCGCTATCGGGAATGGGGGTCACAGTGCCCGATGGCTATGCCACGACCGCGCAGGCCTATCGCGATTTTCTAAGCCAGAACGGGCTTGCGCAACGCATCGCCGCGACGCTCGCGCAGCTCAACGTTGAGGATCTGTCGGCGCTGGCGCGCGCAGGCGCGCAGATTCGACAGTGGATACTCGACACAGCGTTTCCGCCGCGGCTGCAACAGGAAGTGCTGGCGGCCTGGCGGCGCATGGATAAAGGTCAAGGCATCGCGGTCGCGGTGCGCTCCTCGGCCACTGCCGAGGATCTGCCCGAAGCCTCGTTCGCCGGTCAGCAGGAAACCTTTCTCAACGTGTGCGGCGAGGCGGCACTGCTGCAGACCATGCACCTGGTGTTCGCATCGCTGTTCAACGATCGCGCCATCGCCTATCGCATTCATCAGGGATTCGATCACTCGCTGGTTGCCCTGTCGGTGGGCGTACAGCACATGGTGCGCAGCGATCTCGGTGTCAGCGGCGTGATGTTCACGCTCGATACCGAATCCGGTTTTCGCGACGCGGTGTTCATCACCAGCTCTTACGGCCTGGGAGAAACGGTCGTGCAGGGGGCGGTGAATCCGGATGAATTCTATGTCTACAAACCGGCGCTGCGCGCCGGACGCAAGGCGGTACTGCGGCGAAATCTCGGCACCAAGGCCGTCAAGATGATCTACGCGCCGATCGGCTCCAGCGAACGGGTGGTGACGGTCGAGGTCCCGGAGAAAGATCGCAACCGATTCTCCCTCGATGATCGCGAAGTCGAGCTGCTGGCGCGCCAGGCGCTGACCATCGAGCAGCACTACGGTTGCCCCATGGACATCGAGTGGGGCAAGGATGGCCAGAGCGGCGAAATGTTCATCCTGCAGGCACGGCCCGAGACCGTGCAGAGTCGTAGCGGTCGCAGCATCCAGCGCTTCACGCTCAAATCGCGTTCGCGCGTATTGGTTGAGGGGCGCAGCATCGGCCAGCGCATAGGCGCCGGTCGTGCCCGAATCATCCGCGACTCCGCGCAGATGGAGCGCGTGCGTCCGGGTGATGTGCTGGTGGCGGACATGACCGACCCGGACTGGGAGCCGATCATGAAACGCGCGGCCGCGATCGTTACCAATCGTGGCGGTCGCACCTGCCATGCCGCGATCATTGCCCGCGAGCTCGGCATTCCGGCAGTGGTGGGCTGTCTCGAGGCGACCAGTCTGATTCAGGATGGCCAGGACATCACCGTCTCGTGCGCCGAAGGCGACACCGGCTACGTGTTCGAGGGCGTACTGGCCATCGAGGAGCGACAGATAGAACTCGACGCCATGCCCGCAGCGCCGGTGAAGATCATGATGAACGTGGGCAATCCCGATCGCGCTTTCGCGTTCGCCGCTCTGCCGCATCATGGCGTCGGGCTTGCGCGTCTGGAGTTCATCATCAACCGCATGATTGGTGTGCATCCGCGGGCGCTGCTCGAGTTCGACCAGCTCGATGTCGCGCTGCAGGTGCAGATTCGCCAGCAGATGGCCGGCTATGCCGACCCGACGAGTTTTTTCGTGGACAAGCTGTGCGAGGGCATAGCGCAGATTGCCGCCGCATTCGCGCCGCAACCGGTGATCGTGCGGCTGTCGGACTTCAAATCCAACGAGTACGCCAATCTCATTGGTGGGCGCGCCTACGAGCCGCACGAAGAGAACCCCATGCTGGGTTTCCGCGGCGCCGCGCGCTACATCGACGAGGCGTTCCGGCCATGCTTCGAGCTGGAGTGCCGGGCACTGTGCCGGGTGCGCGATGAAATGGGGCTTACCAATGTGCAGGTCATGGTGCCGTTCGTACGTACCTTGACCGAGGCAAGACAGGTAACCGAATTGCTGGCCGCCAACGGTCTCAAGCGCGGCGTGAACGATCTGAAACTCGTCATGATGTGCGAGCTGCCCACCAATGCCGTGCTCGCCGATCGTTACCTCGAATACTTCGACGGCATGTCGATCGGCTCCAACGACATGACGCAGCTGACGCTGGGAGTGGATCGTGACTCCGCGGTCGTGGCCAAGCTGTTCGATGAGCGCGACGATGCCGTCAAGGCCATGCTCAGCATGGCCATCGGCGCCTGCCGGCGTGCGCACAAATACGTCGGGATATGCGGCCAGGGACCCTCGGACCATCCCGAACTGGCGCGCTGGCTGGTCGATCAGGGCATCGACAGCGTATCGCTGAATCCAGACACCGTAGTGGAGACCTGGATGTTCCTGGCCGGCATTAAAACTTGAAGAGCGGCGACCCCATGCGCACCGTCTGCTTCGTGTCGGATCGAACCGGGGTCACGGCCGAGACCATGGGCAACAGCCTGCTATCGCAATTCGAGGGTCTGCAGTTTCGCTCGGTAACCATGCCGTTCGTCTCCAGCGTCGAGCAGGCTCGCGGAGTCGTGGGTCGCATCAACCTCATCGCCCAGGAGGAGCGCGCCCGACCCATCGTGTTTTGCACCCTGGTAGATGAAACGTTGCGCGCAACGATCAAGCAGGCCAATGGTCTGTTCCTGGATTTTTTCGCAGCCTTCCTCGGACCGATGGAAACGGAGCTGCAGATGAAATCCGCCCATGCCAGCGGCCGGGCATTGCATGGTGCCAGCAGCGATCCATCCTATACCGCACGCATCAACGCGGTTAATTTCGCCCTGGCCAACGACGACGGCGCCGGTGCGCGCAATTATCGCAGCGCCGAGGTCATCCTGATCGGCGTCTCGCGCTCCAGCAAGACCCCCACGTCGCTGTACATGGCGTTGCAATACGGCATCTTCGCCGCCAACTATCCGCTGGCGGAGGAAGATCTGGAGTCCGGCGGACTGCCCTCGGTGCTGCTGCCGTACAAGGCCAAGGTCTATGGCCTGTCCATCAAACCTGAGCGGCTGCAGCAGATCCGTACCGAACGCCGGCCCGGCAGCCGCTACGCTTCGGCACAGCAGGTGCAGTACGAAGTGCGTACCGCACAGAGCCTGTTTCACCGGCTCAGCGTGCCCTTTCTGGACGTCACCGACACCAGCATTGAGGAAATTGCCAGTCGTATCCTCGACCACATGGGACTGGTGCGACACGCACGCCTGTAGCGGCGCCCGCCTGCGTCACAGATTCCGCCCGATTGGCTCAAGATTGCCGGCCGCGTGCCGTAATGGCGTTGACAGGGCGAATTTTACGATTCGCGCTCCCATCACAGCTTCCAACACAGACTTGCGATCATGAGCGTCAAAGCGCCGGCCCTGGAAAAGGACAAGATCGTGGTCGGCAGGCCCCTGCCCTTTTCGGTTTTCGGCGCTGAAGGCCAATTGTTGCTGGCCGAAGGAAGCGTGGTCGAAAGCGATCGCGCCCTGCAGATGCTGCTGCGCAAGGGCGTCTACCACGACGCCATCAGCGGCGAAATCATTGCCGCCTCCCCGTCCGATCATCCCGAGATCACCAGCGGCGACCCATTGACGCGGCTGCAGCGGGACTACGGTGCGGCCGGAGCCGGCCGCAGCTTTGCCTTGAGCGTGGCGGCCGATGACTCCTCCGAAGCCTACAGCACGTGGGTGATCGGCGTTCACGGTCAAACCATCATGCTGACCGCACCGCGCCAAGCCAACGGCTCGCTGGTGAGCGTAACCGTCGGCCAAGTGTGGCTATGCCGGGCCTTCCAAATGACCTCGGCATTTCGCTTTCGCAGCGCCGTGATCAAATTCGTGTTTGAGCCATTTCCGCACGTGCACATCCAGGCGCCACAGCACGTGGAGCGGCGCACCGTTCGCGGGCGGCCCCGGGCCGCGGTTTTCCTCCGGGTCGCACTCGAAGCACCGGTGGCCGCGGCCGCCGTGCTGGTCGATCTGAGTCTCAGCGGTGGCCGACTGGCCGCCGAGGAGAGCGTCAAGCTCGATCGCGGCCAGGCCATCAGCATTGCCATGAAACTGGAGTTGATCGATTCGCAATTCGAACTGTCGCTCAAAGCGATTGTGATTGCCCAGTTCGGCGCCAGCGATGGCCGCCATCCCAAAGTCATGTTCTACGGCCTCAAGTTCGAAGCCCTCTCGGAAGTGGAAAAGCTGGTGTTGCACAGCTATGTCAGCGGACAGCTGGCCATGGAACTCAATTCACTGTGGCAGATGCTGTCCACCGCCGCGCCGAGCAGTTCCGAGCTCAAAGGCTGACGATAATTAAGTAAAGTCCCTACGCGCGCTAACGCACCGACGTCGGCCGGCGATGCGCCTAGGCTGCGACCATGACCACGCCGCAGGTACCTCGCGTGCGCATACGCGTCGCGCGAAAGGATGGCACCCCGCAACTGCCCAAGGCCGGCAATGGCACCCCGACTGCGCGCCGGGCCATCCTCACCCTGAAGGCCCATACGGTGATGCGAAGCCGCTAGCAATGCACGTCATGACGATCCCGACGATGCCGGCCGAATTCGACGATTTCCTGTATGCGCCGATCTGCCAGGAGAGCAACGGCATGCTGCTCAGGGTCGTGTCGGTGCTGGCCCGATCGAATCTGGATCCATGGGAAGAAGCCTCGAGATTGGCCGCCCTGCCGGGTGAGATGGCAGCGCGCAGGCTCGCCGGCTTGATCGCGGCACTACCAGCGGCCCCGGGGCGCGGCAGGATCCGGCAGCGACCGCGGCGAGCGTGGCACGAGTGATCGCACTGTTGCCACAGCATGGCCCTGCCGCAAGCTTTACTCGCGACACTTCGGCCGCAGCGCCCTCAGCCAGACGGTGGCGCGCGCTAACCTCGGTAGTCGTTTACGCACTGATCATGCTGTTCCTGCTGTGTGCACAGTGGCTGCTCGCAGGCCGGGCGCCGCCCGGCGATGCTGCGCACGCGTACGCACAGGAACCCGGGCCCGCCGCCGCTCACTGACGCCTATGCAATAATGAGTTCATCCGCGTTGGCCTGACGCAAACCGAGACGTTGCGGCATGAACGACTGCCCGGTCGATCCGCACAAACAACGTCAAGTCGTGGCGGCACTGCTGACCGCGCTGCCTGAGCGCTGTGTGCTGTATCGCCACGAGGACACGCGTCCGTACGAATGCGACGGCCTGACCCTGTATCGGCAATTGCCGATGGCCGTGGCCATGCCCGAAACCGAATCCCAAGTCGCGCAGGTGCTCAGGCTCTGCCACGCCATGCAGGTGCCGGTGGTGCCGCGCGGGGCGGGCACCGGCCTGTCGGGCAGCGCACTGCCACATGCTGGCGGCGTTCTGCTGTCGATGGCAAAGTTCAATCGCATCGTTGCCATCGATCAGCACGCCCGTACCGCGACCGTCCAGCCCGGGGTGCGCAATCTGGCAATATCCGAGGCTGCGGCCCCCTACGGCTTGTACTATGCGCCCGATCCATCGAGCCAGATTGCCTGCACCATCGGCGGCAACGTCGCCGAGAACTCCGGCGGCGTGCATTGCCTGAAGTACGGCCTGACCGTTCACAATGTGATGCGCGTGCGGGCCCTGACCGTCGAGGGCGAGGCGATCGAGTTTGGCGGCCGCGCGCTCGACTCTCCCGGGCTGGATCTGCTGGCGGTGGTGGTGGGATCGGAGGGCATGCTGGCGGTCACCACGGAGGTCACCGTCAAGCTGGTGCCGACGCCGGCGCTGGCCCGGTGCATCATGGCAAGCTTCGCCGAGGTGACTCATGCCTGTCATGCCGTGGCAGCGCTGATCGCCGCGGGCATCATCCCGGCCGGATTGGAAATGCTCGACCAGGCTGCCTCGCGACTGGTCGAACCTTTTGCCCACGCCGGCTATGACCTGGATGCGGCGGCCATGCTGTTATGTGAGTCGGACGGTACCCCCGAGGAAGTCGATGATGAAATCGAGCACATGAGTGCCGTGCTGCGAGCGGCCCACGCCACGCGTGTGCAGGTATCGGACAGCGAGGCCGAACGCCTGCGCTTCTGGGCGGGACGCAAGAACGCCTTTCCGGCGGCCGGCCGGGCCTCGCCCGCCTACTACTGCATGGACGGCACCATTCCGCGGCGGCACCTGGCGCAGATGCTGCTCGCGATTCAGGCGATGGAACGCAAGTACGGGTTGCAGTGCCCCAATGTTTTTCATGCCGGCGATGGCAATTTGCATCCCTTGATTCTGTTCGACGACAGCGATGCCGATTCGGTCAGCCGGGCTGAGCAATTTGGCGTCGAAATACTGGAAAAGACCGTGCAGTTGGGCGGCACCATCAGCGGCGAGCACGGCGTCGGGGTCGAGAAACTGAACCAGATGTGCTCGCAGTTCGACCGCCCGACGCTCGATGCCTTCGGCGCCGTCAAGAGCGCGTTCGATCCCAGCGGCCTGCTCAATCCCGGCAAAGTCGTGCCGACACTGCATCGCTGCGCCGAGTACGGCAGGATGCGGGTGCACGGCGGCGCGACGCCCTTTCCCGAGCTGCCGCGTTTCTGATGCAGGCCGCGCTCGCAGCTCTGAGCGAACAGATCCGCGCCGCGGCCGCGGACGGCAAGCCGCTACGGGTGCGCGCAGGCGGCAGCAAGGACTTCTACGGCAACACGCCGCGGGGCACGGTGCTCGATCCGCGCGCGCTGCGCGGCATCGTCAGCTACGAGCCGAGCGAGCTGGCGATGGCAGCTTATTGCGGAACGCCTTTGGCGGAAATCGATGCGACCCTGGATGCCCAGGGCCAGATGCTCGCCTTCGAGCCGCCGCATTTTGGCGCCGGCGCCACCATCGGCGGCTGTATTGCCAGCGGCCTGGCCGGACCGCGGCGCGCATCGAACGGCTACACCCATGGTGGCGTGCGTGATTTCGTACTGGGCGCCAAATTGCTCGACGGCAGCGCACAACTGCTGTCCTTCGGCGGCATGGTGATGAAAAACGTTGCCGGCTACGATGTCGCGCGGCTGCTGGCCGGCTCGCTGGGAATATTGGGAGTGATCGTCGAGGTCTCGTTCAAGGTCGTGCCCAAGCCCGCCAGGCAGATCACGCTGCGATTGACCATGGACGAGCCTGCGGCGTTGAGGCAACTCAATGCCTGGGGCGGCCAACCACTGCCGATCTCCGGATCGGTCTGGTACGCGGATACCCTGCACGTGCGCCTCTCGGGATCGCAATCCGCCATCGATGCCGCGAGCGCCAGGCTTGGCGGTGAGGCGATCGACGGCGCCGCCGCGTCACGCTTGTGGCACGAGCTGCGCGAGCAAAGCGCCGAATTCTTCCGCGGCGATGTGCCGCTGTGGCGGCTGTCGCTGCCCTCGTGCGCAGCACCGCTGGAGCTGGAGGCATCGCAGCTGATCGAATGGGGCGGTGCGCTGCGCTGGATTCGCTCCACGCGCCCGGCCGCGGAAATTCGCGCCCGCGCCCACGTACTAGGTGGTCATGCCACCTTGTTTCGGGGCGGCGAACGCACGCAGGACGTGTTCTCGCCATTGTCGCCGGCGCTCAGCGCCATTCATGAGCGCTTGCGCGCGCGCTTCGACCCGCGCGGAATTTTCGACAGCGGGCGCCTGTATCCGCGAGTGCACGATGCAAATCACGCTCGCTGATTTCATCCGCGATACCCCCGAGGGTGAACAGGCGCAAGCGATCCTGCGCAAGTGCGTGCACTGCGGCTTCTGTACCGCGACCTGTCCCACCTATCAATTGCTGGGCGATGAGCTCGATGGACCACGCGGCCGCATTTACCTGATCAAACAGGTGCTGGAAGGCGTCGAACCGACCGTCAGCACGCAGCAGCATCTGGATCGCTGCCTGACCTGCCTGAACTGCGAAACCACCTGCCCTTCCGGCGTGCAGTACGGTCGGTTGCTCGATATCGGCCGCCAGCTGGTCGATGCAAAAGTGCCGCGTCCGCTGCCTTCCAGGCTGTGGCGCTCGCTGGTCAAGGAGCTCTGTGCCGGTGCGCTGTTTGCCCCGGCGCTGCGAATCGGACGTGCGCTGCGGCCGCTGCTGCCGCAACGCTGGCGGCACAAGGTGCCCTCGCCACAGGCCGCCGGAGTCTGGCCGAACACTCCTCACCCACGCAAGATGCTGTTGCTCGCGGGCTGCGTGCAGCCGAGCCTGTCACCGAACATCAATGCCGCAACCGCGCGCGTATTCGATGCACTCGGCATCGAATTGCAACTGCCCGCCGCGGCCGGCTGCTGCGGCGCCATACGTCATCATTTGAGCGATCACGCCGGCGCGCTGCGGGATGCGAAGCGCAATATCGATGCCTGGTGGCCCTGCATCGAAGCCGGAACCGAGGCCATCGTCATGAACGCATCCGGTTGCGGTGCCATGGTGCGCCAGTACGCGTACCTGCTGCGGCTCGACCCGGCGTATGCCGGCAAGGCCGCACGCGTAAGCGCCCTGACCCGCGATCTGGCCGAGCTGTTGCCGCCATTGCTGACCCCCAGGTTGGCACGGCTGCCCGCCGGCGAGCGCGAACGCATCGCCTTCCACCCGCCTTGCAGTTTGCAGCACGCGCAGGGTGTCCGGGGAGTGGTCGAAGCGTTGCTGAGCGCCGCCGGTGCTCAGGTGCTGCCGTTCAAGGATAGCCACTTGTGCTGCGGCTCGGCCGGGACCTATTCCGTGCTGCAGCCCGAGCTTGCCGACGCTCTCCGGGAGCGCAAGCTGCAGGCGATCATGGCCTCCCGGCCCGATACGATCCTTTCCGCCAATGTCGGATGCATTGCTCACTTGGCCGCCACTTCACCGGTTACAGTGCGTCATTGGATCGAGTGGCTGGATTCGCGCCTCTCCAGCCAAACTTCCCAGGATGTGAATTCCTGATCATATTTCGGACCGGGGCCGGCGGGCCCGCACCCGGGCTATGAGCTGGATTTTGCTATAATTCGCGACCCGACCACGGGTCTGCACCTTCACGGAAATTGCCCATAGCGCAGCCATGATCAACGAAATCCACAGCATAATTGGGCGCTTTCACGGACGGCCCGGTCCGCTGCTGCTGGTGCTGCACGCGATCCAGGATGAGTTCGGCTATATCCCCGAGGAAGCCGAAGCCATCGTCGCCCAGGGGCTCAATCTCTCGCGCGCCGAAGTGCACGGCTGCGTGACCTTTTATCACTTCTTCCGTCATACCCCGCCGGGCAAACACGTGGTGCAGCTGTGCCAGGCTGAAGCGTGCAAGTCGATGAACGCCGACCGGCTGGCCGCGCACGCGCATCGCACGCTCGGCATCGGCTTCCACGAGACCACGGCCAACGGTGAATATTCCCTGGAGCCGGTGTATTGCCTCGGCAATTGCGCCCTGTCCCCGGCGATGATGGTCGACGGCGAACTCTATGGGCGCGTGAGCAATGCCCGATTCGATGAAGTGCTGGCCGAGCGGCAGCAATCATGAGCACGACGGTCTACGTCCCCAAGGATGCTGCTGCGGTATCGGTGGGCGCCAACCAGGTAGCGCGTGCCATCACCGAGCAGGCGCGCGCGCGCGGCATGGCCGTAGAGCTCAAGCGCAACGGCTCGCGCGGCCTGCTGTGGCTGGAGCCGCTGGTCGAGGTGGTCACACCAGCAGGCCGCATTGCCTACGGGCCAGTTAGCGTCGCCGACGTGCCGGGATTGTTCGACGCCGGCTTTCTACAGGGCGGCGCCCACGCGTTGCTTCACGGCGAGACCGAACAAATACCGTATTTCAAGAGCCAGCAGCGCCTGACCTTTGCCCGCGTCGGCATCATCGAGCCGGCCAATCTGGCGGACTACCTGGCGCACGGCGGCTATCGTGGTTTGCAGCAGGCCATGACGATGACGCCGGCGCAAATCGTTCAAGCGGTGCTCGACTCGGGCTTGCGCGGCCGCGGCGGCGCTGCCTTTCCAACCGGCATCAAATGGAAAACCGTGCTCGAGGCGGCGGCGCCTCAGAAATATGTGACCTGCAATGCCGACGAGGGCGACTCGGGCACCTTTGCCGATCGCATGCTGATGGAAGGCGATCCCTTCACTTTGATCGAGGGCATGACCATTGCCGGTATCGCCGTGGGGGCGACCCGGGGTTTCATTTATCTGCGCGCCGAATATCCGCATGCGCACCGGGCCCTGAGCCAGGCGCTTGAGGTGGCCTACGGCGCCGGCTACCTCGGTACGCATGTGCTGGACAGCGAACACCACTTTGATCTCGAAGTGCGGCTCGGCGCCGGCGCCTATATCTGCGGTGAAGAGACCTCGATGCTCGAGAGCCTCGAAGGCCGTCGCGGCGAAGTGCGGGTGCGGCCACCTTTGCCGGCCATAAAGGGTCTGTTCGGCATGCCGACCATCGTCAACAATGTCATCTCGCTGGCGAGCGTGCCGATCATCCTGGACAAGGGCGCCAAGTTCTACCAGGACTTCGGCACCGGCAAATCCCGCGGTACCCTACCCATACAGCTGGCGGGCAATCTCAAGCGCGGCGGCCTGGTCGAGCGTGCCTTCGGCCTCAGCCTGCGCGAGCTGCTGTACGACTACGCTGACGGCGCCGCCTCCGGCCGACCCATACGAACCGTGCAGATCGGCGGTCCGCTCGGAGCCTACGTGCCTGCCTCACAGTTCGACACGGCCGTGGACTACGAGTCCCTGAGCGACATTGGTGCATTATTGGGCCATGGCGGCATCGTGGCATTCGATGACACGGTGGATATGGCGCATATGGCACGGTACGCGATGGAATTCTGCGCCATAGAATCCTGCGGCAAATGTACCCCCTGCCGCATCGGCTCCACCCGCGGAATGGAAGTGATTGATCGCATTATGTACGGTGTCGATTCGCAGCAGAACCTCAAGCTGCTTGAGGAGTTGTGCGACACCATGGTAAATGGCTCGCTTTGCGGGCTCGGCGGTATGGCGCCGTTCCCGGTGCAAAGCGCCCTGAAGCATTTCAGAGAAGACTTTCTCAAAACTCGTCACCCGTAGCGGTACCTATATGTACTCACTAGACCATCACGATCTTGGCACCCCCCCCAGCACCAGCACCGAGCAGGTGACCGTCGAGATCGACGGTCATAGCGTCACGGTGCCGGCGGGCACGTCGATCATGCGTGCCGCGGCCAGTATCGGCGAGCAAATCCCGAAGCTGTGCGCCACCGATACATTGCGCGCATTCGGCTCCTGTCGCCTGTGCCTGGTCGAGATCGAGGGCCGCAAGGGTTTCCCTGCCTCCTGCACCACCCAGGTTGCCGCGGGCATGAAGATCCGCACGCACAGCGAGCGGCTGACGGGTCTGCGCCGCAGCGTCATGGAGCTGTATGTGTCTGATCATCCGCCGGAACTGCTGGCCCTTGACGCCCCGCGTACCGAAATCCGCGACATGGCGCTGCGTCTGGGTGTCACCGACACGCGCTATGGACACGATGGCGCCAATCACTGCGGCCAGGTCAAGGATCAGAGCAACCCCTATTTCACCTTCGATCCCAATGCCTGCATCGTCTGCTCGCGCTGCGTGCGCGCCTGCGATGAAGTGCAGAGCACCCTGGCATTGACCGTAGAAGGCCGCGGCTTCGCATCGCGCATCGTGGCCAGTCAGGGCGAGTCGTTCCTGGAGTCCGAATGCGTCTCCTGCGGCGCCTGTGTCGAAGCCTGTCCGACCACTGCGCTCATGGAAAAAACGCTGATCACGGCGACACCGCCTGACCACGACGTGACCACCACCTGCGCCTATTGCGGCGTCGGCTGCTCCTTCAAGGCGGAGGTCAGCAATGGCGAAGTGGTGCGCATGGTGCCCAGCCGTGAGGGCCATGCCAATGGCGGGCACGCCTGTGTCAAAGGCCGCTTTGCCTACAGTTATGCGACCCACAAGGATCGCATCCTCAAGCCCATGATCCGCAAGAAAATCACCGATCCGTGGCAGGAAGTATCGTGGGATGAGGCGATCGGCTATTCCGCCAGCGAATTCAAGCGCATCCAGGCCAAGTACGGCAGAAACTCGGTGGGTGGCATTACCTCCTCGCGCTGCACCAACGAAGAGGCTTACCTGGTGCAGAAAATGGTGCGCGCCGCGTTCCGCAACAACAACGTCGATACCTGCGCGCGCGTGTGTCATTCACCGACGGGCTATGGTCTCAAGAACACCATCGGCGAATCCGCTGGAACGCAGGAGTTCAAGTCGGTCATGAAGGCCGACGCGATCATTCTAGTCGGCGCAAATCCCACCGAGGGCCATCCGGTATTCGCCTCGCAGCTCAAGCGTCGCCTGCGCCAGGGGGCGAAGCTAATCGTCATTGACCCGCGCGTCATCGCTCTGGTGCGCACCCCTCACATCGAGGCCGACTACCACCTGCAGCTGCGTCCGGGCACCAATGTCGCCATCATGAATGCATTGTCGCACGTGGTGGTGACCGAGGGTTTGACCAAGGACCAATACATCAAAGATCGCTGCGAAGTCGACTCGTATGAGCGCTGGAGGGCCTTCGTCGCGCATCCAGACCAGTCGCCGGAAGCCACCGAGAGCATCACCGGCGTGCCGGCCGAACTGGTGCGCGGTGCAGCGCGCCTGTACGCCAGCGCAGGCAATGGCGCCATCTATTACGGCCTGGGCGTGACCGAACACAGCCAGGGCACGACCATGGTCATGTGCATTGCCAACCTCGCCATGGCCACCGGCAACCTGGGTCGCGAAGGCGTGGGCGTGAATCCGCTGCGCGGCCAGAACAACGTTCAGGGCTCGTGCGATATGGGCTCATTCCCGCATGAGCTCACGGCCTATCGCCACATTTCCGACGATGCCATGCGTGCCACGTTTGAATCGGTCTGGGGCGTAACGCTCGATTCCGAGCCGGGCCTGCGCATTCCGAATATGTTCGAGTCCGCCCTCGAGGGCAGCTTCAAGGGCATATATGTGGAAGGTGAGGACATGGCGCAGTCCGATCCGAACACCCTGCACGTTACCGCGGCCTTTTCGGCCATGGAATGCGTGGTGGTGCAGGATTTGTTCATGAATGAGACCGCCAAGTACGCGCACGTGTTCCTGCCGGGCTCCTCGTTCCTGGAAAAGGATGGCACCTTCACCAATGCCGAGCGGCGCGTTTCGCGCGTGCGCAAGGTGGTCGAGCCGCCTGCGGGATATGCCGATTGGGAAATCACCATGCTGCTGTCCAATGCGCTCGGCTATCCGATGAATTACAAGCACCCTTCCGAAATCATGGACGAGATCGCAGCGCTGACGCCCACGTTCACTGGCGTGAGTTTCGATAAGATCGACGAGCTCGGAAGCATCCAGTGGCCGTGCAACGCCGCGGCGCCCAATGGCACCCCGACCATGCACATTGGTGAGTTCGTGCGCGGCAAGGGCAAATTCTTCGTCACCGAATACGTGCCCACCAGCGAGCGCAGCACCAGTCGCTTCCCGTTGTTGCTGACCACCGGCCGCATCCTCAGCCAGTACAACGTCGGCGCGCAGACACGCCGCACGCACAACGTGGTGTTTCACGATGAAGACCGGCTCGAGATTCATCCGGATGATGCCGAGACGCGCGGCATCGCCAGCGGCGACTGGGTGGGCGTGGCCAGCCGCGCCGGCGAGACCGTGCTGCGTGCCCTGGTGACCGACCGGGTGCAGCCGGGCGTGGTCTACACCACTTTCCACTTCCCGGAATCCGGTGCCAACGTCATTACCACCGACAGTTCGGACTGGGCGACCAATTGTCCCGAGTACAAGGTCACGGCGGTGCAGGCAGTCAAGGTGACGCAGCCCGGGGAGTGGCAGAAGCGGTACCACGAAATGACCGCGCGTCAGGGCAAGATCGTGCGGGAGCGCAGTGTCAGCCACAGTTGACTCGCTGCTGTACAGCGAAGTCCAGGTACAGCGCTGGATTGACGGCAAGACTGAGCAGACCCTCGACCGGGTTGCCGAAGAGGAACCGGTTGCGCTGACCTATCAGCGCACACCGCACGTGGTCATGCTGACCACGCCTGCTGATCTTGAGGACCTGGGCGTCGGCTTTACACTCAGCGAGGCGGTCGTGCGCCGGGCGGACGAAATCAAGTCGGTGGAACTGATCCATGAGGGCGGCAGTCTCGAAGTGCGCATCGGCATTGCCGGCGAACGTTTCGCCGAACTGTTGCATCGCCAGCGCAATCTGACCGGGCGAACCGGGTGTGGACTGTGCGGCGCGGAAACCATCGAACAGGCGATCCGGCACCCGGCGCCGGTTGGTGCGGGGCCGAGCATCACGCTGCCAGAGCTTCACCAGGCACTGACCGAACTGCATGCGCGTCAGCCGTTGAATGCCCAGACTGGCAGCGTTCATGCCGCCGCCTGGGCGCTGCCCGGCAAGGGCATTCAACTGGTGCGCGAGGATGTCGGACGGCACAACGCGCTCGACAAGGTGATCGGTGCGCTCATACGAGCCGGTACCGACTGCACCGCCGGCTACCTCGTCATCACCAGCCGCGCCAGCTACGAGATGGTGCAGAAAGCGGCGACCGTCGGCATAACGTTGCTGGCCGCGGTGTCGGCGCCAACGGCATTGGCCATCAGGCTGGCGATAGAATCGCGCCTGACCTTGGTGGGTTTTGCGCGCGCGCGTCGACACGTAGTGTATGCGCACCCGCAGCGGCTGTTACAGTGAGCTGCCATGCATATTGAATCACTCGTGACCATGGCGAACGATATTGCCGCCTTCTTTGCCAAAGGCAGCGATCCCGGCGAGGCGGAACGTTCCGTCTCGAATCACCTGCGCCGCTACTGGGTTCCACGCATGCGCGAACAGATCATCGCGCACTACCAGGCCGGTGGTGAGGGGCTCAGCGACCTGGCCCGCGCGGGCGTGGCCTTGCTGGCTTCAGCGCCGCATGCCGCCGCATCGGGCGAACTCAGCGGCTGAGCAGACCGAACTCACGCAGCGCCGGCAGGAAGTTGTCGTTGTGGTGGCCGGCCCGCGTCAGCTTCACGAGTACGAAGCGTTGTATGGGTTCCAGAGCGGACCATTGCGCCAGGCTTAGCGGCGGCAGACTCTTGAGTGCAAAATAATCGCTGACCTGCGCCGGGACGCGACTGGCATCGCTCCAGTCCGGACGGGCCTCTACCGGCAGCAAGGTAGCCTTATCGCCGGTGCGTGCTTCGATCACCCCCGCCACATAGTTGCGGTAGGCATCGGTGCTTGCCGGCGTATCGCACGGCTGCTTCAGCAGCACGTCCCGCTCATCGCGCGTGAAGCGATTCCACTGCCGCAGCGATACCTTGACGCCGCACAGATCCAGCTTGAGCCGCACCGCCATCGGAATACAGCGCAATGAGCCGGCAAAATCCGACTCGAAATCAAAAACTTTTGAAGTTTGACTCAAGATGCCGGCGACTATAGCAGGAGGCGCCGGTAGGCTCTATTTCTGCACCGGCACGTCGATATAGCTGCCACTGTACCAACGGATCTTCAGCGGCTCCTTGTTGTCCTCGAGCGATTCGACGCTTACATCGTCGCCGCCACCGTAATTGATCTGCTGATCCGGGCGTTTATTGACTCCCAGCACGATCACCAGGCGGCTGCCCGCCTGCAGCCTGCGACTGGTGAGCCGGTCGCTCCTGAAGGCTAGTTGCTGGCGTTCCCCGGCCTTCAACAACTGCCGGTGCGTGCGGTCACGGGCATAACTGGCGCGGAACTCAAAGGGCGGATCGAACAATTCCAGATAGTCCCCGTTGGGCAACAATTCGTAGACGGCGAGGTTCAGATCCAGGTCCATCTTGTTGACGGTGAAATCCAGCCGCCCCGAAAACAGACCGTTTATCTCGATGGCGTTTGCCAGTGGTTCACTGATGAATTTCAGGGCGTTGCGGGTCTCTACGGACCGTCCAATCAGGTCAAATGGTGCGACCCAGGCGGCATCACTGCGATCGGAAAAACTCACCGTCTGCAGGATGAACTTAGTGTCGGAACTTTTGTGCTGCGCGAGCACGTGACCATCAGCCGAGGGCGCGGCATCCAGGAAATATCTCTGCATGCCGGTCGCCATCGCCTCCAGTGATGCCACGTGCCGCCACTCATTGCCTCCCATCAGCTCATAGTTGACGCGATCGGCCAGCACGGCAGGCTTGGCCGCACCCTTGAAGATGTAGTCAAACCACTGGTATCGCAGTTGGTGCAGATCGACCAGCGCCACGGGATCGACCTGGTAACCGCGCAGATTCGACACCGGCGCGCGCGCCAGCACATTGTCATCGTAGGGACCAATCAACAGCGTCTGGTCGGCGTTATGGTTGAAGCGGTAATGCTGCGTGAAATAGTACAGCGCGCCCACTTCGTCGCCGCCGTAGTAGCCGGCCGTGGTGAGCACCGGGATGTTGATGCGGGCAAACTCGCGCCGGCCGGGAGTGATCTTTTGCCAGAACAGATCGAAGCTCGGATGATGCAGCCAGCGGTGAAAGAACTGATTCGGGCGCTCGAACGTGTGGTCGAGCCGAACGTAGGCTTTGCCGCTGCGGTACCAGGTCTCCTGCAGCGAGCGCCAGCGATCATCGCCATAGGTCGCGTCCCAGCCGTTCTTATTGGTGACATTGAACACCCAGCGATAGGCGGAATTGCGGAAGATATTGTCCCGCATCGGGAAATCGATGCCGGGAGCAGTGGGCGCCGAGGTGGCAATGGCCATCAGTGCCGGCGGCAGGTGGCTGGTGGCCGCCCAGGCGGTAAAGCCGCTGTAACTGCCGCCGTACATGCCCACGCGGCCATCGCTCCAGGGCTGCTTGGCGATCCACTCGATCACAGTCGCCGCATCATCGCCATCGGTCTGGTAGGGAACGGCCCGGTACGGGCTCTGAGGTGTTTCGCGGGTGTAGGCCACGACGCCGACATATCCGTGCGCTGCGCATTCCTTGGCGTAGTTGGGCGAATTGGCGTAGATCGTGAACTCCAGCAGCGTCGGCGCCGGTTTGGTCTCGCTCTTTGGGCGCACCAGCAACGCATGAATGTTGCCGCCTCCGGGTGCCGCGATCAGCACCTGGTCCTCGGCGATATAGCGCCGCTGATCATCCTCGGCATCCAGCGCGCCGAGCAGCGGTTCCATGTTTCGATACGCATCGAACACAAAATACGTGTGGATCACGTCCACCGCATCAGCCAGCGGGATAGTGCCCTTGGAGCGCCATTGATCGAAGGATTTCTGTACCGCATCCTGCAGCACCGGCAGCGAAGTGCCGCGCCACGCCGTGACCGCGTACGCCTGCTGATCGCTCAGCGATGCCAGCACCGCCTGAAATGTCTGCCTGAAGGTCTGGGCGAATGACACGCCGGTGGTCGCACGCGCCTGCGCGTAGATGTCGTGCAGCACGGCGACACCATCCGGCCGGTCGGCGTCGAGGTTGCGTCGGCGCTCTCGCAGCGACTGGCGCGTTGCGTTCGCCGAGGCATAGTCGCCGGCGACCAATTGCAGCGCCGAAAGATTCGCCAGGTATCGGGTGGTATTGTTTTCCTGGTACACCGGCAGGATTCGCTCCGCCAGATCGCGCATGACGGCCGGCGTCGTGGCATCGCTGACCAGTGCGGGCGGCTGAAAATCGAAGTCCTGCGCTCCGGCCCAGGACTGCGTGAGCCCCAGTAATCCAAGGACGCAGAGCAGTTTTGTCACTCCGGCACGCATCGTCACGCCTTGCCGCTGGTGGATTCTTGGCGTGAGGTGGCGTCACTGATATCGCTCGCCCGGCGCCGCGGCACCGGCGGACTTGGCGGCGTCTTGACCAGATGCAGCACGCGCGAAAACATCGGGTCGCGTGCCTGGGCGGCGCGGCCGATATGGATGACGCTGGTGTGCTTGAGTTCGTCGTTGAACACGGCCACGACGCGTTCCAGCGACTCGTCATCGAGCGAACCGAGCGTGTCATCGATGAGCAACCATGGCGGCTTCTGCAGAACCATGCGAGCGAAGGCCAGTGACAGTTGCTCGTCCTGGCTCAATTCCCGGTCCCAGCGCCTGGTCACATCGAGCATCGGCAGCAGCCGTTCCAGACCCAGACGTCCCAGTGCACGGGCGAAGGCGTCGTCGCCAAAGCCGTCCACCTTCAACGGATAAGCGAGTACCTCCCTCAGGGTACCGCGAGGCAGGTAAGGGGTGCCGCGCGGCAGGTACATTATCGGTTCGCCCTTCGGGCGCGTGACACGCCCGGAACCCCACGGCCACAGACCGGCCAGCGAGCGAAACAGCAGGGTTTTGCTGGTGCCAGCAGCCCCGACGATGAGCACGCGCTCGCCCGCGCGCAGCACGACATTGCGCTCCTTGAGCATCTCGCCTCCCACCGGCGAGGCGATTTCCAGATCGTCGATGCGCATCGTGCCGGCATCGCCTTCCTCGTAGGTGATGCTGCTTTCGAAGTCCCGCAGCACCGCGCAAGTGGTCAGCGCCTGACGGAAACTGGCAACCCGCAGCAAGGTCGCGCGCCAGTCAGCGATGACGCTGAAGTTGTCCACGAACCAGCGCAGCGATGACTGCGCCTGCGTGAACGCGGCGGCCGCCATCATCAGTCCGCCGAAGGTGATCTTGCCCGAGAAATACAATGGCGCCGCCACCAGGATCGGTGCCACGGTGGTGATCCAGCCAAAGCCGGCGGTAACCCAGGTGAGATTGGTCAGTCCCGTGACCAGCCGGCGCGTGGCGGCCAGCACGTTGTTCAAATGCATTTCGACGCGCCGCCGTTCGTCCTCCTCTCCGCCTGCGAGTGAAATGCCATCCAGATGCTCATTGATGCGCACCAGCGAAAAGCGCAGATCGGCCTCGCGCGCATAGCGCTCGGCATTGCGATTGATCAGGTTGCCACCGACCCAGTAGCTCAACAATGATCCGGCGCTGGCATAGATGATGGCCGCCCAAAGCATGAATCCCGGAATCGCATAGTCGAGGTGCGCGATGCGAAAGCTGAAGGCGCTCGACAGGACCCACAGCACCCCGGCAAAACTGGCGAACAGCACCGTCGACTGCAGCAAGCCGGAACCAAGATCGGCCGTCAGTTCACACAGTTTGCGGGCATCCTCGTGGATGCGCTGATCCGGATTGACCCCCATTGGGCCGGCATTGGCCAGCCAGAAGGCACGGCGCGGCTGCAGCCAGTCCTTGAGAAGATCGTGTACCAACCCCTCGCGCAATTTCACCTTCAGGGTTTCCACCAACCATCGCTGCGCCACGTTCAGGATCAGCAGCCCGCCGGCGATCAGGAAAAACACGCCGAGCTGGAACAGGAAGCCGCGCACGTCCCGGCGTGACAGGGCGTCAAAGAACGGCTTGTTCCAACTGTTGAGGCGAATCTGCGCATAGGCCGTGACCAGGATCACCACGAACACCCCGGCGACCAGCACCAGCAAGCCCTTGCTCACCGGCGAGTCGTGCAGGGCACGCAGGATCATGCGCATCTGGCGCACCAGCCCCGAATCGGTGTACTCCTCGGCCTCGGGTGCGGCGTCTGGAGCTGCTGTCGGTTCTGTCATGGTGCTGGCAGCTATTGTGTCATGCCGGGCACGGCGCGCCGGGCGGCCACGCAGGAGATGAAGCTGGCGTAGCTCCACGCCAGATGCCTGGCGGAAGTCTGCGCACCGGTGCGCTGATCGAACTGTTCCGACATCTCGCCATTCGGCGGTGTAAAGGCACGCACGGTCGCCAGGAAGGCGTCGCCGCGCTGACACCAGGTTTCCGCCGCCGCCTCACCGGCCGCCGCACGGAAGCAGAACTCAGCGGCGCCGAGGGTCGAAAAGTAGTACGCGCCGCCGGAATAATAGACGTCGCCCGCGTAGCGCCCCATGGCCGGCGCCGTCTGCGCCGATCGGCCGTGGTTGATCGGGTAGAGCGTATCGAACAGTGCCTCCAGCCGCGCCAGCGTCGCCTGCATGCGCGGGTCTCGCACCGAGTGCTCGGCGCCATGCCCGGCATGGATGGCGGCAAGGATCACGGCAATGTCGAGCTGCTTGCTTGAGACCGCCCCGGAACTCAGTACGCGGGATCGGTAGTGTCCTGCCTCGGGCACCCAGAAATCATCCAGCATGTGGCGAATGAGCGCGACATCGGCCCGGTATTCCTGCGCCCGCTGGCGCTCATCGTGGCTCTCGAGCCAGTCGGCGCCCTCCGCCAGCGCCCGGGCCGCCACGCACAGGGTGTAGTAGTGATGACCCTTCTCTTCCTCCCAGATGTCGAATGAAGGCTCGCGCCAATGACGAGCGATAAAGCTCAGGTCCGAGCGCAACAAGGCCGACACTTGCATGCTGAGCGCATCATCAAGCGGGGCACTGCGCGCCCATCGCATCAAGGTCAGCGCCCGCAGTGCCGGTCCGTCATGTTGCGGACGCGGCCAATCGGATATATCGAGCGTGCCGTCCGGATTGACCCGGGTTTCGCCGGCCACGGCCTCGCCGTGAACTGCAGTGAGATCCGCCTCGGTGCGCAGAAACTTGACGAAATCCGGGGCTACCCGCTCGCGCCACGACGCCATGGTCACCAGCGCGCGGCCGTCGAGCTGCTGCAGCGAGCCACTGAAGCGCACAAAATCCCCGAAGTATGCGAGCGCCTCGCTACCAACGGTGCCGTCTTCAAACAACAGGCGCAGCGCATCGATCACCACCGCTGAATCACGGTACCAGTGGAAAAAGTAATCCGGATCCGGATCGTAGGCGGCCAGAATCGGCGAGGCGACCACGCAGCCCCTGGCGGCGCGCACGGTCTGGCCGAAGCCCAGTCGCGTCTTGACGATTGCCAGCGGTGAGATGCTGGCCAGCATCGCCGCCGCGGCACGACGATACTGTTCAGCCGTCCACTGGTCGAGAGATTCCATCACCTGCCGGCCGTGGCATCCAGGTGGGGACTCGTGAACTCGAGCTTGCGTAATCCCGACTGCACCTCCGGCACGCTCATGAACAGCTTCCACAGCAGACCGGTGCGGTGATTTTCCATCATGACGACAATGGGACCCTGGTCGATGGAAAGATAGGTGCTGGCCCACCAGTCCTGCTGTTCGCAGAAGGCGTCATAGAAGCCGTAGCGGCCCCAAAGGCGCTGGCCGTGGGCGCTCAGAAAATGCCGCAGGGTCTGCATGACCTCCTGGGGCGCATACGGCAGGCTCGCCAGGGCCGCAGTCGGCGCGATGGTGCCATTGTCCACCGCGGGAGCGTGGGCCTCATAGATGTTGTAGTCATCGCTCGCGGTCAGACCCCAACAGGATGCGCCATAGCCCTTGTAGCCATTGGGATTGGCGATGCAGTGCGCGCGGTTGATCTGCACGTGCCGGACATTCTGCTGCCAGTAGTCGGCATAGCGATCGGCAAGTCCGCGCGGATCCAGCCCGCAGAACGAATAATGCGCGAAGAACAGCGGGCCGCCGTAAGGCATGCCCAGCGGCAACTCGATGCCGTAATAGGTTTTGCCGTTGAGATAGTCACGCCCGGTGGCAAAGCCGCGATGATAGACAATGGGATCGATCGGATAGCGCCGCGATGCCGCCGCCAGGACGTAGGTAACCAGGCACTCGTTCCAACCATTAATCTCGTGATCCATCGCCCAGCCATTGTTTGGACTCCAATGCCAGTACAGCAGCTCACGTCCGCCCTGCGTGTACCAATCCCACTCCACCTCTTCCCACAGCCAGGTGATTCGGCCGCGCACACTCTGCTCGATCTTGTTGTCGCGCTGAAAATATTGCCGGGCACACAACAGCCCCATGCACAGGAACGAGGTCTCCACGAGATCGCCGCCATCGTCCTTGCGGGAAAACGGGATGGTCGCGCCGGTGCCGCCGTTCATGAAATGCGGGAACGCGCCATGGAAGCAGGTGGCGCGCACGAGCACGTCGAGCGTGCGCTCGAGTCGATCCAGCGCCTCTTCGCGCGTCACCCAGCCCCGTTCCACGGCGACGATGAGCGCCATCACGCCGAACCCTGACCCGCCGATGGCTACCAGGTCCTCCACGTGGTCCTTGCGCGCCGGTCGGCTGTCAGGTGCCAGGCCGCTGACCGGATGTGACAGTTCCCAGAAATAATTGAAGGTCCGCCGTTGCACGATCTCGAGCAGTTCGTCATCGGGCAGCTGTGACAGCGAGGCCGGGCTCGATTCACCGACTGCGAGTGATCGCCGCTTGTCCGGCCTAGGCACGGGCGATCTCCCCCTGGTACAACTTCGGACTCATGAGCTCTCCTAGCAATATCCAAGCCACGTTGAAGCGGCCCCCGCGGGAGCATTTAATCCGACTGGGCCGGCTGGCAACAGGAACTCGGTCAAATCGCCAAGCAACGGTTGCCAGTCTGTCATGATGTTGGCGCTTCGTCGGATCAGTTAGGACAGGGTGTAATGAGTCGGATCGAGCAGCTGATTGACGCCATGACTCTGGCGGAGAAGCTCGGCCAGCTGACCATGACCGCCTCCAGCTATACCGTGACCGGTCCGATCATTGCCGGTGACTCGACCGATGCCATCCGCGCCGGCACCATCGGCAACCTGCTCAATATGGTGGGGTCCGGCCCCGTGGGCGAGATGCAGCGCCTGGCGGTCGAGGAATCCCGCCTCGGCATCCCGCTGCTCATTGGCCTGGACATCATTCACGGACACCGCACTTTATTTCCGATTCCGCTGGCCGAAGCGGCACTGTTTGATCCGCAGGTTTGGGCGCTTACGGCACGCGAGGCGGCCAGAGAAGCAACGCGCGATGGCCTGGCCATGACCTTTGCGCCCATGCTCGATATCTCCCGCGATCCACGCTGGGGGCGCACGGCCGAGGGCCCGGGCGAGGATACCTGGCTGGGGGTACGCATGGCGCAGGCCAAGGTGCGCGGTTATCAAGGCAGTGACCTTGCCGCCCACGATTCCCTTGCCGCCGTCGCCAAGCACTTCTGCGCCTACGGCCCGGTGACGGCCGGACGCGATTACGCCTCTGTCGACATTTCCGAGCGCACGCTGCGCGAAGTGCATGTACCGCCCTTTGCTGCCGCCGTCGCGGCCGGTGTGGTGGCCATCATGCCTGCATTCACCGACCTTGCGGGCATTCCGATGACCGCCAACGTGGCGCTGCTGCGCCACTATCTGCGCGATCAATTGCGCTTTGACGGCGTGCTGGTGAGTGACTACAACGCCATCGGCGAGCTCCTGCGTCACGGCGTTGCCGCCGACTTGCCCGAAGCCGCAGCGCAGGCACTCAAAGCCAGCGTGGACATCGACATGATGGCCGATGCCTACCGCCGCGGCCTGCCCATCGCCCTGGAACGCGGCCTGGTGATCATGGACGAAATCGACCAATCGGTGTGGCGGGTACTGCGGCTCAAAGAACGGCTGGGGCTGTTCGACAATCCCTATCAAAGGGGAGCACAACCGGAAAGCGCCGCGGCACTGGCCGAACGCCGGCTGCTGGCGCGAAGCGTTGCGGCACGCGCCGTGGTGCTGCTCAAGAACGACCGCGACGCACTGCCACTATCCGCCTCACTGCGCCGCCTGGCGGTGATCGGCCCGCTGGCCGACGCCGCTGACGAGATGGGCGGTCCATGGGGCGCAGCCGGTGTCACCGCGGAGCACGTCAGTGTGCTGGCCGGAATGCGCCAGGGTTTTCCCGGCGCCGAAATCCTGTATGCGGCCGGGGTCACGATCAATGGTGAGGATCGGGCCGGCATCGCCGAAGCGGCCGCTGTCTGCGATACCGCGGACGCCGTGCTGCTCTGCCTGGGTGAGGCCGCCAATATGAGCGGCGAGGCCGCCAGCCGGGCCGATCCAGGGCTTCCGGGACAGCAGCGTGCGCTGGCAGAAGCGGTGTTCGAGCGCGCACGCACGCGCGCCGTACCGGTAATCGTCGTACTGTTCTCGGGCCGGCCGTTGACGGTGACCTGGTTGGCGGCGAAAGCGGACGCCTTGCTCGCCGCCTGGTTCCTGGGCAGCGAGGCAGGCCACGCCATCGCCGATGTCGTGAGCGGGCGCAGCGCTCCGAGCGGACGCACGCCCATCACCTGGCCGCGCGCCGTGGGACAAGTGCCCATATTCTTCGCCCAACGCCCCAGCGGACGACCTGCGGATGCCAAGGATCATTTCACCAGCAAGTATCTCGATCTGCCCACCGAGCCGCTGTATCACTTCGGTCACGGCCTGACCTATACCAGCTTTACCCTGGCGCAACTGCGCGTGACCCCGGAGATCGTCAGCGAAGCCGACACCATCCAGGTTCAAGTCGAGGTCACGAACACCGGTCAATGCGCCGGCGAAGAAACGGTGTTCGTGTTCACGCACGACTGCCTGGCGGCCGTGGCGCGCCCGTTGCTCGAACTCAAGGGCGTGGCCAAGATCAAGTTGCAGCCCGGCGAAACGGCCTGCGTGCAGGTATCGCTGCCGGCTGGCGAACTGCGGTTTCTGGGACCGGATTTGAATCCCATGTTTGAGGCCGGCGTGGTCGAGATACTGGTCGGACCGTGCGCCGAGCGCTCGCGGCTGCTGTGTGCGAGCGTAACACTGCGCGCCGGAGTGCCATGATCGTAAACGTCCTGGCCCTGCTGTCCTTGCTCATATGGCTTTATCTGCTGCTGGCACGCGGGGAATTCTGGCGCGTGTCCAGGCAGCTGGCGAGCGCACAACCGAGCCCTGACCCGGCAGGAAAAATCGTGGCCATCATTCCGGCGCGGGATGAGGCGGCGGTCATCGGCGATACCGTCAGGTCCATCCTGCAGCAAAACTACGGCGGCACCATTCAGGTCATCGTCGTCGATGATGGCAGCATTGACGGCACGGCCGGTGCTGCCGGCGAGGCCGCGGCCGGCATTGGCGCTGGCGCGCGCCTGAGCCTCATCACGGGCGCGCCACTGCCGCGCGGATGGGCCGGGAAGCCGTGGGCCATGTCGCAGGGCGCCGCGGCCGCGGCGACGCTCGATGCGGACTACCTGTTGTTTACCGATGCCGACATTCATCACGATCCGGACAATGTCGCTTCGCTGGTCGCTCTGGCCGCGGCACATGATCTGGATCTGGTCTCGTACATGGTGGAACTCCCGGTCACATCGATCGCAGAAAAATTTCTGATTCCGGCATTTGTATTCTTCTTCCTGCAGCTGTATCCGCCGCGCTGGATCGCATCGCGCCGCGCCCGAACGGCGGGCGCGGCCGGCGGTTGCATGCTCATGCGGCCGCGGGCGCTGGCTCGCATAGGCGGCCTGCAGGCCATTCGTTCGGAGCTGATCGATGACTGCGCGCTGGCGCGCAGGGTCAAAGCCGCCGGCGGCGCAATCTGGCTGGGCCTGACTCGCACCGCCCGAAGCTCTCGCCGCTACGGTTCGTTGGCGGAAATCCTGCACATGATCTCGCGCTCGGCCTTCTATCAGCTGCGGCATTCCTACCTGCTGCTCACCGCAACCATTGCCGGGCTCGGCATCTGCTATGTGCTGCCGCCATGGTTGCTGCTATCGGGCGAGCCACGCTCCATGGCGCTCGGAGCGGCCGCATGGACTGCCATGAGCATCGCCTATGCGCCCATGGTTCGGTTCTACCGCCTGCCGCCTATATGGAGCCTGTGCCTGCCTGCCGTCGCGCTGTGCTATGCCGGCGCGACCCTGCATTCAGCACTGCAATATGCGTTACGCCGCGGCGGCCATTGGAAAGGGCGCATTCAGGACCTGCGTTTGTGAGCGCAAGTCCTACAGGTTTTTGTCGCCGCGAGCTGGATAATCTGCATTCCCGATGCACAAGCAATTATTCTTTGCCTTGGCGGTGTGTGTCCTGGTCGCAGCGCCTGCGGCACGCGCACAGGATGCTGTGGCACGCGGCAGATATCTCGCGGCCGTGGGCGACTGCTCGGGCTGTCATGCCAGTGGCAACGGCTCGCCCTACTCCGGCGGCCAGCCCCTGACCGCCGCCTTTGGCACGGTCTATTCCTCGAACATCACCCCTGATGAGCAGACCGGCATCGGCACCTGGAGCCCGCAACAGTTCTATGAGGCCATGCACGATGGCGTGCGTGCCGATGGCGAGCATCTGTATCCGGCCTTTCCCTACGCCTACTTCACTCATATCAGCCGTGCCGACAGCGATGCGATCTTCGCCTACCTGCGCACCGTGCAGCCGGTTCATGCCGTGCCGCCCGGGAACGCGCTGGTATTCCCGTTCAATGTCCGCGCGGTAGTATGGTTCTGGAACGAGCTGTTTCTCGACCAATCCCCGTTCGCTGCCGACAGCTCGAAATCGGCGCTGTGGAACCGTGGAGCCGACCTGATCAACGGCCTCGGCCATTGCGGCGGCTGCCATACGCCCAAGGACCTGCTGTTCGGCGATGAAATGAAGCACGCGTTCACCGGCGCAGACATCGACCATTGGTTCGCCGCCAACCTCACAGCCGATGCGCCGGACGGATTGGGCCATTGGAGCAAAGCCGACATCGTTCAGTACCTCAAAACCGGGCGCAATGACTTCGCCGCGGCCGCCGGCTCGATGCAGGAAGTTGTGATGCGCTCGACCAGCCATATGAGCGATGAGGATCTCATCGCCATCGCCACCTACCTGATCAGTCTGCCCGCGGCGCCGGAACAGACCTCTGCCGAACCGGACGCACGCGCCATGCAGGCCGGCGAAGCAGTGTTTGCGCAGAGCTGCTCGGTGTGCCATCTGGCGGCAAAATCCACAGAGCCGCCCGACTATCCCAAGCTCGGCGGCAATCCTCTGGTGCAGGCAAGCAACCCTGAAACGGTGGTGCGCATCATTCTGCAGGGAGCGCAATCAGCCGCCACCGCGAATGCCAGCACCGGCTATTCCATGCCGTCCTTTCTGGCGTTCGACGACCAGGACATCGCCGACGTGGCAACCTATGTTCGCAACACCTGGGGCAACCGGGCCTCCCCGGTGAGCCGGAAAGATGTCAGCGATCTGCGCTCTGCCCTCGGCGCGCCCCAGCACTAGCCTCCGGGTCTCTCCCCGCCCCTGGGCATGGGCTCGGTGAATTGCCAGGGGGTCGCGGTCTGATTGCGGCCGGCGGGTACCTGCTCGAGCGATGGCGATTGCGGCACCAGCGAGGTGGTCGCGCCAAATTTTCCGCCCGGCTTCTCGGCGATACTTTGAATGTAGGCGACCAGTTCCCACAGCGTGCGATCCGGCAGCATCGCCCCGAAGGCGGGCATGCCAGCCGAGCGTCCCTGCGCGATGCTGAGGTAAATGTTGGCCGGTGAGGAACGGTAGATCCACATATCGTCACTCAGGGATGGGCCCATGGCACCGCCGCCGTTCGGGGCGTGACAGCCCGAGCAATTGAAGGCATCGAAATCCTTCATGCCGCGTTGCACGGCATCGGGGTCATCGGCGAGCGGGTTTTGCAGGTTGGCATTGAGTCCCGTGGAGCTGCCGCCAGGATAGATTCCGCTCACGGGCACGCGCAGCAATGCCGACGCAGGCACCGAGCCGTCATAGCCCGTCATCGAGGCCTTCAGTGGACGCGGCCCGGCGCCCGGCATGATGACCCACGCGAGCGCGACGCCGATCACGATGACGCTCAGGGCGATGATTATCACCGTAGTCCAGCGCAAGCTATCCATGAGTGCCTCCCTTGAGCTGCACCAGCGGCACGCCATAGGATTCGAGCAAAGCGTTGATGCGCGGCTGCTCACGTGCGAGCACGCCATCGAGTTGCTCACGGCGCGCGCGTCACCCTTTCGTACGCCCATGGCGATGGCATATCGGAAGGCCAGCGGTGCGAAGCGGGCCGTTCCGGTAATGGGCGACACGGTCAGCGGCACCGGCGAGCGCTTCGCGAAATAGCCGCCCAAGGACCCCACACTGCGGCCACATCGATAGTCGCGCCGCTGACGGCCTCGATCAGCCGCGCGGGCGGATTGGGCTTGGCATAATCGCCGTAGATCATGAAGCCTCTGACGTTGTCGACGATGCCTTGCTCGCCGAGCGCGAGTTCGGGCGGCGCGTCGTCGCCGCCGATCAGATGCACGCCGATCTTGCAGCGCCGCGCAGTCGCGGATCGGTCAGCGAACCGAGCTTGAGATCGTCGGCGCTGCGCGAGACGAAAACATAGCTCGAGGCATAATAGGGCCGCGTCTCCTCGACCTCGTCCAGTCCGGCCGGCACGCCCATCACGACATCGCATTTGTGCGCGTTGAGCGTCCGCTCGATGAAACTCTCGTGCTGGCGCGGCGAACGTATATTGCAGCGTTCTGCCCAGATCGTCGCGCGACCAGTTCGGCGATCTTGTTTTCGAAGCCCTGCCCGGCCCGGTTCGAGAACGGCAGATTGTTGGGATCGGCGCAGACGCGCAACGCCGCGGCCTGCGCGCCGGCAAGCGGTGCCAGCGACAGCAGCAGTGTCAACAGCGCAATCTCAGTGCACGGCGCATTGCTGCCTCCGCTGATGCGGCAGCGCGAACACCATGAGCGTCGCTGCCGCCACTGGTGTAGGCCGGAAGATCGCCGACCGCGCCGACATAAGCCGGCCGCGCCATTGCGCACGCGCGGGTCGATCTCGGCATTGGCGATCGCGCCAGGCCAGCCGCCGACGCCGTCCAGGATGGCGATGTATTGCTTGCCGTCGCTGCCCTGATAGGTGATCGGCTGGCCGATAAAGCCGCTCGGGGCGTGGAATTGATAGAGCAGCTTGCCGTCGCGCGCATCCACGATCTTGAACCAGCGGTCCAGTGTGCCGTAAACGGCGATATTGCCGGCCGTGACCATCGTGCCGCGTCCAGACCGGGAAACTTCTCGTGGATCGCCCAGACCTTCTTGCGCTTGGTCACGATCCCAGGCGGCGAATTCGCCGCGATAGCCGCCCGGCCCCGCATACATGTCCACCGTCGCGCCGACATAGGGCGTGCCCGCGATATAGCCGACCTCGCTCGTCTTGTAGTCCATGCACAGATGCTGGTGCGGGATATAGAGCAGATGCGTCAGCGGCGAATAAGCCGTCGGCTGCCAGTCCTTCACGCCCGGCGATGCCGGGCAAATGCCGCGTGATGTTCTTGCCCAGCAGCGGCTTCAGGGCGTCGTTCATCACCGGACGGCCGGTCTTTAGATCGAAGCTCTTGATCGAAGTCTGAGTCATCGTATTTGTCGGCGGAATAGATCTGGCCGGTCTGGCGATCGATGACGAACATGAAGCCGTCGCGGCCAGGATGCACCAGCACCGGCCTGGTCTGGCCGTTGATCGGCAGATCGAGCAGCAGATTCTCGTTGATTTCATCATAATCGTAGAGATCGTGCGGATTGAGCACATCGGCCCACACCGCCTCCCCGGTATCGGCATCGCGCGCGAAAATCGTCGTGGTCCACAGATTGTCGCCGTGCGCGCTGATTGGAGTTCCACGGTCCGGGATTGCCGGTGCCGTAGAAGATCAGGTTGGTCTTGCGGATCGTAGCTAATCCAGCCCCAGACCGGACCGCCGCCCACCTGCCAGCGGCCCGGGCGGCCAGGTCTTGACGCCTAGATCCTTGCCTTGCGCGTCCTTGTAATAGGGATGAAAGCGCGGTCCGATCAGAACATCCTTGTCCGGACCCACGGAATAGGCGCGCCAAACGATTTTGCCGCTGTTCTCGTCCAGCGCCGTCACCCAGCCGCGAATGCCCATTTCGCCGCCGGAATTGCCGACCAGGATTTTGCCCTTCACTGCGATGGGCGCCATCGTCAGCGTCTGGCCGCGGGTGATCTCGCCCAGCTTGACGGCCCAGATTTCCTGCCCGGTCTTGGCGTCCAGCGCGACGGTGTGGTTGTCCAGGGTGTTGAAGAATATCTTGCCGTTGTCATAGACCTCGCCGCGATTGACCACGTCGCAGCAGGCCACGCCTTGCGATGAGGGATCGACGCGTGGCGAATATTTCCATTTGAGGTCGCCGGTGGCGGCATCGAGCGCAAACACCTCGTTGGGATAGGCGCCCACCACATACATGCGTATCGCCGACCACGATCGGCGCCGCCTCCTGGCCATGATCGGAGCCAACCGAAAAGGTCCAGGCCACCTGAAGCTGGTCCGGCATTGCCGGCGTTGATCTGATTGAGGCCGCTGAAACGCGTGCTGGCGTAATTCTTCGCCGGCATGACCCATTGCTTGTCGTCGCGCGACATGGAGTCCAGATCGTCGCCAAGGCGCTGGCGATCCAAGCAGCGGTGGTTATCGCGCCAGCAGCCCAGCGGCGAAAAGAAGCCGATTGAGCGAAGCTCGAAATGTGCGAGTGTCATGGAGCACCACTGTCGTGGAGGATTGGACGGATCGGGTCGGACCGACATCCAGCGCGCGAACAGCAACGTGGCGATGCCGAAGAAGACGAGATTGGCCGGCACCCACATCAGAAGCCCGCGATCTGCTGGTCCTCGAGCGGCGTCAGGCCCGAAGGCCACGGCGTTCTCGGCCGGCATGGCGCAGAAGGCGCGCGGCGCGAACAGCATGATCACGCCGGGAAGATCGGTCGCCACGGCCGCCGTCATCACCAACAATGCGCGCGCGCCATAGCTGAGATCGCTGGGATCGCCGCGACACGGCCGCGCTCCAGAACAGACAGGCGGCAGCGAGAATGCTGACCAGTTCCAGCAGGCGCGATGACTGCGCGTGCCGCCGCCCACTGAAATGCCGCCGGCCAGTGCCAGAACAGGAAAACGCCCACAAACAGGATCCAGGCCGCATACCGGTCGGACGAGGCTGCGGTCCATGGGTTGCGCCGATGCGCTCGAACGCCCGCTGACGACCAGAAACGGCGCCGCCACCGCGATCAGCAGCAGATGCTGCGCCATGTGAGCGGCAGAACAGAGCTCGCGCGGCGCTGCGAGAGGGCGGCAGCAGCACCAGCGCGAGCGACAGCAAGCCTCCTGCAGCGCATCGCGTTTCGCATCAGCGCAGGCATAGCGGCACCATGACCGATGCCAATGGTATTGAAGACGATCGCCGCAGAAGAACCAGAAGCTGGACATCATTCCCCAGAGCGCCAGGAATCGCGTGCGGCCTCTCGGCGGTCTGATCCGTTCTCCGCATTTGCGCGCCGAGCGCCGCGCCATCACGAAACGAGCCGACGCTGTCCGCGCCAGCGCAGCCGCCAGGATCGCGACCACTCGAAGGCATACAACGCCGCCTGCAGCGGCGCCCGAGGCGATGCGATGGTCCGGATGATCGCCGCGATAGCAGCTGGGCAGCCGAGACGCCATAGCCGAGCATCAACTGCGCCGAGCCAGAAGAGCGGCGCGGCGATCAGCGCCAAACATCAGCAGCCAGCAATTGGACCGGGTGCCGATGCGGCGCCGGATGTGATGACGCATCGCCGTCATGACTTCAACCCCAGATAGGGCGTGAGGTAGAAAGTGAAGAACACCGCCAGCCACACCGCATCGACGAAATGCCAATAGAGCGCGCCGATATGGATATGGGCGTAGCGCACGCGGTTGAAATATCCCATGCAGGACCAGCACGAACAGCGCCAGCAGCATGATGCACGCCGACGATGACATGGGCCATATGAAAGCCGGTGACAGTGAAATAGAGCGAGCTGTAAGGCGACGAGGCAAGCGTGAAAGGCTTCGCGGCCCATTCGAAATACTGGACGATGAGGAAGACCATGCCCAGCACCGCGCCGATGCCCAATCCCGCCACCAGGCGCCGACGTCGTTGTCATGCTCGATGTTGAATTGCGCCCAGGCGACCGCGACGCTCGATAGCAGCAGAATGATGCGTGTTGGGCAACGCCAAGGTCAGCGACGGGCGCACCGCCTTGGGGAAATGTGCCCGGGCAGATGCGGCTGCACGGCCAGATAGATAATAGCTGAACAGCAGATAGGCGAAGAGCGAGCCTCGGTGAATACGACGAAGATCATCGCCCACCAGCCGCGAGGCGCGGGTGTCGATCGCGCCGACCGGCAGTTTGCTGCGCATGAGACGTACGCTTATCAGCCATCGGCCGGCTCCGCGGTTTCGCCCAGCGCTGCGTTCCGGCCACAGCCAGCGCGATCGATGTCGGCGCACGGCCGCCACAGGATGACCAACCACCAGCCACCAGAGGTGCAGACACCAGTCCGACGAAGATGCAGTCAGCGCCAGCGCCAGCATCAGCGGCACGAGCGTGTCGCTCGGGCATCTTCAGGATGACGTCGGGCTCCGCGTCGAGCGGCGTGGTGCCGATGCTTTCGCGACCCTGATCCAGCACCAGGCCCGCATGCGACGTAGCTTTTCGCCCTGCGCTCGCTCTCGTCAAGCCGGTCCTCCCACAGCGGATGGCGGCTCGCGACGGTCGGGATGACGGCGAAATTGTAAGGCGGCGGCGGCGAAGTCGTCGCCCATTCCAGCGTCGGCGCGTCCCAGGGATTGTCGCCGGCCGCGCGCGCCATGGCGATAGGACTTACGACGACATTGATCATGAACAACAGCACGCCGACCGCGAACACAAACGAGCCCAGTGTGGTGATCAGGTTGAGCCAGTCCCAGCCCATGCCGTCGGCATAAGTGTAGATGCGGCGCGGCATCCCCAGCAGGCCCGAGATGTGCATGGGAAAGAAGCCGAGATTGAAGCCGATGAACATCGTCCAGAAATTCCAGCGGCCCAGCGTTCGTCCATCATCCTGCCGGTCATCTTGGGAAACCAGAAATAGGTCGCGCCGACCACCGGAAATACATTGATGCCGATCAGCACATAGTGGAGATGCGCGACCACGAAATAGGTATCGGTCAGTTGCCAGTCGACCGGCACGGAGCCGGTCATGTAGCCGGAGACGCCGCCGATCGTGAACAGCACGATGAAGCTGGCGAAGAACAGGAAGGCGGTGGTGAAGACCGGCCTGCCGGTCCAGATGGTCGCGATCCAGGCGAACACGCCGACCGCGCTGGGCACCACGATGATGATCGAGGCGGCGCTGAAGAAGGACAGCGAGACGCTCGGCAATCCGGTGGCGAACATGTGGTGCACCCACACGCCGAAGCCCAGCACCATGGTCGCGACGGTCGCCAGCGCCACCACGCGTATAGCCGACCAGCGGCCGGCGGCAGAATACCGGCAGGCCGTCCGACACCATGCCCATGGCCGGCAGCACGATGGCATAGACCCAGGGATGGCCGAACATCCAGAACAGGTGCTGCCACAGCAGCGGCTGACCCGCCCGCGGGCACATCGAAGAAATGCGTGCCGAAATTGCGGTCCATCCACAGCAGGAAGAAGGCCAGGCTGACCGCCGGAATGGCGAAGATATTGGCGGCCGATGGCGGTCAGCGTGCCCCAGACCAGGATCGGCACGCGGTTGATCGACATGCCCGGGGCGCGCAGGCGCAGGAAGGTCACGATGAAATTGATCGCGCCCGACCGTGGTCGAAATGCCGAGCAGGATCATGCCCAGCGCATAGAAGTCGATATTGGGGCCGCCGTTATAGGCGCGCGCGGCATAGCGGCACGTAATTGAACCAGCCGTCGTTGGGGCCGAAGCCGAACGCGAACGCGCTGTAGAGGAAAATGCCCGGCGCACAGATAGATCCAATAGGACAAGCGCATTCAGCCGCGGCAGCGCCATGTCGCGCGCGCCCAGCAGCAGCGGCCAGAGATAGTTGCTGAAGCCCGACAGCACCGGCCCGGCATAGAGGAAGATCATGGTCATGCCGTGCATGGTGAAGAGCTGGTCGTATTGCTCGGGCGTGAGCAGATGCAGGTTCGGACCCGGCGAGCTGAAGCCGGAAGATCAGCGCCTCGACGCCGCCGGCAATCAGGAAGGCGAAGGCGGTGATGATGTAGCGGATGCCGATCTCCTTGTGATCGACCGTTGACAGCCAGCCGGCAATGCCGGATTGGCGTTTCCCAAATTCGATCGCAGCCTGTCGGCCAGGGCCGGACGCGCGTTCTCGGGCGTCACAGGGGACGCGTTCGTAATCGGTAGCGGTCATGGCGTTCCTTAGTTCAGTGTTTCCATGATAGGCGCGAATATCAGCCATCTCGCGGAGCCGACATTTCCGGCCTGGGCATCAGCGCGCCGGGCTTGACTCCCTGCGGATCGGACATCCAGCGCGCGAGATCGGCCGGGTCATTGGGCAACATGCCGGCCGCCAATAGTTGTTCGAGTCATCAGATGACTCAGGTCAGGACCCAGCATCCCGGCGGCATCGGTGCCGCGCACGGCATGGCAGGAGCCGCAATGCGCCTCGAATTCTGGAACGGCCGGCGCCGTCGCGGGTTGCCCGGTTCAGCCGGCGACTGCAGTTGATGGTCCCACCATCGCTGAAAATCCGCGGGGCTTTGGGCGACCACCATGAAAAGCCATGTGGGCGTGCTCGAGGCCGCAATATTCGGTGCACTGGCCGCGGTAGACGCCGGGCGCACGCGCCTCGAGCCAGGTCTCGTTGGTCTGGCCGGGGATGACGTCGGTTTTGCCCGACAATGCCGGCACCCAGAACGAATGGATGACATCGCCGCCCATCAGATGGAACATGACCGGTACGCCGGTGGGAATGTGAATCTCGTTGGCGGTGGTGAAGCTTTGCGCCGGATCGGCGCTCAGGTAGCGAATCTGCCACCACCATTGATGCCCCGTGACCTCGATGGTCAGCGCCGCAGGCGTCGCCGGCGAAGCAACCTTGGCGAGCACCTCCATCGTCCAGGCCACCGAAAACAGCAGCACCACGCTGGAAACGCCCACTCCTATCCAGACCCAGCGCAGACTGCCCGAGGGACGCCGCACTTCGAGTGTTGAGCCGGGTCCCGGAACTTTGATGCCGGGACGGTGCCAGACCGCGATCGCCAGCAGGACGGCAATGATCACGGTGACGGCCAGCGAGATGATCAGCACCCCCCAGGTCAGCCCGACCACGGGATCGGCCCGATCGCCGTAGCTGGACAGTAAACTCAGCGGCGCATGCGCCTGCGCGGTGCTGAATGGAGCCGACAGACAACCCAGACAGGCCACGGCAGGTATGGCGCCAACGCCCAGCGTTGTGGTCCCCTGGTACTTCAATCGCGCGCCATGATGCATCCGATGCACAGCGGGGAACTCCCCAGACTGCGTATGGAAATAGCATCAAGCGCGATGCACCACTATAGGACATTTGATAAAAACGAAAGACAAAACGGCACACACGGCTCTGGCAATGGACTGCACCAACGAAAAATATGATCAAAACAACATATTGCCAATTCCAGCGCGGCTGGCGATCTGCGTGACCCAACGCATGGTCCAATCAGATCACCGCTGAAGAGCCGGCCTGGGCAAGTGCCTACGTGATATGGGTCACATCTGCGCGCCAGGCGGCTGCCTATAGTCCCGCCGGCGGCGAAGCGGGTACCCCGCCGTCCTCACCGCAGGTACCGGCAGGCACTCATGCTCAAGACCCTCAATTCGGTGACCGACTGGCTGCGCCGCGGCGGGGATGACCGGACTCAGCAGATCTATCGCCGTCCCGTGATTGAGACGGCACGAATCTGGCGCCAATTTCTGGCGCAGACCTGCTTCGTCGGCGTCACCGGTAGTGCCGGCAAGACCACCACCAAAGAATTGCTGCATGCGGCGCTGGCCACGCGCTTCCGGTCGGCGAAGAACTCCGGTTCCCACAATATGCTGTACCCCATTGCACGCACATTGCTGACGGTGGGGCCGCGCGTGCAGTTCTGTGTACAGGAAATTGGTGCCAGCGAGCTTGGGTGCTTCGACGCCATCCTGGCGCTGCTCAAGCCGACGGTGGGCGTGGTCACCAACGTCGGATCCGATCACTACAAGGCTTTTCGCGGCCCCGCGGGCGTGGCTGCCGAGAAGGGCAAACTCATTGCCTGTCTGCCCACCGATGGCCTTGCCGTCCTCAATGCCGATGACGACCTTGTGGCCGCCATGGCGGCGCAATGCCGCGCCCGTGTTGTGACTTACGGCTTGCAGCAGCAGGCCGAATTTCGCGGCGAAATCGTGACCGATCGCTGGCCGGATCGACTGGCGCTGCGAATCCATCACGGCAGTGACACGGTGCTGGTGCAGACCCGTCTGCTGGGGACACATCAGGCGACCGACGTGCTCGCCGCCATTGCGACCGCCTGTTCGCTGGGCGTGCCGATGGACGAGGCGGCGCTCGCGATGGGCCGCCACCAACCGCAACTGGGCAGAATGAGTGTGCACGAGACCGCTCGCGGCGTAACCTTCATTCGCGATGACTACAAAGCGCCGCAGTGGACCTTGTCAAAAGCCTGGCAGTTCATGGCGGGAGCGCGAGCCACGCGCAAAGTCATCGTACTGGGCACGATTTCAGACTATTCCGGTTCGGCATCCACTCGCTACCGCAGTGCCCTGGCGGAAGCAGCGCAGGCGGTCGACCGGGTCGTGTTGATCGGGCTGAACGCGAGTTCATACGTTGCGAAACTGAAACTCGACGACCCGCAGAAGCTGCTGACATTCGAAACCGTGCGTGACGCCGGCACCTGGCTGGGCGATTTCGCACGAGCCGGTGACCTGGTGTTGCTCAGGATCCAACCACGCCGATCACCTGGCGCGGCTGGCCCTGGCTCTGGACCGTGACGTGCGCTGCTGGCGAAACCGCTGCGGTTGGGTGAAGTTCTGCGATCATTGCCGACTGCTTACCAAATCCGCGTCGCCGTGAAAGCTTCATCATCGTTCAATCGGCTGATCGATAGACTGGAGCACGGCGGCAAGGCCGCCGCCAAAGCCGTGTACCGCGGCCCCGTCATTGAAACCGCCAGACTGTGGCGACGCATGCTTGGCGCAACCCGTTTTATCGGCATCACGGGCAGCGCCGGCAAGACCACGACCAAGGATCTGTTGTACCGCGCCCTGGCCGCGCGCTACCGCTGTACCCGCAACTCCGACAGCAACAATGAGCTCTACAACATTGCGCGCACATTGATCAGCACGGCGCCAAGCAGCAACTATTGCATTCAGGAAATCGGCGCCAGCCAGCGCGGCTCGTTAGATCCCATGATTGCCTTGCTTCGGCCGCAGGTAGCAGTGATCACCAACATCGGCACCGATCACTTCAAGGCATTCCGCACCCGCGCCGGCGTGGCCGAAGAGAAGAGCAAACTCATCGCCTGCCTGCCCGCCGATGGCCTGGCCGTGCTCAATGCCGATGACGATCTGGTGGCCGCCATGGCGGCGCAATGCCGCGCCCGCGTCGTGACCTACGGCTTGCAGCAGCAGGCCGAATATCGCGCCGAGATCGTAACCGCTCGTTGGCCCGATCGACTGATGCTGCGGATCCATCACGGCAGCGACATGGTGCTGGTGCAGACACGTCTGTTGGGGGCACATCAGGCGCTCAACGTGCTCGCGGCCGTAGCGGCTGCCTGTTCTTTGGGAGTGCCGATGAACGAGGCAGCGCTGGCGGTAGAGCATCACGAGCCGCTGCTGGGGCGCATGAGTGTGCAGCAGAACGCGCGCGGCGTGAGCTTTGTTCGCGATGACTGGAAGGCGCCGCTGTGGTCGCTGCCCGCCATCTGGCAGTTCATGGGCGATGCCGCGGCGGCGCGCAAGCTCATCGTTCTCGGGACGATTTCAGACTATGGCGGGGACTCCAGCCGTGTCTACCGCCAGAGCGTTTCCAGGGCGCTCGGCGCGGCCGAACACGTGTTACTCGTGGGCCCGCGGGCCAGATCGTTGCGGGCTCATTTCGCCCGCGAAGCCGGCGACCGGCTGCATGGTTTCGAGGACATTCGCGACGCAGCTCAATGGCTGGAAGAGTTCTCCCGGGCCGGCGATCTGGTATTGCTCAAGGGCTCAAACCAATCTGATCACCTCGCGCGCCTCGCTCTGGCCGGCGACCAGGAGGTGGGTTGCTGGCGGAGCCGCTGTCATCGAGGCATATTCTGCGATCGCTGCCGCCTGGTAGGGGAGCCGTCGAGCGCATGAAAAACGCGCACCTGGATTTGCCTGCGCAGGCATTAGCCGGCCGCCAGCTATGGCGACGCCTTGTGGGGCGATTGCGATACGGACTTCTGATGCAGGAGCTGCTGGATCGTCTGGTACGAGTCGGGATCATTATCTATCCCTACTTCGTGGTAGTTGAGCCCACCAGCGATGAAGTGCCGCCCCCCGCCCTGGCCTCGC
The DNA here is from genome assembly GCA_963735775.1 of uncultured Gammaproteobacteria bacterium. Taxonomy (GTDB): domain Bacteria; phylum Pseudomonadota; class Gammaproteobacteria; order Steroidobacterales; family Steroidobacteraceae; genus FEN-1191. The sequence continues at coordinate 256,256 of CAVTMG010000002.1, read as the reverse complement.
GCTGCAGCTTCCGAATGTTGCGCCACGACGATGCCAATGAGGTCGTGCGCGTGTTCACGGAACGCATCAACGCGCAGGCATTTCTTGAGTTGCTCTCGCGCGTCGAATGCCTGGGCGTGTTTTACGATGGCAGTCTGGCAGGTTACACCTGGGTGCGACTGGACAAGGTGCCGATTCCCGCGGGGCTCGGCCAGACGGTATTCGAGCTGCAGCCGGACGAAGCGTATCTGTTCGACATGTATGTGGCCTCCCCATATCGCGGCTTGCGATTGGCGGGATTTCTGCGCCAGTCCATGCAGAGCGAACTCATCGCTCGTGGACGCACGCGCTTCTACAGTCTGACCCTGGCTTTCAATCGCGCTTCGCGCCTGTTCAAGCGGCGTTTGGGCGCCCGTGAAGTCGAGCTGCGAATTCAATTGCGGCTGCGTCTTGCATCCCTGCCGGGATGCGACCTGCGGCTCTGGCGCCGGCGGCCGCACGTGCGATCGGCATGGGTGCGGCTCATTCCGGCGCTCGTAGCGAGCAAGTCGCATGCCTGAACGATTGCGCATCAAGGACACGCAGTAATGCTCAGGCGCGCGATTTACCTCGCGCAGATGCTGTACAACGGCTCGCGCAGCGGTGCCTCACTGGCTGCACGGCAGAGCCGGCAATTGCAATCGCTGGTACGGCATGCGGCGACGCGTGTGCCCTTCTATCGCGAGCTCTATGCCGCGCAGGGCATCGGCGCGGATAGTGTCAGTGGGCTGCAGGATTTGTCGAAGCTGCCGATCGTGACAAAGCAGCAGCTGCGCCTGGCGGGCACGCGGGCGATATCGTTGGATGCGCCAATGCAGCGCGTAACTATCAGTACCTCGGGCTCGAGCGGTGAGCCGTTCGCGTTTCCCATCGACAGCGACTACGATCAATGGCGCAAGGCGCAGTACCTGCGCGCTTATCTGTGCGGTGGACGCCGGCTGCGCGACAAGGTTCTGCGACTCATGGCGTTTCCCAAAGACCGATCGCCATGGATTACCCGGCTTGGGCTGCTGCGCGAATGGCAATTCGACTGCGGTGACGATCCCGCCCGCATCGCCGGGACCTGGGAATCCCTGGCACCGGATGTATTGCAAGGTTATCCCTCAAGCCTGCGCTCATTGGCTAATTACTGCCGCGAACGCGGCCGCCCGCTGCAGCCCACACCGCGGCTGGTGTTTACCGATTCGGAATTGCTGACGCCGGATACGCTGGCGCTACTCGAGCAGCAGTTCGGTACCACGGTCCTCGACATCTTTGGCACGTACGAGACCGACAATATCGCCTTCCAATGTGCCGTGGGCGCTGGCTATCACATCGCCAGCGACTGCGCGGTGATAGAAATAGTCCGCGATGGCAGGTGTGTCGCGCCCGGTGACGAAGGCGAGATCGTGGTGACGGTGCTGGCAAACCGAACGACGCCATTCATTCGCTATAACCTTCGGGATATAGGCCGCGTGTCGCCGCAGCCCTGCAGCTGCGGTCTACCCTTTCCGCTGCTCATCGGCCTGCAGGGGCGCGCCGATGACCTCATCGTGCTCAAAGACGGCCGCAGCCGCACGCCCATGGATGTCCTGGGGCGGATAGACCATGGCGCCGCAGCCGCCCGGCACTATCAGTTGCGTCAGCTGGGGCTCGGAGTTTTCGAACTGCTCATTGTTCCATCTCCTGGCTTCCTGGACGCCGATGGCGAGCGCGTGGCGCGGGCGGTGGCAACCAAACTCCAGGGCGCACAGGTCACGATGCGGATGGTGCAGTCCATACCCCCGGACCCATCCGGAAAATTGCGCGCCTTCATCTCGCAATTTTCACCGAAGCCTGCTGCCTGACGAATGCGGTCATAGATCGTCGCCATCCTTATCTGGCGGCTGTGCCGAGGGTGTGCGCTCGCCTATCAGGTTTTTGCACATGTCCTTTACGTACCGCCAGGGATCGCCTCGGCCGCCATTCCAGGCCAGGGTCGGCTTAGCTTCTATGGTTTGCATCCACCAGGCAAACAGCTCGGTGTGGGTCCAAGCCCGCCGCGTCGCCAACGGAACCAGGCGCAGCTCATTGCGTACCGCAGCTTGAAACTCGGCGCGATTCACTTTTTGTCTCCCTGATCGGCGCGAAGCTTAGCGAAAATACCCCTTCGCGCCTTACCGTTTCCTTACGGATTCCGGCGGGATTTCTTTTTCGATCACATGCCGGCGGTTCGCGCGATCAAAAACAACCCTGCGCCGATAACGATGGCTCCAATGGCGCGTGCGGCACGCTCACCGTCAGGCGCGAGACGTTCGGCGGTGATCGCGGCCGCCACGACAGCCATCACCCGCAGGTCCATGACGCCGGCGACCAGGAGAATCGCCGTCAGGGCGGCACAGCACGCGCTGCAGTGGAAACCAAGGTGCAGACCATATCGCCAGGCGGTGCCGGCGTCAGCCGGCAATGTCCGGCTGCGCTCTGGCGCGGCCCGACAGCAGGCAAGCTGACGCGCTTTCCAGCCGGTGAACTGCAGCCCGCCTGCAACCAGCACTATCACAGCGACAGCAATCGGTATCGCGCGCGCCAGCGCAGCCTGCTGCATTTCTGCGGCCGCGAGTGCGACCCCGACCGCAAAGGCGACCATTCCGAACACGGTCCAGACGGAAAAGTACCCAATACCCACCAATGCGGTTCGCGAACCCAGGCGCTTGCTGCCTGCGCTGGCGACCGCCTGCCGGTATCGCCACAGCATCGGCACCAGGCACGGCAGCATCATCGCCACCGTCATCACGAGCCACATCCCAGTGAAGGCGGCCCCCGCGGCGGGCCAGCTCTGGCCGGGCATCCGCATCCATACCGTGGACATCGCCCATCCTCCGGGCATCGACATCTCGCCCATCGCCGACATCGACGCGCACCAGAGGATCGTCCCCGCCGCGCAGGCGATGAAGACCAATGCCGAGACCCCCAGGAAGGGCATGCGTCGGAAGCTCTCGGCCATCCTGGCAGCGCCCAGTCCAGGCTCGTCGCGCAGGAGCTCTGTCATCGTTCTCTCTTTCGAAAGGTGACTTCTTTAGCCTCGGACACCTCGACCCACTTCGGGTCGGGCGAGCCCGCGGTGTCGTAGTTGTCGTGCCAGTTCCACCACTTGTACGGCGGGCTCTGGGGGTAACCCTCTGGCGAATCCTCCCAGGTCTCCTGGCGCCCAAGCGCCGTGATATCGAGGTAGCTCCAGATGGTCCCCATCGCCTCGTCGCCTCGCTCGTTGATGAAGTAAGTGCGGAACAGCTTGTCACCAATGCGAATGAATACATTGTGGCCGTGCCACTCGTTCACGCCGAAGTCGGTGTCGAAGCTGTCAGTAATGGTGTACCAGGGCATCTTCCAACCCATTCGTGCCTTCAGGCGTTCGATATCCTTCTGCGGCGCGCGCGAAGCGTACGCGAGCGTGGTGTCGCGGGCGTTCAAGTGGGCGAGGTTGCCGACCTGGTCGGCCCCCAGGGAGCAGCCGCGGCAGGCGTGCTCGGGCCAACCGAGCACCCCGGGCTCGAAGAAGGCGCGGTAGACGATCAATTGCCGGCGGCCCTCGAATAAATCGAGCAGGCTAAGCTTGCCCTGGGGCCCCTCGAATTCGTACCGCGTCTCGATGGCCATCCACGGCATCCGCCGGCGTTCGGCGGCCAGCGCATCACGGGAGTGTGTAAAGGCTTTTTCCTTCACCAGCAGCTGCTGGCGCGCAACCTGCCACTCCTGTTGCGACACGGCCGGCGGGGTGGGTATGACGGTTTGCGTCTTGGTCTTGGTCGTGGTCATGGCGATCTCCTTTTGTCCTTGGCCGGGTCTGCCTGTGAAATAAAATAAGGCCGCGGCATCCAAAGATGGGAGTTACAAGTGTGACGGGATTCCGATGAACTCCCGGCGAATGTCGAGCGGTCATCTACGCGAGTCTAGGACTGCTTCCTGGGAGCGGCAGGCGGCAGCGGGGAGCGGCGTTCATTTCAGCTGCCTGCGAAGCAGCTATCAGCGCTGCAAATGACGCAAAGATCACACGCCAGGGTCTTACCCTGGGACAATCTCCAGCCCAAGTCCTCTCCCGCTCCTGCGGATCCGATCATCCAAACTCAGCAACTTAAGTCCAGCCACGGCGGCTCGCCCCACTATCACCGCAGCCAAATGGATCGCATCCAGTGTCCGAATTGGCTCGCTCGGAAATGGCTGCTGCGCTCGCTCCACGATCTCCGGCGCAATCCGTAGAACCTGCCAATGCGCCGCGGCCGCTACCAGATGTGCACGTCGGTCGGCCGCCTCGGCTTCTGTCAATTCATTCAGTGCCGCTGCGCGCAACAGCACGCGATGGCATTCGATAAGCGTCAAATCCGAAGCCACTATCATTTCCGCGGCAGACAGATGACGCCGTACCTCGCCGGCCGCTGCTTCATCCAGCAGCCAGGCAAGCACGGCGCTCGACTCGGCATAGAGATTCACCGCGGACCACGCTCTTCATCGAGGAGCTGTGCGGCGCTGCGCTTACCTCGGCGTCGACGCGGCAGTGTTTCATACAAACTCGCATCACCAGGAGAGCCTAGCGTCACAAGACCACGCCTTGCGAGCGCCAGCAGGCCGGGCGGCACTGATGAGTCGGCCACGCTTTGTCCAGGAGGTGAGACTTCTGCCACGACCTCACCCCGATCCGTTACAAGCACCCTCTCGCCCGAGCGTACCTGTCGAAGGTACTCGCTTAGCCGGTTCTTCAGTTCGCGAACGCCTACAGTTTTCACTGCAAGCATTGTAGCTACGTGAGGCTACAATGTCAAAGCATAGGCTACATATGCTAATTGCTCGTCTCGCGGAAATGCTTCAAGCGATCAACCGCCTCCAGACGATCGGCGCCCTGAAACTGCAACATCCACCCGGGATACTCTGGGGGAAGAGCGCTGACCTCATCCAACCGTCTAAGCTCGTCCTGGGTGAGCGTAACTTCGACCGCCGCGAGATTGTCCTGAAGCTGGTCCTGACGTTTCGCGCCAATGATGACCGAGGTCACCACAGTCTTCGCCAAGAGCCATGCGAGCGAGACACGCGCGGAACTGCACTCATGCGCTTTCGCGATCGGTGCTATCACATCCAGGATCTTCCAGGTCCGCTCTTTGTCCACAATGGGAAAGTCGAACTCGGCGCGACGCGAATCCGCAGGTTTCTGGTTCGTTCGGCTGTACTTGCCGGAAAGCAAGCCTCCGGCGAGCGGACTCCACACCAGCAGGCCGACCCTTTGGGATTCCAATAGAGGAACGATTTCCCGTTCCAGATCGCGGCCGGCAATTGAGTAGTAGGCCTGAAGCGTGTCAAATCGTGCCAGGTTCTTGAACTCGCAGATGCCCAGGGCTATGGCGATCTTCCAGGCCGGCCAGTTGGAGCAGCCGATGTAACGAACCTTTCCCTGCCGCACCAGTGTGTCCAGAGCGCGAACCGTCTCCTCGACGGGGGTCACCAGATCGTTGCCATGGATCTGATAAAGATCGATATGGTCAGTCTGCAAGCGCCGCAGGCTGGCCTCAACGCCGTCCATGATGTGGCCGCGAGATGCCCCGACGTCATTGCGCCCCGGGCCGACGCGGCCGTAGACCTTGGTCGCGATCACGACCTGCTGCCGCGCGATCTTGAGGTTCTTCAGCGATTGTCCGAGGATCTTTTCGCTCTCACCCTCCGTATAAACATCCGCGGTATCAAAGAAGTTGATCCCGCTTTCAATCGATGTCTTAACCAGCTCGTCGGCAGCCGCCTGGCCAACGGCTCCGATGGCTTTGAACATTCCTCTGCCGTCCCCGAAGGTCATGGTGCCGAAGCACAGTTTCGAGACCAGGAGTCCCGTATTGCCGAGGGTTGCATATTTCATTGCGTCTTCCTCCTGTTGCGACTCCGCAGGTTGCTTGGCGGTAAGGATATCGGTCGTGGGCTCTTCTGCGCCATCACCGGTCTCTCCGATGAGCAGCTATGCGTTCGCGCTTACGACGCCGAGCGCGTTTGACAACACGCCACTAACTTTTTGAATCGATTGGTGGCTAGGGTGGGACTCGAACCCACGACCTCGGCATTATGAGCGCACCCTTTGAATCTTAGAGTCTTTAATTTCAATCACTTGCCGCGTGGCGTCCGTTGCATTTGGCACCACTGGGCACAGCAGAGCCTCACTGAGTCACTCAAAAGTCCCGCAAGTTATTTCGGGCTGAGGTGCGTCCTCCACTGAGGTGCAAAGGTTACCTGGGGGGCTTCCAAACGCGTAGAGAACAGTGCTTTGCCGCCAACAGGAAGTCGCCATCCGTAGTCAGCAACGTGAGATCGTGCCGAACACAGAGTTGGGCAAGTAGCGCATCTATCGTCCCCATCTGCACTCCGGCGCGCCTACACAAGTTGCGAAGCGCGGCGGCGTCGATGTAGTCCTGTCGATCGGGGGCCAACAGCGGCAGAGCTGCAAATTTCTCGACAAGCTCCTTCCGCGCCCGGGGCCCGGCGAATCCCTGCAACAATTCCTGCAGTACTAGCCCGGTGGTAACGATTGCTTCGCCGCCATTGAGTGCGGCGCGAAGCATCTGGATCTGAGGAACCGCCGATTCGGCGTCGCGACGAAAGGCCAGCGACCACGTGCTGGTGTCGACTAGTAACGTCACCGCCGGGAGCGTTCGATCTTGTAGTCGAACGATTCATCCCACTCGAGCTTACCCATGAGATCTATCAGGTGCTTCTGCTGGCGGCGTGCAACGTATTCCTCCAGTGCGCGTGTCACAGCCGCTTTCTTAGTGCGCTCGCCACCAACCTTAACAGCCTGCTCAAGGAGGCGCGGATCCAATGAAAGATTTGTAGCCATGTGTCACCTTCTACACACGATTCTACACATTTCCTTCTGAGTCGGCAAATTGGCCCATCGAGTAGTCTGGCTATTCATTGCATCCAATGCTGAAAGCGTGTGCCCCATGTCGCTCGACCAATAATTAGACCGAAGTTCTGCGGTATTTCATTGACGCAATTGTCCCGCAAAGGGAGTCTGATGGTCAGCCTCTTGCGCCGACACTGACCCGCGATCTGTACATAATCCCTAATATCGGACGGCCAACAAGCTCCTACTTGGGTATCACTATCCCGAAGCTGACTCCGGGCGCGGCAGCAAGTACCCAGCCCACCGACGCGAGCGCCCAGAATACGAGAAGACGACGAGCAGCCGTGGACATGGTTATTCGCAGTCCGAGTCTTTGACCGCCTCAGCTCAATGGTTCGGCCGAGCTCAACAAAAGGCAGCCTGAGGCCGTCAGGTCCCCACATGGGCGGAAAACAGCTTCTTGCATAGCGCGCCGAGCTTGCTAGCAACTGCGGCATCGGTTGCCGGAATAACCAACTTCTCTCCGTCACCATTGGAACGATGCAGTTGGACAATGCACTGAAGCCGCCCCTTCCGCGCGAATAGGTCGGTCTCCTTGGCGTTGGGAACATTGGATTTCTTCGTTGCAGTGGCAAAGGCCTCATCGCCGATTCCTGGCACGGAAGTGCGCGGTGGCGGGACGAAGAAAGTCAGGGTTTTAAAGGATTGTACGTCGCCTTCCCGTATTGATATATCGACTAACGCCCAACCATTTCCGGTGACGCCAATGGAGCAGCCTTCGCCCGGATTCGATTCCGACATCGAATAATGATTGATTGTCGCCTTTCCCGGCAGGATATCTCGAACATCATCGACCGAGAGTTCTTTCCTATCACATGGGTCAGGTGGGCGTGGTGCATTAGCAGACGAGGCGGATCTAGCAATGAACAAGCCGCCGATAAGTGCGTAGACAGCCAAAATGGTCGCGGCGTCGGTGTGAGTTCGATTGTAGTCGCGCATGCATCACGCTCCAAGCAGTAAGTATTCTTAGGTGCTCTGCGCCGTTATGCAGTCTCACTCGTTGGAATGATACAGCGGGTATGGGATGTCCGCTTGCTGAAAGGCATTTCCGGGCCTCGAATGTGCTCTGATGGCCGAGAACAAACTCAAAGGGTCAATCAACCATCGGAGTTGCCACCGCACTGCCCGTTTGATGCCACCGTGCTACAGAAGGTGCCCGGTAGCCGCGATATGCGTTGGACCCAAATCACTACTAAGTCTGAATATCTAAAAGTAGTCACTCTGGCCAGAATCGCGGCGAAAGGACAGGCCCTGGCAAGGTGGGAACTGGATCTTTACAACTCATCGGTTCGCTCACTCGAACCCTAACAATGCCCATCTCCCCTACCCGCCAGGCGCCGAAACCGGTCGATCCGAAGACCGAGGAGATTCGGCGCAAGCTTGAGCAGCTCAAGGCGCGGCGGGCTGCTCCCGGTTCGGTTCGACACCACCCTCAGCACATCGCTCTAAACCAAGTGTCAACGAAACTGGGAGCAGCCCACGGTGCCCCCAACGCGGTGGTGAATCCGGACGCCGCTCGCTAGAGTCGCTGTAAAATGGGCTGTGCCGCAAGGATCGACAAGAGGCCGTTCTCGTGTCTATCTCGTTGCTCTACCAACGCTCAGGGCCGCGATTGGCTGGGCGTGCGTTCGAGCAGGCCGGATAGCGATCGCTGAGGGCTTGCAGTGCGGCACTTCGTGCTGCGTTCGACGGAAATGCTGATTGCTCAAGCTTATCCCGATCAAAATACCACTGCTGCATGGGGCCTATGCTCCAATGGCCATCAATGTCTGATAGCTCCACGAAGCTCGTACGTTGCGGATTGTGTGTAGCGACCGAAACCTGGGCGCTGCAATTCGGTCCATCTGCACAAGGGCAACCGCTCATGACCCCGCCAATCATTACTATTGCCCCGGGATTGAGTCTCAGTACGATCGCCTGAATTTCGCGGACTTCCGTGTCACTGATATTCAAGTAACGCAGCCCGCGGGCGCTGCGAGCAGCAGATTCGTCGAATTGGCTGAACATGTCGGCCTGCTGTTGCTGCCACGCCTGCCACTGCTGCGTGAGTGCTTTGACCTCTGATGAATTGAGAAGCTGGAGCAGCTCGCCTATCGTGTGCGGCCGAACGGGTAGAATCCAGTCACCATTCTCCTCCGGCATCCACCCGTGAGGCGTCAGCGAGAACGCCTTTGCGTGAATACCTGTCGACCTCGGGTAAGGCCTCACGTCCTCATAGGCGATAAGAATCTGGTTCGAGTTCGCGCCCCCAACGATGTACCAGCGGTGAAGGTTCATCATTTCGACCGATCGCGAGCGGTGTGCGTTCTCCTCCAGATCAGCAATCGTGTCTTTAGTGTCATTGCGCCAGCCCAACGTCGCCGCGACCTCTCGCGGTAGGGCGTCAAGATGACGAATTTCGGTGAGGCTGGAAGCGTCGTACTCGGGCGGCGCAACGAACGCGAGGCTGGGGATGGACCGGGCCAACAGCCAGAATGCAAGAAGTGCCGAACGTCCTGCACACCAGCGGCGACTGCGACTCGCTGATTCTCCCGGAACATGCACAGATCGACCCTCGTCTCATAAGGACCAATAAGGACACCCCCATCAGTCTGCCAGAGCGCAGGTGTCCGCTTCCGGGAAAGTTACTTGAGTTCGTAAGTGACCGGACTTGGCCCGACTGGAGACGGCGCCCCACCGGTACCCCGCGTGTGAGTGCGCGCGCGCGAGCGGCGCCACGACGTTTTCAGTTCGGCTTGGGTTCCGCTGATTTCTGCGCGAAACTCGCGCCCACAACTCATGGCCGGTGCGGCAAGATGGCCATGCGGGATATGCCACAGCGACCGAGGACCTTATGGATCTAAATCGATTGGTGGCTAGGGTCGGAATCATAGGTTCGCGCAAACAATTGACCCTAAAGGTCTAGTTAACGCGATAACCGCTTTGATACCCCATCATGTACCCCACCCGATGCGCATTGCGCCGCGCTCCAGTGTGATGCTTAGAGAGGCCATTGTCCTAAGTCACATCTGTTCCTAGAATTGACTCGCAGGTCACGCGGGCGCACCGGCCAATTACGGTGGGCCATCTTTAGGAACCTAGATACGCTCATGAACACAAAACTAAAACTGGGTCGCCCAGTTATGCAGTTGCCCGCGCCGCTGATTCTTAAGTTGAAGAAAATGCGGCTGCCACGCCCCGAAAAAATGGCGGCCACGCGTATGTTTATCCAGAGAACGAATGGCCAGCTTTCGCTACACGTCGGCGATTTTGATTACCTCGACGAAGAGATTTAGCAGCCCGTACATCGGCGCTCACCAGGAGTTGGCAGATTGCGCTGGCAATGGGAAGGCCAGTCATCCATTCAATCCACAACCATTGGCCGTTTGGGTTGATTTCGAGAAAGTAATACTCGCCCTTGTCGTTCAAGAGCAAATCGATGGCACCGAATTGAAGCCCAAGGCTTTGCACCAAATTCACGCAGGCATTCTTGAGCTTGATTGGTAGCGTGATTGGGGTATGAGGGAGCTCAAAGGCCTCCGTCCGTCGGAAGTCAGACTGCGCCGCCTCAACTCCGGCACTGTCGATCGACACTGCGAACACTCTGCGGCCGACCACAGTTACTCGTATATCTGCCTGCTTACGAATATATTCCTGGAGAAACGTCGGCCCGAATCTAACGCTATTGAGATGCTTATAGTCCTTCTTGGAAATGAGATGCGTATAGAGCGTCGCGGCTTCGCCATTTCCCATTAGAGTGGGTGCCCCTAGCGCCTTTACGATCACTCCATTCTTAAAGCTCGACAGAAACGCCTTCGCCCTGCCTACATTGTTCGTTACCAAATAGCCTGGGACGCGAAATCCCAGCGTGCTTGCGAGCTTCAGCTGGAGGAGCTTTCGCGAAGCCGCGCGGATTTTGTCTGGATGGCTAATCCAAAACGCTCCAAGATTTGCTCCACATTCCACTGAATAAGTGATTGCATTCAGTATTCAACCACTTCGATTCACCTGCTTGAAGGCGGTCGGACAGTTCGAAATCGCCCGGCCGGCGGAGCAATATTGCGCCGACAGTTCGCAGACTTATGTGCTTCCTGCCGACATCAAAACTTGCGGACGCGATACCTTGAGAATCGATACTGCATTTACATTTGTAAGGGAAACGGGCCGGATCGAACAGCACATGATCGTGACCGCGCTGGTTAATGTTTCCAATAACAGTTTTCGCATGAGAATCAGTGTCATTCGAAAGGACTAGAATCATTCATCGAACTCAAGTCGCATGACGTTGTCTTTTGACGCTATTCCATTTAGCGAGAGCCAAATTCCAGTGCACTACGGCGAATCTATGAGATCGACGTCTCCGAATTGCACATCCGCAAAGCTGTTAGTGAATACGGTTGCCCCAGTCAGGGGAGCCACTCGTCGATACAGCACGACATCTTTTGAGGCGACATTTCCAGTCAACGGTACCCACTCCGCCGCCACCCGTAACAGAAAAGGAACTGGTCGACGACCCCAACGTCTTCGCGTTACCTCAGGTCCAGGCATGCGTTACGTGACCATTAGTCTTTATCCGCACAACTAAAATCCTTTCCGAACGAACTAATTTTGCAATTAGTACCCGAAATGGGGCCGCCGTCCTTCTCCATAACGGCTAACATGCGGCTTATTACGCTCCCTCTGCTAGCCGGTGGTACGACTAAGGCCTGAAAGGCCTTCTTTTTGACTTTTTTTCCAAAGCCTAATTTAGCAATGTGCGTTGCCATTGGTGTTTCCTACCTATTCCCGAAGTTGTCATCGGCATGATTTGCTTGCCCGAACTCCGAAATCACACATCCGAAAGAGATCTTCAGGTTGTATCGGAGTCCGTACATTTAATATCCCACCCCTGAGAGCTTTTGGAATGGGAGCAGTTAGTTCCCGAGAAACCTCCGCTGCTCTGTTCGGTTAGAAGACGCTCAGTTAGCTTCGCACCTCCGCTTTTCGATTTTCCAGGTGGCACGATAACGATCTGAAAGCTCTTGGGTACCGATTTGGACTTTTGCCCACTGGCTTGAGTAGCCATAAACCCTCCGAGTTAGTCTGCGACATATGCTTCAGCGAATTCATCTCGATCCACTGACATGAAAATAGGCGAACAGGTACGGCCTGTGCAAGGACAACCTCACGATCGCCGCTTCGAGCGATGGGAGTTAGCGAGCCGTTCTACTAATCAGGAAAATCGCGATGCCAACGGATATAGCACAGCCTATCGGTCCAAAAAGACAACCGACGACGTCGTCCTGAATTTCCCCGACATTAAAAAAGATTTTAGGTTGAAATTGTTGATTCGTGCCAGTCGGCGTGGAAACAATGATCGAATCCTCATTCTGCACCAGAACGCTGGTCGGAACGTAGTCTGCAAATTTATCGAAGTTCGGTAGCGGAGGAAATTGTTTGAACGCCGCTCGTATGCTTTGTGCTAAAGGGTGTTTCGAACTGCTAGACAGTTCCAATGGCAATGCGCATTCACCGTCGCCCAAGGGAAGGTCGAATGTTCGCAACTTGTCCGCTTTTCCAATGCATTCAATGGTCAGTGATCTCTCCATCATCGCTGCAGAGATGTATTCGATAGCAAAGCTATTCTTGTACACCTTCGCTTGACCGAGCTGGACTCGCTTGCTGTGATGGTAGCTGAACAAGAGCTCGTATGTATCACTACCCTCAGCAACGCTCAATAAATTCGGTACCGGACTCTTCGGGTAGTACTCAACGCGCTTAAGGTGTTGCGGTGACCCGCCCAAGTGCTGGGTCCTATCCATACCAATTATCCCTGTCGGCTTTGGTCAACAGATCGCTGGATGCTATTGACCCCGAGTTCGGGCGTCAAGTCTAACGCCATCATGACGACGCGCCTGAGACTTCGCCGTAGGATTTTGGCAGTTCTCTCCTTCGAAGCGAATCGGCGGCGCGCACGTAATTTGATACCTGCTGACGCTCAAACTATCGCGGAGCGCCCGTTCTTGCTGGGGGCACCTGATGATGAGGCGGTCCTTAATGATCACCCAATTGGACGGACCATTGATTGACTCGCCGCCAACTTTTACCTGATTTGCGCTTGCCTCCGCGTAGGCCGCGGCCATTTCCTTGGCGAACGCTTGTTTACCGCTGCCGTCCAAGAGTACCCAACTCATCCACTAGGGTCGGACTCGAACCCACGACCTCGGCATTATGAGAGCGGTAGTTAGTTTTTAACAGATTGTAATTTAACAACTTTCCGCGTGGCGTCCGTCGCAATTGGCACTACTGAGCACAACAGAGCACTACCGAGTCACGCAAAAATCACGCGCCACCGCGCCTGCGACTCTGTCGGAGAAAGGCGCCCTGGGCTTAAGCAATCGGTTTCGTCGCCAAGGAGCCGCAGTGAGCTTCACCTCTGTCGCTTAGCAACCGCGACGCGCCTTCGCGCGTAGGTGCTGCGTGGCAGCGGCGACAACTACCTCGCCTCTCGCTAACACGAGGCGACCGCCTTCATCGCGCATATACAGGAATTCAGTTTCATCACTCTCCGTGCTCCCGCGAGATGACCGGCGCGGCGGACGCGCGGGGGGGGGGTGCGGGGTCAACAATGGGGTTGACGAACGCGGTGATCGCCGCTAAGAACTCAGACAGTAACAACTTGAGAGGAAATCCCGTGAATGACGACAGGCTTAGATTTTCGCGCAGAGAAGCGCTGGCGAGCGCGATCGCACTCGGCGTCGTCGCCGACGGTTCCCGCCAGAGCAGCCGTTCGGCGCATCCATTCGAGCCACCATCGACGTCGCAAACGCCGGTCATCCGATCTCGCCATTCCTGTTATGGCGGCTTCCTCGAGCACATCGGCGACCTCATCAATCACAGCCTATGGAGCGAGGTGCTCGACGATCGTAAATTCTATTGGCCGGTCAATTCCGAGCCGGTGCCAGCCCCGCCGGGACGCAACGGCGGTCCGCCGCGCAGCGTCTCGAACAAATGGCGGCCAACCGGCTCCGATTCCACGGTCACCATGGATACGACCGCGCCCTATGTCGGCAAGCAAAGCCCGCTAGTGCATCTCTCCAGCGCCGACGCCCTCCGGCATCGGCCAGTCCAGCCTTGCGCTGGCTCGCAAGGACTATGTCGGCCGCATCGTTGTCGCCGCCGATACCGGCGTCTCCGTTTCTGGCGACCCTGATCTGGGGCCCAGGCGCTGACCAGCGCCAAACCGTCGTGCGTGCCCGCGTCCGGCGCGTGGAGCGACCGCACCTCTGCAGCTTCACCTGCGGCGCCGGACACGCTCCACGGGCGCGTTTGGAGATTAACGGCAGCGGAGCGGGTGCGTTCCGTGCTCGGCGCCGTCTCGCTCATGCCGGCCGACAATATCGGCGGCTTTCGCGCCGACATGATCGCGCTGATGCAGCGAAATGGACTGCAAGATCATGCGCTTGCCCGGCGGCAACTTCATTTCCGCCTATGACTGGCAAGACACCATCGGCGATCCGGACAAGACGACCGCCGATTATGGACCCGGTCTGGCATGCGGTGCAGCCCAATGACGTCGGCGTCGATGAACTGATCCACATGGCGCCGCCTGATCAAGCGCCGAGCCCTATTGGTGCGTCAATACCGGCTTCGGCGAGCCGCGCTCCGGCGCGCAATTGGTCGAATACGTCAATGGCGCCGCGACCACCGCCGCTGGGGCGCCACGCGCGCCGCCAACGGACATCCCGCACCCTGGGGCGTCAAGTACTGGGACGTCGGCAACGAGATGTACGGCCATTGGCAGTTCGGCCACATGGACCGCGATCAGTACTACGTCAAACACAACCTGTTCGCCGACGCCATGCGCGCCGTCGACCCGTCGATTTACATCACCGCGCCGGGCGGCTTCGCCGACGAGATGACGACCGGGCAGGGCATCTTCATCGCCGGCCAGCCCCAGGTGGAGATCGGTTCGGACCGCGACTGGGCCTATGGCATGTTCGAGAATTGCATGGGCCGGTTCGACGCGCTTCAGACGCACGCCTATCCGGCTGAGAACAAGCGTTACGATCTCGCCACCGGCCAGCTCGTCGACGTTCAGCAGACCTGAACGAATGGTCGCGCGGCATGGCGCAGCGCATCGCCACCATGACGGATTGCTGGGAGGCCTACAAGAGCGCACTTTCCCGTCGCTCACCGAGGGCAAGGTCAAGGTCTTCTTCGACGAATGGGCCTATCACTTCCAGGATGACTTCAAGGGCTGCCTCGCGACCGCGCATGGCCTTGCACGAGTTCTTCCGGCATACCGACTTCATCGATGCGGCCGCCTACACCATGGCGACGGGCTGGTTCGATTTCGATCGCACCCGCTCGGTCGATCGGCGCCAAAGGTCGCGGTATTCCAGCTTTATAATCAGCGCTTCGGATCAATTCCGATCGCGGTCACCGGCAACTCGCCTGTGCCCGCACCGAAATACCCGATCGGCGGAGACCAGCCCCGCGTCAATGCCGGCAGCGCCACCTGGCCGCTCGATGTCTCGCGCGGCGCTCACCGCGCGACCGCAGCGCGCTGATTGTCGCCGTGGTCAATGCGACCGACCAAGCCGCAGACGCTGCAGATCGGCTTGCAAGGTTTCGCGGCTGGCTCCAGCGGACGCTGCTGGCGCCTCAGCGGTACCAATCTCGATGCGCAAAACCGGGTCGGCGCTGCGCCGCAGGTCACGATCCAAGAGCGCAACTTCAACCCGCGCGCGCCCTCGCTCTCATTGGCGCCGATCAGCGTTGAGCTGTTCGAATTCCGAAGCACCTGAACGGTGTCGGCACGTTAACTCCAAGCGAATCCATCAAGCCATACGCGTCGCTCGTCTTTCGGCAGCATGAGGAAAATGGAATGCGCAGGGCCTGCGCCAAAGACTTGCGGCTTAAGGATCACCTGCGCAGAGCGTGGGGCTTTTTTCGGGCTAAGTGGCCTCAGACTGCGACGCGGTCGTGACCCGTCGATTGGCGGGCCACCAACTCCGATTCAATGGGTCCTGTCTGGTATGCTGGCCGTTCGGCGTCTTCGGAATCGCACAGCCGCCGGTCAAAATGTCCTAAATATAAGCGTTATCGCCGCAGTTCTTTTCAGGCGGCCTGAGTCGCCTGGCCGACGACGACGTGGTAAATGCTCTGGACCTAGGATTGACTTTCTGCCCGTCTCTTCGACCTTTGGCTATTCACATCTAAAGCTCTGCGCGCTCTCCGGGTCGCCATTACCCTTATAGCGCGCAACAGACGGGTAGGGGCATAGTGGCCTCGAGCGATTCGGATGCGAAGACATCGTGCTGCTGGTCGCGACAATCCTGTCGGGCGCGTTAGCGTGTTCGACCCACAGCATCAGTGGAGTCAGCACGTCAAACTGATCGGTAGCGTCACCGCCGCTACAGTGATTCATTCCCGGAACCGGGAAAACGCGTACAAATTGGGCCGCTTGGCCGTCATTGCTCTGGTCCACCTCGCGCCACCAGGCCAACGTGTCGTTAATGGAAAACACGGGGTCCGAGACGCCCTGCACGACTATCATCTTCCCATTGCGACGTCGGAACGCCGACATGTCATTGGACCGCGCTGATATGTCTTCCCACGCAGAATGTGAGAAGTACGGGCTCTTGGCGTAGATCTCTTGCGCATTCTGATCAAAGTCAAACGACAACAGATAGTCGAACAGCGCCTGGGGGTTCGCATCCACTTGTGTCGGCGGAGTAGTGAAGAGCGAGGAGAGTGATGCGCTTCCGAGAATGACGTTCAGGCTGGGACGCACCCGATGGGCTGCCCAACTTCCACAGTCGCCAGCCGGGTGCTGCTATGCCGGTGTCCCACGGCCAGTCGCTATAGAGTGCCTCGCCGCGACTATCGTGTGGCCCCTGCAAAACCCGGCTCAATGCATCAATTTGAGCTCCGCTAAGGCAGTTCTCCAGCTTGCTGCTTTGGCAACGCCTGCCATCGAGTTGCGGCCGCACGCGAGCCGAGGTGCAATGGGTGAAATCATTCACCATACCGTCCGTCAGCCCATCGTCAGCATCGCAAGCTGCGAGCACTGCATCGCGCACCAATGTCAAGTCTGAATCGCTGAATGCTCGCGATAGCATTGCTACCGGTAGCGCATCCTTCGGTGTCTTGATCACGGCCGCCAGAGCCTGCGTGTCCCAGGCTTCCGCGACCGCTGCCCGCGGCAGCGACAGTCCTGGTGCATCGGCGGCTATGCCGTCAAATTGCAGCTGCGTAGCGTTGTGCCAGAGCCATGCCCTCTTCGCCACCCTTCGAGCATCCGACAGAATACGGAGTAGCGTACCGGTGCGCCGTAGAACTGCTTGAGTGCCGCCTTGGCCGCTTCGGTCACTATCGGCAGTGAAGCATGGCCGTAGTTCGCTCGCGCTAGCTCATCGAACCCGAACACCAACGCACCACCCCTCGCCGCGTCGTAGTTGGTGTGGTTATCGTGGCCTGAGTCCTGGCTGGACCACGCAAAGCCCTGTATCAGAGCGAGCTTTGCGAGCGCCGAGTACACGCCCAGAGCGTCGCCCAGAACACCATTACTGCCGTTGCCACCGTGAAAGAATAGCCGTCCGTTCCAATGGCCCGGCATTCGCAGATGGAATCGAATGGCATAGTGCTGACCACCCTCACCAATGCGCTCCTGCACAGCAGCGATGAGCTCGCAGTGCGCGAGAGCCTTGATACGCTCGCCCGAGCCGAACTGCGCGACACTACCTGCGAGCCTGCCGCTACCCAAGCGGCGAGATGACGCGCGTGGAAGCGTCCGGCCACAGCGTTCATCCGGTCGCCAATGCCTCACACCGAGCAGCCGAGTGAGGCGGGCCGCCGCATCAGCAGTTCACCGAGCACAGCGCCGATACACCCGAGCGCGTTGCAATTAGCACCCCTCGCAATGCCGATGCGAGAGTTCAACCATTACGCGCTCCGAGCAGCTTCAATTAAACACCTTTGTATTGCCTGTACCAATTCTATACGCGTTGTCGTGACATCGTGTAGCAACAAGCCATCGACATGGTAGCTACGCCAAAGCGATGCCAGACGTGCAAGCGCAATCGCCGCCCAAATCCGGAGCTTTGTAGATCGTCGATAACTTGGGTTAGGAACCGCTCGCCACCCTAACATCGTCTGACGCAACTTAGAACGAGCCGCCCACGTGCCGATCGCAGTATTGTCACGAAGTCTGGCGGCGGTCGTTTTCTGCAATGAAGCGTCAACAAGTACATCACCAGAACGCGCACACTGTCGCGTGTTGCTGCGAATGATCTTAACCTGTGTTTTCTCGCGAGCAATGAGCTATTGTAGTCACCAAAAAGCGCCAAGTAGTTCAAATGCGAGGCAAAGCCTGAAGTGATTCACTCGTGCTCACGTGCATAGTTGGCATCGTGATACTCGTGTGCGCGCTCTAACATACCGCGCCTATCGCAGCATAATAATGCCAACGCAGTCGCAATTCGCACGCCCAACGCATCACGAGCATGTACGTGCCCATCGCAATTAACCAATAATCACTATTCGCACAAAATCGCGACAATCCGTGTGCTGTTTCTACATAGCGCCCAAGAACCCACTAATCTTGTCCACTATTTGGAGTTCGCTCCATAACTGCCACTTTCACCGTGTGCAGTGAATCAACGCGTGCGAGAAAGACGTTCGTGGCAGTACTTCATAACACATACCATTATCTAATACTCAAACGCCTAGAACTCGCTGAGTTGCTGCGCGTCCAGTTACACAAACAGATTATTATCGTGAACAATCTTAAACAATACTAGAATTCAATAGCGAAACCCACCATCTCTTCTATGCCTATGTCGTACCAACAAGTCGTCAATGTGCAACGCAATGAAACCGCACCTACAGCGCTGCTTGATCGAGCGCACTATTGGAAATCGAATAGCTATTAATGAACTGCAAAGTATCACCCCCACCATATCTATCCATGAAATCCCTCAATACCGCGGAGATAGACAGAATTTGAAAGCGCCACCGCCCTTACAATAGCGAATTAACCTCCGCACTGTTTGCGCCTAGCTATTCGCTGCACACATATACGTTTGAGCGCAGTATTTCCATATCTTTGGCGCCTCGTCGTAACTCCCTGTCTGGCCCGATGATGAGTGTCTATTTAGAGTCGCTGAGCCCACTTTGCGTGCCCCATATTCGTCTTCAAATCCCATACTACATCACCTCGCCATCTCGCAAAAGCGTACGTCGCTTCTATTAACGCGCCACAGAGAATTTCGTGATGCTCAACGCCGAACCACTTCGCCGTATTCACGCATCCAGCGCGTTTGTCGCGAATGAATTCACGTGCGCCGCTAGCGTTGCAGTAAGCGTGACGAGATGCTACCACCGTGAGCACTACAGCATTGACGTCAGCATACATATTTACCCCTGCACCCGCTAGCGCAGATAACGCGCGCACAAAAACCATTACATATGTCCTGTAAGTAAGATATCCACACTCTATCGTCGACGCCATCCCTCTATCCATAGAATGCTAGAAAAATAACCATCGTAGTGGCAAAGCATCACCCACGCTGCAACTATATCTTGAGTACGCGCAATGATCACCTAATTCGAGAATTACTTTAATGCAAAAAATCCGTATGTTCGCCCGTCAGTTTTGCACACCACCAGTGCAGCACCACCTATCGCCAACCGCCACGTTATGCTAGCATATCCAGCTGTAGCGGCTGACCATTCCGGCATGAAACGGACACCGGTTGTCCTTGCCACGATGCTGAAACGACGCGCTGGCTGACAGCCGGTGCTTCATTCCCGCAATTATCGCCCATGGCGCGCTCGCCACCCAGAGTGGTGCGTATAGTCCGCAATTTCGTGTGCTAATTCAGAACAGACCGCTTTCGGGCGGCGGTTATCGCCTGCCCAGTGACCGCTTCTGGGCCGACAGGGGACGGTGCCCCACCCGTACCCCGCGTGAGTCGCGCGCGAGCGGCGCCACGACGTTTTCAGTTCGGCTTAGGTTCCGCTGATTTCTGCGCGAAACTCGCGCCCATAGCTCACGGCCGGTGCGGCAAGATGGCCAGGCGGGGTATGCCACAGCGACCGAGGACCTTATGGATCTAAATCGATTGGTGGCTAGGGTGGGACTCGAACCCACGACCTCGGCATTATGAGTGCCACGCTCTAACCAGCTGAGCTACCTAGCCTCGCGGGACGCGCATTCTAGGGGGAGCGGCCAAAGTGGTAAACGCTGCTGAAAAAACCTTTGGTAAATCTGGCGCTTACGGCATTGCCTGCGCGTGCCGTGCCGCCCCGGACTGCTCTGAGCACTGGAATTAGCGCTACTCTGCCGAACGGGGTTTTTAGGGGGTGAAATGAGCCAGCGGCCAGCGATTCGATACTGGTGGGTCAATTACAAGCACGCCACCACGCCGGGGGCTACGGGTGAGTATCTGCACTGCGTGGAGCGCAGTCGCAACGGCTCGCGCAACGAGTCCTATCGCAACCTCACGCGCGTACAGCCCGATGAGCTGGTATTCGCGTTTATTGACGGTGCCGTGCGCGCCGTAGGCATCGCGCTGCACGCCGCGGTCGAGTCGCCGTCGGCGCCGGGCGAGTGGCAACTGCCGATTCGCTTCCTGCAACTCGAGGTGCCGCTGAATCCGAAGACGCACATGCCCAGGCTCAAGCCGGTATTACCGCGCAGCTATTCACCGTTGCGTGCCACGGGGGTGCGTAACCCGGCGGTGTACCTTGCCTCGGTCTCCGATCCCATGTCAGCGATATTGCGGCAATTGCTTGACGAGCAGCTCGAGGACATCGAAGCGCAGATCAATGCCGCCGTCGGCTCGGAACTTGCGGATGATTGGATTGCGACCACCATCCAGCGCCGGACTGACATCGGCTCCGCGGACAGGCAGCAGCTGCTGCGCGCGCGCCGCGGCCAGGGCGTGTTTCGCCGCAATCTGGAAAAGATTGAAAACGCCTGCCGCGTAACCGGGCTGCTCGACCGCAGGCATGTGCGTGCCACCCACATAAAGCCGTGGAGCGCTTGCGAGGATCGGGAAAAACTCGATGGCTTCAACGGCCTGTTGCTGTCACCGCACCTTGCACATCTGTTCGCCCGCGGTTACATCTCGTTTGCCGACAACGGCGAGTTGCTGATCTCGCGGCACCTGAATCCTGCCGTGTTGAAGTCCTGGTCAGTGTCGCCGTCCACCAATGTGGGCAAGTTCCAGCCACAACAGCGCCTGTACCTGGAATACCACCGGCGCCAGGTGTTCGACCGGCCCGAGATCGGGCGGCGTGCAGCGCGCTACGCCGGCAACGGCTAATGTAGAACGCGCATCGGCCAGGGCGTACCATGACGCCGGACCATGCCATACCGCCGCAGAAACCAGAGCCAACGTGAGCTAATCACCGGATTAGTGCTGGTGGCCTTGGCGTTCCGGGCCCTGATTCCGGCTGGCTTCATGCCCGCGACCGATCGGGCGTTCTCGCTCGAGATCTGCCGTGCGGGTTTCCTGGCCGCAATCGATCCGCCGGATCAACCGGCGCCTCCCGACCATTCGTCACATTTTGAACATTGTCCGTTTGGAACCGCGCCGGCCACCGGCCCCATAGCCGCTGTTCCGGCATTGCCCGCCGGCGGGCTGAGGGCATTCCCCCCGGCCGGCGATTTCGTGACACTGCGACTGGGCGTGCGGCTCGACCGCGCGCACCAGCCTCGAGCCCCTCCCCTCGC
The DNA here is from genome assembly GCA_963735775.1 of uncultured Gammaproteobacteria bacterium. Lineage (GTDB taxonomy): Bacteria > Pseudomonadota > Gammaproteobacteria > Steroidobacterales > Steroidobacteraceae > FEN-1191. The sequence continues at coordinate 234,642 of CAVTMG010000002.1, read as the reverse complement.
TTGATTTGAAGTCTGTGCCAGTGCATGCCGGCGGTGCCGGTGTGCCTGCCGTCTTTGGGTAGCGAGCTGTTCGCCTATGCGAACAGGAGTAAGTTCAAATGTCCGCACTGTGCATTCGCTGGGCGTTTCCGGCCCTGGTGCTGGGCGCGTGCTGCGCGGGGCCGAGCTCGGTCTGGGCCTGTGCCACCTGTGGTTGCACCGTCAACTCTGACGCCGCGCTGGGCTATTCCACCGCCTCGGGATGGCGCGTCAACCTTGAATACGACTATTTGAATCAGGACCTGCTTCGTACCGGCACGGGCGCCGCGAACTTCGCCGAAGTCGTAAACCGCCCGTCATACCCGGCTCTGGGCGGAGGTGAGATCGAGCAGGACACGATCAATCGCTACCTGAACCTGGGATTAGACTATCGACCGAACTCGGACTGGGACGTGAACCTGCTGCTACCCTACGTCATGCGAGGTCACTCTACCTTCGGCCAGCAGCAGCAACCGTTCGAGTCGTCCGAGGTGGCGCCCGACCAGATCAGCTACACCGATCTGTCGCGCCTGGGCGATATCAAAGTGATCGGCAGCTACCAGGGATTGCTGCCCACGCATAACCTTGGATTGCAGTTGGGGCTGAAGCTGCCCACCGGCTCCTATGGCACCGCGGTGCGCTTTGCCACCGGTCCGTGGGCAGGTCTGCCATTGGATGCGAGCCTGCAGGCCGGCACCGGCAGCACCGACATCATTCTCGGTGCTTACTACTTTCAACCCGTGAGCCAGGACTTCGACGCCTTCGCCACCGGCACCTTCCAATCTGCCTTCGTCCATCAGCAGAATCAACCCGGCAATGATTTCCGTCCCGGCAACTCCACCACCGTGAGCTTTGGCTTGCGCTACGTGGCACAGGCGCACTGGGTGCCGCAGATGCAGATCAATCTCTATCACAAGAGTGCCGATCAGGGCGCGCTGGCCGATACCGCCGATACCGCTGGCCTGGTCGCATACCTCAGTCCCGGCTTGAGCCTGCAGGTGCGACACCGCCTGCAGCTGTATGGCGTGCTGCAAGTACCGGTGTACAGCAACCTCAGCGGCTATCAATTGTTTCCGCGCTGGACCGCCACGGCAGGATTGAGCTATGTGTTCTAGCCTGCGGCAAGCGGCGGCACTGTGGTCAGCATTGGCGATGCTGGGCGGCGCAGTGTGCGCCGCCGGCACCGCTGACACGGTCGAGGTCCGGGACGCCTGGATTCGCTGGCTGCCGGCGAGCCTGCCGGCCGGCGGCTACGTCATATTGCACAATGCCGGCGAGCAGCCCGTGATCCTGCGCGCTGTTTCCAGCCCCGACTATCTTCAAGCCTCCCTGCATCGCACCAGCGTACGCGACGGCAGCAGCAGCATGCAGCCGGTGAGGCAGATCACGATCCCGGCACGCACTGACTTGAACTTTGCGGCGGCCGGCTACCACATCATGCTGCGCCAGCCGACCAGGCCGCTGCAGCCCGGCGACCACGTGACCATCGCCCTGCACTTTGCCGATGGCTCGTCGAAGTCAGTGCGCTTTGAAGTGCGCAGGCCCGATGCGGATGCTCACACGCCATGAGCAGCTCGCTATGGCGCGCGGCGTGCGCGCTCACCCTCATCGGCGTTGCGACCGTGCTGGCTCCGATCAGCTTCGCCAGCAGCCTGCGTGTGGGCGAGACGGCGCCGCCGGCGACGCTGGTAACGCTGGACGGTCAGCGAATTGCCACCGCGGATCTGCGCGGACGGGTTGTCATCCTCACCTACTGGGCAACTTGGTGCGTGCCCTGTCGCGAGGAGTTGCCATTGCTGTCCGGCTATGCGCAAGCGCATGCAGCGCAAGGGCTCACGGTGCTGGCATTCAGCCTGGATGCGCCCGAAGATCTGGCCCGCGTCAAACAGATCGCACGCTCGTTTCACTTTGCGAGTGGACTGCTGGCCAATTCCAGTGCCGCGGGCTACGGCCGTATCTGGCGCATTCCGGTGAACTTCACCATCGACCGCCAGGGCATTCTGGTCGACGATGGCTGGAAGGAGAAACAGCCGACCTGGACGGCCGAGCGGTTGGATCGGATCGTGACGCCGCTGCTCAACGCAAGGTAGCAGCGCCGTTCGCGACCTTGCCGGACCAGCCCGGCAAATAGCGCGCCTCGCTCGAACGCGCGAGTTTTACACCCAGTGCCGTAGCAGCGCGCGGCTGGCGCTTGATCGCGCGCAGCGGGACTCGCCGGCGAAAGAAATCCGCCCACAGGAATTCAACGAACGGTTCCTGATCCTTGGCGAATCCGCCGGCACGGCGTACCAGTCCTGCGAGGCTGCGGTAGGGATCGTCCTTGAGCTGCGTGAGATGCCGCGGCATATCCCGATAGTCGCAGCGCCGGCCGCGCCGGTCATAGGGATGACTCCAGGAGCGAAACTCCAAGGTCTGCCAGAATATCGGCGTTTCGAGCCAGGACAGATCGTCCAACACGGCGACCTTTACTTCCTTGACCCCCTCATCGATCAGGGCTATGCCCAAATGATGATGATCGACGATGAAATACTCGCCCTCCGGCCCCAGCACCCCCGGGAAAACATGCTGCTCGAGTTCAAGCTGACGTCGCTTGCTGGCCATGCGCGCCCATTCCCTGGCCTTGAGCGTGACCTCGACGTAGCCCACCGTCATCTGGGTAGGGCGCAGGCGCGCCAAACGCACACGCGCTAAGGCCGGATTGCTGGTCGAGTGAAACAGGTGGATCCCGGGTCAGGCCGCGGGAAGGACCAGCTGACGCAATCCGGGGCCGCCGACCACATCCAGCCGCACCGGTTCGCTGTCGTCGGCATAACGTGCCGACAGGGCCGCGCCGCGCATTGCCGTGCGGTCATAGATCATGGTGTCCAGCCGCCGCACGCGCTCCCGCAGCTCGCCGGATATTCCGCCGGGGCGGTTGCGTCCATAAAAGCCGGCGTGAAACGCACGCGGCGTGGCCGGGTAGGCAATCGGCCGGGCGCAGATTTCCTGGATACGGCGCACCAGGCTCGCCTGCTCCACGAACCCGAGGCTCACCCGGCTGCCGGCGAAGTGGCGGCGTAAATAGTTTTTTGGACGCGAGAGGTAGTCCAGGTTCACGTGCGGCGCAATCAATCCGGCAATCACCGCGCGATCGAAGCACACGCCCCATGAGCAGTAGTCGCCGCTGGTCAGATAGTAGCAATCCGGGTCATCGGGCGTGTCGACGTAGCGATTGTGATTGCGTACCGCGATCGAACAAAACAGTCCCTCGCTCTGGGAGTGCACGGCGCTGTGCCAGCGGAAGAAATCCCGTCCCACCATGATGTCTTCTTCGACCAGGTACACATAACGGTGCGCCAGGGCCGCGGCCTGCATATAGCCGAGCAGAATGTTGGCGCTGAGCTTGGTGCGCCGATACGGACATCGGGGCGCGGCCTGGATCTCGTAACTCGGTAGTCGGTCGGCGTGCTCGTGAATGACGGCGATGTTGTCGCTGTCGTAGTCGCTGTCGGGCCGGAAAATGACGTGCTTCGATTCGATGCCATCGGCTCGACAGAGATTGTCGATGCAATGCCAGAGCATTTCGGGCCGCTGCCAGCAGGGTATCAGCACGATGTCACGGGGTGCGTACTGATCGCTGCGCTCGCCGCGCGTGGCAGCCGTTACCGCGGTTCGGGCCGCGCGTCGGAACCTCCAGCGATCGGTCGCCCATTGCAGCATCGCTTTCTCCATCGGTTCGAGGCGTGTCAGCAACACTAACAATGGTCTGGTGCTCCTTAAAAGACCATGGGCGCGATGTTAAGAACCTTTAATAAATGCCAACCAACCGGACCGGGCGCGGTGTAACCACCGGTGGCTCAGACATTGAAGCGGAAATGCATTACATCGGCCTCGTGCACCAGGTATTCCTTGCCCTCGAGCCGCAGCCGCCCGGCCTCGCGGGCGCCGGCTTCCCCGCGATATTGTAGGTAATCGGCGTAGGCGATGACTTCGGCGCGAATGAAGCCGCGCTCGAAATCGGTGTGAATTACCCCGGCAGCCTGGGGCGCGGTACTGCCCTGGCGCACGGTCCAGGCGCGGACCTCCTTTGGCCCGGCAGTGAAATAGGTTATCAGCCCCAGCAGCTCATAGGCGCCGCGGATCACGCGGTTCAGCCCCGGTTCGCTCAGCCCCAGGTCGCGCAGAAACTCGGCGCGCTCCTCTTCCGGCAGTTGCGCGATTTCGGCCTCGATCGCCGCGCACACCGGCACCACCACCGCATGTTCGGTGGCGGCGCGCGCGCGCAGCGCGGTCAAATGTGAGTTGCCGGTGAGCAATCCCGCCTCGTCGACATTGGCGATGTACATGGCCGGTTTGGAGGTCAGCAGATGCAACTCGCGCAGATCGCGGCGCTCATCCTCATTGCCGCCCAGCGCACGCGCCGGCTTGCCCTGGTTGAGCAGGGCGCGCGCACGCTCGAACAGATCGCGTCTGCGCACCGCGTCCTTGTCGCCGCCGCTCTTGGTTGCCTTGTGGGCCCGGTCGAGCGCCTTTTCTACCGACACCAGATCGGCCAGCGCCAGCTCGGTATTGATGGTCTCGACATCCGATAGTGGATCGATGCGTCCGGCGACGTGCACGATGTCCTCGTTCTCGAAGCAGCGCACCACATGGGCGATGGCATCGACTTCCCGGATATGAGCCAGGAACTGATTGCCCAGTCCCTCGCCCTGGGAGGCACCGGCTACGAGCCCGGCAATGTCGACGAATTCCACCGTCGTGGGCAGGATTTTCTCGGGGTGCACGATCGCCGCGAGCGCATCCAGGCGCGCATCGGGTAACGGCACCACCCCGACATTCGGATCGATGGTGCAAAAGGGATAGTTCTCGGCCGCGATCTGCGCGCGCGTGAGCGCGTTGAACAGAGTCGATTTGCCGACATTCGGCAAGCCGACGATGCCGCACTGAATCGCCAAATTTGATACTCCCTATGAAAGCGGCTCGTCGCGGCCGTCGCTGTGCAGGCGATGCATGGTCTTTTGCGCGCCGGCGCGCAACAGCTCCGGCACCGCCTCGAGTCCACGCTGTACCGCTTCATCGATCAATTGCTGCTCGGCCGCCGTCGGGCGCTCGAGCACCGCCTCGAGCACCATATCCTTGGCGCCCGGGTGCCCAACGCCCAGCCGCAGGCGCCAGAAGTCGGGGCCGAGCTGCGCGATCACATCGCGCACGCCATTGTGACCGCCATGGCCGCCGCCCTGCTTGAGCCGCGCGACTCCCGGCGGCAGATCGATGTCATCGTGCACGATCAGAATCTCCTGCGGCGCGATGCGGTAGAAGTGCGCCAGTGCGTTCACCGGTTCGCCGCTGCGATTCATGTAGACCGTGGGCTTGGCCAGCCACAGCTCGGATTCTTCGATGCGCACTCGCGCCAGTTCGGCCTGCGCCGCGCCGCGCCGCCAGGCGCCACGATGCTGCGCCAGCAGCGCATCCACCAGCCACCAGCCGGCGTTGTGACGCGTGCGCGCATACTGGCGCCCCGGATTGCCAAGACCGACGATGAGCTTGAGCGCAAGTCCGGCCACAGGCTGGCTCGAGCGCGCCGCCTACTTCTTGCCGCCCTCCTTCTTGGCCGGCGCGGCTTCCTTCTTGGCCTCGTCCTTTTTCGGTTCTTCCTTCTTGGCCGCATCGGCGGCTGCCGGCGCCGCGGCTGCCACGGCAGTCTCGGCGGTCGCTGCTGCCACCGCCTCGGGCTCAGGCTCCGCAGCGCGCGGGCTGTGCACCGACACCACGGGCGGATTGCGGTGCGCCAACTCGGGAATGGTGACCCCCGACGGCAGCGGGATGTCCCCGAGCGACAGGGTTTCATTGAGATTCATGGCGGAAAGATCGAGCTCGAGAAATTCCGGCAGATCCGCCGGCATGCAGCTGACCTCCACGTCCTGCATCAGGTGCGAGACGATGCCACCCTGAGTCTTGACCCCGGGCGCCACGGCCTCACCCTTGAAGTGAATGGGCAAATGAATGCGCAGCTTCTCGCTCTCGACCACGCGCTGCAGGTCCACGTGCACCACGGCATTGCGCGCCGGATGCATCTGCACATCGCGAATGATCGCCGGCTGCGGCTGCGCATCGACGTTGACGCTGATGATCGAGGAATAGAACTTCTCTTTGTCGATCAGCGTCAGCAACTGCTGGTGATCGAGGGTGATGCTGCGCGGTCCGCCCTCACCGCCATAGAGCACGGCGGGGACCTTGCCGGCACGACGCAGGCGGCGGCTCGCACCTTTGCCCTGATCGTGACGCGAGTCCGCGCCAACCTGATAAGTGATACGCATAAAGCACTCCTGACTTTGTATTTACCCAAACAACGCGCAGTGCGACCAAAGCGCGTTCACCGAAAAAACAATTGCAAAGCTAATCGACGTACAGCGAGCTGACCGAATCGTCATCGCGCATGCGACGTATGGTCTCGGCCAGCAACGAGGCGACCGACAGCTGGCGAATACGCCCGCAATCCCTGGCCGCCGGCGACAGCGGAATCGTGTCGGTCACCACCAGCTCATCGAGCACCGAGCCGGCGATGCGCGCCACCGCGCCGCCCGAGAGCACCGCGTGCGTGATGTACGCGACCACCTTCGCCGCGCCCTCATCCTTGAGCGCCTGCGCTGCCAGGCACAAAGTGCCTGCGGTGTCGACCATGTCATCAATCAGTACGCAGGTCTTGCCGGCGACCTCGCCGATGATATTCATGACCTTGGACTCGTTTGGGCGCGGCCGCCGCTTGTCGATGATCGCCAGTTCGGCATCATCCAGACGCTTGGCGAAGGCGCGTGCCCGCACCACACCGCCGACATCGGGCGAGACCACGATCAGATTCGAGTAGCGCTGCAGCCAGACGTCGGCGAGCAGCACCGGCGAACCATACACGTTGTCCACCGGAATGCCAAAAAATCCCTGGATCTGGTCGGAATGCAGGTCCAGCGTGAGCAGGCGGTCGACCCCGGCGCTGGTGATCATGTCCGCAACCAGTTTGGCGGTGATGGCCGAACGCGTGGCGCGCGGCCGCCGGTCCTGGCGCGCGTAGCCGAAATACGGCACCACGGCCGTGATCCGTCCGGAAGAGGCGCGACGGCAGGCGTCGGTCATCATCAGCAGTTCCATCAGGTGATCGTTACCGGGGGGCGAGGTGGGCTGGATGATGAACACGTCCCGGCCGCGCACGTTCTCCATGATCTCGACATTGGTCTCGCCGTCGCTGAATCGGCCGATTGTGGCGCGACCCACGGGCAGGCGCAGATGCCGGGCAATGTCATGCGCCAGCGCGGGATTGGCATTACCGCTGAACAGCGCGAGTGTCTCCGATTCCACGATCAGTCTTCCCTTACCGTCAATCCGTGGCTGGGGTGGAAGGATTCGAACCTCCGTATGGCGGGATCAAAACCCGCTGCCTTACCACTTGGCGACACCCCAGCAGTCTCAACTATTCAGCCCGGCAACCCGAGCATGGCATGCACAGGCGAGCGGTCCAGGCCGCGCACCACGAAATGGCTCCAACCATCCGGAACTCGCCGCGCGATCTGTTGCGCGTCCTGCTCGTGCTCGAATGCGGCGAAGAGGCACGCGCCGGTACCGGTCAGACGCGCCCGGTGGCGCGCATCTCGCGCCGGTAGTTGCGCGTCGAGCCAGTCTAGCGCCGCAGCCACTTCAGGGTAGCGTGCGCGCACCACCGGTTGACAGACATTTCGGCTCTCGCCCTCCGCGAAGGCCGCTATTGTGATCAGGCTAGAATTTCGTGTCAATTCAGGGGCCTGGAAGATCTCGGCGGTGCTGACGGCGACCCCAGGGTGGATGATCAGAAACCAGCGCGCCGGCAGCGGCAGCGCCTGCAGCCGCTCCCCGCGCCCCTCCGCCCAGGCAGAGCACCCGTGGACGAATACCGGTACATCGGCCCCCAGCGCCAGTCCCAGCTGCGACAGTTCCCCGAGCGACAGCCCGGTACCCCAAAGCTGATTCAAGCCCAGTAATACCGTGGCGGCATCGGAACTGCCGCCGCCAAGACCACCGCCCGGGGGAATATGTTTGATTACGTGCAGATCGGCGCCGAAATCTACCCCCGTACGGCGCTGCAAGGCGCGTGCGGCGCGGACCGTCAGATCCTGCTCGCTGGCAACCCCCGACAGTCCAGTGACCCGCTCGATCAGTCCGTCATCGCGGCGCGCCAGTCCGATTTGATCGCACAGATCGACCAGCTGAAACACGGTTTGCAGCTCGTGATAGCCGTCCGCGTAGCGTCCCACCACGTGCAGGAACAGGTTCAACTTGGCAGGGGCTGGCCACCAGCTCAGCTGCGAGACTAAAGCCGCCACGTGTTGACCACGAGCTTCAGCCGCAACGCCTGCCGGGTCACGCTCACCCGGCGCGGCAGCCACCACTGGCCCACCTGCGCGTAGTCTGCGAGGTCCACCTGCCACCCGTCCTGCTCCAGGTGCGTGAGATGCTGTTGCTCGTCGAGCGATTCCTGTGCTGGAAAATTCGGATCGCTGGCACCGAGCACCCAGTAGCGCAGGCTGGTCAGCGGTGGCTCGAAACCCAGGGTGCGGGCCAATTCATCGCTGGCGGCAGCTTGCGTCAGCGTGACGCCTTTGCTGGTGGTAACGCTCAAGCTGGTGGGGGACTGCTCAATGTGAGCCGCGCCGAAGCCCAGCGGCGCGGTCAGATCGAGCGTCGCGGAATCGTCGCGTTGCTGCCAGCGCAGGCCGGCGCTGAAACCCTGTTTGCCATCGCTGGCCGCCACCCGGCCCTCGATGTCGAAGGCGGTGATGCCCTGCAGCGCTGGCAGGCGCTGGTCCCAATTCGTCGCGGGTGCAACCGGATGGCGCACCGTGGCACAGCCGGCGCACAGCAGCACGGACAGGCCGAGCGCGCTGAGGGCGCGGCTCAAATCGATGTGCCGGTACCTGATGCCGGCATTTGCGGCACACCCGCGCGCTGCTGCGCGGCGCGCACCAAGGCGTTGTCCGGATCGGCGATCAGCGCGCGACTCCAGGCCTCGCGGGCCTTGACCTTGTCACCGCTGGCCCACAGCACTTCGCCCCAATGGGCGCCGATATCGCCATCCTGGGCCAGGCGGAATGCACGCTCCAGCAGTGGCAGCGCGTCATGTGAGTTGCCGCGGCGAAAATCGAGCCAGCCCATGCTGTCCAGGATCGCCGGGTTGTCCGGTTCGCTCTTAAGTGCCGCCGTGATCAATTTGTCGGCGCGTGACAGCTCGCGATTGTGATCGGCGAGCAGGTAGCCCAGCGCGTTCTGGATCGCCCCGTCCTCGGGTCGTTCGTGGTACAGGCTCTCGAGCTGGGCAATGGCGGCCGCGGTGCGCCCGGCCTTCTCCAGCAGGATGGCCTTCTGGTAGAGCAGATCCGGGTGATTGGGAAAGCGCGCCAGCGCATCGTCGATGCGCGCCAGCGACTGGTCGGCCTCACCGCCGTTGGACAGCAGCTGCGCCTGCGCGATCTCGGCATTGAGCCGCGCCGGCGGGCTGGCCTCGTCGGTGGGCTTCAGCACCTGCAGCGCCTGATCGCGCTCACCTTGCTTGTACAGCAGGGTCGCAACGCGGTCGCGGGCGGTAGCATCGAAGGCCGAACCCGCCAGCAGTTGATAGCCGCGAATCGCCGTGGCGACATCGTTGCGGCGATCGGCAATGGCGGCGAGGTAGTACACCGCGATCGCCGAGGAATCGTGGTCATTGAGCAGCTCAGAGAAATCGCGCTGTGCTTCCTCATAGTCGCCGCGATTGAACGCCAGCAATCCCAGGCGCCGCTGCGCCTGCGTGTGCAGCCCGGCGGTATCGCGCAGGGTCTCGAGAGCGGTACGCGCGTCGCGGTCGCGCCCGAGCAGCATGAGCACATCCACTGAGGCAAAACTCTGGTCCTTGGGCGATGCGGTGCGAGCGGCCGCCGCCGCTGCCACCGCCTGGTCGGCCTCGCCCAGTCCGGCATGCGCGCGGGCCAGTACCAGCTGCGCAGTCCCGGCCGCCGCGCCCGCGCTCAGCGCATTTTGTCCGTATTTGAGCGCTTCACGGTAATTCCAGCCATCGAGCGCCAGATCAGCCAAAGCGAGCTGCGATGGACCGCTCTGCAGTCCGGGCACCTGAACTCCACGCACCATGGCCAGTGTCGCTGGCACGCCCGATTCCTCCGCGACCTGCTTGACGGCCTCGGCGACACCGTTCTGGCCGCCAGCCGCGCCCGGTGCATTGCTCACCCCGCCACCCTTGAGCCAGGCCTCGAAAGCACCGCGCGCATCGTCGATCTTGTACAGTCCCAGGTCCGCGCGCACGGCCGCGTGCAGGGCCGCCGGTTCCTTGGGCACGAGCGCACGCCAGCGGGCCGCGGCGCGCTCGGCAGCCTGAAATTGACCACACTCCAGCGCCACATCCGCCGCCCGCTCGGCGAGCTTGGCATCGGCCAGACGCTGGGCTGCGATCGCATAGTTGGCCGAGGCGCGGCCACAGTCATTGCGCTGCAGCGCGATCTCCGCGGTCATGATCAGCGCATTGGAGTCTTCGACCTCGTGCGCGTCGCGGGCTGCCTGCGAGCTCAGCGGCAGGCAAGCCAGGGCAGCGCCGGCGAGCAGCGACCGGGCGGCAACGTTGCGGTGGCGGGGCTTCATGGCCGTTAGACTATAGCTGAAGATGAAAGCATCGATCCGCCAAAAACTCGAAAAAGCCGAGCAGCGTTTTGAGGAACTCGGCAGCCTGCTCGCCGATCCCGAAATGCCCGGAAATTCGCTACGTTTCCGGGACTTATCGGTCGAATACGCGCGCCTGCAGCCCACCGCCGCGGCCTTTGCCGGCTACCGGCAACTGGAGCGCGATCTGTCGGCTGCCGAAGACATTCTGGGCGACGCGGATGCCGACATGCGGGCTCTCGGGCATGAGGAAACCAGCGCCCTGCGCGCCCGCCTGGAGCAGCACTACGCCGAACTGCAGCGCCTGTTGCTGCCGCGCGATCCGCGCGATGAACGCAACATCTTTCTCGAGATCCGAGCCGGCACCGGCGGCGATGAGGCCGCGATCTTCGCCGGCGATCTGCTGCGCATGTACAGCCGCTACGCCGAAGCGCAGGGCTGGCAGATCGAGACCATCAGTGAAAGTCCTGGCGAGCACGGCGGCTATCGCGAAGTCATCTGCCGCATCGCCGGCCGCGGCGTGTTCTCGCGCCTGAAGTTCGAGTCGGGCACCCATCGCGTACAGCGCGTGCCGGCGACCGAAGCGCAGGGACGCATCCACACCTCGGCAGTCACGGTCGCCATCCTGCCGGAGCTGGATGAGATCGACAAAATCGATATCAATCCGGCCGACCTGCGTATCGATACCTACCGCTCCTCCGGTGCTGGTGGCCAGCACGTCAACAAGACCGATTCGGCAGTGCGCATCACGCACGTACCCAGCGGCATCGTGGTGGAGTGCCAGGACGAGCGCTCGCAGCACAAGAACCGCTCACGCGCGATGGCGCTGCTGTCCGCGCGCCTGCTGGCTGCGGAACAGGAGAAGCAGCTCTCGGCCCAGGCCCAGACGCGCAAGCTGCAGGTCGGCAGTGGCGATCGCTCCGAGCGCATCCGCACCTATAATTTCCCGCAGGGGCGGGTGACCGATCATCGCATCGATCTCACGCTCTATCGGCTCGCCGCCATCATGGATGGAGCGCTCGATGAGCTGCTCGAGGCCCTGAGCCAGGAATATCAGGCCGAGCTGCTGGCGGCCGAGTGAAGCACCAGCATCAGCGCGCTCAGGTAGACGAAAAACAGCGCGCTGAATGCCACCGCGATGGCGGTCTCGACCGCGGCCTGGGCCGCACCGTTGCCCGATAGCAGCTCGGCAATCACGCCGATGGCGGCAGCCACCACCAGCGCGCCGATCACGAACAGCAGCGTGATGATCACGCATGAGGCCAGCGCCTTCCACCACAGCGGCCGCATCAGCTGCACGCTGCGCAGCACCGCGGCAACCGGCCCCAGTCCGTCAAACATCACCACCGGCAGCAGCGCCAGATAGCACACCATCAGAAACACTCCCGGCAGTATCAACGCCAGCAGCCCGGCAATCACGCTGAGCCCCGCGAGCAGCGAGCTGGCCAGGATCGCCGGCAGACGCCGGAATGCGACCCGCAACTCCGCGCCGGGCAGGATCGGCGCCTGGAGCACCACGGCACGCTGGCGCAGCATCATCGCGCCGAGCAGCCATAGTTCAACCGCGGTCCCGGCAATGTTCAGCAGGTTATAGTTGGTGTCGTAGTTGGCGGTGAAACTCAGCACGTGCCCGCTGGCCCTCCAGTAGATGTTGGCGGACTGCGCGCACAGCATTGCCACCATGCCCATGGGCAGGCATTTGAGCAGCGAGGCCCGGAACAGCTGCGACGCCGTTGCCAGCAGATTGCTGACGCTCGCGCCACCCGGAGGCGGCATGGAAGCGGTCATAATATCTCCATCATGGGAACGGCCGACAATCTAACAGAGCCGCAAATCTCATTGCAGCGGCTGCTCAGCGAGGCGCCGGTGGCACGCCTCGACGCGGAAGTGCTGCTCGCGCACCTGCTGCACTGTCCTCGCGGTGCCCTGATCGCGCACGCCGAGCGCTGCATTGCGCCGCAGGTGGCAGCGCACTTTCGCGCACTGACGGCACGCTGCGCCGCCGGCGAGCCGGTGGCGTACCTGGTCGGTGAGCGGGAATTCTGGTCGCTGCCGCTGATGGTGAGCCCCGCGGTGCTGATCCCGCGGCCGGAGAGCGAACTGGTGGTGGAACGTGCGCTGGCGCTGCTGTCCGCGTGGCGCGAGCATGGCGCCGGCCCGGTGCGCATCGCCGATCTGGGCACCGGCTGCGGGGCCATTGCCCTGGCCCTGGCATCGGCTCGCCCGGACTGGAAGCTGCTCGCCACCGATCGATCGGCTGCCGCACTACAGGTGGCGGGCGAGAACGCCCGGCGTCTCAAGCTGACACAGATCGAGTTCGCTGAAGGCGACTGGTTCGCGCCGCTGGCCGGGCGCCGCTTCGAGGCCATCGTCAGCAATCCGCCCTACGTGGCCGCGGGCGATGCCTCGCTGCAGGCGCTGCGCTACGAGCCTGCCGCGGCGTTGAGTCCGGGCATTACCGGCCTGGAAGCGCTGCAGCACCTGATCGCTGCCGCGCCCGATCATCTTGTCGCTGACGGCTGGCTGGTGCTCGAGCATGGCGCCGATCAGGCCCGGGAGGTGGCCGCGGCGCTTGTCGCAGCGGGCTATGCTCGCGTACGCTGCCACCGCGACCTGGCCGGCCGCGAGCGCGTCACCGAGGCGCAGCGGCCGCAATAGCTTCGGCGCGAGGAGCAACGCACATGGTTCGATTCGAGACCTCACACGGTGGCTTCACCATCGAATTGTATGATGAGGATGCGCCGCAGACCGTGGCCAACTTCCTGCGCTACGTCGACGAGGGCTTCTTCGACGGCACGATCTTTCATCGCATCGTCCCCGGGTTTGTGATCCAGGGCGGCGGCCTGACCAGCGACTTTGCGCAGAAGAAAACCAACCCGCCGGTGCGCAACGAGGCCGCGAACGGCGTGCGCAACCAGCGCGGCACGTTGTCGATGGCACGCACCGATGAGATCCACAGCGCCACCTCGCAGTTCTTCGTCAATCTCGCCGACAACGATTTTCTCGATCAGCGTCCGGGCCAGTACGGCTACGCCGTGTTCGGCCAGGTGTCGGAAGGCATGGAGGTGATCGACCGCATCGCCAAGGTAGCCACCGGACGGCGCAAGGGTTTCACCGATGCGCCGATGGAGGATGTGATCATCACTTCGGCGCGGCGGGTAGAGCCGGCGAAATAACTCCATGGCGACAGCAGGCCGACGCAGCGCACCCTGGCGCCTCGGACGCGCCTTGCTGTACACGGTGGCCGGGGCGCTGGCGTTGGCGGTGCTGTGCGTGCTGAGCCTGCGTTGGATCGATCCCGTCACCTCGGCATTCATGCTCGAGGCGCGCAGCGAGGCGTTCTGGCACGGCGAACACGACTACCGGACGCGCTACCATTGGGTTTCGCTCGAGGACATCGCGCCGCAGGCGGCCCTGGCCGTCATCGCTTCCGAGGACCAGCAGTTCCCGTTCCACGCCGGCTTCGATTTCAAATCGATCCGCGAGGCGGTGCGCGCCCACGAGCGCGGCGGCAAGCTGCGCGGCGCCAGCACCATCAGCCAGCAGGTGGCGAAGAATCTGTTCCTGTGGTCCGGCCGCAGCTTCGTCCGCAAGGGGCTCGAGGCCATGTTCACGGTCCTGATCGAGGCCATGTGGCCCAAGGAGCGCATCCTCGAGGTGTATCTGAACATCGCCGAATTCGGCCGCGGGGTGTACGGTGTGCAGGCCGCGGCGCGGGTGTTCTTCCATAAGGATGCCTCGCGGCTCAACAGTGCCGAGAGCGCCCTGCTGGCGGTGGTGCTGCCCAACCCGCGCCTGTATCGCGTCGAGGCGCCCTCGCACTATGTGCTGGCACAACGCGAATGGACGCTCAGGCAGATGGAAAATCTGGGCGGAGCCGCCTATTTAAGTGCCATCGAGCCCCGTTAGCACACAGGAACTTCACCACATGGCTACTGATGCCGGCACTTCGCGTCAATATCGATTCTATGATTTCTTCATGGCGGCCTACGTCTGTATCGTGCTGTGCGCGAACCTGATCGGCGCCGCCAAGAAATCCACGGTGCATTTGCCCTTGTTCGGCGAGGTCACGTTCCTTGCCGGGGTGCTGTTCTTTCCATTGTCCTATCTGTTCGGCGACATTCTGACCGAGGTGTACGGCTACGCCCGTGACCGGCGCGTGGTGTGGGCCGGCTTCGCGGCGCTGGCTTTCGCCTCGATCATGGCCACGGTGATCGTGGCCCTGCCGCCGACCGCTGACGGTGCCGAGGAGCAGCAGGCCGTGGTCCGGATATTCGGCCAGACCCCGCGCATCGCCGGCGCCTCGATCATCGCCTTCTGGTGCGGCTCGTTCGTCAACAGCTACGTGCTGGCGAAGATGAAGCTGTGGACCGGAGGCCGCTGGCTCTGGACCCGCACGGTGGGTTCGACGCTATGCGGCGAGCTGGTCGACTCGGTGCTGTTCTACACCCTGGCGTTTTACGGACTGTGGGACAACGGGCAGCTCATGGCGGTGACGCTCACGCAGTACCTGTTCAAGAGCGGCTGGGAGATCATCATGACGCCGGTCACTTACCGCGTCGTGGGGTTTCTCAAGCGCGCCGAGCGCGAGGATTTCTTCGACCGCGGCACCAACTTCACGCCGTTCTCGCTCAAGACCTGAGCCGCGGCAGCTCAGTTGAGCGACTGCGGCGTCTCGGGGCTGGCCCCGAGTGCGAACAGGCGCTCGACATCGATGGCATCGTACTTGTAGGGACGTCCGCAGAACTCACAGGTCACGGTCACGGCGCCCTGCTCGGCCAGAATGCTGCGCAGTTCCTCCACTCCCAGCGAGCGCAGCACGTTGGCAACGCGGGCCGCATTGCAGCGGCAGTTAAAATGTACCGGCGTGGGCGCAAATAACCTGCAGTCGTGCTCCGCACACACGCGCTGCAGAACCTCCTCGGCGCTGCCGAGGCGCAGCAGTGGCGCATCCAGTGCCGCGACCCGCTCCTGCAGAGTCTCCCAGGCCTCCTGCGACATCGCCCCCAGCGCCTCGCCCTGCGCATTCGATAACGGCAGTTTCTGCAGCAGTATTCCACCGGTGCGCTCGCCATCGGCGCTGAGCGCGATGCGGGTCGGCAGTTGCTCGGAGGTGGCGAAGTAGTTTTCGATGCAGGCGGCGAAGTTGCGGCCCTCAAGCGCAACGATCCCCTGGTAGCGTGCCGCCCGCTCGTTCGCCTCCACCGTGACGCTCAGGCGGCCGCTGCCGATGAGTTCGCGAAAACTCGGCTCACCCACGATCGCGGACGCTTCGCGCGCCACCGCGCGCACGGCAAAATCATGGGTGCACTGCGCCACCAGCAACGATACCAGGCCGTCGCCCGCCAGCTGCAGCGTCAATGTGCCATTGAACTTGAGGGTCGCGGCCAGCAGCACCGAGGCCGTGACCGCCTCGCCCAGCAACGACTCGACGCTGGGCGCATAGCGCTGGTGATGGCGCAGCTCACGCCAGGCCTCATCAAGGCGGATCCAGAATCCGCGCACCGGGTGACGCTCGAGAATGAAACGCCGCAGCTCGCCGGTGTCCGCGGCAAACCGCTCAGCCACTGAGTTTCTTCTTGAGCAACTCGTTCAGGCGCGCCGGGTTGGCCTTGCCGGCGGTGGCCTTCATCACCTGTCCGACGAAGAATCCGAACAATTTATCCTTGCCGGCGCGATAGCCGGCCAGCTGTGAGGGATTCGCCGCCATCACGGCGTCGATCGCGCGTTCGATCGCCGACTCATCGGTAATCTGCTGCAGCCCGCGCGCCTCGATGATGGCATCGGCCTGTGTTCCCTCCTGCCACATCGCCTCGAGCACATCCTTGGCTATCTTGCCGGAGATGGTGTTGTCGACCACGCGCTTGAGCAGCGAGGCCAGATCGTGAGCGTTGACGCGGCTGTCGCCGATCTCCAGTGCGTCGCGGTTGAGCAAACCCGACAGATCGCCCATGACGGCGTTGGCCGCGAGCTTGGCATGGCCGCCCAGGTCCTGCACCACGACCTCGTAGTAGTCGGCAAGCTCGGCGCTGGCGCTCAGTACGCCGGCATCGTATGGCGACAGGGCGTAATCGGCGATAAGCCGCTGCGCTTTCTGATCCGGAAGTTCCGGCAGGCTGGCGGCGACGCCATCGATATAGACCTGGTCGATCTCCAGCGGCAGCAGATCCGGATCGGGGAAATAGCGGTAGTCGTTGGCCTCTTCCTTCGAACGCATGGAACGGGTCTCGCCGCGATCGGAATCGTACAGGCGGGTTTCCTGCGCGATCTTGCCGCCTGACTCGAGCAGTTCGATCTGGCGCGCGACCTCGTAGTTGATGGCTTTTTCGACGTAGCGGAAAGAATTGAGGTTCTTGATCTCAGCCCGGGTACCCAGCTTCTCCGTGCCGCACACACGCACCGAGACGTTGGCATCACAACGGAAGGAGCCTTCCTGCATGTTGCCATCGCAGATGTTCAGGTAGCGCACCAGGGTATGCACTTTCTTGAGATAGGCCACTGCTTCCCTGGCCGAGCGCATGTGCGGCTCGGACACGATCTCGATCAGCGGCGTGCCGGCGCGATTCAGATCGATACCGGTCTGTCCCGCGAGCCCTTCGTGCAATGATTTGCCGGCATCTTCCTCCAGATGGGCGCGTGTGACACCGATACGCTTGCTGCTGCCGTCCTCGAGCACGATGTCGACCGCGCCACCGCACACGATCGGCAGCTCGTACTGGCTGATCTGGTAGCCCTTGGGCAGATCGGGGTAGAAATAATTTTTGCGCGCGAATATCGACCGGCGCATGACGCGCGCATTGATGGCCAGGCCGAATTTCACCGCCATGCGAACCGCCTCGGCATTGAGCACCGGCAGCACGCCGGGAAAGCCCAGGTCGATCAGATCGGCCTGCACATTGGGTGCGGCGCCATAGGCGGTGGCCGCGCCCGAGAAGATCTTGGAACGGGTCGCAAGTTGGGCATGGATCTCAAGCCCGATGACGGTTTCCCAATCCATCAGGCAAATCCCGCCGGTGCGCGACGATGCCAGTCGCTCTCTCGCTGGTAGCGATGAGCCACGTTGAACAGCTTGGATTCGCTGAAGTGCGGGCCGATGATCTGCATGCCTACGGGCAGGCCCTGCACCAGGCCGCAGGGCACCGAGATCGCCGGCAGCCCGGCAAGATTGGCGCCGATGGTGTAGATGTCGTTGAGATACATGGTGACCGGATCGCCGGTCTTGGCGCCGAGTTCGAACGCCGGCGTAGGTGTGGTCGGACCGATCAGCACATCGACTTCGTGGAAGGCGCGCTCGAATTCGGCGCTGATCAACGCCCGCACCCGCTGCGCCTTGAGATAGTAGGCGTCGTAGTAGCCGGCCGATAGCACGTAGGTACCGGTCATGATGCGTCGTTTGACTTCGGCCCCGAAGCCCTCGCCGCGCGAGCGCTGGTAGAGGTCGAGCAGATCGCGCGGGTTGTCGCAGCGATAGCCGTAGCGCACGCCGTCGAAGCGCGCCAGGTTCGAGGAGCATTCGGCCGGCGCGACCACATAGTAGGTCGGCACCGAGAGCGGCAGATTGGGCAGGCTTACTTCCCTGAGCGTTGCCCCCTGTTCACGCAGCGTTTCCAGTGCCGCGCGCAGGCGTTGTTCGTTTTCCGGATCCAGCCCGGTATCGAAGAACTCCTTGAGCATGCCGATCTTCAATCCCTTCAGCGGCTGCTCGAGCGTCGCGAGGTAATCGGGCACCGGCAGCTCGACGCTGGTGGAATCGCGCTCATCGAATCCAGCCATCGCCGCCAGCAATAGCGCCGCATCCTCGGCGCTGCGCGTGATGAGCCCGGCCTGATCGAGGCTGGAGGCGAAGGCAATCATGCCAAATCGCGATACCCGGCCATACGTGGGCTTGATGCCCGTGACGCCGCACAACGCCGCGGGCTGGCGAATCGAGCCGCCGGTATCGGTGGCGGTGGCGGCCGGCGCCAGGCGCGCCGCGACCGCTGCCGCCGAGCCGCCCGAGGAGCCGCCCGGGACGCGTTTGCGGTCCCAGGGATTGCGAACTGGGCCGTAGTAGCTGTTTTCGGTGGAAGAGCCCATGGCAAACTCATCCATATTGGTCTTGCCGAGCATGACCGTGCCGGCGGCGCGCAGGCGCTCGACGACGCAGGCGTCATAGGGCGAGACGAAGTCGGCCAGCATGCGTGAGCCGCAGGTGGTTTTCTGACCGCGGGTGCAGAAGATGTCCTTGTGAACGACGGGCACGCCGATCAGCGCACCGGCCTCTCCGGCCGCGAGCCGCGCATCGGCGCGCTCGGCCTGCTCCAGCGCTTCCTCGTGCAGCACGCTGATGAAGGCATTGAGACCCTCCTGGTGCTGCTCGATACGCGCAAGGTAGGCGCGCGTGAGCTCCACGCTCGAGACCGCGCGCGTGCGCAGTACGGTCGCCAGTTCCGCTACCGTGAGTTCGTGCAAGGCGCTCATTCAATCACTCGCGGCACCAGGTACAGCCCGGCCTGCACCTGCGGTGCGCCGCTCTGGTAGAGCTGATGCTGATCGCTGGCGGTGACGACATCGGCTCGCAGCCGCTGGCGCTGCCCGGGCAATGGATGCGCCATGGGCTCGACCTGGCTGGTATCGGCGCGCTCGAGCTCCCCAACCAGGGCCATGATGCGCGACAGGCTCTCGACGTAAACTGGGATCTCGCTCTCAGTCAGCGCGAGGCGCGCAAGATGGGCAATATTTTCGATGTCGCGGCGGTTGAGGCTCATGTGCTGGTGTTCAAATTCTGCAGAAAAAACGGCGCGAAATCATACACCTCGCCTTGTGCAATGTCCTGTCGGTTGCTAGATTAGCGCCCGCTTTACGTACGCCCACTCGAAAGGTCTGCCGCCCTCATGTTCAAACGCCTGCGCGGCTATTTCTCCAGCGATCTCTCGATCGACCTGGGTACCGCCAACACTCTCATCTACGTGCGTGACAAAGGCATAGTCCTCAACGAGCCCTCCGTGGTCGCCGTCCAGGACGAGCCGTCGCGCGGAGGCAAGATCATCGTCGCGGTCGGCGCCGAAGCCAAGGGCATGCTCGGTCGCACACCCGGCCACATTACCGCCGTTCGCCCCATGAAGGACGGCGTCATCGCCGACTTCACCTATACCGAGAAGATGCTGCAGTACTTCATCAACAAAGTACACGGCAATCGCTTCCTGAAGCCCTCGCCGCGCGTGCTGGTGTGCGTCCCGTTCGGATCGACCCAGGTGGAGCGGCGCGCGATCCGTGAATCGGCCGAAGGCGCTGGGGCGCGCAATGTCGCGATCGTCAGCGAGCCGATGGCCGCGGCGGTCGGCGCCGGTTTGCCGGTGCAGGAGGCACGCGGCTCCATGGTGCTCGATATCGGCGGCGGCACCAGCGAAGTCGCGGTGCTGTCCCTGAATGGCATCGTCTACGCCAACTCCGCCCGCATAGGCGGCGATCGCTTCGATGACGCGATCATGAACTATGTGCGCCGCAACTACGGCATCCTGATCGGTGAAGCCACCGCCGAGCGCATCAAGATCGAGATCGGCTCGGCTTATCCCGGCAGCCAGGTGCGCGAGCTGTCGGTCAAGGGCCGTAACCTGTCGGAAGGTGTACCGCGCAGCTTTACGCTCAACAGTAATGAAATACTCGAAGCCCTGCAGGAGCCCTTGCAAGGCATCGTCAGCGCGGTCAAGCAGGCCCTGGAGCAGACTCCGCCCGAACTCGGCGCGGACGTGGCCGAGCGCGGCATCGTCCTGACCGGCGGCGGCGCGTTGCTGCGCGATGTCGACAAACTGTTGATGGAGGAGACCGGGCTGCCGGTGGTGGTCGCCGATGATCCATTGACCTGCGTCGCGCGCGGCGGCGGCCGTATCCTCGAGCTCATGGATCAGATGGGGCCAGGACATTTCGGTCTGGAGTGACCGGCGCATGCGCCGCACCCACTCAGTAACCTAAGATCGCAGATGGCGGTCTTCGGCACCGAGGTGGATCGACCGCTGTACGGGCGCGGGCCCTCCCCCGGTCTGCGCTTCACGGTCTACGCGGTGCTCTCGGTGGTGCTGATGTACTACGACCAGCACGGTCATTGGGAGCAGCGCCTGCGCTACGCGCTCGAGGCCACCGCCTACCCGGTGCAGGTGCTGGTGAATTCCCCCAGCGCCGCCTGGCGCGCTCTGACCGCCACGTTCGAGAGCCGCGCGCTGCTACGGGCCGAAAACGAGCGTCTGCGCGCGCACGAGCGCGAGCTTGAATTACAGGTGATTCGAGAAGCCTCGCTCGAGCAGGAGAACGCCGAGCTGCGGCAACTGCACGCCTCGCTGCTGCCGGCGCTGATCAAGAAGTCACAGCTGGCCGAGATCATCAGCGTTGAGACCGACCCGCTGCGCCAGCGCGTGGTCATCAACAAGGGCGCGCGCGACGGCGTCAGCCTCAATCAGACCGTGGTCGATGGCACCGGCGTGCTCGGCCAGGTGGCGCGCCTGGGTCCCTGGAGCGCCGAGGTCATATTGGTGACCGACCCGGAACACGCCATTCCGGTGCAGATCACGCGCAACAACCTGCGCTCGATCGCCGTGGGCTCGGGCAATTCCGGTGAGCTGCTGCTGCCCTATCTGGCGATCAACTCGGACGTCAAGAACGGCGACATGCTGGTCAGCTCCGGCTTGGGCGGCGTATTCCCGGCCGGTCTGCCGGTGGCGCGCATCACCGGCGTGCGGCGCGAGAACAATCAAATGCTGGCGCAGGTGCGCGCGCAGCCGCTGGCCGATGTCGAGCGCGACCGTGAGGTGATTCTGCTGGAGTTCGAACCCACGCACCCGGACGCGCCGGCGCCGAATCCGCCGATTGCGCCCCCTCCGGCACCTGCGGTCAAGGCGCCGCCGAAGATCCCGGAAAGCGACGAATGAGTGATCGCCATCTCGGTCTGACCATCACGCTGACCGCGATCATCGCGCTGGTATTGACGGTGTTGCCGTTGCCCACCTGGTTTGCGATCGCGCGGCCGCAATTCCTGGTCATCACCGTGCTCTACTGGTCGATCATGAGCCCGCGCAGCGGCGGCATCCTGTTGGGCTTCGCCAGCGGGCTGGCGCTGGATGTATTGCAGGGCCCGGTGCTGGGCGAGCACGCGCTGGCGCTGGCGTTTGCGGCCTACCTGGCCATTCGCCTGCATTTGCTGGTGCGCGCCAAGCCGCTGTTTGAGCAATCGCTGTTTGTATTTGCGGCGCTGATGGTTTATGAATTCCTTCTCTGGGTGATCGATGGCTGGAGCGGCCATCCTCTGTCCACACCAGCGCGCTGGGTGCATACGCTGACTGGCGGCCTGATCTGGCCGCTGGTGGTTGGAATACTCGGCCGGTTCCATGCAACACGCTGAAATCCCGTGAGCTCACGCGTCCGCATCAAAGACCAATGGAACGAGCAGCGCATCTTCTCGCAGCGTACGCTCGGCGCGATGCTGGTAATCGCGGCCATGGTGCTGGCGCTGCTGGCGCGCTTGAGCTACCTGCAGGTGCTGCGCCACGACTATTACGTCGAGCTGTCGCAGGGCAACCGGGTACGGCTCGACCCGATTCCGGCCAGCCGTGGCCTGATCCTCGACCGCAACGGCAATGTACTGGCCAACAACGAACCGGCCTACCAGCTGGAGCTGATCCGCGAGCAGGTGCCGGATCTCAACAACACGCTCAAGCGCCTGGCGGCCCTGCGCCTCATCGATCCCGATGAACTCGAGGACACGCGGCGCGTGATCTTCTCGCGCCGCAGCTTCGACAGCGTGCCGGTGCGCCTGCGGCTGACCGATGACGAGATCGGCCGCTTCGCCGTGCATCGCTTTGAGTTTCCCGGTGTCGACCTGGCGACACGCCAGACCCGGCATTACCCCTACGGCGAGCTCGGCGTGCACGCCCTGGGCTACGTGAGCGCCATCAGCGAGCAGGATCTCGAGCACATCGATCGCGCCAGCTACGCCGGCACGACGCTGATCGGCAAACTCGGCGTCGAGAGCGCGTTCGAGCCGCAATTGCACGGCCGCAACGGTTTTCGTCAGATCCTGGTCAATGCCCAGGGCCGCTCGGTGCAGCGCCAGGGCGCGTACGCGCCGGTATTGCATATGCAGGCGCCGGCGGCCGGCGATGATCTGGTGTTGTCGATCGACCTGAAGGCGCAGCAGGCCGCCGAGGACGGGCTGGGCGATCACCGCGGCGCCGTCGTGGCCATCGATCCCAGTAACGGCGATGTGCTGGCGCTGGCCAGCAAGCCTGGTTTCGATCCGGCCGAGTTCGCACGTGGCATCTCGCGCAGCGAATACGCCGCGCTGTCGGAGAATATCGACAAACCCCTGCTCAATCGCGCCCTGCGCGGCACCTACCCTTCCGGTTCGACCATCAAGCCGGTGATCGCCCTGGCGGCGCTGACCTATCATTTGGTTGATCCGTTCAAAGAAGAATTCTGCGCCGGGGTATTCCATCTGCCCAACAGCCGCCTGCTGTTCCGCGAGGGCAAGACCGGGCGGCACGGCTGGCTCGATCTGACGCATGCGATTGCCAAGTCCTGCGACGTCTACTTCTTCAGCCTGGCGGCAACGGTCGGCGCACAGCGCATCGCCGACTTCATGGCGCCGTTCGGCTACGGCGAGTTGACCGGCATCGACATCAGCGGCGAGAAGCCCGGCCTGCTGCCCTCTCCGGAATGGAAGAAAAAAGCCTTCAAGCGCCCCGAGGATCAGGTCTGGTTTCCCGGTGAAACCGTCAACTTCGGCATCGGCCAGGGCTATCTGCTGGTGACGCCATTGCAATTGGCGCACGTGGCCTCGGTACTGGCCGAGCGCGGCAAGAGCTTTCGCCCGCGGCTGGTGACGGCAGTGCGCGATGGCAACGGCAAGATCCAGTCGATCGCGCCCATTGCCGATCCCTCGATCGAGGGCGTCAGCGATGCGGATTGGGACATCGTTCGCAATGGCATGGTCGGCGCGGCCACGTATGGCACCGCGGCGGCCATCAGCAAGGGCGTTACCTACACCATTGCCGGCAAGACCGGCACCGCGCAGGTGTTCACCGTCTCGCGCAGCGAGCACCTGACGCAGAATGTCGCCGAACGGCTCAAGGATCATGCCTGGTTCATCGCCTACGCGCCGGTGGAAGCCCCGCGAATCGCGGTGGCCGTGCTGGTTGAGAACGGCGGCTTCGGCGCCAGCGCCGCGGCGCCGATCGCGCGCAAGGTCATGGACGCCTACCTGCTGCGCCAAAGCACCTCGAATGCGGCGGAAATCGCGATTCCCGAATCCCAGGCGGCGGACTAACTACCGTGGAAGACACCGGCTATTCACGCACTCGCCGCACGCTGTCCGCGTCCGCCAGGCTGCTCTCGGTGCTCAATCTCGACGGCCCACTGCTGGTGGGCCTGGGCCTGCTTGCCCTCTACGGGCTGGCGATCCTGTACAGCGCCTCGGGGCAGAGCGTCGACACCGTCGTACGCACGGTGATGCGCCTGGCGCTGGGCACCGCGGCCATGCTGGCGCTCACGCACGCCAGTCCCAACTTCCTGCGCCGGCTGGCGCCGTGGCTGTACCTGCTGGGCATCGTGCTGCTGGTGGTGGTGGCACTGACCGGCGTCATCGGCAAGGGTGCGCAGCGCTGGCTCAACCTTGGACTGTTCAAATTCCAGCCCTCGGAGATCATGAAACTCGCGGTTCCCATGCTCGCGGCCTGGTGGCTGCACGACCGCCCACTGCCGCCGGACTGGAAATCCCTTTCGGTGCTGGCGCTGATCATTTTCCTGCCCACGGCACTGGTGGCCATGGAGCCTGATCTGGGCACCGCGGCGTTGATTGCGGTCAGCGGCGCCCTGCTGGTGCTCATGGCCGGACTGTCGATGCGCGTGGTGTTGACGTTATTGCTGGGAATGGTCGGCGCCGCCGTGCTGGGCTGGAACTTCCTGCACGACTACCAGCGTCAGCGGGTACTGACCTTCCTCAATCCCCAGACCGACCCGCTGGGCGCGGGTTACCACATCATCCAGAGCCAGATCGCGCTCGGATCGGGCGGCGTGTTCGGCAAGGGTTGGATGAACGGCAGCCAGGCGCAGCTCGAGTTTCTGCCCGAGCGTTCGACCGACTTCATCTTCGCGGTGGTGGGCGAGGAGTTCGGACTCATTGGCCTGATCGGCCTGCTGGCGCTGTATCTGTTCATCGTGGCACGCGCGGTCTGGCTCGCCACCCAGACCAACGACACCTTCTCGCGGCTTCTGGCCCTGTGCGTGGCACTGACCTTCTTCGTCTACGTATTCATCAATGCCGGCATGGTCAGCGGCCTGCTGCCGGTGGTGGGCGTGCCGTTACCGCTGGTCAGCTACGGTGGCACGTCGGTGGTGACGCTGCTGGCGGGCTTCGGCATTCTGATGGGACTGTATTCGCACCGTAAGCTGATCGGCACATGAGGCGCATGCTGGCGTGGGCATTGCTCGTGGCGCAGGCGGCGGCCGCGCAACCAGCGCCCGATCACGTCCGATTTGACCTCACGCAACCCGAGATCCAGGGTTTCATCGAGCAACTGGTGAGCCAGGGCCTGGATCGCCAGTGGGTCACCGCTGCCCTCGCGGCCGCTGAAACGCAACCCAAGATCATCGACGCCATGAGCCGTCCGGCCGAGAAGACCATGCAGTGGTGGGAATATCGCGCCCACATGCTGACCACGCTGCGCATTGATGGCGGCGTGCAGCTCTGGCATGAGCACAAGGAACTGCTCGACCAGATCGCCATCGAATACCAGGTGCCGCCCGAATACCTGATCGCGGTGCTGGGGGTCGAGACCTTGTACGGGCACAGCACCGGCCGGTATCGGGTGATCGATGCCCTGGCAACCTTGAGCTTTGACTACCCGCCGCGCGCCCCGTATTTCCGCAAGGAGCTGGGCGAGTACCTGATGCTTGCGCATGAGGATCACTTCGATCCATTGAGTGTGCGCGGCTCCTATGCCGGGGCAATGGGCGCGTTGCAGTTCATGCCGTCGAGTTATCGCCGCTACGCGGTCAGCGCTCAGCACGCGCCGCGTCGGGATTTATGGAACGACTGGGGCGACATATTCGCGAGCGAAGCCAACTACCTGCATCAATACGGCTGGCAATATGGCGCGCCGGTGCTGGCCGATGCCCAGCTCGCGGGCGTGCAGGACCTCGCGCCACCCGATCACCTGGCGCTGACCGACACCCTGGGCGACCTGCGAGCGCATGGGTTGAACATCGCCTCGACGCTGCCTGATACGACGCCGGCGCTATTGCTTGGGGCGGCGCAGCAGGATGGCATGGGCTACCGCGTGGGCTTTCAGAATTTCTGGGTGATCACGCGCTACAACAGCAGCCCGCTGTACGCCATGGCAGTGCACGATCTGGCCGAGGCCATCAAGCAGCAGATCACTCAGGAGGCCGCGCTTTGAGCACGGCGCGACTGGCATGCCTGACCTTGCTCGCAGGCCTGCTGCTCGCAGGCTGCGCGGCCGCGCCGCGCCGCGCAAGGCCCGCCGCGGCGGCCGTTCCGCTGCCACCGCCTGCAACCGTCGCCGGCACTCCCGATGCCGTCCCGCGCCAGGAGCCGCGCAGTGCCTCGGGCAATCCCCCGTTCTACGACGTCGCCGGACACCGCTACATCGTGCTCGCCAGCGCCGCGGGCTATCACGAGCGCGGCGTTGCTTCCTGGTACGGCCCCGATTTTCACGGACTGCGCACCGCCACCGGTGAGCGCTACGACATGTTCGCGATGACCGCTGCGCACAAAACCCTGCCCATTCCCTGTTATGCGCGCGTGACCAATCTCGACAATGGCCGCAGCATCGTCGTGCGCATCAATGACCGCGGCCCGTTCGTCGCCAATCGCATCATCGACCTGTCGTACTCGGCCGCAAGCAAGCTCGACATGATCCGCAACGGCACCGCCTTTGTGCAGGTGGAGGCGTTGACTGCGGCCGGCCCGGCGACCGCGACGGCCCTGCCGGCGATCACGCCCGGCGCCTCCGCGGCCATTGTCGGGGTCAGCGATGTGCCGCCGATTACAGCAGCGCTGCAACCGGCAGCCGATGCGGCGGCGCCGCGGCCGCTGGCGGCTCGAGGGCCGGCAGCATCCGGCGGCTTCTACGTTCAGGTGGGTGCCTACGGACAGGCCGACAACGCGCGGCGTGCGGCGCAAAAGCTGCGCGAAGCCGGTGTTGCGCACGTGTTCACGCTGGCTCCGCAGGCCGATCAGCCGCTACAGCGTGTGCGCGTCGGCCCGATCTCCAGCGTGCAGGAATACGACCAGCTGATTGCACGCCTGACCGCGCTGGGTTTTCCCGGAGCACGGCTCGCACAAGACTAAACACTGCCGCTACACTAAGACCATGAAACCCATCGTTCTGCTGTTTGCTCTCGGCCTGGCCTCGCTTTCCGCCACCGCACCGGCCACGACCGCCCCGGCGCAGGCGCCCGCACCCGCACCCGTGGTCTCGCCGGCGGCGCCGCCGGCCATCCCCACGGCGCCCGATGTCGATGCCCGCGCCTACATCCTCATCGATTACACCAGCGGCAAAGTGCTGGCAGAGCGCAATGCCGACACGCGCCTGGAGCCGGCCAGCCTTACCAAGCTTATGACCTGCTATGTGGTGTTCCATGCCCTCAAGGCCGGTACGCTCAAGCTCACCGACCTGGTCACCATCAGCGAGCACGCCTGGCGCGCAGAAGGCTCGCGCACCTTCGTACAGGTGGGCAGCCAGATACCGGCCGAAGTGCTGATCAAGGGCATGATCGTGCAGTCGGGCAACGATGCCACGATCGCGTTGGCCGAACGTGTCGGCGGCACCGAGCCAGGGTTCGTGCAGATCATGAATGATTACGCGCAGCGCCTGGGCATGAGCGGCACTCACTTCGACGACAGCAGCGGTCTGCCCGCGGCCAGTCACTACACCACAGCGCGCGATCTGTCCAAGCTCGGCACCGCGCTGGTGCGCGACTTTCCGGAATACTACAAGTGGTTTTCGTTGCGCGAATTCGTGTGGAACAACATCACCCAGCAGAACCGCAACGGACTGCTCGAGCGCGATGCCAGCGTCGATGGCATGAAAACCGGCCACACCGACAGCGCCGGCTACTGCCTGGTGACCTCAGCGGTGCGCCAGGGCATGCGGCTGATCACGGTCGTACTCGGCTCGCACAGCATCAAGGGACGCGAGGACGCCAGCGCCGCGCTGCTCAATTACGGCTTCACCTTCTTTGAAACCGTGAGCGTCAAAAAGCGCGGAACCGTGGTGCTCAAGCCCCGGGTATTCAAGGGCAGCGAAGAGTATTTCTCGGTCGGGCCGGCGAGCGACATCAATATCGTCGTGCCGCGCGGTCAGGTCGGTAGTATCGAGACCAATGCCAGCGTGCGTCATCCGCTGATCGCGCCGCTCGCTACCACCACGCC
The DNA here is from genome assembly GCA_963735775.1 of uncultured Gammaproteobacteria bacterium. Lineage (GTDB taxonomy): Bacteria > Pseudomonadota > Gammaproteobacteria > Steroidobacterales > Steroidobacteraceae > FEN-1191. Next base: position 206,555 of record CAVTMG010000002.1, on the reverse strand, counting down.
GGTGGGCGCAGCTGCAGGTCATGGTCTCCGGCAAGCTGGTGGCCGAGGTGCCGCTGTATCCGCTCGCAGACGTGCCGGCGGGCGGCATCTGGAGCAGGCTGAGCGACAGCGTGCTGCTGTGGTTCCAAAAATAGACCGTGGCTGAGCCGCTGTCGATCTGCCATCTGAATGGCAGCCTGCTGGCATTGCGCGAGGCGCGCATCTCGCCACTGGATCGCAGTTTTCTGTTCGGCGACGGCGTCTACGAAGTCATAGCCGTGCGTCGCGGCCAGGCGCGGCGGCTGGCCGCAAACCTGGCGCGCCTGACGCGCAGCCTGCGCGAACTGCGCATCCGCGATCCGCACACTGAACCCCAGTGGCGGCAGCTGATCGCGGAATTGATCCATGCCAACGGCGCCGGCGATTTGTACGTCTACCTGCAGGTCTCCCGGGGTGCCGAGTACGGCCGCAATCATGCACCGTTGCCGGAGCTCGAGCCCACCGTGTTCGCCTTCTGCGCCCCGCTGCCCACGCTCAGCCCCGAAGTACTGGAGCGCGGCATCGCCTGCATCACCGCGACCGACACGCGCTGGGCGCGCTGCGACATCAAATCGGTGGCATTGCTGGCCAACGTATTGCTGCGCCAGCAGGCCGTGGAGGCCGGCGCCGGCGAGACGATCCTGCTGCGCGAGGGTTGGCTCACCGACGCCAGTTCCTCGACCGTGTACGTTGTGGTTGGTGGGCAGGTGTGGGCCCCGCCGAACTCGAACTATCTGCTACCCGGCACCACGCGCAATCTGCTCGAGGAGCTGGCCGATGCCCACGGCATCGAGCGTCGCAGTGTCGCGATCAGCGAGGCGCAACTGCGAACAGCCGATGAGATCTGGCTCACGGCCGCGACCCGCGGGGTCGTGGCGGTCACCACCCTCGACGGCAAACCGGTGGGCAGTGGTCGCCCCGGCCCGCTCTGGCGGCGCATGCATGAGCTCATCGAAGCCTATTGGACCGATTGAAAGCTAGGGCCCTCGTCGTCGCCAGACGCTTGCCAGCCATGGCTGCTGCTCGCGTGGCAATCCAGTGGGCCGGTAGTAATGTTCGAGTTCCAGAAAGTTCGCATCCGTCATGAACCGCCGCCACGCCTGCAGGTCGTGATAGGCGCCATAGCGTCCCCGGTTCCAACCTTCCTCGTTGCGGCCGTGCGGATTGGAGCTGAACAGCACGCCCTCGGGCCGCAAGGCCGCATGGAGCTGCCGCAGCACGCGCGGCAGTTCGCGCGACGGCACGTGGAACAGCGATGCGTTGGCGAAAATGCCGTCGAAGCGCGCTTGCGGCAGATCGAGATTGAGAAAGTCCTGCTGCCAGACCTCGTACCCGCCCGCCCGCGCCATCGCCACAAAGGCTTCGGTGCCCTCCAACCCAATTGCCGTATGACCCAAATCACTGAGCGTCTTGAGATCGCGCCCAGGCCCGCAACCGAAATCGAGGATCGTGAAGGGTGCCGGCCCGGCAATATGCCGCAATAGCGCGGCAATATTCTGGCTGACATCGTGATCGCTGGTACCCGTGCGAAACTGCTGCGCGCTCTGTTCATAGTAGGCGAGCGTACCGCCGGCTATTTTCTGCAGGTCATCCGGCTCGGGCGGCTTGGCATTCATGGCGATCGAGCGGCGGGCTGCCGGCGCATCACCCCGCGCAGCCTGTCGCATCGGAATGGTAGGTGGCTCAATCGCGCGCTTGGCAGCTTATCTCTCATGGTCCCCTGCAGAGATTGTTAGGTTTTGTTGCGCAATGGGATCAGCTCCAAAGCGGTTTTCGCCGACTGTACCCTTCAGGCAGCCATTTTCCACCAAGGTCCAGATGCCTCCGATTAAGGGAATAAAGTTGATCAGACACCACCACCCGGATTTGTCTCGATCGTGCCAACGCTTGATCTGGATCACCAGTGCAGGCCAAATGATGGGCAACAGAGCCAATACGCCCGGGCCATCTGTGGGGGTGTGTTCCCAGCCGCCGCCGTTAATCACCCAAGAAGCGACAGCAAATGGCAGCGTCAGCAAGACCATCAGCCAGTAACTCTTGCGTCCGACGCGACCCTGGTACGAGAAAAGAAACTGGCGCCAATTCATGGGTGAAAACCTATGTCATTGCTCCGACACAGACTGGAGGCCACAAAAGCATCACGCAGTGGGTTACAACAACCAATGTCTTCAACTGCGTCAAGATTTCTGCCCGGAGTTAGTTGCGACACCCGATGAGCAGCCTCTAGCAACCGTTTACAAGCCTATCACCCAATGCAGCAAGTAGGTCGCTCAATCTAGCCGGGAGTTGTGTTGTTCCGATGGCTCGGCGCATTCACACTGAGACACAATCGCTACGGACGCCATATCGCCTGTCCTACGATTGCCATGTGGCAGTCCTTGATATAGACAACGATGGCTGAGCATATTCGTCTAATCAGTTCCTTTCTTGGCATTGGTAGTCTTCTCTGCCAGTTAGTGCTTCTGGCTGCACAGTTGCGCACCTATAGACGAACTGGGCATTCGAGCCTTCTTTGGTTGAGCGCCAGTAGTGTGTTGGCCGTCTTGTATCTGGGATGCAGCTACGGTGTGGCCTTCTACGCGTCAAATGCTGCCATTCTCGTGCGACTTTCCTGGCTCGCGGCGAGCCTATTTGGCCTGCAAGCAGTTTTCGCAGTCTGGGGAACGTTATCTCTATTGCGCGCTTTTGCGCCACAGGCCCGCGGGAGGGAAATCGACTTAGCCAGGCCCGTCGAGCCGGAGGGTTCGACCTCAGGCGTTGAGCCGGCACCCGGTTCGCCGCTGGTAGTGGCCCTACGGCGTGGGCTTAGAGGGATGCGCCAGCTGTTCCAGCTCTGGACCTTGCGACGGGTCGAAAATGTCTCGGCGTTGGCCACGGAACGTTCGGTGGTGCTGCTCGGTGCGGGATCCCTGCTGCTATGGCTAAGCATCGATCGGCTGCGCGCTGGGCCAGGGTCCTCATTTAACGTATTCGATCTGCCGTCGCTGGGCTTTATCGTTCTTATGTGCCTGGCGCTTGCATTCGTAATGGGACGACGTTCGCGGCCGCCGCTTCCGTATCGGCAGGGGCTTTTTCTCGTGGTCGCGGTGCTGCCGGTGCTGATCCTGCTGGACGCTTGGATCGACGACCACCTCTCCGCATGGTGGATGATCGCGGCTAATGGCGCCTTGATCGTATATCTGTGTGCCTACTCTTGGCGATCACTCCACGCTTTTTCCGGCACGTCGCAACCGCGTGCCATGCTGTGGACCCTGATAGTGCTGGGTGGCTTCGTTTGGCTTGATCGAACGACGTATCTGTATCCCTCATTGTGGGTGCAGCCGGACCCTGATAATGCTGCAGACCTGACCTGGACAGCGGGAACCGGCGAATCGCTGTTATTTGATCAGCAACGCCGCATAGATCAAGCGCTCGGCGCGGTGATGCCTGGAACAGACGATAAGCCAGCAGTATTTTTTGTCGGTTTCGCCGGAGTCGGATCTCAGAAGGTATTCGCTGAGGAAATTAAATTGGCTGCCAATGTGGTTGCCCGGCGCTACGACACAGCGCAGCGCGAGGTGCTGCTAATCAATGATCGCCGCGACCGCGATTCTCGTCCTCTCGCGACGGTATCCGGACTGCGCTATGTGCTCAGCGGAATCGCACGCAAAATGGATCTGCAGCGAGATATTCTCTTTCTCTCGTTGTCTTCGCATGGCTCCGACGCACCAGAGCTGTCCGTGTCCAACGGGGCTCTTGCCCTGAAGCAGGTGACGGGCGAGGACTTGGCGCAGGCATTGCGCGATTCGGGTATTCGATGGCGCATCATCGTAATATCCGCCTGCCATGCGGGCGCCTTTATTCCTGCTCTGCAGGATCCGAGTACGATCATCATTACCGCGGCGGCGGCAGACAAGACGTCATTCGGGTGCTCGGACGACCGTGATCTGACCTACTTTGGCGAAGCGTTCTATCGAGATGCCCTGCCAAAAGCTCGCAGCCTCAAAGAGGCAGTTGCTTTAGCCGACGCAGCGATTGCAGAGCGCGAAGCTAGCGAGCACATCACGCCTTCGGAGCCACAGGCATTCTTCGGCGAAGCCATCGACCGCGTTCTTTCGACGATGCAGGAAGGTAGCGGTGCGCGGTAGGGAGCGAACGGCACCCTGGAAACTCAGTTTGCTGGGCCCGCATACCACGAGTTTGTCAGAAATGTGTGCTCCTATAAAAGCGATCTTCGCTGCCGTCTTCCTAAACCGGAGACGGCCAAGCCGGCAAGCGCAACGAGGTCGAAGATGCCCATTGCTCCCCCACCAAAAGCCGTATGAAAAGCAATTTATTCCACACGGTGGGGTCATCTGAAATATAGAAGATCGGCTCCATATTGCGATGCTCAATAAGTTCGGTCACTCCACGAACTGTGATGATCTCATATGAGGGATATCCGGGAGGAAAGGCGGGAGGTTGCCTCTCCAACTTTATTGGTTCGTTGCCTACCGCGGTTCCGGTCACTTTCGCTAGAACCTCGTTTTTTGGTCCGAGTAACGTGAAGTCAGCTCGCCGCCCCCCCAGTAGGATGTAGTAATCCAGATGAACGGAGACCTGCGATCGTGTCAGATTGGCCGGAAGCGCAAACCATTTCGGGAGTCGAGAATCCTGGGCTAAATCGAAGCTAGATTCTGGAAAGAAGCTGCAAGCACGCACGATGATAAGGATCGATACCAATGCGATCGCCACGCACCAGGCTGTAAGTCTAAATGCCTTGATCATCTGATGTTGCCAAGCCCGTATCAACGCCGTAGGCCTTCAGCTTTTTCGGTGTGAAGAGCCTACCGCCAAATGCCAGCTTCCGGGCCCGTTAGTTGAAATTCGGAACAACCGAAGTTGGCCACCTGCTGCCCCACGTCTCGCTGCAGACCGGCCGTTGGGACGACATTATCGGGGCCTAGCGTTCAACGGCTCAAGTTGACCCGGTGCTGACTTTCCGGAATGTCTGCTTGACGGCGTCAGAAATAGCGGCTGATGGCCGATTATCTACGCACTCTCGCCCGGGCAGTCCTTCCGCGTAGTTAGCGTAAAAGTTGCGCTATTCCGGCAGATTCATCTTGCGCATCAGTGCACTGTACCGGGCATCGCCGAGCAGCGAGTCAAAGTCGTGCTTGATATCGGTTAGGTTGCTTTCGTGCTGCACGAAAGCTCTCTCCAGCCATTCGAACGCCTTATCTTTCTCGCCCCGCCAGGCATAAACCGTGGCGACGCAGTAAGCGCAATCGTTCCCGGACTTGGCGATAAGCCTGTCTAGGACCTGCTGGGATTCTTCGGCATGACCCAGAGAATACTCGGCCATCGCCGTTTGCTGCAGGCGACCAGCCTCGTAGTGACCTCGCCGCGCTGTAGCCAGCGCCTCTGTCGCCTTACCCTCGAGCAACTGTAAGGAGCCAAGGACTCCCAGACCGTAGGGCGACTCCGGCTGAATCTCCAACGCTCTGCGAATCGCCTCATCGGCCGCGGTAAACTGCCGGGCCCCTGTGAGCAGCATTCCTAGATTCGACCACGTCACACTGGATAATGGATCCAACTCGATGGCTTTCCTGGTCATGGCGATCGCCTCAGGCAATCGACCCAGGGCTCCCAACAACAAGCCGTATCGACGTAGGGCCCTGCTGTTACCCGGATCGATGGCCAGCGCCTTCTGGAAATCCTGCTGCGCACCGCTCCAATTCCACGCGGCTTGCACACGTATGTGACCGCGCGCGGCGTAGCCGTCCGCCTGATCCGGAGCCAACGCCACGGCTTTGTCGGCCGCTTGCAGGGCGTGCCGGGCACCGGCCGCATCGCCGACGAAATCCGCGGCAAAATATTCTGACATGGCGAGCTCCGCGTAGGCGGCAGCGTAGCCCGGATCCAGTTCCACGGCCCGGCGATAGGCAACCACTGCCCGCTGCATACCATCCAGATCGAAACGATCGAAGAATTGACGCCCGAGCAGATACTCGTTGTAGGCCTCGATATTCGCGCTGCGGCGTGAGCTCAAGGCTTGCTGCCCCGGTGCGAGCTTGAGTTTCAATGCCGCGACCACGGCATCGGCAATCTCATCCTGGATCTTGAAGACGTCCTTGAGGTCGCGGTCGTAGGTCTGGGACCAGATCTGTACGCCGGTGTCGGCGCGCACCAGTTCGGTGGAGACACGCAAGCGACCCCCGGATTTTTGGACGCTGCCCTCAACGACATTTGCGACGTTGAGTTTCTTGGCAATGGTCGGCACGTCATCCGACTTGCCTTTGAATGAGAATGAAGAGGTGCGCGCGATCACCTGCAGATCCGGTACCTTGGTCAAGAGATCGATAATGTCCTCGGCAAGACCGTCGGAGAAATACTCCTGGTCCTTCTTCGGGCTGGCATCCAGGAACGGCAGCACCGCGATCGAGTGTGCGGGAGGAGCGAAAACAGCGACCGAGACCGAGGCCGCAGGGCTCAGCGCGGCCGCAACCGCTGGCGCGTTGGCGCTGACCGTTACCCGGAGCGTGCGGTCGCGGTACAGTGCATAACCCCCCATGGCAACAATCGCGGCGAGGGCCGTGGCGGTGACTGCGAGCAGCGCTCGATTGCGCCGCACGAACTTGCCCAGGCGATAGGAGAGACGTGCCGGTTGCGCCCGGATGGGCCTGCCGTCCAGATAACATCGCAGATCCTCTGCCAGCGCGGCGGCACTGGGATAGCGCTGGGCGGGGTCCTTCGCCAGTGCCTTGAGCACGATGGCATCCAGGTCCCCGCGCACTTGCCGCACCAATGCCTGTGTCGTGCTCTGGAGCTGCAGGCTCGGCCTCTTCACCTCCAGTGTAGCGATGGCTTGATCGAGCGCCCCGATCGAGGCCGCACTCTTCAGCCGATACGGTCTCGTGCCCGTGAGCAGCTCGTACAGCAGGACGCCGAGCGAGTAGAGATCGCTGCGCGCATCCACCGCATCCCCGCGCAGCAGCTCCGGACTGGCATAGTCCGGGGTCAGCGCCCGGCCGTAGACACTGGTCATGGACTGACCCGTTTCTTCCGCCTCGAGCAATCGGGCGACACCAAAATCCAGCAGCCGTACCTGCCCGGACTCACTCACCAGGATGTTCGAGGGCTTCAGGTCGCGGTGGATGATCTGCCGGTCATGCGCGTACTGCACGGCCTCGAGCACCTGCAGGAACAGTGTCAGCCGCTCGGCAATCCCGAGTCGCTGCGCCTCGCACCACCCCGTCAGCGGCTCCCCCCGCACATACTCCATCGACAGATACGGCAGCCCTTGCGGATCCACCCCCGCGTCATAAAGGCGCGCGATATGGGGGTGCTCCAGACTGGCCAGGATGTCGCGCTCGCGCGCAAAGCGCGCCTCCAGTCCCGCCTGCGCTCGAGCGAGCATCGGCAGCTTCAGCGCCACCTCGCGTTTGAAGGCCCCATCGGCGCGCCGCGCCAGCCAAACTTCCGCCATGCCGCCGGCGCCCAGCAGTCGAATCAGCTCGTACGGACCCACCCGTGCACCGGGCTGCAGGCCGCTTACCGCCGGCGTGTTCGCCTCATCCGAGGAGCCGAGCTTCGGCAGCGTCGCCAGGGATCCCAGATCCGCGGCCTGAGCCTCGTCGGGCAGCAGCGCCTGGCGCAGCGCTGGGGCCAGATCGCGATAGTCGGGGGCAAGATGGTCCAGCCAGGCGCGCCGGGCAGCGGTATCCAGTGGCAGCGCCTCATCGAGCAGCTGACTCATCAGCGCCATCTGCGGAATCGATAGTGCCACGGTCCGTGAGCCCTCCGCGCGCCCGGCGCCTTTAGCGCAACGCGGCCAACTTAACGCGTCCCGCGGGCCTGTGCCACGCCATCCGCGGGTCGCATGTCGGGTTTGGCACCTGGACGGTGTCTGTATGGGTGAGGCGACAAATTGGACCAGCAGACCGCCTCGCGACGATCGACCCACTGAACCCAACGGCTTTATCGACCCTATCCAAGGAGACCAGCATGAACACGATCACCTCCACCTCCCTTCGCACCCTTGTTGCCGGCGCGATCCTCAGCGCTCTGGTTTCGAGCTTCGCTCAGGCCTCGAGCTTCCGCACCGTACCCGGCGTCGACGAGGGCACGACACCCTCGCAGGCCATCGTGAAATTCGCAGACCTCGATATCTCGACCCCTCAGGGCGCGAGCGCACTCTACGGACGCATCCACAGCGCAGCCGTCAAAGTGTGCCCGCCCAGTAGCGATAACGTCGCGAACCAAACCTGCCTGCAAAAAGCCATCGCCGATGCGGTAATGAAGGTCAATCGAGCGGAGCTGTCGGCCGTGTACGAGGCAAAGTACGGAAAGTTGCAGACCTTCGTGGCCACCAACCAGCGTCGCTAACCCCGCGCTGCACGGTGCCCGCCAATCCTCAGCACCAAGACTTAAGGCCCAGATTGCGTGCGGCAATCTGGGCCGCCTTTTTTTAGTGCCGAGCATGTTTGGCAATCAAAGGCCAGCTCTCAGGTGGAGTTGACCCTATGAAACCGGACAGGATGGATGACTTATTTGGTCCTGCCTGAACTCCTCAGGCGAACGATACTGCAGGGCGCTGTGCGGATGCACAAAATTGTAATCGGTGAACCAGGCACGCAGCTGCGCCAGCACGGTGGCGGCATCCGGGGTGGGATTGCACCTGACGTAGTCGCGTTTAAAAGTTTTGACGAACGACTCGGCCATGCCGTTGCTCTGCGGCGAGCGATACGGAGTTCGGCAAGGGATCATGCCGATATCGGCAGCGAAGGCGCGGGTGTCGCGGGCGATGTAACCCGAGCCGTTGTCGCTGAGCCATTGGGCAGGGTTCGGCAGCTCTGGAACCTGACCAAAGCGTTGGATCAGCGTCTGCACCATGACATCGCGCACGAGCTCCCCGCTGATGCCCGCGGTGGTGGCGGCAAAGGCAATCGCTTCGCGATCACAGCAGTCCAGGCTGAAGGTCACTCGGACCTTCTCGCCATTGTCGCAGTTGATCTCAAAGCCATCCGAACAGTAGCGTTCATCGCTGTGCTCCACGGCGATCGTGCCCTCATGCACGCGCATGGGTGGAGTGCCGGTGTAGCGCTCCAGCAGCAGTTTGTGGAGCTTGGCCAGGCGGTACACCCGTTTAGCATTGACTGGCTCGAGCTGCTGGGCTCGTCGCAGCCGGCGAAGCAGCGCCCAGAGGCGGCGGTAGCCGTAAGCGGGCCTTGGGGAGGCCAACTCCCGCAACTGATCGATGACCACAGGGTCGTTAATGGCTGGGCGACCGCGCCGGTCGCGTGCATTGCGCTCCCCCGCATGTACGCTTTTGGCCGACCCCGGCGGTAAATCAAATGAGTTCTGTTGACCCGAAGGAGACCGTCGCGAACGTCGGCCTTCCGACCACCAAATCGGTTCTCTCTGTACCTGCATCGCAATTCACTTACTTGAGCGTCACCAAGGAAGCTGCGACACGCAGAGCCTCACAATAAGTTATCTACCAAAGCGTCACGCGATCCTCAGGCTGAAGATACATTTTGTCGTTGGGTACAACCGAGAATGCGGTGTAAAAACTCGGCATGTGCACAACAACGCCATCTACCCGGTATTTCTCTGGCGAATGCGGATTCGATTTTAGTACCTCGATGGTGAAAGCTTCCCGCTCCTTGCCGAGCCAACTCTGGGCATAGCCAATGTAGAATCGCTGATCCGCGCTCATGCCATCGATCACAGGTGGCGTACCCCCCTTTAGCGAGGCGGTATAGGCCTTGTAGGCGATTTCAAGGCCGGCGATATCGGCGATGTTTTCGCCCAACGTAAGCGCACCGTTGATGTGAAAACCCGGCACCGGTTCAAACGCATCATATTCTTTGATCAGCTTTTCCGTCTTTGCTTTAAATTTCGCGTGATCTTCCGCCGTCCACCAGTCGCGCAGATTCCCGTCGCTGTCGTATTGACTGCCCTTGTCATCGAAACCGTGGCTGATTTCATGGCCAATTATCGCGCCGGTGGAACCGTAGTTGAAGGCGTCATCTGCCGCCGGATTGAACATCGGCGGCTGCAAAATCCCGGCCGGAAAGACAATCTCGTTCATGCCCTGATCGTGGTAGGCGTTGACAGTGGGAGTCGTCATGTCCCATTCATTGCGATCGATCGGACCACCTAGTTGCGCGAGCTTGCGATTTGACTCGAACTGCAGGCCACGAAATACATTACCGAGCAAGTCAGTCGGGGAGATCGACAATTTGGAGTAGTCGCGCCATTGGTTTGGATAGCCGATCTTCACATTGATCTTGCGCAATTTTGCCTGCGCTTCCACCTTAGTCTCCGCACTCATCCAGTCCAAGCGATCGATGCTCTGGGCATAGGCTTTGAGTAGATTGCCAACCAGTTCGTCGATGCGCTTTTTGCTCTGCGGTGGAAAATACTGCGCCACGTACATTTTCCCCGAGGCTTCGCCAATAAGCTGGTCGACCAGTTCGCAGCCGCGCTTCCAGCGTTCCTGGATCTGCGGCGTCCCACGCAAGACGCCCTCGTTGAATGCAAAATCCTCATCGACAAAGGCCCGTGATAGATACGGAGCGCTGCTCGAAAGCAGCCTGAAGCGCAGGTATTGCTTCCACGTGGCCAACGGCACGTTCCGGAGCAGTTCGGACAATCCTCGGAGATAGTCAGGCTGGTGCACGATCAGGGTGGGCAGAGGCTTAGAAAGGCCGGCCTTCACCAGGAAGATCTGCCAATCGAGTTGCGGTGCGAGCGCCGTGAGCTGCGAGACAGTCTGCGGGTTGTAGGTCTTTTGCGGGTCCCGGTTCGCGACCTTGGTCCACTGGATCTTGGCCATCGCCGTCTCGAGTGCGAGGATATGATCCGCTTCTTGGGCTGCCTGGGTGTCGCCCAGGAGAACCAACATCTTCTCAACATGAGCGCGGTATTTGAGGCGAAAATCCATCAGCTTGGCATCATCACTCAGGTAGTAGTCACGGTCCGGCAAGCCCAATCCACCTTGCGAAAGCCAGAATGCGTATTGCGTGGATCGCTTGGAGTCCGGGTAGATAGATGTGCCAACGGGAGTATTCACCCCAATCCGATCAAAGTGCGCCATCAACGGACCGATGTCTCGGACGTGTTTGATGACAGCAATCCGCGCCAGCTCCACCTTGAGTGGCTTGAAACCCTCATGCTCGATGCGTTCCTCGTCCATGAAGCTGGCATAAAGATCGCCGACCTTGCGCGCTTCGGGGTCAACTGAAGTTCGCGCTGACTCAATCAGTTCGCGCTGCTGCAGCAGCGAGCGCTCGGTCATCATGGAATCCACGCCATAATATGAGCGGTCTGGAGGGATCGGTACGTCGCGCAGCCATGTGCCGTTTGAATACTCGAAGAAATCGTCCTGCGGACGCACTGCCGTATCAATATCTGCTCTTTGAATACCGGAGATCGGAGGATCTGCTGAAATCGAGGCCCTATCGGACGTGGAGTCTGCTGGGAGAACGGCTGGGGATGCGAAAAGCAGAACCATGCCTAGCGCAACAAATGAATGCGGTTTCAAATTGAGGTTCCTTCGCTTGAATTCCGGCGGCCCTCGCTACACGCGGGCGTTATCGCGGCTGATCCGTGCAGCTTACCAGAAGCTCTAAAGGGCCTATTTCCAGGATGGCTTAATGTGTTGCAGGCGTGCGCTTCTTGCCGAACTCAACCGACAATACGGTCTCATGTGAACGGCCGGTTTGGAGCCGGAAGTTTTTCCTCGCGAACGGCAGCCGGTAGCCGCCTCCGGCGGTAGGTTGAATGAGTTCTGTTGACCTAGGCTGTGTGAAAACGTCTGCGAGGGTTTCATGAGGTCGTGAAATGGGGCACGTAGGTGCTGTTCTGATGCACGTGGGTAGCTCGAGACGCCGTTTACTGCACGTACCCGAACGAAAAGTTTTGGCTCATTGAGTTTTCACACGGCCTAGACCCATTGCCGTCGGTCACCAGCGTCCGCTACCCAGCAGCCAGCAATCAGTTTCGTTTCAGTATCCACACAACACTCGCAAGGATCACGACGAACGCAACGCCCTTGAGACAGAGTTGGCCAACCGATGATCTCCAAACTGGGCGCGACCGTTCTGGGTTGGACCAAGCCCCAGGGGCATCGTCATCGAGAGTGACGAGATGACCGACGAATGCCCAACCAGCGATGACGATCAACGGAACCAGGGCCACTTCCAAGGGCCGGCGCGAGCCCACCAAGAATACGATCCCCGCAATTACTATGTACGTCGCTACTGCTGGAGTCCATCCATTGATCGAGGTCCGCCGCATAACGATCCGTTACTCGCCCCGTCCCTTCGGTCCAAGACATCAGTCTGCTGGCCAGATTCTAGGCCGTCTGACCTTCGACGCCGTTGAAGTAATCATAAACCCCTACCGGCAAGGTCAGCGCCCAATCGCCTAATTGATGTGTCCATGGTTCGTGGGGAAGATCATGCTGACCCATCTGCGACATTCGCGAGCGCCAGCTTTCGACAGTCGATTTTGTACGGTACATCCGTAAGCACTTCGGCAACCCGCTCTGCCGCGAGCCTCACTCCAATCTCCGAGGCAAATGAAGTGTCATTTGGCACCAGTCCCGTCATCCTTCATCATGTCCTCTTCAGGGGCAAAGGCGCTCTGTTCCCATTAACTCCGCCCAATACCCTGTTCTGGTTCGTTTGGAGGAGCTCCGATGATCGCGAAATTGTCAGGCCGCCTCATCCTTTCACTCGTCCTCGCGCTCGGCGCCGCCTCCGTGCAGGCGCAATTTGCCATCCCCGACACACCCGCTGGCCACACGCTCCAAGCGTGGCTCAGCGCCTTCAACAGCGGCGAACGCTCGCGCGTCGAGAGCTATGTGCAGACCATCGACGCCACAGAGCCGGTCGATCGCATGATATCCCTCTACGGTCGGACCGGCGGTTTCGATTTGCTCTCGGTCGATCTTAATGAGCCGCTCCATCTCCAGTTCCGCGTCAAGGAAAAGGCCAGCCCCACGACCGTCATCGGCAGCCTCACCGTCACAGACGGCCAACCGCCCACCGTAGTCAGCTTCACCCTCCAACCTTTGCCGCCCCGTGCCACGCCCGTCGATGTCAAACTCGATGCGGCCCTGCGCCGGCGTGTGATCGATGGCATCAAGGCCGATCTGACCGACTACTATGTGGACGCGCCCCTCGCAAGGCAGATGAATGCATCACTCGACGCCCATGACAAGGCGGGCGACTACAAATCCATCACCGATGGTGCCGCATGGGCTACAAGGCTCACTAACGATCTGCGCACGGTCAGCCACGATCAGCATCTGCGCGTCGACTTCAACCCCTTCAAGACGGAGGAACGCACTGCCCCCGACCCTGGCGACCTAGACCGCATGCGCAAAGACTTCCAGCGCCAAAATTGCGCCTTCAACAAAGTCGAGATTCTTCCCGGCAACATCGGCTACATCAGGTTCGACGGCTTCGCGCCGCCGGAACTTTGCGGATCCACCGTCGTTGCAGCCATGGCCTTCATCGCCCACACTGACGCGCTCATCATTGACCTGCGTCAAAACGGTGGAGGCAATGCCGCCATGGTCAGCTTCTTCGCCACATATCTCTTCGACCGCCCAACGCACTTGAACGACCTCTACAGCCGCCACGAAGATTCCACCACCCAGTTCTGGACACTCCCGTACGTCCCTGGGGATCGTCTGGTGACGCAACCCGTCTTCGTCCTCACCTCGAAGTCCACCTTCTCCGGCGCCGAGGAGTTCACATACGACCTGAAGGCGCAGAAGCGCGCTACGATTGTCGGGGAAACGACAGGGGGCGGCGCGCATTTAGTACGTCATCACACCGTCGCGGATTATTTTGTAGTTGGCGTGCCGTTTGCGAAAGCGGTGAATCCGATCACCAAGACCAATTGGGAGGGCACCGGAATCGAGCCGGACGTCAAAGTGGCCGCCGCCGACGCTCTTGCGACCGCGGAGAAATTGGCGGCAGAAAAAATCCAGGCTGGGCGGAAGGCGGAGCTGCCAGCGACGGATGTTATTGTACCGGCTTCCCCGCCCGTGCCGACGCCGCCTGCCAAGTAGCCGATGGTGTATTGCTGCTGAACGCTCCGCAGCTTTTCCGGCTTAACCCCATGATCGTCGCCATTCGCGAATGACCGGTATGGAGGAGGCAGATTGAGGCTTCGACCGGCAGGTGATGGCCGTGAGCCGCCGCTAACGGTCATGAATGATTGCTTCAATCATCGTCAATGCCGCGGCCGCGATCGCGGGCTCTCGGTCATACCCCTGTTAATGTTGACAGGTAGACGGCGGGCGACCGATGTGCGAAGGCCGGGGGTGCGGGGATCCAATATTAAGCCGGAGTTCGAGAATGTTTGCTTTCGAGCGTGGCTACGTCAACCTTTGGCCACGTTAAATGCACTCGAATTCCTTCGTGGCATGCCATATTCACGGCGCCGCCCGCACGAATGTTAGAGGCCAGCTTCTCTCTTGGCCCGGTAGATAGGGTAGACATAGTACCGCAAGGAGTCCCAAGCCAGCAGAGCCGCGTAAGCGACACCTAGAACAATGCATGAAATTGATGCAGGCGACAGCTCCGCAGCATGCCTTCGAATCAAGTGCTGAAATAGGAACGCTGCTGGGATTAACACAATGTGACGCGGAGCGACCCTTATCCAGAATCGTGGTTCAACCGCTTCCATCCAATCTGGATAAATGACGGCCATACCCACTCGATTGAAAGCCATCAGATCAAATAGCATAAAGCCACAATACGCGATAAGGGTCCAGCCAAATGTGCTGAGAACACTGCCGAGAGCGCCGGACATTCGTTGCCTCTAATTACTAATTGGGCGACGGAAGCGTCGCGTCCCGAGGCCATATCTTATCCCGGCGATTATCGGGGCCGCCATTGCCCTGGAGCTAAGTGGCAGTGAATTCAATGCGCTCACCGTCAGCTCCGGGCCGACCTCGGCCCGAAGACTTTCCCGGAACCGGTCATTCACTTCGCCACTGTGCATTGCCCACTTCGGCAAACAGCAGATTGCGGAACAGATGCGCCCGCCATGGCGCAGTGCGAAATCTCGGCGCTTGTGCACGTGGGGTGGCGTACATAGCTCTTGTAGTGCTGAAGATTGGCCACCAGATGCTGTTGCCCACAGGTGCAAGGCACTTCAATTAGTTTACATTCTGCATCTTGTGTACAGGTGCGGTCCTCCGGTTTCACGACTAACGCTTGGCGGTCACTGCCAGGCGCTACGTCCAACCATACGATCGCGACAAGAATGGTTGCCGCGACAAAGAATGCCCTGTGCTTGATCGTCATTTCTGTGTTCCTCGCTCCAAAAGTGTTCTCTCCATTGCGCTCAGTATTCTGTGGTTTACCGTGAGCCGTTCATGCGCCTCACATTGGCAACCAACGGCCGGTATCGGGCAGTCATTTCAATATAGCGACTGCCAAGTAATGGCCGATAAGTGACGATCGCCGCGGCGATGCCCGCAATCGACCCCATTCGGCCTGTCCCGAGCGGCGCTCTCGGGCATTGGCAAGTGAGGCGGCCCGCTGTGTGCCTTCAGAACCTTGTCGGAATTGAAGGCGAGCATCCTCGCTCCATGAGGATTTCAAATGATGTAACTAAACATTCATTGCAGATCTGAGCTCTCCCATGATGTGTGAGGCGCTTAACATCGACCTGCAACTTTCCACAGAACGCACAATACGGAAGGGGAGCTTTTGCGTTGAAGTCTGCCTCGTCGGCAACAGGAGATGCGACGGATGCTAAGGCGTTTAGAGCTCGGCCTACGCAGTCGCAGCAAATGGCAACCGCAGGGCCCGCAACCAATGCGGACGTATCGGATTCTGGCGCCTTGCAATAGGAACACCGGTCCGGGCGTTCGTCCACGAAATCCTCCTAGTGGCTGCCATTGCCCGTTACGTCTCGCGATTCTACAGGCCTTGGCGGATATTGACTCGAAGCCGCCGTTTGTCGGTGACCGCTTTGCGGAACGCGTTTCACATGACTTGCCTAGCTCGCGGTGAGTCCGCACTTATCGAAGGCGCCGTCTCAATTGTCGTGGTAGCGCCCGTTGGGTGCCCTCGGCCGGTTGCGTCGGAGGAGGCCGGAGCAAGGTAAAGATGCCTGGAAGCACGATGATGCTGTTTATCAGGAACCCGTCTGGAAGCCAGTGAGTCTGATAGTTAAGAAGCAAAGCGCCGCCTTGACCCAGCAAGAGCAATAAGGTTAGACCGAGACGAGATTGCGTCGCATCGAAGCGCGGGAGCAGAATGTCGACAAAGGCGTGCCATTCCTTCATCCGGTCCGCCCAGGATTGGGATTTCCCTGGTAATGGGACTAGGAAATAGAGGTAAGTCGCGTTGGCGATCAAGTACAGAAATCCCATGCCCGCCAGAATTGCGTCGATACGGTTCATCCATGGCATCGTCTGATGGGGGAGGAACATTGCGATCCTCTGAGGTGGAAACACCAGCACTCCAAGTCCGACCACCGTGCAAAGGAACCACGTATAAAGCGCGATTTTCCAGAAGACCGACAGCACAACCTCCGAGACTGCGATCCAGATGACAATGCCCGTCGGTGCAAGCATCGCCGCAGCACCCAAGATCTGGATCCTGCTGTCGTACGCGTAATTTCTTAAGAAGGCATACCAAAGAATCAGTGTGTACGAAAGGGTGATGTGTTCATTGACTCGAGGAAGGACGTCTTCCTTGAATAACATCGCAAATGTCGCGCCAAAGATGATGATGCCGTAGAGCAGATGGAGCGGAAGCTCGGTTGGCTGTTGTTGGTCGGCGATAAACGTAGCAAAGAGACCCGCTGCTACCGCGCCAAGCATTTTAAGTCCATTCAGGTCACGACCAATAAGAAGGAAAACTTGCAGCGCGATACCCACCGCAAACCATCCAATCAATACGAATCGATCATCCATAGCGCGAGATTACTAGGAAATGGCTATCCCGTTAGCCTAGTCGAATACGCGAACGTCCGCTTCCGGGCCGGCGTATCGGAAGGTCGAATGAGCGCTGATGGCCCGTCAGCGCCGCTCACGCCTGGTCAATCGATGGACGGTCGCTTCTTGGACCATTTACCGCCTTCCGATAATGACCGCTTCTGGTGTGCCAATCGGCTAGCGACGAGACCGAAGCCACCTCGCAATTGATGCTCCGGCGCGACTTCCCCAACGCGCTGATGCAAGTGCCAACAAGAGCCCTCCCGGCATTGCGAGCGCGAGGGCTACGATCGGATTCATCTCGCCAGAGCCGACGCGATTCCATACCAGAAACAGCCCAAGGCGCAAAGCCAAGCCCGAAGCCAAACAGCACGAACCACTCGCGCGAAGCCATAGGGCAAACGGCGGTTCGGGCACACAGGCTCTGACTCGATACGAGAGCTGATGCGCTGTTACTTTTGGCGAAAACAGACAACGACCTTAACAGCGATTTTGGTGTTCTTTGCGGCACTCACATACACCGGAGTTAACGTTGCCAATATCGTCTATTTCCGGCCAGTTGCGCCTGCGCATTTCAACATCCTGCGCAACATGGTCGTACCGATCGTGGGCATTTGCCTGAACCTGTATCTCATCTACGCTGCATTCTTCTCGGCGTTATGGGCAGCGCCGTTCCGCACAGGGAAGAGTGTCGTAGGCATCTGCGAGGCCCTGTTGGCATTACTGCTGGCCGCGGCGATCTGCATGCGCCTGTTCCGGCGCGACCTCCTGACAGGCTCCGCTCCGGTTAGCGTTGACACAATAGGGGATCGTTGAGGGATGCGCCGGTGACAGTCAATCACTGTCCATTTCGGTTCCGATGTGTAGCTTTCGCTGGTTTTCGATATCTTTGGCGGGATCCCACCCAATGCTTGGATAAGCTATGGCCGTCGCGTGTAGACGTACTCAAATGCCAGAAATTCCTCCTTGGGCAAAACGCTTTCGGGAGTGAGAAATAGCTGGATAGTTTGTTGATCGTTTTTGATCTCCCCAATGGACAGCCGATATTTGAAGCGGACGTTTTTGGCGCTTCCCCACTCAGGCGCCAGGAATGCGCCGCCCTGGAGCTTCAGCTCTGCGGCGGGAACCTGCTGCGGGCCAACAGGACGACTCGTCTCCATCATCAGTTGTGGAGCCCGAGTGTCCAGGGATGTGTACTCGTACCGTCTAGTGACAGAGTTAAAGTTTAAAAAGGCGTTTCGGTGAAAAGATTGCGTTGCCTCACCGCCTGTCGGTTCCATATTCTCTTCGAGGTATTTACCTCCAACTAACTCTCGACGCGCGATCGCTGAGGGAAGTTCGACTGCAACCGCACCAGGACCCGATCTCATTCGTTGCTGCACGTACCAAGTGCCGACCATACTTTCCAAGAACGGGGAAGTTTCTTGGGCGACTGCGATGGCCGCAACCATTGGAGCAAATGTCGCTACGAGCAATGAAGTGAGCTTCAACATGACCACTCTCCAACCGAGAATTCCGTGGCATATTCTAAACCTGTCCTATCTTGGGTAGCTGGAGCGCGAGTGTCGAGTTTTTGGCAGTTAAACAAGAGGACGCCACTGTTGGCCGGGCCCGGGTGGGGGGGGCCAGCGAACCGCCGGTGTTGACCCCGAGCGGCCTGCGGCGAACGTCCGGTTCCGGGAACCTGAGTTCAGCGCGCCGTCCGCGCTGCCGCCACGTGCCCTTACGAGAAGTCGATGACCCAGTCTAATTATGCCGTCTCATCGCTAGCCGAATTTGGCCTTCATTCGTTCAGATAACTTCGACAGCTGTAGCACCACGCGTTCGTGTGTGCCCACTCCTATCTCCTCGTTCTCGGCGCTCGCACGAATCGAAAACTCGATGCACCGCCCATGGACTTTAGTCACTTTCGCTTCGCCGATGACGCGTTGACCAACCGGGGTCGCCGCGAGATGGCGCACGTTGACGTGCGTGCCGAGCGCGCTTTCGCCGGCGTCGAGATATGGTTTGATCGCGTTGAGCGCCGCGTTCTCCATAACCATGATCATGACCGGCGTCGCCAGGACCGGAGGCAATGTCACGTCCTTGAAACGGCTGGCGAGATGCTCTGGCATGACGACAAGACTAAACGAACCCGTGGCCCCGATCGGTATCGATTGCATGCCCTTTCCTTGCAGATGAATGCCACAGATGAGCTTAACGCGTGGTGATAGGCGCGGATCGGAGTTATAGACCTCATCCTGACTCCGCCGATCCGCCGGCCGACCAGCAAGGAACCCGAGCGCGGATGGTCCGGGTTTGGACCCGTAGCCGCCGATCATGAACGACCGCTGCTGGGCAGTCACCTCAGGGCGCACTGGTTCCCGCAGACGCGGACAGATTCATCAGCGCCGCCAACTTGGGCCAGCGTGGGCTCAGGCGTAACGGCTCGCCGATCGCACTCTGCAGTAGCGCCGAGGCATGGGGATCTCGTTCTTCAATCGCTTTTTCGATCGAGTCTGCGGCGAGATCGATTTGACCGCAGCAGGTGTGGAAGATCGCCATACCTCTCGCCGTGCCATAGGCCTCGCTCAAACCTAGCGCTTTGAACACCTCCTGCCCGCGGTCGGGCTGGCCCATGCGAACCAATAGCCCCGCGTACATGCCAATAAGTGCTGGGTACCAGGGCGCCAAGGAAAACGCCGTTTCGGCGCAAGGAAGCGCTTCGGCGAACATCTGGCGCGCGGTGTAGATGCCCGCGAGGTGGTAGTGGGTCAGGAAGAAATTGGGATCCAGATCCCTGCTCTGCTGGAGCAGCTCCTCTGCCTCCGCCCAGTGTCCCGCGGCACCAAGACACAACGCCAGCAAGCCGCGATGCGTGAAGTGCAGCGGATCCCCCTGAACCGCCAGCCTGAGTTGCTCCACGGCCTTGTCTCGCTGACCCGATGCCAGGAAGTAAGCCCAACCGCAAGCCATATGTGACTGTGGTGATCCCTGGCCGCCGGGCGTGGCCAGCGCGAATTGGTGTGCGGCCTCGTTCCAGTCGAAGTCGAGGGTTGCCGCCAGGATGCACAAGGGCGAGTGTGCATCCGCGAGAGACGCGTCCAGTTCCAGTGCTCTTTGCGCCAGAGAGCGAATGACAGGCGCCACCTCGCGCAGGGGCGACAAACTGACGGCTGCTCGACCGAACAGATGCGAATTGCGGGTCGAGCGCTATTGCCTGTTCGTAGAAAGGCTTGGCCTGGTCCATCGACTCGGCCGTGACTTTCCAATGAAAATGCCGGGCCTTCAGCAGGGCTTCGTAGGCGGGAAGCTTGGGCGTATACCGCGGCTTGGCGGCTGCCTGCGGAGAAAGCGTGACCTGAGGTGCCTTGGAGATGGCTGCGGCTATCTCGTCCTGCATCGCAAATACGTCCGCCAGCTCGCGGTCGAAACGCTCCGACCACAGGTGGGTCCCATCAGTCGCGGTGATCAACTGCGCGGTCACGCGGATGCGATTGCCCGAGCGCCGCACGCTCCCTTCGAGAATATTGGTCACGCCCAGCGTCTCGGCGATCCTGCGGATGTCGGTGTTCTGCCCCTTGAAGGCGAACGCGGAAGTGCGCGCGATTACTTTCAGCCCGGGAATCTGTGCCAGGGCGTTGATGATCTCCTCCGCCAAGCCGTCGCTGAAGTACTCCTGCTCCTTGTCGCCGCTCATATTGGCGAAGGGCAGTACCGCGATGGAGGCTAGACGCTTCGCCGAGTCGATGGCGCTGGCAGTTTCTTTAATTCGGGTGCTTGGCTGACGATTTTCGGCGAGCGAAGCGGGATTGGGCCCAACCGCCTCGACGAGTTGACGCAGCCCGGAAATGTACGTCTGCCAGACCACGTCGCCGGATCTCCGATCCAGTGACAAAGATCCGTCGTATGCATCAGCTCGAACATGATCGGCCGATCGCACAGCTCGATCATGACGGGCATCAGTGTTTTGTTGCGCTCGGCCAGCGTTGCCTCCGCCCGTACCCAGCGCGACTGCACCGAGATCGTAGACCACAAAACCACAACCGCTTTTGCGCTCCTCAGCGCCGCTTCTATGGCTGCGTCGAATGCGTCCCCCGAACGCAGGCTGGCGTCCCACCACACACTGAAACCCTCGCGCTCGAAGCTCTCGGCAAACCGCCTGGCGGTCGCCTCATCGCCGTGGCCATAGGAGAGGAAAATGTCAGGCAAGTGAAACCCCGTCTTGTTGTCAACCGGCCAGCCTCCCCGATGCGTGCTGATTCGTTGGACTGACTGTAAGTCGATTCTATGCCGCCTTGAGCTAAATCGGTCGATCCGCCCCGTTGGCGTGAGGCGCGTCGGGCCGAACGGCGGCTTTGCGGCAGTCATTCCGGACCGCTGGAGATCTGCTTTTGGCCGGTCAGCGACGATCGGTACGGACCTATCGATCAACGATCGGTATTGACTCGTAGTTGACGCTCACGATCGTCCGAAATCCGGACGCTCAATCCAGCCCTGTTCAGTGTCGCGACGCCGAGAACGGAAGCGCCCGCTCATTTCGCAAACAAAAGAAAGACACCCGTTGGCATTAGCGCACGGGGCGCGACAGCGGGCGGCCTTCGATCACGCAGACGGCTGACGCGGTGGGCGTCACCTTGGTCAACTGGAAGCCAGATTGCTCAAAGAGCCCACGATACTCGTCCTCGGTGCGTTCCATGCCACCGGGGAAGCCGAGCATGATCATGTCAGCATCCTTGCCAAGCGATGCCTCATTGGCGTCTGGCACCGCGAATTCGACCAGCAGAAGGCGACCGTCTGGTGGCATTACTTTGCGGCAGTTGGAGAGGATTTCGACCGACTGCTCGTCGGTCCAGTCGTGGATGATGTGGCGCATCAGGTAGGCGTCGGCGCCAGCCGGCACGGATTCAAAGAAGCTGCCTTCGATGACGAGACAACGATTTGCAATGCCTTGGGCGCCGAGCGACGCCCGGGCGCGTTCGACCACATGGCCGAGGTCGAAAAGTACGCCGCTCATTTTGGGATATTGACGCAGCACCGCTCCGAGCAGAGTGCCATTGCCGCCGCCGATGTCGGCGAGGGTCTTGATGCCACTGAAGTCGTAGGCGGCGAGCATCGCATCGGTTTCATGCCCATGGAAGGCCGTCATGCCGGCGTCGAACATCGGAGCCAGGTCGGCATGCTCACCGATGTAGCCGAACAACGTCTTGCCGTAGACGCTTTCGAAGCCAGGTTCGCCGGTGACCACGGCGTGGTGTAGCCCCTCCCAGCCCGCGAAAATCCGGTGGAACATGCGAGTAGCGGGTCTGAAGGAGCCGGCGACGTCGGTTCGCAACGTGCCGGAGAGCGCAGTGTGTTCGAATTCGCGATCGCCAGTTTCCCGGAATAGGCCGTAGCTGGCAGCGAAGCGTAGGATCCGGTAGAGCGTGCGTTCGTGCGCGCCGGTGGCCGTTGCCAGCTTCGATACCGGTTGGCGCGCTCCGGGTTCGATATGGTCGGCGACACCGAGTTCCCCCAACGTGCACACCACGCGGCTCAGGGCTGCGGCGGCCAGCATTCTGCTCAATTGTTCGGTTTCGGAAAGTGCCATGAAAATCCTCTTCGGTTGGAGGGAACTTCAGATACTGTAAACGCAAATGGCGGGGCAGGCTCGGGCTCTTGGACTCGTTCGAATCGTCATCATGCGTTTTCGCTTCGAGTGCTCGGCGACTTTGAGGAAGCCAACCCGCGACCCCGACAGCGCGTGTTGGCCGGTTAGCGACCTTCAGGCTTGCCCGATCAGTCGAAGGTCGCTCCCTACCCTGAAGCGCCAGCGGCGAACCTGGGCTATCGCGGTGCCCCATCAGGGTTATTAATCGACTGGCTGACGACCCAATCGAAGGCCTGGCCGGAAGTGCCCTCTCGAAGCGCTGATATCAAGGCTCGCCTTTCCACTCACTCACTGCAATCCAGACGGCAAGCCAACCGAAAAAGAACCCAAGACTCAGAAACGGATGGTGCGGCGATTTGACGAACGGAATGGAGGCGAGCCACACGGTCATCCAGGCTGCGATGGTCGCCCAACCTCGCCAGTCCAACGGCTGCCTACCACCCAAGACAGGCCTCGGTCCGAACCAGTACCGAGACCTATTGTCCGAGGTACTTCGCGTTGAGTGTTCACTTGATCTGGCAGTGCGGGTCATGCCAGATAAGCTAGCAGAGGGTAAATTGCCTGGCGACTTGCGCGGTTCCAATCACGCGTGTCTGCTTCTTGGCAGTGAATAAACTGTGACGAGCGACCGATTCTGGCGGCGAGCTGCCAACCGGCCGAGCGACGCAAGTTGACCCAGTCCGGCCAATTGCTGGTGTCTGCTTCGGAGCAGCCCGGTGAACGCCAAGGCTCGCGACATAGCGCAGAATAGACCTTTCCCGAGCGGCAATCGAAGGACCGGCGGCAACTATAAGGACCATAGGGCCGATGCGGAAGCTCTGCGCCTCGCACTCCGCACAGATCCTCCTCACCTCGCTGGACATGGCTCGAATTGCCACCATGCAAGTCGAGGGCCGTTGGGATGAAGCTGGTGCATGGCTGGCGATGGAGGCGATGCGTTTAGAACGAGCCGGCGCTGAGGTTCTAGCCTTGGCGACCAACACGCTGCACAAATGCGCCCCCGAGATCACGTCGGCTATCTCGATTCCATTCCTGCATATTGTTGATCCCCTTATTGCAAAGTTGCATTCGGATTCAGGCACCGTTCACGTGACTGGGCATTCATCGCCGAAGGTGGCTGGCGGCTGGGAACGGGCTGCATCCGGAGGCGGAAACGCTTTGCGGAAGGTGAATGCTTCCGGCGTGGGGCCTTTGCTTCGCAGCATTTCGAGCTTTGATTTAGCTTCGGCGACGCTGGGTCGATGACCTTTGGTCACCCACCACAACACGAGAAAGGCCTCGGTCATTCGTTCAAACCATTCGCGGCGGCGGCGCATGACATCCGCGTGCGCCGAACTGTAAACGTAGCTGTTGAGTGACTCGACGTCTCGCCATACGGACATGTTGACCAGCATGTTCTCGTCCCAGAATGGGCGAATCGCCGTTGCGTCGCCATCTTCGGTTTGGAGGCGCCACACAAATCCCGGAGAGCGCTCGGCCAGAGCATTGATCCGTTCCAGGTTTGCCGCGAATTCGGCCATGAGCGGCGAGTCCATCGGCCCCCTGATGATGCCGATGTTCAACTGGGCGAGTTCGTAGGCGGACATGTGAACTCCTTCGGGGAGGATGGCAAAGGATAGCGCACCGCAAAGTTATTGCCACCTTCGATCCCGGCGAGCGGCCGTTGGCAACGGCGAACTAATGTTTTGTTCGTCGCCCGATGCCGGTACTAGGGCCGCAACAGCCCGGTGTTCACCGGGTGCTGTCGGTCACGAATGTCCGGTAATCGGAAGTTCATTGGCGACAAAGGGATCACGCGGGCGACGCTGTTCCCGCAAGAGGCCCTACGATTTCTTCGGCACAGCAATATCGTAGTGCATCACATCCTCTCTTACGCCGAGCTTCTCGTAGAGCCCGATCGCTGCATCGTCGCCATAGTCGGCTTGAACATAGATAACCCAAGCGTCCCTCTGTACCGCGATCTCGCGAAGTCTATGGACGAGCGCCGTTGCGATTCCCTGACGGCGATGGGTGTCCGCCACTGCTAGGTCATAGATGTAGATCTCGCGCCGCTCCCGTTCAAGTTTCTCCAGTTCATAGGCAACGAGCCCTCCTACAACGGACTCGTCAATTAACGCTGCCAGAGCGATCAGGTGTTCCTTGGCGAGCAACCGTCCCAAATAGGCATCACTCGGTGGCTGCGAACCGTAGCTCTCTGGGTCCTTGAAAGCTCGCCCGAACAGCGTATTCAATGCGCGCAGATGCCCGACGTCCTGGCTCGTAAGGCGGTGAATTAGTGCCGTATATCCCACGCGCATTTCATGCCATGACTGTGGTTAATCAGTTGGAGGCATTCGCGACCGACAGCCGTCCATATCATCAGCTAGTCGAGAGGTACCATCAGGTTACGCACGATGTCGTACTCCCCTACTTCGCCTGGCGTCCGGCGGCCCGCGCCTTGCTCTCGCGCTTAAGCGGCTTCGATACCGGGCAGACCTCCTGCACGTACCCGTTGAGAGTATTGACGAGGTTTTCGCGAACCAGGCTGTAATGAATAAACTGCCCGCGCCGCTCGCTCCGCACGAGACCCGCGTTCTCGAGAATAGACAGGTGTTTGGATACCGACGGCTTGGAGATATCAAAGCGCGCGGCAATATCCCCAGCCGTCAGATCAGTGGCGGACAGATATGCCAGGATTTTCCGCCGTACGGTTGAGGATAACGCTTCAAACACCCTGTCTAGACTCATTACTGTTAGCTCTTCATTTAGCCAGTTGACTAATTAGCTATGCAATGATAGCGTAATTAGCGAATAAACGAACTATACCACGCTGCAGAGGAGTGACGAATATGATGATCGGGACCTACATTACCTACCTCGTTCTGAGTCTGGGTACGACATACTGGGTCGGGCGGACCCTGCATCGGAATGGGCGTGTATTTCTCATCGAGAACTTTCAGGGTCAGGAGGCCCTTGCCGATTCGATCAACCATTTACTGCTGGTCGGCTTTTATCTGGTGAATATCGGCTTTGTCGCGCTGGCGCTGCGTTACGGCACCAAGCCGACGAATCTGGTTGAGGCAATCGAGTTCCTAAGCACGAAAGTCGGTCTTGTTGTGGTGATCCTAGGATTCATGCATTTTACGAACATGCGATTGCTCGTGCGGTATCGGACCTCCAAACTTTTTAAGGTACTCGCACCCACGGGAGAGGCCAACTACAGCACGGTTGGCATAAGCGCCCAAGCGTGACCGAAAAAGGCTCGACCTTTAGTCTAGCGTTAGCCGGCAGCGTCAGTGTGCGCGCTGCCGGCTTGCCACGGCGGCCCTAACCAAGATAATCACGATTGCCGGTTCCGGCTGCTCGTCACCGCCCAGTCCAGAGTGACCGCTATACAGCTGCTCGGCGCGTCCGACTATTCGGCGAAGTGCTAAATTTGTGGTCCAGAAAGTGACCAGGAGATTGACTGTGTACAAGGGGAGTTGCCTCTGCGGAAATATCAATTTTGAACTTAGTGGGGAGCTCGGCGAGTTCGGCTATTGCCATTGCACCAGCTGCCGCAAAGCCAGCGGCACAGCGCACGCGGCGAATGCGCCAATCAGTCGGTCGCACTTCCACTTGCATACTGGCGGTGACACGCTTCGGGAATTCGAGTCGTCGCCCGGAAAATTTCGCGCGTTTTGCTCTCGCTGCGGCAGCCCCGTTTACGCCTATCTCTCGGCGACGCCGAATATGTTGCGAATACGGCTTGGCAGTCTCGACACTCCCTTTACCAAACAACCGAGGGCGCACACGTTTGTGTCCGATAAGGCGCCTTGGGCGCCAATCACCGACGACATTCCGCAGTTCGATACCTGGGCGCCCAACGCGGTGTTACGTCAGCTCGGATCCCGTCAGGATCTGTTGTGACGCCTTGGCATCTGTCGCTGGTCGCGGGAACCTACCGCTGATTGCCGGTCGGGTACGGGTCCTGCAGGACGGCGGAGCCGGTTTCCAGCAGGGATTTCAGGTTGGAGAGTATCTTCGGCCAGCCCCCGGATACCGCCTCGATTAATTTCGAGGGTTCGCGTTCGATGGAGTGGGTGATGGAGAGCTTGACCGCGGCTCCAGTAGGCTCCAGCTCCACCGTGCAGCGCGATTCGCCTTCGGCCTTGAGCTCGGGCCTGTTCTGATGGTGCCAGCGGATCACGAGGCGCCGCGGCGGATCGGCTTCGATGATCTCGCCGGCGTCGAGTATCTGACCGCTCGGGGACACCATCTTCCACGAGGACCCCGCGATCCATTGGCTTTCGCAGTGCACGCCGAACCAGTACTGCTTCATGAATTCCACGTCATCGGTCAGCGCTGACCACAACTTCTCCGGTGTGGTGCGAATATAGGTCACGTAGACAAAGACCGATCTAGCCATTGCTATTCTCCATTCGTCGTTTCAGTTCCGAGAGTGCCTTGAGGCGCGGCTTTTCGAACTTGGCAATCCAGCGTTCATAGATCTCCTGCAGCGGTACTGGATTGAGGAAGTGCAGCTTTTCACGGCCGCGCCGCACCGTGGTAACGAGGTTCGCCGCCTCCAGCAGGTCCAGATGCTGCGTCACGCCCTGCCGCGTCATGTCCAGGTGTTCGCATAGCTCGTTGAGTGTGCGGCCGTCGTGCGCATGCAGCAGGTCCAACAGCTTGCGCCGGCTGGGATCGGCCAGGGCCTTGAACAGCACGTCGGTGATGTGGCGCTCTGCCATGCTCATTACGCAAGTACTTACTTGCCCGAATATTAGGCAAGTGCCGCCTTGCGTGTCAAGTGCCGGTCAACCGCCAACGGGTGCCCTGATCGACGCCACCCTGCTTGCTCGTCGTCTTCTTTTTCGGCTGTCCTCGTTATTCTTTGCCGCAGCGGCAGGGTATCTTCGGAAATGCCAATTAGCTAAACTGGGCACTCATGACGTGCCTCATCCGGCACGCCGGTGCCGCAAGGGGCGCTGCGACTGGGTACGGACCAGCCAGGCTTGCGATACCGTGGCTTTAGGGCCAACGGCGCTCACAACTTAAACCAGGAGTTGGAGCTTGCCATGAACGCCGTTACCAATTGTGCCTCTCTTCCCAGCGATTTCTACGTTGCAGACCTGTCTCTCGCGGACTGGGGCCGCAAGGAAATACTTATCGCGGAAACTGAAATGCCAGGGCTTATGGCAATCCGCGCAGAGTATGCGCCACTCCAGCCGTTGCGCGGAGCGAGGGTGGCCGGTTCGCTGCACATGACCATTCAAACCGCGGTGCTAATCGAAACCCTGCAGGCGTTGGGTGCCGAAGTGCGTTGGGCTTCGTGTAACGTGTTCTCGACCCAGGATCACGCCGCGGCGGCGATCGCGGCGCGAGGAACATCGGTGTTCGCCTACAAGGGCGAAACCTTGGATGAGTACTGGAGCTACGCCCATCGCATCTTTGAGTGGCCCAAGGATCAGAACGCCAACATGATTGTCGATGACGGCGGCGATGCCACGTTGCTGTTGCACTTGGGCGCGCGCGCTGAGCGTGATCCGACCTTGCTTGCAGGCCCGAACGATGAAGAGGAGACCGCCCTATTCAAATCCATCGCGGTCATGCTCGAGCGCGATCCGCATTGGTATTCGCTGCGTCTCGGAAGCGTACGAGGCGTGTCGGAGGAAACCACCATCGGCGTCAAACGCCTCTATCGGATGGTCAAGGAGGGTCAATTGGCTCTTCCAGCTATTAACGTCAATGACTCGGTGACCAAGAGCAAGTTCGACAACCTCTATGGCTGCCGCGAGTCACTGGTCGATGCCATAAAACGCGCTACCGATGTCATGGTGGCGGGCAAGATTGCCGTCGTCGCTGGCTACGGCGACGTCGGAAAGGGCTCGGCGCAGGCCTTGCGCGCGCTCTCGGCACAAGTCTGGATAACTGAGATCGATCCGATCTGCGCACTGCAGGCGGCGATGGAAGGGTATCGCGTCGTGACCATGGAGTACGCCGCCGAGCACGCCGACATTTTTGTCACCGCCACGGGCAACTTCAATGTAATCAGGCACGACCACCTGAGGCGCATGAAAAACAATGCGATTGTTTGCAACATCGGCCATTTTGACAATGAGATCGACTGCGCCTCGCTCAAGCAATACACGTGGGAGAACATTAAGCCCCAAGTCGATCATATTATTTTCCCAGATGGCAAGCGCATCATTCTCTTGGCGGAAGGTCGGTTGGTAAATCTGGCCTGTGGCACGGGTCACCCAAGCTACGTCATGAGCTCGTCGTTTGCCAATCAAACATTGGCGCAGATAGAACTCTATTCGAATGCCGGAAAATATCCGATCGGCGTGCATGTGCTGCCAAAACATCTGGACGAAAAAGTGGCGCGTTTGCAGCTGGCGAAACTCGGGGCTGATTTGACGGTACTCACCGACCGCCAGGCGCGCTATATCGGTGTCGAGCAGGCGGGGCCATATAAGGCCGATCACTACCGGTACTGAAACGCAAGTCTGGAACTCCGGAGAATAGGCTGGAAGTCATGAACGCAATAAATCTTGCAGATAAGCTTTCGACATTTTCAGACTATTGGCAACCTCGAGTTGTTGGTAGCTTCAACGGTCACGACCTCATGGTCGTGAAGGTCAAGGGGGAATTCGTTTGGCACAAGCACGACGATACCGACGATTTCTTTTTGGTTCTCGCTGGGCATATCACTATTGAGTTGCGAGACGGCGCCGTTCGGCTTGGTCCAGGTGAAGCGTTTGTGGTGCCCAATGGCGTCGAGCACCGACCGGTCGCTGAAGACGAGGCCCATGTTCTTCTAATTGAACCTTGCGGAACACCGAATACTGGGGATCAGGCCACAGCGGCCGCCCGTAGAGTCATCTAGGTCGGAGCATGCGTGGCGAATGGCCTCTCTACGGCACCGACCCCTCGAATGGGGGATCGCGAAAATCACGTGGCGCCGTAACATGGCGACAGGTCTTAGGAGAGCCAAAAAATGCCATCGCGAAGTCGGAAATCCCAGATCCTGCGGTCTCCAGTCATCGACGCAGGCTCAGGCCATCAGAGCAACCCCTTCACGGGACGCAGGGTGGCCCTGGTGGTAATTGCTTGGATGGCGCTGGGTGCATCGGTAGCCAAGTCTCAGGAAGAAGAGTCACCTGCTCCCGAGCCAGCGCCCGAGCCCTACATTCCGCAGTCCGAATTCGAGCAGCCTCAGGAGGAGAGTGGTTTGAACCGCCAACTGCGCACCTGTCAGGAAACTCTCGGCTACGTCGGCTGCGACCAACTGTGGCATGGCGGGCAGGCGGCGGGCGGCGCGCCGGGCACTTGGGGAGCACTCGCCATTTCCGGTTCGTCGACTGCATACGGCTATTCGTACGATTATCCGTCTCAGGAGGCGGCCAACGCCGCGGCCTTGGAACATTGCAATTCGAGCCTCAAAGGCAAGCGCGACTGCCAGGTCCGAAGCAGTTTTTCGCGTAATTGCATCGCCCTCGCGACCAGCGACGACGGCGCCTGGGGCTACAGCGCGACCTATGGGGACCTGGTAGCAGACGATCGAGAGGCCCTGAGTCGCTGCCAGAACGGCGGCGGCAAATCATGCACCACTGTGTTGGCGTATTGCAGTCCAAACGCGGGCTTTCATACCTGGGTGGGATTGGCGATTTCAAATGAAGCCCATCCCAAGGTAGGCATATCGTGGGGCGCGCCAGCACAAAGCACCGCGAGCAAGCTGGCCTTTGACAGTTGCATCAAAAATGGTGGGTCGCAATGCAAGGTGCGGATGCTGCTCCACAATCAATGTCTCGCCTTTGCGACGAGTCCAAATGGTATGTGGGGTGCCTACAATAGCGTCAACCGCAAACTGGCCGAGAGCAACGCGATTCGCAAATGCCAAGAGTCCAATGGCACGAAATGCGCCGTGCTGTTATCCAAATGCTCGACTGATCCGGTGTAAACCAGAGGCTGCGGGCGATTCACCGAGGGACCAGAGCCTTACTTGGCGCTTTCGCACAGGGCCGCGGACGCTATTTCGCATCCTCCCGTGCAGACGATTTGTCCCGCACCGCTACGTGCCACATACCCGCCACTCTTGGTCGAACACATCCATTGACCACGCACCCCTGAGGCGCGCGGACGATGCGATTCAATTTGAGATCCTTCGAGAGTGCTGACGTCGGGGCGGCCGGCATCTGTTCTCGCAGACGCGGTCGCGGCACACTAGTGTCCGTACGCACGCAACGGAGCAGCTTTCATGACGAAAGTCATACGTATACACGAGACCGGCGGACCGGAAGTATTGCGCATTGAGGATCTGCCCGTTGGCCTGCCGGGGCCTGGCGAGATCCGGCTTCGGGTAGAAGCTATCGGCCTGAATCGCGCAGAAGCCATGTATCGCGCTGGCCTCTATCAGCGGACGCCCAAGCTGCCTTCGCTGATGGGATGGGAAGCCGCCGGCATCGTCGAGACGCTGGGCGAGGGGGTGCAGGGCTTCACCATGGGCGAGAGAGTCTGCGTACTACCGTCCTTTGCGATCGGCGACTACAGCGTATACGCCGAGGAGGCCATCGTCCCGGCACGCAGCATTATTGCAGCGCCCCCGGGGTTGACTGCCGAGCAGGCCTCCTCAATCTGGATGCAGTACTTCACCGCTTACGCCATCATTGAGATCGCTAATGTCGGAATCGGCGACTACGTGCTGATCCCCGCGGCATCCAGCAGTGTCGGGATCGCGGCCATTCAACTCGCCAACTGGGCGGGGGCAGTACCAATCGCGCTAACACGATACGGCGTCAAAGCAGCGGCGCTGCGCCTGCAGGGTGCGCAACACGTGATTGCAACCGCCGAAAGCGACGTGGTCCTCGAGGTGATGCGTATCACCGGTGGCAAAGGCGCACGCGTGGCGTTCGATCCAGTCGGCGGCCCGTTCATCGAGAAGCTCGCAAACTCCCTGTCCGAGGAGGGCATACTCATTATCTATGGCGGCTTGAGCGGCCAGCCGACGCCGTACCCACACTGGCCGGCGGCATTGAAGGGGCTGAGCATTCGTGGTTGGGTGGCTTCCTCGATATGGAACAAGCCCGAACGCTTCAGTCGCGTGAGGCAGGTCATCCTGCAGGGACTCGCGGCGGGCCATCTGAAGCCGGTGATTTCGCGGTCCTTTCCCCTCGACCAGATTATCGAAGCGCACCGCTTCCTCGAGTCCAATGATCAAGTTGGAAAGATCGTCGTCACGGTGTGACCGGAGCGCGCGACTAGGAGGACAGTGCGATAGCGTGAGCTCATGCGTGGACGTCCCATTTACGAACAGACGTGGTTCGATCCTACTGGTTTACGGCACCAATCTTCTTGTTCGGCAACGTCCGAGATTGACCCCCAGCCGCCATTTCCAATGGCAGCTTTTCGGCGGCTTGGATATGTTTTCGACGCGAGTCGAGGTGTGCAAGCGACCGAAGAACGGCTTCTGCCCGGCGGAAACGACCTCTTTGCGTCAAACGCATGTAATGCTGCAATACACTGACTTCAGAGTTGCGACCAACCCCCATCGACCGGAAGTTCCATGCCGGTCGTGAAGGTCGCATCGAACCCAAGGAAGAGGACCGCCGTCGCGATTTCCTCCGACTTCCCAAAGCGCTTCATCGGGATCATGCCGATCGTCTTCTCCCTAACCTGAGCGGCCACGTCTTTATCGGGAAACACTTTGTCGAGGATCGGCGTGTCGATGGGACCGGGCGTCACCGCGTTGACGCGAATTTCGCGAGGAAGCAACTCGACGGCGAGCGTCCGAGCGAGTGATCGCAGCGCGGCCTTGGCGGCTCCGTATGTGGCTTGGCCTGGCAGTCCCTTGACGTTGGCGACGGAGGTCGTGAGGACGACAGCGCCTCCCTGCTTTATTAGCGGCGCGAGCTTCTGTACCGCGAAAAATGGTCCCTTGGCGTTCAGGTTGAACATCTCGTCGTAGATGGCCTCGGTCACGCTTCCGAGAGGCGTCGGAATGCTGAACCCGGCGCTGACGGAGAGCAGATCGAAAGTGTCGAACTCGGTCTTCACCCGAGAGGCGAGGGCGTCGATGTCTGTCAACGACCGCGCGTCGCTCGAAACCACAATGGCTCGCTTGCCAATCTCTTTCTGCGCCGATTCCAGGCCGGCCTTCGAGAGACCCGTCACCAGTACGCGCGCGCCCCCATCGAGGAGCATCTTCGCCGTCGCGAGCCCCATGCCGCTCGTGCCGCCGATAATTACCGCCTTTTTGCCTTGGTACCGCTCCATGTGTATCTCCTCGTGATGTTAGGTTTGCTTTGCTGATTTAGAACTGATTGGTACGAGATTAGGCATGATGACCGTGGTCAAGGACGTTCTGAACTATTTATTTCACAATTCGGCAAGACCCCGCGAAAATCGACGCCAGAGACATTGACGACGGCCTGCCACGCAGCTTCCTGGTTGGCGCCATCGTGGAGGTGTGGCTGGCGCTGCGCCTCAATCGGGCCTGAGAACTTCCCTTGAGCCGAGGCGAAGAATTGCCCTGAGACGTCGGTTCCGAACTCCGACGCCTGGAGGTACCGACGGGCCGCGGTCTCCGGCGTCTGATTCATGCCGGGAATGAGGTTCACGATTGGGATAAACAGATACTTCAACAACGGGCCAGCGCTTCGCACCACCTTGGTGGCGGTCGCCCCACCGGGCGAGACAGCGTACACGGCCATGCCGGAGGGTAGCCGGCGCGCCAGCGCCGCGACCCACCAAGCGATAATGAGCTTCGCGTCGGCATACGCATTGTTGGGCACGTACTTCACGTTCGGCCCGTTGCGAATCAGGGCTTCCACAGCGGCGGTTTGGTCACCCTGGTGGTATTTGGCCGCGAAGGCTGGCACGTCGGTGTACTTGAACATGGGGACGCCCCCTCGGGCAGGCTCCGCACCGGCGATAACAATCCGCGCGTTGGGGCTCAGCAGGTTGGCGCGGAGCAACCCGACAGTCAGTTGATGATGGCCGATCAGCGGGGCCTGAGAAGCCTCGATGCCCGCCGCGGTGATCACGCGATTCTTATATGGGACCATCCCGGCATTGAGGAGTAGGAAATCGATTGGCCGACCTCGCTTGACGAGCTCAGAAACGGCGGACTGAACGCTGGACGGCTTGTCCAGATCCAATTCCAGCGGCGTGAAGATCACTGTTTTGTTCTCAGTCGCGAGTTGAGCGGCCGCTTGCCGGGCCCCGGCCACGCTGCGCCCGGTGACGACGATCTCGTGCCAGCCCTCTGCGGCGAGCAGGCGGGCTGCCGCAAGGCCGAGCCCGGAAGTGGCGCCGGTGATGAGAGCGATCGAATGTTCCATGGGCGTCTCTGTGGTGAAGGGGTGAAGGCCGAGTCGTGAGGCCCCGCGAGGCCAGTAACCGGCTTGCTAATTTCGAACTATTCAGTTATATATTGTTGCGAGAAATTGTCAATGAGTTTCGAACCAAATGATTCAAAATATCGCTAGGCCGGTGGGTCGACCGCGCAGCTTCGACGAGACGGAGGCGCTGGAAAA
Source organism: uncultured Gammaproteobacteria bacterium (assembly GCA_963735775.1). Classification (GTDB taxonomy): domain Bacteria; phylum Pseudomonadota; class Gammaproteobacteria; order Steroidobacterales; family Steroidobacteraceae; genus FEN-1191. The sequence continues at coordinate 172,474 of CAVTMG010000002.1, read as the reverse complement.
GGCGACTCAGGTGTTCTGGTCGAAAGGCTACGACGGCGTGACGATTGACGATCTCGTCACCGGGATGGGTGTGGGGCGGCCGAGCCTCTATGCCGTTTTCGGGGACAAGCGTGCGATATTCTTGCGCGCCCTCAAGGCGTATGCAGAGAGGAAGGGCGCATCAGCCGCGAAGGCACTCCTCTCGCCACAGAGTCTTCGCGACTCGATCGCGAGCTTACTGAGGTACGCCGTCGAAAGTGCGACCGAGAAAGGGTCCGCTCGGGGCTGCCTTATGATGTGCGTCGCGCCGCTTGTGAACGACGCTGAGGTTCAGCGGTTCCTGCAGAGCGCAGTCGCGGGCGGCGCGGCGCTGGTGGAGCGCCGTTTCCGGGACGGGATCAGCGCGGGAGAAATCCCATCTGACTTTCCCGTAGCCGCGCGCGCAACCCAAGTCACGGATTTAGCGCGTGGGCTGACCATGCGTGCGCAGCTGGGCACGCCGCGCAAGACGCTCCTCAAAGATGCTGAGCAAGCGGCCGACTTGGTGCTCCTGCCGCGGCGCGCCTGACGGGTTATCGGAAACAATTCACTGAGAAATGACCATGGCAACTGACATGAGCGGAGGACCCGGGGCGTTTGGTCGTCTGATGAACAAAGTAGCCAGGTGGTCACAAGCACTGGATTACTCGGGCATTGACTACACCTTCGACCGGATAGCTTTTATCGAGCGGGAATTAGCAGAAATCAAGGATCGTATGCGTCAATTTGAAGCGTCACGGCATGAGCCGCCAGATGTGCCTCCGATCCGCTGACCCGCTGAGCCTCGGCGCGCGGATGTCCGCTTCCGGGCATGAAAAGCGATGTGCTGTAATTCCGCTCTTGGCCGGTAAGCGACGGCCGGTACGCACCTATCGGTCAACGAACGGTAAGACCCGTTGCTGTCTGTGGCCAACGTCCGCATCAACGTTATCAGGTTCGGCGAGTCCAACTTCCGCATGCCGCCGCAAATCCCCGGGCCAGGATAAGCGAAATCATGATGGTTCCCAGCCCGAAAACAATGGGTTGCCCAGGCGCGATCAAATTTTCGCTCGTGGACGCCCTCACATCGACCATAACGGCATGTGTCTTGATCGGGACTGCTAAAGCGACACCAATCATTGCGTAGAGCAGCACCAATACTCGGATGAGCCCCGCCGAGCGCTGCTGTGGCGGAGCCAATCGAGCCCCGACGTACGTGCCCAGCAAGACAAGAGCCCCTGCATATGTGAATTTGGCGGCGCCGATAAGAATTGAAGTAAGGTTGAAGGATGTGGCCGCCGACGCGACGAGCCCGCCTAGCAAGATCGCGGACCCGGCGCATAGCGCGACGCGGCTTGATGCGTTCATCTCATCGCCCATCCAGTGTGATTGGGCAGATTTTAACGCAGGCGGATGTCCGCTCTCTGGCAGTCAACATAAGGTCACAAACGGCTAGTTTTGGGCCGCGAGATGCCGTAACTGATCGGTGATCGACCGGACGGCGGAGGCTGACCCCAATCGGTCAGTGCCCACCGTCCGCTCTCGGGCGGGCATTCTGCAGTTCGTCGGTTGCCAACAGCGTCGCGACAAGGCCCGTGGACCCGTCCGCAAATTGCTTTAGCTTGCACCGCACGCGAGCGCCGGGCGCAAATTCCCAAGCCTCTCCAGCTGGCACAATTCCAAGAACTTCAAACACGCCGTCCCCTATTGGGTTTGCGTTAATCGGTTTCCAGCACTCGGTGCCTTCAGCCAGTAACTTCACGGATATTCTGGCCGCCGCCACGATGCCTCCGCAACCACCGATATTGAGCCGTTCGACCGCTACGGGCTTGCTCCATGTCATGTCCCCTCGCGCGGCGCACGCCGTGTTCCTACATACAGCTCAAAAAGCAGCAGCTTGCAGGGGATGCTGCCGTTCATGAGAGAGATAGTGCGCTTTGGTTTGAGGCCAATCGCCTTATACGGCGAGGCGGAAGCGGCCAGGATGGCGGCCTGCCAGCCACTGAACTTCTGCTTCAGGGTGTCGCCCACTTCCTCATACAGCTGCACGATGTCTCCCTCGCTGCTACAAATGCGTTCGCCATACGGCAGGTTGGTCACGAGGATGCCGGTTGGCGCGGGCGGCTCAGCATCCTGGAAGCGACCCGTGTTGAAAGTCATGTACCTCTCGACGCGCGCATCCAGTGCACTCTTTTTCGCCATCGCCACATAGGCTGCGTTGATGTCTGAGGCGACGACTGGTGCAGCTCGGGGCCTCCAGCTTCTCGGCACGAACGCGGTCCTGAGTGACGCGCCACAGATCGCGATCGAAATCTTTAAGCCACTCGAAATGAAATTCGCCCTTCTTGCGATGGATCTGCGGCGCCTTGTGGAGCGCAATCATTGCAGCCTCGATGGCAATCGTACCGCTGCCACACATCGGATCCATGAATGCCTGGCTGCCGTCGTAACCCGCCATGGTGAGAATTGCCGCGGAAAGCGTTTCCTTGAGCGGAGCCGGATGGCCTGGCTCGCGATAACCGCGCTTGTGCAACGACTTGCCCGAGGTATCGAAGCTCAACGTACAGCGGCCGTGCCTCAGATGCGCCACCACGACTACCTTTGGCTCACTTCGATCGACGACCGGTGCGACCCCCTGGGCGCGCTCGAAGACCTCGCGGATACTCTCGCGCACCTGGGTAATGATTTGCTTCGGTGCCATCCCGCCGTTATCCGCATCGTCACCCTGGCTTTCGACCATGAAGCCATGACGCGCGTCGAACAGTTCGTCCCAGCGAATACGCCGGACTTGTGAGCGAAGCATCTCTGGCGACTTTGCCGGCACTTCCTTGATGACCCTCAGGACGCGGCTCGCCGTCCGCAGCTTCAAGTGCAGCTCGTAAAGAAGAGCGTCGCTTGCCTCGAAGGCTACAGCGCGGTATCCGGGAGCGATGCTACGCGCACCCAGGGCTTCGAGTTCGAGAACCAGGGCTGGTTTGGTTTCTTCCGGACAGGTGGCGATCAGTTGCATTCGAGGTCGATGTTCTGCCGGAGAGTAGGAGTTACAGGGATCTGACGGACAGAAGCGATGGCCTAACGGCCAAATTACCGCAGTAGCCGAATGACTGCATTGGGGCAGGCACAATAGCCCGATCAATGTCTCAAAGTGGCCGGGTGCCGCCGAAGCGCTTTGATCACCGTGCGAGGCCCAGAAATACTGTCAGCGCGCGATTCAATCTCACGACGTCCTCGTCATTGAGTTTCCCGAGTCGTTTGCCGAGCCGCGTCTTCGGTACAGTTGTAACCTTGTCGATCATCAATCGCGACGCGCTCTTCAGACCGTTGCGATCGGTTGGCTCGACAAGCATTCGTAGCAAGGGCGCATCTGTCGGATCCGTCGTAAACGCGCAAAGAGTAATAGATCCGGTTGCTGTAAACCGATCCTCCTGCACGATGACCGCAGGACGCGGCTTGCCAGCATACGGGCCGCCGCCAGAAACAGTCCATACTTCGCCTCGCTTCACTCCACGAGACTCTCTGAGACCGCATCTATGAACCGCTGATCAAGCTTGGCATCCTTGCTGGCCGCTACGGCCATCGATTGCTTGCGCGCAGCGGCTATGAATGAGCGCGCACGAACGTCAGGCACCCATATCTGCACCGGCCTCAATCCCTGGGCACGCAGACGCTCTCGGTGTAGTCGCACCTTGTCGCGGGATGAGCGGGTATGCTGCAGCATCACGTGCCTCCGATACGGTTACATGTAACTTAGCAGTTATGGTGGCTCATGACAAGCTGTGGCGAGTCCGGCTCTGTGGTCATCCTAGGGAGTAGATGGAGGCGCATTTTGGAACGAGGGGAATCGTGTGCTCGCCGGAGATCACCGCTCTCGGGGCAATCACTTGTTGGACGGCCAGCGCCCGACAAGCACTGGCCGGCCAATCATCAAACCTCGGTCTGCTCAGCCATTTCTAGGGCATCATCAACCTCGATACCGAGATAGCGCACAGTGCTCTCGAGCTTTGAGTGCCCGAGCAGCAGTTGGACGGCCCTCAGGTTCTTTGTGCGACGATAGATCAGCGTGGCTTTGGTTCGTCGAAGCGTATGCGTTCCGTAACATGCCCGGTTCAGCCCCAACTGCTTTACCCATGAGCCCACAATCCGGGCGTACTGCCGAGTGGACAGATGACACGAGCCCCGGAGCCTACTGGGAAACAGCGCTTGCTCTGGGGCGAGACCGGCGAAGGCGACCCAAGCCCCCACGGCCTCGCGCGTTGGCTGGGTGATTTCGAACTGCACTGGCCGCTGTGTCTTTTGTTGTAGCACGATAGCGCGCGCGGCGACCTGTTGGCCATGGCAGACGTCACGCACGCGTAGTTTCACCAAATCGCACGCTCGCAATTTACTGTCGATGGCAAGGTTGAATGGCGCGAGTTCGCGGCGTCGATCGCCTAGCTGCAAACGCACGCGGATTGCCCAGATCTCTTTCAGTTTGAATGGGGCCTTCTGGCCGACGAGCTTGCCCTTGTTCCAGGGCTCGCGACGAGCACAGGTAATGTCTATGAATTCCATGGCTGCCTCCTATCGTTTCAGGGACAGCCAGTCTGCATCTGCGCTGGTCTGACGCCATTTGACCCAATGCGGTCCGTCACGGATGACTGCTTTCCGGAGGTGTAGCTGGCCGCCCGACTTACCGAACAATACACAAAACGAAGAACGCGATGCCGACCACGCCAGCTATTGTCGCGATCACACACAACGTGGCCAAGACGCTATCTTTCACCGAAAAGTAGCCCCAAAGCACGAACTTTTGAAAGGCCCAATATTTAGCTTCCAGATTTGAGTCTTGAAACTTCGGATTGCCCAACCTTGCAAACAAGACCGGATGGCGCCGCTCCAAGCGGGCGCGAATAAGGTGCAAAATGAAGAGTGAAATGATGCCGACGCCGACGAAGTACCTGAAGAACAACTGCTGTCTATTCATCTCGGATGGCGCTCAGCTGTATTCCGAAGTTCCTAGAGCTGCATTTGCCGCATCTGACCCTAATCAGTCGTCCGTGAGTGCCCGCTTTTGGGACGTGCCATTCAATCGGGAATAAACTCATAAAACAAATACCAGTTCCCTTGAATATGCCGATAGGCGGCGAATCCGTTTCTCGATTGCGGGCGGATGCCATCAAGGGCCGGGAGAATGTTCGCCGGTGGAACTGTCCTGTAAGCGAATCCCTTCTCGGTATCATCAGAAATTGCTGAACCCGTGAGCCAGAATAGAAAGTTAACGCCGTCATTACCATCTGCGCGTCTGCCCGCTTGAAAACCCCTCGGCGTTCCGGCATTACGGAGAAGTTTTCGATATTCCGTGAGCCGTTCAGGCGATACGCCTACATCACGGGTATCAGCAGGCAGCGTCCAATTCTCGTCGACTCGATCCAGTCCTTTGTCGGCATTGGCCATCTGGACCAGCGTCGCCAAGGTCGTCTCTTGACTTCCGAAATGTTTAAGCATTACAGCATCTGACGGCGGTTCAGGCGCTTGTCTCCAGAACCAGATCACGAAGATGATCACGGCTGGAATGCTCAGGACGATCGCCAGGATCACTCCTGGTCTTTTCCGGCGCTCCGAATCTGATTGCGCCTTCGTCCTAAAGTATCGGACGGCGTGAGGTCCCAGTATTCCTCCTGTTATGGACCCCACCAAAAGACTTATGAGCCCAGCGGGAAAGAGCAGGAATGCTGCTAGGAACGCATCTCCACCGCTGAGCAACGTCACAAGAGCGACGCCAACTAACAAGGCAAGGGCCGCTCCTGCCGTCGCACCTGCAAGTCGAATTAAAATTCTCATAGGCCGGAGAAATAGACTTGCTGCGGGACGCCATCCTTTTCGCGGGACTGCTGAGACATGGCGGCGAGCGTACCCGATGCCGCCAGCGGCTGCTTCAGGGACGCGATTTCGATGTGATCAACTTCCGCTTTTGGGCCGCGAGCGGCCGTAAGTGATCGGTAACCGAGCGGGCTACGGCTGTTGACACGCAGCTGTCGGTCGTCAACGTCTGACTCGGTTCGCCCAGTTAACGCTCTTTGGCACTTTATCCGTCACGGGCTGCTGCAACGAATGTAAGGAGATGCGAGCATCAGCGGCTCGCAGCAGCGTGCCAAACCATCCCTACTGCGGCTGTCCAGAGCCCCAACAGTGTCGCGTAATGCGTCAGGAGCGGGATGATGTGGCTGTGGGCCAACACCACCGACGCATCTTGATGCGTGCGCGCGGCGTTATCTACAACGTGGATCACGTGGAGCACCTTCGCAACAAAAACCGACAAAGCGAATAGCACAACTATCTCCGCGCTGTCTGCTCCAAGGAGTGTTGGACGCTAATGCGAGCATTCTGGACCTGTTGGTCTCTTTGCAAGCGACGCGACGCATACTTCGCAAATTGCTGCCGAATCGCCGCCGTCGATCATGAGGCCGACCTCGTGCGGTTTCCGGCCACCTGCCTCAAGTTCAAGCTCCACGCGACCTGGATCTTTGCGTAGAGTTCAGACAGTCTCATGCTTTAGCCCACCTAATGTGATCTGGAAGTCAGCGGCCCGGAGCTGCCGGGGCCGCCTTTCGCGCGGACCTAGCCCCGCGCAGCACTCGCGCGACGCTGTAACTCGGCGGGAGCCAAATCCTCAACGTGCGTGGCTATCCATATCGTGTTGCCGGATGGCTCAACGACACCGCCGGAGCGATCGCCATAAAACTGGTTGGCAGGTGGCGCGACAACCTTACCACCTGCCTTTACAGCGCGCTCGAAGGCCGCGTCAACATCCTCGACATATATGTGCAGCATTATGGGTGTTGGTGGACGGTCCTTGTTTGCTTCGCTGAGCATGATCAGCGAGTCGCCAAGCCGCAGTTCCGTATGGCCAGGTGTGCCGTCCGGCTGCAGCAATTGTTCAGTCACCCTGGCACCAAAGACGACCGCCATATAATTGATGAATTGATTCGCATCCTTCACCATCAGGTAGGGTGTGACAGAGTGATATCCGTCCGGAATCGCTTTCACCGTCATGGCAGTTTCCTTGGGCGAGCAATCAGTCTTATAGCTGAGCCGGTCCACCTCTTCAACGATTGCGCAAAAAGGGCGCGCAGGGCGGTAACTTTGCAATGCAAAGCTTGCCTGTGCACAGTGTTTTCTTGAGCAGCTCTCGAATCTATATTTCTTCGTCTTCGTTGCGCTATCGGTTTTGGGCCCGGTCTCGTAGTATCGATTTTCCGGCACAGCAAACGAGCGCTGACTCACTGCCATGATTCCACAACTCTCCGCCCTTGAAGCGCGCGTGATCGGCTGCCTGATCGAGAAGCAGATCACGACCCCCGACCAATATCCCTTGTCTCTAAACGCGCTGATGCTGGCCTGCAATCAGAAGAGCAACCGCGATCCGGTGCTCGAGCTTAGCGAGCATGATGTGCAGGGACTGCTCGATGCGCTCATGCGCAAGCACCTGGTGCTCGAGAAGTCGGGCTTCGGCAGCCGCGTGCCCAAGTATCAGCAGCGCTTCTGCAACACCGAATTCAGCGCACTGCAATTCACGCCGCAGGAGCGGGCGATCCTGTGCGAACTGCTGTTGCGCGGATCTCAGACCCCGGGCGAGTTGCGCACACGCGCCGGCCGCATGGCCGAATTCACCGAGGTCGCTCAGGTCGAGGCAGCGCTCGAACAACTGGCGCAGGCTGAAGCCGGTGCACGCGTGGTGCGCTTGCCGCGCGAACCCGGCAGGCGTGATGCGCGTTATGCGCATCTGTTCAGCGGCGAAGTAACACCCGTTCTTGCTCCCGTCAGCGAGCAGCCGGTGTCGGCAGACCGGCTCTCGGCGCTGGAGGCGCAGGTGCGCGAACTGCGCGCCGAGGTGCAGGCACTGCGGCAAGCGCTCTCGGAAACGCGCCCGGAAAGCCCGGTGCGGGAAGGGTAGCCTGGCAACACCGCCAGGCTTCGCTTATGCTAGCGGGCATGTTCGGACCCGCCCGCTCAATGCAGGTTTATCGCGCGACCAAAACGCCCGGCAAATGCCCCGGGGCGGTTTGGTCGTGTCCATGTTGATTTAGACAGCATCGCATCACCGAAAAGCCCCGCCGGCGACGACGGGGCTTTTTCATTTGTGTCCCGCTCGTTGCTCCGGCTCATCAAAAGGAGTAACGCCTCATGTCTGACCGTAACACGAACATCGCTATCGTCGGTGCCACTGGCGCCGTCGGCGGCGAATTGATCCGCTGCCTGGAGCACAGCCGACTCGCCGGCGCAACGCTGCGCCTGTTTGCCTCGGAGCGCTCGGCCGGCAGGCGACTGGAATACCGCGGCGAGCCGCTCGTGGTCGAAGCCCTGAGCGATGCAGCGCTTGGCGAGGCCGATATCGCGCTGTTCTCGGCTGGCGCTACCACGTCTCGCCGCTTCGCGCCGCCGGCGGTCGCCGCCGGTGCCGTGGTGATCGACAACTCATCGGCGTTTCGCATGGATGCGGATGTGCCGTTGATCGTGCCGGAAGTGAACCCCGACGCTCTGCACGGGCATCGCGGACTCATCGCCAATCCCAATTGCGTGGCCATCATTGCGGTGGTTGCCCTGTGGCCATTGCACCGGGCCTTCGGACTGCGCCGCGTGCTGGCATCGACCTATCAGGCCGTTTCCGGTGCCGGCGCCGCGGCGATGCAGGAGCTGCGCGAGGCCACCGGCGCGGCGCTGGCGGGGCGGCCCTACGCACAGCGCGTGCTGCGCCACCCGTCAGCGTTCAATCTTTTCAGTCACGACACCGCGATCGATCCGCTCACCGGCGCGAACGAAGAGGAGATCAAAGTCATGCGCGAGCTGCGCAAGATCATGCAGCTGCCGGCGCTGCCGATCGGGATTACCTGCATACGGGTGCCGGTGCTGCGGGCGCACGCAATGTCGCTGACCATCGAATGCGAGCGCCCGGTGGCGCTGGCAGCGGCGCGGGAAGCGCTGGCCGTGGCCCCGGGGCTGCGCCTGGTGGACGATGCCGTCGGCAATCACTTTCCGATGCCGGTTGAGGCCTCGGGACAAGGCGATGTGCTGGTCGGCCGCCTGCGACGCGACAGCAGCGATGCCTCCGGTCATTCGATCTCGATGTTCATCGCCGGCGACCAGTTGCTCAAGGGCGCGGCGCTCAACGCCGTGCAGATCGCGGAGCGATTGCAGCGCTAGAGGACTCGAACCGGGCTCAGTCGGCGGTGCCGGTGCCCGGCGCATCGAAGCCCAGCGCGCGCAGCTCCAGGCTTTCGATCTCCTGCAGCGATTTGCCGGCGATGCCCTGCAGGTCGCCGTACAGGCCGACCGTGGCGCCCATGACGCGCTCAATCTGCTGCTCGCGCTTTGCCCATTGCTTCATGATGGCCTTGCGTTCCCGGTCCAGGTCCTCGTGCATGGTGGTAAAGGCCTCCACGATCGCCTCCACCCGCTGGCGGAAGCGCGGACCTGTCAGATACTGATAGACCATTTCCGTCTTGGTCTGCTGACCATCCGCCACCTGCCGCGCCGCGCGCAACTGCAGCAGCATATGACGCAGCACGGTGGCCACGGGCAACGCTGCGCGCGGATGCGCCACCCAAATGCCATCGACCACATCGAAAGTCTCGATCTCCTTGGGAAGCGCGCGGCTGACCAGCACCGCGAACTCAGCTTTAGCGCAGCGTTGATCCTCGCGCAGCTTGACCAGCCAGCCGTCGCTCCAATTGCGTGTGCGCTTGCACTCCCACAGGATCGCGCCGCATTGCGCGCCGCCACTGCTGACCACGATCTGCAGCGCATCGCCGCCATATTCGCCCTTGGGCACCGGTTCGATGACATCGAAGGGAAATTTCAATCGCAGCAGGCTTTCGAGCTCGAGCTCCTGCACCTCGCCCTGCAGCTGCTGCGAGCCCTGCTCGGCGCGCTGCTTGAGCTCCTCGATCTTGTGCTGCATCGAGGCGATGGTCTGATCCTTCTCCATGACCTTGAGCTTGAGAGCTTCTTCGGCCTCGCGCCGGGCCAGCGAGCGCGCCTCGGCCAGGCCATCGCTCACCCGACGCTCGACCTTGAGCTCCAGTTCGCGCTGCATGTCGTCCAGCTTGCGCTGCTTGCGGATCAGCTCGGCCTGCGCATTCTGCGCCTCGGCTAATTTAGCGTTCTGCGACTTGAGAATTTCCTGCGCCTCGGCGAGTTCGCGCGTTTTCGCCTCCAATTCCGCAGCACTGACCAGGCGCGCCTTCCTCGATTCCTGGGCGATCAGGCGCGTGCGTTCAACCTTGAGCTGCTCTTCCACCCGGTCGGCGACCTGCTGCTCCAGAGCGCGTTGCTGCTCGCGCACGGCCTGCTCCCGCTGCAGGATCTGCGCATCCTTCTGCGACAGCTGCAGCTCGAACTGCGCGCGCGTGGCGGCGATCAAGGGCGCCGCCAGCGATTCGGTCAGCCGGATCTCGGTGCGGCAGTTCGGACACACCACCGTGGGTTCGGCCATCAGAGCGTCGCCGCCGATGGCATGCGCACGAACTGCGGCTGACGCTCGACCCGTGCCAGCCACGCGCCAACAGCCGGATAGCGCTGTAGTTCGAAGCCGCCCTCGCCGGCCGCGTGCGTGTAGGCATACAGCGCGATGTCGGCGATGGAGTACGCATCGGCGACGAAAAATTGCCGTTGCGCCAGGTGCTGCTCCATCACCGCCAGAGCCTGCGCGCCGCGCTCGTGCAGGCGCGGCAACTCACTGCGGCGAGCAGTGTCCGCCGGCATCATGGTGCAGATAAAGCGGGCCACGGCAATGTAGGGTTCGTGGCTGTACTGCTCGAAGAACATCCATTGCAGGACCTCGGCGCGCGCACGCCGGTGCTGCGGCCAGAAGGCCGTGCCCTCGGCCAGGTAGAACAGGATGGCATCCGACTCGGCCAGGAATTGCCCGGGCTCGAGTTCCAGGATAGGCACGCGTCCGTTCGGATTCTTCACCAGGAACGGCGCCAGGCGCGTTACACCGCTGCGGGTGTCGATTTCCACCCACTGGTAGGGAGTGCGCAGTTGCTCGAGCAGCAGCCTTACCTTGTAGCAATTGCCCGAGCTCGACATGCCATAAACCGTGTACACGTGCATGAGTCCTAACCGCGCGCGATCTGCTGTTCCCAGTTCTGGCCGTCGAATGCGCTCACGCGCATGCCCGTGACCGTGCCGGCGTCGAGGCAGCGGGCGTTGACGCTGTAGCCGTCGGGATTACTGCGCGGCACGTAGAACGACTTGACGCCGCAAATGGCACAGAACAGGTGTTTTGCGGTTCCGGTGTTGAACTGGTAACTGGTGAGCTGCTCGGCACCGGACAGCAATCGGAATCGCGAGCCGGGCACGATCAGATGCAGGTAACCCGACTTGGCGCAGATCGAGCAGTTGCACTCCGACAGCTCCAGCTGCGCGGGGGCCATCACTTCGAAGCGGACGCGGCCGCAATGGCAGCCGCCCGCATGGCGGATCATGGCGCTCATTGGCCAAGTCTAGTGAGCCGCGGTCGGTCCGTACACCAGAATGCGCACGCTGTCTGGGAGCGCGCGCGTGCCGCTGGCCAGATAAATACGGTGGCTCGCCGGATCCAGGGCTATGGTGCGTGCGCTGGCCCGGGTGACCAGGGTCTGCACCGGCGCCAGCGCATCTGGCCCGCTTTCGCGCACGATGCTGACCGTGCCTTCGCCGTTGGAGGCGAAGGCCAGCCGCGTGGCCGGGTCGAACGCGCTGGCGTCCACTCCCTGACCGATCGCCACGGTGGCGATCACCTGGCCGGTGTGCGTGTCGAGCATCACCATGCGCTGGTTGTGACAGGCAACGAACAAGCGATGGTGCGCGCTGTCCAGTGCCATGCCCGTGGGGCCTTCGCCCGGAGCGGTGGGCCAGCGGTCAACGATGGCATGAGTGCGCGCGTCAATCGCCACCACCAGATTCTGGTCCTCGATGTTGTCATAGATCCGCCCCGCTTCCGGGTCGGCCACGGCAAATTCCGGTTTTCCAGGTAACTCGATGGTAGCGAGCACCTCGGCGCTGCGCGCGTCGATGACCGTGGCGGAATTGGCGCGGCCATTGAAGGCGTAGACCTCGCCGCGGTTCGGCTCGAACACGATGGCATCCGGGTTTGACCCGGCGTTGACGTGGGCGAGGGTTTGCAGCGACTTCAGATTCACCACGCTGATCTGCGACGCGTGACCGTCGCTGGCGTAGCCGCGGCCGAGTGCTGCGGCCACGGCAAATCCGTGCACTCCCGGCGTATCGGCGATCCGGCCCACCAGGGCGTTGCGATCGATGTCGACCACATCGACGTGATCCCCGTGCGCGACATACAGCCGGCGCCCGGCCGGATCGATGGACAGATAGTCCCAGGCCCCTTCGCCCGGTAGGGCAATCTCCTGCTCCAGCCTGTAGGGGCTGTAGTTCGCGTCGCTGGCGGCGGTTCCCAGCGCGCTGCCGCAACAGCAGCATAGCGCCAGCTTCGCGGCAACCCTCACGTCGCCTGTCGCTCGCGCCGGTGAGCCACGCGCAGTCGATTGGCCAGATAGGCCGCGATCAGTATGTTGACCAGCAATGTGGCGACCACAGTCATCTTGTGACCGGGCGGCCGCATAATCAATTCCCACAACTCGAACGGTATCAGTGAAGTCGTCGCCACCACCGTGACCCATTCGGCCCAGCGCTTGCGCAACCACAGGCCGATGCCCTCGGTCAGCACCACGGCCGTGGATCCGACCGTTATGGCGATCACCAGGTGCAGCTTATCGGCGCCCAGCCCTTCTACGAAACTCAGCGCGCGCAGCACCAGGCGCTGATCCACCCGGTCGGTCACCGTTGACGACCACACGCGCAGCTTCTCGACCAGGTCCGGATCGAGCAGCTTGTGCACGCCGTAGCTGGTCAGGATCAGCAGCAGCGCCTTGATGAATTTGAAGATCGCAATGATCCGCAGGCCGTCGATTTTTCTCGGCGGCGCGGAATCCGAAGCTGTCGGACCGCTCGATTCGCTCGCGGGCATGGTCACTATCGTTTTGAATGACCAGATACCCTAAGCCATTGAGGCTTCCGGCGCCACGCGGCGAACTCCCGCGCCAGCGCCCTACAACACCCCGGCAAAAACCAAAATCAGCAGGATAATCAGCAAGGTGCCCAGTCCGCCGGTGGGGTAATAGCCCCATGAGCTGCTATACGGCCAGACCGGGAAGGCCCCGATCAGCAGCAACACCAGGACGATGATCAGAATAGTGCGCAACGGCATCGCGGCTTTCCCCTTTTTTGGATGGCGCCAGTTCTACGGCGCTCAAGGGTATGAACTGCGCCGCTACCGGCGATAGGGCTGCAGCTCTGATAAGCCTGTAGGAGGACGGCTTAGCGCTCTACCGGCGTGTCCTCGCGACCGCCCCATTCGCTCCAGGAACCGTCATAAAGCGCGCCGAGGGGTAATCCCGCTACTTCCAATGCCAAAGTCAACACGGCGGCGGTCAATCCCGAGCCGCAACTGGTCACCACGGCGCTGTGCGAGGCCACACCCGCGGCGGCAAAGCGCGCCCGCAGTGCCGCCGCGGGCAGCAGCGTCTGGCCATCGCGCAGCAACTCCGTGTACGGCAGATTGTGGCTGCCCGGAATGTGGCCGCTGCGCAGGCCGGCTCGCGGCTCGGCCACCCGGGCAAAGAATCGGTCGGCCGAGCGCGCATCGAGCACCAGCTCGCGCAGCGCCGGCAGATTCGCCCACACATCGCCCAATCCTCGCAGATAGCGCGCGTTGTAGGCTGCGCGAAACTTTCCGGGCACTGGCGCCGGCTCCTCGCCGCTGCTCAAGGCATGTCCTTCGCCGCGCCATTTCGGCAGGCCGCCGTCGAGCACGGCGGCACGTTCATGGCCGAACAGGCGCATGAGCCACCAGGCGCGGGCGCTGGAGAACACACCCTTCTGGTCGTAGAACACGACGCGATGGCGATTACTCACGCCCAGGGCCGCCACCAGGTGCTCGAAGCGGGCCGCGGTGGGCGCCATGTGCGGCAAGCTCGATTCGGTATCGGCGATCTGATCGATGTCGAAGAAGCGGGCCGCGGGCAGGTGCTCGGCACGATACAAAGCTCGCGCGTCGCATTGCTCGGCGGGCATATACAGCGAGGCATCGAACAGCAGCAGGTCGGGTGCCCCGAGCTGCTGCGCCAGCCATTGCGTACTGACCAGACACTCCACGGCTCACTCCTCCGTTTCGACAATGGTGTCATGCACGAAGCGCAGCTTGGCGATCGCAGCGGTGGACAGCACGAACGGATAGCCGTCGGCCAGACCCATGCTGCGATTGAGATTGTTGTGGATATAGGTGAGCGGAAACCAGCTCGCTATCAGGCGCTCGAAGGGCTCTTGGGTGCCGCTTCGGGCACGCAATAGAATCGGCTCATCACGCCGACGAGGTACCAGCGACAGTCCGCAGTCGGCGGCCGTCTCGAGCATGTCGCTCATGTGCAGATAATGCGCCCAGCTCTCGGCCCAGTCCTCCCACGGGTGCGATGCCGCGTAGGCGCTCACGAAGCGCTGCGGCCAGTCGGCCGGCGGACCATTCTGATAGTGCGCCTTCAACGCCGCCGCGTAGTCGAGGCGCTCGTCGCCGAACACGCTGCGGAACTGCTCCAGGCGCGCGCTCTGGCGCACCAGGCGCTCCCAGAAGTAGTGACCCACTTCGTGGCGGAAATGACCCAGCAAGGTGCGGTACGGCTCGCCCAATTGCAGACGGCGGCGTTCGCGCTCGGCGTCATCGGCTTCGGCAACGTTGACGGTGATCACGCCATGCGCGTGTCCGGTCAGCACCGGACTGCCGGCGTCGGTATCGCTGAGGAATTCATAGGCCAGCCCACCCTCGGGGTCCTGCAAGCGCGTCTCAATCGGACACTTCAATTGCATGAGCGAGTAGATGACCCGCCGCTTGGCCGCCTCGAGCCTGAACCAGGCCTCGCGATTGCCCGGCACGGCAAGATTGGGAATGATCTGGGTCAGCCGGCAGGACTGGCACAACGACAGCGGATCCTCGGCGGCGACCGCCCAATTACAGACGTTGTCCTGGCTATAGTTCTGGCACAGCCGGAAACGCCGCCGCCTGAAGGCGCGCATCGGAATGCGCCACAAACCGGCAGCCAGGGGCTCGATCGCGACCACCTCTGCAAGCTCCGGCACATAGGCGAGGCTGTAGCCGCAGTTCACGCACCGGGTATTCTCGAAAAACACCACATGGCGGCAGTGGCTGCAGTGAAAGACCTTCACGTGGTGGCGAGCGGGCGCTTGCAACGCGGTGCCGGAAACAGCTGATCGATGCGCGCCAGCTCGGCCGCACTCAGCCGCACCTGCGCCGCCTGCAGGTTCTGCTCGATGCGCTGCGGCTGCACTGATTTTGGAATCGCCACCACGTCAGGCTCGCGCACCGCCCAGGCGAGCGCAATCTGCGCGGCGCTCAGGCCGCGCTCGCTACCCATTTGCGCCAGCGCCGGATGCTGCGCCAGCACCCCCAGGCCCAGCGGCGCATAGGCCATGGTCTGGATGCCGCGTTCGCGCTGCCAGGGCAGCAGCGCAAATTCGATGCCGCGCGACTCCAGGCAGTAGTAAACCTGGTTGCATTGCGTGGTGGTGCCCAGTGCCAGCGCCTTCTCGGTCTCCAGCCACTGCGCCAACTCGGCGACGTCCAGATTGCTGACGCCGTAGTGGCGAATGAGGCCGCGCCGGCGCAGCTCATCGAATCCGCGCAAGGTCTCGCGGAACGGATGCGCGCCGCGCCAGTGCAGCAGATACATGTCCAGATAGTCGCATCCCATGCGCGCGATCGATGCTTCGCAGGCGCGCAGCGTGCCCCGATGCGAAGCATTTTCCGGCAGCACCTTGCTGACGATGAACAACTCATCGCGGCGCCCGTGTCCAAAGGATTGCAGAGCGCTGCCGATGATGCGCTCGGCACCGCCGTCGGCATACATCTCGGCGGTATCGAGCAGCCGGTAGCCGACTGCCAGCGCATGCGAGACGGCGGCGATCTCGTGTGCGCGTGCCGCGGCCACGCCGCCCATCTTCCAGGTACCCAGTCCGATGCGCCCGGGAAACTTCAGCGATTGAATTTGCTCAGACACGATGCTTGCCTCGTTCGGCTCCGGAATGCACAGCATAGCGCCGAGCACGCTCACCATAAAAAAGGCCCGGGCGACCCGGGCCTATTTTCGCGTTCAGCGAGTCGCGAGACGCTTACCAGCGTCCGCCACCACCGCCTCCGCCGCCGCCCCCGTTGCCACGGAAGCCGCCACCACCACCACCCCCACCACCCGGGCGGCCGCCGCCAGTGCGGGGCTTGTCCTGGGCTTCATTGACGCGCAGTGGCCGACCATTCATCGAATAGCCATTCAAACTCTGGATTGCACGAGCGGCATCGGCCTGGCTCATCTCGACAAATCCAAAGCCACGCGGACGACCGGTTTCACGATCGGTCGGCAGCGACACGGCCTCCACGGTGCCATGCTGCGCGAACAGGGTCCGCACCTCGGCCTCGCTGGCCGTGAACGGTAGGTTACCTACATAAATCTTCGCCATAAAAATCACACTCTCCGAACAGTTCGATCCTAGAAGATCCTAAAACGGCAGGAGCAACAACTGCGGTCAGGGAGAGAGCTTCTCACGAGCCGTCGGGCGTAGATCCTGTCACCATGATCACAGGGCGATCGCCCCCAAGTTTAGCACAACTGCCTGAATTTCAAGCTGCAGCCCTGCCGGAACCGTCCTACACATATTCCCAGTCGCCATAATAAACTGCAGCCACTTATGACCAGCGAAGCCCCCGAGAAAGTGAGCTTCCCGTGTGACTACCCGATCAAAGTCATGGTACGGGCGGAGCCCGGCGTGCGCACTCGCGTGGACGCCATCGTCGAGCGCCACGCCGGGCCCGTGGACCTGTCGGCGGTGACCGAGCGCAGCTCAGCCCAGAACCATTTCACCGGCATCACCTACCTGATCCGCGCCACCAGCGAGGCTCAGATCGCAGAGCTGTTCGCGGCGCTCAAACTGTGTCCGCAGGTGCTGCTGGTGCTTTGAGCCGGCAGGGCCACGAATTCACCCTCGAACACCCCTGCCTCTTCGCCGGCGCAGATCAGCCGCGCGCCCACCGAAATCCTGGCCTTGCCGCGCCGCTGCAGCGTGCGCAGAAATTCCGGCCACAGCGCCCCCGGTGCCAGACTTGCGCGCGCGCTGAAAGCCTGGGCGATGGGCCGCTGGTAACTCATGGAGCTTCTCTGCAGCACCACGCTGGTGCTCGGCACCTGATCCGTGAGACGGCAATACAGCAGCGACCAGGCCGCCAGGGTTGAGAGCGCACAGGCACTGCCGCCAAACACGGTGCCGCGATGATTCACGTTGGGTGGCAGCGGTGCGCCCAGACATACCCAGTTCTCGCTCAATTCGAGCACCGCCACCTGCATGGCTCGCGACAGCGGGATGCGGTCGTGCAGGTACCGCTCGAGTTCCTGGGGCGATAGTCGCGCCACAGCTCGCGATGCCCGTTACGTCCGGCCGCCGCGGTGCATGAAGGCGCTGACCACGAGATTGAACAGGCCGAGCAATATTCCGGCGATGATTGCCGAAACGAAGTTGTCGACCCGGAACCCCGACACCAGCGCGCTGGTGAGCATCAGCATCAGGGCATTGATGACGATCAGGAATAATCCTAGCGTCAGGATCGTGATCGGCAGTGTGATCAGTACCAGGATGGGGCGCACCAGGAAATTCACCACCCCCAGCACCAGCGCGGCCAGCAGCGCCGAGCCGAAACCGGCAATGTGAATGCCGGTGACGAATTGACTGACCAGCCACAGCAGCAGGGCGCTGACTACCAGGTGAACGATTAGGCCTTTCATTGCGCGATGCTACGCTGCAGGCAGCGCAAGGCCAAGGCGTTTCTCCAGACGCACGGCGTCGACGCTGCCGCGATAGTAGCCGGCAATCCGTCCAGACTCGCGGAATCCCTGCTTGCGATAGAAGCCGATGGCGTTGGGATTGTCGGCACGCGCTTCGAGCCGGATACATTCGATACCGGCAACCAGCGCCGGCTTCTCGAGCCACGCGAACAGCAGCGCACCCAGACCGCGCTGCTGCTGGTTGGGGCGCACCGCCAGCAACGACAAGTGAGCCGAGGCATCGCCGTAATGCATGATGCCGAAGCCGACCAGCAGCTCATGCTCGTGCAGCACGGCGGTATTGGTGGATCGATCGTTTACGGCCGCCAGCACACGAGCGGCAGTCCAGCTCCATCCCAGGCCATGCTCGATATAGTCGCGCGACATCTCGGCGATCATGGCCGCATCCTGCGGCCCGGCGAGCCTGATTGATGGCAGCGATAACACTAGATGTTCCAGCCGCCGCTGGGCACTGCCGGCGTGAACCAGAAATGCGCCAGCGCCCATACTCCGAACAGCGATACCACGAAGGCGATGATGGTCAATCCCAGGGCTCCGGCCATGGTGGTGCCAAGCAGGTAGCGAATGGCAATGATGAACCCCAGAAACCCCGCCAGCGACCCGCCGATGTAGCCGCCGAACAGGCGCGCAGCCAAATCCCCGGCCAGCACGCCCGTCACCGCGGCCAGGGCGCACCAGAAAATTCCCTTGCGCTGCGCATCCGCCAGGTGCGCGCCCACCTTGATCGGTATCGCCACCAGCACCACCAGCATCAAAAGCCCCAGCAGCAGGCCGGCGGAAAATCCCAATGCCGTCATCGCTGCACCAGCCGCGCCGACAACAGCGGCGCCAACCCGGAAGCCACCGCCGCCACGTCATCCGGGCCGCCCAGTTGTGACAGCTGCGTCATCTGCAGGCCGGCATAGCCGCAGGGATTGATGCGCGCAAAGGGCTCCAGATCCATGTGCACGTTCAAGGCCAGGCCGTGATAGCTGGCCCCGCGCTGAATGCGCAGTCCCACACTCGCGAGCTTGCAATCCCCGACGAATACGCCCGGGGCGTTGGCCCGGCACTGCGCCGGGATGCCAAATTGCGCCGCGTAATCCGACCACGCTGCGCTCGAGCGCGCTTCACCAGCTCGCGCACGCCCAGGCCGGCGCGACGGATGTCGATCAGTGGATAGACCACAAGCTGCCCGGGTCCGTGATAGGTGACCTGACCGCCGCGGTCGATCTGCAGCACCGGAATGTCCCCGGTGGCCAGCAGGTGCGAGCGGTCGGCATTCATGCCGAGCGTGAATACCGGCTCGTGCTCGAGCAGCCAGATCTGATCGGCCGAGCCGGCATCACGTTCCCGGGTAAAACTCTGCATGGCGCGCCAGACCGGCTCGTAGGCCACCCGCCCGAGCCAATGAATCTCCGGGCCTGCCCAGGGCGCCGGCGGCGTCGCTAATGCTGTGTGCGCGCCGCTCACAATCCCACGTTGTTGCCCGCGAGCACGCGTTCGGCCCGATAGCTCGAGCGCACCAGCGGTCCGGCGACGCACTCGCGAAAGCCGCGCGCCAATCCCCATGCGCGATAGCATTCGAACTGTTCGGGACGTCACAAATCGCTGCACGCTCAGGTGATTCACCGTCGGACGAAGATACTGGCCCAGAGTGAGCACGTCGACGCCGGCGGCGCGCAGATCCGCCATGCATTCGGCGATCTCCTGCTCAGTTTCGCCCAGGCCCAGCATCAGGCTGGTCTTCGTCAGCACCTGCGGCCGATGCCGCTTGGCATGCGCCAACACGCCCAGCGTCTGCTCATAGCCGGCGCGCGCATCACGTACCGGATGGGTCAGCCGCCGCACGGTTTCCACGTTCTGCGCGAACACCTCCGGCCCGGCGTCCAGCACCGTCTGCACATCGCGCAATACGCCCTGGAAATCGGGCGTCAGCGCTTCCACGGCGATGGCGGCATTGCGCTGCTTGATGGCACGGATGCAGGCCGCGTAATGCGCGGCGCCGCCATCGGCCAGATCGTCGCGATTGACCGAAGTCAGCACCACGTATTTGAGCCGCATCAGCGTGACGCTGTCGGCGAGATTCGCCGGTTCATCGGCATCAACCCAGCCATGTGGATTGCCGGTATCGACGGCGCAGAAGCGGCAGGCGCGGGTACACACCGCGCCCATGAGCATGATCGTGGCGGTGCCGGCATTCCAGCACTCGCCCATGTTCGGGCACTTGGCCTCCTCACACACGGTTGCCAGCCGATGGGCGCGCACCGTGCGGCGCACGAAGTCGTAGCCCTCGCCCACCGCGATCGGCGCCCGCAGCCAGCGCGGCTTGCCACTCAGGCCGCGACGATCGGATTCGCCGTGCGCCTTCATGCCATCCTTGATGGCACTGAAACCCTGCAGCGTCTGGTATTTCTCGCCACTGCGCACCGCCGGGCCGGCGGCGGCCTCGGTGAGGATCGGGATTTGCTTGCGGGTGCTCATGTACGCTTGACTTGACTTGTTGCGGCCGCAATTTTACCGGAATTGAACCGGGACCGCCGTGGCAGCTATCACTGCAGGGCCGCGAGCCGTTCGGCGGTGCCGACGTCAGCTCCATTGACCGGTATAGATCTCGCCCTGCAGCCGCCGGGCGGCAATCGCCCGCTGCAATAAGGGCAGTAGCGCAAAGCGGCCGGGCTGGCAGCCGCGGAACAGTTCCGGGCGAAACACGCCGATTCCCGCATAGGTCCAGCGCGGAGTTCCCTGCGCGACCACCCTTCCGTGTTCCAGCGCAAAATCGCCCTCGGCGTGATGCGGCGGGTTCGGAACCAGCAGCAGCTGCGCCCAGGCGTCGTCCGCAATCTGCAAGGTGGCGAAATCAAAATCCGTGTAGACATCGGCATTGACGACCAGGAACGGCTCCCCGCTCAACCAGGGGAGCGCCTTGAAGATGCCGCCGCCGGTCTCGAGCGCGCGCGCGCCTTCATCGCTGTAGCGGATCGAAAGTCCCCAGGTACTGCCGTCGCCGAGTTCGGCGCGAATGCGCGCACCCAGCCAGGCGAGATTGATCACCACCTCGCGCACGCCGTCGCGCGCGAGCTGCTCGAGGTGATACACGATCAGGGGCTTGCCGCGCACGTGCAGCAATGGCTTGGGTGTTTGATCGGTCAGCGGCCGCATGCGCTCGCCGCGGCCGGCGGCCAGCAGCATGGCGCGGCGCACGCCCGCCAGCGTCACGAGGGCACCCCGGCGCGCGCGCGCTCATTGGCCGGGGCCAGCGCCGGCACCAGCCGCGTCTCCACCCATCGCGAAAACTGCTGCAGCTCCGGGTAGCGCCGCGCGGTATCGCGCACGTATTCCAGCGTGCGCGGCAGATCATCCAGGTAGCCGCTCTTGCCATCCCGGTACCACAGCCGTGCGAAAATCCCCAGCACCTTGATATGGCGCTGCAGGCCGATCAAGTCGAACCAGCGCAGGAACAGCAATTGGTCGCGGCCGCCATCGCCGCCGGCGGCAATGAGGCGGGCGCGATAGCCGCTGACCCAGCCCTCTACGCGCGCACGTGGCCAGTCGATGTAGCAGTCCTTGAGCAGCGATACCAGGTCATACCCGCAGGGACCTGCAAGCGCGTCCTGAAAGTCGATGACACCCGGGTTGCCGGCGCCGAGCACCATGAGATTGCGCGAATGATAGTCGCGGTGAACGAACACGACGGGCTGCGCCAGCGCCTCGGCGATCAGGAACTCGAAGGTGGCATCGATCAGCGAGCGCTCCGCGTCCGCGAGCGTAAAGCGCAGGTGGCGCTCACAGAACCATTGCGGCATCAGTTCCATCTCGCGTGCCAGTGTGCTGCGATCGTAGGCTGGCAGCTCGCGCGCGGCCTCGCGTCCTGCGACCTGAATGCGCAGCAGCGCCGATAGAGCATCGTGATACAGCGCCTCGACGTCGCCGCCGCCGTGCAGCCGTGACAGATACGAACTCGAGCCGAGATCTTCCAGCAGCACAAACCCGCGCCGCTTGTCGCTGGACTCGATTCGCGGCACGTGCACCGCGCAGCGCTCGAGCAATGCCGAGACCTGCAGGTACGGCCCGATGTCCTCCTTGTCGGGCGGTGCGTCCATGACGATGCGGGTCGCGCCATCAGCGCGCCAGATGCGGAAATAGCGTCGAAAGCTGGCATCGGCGGAGGCCGGCGCCACTCGCACCAGCGGCCACTGCAGCTCCTCGCGCAGCCAGTGCTGGAGTTGCTCGAGGCGTAAATCACCGGCGCTCATGTGTGGTCATTATAATGAGACCCACATGGATTCTTCCCTGCATCTGTGCGCGCTGTGTGGCGCGGCACTGTGCTGCGCGCTGCCCCTGGCGGTTCGGGCCGCCGACGCCCCGTGCATCGAGCCCTGGCAAAGCGCACCGGTGCTGCTGGCCGCGGCCAGTCCGGCGCCGGGTGCAGGCGGCACTTCAATCCAGTCGCTGCTCGGCGGCGGCAGCGCACTCACCGGCGATGTTACCTACAGCGCCGAGCAACTCACTGCCGGCACCGATGGCCGCACGGAACTCTCCGGCCATGTCGACGTGCACCTGGGCGATCGCGAAATTCAGGCTGATAAACTCACCTACGATCGCAATGACAACAGTCTCCAGGCCAGCGGCGCGGTGCGCTACCGGGACCCGGTGGTGCTGCTGCAAGGTGACGCCGGGCATTACAGCGAACAGGGCGCGCAGTTCAGCCACGGTGACTTCCAGTTGCTGCAGCAACCCGGCCACGGCTCGGCCGAGCAGATGTCGATGACACCGGCCAAGGTGATCACGCTGCGCCACGTGGTCTACAGCAGCTGTCCGCCGCCGCGTGCCGACTGGCAGATCCGCGCCCGCGAGCTCACGCTCGACACCGTTGCCGGTCGCGGCACCGGCCATGGCGCCACGGTGGATCTGGAGGGCGTACCCATCCTGTATCTGCCCTGGATTTCCTTTCCGCTCAGCAGTGCGCGGCAGAGCGGTGTGTTGTTTCCGAATTTCGGCAGCTCCTCGCTCAGCGGCGCATTTCTGGGTGTGCCGTGGTACTGGAACATTGCGCCCAACCAGGACGCCACCTTCACGCCCACGGTCTATTCGACCCGCGGCCTGGACCTGGGAGCCGAGTACCGGCTGCTGACCGATGCCAATCGCGGCACCCTCGACGCCAACCTGATGCCGTACGATCGGCAAACCGGTGACAGCCGCAGCTTCGTGCGCCTGATCGATCGTTACCAGCTGGGCTGGAACACGCGCATCGACACCAACATCGACAACGTCAGCGATGGCGAGTATTTCGAAGATTTCACGCAGGGCACGGAGAGCACCAGCACGCCGTTCCTGACGCGCAGCATCGCCATCGGCCATCGCGACGATATCTGGAATCTGCGCGCCGAGATGGTGGGCTATCAGACCCTCGACGACACGCTGCCGGTGGATGAGCGGCCGTACATACAACTTCCGCGCCTCACGGCCGCGGCCTTGTGGTCGCCCAGGGACTGGACGCAATTGCAAACCGGCTTCGACAGCGAGCTGGTGAATTTCACCCGCGCCGGGTGCAACCCGTGCACTGCGCTGGCCGCCTGTGGCGAACCCAATGCCTGCAATCTGCCCAACACGCTGCCCAACGCCATGGCCAACGTCAGCGGCTGGCGGCTGGATGCCATGCCGCGGGTGGGCCTGGACTTCAGTGGGCCCGGCTATTTCCTCAGACCCAACGTCGCCTGGGAATTCACGCAATATGCGCTGCGCGACACCGATAGCCAGGGCGATAGCAGCTCCCCGCAGCGCAGCCTGCCGATCGTGAGTGTCGACACCGGCCTTGAATTCGAGCGTTTGAGCGGCTCGGGCGGCACCAGCAATGTCACGCTCGAGCCGCGTGCGATGTATGTCTACATCCCCTATCGCGACCAGAGCCAGCTGCCGATATTTGATTCCTCGACCCCGGATCCGAACCTGATCGAGCTGTTTCGCCCCAATCGCTTCGTCGGCATTGACCGCGTCGGCGATGAGAATGGCCTCACGCTCGGCCTGACCACGCAGATGTTCGACGCTGCCAGCGGCACGCGTTACCTGAGCGCGACCATTGGCCAGGCGGTGTATTTTCAGCCCACGCGCGTGACCCTGCCCGATCAGGCAGCCAATGCCGTCAACACCTCGAGCCTGATCGCGGAACTGATTTTGAGCGCCTACAAGAATTGGAACCTGCAGCTGGATGTGGCCTCCAATCCGTCCGTTTCCGCGATCGAGCAGGATGAGCTGACACTGCAATATCACGCCAACAACCAGCAGGTGGCCAACATCAGTTACCGCTATCGCAGCGGCCAGCTGTCGCAGATCGACGGCTCCGTGGCCTGGCCGATCGCCGCTCACTGGGACGCCTACGCGCGCGCGGTGTACTCCCTGTTCGACAACCCGGAGGCGCTGCCGGCGCCGATTCATCCCGAATGGATCGAGGATTTTGCCGGGTTTCAGTATCGCGGCGCCTGCTGGAGCATTCGTGCGCTCTGGCAGCGCTCGATCAGCACGCGTACCGGGGCACAGAGCAGTGGCGTCTCGTTCCAGGTGGAACTCACCGGCCTGTCCAGTGTCGGAAGTCAGGTCACCACTTTCCTTGAGCAGTCGATTCGAGGATACTCCAGCTCCGCCAATCGGCAGCCGATTTTTTAAGCATAAACCCTTGAGGCAAATGGATATTTAATGCGCCGCAGCGTAACTCAACCGATCGCCGTGCTCGCAGCCCTGGCAACCATGGCAGCGCTGGCAGTGCTGTTCGCGGGCAACGCGCGCGCCGACACGGCTGCCGCCAGTGCCCCAGGTACCCCGCACAAAGACATCTCCACCGATGGCTTATTGCTCGACCGCGTGGTGGCGCTGGTCAACGATGGCGTGGTGCTGGAGAGCGAGCTGGACGCGCAGGTGCGCGAAATCACCGCGCGGCTGGCGTCACAGAACGTCAACCTGCCCACCGGCGACGTCATGCGCCAGCAGGTACTCGACCGCCTGGTGCTCGAGGAGATCCAGGCCCAGCACGCCGATCGTGCCGGCATCAAGGTCTCGGACGAACAGGTCAACGCCGCGATGGACGACATCGCCCGACGCGAAGGCGTGACACTGGAGCAATTGCCGGCGAAGCTTGCGGCCGATGGCGTTGACTACAGCGAATACCGCACCGAGCTGCGGCGCGAGATTGCGCGCCAGATGCTGCGCTCGCGCGACGTGGTTCAACGCATCAGCATCACCCCGCATGAGCTCGATCAGTACCTGGAGCACGAGAAGAAGACCGCCTCGGCCGCCAACGAATACAACGTGTCGCATATTCTGATTGCGGTGGCGCAGGACGCGAACCCGGCGCAGGTCGCGCAGGCCGCCAAACACGCACAGGAAATCGACGCACGTGCCCGCGGCGGCGAGGACTTCGGCAAGCTCGCGATCAGCTACTCGGCCAGCGAAACGGCGCTCGATGGCGGCGCGCTGGGTTGGCGCAAGGGCACCGAGCTGCCGACCTTCCTGGCCGACGTCATTGCCCGCATGAAGCCCGGCGAGGTCAGCGAGGTGCTGCAGACCCCCAGCGGCTTTCACATCGTCAAGCTCAACGAGACCCGGGCCGCGGGCGGTGCACATATCATCCAGCAGGTGCACCTGCGGCATATCCTGCTCAAGACCACCGAGATTGAAGACGATGCCACCGTGCGGCAGAAACTCACGCACATGCGCGATCAGATCCTTGCCGGCAAGGAAGACTTCGCGGTGTTGGCGAAGATCAATTCCAAGGATTCGGCCTCTGCGGTCAATGGCGGCGACATGGGCTGGACCCAGGCCGATTCATTCGTGCCGGAATTTGCCGCCGTGGTCGAAACGCTCAAGGTCGATGAGATCAGCCAGCCTTTCCGCACGCAATACGGCTGGCACATCGTGCAGTTGCTCGGTCATCGCGATTTCGACAATACCGCCGATGCGGCCCGTGAACGCGCATTCGAGGCGCTGCGCGACAGCCGCGTCGAGGAGGCCACGGAATTGTGGCTGCAGCAGATCCGCGACGAATCCTATGTCGAGCTGCGGCTCTGAGGCCGGCCACCGCGATTGCGCTGACCTCGGGTGAACCTGCCGGCATCGGCCCCGACCTGTGCCTGGCGGCCGCCAGCAAGCCGCGTGGCTTTGCACTGGTGTGTCTGGGCGATCGCACCATGCTGCAGCAGCGCGCCCTGGCCCTCGGCCTCGAGATCCAGCTTCGTGACTATGCGCCGGGTGGCGAAGTCGAGCGTGCGGCCGGCTCGCTGAGCGTGCTGCATCAGCCGCTGGCAGTGCCTGCGCTGCCGGCCCGACTGGAGCGTGCCAACGCGCCGGCGGTGCTGGCGTTGATCGACCGTGCGGTGGACGGCTGCCTGGCCGGCGAATTTCGCGCCATGGTGACCGCGCCGGTGCAGAAGAGTCTCATCAACGATGCCGGCATCGCCTTCACCGGCCACACCGAATACATCGCCGCGCGCACCGCGGCGCCGTTGCCGGTCATGATGCTGGTGGCCGCCAACATGCGCGTGGCGCTCGCGACCACGCACCTGCCGCTGCGTGCGGTCAGTGAGGCGCTGAGCACGCCCGGCCTGCTGCAGGTACTGCAGATCCTGTCCCGGGACCTGCAGCGTTACTGGGGCCTCGCGCGCGCGCGTATCGCCGTCTGCGGCCTCAATCCGCACGCCGGGGAAGGCGGTCATCTGGGCGATGAGGAGCAGCGCGTCATTGCCCCGGCGATCGCGCAGGCACGCGGGCTGGGGCTGAGTGTCGACGGTCCCATACCGGCCGATACCCTGTTCGTGCCCCGGCATCTGGCGGGCTACGACGCGGTGCTGGCGATGTACCACGATCAGGGACTGCCGGTACTCAAGCATGCCGGCTTCGGCCACGCCGTGAACGTGACCCTGGGGCTGCCGATCGTGCGCACCTCGGTGGATCATGGCACCGCATTGGATCTGGCGGGCAGCGGCCGAGCCGACGCCGGCAGCCTGATGGCAGCCATCGAGCTGGCAGCGAGCATGAGCGCCAGCCGCCCGTGATCCGGGCTCGCAAGCGCTTTGGCCAGCATTTCCTGCACGATCCTGCCGTCATCGCGCGCATCGTCGATGTCATCGCCTTGCAACCGGGTGACGCGGCGGTGGAGATCGGTCCGGGTATGGGCGCGCTCACGCCGCGCCTGCTGGCCGCGGCCGGGCAGCTCGACGCCATCGAGATCGACCGTGACCTGGCCGCCGCACTGCGCACGCGCTTTGCCGCCGAGCCGCGTTGGGTGCTGCATGAAGCCGATGCGCTCAAGATGGATTGGCGTGCGCTGGCGGCGGCGCGCGGCGCGCGGCTGCGCGTGATCGGCAACCTGCCTTACAACATCTCGACGCCGTTGCTGTTCCGATTGCTCGATGCCGCCGACGCCATCGCCGATATGCACTTCATGCTGCAGAAGGAGGTGGTCGATCGCATCGTCGCGGATCCAGGCAGCGACTCCTACGGCCGGCTCACCGTGATGCTCGCGCCGCGCGTTACCGCCACGCGCCTGCTCGATGTGGGCGCCGGTGCATTCCGCCCGGCGCCAAAGGTCAGCTCGGCGGTAGTGCGCCTGAGCGTCATCGCTGCGCCGCCGGCGTGGTCGCGCGAACCGCTGTACGCCGCAGTGGTCAGCGCGGCTTTTGGTCAGCGGCGCAAAACCCTGCGCAATGCTTTGCGACAATATCTGGCGGCCGAGGCGATCGATGCGCTGGGCATAGACCCCGGCGCCCGCGCCGAAACGCTGGCCGCGGCACAGTTCGGCGCGTTGGCGGGCGCCGCCGCGGCCGCGCGCGCGGCCACCGCCATGATCCGTTAAGCTTGCGGCTGCGGCCCTGGCCGCGATCAGACCGGAGCCTTCATGACCGCTTATCGGCGCATCCTGGCCGCCATCGACCTGACCGAGGACTCTCGCGCCGTGGTCGCGCGAGCGTGCGAACTCGCGCAGGCCGGAAATGGCGAGGTGCGGCTGCTGCACGTGGTGGAGTTCATGCCGATCGAGCCCATGAGCGACTCGCTGGTACCGGTGATGCAGATCGACGATCAGATCATGGCGCGCGCGAAAACCCAGATGCACACCCTGGTGCGCGAGCTGGGGCTGGCGGCGCACGCCGGCGCCGTCGAGGCCGGCAGCGCCAAGGTCGAAATACTGCGCCACGCGCGCGAACAGCATAGCGATCTGATCGTGCTGGGTTGTCGCGAACGCCATGGACTGTCCATACTGATCCACCGTACCGAAGATTCGGTGCTGCACGGCGCGCCCTGCGACGTGCTGGCCGTGCGCGTGCGCTGAATTGGACGCCGCAGCCCCGGACATGACCAGCGTGCGTCACAAGATCAGTGTCGAGGTACAGACCGCGTACCTGGAGGAGCAGTCGGAGCCGCGCGAAGGCCGCTATGTGTTCTCCTACACCATCACCATCCGCAATGAAGGCCAGGTACCGGCAAAGTTGCTCACCAGGCACTGGGTGATCACCGACGCCAACGGTCGCGTGCAGGAAGTGCGTGGCGATGGGGTCGTGGGCGAACAGCCGCATCTCAAGCCGGGCCAGGGCTTTCGCTATTCCAGCGGCGCGGTACTGGAAACGCCGGTGGGTGCCATGCAGGGCAGCTATCAGATGGTGACCGACGATGGCGCCCGGTTCGATGCGGATATTCCGGCGTTTCGACTGGCCATGCCGGGAATGCTGCATTAACGCGCATGGCGCGCTGGGCCATCGGCGACGTTCAGGGCTGCGCGCAGGAACTCGCACAACTGATCGAGCGTATCGGCTACAAATCCGACCGCGATCAACTGTGGTTTGTGGGCGATCTGGTCAATCGCGGCCCCTACTCGCTCAAGGTACTGCGGCTGGTGCGCGCCCTGGGCGATAACGCCCGCTGCGTACTGGGCAATCATGATCTGCATCTGCTGGCGGTGGCGCTGGTCGGGGCGAAGCTGCGCAAGAGCGACACGCTGAGCGAGATTCTGCAGGCCCCGGACCGCGACGTGTTGCTCGAATGGCTGCTGCAGCGGCCGCTGGCGCATTACGAGCCCGCGCACGCAGATCTGCTGTTGCACGCCGGGGTGGTGCCGCAATGGACGGTTGCCCAGACCCTGGAGCTGGCGCGCGAGGTGCAGCGCTCGCTGACCAGCGATCCGAAGACGCTGCTGTCGGCGATGTACGGCGATCAGCCCGATCGCTGGCACAGCGAGCTCTCAGGCGTGGAGCGCCTGCGCTTTGCGGTCAACGTGCTCACGCGCTTGCGATTTTGCACGGCGGACGGGCGCATCGATTTCAAACAGAAGGGCAAACCCGAGTCAGCGCCGGCGCCGTGGATGCCATGGTTCAAGGCGCCGCGCCGCGCCAGCAGCGGCGCGCGCATCGTCTTCGGTCATTGGTCCGCGCTGGGTTTCTATGGCGCCGATCACGTGCTCGGGCTGGACACCGGCTGCGTCTGGGGCGGGACCCTGAGCGCGTTCAATCTCGACGCGCGCGATTCGCTCCCGGTCAGTGTGCCGAGTCGTCAGCCGCGTACCATCGAAGACTGATCTGCGGGGTATCGGGCACGTAGGCATCGGGGGCAAGCCTGAACGTCACCGGCGCGCCTTGTGCCGGAACCTCGAACACGATGCGCTCGCGGCCCTGCACTTCCAGGTGTGCCACGCTTCCCGGCTGCACGCGAAACTCCAGCCGTATCGGCCAGCCGCGTGCGGCCACGGGTGTCAGGGTCGCGCCACCGTCGCCACGCACTGCGGTGAGATCCAGCTGCAGCGTATTGCGGTCCCAGAATTGCAGGATCTGAGCCGCCGACTCGATGGTCAGATCCTGAACCGGTTGGGGCGCCGGCGCCGGCCCGTGCCTCCAGGGCCAATGCATGGCGCAACCCGCCAGCCCGGCACACAACAGCAGCGCCACCGCGGTCGATCCGGCCCGTTTCGGCATGACATCATTCAACATATCCGCGTGTCCAAAGTCGCCACCCTGCGGCAATACGCTTACCATACGCGAATCTCGCCCTGCGGATAATGTCGGAAATCGTCGACATGCAAACTCTCCGTCCCATCGACTTCAAGCACTGGATTGAGGCCAACCGGCATCTGCTGCGTCCGCCCGTGGGCAACAAACTGATCTACCAGGATAGCGAGTTCATCGTCATGGCGGTTGGCGGCCCCAACAGCCGCAAAGACTTTCATGTCGACCCGGCCGAGGAGTTCTTCCATCAGATGGAAGGGGCCATGACGCTGCGGGTGGTACAGGATGGCGCCATCACCGAGCTGCCCATGCGCGCCGGCGAGATGCTGCTGCTGCCGCCCAACGTGCCGCATTCGCCGCAGCGTTATGCCGACTCGGTGGGACTGGTGATCGAGCGTCGCCGGCGTCCGGGAGAGCAGGACGGCCTGCAGTGGTACTGCGAGCGCTGCCAGCGGCTGCTGTACCAGGAGTTCTTTGCGCTCACCGACATCGAGACCCAGTTCCCGCCGGTGTTCAAGCGCTTTTTCGGCAGCCTGTCATTGCGCACCTGTAAACACTGCCACGCCGTCATGGAGCCGCCGGCGCCGGCGGATGCCGCGCATGGCTCGCAGTGAGCGTACCCAGTGGGCGCGCCTGGACATCGACGGTGTGGCACTGCTCGCGGATCTGGCCGCGGGCCTGAGCCTGGCGCGCGTGCTGGATTTTCACGGGCCGCAGCTGCGCTGCTTCGGCGCCGCGGCCGCCGCCAGCGTGCCGCTCGAGGTGGGCGCGTTCAATGGCCGCGTGATTCACGGCGCCAGCTGCAACTGCAGCGTGCTGACGCTCACGCCGCATGCCAACGGTACGCACACTGAGAGCGTCGGGCACCTTACCGTCGAGCGGGTCGACGTCCAGGGCCTGATTCCGCAACGGCTGCTGCTGGCGGTGCTGCTGACGGTCGAGCCCGAGCTGGCTGCCGACAGCACCGAGAGCACGCTGCCGCCCGCGCAGGACGCGGACCGGCTGATCACGCGCGCCGCGCTCGAGCAGGCGTGGCCGGCGCCGCCTTCGCCGCGATTGGGCGCGCGCGCCGCGGTCATCCGCACGCAACCCAACGAGCGGCAGAAATTTACCGAACACAGTTCCGCTGCGGCGCCCTTCTTGTCGGCGCAGGCGGTCACCGAGCTGGTGGCCCGCGGCATCGAACACCTGGTACTCGATGTGCCGTCCGCCGATCGCGCCAGCGACGACGGCGCCTTGACGGCACACCGTATTTTCTTCGGACTGCCGGCCGGCAGCACGCAGCTGGCGCAGGCGCAGCGCCCGGAGGCCACCATCACCGAACTGGCCTACATCGCCGATGGCATTGCCGACGGCTGGTACCTGCTGGCCCTGCACGCGCCGGCGATCGCCGGCGATGCCGTGCCCTCGCGGCCCATGCTCTATCCGCTGCGGGCGGCCTAGCGCATGGCGCCCAGCGACTCCATCGAATGGGCGCGCGCGCAGGATGCGGCCGATCCGCTGCGGGATCTGCGCAGCCGCTTTGCGCTGCCCTGCGGCAGCGACGGTCGGCCGCTGCTGTATCTGTGCGGGCATTCCCTGGGCGTGGCGCCGGTGGCAGCCCGCGCCATGGTCGATGCCGAGATCGAGGATTGGGAGCGGCTGGCGGTCCTGGGCCATGAGCAGGCCCGGCACCCATGGATCGGCTACGCCGAACAATTGCAAGCGCCTCTGGCGCAGCTGAGCGGCGCGCTGCCGGCGGAAGTGGTGGCGATGAACTCGCTGAGCGTGAACCTGCATCTGCTGCTGGCGAGTTTCTATCGCCCGACTCCGGAGCGCAGCGCTATCCTGATCGAGGCCGGCGCGTTTTCTTCCGATCGGCACGTGGTCGCGGCACAGATTGCCTGGCATGGCCTCGACCCGGCGCGCGAGCTGATCGAACTTGCGCCGCGTCCCGGCGAGCAGCTGTTGCGCGGCGAGGATATCGAGCAGTGCATGCTCGCGAGCGGACCGAAGCTGGCCCTGGTGCTCTGGCCCGGCGTGCAATACAGCACCGGGCAATACTTCGAGCTGCCGCGCATCGTGCACGCCGCGCACACCGCCGGCGCCTGTGTCGGGCTCGATCTGGCGCACGCCATCGGCAACGTGCCTTTAAGCTTGCACGATGACGGTGTCGATTTCGCCGCCTGGTGCAGCTACAAGTATCTCAACGGCGGCCCCGGTGCGATCGGCGGCGCCTTCATACACGAACGGCATCTGCGCCGTACCGATCTGCCACGACTGGCCGGCTGGTGGGGCCACGAGGCGGCGACGCGTTTCGAAATGAGGCCGGAATTCCACGCCGCTGCCGGGGCCGCGGGCTGGGCGGTCAGCAATCCACCGGTTTTTTCCAGCGCACCATTGCGCGCCTCGCTGCCGCTGTTTGCGCAAGCCGGCATGGCGGCCTTGCGGCACAAATCCCTGGCGCTGACCGCGTATCTCGAGTCACTGCTGCACAGGCTCGCGGGCGAGGAGCTGGCGATCGTGACGCCGGGCGAGCCCGAGCGGCGCGGCTGTCAGTTGTCATTGCGCGTGCAGGCCGGTGCACAGCGCGGCCGGCAGGTATTCCAGTCACTGGCTGCGCGCGGCCTGATCGGCGACTGGCGCGAGCCGGACATCATTCGCCTCGCGCCGGTGCCGCTCTATAACAGCTTCGAGGACGTGCTGCGCGCGGCATGGCAGCTCACGGCCGCGGCCCGCGAGCCGCACTGACATGCCGCCGACGCCCGGCTATACCGTGATCGGTGCCGGTCCGGTCGGCACGCTGATGGCCCTGATGCTGGCCAACCGCGGCCACAGCGTACGCCTGATCGAGCGTCGCCCGGATCCACGCACGAGCGCGCCCGAACACGGCCGCTCGATCAACCTGGCCATGGCGGCGCGCGGCATGCTGGCGCTCGAGCACGCCGGTCTGCTCGAGCGCATCGCTCCCGCGATGATGCCCATGCCGGGGCGCATGCTGCACGATGAGCAGGGCGCCCTGCAGTTCCTGCGCTACGGCCAGAACGACGCGGAAGTCATCTACGCCATGAGCCGCGAGCGGCTCAACCAGATACTGCTGGAGGCTGCCGCCCAATCTCCCGGCATTGAGCTGCGCTTCGATACCCGCTGCCTCGACCTGGACCTCGGCGGCGCGCTGGCGCTGCGCGACGAACGCACTGGCCGCAGCTACAGCGAAGACTTCGCGCTACTGCTCGCGGCCGACGGCGCCGGCTCGGCGGTACGCACAGCGCTGCGTGCGCGCGGTGTCGTACAGGCGCACGAGCAGCTGCTTGATCACGACTACAAGGAGCTGGCCGTGCCCGCCAATGCGTGCGCGCGTCGGGCGCTATGCGTTCGAACCGCGGGCATTGCACATCTGGCCGCGCGGCGGCTACATGCTGATTGCACTGCCCAATACCGACGGCAGTTTCACCGCCACCCTGTTCCTGCCGCGCCACGGTGTAGGCGGCTTCGATCAACTGCAGGATGCCGGGGCCGTGCGAGACTTCTTCCAGCGGCAATTCGCCGATGCCGCGCGCGCCATCCCCGATCTGACGCAGCAGTTTGCAGCGCATCCTCAGGGTCAGCTCGGCACCGTGTACTGCGAGCGCTGGCAGTTCGAGCGACGGATCCTGCTGCTTGGGGATGCCGCACACGCGATCGTGCCCTTCCATGGCCAGGGCCTGAACTGCGGTTTCGAGGATTGCCGCCTGCTCGACCAGATGCTCAGCGGCGGCGCGCAGGCCGTGTTCGAGCGCTTCGAGCGCGAGCGCCGGCCCGATACCGCGGCCATTGCCGCCATGGCGCTGGAGAACTACCAGGAGATGCGCGATGCCGTGCGATCGCCGCAGTTCGTGCGCAAGCAGCAGCTCGCGGCCGCGCTGGAGCGGCAGTTCCCGGAGCGCTTCATTCCGCGCTACTCCATGGTCATGTTCCACCCGGAAATTCCCTACGCCGAGGCGCAGCGCCGCGGTGCAGCTCAGCAGCGCGTGCTCGAGCAACTGCTGCCGGATGCCGAAGCCGTGAGCGCCGGGCAGGTGGCGCGCGCGCGCATCGAAGCTCTGCTGGATCAGGCGGAGCTGTAGAATATTGCAATGAATCCGGAAGCGATGCCATTGCCCGACACCGACGCGCTGTGGATGCCGTTCACGGCCAATCGACAATTCAAGGCCGCGCCACGGCTGCTGGTCAGCGCCAGCGGCATGTACTACACGAGCCACGATGGGCGGCGCATCCTCGACGGTACTGCCGGGCTGTGGTGCGTGAATGCCGGCCACTGCCGCCCCGAGATCGCGCAGGCGATCGCCCGCCAGAGCCGCGAGCTCGACTTCGCTCCCGGCTTTCAGATGGGCCATCCTCTGGCATTCGAGGCCGCCAGTCGCGTGGCGCGACTCATGCCGGCTGGACTGGACCGGATCTTCTTCACCAACTCCGGCTCCGAATCGGTCGATACGGCGCTGAAAATTGCGCTGAGCTACCACCGTGCGCGCGGGCAGGCGCAGCGCGTTCGCTTCATCGGCCGTGAACGCGGCTACCACGGCGTGGGCTTCGGCGGTATTTCGGTGGGCGGCATCGCTGCCAACCGCAAGAGCTTCACCGCCAACCTGATGCCGGGAGTTGACCACCTGCCGCACACGCTCAATGTGGCCGAGGCCGCATTCTCCCGCGGTCAGCCCGCCTGGGGTGCCCACCTGGCGGATGAACTCGAGCGTCTGGTGGTACTGCACGATGCCTCGAGCATCGCCGGTGTGATCGTCGAACCTCTGGCCGGCTCCGCCGGCGTGCTGGTGCCGCCCGTCGGCTACCTCGAACGGCTGCACGCCCTCTGCGCCCGCCACGGTCTGCTGCTGATTTTCGATGAAGTGATCACCGGCTTCGGCCGGCTCGGCACCGCTACCGCCAGCGAGTATTTCGGCCTGACCCCCGACATCATCACGCTCGCCAAGGGCATCAACAACGCTGCCGTGCCGCTGGGAGCCGTGGCGGTCAATCGCGTGATCTACGACACCGTCGTCGGCGCCGCTGAGCCCGGCGCCATCGAACTATTCCATGGCTACACCTATTCAGCGCATCCCATGGCCGTGGCTGCGGCCATCGCGGCACAGGATATCTATGAGCGCGAGGGTCTGTTTGCACGCGCCCGATCGCTGTCGGGGAAATTCGAAGACTGCGCGCACGCTCTGCGCGATGCCCCGCATGTGCGCGACATCCGCAATCTCGGCCTGGTCGCCGGCATCGAGCTCGAGCCGCGCCCACAACGACCCGGCACCCGCGCCTACGAGGTGTTCCTGCGCTGCCTGGAGCGCGGCGTGCTGATCCGCTACACCGGCGACACGCTGGCGTTGTCCCCGCCGCTGATCGTCGAGCCGGCGCAGATTGAACAGATCTTCGGCACCGTGGCCGAGGCGCTGCGCAGCATCGGCTGATCGGCTGGCACGGGCTCATGCTGCTGCTGCATCTCAAGACCTTGCTGCGGTACGTGCTGCTGCCGCCAGCAGGACCGATCATCCTGGCGTTCATCGGCCTGTTTCTGCTCGGGCGCCGGCCGCGCCTGGCACGCGCGCTGCTGATCCTCGGCCTGGGCTCGTTGTGGCTGCTGTCGACGCCGCTGATCGCCAATGGCATCGTGCGCATGGCCGAGCATTACCCGGCGCTGGATTTGAACCAGCTCGGCGGCGCCCAGGCCATCGTGATCCTCGGCGGCGGCGGCCAGCACGATTTTGCGCCGGAGTACGGCGGCCCCGCCGCCGAACCGGAAATGCTGCAGAGGCTGAGCTACGGCGCCTGGATAGCGCGGCGTACCGATCTGCCCATACTGGTGACCGGCTTCGCCAACGAGGTGGCCGCGATGCGCATGACGCTGCGACGAAATTTCGACCTCGACCCGCGTTGGGTGGACGACAAGGCCTACGACACCTTTGAAAACGCCCGCAATGCCGCGGCCATGCTCAAGCGGGATGGTATTCAGCGAATCATACTGGTGACCAGCGCCATGCACGTGTGGCGCGCATCGCATGAATTTGCCGCCGCCGGTCTGGCGGTGGTACCCGCTCCGGTCGGCCAGCTCGCTCCGCGCCCGCTGCAGCTGTTGGATTACCTGCCGAGCACTACGGCGCTGGATCACTCCTACCAGGCCTGTTACGAATTGCTCGGCGAGCAGGTGCGCCGGTTTCTGGCCGCTTCGCATCTGCGCCGGCAATGAGCGCCGCCAAACCGCTACTGCTTATCTTCGCAGCGCTGGCGACGCAGGCGACGCAGGCGACGCAGGCGCTGGCCGCCGACCTGAGTGCCGACAATCCATTCGCGCAGCCCAGTGCGCTGGCGTTCGAGTATCCGCCATTCGATCGTATTCGCGATACCGACTATGGGCCGGCATTCGAGGCCGGCATGGCCGCGCAGCTCGCCGAGGTCGCAGCCATTGCCAACGATTCCCAGGCGCCCAGCTTTGACAACACCATCGTCGCGCTGGAGCGCTCAGGCGACCTGCTGACCCGCGTGGCGACGACTTTCTTCAATCAGGCCAGCTCCAACAGCGATCCGGCGATTTTGCGGCTCGAGAACGAGCTGGCGCCAAAGCTTGCGGCCCACCAGGATGCCATTTATCTCGACCCGGCATTGTTCGCCCGCATCGAAAACTTGTACGCGCAGCGTTCGACACTGCCGCTCGATGCCGAATCGCGGCAACTGCTCGAGCGCTATCGCAGCGATTTCGTGCGCGCCGGCGCGCAACTGAGCGAACCCGACAAGCTCAAGCTGCGCCAGCTCGATGAGCAACTGTCCTCGCTGGCCACGCGGTTCCGGCAAAACGTATTGCGGGCTGCGCGCGAGGGCGCCGTCGTGGTCGATCAGCTCTCGAAACTCGATGGCCTGTCGAGCCAGCAGATCGACGCGGCCGCCGCCGCCGCCAAGGCACGCAATCTGAGCGGCCGTTGGCTGATCGCGCTGGAGAACACCACTACCCAGCCGCTGCTGGCGCAGCTCAAGGACCGTACGCTGCGCCAGCGCATCTATCGCGCCGCGAGCGATCGCGCCCGCGCTGGCGCCACCGACAACAGGCCCATCATCACGCAGATCGTCAAATTGCGCGCCGAGCGGGCGCAAATGCTCGGGTTTCCCACGCACGCGGCCTACGTGCTGGCCGGCAATACCGCTCATGATGTGCCTGCGGCCGAGCAGTTATTGCGCCAGACGGGAGCCGCGTCGCTGCGGGTGGCGCGAGTCGAGGCGGCCGACATACAGCGCCTGATCGACGCCCAGGCCGCGGCGCGGCACACGCCGCGCTTTCGCCTCGAGCCCTGGGACTGGCAGTTTTACTCCGAGCAGATCCGGCGGCAGCGCTATGACTTCGACAGCGAACAGGTCAAGCCTTACTTCGAACTCAACCGGGTGCTGCAGGATGGCGTGTTCTATGTCGCTCATGAACTCTATGGACTGAGCTTCAAGGAACGCCACGACCTGCCGGTCTACCAGAGTGATGTGCGCGTGTTCGACGTGTTCGATGCCGACGGTTCACCGTTGGCGTTGTTCCTGGCGGACTACTACGCGCGCGACAACAAAGAGGGTGGCGGCTGGATGAGCCAGTATGTTTCGCAATCGAAGCTGCTGGGCCAGAAACCCGTGGTGGTCAACAACCTGAACTTCGTGAAGCCGGCCCCGGGCGCACCGACGCTGCTGAGCTTCACCGAGGTCACCGACCTGTTTCATGAATTCGGGCATGCCCTGCACGGCATGCTGTCGAACGTCGACTATCCACTGCTCTCGGGCACCAATGTGCCGACCGACTTCGTCGAGTACCCGTCGCAGTTCAATGAGATGTGGGCACGTGACCCGAATGTGGTAGCGCATTTCGCGCACCATTACCAGACCGGAGAGCCGATGCCGAAGGCGCTGCTGGACAAGGTGGTCAGCGCGCAGAATTTCAACCAGGGCTATTTGACCAGCGAATACATCGAGGCGGCACTGCTGGATCTGGCCTGGTACGAGATTACGCCCGCCCAGGCTCCCGCCGCCGGCCAGGTGATGGACTTTGAACGTGCGGCGCTCAAGGCGCGAGGCGTGGCTTATCCACCGGTGCCGCCGCGCTATCACTCACCCTACTTCCTGCACATCTTCAGCGGCGGTTATTCCGCCGGCTACTACGCCTACCTGTGGAGCGAAGTGCTGGCGCGCGATACCGGACAGTGGCTGTACGCTCACGGCGGCCTGACCCGCGCCAACGGCGACATACTGCGCGCCAGGATCCTCTCGCGCGGCCGCAGCGAGGAACCGCAGGATCTATTTCGGGAGTTCTACGGCGCCGAGCCCGACGTCGGGCCGTTGCTGGAGTATCACGGACTGCGCTGAGCGCTCCAGGGTCAGGAAGCTCATCGCATACGCATGCCGCGCATCAGCCGGATGCTCGAGCCGCTCGAGCTCGCACCAATGGGCCGCATCCCACGGCGGAAACTGCACGTCGCCCTCGACCTCACCATGCACCCGCGTCAGGTAGATGCGCGCGGCCAACGGCAACATCTGCTCAAACACGACCGCGCCGCCGATCACGCACAGTTCCGCTTCGTCCTTCACCAGTGCCAGTGCCGCATCGATGCTGGCCACGACCTCGAGACCCTCGCCGGCCGCCAGCGTCGCGTGCGTCAACACCAGGTTGCGCCGTCCGGGTAATACCTTGCCGATTGATTCAAAGGTGCGCCGTCCCATGAGCAATGGCTTGCCGAGCGTCACGGTCTTGAAATGCTTCAGGTCATCGGGCAGATGCCACGGCAAGGCGCCAGCGCGGCCGATGACGCCATTGTCCGCCACCGCGACCACCAGTGCGATACGTGCACTCACGGGCCGCTCACAGCTCCACCTGCGTCGCCAGCACGATCACACGGCGTTCGGGCATGCGAAAGAATTCCACCGCCTGGATATTACTTCGCTGCATCCAGGCAAACAGCCGGCGGCGCAAGCCCTCATAGCCACCCCGGGGCCTCGGGGCCACCAGGTGCCAGCCGAGAAAGAACGAGCTGTCTTGTCCGAACAGTTTCAGCCCGCGCACCCGGCACTGCTTGAGCGCCTCGCTGACATCCGGAGTCTCCATGAAGCCGAAGCGCGCGGTGATGGCATAGATCTCGGGCATCAACAGGGCAATGCGAACGCGATCATTGGGATCCTGCCGCGGCGCGCGCATGATCTCCACATTGAGAAATACGATGCGCTCATGGGCGACATGATTGTGCTCGAGATTGCGCAGCAATGCCGTCGGTACGTGATTGGGATCGCTGGCCAGGAAGATGGCGGTTCCGGGTACGCGTGGAACATCGGTCAGCAGTTTCGGCAGCTGCGACAACGGCACCGCTACCGCGCGCAAGGCGCGTCGCATGAGCCGGCGGCCGCTGCGCCAGATCATGAACACGCAGAACAGGGCCGACGCGAGCGTCAGCGGCACCCAGGCACCCTGCGCGAACTTGGTAAGGTTGCCGGTCAGGTAGACCAGGTCGATCAGCATGAGCGGTCCGAACACCGCGGCCACCCGCCAGCGTGGCCAGCGCCACTGCGTCAGTGCCAGCTGTGTGCCGAGCAATGTGGTGACGAACATGGTGCCGGCTACCGCCGCGCCATAGGCTGCGCCGAGCGCGTCCGAGGAGCGGAAGCCCAGCACGAACATGCAAACGAAAAACAGCACCAGCCAGTTCACGGCCGGCACATAGATCTGACTGTGTTCGCGCGCCGAGGTCTGCCTGATGCGCAGCCGCGGCAGCAGATCGAGCTGGATGCATTGCCGCGTCACCGAAAATGCGCCCGTGATCGTGGCCTGCGAGGCAATGATGGTGGCCATGGTCGCCAGCAATATCATGAATGGCAATACGCTTATCGGCACCAGCTGATACAGCGGCAGGTGCACCGCCTCGGGCTTGACCAGGATCATCGCGCCCTGGCCGAAATAGTTGAGCACCAGCGACGGCCAGACCACCGCAAACCAGGCAATGCGCACCGGCTTCTTGCCAAAATGACCCATGTCGGCATAGAGCGCCTCGCCGCCGGTCAGGGCCAGGAACACCCCGCCCAGGATCGCCAGCGCCACCCCGGGCCGGTGCAGCAGCAGCAGCAGTGCGTAGCTCGGACTCAGGGCCACGAGCACGGCCGGATGCTTGAGCACGGCTGCAACGCCGGACACCGCCAGCACCAGGAACCACAGCACCATGATCGGGCCGAACAGGCGACCGACACGCTCGGTGCCGTAACGCTGGATGGCGAACAGAGCAATGATGATCACCAAGGTGATCGGCACCACCGCCTTCGCGGTCGCGGGATTCAGATTCTCGAGGCCCTCCACCGCGCTCAACACCGATATCGCCGGCGTGATCAGGGCATCGCAATAGAACAGCGCCGCCCCGAGCGCCGCCAGGATGACTATGGTCCGCTGCCAGCGTGTGCCCGCGGTCAAGGTACGCTCCACCAGCGCAAACAATGACAGTATGCCGCCCTCGCCGTCGTTATCCGCGCTCATGATCAGCACCACGTACTTGAGCGTGACCACGACCAGCAGGCTCCAGAAAATCAGCGACAGCACGCCCAGTACGACCAGGCGCACCATCGGCGCCCCGGCTGCATTGATCGAGGCCTCGAGCGCGTACAGCGGACTGGTGCCGATGTCGCCGTACACGACACCCATGGCGCCGATTACGGCCGCGCGCGAGACCTGCTGCGCTTTCACGGCGCTTTCGGGCGCCGCTTGCGTTTGGGCGGCCAGAGCATCGAACCGCGACATCTGGCCTTGCCGCAGCGGCAGGCGTAGATCTCATCCACATTGGGCGGATCTTCCTTGTCGCGCCCGATCTGGTAGTCGTAGCTGAGCTCATCGCCTGGCTGGATGGTGCGTATGGCCTCGATGAAAACCCGCCGATCCTCAATCAGCGACTCGCAATTGGGATCGCAGGAGTGGTTGATGAAGCGCGCATCGTTGCCGTTGGCGCCGCCATCGATGACCACCGAGCGATCGACGATGAACAGGAAGGTGTGATTGTCCTCAATGCCCTTGTGGCCATAGCGTTGGTCGGCTTGCCGGTGCGACACGCGGTCGCCCAGGTATTCGAGCACACGGGTACCCTTGCGAATACGGCGCAGCGCGAACACGCCGCGGCCGTGCAGGCGCGAGCGGCGCACCCGCAGCATGTCCGGGCGCGCCACGATCGAGGGCACGATTCTGGCTTTGGCTCTGGCTTTAGGCTTGGATTTGCGCTTGCGCTGCGTTTTGCGTGCTGGACTCATAGGCTCGGATTGTACCGAACTATCAACTTGCTGGTCGCACAGCGGCCAATCGCGCGTAAACTCTACGCCATCGACAACCAAGGATAGACACCATGCCCACCAAACTCCTAAAGCCCTTGAAGCGCGAAATCATGATCAAGGACCAGCCGTTTGTCGTCACGC
Source organism: uncultured Gammaproteobacteria bacterium (assembly GCA_963735775.1). Classification (GTDB taxonomy): domain Bacteria; phylum Pseudomonadota; class Gammaproteobacteria; order Steroidobacterales; family Steroidobacteraceae; genus FEN-1191. Next base: position 131,172 of record CAVTMG010000002.1, on the reverse strand, counting down.
TGTCCCCCGAGGGGCTGAAGATCACCGCCAAGGGAAAGCGCAAAGGCCAGGAGCTGGCCTGGGGCGCTCTGGTCGGCAGCGATGCCGCGCCCGCGGACGACCTGAACGCATCGGTGGACGAGGGCTAGGCAACCTTAGCCTATTTGGCGATTGGTGCGGCGATAGGGGGATGCGGATCGTAACCGGTCAGTTCGAAGTCGCCGTATTGATAGTCAAACAGCGACGGCCGGCGCATGAGAGTAAGCCGCGGGGCCGCGCGCGGCGCGCGCGTCAGCTGCAATCGCGCCTGCTCGAGGTGATTGGAATACAGGTGCGCATCGCCGAGTGAGTAAATCACCTCGCCCGGCTCGAGATCGCATTGCTGCGCAATCATGGTGGTGAGAAAAGCGGTGCTGGCGGCGTTGTAGGGCAAGCCCAGGAATACATCGCAACTGCGTTGCGTGAGCATGCAGCTCAAGCGCCCGTCCAGTACGTAGAACTGGTACATGACATGGCAGGGAGCCAGCGCCATCCTGCCTGCCGCGGCGTTGACCTGCGGCGGCTTGGATTCGTCCGGCAGGTCAGCCACGTTCCAGGCGTTGATGATGTGCCGCCGGCTGTCCGGGTTGCTGCGAATGCGCTCGATCAGTCCCGCGACCTGGTCAATGCTCCGGCCCGAGGGGCTCTTCCAGGCGCGCCATTGCGCGCCGTACACCGGGCCGAGCTCTCCTTGCGGCGTGGCCCACTCGTCCCAGATGGAGACCCCGTGCTGCTTGAGAAACCTGGTGTTGGTGTCGCCGCTCAGGAACCACAGCAGTTCATAGACTATCGACTTGACGTGCAATCGCTTGGTGGTGAGAAGCGGAAAGCCATCGCGAAGATCGTGACGGAACATGCGGCCAAACACCGACAGCGTGCCGGTGCCGGTGCGGTCGCTCTTGCGAGCGCCGTTCTCGAGGATGTCCCGCAGCAGCAGCAGATATGCCTGGTCCATCCCGGCGCCCCGTCATGCCACCGCGGCAAAATTCCCCGACGGCGTGCGCACTCGATAGGCGCCAATCATCATGGCGATGCCCAGCAACAGCATCGGCAGCGACAACAGCTGGCCCATCGTCAACCATCCGCCGGCCAGGTAGCCGATCTGCGCGTCGGGTTCGCGCACGAATTCGACCACAATGCGCGCCACCGAATAGCAGATCAGGAACAATGCCGAGGGCGCATAGCGCGGCCGCGGCCGGCGCGTATACAGCCACATTATCGTGAATAGAACCAATCCCTCGAGCGTTGCTTCGTACAGCTGCGAGGGATGACGCGCCACCGCTGGGCCGCCATTTGGATCCGGCACCAGCATGCCCCAGGGCCCGTCAGTCGGCCGGCCCCACAGCTCGCCATTGATGAAATTGCCGATACGTCCAAAGAACAGGCCCAGAGCCGGCAGCGGCACGGTAAAGTCGAAAACGTCGCCGACGCTGCGGTGCCGCTGGCGCGCATAGATCGCTATGGCGACGATGACCCCGAGCATGCCGCCATGGAAGGACATGCCACCCTGCCAAATTTTCAGCGGATACAGCCAATCGGCACGCCACAGCGGCAGGCCGTAGAACAGCACATAGCCGATGCGCCCGCCGAGAATGACACCGAGCATGGCGTAAAATAGAAGATCGTCGACGTCGGGCGCCTGCCAGGTCGAGTTGCGCTGCGCCGCGCGATGACGCGCGAGCCACCAGGCGGCGGCGAAACCCAGCAGGTACATCACCCCGTACCAGTGAATGCGAACCGGGCCCAGGCTGACGGCGATCGGGTCGATGTGCGGATAGCGAAGCATCGTGGAATTCTACCGGGTTGCAGCGGCTGCCGCCGGGTTCACTCGCGCGTGGCGCGGCAGAAAAATGCCTTCAGGTAACGCGTCTCGGGAATCGCCGGGTGCACCGGATGGTCAGCGGACTGCCCGCCGCTGTAGAGGATCTGCACGAAACGGCTGGTCGAGCGCGCGGCCGACTGGATCAGGCCGACCAGCTCTTCGGGCGCGAGATGATAGGAGCATGAGCAGCTCACCAGCAGCGAATCGCGCTCCAGCAGTCGCATGGCGATCTGATTGAGTTTGCGGTACGCCGCCTGGCCGCGCGGAATATCCTTCTTGCGTTTGATGAACGCCGGCGGGTCGAGCACGATCGCGTCGAAGCGTTCACCGGCGCGCACCAGATCATCGAGCACCTCAAAGGCATCGCCGCGCTGCGTGCTGAGCGCGACCCCGTTGGCAGCGGCGTTGCGGGTGGCGACCGCGAGCGCAGCCTCGGAAGCATCCACGCACAGGGCGCTGGCCGCTCCCGAGTCATGGCGGCGATCGCCCAGGCGCCGGCGTAGCTGCAAACATCCAATACCCGTGCTCCGGGCGCAATCAGCCGCCGCCATTGTTCGCGGTTGCCGCATTGATCGTAGAACCATCCGGTTTTCTGGGCCGATGCCATGGGCACGGTGAAGCTCAGCCCCGCTTCCAGCACCTGCAGCTCTTCGGGCATGCGGCCAATGGGCGTCAGCAGTTGCCGCGGCAGCTGCTCGAGTTCGCGTGCACCGCCATCGTTCTTCCACACCAGTACGCGCGGATCGAGCACCGCGACCACGGCTGCTTCGATATCCGGTCGCAGCGCTTCCATGCCGGCGGTGGCGATCTGACCCACGACGATGTCGCCGTAGCGATCCAGCACCAGCCCGGGCAGGCCATCCGATTCGCCAAACGCCCAGCGGTAGTACGGCGCCGGGTACAGCCGCGCGCGCAACGCCAGCGCCACTTTGAGCCGATGCACCAGCAATGAACGGTCGGGCAGGTGCACCGGACTGCGGCTCAGGATGCGCGCGCAGATCAAGGCGTGCGGGTTGACGTAGGCAAACCCGAGGAACAGATCCCGGTCGGACAGCACGCGCACCATGGCGCCCACCGGCAGCGCGGTCAACGGCGTGGCATCGTTGTCCACCTCGTTCGAGAACACCCACAGATGTCCTGCGCGCAGCCGGCGGTCCTCGCCGCGCTTGAGGCGCAGTGGCGGCAATTCGGCCGTGCCCGGCGCGGCCGGATCTTCCATCTGTGCTGACATGAGTGGGGTAATCGATCCGTTATAGTGGCGCGCCATTTTACTGGAAAACCGGGCCGCACTCATGAATGAACATGCCGCGCAGGCACCGAACCGGCTGGCGACGCAGGCCAGCCCCTACCTGCGCCAGCACGCGCTCAATCCGGTGGACTGGTATCCCTGGGGCAGCGAGGCGCTCGAGCGCGCGCAGCGCGAGGCCAAGCCGATCCTGCTGTCGGTGGGCTATGCCGCCTGCCACTGGTGCCATGTCATGGCGCACGAGTCGTTCGAAGACGCCTCGACCGCGGCGCTGATGAACCAGCTGTACATCAACGTCAAGGTCGATCGCGAGCAGCGGCCCGATCTGGACCGGCTCTATCAACTGAGCCATCAGATGCTCACCGGCCGCGGCGGTGGCTGGCCCTTGACGATGTTCCTGATGCATGAGGACCAGCGTGCGTTCTTCGGCGGCACCTATTTTCCGCGCGAGGCGCGCTTCGGCTTGCCGTCCTTTCGCGACCTGCTGCAGCAAGTGGCCGCCTACTATCGCGCCCATCATGAACAACTGCGCCACAGTGCCGCGCGCGTGGTGCTCGAACTCGATGCGCTGAATCCCCGCCCCGGCGAGCTCGCGAGCGTGAATGCCGAGCCATTGCGACTGTTCCGGCTGCGCATGGAGCGCGCCTTCGATGCCCAGTACGGCGGCTTCGGCGCCGCACCGAAGTTTCCGCAGGCGAGCGCACTGTCGCTGCTGCTGCGCGACCGGCAGGACGCGCACGCCCGGCATATGGTCGCGCTTACGCTTACGCGCATGGCCGAGGGGGGACTGTTCGATCAACTCGGCGGCGGTTTTTTTCGTTATTCGGTTGACGCACGCTGGGAGATCCCGCACTTCGAGAAGATGCTGTACGACAATGGCCAGCTGCTGGCGCTGTATGCGAAGCCGCGGCCGCGAGCGATGAACAGCTGTTTGCCGAAGCCGCGGGCAGCACCGCAGATTGGATGCTGCGCGAGTTTGGTAACGGCGAGGGCGCCCTGTATTCCAGCCTGGACGCCGATTCGGAAGGGCACGAGGGCAGGTTCTATGTCTGGCAGCTCGAGCCGGTACGCGCCGCGCTGACAGCGCCCGAGTGGAGCGTGTTTGCGGCGCGCTTCGGTCTGGATGCGGCACCGAATTTCGAGCAGCAATGGCATCTGCGTGTGCGTGACAGCCTCGAGCATATCGCCGCCGCCCAGCAACTGACTGTGCAACAGGTCGGCTCGGCGCTGGCCAGCGCGTGCGACGAAGCTGTTGCAGCTGCGCGCCACGCGCGTGCATCCCGGACTGGATGACAAGGTGCTGTGCAGCTGGAACGCGCTCGCCATCAATGCGCTGGCGATCGCGGCGCGCTGCCTGGGGCGCGCCGACTACGCGCTGGCGGCCGGCGCGGCGTTGCAATATCTGCGCCGCGTGCATTGGCGCAACGCTCGCCTGCTCGCGGCCAGCCAGGGCGGCGTCGCACAGTTCAACGCCTATCTCGACGACTACGCGTTTTTACTCGAGGCCATCCTGGCGCTGCAAGGCGTGCGTTTGCGGCTTGATGAACTGCAGTGGGCGATTGAACTGGCCGAGTTCATGCTGCGGCACTTCGAGGATGCGCCCAACGGCGGGTTTTTCTTCACCTCCGACGATCACGAGGCGCTCATCAGCCGCCCGAAATCCTTCGCTGATGAAGCCATCCCCGCCGGCAACGCCGTGGCCGCGCGCTCCCTGCTACGGCTGGGTTATCTCTTGGGTGACGGCCGCTATCTGCACGCGGCCGAGCGCACGTTGCGCGCCGCCTGGCCGGCACTGCAGCAGTATCCCGAAGCGCACGCCTGCATGCTGCAGGCGCTCGAGGAGTATCTCGATCCGCCGCAGATCGTGCTGTTGCGCGGCCGCGCGGCATCGGATCGAACCCTGGCAGAAACAGCTCGATGCCGGCTTTGCACCGCACCGCTGGGTGCTGGCGGCGCCCTCGGAAATGACCGGGCTGCCCGAAGCCATCGCCTCGAAGCCGGCGCCGGCCGGTGATGGCGTCCTGGCTTACGTGTGCCGTGGCAGCGTTTGCGCAGCGCCCATCGGATCGCTGCCGGAATTGCTGAGTGCGCTCAATCCACCCCGCCCAGATCCCCCGGCCGGCGGTTGACCGCCACCACGGTGGCCTTGGGGAAGAAATTGAATTCCGAGGCGCTCGCCCAGGTATAGGCGCCCATGGCCCGACCGACGATCAGATCGCCGGCCCGGAGCTGCGGCAGCATGAGGTTCTCGGCGATCACATCGATGCTGTCGCAGGTCGGGCCGGCCAGCACCGAGGGCAGCAGCGCGGCCGCCTGCCGCAGCGACTCCACCGGATAGCGCGCGTGATCGTACAGCTGCCCGCTGTACGAGCCGTACAGTCCATCATCCAGGTAGTACCACCAGTGGCCTTCGCGCCGCGCGCGCCCCATGACGCGTCGCCACGCCGATCGCCGCGGGACCGGCGATGAAGCGGCCGGGCTCGGCGAGCACGCGCACGCGCCGCGGCAGCTTGACCGAGTGCGGCGCGGATGGGCGCGCAGAATTTGCCGATATCCACGGCGTGCTGCAGGTAGTCGATCGGAAAGCCGCCGCCGATATCGAGCGTATCGAGCGTGCCGAGCCGCTCGCGGCGCGCGCTGGCGAGCAGCCGCGCGCACGCCGCGATCGCCTCCACGTGCTTGAGCGCATCGGCAGCCTGGGAGCCGACGTGAAATGAGAATCCCTGCACGTCGATGCCGAGCGAGGCCGCGAGCCGCGCCAGTTCGATCGCATCCTCCGGATCGCAGCCGAATTTGCGCGACAGATCGCACACCGCGCCGGGACTGCGAAACGAGACCCGCAGCAGCAACGACACGCGCTCGCCGTAGCGCTTGAACTTGCGCACCTCGTCGGCATTGTCGGCGACGAAGGTGCGCACGCCGAACTCGAGCGCATTGCGGATGTCGCGCTCGCGCTTGATCGGATGCGTGTGGATGCAGCGCGCCGGCTCGACGCCCAGCGAGGCCGCAAGCTGCACCTCGCCGGTGGTCGCCAGGTCCAGCCAGCCGCCCTCGTCGATGATGGTGCGCACCACCGCGGCGTGCGGCAGCGGCTTGAGCGCGTAGTGCAGATCCACGCCCGGCAGCGCGCGCCGCAGCTTGCGGTATTGCGCTGCGCACGCGCGCGCAATCGAGGATCAGCAGCGGTGAGCCGAATTCGCGCACCAGCCGCTGGATCTGCTCCGGCTCGAACGGATCGATGAAACGCGCCATCAGTACAATGGCTTCACGGCAGCACGCCCACCGCCAGTGAATCGTCATCGGCGTCGAGTTCGTCGAAGCTCGCCGCCGCCGCGGCGCGCCGCAGGCGATCGCGCACCGCATCCCAGCGCTCATCGCCGGGCACCGCCTGCACCAGGATGCGCGCGCAGCCGGCCTTGTCGAGCGTGCGCAGATGCGTATACAGATCGTGCGCGTAGGCCTCGAGCCGCGCGCCCGCCGTTGATCCAGGTCACGAACTGATAGGTGCCGCAGCGGCGGCCGCTGCGCCAGCACCGCGATGCGCTGCCCGACTCCCGAAAGCTGCGTCGGCAATGCTTCGATCTCCTCGGCGCACGATCGTCAGCGGCGTGGTCGGCGCGTAGTGGGCGGCATGACTGCCGGGCGCGCGCGGTGCCAGCGACGCCGGCTGTGTCAGCACCTCGCCGACCACGCGCCGCAATTGCGACAGGCTGATCGAGCCCGGCCGCAGCAGCCGCACCGTGCCGTCCAGGCAGGCGACGATGGTCGATTCGAGGCCCGAGCTTGCATTCGCCGCCGTCGAGAATCACGCGCACGGCGTCGCCGAACTCCTCGCGCACGTGCTCGGCGCGGGTCGGGCTCACGCGGCCGAAGCGATTGGCGGATGGCGCGGCGATGCCGCCGCCGAAGGCGGTCAGCAGCTGCTGCGCCATCGGGTGCGACGGCACGCGCACGGCGACGGTGTCCTGGCCGCCGGTCACCAGCGGATGGACGTTCGGGGCGCGCGGCAGCACCAGCGTCAGCGGCCCGGGCCAGAAGCGCTCGGCCAGCCGCTCGGCCGCGGCTCGGCATCTCGCGCGCCCAGCGCGTCAGAAAGCGCTGGCTGTCCAGATGCACGATCAGCGGATGGGTCGGTCGGTCGCCCCTTGAGCTCGAACACCCGCCGCAGCGCGGCCGGGATGGCCGCGTGCGCGCCGAGTCCGTAGACGGTCTCGGTCGGAAATGCCACCAGCTCCCCATCGCGCAGCGCCTGCACGGCGGTGTCGAGCTCGAGCTGGGTCGCGCGCACAACCTTGACCATGGCGCCGATTGTACCGGCGCGCCGCGTGACGCTATTCGAGCGATCTCGCTCCCAGCCCGTCAGCAGTGCGCCGCAGCTCATAGGCCGGCCAATAGTGCCGGTCGAGCTTGAACGTGATCACCTCGGGCGCCGTTCCAGACCAGCGTCTTGATGCGCAACGAGGAGCGGTCCGGGCGGCCACTCACCTGTCGCAGAAAAGCGTCCAGATCCGGCGTCGGCTGGCCGTCGACTTCCACGATCCGCCGGCCCGGGTACCAGCCCGTAGTGCGAGGCCGGGGAGCCGAATTGAAGTAGGCGACGTAAACCCCTTCGGGCGCGATGCCGCGCTGAGCGCTCATGGCGCGATAGGGCGCCTGCAGCGTCGCGCCCGCCCATTCGACCACGCGGTCGATCTCGTGCCCGTAGAGCGCTCGCGGTCTGCACCTGCAGGGTCTGCTCGCCGTTGGCGCGCCAGACGCGTCACCGCGACCTGCTCCTGCATCGGCGACCGGCGCGCTCGACCTCGCGAAACTGCGTCACCGGCTTGCCGTCGATCGCCAGCAGCATATCGCCCGGCTGCAGCAGGCGCGCGGCGTCCGAGCCGCCCACCAGCCGCTCGACGCTCAGCACCTCGCGCGCCGAGGGTCGCCTGCGAGATGCGCTTGCACCCACGCATCGCTGAGAGCCCAAGCTGGCGCGCGTCGGCCAGCGTCTGCGGCACGAACTCCGCCTCGAGCGAGTGCAGCGGCCGCCCCGCGCGCACGATATCGAGCGTCTCGGCGACCAGATCGCTCGGAATGCCGCGATTCTCCTGCACCAGCTCGCGGCCGTTGTCGGAGGCGAAGCTGGCCCACAGGCCGCGCACGCGTCCGTCGTCGTCGGACAGCACGCCGACGAAATCATCGGGCGGATTCACCAGCGAGGCGACCTTCAGGTTGCTGTCGCGAAATCGCACCGTGCGCGACAGCGGCAGCAGCAGCGGATCGACGTCGGCGATCGTCGGTGGTGCGCGCCTGCAGCTGCCACTGCCGTCCATGCCGACCACGTTGATGGTCTGCCGGGCTTGAGCTCGCTGGTGTCGAGCGTCGCTGCGCGCACCGGCGTTGCGCCGATGAGCTTCGGGTCGTATTGAATCACGGCCAGGTTGTGCAGCGGATGCACGTACACGACTTTGCCCGGAATCTCGATCGTGCCGGCGAAGGTCAGGCGCACGTCGCCGAGCGATACCGGCACCGTGTTGCGATCGGTGATCACCAGCCCGCGCTGCGCATCGATGATCAGGCCGGTGCCGTGGTAGTAGCGCTCGGTCACGCCGGAGATCGCATACGGCATGCTGAAGGTGATGAACACCAGCGACGGGGCGACTCGCGCGCGCGCGTGTCATCCACGTGCGGCAGCTGCGTCGTGGCCGGCGCCGGCGGCGGCAGCCGGGGCCACGTTCGGCCAGATCCGTGCATTGCCAATAGCCGGCCTGATCGTCGCGCTGGCATTGACGCGCCGGGAACCAGTGCCGATCGATGCGGATCGAGCGCAGCTGGCTGCTGTTCGGATCATCGATGGTCGAGTAGCGCATCGCCACCTGCGCACCGTCACCCAGCCCCTGATCGCAGCGACGAAATCGTCCAGCTCATCGACCGGTTTGGAATTCACCGCGGTGATCAACGCGCCGCGCGGCACCGCCGCGCCGATCGAACATGTAGCCCGGACGCGGCCACGAACACGCCGCGGACCGGCCGGTGAAACGCGCGCGCCTCCTCGTAGGAGAGCGTGTGCACCACGGCATCGCCGAATTCCAGATAGGCCGCCGGAGTGATCGCATCCAGATCGTCGACCTGGAGGCTGGCGCTATAGAGCTTGCCGCCGCGCGGCAGCGTCAGCTCGACGTTGCTGCCCACCGAATCGTCGAGCACCGCCTCGAGCGGCTCGAACTGCGTCACCAGCTTGCCGTTGACGCGCACCAGCACGTCGCCGGGCTCCAGCACCCCATCGCTCACCGAACCCGGCTGCACGTCGGTCACCACCAGCATGCCGGTGCCGTCCGGTTGCGCCTTGCGCACCTCCGCCTCGGTGTCGCTGCTGCAGGCCCAGGCGTCGCAGCTCATCGAACGGGCGATAGCGAAATTCGGTCTGAATGCGTGCCGCGGGTAACCGGCTTGCCCTGCTGGATCAATTGCAGTGCGCGGCGCACACGCTCCAGCGGCAGGTAGAAACTCGAGGCCGCGCCGGTGGCGCCGCCGGCATTGAGCGCCACGCACGCGGCCCTGGATGTCGATCACCGGCGAACCCGAGGAGCCGCCCGAGGTGCCCGAGGCGGCCTGAATGTAGAAGGTGTTGAAATCGTTATAGCGCCCGAGCCCGTATTCGGGTGCCTCGCGGTCCAGACGCGCGATGCGTGCCGGCGAGGATCGACAGCTGCTCGCCGGCATTGTTGCCGACCACGCGGATCTCGCGGCCGATCTGGGCGTCCTGCGGCGCCAGCGGCAACGCCTTGGGGGTGATGAATTGCAGCTTGCTGGGGTCGTAGCGATAGAATCCAAAGTCGTGCACCGGATCGCGATACACCGGATAGAGCTGCACTTCCTCGCGGTTCAGGAACGTGGCCTCAGCGGTCACCGGCCCCGGCGTCACCACGTGCCGGTTGGTCAGGATCAGGCCGCGCTGGGCATCGACCACGAAGCCCGTGGCCTGCGCCGAGACGTTGCGCTCGGTATCGAAGGAGCGCGCCTGATCGATCTGGATGGCGACCACGCTGCCGGCGATGCTGCTCGAGCGTCGCCGCCCAATCGGCCGCCGATGCCGCCTGCGCCGGAACCGGCACCGCCACCGGTACCGTGTTGCCCGGCTTCGCCGCCCAGCTCGGCGAGGCCAGCAGCGCGCCGGCCAGCAACGCAAGCCGCAGATCCCGGAACGTCATGGTCATAGTTCATATCCAAAGGCCGCACGAAAGCGTTGCCTGAATTCTTCCGGACCGCAGCGATGCTCCTGCGTGCCGTGGTGCGCGATCTTGATCGCCGCCAGCAGCGCAGCCACGCGCCCGGTGGTGGCCCAATCCAGGCCGCGCTCGAGTCCGAACAGCAGCCCGGCGCGGTAGGCATCGCCGCAGCCGGTGGGATCGACCACGCGTTGCGCGGTGGCGACCGGGATCTCCAGGCGCTCACCGCCGCAGAAGATCCATGAGCCTTGCGCGCCGCGCGTCACGATCAACGCCCGCACCCGTGCCGCGATCTGCTCCAGCGACCAGCCGGTGCGCTCGGCGAGCAGGCTGCCTTCGTAGTCGTTCACCGCCACCCAGGTGGCACGCTCGATGAAGCTGCGCAATTGCTCGCCGTCGAACATGGGCAGCCCCTGGCCCGGATCGAACATGAACGGCACGCCGGCGGCCGCAAACTGCTCGGCATGCGAGAGCATGCCTTCGCGTCCGTCGGGCGCCACGATGCCGATTTTCACGCCACTGCTATCACTGACCCGGTTCAGATGCGAATGGTTCATTGCACCGGGATGGAAGGCCGTGATCTGGTTGTTGTCCAGGTCGGTGGTGATGTAGGCCTGCGCGGTGAATTCCTCGGGCACGGTGCGCACGTGCGTACGCGCCAGGTTCCAGCGCTCGAGCCACTGGGCGTAGGGCGCGAAGTCATGGCCCACGGTGGCCATGATCAGCCCTTCGCCGCCCAGCAGTTTGAGGTTGTAGCCGATATTGCCGGCACAGCCGCCGAAATTGCGCCGCATCGACGGCGTCAGGAACGACACATTCAGCACGTGCAGGCGTTCGGGCAGGATGTGGTCGCGAAATCGACCCTCGAACATCATGATGGTGTCGTAGGCCAGCGAGCCGCAGATCAGCGCCGTCATTGCATGCTCCTCACGTAAGCACCAGCACCCAGACCACGCCGAGCAGCACGAATGACAGCATGACCGCCGCCGAACCGATGTCCTTGGCGAGACCTGCGAGCACATGCCGCTCCATGCCGATGCGGTCCACGGTGGCCTCGATGGCGCTGTTGAGCAGCTCGACGATCAGGATCAAGAGAACCGGTGCGGCCAACAGCGCGCGCTCCACACCGCTGTGGCCCAGCCACAGCGCCAGCGGTAACGCCACGCAGGCGAACAACAGCTCCTGGCGAAATGCCGCCTCTTCACGGAAGCAGCCGGCAAAACCCTTGCCGCTCGAGCCGAATGCCCGCAGCATGCGGCTCAGACCCTGCATTTTCTCGCGCCGCTGCACTCAGCTATCCACAGCCAGTGCGCCGTACTCGCGGGCGGACAACAGATCTGTGCCGGCGGCCCCGCCCTCGGGTCGCAACCGCACCAGCCAGCCGCCGCCATACGGATCACGGTTGATCAACTCCGGCGTGTGGCGCAATTGGTCGTTGACCGCAACCACCGTGCCGGCCAGCGGGCAGTACACGTCCGAGGAGGTCTTGACCGACTCGACCATGACACAAGTTTCCCCGGCGCTCAGACTGCGACCTATCTCAGGCAGTTCGACGAACACCAGATCGCCCAGCGCATGTTGCGCGTGATCGCTGATGCCGATCTCGGCGATGCCATCGGGCATTTGCCTGAGCCACGCGTGACTGCGCGTGAACTTCAGTTCCGACGGGATGTTGCTCATCGCCACTGTTTGTTCAACTCCTCAGATCAACGGAATCAGACGCTTTGCCATGGCGAACGAATGGCACCCGCACCACCCGTGCGGTAAGCGGCCGGCCGCGCACCTCCACCTGCACCGAGCCGTAGTTGCCCAGAGGTGCGCGCGCCAGACCGATCGAGCACGCCAGTGTGGGCGAGAACGTGCCGCTGGTCACGCGGCCCTCGCCCACATCGGCCACCAGCACCCGCTGATTGCGGCGCAATACCGCGCGCTCATCGAGCACCAGTCCGATCAATCTTTGCTCGATGCCGCGGGCGCGAATCAACTCCAGCGCCTCACGGCCCATGAATTGCCGATCGGAGGGTTCGAAGGCCACGGTCCAGGCCAGCCCTGATTCCAGCGGGTTGGTGTCCTCGTCCATGTCATTGCCGTAGAGATTCATGCCGGCCTCCAGCCGCAGGGTGTCGCGTGCGCCCAGGCCGCAGGAGCGTACGCCGGCGGCATTGAGTCGCTGCCATACCGATGCCGCCTCGGCCACCGGCAGCATGATCTCGAAACCATCCTCGCCGGTGTAGCCGGTGCGCGCGACCTGCCACTCACCGATCTGCGTCGCGAAGAAAGGCTGCAGTTCGAGCACCGCCCAGGCCGCCTCGGCGGTCAGCAGCGCGGCGCTGCGCTCGCGTGCCTGCGGCCCCTGTATGGCCAGCATGGCCAGATCGCGCCGTTCAATCACCTTCACGTCCAACGGCTCGGCCTGCGCCGTGATCCAGGCCAGATTCTTTGCGCGCGTGCCGGCATTGGACACCACGCGAAAAAAATCCTCGTCCAGGAAGAACACGATCAAGTCATCGACCACCCCGCCATGCTGGTTGAGCATGCAGCTGTACAGCGCCCGGCCAGGCACGCTCAGGCGGCCGACGTCATTGGCCAGCAGGCCGCGCAATAGTTCGCGGCTGCGCGCGCCACGCAGATCGACGATGCACATGTGCGACACGTCGAACACGCCGGCACCCTGCCTCACCGCATGATGCTCCTCGATCTGCGATCCATAGGAGACCGGCATGTCCCAGCCGCTAAAGTCGACCATCCGCGCGCCCAGAGACACGTGCAAATCGAATAAACAGGTGTGCCTGCCCACCAGCTCTCCACTTGGTGGATATACGCATATATCGACCGGTTAGGGGAATCATAGCAGCGCAGGGCGCATTCCCACACCGGTTTGCCGCTGCATTACAATATACCCATGGGATTCAAGCGCCACACCAGCCGTCCGGTTCAGGTCGGCCGCGTCACCATCGGCGGCACGGCACCGATCGTGGTGCAGTCGATGACCAACACCGACACTGCCGATATCGCCGCCACCACCAGCCAGTGCGCACAGCTTGCCGCCGCCGGCTCGGAGCTGGTGCGCATAACCGTCAACAGCGCCGAGGCCGCCGCCGCGGTGCCGCACATCCGCGATCGCCTCGATGCGCTCGGCTGCAACGTGCCGTTGATTGGTGATTTTCACTTCAATGGCCACAAGCTGCTGCACGAGCACCCGGCCTGCGCCGCGGCGCTGTCCAAATACCGCATCAACCCCGGCAATGTCGGCCGCGGCTCCAAGCGCGATACGCAGTACGCCGAGATGATCGAGATCGCCTGCAAGCAGTCCAAGCCGGTACGAATAGGCGTGAACTGGGGCAGCCTCGATCAGGATCTGCTGCTGCGTCTCATGGACGAAAACAGCCGCATGGCCGAGCCGAAATCCGCGCAGGAGGTCATGCGCGAGGCGATCGTGCGCTCGGCGCTGGAAAGCGCAGCGCGCGCCATCGAGCTGGGCATGCCGCGCGAGCGCATCGTGCTCTCGGCCAAGGTCAGCGCGGTGCAGGATCTGATCGCGGTCTACACCGAACTCGCCTCGCGCTGCGATTTCGCATTGCACCTGGGTCTGACCGAGGCCGGCATGGGTTCCAAGGGCATCGTCGCCTCCTCGGCGGCCATGGCCATACTGCTGCAGCAGGGCATTGGCGACACCATTCGCATTTCACTGACGCCGGAGCCCGGGGGCGATCGCAGCCGCGAGGTCATCGTCGCGCAGGAGCTGTTGCAGACCATGGGGCTGCGCTCCTTTACCCCGCTGGTGACTGCCTGCCCGGGATGCGGCCGCACCACCAGCACCTATTTCCAGACCCTGGCCGAGAGCATCCAGCGCCACCTGCGCGAGCGCATGCCGCAATGGCGCAGCGACTACAGCGAAGTCGAGACCATGACGGTCGCGGTCATGGGCTGCGTGGTCAATGGGCCGGGCGAGAGCAAGCACGCGAATATCGGCATCAGCCTGCCGGGAACCGGTGAGCGTCCGGTGGCGCCCGTGTACGAGGACGGCGCCAAGACCGTCACGCTCAAGGGCGAGCGCATCGCCGAGGAATTCCAGGAACTGGTGGAGCGTTATGTCGCGCGCACCTATGCGCGCAGGGTGCAATCATGACAGCAGCCGCGGGTGAACCCCTGAGCGAACGTCACTGCAAGCCTTGCGAGGGCGGCGTGCCGGCATTGTCGCTGGAGGCGGCGAAACGCGCACTGCAGCAGCTCTCGAGCGATTGGCGGCTGATCGAGGACGGCAAGGCCATCAGGCGCGAATTCGCGTTCCAGGACTTCTACCGCACCATGAGCTTCGTCAATGCGCTCGCGCATGTGGCCAACATCGAAGACCACCACCCGGATCTGGAACTGGGTTACAACTATTGCCGGGTGCGTTATTCCACGCACGCCATCGGCGGCTTGAGCGACAACGATCTGATCTGCGCCGCGAAGATCGACCAGATCCCGACGCGCTAGCGCCGCGCCAGCCGCGGCAGTTCCCCGATCGTGCCCAGCGCCTGGCGCGCGAAGGCGCGCTTGAGCGTGCCGCTGCGATTGACCAGCGTCAGGCCGCGGTTGACCAGCCATGCCGCCGGTCCGCGCACGGCGGCGAAGCCGCTCTCGAATACGCTCATGGCCGCATCCATGGCCAGATTGTGCGTGCGGCGCTGCTGCTCATAGCCTCGCAACACCCGCAGCGCGCCCGGGTCCTCGCGCAGCGCCGGCGCCGCGGCAATCGCCTCGCACAAGCTGGCGGCATCGAGCAGACCGAGGTTGGCGCCCTGCCCCGCGAGCGGATGAATCACATGCGCGGCATCGCCGATCAATGCCACACGCTTGGCCACATACGCATACGCCGCGACGCTGCGCAGTGGGAAGCTCAGCCGCTCGCTGACCAGGCGCGTGGCGCCCAGCGCGCGCGCCGAGGCGGCCTCCAGCCGCGCGTTGAATTCGGCCTCGGCGCAATCGCGTACCGCCTGAGCCTCGCCGAGATCCAGCGACCAGACGATCGATGAGCGGCCATCGAACAAGGGCAGCAATGCCAGCGGGCCGGTGCCCAGGAAACGTTGCCAGGCGGTGTGCTGGTGCGGCCGCTCGGTCTCGATCGTGGCGACGATGGCCAGCTGCCGGTAGTCGCGCGAGCGCACCGGCAGGCCCGCACCCTCGCGCACCGAAGAGTGCACACCATCGGCTCCCACCACCAGCTTGCTCTCCAGTACCTCGCCGCCACATTCGAGGCGCGCGAAATCCCGGCAAATTTCCAGACGTCCGAGCGAGTCTTCAATCAGTGTCCCCTGCGCCTCGCGAAAACTGTCGAGGCAGGCGCGCTGCAGAGCGCCGATCTCGGCGATGTGGCCCAGATTGGGCTCGCCGATGTCCGCGGCGTCGAAGCACAGCGCCGCGGCGCCATCCGGCGACGCGGATTCGTGCCAGACGCGCATACGCTCGTACGGGCACAGGCGCGCGGTATCCAGCCGCTGCCAGGCGCCGGCGGCGCTCAGCACACGTTCGCTGGCACGCGATATCGCCGCCACGCGCAATTCCGCCGGCGCCGGGGACTTCTGCGGCGTGGGCGATGCGGGCGGCGCGGGTAGTTCGGCGGCCAGCAGGGCTATGCGCCGGGCGGCAATGCCGCCATGGCGCGCCAGCAACGCGGCCGCGCAGGCGCCGGCGAGCCCCGCGCCGACCACCACCACGTCGAATTGCCGGCTCACAGCCGCAGGCCGCGCGACAGCCGCGGCAAGGCGTCGCCGAAGCCGAAGCTCAGCCGCGCCAGCGCGCGCTTGGCCGGCGGGCTGAGATCGAACAACAGCAATCCCAGATTGCGCGCTGCGATGGCCGGCGCGCGCCGATCGGCAAACAGTTTCACCAGGTTGTCGGTGAACGCGATCATGCCGCGCCGATCCGCCGCGCGGCGCGCGGCAAATTGCGCCAGCACCGGGGCGGCGCCGGGATCGGCGGCCGCGGCGATGAGTTCGGCCAGCACCGCGGCATCGCGCAGCCCGAGGTTGAACCCCTGCGCCGCAATGGGGTGCAATGCCTGCGCCGCATTACCTACCAGCGCGACACGTTCGCCGGTGTGCTCGAGCGCGCGCACCAGTGCGAGCTTGTAGCCATGGCGCCGACCGACGTTCAATATGCGCCCGGCGCGCCAGCCAAAGGCTTGCTGCAACTGCTGGCAGAACTGCGCCGGGCTGCACTCCTGCATGGCCTGGGCGCGCTCCGGGCTCAGTGTCCAGACGATGGTATAGGCACCGGTGGCCAAGGGCAGCAGCGCCATGGGCCCGGCCTCGGCGAAGCGCTCGTAGGCGATGCCGCGCGCGCTGCGGTCGGTGCTGATATTGGCCACCACCGCCACCTGTCCATAATCGTCATCGCTGGAGGCAATGCCGGCGGCTTGCTTGACCAATGATTGCGCACCATCGGCGGCCACCACCAGCGATGCGCGAACCTGGTGCTCGACCCCGGCACTGTCGGCGATGCGCAATTGCGCCGCGTCCGCAGCCAGCTGCACCGCCAGCACGCGCGCCGGGCTGGCCAGGGTGATGCGCTCGCTGGCGCGCAGTGCGCGCCACAGCACCGCGCCGATATGCCGGTTGCTGACCGTGTAGCCGAAGGCATCGAGCTGATGCTCGGCGGCCTTAAGCCGCGCAAAGCCGAAGCGGCCGGCATCGGACACATGGATGCTGCCAATGGCGGCGGCACCCTCGCTGATCTGCGGCCAGACTCCAAGGGTATCGAGAATCCGGCGCGCGCCGTTTCCCAATGCGGTGGTGCGATCATCGAAGCTGGGCTGCTCGGCGCTCTGGGCTTCGACCGCCTCGATCAGCAACACCTTGAGCGGCGTGTGCTGCAATGCCAGCGCCAGGCTGGCACCCACCATGCCGCCGCCGACGATCGCGACATCGCAGTGTTTCACGCGGCCCGCATGAGCGCTTCAATCTCGTCGGGCGCCTTCGGTACGTCGCTGGTGAGCACCTCGCAGCCGGTGCGCGTGACCGCGACATCGTCCTCGATGCGCACGCCGACATTCCAGAAACGTCGCGACATGCCACGGGTGCCGGCCGCGATATAGATGCCGGGCTCGACCGTCAGCACCATGCCGGGCTCGAACACCCGCCATTCGTCGCCGACCTTGTAATCGCCGACGTCGTGCACGTCCATGCCCAGCCAATGGCCGGTGCGGTGCATGAAGAATTTCTTGTAGTCGCCGCCGCGGATCAGGCTCGCGACCGAGCCGTGCAGCAGACCGATGCGTACCAGGCCGGTGGTGATGGCGCGCACCGCAGCATCGTGCGGCTCGTTCCAATGATTGCCGGGCTTGACCTTGGCGATCGCGGCCTGCTGCGCCTCGAGCACCACTTCGTACACGGCGCGCTGCTCGGCAGTGAAGCGGCCATTGACCGGATAGGTACGCGTGATGTCGGAAGCGTAGTAGCCGTACTCGCAGCCGGCATCCACCAGCAGCAGATCGCCGTCGTTCAGGCGGGCGCTGTTTTCACGGTAGTGCAGCACGCAGGAATTCGCGCCGCCGCCGACGATCGGGTGGTAGGAAATATCGGCGCCATGGCGGTTGAACTCGTGCAGCAGTTCGGCCATGACCTCGTATTCCATGCGCCCGGGGCGGCAGAAGCGCATGCCGCGCACGTGCGCGCCGGCGGCGATCTGGCCGGCGCGGCGCATGAGGCCGATTTCGCCGCGGCTCTTGAACAGGCGCATGTCGTGCAGGGCGTGATCGAGCGCCACGAACTCCTGCGGCGGATGCAAGCCGCTGCGCGCCTGCGCCCGCAGGGTGTTGACCCAGCCGATCACCCGCTGATCGAATTCCTGGTTCAGGCCCATGGTGTAGAACACCCGTTCACGATTCTCGAGCAGCCCGGGCAGGATCTCGTCGATATCGGCAATCGGAAAAGCATCGTTGGCACCGTACTGCTCGACCGCGCCTTCCGGCCCGGCGCGCTTGCCGTCCCAGATCTCACGTTCGCGGTCGCGCTCGCGCACGAACAGCACGTATTCGGCCGCTTCGCGCCCCGGAATCAGCACCGCTACCGCGTCCGGCTCGTTGAAGCCGGTCAGGTAATAGAAATCACTCGCCTGGCGGTAGTTGTAGTCGACGTCGTTGTTGCGCTGGCGCACCGGGGCCGACGGTACGATGGCGATGCCGTCGCGCCCGATCAAACGCATGAGCGCGCGGCGGCGGCGTGCGAATTCGACTTTGGATGCTTCGGCCATGACTGCCTCGTTGATGAATAGCGCGCAGCTTAAGGTAAATCACGCCTGCCGGCGGGGCGCGTCAGTGCAGTACCGGCCCGGGCTCGACATGGCGTTCGCGCAACGGTTCAAGCTCGTCGAATACCATTTGCACGCCGACGCGCACGAACTCCACCAGCTCCGCCAGCGCCGACTCGTTGGCCTCGGCCGTGTCGGCGGCATCGACGTCGGCGCGTGTGATCTCGGTCAGGTCGCGCACGATCTCGCCCAGATCACCCGGCAGCCGCTGCGCATCGGCGGCGCCGTTGCTACCCAGACCATAGAGAAAGCCGCTGCACCAGGCGGTCAGTGCGTGGGTGCGCTCTTCGATGGGAGCGTCGTCCGCAGGAATCAGCAGATCGAATTCCATCTGCCGCCCTGCCAATGAGGCGACCGTGGCATCGTAGAGGGTCTGCAGTGCCGGGTCGGCGCTGCCGTCGGTGACGCCTTCGGGGAGGATCTCGGCCAGCCAGTCTTCCAGCCGATACGGCACCAGAGCGCACAGGGCGCCGGCCAGCGTGCCATGCGCCTCGGCCGCATCGGCCAGTGCATGCGAGGCCGCAAGCGTGCGCTGGATGTGCGAATAGTCGTGCTGAATGGTCATGGTAAAATGGTATGGCAGCCGTTACGGCCGCTGCAACACCCATTTAGAGGCCGGTAGCGGCGCTTTTTCAAGGTTTACATTGACCAGTCCGTCGCGCCGGAACTATAGTTTTACCATGACAGAAGCCAACCGTTCCTCCACCGTTGATCTTGAACTCAAGCGCCTCGAGAAGCGAGTAGATGACTTGCTGGCGACCATGCACCAGCTCAAGGAAGAGAATCGGGCCTTGCGCGCAGCGCCAGGAGACCCTGGCGTCCGAGAAGACCTCGCTGCTACACCGCAATGAGCAGGTGCGCACGCGCGTCGAAGCGATGATCGGGCGCCTGAAATCGATGGAGCACAGTGCGTGAGTGATGCCGGGCGGCCCCTGAGCGTACGTATTCTCGAGAAGGAATACTTCGTCGCCTGCGCTCCCGAGGAGCGCACCGACCTGCTCGACAGCGCCGAGTTTCTCAATGGCCGCATGCGTGAAATCCGCGACAGCGGCAAGATCGTCGGACTGGATCGCATTGCCGTGATGGCGGCGCTGAACCTGGCACACGAAGTCATCACCATGCGCGCGCACGCCACCGGCAGCGAGCAGGAATTGGGCCATCGCCTCAAAACCATGCGCGAACGCGTCGAGAGTTCGTTGCAGAAGGGACAGCAGCTGGAACTTTGAACCGGTGCTCCGGACTGTGGGCTGCGTCCTACTACAGGTGTCTGGGCTTTGGTGTAGAGTGACCTCAAGCGTCGCCTGCGGTGTTCGATAAGTGAACTGGGTTACCTCTCGACCCTAATTGAAACACCCAAGGGATCGATAGCCTTGCTGACAGCATTGTGCAGGTCTGCCATGCAGCAGAAAGCCTTACCTGTCACAGGTGATCCCACTTGTTGCTCCGGTCGAGAGCAACGGTTCGCACCGGCAGTTGCGGGTGACGCCCCTTAATTCCATGCCTGAGCGCGACACGGCACGCGACGCACTGCGGCAACGGCTGCGTTCGCGCCGGCGCGAGCTCGGCAGCGCGCAGCGCGCCAGCGCCGCGCAAGCCATCACCCGGCACATCGATGCCACCCGCTGGCTGCGCGCTGCGCG
The DNA here is from genome assembly GCA_963735775.1 of uncultured Gammaproteobacteria bacterium. Taxonomy (GTDB): domain Bacteria; phylum Pseudomonadota; class Gammaproteobacteria; order Steroidobacterales; family Steroidobacteraceae; genus FEN-1191. The sequence continues at coordinate 110,943 of CAVTMG010000002.1, read as the reverse complement.
GCCAATCGCTCTGTACGTGTCGGTGGGTCTGGAAGTCAGCACCGAGGCCTTGCGCGCGCTGGCGCGGCGACGCCATTGCCCGGTATACGTGCCGCGCATCACCGACTACCGGCGACGCATCATGCAATTCGCCCGCGATCACGGCGATCTGCCGCTGATGAATCGCCACGGCATTCCCGAACCCGCGCTCACCGAAACCGTGCCCGCGCGCAGCTTGTCGGTGGTGTTTCTGCCGTTGCTCGGCTTCGATGCCGATGGCGCACGACTGGGTTCCGGCGCCGGCTATTACGATCGCGCACTGGCATTCCGGCGCCTGCGGCACAGCTGGCACCGGCCATTGCTGGTCGGCCTGGCGTACGCTTGCCAGCGGCTCGAACACATCGAACTGGGCCGCCACGACGTGCCACTGGATGCGGTGGTGACCGAGGACGGCGTGAGCTATATCCATACCACCGCCCAGGACTAACCCGTGAACCATTGGCTGCTCAAGACCGAACCCTCGAGCTTCGGCATCGAACATCTGCAGGCCGCAGCGCATAAGACCACCAGCTGGCAAGGCGTGCGCAACTACCAGGCCCGCAACTTGATTCGCGACCAGATCAAGAAAGGTGACCACGCCTTCCTGTATCACTCGAGCTGCGCGCAGCCCGGCATCGCCGGCACCGTGCGCGTGGTACGCGCGGCATATGCCGATAAAAGCGCCTTCGATCGCGATGATCCGCACTACGACGCGGCCAGCACGGCGGCGGATCCGCGCTGGTATACCTTCGATATAAAGCTGGTGCGCCGCTTCAAGCGCGTGATCGGTCTCGATGAGTTGCGCGCGCATTCCCAGGATGCACTCGCCGGCATGTTGCTCTTGCGTACCGGCAATCGACTCTCGGTCACACCGGTCGATGATGCGCATTGGCGATTCATTCTCGCGCTCGAATGACACTCACGACGCGATGTGAGCGAGATCACACATGCTCGATCGCATACTCGCTTGCTTGTAATTTTGCAACGCGTGTATATACTCGGTCCCCGGACTAACCTGACATGGAGATATAGTCATGGCGAAAGCAAAGAAGAAGGCAAAGAAAAAAGCTTCTAAAAAGAAGTAGGCCTTCAGCAAGCGGCGGGCTTGGATAACATCCTTGCTCGCCGCACTTCAAAGCTTCAAACAGTGCCCGCGTAAGCGGGCACTGTCGTTTTAGAGCTATAATTGCCGACTCAAAACGCTCATGAACGATCCTCGCCTACCTGCGGCCGACAGCGCGCTTGAGCGCAAGGAACACGCCGCGCGCGCAGCTCTCGAACACGTGCGCGCGGACATGATTCTCGGTGTCGGCACCGGCTCGACGGTCAACATGCTGATCGATCTGCTCGCCCCGCGCGCCGGTCAAGCGCCGCTGCGCGGAGCGATTTCGAGCTCCGAGGGCACCAGTGCACGCCTGCGCGCATACGGCATCCCGGTACTGGATCTGAATGACATCCGGGAGCTGCCCCTCTATATCGACGGCGCCGATGAGGCTACCCGTGCCCGTGAGCTCATCAAGGGCGGCGGCGCGGCGCTGACGCGCGAGAAGATCGTGGCCGCGGCAGCCGAACGCTTCATCTGCATCATCGACGACAGCAAGCTGGTGCGCAGCCTCGGGCGCTTTCCGCTGCCGGTGGAAGTCATACCCATGGCGCGTGCCCACGTGGCGCGCTGCCTGGCGCGCCTCGGCGGCCGGCCGGTATGGCGACAGGACGTCACCACCGACAACGGCAATCACATTCTGGATGTCCACGACCTGGCGATCAGCGATCCATGCGCGCTGGAGAGCGCCATCGATCAGATCGCCGGAGTGGTCAGCGTCGGGTTATTCGCCATACGGCCGGCCGACCTGTTGATCGTCGGCACGGCGGCAGGCATAGAACTGATTTGAATTGGCTGGGGGACTAGGATTCGAACCTAGGTTAGCGGAGTCAGAGTCCGCGGTCCTACCACTAGACGATCCCCCAGCTGAAGGCTAGCGCTTGGAGTACTGGCCGGCGCGGCGAGCCTTGCGGCGTCCAACCTTCTTGCGCTCCACTTCACGCGCATCGCGGGTCACGAAGCCCGCCTGTCGCAACGGCCTGCGCAACGACTCATCATAGGTGATCAGCGCTCGCGCGATGCCGTGGCGAATCGCGCCGGCCTGGCCGGTGATGCCGCCGCCGGCCACGGTGACCGTGATGTCGAAGGTCGAGGCCATCTGCACCAGTTCCAACGGCTGCCGCACGATCATTCTTCCGGTCTGGCGACCGAAGAATTCATCTATCGGACGGTCATTGATCGTTATCTGGCCCTTGCCGGGCTGCATGTGGACACGCGCCGTGGCGCTCTTGCGCCGGCCGGTGCCGTAATTCGTGGATGCTGCCATGGGAGGTGTTTGGTCCTTAAAGCTCTAGCGGTTTGGGCTGTTGCGCGCCGTGCGGATGCTTGTCGCCGGCAAATACATGCAGCTTGCGAAACATCTGCCGCCCCAGCGTCGTCTTGGGCAGCATGCCCTTGATGGCGAACTGGATCGCCCGCTCCGGATGCTCCTGCAGAAGCTTGCCGAGCGCAATCGACTTCAGGCCACCCATGCGTCCGGTGTGATGGTGGTACATCTTGTCGTCGAGCTTGTTGCCCGTGACCGCGATCTTCTCCGCGTGCAGCACCACGATGTGGTCGCCCATGTCTACGTGCGGGCTGTAGTCGGCCTTGTGCTTGCCCTTGAGCCGCAGCGCGATCCGCGAGCACAGACGTCCCAGGGTTTTACCTGTAGCATCAATGACATACCAATCACAGCGGACGGTCGCCGGTTGGGCGAATTCGGTCTTCATCTCGTAGATCCTATAGTTCGCGTGCCGCGGACTAACTGGAAAAAGGGCGCGGGAGTTTACCCAAGGAGCCGCCGCTTTGCAAAACGCGCGCGGCACGCTATGACATATAATGTATCCCATGCCGGCCAGCGACGTACTCGATTCCATGCTCAATGTCGCGGATCAGACCCTGCGCACCCTGTTTGCGCCGGCCCGCAGCGCCCGGACACCCGATCTGCCGGCCGATGATGGCAGCATGAGCGCCAATGAAAAGCGCCACGCCGCCGGTCTGATGCGGGTCAATCATGCCGGCGAGATCGCGGCGCAGGGGCTGTATCGGGGCCAGGCCACGTTTTCGCGCGCACCGGCGACACGCGCCTTCCTGCAGCGCGCGGCGAACGAAGAGGCCGATCACCTGGCCTGGTGCGAGTCGCGCCTGAGTGAATTGGGATCCAGGCCGAGCTGGCTGAATCCGATCTGGTACCTGGGCTCCTTCGGCCTCGGCGCGGCTGCGGCGTTGCTGGGCGATGCCGTGAGTCTGGGCTTCGTGACCGAGACCGAAGCGCAGGTCGAAGGCCATCTGGCCAGTCATCTGGATCGGCTGCCGGCGGCGGATCGACGCAGCCGCAGGATCATCGAGCTCATGAAATCGGAAGAATCCGGACACGGCCAGGCGGCGCGCGCCTGCGGCGCGGCCGAGCTGCCGGCGCCCATTCCGGCGCTGATGCGCCACGCCGCGCGCGTGATGACCGGGACCGCGTATTGGCTCTGACAGCCTCCATCAAACACTCCTCACTTGCGGCCGGGACAATATGTGTAATAAAAAGCCGCAAGCGACAATGCTTCTATAACGAATGAAGGCCAGCTAATCATGGAAGAGAATGTCAGACCACTGAGCGACATTCCTGCGATCAATCGCTTTCTGAGCTACTGCCGCATACGCACGGTGCCCTCCAAGACCGTGCTTATTCACGCCGGCGATTTGCCCGACGTCCTCTACTACATCATCAGCGGCTCCGTTGAGGTCATGATTGAGGACGAGGAAGGCAACGAAATGGTGCTGGCCTACCTGAACAAGGGCCAGTTCTTCGGCGAGATGGGGCTGTTCTACGAACAGCCCACCCGCAGCGCCTGGGTGCGCACACGCAATGCCTGCGAGCTCGCGGAAATGACCTATCCGCGCTTCCGCCAGGTCGCGACCGAGAGCCCGGGACTGATCTTCGAACTCGCCACGCAACTGGCGACGCGGCTGGACCGCACCAATCGCAAGCTCGGCGATCTGGCATTCGTGGACGTCACCGGGCGGGTCGCGCACGCGATCACGGGCCTGTGCGAAGAACCGGATGCCATGACGCACCCCGAGGGCATGCAGATCAAGGTGTCGCGTCAGGAACTCTCGCGCCTGGTGGGCTGCTCGCGCGAAATGGCCGGCCGGGTACTCAAGGTGCTCGAAGACCAGGGACTATTGCGCGCCACCGGCAAGACCATCGTGGTATTCAATGCGCGGCCGAAGATGAAGACGCGGCCGGTGATCGTGCCGGCCAAGCCCATGCGCGATCGGCCGCCCGATCGACCCAAGGCCGTGCCGCTCGATGAAGAGGACGACGACGAGGACTAGCCCCGGAGTCTTCTAGGCGAGCGCCGCGCGCATGGCGCGGATCGTGGCGGCGTAGTCCTTGCTGCCGAAGATCGCCGAGCCGGCGACGAACATATCGGCGCCAGCCTGGGCCGCGGCGGCGATGTTGTCGGCCTTGATGCCACCGTCCACTTCCACGCGCACCTCGCGCCCGCTGGCGTTGACGCGGCGCCTGACCTCGGCAATTTTTGGCAGCGCGCTGGCGATGAATTTCTGGCCGCCGAATCCCGGGTTCACCGACATCAGCAGCACCAGGTCGAGCTTATCGAGCGTGTAGTCGAGCCAGTTCAACGAGGTCGCGGGATTGAACACCAGGCCCGGCTTGCAGCCATGCTCGCGGATCAGTGCAATCGTGCGATCCACGTGCTCGCTGGCTTCCGGATGAAAGCTGATGTAGCTGGCGCCGGCGGCCGCGAAGTCCGGGATGATGCGGTCGACCGGCTTCACCATCAGGTGCACATCGATGGGCGCCTTGACGCCATGTTTACGCAGCGCCTCGCACACCACCGGGCCGATGGTCAGGTTCGGCACGTAGTGATTGTCCATGACATCGAAGTGAACCACGTCCGCGCCCGCGGCCAGTACCGCGTCGACCTCAGCGCCCAGGCGCGCGAAATCAGCCGATAGAATCGAGGGCGCAATCCAATGCATGCACGGCAGTCTAGCGCATACCACGCCGAGCGCGAATCAACTCATAGGCGGCCTGGATCTGCTGTGTGCGCTCCTTGGCGCGCTCGAGCATCGAGTCCGGCAAACCGTTGGCCTGCAATTTATCGGGATGATGGCGGCTCATCTGGCGGCGGTAGGCCTTGACGATCTCTTCATCGCTCATGCTCGGCTGCGCGAGCAGCATGCTGTAGGCCTGCGCCACGCGCTCCTCGCCACGCGGGTCCGGTCCGCGCGCATCCGCTCCGGCGGATGCGCCGGCCGTGCCCTGGTTCCAGCGCAATATGCTCTCCATGCGTGCAAATTCCGCCGCTCCCAGTCCCAGCAATTGCGCCACCCGGCGCAGGCGCGCGCGCGGCAGCTCCGACAGGCCATCGCCCGCGAGCGCCGCCTGCAGCTGAATCTCGAGGAAGAAATTTGCCAGCTCCGGATACGGAGCGATGGCTGCGCGCAGCGATTGCAAGGCCGCGTCCAGTTGAAACTCCGGTTGCTTGCCCTCGCCGAAATAGTTCATCGCCGAGAGCATCTGCGCCTCGTTCAGGTGCAGGGCGCGCATGACCGCGCGCGCCGAGGCGATCTCCTGCTCCGACACCCGGCCATCGGCTTTGGCAATGTGCCCCATGACACGAAAAGTGGTCGGGAAGAACAATGCATTGACTTGTATCGGGTTGGCACCCCCGGGATGGCCCGCCGACCCCAGCAGCGAGCCGAAGCCGGCACCGGAGTCGAACTGGTGACCGATAACGGCGCCAAGCAAGGCGCCGAACGGTCCCATGGTCGCCAGCCCCAGGACGCCGCCGATGATTTTTCCAGCCCAGTTCATGTCACATGTTGATCCCGCTTGACCCTGTTGCAGCCGGAGCGGCAAGATGCGCGCCCTTCAGGCGCACCAGGTATGGTAGCAAGCCTTGGCCTGGAAACCCGCCATGGTTGACGAAAGCACGGTCTACGACACCGACCTCAAGGGCCTGCAGCGACTGCATCGCGGCAAGGTGCGCGACATCTACGCGCTCGACGATGCGCGCCTGTTGATCGTAACCACCGACCGCCTGTCGGCCTTCGACGTGGTGCTGCCCGATCCCATTCCGGGCAAGGGCCGGGTACTCGATGAAATCTCGCGCTTCTGGTTCGCGCGCACCGGCTCGATCATCCCCAACCATCTCACCGGCGAGCCGCTGGCGAGCGTGGTGCGCGAGCCGCGCGATCTGGCATTGCTCGAGGGCCGCGCCGTGATCGTCAAGCGGCTGCAGGCGCTGCCGCTGGAAGCGGTGGTGCGCGGCTACCTGATCGGCTCGGGCTGGAAGGACTACCAGGCCAACGGCACGGTCAGCGGCATGGTATTGCCGCCAGGCCTCAAACAGGCGCAGGCGCTCCCGGCACCCCTGTTCACGCCGGCAACCAAGGCCGCGCCGGGCGAGCACGATGAAAACATCTCCTTCGAAGCGGTAACCCGGCTCATTGGCGCAGCGCGGGCCGAGGCAGTGCGTACCGCGGCGCTGAGCCTGTATAACTACGCCTCGGCCCATGCGCGCGCGCGTGGCATCATCATCGCCGATACCAAATTCGAATTCGGACTCGACGCCGACGGCACGCTGACATTGATTGACGAAGTACTCACGCCCGACTCTTCGCGCTTCTGGCCGGCCGACACCTGGCGCATCGGCACCAGCCCGCCATCATTCGATAAACAGTTCGTGCGCGATTACCTGGAAACCCTCGACTGGAACAAGCGCGCCCCGGGGCCGCGTCTGCCGGCCGAGATCATTGCGCGCACCAGCCACAACTATCGCGAAGCCCTGCGGCGCTTGACCGGGCCTTGAACGCGCTCACACCCACGCTGCCGCCGCGTGCCCGCAGCGCGTGGCTGTGGCTGTGCGAGCTGCCGGACCGAATGCTGTTCGGCCGCGCTTCGCGGCGTACCGGCCTGGTGCCGGTACTGCTGCGTCTGGCGCGCTATCCGTATGCTTTGGTGCGCGATCTCATCGCCGGCAAACTCAATCTGCATGCCATGGGACTGGTGTATGCGAGCCTGCTGTCGATCATCCCGCTGGTGGCGCTGAGCTTCGGCATTCTCAAAGCCTTCGACGCCCAGGATGCACTGCGGCCGCTGGTGCATGATTTTTTCGACCCCATGGGCAGCGCCGCCGACCAGTTCACCGACCAGGTCATGTCGTTCGCTAAAAAAGTCCGCGGCGGGCTGGTCGGCTCCCTGGGCTTCGGGGTACTGGTCTGGACCTTGCTCGGCACCATGCGCAAGGTCGAGGACGGCTTCAACTTCGTCTGGCACGTCGATGTGCCGCGCAGCTTCGCGCGCCGCAGCGCCGAATACCTGGCGCTGTTGCTGGCCGGACCATTGCTGCTGGGCGCGGTGATCGTGTTCTCGCGCAGCGCCATCGACAGCGCCCCGGCGCAGCTGCTGCAACAGGTGCCGCTGCTGGACCGCCTGATGGCGCTGAGCGTGAAGCTGGCGCCCTATGTTCTGGTCTCCGCCATGCTGACCGGCCTCTACATGGCGATTCCCAACACTCGGGTGCGCTGGCGGCCGGCGCTGATAGGCGGCATCGCCGCGGGCATAGGCTGGGTGGCGATCGGCCGCTTCTTCACCTTGTTCGTGCTGTACTCGGCGCGCCTGACGGTGGTTTACGCCGGCTTTGCGATCATGATCGCCGCCCTGGTCTGGACCTACTTCGGCTGGACCATCATGCTGCTGGGCGCACAGCTGTCCTTCTACGCCCAGAATCCCGCCTACCTGCGCTCAGGCATCCGCGAGCCACGGCTCTCCTGTGTCGACACCGAGCGGCTGGCCTTAGGGATCATGTACCTGATCGCGGTACGTCAGCGCTATGGCGGCGCGCATGACACGATCGCCAGCCTGGCGCTGCGCCTGGATTTTCCGGGCATCGCGGTCGCGCGTGTATGCGCCGGCCTGGAGGCGGCCGGCTACATCGTGCCCGGAGATGACCAGACCTTGCTGCTGAGCGCCGATGCCGCGACTTTGCGCGTGCTGGATATCCTGGTGACGGCGCGCACGCAGCGCAGCGGCCTGATCCGCCGCGCCACCGCCACGCCCGCGGCCGTGGCAGCATTCTGTGACGAGATTGATCGCGGCTGCGAACAGCGCTACGCCACCTTCACCCTGGGTGAGATGATCGAACCGGGATCATTCGCCGGCGATGGTCATGGCCTCGAGCAGCACTGAGCCGGTGTGTATCGCGCCCTGCGTGTCGACGTCGCTGCCGATGGCGACAATGTCGCGCAGCATCTCGCGCAGATTGCCGGCAATGGTCAGTTCATGCACCGGATAGGCGATGGCGCCCTGCTCGATCCAGAAACCGCTGGCGCCGCGCGAATAATCGCCGGTGACGGCGTTGACACCGGGGCCCATGAGTTCGGTGACCAGCAGGCCGCTGCCCATGCGCTGCAATAGTTGCTCGAAACCGATCTGGTGCGGCTCGCCGCCGCTGACCTGGGCGCTCACCAGCAGATTGTGGATGCCGCCGGCATTGCCGGTGGTTTTCAATCCCAGCTTGCGCGCCGAGTAGCTGCTCAGCACGTAGCCCTGCAGCACGCCCGCCTGCACCAGTTCGCGATCGCGGGTGGCCACGCCTTCGGCATCGAACGGACTGCTGGCCAATCCGCGCAGCAGGTGCGGGCGTTCAGAGATGTTCAGAAACGACGGAAACACCTGCGTGCCGGCAGCTTCCAGCAGGAACGAGGACCGCCGGTACTGGCTGGCACCGCGAATCGCGGCGACGAAATGTCCGAGCAAGCCACGCGCGATTTCCGGCGCGAACAATACCGGCGCGCGCTGCGTACCCAGGCGCCGTGCGCCCAGGCGCCGCAACGCACGCCGCGCCGCGTGCCGGCCGATCGCCGCCACGTCTTCCAGTCCCTGCGCCCGCCGCGCCACCGAGTACCAGTAATCGCGCTGCATGTCCTCGCCCTGCTGCGCCACCAGCGCGCAGCTCACGCTGTGGCTGGTGCTGGGCAGGCCCTGCAGAAAGCCGAGACTATTGCCGTAGACGCGCACGGCGGTGTGCGTATTCACGGTTGCACCCTCGGAATTTGTCAGCCGCGCATCGCTGCCGAGACCGGCGGCTTCGCAATCGCGAGCCAGTGTCACGGCCTGCTCGGGCTCGAGTTCCCACGGGTGATAAAGATCGAGCTCTGGAATCTCGCGCGCCAGTGCTTCCGGATCGGCAAGTCCTGAACACTCATCCGCTGCCGTGTGGCGCGCTATCGCCGCGGCCTTCGACACGATCTCGCGCACCGCCTCGGGCCGCAGGTCGGCGGTGCTGGCCGAACCCTTGGCCTTGCCGAAATACACGGTCAGCGACAAGCCGCGGTCGCGGTGATACTCGATGGTGTCGACTTCGCCCAGCCGCACGTTCACCGTCAGGCCGCGCTGCACACTGGCATCGGCCTCGGCATGGCTCGCGCCGCTGGCGCGCGCACCGGCCAGTGCGTCGGTCACCACTTGCTTGAGTTCGCTGATGCGTGAGGCATCGACCTGCTGCGACATTTGTTTCCTTTCCGGCAAGCGGACTTCCGCTATGCCATGATCGCATTAATGAACCAGCGCCGCGTCCCCGACGAGCAGCCGCCGGAGGATGCCGATCGGCCACCGAGCCGTTCGGCCCGCAAGCGTACCGCGGAAGGCCTGCAGCGACTGGGCGAGCGCCTGCTGGCCTTGAAGCCACAACAGTTGCAGCGCTTCGAGCTGCCGCCATTGCTGCTGGAAGCCATACTGGAAACGCAGCGGCTGCGCAGCCGTGCCGCGCACGCGCGTGCGCGCCAATACATCGGCCGGCTCATGCGCGACATCGATCCGCTGCCGATCGAACGTGCGCTGGCCGAGCATGCGCCCGACCTCAAAGCCCGTAATGTTAAGATGCCGCGATGAAAGCCCTGGTCGGGATCATCATGGGGTCGTCTTCGGATTGGGAGACGATGAGCGCGGCCGCCGAGTGTCTCGACAGGCTCGGTATCGCCTTCGAGACCCGCGTGGTCTCGGCGCACCGCACGCCCGACCTGCTGTTCGAGTATGCCACCGGTGCCGCGGCGCGCGGCCTGGAAGTGCTGATCGCGGGTGCCGGGGGCGCGGCGCATCTGCCCGGCATGACGGCCGCCAAGACCACCTTGCCGGTACTGGGTGTGCCGGTGCAGTCACGCGCCTTCAATGGCCTGGACTCGCTGCTGTCGATCGTGCAGATGCCGGCCGGCGTGCCGGTGGCTACGTTCGCGGTCGGCGCCGCCGGCGCCACCAATGCCGCCTTGTTCGCCGCCTCGATCCTGGCGCCGCGCTACCCGGCGATCGCCGAGGCCCTGCAGCGCCAGCGCCAGGCGCAGACCGCCGCCGTGCTGGCTCACCCGGATCCGCGCGTGGCGGGTTAGCGGTGACGATTGGCGTGGTGGGCGCAGGACAGCTCGGAGCCATGCTCGCGCTCGCAGGCTACCCGCTCGGACTGGATTTCCTGTTTCTCGATCGCAGCGCCAAGACCCCGGCCGGCCGCTTCGCGCCGGTGCTCACCGGTGACTTTACCGATCAGTCACTGCTCAGGCAGCTGGCCGAGCGCAGCGATGTGATCAGCTTCGATTGGGAGAATGTCTCGGTGGATGCGCTGCGCGCCGCCACGCGCGCGAGCAGGACGCGCATCGCCCCGCCGCTTCGGGCGCTGGCTGCCGCCCAGGATCGACTCACTGAAAAGCGCACCTTTGAGCGTCTGCATATCGCCACCACGCGCTTTGCGCCGGTGGACTCGCTGGCGTCGCTCGAGCGCGCCGTCAGGCGCATCGGTGTTCCCGGCGTACTCAAGACCCGCCGCCTCGGCTACGACGGCAAGGGACAATGTGTGCTGCGCCGGGCGCAGGATTGCGCTCGTGCCTGGCAGCAGCTCGGCGGCGTGCCGCTGCTGTATGAAGAGTTCGTGCCGTTCGACTACGAGGTGTCGATCATCGGTGCACGCAGTCGCCGTGGCCAGATCGCGCTCTATCCGCTCAATCGCAACTATCACGCCGCGGGCATATTGCGGCTCACGCTCGCGCCCTGGCACGCGCCCTCGCTCACCCGGGCCGCGGCCGCGAGCCTCTCGCGCGTGCTCGAAGCCTTTCACTATGTCGGGGTACTGGCCATCGAATTTTTTGTGCACCGTGGGCGGCTGATCGCGAATGAAATGGCTCCGCGGGTCCACAACTCCGGCCACTGGACCATCGAAGGCGCCGTGACCAGCCAGTTCGAGAACCATGTGCGCGCCGTATCCGGCCTGCCGCTGGGGGCTACCGGCGCACTGGGTCATGCCGCCATGATCAACCTGATCGGCCGGATGCCGCCGCGCCAGTCATTGCTGGCCGAGCCGGGGGTGCATTGGCACGACTATGGCAAGGAACCGCGCCCGGGGCGCAAACTCGGCCATTGCACATTGGTCGAAGCCAGCGCCAGGCGGCGTAATTTGCGCGCTAAGGGCCTGATAGCGCGGCTCTATCCGCAACTGTCACTAAAGCCGTAGTATTCTCACGCCTAGTTAGCACTGCGGGTCTCAACGCCGATGTACCTCGAGCTGTTCAAACTCAGGGAGCTGCCGTTTCGGCTCAGCCCCGACCCGGATTTTCTCTATCTCAGCCAGGCGCACGCGCGCGCCAAGGCCTACATGGAGTCGACCGTCTGGTTCACCGACGGCTTCGTCGTGATCACCGGTGAGATTGGCTGCGGCAAGACCACGCTGATCGAGACCTTCCTGCGCGAACTGGAGAAGGACGTACTGGTCGCGCAGATCAACCAGACGCAGGTGTCCTCGATCGAATTCCTGCAATCGATACTGGTTGCGTTCGGCTTCAAGCCCTTCCGCATGAAGAAAGCCGAGCTGCTGGCGACGCTCAACGGCTTCCTGATCGAACAGTACAACGCCGGCCGCAAAATCATGCTGGTGGTCGATGAGGCCCAGAATCTCTCCGAGCGCGTGCTCGAAGAAGTGCGGCTGCTCTCGGGAGTCGAGGCCACCAAGGAAAAGGTGCTGCGCATCATCCTGGCAGGCCAACCCGAGCTCAATGACAAGCTGGATGCGCCGGCACTCGAACAGCTCACGCAGCGCGTGCGCCTGCGCTTTCACCTGCCGGGGCTGTCGGCCACGGAAATGCACGCCTACATACTGCATAGGCTGGAAGTCGCCGGCTCGCAGGGCCGCGCCATCTTCGCCTCCGATACCTTCGATCTGATCTACCGCTACACCGGCGGCGTGCCGCGACTGATCAACACCTTGTGCGACACCTCGCTGCTGCTGGCATCGAATAAAGACCGCGACACGGTGGGCCGTGAAGATGTTGCCCACGCGGTCAGCGAATTGCGCTGGGTGGAATACGCTTCAAGGACCGGGACCCGCGTCATGCGCCTGCGCAACGAGGCTGCGGGCGCGCATGACCAGCTGGACGGGGATGAGACCGTTGACACGCCCGATGGCGAGGACGTGGACAGCGTGCCATTGGCGCGTCTGCTGGTCGCCACCGCCGGCCAGACGGTCAAGGAACTGGAACTGTTTCCCGGCCGCATGATCATCGGCCGCACCCCGGCCAATGATCTGCAGATCGACAGCCGCTTCGTGAGCCGCCACCACTGCCAGATCGTGACCACCGCGCAGAGCTGCGTGATCGAAGACCTCAACAGCACCAACGGAATCTTCCTGCACTCCAAGCGCGTGCGCTACCACAACCTCAATGACGGCGATGTGGTCACCATCGGCCAGCACGAGCTGCTGTACATCGATGAACGTGCGCGCCATCGCCACAACGTCGAGCAGCAACATGGCGGCACCACGGTGCTGAGCGAACGCGAGCGCGTCAGCGGCAACGCGGACCTGGACCGCTAGCCGGTACCGCCCACCGTCAGGCCGTCAATGCGCAGCGTCGGCTGGCCCACACCCACGGGCACGCTCTGACCTTCCTTGCCGCACACGCCGATGCCGTCATCGAGCTTGAGGTCGTTGCCCACCATGGACACGCGCAGCAGCACGTCCGGGCCATTGCCTATGAGGGTCGCGCCCTTGATCGCTGCGCCGACGCGGCCGTTTTCGATCAGATAGGCCTCGCTGGCCGAGAACACGAATTTGCCCGAGGTGATATCGACCTGGCCGCCGCCGAAATTCACCGCATAGATGCCCTTCTGCACCGAAGCCAGGATTTCCCCCGGATCGTGCGGCCCCGGCATCATGTAGGTGTTGGTCATGCGCGGCATGGTCACGTGCGCAAAGGATTCCCGCCGGCCGTTGCCGGTGGGTTGGCCGCCCATGAGCCGGGCATTGAGCCGATCCTGCATGTAGCCGCGCAGCACCCCGTCCTCGATCAAGGTGGTGCACTGTGTCGGCGTGCCTTCATCGTCGATATTGAGCGATCCGCGGCGCGCCGGCAGCGTGCCATCATCGACGATGGTGCAACCCGGGGACGCCACGCGCTCGCCGATGCGGCCACTGAAGGCCGAGGTGCCCTTGCGGTTGAAGTCCCCTTCCAGGCCATGGCCGATGGCCTCGTGCAGCAGCACCCCCGGCCAGCCCGGGCCGAGCACCACGGTCATGGTACCGGCCGGTGCCGGCACCGCCTCCAGATTCACCAGCGCCTGGCGTACCGCCTCGCGGCCCAGGCTCAGCGGGCGGTCGTTCGCCACCAGCTCATCGAGCGTGTAGCGCCCGCCGCAGCCGGCGTAGCCCTGCTCGCGACGGCCTTCCTGCTCCACGATCACGCTGACATTCATGCGCACCAGGGGACGCACGTCCGCGGCCAGGACGCCATCGCTCGAGGCGATCAGGATCAGTTCGTGCACCGCGTTGACGCTCGCCATGACTTGCACCACGCGTGGATCCAGGCGCCGCGTCTCGCGATCGACCCGTTCCAGCCACGAGATCTTGACCTCATCGGCCAGGCTCAACAGCGGATCCACCGGCAAATACAGTTGATGACCGGTGACCGACTTCCGCCAGGCCTGCACCGTGCCGCTGCCGCCCTGAACGGCGATGGCACGCGCGGCGCGCGCCGCCTCTTCCAGCGCCGGCATCATGATCTCGTCGGAATAGGCAAAGCCGGTCTTCTCGCCCGCCAGCGCGCGCACGCCCACGCCCTGCTCGATGCTGGCGCTGCCCTCCTTGACGATGCCGTCCTCGAGCCCCCAGCTCTCCGAGCGCGAGAGTTGAAAGTACAGATCGGCCGAGTCGACCGCCGAGCCCAGCACCAGTTCCAGGGCCCGCTCGACGCGGCCGTCATCCAGACCCGCGGGCGCAAGAATGCCATCGCGCACAAAGCGCATTGGGTCGGTCATTGTTAACCTCTTGGAACTCACATTACTCGATGCGAGAGCGCAGGGAAATCGCGCCGCGCCAGCTGCTGGGCGGGGAGGTCAAGCGTGGCCACGATCACGCCCTGGCCGGCACCCAGGCGCGCGAGCACCGTGCCCCAGTAATCGATGATGATGCTGTCGCCATAGGTCTCGCGGCCACTGGCGTGGCGTCCCCATTGTCCCGCCGCCACCACGAAACTCAGGTTCTCGATCGCGCGGGCGCGCAACAGCGTCTCCCAGTGCGCACGCCCGGTGGGCACCGTGAAGGCAGAGGGTACGGTGAACCACTGCGCGCCGGCGGCCGCCATGGGCCGGTACAACTCCGGAAAGCGCACGTCATAGCACACTGATAGTCCCAGCAGTCCGGCCGGCGTCGGCACCAGCACCGGGCGCGAGCCGGGCGCGATATGAGCCGACTCGCGATACTTCTCGTCGCGTTCCGGAATGTCGACGTCGAACAGGTGGATCTTGTCGTAGCGCGCCACCCGCTGGCCGGCATCGTCGTAGACCAGGCAGGCGGCGGCAACACGCTCGCCCGGGCGCTCGCTGATCGGCATGGTGCCGGCAACGATCCAGAGCTTGAGTTCGCGCGCACGGCGGCTGAGGAATTGTTGTACCGGGCCGTCGCCATCGCGCTCCGCCACCGCGCGCTTGTCGACATCGCGCAGGCCCATGAAGGCGAAATTCTCCGGCAGCAGCGCCACGCGCGCGCCTTCACGCGCGGCCTCTCCGAGCAACGCGGCGGCGCTGTGCAGGTTGGCGTCCACGTCCGGACCGGAAGTCATCTGCACGGCCGCCACCGCCACCGGTTCCTGGGATGATTTCGCCGTCATGGTCGTACCTCGTTCAATTGCCATAGCGCCACGCCGGCCGCCGTCAATAGCGCCGCCGTTTCGAACAACGGCAGCCCCATGACCGCCGAGTAGCTGCCCTGCAGGCGCTCGACGAACACCGCACCCAGCCCCTGGATGGCATAGCCGCCGGCCTTGTCGCAGGGCTCCGCGCTGTCCCAATAGGCCTCGCATTCCGCAGCAGCCAATATCCGGAAGCGCACGGTGCTGCGGCACAGGCTCGAATTGACCGTACCGCGCTGCGCCAGCGCCACGGCCGAAAACACCTCGTGCTCGCGCCCGGATAGACGCGCGAGCATCTCGATGCCATCGCGGCGATCGCGCGGCTTGCCCAGCATGGCATCATCGATCACCACCTCGGTATCGGCGCCCAGTACCACCAACGAGTGGTCATGCAGGCGCGCGTACACTTCCAAGGCCTTGTGCTCGGCCAGACGTTGCACGCAGCGCTGCACCGGCTCGTGCTCGAGGCGAGATTCTTCGATGATCGATGGCACCACCCGGTGCGGCACGCCGATCTGCCGCAACAGCGCACTGCGTCGCGGCGAGAGGGAAGCCAGGACCAGCAGCGGCGACTCAGGCACGCTGATCACGCGCGATGATAAGGGTGGCCGCTCAGCACCGTGCTGGCGCGGTACAGCTGCTCGGCGAGCACCACACGCACCAGCGCGTGCGGCAATGTCAGGCGCGACAACGACCATAGTCTGCTGCCGCGGGCCAGCACCTCTGCCGCCAGGCCGTCGGCACCGCCGATGATGAAGGCAAGATCCTGGGCATTGGCGCGCTGCTGCTCCAGCCAATGCGCCAGCTCCAGCGTGCTGATCTGTTCGCCTTGCTCATCCAATGGCACCACCAGATCGCGCGCCGACAGCCGCGCCAGGATTCTCCTGGCCTCGTGAGTCTTGGCCGCCGCGCCACCGCCAGAGTCGCGGCGACTGGCCGGGGCCAGGGCCTCGAGCTCAAACTTCCAGGAACCGCGCAGGCGACGCTCATAGTCCTCGACCGCGGCGTCGACCCAGGCCGGCATGCGCGTCCCGACCGCGATCACGCGCAGGCGCACGAGTGGCAGCGTTCCTTACCGGGCTGCGGCCCGGGGGCTCGGGCCACGCCGGCGTCGCGCCGCCACTTTGGCGGGCCGCACCCGTACCACCGCCGCCGGCGCCTCCCAGAGTTGTTCGATGGCATAGAACTCGCGCACTCGCGGCAGCATCACGTGCACCAGCACATCCTGCAGGTCCACCAGGACCCATTCGTTGTCGCGCGTTCCCTCGACTCCAAGGGGCCGGCGGCCGGCCTCGCGCGCCTTCTCGAGCACGCGGTCGGCGATCGCTCGCACGTGGCGGTCGGAATTGCCCGAGGCCACGATCATGGCGTCGGTGATGTCGGTCAACGCGCGCACGTCCAGCAATTTGACATTAACTGCCTTCATGTCATCAAGCGCCGCGAGTACTAGTTTTTCCAGTGTGGAATTGCGTCGCGGGATGCGGCGCGGGCGAGCAGTCGTGGTCATGTGGACGGAGCATAGCACCCGGTGCGCACGATGAGATCGCGCACCGCTTCAGGCACCAGGTAGCGCAGATCGCGACCGGCGAGGATCAGCGCCCGCAGATCGGTCGAGGCGATTTCAAGCTGGGTGACCGCGTGCACGTGAATGCGCCCGGCGATCAGGCTGTGCAGCTCGCGCACGCTGCCGGTTCCGCGGTCGACCATTTCCTCACCCAGCGGCCCGGTGATGGGCGCCTTCCACCCGGGCCGGTGCGCGACCACGACGTGTGCCAGTTCGAAGATCTCGCGCCAGCGGTGCCAGGTCGGCATACCCAGAAATGCATCCATGCCCAGCAGCAGACATAACGAGCGCTGCGGATGTTCGCGCCGCAATTCGGTCAAAGTGTCGACCGAGTAGGACACGCCGCTGCGCCGGATCTCGCGATCATCGACCGTAAAGCCCGCTTGACCCGCGACCGCCGCGCGCACCATATCCAGGCGCAGCTCGCTCGAGGCCAGCGGCGCTTCGCGGTGCGGTGGGCTGCCCGTGGGCAGGAAGCGAATCTGCGCCAGCTTCAGCGACTGCAATAGCTCGAACGCCGTGCGCAGATGGCCGTAGTGGATCGGGTCGAAGGTGCCGCCGAACAGGCCTATGGGTTCCGACATGTGGTCTCCTAGCCCGCCCGCAGCAATGGCAATGTGCGCACGCCGCACAGCTCGACCGCCAGCAGTGCCAGCTCGTCCCAGGCATCGCCCTGCGCCTGTCCCTTGGCCATGCGATCGGCGCGGCCGGCGCGCGCGATCAGGCGTGCAATTGGCAGGCGCGGCGCGCTCTGCACGCTGCGCAGCTCGCGCAATAATGCCCACAATACCAGTACCGGCTCGGCGCCTTCCGACTGCAGGCCGCCCAGGATGCGCAGCGCGCGCGCGGCATCGGCCGCGCGCACCGCTTCCCCGAGCTGAAACACGTCGAAGCGAGCGCTATCGGCACTGCTGGCCGCGACCTCGGCGGCCCCCACCGCGGTGCCGCCCGGCCACAGCAACGCCAGCTTGTCGATTTCCTGCTGCGCCGCCAGCAGATTGCCTTCGCAGCGCTCGGCCAGCATGGCGATCGCCTCTTCGCTGAGCGCCAGCTGCGCCGCCCGGGCGCGCTGCCGCAGCCATTGCGGCAGGTGCGAGCGCTCGATCGGCCAGATCGGCAGCCAGGCCCCGCGCGCCTGCAGCGCCTGTACCCATTCCGCGCTCTGGGTCTCGCGTTCGAGCTTGCCGGTGACGATCAACAGCAGCAGATCCTCGCCGGCCACGGCAATCAGCCGCTGCAGCGCTGCCCCGCCGGCCACGCCGGCCTTGCCCGTGGGCAGGCGCACCTCGATCATCCGGCGGCTGGCGAACAGCGACATCGACTGCGCGGCCTGCTGCACTTGATCCCATATCGATGCGGCGCGCTCGACGAAGAACACTTCCCGCTCGCTGAAGCCTGCGGCGCGCGCACGGGCGCGAATCAGGTCGGTGGCCTCCCCCACCCGCAACGGTTCATCGCCCGAGACCAGATAGGCCGGCAACAGCCGTTCGGCCAACTGCGCCGGCAGCGCTTCCAGGGTGAGTTTCATGGGTTGTGCATCATCGCATCCATATCTTAAGCTGCGCCGCTCATGCCGACACTGTTCGAACGCATCATCCGGGGCGAGCTGCCCGCGACCATCGTCTATCGCGATGATCGCGTCACGGCCTTTCGCGACATCCATCCGCGCGCACCCACGCACGTGCTGATCGTACCGAACAAACCCATCCCGACCGCAAACGATGTCACCAGTGCCGATGAAGCGCTGCTGGGACACATGTTCGTGGTGGCCGCCGAAATCGCCGCCAGCGAAGGCATCGCCAAGGACGGTTACCGCCTGATCGTCAACTGCAACGAGCACGGCGGCCAGGAGGTGTATCACCTGCACATTCACCTGCTGGGCGGCAAGCCGATGGGACCCATGGTGTCGGTCTGATGACCCGAGCGCGCGCGCTCTATCCCTCGTTGCGTCCGTTTCACACTGGACGCCTGCGTGTCTCGGCGCTGCACGAGCTGTACTACGAACAATGCGGCAACCCGCAGGGCAAGCCGGCGGTTTTTCTGCACGGTGGCCCGGGCGGCGGCATCAATCCCGGCATGCGCCGCTTCTTCAACCCCGAGCGCTACCACATCGTGCTGTTTGATCAGCGCGGCTGCGGTGCCAGCCGCCCGCATGCGGAGCTGCGCGAGAACACCACCTGGGATCTGGTCAGCGACATCGAGGTGCTGCGCACGCATCTGGGCATCGAGCGCTGGCAGGTGTTCGGCGGCTCCTGGGGTTCGACGCTGGCGCTGGCCTATTCACAGCGCCACCCCGAGCGCGTCAGCGAGCTGGTGCTGCGCGGGATATTCCTGCTGCGCCGCTCCGAGCTGGAGTGGTTCTATCAGGATCCGCTCGGCGCCGGCTCGATCTTCCCCGACATGTGGGAACAGTACGTCGCCGAAATTCCGGCCGCCGAGCGCGGCGACATGATGCAGGCCTATTACCGGCGATTGACCTCGGAGGATCCCGCCACGCGCGCCGCGGCCGCGCGCGCCTGGTCCACCTGGGAGGGCGCCACCAGTTTCCTGCGCATCAATCCGGGCTTCGTGGCGAAATTTGAAAGCCCCGAGTTTGCCGCGGCTTTCGCCCGCATCGAATGCCACTACTTCATCAACCGCGGTTTTCTCGAACAGGACACGCAGCTGTTGCGCGATGTCGAGCGCATACGCGGCATCCCGGCGGTGATCGTGCAGGGCCGCTATGACATCGTCTGCCCGCTGCGCAGTGCCTGGGACCTGCACCGCGCCTGGCCGGAGGCGGACTTTCAAATCGTGCCCGACGCCGGGCATTCCGCCCTGGAATCCGGCACCACGCGCGCACTGGTGGCGGCGACCGATCGCTTCGCGCACCTGCACTAGAGCCGCAGCGCTCCCGTGAGCTGCGCCTGCGCATCGATGATGCCGCGCTGCTGCAGCCAGTCCCGGGCATCGCCGGCATCCTGCTCGAACCAGGCCCGGCTCGAGCCGAGGCGAAAGCTGTAGCCCCAGGCATCCATGTCGGCGAACACGCGCTCACGCGCAACTCCCGCGAGCGCATCGCCGAGCAGCACCTGCAGATAGCACACCGCGCTCTCCTCGGCGTCATCGCCGCCGGCATCGCGATCGAGCCCGGCACGCCGCTCCGGGGTCATGCAGATGTAGTGTGCGGCCTCGTGCAGGATCGAATGCACCGGCGTGTCATGACGCGCGAACAGGGTGTTGCCGCGCAGGCCCGCCTCGCTCTCACCCCAGTAGGAACCGGCGATGGGCTGACCGGTGTCCAGCACGCGCATGTCCAGCCCATAGCCGGCCAGGAGCCGCGCCACGCGCGATCGATCGATGTTCGAGAGCTGCAGCATGGGCGCGCACGGATGCTACAGGCTCGAGAGCCGACGCATCACCACCGTCACCAGATCCTGTGCCAGCGCCGTACTCAGGATGTGCTGCTCGCGCTCCTTGGCGAGCAACTGGCTCTCGTTGAAGCTGTAATCGCGCACCAGCGTGTGCGATTCCTCGGCAATCAATTCGCGTCCATTGGAAGTGACCGAGAATTTCAGCGAATAGCTCAGCTCGTATTCGGTGGGCACATTCAGTGCCGAGACCGACAACACGCGCTGCGCAATGGTATCGTTGATGACATGGATCACGGTGGCGGTGTCGTCGTGGCCGTTTTCATCGATGCGCGTGCCTGCGGCCAGCAATGCCTTGCGCAGGCCGAAATAGAAATCCGATTCGGTGTCATTGGTCTCGATGCGCACCAGCGCGATCGAGTGCGGCAGCGGACCGCTGCCCTGCAGATGAAAGCCGCAGCCCGCGAGCAGTGAACCCAGCAGCAGCAGCGACAGGCGCGCGCTCATACCACGATATTCACGAGCTTGTCCGGCACGTGGATCACCTTGCGCACCGTCTTGCCGGCAATGAACCGCTGCACGTCCGCATCGGCCACTGCCGCCTCCACCGCATGCTCGCGCTCGCAGCCCACGGGCAGCCGTATGCGCGCGCGCAATTTGCCGTTGACCTGCACCACCAGCTCGACCGTGGACTGCGCCAGCGCTTCCGGATCAGGCGCCGGCCAGCGTTCATCGATCACCGCGGTACTGTGCCCCAGCGCAAACCACAGGCTGTGACAGATGTGCGGCACGATGGGCGAGAGCACCAGCACCGCGATCTCGAGCGCCTCGTGACGAACGGCGTGCGCGAGCTCACCGCGCTCCTGGTGATGCCCCACGGCATTGAGCAGTTCCATGACCGCGGCGATCGCGGTATTGAAGGTGCGCCGGCGACCGATATCGCTGGCGACCTTGGCCAGGGTCTGGTGGGCCGTGCGTCGCAATGTCAGCCCGGCCGGCGTCAGCGCCGACTGCGCCGCGGCGCAACGCAGATCCAGCTGCGGTAGCTGGTCCTCGGCTATGTGCTCGTAGACCGCCTTCCACAACCGGCGCAGGAAGCGATACTGACCCTGCACGCCCTCGTCCGACCACTCGAGCGTCTGTTCCGGCGGCGAGGCGAACATGGTGAACAGCCGCGCCGTGTCGGCGCCGTATTTCTCCACCAGTGTCTGCGGATCGACGCCGTTGTTCTTGGACTTCGACATGGTGCCCAGGCCGCCGTATTGCACCGGGCTGTCATCGTTGAGCGAGATCGCGCCGATGCGCGTGCCGGCGGCATCGAATTGCGGCTCCACTTCCGACGGATTCAAATACTGCCGGCGGCCGTCGGCACCGGTGCGGTAATAAATCTGGTTGAGCACCATGCCCTGCGTGAGCAGATGGGCGAACGGCTCCGCCAGCGGCACCAAACCCAAATCGCGCATCACGCGGGTCCAGAAGCGCGAATACAGCAGATGCAGGATCGCATGCTCGATGCCGCCGATGTATTGATCCACCGGCAGCCAGTAGCGCGTGCGCTCATCCAATGGCGCACGCTCCTGGTCGACGCAGGTGTAGCGCAGGAAGTACCAGGATGAGTCCACAAACGTGTCCATGGTATCGCTCTCGCGCCGCGCGGCCCCACCGCAGCGCGGACAGGCCACGTCCAGGAACTCAGCCAGGCGCGCCAGCGGATTGCCGCTGCCGTCCGGCACCAGCGACTCGGGCAGTACCACCGGCAGCTGCTCATCGGGCACCGGCACCGCGCCGCAGCCCGGACAATGAATCAACGGTATCGGACAGCCCCAGTAGCGTTGCCGCGAAATGCCCCAATCGCGCAGCCGCCATTGCACGCGCTTGCGGCCCAGGCCCTTGGCCGCAAGCTCCTCGGCGATGGCATCGACCGCGTCACCGGAAGACAGGCCGCTGAACCGGCCCGAGTCGATCAACACCCCGGGGTCGGCGTACTCACGCTGCCATTTGGGGCCCACCAGCTGGTAGGCGCCGCGGATCGAGCTCACCACCGTGCGTATGGGCAGGCCATAGTGCTGCGCGAATGCAAAATCGCGTTCATCGTGCGCGGGCACCCCCATGACGGCGCCCTCGCCGTAGGCCATGAGCACGTAGTTGGCCACCCAGATCGCGATAGGCTCGCCGGTCAGCGGATGCAGCACGTGCAATCCGGTGGCCATGCCGCGCTTCTGCGCGCTGGCCACATCCGCCTCCATGGTCGAGCCGCGCCGGCATTCATCGACGAACGCGGCCAGCGCCGCATGGCCTTCGACCGCGGCCGCCGCCGCGGCCAGCGGGTGTTCGGCCGAGATCGCCACGAAGGTCACGCCGAACAAGGTATCGGCGCGGGTAGTGAAAACTTTCAGTGCGCCGTCGGCGCCCAGCAGTGCGCGGGTATCGGCTGCGTACGGAAATGCCAGCTCGACGCCCTCACTGCGACCGATCCAATTGGCCTGCATCACGCGTACGCGTTCCGGCCAGCCCGGCAGCTGCTCCAGTGCCTGCAGCAGTTCCTCGGCGTAGTCGGTGATGCGCAGGTAGTACATCGGAATCTCGCGCTTCTCGATCAGCGCCCCGGTGCGCCAGCCGCGGCCGTCGATCACCTGTTCGTTCGCCAGCACGGTCTTGTCGGCCGGATCCCAGTTCACCACGCCGGTTTTCTTGTAGGCGATGCCGCGCTCGAGCATGCGCAGGAACAGCCATTGGTTCCAGCGGTAGTAGCTCGGATCGCAGGTGGCCAGTTCGCGCTTCCAATCGATGGCGAAGCCCAGCGAGCGCAGCTGCTGGCGCATGTAGGCGATATTCTCGCGCGTCCACTGCGCCGGCGGCACGCCGTTGGCGATCGCGGCATTCTCGGCCGGCAGGCCAAAGGCGTCCCAGCCCATGGGTTGCAGCACGTTGCGGCCCTGCATGCGCATGAAGCGCGCCAGCACATCGCCGATGGTGTAATTGCGCACGTGGCCCATGTGCAGGCGGCCCGACGGATACGGGAACATGCACAGGCAGTAATACTTCTCGCGGCCCGGGTCTTCGCGCGCCTCGAAGCTGCCGTGGCTATCCCAATAGTCCTGCGCCGCACGCTCAACCGCGGCGGCCTCGTAGCGTTCCTGCATGCGCCTAAGAATACACGAAGCGCAGCACGGGCCTGCGCCGCGTGCTGCTCAGCCGCGCGCTACTGCAGCGTGATGGTCACGATCGACTGCTGGGCCTCGCGCTGCACGAGCAAGGTCGCCGAGCGCCCCGCGGCCTTCACGGCGTCCTGGAATTGCGCCACGCTGGTGGCGGGCTCGCGATTGACGCTCAGGATCACATCGCCCTCGCGCATGCCGACCTCGGCCGCGGGCCCGGTGGCATCGACCACGACGATGCTGCCACGGGTCTTGAGCTGAGTCTTCTCCTGCGCCGTGAGCGTACGCACCGACAGGCCGATGCGATTGACGACCGCCGATTCACCGGCGTCGGCACCGCCGCGGCGAGTGCTGCTCGCGAGCGTGGTTTTCTCCTTCAGCTCCTCGACCGTGACGCTGATGCGCTTGACTGCCTTGTCACGCCACACCTCGAGCGAGGCCGCCTGACCGGGCTTGATCTCGGCAATCAGCGGCGGCAGTTGATCGGAGGTATCGATCTGCTTGCCGTTGACGCTCAGGATGATGTCGAGCGGTTCGATGCCGGCTTTTTCCGCCGGGCCGCCGGGCTCCACCGAGGCCACCGCCGCGCCGCGCGGACGATCGAGGCCGAAGTTCTCGGCGGTCGCCGCGTTCACTTCCTGGATGGTCACACCGATACGGCCGCGGCTCACGTGACCGTTCTTGATCAGCTGCTCGGCGACGTTGTTGGCCACGTCGATCGGGATGGCGAACGAAATACCCTCATAGCCGCCGCTGCGGCTGTAGATCTGCGAATTGATGCCCACTACTTCGCCGTCGAGATTGAACAATGGGCCGCCGGAATTGCCGGGATTGACCGCGACGTCGGACTGAATGAACGGCACGTAACCATTGCCGCCCTCGCCGACATTACTGCGCGCCGTGGCGCTCACCACCCCGGCGGTCACGCTGTTCTCAAAGCCGAACGGCGAGCCGATGGCCAGCACCCATTGACCGGGACGCAGACGGCTGGAATCGCCCAGGTGCACCACCGGCAGACTGCCCTTGGCAACGATCTTGATCACGGCCACGTCGGTGCGTTCATCGACGCCGATAACCTTGCCTTCGAATTCGCGCCGGTCTGTGAGCTTGACCGTGATCTTCGAGGCGTTGCTGACCACATGCGCGTTGGTCAGGATGTAACCATCGGCGCTGATGATGAAGCCCGAGCCGATGCCACGCACGGGGCCGTAGTTGCGCGGCTGCTGCTGCGGAATGACCCCGTGGGGTATGCCGAAGTGGCGGAAGAAATCACCGAACGGATCGTCCGAATCATCCTCGCCGTCGGCATCGGCGCTGCCGCTGCCCGGAGGCTTCTCGACCACCTGCACGTTGACCACGGCAGCGCCAACCTGCGCCACCAGGTCGGCGAAGTCCGGCAGTCCGCGCACCAGCGGGCTCGCCACCGGCACCGGCACCGGCGCGGCTGCCGCCACATGCATGGGCGCCGCCGCGGGCGCATCGGCGGGAGCCGCGGCGGTCGAGGATCGCGGCGAGCAGGCCGCGAACAAGATCACGAATGCAACGACTCCCAGCAGCCGGGAGCCCACGTCCTGATGCGACATATCTCATCTACTCCGATCCAATGGAATAACGTACATGATAGACCCAAGCCTAGGACTTGCGCCGCCAGGGACGCGGTCCCCGAGCGATGGCCAGGCCCGCCCCCAGGAGTGCCAGCATTACGGCCAGGTAATTGCCGCAGCGGGCAAAGGGAGGTAGACCCGCCCGGGGCTGTACGGTTCCCCGCAATACCGTGCTCTTGAACTCGGGGGCCTCCGCCAGGATTTCCCCGCGCGCCCCAACCAGCGCCGATACCCCGTCGTTGGCCGCGCGCACCAGCGGCCGCTGCGCCTCGATGGCACGCATGCGGGAGATCTGGAAATGCTGGTAGCGGGCCCAGGAGTGCCCGAACCAGGCGTCATTGGTCACATTGACCAGCACGCGCGCCTGCGCCAGCACCGGCAGACCGGCGCTGGCGTACGCGTCCTCGTAGCAGATGCTCAAGGCCAGGGTGGTACCGGCGGCGGCGACCGCGGGCTGCACGGCCGCTCCGGCCGCGAAGTCCAGGTTGGGCAGATTCATGAGCCGCAGCCAGGAGCGCACGAACGATGGCACCGGTATGTACTCGGCAAACGGCACCAGGTGGTGTTTGTCGTAGAAGCTGATCCGGTCCGATAGCGTCATGATCGAGTTGTAGTCGTTGTCAGACTCGTCGGCGCGCAATGATGCCCATGACGAGGTCCGAGCCATGCCTGCGGGCGCGTGAATACAGCTGCCCCAGGTAGGGCGCCATTTCATTGGCCAGCTCCGGCAGCGCCGCTTCCGGCCACACGATCAATTGCGCACCCAGAGCCTGATCGTTCAGGCGCGTGTACAGCTCACGCGTGGGTTCGACATTGTCGGCCTGCCACTTGATGTCCTGCGGAATCGCTCCCTGCAGTACCGCGACGCTGACCGCCGGCCCGGCATCGTGTGTCCAATCGATGCGCTCCAGCCCTGCACCCAGCGGCCACGGCAGCAGCAATAACGCCGCCGCCAGCAGGCGCGTGCGCGCTGGGCCGCGCCAGAGCGTCAGCAGCCGCACCGCTGCCAATCAACAGCAGCGCCGAGATGCCATAGACCCCGGTGACGGGCGCGAATCCCTTGAGCCAGGTATCGGTCTGCGACAGCCCCAGTGTCAGCCATGGGAAGCCCGACAGGAACCAGCCGCGCCACCACTCCATCAACAGCCACAGCGCGGGCAGCCCGACGAGGTAGCGCCAGGCGCCGTGCGCGGGCAGCAGGCGCGCCGCCGCAAAACCCAGTAGTGCGTGATAGGCCGCCATGATGCACACCAGCCCCAGCACCACGAACAGCGTCAGCCAGATGGGCGCCTCGCCGATCGTGTGCACGCTGATGTACAGCCACCAGGTGCCGGCGCCGAAAGTGCCGGCGCCGAAAGCAAACCCGCTCCAGGCCGCCTGCGCCGGGGTACTGTCCTGCCACAGCCACATGAGCAGCGCCGGGCACAGCAGCGCCAGCGGCCACAGATTCAGCGGCGCGAACGCGCACGCCAGCGCGGCACCGGCCAGGAGCGCGATGCCGTACTTGAGCGCGGACGATTGCGCTGCCGTCACTCCGCGGGCGCCGCCGGCTGAAACTGCGGCGGAATGGTCACGCGCAGGCTGTCGATGCGGCGCCGGTCGGTACGCATGACGCGAAACTCGAATATTCCCAGCATCACGCTCTCGCCCCGCCGCGGCATGCGGCCGAGCTGTTTCATCACCAGACCGGCGACCGTGTCGAATTCAGTTTCAGGCAGCTCGGCGTTGAAATACTGATTGAACTCACTGATGCGCGTGCTGCCGCGCACGCTGAACTGACGTTCATCCTCGCGGCGGATGTTCAGGTCATCCTCGACGTCGAACTCATCGTCTATGTCGCCGACGATCTGTTCGATCACATCCTCGATGGTGACCAGGCCGGCGACCCCGCCGTATTCATCCACCACGATCGCCATGTGATTGCGGCTGTCGCGAAAATCGCGCAGCAGCACATTCAGGCGCTTGGATTCCGGCACGAACACCGCCGGCCGCAGGTACTCGCGCATGTCGAAGATGGTCGGCGTCGCGCTGGCATACAGGCGCAGCAGGTCCTTGGCAAGCAGGATGCCGGCGACGTCATCGCGATCGCCGTCGAGCACTGGAAAACGCGAATGGCGCGACTCGACCACGGCCGCGAGAATGCGCGCGATCGGATCCTCGCGTCGCAGGCACACCATCTGCGTGTTCGGAATCATGATGTCGCGCACCTGCAGGTCCGCGACCGCGAGCGCGCCCTCGAGCATGGCAAAGGCCTCGGCATCGAGCACGCCGCGCTGCTGCGACTCGGCCAGCATTTCCACCAGCTGCGCCCGGTCCTTGACGCCGGCGGCCAGGGTGCGCGTGAACGCCGAACGCCAGCGTCCGCTCGAACCGGTATTGCCAGGGTTGCTCTTAGCCATGGATTTTGGTGCTCCGATACGGGTTGGCGATGCCGAGCCGGCGCAGCGTGCGGATCTCTCGTCGCTCCATGCGCTGCGCGTCGGCCGGCAGTTCATGGTCATAGCCCATCAGGTGCAGTACTCCGTGCACCACCATGTGCGCCCAGTGCGCACGCGCGCTCTTGTGCTGCGAGCGCGCCTCCTGCCGCAGCACCGCCGGGCAGATCACCAGTTCGCCGAGCAGCCCCGAAGGGGCCGCGGCGGCCGGCGATGCCGGGAACGACAGTACGTTGGTGGCATGATCACGGCCGCGATAGCGGGCATTGAGCGCACGGCTGCGCGCACGCCCCGCCAGCAGCAGCGACAGTTCGCGCCCGGCGGCACCGCGACCCACGGCCGCGGCGGCCCAGCCCTGCAGCTCGCGCGCCGGCGGCAGCCAGCCGGCACGTACGCTGCGCACTATGCTCACCTTCATGGCTGACTCGCGCGCTCGTGCGACTCATAGGCCTGCACGATGCGTTGAACCAGGGGATGGCGCACCACATCGCCGGCATCGAACAGGGTGAAGGCCACGCCGGCCACGCCGCGCAGGATCATCTGCGCGTGCTGCAGGCCCGACATGCGGCCGCTGGGCAGATCGGTCTGAGTCAGGTCGCCGGTAACCACGGCGCGCGAACCAAAGCCGATGCGCGTCAGGAACATCTTCATCTGCTCGATGGTCGTGTTCTGAGCCTCATCGAGGATGATGAAGGATTCGTTGAGCGAGCGCCCGCGCATGAAGGCCAACGGCGCGACTTCGATGGCATTGCGCTCGATGAAGCGCGCCACGCGGTCGTAGCCCATCATTTCGTACAGCGCGTCGTACATCGGCCGCAGGTACGGGTCGACTTTCTGTGCCATGTCGCCCGGCAGGAAACCCAGCCGCTCGCCCGCTTCCACGGCCGGACGCACCAGCACGATGCGGCGCACGCGCTCGGCCTGCAACGCCTCGACTGCGCACGCCACCGCCAGGTAGGTCTTGCCGGTGCCCGCCGGGCCGATGCCGAAGCTCAGGTCGTGCTGGTGTATGTGCGCCAGGTATTCACGCTGATGGACCCCGCGCGCGCGAATGCTGTCGCGCCGCGCCTGGCCGGTGCGCTCGCCCTCGATGGCGACGCTGTCGTGGCTGTCGTCGGCGGCGCCGTTGGCATGCTCGACCAGGCATAAATGCACCTGCTCGGGCGTGAGTTCGTGGCGCTCGGTCTGCGCGAACAGGTCCTTGAGCACCGCTTCGGTCGAGGCGGCACGCTCCCCCAGCACGCGAAATGAATGTCCGCGGCGCCGGATCTGCACACCCAGGCGCGACTCGACCAGGCGCAGATTGGTGTCCAGCGGACCGCACAGACTGGCCAGCCGCGCGTTGTCCGCAGGCTCGAGCGCGAATTCGCGGGCTGCGGCGGCGCCAGGGCTCACGCGGCTTCCGGCCCCCGCCATGCGCCGCGCAGCGAGTGCGGCCGCGCCTCGGTGACCAGCACGTCGACGAAGCGCTGCAACAGCGTTGCCGGGCCGGCGAAATTGACCCAGCGATTGTTCTCGGTGCGCCCGGCCAGCTCACCCTGGCCTTTCTTGGCGCCACGCTCGACCAGCACGCGCTGCACGCTGCCCACCATGGCGGCGCTGATCGCCAGCGCCTGGGCATCGAGCAACGCCTGCAGTCGCGCCAGCCGCTGCTGCTTGAGCTCGAGCGGCACCTCGTCGGGCAGCGATGCGGCCGGCGTGCCGGGCCGGCGGCTGTAGAGAAAGCAGAACGATTGATCGAAGCCCACATCGGCCACCAGCTCGAGCGTGGCCTCGAAATCGCGTTCGCTCTCGCCCGGGAAGCCGACGATGATGTCGGTGGAGATGGCGATGTCCGGACGCACGGCGCGCAGCGCGCGGATGCGCTCCTTGTACTGCAAGGTGGTGTAGCCGCGTTTCATCAGCGAGAGAATG
This sequence comes from uncultured Gammaproteobacteria bacterium, assembly GCA_963735775.1. Taxonomy (GTDB): domain Bacteria; phylum Pseudomonadota; class Gammaproteobacteria; order Steroidobacterales; family Steroidobacteraceae; genus FEN-1191. The sequence continues at coordinate 81,635 of CAVTMG010000002.1, read as the reverse complement.
CGGTCCGAGCCGCTCTGCACCGGCAGGTGCAGGTGATTGGCCAATTGCGGCAGGTTGGCGTAGGCCTCGATCAGGCTGTCGCTGAACTCGAGCGGGTGCGAGGTGGTGAAGCGGATGCGCTCGATGCCGGGCACCGCCGCCACGTGATGCATGAGCGTCGCCAGATCCACCGTGGCACCGTCGGCCATGGCGCCGGCATAGGCATTGACGTTCTGCCCGAGCAGTACGATCTCGCGCACACCCTGCGCGCGAGAGCGAGCGCACTTCCGCGAGCACCGACTCGAAGCCGCGGCTGATCTCATCGCCGCGGGTATAAGGGCACGACGCAGAAACTGCAGTACTTGCTGCAGCCTTCCATTACCGATACGTAGGCACGCGTGCCTTCGGCGCGTGGCTCGGGCAGGGGATCGAACTTCTCGATCTCCGGAAAACTCACGTCGACCACCGCGCGGCCGCGCGCGCTTGAGTTCATCGATCATCTGCGGCAGGCGATGCAGGGTCTGCGGCCCGAACACCAGGTCCACGAACGGCGCGCGCGCGGTGATGGCCTCGCCCTCCTGGCTGGCCACGCAGCCGCCGACACCGATGATCAGCCCCGGCCGCTGCGCCTTGAGCTGGCGCCATTCCCCGAGCAGCGAGAACACCTTCTCCTGCGCCTTCTCGCGCACCGAACAGGTGTTCATCAGCAACACATCGGCCGCGGCGGGGTCGTCGGTGGATTCAAGGCCCACGGTGGCGCGCAGCACGTCCGCCATGCGGGCGGAGTCGTACTCATTCATCTGGCAACCGAAGGTCTTGATGTAGTAGCGGCCGGGCATGTACGTCAGCTATACGGCCGTAAGGGTAGCGGTTTTACGTCCGCCAGGAAACGCGAAACGCTCGAGAATGGCGTCCGGTTCGCGCCATATGTTAATGAAATCAATCGGTTATCGACAATCCGCTAGAATGGAATGTCGTCGTCGAATTCCTGCGAGGCGCCGGCGCCGGCCGCCGCGTTCTCGGGCGCATCGCTGCGCGGACCGCTATCGTTCATGGCACCCCCGCCATCCCGGCTGCCGCCGCCACGCACCGCCAGCACCGCCCCGGCCGCCCAGCATCTGCATCTCGTTGCCGACGATCTCGGTGGTGTAGCGGTCGCGGCCTTCCTTGTCCTGCCACTTGCGAGTGCGCAATCGGCCCTCAATATAGACCTGTGAGCCCTTGCGCAGGTACTCGGCGGCTATCTCGCCCAGCCGGCCGAACAGGGCGACGTTGTGCCACTCGGTGCGCTCCTGCTTCTCCCCCGATGTCTTGTCCTTCCAGCTCTCGGTGGTGGCAAGCCGCAGGTTCGCCACCGTCATGCCCGAGGGCATGGCCCGGGTCTCCGGATCGGCGCCCAGATGACCGATGAGAATGACTTTATTGATGCCGCGCGCCATGGTTCTAGCCCCGCCGTGAGATTCGTCCCGGTGAACGCACATTGTAGTGTTTTTGAGCGCCGCGCCGCCGCTGCGTTTATAGTGGTTGTTTGTCCATTTGCGCATTCACGGCCACGCTCGAACCAACCCATGCAGACCATCCGCATCCGCGGCGCCCGCACCCATAACCTGCGCAACATCGACCTCGATCTGCCGCGCGAGCGGCTGACCGTGATCACCGGCCTGTCCGGCTCGGGCAAATCCTCGCTGGCCTTCGACACGCTTGTATGCCGAAGGGCAGCGCCGCTACGTGGAGTCCCTTTCGGCCTATGCGCGGCAGTTCCTGGCGATGATGGACAAGCCCGACGTCGACAGCATCGAAGGGCTGTCGCCGGCCATCGCGATCGAGCAGAAGAGCGGCTCCCACAACCCGCGCTCCACCGTCGGCACGGTCACCGAGATCTACGACTACCTGCGCCTGCTGTACGCGCGCGCCGGATTGCCGCGCTGTCCGCGCCACGGCATCGATCTGGCGGCGCAGACCGTCAGCCAGATGGTCGATCAGTGCTGCTGGCCCCGCACGGGGAGCTGGCATTGCTGCTGGCCCCGCTGGTGGAAGAGCAAGCGCGGCGAGCACACGCAGCTGCTCGCCGAGCTTGCCGGCAAGGGGTTCGTGCGCGTGCGCATCGACGGCACCGTGCACGAGATCGATGCCGTGCCCAAGCTCGACCCCAAGCGCAAGCACAGCATCGAGGCGGTGGTCGACCGCTTTCGCGTGCGCCCGGAAGCCGCGCAGCGCCTGGCCGAGTCGTTCGAGACCGCGACTGCAGCTCGGCAATGGCATCGCCGAGGTGGTGTTTCCGGACAACCCGGCCCTGGCGCCGCTGCTGTTCTCGAACCGGCACGCCTGCCCGGAATGCGGCTTCTCGGTGCCGCCGCTCGAGCCGCGCATGTTCTCGTTCAACAACCCGGCCGGCGCCTGCCCCACCTGCGACGGCCTGGGATTCCAGGAGTTCTTCGATCCTGAGCGCGTCGTAGTGCATCCGCACCTGTCGCTGGCCGGCGGTGCGGTGCGCGGCTGGGACCGGCGCAACGCGCATTACTTCCAGATGCTGAAGTCGCTCGCAGCGCCACTACCATTTCGACGTGGAGACGCCCTGGAGCGAGCTGGCCGAGAGCGTGCAGCGCCTGCTGCTGTACGGCAGCGGCGAGGAGCAGATCGAGTTTCGCTACCGCGAAGGCGCGCGGCCGCGACAGCCGCAAGCGCCACGCGTTCGAGGGCATCGTACCCAACCTCGAGCGGCGCTATCGCGAGACCGACTCGCAGGCGGTGCGCGAGGAACTGCGCAAATACCTGGGCACGCGTGCCTGCATCGACTGCGGCGGTGCGCGACTGAACGAGGCCGCGCGCTCGGTGCTGATCGACGGCCGCAACCTGCCCGCGGTCACGCGCCTGACGGTCGGACAGGCGCGCGACTACTTCGCCAGCCTGCAGCTCGAGGGCTGGCGCGCCGAGGTCGCCGCACGCATCGTGCGCGAGGTCGGTGAGCGGCTGCGCTTCCTGGTCGACGTGGGCCTGGACTATCTGAGGCTCGATCGCAGCGCCGGCACGCTCTCCGGCGGCGAGGCGCAGCGCATTCGCCTGGCGAGCCAGGTCGGCTCGGGCCTGACCGGGGTGATGTACATCCTCGATGAGCCCTCGATCGGCCTGCACCAGCGCGACAACGCAGCGCCTGCTCGCCACGCTCAAGCGGCTGCGCGACCTGGGCAACACCGTGATCGTGGTCGAGCACGACGAGGATGCCATCCGCGCCGCCGACCATGTGGTGGACCTAGGTCCCGGCGCCGGCGCGCACGGCGGGCGCGTGGTCGCACAGGGCACACCGGCGCAGATCGAGGCCGATCCCGCCTCCCTGACCGGCGCCTACCTATCCGGGCGCGAGCGCATCCCGGTGCCCGCGCGCCGGCGCAGCGCCGCCAGCGATCAATGGATCACCATCCGCGGCGCGCGCGGCAACAACCTGCAGGACGTCACGGTGGCGTTGCCGATTGGGCTGCTGACCTGCGTGACCGGCGTTTCCGGCTCGGGCAAGTCAACGCTGGTCGAGGACACGCTGTACCGGCACGCCGCCGCGCACCTCAATGGGTGCCAGTCTCGATGGCGCCAGCCCCTGCGACGGCATCGATGGCCTGGAGCGTTTCGAGCGCGTGATCGAGATCGATCAGAACCCGATCGGCCGCACGCCGCGCTCCAATCCGGCCACCTACACGGGCCTGTTCACGGCCGTGCGCGAACTATTTGCGCAGTGCCCGAGGCGCGCGCCCGTGGCTACGACGCGGGCCGCTTCAGCTTCAACGTCAAGGGCGGCCGCTGCGAGGCCTGCCAGGGCGATGGCCTGATCCGCGTCGAGATGCACTTCCTGCCCGACGTCTACGTGCCCTGCGATGTCTGCGGTGGCCGGCGCTACAACCGCGAAACGCTCGAGATCCAGTACCGCGGCCACAACATTCATGAGGTGCTCGATACCACGGTGGAGCAGGCGCAGCGACTGTTCGAGAACGTGCCCGCGATCGCGGTGCAAGCTGCGTACGCTGATGGAAGTGGGACTGTCGTACGTGCGGCTGGGCCAGAGCGCCACCACGCTCTCGGGCGGCGAGGCACAGCGCATCAAGCTGGCGCGCGAGCTGGCCAAGCGCGGCATCGGCCGCACGCTCTACATCCTCGATGAGCCCACCACCGGCCTGCATTTTCACGACATCGCGCAGCTGCTGCGGGTACTGCATCAGCTGCGCGATGCCGGCAACACGCTGGTGGTCATCGAGCACAATCTCGATGTGATCAAGACCGCCGACTACGTGATCGATCTGGGGCCCGGCGGCGGCGAGCGCGGCGGCCGCGTGGTGGCAGCGGGCACGCCCGAGGCCATCTGCAAGATCCCCGAATCGGCCACGGGCGCGTACCTGAAACCGCTGCTCGACACCGGAGTCAGCGGCGTTGCGGCCCCGAGGCGAAGCGCTGCTGCACTTCGCCGTTGACGATGCGCTCTTCAAACCTGCCCTGGGTATAGGCGGTTACCACGCCGCGCCAGAATTGCACGGCCGCCGGTGTTGCGCAGGTGCTCGGTGATCAGCCATCGGCCGGTGAAGCGATCAACAATCAGCCGCACCGCCTGCGCACCGATGCCGCGCCGGCGCCATTGCCGGGCCACGAAGAATTCCGCCATCGAGAACTCGGCCGCAGCGCCCGCGGCGCTGGGTGCGCGCCGGCGCATCATGGCGAAGCCGACCGGCTCGACGCCGTAAAGAATTGTCAGCACCTGGGCGGTGCGATCGGCGAACCAGCGCAGCAGCTGGTCGGGCTCGCGATGGCCGATCTCGGGCAGCGCCGGAAATATTCCCGTCGCCGCGGGGGCCAGATCGTTCAGGTAGTCGCGATAGACCCCCTCGATCCAGAGGCGGTCGTTTCGTGTGCGGGAGTCTCTAACGCTGACTAGATGCATGGCAAAGCTGGAGAAACAGGAAAGCCCGGCAGACCGGAGGTTCCGGCCTGCACGGGCTTTCCCACGAGCTGGACGCTCGTCGGCCTAGATCAGCTCCGACGTTATTACTGCGGCGGGCTCGAGGCCGGTGCAGCGGACATGGCGCCGCCACTGCTGCTGCTATCAGCGGGAGCTGCCGGCGTGGCGCTGCTGCCTGTCAGCGGGCGGCGTGGCCATAGGCGCTGCCGGAGCGGCGGCCGGAGCGGGGGCGGAATCTTGGCTGCTGCTGCAGGCGGAGAGCACAAGCGCCGCCGCAAAAGCGCTGAGAACAAGCTTTGTATTCATCGATGAATCCCCAGAATTGGTATGTAAGAAGACGGATCTAGACCACACTTTCGAACTAGTTCGTCGGCGCAAAAAACTCGCGCACCCTGATTCTATAGAGTCTGCTGCAGATTTTAAACTGCCAGCAGCAATACCCTGAATCTGTAGGACTGCACCTGTTAAGTTCAGGCTGCCGCGGCCTTGCGCTTGCGCGGCCGCGCCGGGCTCTTCTCGGCAGCCTCGGCCGCCTTCTTCGGCGCCTTTTTGGCCACCTTCTTTGCCGCCTTCTTGCGCGCGCGCGCCGGCTTGCCATCCTCCGGGGCGGCCGCTTTTTCGGCACTCACCGGGCCGTCCACCAGTTGCATGAGCGCCATGGGCGCGGAATCGCCCGGACGCGGCGCCATGTGCAGGATCCGGGTATAGCCGCCCGGGCGCGCCTTGAATCGCGGCCCCAGGTCGCCGAACAGCTTGGTGACCACCTCGACATCGCGCAGGCGCGAGAAGGCCAGACGCCGGCGCGCATCGCTGTCGATCTTGCCCAGCGTGATCAGTGGCTCCACCACGCGCCGCAATTCCTTGGCCTTGGGCAGCGTGGTGCGAATGGTCTCGTGCCGCAGCAGCGACGCCGCCATATTGCGCAGCATCGCGTGGCGATGCGGCGCATTGCGGGACAGTTGCCGGCCGGAAAGCTTATGACGCATGAACTACTCTCTAAACAACAATATTGAGCGCGGCTCAGATCAGCCCGCTGCTCTCTTCTTCGTGCTTCAGACCCGCCGGCGGCCAGCCATCCAGCCGCATGCCGAGCATGAGACCATGGCTTTGCAACACTTCCTTGATCTCGGTGAGTGATTTCTTGCCGAGGTTGGGGGTGCGCAGCAACTCCACTTCCGTGCGCTGCACGAGATCGCCGATGTAGTGGATGTTCTCGGCCTTGAGGCAATTGGCGCTGCGAACCGTGAGCTCGAGCTCATCCACCGGGCGCAACAGGATGGGATCGAATTGCATCTCGGTGGTCTTGGCCACCGTCTCGTCCTCGCCCTGCAGATCGACGAACACCGACAGCTGGTCCTTGAGAATGCCGCCGGCGCGACGGATGGCCTCTTCCGGCTCGATCGTGCCATTGGTCTCGATGTCGATGATCAGCTTGTCGAGATCGGTGCGTTGCTCGACGCGCGCCGCTTCCACGGAATAGGTCACGCGACGCACCGGGCTGAACGAGGCATCCAGCAGCAGGCGGCCGATCGGACGGCTCTGCTCCTCGAAGGCCACGCGCTGCACCGCCGGGCGGTAGCCGCGGCCGCGCTCGATCTTGAGCAGCATGTTGAGTTCGCCCGCCTTGGTGAGGTTGGCGATCACGAACTCCGGGTTGACCACTTCGATGTCGTGATCGGTCTGGATATCCCCGGCGGTGACCGGCCCGGGGCCCTTCTTGTGCAGGCGCAGCTCGGCGGTGTTGCGCGCATGCATGCGGATCGCCACCGACTTGAGATTCAGCAGCACATCGACCACATCTTCCTGCACACCCTCGATGCTGGTGTATTCATGCAGTACGCCGTCGATCTCGACCTCGGTGATCGCCGCACCCGGCATCGACGACAGCAGCACGCGTCGCAGCGCATTGCCGAGTGTATGGCCGAATCCGCGCTCGAACGGTTCGATCACGACGCGCGCCTGGCGCGGGGCCACCGGCTGCACCTTGACGACGCGAGGCTTCAAGAATTCCGATACTGATGCTTGCATAGACGCTACCCCAAACTAGGAAACCAATGAGCGCCGGACGCTGCGCCGCACCGCGCAGCAGCCGATCACTTCGAATACAGCTCGACGATCAGGTTCTCGTTGATATCCGGCAGCACGTCCTCGCGCGCCGGCACCGTCTTGAACACGCCGCGAAATTCCTTGTCGCTGACCTCGAGCCAGTCCGGAAAACCAACCTGCGAGGCCACCGCCAGCGCACTCTGGATGCGCAATTGCTTGCGCGCCTTCTCGCGGATCTCGATCACATCCCCGGCGTGGCACTGATAGGAAGCAATGCTGACCACCTTGGAATTGACGTTGATCGACTTGTGCCCGACCAGCTGGCGCGCCTCGGCGCGCGTGCTCGCGAAACCCATGCGGTACACCACATTGTCCAGGCGGCTCTCGAGCAGCTTGAGCAATATCTCACCGGTGGCGCCGGTGCGCCGCGCGGCGGCCTTGTAGTAGTTGCGGAACTGCCGCTCGAGCACGCCGTACATGCGCCGCAGCTTCTGCTTCTCGCGCAATTGCGTGCCGTAATCCGACAACCGCTGCCTGCGCTCGCCCTTGATGCCGCCGGGCGGCACCTGCAGCTTGCATTTGCTCTCCAGCGGTTTGGCGCCGCTCTTGAGAAACAGGTCGGTGCCCTCGCGTCGCGCGAGCTTGCAGGTTGGGCCGGTATATCGTGCCATGTCTTTAGGTTCCTCGGGTCGCCCTAAACGCGACGCTTCTTGGGCGGACGGCAGCCGTTGTGCGGAATCGGCGTGACGTCGGAAATACTCGTGATCTTCAGGCCGCAGGCGTTGAGCGCACGCACTGCCGATTCACGCCCGGGGCCGGGGCCGCCGACGCGAACCTCGACGTTCTTGACGCCATGCTCCTGGGCGGCGACGCCGGCCTTCTCGGCGGCCACCTGGGCCGCGAATGGCGTGCTCTTGCGCGAACCGCGGAAGCCGCAGCCGCCGGAGGTCGCCCAGGACAGCGTATTGCCCTGCCGGTCGGTGATCGTGATGATCGTGTTGTTGAACGATGCATGCACGTGCGCAATGGCGTCGAGCACGTTCTTACGTGCCTTTTTGGGGCCCTTTTTGGGGCCGCCGGCGCCAGCCTGTGCTGCTGTGGTGTCTTCTGATCAGCCATAGATAGGGTCGCCTGCTTGCAATCTCAAGGTCAAAACGGGGTTCTGGGGGCCTAGCCGGCGCAGCCTGGTGGGTCGCATCAGGCTTTACCCGGCGGCGCATTGAGCTTCACGGCTTGTTTGCGCGGTCCCTTGCGGGTGCGCGCGTTGGTACGGGTACGCTGGCCGCGCACCGGCAGCCCCTTGCGGTGCCGCATGCCGCGCCAGGTGCCCAGATCCATCAGGCGCTTGATGTTCATCGACACTTCGCGCCGCAGGTCGCCTTCCACCGGGAATTTGGTGAGCTGCGAGCGGATGGCCGCGACTTCGGCGTCGGTCAGGTCCTTGACCTTGGTGGTGGGTGCGATGCCCGCACCCTGCAGGATATCGAGCGCGCGCGAGCGGCCGATACCGAAGATATGGGTCAGTCCGATGCTGACGTGTTTGTTCATCGGAATATTGATGCCGGCTATGCGTGCCATGACTACCTCAACCTTGGCGCTGCTTGTGGCGCGCGTCCGAACTGCAGATCACGAACACGATGCCTCGGCGCCGCACGATCTTGCAGTTCTTGCAGATTTTCTTGACTGATGGACGTACTTTCATGACCTACCTGCGCTAAAAGCAAAAACAAGGCCTAACCCTGCGCGGAGCCGCCACGGCCCCCCAGCAGATTGGCCTTTTTCATGAGCCCCGGATAATGGTGCGACATCATGTGCGCCTGCAGCTGCGCCATGAAATCCATCACCACCACCACGACGATCAGCAGCGAGGTGCCGCCGAACTGGAACGGCACGCCCTGCGAGGAGATCAGCACCTCGGGCACCAGGCACACCGCCATGATGTAGAGCGCGCCCCAGAGCGTCAGGCGAGTGAGCACCTTGTCGATGTACTCGCCGGTCTGCTGGCCCGGGCGTATGCCCGGAATGAAGGCGCCGGATTTCTTGAGATTATCCGCGGTCTCGCGCGAATTGAACACCAGCGCCGTATAGAAGAAGCAGAAGAACACGATCAGGGTCGCGTACAGCACCAGGTGCAGGGGCTGGCCATAGCCGAGCGAGGTGGCGACGTTCTGCAGCACCTCGCTGAGCTTGGAGTCCGGGTTGGAGCCGAAGAAGCTGGCGATCGTGGCCGGAAACAGCAACAGGCTGGAGGCGAAGATCGGCGGGATCACGCCCGACATGTTGAGCTTGAACGGCAGGTGGCTGCTCTGGCCGGCGTACAGGCGCCGGCCGACCTGGCGCTTGGCGTAGTTGACCGTGATGCGCCGCTGCGCACGCTCGACGAATACGCAGAAGCCGGTGACGCTGATGACGATGCCGATCAGCAGGATCGCGAACAGCGCGTTCATTTCGCCGGTGCTCACCGATTCAAAGGTGCGGCCCACGGCGCCGGGCAGACCGGCGACGATGCCCGAGAGGATCAGCATCGAGATGCCATTGCCTATGCCGCGCTCGGTGATCTGCTCGCCCAGCCACATCAGGAACATGGTGCCCGTGGTCATGGTGATGGTGGCCGGCACGAGCCAGTCGAGGAGGCCCTTGGCATTGGTCAAGCCGCCATTGCCCAAGGCCACCGCCGCGCCGAAGGACTGGAACAATGCCAGCCCCACGGTAACGTAGCGTGTGAGCTGGGTGATGCGGCGCCGGCCGGACTCGCCTTCCTTGCGCGCCTCCATGAGCGAGGGCACCACCATCGACAGCATCTGGATGATGATCGAGGCGGAGATGTAGGGCATGACGCCCATGGCGAAGATCGACAGGCGCTGCAGCGCGCCGCCCGAGAACATGTTGACCACGCCCAGTATGGTGTTGGACTGGTCATTGAAGAAACGCGACACCGCTTCCGGGTTGATGCCGGGAACGGGAATGAAGGTGCCGATGCGATACACCACCAGCGCGCCGATCAGGAATAGCAGGCGCCCACGAATCTCGCCCAAGCGTCCGGCTTCGGCGAGTGTGGCGGCTGGATTCGATAGCGCGGAGTTCGCCACGTCAATCCTCGATTGTGCCGCCGGCCGCGGCGATGGCTGCGCGCGCGCCCTTGGTGACACCGACGCCCTTGAGCGTGACGGCTTTCTTGAGTTCGCCCGACAGCACCACCTTGGCGCGCTCGGCGAACGCCGAGACGATGCCCGCGCGCTTGAGCGCAGCCAGGTCGATCACGCCTTCGATCAATGCCAGCTCGTGCAGGCGCACTTCGGCGCGCGCAGCCTTCATGGCGGAGCGAAAACCAACCTTGGGCAGCCGGCGTTGCAACGGCATCTGGCCGCCTTCGAAGCCGACCTTGTGATAGCCGCCCTTGCGCGCGCGCTGGCCCTTGACGCCGCGGCCGCAGGTCTTGCCCTGGCCGGCGGAGGCGCCGCGACCCACGCGCAGTCTCGGGCGGCGTGAGCCGGCACCGGGCTTGAGAGTGTTCATTCGCATGGCGGCCATGTCAGTTCGACTCCACTTTGAGCATATGCGAGGCGGTGTTGATCATGCCGCGGTTGGCGGCGGTATCGGCGATCATCACGCTCTGGTGCCGGCGCCGCAGCCCCAGCCCGCGCACCGAGGCGGCGATGTGCTTGAGCTGGCCGTGCACGCTGCGCAGCAAGGTGACCGTCACCTGCTTGTGTTCGCCCGCCTGAGTGGCCGGCGCCTTGGCATGAGTGCGCTTGCTCATCAGGCCGGTCCCAGTATTTCTTCCAGTGTCTTGCCGCGCTTGGCGGCGATCTCATCCGGCGAGCGCACCTTCGCCAGTGCAGCGACCGTGGCGCGCACCACGTTGATCGGGTTGCGCGAGCCATAGCTCTTGGCGAGCACGTTGCGCACACCGGCGCATTCCAGCACCGCCCGCATGCCGCCGCCGGCGATGACGCCGGTGCCTTCCGAAGCCGGCAGCATGAACACGCGCGTGGCGCCGTGCGTGCCGCGGATCGCATAGTGCAGGGTGTCGTTGCGCAGGCTCACGTTGACCATGTTCTTGCGCGCCTGCGCCATGGCCTTGGAGATCGCGACCGGCACTTCACGCGCCTTGCCGAAACCAAAGCCCACGCGGCCGGCGCCATCCCCGACCACGGTCAGCGCGGTGAAGCCGAACTGCCGGCCGCCCTTGACCACCTTGGCGGTGCGGTTCACGGCCACGAGCTTCTCGGTGAACTCGTCGGCGCTCTGCGTTTTTTCCATTCGTGCCATATGTACGTGCCTTGCGTCTTAAAACCGCTGACTAAAACTCGAGTCCCGCTTCACGGGCCGCATCGGCCAGCGCCTTGACGCGGCCGTGATACTGAAAACCGGCGCGGTCGAATGCCACCCGCGTGATGCCGGCGGCCTTGGCACGCTCGGCGATGGTGCGGCCGACGACGCGCGCCGCCTCGATGTTGCCGGTGGCCTTGAGCCCCTCGGCCACGGCCTTCTGCACCGTGGAGGCGGCCGCCAGCACCTTCTCGCCCTTGTCGTCGAACAGCTGCGCGTAGATATGGCGCGGCGTGCGATGCACGGTCAGGCGCACCAGCTTCTGCTGGCGAATCTGGGCGCGGGTCTTGACGGCGCGGCGCTGGCGCCGCTCTTTCTTGGTAATGCTCATGACGGTTCCGCGCTACTTCTTCTTGCCTTCTTTCAGGATGATCTTCTCGTCCGAGTAGCGCACGCCCTTGCCCTTGTAGGGTTCGGGCGGACGGATGCCGCGGATCTCGGCGGCTGTCTGGCCGACCCGCTGCCGGTCATTGCCCTTGATCAGGATTTCGGTCTGACTCGGAGTCTCGATGGTGATGCCCTCGGGAATGGCATAGCTGACCGGGTGCGAGAAGCCCAGCGTCAGGTTCAGCGCCTTGCCCGCCACCTGCGCGCGAAAACCGACACCGACCAGCTCCAGCTTGCGGTCATAGCCCTTGGTCACGCCCTGCACCATGTTGGCCAGGTGCGCGCGCGTGGCGCCGGCGCGCATGCGCACCGCATCGTCGCCCTCGTACTTGACCGACAGCGTCTTGTCCTGCTGCGTGACCGACACGCCCTCGCCGAGTATCAGATTCAATACCCCGCGCGCGCCCTTCACGCTCACCGCGCCGGGCACCACGCTGACCGTGACGCCGCTGGGCAGATCGATGATTCGATTGGCTACTCTGGACATGTTCAGCTTCCCATCAGACTTTTCATCAAGCGACGATGCACAGCACTTCGCCGCCCTGGCCGATGGCGTGCGCCGCCTTGTCGGTCATGACACCCTTGGGCGTCGAGACGATCACCGTGCCCATGCCGCCGAGCACGCGCGGAATCTCATCCTTGCCGCGATAGATCCGCAATCCCGGCCGGCTCACGCGCTCGATGCGGTCGATGACCGGACGGCCTTCGTAATACTTCAGGTCGATGGTCAGCACCGGCTTGCCGTCATCGCTCGAGCGATTGAAATCGGCGATGTAGCCCTCGTCCTTCAGCACCGCCAGTATGGCCAGCTTCAATTTCGAAGCATCGATACTCACACTGGGCTTACGCGCGGACTGGCCATTGCGGATGCGGGTCAGCAGGTCGGCGATCGGATCGGTCATGCTCATCGTTTAAGCTCCTACCAGCTCGCCTTGCCGAGCCCTGGAATCTCGCCGCGCATAGCGACTTCGCGAATTTTGCAACGCGACAGTCCGAACTTGCGGTACACGCCGCGCGAGCGGCCGGTGATCGCACAGCGGTTGCGATGACGGCTGACGCTGGCATCGCGCGGCTGGGTCTGCAGCGCCATCTGCGCGGCCACGCGCTGCTCCGGCGAGGACTTCGGACTGCGTATGATTTCCTTGAGCTGCGCGCGTTTGACCGCGTACTTCTTCACTACCCGGGAGCGCCGCTTTTCGCGCTCGATCATATTGGTCTTGGCCATAGCTTTTTATTTCCTGAACGGGAAGCTGAAAGCATCCAGCAATGCCCGGCCGTGCTTGTTGTCACGGGCGGTGGTGGTAATCGTGATATCCATGCCGCGCACCTGGTCGATCTGGTCGTACTGGATCTCGGGAAAAATGATCTGTTCGCGCACGCCCATGCTGTAGTTGCCGCGGCCATCGAAGCCGCGCGGGGAGATGCCGCGGAAATCGCGGATGCGCGGCATCGCCACGCTGATCAGGCGATCCAGGAACTCGTACATGCGCGCGCCGCGCAGGGTGACCTTGCAGCCTATCGCCAGGCCCTCGCGCACCTTGAAGGTGGCGACCGCCTTCTTGGCCTTGCAGATCTGCGGCTTCTGGCCGGAGATCTTGGTCAGGTCGCCGACCGCGGCATCCATGACCTTGCGATCGGCCACGGCCTCGCCCACGCCCATGTTGATGGTGATCTTGGTGATGCGCGGCACTTCCATGACGTTCGACAGGTTGAGCTCCGCCTTGAGCTTGGGCACCACCGTGTCGCGATAAAACTGTTTTAACCTTGCCATAAATCTCTACATCTTTAGGCGTCGATGACTTCGCCGTTGGATTTGAAAAAGCGCACTTTCTTGCCGTCCGCCAGCTTGCGCACGCCGACCCGATCGCCCTTTTTGGACGAAGGATTCCACAGCGCCACCTTGGAGATGGCCAGCGGCATCTCCTTCTCGATGATCCCGCCCGGCTTGTTGGCCTGCGGATTGGCCTTGGTGTGCCGCTTGACGCGATTGATGTTCTCGATCAGCACGCCGCCGTCGAACACACGGATCACGGCGCCACGCCGGCCCTTGTCCCGGCCGGAGAGCACCACCACCTGATCGCCTTTCCTGATCTTTTCCATGACTTGCGTTACTTACCTGGCTCTCACAGCACTTCGGGCGCGAGCGAAATGATCTTCATGAACTGCGCGGTACGCAGCTCGCGCGTCACCGGCCCGAAGATACGGGTGCCGATCGGCTCGAGCTTGTTGGTCAGCAGCACCGCGGCATTGCCGTCGAACTTGATCAACGAGCCGTCCGGGCGGCGCACGCCAAAGCGGGTGCGCACCACCACCGCGTCATAGACCTCGCCCTTCTTGACCTTGCCGCGCGGAATCGCATCCTTGACGCTGACCTTGATGACATCGCCGACCGTGGCGTAACGGCGGCGCGTGCCGCCAAGCACCTTGATGCACATCAAAGTGCGCGCGCCGCTGTTGTCAGCGGCATTGAGCAGTGAGCGAAGTTGAATCATGGTCTACTTCCTCAAGCCGGCGTCGCGCGCTCGACCACCGCGAGCAGCCGCCAGGATTTGCGCCGTGACAGCGGCCGGCACGGCGTGATCGACACGGTGTCGCCCTCGCGCGCCTCGTTGTTCTCATCGTGCGCCAGCAGCTTGGTGGTACGGCGCACGTACTTGCCATAGGTCGGATGGCGCACCTGGCGCTCGATCTCCACCGCTATGGTCTTGTTCATCTTGTTGCTCACCACCTGTCCCGTGAGCGTGCGTGTGCCCTTGGCTTCAGGGGTGGTGCTTTCCGCGCTCATGGCTTGCCTCCAGCACGCTTGGCGCGCTGTATCGTCTTGACGCGCGCAATGTTCCTGCGCACCTTGCTGAACTGATCGGGCTTGACCGGCTGCCCGGTGGCACGCTGCAGGCGCAGCGCGAACTGCTCCTTGCGCAGCGACAGCATCTCGGTGTGCAGCTCGCTGATGGATTTCTTGTGCAATTCACTGGCTTTCATCAGCGCACCTGCCGCTTCACGAAGGTCGTGGACACCGACAATTTGGCGCCGGCCAGGCGGAAGGCTTCACGCGCAATCTCCTCGCTCACGCCTTCCATCTCGAACAGCACCTTGCCGGGCTTGACCTTGGCGATCCAGTACTCGACGTTGCCCTTGCCGCTGCCCATGCGCACTTCCAGCGGCTTCTTGGTGATCGGCACGTCCGGAAACACGCGGATCCAGATCTGGCCGCCGCGCTTGACGTAGCGCGCCATGGCGCGCCGCGCCGCTTCGATCTCGCGCGCGGTCATGCGCGCCCGATCGGTGGCCTTCAGCCCGAAATCGCCGAAGGCCACGGTGCTGCCGCGCAGCGCCAGGCCGCCGTTATGGCCCTTGAACTGCTTGCGATACTTGGTTCGTTTGGGTTGCAACATGATCGGCTACTCAGGCCCCGGCTTCCGGCGCCGCCGCGGGCGCGCTCACCGCCGGCGCCACCAGCGCTGCCGCCGCCGCTGCGGCTGCGGCGCGCGTTGGCGGCCTCGCCCTGCGCGGCGTTCTCGGCCTGGCGGTCGAGCTGCGCCTGGTCGAACACCTCGCCTTTGAAGATCCACACCTTGATGCCGATGATGCCGTAGGTGGTGCGCGCCTCGGCCAGGCCGTAGTCGATGTCGGCACGGAAGGTATGCAATGGCACACGCCCCTCGCGATACCACTCGGTGCGCGCAATCTCCGAGCCATTCAGACGCCCGGACATGCGCACCTTCATGCCCAGCGCGCCGCTGCGCATGGTGCTCATGACGGCGCGCTTCATGGCGCGGCGGAACATCACGCGCTTCTCGATCTGCTGCGCGATGCTCTCGGCCACCAGCTGCGCATCGAGCTCGGGTTTGCGGATCTCGGAGATGTTCAGGCGCACGTCGATGATCGCCATGCCCAGCAGCTTCGCGGTCTCGCCGCGCAGCTTCTCGATGTCCTCGCCCTTCTTGCCGATGACGATGCCGGGACGCGCGGTCTGGATGGTGATGTTGACCTTTTTGGCCGCGCGCTCGATCAGCACCCGGCTGACCGAGGCGTCCGCGAGTTTCTTCTTCAGGAACTCGCGCACCAGGAAATCCGTGTGCACCAGCGTCGGAAACTGTTTCTTGCTGGCATACCACTTCGACGTCCAGTCGCGCGTGATACCAAGTCGTATGCCCAGCGGGTTGACCTTCTGGCCCATGGCTAGTCCTTCCTGCCGTCGCTGACCTGAATCAAAATATGGCTGTTGCGCTTGACGATGCGCGTGCCGCGGCCCTTGGCGCGTGCCGCGAAACGCTTGAGCGTCGGCGCGGTGTCGATCTCGATGCGGTCGATCTTGAGCTCATCGATGTCGGCGCCGCGATTGTTCTCGGCGTTGGCGATCGCCGACTCCAATACCTTGAGGATGATTCCGCGCACCTTTCTTCGGCATGAACTTCAGGGTGGCGAGCGCATTGCCCACGCCCTTGCCACGTACCGTGTCGGCTACCAGCCGGCACTTCTGCGGCGAGATGCGCGCGTGGCGCAGTCGAGCGGTCACCTGCATCGCATTACTCCGCTGTGGTCACTTTGCGATCGCCCGAATGCGACTTGAACAATCGCGTCGGGGAGAACTCGCCGAGCTTGTGACCGACCATGTTCTCGGTTACGAGCACCGGAATGTGCTGCTTGCCGTTGTGGATCGCGATCGTGAGCCCGACCATGTCGGGTATCACCATCGAGCGGCGCGACCAGGTCTTGATCGGCCGGCGATCGCTCTTTTGCATTGCCACCTGCACTTTCTTGGCCAGGTGCAGATCCACGAACGGACCCTTTTTCAACGAACGAGGCACGCTTATTTCCTCCGCTGCACGATCATGTTGCTCGTGCGCTTGTTACGGCGCGTCTTCTTGCCCTTGGTCTGCCAACCCCAGGGCGAAACCGGATGCGGATTGCCCTGGCCGGATTTGCCTTCGCCGCCGCCGTGCGGATGGTCGACCGGATTCATGGCCAGGCCGCGCACCGTCGGGCGTATGCCCAGCCAGCGCTTGGCACCGGCCTTGCCGTACTTGCGCAGGTTGTGTTCATCGTTGGCGAGCTCACCGATGGTGGCGCGGCAATCGATGTGCACCTTGCGGGTCTCGCCGGACTTCAGCCGCAGGAAGGCGTGTACGCCTTCGCGCGACGTGTACGAGGCCGAGCTGCCGGCGCTGCGCGCCAGCTGACCACCGCGGCCGGGCTTGAGCTCGATGTTGTGCACCAGTGAGCCGACCGGAATATGCCGCAATGCCATGGCGCTGCCGGACTTGATCGGCGCCTCGCTGCCCGAGCGGATCTCATCGCCATCGCTGACGCCCTTGGGCGCGAGGATGTAGCGGCGCTCGCCATCGCTGTAGCGCACCAGGGCGATGTGCGCGGTGCGATTGGGATCGTATTCCACCCGCTCGACCACGCCGGGGATGCCATCCTTGTCGCGGCGGAAGTCGATCAGGCGGTATTTCTGGCGCGAGCCGCCGCCGATATGGCGCGTGGTGATGCGGCCAAAATGATTGCGCGCGCCGGTGCGGCTCTGCGCCACCGTCAGCGGCTCGTACGGGCCACCCTTGTACAGATGGCTCTTGCTGATACGCACCTGGAAGCGCGTACCGGGCGATGTGGGTTTGAACTTGATCAGGGCCATGGCTTTCCGTTCCTCGAATGCTTCAGCGCTTGGCCTGAGATTGAGCTTGCGATTCGTAGTCGATGCTCTGGCCCTCGGCCAGGCGCACATAGGCTTTCTTCCAGTCCTGCGTGCGGCCGTTGCGGGCGCCGAAGCGGCGCTTCTTGCCCGGCTGGTTGAGCACCTGCACGTTCTCGACCTTGACCTCGAACATGAGTTCCACGGCGCGGCGCACGTCGGTGCGCGTGGCCTCGCGGCGCACGCGGAAGGCGTATTGATTGCGCTCCTGCAGCCCCAGCGAGCTCTTCTCGGTCACGTGCGGTGCGAGCAGCACGTTCATCAGTCCTTCGCGTCCCAATGGCTTGCGCGTGGCGGTCATTGCAGGCGCTCCTCGAGCAGTTTCACGGCGCCAACCGTGGCCAGCACCTTGTCATGACGCGCCAGGCTCACTGGGTTGACGGCCGAGGCCGCCAGCAGTTCCACGTGCGGCAGATTGCGCGCCGCCAGCATGAGCTTCTCATCCGGCGCCTCGACGATGATCAACACGTTGTCCAGCGCCAGCAATTTGAGCTGCGCAGCCAACAGGCGCGTCTTGGGGGCATCGATGGCCAGCGAGGCCGTGATGACCAGCCGGTCCTGGCGCACCAGCTCCGAGAGCATGGAGCGGATGGCGCCGCGGTACATCTTGCGGTTCACCTTCTGCGAGAAATCTCGCGGCTGGGCCGCAAAGGTGCGCCCGCCGCCCACCCAGATGGGGCTGCGGATCGAGCCTGCGCGCGCTGAGCCGGTACCCTTCTGGGCATGCGGCTTGCGGCCGCCGCCACGCACTTCGGCCCGGGTCTTCTGCGCCTTGGTGCCGGAACGGCCGGCCGCCATATACGCATTGACCACCTGGAACACCAGCGCCTGATTGAATTCGCGGCCGAAGTTCTCGTCCGAGACCGCGAGCTCCGCTCCGCCATTGGCAACTTTTAGCTTCATGGCGATTACTTCTTGGTTGCCGCGGGCTTGGCCGGTGCCGGGGCCTTGGACGGGGCCGCCTTGACGGGCGCCGCCACCTTGTGGGGCACCACCACCCTGCGCTTGGCCAGCCGCGCCGCCTTGACCGAGGCGCGCACCACCACGTTGCCGCCCTTGGTGCCCGGCACGGCGCCGCGAATCAGCAACAGATTGCGCGGCAAGTCCACGCCGACGATCCGCAGATTCTCGGTCGTGACCCGTTCCACGCCCATATGGCCGGACATGCGCTTGCCCGCAAACACGCGGCCGGGGGTCTGGCGCTGGCCGATGGAGCCCGGGGTACGGTGGGTCAGCGAGGCGCCGTGGGTGGCCATGCCGCCGGCAAAGTGGTGGCGCTTGATGACACCCGCGAAACCCTTGCCGACCGTGACGCCGGTGACGTCGACCACCTGGCCTTCGGTAAACAGGTCCACCTTGAGCTCGCTGCCGAGCTTCAGGTCCGCCCCATCGTTGCCCTGGAGGCGAAATTCGATCAACCCCCGACCCGGCTCGACCTTGGCCTTGGCGTAATGCCCGGCGGCGGCCTTGGTCAGCAATTGGGGCCGGCGGGTGCCGAAGGACACCTGCACCGCAACATAGCCATCGTTGTCGACTGTCTTGAGCTGGGTGACCCGGTTCGGGAACACCTCGACCACGGTCACAGGCACGGATTCGCCCGCGTCCGTGAAGATACGTGTCATGCCGCACTTGCGGCCGACCAGACCGATTGCCATGAACTAAATCCTCTCAAAGGGCACGCACTACGATTGGTACGCGCCGAATCGCTTACAGGCTAACTACAGGAGGGCAGCGCGCCAGGCGCCGTGCTCTCGAGTGGTCTTGGAGCCCAAACTTGGGGCCCCAACCTCGCCCGATGCCGCTTTCGCGGAAAACTTCACTCCCGGGGGGTTTAGCCCGGGGGCGAAAAGGGCGCGCAGTATATAGGCCGGCAACCCCTGGGGCAACACGCCCGCGGGTCAGTTCAGCCTGATCTGCACGTCCACGCCGGCCGGCAATTCCAGGCGCATGAGCGCGTCCACGGTCTTGTCGGTGGGGTTGAGTATGTCCATCAGACGCTTGTGCGTGCGCAGCTCGTACTGATCGCGCGCATCCTTGTCGGCGTGCGGGGAGATCAGCAGCGTGAAGCGCTCCATCTTGGTGGGCAACGGCACCGGGCCCCGCACGGTGGCGCCGGTACGGCGCGCCGTCTCCACGATCTCGCGCGCCGAGTTGTCGATCAGGCGATGGTCGAAGGCCTTGAGGCGAATACGAATGTTTTGATTAGCCATATGTCACTTCAGAATCTTTGAGACGACACCGGAGCCCACGGTGCGACCGCCCTCGCGGATGGCAAAGCGCAGCCCCTCCTCCATCGCAATGGGAGCGATCAGATCCACCGTCATCTGGATGTTGTCCCCAGGCATCACCATCTCGGTGTTGCCCGGCAGCTCGATCATCCCGGTCACATCGGTGGTGCGAAAGTAGAACTGCGGCCGATAGCCCTTGAAGAACGGCGTGTGCCGGCCTCCCTCCTCCTTGGTCAGCACGTACACCTCGCACTCAAACTGCGTGTGCGGGGTGATGCTGCCCGGCTTGGCCAGTACCTGCCCGCGCTCCACCTCCTCGCGCTTGGTGCCGCGTAGCAGCACCCCGACATTGTCCCCGGCCCGGCCCTCATCCAAGAGCTTCCTGAACATCTCCACCCCGGTGCAGATGGTCTTGGTCGTGGCCTTAAGTCCTATGATCTCCACCTCATCATTGATCTTCACGATCCCGCGCTCGATGCGCCCCGTGACCACCGTGCCGCGCCCGGAGATCGAAAACACATCCTCCACGGGCATCAGAAAGGGCTTCTCGATGTCGCGCTTGGGCACCGGGATGAAATTGTCCATCTCCTCCACCAGCTTGATCACCGAGGCCACCCCGAGCTCCCCCTTGTCCCCCTGCAGCGCCTTGAGCGCACTGCCGATGATGATCGGAGTCTTCTCCCCGGGGAACTTGTAGACGGTCAGCAGCTCGCGCACTTCCATCTCCACCAGCTCCAGCAGCTCCTTGTCATCCACCATGTCGGCCTTGTTCATGTACACCACGATGTGGGGCACACCCACCTGGCGGGCCAGCAGGATGTGCTCGCGCGTCTGCGGCATCGGACCATCCGCGGCCGAGACCACCAGGATCGCCCCATCCATCTGCGCAGCCCCCGTGATCATGTTCTTCACGTAGTCGGCATGCCCGGGGCAGTCCACGTGCGCGTAGTGGCGAGCCTTGCTCTGGTACTCCACGTGAGCGGTCGAGATCGTGATCCCGCGCGCCTTCTCTTCCGGGGCCTTGTCGATCTGATCGTAGGCCACGAACGTGCCGCCGTTGGTCTCGGCCATCACCTTGGTCAGCGCCGCCGTCAGTGTCGTCTTGCCATGATCCACATGCCCAATCGTCCCCACGTTCACGTGCGGCTTGTTGCGTTCGAATTTTTCCTTGGACATAGTCGTTAACCTCTCAAGAATCCTGGTCAATACGCAGCAACGCGTCGCTCAACAGCAATGGGACAAGTTGTGGTGTATAGACGCCAGGCAGTTACTTTCAATTAATGAAAGTAACTGCCTGGTGTCTACACACCGCCGCCTGCCACATGTCTCTTTAGTCACGCGTTACTTCTTAATGATCGTTTCGGCGATGTTGGCCGGCACTTCCATATACTTCCCGAATTCCATCGTGAAGGTGGCGCGCCCCTGGCTCATGGAACGCACCGTGGTCGCGTACTGGAACATCTCGGACAAGGGCACTTCGGCCGTCACGGTCTTGCCCGCCGGGGTGTCTTCCATGCTCATGATCTGGCCGCGGCGGCGATTCAGATCGCCGATCACATCGCCCATGTAATCTTCCGGCGTCACGACTTCGACCTTCATGATCGGCTCGAGGATTACCGGCTTGGCGCGGCGGAAACCATCCTTGAAGCCGAAGATGGCCGCCATGCGGAATGAAATTTCGTCCGAATCCACGTCGTGGTAGGAGCCGTCGAATAACGTGACCTTCACGTCGACGACCGGATAGCCGGCCACCACGCCGGTGTTGACCGCCTCCAGGATGCCCTTCTCGACTGCTGGAATGAATTCGCGCGGCACCGAGCCGCCGGTGATGCCGTTGACGAACTCCACGCCCTTGCCGGTGCCATTGGGTTCCAGCTTGAGCCACACGTGTCCGTACTGGCCGCGGCCGCCGGACTGCTTGACGTGCTTGCCCTCGGACTCGACGGTGCCGCGGATGGTCTCGCGGTAGGCCACCTGCGGCTTGCCCACATTGGCCTCGACCTTGAACTCGCGCTTCATGCGATCGACGATGATCTCCAGGTGCAATTCACCCATGCCCGAGATGATCGTCTGGCCGGATTCTTCATCGGTGGAGACTCGAAACGAAGGATCTTCCTTCGCCAGGCGCTGCAATGCCATGCCCATCTTTTCCTGATCGGCCTTGGTCTTGGGCTCCACCGCCACCGAGATGACCGGAATCGGGATGTTCATCTTCTCGAGCGTAATTAGATTGTCCAGGTCGCACAGCGTATCGCCCGTGATCACATCCTTGAGGCCCACGGCCGAGGCGATGTCGCCGGCGCGCACTTCCTTGATTTCGCTGCGCTCGTTGGCGTGCATCTGCAACAGGCGGCCGATGCGCTCCTTGCGGTCCTTGGTCGGCACGTACACCGTATCGCCGGAATTGAGCGTGCCGGAATAGACGCGGAAAAAGGTCAGGTTGCCGACGAACGGATCGGTGAGGATCTTGAACGCCAGCGCCGCGAACGGCTCATCGTCATTGGCGGTGCGCGTGATGGGCTCGCCGTCGGAATCGATGCCCTTGACCGGCGGCATCTCCGCCGGCGAAGGCATGAACTCGATGACCGCATCCAGCAGTGCCTGCACGCCCTTGTTCTTGAAGGCGGTGCCGCACATGCACAACACCACTTCGCTCTTGAGCGAGCGCGCCTTCAGCCCGCGTTTGATCTCCGCCTCGCTGAGCGTCTCGCCTTCCAGATACTTGGTGGTCAGGTCCTCATCGCCCTCGGCCGCCGCCTCGATCATCTTGGCGCGCCATTCCAGGCACTCCGCCTCCATGCTCGGGGGCACGTCGCGATACTCGAATTTCATCCCCTGGGTTTCCATGTCCCAGTAGATGGCCTTCATTCTGATCAGGTCGACCACGCCCTCGAAATTCTCTTCGGCGCCGATCGGCAACTGGATCGGAACCGGATTGGCGCGCAAGCGCGTGCGGATCATGTCGACGCAGCGCAGGAAATTCGCGCCGGCCCGGTCCATCTTGTTGACGAAGGCGATGCGCGGCACGCCGTAGCGATTCATCTGCCGCCACACGGTCTCGGACTGCGGCTGCACGCCGGCAACCGAATCGAACAAGGCCACCGCGCTGTCGAGCACGCGCAGCGAGCGCTCGACTTCGATGGTGAAGTCGACGTGTCCGGGGGTATCGATGATGTTGATGCGGTGTTCCGGAAAGTTCTTTTCCATCCCGCTCCAGAAGCAGGTGGTCGCAGCCGAGGTGATGGTGATGCCGCGTTCCTGTTCCTGTTCCATGTAGTCCATCACCGCCGCGCCATCGTGCACTTCGCCGATCTTGTGCGACACGCCGGTGTAGAACAGGATGCGCTCGGTGGTCGTCGTCTTGCCGGCGTCGATATGCGCCGAGATGCCGATGTTCCGATAGCGCTCAATGGGCGTCACGCGTGCCACGATCTATTCCTGCTCCTCTCTCTTACCAGCGGTAGTGCGCGAAGGCCTTGTTGGCCTCGGCCATGCGGTGCGTGTCCTCGCGCTTGCGCACGGCGGCTCCGCGGTTCTCCGCCGCATCCAGCAGTTCGTGCGCCAGGCGGAACGCCATCGACTTCTCGCTGCGATCGCGCGCCGCCTCGATGACCCAGCGCATGGCCAGTGTCTGGCGGCGGCTGGCGCGCACTTCCACCGGCACCTGGTAGGTGGCGCCGCCGACGCGCCGCGACTTCACTTCCACCACCGGCTTGACGTTGTCGAGCGCCTGGGAAAGCAGCTCGATGGCCTCGTTGCCCTGGCGGCCGGTCTTCTCGGTGATGCGCTCGATGGCGCCATAGAGAATGTGCTCGGCAGCGGACTTCTTGCCGCTGTGCATGACGACGTTCATGAACTTCGCCAGCATGTCGCTGTGAAATTTCGGATCCGGGAGAATGGTGCGGCTCGGGGCCGCGGCACGACGGGACATTCGTAATACCTCTGTTATTTCTTCGGCCGCTTGGCGCCGTACTTGGAGCGGCTCTGCTTGCGGTTGCCGACCCCGGCGCAGTCGAGCGTGCCGCGCACGGTGTGGTAGCGCACGCCCGGGAGGTCCTTGACGCGGCCGCCGCGGATCAGCACCACCGAGTGCTCCTGCAGGTTGTGACCCTCGCCGCCGATGTAGCTCGAGACCTCGTAGCCATTGGTCAGGCGCACGCGCGCGACCTTGCGCAAAGCCGAGTTCGGCTTCTTCGGCGTGGTGGTGTATACACGCGTGCACACGCCGCGCTTCTGAGGCGAGGCGCCCAGCGCCGGCACCTTGGTTTTCTCAGCGCGCACCTGACGCGGCTGACGGATCAACTGACCTGTGGTGGCCATTCGGACTCCAGCATTCCAATCAAAAATGTGACGGCTGATGAGAAACGACGGGCCGTCCCTTCACGGGCCGGCCCGGCGCACTCGGATCGCTATTTTTGGGTCAGGCAGTCAATGGGCCCGACCGACAAAGGCCGGCGATTCTAGGTAGCAACTGCTGCTAAGTCAACGTATTGCTGCGGTGCGCAATGCGCCGGACGGCGCTGTTCAAGCCCGCTCGCTGGCGATTTTCGCGCTCAGAATCTCCAATTGTTCCGTCGCCTGCATCCAGGCCGTCTCCACCGAGGCAATCGATCTGGCGAGCTTGGCCTGATCTTTACGCAACTTCGTTGCCAGTGCCCCGTCGGCTGCCGACGCCGCCTCGATCAGCGCGTGATCCAGCCGCAAGCGCTCGGCACTCAGGCTCTCCAGCTGCCGTTCGTGTTCGGCGATGGCCGCCCGCACCGGACTCAGGGCGGCCCGTTGCTGCGCCTCCGTGCGTTTCCGCTGCTTGCGCGTATCCTCCGGCTTGACCGGCACGCTGGCTTCGACCACCGGCGGCGCACCGCTCGCCAGCCAGCGCGCGTAATCGTCCAGATCGCCGTCGAAGGGCTCGGCGCGGCCATGCGCCACCAGGCGAAATTCGTCGACCACCGTGCTCAGCAGGTGCCGGTCGTGCGACACCAGCACCACCGCGCCCTCGTAGTCCTGCAGCGCCACCGCCAGCGCCTGGCGCATTTCCAGGTCCAGGTGATTGGTGGGCTCATCGAGCAACAGCAGATTCGGCCGCTGGTAGGCCACCAGGGCCAGCACCAGCCGCGCCTTCTCGCCACCCGAAAACGGCGCCACCGGCTCGAACACCCGGTCGCCGCGAAAGCCAAAACCGGCCAGGAAGTCGCGCAAATCCTGGTCGGGGGCACGCGAGCGCTCCCCGCGCAGGCGGTCATCGAGATCGCGCAGCTGCTGCACCGGCGAATCCTTCACCACCAGCTGCTCGAGCTGATGCTGCGCGAAGTAACCCAGCCGCAGATCGCGCGCCTCGGTGCGCGCACCGCGCAGTGCCGGCAGCTCCCCGGCCAGCAACTTCATGACCGTGGACTTGCCGGCACCGTTACGGCCCAGCAGCGCGATGCGATCGCCCGGCTGGATGGTGAGGTTCAGGCCCTCGATGACCGCGCGGCCCTCGTACCCGGCCGCCTGGTTTTCGAGCGCCAGCAGCGGGCGCGGCAATTTGGCGGGGGCCGCAAATGAAAATTCGAACGGCGAATCCACATGCGCCGGTGCAATGCGCTGCATGCGCTCCAGGGCTTTGAGGCGGCTCTGCGCCTGGCGTGCCTTACTGGCCTTGGCGCGGAAGCGCTCGACGAACGACTCCATATGCCGGATCTCGCGCTGCTGGCGCGTGAACAGCGCCGCCTGCTCGGCCAGCTCGCTGGCGCGCTGGGTCTCGAACGCCGAGTAGTTGCCGCGATAGGCGCGCGCATGGCCGTGCTCGAGATTGACGATGCGATTGGTGACCCGATCCAGGAACTCGCGGTCGTGGGCGATCAGCAGCAGGGTGCCCGGGTACTCGCGCAGCCAACCCTCGAGCCACAGGATGGCATCCAGGTCCAGGTGGTTGGTGGGCTCATCCAGCAGCAGCAGGTCCGATCGGCACATGAGCGCCTTGGCGACATTCAGGCGCACGCGCCAGCCGCCCGAAAACGCGCGCACCGGACGCTCCTCGTCAGCGCTGGTGAATCCCAGGCCATGCATGAGCTGCCCGGCGCGGGCGCGCGCATCGTAGCCGCCGATGGCGGCATAGCGGCCGTGCAGTTCACCGAGCTTGAGACCGTCGTCGGCGTGCTCGGCCTCCACCAGCGCCTGCTCAACCAGCCGCAGCTCGGCATCGCCGTCGAGTACGAAGTCGATGGCGGCGCGATCGGTGGCTTCCAGCTCCTGCGAGACATAAGCCAGCGACAGATTCGAGGGCATGTCGAAGCTGCCCGCCTCGGCCTGGATTTCCCCGCGCACCAGTGACAACAGGCTCGACTTGCCGCTGCCGTTCTCGCCCGTTACGCCAACCTTCTCGCCGCGAAACAGGCTGAAGGTGGCGCCGGTGAACAGCGGCTGCTTGCCACGGCGAATGCTGAGGTCGGTGAAGTTGAGCATGAGCGGGCGCGGAGCCTAGCGAGCAGCGGGGCGCTAATCAAGCGCCGTACCCCGCAAATTGACCATTGGGCTATGATCAGAAAGCGCTCGTGTCGGACGATAACCAGGGAAGGGGAAACAATGAAGATCAGGAATTTTTTTATGGCGTGCGTGTTGAGCTTTGCGGCGCTGGGCGCTGCCGGTGTGGCACGCGCTGCCGATGTCAGGCTGTTCGTACGCCATGAAGTAGCCGACTATGGTTCCTGGAAGAAAGTCTACGACTCGTTTGCGCCCATGCAGAAGAAGATGGGCGTCACCTATCAGGCGGTCTATCAATCCACGGAAGATCCGAACGACGTGACCGTGATTCACGATTTTCACAGCCTTGCAAAAGCCAAGGCATTCGCCGCATCGCCCGACTTGAAGTCGGCAATGGAAAAATCCGGAGTCAAAGGCGCGCCGCAGGTCTGGTACACGACCAAGGGTAGCAAGTAATCAGGTCGAGCCGCAGGTCCAGGGGGGCGTTCAGATGGGGCCGATTGATGCCATTGTGTTCAGATCCTTCAGGGATGTGCCGGCCGGCCGTGCAGTAATTTTTCCAGGCGATAAGCGCGGCCGGGGCTACCTGGTAAAGTCCGCGGCCGATGAGCAGAAAATCAGCGCTTTTCTAAAGCTGTATTTTTGCGCTCACATTCTGATCCTGGTACTG
Organism: uncultured Gammaproteobacteria bacterium; assembly: GCA_963735775.1. Taxonomy (GTDB): domain Bacteria; phylum Pseudomonadota; class Gammaproteobacteria; order Steroidobacterales; family Steroidobacteraceae; genus FEN-1191. The sequence goes on along the minus strand of CAVTMG010000002.1, from coordinate 54,897 downwards.
GGCTGCCTCCTGGCCTATGAATCCTCGATGCAGCTGGCCTATGCGTGGGGCCGACCCGCCAATCACGTGCTCATGTCCGCGATTGTTTTTCCGGCCATTTATATGGCGGTCGCGGGACTCCCATATCTGCTGTTCTGGCGCACTTTTAAGAAGGCTCGCCTGAGTTTTGTGTTGCCTCAGGACGAGGTTCAGGTGGTGGGGCCACGCCCAATGCAACGGCAGGTGTTCGTGATCCGCCTGATCGTCGCGATGGCTCTCTTGGTATTGGGCGCCGTCCTGATTCTGTTGGTACGCCCCCGGAGTTAGCGATGATATTCGAAACAGTGGCCAGCGGCGGCTGCCGGTCTTACGTCATCGGCTGCGAAGACAGCTGCGCCGCGGCGCTGATCGACCCGGAGCTGAGTCAGATCGACCGTTACCTGGCGCTGGCTGCAAAAAGCGGCCTGCGCATCCGCTACCTGGTCGACACCCATACCCACGCGGACCATTTCTCGGCAACCCAGCAGATCGCGCGCCAGCTCGCTGTGCCGGTGGTCATGCACCACCGCAGTCCCGCGCCTTACGTGGACCTGCGCCTGCAGGGCGGTGAACTGCTCATAGTCGGTAAGCTTCGGCTCCAGGCCATGCATACGCCCGGTCATACCGCCGATTCCATGTGCCTGTGCGTCGAGGACCGCGTCTTTACCGGCGACACGCTGCTGATGGGTGCAACCGGACGCACTGACCTGCCCAGTGGCGATGCCGGCGCGCTGTACGACAGCCTGTTCACTGGCGTGCTCACCTTGGATCCGGCATTGAAGGTATTCCCGGCGCATGAATACAAGGGCCGCGCACACTCCACCATCGGCCAGGAACTGGCGGAGAACCCGCGGTTGCAGAAGCGCGACCGCGGCGAGTTCATCGAGATGATGCAAAGCCTCAATCTCACCATGCCCACGCACGTCACCGAGGCACTGCGCACCAACATGAGTGGCGGCAAGACCGTGGCCCAGATGCTGTCCGAGGCCGCAGCGTCGGTGGCGTTCATGTCGCTCGCCGAGCTCAAGTCATACATCGAGACTAAAAGAGATGGGCTGATCGTGCTCGACGTGCGCGAACGCGACGCCTTCGAAGCCGGTCATATCCCGGGGGCGCGGCTGCTGCCGCGCGGCCAGCTGGAGTTGCGCGTCAACGACGAACTCACCGATCCCACCCGCCGCATCCTCGCCTGCTGCGAGTTCGGCCGGATCTCGACCCTGGCGGCAGCGACCTTGCGACAGATGGGATTCCGCGGCGCCGTTGCGCTCGACGGCGGCGTGAAGGCATGGCGCGAAGCGGGCTACCCGATGAAGCCCGGCAAGGAACCCTGAACCACGTGAACGAGCTTGAGCCCAATGGGCCGCGGTGCTGCTGCTAGCGAGCAGATCCCGGACTTGTACCCTGCTCCCGAGCGCGCGTCAGCGCTTCCGTCAGGGCATCTGCAGCAGCTACTTTGATGTCGGGCTCGACTCCAGTGCCTTCCCAGTCGGTGTTCGTGATGGGACTGATGGAGCGTGCGAACGGCACTACCAGCGTGAAGTGATCGTCGATGCGCTGCTCTCGCACCATGTGAGCACCGCCGCCCGTGCTCTCACCGATCAGGGTAGCGCGCTGCAGGTTCTTCAGCGCGTAGCTGAAGTCCTCGGCCGCCGAGAACGTGGCCCTGGAAGTGAGCACGAACACCGGCTTTTCAAGGAACCTCTTCCCGGGTACCTGCGCAGAGGTCCATGACTGCCTGGTGGTGTTCGCCTTGCGGTCGTACGAATCGTTGAGGTGAGTGCGCTCAGCGAACAGGTAGCTGGCGATCAGGGCGACCATGCCGGCGTCGCCGCCGTTGTTGTCACGCAGGTCGAGGATGAGCGCGTCGCTGTCCGCGACGAAGTTGAACGCTGCGGTCGCGGTGTCCGCACAGATCGCGGGGTCCGCAAACATGTTGAACTTGATATACCCGATGTTGGGCGACAGGTGCTCGGCCCTCTCGAAGCCGCAATTGATGCTCAGGAGCCGGCGCAGATTCGGATCGGGCTGGGCGTCCTTTGCGGGATGCTCCGGCGGTTGCACGACCGGGCTGAAGCGCAGCTGGAGGTGCGCGTCGTGACTGACATCCCGCAGGTCGTCGCTAAGGCGCACCGCGAACACCTCGCCATCGACGATGGTCCGGTATTCACCGCGCTTCGCCTTTGCCCGCAGCACAATCGCCATTTTCTTCGCAACGTCGGGAAACACGTACGACTCATCGAGGAATTTAACGACCGCCTCGATGATACCGGTCCTCGCGGCCGCATCCAGTGTGAGCTGCTGGTACCTGGCGCCCGGCGGCATCGGAAAGAATCTGAGCGCATCGATGACCGACGGATCGCTGCCGCTCACAATGAGCAGCCCGATGTACTCGTCGGAACCGGTCTTCTCGCGCACGCGAAATATGACTTGAGCCGCTGCGCTCTTCTCGATGCGGAGAAGTTCGAAGCCTCCGGTGCGGCTGCGCAGAGCCATGGCGCGCTCCAGGCCGAGCGCGGGAAAGCGCGCCTGGTCGAATGCGTCGATACGCGCACTGTCGCCGCTGTTGAAAGCGTCGAACCACGCGCTCAGTGCCTGTCCCGCCGGCGTATCCGGAACGCCCGCCACCGGCACGGCGGCAAACACGCCGCCACCCAGCAGCAACAGCATCGCGATCACACACAGGCGGACTGACATGGCACCTCCATTGTTGAAAGAGCCAAAAAAAGCCCCGCTAGCCGTGGACTAGCGGGGCTGGTTTACGCCTTGGCAGACAGCCGTGACTAGCCGGCCGCGCTCTCTTCCTCGCTGACCGGCGTGTCTTCCATCTCGCCGACCGCGCCGCCCACGTCCATGAAGCTGCGCCGTCCGCTCTCGTCCAGCTGCCGGCGCCGGTGTGCATGGGCCGCGAAGCCCGTGCCCGCCGGAATCAGCCGGCCGACGATGACGTTTTCCTTCAGTCCGCGCAGATCGTCCTTGAGGCCCCGGACCGCGGCTTCGGTCAGCACGCGCGTGGTCTCCTGGAACGAGGCGGCCGAGATGAACGACTCGGTTGCCAGCGATGCCTTGGTGATGCCCAGCAATACCGGCTGCAACTGTGCCGCCTGCTTGCCCTCGGTCTCGATGCGATCGTTGATGTCCAGTGCCCGTGAGCGATCGATCTGCTCGCCGCGCAGCAGCGTGGTCTCGCCAATCGTGACCACCTCGGTCTTGCGCAGCATCTGGCGGATGATCACCTCGATGTGCTTGTCGTTGATCTTCACGCCCTGCAGACGGTAGACGTCCTGGATCTCGCGTACCAAATAGTTCGCGAGCGCCTCGACGCCCTGCAGGCGCAGGATGTCGTGCGGATTGGGCTCGCCGTCGGCGATGACCTCACCGCGCTCGACCGTCTCACCCTCGAACACGTTGAGCTGGCGCCACTTCGGGATCAGCTCCTCGTACTTCTCAGCATCGTCGCTGGTGATGACGAGGCGCCGCTTGCCCTTGGTTTCCTTGCCGAAGCTGACCGTGCCGCTCTTCTCCGCCAGGATCGCCGGATCCTTGGGTTTGCGCGCCTCGAACAGATCCGCCACCCGCGGCAAACCGCCGGTGATGTCACGGGTCTTCGAGGATTCCTGCGGGATGCGCGCGATGATGTCGCCGATCGACACCTTGGCGCCATCCTCGAGATTGATCAACGCGCCCGAAGGCAACGTGTACACCGCCGGAATCACGGTGTTGGCGAACGTGACTTCCTTGCCCTTGGCATTGAGCAGTTTGATGGTCGGCTTCAGATCCTTGCCGCCGCGCTGTTTGGCGTCCATGACCACGGTCGAGGACAGTCCCGTGACCTCATCCACCTGCGTGGCCACGGTCATGCCGTCGACGAAGTCCTGGAACTTGATGAAGCCCGCGACCTCGGTCACCACCGGATGGGTATGCGGATCCCAGGTGGCCACGACCTGCGCGCCCTGCACCTTGGCTCCTTCCTTGGCGGTAATGGTCGCGCCGTAGGGGATCTTGTAGCGCTCGCGCTCGCGCCCGAATTCATCCACCACACCGATCTCGCCCGAGCGCGATACGGCCACCAGGTGACCCTTCTCGTGCTCCACGGTCTTGATGTGATGAAAGCGCAGCACGCCCTTGTTGCGAATCTCGACGCTGCTGGCGGCCGCGGCCCGTGAGGCCGCGCCACCGATGTGGAACGTGCGCATGGTCAGCTGCGTTCCAGGCTCGCCGATGGATTGCGCCGCGATCACGCCCACCGCCTCGCCGATGTTGATGAGCCGGCCGCGCGCCAGATCGCGCCCGTAGCACTTGCCGCATACGCCGTAGCGCGTCCGGCAGGTGATCGGGGAGCGCACGTCGATCTGATCGACGCCTTCCTGTTCCAGCAGTCGCACCAGGTGCTCATCCAGCAAGGTGCCGGCGGGAACCAGCACGTCCTCTTTGCCGGGCTTGTGTACGTCGGTCGCGGTCACGCGGCCGAGCACGCGCTCGCCCAGACCTTCGACCACATCGCCGCCTTCGACCAGGGGCGCCATGACCAGCCCATTGGTGGTACCGCAATCCTCTTCCGTGAGCACCAGATCCTGCGCCACGTCCACCAGGCGGCGCGTGAGGTAACCGGAGTTCGCGGTCTTGAGCGCGGTATCGGCCAGACCCTTGCGGGCGCCGTGCGTTGAGATGAAGTACTGCAGCACGTTGAGACCTTCACGGAAGTTGGCCGTGATCGGGGTCTCGATGATCGAGCCGTCGGGCTTGGCCATGAGGCCGCGCATGCCGGCGAGCTGCCGGATCTGCGCCGCCGAGCCGCGGGCGCCGGAATCGGCCATCATGAAGATCGAGTTGAAGGACTTCTGCCGCTGCTTGACGCCGCGGCTGTCGGTGGCCTCCTCGGTGCCGAGCTTCTCCATCATGGCCTTGGCCACCTGATCGTTGGCACGCGACCAGATATCCACCACCTTGTTGTAGCGCTCGCCGTTGGTCACCAGACCCGAGGAGTATTGATCCTGGATTTCCTTGACCTCGCGATCGGCGGCTGCGACCAGCTTGGTCTTCTGCTCCGGGATGACGATGTCGTCGATGCCGAAGGACACCGCCGAACGGGTGGCGTAGTGAAAGCCCATGTACATGAGCTGATCGGCGAACACCACCGTCTCTTTCAGGCCGAGCACGCGATAGCAGGCATTGATGCAGGCCGAGATGGCCTTCTTGGTCATGTCCTGATTGATGATGTCGAACGACAGACCGCGCGGCAGGATCTCGGACAGCAATGCCCGGCCTACCGTGGTCGCGATCAGCCGGCGGCGGCCCTTGAGTTCACCGTCCACCTGCACGTACTCGCGCAGACGCACCTTGACCTTGGCCTGCAGATCCACCGTGCGGCTCTCGTAGGCGCGATGCGCTTCCTGCACGTCGGTGAAGAACATGCCTTCGCCGATGGCGCCGACTTTCTCGCGCGTCAGGTAGTACAGGCCCAGCACCACGTCCTGCGAGGGCACGATGATGGGATCGCCGTTCGCGGGCGAGAGGATGTTGTTCGAGGACATCATGAGCGCGCGCGCTTCCAGCTGTGCCTCGAGCGACAACGGCACGTGCACCGCCATCTGGTCGCCGTCGAAGTCAGCGTTGAAGGCCGTGCATACCAGCGGATGCAGCTGTATGGCCTTACCCTCGATCAGCACCGGCTCGAAAGCCTGTATCCCTAAGCGATGCAGGGTCGGCGCACGGTTGAGCAGCACCGGATGTTCGCGGATCACCTCTTCCAGGATGTCCCAGACCTCCGGTCCCTCGCGCTCCACCAGGCGCTTGGCGGCCTTGATGGTCGAGGCTTCGCCGCGCAATTGCAGTTTGTGGAATATGAACGGCTTGAACAGCTCCAGAGCCATCTTCTTCGGCAGGCCGCACTGGTGCAGGCGCAGGGTCGGGCCGACCACGATGACCGAACGGCCGGAGTAGTCGACGCGCTTGCCGAGCAGGTTCTGGCGGAACCGGCCCTGCTTGCCCTTGATCATGTCGGCCAGCGACTTCAGCGGCCGGCGGTTGGTGCCGGTGATCGCGCGTCCGCGACGGCCGTTGTCCAGCAACGCATCCACCGCTTCCTGCAGCATGCGCTTCTCGTTGCGCACGATGATGTCGGGGGCCGAGAGCTCGAGCAGACGGCGCAGGCGGTTGTTGCGGTTGATCACGCGGCGATACAGATCGTTCAGATCCGAGGTCGCGAAGCGGCCGCCATCCAGCGGCACCAGGGGCCGCAGATCCGGCGGCAGTACCGGCAGCACGGTCATCACCATCCATTCGGGCTTGTTGCCCGAATCGATGAACGACTCGCACAATTTCAGGCGCTTGGACAGACGCTTGAGCTTGGTCTCCGAGGCGGTGGCGGCCATGTCCTCGCGCACCTTGATGACTTCAGCTTTCAATTCCATCGTGCGCAGCAATTCGAACACGGCCTCGGCGCCCATGCGGGCATCGAACTCATCGCCGTGCTCCTCGATGGCCTCGAGGTACATCTCATCGGTGAGCAATTGACCGCGCTGCATGGGTGTCATGCCTGGGTCGATCACCACGAAGGCCTCGAAGTACAGCACGCGCTCGATCTCGCGCAAGGTCATGTCCAGCATCAGGCCGATGCGCGAAGGCAGCGACTTGAGGAACCAGATGTGCGCCACCGGGCTGGCCAGCTCGATGTGGCCCATGCGCTCGCGCCGCACCTTGGACTGCGTGACTTCGACGCCGCACTTCTCGCACACCACGCCGCGATGCTTGAGGCGCTTGTACTTGCCGCACAGACACTCGTAGTCCTTCACCGGACCGAAGATCTTGGCGCAGAACAGGCCATCGCGTTCCGGCTTGAAGGTGCGGTAGTTGATGGTCTCGGGCTTGCGCACTTCGCCATACGACCAGGCCCGCACCATCTCGGGTGAAGCCAGGCCGATCTTGATCGAGTCGAAATTCTCGACCGGTGCCTGCTGCTTGAAGAGCTTAAGTAGATCTTTCATTGCGTTACCTCGAGGCTTTCGCCTCTAGTCCTGCTCGAGTTCGATGTTGATTCCGAGCGAACGTATTTCCTTGACCAGGACGTTGAAGGATTCGGGCATGCCAGCCTTCATCTCGTGGTTGCCGTCGACGATGCTCTTGTACATGGCCGTGCGCCCGATCGTGTCATCCGACTTGACCGTGAGCATTTCCTGCAATGTGTAAGCCGCGCCGTAGGCCTCCAGTGCCCACACTTCCATCTCGCCGAAGCGCTGGCCGCCGAACTGCGCCTTGCCGCCCAGGGGCTGCTGCGTCACCAGGCTGTACGGGCCGGTAGAGCGGGCATGCATCTTGTCGTCGACCAGATGGTTGAGCTTGAGCATGTACATGTAGCCCACGGTCACCTGGCGATCGAAGCGCTCGCCGGTGCGTCCGTCGTAGAGCCAGGTCTGGCCCGACAACGGCACCTCGGCCAGTGCCAGCAGACCCTTGATGTCCGCTTCACCCGCGCCGTCGAATACCGGCGTGGCCATCGGTACGCCTTCCTTGAGGTTGCGCGCCAGCTCGAACACTTCCTTGTCGTTGAACTCGCCGAAGCGCTCCTTCTGGCCAGCGGTCTCGTTGTAGATCTTCTCGAGGAAGACCCGCAGTTCCGAGGCCTTGGCCTGCGCCTCGAGCATGCGCCCGATCTTGAGTCCGAGGCCCTTGGCCGCCCAGCCCAGGTGCGTCTCGAGCACCTGGCCGACGTTCATTCGCGAGGGCACGCCCAGTGGATTGAGCACGATATCGACCGGCGTACCGTCTTCCAGGTACGGCATGTCTTCCACCGGCACGATGGTCGAGATCACGCCCTTGTTGCCGTGACGTCCGGCCATCTTGTCGCCCGGCTGCACGCGGCGTTTCACCGCCAGGTACACCTTGACCATCTTGAGCACGCCCGGGGCCAGATCGTCGCCGGCGGTGATCTTGGCGCGCTTCTCCTCGAGCCGCTTGTCGAACGCCTTCTGCTGCGTCTGGATGCGCTCGGCCGCGGCCTCGAGCGCACCGATCGACTCCTCGTCATCGACGCGGATCTGGAACCACTCCTCGCGTGGCAGCGAATCCAGATACTCGGCGCTGATCTTGGTCCCGCCCTTGAGCTTCTTGGGTCCGCCCGCGGCCGTGTGATTGAGCAGCATGCCGCGCACGCGCTGGAACAGATCGTCTTCGAGAATGCGCCGCTGATCCTGCAGGTCCTTGCGCACCCGCTCGATTTCCGACTTCTCGATCGCCTGTGCGCGCGAATCCTTCTCGATGCCATCGCGCGTGAACACGCGCACGTCGATCACGGTGCCGTCCATGCCGGGCGGTACGCGCAACGAGGTGTCCTTCACGTCCGAGGCCTTCTCGCCGAAGATCGCCCGCAGCAGCTTCTCCTCCGGCGTCAATTGCGTCTCGCCCTTGGGCGTGACCTTGCCGACCAGGATGTCGCCGGCGCGCACTTCCGCGCCGATGAAGGCTATGCCGGCCTCATCGAGCTTGGCCAGGGCCGCATCGCCGACGTTGGGAATGTCGGCCGAGATCTCCTCCGGCCCGAGCTTGGTGTCGCGGGCAACGCAGGTGAGCTCTTCTATATGAATGGTGGTGAAGCGATCCTCCTGCACCACGCGCTCGGAGATCAGGATCGAGTCCTCGAAGTTGTAGCCGTTCCAGGGCATGAACGCGACCAGCATGTTCTGGCCCAGGGCCAGCTCACCCAGGTCGGTCGACGGACCGTCGGCCACCACATCGCCACGCGCAATCGTGTCCGAGGCATTGACCAGCGGCCGCTGGTTGATGCAGGTGTTCTGGTTCGAGCGCGTGTACTTGGTCAGGTTGTAGATGTCCACACCCGGCTCGCCCGCCAGGGTCTCATCGTCGTGCACCCGCACCACGATGCGCGAGGCGTCGACCGAGTCGATGGTGCCGCCACGGCGTGCGATCACGGCCACGCCGGAGTCGATCGCCACCGGCCGCTCCATGCCCGTGCCCACCAATGGGGTCTGGGCGCGCAGGGTCGGCACCGCCTGGCGCTGCATGTTCGATCCCATGAGCGCGCGGTTGGCATCGTCGTGCTCCAGGAACGGGATCAACGAGGCCGCCACCGACACGATCTGCTTGGGCGAGACGTCCATGTAGTTGATGCGCTCGCGCGGCATCAGGGTGAACTCGCTCTGGAAGCGGCAGGAGACCAGCTCCTCGCCCAGCTCGCCCTTCGAGTCGGTGCGCGCATTGGCCTGCGCGATCGCGAACTCGCCTTCCTCGATCGCCGACAGGTAGTCGATGCGATCGGTCACGCGCCCGCCCTCGACGCGCCGGTACGGGGTCTCGAGGAAGCCGTAGTTATTGGTGCGCGCGTACACCGACAGCGAATTGATCAGGCCGATATTCGGTCCTTCCGGCGTCTCGATCGGGCACACCCGGCCGTAGTGCGTGGGATGCACGTCGCGCACTTCGAATCCGGCTCGCTCACGCGTCAGGCCGCCAGGCCCCAACGCCGACACGCGCCGCTTGTGCGTGACTTCCGACAGCGGATTGTTCTGGTCCATGAACTGCGACAGCTGCGAGGAGCCGAAGAACTCCTTGACCGCGGCCGCCACCGGCTTGGCGTTGATCATCTCCTGCGGCATCAGCGGCTCGGACTCGGCGATGGTCAGGCGCTCCTTGACCGCGCGCTCCACCCGCACCAGGCCGACGCGAAAGGCGTTCTCGGCCATCTCACCGACGCTGCGTACACGCCGGTTGCCCAGGTGATCGATGTCATCCACGGTGCCATTGCCGTTGCGGATATCGATCAGCACCTTGAGCACATCGAGGATGTCTTCCTTCGACAGGATCAATGAGCCGGTGATCTCCTTGCGGCCGACACGGCGGTTGAACTTCATGCGCCCGACACCCGACAGGTCGTAGCGCTCGTTGTTGAAGAACAGGTTGTTGAACAGGTTCTCGGCCGCATCCTTGGTCGGCGGCTCGCCCGGACGCATCATGCGATAGATCTCGACCAGCGCTTCCATGCGGGTCTTGGTGGGATCGATGCGCAGGGTGTCCGAGATGTACGGACCGCGGTCCAGGTCGTTGGTATAAAGAGTGTTGACCTCGGTGATGTCGGCCTCGACCAGCTTCTGCACGCTGGCGGCGGTCAACACCTCGTTGGCCTTGGCGATGATCTCGCCGGTGTCCTTGTTGACCACGTCGTGCGAGAGGATCTTGCCGTACATGTATTCGCGCGGCACGGGCAGCAGTTTCACGCCCGAGTCCTCGAGCTGGCGCACGTGGCGGGCGGTGATGCGGCGGCCTTCCTCGACGATCATGGTGTCGCCGATCTTGATGTCGAAGATCGCGGTCTCGCCGCGCAGGCGCTGCGGCACCAGCCGCATGGCGGCCGAATCCTTGGTGAGTTCAAAGGTGTTCTTCTCGAAGAACACGTCCAGGATCTCGCCCTCGTTCATGCCCAGCGCACGCAGGATGATGGACACCGGGAGCTTGCGGCGCCGGTCGATGCGCGCGAACACGCAGTCCTTGGGATCGAATTCGAAATCGAGCCAGGAGCCGCGGTAGGGAATGATGCGCGCCGAGAACAACAGCTTGCCCGAGGAATGGGTCTTGCCGCGGTCGTGATCGAAGAACACGCCCGGTGAGCGATGCAGCTGACTGACGATGACACGCTCGGTGCCATTGACGATGAAGGTGCCGTTGTCGGTCATGAGCGGCAGTTCGCCCAGGTAGACCTCCTGTTCGCGCACGTCCTTGATCGGCTTCTTCGAACCGGCGGCTTCCTTGTCGTACACGATCAGCCGCACTTTGACGCGCAGCGGCGCGGCATAGGTCAGGCCGCGAAGCTGGCATTCCTTGACGTCGAACACCGGATCGCCGAGCCGGTAGTTGACGTACTCGAGCACCGCATTGCCCGAGTAACTGGAGATCGGGAACACGCTCTTGAAAGCCGCATGCAGGCCGGTACTGAGCCGCGCATCCTCGTTGGTGTCCGCCTGCAGGAAGCTGCGGTAGGAGTCGAGCTGGATGGCGAGCAGGTACGGCACCTCAAGAATGCTCGGCTGCTTGCCGAAATTCTTGCGGATACGCTTTTTCTCGGTGAATGAATACGGCATCGTGTCACCCTCTCAACAAAACAAAAACGCGCACGCGGAGGACCGGAGCCGGCGCCCGCCGACTCCGCCCCCGCGCGCAATACGCGGTGCAGGCCCGAACCATGGAGGTTATTTGACCTCCACCTTCGCGCCTACGTCCTCGAGCTTCTTCTTGATGGTTTCGACGTCGCCTTTGGAAATACCTTCCTTGACCTGCGAGGGCACGCCCTCGACCAGATCCTTGGCTTCCTTCAGCCCCAGTCCGGTGATCTCGCGAATCACCTTGATGACGGTCACCTTCTTGTCGGCCGGATATTCCTTGAGCGTGACGGTGAACTCCGTCTGCTCCTCGACCGCCGCCGCCGCCGCGCCGCCGGCAGCCGGGCCCGCCGCCATGGCGACCGGAGCGGCCGCCGTCACGCCGAACTTCTTTTCCATGTCGGCGATCAGTTCGACCACCTCCATGACGCTCATCTTGGAGATGGCGTCCAGAACTTCATCTTTAGATACAGCCATGATCGTCTACTCCTGAAATACGTTGACAGAAAATCAGATTCAAGCCGCCGCGGCCTGTTTCTGATCGCGCACCGCTGCGAGCGTGCGCACGAGTTTGGATGGTGCCGCCGCGAGCGTCGCAGCAAGCTTCTGGATCGGGGCCTTCATGACGCCCATGAGCTGACTCAACGCCTGCTCCCGGGTCGGCAGACTGGCCACCTTGTCCAGAGCGGATGCCTTGAACAGTTGCCCGCCAATCGACACGGCCGTCGTGACCAGCTTGTCGTTGTCCTTCGCAAAGGCCTTGACCACGCGCGCCGCAGCGCCCGGATCGTCCTTCGAGAAGGCCAGCACCAGGGGTCCCTTGAGCACATCGCTCATGCATTCGAAGGACGTGCCGGCCATGGCCTTGCGCGCGAGCGTGTTTTTGACCACGCGCACGTACACGCCCGCCGTTCGCGCCTTCAAGCGCAGATCGGTCATCTGTGACACCGTCAGCCCACGGTACTCGGCCGCGACCACGGACAATGCCGTCGCCGCCACCGCGCTCACCTCGGCCACCAGTGCCTTCTTATCTTCCAGGTTAAGAGCCATTGAACCTCCCGGCCTTGAAGACCACCTCACAGGAAGCGCCTTGCGGCGCCTCCCACCCTCGACGGTGATCCTCACCAGGGACGACCCCGGCTTTGGGTTTCACCATCATCTGCGCAGGCGCCTTATTAAGAATTCCCACGAAGGAATTCGCCTGCGGTCTTCGATGATGGTCGGCGCCAAGCACCGACCCGCACCAAATCGAAAAACTGTTGCCCGTGACGTCGACCCTCACAGGCCCAACGTCGACTGGTCCACCGCGATCCCCGGCCCCATGGTCGAGGACAGCGTAATGCGCTTGAGATAGATGCCCTTGGACGCGGCCGGCTTGGCCTTCTGCAGGTCCGTGATCAGGGCCAGCAGGTTGTCCTTGAGGGCACTGGTCTCGAATCCCGCGCGGCCGATCGCGCAATGCACGATGCCGGCCTTGTCGACGCGATAACGCGCCTGACCGGCCTTGGCATTCTTCACCGCAGTGGCCACATCGGGGGTCACGGTGCCGACCTTGGGGTTGGGCATGAGCCCGCGCGGACCCAGGATCTGTCCCAGCTGTCCGACCACGCGCATGGCATCGGGGCTGGCGATCACCACGTCGAAATTGATCTCCCCGGCCTTGACCTGCGCGGCCAGGTCCTCCAGTCCCACCAGGTCAGCGCCGGCGGCGCGCGCCGCGTCCTGGTTCTTGCCGGAGGTGAACACCGCCACCCGCACCGACTTGCCCAGGCCGTGCGGCATCACCGTCGAGCCGCGCACCTGCTGATCCGATTTGCTGGCGTCAATACCGAGGTTCACGGCGGCATCGATCGACTCCGCGAACTTCGCGGTGGCGAATTCCTTCACCAGGCCGAGGGCCTCATCGAGTGGATACTGCTTGCCGGGCGTGAGCTTGGCGCTCCAGGCCTTGATGCGCTTGGCGACGGCCATGTTAGAGGCCCTCCACGTCAACGCCCATGCTGCGGGCACTGCCGGCGATGGTGCGCACGGCGGCCTCCAGCCCGGCGGCCGTCAGATCCGGCTGCTTGGTCTTCGCGATCTCCTCCAGCTGGGCGCGTGAAATCTTGCCAACCTTGGCTGTATTGGGCGTACCGCTGCCTTTTTCAATGCCGATGGCCTTGCGGATCAGCACCGCCGCCGGCGGGGTCTTCATGATGAAGGTGAAGCTGCGGTCCGAATACACGGTGATCACGGTGGGAATCGGCAGTCCCTTCTCGAGCTTGCCGGTCTGCGCATTGAACTGCTTGCAGAACTCCATGATGTTCACGCCCTGCTGACCCAGCGCCGGCCCGATCGGCGGCGACGGATTGGCGGAGCCCGCGGGCACCTGCAATTTGATGTAACCGTTAACTTTCTTTGCCATCTCAATACATCCTTAAAACGCTCAGACCTTTTCGACCTGAGAGAAATCCAGTTCGACCGGGGTCGAGCGGCCGAGAATCTGCACGGCCACCTGCAGCCGGTTCTTCTCGTAATTCACGCTCTCGACCACGCCGTTGAAATCGTTGAACGGGCCATGCACCACGCGCACCACCTGCCCCGGCTCGAACAGCACTTTCGGGCGCGGCTTATCAACCCCTTCCTCGACCCGCTGCAGTATCCGCAGCGCTTCCTTCTCGGAAATCGGTGCCGGCTTGTCGCTGGTGCCGCCGATGAAACCGAGCACCTTGGGCACATCGCGCACCAGGTGCCAGTCTGGTCTCATCCATTTCCATCTGCACCAGCACGTAGCCGGGGTAGAACTTGCGCTCGCTGCGACGCTTCTGGCCGTCGCGCATCTCCACCACTTCCTCGGTGGGCACCAGGATGTCGCCGAATTTCTCCTCCAGGCCGTCGCGCTTGATGCGCTCCTTGAGCGCTTCGGCAACGCGGTGCTCGAAGTTCGAATAGGCGTGAACCACATACCAACGCAGCGCCACGATCAGCCTCCTTGTCCGGTCAGAAGCCGCGTGGCCCACGACAAGAACACGTCCAGGGCCCAGAAAAACATGCCGGCAATGATCACGAAGCCGAACACCACCGCGGTGGTCGTGACGGTGTCGTGCCAGCTCGGCCATACCACCTTGCGCAGCTCCAGGCGCGCATCCAGCATGAACTGCCAGAAGGCGCGGCCGCGTGCCGAAGAGCCGAACACCACCGCGGCCAGCACCAGGCCGGCCAGCACCGCCAGCCAGCGCAGCCAATCGGACTGCGCGTGCAATACATAGAATGCGACGATCCCGGCGAACGCCAGCAGGATCGCCGCCACCAGTTTGGCGGTGTCTACTCCGTCGCCGACGACTGTTTCCGAAGTCTGATCGTTCATCGCCTTGATCCTAGAAGCTGGCAGGCCAGGAGGGAATCGAACCCCCAACCTGCGGTTTTGGAGACCGCCGCTCTGCCAATTGAGCTACTGGCCTGGAGTCATCACTTCAGAATCTTTGAGACGACACCGGAGCCCACGGTGCGACCGCCCTCGCGGATGGCAAAGCGCAGCCCCTCCTCCATCGCAATCGGGAGCGATCAGATCCACCGTCATCTGGATGTTGTCCCCAGGCATCACCATCTCGGTGTTGCCCGGCAGCTCGATCATCCCGGTCACATCGGTGGTGCGAAAGTAGAACTGCGGCCGATAGCCCTTGAAGAACGGCGTGTGCCGGCCTCCCTCCTCCTTGGTCAGCACGTACACCTCGCACTCAAACTGCGTGTGCGGGGTAATGCTGCCCGGCTTGGCCAGTACCTGCCCGCGCTCCACCTCCTCGCGCTTGGTGCCGCGTAGCAGCACCCCGACATTGTCCCCGGCCCGGCCCTCATCCAAGAGCTTCCTGAACATCTCCACCCCGGTGCAGATGGTCTTGGTCGTGGCCTTCAGTCCTATGATCTCCACCTCATCGTTGATCTTCACGATCCCGCGCTCGATGCGCCCGGTCACCACCGTGCCGCGCCCGGAGATCGAAAACACATCCTCCACGGGCATCAGAAAGGGCTTCTCGATGTCGCGCTTGGGCACCGGGATGAAATTGTCCATCTCCTCCACCAGCTTGATCACCGAGGCCACCCCGAGCTCCCCCTTGTCCCCCTGCAGCGCCTTGAGCGCACTGCCGATGATGATCGGGGTCTTCTCCCCGGGGAACTTGTAGACGGTCAGCAGCTCGCGCACTTCCATCTCCACCAGCTCCAGCAGCTCCTTGTCATCCACCATGTCGGCCTTGTTCATGTACACCACGATGTGGGGCACACCCACCTGGCGGGCCAGCAGGATGTGCTCGCGCGTCTGCGGCATCGGACCATCCGCGGCCGAGACCACCAGGATCGCCCCATCCATCTGCGCAGCCCCCGTGATCATGTTCTTCACGTAGTCGGCATGCCCGGGGCAGTCCACGTGCGCGTAGTGGCGAGCCTTGCTCTGGTACTCCACGTGAGCGGTGGAGATCGTGATCCCGCGCGCCTTCTCTTCCGGGGCCTTGTCGATCTGATCGTAGGCCACGAACGTGCCGCCGTTGGTCTCGGCCATCACCTTGGTCAGCGCCGCCGTCAGTGTCGTCTTGCCATGATCCACATGCCCAATCGTCCCCACGTTCACGTGCGGCTTGTTGCGCTCAAACTTTTCTTTCGACACGACGACAACTCCTGATGACCTGCGGTCAAATCCAACACCAACAACTCAACCAGCCCCAGCAATCACTGGAGCCCACGATCGGAATCGAACCGATGACCTCGTCCTTACCAAGGACGTGCTCTACCGACTGAGCTACGTGGGCGGCGGGGTCAATGGAGCGGGTAGTGGGAATCGAACCCACGTCATCAGCTTGGAAGGCTGAGGTTCTACCATTGAACTACACCCGCCTGTGATGACGTTGAATACCCAATCCGCTCCGCTCCGAATCTGCCGCCTTCGAGTCCTTACCCCCATCCGTGGTGGAGGGGGTAGGATTCGAACCTACGAAGGCGTAAGCCGGCAGATTTACAGTCTGCTCCCGTTGGCCGCTTGGGTACCCCTCCGCGAAAAACGAGCCGCGTATTCTGATTTCAGCACCCTGCCCTGTCAATGCAGAAATCGGGCCAATTTTACAGGTTGTGCGAGTTCAAGTAGCCGTCCACCGCCTCGCGCACCGCGCCAGCGGCGCTGGCCGCGCAGAAGAAATCCAGATCGAGCATGCCGAAGTCGTCCAGGCGGGCGCGAATCTGCAAGGGATAGCTCGTGCCCTTGTACAGCACGGTGAATCCCCAGCGGCGCGACTGCTCGGCCGGCAACTGGTTGATGTCAGTGGCCAACTGTTCGGCGTCCTTGCGGATGAAGCCGGCGCGGAACAGTTTCGCGACCTTCTTGAGCACCGCCCCGGCATGCTTGACCTCGAAGCTGCTGGTGATGCGCACCAGTGACGGCGCGGCCGGCGGAATGACCTGGGCCGGCGGGGAGCTTTCCGCGGGGGGAATCGGCTCGGCGGCGGGCTCCTGCGCCAGGGCCGATCCCGAAATCAAACCCACAGCGGTCGCCGCCACAATCGCAGATATTAGACGACAATAGCCGCGCGTTCTCATCATAATTCGCCCGCCTGCTGGCCTGTCAGCAGCCGCCACTGACCCGGCCGCAGATCCGCCGGCAGTCGTACCGGGCCATAGCGCAGCCGCGAGAGCTTGCTGACCTCGAAACCCACCGCTTCCCACAGTCTGCGCACCTCGCGGTTTCGGCCCTCGTGCAGTACCACGCGAAACCAGGCGTGCGCCGGGGTGGCGCCGGCCACCGCTTCGATGGCATCGAAGCGCGCCGGGCCGTCTTCGAGCGGCACCCCGGTGCGCAGTTGCTGCAGGATGTCAGCCGCCGGCTGGCCGCGCACGCGTACCAGGTACTCGCGTTCCATCTCAGAAGATGGATGCATGAGCCGGTGGGCGAGTTCCCCATCGGTGGTAAACAGCAGCAGACCCGTGGTGTTGACGTCCAGCCTGCCGATCACCACCCAGCGGCCGGAGCGCGGCGCGGGCAGGCGCTCGAACACCGTCGGGCGGCCCTGCGGATCGGCGCGCGTGGTCACCTCGCCTGCCGGCTTGTGATAGAGCAAAACCTCGCGCTGCGCGGCTGAGGCCGCTATGACGTTGAGCCGGCGGCCATCCAGGCGAATGTCGGCGGAAGCCTCCGCGCGTTCACCCAGCGTCGCGGGGTGTCCATCGACGATCAGCCTGCCCGCGCGGATCCAGGTTTCGATCTCACGCCTCGAGCCGTGTCCGGCCGCGGCCAGCAGCTTCTGCAGCCGCTCGCTCATCGCGTCCGGTTCACCGCACCGGCAGGGAAATCTTCCGGAACAGTTCGGTTTGCACCTCGGCGTCGCGCGCATCGATGGCGCGGTCCACCAGCCGCCGCGTCAGGTGCGGCCCGAACAGTTGAATGAAGTCGTAGGTGAAGTTGCGCAGCAACGTGCCGCGCCGGAAGCCTATCCAGGTGGTGTGGATGGGAAACAGGTGCGAGGCATCGAGCACCGTGAAGTCGCTGTCCTGCGCCGGGTCTATGGCCACGCTGGCGACGATGCCCACGCCCAGTCCCAGGCGCACGTAAGTTTTGATCACGTCCGAATCGCGCGCGGTCAACGCCACTTTCGGCACCAGGTTCTCGCGCGCGAACACCGTGTGCAGCGATGAGGCGCCGGTGAAGCTGAACACATAGGTGACCAGCGGAAAGGGCGCCAGGTCCTGCAAGGTCAGGCGTTCGATGCGCGCCAGCGGATGGTGCTTGAGCACGATGACCTGCCGGTACCAGCGGTACACCGGCAGCAATACCAGGCCCGGAAACAAGCCGTCCGAGCCGGTGGCTATGGCCAGCTGCACGCGGTCCGTGGCCACCATTTCGCTGATCTGCTCGGAGGTACCCTGGTGCAGGTGCAGTTCCACCTCCGGATAGCGTTCGCGAAACGCATGCACCACGGGCGGCAGGACGTAGCGCGCCTGGGTATGGGTGGTCGCGATCGAGAGCGTGCCGCGATTGTCCTGGTTGAGGTCGGCCGCGACCGCCTTGAGGCTGTCGATCTCGGCCAGGGCGCGATTGGCGTATTCGAGCACCTTGGTGCCCTGCGGGGTTATGCGCG
Organism: uncultured Gammaproteobacteria bacterium; assembly: GCA_963735775.1. Taxonomy (GTDB): domain Bacteria; phylum Pseudomonadota; class Gammaproteobacteria; order Steroidobacterales; family Steroidobacteraceae; genus FEN-1191. Next base: position 36,677 of record CAVTMG010000002.1, on the reverse strand, counting down.
AGAATGCGCGGCCCTCGCGCACGAACAAATCGAAGCCCAGCTCGCGCTCCAGTGCCTTGAGCGCGCGGCTGATGGCTGGCTGCGAGGTACCCAGGGCCGAAGCCGCCTGGGTCACAGACAGGCCATGACGGGCAATGGCCACTGCATATTGGAGCTGATGAAAATTCATGGTTTTATACCGGCGAGCCCACCATACGGCCAAATTGAGCCGTTCATCATAACAATGGGTTATTAAAAAATGGCCTTCTACTTATCGATCAACCGGGATGGCAGGACTACAGTGCTTGCCGCACCACCCACACGATCGGCGGGACAATGATTTACGAGAGCATTCTGGGCACGATAGGGCGCACGCCCGTCGTGCGCCTGCAGCGCCTCGCCCCGGCCGGCGTGACGGTGTACGTCAAGTGCGAGTACTTCAACCCGGGTTCGTCGGTGAAGGACCGCCTGGCCATCGGCATCATCGAAGACGCCGAGGCGCGCGGCACGATCAAGCCCGGGCAGACCGTGGTCGAAGCCACCTCCGGCAATACCGGCATCGCCCTGGCGATGGTGTGCGCGGCCAAGGGCTATCCGTTCGTGGCGGTCATGTCGGACAGCTTCTCGCTCGAGCGGCGCAAAATCATGCGCCTGTTCGGGGCCCGGGTGATCCTGACGCCGGCCGCCGCTCGCGGCCAGGGCATGGTCGCGAAGGCCGCGGAACTGGCGCAGAAGCACGGCTGGTTCCTCGCGCGACAGTTCGAGAACCCCGCGAATCCGGCCTATCACCGCAACACCACCGGTCCGGAAATCCTGTCCGATTTCGCCGGCAAGCGCCTCGACTACTTCGTGAGCGGCTGGGGTACCGGCGGTACCTTGACCGGCGCCGGCGAGATGCTGCATCTGGCGCGTCCGGGCATACGCATTATCGCCGCCGAGCCTGAATCGGCCGCCATGCTGGCCGGCAAGCCGTTCGCGCCGCACAAGATCCAGGGCTGGACGCCGGACTTCATACCGGCCGTGCTCAATCGGGCGGTGCCCGATCGCACCGTCACCGTCACCGATGCCGAGGCGATTGCCACCGCTCGCGAGCTGGCGCGCCAGGAGGGCATTTTCTGCGGCATTTCTTCCGGCGCCACGGTCGCCGCGACCCTCAATCTGGCGCGCACCGTGCCCGAGGGCAGCGTGTTGCTGGCCATGCTGCCCGACACCGCCGAACGTTATCTCTCCACCGCGCTGTTTGAAGGAATACCCGATGGCTCAGATCCGGAACCCTGAGCGCGCCTACGGTCGCATGGCAAACACCGCAGCCACGATTGCGCTGCCCGATCCATTCGCGCTCTATCGCGGTGGCTCGCTGCAGGCGGCGCATGTGGCCTATGAAAGCTGGGGCCAGCTCAACGCCGCGCGTGACAACGCGATTCTTTTGTTCACCGGCCTGTCGCCCTCGGCGCACGCCGCCGCCACCGACACGGATCCGTCGCCGGGCTGGTGGCAACGCATGATCGGGCCGGATCTGGCTCTGGATACCAGCCGCTATTTCGTGATCTGTATTAATTCCCTCGGCAGCTGCTTCGGCTCCACCGGCCCGGCTTCGATCAATCCGGCCACGGGTGAGCGCTATGGCATCAATTTTCCCGAACTCGCGGTAGAAGATATCGCCAGCTCCGCCTATGCCGCGGTGCGCACGCTGGGCATCGAACGCCTGTACGCCGTGATCGGCGCTTCGCTGGGCGGCATGTCGGTGATTGCCTTCGCCGCGCAATTTCCTCACGCAGCGCGCCGCCTGATCAGCATCTCCGGCAGCCCGGCGGCCTCGCCATTTGCGATTGCGCTGCGCTCGGTGCAGCGCGAGGCCATCCTGCGCGATCCCGACTGGCAGGGCGGACACTACGCGCCGGAACATCCGCCACGCACCGGCATGCGCCTGGCGCGCAAACTCGGCACCATTACCTATCGCTCGGCCGCCGAACTGCGCCAGCGCTTTGGCCGCGAACGCCTGGAAGGCACGGCGCGCAACCTCAGTCAGTTCGCACCGCGCTTCGCCATCGAAGGCTACCTGGAAGCGCAGGCCGAGCGCTTCACGCGCATCTTCGACGCCAACTGCTACCTGTATCTGTCGAGCGCCATGGATCGCTTCGATCTGGCCGAGCACGGCGGCAGCGCCGCGGTGGCATTGCGCTCGGTCACGGCCGAGTCGGTACTGGTGATCGGCGTCGACAGCGACATGCTGTTCCCGATCCAGGAGCAGGCGGCGATCGCTCAGGCGTTCAAGCAGAGTGGCGTCAAGACGCGCTTTGCGCCCATGTCCTCGCTGGAAGGGCACGATGCCTTCCTGGTCGACATCGCCGGCTTCAGCGAACAGATCCGCCCGTTCCTCGACTGATCAGCCGCGGCTTTTCACACGACGCCAGAGTCGGCAACTGCGGCTATGCCCGCGGTCATGACCCTGTTGTTTTTCCGCCGCATTAGTTTGCAAAATGTACCGTTCGTATTATAATACGTTCGTAAAGCGAACTATCTGAGACGACGATGAACACACTGCAAATGAAACCTGAAATCAATGAGATGGCCGATGGCGCGCGCGCCACGGTCGAGGGCAGCAAGGGCCACGCTTCCGAAACCTGCGCCGCGTTGTGCAATCCGGCGGGCGGCCGCCGCCTGCGGCGGCGCGCCCATGCAACGCACCTCGCGCCAGCGCGCGACGACGGATTCCATCCGTTCCGGATCTATTAGCTCCGGGTACTAAAAGTCAAATCGCGACGGCGCGCCAGCCGCCGCGTTGCCACGCTGCACCATAACGTAGCCGCGATCGCGATTTCCGGGCTTTTGCCGCGGCTATTGTGCCGATTAATGTCGCGTCGCCTTGGGCAACGCACAACCCTAAGGCATAATGGCTCAGGCGAGTCGGCTGGCAAAAAGCTGACCGCCATTCGAGGGGCGCATAGAACAGCTCAGGGGTTACGACGATGGAACGAAGGCTGCATACCCGGCACCGTGCTCGCACCACGGTCTACATCCTGCTGCCGGGCGGAATGCGCCGGCTATGCAAGGCCGTGAATCTGAGTGCTACCGGTGTATTCGTACGCACCGCCGGTCTCGGACTTCGCAAGGGCCAGCAGGTCAATCTCGCGTTCGCGATCGACCTGGGCTCGGTCACCAAAGTGCACCGTCGCACGGCCGTGGTCGCGCACGTCTCCGGTGGCGGCACCGGCCTCATGATGGATGCCTACGCCGCCGCGCGTTGAACCGCGCCGCTGCGCGCGCAAGCGCTACAGCGAGTTATTCGGCCAGATCATCGTGCGCCACATGTGCGCCACGGCTGAGCCGTCGAATCCCAGGCCCTCCTCGGGCTGGCGAAAATGCCGGCCGATGACGTCACTGAAAATTTCCGGATCGATGGGCTCGGATTTCTCGAAGAAATAAATGTCGTACAGCGTCACCAGCCGTGAACTCATGTACCAGCGGTGCGCGCGCGCCATCTGGGCGTCGCGCCGGATATAGTCGGGCGGCTGGTAGTCGGGCCCGAAGAACTTCACGTACGCTTCGGGGTAGGCGTAGCCGACCGCTTCATCGGCAAAGTAGCGCAGCGCCTGGTGGTACTGGACTGCCCAGGCGATCTCCTCGCTGACATAGGGCGCGATCATCTGCGCACCCCAGTAACCGTGATCGCTGCGCAACAGGCAGCCATTGGCCATGTCATGCAGCAGGCACGCCATGACGATCTTCGGCTCCTGGCCCTCATCGAGCGCGCGCTTGGCGCTGGTGAGCAGATGGCGGATGGTGATGTCGGTGAATCGGTACTTGAAGAAGTCCAGCAACTGCGGCCGTGCCGGCATCCTCGGTAATGCCGGGTTGTCCCCCATCATCAGTACGGTGCCCGGTGCCAGCTGCGCCAGGATCGCCGCCTCGGGGTCGGGCCGACCGGTACCGACCCACGATACCGCCGGCGGCATGATCAGGCGCTTGAGGCCGGCCTGCGGATGCTCAGGAATCGGTTCAGACATGTGCTTATACAACCCCTTACACGCGCTTGCGGTGTCAACGGCAGACCTGCTGCTGCGCTATGTCCTATAGCAACGATAGCGTATCTGGAACATCCGAGGCTGGGGTTGCGGGCGTATAATTGAGGTGGGTCAATTCTGGCATGAGTGCGGAGTTGATCCCTGGAGGATGCGATGAAAATCACCCGTGCCGGTACTGCCCTGGCGGCAGCGTTTCTGCTCTCCGGCCTGTGGGCCTCGGCAGCCCTGGCACATCCCGGAGGCGGGGGCGGTCATGGCGGCGGCTTTCACGGCGGCGGCTCATCCGTGGGTCACAGCTTCGCCGGGCGCGGGGGCGGCGTCGCCCGCGGCGCAACCCGACAGTTCGCTTCGCGCGGCTTTGTTGGCGGCGGTGCCTCCTTCGCCGGCGCTCGCGCGCAGGTCGGCGTCCATACCGGCTTCGCCGGCAGAACGGTGGCTTCCGCGGGCTTTCGCGGTCGCGCCTTCGGTCCCGGCTTCCGCGGCGGCTTCCCACGCGGCATCGGCTTTCGCGGTGGTTTCTTTGGCGGCCGATTCTGGCCCGGAGTCTTCTACGGCGCCGGCTTCCTCTGGTTCCTGCCGACGCTGCCCCTGTACTGCTCCACCTACTGGTGGGAAGGCGTGCCGTACTACTACTACAACGATGCCTACTACACCTGGAGCCCGGGTGCCGACGGCTACGTAGCCACCGATCCGCCGCCAGCGGCTGACGCTGCGCCGGCTGATTCCGGTGCCGGCGCCGCAGCGCCGCAGGCTGCCCAGGGTGACGAACCGGCGCAATACAGCGCGCCGCAGAGTGCCGCACCGCAGAGCGCGGGACCGCAGATCAATGACAATGTCTATGCCTACCCGGGCAACGGGCAGAGCGAAGATCAGCAGGCGCTGGACCGTCAGCAATGCGATCAGTGGGCCGGCTCACAGGCCGGGGCTGCCGGCTCGCCGGACTTCAGGCGCGCGGTGATCGCGTGCTTCCAGGGACGGGGCTATAGCGCGCAGTAACTGAATGCCCCTGCAGAGCCATGGGGTAATTCGAGGTATATAGACACCATGCCCTGACTTTCGTTAATGAAAGTCGGGGCATGGTGTTTATATACCGCCAATAGCTCGTATCTCTTCAGGGGCGCTTAGTTTTTGAGGCGATAGCCCGTCTTGAATATCCACGTCACCAGCACCAGGCACAGCGCCAGAAACAGCAGCGTGATCGCCAGGCTCGTGCCCACCCCCACGTCGGCGCTGCCGTAGAAGCTCCAGCGAAAGCCGCTGATCAGGTACACCAGCGGATTGAACAGGGTCACCGTGCGCCAGGCCGGCGGCAGCATGTCGATGGAATAGAAGGCGCCGCCCAGGAAGGTCAATGGCGTCACCACCAGCATGGGCACGAACTGCAATTGCTCGAAGCCCTTGGACCAGATGCCGATGATGAAGCCGAACAGGCTGAAGCTGGTGGCGGTCAATATCAGGAACGCGACCATCGCCGCCGGATGCAGGATCTGCAGCGGCACGAACAGGGTCGAGGTGACCAGGATGATGAGACCGATGATGACCGACTTGGTGGCCGCGGCGCCCACGTAGCCGATGACGATCTCTACCGCCGATACCGGCGCCGACAGCAACTCGTAGATGGTGCCGGTGAATCGCGGCAGGTAGATGCCGAACGCGGCGTTCGACAGGCTCTCGGTGAACAAGGCCAGCATGATCAGTCCCGGCACGATGAACGACCCGTAACGCACGCCGCCCACCTGCGCCATGCGTGAGCCGATGGCCGAGCCGAACACCACGAAATACAGCGAGGTGGTGAGCACCGGAGTCACGACACTCTGCCACACCGTGCGTTTGAAACGCGCCATCTCGAATTTGTAGATGGCGCCGACGCCGCGGCGATTGAATGCCAGGGTGCTCACGCCGCGGTTCCCGCGCGCTCGCTCACCAGGCTGACAAAAATATCCTCGAGCGAACTCTGGCGCGTATCCAGATCCTTGAAGCCTATGCCCAGCTCGTTCATCCGCCGCAGCAACGCCGGAATACCCACCGGCTCGCCGCTGGCGTTGAAGCGGTACTGCAGTTCGCGACCGTCGGCCGACAGCGTCAAGGCCCAGCCGCGCAAGGTCGCGGGCACTTCGGTCATGGGCTCGAGCAGCTGCAGGTTCAACTGCTTGGTGCCGAGCTTGCGCATGAGGATGCTCTTGTCCTCCACCACGATGAGCTCGCCCTTGCGGATCACGCCGATGCGGTCGGCCATCTCTTCGGCTTCCTCGATGTAGTGCGTGGTCAGGATGATGGTTACCCCGCGCTCGCGCAGGCCGCGCACCAGGGCCCACATGTCGCGCCGCAGTTCCACGTCGACCCCGGCCGTGGGCTCGTCCAGGAACAGGATTTCCGGCTCGTGCGACAGTGCCTTGGCGATCATGACGCGCCGCTTCATGCCGCCCGAGAGGCTCATGATCAGGTCCTTGCGCCGGTCCCACAGCGACAGGTCGCGCAGTACTTTCTCGATGAACGCCGGGCTGGGCTCGCGCCCGTACAATTCGCGGCTGTAGCGCACCGTGGAGCCCACCGGCTCGAACATGTCGGTGGTCAATTCCTGCGGCACCAGGCCGATGAGCATGCGTGCCGCGCGGTAATCGCGCACGATGTCGTGACCCTCGGCCAGCACCGTTCCCTGGGTGGCCGTAACGATGCCGCAAACAATATTGATCAAAGTGGTCTTGCCGGCGCCATTGGGGCCCAGCAGGGCGAAGATCTCGCCGCGGCGCACTTCGAGGCTCACGTCCTTGAGCGCCTGCAGGCCCGAGGCGTACGTCTTGGTCAGATGGGAGATCGACAATGTCGAAGGCATGGTCGGCCGCAGAATATCATGCAGCGATGAAGCAATCAGTCCGGACGCTCTGCCTGGTCCTGCTGTGTGTCGTGGCGCTCGGCGCGCTGAGCGTGTCGGCAGCCGACCGCGATGCGCTACGCCACATCGTCCAGGACCGATGCCTGGTGCATTGGAATGCATCCCACGATCCCGCGCCGTGCGCGCGCGTGGTTTTGTCCGGCACATCGCAGGGCTATGCGGTGCTGCCCGATCGCAAGGGCGGCGCGCACTTCCTGTTGATTCCGACCGCAACCATCACCGGCATGGAAGATCCGCAGTTGCTCAGTCCCGGGACCGCCAACTACTTCGCCGGGGCCTGGCAGGCGCGCGACCAGTTGACCACCGTGGTCGGACATCCGGTGCGAGACGACGCCGTGGGACTGGCCATCAATTCCTCATTGGCCCGCGGCCAGGATCAATTGCACATCCACATCGAGTGTCTGCAGCCGCAGCTCTATCATGACTTGCAGGCCGCGGCCGCGAGCCTCAGCGAGCATTGGGCGCCATTGCATATCCAGGATTCCGCGTTCATGGCCTTGCGCATCAAGGGCCAGGATCTCGCCAACCCCATCGCACTGCTCGCGAACTCATTGCCCGGCGCCCGGCAATCCATGGGCGACTACACCATCGTGGTCGCCGGCGCGCAGTTCAAAGACGGCCCGGGATTCATCGTGCTGACCGGCCGCACCCCCACGCGCGCGGCATTGCTGGCTGGGCCCATCAACGGCCTGGCGGCGGGACTGGCGGCGCCCGGCGAGACACTGCTGGACTCCACCTGCGCGATCGATCCCTGATGCGCGCGCCTCGCGAGGCTCGCGCCTAGGGCAGTGTCACGATCGCCAGCCGGCCATCGGTGAGGTAAACGTCGCCGCCGCCATTGCGGCCGCGCAGCGCCGGTTGAAACGCATTCAGCCACTCGACATCGGCGCCGAGATTGACATCGAGCTGGCTGACCAGCAGGTCGCGTTCGCGATCGATGGCGGCATCGATGTGATGCGTGATTTGACCGGTGCGGTGGCTGATGCCGGCGCTGCTGTCGAGCGTCGCGGCACCGGCCCATAGCGGGCGGCCCTGATCATCGAGCTCGCTGGATTTCCAGAACCGCACGTGATGGCGGCGGCGCGGATCGCCGCCAATCATCTGTTCGACCATCAGCTCGGGTTTGTGACCCCAGTAAAACAGGTTGCTCACCGGGGCGGTGTCGTAGGGACGGTGCACCAGGCTGTCGGTGGCAATGCGCAGCGATGATTCGAAGGTGATGGGATCGGCCGCCAGCCATCCGTGGGCGAGCAATAAGCGCTGCAATGAGGCTTCGTTGCCGATCACGACGATATTGATCGGATCGCCCGGTATGCCATCGCGCGTAACCGCATGCGTGGCCAGCCCCTGCAGTGCCGGATGCCGGTGCTCGATCAGCCGCCACAGGTTCGGCAGCACCAGGTAGGCGAGCACAAAGTAGCTGACTGCGGCCAGCGCGAAGGCGCGCAGCCAGTACTCCAGTACGCGAGCCGCCGCGCCCTCAGGTCCAGTCGCCGCCACCGTCATCGCCGGACGAGGCGCCGCTGTCATCCCAGGAGCCACCGGGATCGGTAACGCCGAAGTCAGGGCCGCCCAGGTCGGAGTTGGCCGCGCTGCCTGGCTCAGGGGTTATCGGCGCCCCTGGCGTGCCCGCGCCCGCTTCGTGGTGGGATTCGAAGCCACGCACCAGTTCCTCGCCGGCGGCTATGCCGGCGCCAACGGCCAGGCCGCTGGCCAGCCCGCCGACGATGCCGGAGCCACCGGCCACGACATTGGGCATGACGCCGGGAGCGGCGCTCGGGTACGGCGTATAGGCCGGTGCCGGCGCGCTACGCCGGCGGAACATCAGCCACAGGAAGATCACCACGGCGCCGATCACCCACAGGATGGTCAACGGAAACGGTTTGCGGGCCGGTGCGGCGGCCGCACCCGGTGCAGCGGCTGCATCCGGCGCAGCGGCTGCGCCCGTCGCGGCCATGGCCGTGGTGGGATGCATCGGCCCCTCCTGCGCGGGGGGCACCGGGGCCGGCGGCGGCGCTCCGATCTCCTTGCGCAGCGCCGCGACCGCCGCTGGATCGGCATTCGGCAGACCCGGTTCCATGTCTTCGGCGGTCTTGAGCTCCTTTCGGGCATCGCCGTAGTTCTTCATGCTGGCGTCAATTTCCGCCGCCACGTAATGCGCCCGGGAGCTATGCGGATGATTGGCTATTACCAGCGTAATCATCCGTTTGGCCTCATCGAAATGCCCGGCACGAGCCGCGTCATAGACCTGGTGGACGGTGGGGTCGTTCGGGTTCGGAGCCTCGGCCGGATTCGGCATTTCCGTCAGCCCGGGGATGGAATCCGCCGGCAGCGCCGGTACGGCACAGAAAGCGGCCAGCAGGCCAAACAGGGCTATGGTCATTCTCTCATGCATCGGGATCTCTCCGGGTCGTTGAGCGACTTCAGGCTTAGGCAGCGGCATCGTCTGACGGTTCCCCCCGTCATGGCGCGCTATGCTATCTGTGGCAGCGTACAGCCTTATAACACTTGATTGGGGGACTCCATGAACATGACACTGAGTATTGGCCCGGTCGTATCTTTGATCGCCGGGATACTTATCCTGGTTGTGCCGCGACTGTTGAACTACATCGTCGCCATCTACCTGATCCTGATCGGGCTCATCGGCCTGTTCGGGGCCGGAAGCATGCATATCCACTGACGCGACGGTTTCACTGACGCTATCAGTGCTGAACGGCCGGGTAGCCGGCCTGTTCGAGCATATGCACCACGCCGTCTTTGCCAACCAGGTGCAGCGCGCCGACGATCACCAGGTAGTCCTGGTCCTCATGCAATAACCCGGTAATGGTCGGCAGCCACTGGCGATTACGGTCGGTGGTGAGCATGCGAAATAGCTCCGGATACTGCTGGTAGCTCTCGCTTAGCAGACGTTCCAGCGCCTGGATATCGCCGCTACGCCAGGCGGACACCACGGCATCGGCATCGCTGGCGCTGCTGGCGGCTTCGTCCAGCGTGTAGAGCAGAAAGCGCCGCTGCTGATCGAGCGACAACTGCGAGAAGAAGCCCAGCTGCTCGCGCACGGTCTCCAGGCCGATGATGGGTTTCTGGTCGGCCGCGGCACGCTGCGCGAACTGCTCATCCACTCCCGAGCCGGCCTCGAATCCCTGCTGCGCCAGTTCCTGCTGCTCCAGCGCCACGGCGGCAAACCAGGGCTGGAAGGCGCTGAAGAAATCCGGCTCCATTCCCAGTTTCTTGACCTGCGCCGAAAACACACCGTAGGCCTGCGGTCCCAGTACGCTCGCCAGGGTCTGGCCCTCCGGCAGCATCTCCAGGCTGGTGTCGACATCCATCAGCGATTCGGCGGCGTTGTTGAGATCGAGCTCCATCACCAGCGCCTTGGCCTTGCTGTAGGCCTGCAGCGCCTCGGGCGGCAAATCGCTGTCACCGGGCTTGAGCACGTGCACCGAGCCGAGCAGGTACACGGTGTTATGCGCGCCCTTGACGCTCCAGAAAGTATGGTGGCCGTCGGCACGCGCACCCGCGCTGAGGGCGCACGACAGCAGCAGCGCTGCAAGCCGGCGCCAGCGCGCACCCCGGGTCACTGCGCCGCCGCTGCACCGTGACTCAAGCTCCAGACGTACGCCGCCACGGCGGAGACCTGATCCTTGGACAGCTGCGCGCCGCCCAAAGGCGGCATGGGACTGCGGAACTGCTTGGGGTTGGCAACGCCCTGGGTGATGGTCTGCTGGATGCCGGCATAGCTGCCGTCGCTCCACAGCCATTGATGGGCTTTGAGCTTCGGCCCCAGGGTCGTGCCCTCACCATCGCTGCCGTGACAGCCGGTGCAGCCCGCGCCGCCGACCTCACCGCGATAGATCTGCTCGCCCAGTGCCACCATGGCCGGCGTCGCGCCCTTGGGCACCGCCGCCGTCTTCGAGCTCTCGGGCGGAATCTTCAGCTGTGCCACGATCGGACCTGCCGGCGCACTGGCGCTCGGGCAGGGCGTGGTCGCACCCGCGGCCTGCGCGCCGCCTTTGTAGACGATGCGATAGATGCGCCCGGTCACGTCATCGGCAACGTAGAGCGCGCCGTCGGGGCCCAGGGCAAGCCCCGCCGGTCGATGCGTCGCCTTGCCGAGACTCTTGCCGGCACCGGCAAAACCGTCGGCGAAGACCTCGCACGGGCCGCTGGCCCGGTCGTTCTGCAGGGGCTGAAACACCACGTTGTAGCCGCCCTGGGCATAGGGTGCGCGGTCCCAGGAACCGTGAAAGGCGATGAACGCGCCCTGGCGGTAGTGCGCGGGAAATTGATCAGCCCCATAGATCACGAGATCGTCGGGCGCCCAGTGGGCCGGATACGCCGCCACCGGGCCGATTTTGCCGGCGCAGGGACCGACGGCCTTGCCGCCATCGCCGCCGTACTCCGGCGCCAGCACCAGCTTGTCCTGGCCGGCGTCGAAATAGCACTCGGGCCAGCCGTAGTCGCCGCCCTGCTGCAGGTGCAGCAGCTCTTCCGCGGGCAGAGTCGCTTCCTGCTCAGGCTGATAAAGGTCCGGCCAATTGTTGTGCAATTGATCGCGGCCGTGCTGCGTGGCGAACAGGCCAGGCCCGGTGGAATCGAAAGCCAGCCCCTCGCCATTGCGAATGCCGGTGGCGAATCGCTCGGCCGGCGAGAACACCTGGCCGGTGCGATTGGCGTCATAGCGCCAGATGCCGCCGCGAGTCAGCAGCTCGGTACAGGGGCTGTGGCCCGGCGACTTCGGCTTGCGATTGTCTTCCTGGCAGGCGTTGGTCTCGGTGCCGACGTCGACATACATCGCGCCCTGCGCATCGATGATGAGCGGATGCATGGGGTGATCGCCGGTCAACGGCATTCCCGATACCACGGTTTCCCCGTTGCCCTTGGGCACGATGGAACCGGCCGTCAACGGGTAGCGCATGATGCGATCGTTGCTTTCCGCGTAGACAAAGCCGTTATAGAGCGCGATGCCGGTGCCGCCATGACCGCCATCCTGAAAGGTCTCGCCGAAGCGCAGAATTTTGTCGGCGACCCCCGTACCCTTGGTGTCCTGCAGAGCGACCAGGAAGCCACCGGCGTGCGGCACGGTGTTGCCGTAGTACTTGCCGCTCCAGGTGTTGACGTACACCACGCCGTTCTTCGCAACCGTGAGGTGGCGCGCATGGCCGATACCGTCGGCGAAAACCGTGGCGCAGAAACCGGCCGGCAGCGTCAGACCGCTGTGTGCGTGCGTGCACGCAGGCGCGGCCGCTGTCGCCGGGCCGGGCAGTAGTAGCAACATGCCCGCGCAGGCGAGCAACGCGCGCAGGCACCCATTGCGGATGGAGTCGGTGTTATTCATGGCGCGAAAGATATCACTCCTCGGGCCAATGGTTGACAATCCCCGGTTCATGGCCATCAGCCGTTGCAATACTTGGGCGCGATGCGGCGCCGTCTGCGCAGTGCTGACCGCGGTCGGTTACAGCCAGATCGGTTACAGCCAGGCGGCCGCGCCGCAGGGCAGCTTCGATCCGCTCAAGACCTTCGCGCCGCTGACCCTGCCCGATCCGGTCACGGTCTATCGATCCGGTGACGGCACGCCCGGCCCCGCGTACTGGCAGAACCGCGCCGACTACGTGATCCACGCGCGCATTGATACCGCCAGCCACACCCTGGCCGGCAGCGAAGTCATCATCTACACCAACAACTCTCCCAGCGCGCTCGATGCCCTGTGGCTGCAACTGGACCAGAACATCTACCGCCGCGATTCGCGCGCGCATAACGCCAGCGGCAGACAGTCGACTCATTTCACCGAAGGCTTGGTGTTGGAGTCGGTGGAGATCGAGCGCCAGGGCCAGAGGGTCAAGGCCGAAACGAGCGTCAGCGATACGCGCCTGCAGATCCGGCTTGGGTCTGCGCTCGCCGCCCATGGCGGCAAAATCGCCATTCATATTCGTTACCACTACACCCTGCCGGCCGAATTCGGCGGCCGCACCGCCTACGCCGCCTCGCGCAACGGCGAGATCTACGATGTCGCGCAATGGTATCCGCGCATGGCGGTGTTCGATGACCTGCGCGGCTGGGACACACTGCCCTACCTGGGGGCGGAGTTTTATCTCGAGTATGGTGATTTCGATTACTTCGTCACCGTGCCGTGGAACATGCTGGTTGCGGGCTCGGGCGAATTGCAAAATCCGCAACAAGTGCTCACGGCCCTGCAGCGTGCGCGCCTGGCGCAGGCGCGTCACAGCGATCACACGATCATGATTCGCAGCGCGCACGGAAGTTGGCGATCCCGGCAGCCGCCCGGTCACGCAGGGCAACCTGACCTGGCACTTCACCATGCACCACACCCGTGACGTCGCGTTCGCGGCCTCCGCCGCATTCATCTGGGATGCGGCCCGGATCCAATTGCCCGAAGGCAAGAGCTCGCTGGCCATGTCGTTCTATCCGGTGGAAAGCGCCGACAACACGGCCTGGGGTCGTGCGACCGAGTATCTGCAGGATGCGGTGCAGAATTTCTCGCGGCGCTGGGGCAGCTATCCCTACCCGGCGGCGGTGGCGGTGGCAGGTCCCGTGGGCGCCATGGAATATCCGGCGCTGATCTTCAATGCCGACAAGGAAGCCGGCAAAGCATTGTTCGCGATCACGGTGCACGAGATCGGCCACACCTGGTTTCCGATGATGGTGGGAACCAACGAGCGGCGCGACCAATGGATGGACGAGGGCTTCAACACCTTCATCGACGTGTACGAGTCCGATGATTTCGAGCACGGTGTGTACGGACCCAAACGCGATGCCGAGTACACGCCCGGCGGCGGCAATCCGGTGCGAGGAAATACTGCCGGTACTCGCCGATCCGCAGGCGCCGATCCTGCTCACGCGAGCCGATCAGGTGCGCGAGCAATACCGGCACGCGGTGACGTACTTCAAATCCGCCCTGGGGCTGGTATTGTTGCGCGAACAGGTACTCTCGCCCGGAGCGCTTCGATTGGGCTTTTCGTAAATTCATTCGCGACTGGACGTATCGTCATCCTTCACCGTCGGATTTCTTCCGCGCCATGGACAGCGCCGGCGGTGAGGACCTGTCGTGGTTCTGGCGCGGCTGGTATTTCCATAACTGGACCCTGGATCTTGCCGCCGAGGGCGCCGCTCCCGTCGACGGCGACTGGCACAACGGTGCCGTGATTACCATCGCCAATCTCGATCCCATGGTGATGCCGGCGACGGTCGAGATCGATTTCCAGGACGGCAGCAGGGAACGTATTGCCATCGCCGCGGAAAGCTGGATTCAGAAAACCGAACTCACCGTGCGGCTCTCCAGCACCCAACCGGTCACCGCCGTGACGGTGGATCCCGACCACGTGATCCCCGACAAGGACCGCAACAACAATGTGTGGCAGGCGCCGGGCAACCCATGAATCGTCGCTCATTGTTTCGTCTGATCGGAGCCGTTGCCGGCAGCGCCGTGATGTACGAGGCCATGAGCCAGCTTGGCCACGCCGCGGAGTCCGGTTACAGCGGACCGATCGATCTGCAGGGCGATGCCAAGGGCGCCTCGGTGTTGATCCTTGGCGCTGGACTTGCGGGCATGGCCGCCGCCTACGAGCTGCGCAAGGCCGGCTATCGCGTACAGGTGCTCGAGTACAACGATCGCCCCGGCGGCCGCAACTGGTCACTGTACGGCGGCGATACCTACACCGAACTCGGCGGCTTCACGCAGCAGGTGCAGTTCGCCCCGGGCCTGTATCTAAATCCCGGGCCCTGGCGCATGCCGCACAACCATCACGCACTGCTCGATTACACCAAGCGCCTGAACGTGGCGCTCGAGCCATTCATCCAGGTCAATTACGCCTCCTACGTGCATTCGGCGAACGCGTTCGGAGGCAAGCCGCAGCGTTATCAAGCCGTGCAGGCAGATTTCCAGGGCCACGTGGCGGAGCTGCTGGCCAAGGCCACCAACCAGAGTCAGCTCGATCAGGCCGTCACGCGCGATGACCGGGAGATCCTGCTCGAGGCGCTGCGCGACTGGGGCGCGCTCGATCAGGACTACCAATACAGCAAGGGCCTGATCTCGAGTCAGCGCCGCGGCTGGGAGGTGGATCCGGGCGGCGGGCTGGCATCGGTGCCCACGCCATCCGAACCCATGGCCATGCGCGATCTGCTGCAATCAAAGCTCTGGGGTGCCATCGGCGTCGGCATGTACTACGAATTCCAGAGCATGGTGTTCCAGCCCGTGGGCGGCATGGGCATGATCGGCAAGGCCTTCGGGCGCGAGCTCGGCGATGTCATCCGCTACAACGCCAAGGTCACGGATATCAGGCAGGACGCCAACGGCGTCACGGTCGCTTACAAGGATCGCAGTAACGGCGATGCCCTGCAGAGCGCGCGGGCGCAGTGGTGCCTGTGCACCATACCGGCGTCGATTCTCGGGCAGATTCCCATGCAGGTGGGTGCGCCGATGAAAGACGCCATTGACTGCCTGTACTACGATGCCTCGATCAAGGTGGGCCTGCAGTTCAAGCGTCGCTTCTGGGAACAGGACGATTCGATCTACGGCGGCATCAGCTACACCGATCTGCCCAATGGTTTGATCGGCTACCCGAGCACGCGCTATTTCGATGACGGGCCCGGCGTGTTGCTCGGTGCCTATGCGTTCGGGTCCGATGCATACCAGCTCACGGCGCTGCCGCCCGAGGAGCGCATCCGCAAAACCCTCGCCTGGGGCGCACAGATCCATCCGCAGTACGCCAGCGAATACCAGAACGGCGTGGCGGTGGCGTGGCATCGCGTACCGTGGGCCATGGGCTGCGCCGGGCATTGGACCGACGCCCTGCGCGCCCAGCACTACGACAACCTGTGCGCCATCGACGGACGCATCCTGCTCGCCGGTGAACACGCCTCGCGTCTGCCGGCCTGGCAGGAAGGTGCACTGACCTCAGCGCTGGATGCGATCCGGCGCCTGCATCAGCGCGTACTCGCTGCAGGCGGCGGCGCATGAAGCCGCGTGTGGGAGTGTTCGCATTCGTAGCTGTGCTGCTGCTCGCGGTCACTGCCGGCCGCCCTGCCCTGGCGCAGTTTTTCTTTGGCAAAAACCATCCGCAGCAAAATCCGCAGCAAAGCGGCGAGGATCTGTACCACAACCTCTGCCAGGGCTGTCACATGCCCGACGCGCAAGGCGCGATCGGCGCCGGCGCCTATCCCGCGTTAGCGCACAATCCGCGCCTGCGTGCCGCGATCTATCCGATCACGCTGATATTGCACGGCCAGCGCGCCATGCCGCCATTCGCTGATTCGCTCAGCGACCAGCAGATCGCCAACGTCATCAACTATGTGCGCACGCACTTCGGCAATCGCTATAAAGACCAGGTCACGCCGGCCATGG
Source organism: uncultured Gammaproteobacteria bacterium (assembly GCA_963735775.1). Lineage (GTDB taxonomy): Bacteria > Pseudomonadota > Gammaproteobacteria > Steroidobacterales > Steroidobacteraceae > FEN-1191. Next base: position 20,419 of record CAVTMG010000002.1, on the reverse strand, counting down.
TCAAGGCGCAGCGTCACTAGGCTCCGGAAGCAAATTCCGGAGCCTGCGACGTTATGAGACTAGACGATCAGCCGCCGGCGAGTGCGTCCACGCCGCCCTGATAAACGCCATCAATGGCCTTCTTGGCATCAGCGTCGCTGGTGCCCGCCTTGGCCGAGTAGTGACCGCTCCAGGTGATCTTCGATCCGGCACCCGACTTGCCGACATGGATCGTCGACACGTACTTCTCAACCGGCAGCGGTGAGCTGACGATCTTGTAAGTGTACGAGTGAGTCTTGTCGCTCCAGCTGACCAGGCGCTCTACGATCGTGCCGCCGCTCTTGAGGGTCAGGGTGCGAGTCTTCTTGCTGGCAGACAGGTCGCATTTTGCAAGCGCCGGATGCCACTGGGCGATGCCGCAGAAGTCGCCAACCTTGGTCCAGACCGCATCCACCGTCTGGGTGGAGTCTTTGGTCACTTTCGACTCTATGGCTTGGGCGGATGTGGCCGCCAGGATCAGACCCAGGGCAGCGAGCGAACCGTACGAAACACGCATGAGACAACTCCTATAAAAAATGGAGCGCGATCATAGCGCTATGGGCGCGCTTCGGCGAGAGATTCGCTCCCGCGATGCCGCTCGCTAGTAAGTCTGGCGCATGAGAATCTGCAATTCCCGTCGGCGGTAGTCGATGATTACGACATCCAGGAGCCCAATCGCGTCCATGCCGATCAGCAGGATGGGCTCGTTGGTGAGCTTCCAGTGATCAAAAATGCGTAAATCCCCATAGGTTACGCGCGCACCCTGGATCCGCACCGACCCGAACTCGATTGGGGGGGTGGCATAGGATTCGCCATTCTGCTCATCGTCGGTGACGCCGAAGACCTGTTCGGCATGGGCCTCGCCTCGCTCGTGACGCATCATGGCATCGCGCATGGCGGTATTACCGATGGTGATCTGGCCGCCCGTATCGAGCACTGCCTTGACGCGTACACCGGCGACGTAGGCATTGAACATCAACAGCCCCTGCTTGGTCAGCTGCACGGGAATGGTCACGAAACCGGTGGCGGCCCGCTCGGCGTGCGAACGTGAAATCTGGATCAGGTCGTGCTTGAAATCGATGTAGATGCGCTTGTCGCTCATGCCCTCGGTACCCAGGATACCGTCGGCGCCGCCCAGCGCATCGATGATGATGGGCAGAACGTAGGGCCGCAGAGTCATGTCGCCCACGGTCAGCGAATCCACGCGAATGGTCGGAACTTGCGCGCTACCGGTGACGCCCTGCAGCATGACCGGCGGCGATTGATCCAGCGGGATGCCCAGCGAGGCGGCCGTCGCCGCATTCACCCCGGAATGGCTGGCGCCCGTGTCCAGCACCAGCCGGTACGGTCCCTGTCCGTTGATGAGCACCGGTGCCCAGATGCGCCCAATTTTGTCGCGCCGTGTCGGCGCCACGTAACGCGGCTCCGGGGCCTCGACCGAGATCTGCGGCAGATCCTCCTTGATGTCGGGCACGGTTGGGGTCAGGGGCCCCAATGACGGCTCGTCGCCCAGGCTCGAGAGCGGGCAGAGCAATACTGCTCCCAGGACTATGAAAGCAACCTTTTGCTGCATGGCGCCAGCCTCGTTTTACGACCCCGCCCCGATCATGCGCCGAATTTGGGATACTGGCGATATCCCTGCTTCGAGGTGACATATGCCGCATCGTTTCCAGCACCGCGCCTGGCTCGCCGCCACACTCATTATCGGTGCGGCCATCACCTCAGCCGGCTGCGCGGCTGCCCCCACCGCCGGCAGCCAGGTCGATCACGCCAAGCTCGCCGCCGCGGTTGCGGATCCGGCGCGCACGCCCGCCTTTGTGGCGCGCGATCCGGCCCGCCACCCGCTGGAGGAACTCACCTACTTCGGCGTCGCACCGTCGATGACCGTGGTCGAGCTCTGGCCCAGCCGCGGTTACTGGACCCAGATACTGGCCCCGTACCTTGCGCCCAAAGGCCATTACTACGTGGCACTGCAAGTTCCCGGAGATGAGGGCGATGCTGACATATGGCATCAGCGTGTCGCGGCGCAGGGCGAGCGCTTCGGCACCATCACCGAAACCAAACTGGGTCCCGGGGAGTACGACATCGCCCCGGCCGGCTCAGCGGACATGGTGCTGACCTTCCGCAATCTGCACAACTGGATGAAGGGCGGCTACGCCGATCACGTGCTCGAGGCCTGCTTCAAGGCGCTCAAGCCCGGCGGCATCTTCGGCATCGAAGAGCACCGCGGCAGCAACGATACGCCCCAGGACAAGCAGGCCAAGAGCGGCTACGTGCGCCAGGATTACACCATCGCCCTGGCGGAAAAGGCTGGGTTCAAGCTCATCGGCTCATCTGAGCTGGATGCCAACCCCAAGGACACCAAGGACTACCCGGGCGGCGTCTGGACATTGCCGCCGACGCTGTCTCAAGGAGACAAGGATCGCGATAAGTACCTGGCCATCGGCGAGGCCGACAATTTCATCCTCAAGTTCCAGAAGCCGAAGAGCTGAAGGCTACTTATAGCTCTTGCCGTCCCGGTGCATGAAACCCTGCGCTTTGTTGAGGCGCAGATCGATGTCGGGATAGTCGGTGGCATCTTCCGGATTGCGAGTTCCGATCTCGATCACCAGCGCATCACGCGTCGAGCGGTTCTGCAGGTGATGGCCATTGGCTACGCCGGCCTTGAAGCCGGCGCAATCACCGGGGCCCAATAATTCCTCACCGTCGTCGGTCACCAGCACCACCTCGCCTTCCACCACCCAGACGAATTCATCCTGTGCGGCATGCCAATGACGCTGGCTCGACCAGACGCCTGGCGGCAGGCGCAATAGATTCACGCCAAACTGAGCGAGGGCCGCCGCATCGCCCAGGGCATGACGCACGCGTTCACGGCATGGCTCGTCGTAGGGGCGCGGATATTTCGATCCCTTGGTTTCCCTCGTGGCCGACACGTCGATTTTTTTCATGACCGGACACCGTAGAACAGGTATTCGGCGGTGTACTGCATGCGCACTTCACTGCCTGCGAGCGAGGCACCGCAGCCGCCGGCCGGCGCCTTGCCGCCCACGGTATTGATACGCTGGACGCTTTGCGTGCGGCTCAGGACACCGTGACCGGAAGTGGATTTCGCCCGCAGCAACAGCCACGGAATCGCCATCGCATCCGGACCATTGTCCTTGGCTGCCACCTCGCCAACCACGGCACTGCCATCAGTTGCCTGCCAGGTGGGACCGGCGAAGTGCTTGATGACCAGTTTGTTCGAGTGATCGAACAATTGCGCGTCGGGCGCCTTGAACACCCAGTCAAACTTGTTCGGGTCATCCTTGCTGGCCTGGCACTCATAGATCTGCACGCCCACGGCCCGCGTCTTCAACAACAGGACCTGACCCGCCGGCACCTGGAGCGAGGCGGGAACGGTGGCTGGCGGAGTGGCAGGGCTATCGGTCGTGGCGCAGCCCGCTGTAATAATAAGGAGAGCCGCAAAACCCAAAAGCGACGCAGTGGGGTGTTTCATGAGACCGACCTCGCGCTTGCAACCTCATTCAGGATTGTGGCACACCGCCTCCACATTGTTGCCGTCCGGGTCCAGCACGAAGGCGCCGTAGTAATTCTCATGATAATGCGGACGAGGCCCCGGCGCGCCATTGTCCTTTCCGCCCACCTGCAGCGCCGCTTTGTAGAATTCGTCCACGACCTTGCGTGACTTGGCCGTAAAAGCCACGTGCATATCGGTAACAGGACGACCCTGATTGCTGATCCAGAAGAAAGCCTTGTCGTCCGCCCCGAAGCCGGCGTAAGACCCAAGTCCGGTCTGCTGCGGCGTCACCTCCATCAGTACTTTAATTGACAACGGCGCCAGCGCGGTCTCATAGAAGCGCTTGGAGCGGTCGAATTCGTTCACGGCTAAGCCGATGTGGTCGAGCATGGGTAACCCCATTGGTTAAATAAAGTCCGGTCTTTCAGCGCCTAGACATGCGAAGTACGTTTTCTCGGTGATATTCCATGAATTTCTGTTGGGCCGACGAGAATGCTCCTACCTCCGGGGGATGTTGTGGGTCGATCCCCATTCGGCGTAGTGACTGGTGGTCAGCGACCGGAGACACAATAACGGCACCGCGATTCTCAAAGGAAATAAATCCTCTATCAAACAAGTGATCGAATGTTGGTGTTAGTAAAAGTCCGTTCTCACCGTCCAACCTTTCGTCATTTGAGCTGTCGCGCCAAGGTTTGGTGTGACTCGCGATGAGGTGTTCGAGCCGTTCAACCTTCGTGATTCGACATGCCCGCTCGACCTGCCTCACATTTGCCCGGAATATGCCCTGGCCTAGCCTAGCCTGAACGAGTGCAATCCGCGTCGTCTCCGCAAGCCGTCTATCCTCCTGAATGGCCGTCTCCACTCGTTGCTCCCATGCCTCTACCGTCGGTTCCGCTGCCGGGCTAATGCGAGCGGTGTTACCGACCTGAACTGCCGCGTCAGAAACCTGCGACGCTTCGGCTCCGATAAGCTGAAATAGTGCCCCCGCGAATGCCGCGCTGACTTCGGCCAGATATACACTCTGGAGTCCATTGCCGTTCGGCAACAACGGCGAATATTTCTCCGGCAAAAACCCTCGCAGCCGAGGCATATGCTCCTTTGGCCTGATTCGCTGACGCAACTGATGGAAATTGACATCAATTTTCCAACCAATAGGCCCCCAATTGGCACCTGTTGTTCCAAATTCAGTCGGCTTTGGGCTTTCGTAGCAATAGGAGCGCGCAATTCCGATTGCCGCGATGCGGGTGTCGTAGAACGAGAACACGATGTCGCCAGCGCCCACCTCCCGCATCGCTTCGTAGAATGGATTACGTTGATCGTTTGCCTTGCGCTTCGGTGACCACAGATAGCCGCCGCCTATTTCATGGCGATATGTTTGATTCTGATTAACCCACCAGTAACGCATTGAGTCCCGGTCTCTAGCTCAAACTAGGTCTTTTCGCGATGATTATCCAGGGAAGGGCCATAAACGCCCGGTTCCTCGGCCACCATAGCTAGCTCTGGAACCAAAGGACTAGATACATCCGTGCGGCTCTTGATGAATCGCTCTGTATCTTTGTCTAGAAAGCAAACATAACAGCCTTTCAATCCTCGACTCAGCAAAACCCGATAGGTATTTTTCACCAACTCTACGAACTGTTCTTTGGAGCGCTTGACAACAGAATCCGCCGACGCCTTTTTGTCGCCGACCCAACACTGTTTATCAAATTTGTAGAGCAGATCCATTCCGACTATGACGCCCACATAGTCCAGTTCAAAACCTTGAATATTGTAGACGCAGCCGATTTGGTTGATCCCATTCGGATCAGTCGCCCAGAGGGCCGCGGACGGAATGCCAGGCGCAAGCTTCCAATTCCCCGGTTTCGCGTCCCAAGGACGTCGATAACCGCCAATTACGACATCATCGACTAGCGTTCCATCGGCTTGTGGTACGGACCAAGGCCAACAGAATCCGGCCGCCACACGCGCCGTGAATCCTTCAGCGGCCCTCTGCCGAATTGCCTTTTCGAGATTGTCAGGGGAGTCAAAAATTTGAAAATCAAATCCTTCGGCACCCTCCCAAATCACATTAGCTGTTCGTCTAATGCCAAGGGAATTGTCGATCCAGTTTACGAATCCATCAGATCCAGCACAGCGGAACTGAATTTCAAGATCGTATTCGGATAGTTCCGCGTTTATTTCTCCAGCATGTTGTCGCAAGTGAGCAACCGATCCTATTTCATTCGGTCGCACAATCTGTCGGTCGTCGATAAAAAACACCGCCACTTTCGCGGCGTCAAGTATCTCCCGTACCTGTGGTTTTTTTGAGCGATGTTCCTTTGGCGTAAATCGACTGTTGCTTGTCTCGCGAATCCTGTGGGACTCATCGCAGATCAAGACATCTATCTCGTTTGGTGCCGCTTTTCCATAACTGTTGAAGTACTTGAAGGTAGCCTTCGAGCGGCCACCAACCTGGTCCCAGAGCGTCTCGGTGAAAGCTTTGGAGCCAGTCGCGTAGTGCGAATTGCGACCTTCATGTAAAAGTGTGGCTAGTAAATTGATGGCCAACACAGATTTCCCCGTGCCAGGACCGCCGCGTACAATAATTACCTGTTCCTGCCCAAAGAGACCGGACCGCACCGTTGAACGTATACGCTCGAAAACCACTAATTGCTCATCCAGCAGCACCCAAGGCGAGCGTCCTTTAATAGTATCCGCCACGTGATCCATTAATTTTCTGCTAGGGCGGTATTTGCTGTTTTCAACTCTCGCTAATACTGTTGCCCCGTTGCCCGTGGCGAGACGCGCCGTCAAGTAGGCTGATAGTCCGTCCGCTCCGTCGGCATCAAATAGCGGATTGTCCTTAAGCGCCGCGGTGAACTTAGCTGCAAGAATCGCATCTCCCTCAGCAGCAAAATAATTGTGTAAGTAAGCACAGGCCGCAAGGCGGATTGGATTGCTTCCTTCGTGAAATGCAGTATGTGAATCTTCAAGGTATTGACGATACTGACCGGCCTGAATTGACGGGTGGAGTAACTCGCGCTGACGACCGCCTAACCAGCTCCGCACTAATTTGTCAGGATCTGCGGGCTCACAGCGTTCCCATTGTTTCAGTTCCACAATCACGGCATTGTCTTGTTGGGACTCATCGGATCCGCAAATCATGCAATCCAATCGCCGCGAACTTAGGGGTAACTGGTATTCGAGCAATACGCCATGATTATTGAGCTTCGAGTAGTCAAGAACCTGGGCCATCGCGCGCAGCGAGTTTCTCCAGGAACCAACTTCTGCTGGCGAAGGGTTGTATCGATAGTACGAGAAGAATGCCGATTTCAGTTTCTCCGCGATCTGGTTGCGAACCGTGTCGCGGATGAAATCAGGTGACAATCCCGAATAAAGGCGCATCTTTTAGAGCTCTGTATACTTTTTGCTCGTTCCCTTTGCCAAATCCACGGATATTTCTTCCCCATTAACAATCAGTTTTCTGTGTGCTGCCTCTGTCAGATCAATTCCAAGCTTATCCGATATCTGAATTAGGTAGAGAAAGACATCTGCTAACTCAAGGCTGACCTTTTCACGCGTATCTTCGGACAAGCTCAAGCTTTTCCGATCCTGCATCCATTGAAAATGTTCCAGCAATTCCGCAGCCTCGATACATAGTCCACAAGCCAAATTCTCCGGCGAATGAACTGATCCCAATCACGCTCGCGGGCAACTCCCGCAATAAGCTCGCCAAATGCTCAATTCGTTGGTCGGTCATCAGAAGGTTCCGATTTTCGATATTGGAAAGGAGTATGGGGCTAAAGAATACAATGCGCGCGTTACAATCTTTGGGCAATCGCTTATTCAAAAGGGGGCGCGTCCTAGGGGGAGAGAGGCACCCAAACATTGCTCGTTCGGCCGGGACCGGACCCCGCTGAGCGTTCGGGCTCATAGGTTACAGATCATTCCGGTCACATGGTTACCTATGTGACCGGACGGACCCGCTGAAAATATTGCCGGCTGAGAGATTTGAACTCCCGACCAACGGTTTACAAAACCGCTGCTCTACCACTGAGCTAAGCCGGCATATCAATAACTTATGCGCAAACTGGGACGCGCCGTGTCAGCGGCTACGTCAGCACCATCGCCGATTTCCCGCGGGTCGGCGGTTGGCCGGCGGTCATTTTACGACGTTCAGAGCGGCGCGTCGGCTCCGAGTTGCGAGCCGTCCTTGGCGCTCGTTGGCGTGCAGTTTCGAGCTGCGCGCCTTTGTAGGCGTGTCGCATGGCGATTATCACGAGCACTCCAGCATGACGGCGTCTGTGATGGGGGCGGATGCGGTCGATTGCGCTCAAGATCAGGTGTGCCGCAGTGACGCGCCGCAAGTGGGTGCGGCAGGGGATGGGCGGCACGATGGGATGGATAGCGCTTCCGCTTCTCCTGGCGCTCTCGATTGCGCAGGTCGCTCTTGCCGTGCCTGCTATTCTCAGTTCTCGGATCATTCCGCATCGAGTCCCCTGGCATCGGTGATTCGGGCCCGATAGTGGTTTCGGGTACTCAAGGTCAAGGGGGAATCCAAAGGCTCTCCGTCCAGGCGTTCGGTAAGGAGTTTTCTCTTAGCGCATCACAGATCGAGAAGCTGCACCCCGTTGTGTTCAACGGTCTGCAGCTCTCGTACGAGAGCAGTCACAAACAATTCGGCGGCCGCATCGTCTATGTGATGCTCACCAGGGCTTTGCGTCCCACGTATCTCTGAAAATCGCATTGTGGAGGTTACCGACAGCGGCACAGTCACGGTGGAGTCTCAGCCGTGAACGCCTCGCTCAGGTTGCCACCTAATACGATCATTTGAGGAATCCGTGGAACGCGTTTTGCAATCTGGTCTCGGACTGGTGGGGCCTAAAGGAACAGGGCAAGTACGCTCTTCTCTTTCCGCGCAAATGCGCGCGGGATTTGTCTGGCCACGTGGAGCGGCAATTTGTGCGAATCAACATCACGTCATTCCTCGTTCGGAGTTCGCACTGGATGCGCCGGGTATTGCTACGACCACGATTATTGATCTCGCCTTCACTGGGCGGTTCGGCGGCCCAGACGTTGTCTCTCCTGCGAACCGTAGTGCTGTTCGCCCTGCTCGTGGGCTTTGCCTTGCTGGTGCTCGTTCCGGAAGCCGGCCCGCTGATTGCCGTCGTGGACGCTATCGGCCTGGAAGCATTTGCCGTCTTCGTAGCGTTCGAGCTTAGACATTACATAGCTGTTTTCTATCGGATTGGCGCTGCAACTGTCCTGCGCGGCGGATCCCGCTGGGGTCCGCGCCCGATATTCGGACCGTACGTAGAGCTGTTGAGGGCTTCCCCAGCGCGGGAGCTCTGCCCTCGCCTTTCTGCCGTTGCTCCTTTGCGCCCTCGCATCGATTTGGCTAATCGTGCTTGTCAGGCGCGGCTTCGGCTTCGCCGGCGGTCAATGGCAGGCGTTTGCCAGTTGACCAAAATTTCCGGTGTTGACCCTACCTGCCGGTCGCGAATGTCCGCTGTCGGGCAGGCTAACGTTCCGGTTCAGCGGCGGCGCGGCAGCGCCGTCCGCTGCAACCGGTTGTTAGGCGTCATTGTGCCCTTGGCGCCGGAGTACAACATGGGTGGCTTTCTCCGACGCAACGAACTGAACGCATTCGTATCCCAGAGCGCGCATGTCAATCCCCTCGAACAGTCGCTCTCCCCCGCCCAGCAGGACCGGCGAGATAGCGACGTGCAGCTCATCGATGAGGCCCGTACGAAGATATTGCTGGATAGTGTTAGGTCCGCCGCCAATGCGCACATCCATTCCGTTGGCTGCGTCGCGCGCCCGGTCAAGCGCCTCGTGAATACCGCCCGTGACGAAGTAGAATGTCGTTCCGCCTTCCATCTGGATGGGCGGGCGCGCGTGATGAGTCAAGATGAAAGTTGGAACGTGATAGGGTGGGTTGTCCCCCCACCAGCCTTTCCAGTTCATGTCGGGCCAGGAACCGCGAATCGGTCCGAACATGTTTCTTCCGAGAATCCAGGCGCCAACATTCTTGAAGCCCCGCGCAGCGAAGTCGTCATCGATCCCCGTTGTGCCACCGTCGGCGCCAAATAGGGTCCGTTGGAACGTGCGTGTCGGGACTAACCACTGGTGCAAATCTGTCCCGCCCACGCCGAGCGGATTCCTGATGTCCTGATTCGGACCAGCTCCGTATCCGTCAAGCGAGATGGTAAAGCCCTCAACTCGGACGCGTGTCATTTTCATGCCTTCCTTTCGATTGTTGCAGTACACCGTCAATATCGACGTTGAATCAGGCCGCGAGACCGTGGAGCCCGTTGGCATCCGTCGGCGATTTTCCGGGTTTGACCCGAAGCCGCCGGTGGCGACAGACCGCTCTCGAGCAGTGACATTTCAAAAGAATTCTTCAAAGCTAGGACGCCGGCTGCGAACGTACCGCACAATCGCGTTAATTCCGAAGACAGCTCCCGCCGGAAAAAGAATCAGCAGCATGGCGGACGGCGGCTTTTGCTGCGGCGGCACATGATACGTGTAGCTACGATAAAGAACAGGAAGGCAAGGATCGCTCATGACAACCCACTGCTTTAGGATGCGCGACCCTGCTTCGCCGCTTGCATCATTGGTATTAGGATCGGTCTCCGGCCAATGTCCAGCCGCAGCCCGTGCAAGGCGATCTGCAACATCCGCGGCAATTGTTAGTGCGCCGACGACCGGCTGTCCAAATTCGATCTGCGCTGCTTTCATCAAAAACCGATCTTTCCTTACTACGCTTAGTTCATTCCAAAGAACGAAGAAAGTCCTGCAGAAAGGACCAAGAATCCTCAACATTCCCAGCTCTCAGTCCCCCCGGACACACACTTAGCCTCAGTACGCCGCCCATGCTGACCAAGCCCATGGAGCCCGATTGGCCCGCGGATACCTGAATCGCAGCTTCATCACGATCGGGGTAGGTTCTCGCTAGCGCAAACCATCCAGAGAGGAATCCCAGCAGTGTTGTTATCGTTATCCACAACAGGACAAAGAATAGTGGGAAATAGAGGGGGAAATTCTGCTTAAGAAGATGGTCCATTTGACCAGCCTAACCTACCCGGCGAGCGACCGCTTCGGGGCGAGCATTTCGTTGTCCCCACCGGCCGGAGTTGGCCGAAAGCGGGCATTTTGGGGGATGACAGGGGTAAGGGGTGGGGTCTGATCGCCGCTCTGAGGGCTTCCTATGCGGTCGAAATTTCGCGGTAGGTCGTCAAAACTGCCGCTTTACTCAAAACCGCCCCACCCGACCCGGATCGCTCGGGGTGATAGCCACCATGCGGCGCTCGGCGCCGCGGGTGCAGAAGAAGTGGCCGCTGATGGAGCTGAACTCCCCCAACGTCCAGCCGGCGTCGATCCATTCAAGCATGGCTGCTACGAACGCGCGATTTAGGTGCGTGTCGGGAGGCAACCCCGGAGCATGCATACGCTGTTCAAGGTGCCAACACTTCTAGCCGTAAGATTATTCCACGCAGATATGTTACTCGCACCGTCAACCCCTCTCGAATGGGTCCTCCGTGAGCGGCTGTTTTATTGAATCCTCCCGTTATCAAGTCGTCAGAATATTCAAAGCACCTCTCCTGAACACAAAAATGTTCCACCCTGAACCCGTCTTTGGACATGATCATGGGTTTAAATTGCGTCACTTTCCCAGCAACAGTTAAGCCCAGACCATTCGTTAGGGCTGCCTTGAGTGAAGAATATTCCTGATATTCAGTCCAGCCGAAGAATACAGTCCAGATAACGGCAGCCCACAAGGCGAAATAGGCGAACGCAGATCGCCAAGTTCGCGGCCCCCACATTGGCAACACGTTTCTAAATCGAACCAAAAGAACGCCGATCAGCGACAAGATGGTCCCGATCACCAAGAACTGCAGATACGGATATGGCGCAGTTCTAATGTCATACACGACAACATAGGGAAACATGAACTGAACTAGAGAGCTAGTTAGTCAATGCGGCAACGGCATTCTTACGCCGCGATTACATCGGGGCGCTCAACTCGCTGCCAGGAATCCTTCACCTGTTCATAACTGAGGAGCGCACTGAACCTCTTTCCATGCGCGGTTATTTCAAGCTCGATGGCATCCCTCGGTGGCGGCACCAACTCCCTACCTTGATTCCATCTAAAATCCTTGGCGGTGATGGTCCCTCCAGCCTCACGCACTTTGCCGATGATGTCGCTCTCAATGTTCTGTAGTCCTGCCGTGAATTCCGCAGTAGCTTTTGCAATGTTCATGGTATTGAGTTCCAGAGTATGGCGCTCAAAGCCGACCCGGCGAGCTTTACCGGGAACGGATTATTTCACTAGTAGCGGCGCCGCGCAAAGGGTCGACCATCTTAAAAGGTCGCTAGTCTTCCCGGATTGCTCGGCGTGATGGCCACCATGCGGCGCTCGGCGCCGCGGGTGCAGAAAAAGTGGCCGCTGATCGAGCTGAACTCCCCCAGCGTCCAGCTTCTGCCTAGAGTTCAACGCTGAATACTGAACCTTAGAGAGTTTCATACCGTTCCGTAATGACCCGGGTTACCGCCGAAACAAACCCAAATCACTCTCCACGCAGAAATGGGAGCGAACTCACTCTTGGATGACGCCGAATCTGACGACCCGCCCGTCTACAAGAGTCACGTCGTAGTTCCTCGGTGTCCAGCCAACAACTTGTGCCATGCGGCGATAAATCAAGTGCTCTTCGTTTTTCTGAGCATCCGCAGTGACGGTGTTCGGCTGTCCGATAGCCCGAACTACCTCTGGTCGTGTCATCCCAATCGATAGTCGATTGAAGTCAGCCGCCGTGCCGTACATCGCTGCCTGGCAGCCTGCGAGAAGCGATGACACGAACAATTGCGTGGCCCGTATCATACGTTCGCCTCCCTGGCGAATTGGCGGCTTCGTGGGGGACAGTCTCTGCTTCTTGATACGGGAAACTTCGCCTCCCAGTCAACGTGCCCGCTACGCACCTGTGGCCGGTAAACATTGACAGGTAGACGGCGCGCCCAGGACGTGCGAAGGCCGGGACGTTCGGAGCATCCGATATCCCGTTCCAGGGTATCGCGCTCGGCGGCTTGATCCAGGCAACCCTAGCCCGGGTTGCTATTCATGGCTCGTGGCATTTTTGCCAGAACGAGATTTGGTATTCCAATAGATCGTCCTTGTCGTCAGGTGTGTAGAGCTCGACTTTGCATGGGTGATCAGGTAATTGCCACGCAAGCTTCGCCTGATAGATTTCCGTGAGCACATTGCCAAGGAGGATGAGCTTATCTTTCGATGCGTCTGGGCAGCCATAAAACTGGATATCCGCGATGTGTAAGTGGTTCATGTTCCATTCGACTGCTTTACGATTGATGTCCCTTTGCTTCTCAAATCCTCTCAGGGACGCTACAGAGAACCCAGCGCGCAGCACGTACCCGTCGAACACAACGAATTCCGGCCAGAACACGGTTGCATAGCCAACGGCTAGAGAGAAAGTCCCTTTGCAGCCGATCCAGGACTCAAGATCGATCCCGGCGCCATTGTTCCACGCGGCAAGTTCGGTCTTCATGCTATTTGGAGTTTCCATCATTTACCCGTTAACTGAGTGAGGTTCTGCCCACAGCACACGGACGGTACCGGAGACACGCGTTCATCCTAACGAGCTCTGGACCGCAGTTGCTCAACTACCAAGACAACAGCCGGTGGCCCGACCAGGAAGGCGAAAAGCCACTCCCACGCTACCCTTAGGGCAGGAAGGATCAGCGCGGGCTCGTCGAGCGTCCCTGCCACAGCGACCGCAGTCGCAAGGGCCATCCAAGCGATGCGCTCGAGATCGGAAAGCCCCTGAAGAGCTTCGCGAGTATCAGGCCGAGTACCACCACGCAGAGGACAACGGATATTACTGCTGACGCGACTATCACAAAGTGGGGATTGTGTTTCCACTCGGAGAGCGAAAACGGCGACCAAACCGCGAAGAATCCGAAGATGTTTACCGAAAACGACATAAACGCCAGCCCAAGGATCGCGCCAGCGAGGATTCGGAAGGGAAGCCTCACTCAATCCTCCCTCGTTTATTCATTGCGAGACCGCTCTGGCCGGCGATCTGACGGGGCCCTCGGATGAAGCGTCTGTAACGAATCGGTGGCTCCGTCGGTGCGGCATTACGTGGAGGCAATCCGTGGCCGGCCGAAGCACAACCGAGCCGCCCTTAGAAATAGGAGCAGTTGCGCGACTTCAATGCCGAGCGTTCCCATAGGTCCAATGGAATGACCCAGATTGTTGATATGCCAGTAGGCGGCGCCAAAGGTACCGATGAGCAGTGTCCGCATTGCCTCAAGAAAAATGTTACTGGATAGGTTGTTGCCTCACCTGAAATGTTACCGATGAGCGTCTGCCACCATGTCGCCTTCCATCCTGGGAGGCGCTATGGACAGGAAGATGACTCATACCGTGCGGGCCGAACTCGCCGACGCTATCCGCCTACGTTATCGGTCGGCTACAGGCAAACAGAAGCGTAAGATCCTGGACGAGTTCGTTGCCAGCACCGGCTATCACGAGAAGTCGGCGATCCGTGTACTGAACGGTCAACCGATCACGAAGCGCCGCCAGACACGCAATCGCCCATCGCTTTACGACGAGGCAGCCCGCGGTGCCCTGATCGTGTTGTGGGAGGCATCCGATCGAGTCTGCGGCAAGCGTCTGAAGGCCTTGTTGCCGATCTTGCTGCCCGCATTGGAGCGCAACGGACATCTGAAGCTCGATGAAACGATCCGCGCGAAGATACTCGCGATGAGTGCAGCGACGATCGACCGACTGCTGCGCGCGCCGCGCGCGGTGACTCGCTCAAAGAAGCGCCGTCGGATCGAGCCAGAGCCGCGCCGACGCATACCGCTGCGAACTTTTGCGGATTGGAATGAGCCGATCCCTGGCAGCATGGAAATGGATTTGGTCGCCCATTGTGGGGAGGTCAACCGCGGCAGCTACATCAACAGTCTGGTTCTGACGGACATTGCCAGTGGTTGGACGGAAGCTGCGCCCCTGGTCGTGCGCGAAAGCCACCTCGTCGTTGAAACGCTCGAGCGCATCCGCGTCGGCTTACCCTTTGCCCTTCGCGCGCTGGATGTCGACAACGGCAGCGAATTTGTGAACGAGAGATTGATCGAATACTGCCTGAGCCATGGGATCGAGCTCACCCGCTCGCGCCCCTATCGCAAGAACGACCAAGCTTGGATCGAGCAGAAGAACGGCGCCGTCGTGCGCAAGCTTCTTGGATATCGGCGCTTTGAGGGCATCGCGGCCGCGAAAGCGATCACGCGCCTGTATGGCGCCTCGCGGCTGTTCGTGAACTTCTTCCAACCCTCGTTCAAACTGGCTGCAAAACATCGTGAAGGCGCTCAGGTCTCCAAGCGCTACCATCCGCCGCAAACGCCCTGTGAGCGCCTGCTGCAGGCTGAAAGTATGCCGGAGGCCGCAAAGGCGAAGCTGCGCGAGGTCGCCGGCGCCCTCGATCCGTTGAAGCTTCTGGAGGAGATGCGGGCCATGCAGGCACATCTGACGGCACTGGCCGATGGCGAGATACCTCCCAGCACTACAGCCGAACCGCCCGATCTTGCCGCGTTCGTGGCCAGCCTCTCGAGCGCATGGCGGGCTGGCGAGGTGCGACCGACCTTCTCCGTAGCAGCCAAGCCTCGCTACCTGCGCAGCCTGCAAAGTGTGGCTCGAAAGGATGTCACTCAGCGATGCCCATCGCTCCGCCGGCTCGCGTCTGTGTGCCCGTTGCGAAGCCGCCAGAGCGACCTCAACTGATCTATGCCGGGGGCGGCAAAGGCAGCTTCCATGCGCTCAAGATGGTCTGGCCGATCGTTTGTCGCCGACTCGAAGGGTTCCCGAACATCAACTCCTCCAGCTGTTCGAGGAGCTCTGCGCGCAGTTCCCTGGTCGCTTCAATCCCTACCAACGGAAAACTCTGAGCAAACGCGTGAAGATCTGGCGCCGGGATGCCCGCGCTCGCGGCGTGATCATCGATCACATCAAATGGCGCAACCTCAACCACAAGCCTCGCGGCGTCCGCCCCGATCCGTTCAAGGCGCACTGGGCGGAGATGCTCCAATGCCTGGAGGCGCAGCCGGATCAGACAGCTCTGGAACTACTCATCGAGTTCCGGGCGCGCTATCCGGAGCATTATAGCCTTCGGCAACTGTGTACGTTGGAGCGACGAGTGCGGGCATGGCGCCGCGAGGCTGTGAAGCGGTTAATCTGCGAGATGACGAACCTGACCCAAAACTGCACGGCGATCGCATGACAATTACTGCTGCAGCTTCAATCAACCCAGGCTTCTGCCGCCTCCGGCGTCAGACTGACCTTCCGCTTTGACGGTTACAATCAGATCCGAAGGTGACGGGAAAAGACCTCCCGGTAACATCGCTGATGAGGCAACCGGTAACAAAATTACGTGAGGCAACACGACACCCCTTTCCTGGTCAGAATTGCACGCCGGTTAACAGATGAGCAGTACCACGACGAAAGCGCCTACTCGAATCCGATTGGACGAGACTCGTCGATATGAATGCATACCGGAGATTAGGTACGGTAGCGTAGCACCGGATGTCCGGATGACCACGGAAAACGCTGATAGCCGATGCCAGTACGCGAAATGACTAAAATCCCTAGTCCCCCAGCAAATGGCTGCCATCAAAGCGCAGAGTATCGCGTGAGCCCAGACGATTATCACTCGATGGAGCAATACTCGATCGTAGATCTTTCCGGGGTTTGTCGATTCTGGCCGTCGCACACAAGTTCTCGGGGTTGGAAGGGCTTCGCAACCCTAGGGGCTACTACATTGTTCGCTTCATCGTCGTCATGGCTGCCGATTCTCAGGGCGGCATCTGCTCATCGAAGTTAGCGCCGCACTTTTGGCAGAAGCGTGCCGTGCCGCCCAGACTCCAAAGACTAAACTTGCAGCGCGGACATCGCATGCGAAGGCTAATCAAAACGCCTGGGCTCCACGCCACAATCATCGCCGCCAACAGCCAGTGCTTGCGAGTCTGGCGTGGAACGCCCATGTGCAGCATGGCCATTTCCAACACCATGATGGCAGCTACGCCGCCGAACAAGGCGAGACGCGCCATCTTGGCGTAGCGCGCCAGTTGCTCGCGGATCGTAGTCATGGCGCTCGATTCAGACCCGCCGTTTGCGCCCACCGAAAAATCTTACCGACGCCCTTCCCACCGAGCACCAACCAGACCACGATGCCCAGTTTCACCGCATGAGTTAGAAGCACCCAGCGTTGTACATCATTGGGGCCTGAATCGGCATTCAGGAGGAAAAGGTCATACACAAGCTTCGGAACTGTGTCCGTGAGTGCCCACAGACCGATGAGCGTGCAACCCACGGCCAGCCATGTATCGGCCGTGGCGGAGGAGTGAGGCGGCGCTTCATCAGAGGGAAGGAGTTTCCGCGCGATTGTGCGAGGGAAGAACCACAACGCAGGGATGATCACAGCGTTGAACGCCGACATGAAGATCACATACGCATAATCGGCAGGCTGAGAGCCCCTACCCCAAAGGAACCAAACCACGTACCCCAGCGCCTGAAAACCCAGCCAGACGGCGAATAGTCGGAGTGCTAAAGCAACTATTTGCCGGGGTGTCACAAGAGGACCTCTAACAGTATTTAGGCCGCAAGTTTGCGGTATTTCATTGCCGTAATTATCACGCAAAGCAGTCTGGCAGTCAGACATGTTGCGAAGACTCGCCCGCGATCTGTACATAATCCGTAATATCGGATGTGTTTGAGCTGTGGCGACTTAATCGGAGCACGCCGCTGAAGCACATGCGGGTACCTGGAAGTACATCTCCTTAACCTCTCGGCCCAACGAGGATCGTTCATCCTTGTTGCAAACTCAGGTTATCGAGGCGATCCGTTCACCCCAGACGTTACTCTTGAGTCACAGCTCCCGCCTGGTCCAACCCCGATGTTGCACAAGATTACGCTGCCCAAGTCGTTGGCTCCCGAGCTCTACTACACTGCGCAAAGTTTGGAATTTCCGCGGCAACGGTGTTTCCAGGCTACGATGGGGCGGCACGTGCTGCGCTTGAGTCCTCCATGGCGTTCAACTACATCGCGGAAGCCTAAATAGCCGGTGAGATAGCTCCGCCTCACTGAAAGGAAGCGACGATGCACACGGAGATCAGGGCGAACCATGTCAAGTAACCGTGCAACCGCCCAGGCGGCTCTCGAACGCGCCATCTTTGAGCGCTTTGCGCGAGACGCGCACCTTGTCGTTCGCTCCGATAGCATCACTCAGCCGGATCCTCCTGACATTCTCTGTGAAGTCGAAGGACTGGGTCAGGTTGCATTCGAACTGGTACAGCTCGATGACGCCGAAGAGTTGCAGCGCATGGGCTACTCACAGAGGTCCCGAGTTCTGGTCTGACGCTGTCCAAGCACTAGGAGCCGAGACCTTGGAACGCCACCGGGGCGCGCAAATCAATGTCGAATTTCATGCAAAAGCCAATCAGGCCCAGCGAAGATTCGCGTTGGAGCAGATTGCTTTCGCGCTTTCAAAGTTGCCGGAAGGTGCTGAGGGCACGCTCTTCGAGATGTTGCCCCCCGGGCTCACTTCTGCGGAACTGAAGCACTTCCCTATGACCGACGGCCCGTTAATCTTCGAAGTCTCGGGCTTCCAAGTAACCACCCCGAAGGAGCTTGGCTACGCGAGATCGGATCCACAAGGCCGTGTGGATCAGGTGCCCGACCTGCGATGTCGTGATGTATCAGCCCGAGCTTCGAGCGCAATCTCAATGTTTGCCCAAAATGCCGCCAGCCCCTGGTGCTACCTACGGACGCCCCGCGTCGTCTAGGCCCGGTGGGCATTCACCTCAGCCGTATCGACGACAAATTGCGCACTACCGCGAGGGTTGGGGTGGTGTGCGTGCTGAGTTGCTGTCGTACGTGCGATGGGGCATGCCGTTCAGCGATCAAATGCACCGCGCCTCAGAGTTCCTCGCCGATCGCTTTCCGGGTGGAATCTTCGCTCGTGGTTGGATCTATGAACTAACACAGCCACGCCATTGTGGCGTGCGCCCCGCTTCCGCCTATGTAGTTCTTCAAGCCCGTCGCCACGGGCCTGGATCGCTGGATTATATCTCTGCCATGCGCCGCTCATTGCCCATGGTGCGGAAGAAATGCCCAGTGCCCAGCTTGGACTCCCCAACCTGCCAACCGTCATTGATCTCCATTGCAGCAACGCCTCGACGTAGACGCGCTTTAGAACCGCACCACGCGGAATCTGGCGAATTACCAGACCGCCCCGGTGCATACTCCTACGACGTACCGGCGGGGCTCGGGTCGGCTTGAGGGGGTCGAATACGAATCGGCGTGCGATCGCTAAACGGTAGCCAGTGGCCGGCTGAGCTGTCCATCCACTAATCCGCGGCGCAGCAAGCAGTACAGACCGCGCCTCACGCGCTCAACATAACGGCGGCTTTATGCAATCGGTAAGAGCTACCTGCGACAATGCGGTGCGAGGCCATAACCCACGCATGGGGAGAAAGCAATGAATGCTCCAACCAAGGTCTGTCCCTTCTGCGCCGAACAGATCCTCGAGGCCGCTATCAAGTGCAAGCACTGTGGATCGGATCTCCGGACGGGCGCTGTCGACATCGCCGAGGAAGAGAGCACCTTCGACCGTGACCAGCGGCTTGGCGAGGAGCGCGAATACATATTGGAGGAGATCACGCAGGAGTTCCGCCTTTTCATGAAGCTGGGATTCACCCAACGGATGAATGGCGATTGCGCGCGGGAAGGGAGTGGAGAATCCCAACTCCTGAGGATCTAGACGAAGAGCAGCACCACGCTATAGCTTGCGGTCAGCCTCCTTCTGAGCAGTGGCAGATGCGTGCCGCGATGCTAGCGGGCTACGATTTTTTGCCGAAACTACCCGAGCCGGTCAGCGACGTATCCCGAGTTAGCACTCCTGCTCTTAGTAAGCTGATGGACGAATTGGATGCAGCGCTCATCGAGCGCCAGCCGCGATCCTTGCCGCCCGTGCAACACGACAAGATTGACCGATGCATGGCCGCACGGCCTACGATTTGTAGCGTAATTTTTCTGCACGACCACCCGTTCCCAGGCTTCGGAATGGACCGCACCTAACGGTAAAGATTTAACACTCCAATTTAATCAAAGTTGCGGCATCCGGCCGCCCCGAAATGCATTGCATACTGCGGCGAAACGGCGCCGCCATTGTCCAAGCTGGCCATTTCTACGACAAATGCCGAAGAATTTGCTCCGGCTTCACGCCTATTTTCCGGCATATTTGCACGAATTCGATTACCTCGAGACGCCGCTCGCCCCCTTCATATTTCGCGACAAACGATTGATGGCGGCCCAATCGCAGGCCAGACTATGTTGAGTTAGTCCCGCCTCTCGCGGGCCGATACAAGCTGGCGTAACAGCTCTTGGTGCTGCGGAGTCCGTAGCGACTTCAATCCCTGGCCCTCTCTGCATGAGAGCCAAGTCATATAATCCGTTTATGGGATTATCCCAGATCGTCATATTGCGGTTAGAGTAACGGGACGGGCCGGAGCAATGGATGCCCTACAGAACGAGGCGAGGTATGAAAAGCTTAATTGCTAGTCTAACACTGGCATCTATAGGCGGCTGCGCAAGTACATCCGATGTCCACCTCGACAGGGTCGAACCACAATGCGGACACGTCTGCGCGGTGAACTACCAGGAATGCACGAACCGGCCTGGGTACTCAACTTTTCCGATAGAGGTTCAAAGACAATGCGTGAGTGCGCTTAAGCTTTGCGCTGAGGCGTGCCCGGCTCGGTGAATGTGAGGAAGTGCGCTGATGCTACGCGGCGTTAGCAAGACCTGAACTGAACCAGTAAAGGTCACATAAACAT
>CAVTMG010000001.1:0-1056856 GCA_963735775.1 uncultured Gammaproteobacteria bacterium | reverse complement strand
CGGCGGCGGGCCCCACCGATCCACTATGACTTTCCCGGCGAGGCTCTCTGTGTCGGCAAGCTTCCTCGTAATCCGGTAGGCACTATGTCTCGATAGAGGCAGCAACATCCCAGCAAAGAGGCGCAAAGTCAGAGCTCCGTATACTTCTTACTGCTACCTCGGGCCTTTTCGACCGGATATTTCACAGCGTTGACTCGGATCTTGTCGGTCGCTGCTGCCAGGAGATCGATGTCTAGCTTGTCCGCCAGGCGGATGAGGTACAGCAGCACATCCGCGATCTCTTCCCGTACCTTGGTATGCTGCTCAGGGGTCAGGCCTGCGGAGTCAGCTTCTAGGGTCCACTGAAAATGCTCCAACAACTCGGCGGCCTCAACACTGAGTGCTATCGCCAGATTCTTGGGGGAATGGAATTGATCCCAGTCGCGATCTGATGCAAATTGCCGCAGTGCCGCACGTAGTTGCTTCAAGGGAAGCTAGGCGCTCGCCCGAAGTGGGTATGCTCATGAGCGGAACCTATTCTCGTTGTGCCAAGTGAGAAATTCCCGGCTAGGCTGGCTTGCTAAGTCGGCTGGCTGCACGCGCAGTTGCTGGCCGTGGTGGGCATAGTACTCGCGACCGTTCTGCCATTCCGTCCTAAGTCTCGGGCTCACCTCGAGTCTAAGATCCGGCGTAACGGTCACGTACCCTAAATCGAATAACTTGTGAAGGTCCGAGCGCAATAGAATCCCGTTGCTTACGCGGTGCGGACCGTCTAATGCATACGGTTTGATATGGGCGGCCTCGAGCACTGGGAGCGTCTTCTCCCCTGTGACGGCACAGCGTCGGTCGTATGCATCGGTCACGAGGACGCGGAATGCGCCTTGGCCTAGGCGACCGCGTGTCAGATACTCAGCACCGAACCGATTGGGCTCATACGACTCGTCGGACCACGAAGGCTCTGCGACCGTCTGATTGTCAGCGAGCCCAGCTTGAATGGAATTCCACAGCGCGCGGCCGTCTGCCATGCCCGTATCGTAGGTCTTGCCCTGCACGATGTTCGGCGCCCAGTTCTCCGGAACGGGGATCCACGCCCGTCGCTCGAAGAAGAAGGGTTCGGCCAGGATGTTGCAGCCGATGACGGGATCGACGGACGCATCGTCTCGACGATAGCGTCGGACCCGTCCATTGAGTTCATCAAGCGAACCAACGCCATTCTTCGACCCGAAGGCGTCCCAAGCAAGCGAAGTCGGCAGCGTCGAATAACGAACGAAATGACCACCACCCACGATAAAGTTATCGGGACTATGGAGCTTGAAGAGGAACGGCTCCCCGGGTTGCAGCGCCCGGAACATCCGCGACCCGCTAGGTTGCCAGAAATCGACCTCGTCGGGACCGATTCGACTCAGGAACTGAAACGAGTCCCTGTCCGTGACGCCCACCCAGATTTTCATACGGCTTCCATTGGCGCAATTCTAGGCGACGGCTGCTGCGAACGCCGCAAAGAGGTCTCCCGGAAGCGGATGCAGCAATCGCCAGGTGATGGCCATCGGCAGCTCCGATTCGTGCTTCACGTATGTAGCTGGACCCAGGAAGTAAAATGCGCGCTCGTCGCTGCGCCGCCGCGCGAACAGCATGATGCTCGTTCCGTTTTCAATATGTTGCTGATACCGGCGACCGGTCTCGCTGTCTGCTCGGGTGACCGACTGACTCTCCCAATGAATCAGGTCGGGACTGATCGCGTAGTCACGGTAGCGGGTGGTGGGTGAGAATTGCCCGGTCGTCTTGTCGAGCGTAAAGGCCAATAGATCAGCCCGGGCATCAGCCGCCCAGTACACCCCTGTCTGCCATGGCGCCACTCTAGCGCCCTCGCCTACGTCGAAGGCAGCGAGGATTTCGACCCGCGTATAGCGCGCGTGGACATCTAACGGTACGTCCGGATGCGTTGCAAGTGGTACCGAGACATGCTCAATCCGATCAGCGAGGACCTCGAGTAAATCGAGCAGCTCCGCGCGCACCTGCGGGTGACTCCATAGGAGGGTTGCACCCTCGGCAAGCGGTGTGTCCTTGTTCACCGCGCCAGAGGTCAGCGAGCCGACCAGCATCCGCAGTAGACGTCGCTCCCGTGAGGGAAGATGCGCCAGATCCGGGGAGCGCTCGCTCTCAAGCAAGCTCCGATAGACCTTGATCCGTAGCATGTCATCGATGTGCAGTAGCCGGCCGCAGGCGCGCCGCAGGACCACCTCCTGGGAGCCTGATGGCTCATTGACCAGCCCTGCGTCCGCGCGAAGGTCGGACCAACTCTTGTTCCCAGCGTATACATCCTCGAGCTCAAGTCCCGTCTCCTCAAGGTATCGAGCAAGCGTGCAGGTCGATCCCTGCGCTGTCATCTGCCGTAGTGCTTCCACCCGCTCAGTCCATCGCGACGGTACTGCGTTCTTGATGCTCTCAAGCACGATACTGGATGCGACGCGGTCCAACTCCATATGACATCCGGCAGGCAGAAACGGGAAGCCCGTTTCCACCTGAGTCATTAGCTCCTTACGGCTGCCGCCTAGGAGTGCTCGAAACCGCCGGTCGAATCGGAACTCCTTTCGATGGTGGCCGACAAAATCGAGAACCAGGCAAACGGACTTCCCGGTACTGCGACGTAGGCCGCGGCCCAATTGCTGCAGGAACAGGGTCGGACTATCCGTGGGACGCAGCATCAGTAGCGTGTCGACAGCCGGCACGTCGACACCCTCATTAAAGAGATCGACCGAGAACACGATATTCACGCGCCTGGAGGCGAGATCTGCCAACGCGGCGCGGCGCTCCAAATCCGGCGTATCGGACCAGACAGCCGTGGCTGCGACGCCCGCTGCTCGGAACACTCGGGCCATGAAGCGTGCATGCTCAATGCTTACGCAAAAACCGAGGGCGCGCATGCGCGCAAGATCATCAACACGCTGGTCGAGTTCCTTCAGGACAAATTTCGCCAGCGAGTCATTCGCTGTCAAAACGTTCGAAAGCCCCTCGACGTCGTACCCCCGGCCGCGACGCCAGGGGACGTCCCGCAGGTCAAGACCGTCGTGGATACCGTAGTACACGAAAGCCACCAGGCGCTGCTGATCGATGGCATCCCACAGACGAAGCTCGGCCGCGATACGTCCGTCGAACCATTCCAGAATTGGCAGCCCGTCGCTGCGCTCGGGTGTGGCGGTAAGCCCCAGCAGCTCCACCGGCCGCACGTGATCAAGCAGCATGCGGTATGACTGGGCGGCCGCATGGTGAAACTCATCGACAATGACGATATCGAAGTGCGCTGGTTCCAAGTGCGCAAGACCTGAGGCATTGAGGCTCTGAATGGAGGCGAAGACGTGTTCGAACTGCTCGGGACGATTTCCTGCCACCCACAACTCGCCGAATAGCGGGTCGCGAAGCGCCTGCTGGAACGTGGCACGGCTCTGCATGAGGATCTCTTCGCGATGCGCCACGAAGAGTAGTCGTGCGCGAGGCAGGGTTTCCCGCAATCCCAGATAGTCCAGCGCCGCCATGACGGTCTTCCCAGTCCCCGTCGCCGACACGAGGAGATTGCGATGATGGCCCTGTTGCCGGGAAAGCGTGATCTGCTCAAGCAGCCTCTCCTGAAACGGCTCTGGACGCAGATCCGTGGGGCTCAAGAGAATAGTCGCCCGCGAATCGGGCGATGACTCTGCTCGGAGGCGGAATTCCTCTCGGTCGTAAGGCCTGAAGTCCACGCTATGCCAATAGCTCTCGAAGACCGCCGCCACCTTGTCGATCACATCCGGATTGCGGGCGCCGGACACGCGCACATTCCATTCAAGTCCGCTGATCTGTGCCGAGTGAGTCAGGTTAGACGAACCGATGTAGGCCGTGGAGAACCCCGACTGACGGTGCAATAACCAGGCCTTCGCATGCAGTCGCGTGCCAGTTGTGTCATACGACACCCGGATGTCGCCGCCCGCCTCGCACAACTCATCGAGTGCACGCGCTTCGGTAGAGCCGGTATAACTGGTCGTCAGCACTCTGAGTCCGCGCCCTGCCGAGCAATGTTCACGCAACGCCGGCATCAGCGGGGCGATACCGCTGCGTCGGATAAAGGCCATCACCACATCGATGCGATCGGCCGACCGTATCTCGGTGAGTAGCTGATGACCCACGCGCGGTTCGCCCGGCGCGTTCGTAAGAAGCGTCGTGTCCAACAGCGGGATCAGCGGTTCCGCAATGAAGTCCACCCGACCGTCCGGCAACTGACCGACTACGCTGCGTAGAACCTCGCCCGAGGGGACGGGACGCTCGCCCGCCAGATCCTTGGCTGACGGCAATGCCCGAATGACGTCAATAAGGCGACGTGCCAGATCCACGCCGACGGCCGTGCGTTCACCTTCGTTAATAACGTCTATGGCCCGTTCAATGATGCGCGCTACATGCAGCGAAATCCGATCCGCGACCTCGGGTGCTCGCGGGGCTTCACGGATGGCTTTGAGCCCAACTCCAAGACCCCCGAGGCGTTCCTCGAGCACCTCTGTTATGAGGACTTCGTACAGACCTCGGCTGAGTGTGGGCATCCTGGTGAGTGTAACTATGTATGAGGCACGCTAAATCAGACAAGTGTGAGCCGGAGCAGGCGCTCGCGAACCAGTGCCACGCGCGCCTGACTCGCTTCATCGCCTGGTAGATGACCCGGAAGCGCCTCCATGAACGCCGCATTTTGAATCAGGGCACTGATCTCGTTTGCAATATAGGTCCGCAGTGGAGGCGCAGACGCCTGCACATCGCCCGATAGTTCGGGCCGTCCGTCAACCACGGTCACGATATCCTCCAGATCGTGACTTGCCATGAAATCCCGGCCACCCCTCACCCGGAAGGCTTCTAGCTTCGTCGCGAGAAACAATGCCGGCGTGACGAGTCTTATCGTACGGCCGCTTGGAAGCTGTACCGATTCAGCGGTACGAATCGCCTCGCTGAACCAACGATTGCCAAATCCCAGTATCCCTTCATCCGTTGGCAAGACATCCAATAGACAATTGCCGACGATCCAGCGGCATACCGGCGCGTCGGGACTTCGATCATGGCTGAAACCGGCCCCCTCAAGTTCCCGCTCGAGCGCGTAGTAGTCGGTCAGCGTCAAAACTTCAGCGATAACATCGACGTCCTGCGTCGCCCGTACCGGAGCGGCGGCGACGTCGGTCACCAGCAGCCCTGTCGCGCAACCGCCGACGAACACAAATCGCCCGAGCAGTTGCCCGAGTTCACGCGCCACAGACTCGAGCAGTGGAAGATTTGGGTCGTTCGGGTTCATGCGAGCCGCTCGCTCAGAAGCTTGCCGGCAAGTTGTCGTTCGCGTGCGGCACCGCCGCGCAACGCGTCAAACAGCGCAAGGAATTCGTAGAGCACGCGGTCATTGCGCGCAGCGAGCGGCGCGGTTGGATACAGCGGATGAAAGCTAATACCGCGTTGGTTACCCTCAGCGTCAGGCCAGACCGGCGGCAATTCACTAGGCTGCGACACTTGCGTGACAAGCGGAGGCGCGGCGTATGCAGTCACAGTTCCACGGGTCAGAGATCCCAGCGTCGCAGGGAACGCGTACTTAGCTCCATGAAGGAGAAATTCCTTCAACGCTGCTCGGACGACGACAGGCCGATCATTTTCGAAATTGACCAGGCGTGCAGATCGCGCTCTTCCCATGCTTGCGTGCACCTCAGAGGCTGACATACCGAGTGCCTTGGCAAGGTCAGCGTAGGTCGTCGGCCCCTTGCCAACCGCCAGCAGCTTGAGGAGGACCATCAGATCCTGCGGTTTCAACGTAACCTGAGGATTTTGCTTGCGTTTCATAGATAATTCGCTATTTGCGAATAGCGAATATAGGCGCGAATTAGCCGCCTGGCAAGATTACCGTCCCCTTCTCCACATGTTCGTTTGCTAGACGATCGATTCCCCTCAATACAATCCCGGCCAACGCGATGGCTGCCGAGATATTATTTTGCTCCCATGACGCGATCAAAAGATCTCGTACTCCAAGAGCTAGCCCAAGAAAACACGCGGTTGGCGGACCTTGAGCGCAAGTGCGATGAGGCACGGGGAAAGATGGAGTCGCTCCGTGTGGAGCTCGCTGCCGCATCCGTCGCTACGCTAGATTCGCCCCAACTGCAGTCCACAGCGGGAAGCACGACTCCCCGCACCCCCGCGGATAAGGTGAGGTTGTTCCGATCCTTGTTTCGTGGCCGCGAAGACATTTACCCGGTCCGCTTCGTAAGCAAAAAGACCGCAAGGGCCGGTTACGCGCCCGCTTGCTCGAATAAATGGAAACCAGGCCAATGCCTCCTTAAGACTGGAGGCAAATGTAGTGACTGCACGAATCAGGCCTTCATCCCGGTCGGTGACCAAGTTGTCCTAGACCACCTGCAAGGCCACCACGTGGCGGGCACGTACCCGCTCCTGAAAGACGAGACCTGTTGGTTTCTTGCAGTTGATTTCGACAAAAATACGTGGAAGGAAGACGTGCTCGCCTTCGCCCGGACTTGTCAATCGGTCGGGTGTCCGGTGGCAATCGAGCGCTCCCGCTCTGGCAACGGCGCGCATGCTTGGTTTTTCTTCGCAAGACCTGTGCCCGCGAAGGTGGCAAGGCGGATGGGCTGCTACCTTGTCACGGAGACGATGAACCGCCGGCACGAACTGAGCATGGAGTCCTACGACCGCCTGTTCCCGAATCAGGACACCATGCCACGTGGCGGATTCGGGAATCTCATCGCCCTACCCCTGCAATACGATCCGCGGCAGCAAGGCAACTGTGTGTTTATCGATGAACGATTCGAGCCATTCAAGGACCAATGGACATTCCTTGCCTCCGTGCAGCGTATCGAGCCCGTCGCGGCGGAAATGATCGCAAGGGAGGCCTCACGCACCGGTCAAGTCGTCGGCGTTCGCTTTGCGGAAGCCATCGATGATGAGCCAGCAGCAGAGCCATGGATGCGGTTACCATCGGGGCACACGCCAGCAAAGCGCATTATCGGCCCAGTCCCGTCCGAGGTGCAGGCCGTACTCGCACAGCGCCTCTTCGTCGAGAAATCGGATTTGCCTGCGGCGATGCTGAACCAGTTAAAGCGGCTCGCCGCATTCCAAAACCCAGAGTTCTACAAGAAGCAGCGAATGCGTCTATCCACCGCGATGACTCCCCGGGTGATCAGTTGCGCTGAAGAGCTGGTTCAGCACATCTCGCTACCGAGGGGATGCGTATCAGACGTCAAGCAGCTTCTCGGAGAACATGGCGTAACATTAAGGATCGATGACCAGCGGCACGGTGGGGCACGACTGGAATTGAAGTTCAATGGCGAGCTTACTTCGGTACAGCAGGAAATATCCCGCGCGCTGTTAGAGCACGACACCGGCGTGTTCGTGGGGCCACCAGGCATAGGGAAAACCGTCGTTGGTACATATCTGGTCGCCCAGCGCGCTTGCAGTACGCTGATCCTTGTTCATCGCAAGCCGCTCCTTGAGCAGTGGGTTGCACAGCTGTCGATGTTCCTTGACATCGACCAGAAGCAAATCGGCCAGATCGGAGATGGTCAACGCAAGCCCAATGGTTGCCTCGACGTGGCCATGATCCAGAGCCTCGTGCGCAAAGACAAAGTTGACGACTTGATCGCTGGCTACGGTCACGTCATCATCGATGAATGTCATCACCTGCCAGCGGTATCGTTCGAGCGCGTACTGTCTGAGGTGAAGGCGCGCTACCTTGTCGGGCTCACCGCAACGCTGCAGCGGCGTGACGGACACGATGCGATCACGCAGATGCAACTCGGTCCCGTCCGCTTCCGAGTCGATGCCAAAAGCCAGGCCGCGCGCCGGCCCTTCGACCACAAGCTCGTTGTGCGAAAGACTGAATTTCGCATGGTCAACGACAACCCCAACATCGGTATCCAGGAGATCTACCGCGCACTTGCCAACGACGAGGATCGAAACAGGCAGATCGTCGGCGACGTCATCGCCACTATCCACGCCGGCCGCTCGCCCATTTTGCTCACCGAGCGGAAAGATCACCTCGAGTATTTCGCCGGACAGCTCCGTGGGTTCGTGAAGCATCTCGTTGTATTACAAGGGGGCATGACAGCCAAGAAGCGGCATCATTCCGCCGATCGGATTGCGTCGATTCCGGATACGGCCAAACGACTCGTTCTGGCGACGGGCCGCTACATCGGCGAGGGCTTCGATGACGCGCGGCTCGACACCCTCTTTCTCGCCATGCCAATTTCCTGGAAAGGCACGCTAATTCAGTACAGCGGCCGACTCCATCGGCGTCATCCAGCCAAGACTGAAGTGCAAATTGTTGATTACGTGGACTGCGACGTCCCGATGCTGTTGCGGATGTTTGAGAAGCGACTCGTCACCTATCGCGCCATCGGATACGGGCGCGGCGAGGCGCCGCTCGGTTTCGCCGAACCGTTGGAAGAGCGGACCATCGACTACGACCAAGAGGCGCTTCGCCACTTCGAGGAAGACTTGTGACCGCGGAAGGAGTCAGCGCGAAGCGGGAGAAATGGCCTCTGCGCGTGGTGCATAGGTAAATGGGCCGGATTTCGCTGGAACACTTGTCCGCGGCGATCAGAAAGGTGCAAGCGATGAGCTTGCCGCAGAAGGCCGATCTCACGAAGGAAATATTCGCTCACCAGCCCAATCTGTTGGCGGCGGTTCTTGTACAGCATCCACTCGGCGTCTCTTACGCAAAAATGGATGTCTTAATTGACATTCTTCTGGTGTGCTATCGAGCGATGAAGGAGACCGGGCTGACGTGGCCATTGATCTCGGAAAACGATCAGGAATACCAAATGACGCGCTCGACAGCCATCATTCAATCCTTTGAGGAATTGGATGCGGACTCTCAGACGCAGTTCACTGGCCAATATATCGATGAATTCCCGGAGAAGGAACTGCTTGCCTTTGTCACCAACGAAGTAAGGCTATGGCTGGCTCGTCTCGACCGAGAGCGAAATCAGAACGAAAACGACAAGTACGTGATGATGGCGGCAGCCAACCTCGTGAACTGCATCGCGTATGCGTCGACGCGGTCGGTGTAGCTGAGACGCCCTGTTCTGAAGTATTGGTCGGAGCGCCGAGATTTTAACTTGGGGCCCCTCCAGCAAGGTCCCGCAACCATAATCGCCATGTGGTTGCGGGACTTCTGCGTGATTTGGTGGTGCTTTGTGCTGCTCAGTGGGGATAAATGCAACAGTATCCCGGTGGCAGCGGTTTAGTAACTCTCTAAAAAACAAACAATCCCATTTTCGTTCATGTGGCGCAAAAAGCACTTCTTCAAACCACGAACCAGGGGGTCGGGGGTTCGAATCCCTCCGGGCGCGCCACAAACTTTCACGCTCCAGGAAAACCTCCACGTGAGGCGGATCAATAATTCAGCGTATGGAGGACCACTTTATCGAACGACTTGATGGCAGGAAGGCACAATGGACACGGATCGAACGAGTCGACAATGTCGCGACGCCACGCCACGTGTATGACGTACTGGGACATTTTTCATTATGTAGGCATTATTCGGTTGCCGCCTCAACAGCTTCGCCGCCCAACAGTCTCTTGTTAAGCACGCCCCCTGAGAACAGCATTTCGTGAAGGGCCGAATCAACGGTTGAACTGGCGATTTTGAGCGGGCTACCCAATTCAATATGATGTTGCGCGACGCGTCGGAGAAGTTCCTTTATAAACGCAGGGCTGGCCCCTTCGGTGCGTTCTGCCAACGCATCGACCAAGTCCGCTGCTACAGGCAAGCCGCGCGCGTAAAGCGTCACAAGGCAACGACGTAGCGATGCGGACGGCGGCGGAAATTCAATGGCTTGATCTATGCGACCGGGTCGACTGACTAATGCCGGCTCAAGCATGGTCGGTCGAATTGTCGTCAGAATGAAAAATATGTCCGCCCGTTCCCGCAATCCATCGAGTTCATTGAGGAGGCGATTCAGCATAACCTCATCGCAGGCGTTGTTCAGCTCGCTTCGTTCACGCGCTTCATCGTCTCCAAATCGACGGGCACTGAATTGTGCTCCTCGACGATGAGCCACTTGCCGTTTATCTTTCGATAGATGTCGGTCGTCCGAGCGACAATCTTGACCTTCGTTCCGTCCTTCCCGGTAAATTTGCCGGTCTGGATGTTGTGTCCATAAGCGAGCGAACCGACCACATGGATGGTCTGCTCCGAGATCGTGTTCTTCACGGGACCAGGGAAGGCGGCAAACAGTCCTTCGAAATCCTTCCTGTAGGCGTCCCAGCCTTGTATTCGCGCGGCGGCACGACGTCAAAAATAAACAGTTGGCTTCCCGTAACGTAGACCGACATGACCTTGTCCACGTCCTTGGAATTGAATCCCCCGTTGTAAGTGTCCTCGAGGGCCTGTATAGCAGCCTTGTCAGCTTTCGCTGCTGGCCGGTCAGCTGCCGCCGCGTTGGTTGAGGCAAGAATGGCTACAGCAAGTGCGGTTAGGACTCGCATGTCGGCCTCCCTGCAGATTTTCTGCGATTACTATTGTTCTCGATCTACTGGCGTCATCCAATGTGCGCCCGGGCAGAGGCAATTCTGTCTGGTTGCGTCTTTGGGGGAATTATTTGGGAAAACGTGACGACAGTCACGTTGGATGATCTGGTGCCACGTACGGTGGCGCACAGAGATTAATTCCTCCGCTTCTTACTCTCTGGGTTCGAGCGACGCCCCGGCCGTGGCCCTGGCGTCTCCGGCTCCCCACTCACGGCAATTGGTCTTGTGACGATCCTGTGCCGCCCGTGCATAGCGTTGATCAATGCCGGCGGACGGTTGGATCGCATGAAGAACTTGAACTTCAAAGGGAACCATGACCGGTCAGCTCCGGCGAGTAGCTGGCTGTGACGCGCTCGATCGTGCCGCAGATATTTCGCATTGCATTGGCAGCCCTGGCTTGCACTCTGAGCCTGAACACCGGCGTCGTACGCGCCGATGTCGTGGCGGTGGTCTCATCCAAAAGCCAGATCACCACGCTCAGCAAAAATCAGGTCATGGACATTTTTCTTGGCAAGCGGGCGCGTTTTCCCGACGGCAGCTCGGCGATTCCGATCGACCAGGCTCAGGGATCGCCCGCGCGCGATGAGTTCTACACGCGATTGGCTGCAATGTCGCCGGCGCAAGTCAAGGCCTTTTGGGCAAGGATCATCTTTACCGGCCGGGGACAACCGCCGAGGACTGTGGCTAGCGGCCTGGAAGCGAAGAAGTTGCTCGTCGCGGAGCCCAACACCATCAGCTACATCGATCAGAGTCTGGTTGATAGCACTGTGCGAGTGGTGCTCGCGCCATGAACCTGCGTTCAGCCAGCTTTGCCCCCCTTGTGCTCATCGCGCTGCCCTTATGCGCCCTTGGCGACGACACGGGAGCGGGAGCAGGATCCGGTTCATCGATATTTTCATTCAGTGGCTTCGGCACGTTGGGAGCGACGCATTCCAGCGAAGACAACGCCGACTTCCCCGCCGGTATCTTCCATCCCAATGGCGCCGGTCATACTCGCAGCTGGAGCCCCGAGGTGGACAGCCTGATCGGTGGGCAGGTTTCCGCCCGCATGACACCCGAGCTTTCCGCCGTCGTGCAAGTGATCGCCGAGCAGAATTACGACGGCACCTACACGCCGCACGTGGAGTGGGTGAATATCAAGTATCAGTTCACCCCCGACCTGAGCGTTCGAATCGGTCGCGTGGAGCTACCGACCTTTCTATTCTCCGATACGCGCAAGGTGGGCTACACCCTGCCCTGGGTGCGCCCGCCGGTCGAGGTCTACGGTCTGATACCCATTACGGCAAGCGATGGCGGCGGTTTCAGTTACCGGCTGAACGGTGCCGATCTTACCAACACGACGCAGGGCAGTTACGTTCAAAGCAACACGCCGCAGCCAGACAATCGCGGGCCCGCCATCGCCAGGGATTCAATCAATTTCTCCAACACCACCGAGTACAAATCACTGACCTTTCGGGTCTCCTATCAGCACGCGCTGCTGACGATTACCTCTCTCGATGGCTTTCTCAATACCTTCAGGATGTTCGGGCCGCAAGGCGTCGCCATTGCAGACAGGTACGATTCCGACGGCAAGCCGGTCGTGACCGAGGTGGTCGGCGCCAGTTACGATCCCGGTCGCTGGTTCGTGATCAGCGAATGGGCCCACACGCGCCTGAATTCGTTTCTCGGCGAGGATACCGCCTGGTACGTCAGCGGCGGCTATCGGTTAGGACAATTCACGCCGTACGCGACCTATGCGGAAGAACGCGCGGCCAGCAACTCCGATCCAGGATTGACGTTGACGGGATTGCCATCCGCCGCGGCCGGCTTTGCTGCCGGCCTTAACGCTGGCCTGAACACAATCCTGGAGGGGATACCGGATCAGCACACGGTTTCTCTGGGCGCGCGTTGGGATTGCGCCAAGAATTTTGACCTGAAGATGCAATTTGATCACACGCGTATCGGGGCGGACTCGGACGGCGCATTGATCAACATCCAGCCCGGGTTTCGGCCCGGTGGAACGGTCAACTTGTTTACGGCCACGATCGATTTCGTATTCTGATCAAAGGATGATCGCAACCGATGACCATTGGTGTTCATAGCCCGCTGGACGATACGACGCGCCGGCGTGCGATGCAAAACCCAGCGCCCACAAGGTTACGAGCATGGCTAAGCCGACTCGCCGAACCGCATATTCTCCTTCCGGCCCTCACCATCCTGGTTCTCGCCATCATCTGGAGCACCACTCTAAACCTGATCAGAATCGAACACGTCAATACCGCAAGGACTTCGGCCGCGGCCACGCTGGAGCTGCTTGACACTTATCAGGCGCAGATCGTGCGCGCGCTGCGTGAAATCGATCAAACGCTCAAGATCGTCAAGTACGTCTACGAAACGAAGAGTGCCAGCGCCACCCTCTCGGACTTGAAAGGCAGGGGCTTGCTGCCTCCGGATCTGCTATTTGTCGTCAGCATCGCTAATGCCGACGGCGTGGTCGTGGCCAGTACCCGCCCGGCCGAAGCGCCCTCCTTGGCGGGCCCTTCGTTGCAGCAGTCGCTGCGCAATGACGCGCTCTGGATTGATCGGCCGCGCAAAGTCGCGCCTTCCGGGGAATGGTCGTTGCAGTTCGGACGCGCGCTCCATGCCGCCGACGGCTCGCCTGCTGGCGCGGTGCTGATCGCGGTGGATGCCTCTTATTTTGTCAGCGGCTACGATCCGTCGATTTTAGGCAGGAAAGGAGTGCTCGCCCTTCTGGGTACTGACGGGGTGTTTCGCGCAAGACGTACCGGAGACAAGGTCACTGCCGGGGGTCACGATCGACTACGCGAGCGCGGTACCGGGCGCGGACCAGGGCGACCCAACGGTTTCGCTCATGACTGACAGCTGGGATGGAATTCGGCGCTATACCGGCGTTCAACAGCTATACGAGTTTCCGCTGGCGGTGATTGTCGGCTTGTCCGAGGAGGAGCAGCTGGCAGCCGAGCACCACGATGTACGGAATTACCTGTTACGCGCCGGCATCGGCAGCGCTTTGCTGCTGGTGCTCACGACGATTCTGGGACGCATGAGTTTGCAGCTCGCCCGCGCTCGGGTGCGCGAGAACGAAGCGCACCTGACCCATGCCCGCCGGGTCGAATACCTCGCCTACCATGACGGCCTCACGGCGCTACCCAACCGCGGTCTCTTCAATAAACTTTTGAGCCAGGCCATCAGCCAGGCCCGGCGCTACCACCGGCAGCTGGCGGTAGCATTTATCGACCTGGACCGATTCAAACAGATTAACGATACGCTGGGCCACGAAGCCGGCGATGAATTGCTCAAGGAAGTCGCGAACAGACTCAAAGCCTGCGTGCGCAACAGCGATACCGTAGCGCGACTGGGCGGCGATGAGTTCGTCGTCTTGCTGACGGAATTGGCCGATGAACACTATGCGGCGATCGTGGCACAGAAGATTATTACTTCCGTGGCGAAACCGTTCGCCTTACTGGGACAGGAATTTCGCGTAACCGCCAGCATCGGCATCAGCAGCTATCCGAAAGACGGCCCGGACGAGCAGACGCTCACCAAGAACGCCGACATTGCGATGTACCAGGCTAAAGAGGACGGCAAGAACAATTTCCAATTCTATTCCGAGCGGCTGAACGCCAACTCGCTCGAACGGCTCACTTTGGAGTCGAGCCTCAGGCACGCGCTCGAGCGCAACGAGTTCCAACTTTTCTATCAAGCCAAGCGGGATATTGCCACCAACCACATTACCGGCATGGAGGCATTGCTGCGCTGGCAGCATCCGGACTTGGGGATCGTGGCGCCGATGCAGTTCATTCCGGTGGCGGAAGAGACCGGCCTGATCGTGCCGATCGGCAGATGGGTGCTGCACACCGCCTGTCGGCAAAACGTGGCCTGGCAGAAACAGGGCCTGGCGCGCTTGAAGATCGCCGTAAACCTCACCGCGCGACAGTTCTCCGATGAACATCTTTTGCGCGATATTGCCGTCGCCCTGAACTCAACCGGCATGGCAGCGGATCTGCTGGAGCTCGAAATCCATGAGAGCCTGCTGATTCAGGACATGGAGAAGACGTTACGAATACTGACCGATCTGAAGTTGATGGGGATAAAGATTGCGATCGACGATTTTGGAACCGGCTACTCCTCGCTGGCCACGCTGCAGCGCTTTCCGCTCGACACCATCAAGATCGATCGCTCGTACATTCGCGACATAGCCACCCGAGGCGCAGACAGCAATCTGACGGAGGCCATTATTGCCATGGGCAAGAGCTTGAGCCTGACAGTGGTGGCGCAGGGCGTGGAAACCAAGGAGCAGGCAGATTTCCTGCGCCAGCATGCCTGCGACGAATTCCAGGGCTTTTACTTCAACAGGCCCATGTCGGTGGATCAATTTACCGAGCTGTTGCAGGCACAAGATACCGGAGTTACTTTGGAAGGCTCGCGCGCGCTGTTAACGACGCAGCAGCGGTGATCGAACATTCGAGGGGGAGCGATGGCTACTGTGAAGGGCGGCGAGCTGGTAATGCGGACCCTCGAAAGAGCTGGCGTGAGTCACGCGTTCGCCATTCATGGGGCACATTTGGAAAGCCTGTTCCAGAGCTGCCTGGATCATCGGATCGCGATCACCGATGTGCGCCATGAAGCCTCGGCCGGCCATGCCGCCGAGGGCTATGCCCGCGCGGGCCGCAGGCTCGGGCTCGCCATGGTGACCGCCGGGCCCGGGTTCACCAACGCCGTCACCTCGATCGCCAACGCCTATGTGGACCGAACACCGGTGCTGTACCTGGCCGGCTCGGCGTCCACCCGTGACGCCGAGACCAATACTCTCCAATCCGGCATCGATCAGCTGGCGATCGCCCGCCCCATCACCAAATGGGCCCATCGGGTGGCAGCGACCGCCGATCTGCCGAGGCTGGTTGCCCATGCGGTGCGGCTGGCAACCACCGGCCCGACCGGACCGGTGTTGCTCGATCTACCGGTCGATGTGTTGAATGGCGAGATAGACGAGCACGCAGCGCGCATGCCACAGACCATGCTGCTCAACGCAGCACCGGGGCCCGATCCAGCGAGTGTGCAGGCGGCGCTTTCGCTGCTATCGCAAGCCGAGCGGCCGGTCATCATGGCGGGTGTCGGCGCCTTTCAGGCAGGAATCACCACTGAGCTCAGCGCCTTCGTCGATGCGACTGGCATTCCGGTGTTTTCCGATTTTGCCGCGCATGGCCTCATCCCCTCCAGCCACGAAGCCTATGGCGGGACCTTCCATAAGATGGACGATCTCAATGCCGAGGGCGCGCGGCCGGACGCGGTGCTGGCCCTCGGGGTGCGTTTCGGGCTGTTCACGCTAGGGGATGGCCGGCGTCTCGCGCCGCTCGAGGCTCCGCTGGTCCATGTCGAGATCGATCCGGCGGAAATTGGCCGCCTGCGGGAGCCCGCCGTGTCGATCGTTGCCGACCCGCGAGCCTTTCTGCTGGCGGCGACGGTCGCCGCCCGAGCGCGCACTTGGAAAAATCTCAAGGGCTGGCGCGACACCATTCGTGGCGCCCGGAACAAGCGCCTGGAAAGGATGCGCGAGGGCCTGGATCGGTCTCTTCCGCCGATTCACCCGATACAGGCCGTCAAGGTGATCGTCGAGCACATGCCGCGGGGCACTATCGTCGTCGGCGACGGGGCAGAAGCCTACCATTGGCTCAACGAAGTCATCGCTCAGGAGGAGCCCGCAAGTTACATCACCCATGGCTTTCTTGGCACGGTCGGCATGGGGCTCGGGCTCTCCCTCGGGGTCCAGCGGGCGCGGCCCGAGAAGCCGGTGCTGCTGCTGGCCGGCGACGGCGCCGTCGGCTTTACCATCGCGGAGTTCGACACCCTGGCCCGCCATCAGATGCCGATCGTCGTGGTGGTCATGAACAATCGCAGTTGGGGCGCGTCGCAGCACTTCCAGGAAATCGTCTCGGGCAGCAATCGCGTCACGGGCACCAGGCTCGGGGGCGCGAGCTACCACGATGTCGCGCGCGCCTTCGGCTGCGACGGGGTACATGTCACAGAGATCACGGCGCTGGGGCCCGCGATCGCTCATGCCTTCGAGAACCGGCGGCCGACCTGCATCAATGTTGAGATCGACCTGGGGCCGGTTCCGCCCGAGATCGGGATGCTGATGTCGCAGCGCCCATAGGGCTGCGTCCATCGCTACGCGTTCTGCGGCCGCGGTGGCGGGGCACGGACCGGCTCTTCCCCCGGCCCTATGACGCTGGCCGCGTCGAGTGCCGCCACGGTCGCCGCGTCGAGGCTGAGTTCGGCCGATTGCGCGAGTTCCTCGAGCTGCTCGAGCCGCGTAGCGCTGGCCAGCGGTATGCAGCCCTTTACCCGCAGCCACGCCAGCGCCACCTGCGCCGGTTTGACATCGAGTCGGCTGCACACCTCGTCCAGTGCCTTCAGGATGCGCATCCCACGTGCATTCATCATGTCCTTGACGCGGTACGCCCGCGCCGCGCCCGCAAGGTCTGCCTCGCGACGGTACTTGCCGCTCAAGAACCCCGAAGCCAGGGCAAAATAGGCGATGACGCCCAACCCCTCGGCGCGCGTGATCTCTTGCAACGCGCCCTCGAAGAGATCGCGGTCATAGAGGTTGTACCAGGGCTGCAGCGTCTGGTAGCGCGGCAGGTTTTTGTCCCGGGAAACCTTCAGCGCCTCGGCCAAGCGTGGCGCGGTGTAGTTGGAGGCGCCGATGGCGCGTACCTTGCCGGCCCGAATGAGCTCATCGAAAACACTCAGAGTCTCCTCGAGCGGCGTGGAACGATCGTCGACATGAGCCTGGCAGAGATCGATCACATCGGTCCGAAGCCGCTTCAACGAGCGCTCGACCGCGCCCATCATGTACCCGCGCGACAGCCCTTTTCCGTCCGCGGTCGGCACGCCAAACTTGGTGGCAAGCACAACACTTTCGCGCCGACCGCCGCCTTGCGCGAGCCAGGCGCCGATGATCCCCTCAGATTCCCCGGTGGGGTGCCCGGGAGGATAAACGTCGGCCGTATCGATGAGGTTGAAGCCACGATCGACGAACGCGTCGAGCAGACGAAATGCCGTGGCCTGATCAACGGTCCAGCCGAATACATTGCCCCCAAACGCCCAAGGGGCCACCATCAGGCCGGATCGACCGAGTTGCTGTCGACGCATAGCTGGCGCGACTCACTGAGTGAAATAGCGGCGGTTCAACAGCGCTCCGACCTTCGCATAGCGTTCGTCCAATTGAGCCTTGGTCGTCTCGAGGAACTTCTTCAGGGCGGGATCGGTTTCTAGCCCCACCATCACCCCGGTGAGATGACGTTGCTCATTTAGCGAGTTGTAGAACATGAGCAGCGCCTCGCGCTCGAATGCAATGCCGGTCTTGCCAATGAGCGGGGCGAAGTCCTTGGCCAGGTCCGCGCCAATGGCTTTGCGCTCGTCGCCCTCGATCTCAGACATTGCCGCCACATCGATGCGCATCGCGGGATATTGCTTGGATAGTCGCTTCATCGTCTCGGCCAGCTGCTGGTAATAGCTGACCAATTCATTGGTGAGCCGCCCCATTTCTTCAGGTTTGTCCTTGAACAACAGGATCCACTTTAGTTTAGGAATCCCATCAGCCTCCTGGTAAAGCAGGCTGTAGCCGATGGACAGCTGCGCACGCGGCGCATCCTTGTCGGGGAGGGGCTTCGTGGTAGCGCTCAATTGGCTACAGGCCGCGAGAGTCGGCAACAGTGCCGTCGCCAGGAAGCGAATCAGGGTTCCTCGGGGCGTTGACATCGTTTGAATGTGCATCGGCCGCTCTTAAAGTGATCGACCGAAGATATCACGCCACTGTCGCAGACAGGGTGGCCTCAATTGCGACCACGCAATTGCCGCAGTAGCCGTCGGTCGTGTTTGTCCGGACGTTCGTCGGGTCTGGGCGTCAGGCCATCGGCCACTTTCATTCGCGCAGCGAACTCCTCACGACGCGCCTTGCTCGCGGGTGTTTGCTCATAAGATCGCGCCGCCTCGCTCGCTGGACCACGACGCAGCGGTACTGCGATCACAACACATTCGAACACCACGGCGCCGCGGGTGAAGGTGACGATATCTCCGGGTTTGACCGCGTGCGAGGACTTCACACGCTCGCCATTGAGGTGCACCTTGCCGCCACCAACCGCATCGCCCGCAGCAGATCGGGTCTTGAACAGGCGGACCGCGAACAGCCAGCGGTCGATCCGCATGGCGCCCGGCCCTGTCTCTTCATGACCCAACCGACGACTTACCCAAACGCGGGGACGATCAGCAGGCCAATTGCATCGATCGTCGAGTGCGCAACCATGTTGAGCAGCAAGTCCCTGCGCCAAAGGTAAAGTAATGTGACGAGTACCGAGACGATTAAAATGGGCGCCAGATGTGCGGCGCCGACGGCCCAGACGTGGGCGACTGTAAACAGCACGAGTGTCAGCCCCGCCGCCACCCATTTGCCCCCGAAGTACTTTGACAGCCGCTCGATCCCGTAACCACGGTACAGCGTTTCTTCGAACACGCCGGCTGTAATGACCATCAGCACTCGCATCACCAGAGGTAACGACTGCAAGAACGCCAGAAAATGTGTGTCTGATTTCAGACCCAAGCGCTGGCTGACGAATGCCGAGACGATTGCGATGACCAGGCCGGCAACAATTCCTAGCGGCAGGGTGAACCAGCGCGGCGAACGCCAGCCAATCGACGCCAGCGGTTCGCGTTCCCAGCGCATGACGATCACCAGAAGCAACGCGAACATTGTCCAGTGAATTGCGAGTCCCGCGGCGACGAGGGACCGGCTGGGCGTGGCTCCGAAAACGTAAGTGACGACCGGATTCGTCAGCAAGGGCAACAGCAGCGCAACGCCCAGGCCGACATAGGTTGCCGCACTTGGTCGAGAACGGTCCGGAGGGGTGTCAGGAGTCATCTCGAGGCATTATAAATGAGCATCGAAGGGCTGGTGAGCCGCGGTGATACCTGATCGCAACCCACCCCCGCAGAGAGCGTATATTTCAGGGACATAAGCTACGGAGCCGTCTGACGAACAAGTGAAATACCTTCCCCTCATCTGGTCCGGTATCTGGCGCAAGCCCGGGCGCACGGCGCTGGTGCTGCTGCAGGTCGCGGTGGCCTTCGCCCTGTTCGGTGTCATGCAGGGCATGAAGATCGGGCGTGGATCGCGTCCATCGCCAATACTCGCGCAGATGTGCTGTTCGTCGGTCCCGCCGAATCCGGCGGTGCGCCGCTGCCGATCTCCTACCTCGAGCGTCTCCGCTCCATCCCCGGCATGAAAGACGTGTCCCTTTGCCGACGGCTTCCTCGGCACCTATCAGAGGCCGACGAGCTCGTATTCGTGCTGGCCATCCCGCCCACCGAGCTGTGGCTGACGCTCGTGCCGGAGATCTTCCAGGTACTGCCCAAGGACCTCGAGGCCCTCGAGAAGACCCGCGACGGCGCGCTGATCACCGCGGATATAGGCAGGAAATACGGCTGGCATGTCGGGGACCGGATTCCGCTTCACCTCGAACACCCTGCAGATGCAACGGGTCGGGAACCTGGACCTTCCAGATCGTGGGCACCGTTACCCATCATGAGCCCGGCGAGGCGGGATTAATCGTGGCCAACTACGACTATCTGGACGAGGCGCGGGCGCTCAACAAGGGTACGGTGCGAAACTTCTATGCGGTGATCTCGGACCCGAAGCGCGCGGCGGAAATGTCCGACACCATCGATCGCGTGTTCGCCAATTCGTCCAATGAGACCAAGACGGCCTCGTTCCGGGAGAATGCGCAGCAGCAGTTGCGCTCGATCGGCGATCTGAACTTCCTGATCCGCGCGGTCATCGGCGCGGTGCTCGTGGCGCTCTCTGTTCTCCATCACCACCATGATGATGCAGACGATTCGCGAGCGAACTCCGGAGCTGGCGGTGCTGAAGACCCTGGGGTTCAGCGATCGCTCGATTTTTCTGATGGTTGTCGGTGAGAGTCTGCTTATATGCGTAGCCGCCGCGCTGCTGGGACTTGCTCTGGCGACGGCGGCATTCCCGTATACCGCGAAATTCATACCCGGGCTTTCCATGCCGCTGAGCGTGGTCGGATCTGGATTGATCGGCGCGGTGCTCGTGGCGCTGATCACCGCGGCGCCGCCGGCCTCGCGGGCCGCCAGGCTGCAAGTGGTCGACGCGCTTGCCGGCCGCTAGCCCCTGACATGAGCCTCGTAAAACAGTTCTGGGCCCTGCTGGGCGTGAATCTGGCGGGCCTGCCGGCGCGCCTCGGCCTGGTGTGCACCATCGTCATCGGTGTGGCCTGTGCGGTCGGGGTGCTGGTGTCCATGCTGGCCATGGGCGTCGGAGCGCGACAGGAGGCGATGGGCAATGTGAGCCCGAATCGCGCCATCTTGACGAGTATCGATGCGCCGTCGCCCGCACAGAGCAACATCGCGCAGGACGCAGCGTCGCTGATTCGCGATCTGCCGGGCATTCGACGCGACGCCGACGGCAAACCGATCGTGGTCTTTCAGGTCACCGTGTTCGTGCAGGCACGCAACAAGACCGACCGCACGCAGACCGGCTTTCCGCTTGATCGGGATGACCCCGGGGCTGACCGATTACCAGCCGGAGTTGCACATTACCGCCGGCCGCATGTTCAACCCCGGACTGCGTGAACTGATCGCGAGCAACAAATGCGCACGGCAGTACACGGATTTCGGCGTCGGCGCAAAGCGGCACATGCGCGGCGGCGACTGGCGGGTCGTGGGAAACTTCGATCTCGCAAGCACCGTCTGTGTCGTCTTCGCGGATGGCGACACGATCCTCTCGGCATTCGGCCGCAATACCTATAACCAGGCGAATGTGATGCTGGAGTCGCCCGCGGCGTTTGCCGACTTGAGCAACGCGCTCAAGGCAAACCCAGCGCTGCACCTGAAGGTCCAGCATGAGGCAGAGCTCTTTGAGCAGAACATGCAGCAGGTCAACGGCATCCTGAACTTCGTCAGCTATTTCGTGGGTTCGATCATGGCCCTTGCCGCAACCATCGGCGCGGCCAACTCACTGTACGCCATCGTCGACGGCCGCCGTCGCGAGTTGGCGATCCTGCGAGCCGTCGGATTCAACAGCGCGCCGATCATTGCCGCAGTGGTCTCCGAATCCATTCTTCTGGCGCTGCCCGGCGCATTGATCGGCGCGCTGGTGGCGTGGCTGCTGTTCAACGGGCTGCTCGCCAGCCCCCTTGGAACGAGCTTTCACATGGCGGTGACGCCCGCGCTGGCTTTGTTGGGTCTCGGCTGGGCGCTTGGCATCGGCGCCATCGCCGGGCTATTTCCGGCGGTGAGAGCTGCCCGTGTGCCCGTGACCGTCGCCCTGCGCGCGACCTGAGGGGGGTGAAGTCAGCGTCGCAGGTAGGCATTGACGGTGGCAACCATGGCAGGCCAGTGCGATATAGAGCGGTTTCACGGGAGGCTTGTTATCGTGTCACTATATCTTCTGTTTTGCCGGAAACCGCGGTCCCTTTTTTATCGGAGATCATTATGAAGCGCCTAATCATGACTGTCATGGCGGTCGTTTTCATCAATCTCGGTACGCACGCCAGCGCCGCCGGCATACCGATTGAGCGGGCGATGGCGGCTGCGGAGGCGGCTATCAATGCCTGCAAGGCCCAGGGGTATGCGATCACAGTCACCATCCTTGAGCCTGATCTGTCGACCCGCATAGTGATCAGGGCGGATGGCGCGCCCGCCGAGACGGTGGGTTTTGGATACCGGAAGGCTTACACCGTTATCAAGTCCGGCCTGACATCTGGAGATTACGGCAAGACTGTGCCGGCCTCTTCGAAAGGCCCAGCGTCGGGGCCGCCGGGGTCTGTCATTGGAGATCCCAACCTCATCACCTGGGCTGGTGGGCTTCCCATTAAATCCGGCGGTACGATAATCGGGGCAATGAGCGCCTCGGGCGCCCCAGGCGGAGAAAAAGACGAGGCCTGCGTTGAGGCCGGCCTGCTTAAATTGGCGCAATGAATTGACGCCGGCTGGCGGATTTCAATCGTGAGGCAGATGCTGTAGCCAGTCGACGACTTCCGCCGCCAGTGCGATGCGGTGATCCTGAAAGTTGTGGTCGCTGGGCAGCGTGACAGCCGTAACGTTGCCGCCAGCGCCGGTTACCGCTTCAGCAAGCTGGCGATTCACTGCGCCGAGTGCCTGCGAGGCGCCGATGATCAGCACTGGGCGGCGCGTCAGCTCACCGGCCCACGACAGAAAATTCCATTCGGTACGGTGCGCGACGATTTCCTCCGCGGTGCTTACCGCCGTCGCCCCATGCAGTGAATTGCCAAGGTTATTGAACTGCTTGACCGCCCAGGCCGCACGCTTAGGCCTGCTCAAATTGCTCAGCTCATCGCCGGTGGCGCCAATATTCCAGGCCTCGATAAGTACCACTGCAAGAAGATCGGCGTCGGTGCGCGCATGCGCAGCGCTGGCGAAGCCGCCCAGGCTGTGGCCGCCGAGAACGATCCGGTGCGTGTCTATTTCGAATTTCGCCGCGATGTCGGGCCTGCGCACGAACGCGACTGCGGCATCGGTATCCTCCAGCACGTGCCTGATCGAATATATCCCCGGACTGCCCCAGGCTCCGCGGTAGTGCAGGGTCAACACATTCCAGCCGGCGCGCCGGATGGCCTGAGCCAGGTCGAGGTTTTGTTCGTTGCCCGGAAATCCGTGCAACAGCACGAAGGTGGGATGGGGTCCCGGGCCGCCTGCGAGATAAAACAAAGCGTTCAGCCCCAAACCGTGGCTCGGTACCAGTACCTGCGCCAGATGCGGCGGATGCGCCGGATCCGGCACCGGATCGCTGATCACCGCGGATGGAATGGGTTGACTACCGTCCTGCGCGGACACCGCCCCGAAAAATGTCAGCAGCAGCGCTGCCGCCAGCAGGAATCTCATTTCATCAGTTCCAGCGGCTTCGGCAGCTTGGCCAGCAGCTCCTCGCTGAATTCGGCGCTTATGTGGAAGAACGCCAGGCGCGCGATTTTATCGGAACGATTCTCCCAGGCATGACTCGTCCCGCGCTGCACGACCACGTCGCCCTGGCTCAGCGTCAACTCGCTGTCATCGAGTAGCAGCACGAGCTCGCCCTCGATCACCACCACATAGTCGAGGGTCTTTGTCCGGTGCATGACCGTGCGCTTACCGCCTGCCTGCGGCGGGTAGATTTCGATGACGCGCAACAAATGGCCCGTGACCGGCATGATCGTGAAGGCACGCTCATTGGGCTCGTGCGCTTCAGTGGAGGTGAGCAGCGGCACCGGTTTGCTGCTGTTCCAGACCTCGAAAAAGTCCGCTCCGATCGCGGGCCCCTGCATCGGATGATGCTGCGGGGGCGGCCCATCCGAGAGGACGATCGATTTGCCGCTGCCATCATGACCGGTGACGACTCGTCTTGGGTACTTGGAATGTGTCAATCGACTCTCCCCAGAGTGCATGGCGATACTTCGACGCCCTCCTGCCGCAGGCGCGCGCGCAGCGACTTTGCGAATTGAAGCGCCTGCGGCGCATCGCCGTGCAGGCAAATGGTATCGACGTGAACGTGACAGACGATCCCGTCCCGGCTGGTGACGGTCCCGGATTTCACCATCGACAGGACCTGGGCCAACATGGCGTTCTCATCCTCGATAAGCGCACCGGCCTCGCCGCGTTTGACCAGATGGCCATCGCCCGTGTAAGCCACGGTCAGCAAAGCCCTCTTCGAGCGCGGTCA
Organism: uncultured Gammaproteobacteria bacterium; assembly: GCA_963735775.1. GTDB lineage: Bacteria > Pseudomonadota > Gammaproteobacteria > Steroidobacterales > Steroidobacteraceae > FEN-1191. Next base: position 1,032,600 of record CAVTMG010000001.1, on the reverse strand, counting down.
ATCCTTCCGCGCGCAGCGCCTCGATGAACAGGCTTCCGGCAAGCCCCATGACCTTGAGCTGCGGGTTGAAGTCGCGTATCGCTTGCGCGATACAGCGCGCCAGCTCCGGATCGCGTGCGGCTTGGTTGTAGAGCGCGCCGTGCGCTTTCACGTGCGCAAGCTCGCCCCCCTCGGCACGAACCATCCCATCCAGCGCACCAATCTGATACAGCAGGCCGGCACGCACTGAGGTGAGCGACAGGCTCATTTCCTTGCGACCGAAATTCGCGCGATCCGGAAAGCTGGGATGCGCGCCGATCGCGACTCCGCGCCGGCGTGCCGCGCGCACCAGGCTCAACATCTCCTCGGCGCTGCCCGCATGCCAGGCACAGGCCACGTTGATCGAGGAAACGCTGTCGAGTATTGCCTCATCGTTGAGGCATCCCTCGCCAAGATCGGCGTTCAGGTCAATGCGCATGCACATCCCCGTGAGCGCCTCGCAAATAACGCTGCTGGGATTGCAGGGCAAGTAAGGCCGAGGCCCGGGTACAAAGCTCGAAATGGATCGATGCGCCCGGGGCGATCTGGGCCAGCTGCCACTGGTCGGCGGCGATGACCGACGCGATTCTTGGATAGCCCCCGGTAGCCTGCGCGTCGGCCATCAGCACGATGGGCAATCCGCTGGGCGGCACTTGAATCACTCCTGGAAATACCGCATGCGATTTCAATTCCTTGCTGTCTTGCCTGACCAGCGCGGGGCCTTCCAGCCGGTATCCCATTCGGTTGCTCTGGGCCGTCACTTTCCACGGCGTGTTAAAAAAAACTTCGCGTGACTCGTATCCGAAGCTGTCAAATTCCGGTCCGGCCATGACGCGAATCAAACCGCCCATCGGCGGCAATGCGACGCTTGCGGGCATCCCGTCGGCTATCGCGTTGCCGGGCATTATCCTCAAAACGTCGCCACGACGTACCAGGCGTCCATCAAGACCACCCATGCCCGCCTGCAGGTCGGTACTGCGTGATCCCAAGACCCGCGGTACGTCGAACCCACCGGACACACATAAATAGGCCCGGATACCCGAACGCGCGGCCGACAGCTCGAGAGTCTGTCCCGCTTCTGCGAGAACACGACGACCCACCGCAAGCGGTGCGTGGTCCAGACGCGCCGTACAATCGGCACCGGTCAGCGCGATGGTGCAGTTCACGTCCAGGCGTATGCGCGCCGGCGGCATACAGAGCTCCAGTGCCGCGGCGTCCATGGCGTTGCCGACGAGCTGATTGCCAAGAGCCAGGGAGAGCCGATCCATGGCGCCACTCCGGCCCACGCCCAGGTGGCGAAAACCATGACGCCCTAAATCCTGGACCGTGGTTTGCACGGCGGGCTTCAGCACGCTAATCATGCAATGCCTCGATGCTCGTAAACCGGACCGTGTCGCCAGGCAATAACAGCGACGGGGCATCGCGGGCCGGATCGAACAGCTTCAATGAGGTTCGACCGATAACTTGCCAGCCGCCGGGCGACGCCGACGGATAAATGCCGGTCTGCTCACCGCCAATTGCCACCGATCCCGCGGGCACGGCCAACCGCGGTTCCTTGCGCCGGGGCGTTGCCAGGCGCGGGTCCATGCCGCCCAGATAGGCGAATCCGGGCAGAAATCCCAGGAAATATACCGTGTACTGGCCGGCGCTGTGCAGCCGGACCACCTCCTCGCACGGACAAACCCGTCAGTCGCGCCACCTCCTCAAGGTCGCTGCCTGCCGCGCCGCCGTAGTGAACTGGAATCTCGATCCGCCGTGACGGGGGGCCGGCGGCCTGTGATTTTCCCCACTCCACTTCCAGGGCGTTCAACAAATCCTCGAGATCCGGTGCCGCTGGATCCAGTTCCACCGTGAGGTTATTCATACCGGGTACCACCTCGCGCACACCCGCACGGGATCGGAACTGCTGCGCCAGCCACCAGATCCTGCGCTGGCAGTCGATGTTGGTGGCGCCGGCGAGCTCGAGTACAGCCGCCGTTTCGTTCAGCCAATAGGTTCGTACCGCGCTCACTGTTCAGTGCATCGGGGCCAGGTTGAGCGCGATCGCTGGCCGGTAGAGCTTTTGCGCCAGCATCAGCGCCGCGGCCATCACCAGGGCGGCCGCAACGGCTTTGAATCCAGCCTCGAGGCTGCCCGTTCTTTTGGCGATCGATCCGACTATTGACAGGGAAAAGAAGGAACCGAGACTGCCGAAGGAGTTGATGAACGCGAAGGCGGAGGCGGCTGAACGTCCATAGAGCAATTCACCGGGGCAGGCCCAGAACGGGCCGAGATAGCTCACCAACCCGGATGCCACGGCACACCAGAGCGCAACGCGTACCGGAAGCGATGACGATGCGCCGACAAAGTACAGTCCAGCCGCGCCGATAAGCAGCGAACCGGCGGCGTGCCAGTACCGTTCACGTCTGCGGTCCGAACTGCGCGACACCACAATCATCGCCGTCAGGCTGATAGCGCTGGGAATCATCACCAGAACACCGACGCTGGTGTTCGAGTATCCGATCGCGAGCGCCTTGATCGACTGAGGCATCCAGAAACCAGTGAGATACAGACCCATCAGGTACAGGAAGTGAATCGCCGCGAAATGCAGAACACGAGGATGAGTGAGCGATTTGAGTACCGTTATTTGCCCGGCCCCCGGCTTGGCCGCGGCCTCGGCCGCGAGCATATCTTGGATTTCGATCTTCTCTTCAGCGCTGAGAAAGCACGCGTCCGCAGGACGGTCGGGCAGCAGGCGATAAGTCAGAAAGCCACAGGCAATGGCCGGCAGCGCTTCAAGAATCAGCAGCCATCGCCAGCCGCTCAACCCAAAACCATGCACATGGTCCAATATCCAACCCGATAACGGACCGCCCACGATGCTGGCCGCAGGCAGCGCTGCCAGAAACAATCCTATGGCCTGGGCCTGTTGCCGCTGGCGAAACCAGTACGACAGATAGTAGAGGATTCCGGGAAAGAAGCCGGCCTCGGCGACGCCGAGCAGAAAACGCGCGACATAGAGTTGCGGCGCGTTCTGGACGAAACCGGTCAGCATCGCCACCAGGCCCCACGACAGCAGAATACGGGCGATCCACCTGCGGGCACCGGTTCGATGCAGTATCAGATTGCTCGGAATCTCGAACAGGAAGTAACCGCAGAAGAAGATTCCAGACAGGATCCCGTACTGTTCGCTCGAAAGGCCGAGTTCGCGATTCATATCCAGTGCCGCGAACCCGACGTTGATGCGGTCCAGGTAGGCGACCACATAAAGCACAAACAGCAGCGGCAGCAGATGCCGGCGCACCTTGTGCGCAACATCCGCCGCCGGATTTTCCGCCACCGCATCCCCTGGTTTCACTTCGCCCCCTGCGCGTCAGATTGAGTATAGGGCCAGGAGACACCCCCTATTGCTCGCCTGCGGACAAAGTCAAATGTGATTAATCTCACCGATTCGCAAGATTTTTGCCCCTCCTTGACTAAACTATTGATACCCCTGTTCTTCGGATCGTCCCATTCGTTATGATTTGGTCGCGACTGGGAAGACTGACCGCGGAAACAAAATAATGGCCCGTGAGTGGATCGACGCGGGGGAAGCTGCCGAAATCGGCACTGCGCTAGCCGACCAACTGGCGCTGCAGACAGTGTCGCGCCCAAATACGCGCGGCGAGAGCCAGGCGGTGCAGGAGTTCCTGCAGCGAGCCGATCACCGAATTCGTACGCTGCGACTAAACTTCTTCAAGAAGGCAAAAGTCGCGCACTGCTTCAAGTGGAGACTGCTCGAACGCGGCGTTGCCAAGGAAATAGCCGATGAGGTGACCTGGAAGCTGGTGCTTCATCTGTTCCTGAAGCAAGCCGGCCGATCGCCGCTGCAAAATTCGCCTGCCGTGCCAAAGGCCCGGCGCAGCTCCAGGAATGCCCAGAATCTTCTGGCCCAGGGCGATAAATGCTTCGCTCGCGGCGCTTACGCCGAGGCCATTGGTTTTTACCGGGATTTGGTCCGGCTCACTCCCCGCCACGCCGATGCGCTCAACAATCTCGGGGCAACCCTGTGCAGGCTGGGCCGGTTTCAGGAGGCGGAGGATCATCTCAAGGAACGCAGTCCGCACCAGGCCGAATTATCCCGAGGCGCACGGCAACCTTGGCAGCTCTTTACCAATGGAAGGGACTGTTTGACCAAGGCCGAACAATCCCTGCAGCGCGCGCTGGCGCTAAAGCCCAGCTACGTGGATGCGCGCAGCAATCTCGGCTCGACCTTGGTTGCCCAAGGTCGCCTGCACGACGCCAAGATTCACTTTGAGAAGGTATTGAAGGCCGCTCCCCGCCACTGCAATGCATTGCTGGGCATGGGGCAGATCGCCTCGATGGAGGGTCGCTTCGAGGAGGCGGCCGCGCTGTTCAAGCGCGCGCTGGAGGTGCAGCCAAAAATGCCGGGCGCCTGGGCAGCTTTGGCCGGCATACGCAAGATGACCTCCAGCGACAGCGCCTGGCTGGAAGGCGCGGAGGCTATCGCAACCAGTGAAATTCCACCGTTGGAGGAGACCGAAGTCCGCTTCGCCATCGGCAAGTATTGCGACGACGTGGGCGATTTCGAGCGGGCTGTTCAGGAACTACAAGCGCGCCAACGAACTACTGAGGCCGATGGCCGAAACCTATGATCGAGGGGCGCGCGCAGGCTTCGTGGACGATCTGATCCGCGCCCATGGTCCGCGACGCCCTCTCTGCAGTAAAAGACGTGGTTTCAGACTCAGCCAGGCCAATCTTCGTGGTTGGCATGATGCGTTCGGGCACATCGCTGGTCGAACAAATCATTTCCTCGCACCCGGCTGTCGAAGGCGCGGGAGAACTGGGATTTTGGAACGAAGCGATACGCGCACGCGCAAGCGACATACGGCGCGGACCACTGGCCACCCCGGCAAGGAAAGAACTGGCTGAGGCGTATCTGCGCGTTCTGGCGAATCACTCGGTGGAAGCACAGCGCATCGTCGACAAGGCGCCCGTCAACGCCGATTACCTCGGCATAATTCATTCGATATTCCCGAAGGCCCGCATTATCTACGTGCGACGCAATCCGATCGACTCGTGCCTGTCTTGCTACTTTCAGAAGCTCTCTACGTCCTATTCCTTCACCATGGATTTGTCGGACCTGGCGCACTACTACCGCCAGCACCAGCGCCTGGTTGCGCATTGGCATGCGGTGCTGCCACCGGGAACCATTCTTGACGTGCCTTACGACGGGCTGGTTGCCGATCAGGAGCTATGGACCCGCAGGATGCTGGATTTCGTGGGCCTCGAATGGGACGAGATCTGCCTGCGTTTCCATGAGACCAAGCGCTCGGTCGCAACCGCCAGCTATTGGCAGGTGCGGCAGAGGATCTATGGCAATTCCGTGGATCGCTGGCGAAATTACGAGAAATTCATTCGCCCGCTGCTTGGCCTGACAGACACGCATTCCTGAACCGTACAAGCAGGTGCAGTCCGAAGGCTCTGCGCCTGAATCTCATCGCTTGCTAAAAGGAAGCGGCCGGTTCGTCCAGAAAATGCTGCACTTCTCCGAACAGCTGCAGGCGGTTCTTTTCCATCATGATCGTATGCGTGCCCTCGCCTATTTCGACGTAGCGCTTGTAGGGTGCATTGCGCAGCTGCTCGAAATAGGCGCGCATGGTACTGCTGGGCAAGTCGGCATCCCACTCCGCGTGCGCCACAAATGTCGGCACGCGAATACCGGACGGATCGTATAGCGCCTGGCCCTTTCCCCAGAAATCACGTCCGTCCTGCACCGCGCCATTGGGTGCGCGCAGACCGTCGCTCGGAATGGTGGCATCGGCAAAGGTGTCGAACCAGCCAGCCGGAATCAGCTCTGCCTTCTTGTCCTCGGGCACACCGGATAGCCAGCGAGTCCTGGCAGCCTCGCGCGTAACCGTGCGATAGGCGCCAATTTTTTCGTCCGGGTTGACCAGCGAACCGCTCGCGAACCACAGGGGCGCATACAGCACCAGACGATTGACCTTGTCATTGTTCTGGGTGGTGTACCAACCCATGATGCTGGTACCCCACGACCAGCCCAGCAGGTTGATCTTCGTGACCTCACGGCGCTTGAGTATGAAATCCACCGCCGTGCCCACATCCTTGACGGCCGTTTCGGTGCGAACGATGGGCTCGTTCTGCGCCGCCGGCTGGCGCATCTCGGGCGGGTGCGTAGATTTGCCAAAGCCGCGGACATCCACCATGTAGACGTCGTAGCCGTGGCGCGCGATGTAGTCCATCCACGACAGGCCGTCCAGCCGCAGGTCGAAGGTCGTCTCCGACGGGTAGGTGGCGCCGTGCACGTACAGCAGGATCTTAGCGGGCGCAAACTTTTTGGCTCCCTGCAGATGCTTGTTGCGCACGTACAGTTCAACGCCCGGATCAGCCGCCGGGATCATGAACTCTTCCATCACAATCCTCGGTTCCCCAGCCGTGGCAATCGACAGGCTACACAATGCGATGACCAGTGCGCCGAAGAAATAGTTGGTTCGACTGCGGCTTGCGCCGCCATCCCTTTGCATGCTTGTTGCTACCGCGGCAGGTCGAGGAGACCTGCGTAGGCACCAGTGTTACCACCGGGTGGCGCTCGATTCAAGCCATTTGAAGATTGCGCAGCGACGCCTGCGCCGATTCGTGCGTTAATGAGCCGTGAATGCTTCAGTGATCACTCGCCGGGCGCTGAAATGGACCATCGGGACGCTGGCGGCCCTGATCGTGGTCATTGCCTTGCTGGCGAGCGCACTGGCGCTGATGGATGCCAACCATTTGCGCGGATTTCTGATACGCACGATGGCGGCGCACACCGGCCGCCAGATCCGCATCGACGGACCGTTGCGGGTACACCTGCTATCGCGCACTCCCAGCGTGATCGCGCAACAGGTGACGATCGATAATCCGCCCTGGATGCCCTCAGGTGTGTTCGCGCAAATCGGCACACTGTCGTTCTCGTTCGACCTGTGGCCGTTGTTCTCCAACTCGTTCGTGTTTCGCACACTGGAAATGCAGGGCGCCATCCTGCATCTGACGCGCGATGCCGATGGCCACTCGAACTGGCAGACCCACGCACCGGGATCGGGCAGCTCCACCGGGCCGCCGCTCATACACAGCCTGTCGGCGCCCGACGCGCAGGTCGATCTCGACGATCAGCGCCGGCATCTTAAATTCAATGGCACGGTGTCGGCGCGGGAGCTCGCGGGCAGTGCCGCGCAGCCGCCATTGCGCATCGACGGCAGCGGCCAGCTCAATGGCAGGCCCGTCACCTTTCGAATCGACGCCGATCCGCTCGCCGGCGTCCAGCGCGGGCAGCCGTACGGCTTTGAGTTCATCGAGCGCTCGAGCGGATCGCGGCTGAGCGGTCGCGGCCGGCTGCCGCAGCCGTTTGACTTCCATATGCTCGAGGGCACGTTCGAGGCTGCCGGCGAGGACCTGAAGGATCTGTACTTCCTGATCGGCATAAGCATGATCGATACCGGCGCCTATCGCCTGTCCGGCAAATTCGCGCGCGATGGCAAGCATTTCCGCTACGCGGATCTGCTGGCAAGCTCGGGCCAGAGCGATGTCCATGGCACGGTGTCGATCGACACCACAGGCGGCGATGCCAGGCTCGCGGCGGATCTGTCGTCGCAAGTGCTGCGTACCGTGGACCTTGGTGCGCGCGCCGCGGGCCGTGAGCCCAACGCCGAGGCGGGCAAGCCGTGGCTGCTGTCCGACACCGAATTGCCGCTCACCGGCATACGCCGCGACGATGCCGTGATCAACTACCACGCGCAACGCTTTGAGGCCGGTCGCACGAGTTTGCACGCGCTCGCCGCGCACGTGACCATCGATCATGGCGTGCTCGTGATCGCGCCCCTGTCCGCGGCATTCCCAGAGGGCAAGCTCAGCGGCCGCGTCAGGTTCGACGCGACCCACCAGGAACCGACCGCAGCGCTCGATCTGCATTTCGCCGACCTGCAGATCGGTCAGTTCGAGCGCCAGGACAAGGGTCCGCCGGCGCTCGATGGTTTGCTGCAGGCGCATGTGACGCTGACCGGACACGGCAGCTCCATCCACCAGCTCGCCGCGGCTTCCAACGGCACGGTGACGGCACTGCTGCCGCAAGGGGTAATCCGGGCCTCGTTTGCCGAGCTCACCGGCATGGATCTGGCGCGCGGCCTGGGGATGCTGCTGAGCAAGGACCGCAAGGACGTGGCCGTGCGCTGCGCAGCGGCGAATTTCCAGGATCACGACGGCACCTTGAGCGCCCAGAGACTGGTGATCGACTCGGAACCGGTTCTGATCACCGGCTCGGGCCAGATTCATCTGGATACCGACACGCTCGATCTGGCGCTGCACGGCCGGCCGAAAAGCCTGCGATTGCTGCGCTGGCATTCCCCGGTGGTCATCCGCGGCACCCTCCAGCACCCTTCGGTGAGCATCGACGCGCACCAGGCGGCGCTGGCGATCGTCGATCGCGGCGATGCGCAGCAGGTGGATTGCGAGGCATTGCTCAACCAGGCCAAGGCAGACGGCGTGGACTAACAGGCGTTCTCCTACACCACGGAACGGTTAATATGGAGATATGTACCCCGCACGCCATGCCTGGGTCGCGGCCCTACCCCTGCTGTCGCTGCTGGTGGCGGCACAACCGGTCGCGGCGAACGATGAGACGCCCAACGGCGCCTGGACCTATCTGCGCCCGCAGTTCTACGGCGAGCGCGACATCGGCGTGGTCGATCAGGCCTTCATAAGCCTGGATGCTCCGGCCAACACACCCGATCCTGCCGCCACCCCCTTGACCGTGCATTTTGGCGACGGCGCCATCGGTCACATCAAGCAGCTGCGCGTGATCATCGACAACAATCCTTCCCCGGTCGCCTCGACCTTCGATTTCGCCGCCGGCGCGCGCATCGCCGAAATCGGAATGCGCGTGCGCATCGATCGCTGGACCTCGGTGCGCGCCATTGCCGAGACCACCGACGGCAGATTGGAGATGCGCAGTGTCTGGATAAATGCCAGCGGCGGTTGCTCGGCGGCACCGGCCGCGACAGCGGGCACCGGCGCACTCGGCGACATACGCTTTCGCAACACCCCGGACGGCAAGTCCCTGCAGGTCGGTATTCGTCATCCCAACAATTCCGGCTTTCAGATCGACCCGGTCAGCGGTAACCCGATTCCACCGCATTACGTCTCGCACATCCGCTTCAGTGCCGACGGACGCACGCTGCTGGACGTCGATGCCGGCATCTCGCTGAGCGAAAATCCCACGCTGCGAATCGCCTCGGACACGGCACTGCCGGAACCGGTAACGGTCGAAGCGACCGACTCCAAGGATGCGCACTTCAGTGCCAGTTGGCGCGGGCCGGCAACCGGAGCCGAGACCATCAGCGATGCGGCCGTCACCAATCGATAGTCGATGATTGGGCCGCGGCTGGCCTGGGTCGCATTGCTGCTCATCGCCGGCGCGCATCAGCCGGCGCGTGCGCAGCTCTCTATCCAGGAAGTAGCGCCCGGAGTGTTCGTGCATTTCGGGCAGCCTCTGGCCCTGGATGCACCCGGACACGATGACATCGCCAATATCGGCTTCATCGTCGGCAGCAGGTGCGTCGCGGTCATCGATACCGGTGGTTCAGTCCGCATCGGCCGCGCCTTGAGGACCGCGATCCAACAGCACACGACGCGGCCCATCTGCTACGTCGTGAACACGCACGTGCACGTCGATCACGTACTGGGAAACTTCGCCTTCGCGCCCGATCACCCGAGTTTCGTCGGGCATGCCGCACTACCGGCTGCGATCGCGCGCAACCGGCCCTACTTCCTGTCGCAATATCCGGGCGATCTGGACCAGCCCCCATCGGCGCAGCAGATCATCGGACCGGACCGTCTGGTTCAGGCACAACTCGAACTCGATCTCGGCGGGCGACACCTGAGCCTGCGGGCGTGGCCGACGGCGCACACAGACTGCGATCTCACCGCGATGGATGACAAGAGCGGCACGTTGTGGACCGGCGATCTACTGTTTCGGGACCGGCTGCCCGCGGTCGACGGCGACATCGTAGGCTGGCTTGCCGTCATCGACGATCTTGCGCGGCTCAAGGTTAAACGCGCCATTCCGGGGCACGGACCGCTGGCACGCGACTTGCCCGCGGCGCTGGTGCCGGAACGACGATACCTGCGCGCGCTGCTCGATGGCGTGCAGGAGCAGCTCAAGCTCGGGCAATCCCTGCAGAACGCCATCGCGCAGGTCGCCGCGGACGAGAAACCGCAGTGGCTGCTCTGGGACAGCACGCATCCGCGCAATGTGACCCGCGTCTACGAGCAGCTGGAATGGCAGTGACTACATTGAAGCGGCGCCGGTTCCTGCAACGCGCGCTGATGGCGGCCGCCGGCGTGGCAGCGGCTGGCCGGGCCGCATACGGTGCACGCACCGGAGCGCGGGCGCGGGCGGCGTGATCGTAGGTGGCGGCTTTGGCGGTTCGGCCTGTGCCTTGCATCTTCGCCAGCGCAATCCCGATATCGAGGTCAGCCTGATCGATCCGGCCGCGTCCTATACCACCTGCCCCATGAGCAATGAGGTGATTGCCGGTGAACGCGATCTGGCATCAATCACGGTGTCGCGCGAAGGTGTCCGGCGCGCCGGCGTGAACCTCATCGCCGACCAGGTGATCGAGGTCGATGCGCCGCGGCGGCGGCTGCGACTGGGCACCGGTACAACGCTGACTTTCGATCGTCTGGTCTTGGCACCGGGCATTCGCTTTCTGTGGAACCGCATCGAGGGCTACGACCAGGGCGCAACGCAAAGCATGCCGCACGCCTGGCAGGCCGGCGCGCAGACCGCGCTGCTGGCCAGTCAGTTGCGCCGCATGCCGGACGGCGGTGTGGTGGCGATCAGCGTGCCCTCGGGTTTGCTGCGCTGTCCCCCGGGTCCCTACGAGCGAGCCAGCCTGATCGCGCATTACTTGCAGCGTCACAAGCCGCACTCCAAGGTATTGATATTGGATGCCAACAACTCCTTCCCCAGGCAGCCACAGTTCAGCGATGCCTGGAGCACGCTGTATCCGGGCATGATCGAGTGGATTCCAATGACTCAGGACGGCGCGGTGGTGCGCGTGGATACCGCGACCATGACGCTGTACACCGCCGCCGGCGCACACCAGGTGGCGGTGGCCAACGTGATCCCGCCGCAGGCGCCGGCGGAATTGGCGCCGCGAACCGGTTTGTCATCCGATCACGGCTGGTGCCCGATCGATCCCACCAGTTTCGAATCAACGCTGGTGCCAGGCATTCATGTGATCGGCGATGCCTGCATTGCCGATGCCATGCCGAAATCCGCTTCCGCCGCCTGCAGTCAGGCGCAGCAGTGTGCCAATGCCGTCGCCGCCATGCTCCGGGGCCGCGACGTACCGGAGCCGGTATTCGAAAGTGTCTGCTACAGCATGCTCTCGCCACAGCAGGCGCTCGCCTTCCCCGGGCATTTTCATATTGCGGACGGCAAGATCATGGCTGTCGCCGACCGCTGCGGATGCGGCCACGGCGCAGCAACAGTCGCGCGCCGCGCAGCGCTGGTACGCCGCCATCCGCGCACTAGCCTTCGCAGCCTGAATGGAGGAGAAACAAGTCATGGCCGAACCGGACAATGGAGTCATCGATGTACGCAGCCATCGATCGGTACCGCAGACCATCGATCGCCTGCAATCGCTGGCCACCAGCGGCGGCTTGACGGTGTTTGCGCGCATTGATTTCAGCGGCGATGCGCAGCGCGCCGGGCTCAGCATGCGGCCGATGCAGATGCTGTTGTTTGGCAATCCCAAGGCGGGTACGCCCTTGCTCGTGGCAGCTCCGCGCGTGGGCCTGGATCTGCCGCTCAAGGCCCTTGCGTGGGAGGACAGTGACGGCGGCGTCTGGCTGTCGTGCAACGCACCGGAATACCTGGAGACCCGCCATGCTTTGCCGCATGCGCTGCTCGCCAACATCGCCGGCGTGCGCGGGCTCATTCAAAAGGCGGCCGAGGCGTAACCGGCCATCGGCTGCACTATCATGGCGGCCATGATTACCGTGCATCACCTGAATAACTCGCGCTCGCAACGCATTCTCTGGCTGCTCGAAGAGCTGGGTGTTGCCTATGAGATCAAACGCTATCAGCGCGACCCGAGACCATGCTGGCGCCGCCGCAACTGCGGGCCGTGCACCCATTGGGCAAGTCGCCGGTGATTACCGATGGCGCCCACACCGTGGCCGAGTCGGGAGCCATCATCGAGTATCTGCTGGATGGCTACGGCGATGGCCGGCTCCGGCCGGCCGCCGGCTCACCGGAGCGGCTGCGCTACACCTACTGGCTGCACTTCGCCGAGGGCTCGGCGATGCCGCCGTTATTGTTGAAACTGATATTCAATCGAATCCAGGACGCGCCAGCGCCTTTTTTTGTCCGGCCGATCGCGCGCGCCATCAGCGCCAGGGTGACCGCCGCCTTCATTGCGCCCAATCTGCTGCGGCAACTGGATTTCATGGAAAGTGAACTCGCCGCGCGCGAATGGTTCGCAGGCCCCGAGTTCTCTGCCGCGGACATCCAGATGAGCTTTCCGCTCGAGGTGTCGCGACAGCGCGGCGGGCTGGACGAGACGCGTCCCAGGCTCATGGGCTTCCTGCAGCGCATTCACGCCCGGCCCGCCTACCGGCGGGCGCTGGAGGCGGGCGGCGATTACCTGTTGGCCGGCTAGCGCCTCAGCGCCGCTCCAGCTGCATCCAGATCGGATGCCTGGTGCGCAGATTGATCAACGCTTCCAGCTGCATGGGCGGCGCCGGCGCGTGCGTCAGCCGGAAGCAGCGCGCCACGCGGTACAGGTGCATGCTCATTTCGTACAGAGCCAGGGATTCACCGATGCAGCGCCGCGCCCCGGCGCCGAACGGGATGCGTGCGAACAGGGGGCCGGTGCCGTCCGACTGCGGCTCGGGACGCTCGGGCCGGAACAGTTCCGGCTCACTCCAGAACTTGGGATGCCGGTGCACCAGATAGGGACTGAGCAGCACTTCCACCCCGGCGGGGATGTCGTAGCCCGCCAGCCGGTCGGGCCCGATACTCTGACGCGAGAGCACCCAGACCGGCGGATACAGGCGCAGTGCCTCATCGACGATCCGGCGGGCGTACACCAGCGATTCGCTAATCTGCAGACTGGCCGCTTTATGCTCGCCCAGCGCGTCGACCTCGAGATGCAGTTTTGCTTCCACCTCGGGATGCTGGGACAGCAGATACCAGGCCGAATTCAAGCCGCTGGCCGCGGTTTCATGGCCGGCGACGATCAGCGTCATGACTTCATCGACCAGCTCGCGCTCACCCATGGGCGCGCCGCTGCTTTTATCGCGCGCCTCAACCAGCATGCCGATGTAATCGAGACACTCGCTGGCCTGCGCGCGCCTGCGCTTGACGATCTCGATCACCAGCTTTCGCAGCTGATAGAACCGCGAGGCAAACGCCAGGTCCCGGGCCGGGTCCTTGGTGATGATGTCGAACGGATTCTGTCCCATCTGCTGCGTCAGACGGTCCAGGTCATCGCCGAAGATGGCGCGCAGTATGAAGTCGAGCGTGACCTCGCTCATCTCGTCGGTAACATTGATCGGCTCGCCCAGTGTCGCCTTGCGCTGCCAGCGATCGAGCAGACGATCGTTGGCGCCATCGATCACCGCCGCAAACTGCGTGACCACGCGGCGGTGAAACATGGGTTGCATCATGTAGCGCTGCGTGCGCCAGAGCTCGCCGTCGCTGGTCACGATGCCGTTGCCCAGCAGCATCCTGACGCGGTCAAGTCCGAAACCTTTGCGGTAGTTGGCGTGGTTGGATACCAGCACGCGCTTGACGTCGTCCGGGTGGTTGACCACGTAGACATAGCCGCGCCGCGCTGGCGATTGCACCCGGTAGATATCGCCGAAGCGTGCGTACAGCGCGCACATGCGCTCGAGCGAGTCGGCGTCCTCACCAATGTCGAAACTGAACTCGGGTTCCGGCGGCGTGGCGGGCGACGCGGCAGTATTGATCTGGTTCATTCCTGGCCGGAGAGTATTGTTGTGCGACGCACAAAGGGCACCAAAGTCAATCTCCTACGCTAACATACCGCCCGTTTATGCAGGCACTTGAGCTCAAGGTCCCACCGCCAGCGCTCGCCGTCGTGATTGCGGCCGGGATGTGGGTCGTCGCCAGGGTGTCACCCGCCCTCGCCCTGCCGCCCTTGGTGCGCACCGTCACGGCTTTGCCGGTGGCCGTCGCGGGCATCGCCCTCACCATCGCCGCCGCACTGTCGTTTCGTCAGGCGCAGACCACGATGAATCCCATGCAGCCGCAGGCCGCCGCTTCCTTGGTCCGCTCCGGTGTATACGGCGTTTCGCGTAATCCCATGTACCTGGGAGTGCTGGTGGTGCTGCTGGCATGGATGGCGTTTCTCGCCACACCCTGGGCCGCACTGGGGCCGGCGGTGTTCGTGCTCTACATCAACCGATTTCAAATAGCGCCCGAGGAACGCATTCTTTCCGCCAAGTTCGGTGCCAGCTACAGCGAGTACAAAGCCAGCGTGCGCCAGTGGCTGTGATGTGATCCAGTATCTTCCGCCCGCTTGCGCTGGAAGCTAGACTGCACGCATTATGTGCCGCAGAACATCTAGATTCATAAGGGCTTTTACTCCGTGATGTCAGGGAAAACGAGGCTCGGTACCCCGCTGCGCACAGTGCTGGCGTGCGCGTTGCTGGCGGCGTTCGGCAGCGCCTGGGCCAGCCCGCGCGATCGCGGCCTCGACCCCTATCCGCAGGCCGCGGTGGCCTATGGCGTGGTGGTCGACGGCGAGTTGCTCTGGGGCCGCAATCTCGACATGCACCGCGCGCCGGCCTCGCTGACCAAACTGCTGACCGCGCTGGTGCTGCTGGATTCCGACTGGCACCCCGACGCCGTGCTGGACGTCAGTCATACCGCCGCGCACATCACGCACCCGCGCGTGGGTCTGCACACCGGTGACACGGTAGTGGCCGCGGACGCTTTGAACGCCATGCTCATGCACTCGGCCAATGACGCCTGCATGGTGCTGGTGGAACACGCCGCACCCAGTGTGCAGGCTTTCACCGAACGCATGAATGCCCGCGCCGAACGGCTGGGCATGCACGCCTCGCACTTTGTTCACCCTTGCGGATTCGATGCCGACGAGCAGTATTCGACCGTAAACGATTTGCTGCGGCTGGCCCTTGCCGCGCACGCGGATCCGCGCATCGCCCGCATCGTCGCGCAGCAGCAGTTCAGCATTACCACCGGCAGAGGCCACGTGCTTAGCTTCAAGAACACCAATCAGCTGCTCGGCCGGCTCGGTGGCGTCATGGGACTCAAAACCGGCTATACCGCCCAGGCCGGGCACTGCCTGATCGCATTGGCCGAACAATCGGGCCATCGCGTCTGGCTGGTGCTGCTCAATTCCCAGCGGCGCTGGCAATCCGCACACCGCATGATCACGGCCGCGTTTGCCGCCGCCGAACGCGCCGACACGCGTGCGCGCTTAGCCGGTACCACCGCCGCACTGTATACGCAGCACTAATCCGCCGCGGCCGCACCGATCGCACTCGCCGGGCGCGGCACCATCCAGCACAGCGGAATCAGGATCAGCGCCAGGCAGCCGGATAGATAGAACAGGTCCAGCGACGACAGCAGGTAGCCCTGCCCGATCACCGTTCGCGTCAACAAGCCGGCTGCCGCCTGGTCGTTGAGTCCCAGGGCGTGCAGTTGCGACAGGGATTGCACGTAGCCCGGATCGTACGGAGTCACCAGTTCCGTGAGGCGGGACTGATGCAGTGCCTCGCGACGATCCCAGAAGGTGGTGAAGATCGAGGTGGCGAAGCCGCCGGCGACGATGCGCAGGAAATTGGATAGTCCAGAGGCCGCCGGTATTTTTTCCGGCGGCAGGCGATCCAGCGAAATCGCCAGCATGGAGACGAAAAATACCCCCATGGCCATGCCCTGGACCAGCTGCGGCAGAACAAAGGTCATGAAGCTGGCGTCGGCCGTGAAGCGCACGCGCATGAGATACGAGATGCCGAAGAACAGGAACGATGCGGATGCAAACCAGCGCGCGTCATAGCGCGCCATGAGCCTGCCGATCAACGGCGAGAGCATCACCGCCACCACACCGCTCGGGGCGGCCACCAGTCCGGCCCAGGTGGCGGTGTAACCGACCTGTTCCTGCAGCCACAGCGGCAGCAGCACGATGTTGCCGAAGAACACCGCGTAACCCAGGCACAGCGCCAGCGTGCCGAGCGCGAAGCTGCGGGATTTGAACAACGACAGATCGACGATGGGCGCACTCTCGGTGAGTTCCCATATCAGCCAGGCGGCAAAAGCGATCACCGTCACCAGCCCCAGCACCACTATGGGCGTGGACTGGAACCAGTCGAGATCCTTGCCCTTGTCGAGCATGATCTGCAGTGAGCCGACCCATAGCGCCAACAGCCCAAGGCCGATCACGTCGACGCGCAGTTTGCGCGTCGCGGTTTCCTGGGAACGCAGAAAGCGCCAGCAGATGAAGCCGCAGAACACACCCACCGGCACGTTGATCAGAAAAATCCATGACCAATGGTAATTGTCGGAAATGTAGCCGCCCAGCAGCGGTCCGGCGATCGGTCCGACCAGCGCGGTGATGGACCAGATGGCCAGCGCGATGCCTCGGCGGGCCGGCCCGAATATGCTGATCAGCAGCGCCTGGCTGCCCGGAATCATGGGACCGGAGACCGCGCCCTGCAGCACGCGAAATACCAGCAGTGAAGGCAGGCTCCAGGACAGCCCGCACAGCAGCGATGCCGCGGTGAAGGCCACAACCGACAGCACAAAGGTGCGCACCACGCCGAAGCGCTGCATGAGCCAGCCGGTCAGCGGCACCGACACGCCGTTGGATACCGCAAACGAGGTGATGACCCAGGTGCCCTGATCGGCGCTGACACCCAGATCCCCGGCAATGGTTGGAATCGAGACGTTGGCGATGCTGGTATCCAGCACCTGCATGAAGGTTCCCAGCGCCAGCGCCAGCGCGGTGATGGCCAGCACGCCGGGGCCCAGAAGCGGCGGCGCACTCGGTGCGGCGGCGCCCGGTGCGGCGGCGTTCACGTTGCTGCGTCCGCAACCGGTCCGGAATTCTCGGCGATGATGCGTGCGATCAGGATTTCAATGGCCGGATCATCACCGGCACTGGTCTGAACCGGCTGCGGTGTGTTGCGCACCAGGCTGTCCGGCGCCGCCGCAGAACTGTCGCGCAGATCCACGCGCACGTGCGCCGATAAACCCAGGCGCAGCGGATGCGAGCTGAGCTCCTGCGGGTCGAGCAGTATGCGCACGGTCACACGCTGCACGATCTTGATCCAGTTGCCCGAAGCGTTCTGCGCCGGCAGCAGCGCGAAGGCGCTGCCACTGCCCGCTCCCAGTCCCACCAGATGGCCATGGAACTGGACCGCACCGCCGTACAGGTCCGCCTGCACCGTCACCGGCTGACCGGCGCGCATGTGGGCAAGCTGGCCTTCCTTAAAATTCGCGTCGATCCACAGATCGTCCAGCGGCACCACCGCCAGCAGCGGCGCACCCGGCGCGATGCGCTGCCCGACCTCGACGCTGCGCTTGGCGACCACACCGGCCACCGGCGCCACCAGCCTGGTCCGATGCAGCGCCAGGGCGGCGTTGCGCAACGCCGCGGCGGCCGCCAGCACCTGCGGATGGTTGTCGATGCGCGTGCCCTGGGTCTGGGCGAAAGTCTGCGCCAGTTGCTCGCGCGCGGCCGCGACCGCGGCGCGCATGGCGATGACATTGTCCTGCGCGTGCGCCAGCTCTTCGCCGGAAATGGCGCCGTCGGCCAGCAGACCCTGGCGGCGTTGCAGGTCGGATTCGGCGGTGCGCAGCGCCGACTCCCGCTGTTCGATCTGTGCCCGCAGTTGCGCCCCTTGGGCGAACAGTCCGCGCACCTGCCTGACGCTGCGCGCAAGCTCCGCCTCGGCGTTGGCCATCGCCACATCGGCGTCGGCCGTATCCAGTTCCACCAGCGGCGCGCCGGCGGTCACCAGCTGCGTGTCATCGACATGCACGGCCAGCACCGTGCCCGGCTCCTGGCTGCTGATCTGGACCACATCGCCATTGACGTAGGCATCGTCAGTGGTTTCGAAGTGGCGGGCGTAGCTGAGCCAGTAGAAGGCATAGCCGAGGCCGCCGATCAGCACCAGCGCGCTGAGCAACAGCAGCCACAGGCGGCGTGCGCCGTTGTGCGGGTGTGGTGCGGTATTCATAGAGAAGTCCTTGGATCGAAGCTGCCGCCCAGCTCCAGCAGCAGGCTGACGCGCGCGATCGCCAGATCGGCCACGATCTGTACGCTCTCGCGCCGCGCGTCGAGCAGTTGCGTTTCGGCGCTGAGCACCGACAGATAACCCGCGAGCCCCGCCCGGTAGCGCTCTTCGGCGATGCGATAGCCGTCCTTTGCCGCCAGCAGGGTCGCGTCCTGGTCAACGCGCTCGCGGCTGAGCGCATCGATGCTGGTGAGGCGATCGGCACTTTGCTGCACGGCGTGCAGCACCGTGTCGTTATAGACGGCGACGGCCGCATCGAGCGCCGCTTCGCGGCTTTGGTACTGGGCGCGCAGCTTGCCGGCATCAAACAGGGGCAGCGATACCACCGGCCCGACGCCATAGCCGCGGGCGCCGGCCTCGAACAGATCGTTCAAGCCGAAACTGGCCACGCCCGCCAGCGCGCGCAGGCTGACATCGGGATAGAACGCAGCGCGGAGCGCCTGCCGCTGCGCATCGGCCGCAGCGATGCGCGCTCGAGCGGCCAGAATGTCCGGACGGCGCGCCAGCAGATTGATCGGCAGCTGCGCTGGCAGCGGCAGCACCGCGTCCAGGTTCAGGTTCGGTGGTGTGATGGCCGCGTAACCTTCGGCACCCTCTCCAGCAATCATCGCCAGCGCGTGCACGGCCAGTTCCGCCTGGGCCTGGGCCTGTGCGCGCTGCACCCGCGCCTGCGGCAGCGCGCTTTCGGCTTCGCGCAATTCCAGGCGCGTGTCCAGGCCCGCGGCCACGCGCTGACGCGTCAGATCCAGAATGTGCTGTCGCTGCGCTTCGGCCTGCAAGGCGATCTCGGCCAGCGCATCGTTGCGGTACAGATCGACGTATGCCTGAACCAATGCGGAAGCGAGCAGCAGCCGCGTCTGCTCGCGTTCAAGGTCGGCCGATTGAGCCAGCGCCCGCGCCTGCGTGAGCGCACTGGCCTGACGTCCCCAGAAGTCCAGGTCCCAGGACAGGCTGGCGCCGATCTGCGCCATCCACAAGTCGCTGCCGGCCAGCGGCGGCGGAATGATGTAATGCTCCGGCGCGTGCTGACGCAGGGCGCTGCCGCTGAAACTTGCCTTGGGCAGCAAACCGGCGTGCGCCGCATCGATTTGCGCCAGCGCCGCACGCAGCTGCGCCGAGGCCTGCGCCAGCGACGGGTTGCTGGCGAAGGTGCGTTCGATCAGGGCATCGAGCTGGCTATCGTCGAACGCCTTCCACCAGGCATCGTCTGCCGGCGCGACCGGCAAGGCGCTGAGTCCGAGCTGGGGCGCCTCGACCGCGCTCTGCCTGGGCGAGTCCTTGGGCGGCAGCACGCAGCCGCCGGCCAGCGCCGCAATTGCCGTCGTGATCAAAAGCAATTTGCCGCGCATGGCTTTCAGTCGGCCGTTCGCGCAAGTTCCGGCTGCATGCCGGCGATGAACTTGCCCAGCAGGCGCACCAGTTCGGCGTGCTCGGCGCGGCTGAAGCCGGCGAGCGCGCGGTTGAGCTTGTCGACCACCAGCGGAATCAGCTGCTCGCAGGTCCTGTGCCCGGCCGCGGTCAGGTGCAGATCCACCTTGCGCCGATCCTTGGCGCAGCGCTGGCGCTCGACCAGTCCGCGCTCCGCCAGCTGATCGATGACGCGCGTGAGCGCGCCGCTGTCGTGGCGAAACTCGTGGCAGATGTCGCGCAGATTGAGCGCCAGGCGCGCGCGCAGCTGCATCAGGATCACATACTGCATGTAGGTGAAACCGTGTTCGGCGAACGCCGGCTCCAGCACATCCAGCATGAAGGCATAGGTGCGCTTGACCAGGTAGCCGACGCTGTTGCGGGCCTGGTAGCTCTCGACCTTGTAGTGCTGCGGCGCCATTACGTGCCTGGGCATTTACTGCCAAAACATTTACTGCCTAGGCAGCTATTTTGCCGATTTCAGCGCGCCCGTCAAGTAGCGCTCACGCACGCTACTCAGAAATTCCTGGAAATGCTCAGGCGCAGGGCCCGCGGTTCGAGCGGATGGACGTGCACGTCGGCCTGTCCGCCGGCGCTCTCACCGGGCAGGCGATCCACGTACCAGTACTCCATGGCATTGGCCTTGCTGTTGAGAATATTGAAGATTCCGGCGGCAACGCTCCAGCCACCGGCCAGACCATAGTGGATATCGCCATTCCATTCGCCATAACCCGATCCCTGCACCCGGTCATCGGCAGACAGGGGAAAGGCTCCCAGGTAGCGATACTCCAGACCGGCGCTCCAGGCGCCCAGGTTCTTCACGAAGATATTCAGCGAGCCGGTGGCAAAGGGTGCGTTGGGCAGGAAGTAGCCCACATGGCCGGTACCGTCATTGTAAGGCGTCACAAACCTGGCGCGGTCCTGCGAGAAGCTGCCGTAGAACTCCAGCCACCGCAGCACCTGGTAGGTGGCATTGAGTTCATAGCCGATACGGTGGCTGCCCGGCCCGGCACTGTCCATGCCCACATCCGGGTTGTAGGTGATCTCGGATTGGGCATCGAGATTGAACAGCGCCACGGTCGCCGCGAGCCGGTGCTCGAACAGCTCCTGGCGCAGGCCGATCTCCTCGCCCGTCTGGCTGGCGATCAGCGGCGCGCCCGGTGTATTGGTGATTCTCGCCTGGTTGACCCCGCGCAGATCGTCGCTGTGGAAACCGCGTCCAGCGCTCAGGTACAGCTCGGTACCGGCAGCGGGCCTGAAGATCAGGCTGCCCTTGGGCTGCAACAGCGCCCGGCTGGCGGAGCCGGGGTTGGTGCCGGTGTCGCTGCCGTACATGAAGTCTTCGCGCAATCCGATGACGCTGCGAAACCAGTCGCTCCAGTGCGTGCTCACCTGTCGCATACACGGCGTTGCTGTCCAGGCGTATCTGGTCGCGCTCACTGAAGCCGAGCGGATCATCGGCGGCCGGTATGGGCTGCGCATCTCTGGTGGGTATGCGTGACACCTCGAGGAAATCGTAGCGCCCCCGAACACCCAGCAGCAGCTCGTTGTCCCGGCCCAGCAGCTCTAGCGGACGCTGATAGCGGATGGCACCGCCCAGGGTGGTGCGGTCCTCCTGCTGCTCTTCCTGGTCGCCATTGACCGGATCAACCAGAAAATGGGTGAAATCATTGATCAGCGTCAAATGATTGCTGAACAGGTAAGCCGAAAAGCTCAGCTGCCCCGGCCCGAGCATCCAGTGCTGTTCGCCGGTGAGGTTGGCGCGCTGCGCGCTGCCCTGATCGGATGGGTCGAGCTGACCGAAGCGGCCGATCAATCCCTGCGCGATGGCGCGCTCGGGCACGTCGGTCTGGTTGTTCCACAGGCCGTGATACAGCGATGCGGTGAGCGAATAGCCGTCCTGCGCATCGCCCGCGCTGTAACGCACCAGGGCATTGACCTTGCGTTGATCGCCCGGCGTGCTCCAGGGACCGTCATAGTGAATCAGCTCCAGGGCGCCGAGCAGATTGCCGGCGCCCAACGCCATCGAGCCGGCCGTGAATGCGCGCTGATAATCGAATGTTCCCACGCTTAACGCGGCTTGATCGGCAATCGTATCGAGGTAGCCCAAGTGCACCGAACCCACCGAGGCAAAATCGCCCTCGTCGGCGTAGCCGGTGCCCTTGGTGTAGGTCACGTGGGTGATGAGCTCCGGGATCAGGAAGTTCAGATCGGTATAGCCCTGTCCGTGCGCATGCGAGGGTTCATTCACCGGCATGTCATCGACGAACGTGGCCAGATCGGTGCCGTGATCCAGGTTGTAGCCGCGCATCAGATACTGATTGGCTTTGCCCTCACCGCTGTGCAGCGTGACGTCCAGGCCCGGCACGGTTTCGAGCAGCTGGCCGGGGCGATAAGCCGGCGTGAGCGCGAGTTCGTCATCGGCCACCACACCTTCGCTCGCCGTGGTGGCGGTGCCAATCAACTGCAGCCGCTGTGCCGTGACCACCACCTCCTGCAGCGCATAGTCCACCGTGGCCACTTGCTGCCCCTGGACCGCAGAGCAAGCCGCCCCGGCCAGCAGCGTGCTGGCGAGGGTGCGGCAGCGCCATGGCCACGTCGTTTTCGATTGCATGCAGTACTACGCCCGCAGCCGGGAAGTGGATGCACCACATAATGTATTCAATGACTTAGAGGATCCGACGGCTGCCGTGACGCCGAACCCAACGTTGCAGCCGGGAAAATATGCCGATATTGTGCAGCGGCGGCTAACCCGTGAGCCGCCGTTGGGCACTAAACATTCGGCACTAAAAGATAAAAGAATTAGGGGGCACGATGTTTCATCAGCTTATGACGCCGGTCGGCAACAGCCTTGCGTTGTCGAGCCTGGTCGCGATCCTGCCGGTCGTGACGGTGCTGCTGTTACTGGGCGTACTGCGGCGCGCCGCCTGGCAGGCCGCGCTCGGCGGCCTGATCGTTGGCCTGATCATAGCGCTGTATTTCTGGCAGATGCCGGCCGGGCTGGCCGTGCGCTCGGTGTTCAACGGTGCGGTGTTCGCACTCTGGCCGGTGATGTGGATCGTGTTCAACGGCCTGCTGCTGTACAACGTCGCCGTGCAGTCGGGCCGGTTCGAGGCCTTCCGCGGCTGGATCATCACCAATCTGCCGCAGGACCGCCGCGTGATTCTGGTGGTCATCGGCTTCTGTTTCGGCGCCTTGCTGGAAGGCATCGCGGGCTTTGGCACGCCGGTGGCCATCACCGCGGCATTGCTGATCCTGCTGGGTTTCCCGCCAGCTCGAAGCGCTGGTGTTCGTACTGATCTTCAACACTGCCCCGGTGGCCTTCGGTGCGCTCGGGGCGCCGGTGACCGTGCTGGGTGCCGTGACCGGCCTGCCCGCAACGGTGCTGGCGCAGATGGTCGGGCGGCAGCTGCCGATCATGGCAATCATTCTGCCGTTCTATGTCATCGCGCTGTACGGCGGCTGGCGCTCGGTGCGCGCGCTGTGGCCGATGCTGCTGGTCGCGGGCGGCAGCTTTGCGGTTGCTCAGTTCCTGGCTCCAACTTCATCAACTACACGCTCACCGACGTGCTGTCGTCGCTGGGTTCCCTGATCACGACGCTGCTGTTTCTCAAGGTGTGGCATGCCCCGAGCGATCCTGAGTTCACCATTCAGGACACCCGATTGGCGCACGAACGTCGCGGCCGCCGCCGCGGTACCGGCCTGGCAGGGCTGGCTGCCGTGGATCACTGGTGTCGGCCATCGTGATCGTCTGGACCTTCCTGAAGGTCGCCGCCATCGGGCAGCAGGCGATTCAGTGGCCCGGCCTGCACAAGATGATCTCGATCACCCTGTATCACGACAAGCCGTACGCGGCGATCTGGAACTTTCAGCCCCTGGCCACCGGTACCGCGATCCTGGTGGCGGCCATCATCACCGCAGCACTGGTGAAATTGTCGCCGGCGGGCTTCGTGCGCTGCATTGGTCACACCACACGCCAGGCGTGGCTGGCCATCATTACCGTGATGCTGATCGTAGGCCTGGCCTACCTGATGAACTACTCCGGACTGGCCTACACCCTGGGTGAAGGCGGCCGCCTCGGCCGGACATCTGTTCATCCTGTTCTCGCCCTTCCTCGGCTGGCTCGCGGTCTTCCTGTCCGGCAGCGATACCTCCGGCAATGCCCTGTTCGGTAATCTGCAGGTGGTCGCCGCCCAGCCAGCTCAACCTCAATCCGGTGCTGTTCGCGGCCACCAACTCCTCCGGCGGCGTCATGGGCAAGATGATCTCGCCGCAGAACATCGCCACCGGCGTGGCCGTGACCAAGCTGAAAGGACAGGAGGGCGAGGTGTTTGCGCGCACCTTCGTGCACAGCATCGTGTTCACGATTCTGCTGGCGCTGCTGGTGCTGGTGCAGCAGTACCTGATCCCCGGGATCATTCCGGGCACCGGCGCCGGCCCGTGAGCCTTTAGAAGGCGAGCGTGACGCTGACCGGGCAGTGATCGCTGCCCAGCACATCGGCATGTATGTCTGCGGCCTGCACCGCGGGCCGCAGCGCTGCTGACACCAGGAAGTAGTCGATTCTCCAGCCGATGTTGCGCGCGCGCGAGTTGGCGAAATGGCTCCACCAGGTGTAGTGCCCATTGCCCTGTTTGAACAGCCGAAAGGTGTCGACGAATCCCGCATCCACCAAGTTCTGAAAGCCCTTGCGCTCCTCGTCGGTGAAACCCTTCTTGCCGCGATTCGATTTCGGGTTCGCCAGGTCGAGTTCGGTATGGGCGACGTTGAGATCGCCGCAGAAGATGACCGGCTTGTTTTTCTCGAGCTGCTGGCAGTAGGCCAGGAATGCCGGATCCCAGTGCTCGAAGCGCAATGGAATGCGGCTCAGGTCGTCCTTGGCGTTGGGCGTGTAGACGGTCACGACATAGAATTTTTCGAACTCCGCGGCAATCACGCGGCCCTCTTCGGCGCTGTCGCGCAATAGTTCGTCCGCGAATTTGAAGCGCTTGGCGAAGCTCTCGGGAAAGCCGTTGATCACGGCGATGGGCTGGTGCTTGGAAAAAATTGCAGTGCCCGAGTAGCCCTTCTTGACCGCCGAATTCCAGAACTCGTGATAGCCGGGCAGCTCGATCTCGATCTGTCCACGCTCGGCCTTGGTTTCCTGCAGGCACACGATGTCCGGCTGGTGCGCTCCATGAACGGCCGGAACTGCCCCTTCCTGTGTACCGCGCGAATACCGTTGACGTTCCAGGAATAGATCTTCACGTTGAATCCCTGCCGGCTCTCATTAAGTGTTGTTAACCGTTGTGACAGCTTGCGCACATGACGCGCATGCTATCGTACAGCGCGTTTTCCGACACATGCCAAATGCCGCCCGACACCGATACCCCCGCCTACGCTATCGATCATTCTGCGCGAAACAGGCAATTCTGGCGCGTCAGCCTGCTGGCCATTATCGTCATCGTGATCGTCGTGGCGGTGCTGATCTGGCGCCATCACGAGGCCAAGGAAGCCGCGGCGGCGGCGGCGCAGCGCGCCGCGGCAGCCGGGATCACCGTCACCACCGCCACCGCGCACACCGGCAACATCAACGTCTACCTTGAGGCCATAGGCACGGTAACGCCTGTCTATACCAATGCCATCACCAGCCAGGTGAATGGACTGGTGGTCGCGGTGAATTTCAAGGAAGGCCAGGTGGTACGCAAAGGCGAGGCGCTGATAGACGTCGACTCGCGTCCCTACCGCGCCACCCTGCTGCAGGCTCAGGGCACCCTGGAACGCGACCAAAGCGTGCTCGATCAGGCGCAGATGGATCTGACGCGCTATCGCGCCGCCCTGGAGCGCAATGCGATCGCCAAGCAGATGGTGGACGATCAGGAAAAGCTGGTGCTGCAGGATCAGGGCACGGTGAAGAACGACCAGGGTACGGTGCAATTCGATCAGCTGCAGGTCGAGTACTGTCACATTACCGCTCCCATCGACGGCCAGATCGGCCTGCGGCTGGTGGATCCGGGCAATGTCGTGCAGTCCAGCGGCGCCACGACGCTGGCCGTCATCACACAGATACAGCCCATCACGGTGATATTCACGCTGCCGGAAGACAGCCTGGCGCCGGTGGTGGCGCGCCTGCACACCGGCGCCAAGCTGGACGTCGACGTGTTTGACCGCACGGCGCAGACAAAAATCGCCAGCGGCCAGTTGCTGGCGCTGGACAACCAGATCGACACCACCACCGGAACCGTGAAGGTCAGGGCGGTATTCGACAACAAGGATGCCGCGCTGTTTCCCAACCAGTTCGTCAATACGCGCCTGCTGGTGAATACCCTGCAGGCCGTGACCGTGGTCCCGGCTTCGGCCGTGCAGCAGAACGGGCAGGCATCGTTCGTGTACGTGATTCAAAACAATGTCGCGCATCTGCGCGCAGTGAAGACCGGCGTCACCGACAATGGCATGACGCAGGTGGACAGCGTCAAGCCCGGCGAGATAGTCGCCGACAGCAGCTTCGATAAATTGCAGGACAATGCCAAGGTCGCCCCCGCCACCACCGCCACCATCGCCAGCGGAACCAGCGCGCCCTAGACACGAGCGGGATCAGTACGCCGTGAACCCTTCTCGCCAATTCATTCTGCGGCCGGTGGCGACCTCGCTGCTCATGGCCGCCATCTTTCTCATCGGAGTGGTGGGCTACACGCAGTTGCCGGTATCGGCCCTGCCGCAGGTCGATTACCCCACGATCCAGGTTGTCACCTTCTACCCCGGCGCCAGCCCGGACGTCATGGCCACGACCGTGACCGCCCCCCTGGAACGCCAATTTGGCGAGATCCAGGGACTGAGCCAGATGACCTCCACCAGCTCCGGTGGCACATCCGTGATCGTCTTGCAGTTCACGCTGAGTCTGAACATCGACGTGGCCGAGCAGGAGGTTCAGGCCGCCATCAACGCCTCGCAAAGCCTGCTGCCCTCGAGCCTGCCCTCCCCGCCGATCTACAGCAAGACCAATCCGGCCGATGCCCCGGTGCTGACACTGGCGATCACCTCGACCGCGATGCCGCTCTCCAAGGTCGAGGACATCGTCGATACGCGGCTGGCGCCCAAGATCTCTCAGCTCACCGGCGTCGGCCTGGTCACCATCAGCGGCGGACAGAAACCCGCGGTGCGTATTCAGGCCAATCCGGCCGCGTTGTCCTCCTACGGTATCAATCTGGAGGACGTGCGCACGGCCCTGACTCAGACCAGTGTCAACGCGGCCAAAGGCAACTTTGACGGTCCGCGGCAGGACTATCAGATCGACGCCAACGACCAGCTGGTGACCAGCCAGGATTATCGCAACGTCGTGGTGGCCTATCGCAACGGTGCGCCGATCATGCTCACCGACGTGGCGAAAGTCGTCGATGGCATTGAAAACAACAATCAGGCCGCGTGGATGAACCAGACCCCCGCCGTGATCGTGAACGTGCAGCGTCAGTCCGGGGCCAACACCATCAGCGTCGTCAAGACCATCCTACAACTGCTGCCGCAGCTGGAAGCCAATCTGCCCAAGGGAATCCAGGTCACCAAACTGACCGACCTGACGACCGGTATCAAGGCGTCCATTGCCGACGTCGAGTTCGAGCTGTTGCTGGCGATCGCGCTGGTGGTGCTGGTGATCTTTCTGTTCCTGCGCAGCATCAGCGCCACCATCATTCCAAGCGTAGCCGTGCCACTGTCCTTGATCGGCACCCTGGCAGTGATGTACAGCCTGGGCTACAGCCTGGATAACCTGTCACTGATGGCGCTGACCATAGCCACCGGCTTCGTGGTCGACGACGCCATCGTCATGATCGAAAATATTTCGCGTTATATCGAACACGGCGTCAAACCGTTGGAGGCGGCGCTCAAAGGCGCGGAGCAGATCGGCTTCACCATCCTGTCGCTGACCGTGGCACTGATCGCGGTACTGATTCCGCTGCTGTTCATGGGTGATGTGGTCGGGCGCCTGTTTCGCGAGTTCGCGGTGACGCTCGCCGTGACCATCGGCTTTTCAGCCATCGTTTCACTGACGCTCACGCCCATGATGGCCGCACGCATATTGCGGCACAAACCCGAGGAGCAGCAGGGACGGCTGTTCAAGGCCTCGGAACGCGTCTTCAATCGCGTGATCGCCTTCTACGGCCGCACGCTCAAGGTGGTACTGGGATTTCAGACCATCACCCTGCTGGTGGCCGTGGCCACCCTGATGCTCACGATCTTCCTCTACATCGTGATCCCCAAGGGCTTCTTCCCGGTTCAGGACACGGGTGTCATCCAGGGTATTTCACAGGCGCCGCCCACGATCAGCGCCAGGGCCATGGCGGAGCAGCAACAGCAGCTGGCAAAGATAATTCTCGCCGACCCGGCGGTCGAAAGCCTGTCCTCCTTCATCGGCGCCGACGGCACCAACACCACCACCAACAGCGGGCGCATGTCGATCACGCTGAAGCCGCTGTCGCAACGCAGCCGGGCGCCGGTCATCATCGCCAGGCTCGCCCGCCAGCTCGCGCAGGTCCAGGGAATTCAGCTGTTCCTGGAACCGGTGCAGAACATCACCGTGGATGATCGCGTGAGCCGCACCCAGTACCAGTACACGCTCGAGGACCCTGACAGCACTGAATTGAATCTGTGGACCGGCCGGTTCATCGACCGGCTCAAACAGCTTCCCGAACTGACCAACGTCGCCACCGACCAGCAGCCGGGCGGCCTGGCCGTCTACCTGGTCATTGACCGCATCACCGCCTCGCGGCTGGGCATCGCGCCCTCGACCATCGACAACACGCTGTACGACGCCTTCGGTCAGCGGCAGATCAACACCATGTATACGCAGGTGAATCAGTATCACGTCATTCTCGAGAGCGAGCCGCAGTTTCAGCAGGACCCCGACAAACTCAATCATCTCTATATCCAATCCAGCGCCTCCACCGGCGCCAGTGGCGCCAGTGCTTCAGCCTCCTTCGCCTCCATCGGTTCCTCATCCGCCGGATCCAATGCACTGACCGGCACCGCGCTCTACACGCCCGCCGCCAACACCCTTTCGCCGCCGGCGAACGCGCTGGCCGCCAGCACCTCGACGGCGACCGCCAGCAAAGGCGCGACGTCCGCCGGCGCCACCAGTTCGACCCCGAGCAACGCGGTACCGCTGAGCGCCTTCTCGCACTTCGAGAAGACCACGGAAGCCCTGACCATTACCCACCAGGGGCAATTCCCCGCTGTCACCATCTCATTCGATCTGGCCGCCGACGCCTCGCTGGGCGCCGCGATCACCGCGGTCGATACACTGCAGCGCGACATGCACATGCCGGTCAGCCTGCAGGCGGCCTTTCAAGGCACAGCGGCCTCATTCACCAATTCGATTTCCAACGAGCCCTTGCTGATTCTGGCGGCCCTGGTGGCCGTCTACATCGTGCTCGGGGTGTTATACGAGAGCTTCATTCACCCGATCACGATTCTGTCGACACTGCCCTCGGCGGGCGTGGGCGCGCTGCTGGCGCTACTACTCTTTGGCCAGGACCTGAACGTGGTGGCCCTGATCGGCATCATCCTGCTGATCGGCATCGTCACCAAGAACGGCATCATGATGGTCGACTTCGCGCTCGATGCCGAGCGTACCCAGGGCAAGAACTCCACCGACGCAATCTACGAAGCCTGCCTGCTGCGATTTCGTCCAATCCTGATGACCACCATGGCCGCATTGCTGGCGGGTCTGCCGCTGGCACTGGGCACCGGCATCGGCGCCGAACTGCGCAAACCCCTGGGCATCGCCATGGTCGGCGGATTACTCCTCAGCCAGGCGCTCACGCTGTACACCACGCCGGTCATCTACATATTTTTCGATCGCCTGGCGCAACGCTTCGCGCACAAGCCGCCAGCCGCGGCGCCGGCATGAATATTTCCTCGCCCTTCATCGACCGGCCCGTGGGCACGACCCTGCTCACCGTGGCGATCGTGATCGCGGGCGCCATCGGCTTCAGCGTGCTGCCGGTGTCACCATTGCCAAAGGTGGATTTTCCAACCATATCCGTCGGCGCCGGCCTTCCGGGGGGCAGCGCCGAGATCATGGCCTCCTCGGTGGCCACACCGCTGGAGCGGCAATTCGGACACATCGCCGGCGTCACGGAGATGACGTCGGCCAGCTCGCTGGGAACCACCACGGTCACGATTCAATTTGATCTGAGCCGCGACATCGATGGCGCCGCGCGCGATGTCGAGGCGGCCATCAACGCCGCCCGATCCTATCTGCCCGCGAATCTTCCTTCCAATCCCACTTACCGCAAGGTCAATCCGGCCGACGCGCCGATCATGATACTCAGCCTGACCTCGGACAAATTCGGTCCCGACAAGCTGTACGACGAAGCCTCCACCGTCATAGAACAGAAATTGTCTCAGATTCAAGGCGTCGGTCAGGTCGCCGTGGGCGGCGGCGCGCTGCCGTCGGTGCGCGTGGACGTCAATCCGACACAACTGGCCAACCACGGACTCACCCTGGCCAACATCAAATCGATACTGAGTCTGCAGAACAGCAATTCGCCCAAGGGCCAGATCTCGGATGGCATCGTGACGGCGGACATCCTGGCCAACGACCAGATCTCGCACGCCGCCGACTACCAGCCGCTGGTGGTCGGCTATAACCACGGCGCCGCCGTACGGCTGTCCGATGTCGCCCAGGTCACGGACGGTGTACAGAACGTGCGCGCGGCGGGTTACCTGAACGGCAAGCGTGCCGTTCCCATCATCATCTTCCGTCAGCCCGGCGCCAACATCATCCAGACCAACGACAACATTCGCGCTCAGCTGCCATCCATCCAGGCCTCCATCCCGTCCGGCATCGACACCACGGTGGTACTGGATCGCACCACCACCATCCGCGCCTCGGTGCACGACGTCGAGACCACGCTGCTCATTTCCATCGCCCTGGTCATCGCCGTGGTGTTCGTGTTCCTGCGCAATGCCCGCGTCACGCTCATTCCCACGGTGGCCATGCCGGCGGCATTGATCGGCACCTTCGCGGTGATGTACCTGTTCGGATACAGCCTCGACAACCTGTCGCTCATGGCGCTGACCATCGCCACCGGTTTCGTGGTCGATGACGCCATCGTCGTGATGGAGAACATCTCGCGCCATCTCGAGCAGGGCATGAAGCCACTGGAGGCGGCGCTCAAAGGCGCGCAGGAGATCGGCTTTACCATTCTGAGCATCAGCGTTTCGCTGGTAGCGGTTTTCATCCCGCTGCTGTTCATGGGCGGCATCGTCGGCCGCCTGTTCCGCGAATTCGCGGTGACCCTGTCGACTGCGATCGTCATTTCCATGCTGATCTCACTGACCACCACGCCGATGATGTGCGCCTACCTGCTCAAGAGCGAGCGCGATGAAAAGCACGGGCGTCTGTACCGGGCCAATGAGCGAGCCTTTGACTGGCTCCTGGGCAACTACCGGCGCAGCCTGCAATGGGTGCTGGGTCACCCGCGGCTGACGATGGTGGTGTTATGCCTCACGATCGCACTGAACGTGCTGTTGATCGTCATCATTCCGAAGGGCTTCTTTCCCGCAGCAGGACACGGGCGCCATCACCGGTGGGGTGCAGGGCCCGCAGGACTCGTCCTTTCCGGCCATGGACAACTCCGTCAGGCAGATCGTCGGGGTGATAAAGAGCGACCCGGCCGTGGACAATGTCATCGCCTTCACCGGCGGCAATGGCGCCACCAATACCGGATTCGTCTACATCGCCCTGAAGCCGCTTAACGTGCGTAAAGTCAGCGCCACCGAGGTCATCGGCCGCCTGCGCCCCAAGCTGAACCGGCTGCCGGTGGCTTCCACGTTTCTGCAGGCGGCCCAGGATCTGCGCATCGGCGGCCGCGGCGGCAACGCGATGTATCAGTACACGCTGCAATCGGACAATGCCAAGGACCTTACCAAGTGGGGACCCGTCCTGCTCAAGGAGATGAAGCGCCTGCCCGGATTTCAGGACGTGAACTCCGATCAACAGAATGGCGGACTGGACGAGTTGTTGACCTATGACCGGGTGACCGCGGCCAGGCTCGGTCTCACCGTGCAGTCGCTGGACTCGGATCTGTACAGTGCCTTCGGTCAGTCCGAGGTGTCGGTGATCTATACGCAGTTGAATCAGTACTACGTGGTACTGGAGCTGGCGCCACAGTATTGGCAAAGCCCGGCAGGACTGCAGGATGTCTACCTGCAATCCTCCGGCGGTCGCAGCATTCCGCTGCTGGCGCTGGCAACGCCGCAGACCACCACCACCGCGCTGGCCGTCAACCACACCGGCCTGTTTCCCTCGGTCACGGCCTCATTCAATCTGTCGCCGGGGGTTTCGTTGAGCGATGCCACGCTGCACATTCAACAAATGCAACAGCGACTGGGCACGCCGTCGTCGATTCAGGGATTTTTTGCCGGCACGCTGCTGGCGTATCAACAGTCGCTGTCCTCGGAACCGGTACTGGTTGTGACGGCCCTGCTGTGCGTGTACATCGTGCTCGGGATTCTCTATGAAAGCCTGGTGCATCCGCTGACCATCATCTCGAGCCTGCCGCCGGCAAGCGTCGGCGCGATGCTCGCGCTGATGCTGTTCAAGCAGGACCTGAACGTCATTTCCATCATCGGTATCGTGCTGTTGATCGGAATCGTGAAGAAGAACGCCATCATGATGATCGATTTCGCGCTTCAGGCCGAGCGCCAGGACGGCAAGAACACCAGGGACTCGATCTTTGAAGCCTGCATGCTGCGCTTCCGGCCTATCCTGATGAC
This sequence comes from uncultured Gammaproteobacteria bacterium, assembly GCA_963735775.1. GTDB lineage: Bacteria > Pseudomonadota > Gammaproteobacteria > Steroidobacterales > Steroidobacteraceae > FEN-1191. The sequence continues at coordinate 1,000,100 of CAVTMG010000001.1, read as the reverse complement.
GACCACGGCAGCGCTGTTTGGCGCCATGCCGCTGGCCTTTGGTACCGGTACCGGCTCGGAGCTCAGACGGCCGTTGGGCATAGCCATCATCGGCGGCCTGATCGTCAGCCAGCTGCTGACGCTGTACACGACGCCGGTGGTCTATCTCTACATGGACCGCTTCAGCCTCTGGTGGGCGCATCGCTCCCAAAAACCCGCCGCAACCGCCCTGCCCGGAGCACAACCCGCATGAATCAGCCGGCGCGCAAATTCATCATGGCGCTACTGGGGTCGAGCCTGCTGCAAGGCTGCGCGGTCGGCCCCACCTACCACCGGCCCGCGGTGCAATCTCCGCCCGCGTACAAGGAAGCGGATGGCTGGAAGGTGGCGCAGCCGAAAGATGAGGTGCTGCACGGGCAATGGTGGCAGCTTTTCAACGACCCGCAGCTCGACGCGCTCGAACAGCAGGTTAATGTTTCCAACCAGAACATTGCCGCGGCCTTTGCGAGCTTTCTTCAGGCCCGTGCCCTGGTCAAGGAAGCCCGAGCCCAGTACTACCCGACCTTGGCGGTAGACCCGAGCGTCACCAGAAGCCGTTCGTCGGCGAACCTGTTGCAATCGGGGGGCGCGGCACCCGCCGCCTCGGGCCGCACCTTCACCGACTACGATCTGCCCTTCGACGCCTCCTGGACACCGGATCTCTGGGGCCGCGTGCGCAACACCGTGAAAGGCAATGTCGCGGCCGCGCAAGCCAGCGCCGCCGATCTGGAAAACGCCCGCCTGACGGCGCAGGCCGAACTCGCGGTCGACTACTACCAGCTGCGAACCCAGGACTCGCTGAAGCAATTGCTGGATGCGACCGTGGTGGCCTATCAGCAATCCCTGCAGGTGAATCAGGCCCTTTATGACACCGGCATCGGCGGGGAGGAGGCGGTGGCGCAGGCCGAGGTGCAATTGCAGGCCACGCAGGCCCAGGACACCAATCTCGGGATCGCGCGCGCACAGTACGAACACGCGATTGCCCTGCTGGTGGGCCAGCCGGCTTCCACATTCTCGATCCCGGTCGAACCGTTGACGGCCGATCCCCCGCCGATTCCCATCGGCGTGCCATCGCAGTTACTGGAACGCCGGCCCGACGTGGCCGCGGACGAGCGGCTCATGGCACAGGCCAACGCCCAGATCGGCGTCGCCACAGCCGCCTATTATCCAACCCTCACGCTCAGCGCCACGGCCGGATTTGAGAGCTCTTCGCTGTCGAACTGGCTCACCTGGCCCAGCCGCTACTGGTCGGTGGGACCAGCGCTGGCGGAAACCCTGTTTGACGGCGGCTTGCGCCGCGCCACGGTGCAACAGTACCGCGCCGCCTATGATCAGACCGTGGCCAACTATCGGCAGACCGTGTTGACCGCGTTCCAGCAGGTCGAGGACAACCTGGCAGCGCTGCGAATCCTGTCGCAGCAGGTCCAGCAACAGGACGCCGCCGTCAGTGCCGCGCAGCGATATCTGGCGATCGCCACCGATCGCTACAAATTGGGTCTCGATCCCTACCTGGATGTGATCAGCGCGCAGACTACCTTGCTCAGCAATCAGCAGACGGCCGCCACCCTGCGCATGCAGCAGCTCACGGACAGCGTCCAGCTCATCGAGGCGCTCGGCGGTGGCTGGGATGCCACACAATTGCCCACCCGGTGAAGCTGCGCATCAGCCGTGGTCTGGCTGACTGGCACGTCCCTCGAGCAGCCCCACAAGCGCATCGATGTCTATGGGCTTGGTGAGATGGCGATCGAAGCCGGCACTGAGCGATTGGCGCTTGTCCTGCTCTTGCCCCCAGCCCGTGACCGCAATCAGCATCGCGCCGGGACCCCACGGCATGGCACGGATCCGGCGCGCCACTTCGAAGCCGTTGATCCTGGGCATGCCGATATCGAGCAGTGCCACCTCCGGTTGAAAGTTGCCCGCAACATCGACTGCCTCGGCGCCGCCGTAGGCGGCGCGCACCGTGTGACCGGATGCCTCGAGCAGCAATTGGCACGAATCGGCGCTGTCGCGGTTGTCATCCGCGACCAGTATCCGTAATGGCCTGAATGCTTTGGGCGCCGATTGCCGGGCGACAGTGCTGTCGCTTGCGTCCAGCGTCCGCGAACGCGGCAGGCGCACCACGAATTCGCTGCCCCGGCCGAGGCCTTCGCTGTGCGCCTCGATGCTGCCGCTGTGCAGTATGACCAGCCCGCGCACCAACGACAGTCCAATTCCGAGACCGCCTTCGGAGCGCTCGAGCGCCGAGGTCGCCTGCGAGAACATGACGAACACCTGCGGCAGCACGTCGGCGGCAATGCCGATGCCATTGTCGCGCACCGAGATCTCCACGTCCTTGCCCACTGCCCGCACGCTTACACTGATCCGTCCGCCCGAATCGGTATATTTCGCCGCGTTAGTCAGCAGGTTCGAGAAGATCTGCACGATCCGCACTGGATCCGCCTCGATGTGGATGGGCTCCTCTGCGCGCACCTCGATCTCGATGCGGTGCTGCTTGGCCTCGATCAACGGACGCGTCGACTCCACGGCAGCGGTGATGCACTCCATCAGCGCCAGATGCTGGGTTCGCAGCTCGAGTTTGCCGCGGGTGATGCGCGAGATATCCAGCAGGTCGTCCAGCAACCGCGACATGTGCTCGACCTGCCGGTCGATGACGTCATGCGACCACTGGAGTTGCGCCGGGGTGACGCTCGAATTCTGCGCGATCTTTGCGGCATGGCGAATCGGGGACAGCGGGTTGCGCAACTCATGCGCCAGCGTCGCCAGGAATTCATCCTTGCGGCGATCCGCCTGTCGCAGCGCTTCTTCGGCGGCGCAGCGCTCGCTGACATCACTGCCTTCGATGAAAACACCAGACACGGATCCATCGGCTGCCAGCAGCGGCTGATAGACGAAGTCCAGGTATCGCTCTTCCAGCCGCGCCCCGGGGCTGCGCTGCAATAGAACTTTCCTGGCACGGCCGACATAAGGCTCAGCTGTTGTAAACACCTGATCGAGCAGCGCCGGAAACTCCTGCACGGCGAACTCCGGCAACGCGTCCAGAAACGGCTTGCCTATGACATCGCGGTGTCCCACGAGCGTCAGATAGGCGGCATTGGCCAGCTCAAATACGTGGCGCGGCCCGTGTACCACCGCCATGAACCCCGGAGCACGTTGAAACAAATCGCTCAGGTACTGGCTTTGGACCCGCAATGCCTCCTGCGCCTGCCGCGCCGCGATGAGATTGCGCACCCGTACCAGCAGATCCCCCTCGGAAAACGGCTTGACGATGAAATCCTGCGCTCCCTGCTCGAGCAGGCGAATTCTCAATTCCTCGTCGGCTTTGGCCGAGAGCACCACTATGCGTGCATGCTGAAGCTCCGGCCGCGCGCGTATGCCTGCGATCATCTGCGCGCCGCTGACCTTCGGCATCATGATGTCGGTAATGATCAGCGCCGGATCGAATGACAGCGCAGCCGCGAGGCCCTCCTCGCCGTCAAAAGCCGAGCGCACCTGATAGTCATCGGCCAGCGCCTCGCAGATGAACCGGTTCATTTCCGCGTTGTCTTCCACCACCAGTACCCGCGCGCGCTCGCCGTGCGAGGCCGCCGGCGCTTTGCTGCCGGGCTGGCTCGATGCGGGCGTGCGCAGCTCATCGATGGTTACCGCAATCACGTTCGCATCAACGTGTCTTGCGGACGCAGCCGTTTCCGGCAGCTCGTCCTGTTCCGGCAAGCGGCGCGGCAAGGTGATCTCAAACAGCGCGCCCCCGAGAGCCGAATCGCGCACCTGCAGCGTGCCACGATGTAATTCGACAAACTCGCGCGCGATGGCCAGCCCCAAGCCAGTACCGCCGAACTGGCGGCTGCTGCCGCCATCTCCCTGGCGGAAGCGTTCGAAGATCGCCTCGCGCAGCTCGGGTCTCACACCCGGACCGGAGTCTTCCACCGCAATGATCACGCTCTCGCGCGACACCTGCGCCATGCAGCGCACCACGCCGCCTGCGGGAACGAACTTGAACGCATTCGAAACCAGGTTCATGAGCACGCGTTCGAGCTTCTCCGGGTCGACCGCCTCAAGCAAATGCTCGGGCACCTGCACGCTAAAGTCGATCTGCCGCTCCGAGGCGAGCACCTCGAAATGCGACAGCACGAATCGCAACAGCGCGGCAACATCGGTTGCCCGAAGCTCGATATGGAGCTTGCCCGCCTCGAGCTTCGAGATGTCCAGCAGATCATTGACGTGTTTGAGCAGCATGCGTGCATTGCGAGCGATCATCTCCGCAATCTCGCTGCGCTCGGCCTGGTCCGTTTCCGCGCGCTTGAGCCGTTCGACCGGGCCAAGGATCAGCGCCAGCGGCGTGCGCAGCTCGTGACTGACGTTGGCGAAAAACTGGTTCTTGATCTCATCGAGCTCCTTGATGCGCACCAGCAGCGCCTGCAGCTCCTCGTTCTTCTGCGCGATCTCACGCTCCTGGGCTTTCTTCGCGCTGATATCGCGTCCTTCAGCCGTGATAAACACGACCTTGCCGCGCACGTCCGTGACCGGGCAGAGCGAGGCATCGATGACTATCGTTTCCTTGCCGCCGGCGCGTCCGTAGATTTCCGTGTCCCAGCGAACGAATTCGCCCTGCGCAGCGCGGGCGATGGATTCTCTGAGCACCCCTCGAATCTGCTCCGAGACGCTCCACCAGAATGTCGTCCAGAAGGGCTTCCCCTCGACCTCGGAGAGTTTGATGCCGACGGCATCGAGTGCAACCTTGTTGATTTCGAGCACGGTGCCGTTGGCATCCAGCAGCCCGACGAACTGCACCATGGAGTCGAGGGTGATGCGTGCCAGCTTCTGCCGATACAGTTCCCGGGTATCGCTGGAAAGGAGCCGGGTGCCATTAACGTTGACCAGATCGACCGGCACGGGTGTGTCGGTCGTCATCGGCGAACGCGGCGTAATGCGCCCTTGTGTTTCATGAACCCCTCGCGCGTTTTTTTGTGCACCCCGTTTATTAGCACAGACTGGTCAGATGAGGCAGAGGACATCCTCGGATACACAGTGGCTGATGCTGCCTGCAGGGCCGGAGACGGGATTCGAAACGCCCGCTATACGACTGATTTTCCGGGGACTTTCTGAAGCATTGGATTAAGCGTGGGCCCAGCCAGAGCCGATAGCCCCTCCCCCGCGGTGCTACCGATCTTGCCATATCTGCTGACATCGCCCTAAGCCCTCGTAGGGGGCCGCGATTTACCCAGGCCCTCCCAATGTTTCGAACCGCCCCCATGCTTGCCATGCTCGTCGCCCCGATAGTCGGCGGCTCCCTAAGATCAGCGACAAGCTGCCTGATGCGCGCATGCAATTCAAGCAGCCGCCCGTGCCTTAAGTTACGCTTATCCGACTTACTTCCGCGGATATTACCTTGGCGCTCATCAGGCTGCTGTCGCCCGAATCGGACTCCGAGATCGCTACAATTGTGGCCATGCTGGATGCTCGTGGAATTCCCAGCTTTGTACGGGGTGGGGGCATCGGTGGCCTACTCCCTGGCGTTCAGATCAACGCCTATAACACTCGAGACATCATGGTCCCTGAAGAAAAGGCCGCCGAGGCTTTAGACCTCGTGTGGGATCTTGACGCGCAACAGTCAACGCCAGAGGGTGGCGTTAGCGCACCAAGACCGGGAAAGCTCCGAAACCTATTTGAGTTCCTGCTTTTCGGGTGGTTTGTACCGAGTCATCGAGCCGACCGCAGGAATTCGCAACCCGACGGACAATCTCACAAACCTTGGAGCGGGCCCTAAGCCACACGGTGGGATGCAAGCCCCGGTTGCGCAGACACGGAGCTCCCAAGTATCGAAGGTTCTACGAGTCTTCGTGAAAGCGTTATTCGTTCTCTTCGCGGCATTCCTCAGACGCGTGAACGCGAGTGCAAGCCCCAAGGGCGGTTTCTCAATGAAGTCGCGACCAGCCACGCGGCGGCGGCCAACACCAAGTTCACCACGAGTTCTGACCATTGATTTTGCGGCGACCCCGCCCAGGCGGGCCGGGGATGCGCAAAAAAGCTCGGCACCCAAACCAGCAGGCCAAACGAACTCATCATGATCGCTTCGAGGGTGGCCGCCAGACGGGGCAGAATCCAAACAACGATGCCAATTCCAGCGGCAACGTGACCGAGCCCCGTGAAGTAAGCGATTCCCAACCGGCCAGGTAGCCAGGCAGGCACCATGCTGGCGGTGTAATCAGCGTAAGCAAAGTGCGACCATCCGTAGAAGACACAGGTGAGTCCAAAGAGAATCTGTGCCACGCGCGTGACGCGCTCGCCGGCGATGGGCTGCGATCCTGCCGATTGCCATCGCAACATGGCATAGAGGATCCAGGCGCCGACAAGCGGCGCCAGAGCTTCGCAAAATCCATACCACGCCCCCACGCCCAGCGGTTGGGAGAGAACCGGCAGCGCACAGATGAGGGCCCAGACTGCCTGGTACGCGCAGATCGTCAACGCGCTCGGCAAGGCCGTGCGCGAGAAGCAAAGGCCGGCGCTAGCTACCAGGACCAGTAGCGCGGATCCGTACAGCCAAGTCTGCCGCCACGGTATCCATGCCGGAAAGAACTGCCCTATTGGAACGAAGTCGCCATAGCTCAGGCTCAAGATCGCGACGCTCGCCAATGCGATGGCGAACAGGCCCTGACTGAGTCCAACAATGCGCATAGGCACTTCCCTATCAGCGCGGCCGCAAGCCGCTAAGCGATCAGCAAGACTTCGAAACTCTGGGGAGTAATACTAACCACATCCGCGCCGAACGCGACATTCAGCCGCGACTCGCATCCCCTCTGCACAGCGTCGGGCAATCTGCCCTTGTAGCATCGGCTGGATCGTGGCCTACTTGCCCGATCCGCAGGTACCTCGCCGGCATTCTCGGCAGTCGAGAGTTTGTCATGCAAAAACAGAAAATTACGACCATCGCAAGCTGGGCTCTCGCGGCATGCACGCTGTGGATGTCCATTGCGATCGCCCGCCCCGACGATGGCCCGGATACCCAATCCGGAACTGCTGCGCTATGCAAGGAGGCGGTTGTCAATCCAGTTAGCGGCCATGCCGAATGCGTCCGACCGTTCGGGGCGCCGGTAGATGCGCCTCCACCGAGACCTTCGGTAGTCAAATTAGCGGTGTTCGATTTCGAACTCGACGATGCCACGCCGGCGGCGGCGCTGATCGGACAGACGATGAGCACCGAGGCGGCATTGGACAAGGCGAGCAGCGAGGCGCGCCAGATGCTTGCGGAATCGGGCCGCTACCTCCTCGTTGACCTGCCCAAGACCGATGAGGAACCCGTCCGGGCCAAAGCGCTGCGCGACTGCGAGGGCTGCGAGGCCGGCATCGCCTTGCGGGCCGGCGCCGACCAGGCGCTGCTTGGAGTCGTGAAGAGAGTTACCCAGACGGACTACTACGTTGTAATTCAAATCACCGACGCTCGAACCGGCAAAGTACTTGATCAACAGGCCGCCAACTTTGCCGGGGGTCCGGACGGATGGGCGAGCGGAGTCCGGATGTTGCTCAAGCACCAGGTATTGGTTCCAACCGATGGGTCGTAAGCCGTCGGGCGACCTGCCCCGTGGCCGGACCGGCACCATGAGCAATCCTAACTTCTGACTCGCGCCCTAAGACATGTCGCAGACGGGGTCGCGCGGTAATGACGACTCGGAAGCGGCCGATCGGGGCCTGAGTTAAGCTTCGGTCCGCGAGGTTTTATGCGGCGACTTTTTCCCGTCCTGGTCAGCTCAGTTTGCTTGCTTATGCCCTGGGCAGCCGTGGCGCAGCAAGCGCTCATGTTCCGTCCGTTGGCCGAGCGCAAGGTGACCGACCTGCCGAGCGGCGAGTGAGCAGTTGCCAATCTGACAGGGGCGTCCATCCTACAGACTGCGCAGTGCGCTTTGCCCAGTATGCACGGGGACCAGAAACATTATTCTCCATTGACGAGTGAGGACAATTCTATGAAGACAATCGCTGTTGTGGCGCTCGCTGTTATGGGCGCCATTGGGGCGCCGACGATATACGCCGCAGATTCCGATGCGTCCTATCCGGGCATGTATGTCAAGGATTCGGCGATTACCACGAAGGTAAAGACCAAGCTCTTGGCAAAGGAGCCGACTACGCTGACGAATGTAAAGGTCAATACCGATCGTGATGGCATCGTCTGGCTCAGCGGCACAGCGCCCACAAAGGAGGCCAGCAATCGTGCCGAAACGATCGCAAAGGAAACCGATGGGGTAAAAGGGGTGCACAACAATATTGTGGTCGCGCCGTAAGGCGTTTCACATTTCACGTGATGACTGTGATAGCGCAGGGGATCGGCCTGGGGTGGGCGGTATTGGACCCAAAGCCGTAGGTCAGGCGTAGACTTCGTGGCAACTGCTTCGTTAGTGGACCGCTTGAAGACGATGCGAAGGATTGGCTGTGGGAAATCCCGAGTGGACGTTTAAGACCGCACGCGAGCTGTCGCAGGCGCTTCGGGCGAAGCAGGTATCCGCGCTCGAGCTGACGCAGGATGCGATAGCCCGGATCGAGCGGCACGATCCCAGGATCAACGCGATCTGCGTGCGCGATTTCTCGCGTGCGCTCGATGCCGCGCGCGCGGCGGACGAAGCGATCGCGAAGCGTGAAATCCGCCCGCTGACCGGCATCCCGATGACGATGAAGGAGTCCTATAACGTCGCCGGCTTGCCGACGACCTGGGGCTTCGTTCAGCAAAAGAATTTCATGGCGAAGGAGGATGCGTTGGCCGTTGCCAGGGTGAAGTCCGCCGGCGCTGTCGTTTTGGGCAAGACCAACGTTCCAGTCGGGCTCGGCGACTGGCAGAGTTACAACGAGATCTACGGCACGACGAACAATCCGTTCGACCTCGGACGAACCCCGGGCGGATCGTCGGGTGGCTCGGCGGCGGCGCTCGCCGTCGGTTATGGGCCGCTGTCGCTGGGCTCCGACATCGGCGGGTCCTTGCGTGCTCCCGCGCACTTCTGTGGCGTATACGCCCATAAGCCGACCTTCGCGCTCATTCCGTCGCGCGGTCATACGGCGCCCCCATACCCACCGCTGCCGTTCGAACCCGATCTGGCTGTCGTCGGCCCGATGAGTCGCTCGGCCAGCGATCTCTCCGATCTGCTCGACGTTATCGCCGGCCCGGACGAGATCGAGGCTGGTCGTGGCTACCGGCTCGCGTTGCCTGCGGCGCGCCACACCGACATCAAGGGCTTCCGCATTCTCGTGCTCGACACGCACCCGCTGATGCCGACTGCGGGGAGTATCCGCGCGGCGATCGAAGGGCTCGCGGCGCAGCTTGCCAAATCCGGCGCGAAGATCGCGCGCGAAAGCGTGCTATTGCCGGATCTTGTCGGCTCGTCGCGACTGTACATGCACCTTCTGATGTCGTTTCTCGCTGCGGCATTTCCACCGGCTGTATACGACAGGATGAAATTGGAGGCGGCAAATCTGCAGCCGGATGACGCAAGCCTCGAGGCTGAAATGTTGCGCGGTGCCGTGCTAAGCCATCGCGATTGGGTCAATTGTGATGGAATGCGTGCCGGCTTGCGAGCGCAATGGCGCGCACTATTTGTGGAATTTGACGCGGTGATTTGCCCGATCATGCCGACGCCAGCCTATCCGCACGATCATTCTTCGAACCAGCGAACTCGCCGAATCATGATCGACAACCAGGACTTTCCCTACATGAATCAGCTCGTGTGGCCGGGCGTAGCGATCTTGTCCGGGCCTGCCGGCGACATCGATCCCAATCGGATTGACGGCCGAGGGGCTACCGATCGGCGTTCAGATTGTCGGTCCGTGGCTGGAGGATCGGACACCGTTGAAGCTCGCGGAACTGATCGAGAAAGCCAACGGCGGTTTTGTCCCGCCACCCGGTTTGGCGTGATTGCGCCCTGAGATCGTCACTCCGGCGATTCCCAATATAGTCGCGCGGAGTTGGTGATTAATGGCCGCGATGCCGGAATTTTTCAGCCGGGGAGTAGCCAGCTGCGAACCGCGACCAATCCAGCAGACCAGGAGAGCGCCGCGGGGCAATAAGCTTATTGAGACTTTGACGTGGAAACAGCGTGCGTGTCGGATGGCCGTTCTACGAGCTTGCTGCCAGTATATGGATTGAAGTGGTAGTTGCCGGGAAAGGACTCCCCCGTCTTGGGGTCCACCGACGGCGGTAAAATGCTTCCGAGCGGAAGTCGATAATGCAGCGCCATATTGCCCAAATGGACAGTCAGCGAACCGTCGCTCTTTGGGTCGGCTATGGGATGCCCGGCTTTGTCTACGCTCGGGAAAACGAGTATTTCCAAATGCTGGCCCATGGCGCCCATCATGCTCGACAACAAGGGTCGCATCACCTGGATGATATTTCGGATGTCCTCTGCGACCGAATCCGGCGGAAGCGCGCTGTAGGTAGTTCCGTGAGAATCCTCGATAGTGACATCAGTGAGCAACGTGTCCATGTCCGCAAAGTGAAACGCGGCGATACCCTTTTGAGCGTCCAGTACTGCGATCAAGGTATAGGGGTGCACGACCGCGACATAGTCGCCAATCGCTTTATCTGTCAGTCGTCCGCTGTTCTGAAGTGCGGCTCGCCAGAAGGTATCCGGCATCCAGATAGCCATCGTGATTCTGCCGTCAGCATTTCGGCTCAAAGTGAGATCGCGGACTAAGGCGTTGTAATCCACGGTATCCGCGCCTGGTGCGGCAGCCGTGTCGGAAGCGGCACTGGATAGGGCTGGGAGCGCGGACAGCGCCGCGATGCAAGAGAGCACCACGCCGCGGATCTTCGTCCGCAAGCGTCTGCAACGCAAACTCACTGTAGTTGATCTCCCAGGGGCGCGCCTGTCTGGGCGCGTGCGGGAAAGTCTACTCGAATTTACTCGAATTCCCAACGAAGGTATGGGGGGCCGAGGCGGGCTACGCGCGCGGGTTGCTGAGGTTCGACCCCTTCGATAACCTAGTTCGGCAATGGACCACCCTGATGAAATCCCGAATCCAGAACGACCGATTGCATCGGAGCTCACACCTTTGGTCATGAGTCGCATCCGCGACGCGAGCAAGCTGATCGATGTCTACGGCGTCTGGCCACACTTCGAGGACGCCGAAATTGTCTCGGTTACTCTCGATCGAGGCAATCACCTTGAAGTTGTCGTGTCTAGCAATTGGGCGGCGCGAATCCCGCCGTCCCTGACTGCGAAGGTCATCGTTTTCGATTCTCGATCCTGACGATGTCGGTAAACGCAAGTATCGACTTGTAACCTTGCGATTCAACGCAATTGACCGGTTCAACATGGAGTTGTTTAGTTATCAAAATCCCGTCATGGGCATTGGACTGCGAGCGGTGCCTGCGGATTATGGTGCGGGTTCCAATATTCACGTTGAGTGGGGAGGGACAGAGATGGGACTCGAGGCCGATTTCACCTGTGAATCCATCGACGTGCAGTCGGTTGAACCATTTGATCCTCCGCAGGCGCCGAGTTAATAGCCGGCGTGGGACACCACCTCCGAGCGTCCGAACGCGATTTGCGTGACAATTGCGGCGATGAAATGAGAGTTTTCCGAAGGCTGCACCTAGAGGCTTCAGTGGGGGTCCAGGTCGGTGCCTGTAATGACGCGCAACTGTTCCCGCAATATGCGAGAGAGAACCGTCGCCCGCCCCACGGCGGATACCGTCAAAGTTCGCAGTTGACCCCGCTCCTCTGGGGGAAGTTTGCCGATAGCCCTGCAGTGATCCAGGATGGCTGAAGCGGTATCGATGTCCGTGAAGTAGGCGAAGAGGAGCGGGGCCAGCTCGATGTTGCTGGAATAAAAATAGTTTGCCGCACCGATCTCATTCGACGGAATCAGCGCAATCGAGCCGTCTATCCTGGCAGCGCTCCAGGCCGCGTCTTCGGGCTTGTGCAAATCCCAGGAGTATTGCAGGGCCTGGAGCGTCTGCGCATCGGAGGTGCCGGAGTCGAGCAGCTGCAGGTCCTTTTCAAGAGACTTCTCTTCGGCGAGGAGACCATTTCCGTTCCCTTGACCGATCGAAACGTTCTCGATGAGCTCCCGCTGAATGCTCGCGCGCGCTTCACTGGCCAGGTGACGATGGTGGAAGTATTCGACCGTCTGCTCCAACCCGACGGCGATGAGCAGGCCGATAACGATGGTCGCGATGTGAACGAAGAACTCTTTCCAGCTATTGGCGGCGTGGTGGGCGGGATGTATATCGAACATAGGAGCGTGCTCCTTGGGAGCTGAGGCCATCGGAACTTGGGTTGGCGTAGCTTGCACCGGGCCGGAGTCGGCAACTGACAATTCGGCCGGATTGGGCGGCGTCTCAGACATGGCTTTTTGGGGGCTAAAGTGAGGCTGGAGTATCAGCGATGAGCGAAAGCGAACAAAAACTCTAACAGTCCCCTGTCTAAACTGGCCGCTCGAGGTAGCATTCCTAAAGCAGTGGTCGGCTGCTGTCTACCGGCTCTTCAGGCTCGCCCGCGCTAAATCGGACTTGTCTGGGCGGGCACGTCAGCCAAGCTAGTGCAACAGTGAGTAACGTGAGTATGAGCGGCTGCAGCACCATGCCCAGGCCGCCCCAGAATGGATTGCCTCTGAGCACTGTAACGGAAAGCACCGTCGCCGTTCCGACGGAGCTGATGAGCACGAGCGCTCCGTAAAAGGTATATCGGGGCATGAATAGAAGTGCCGCGCCCGCCACGTCGAGGAATCCGGTCAGATAGCGAAACCACTGCCCCCATCCGATAGCTTCAAAGTAATCGATCGAGTGCGCCGTGCCGGTGAACTTGGTAAATCCTATTAGCAGAAATGCAAGCCCCAGGGTAATTCGCAGCACCCACGCGACAATTGTCTGCCGTTTTGCTGATGTACTTGTTGGTCGCTTCATTGCAGAAAACCACCCGCCGCCAGAATTTGTGACATTACTTCGATCGGCACCGTGCGGGCCTCGCTCTCAGCCTGCCGTGAGACCGATAGTTAAGGTGGCGAGTGCGCCCCCTAATGTCAAGTCATCGACAATTGGATGCCGGGAAGCAGGAAGGATGTCCGGCGCATTCCGCCAATTCCGGCAGGTGGCTAGAGGCTTCGAACTGGCTCGTAACTCAGTGCTCGTCGGTAAGCTGGAAGACGCCCCAGTGAATGCCGATCGATCGGTGTGCTGTGCGCTCATGAACCAGCGCGGCGCGTAAGCGCCTCCCCGCCCTTGCTGATCGCGATACGGTCCCACCAGTCGCCAGCCACCACCCGGACGCCCGGAATCCTCCGCCGCAAGATCGCGTCGTTGCCCAAAGAGGTCACCATGAGCGGACGATGTTCGCTGTTGAGCCGGCGCAGCGTCGCCACATCCATATGGTCGTAATGATTGTGGCTAAGCAGTACGGCGTCGATCTGCGGCAAGGACTCGAAGGCGATCCCGGGCGCTCAGACGCGCTGGGGACCGGCGAACGCCAGCAGGCTTGCCCTTCTCGACCACACCGGATCAGTGAGGACGTTCAGACCACCCGCCTGGATCAGCACGCTCGCGTGGCCAACGATCGTCGCTCGCAGGCCGTCGAAATGGTCGCTCGGTAGCCCGGAATAGTATGGATTACGGATGCGGCACCGCATTCGATAGATAGCGGCGATCAAGTATTGCTTTCACCCGTTGATATTCGAGCGGGAATAAATTCGCCTCGGCCGCGGTCTTGTCCTCTAACAGGCATGAGGGCAGTCCGATGAAGCGAAATACACTCTGCATCAGCAATCTCTTGGTCAGCGCGTTCCTCGGGGCTACCTCTGTCGTTGGGGTGACGCCAGCTTCGGCGGACGGCGCTGCCGACGGCAATGCGGCCCATGGTAAGGCACTGTACCAAGGATGCCAGGCTTGCCACTCTATTGATGACAATGATTTAGGGCCCAGGCATCGTGGCGTCGTCGGGCGCCGTGCAGGAAGCGTTGAAGACTACTCCTATTCCACGGCACTGAAGAATTCTGGTTTGATTTGGGACGAGGCCACCCTGGACCGCTGGCTGACCAACCCCAGTGCGCTGGTACCCGGCACCAAGATGTTCTTCAAGATCGACGACCCGCAGGCGCGCGCGGACATCATCGCCTACCTGAAAGAACTGAAATAGCTCTGGTCGCCTCGGCAACGAGGCCCGTCAATGCGCGGCGTCGCTGCTCGTCGGTGGCCCTACCTTCTGCAGCTCGGCCAGCTGCTGCAGCGCCTGCCTGTCCTCGGCGCTTACGTGATCTGAGCCCGGGCAACGCGGGTCCGTGTGCTGTAGTGCGCGAATCATCGGCGTGGTCAACGGTATGGGCGCGCAGCCGTGGTCGGTCTCGCAGATCAGATCCCATTGCGGCCGTGCCGCGATGTGGCAGCCAAAGCAATTGCCACCAAAGCGGTTGACTACCTCGGCGAAGCCGCGCTTGCGGATTGTCGAGCCTTGCGCATCCACATCGAGCTCGAAGAATTCCCAGTCATGCGTGATCGAATTGAACCCTGGAGGCTGCTTGACCATCACCTCGGTAGGCACGAGCTGCACGACTGAGCCCACCGGGTAGACGCCGCCCTCTTTCGAACGCGCCACCTTGAGCGTATCGGACAGATGCCCGCTTAGATTGCCGACGAAGAAGCCGCGTACCGGCGTCAGTTTGCTGATGCAACCGAAGTCGCCGTCGGTCACCGGCACGGGGGGCTGATCGGCCGAGTTCGAAAAGTCCAAGTTCCTCTCGATTGCGTCCATGTACCACGATCGCTCGTGGAGCGTAGCCTGAATATGGTGCCATCGATTCGAGCGAAGACCTTGCGCAACCGGTAACGGTCGCTAGGAACAAGAAGATCCTAAGGGGAGAGATATGACGCGCAAAGGAGTGCCGTGGGTCATCGCTGCAGGTAGTCTGTTGCCGCTGACTGCCTACTCGCAGACCGCAACGGTCGCGGATACCGGGACGCTCGAAGAAATCGTAGTCACCGCCGAGAAACGCGTCGAGAACATCCAGGACGTGCCCATCGCCATCACGGCATATTCGGAATCCGACCTGCGAGCCAAGGGCGTGGTCGACATTCACAGCCTCTCGACCATGACACCCAACGTGAATCTGGACGCGGGCTCGCCGTTCTCGGGTTCAAACTCGGTACTGTCGGCGTCCATTCGCGGAATCGGCCAGGACGACTTCGCCTTCAACCTTGATCCCGGCGTCGGCGTCTATGTCGACGGCGTTTATTTCGCGCGCACGGTCGGTGCCAACCAGAATCTGCTCGATGTCGAACGCGTCGAAGTGCTGAACGGCCCTCAGGGCACATTGTTTGGCCGTAATACCATCGGCGGCGCCATCAGTATTGTCACCCGCACACCGGGCGATCAATTCGCGGTTCAAGCCCAGGTCACCGGCGGCAGCTTCAACCGCCGCGACGTCGCGGTGATGGCGGACATCCCGATTGCGGACAATCTTTTGTCGACATTTACTTTTTCGGACCAGTTCCAGGACGGCTATCAGAAGCGCATCCCCTATCCGTCGCCGACGCCGTATGTCTCCGACCCCGTCGGTGCCTTGCACAGTTCAGGTACCGAGGCCTTCGACACCCAGGGTGGTACCAACCAGCAGGTGGCGCGCGCCAAGTTTCAGTGGAAAGCAACGGATGAGCTGACCGCGACCTTGTCGCTCGACTTGACGCACACCAATCAGCCGTCCACCGCGAACACCGTGCTGGCGACCAACGTTTCGGGTCCCACCGCCGTGTTCGGCGCCTTCTACAACGCCTGTCTGCTGGGGATTCCATTCGCGCCCACTGCGGCGCTGGTGTGCGGAGCGCGAAACATTGTCGGCACGCCCTTGTGGCAAGCCAACCTGAATCCAGCTACCACACGCCTGTTGTATGGCCCGGCCGTAACCAACACCGGGAATATCGATACTACCTATGCCACCGGTGAGAACTTCGACAAATTGAATTCCTACGGCGGCGCGCTCACGGTGGATTGGGCGCTCGATCCGGCCTTTACGCTTCGCTCGATCACCGGCTGGCGCGCTCTGCATTGGACCCCAGGGTTCGATGCCGACGGCTCACCTATCGACTTCTTCGAATTGAGTTTTGCCGAAGGCCAGCACCAGATTTCGCAAGAGGTGCAGTTGATCGGGGACCTGCTGGATTCCAGGTTAAAACTTGTCGGCGGTCTGTATTATTTCAACGAAGGCGGCTACATCCACGACTATGTGACCTTCGGCGGCGGCCTGTTGCAGATCGATGGGCCAAATTCCCTCGAGACCACCTCGTACGCGGCCTACTTCCACGCAGACTACAAGCTCACCGATGCCTTCGGTCTAACGGTCGGCGGCCGCGAGTCCGAGGACCATAAGACCTTCGAGGGCGGTCAACAGGACCTGAATCAGTTTTTCTACAAGATATCCGGTTGCTATCCCCCGAGTGCCTCAGCAGCCCTGATCGGCGCACCGCCCGCGCTGACCTGCCAGCAGGCGTTGGGCTTTCCGAATCCGAACAATCCGAATCAGGTTTACCCGCTGGGCGAGAACCATCAGAACTTCAATGAGTTCACGCCCACCCTCGGGGCGCAATATCACTTCGATTCCGACCTCATGGCGTACGTCTCGTACGCCAAGGGTTTCAAAACCGGTGGCTGGACCACCCGCCTGACCGCGCCATTGCCGCCCGGATCGCCGGCACAGTCCTTTGGTCCGGAATCTGACCAAACTTATGAGGTGGGGCTGAAGTCCGAGTGGTTTGATAGGCAGCTGATCGTCAATGCGGCGGCGTTCTACAGCTTGTACGATCAGATCCAATTGACCTACCAGATCAGTACTTCTCCAGTGACCCAGAATGCTGGCAACGCCACGATCAAGGGCCTGGAACTCACCACGCAATCGCGCCTGGGCGATCACTTTTCGCTCAACGGCAATGTGGGCTACATGGATGCCTACTACACTTCCATCAACGCCAATGCCGTTGCCTTCACCGGCAGTGCGCTGCCGAAGACGCCCCGATGGAAGGTGTCCATCAGTCCCGACGCTCACACCATCCTCAGCAATGGCGCCACGCTGCGCGCCGTAGTGGACTACTCGCATACCAGCCACATGTTCAACGACGTGCAGAATACGCCGCTCCTGGCGCGGCCAGATGTCGACATGGTCAATGTGTCGACCAGTATCGTGTCACCCAATGGAAAGATAACTTTCACCATCGGCGGTACGAACATTACCGATAAGCGCTACGTGACCACCGGGCAGCCGCAGATCGCCGGCGGTGTCATATTCGGCACCTACAATCCGCCGCGCGAGTGGTATGCAACCCTGGGTATGAAGTTCTGAGTGCAGCGAAACAACTAGGGTAATGCGCCGTGCTCGCCTACTCTGTTCACGGTGAGCCATTCCGTTACTCGGGTGCGGACACCGCTAATGTTCGCCTTTGACCCTTACTCTCCGGCTGTGGACGCCGATCCCTTCCCACATTACAAGTTGCTACGTGACGAGCATCCATGCTACTGGAGCAAGGACGCCAACATGTGGGTGCTGTCTCGCTATGCGGACATAGCGGGCGCGTTATCGGACTGGCACACGTACTCTTCCGCGCGTGGCAATCTCATGGACGAGCTGCCGGATCGCGCTGGCGCGACCCTGGGCACCACTGATCCTCCACGACACGATCGACTGCGGGCACTCATCCAGCGTGCCTTCATCAAACGCAACCTCGAGAATCTCGCGCAACCGGTGCGGACATTGGTGGTTGAGCAGATCGAGGCGCTCAGTGGAGCCAAGCAGTTTGACTTCATCAACGACTTTACGGCCAAGGTCACCGCTAAGATCCTGTTTCGCATGCTGGGCCTGCCGTCCGGAGATGATCAACAGGTCCGCCAGCGAGCGGTATTGATGGTGCAGTCGGACCCAAAGTCTAGAACAAAGGGTCCGGAACACATCGCTGCGTTCAACTGGATGCAGGACTATGCCGGCCAAGTGATCGCGATGCGCCGCAAACAGCCCCAGGAGGACCTCATCTCCCAATTCTGCGTGGCAGAGATCGACGGCGAACGACTTCACGAGCGCGAAGTGCTGCTGACAACCACGACCCTGATCATGGCCGGCATCGAGTCCCTGGGTGGCTTTACGGCCATGCTCGGGCTTAATCTGGCTGATTTTACCGAGGTGCGACGAGAACTGAGCGTCAATCCCTCATTGATTCCCGAAGCCATCGAGGAATCCCTTCGCTTCAATACCTCTGCCCAGCGGTTCCGTCGTTGTCTCACGAAGAACACAACGTTGCATGGCCAAACAATGCGTGAGGGAGATTTCGTCTGTCTCGCCTTTGGATCCGGCAATCGCGACGAGCGCCAGTACCCCGACGCGGACGTATACGATATCCGGCGCAAGCAACGCGGGCACCTGGGATTCGGCGGCGGCGTGCATGCTTGCCTGGGTTCAATGGTGGCGCGAATGGCGGTCCGGATCATCTTCGAGGAATTCCTGCGAGTATTCCCTGAATTCTCCCGGGTACATGACGACTTGCCCTGGATGCCATCGACGACGTTCCGAAGTCCGATGCGGCTGGACCTGGCAATCCATTAGGGTGGAAGCTCGATCAGTGGAGCGGCTACGGAAGCAGCCTGAAATCGCGCGGTGACTTGTGGCTCCGTTGCCTGAAAAAGCGACTGAAATAAGCCGGGTCTTCAAATCCCAGATAGTACGCAACCTGCGTGATAGACATTGAGGTGTAACGCAGTTGCCGCTCGGCCTCCACCAGCAGCCTCAAGTGAACGAGTTCCACCGGTGTTTGACCTGCCACCGTGAGGCAAGCTCGCCGCAGCCGTGCCTCAGAGACCCCGAGTTCCTCCGCGTACGCATCGATTCCTGCGTGTGTGCGGTATTGCGCCTCCACCAACCGACGAAAGCGGGCGAGCAGTTCCCGCTCGGGAGCTCTCGCATCCGAGGCCGAATTGCCGCCGTCGCTCGTAAGCCTCACCAAGTTCGCGAGTAGCGCGCCCAGTAGGCCTCGTAGAGCCGCATGCCTGCCTAGTGCCGACCAGTTGAACTCACGCAGCAACATC
Organism: uncultured Gammaproteobacteria bacterium; assembly: GCA_963735775.1. Taxonomy (GTDB): domain Bacteria; phylum Pseudomonadota; class Gammaproteobacteria; order Steroidobacterales; family Steroidobacteraceae; genus FEN-1191. Next base: position 981,057 of record CAVTMG010000001.1, on the reverse strand, counting down.
TCGCCGAGAGCCGTCAAGTCTGTTGCGCATAGTGAGGCGGGATGCAACTCCCTGGCCGTGGGTTGTTCCAGCAAGTCAAGGATCCCCGTGCCTGCGACCAACAGATCGGGGAGGAGTCGGGGCGCAAAGGAAATCACCAGTCCCACGGTGTTCGGACGAAATACGAAAGAATGCACTGAGCCTGGAGGGATGACTATGACGCCGGGCGCGCGCAGGCGCGCGGTAACGTCGTCGATGTTTACCTTGACAACATCGCCCCGATGGATGAGAAGCACCTGATGTAGATCACGGTGACGATGCGGCCGAATGTTCCAATCGTGAAGTTGGCTTCGAGCCGCAATCGTCTCGATATGAATCAGCCGTTCGTCGGGCGCTTGTAAGGGCTCCCCATAGAGGAAAAAAGCGGGTATGCGGCCGCGGCCTGTCTCAAGAACCCCCTCGTTACCTTTGGAGCGCAGTAGCGCCATGTTCGAAAAGTACAAGTTCCTGCCGATCGTGTCCATTCCTACGTCGCGGGTACATTTGCGTTCCCTATACTGTGGCAAAAAGGGGCCATATGGGTCTATGTCCAAAGTCTGCGCACGACCGAATCTTGATCATGGTTTACGGCAATGATGGAATCGCCAAAATTCGACGAACAACCCATGGGGTATGAATTGAAAACCGAGAACGGGCATATGCGAAGGACCACCTGTTGGCCTGCGGCATTAGGGTTCGCACTTTGTGCGGGCGCTGCGAGTGCGGCGACGTCACCCGGCACTTTGACACAGGATATAAGTCAGAAAATGGAAGTAATTCACCAACAAGTGTACTTCGACGCGGCGCCGGAGCGAGTTTACGCTGCGCTCACCAATGGGAAGCAATTTCAACAAGTCGTGCTTCTAAGTGATGCGGTGCAATCCGGCATGGTGAAGGCCACTCAACCAGCGCAGATTGCTGCGCAGGCCGGTGGTGCGTTTGCAATTTTCGGCGGCTTTATCACGGGCCGACAGATCGAACTCGTTAAGGACGTCCGAATTGTGCAGGCGTGGCGCCCCGCCGATTGGCCAGCGGGCACCTATTCGATTGCGCGTTTCGATCTGCACAAGCAAGGCTCCGGTACGCTCCTGGTACTCGAGCACATTGGATTTCCTGCCGGTGCTGCGGAGCATTTGGCGGAGGGCTGGAAGATGAACTATTGGCAGCCGCTGGCAAAATTTCTAGGGTCGGGCGTGAGGAAGGTGCCATAGCGGCTTCCATAGTATCGTGCGTCGTATCGAACAACACCGGCATCGGGCGTGCGACCCTGTGGGTGACGAGTGCACCCACGTGCACCATTGACAGCGATACTGACCGGCGGGGCGGTGCAGGCGACTATGAGCCCGCTTTCCGGTACCTAATCGGATCGCGCGCGTCGCCAGTGGCTTCAAAGCCCACTTGAGAGCCCGGGGTTTGTCCCCGCGATATCGGCGATTTTCTCTGCTAGGCTTAGGCGGTTGAATGCTCAGCCGGACGAAATTGGCAATAGTGGGCAAAACATTGATAAGGGCACTTCAAAGCGTTCCTACTTCCGATCGTTCCCGACCATGCCAATCCTGGTCGGTGGCGCGTTGGTGATCGCCGGAGGTGCAACTATCAGTCTTTGGAAGCCTGCTTAGGAGAGTTCGGACGTGATGGATGGTGAGGAGAGCCGGCAATTGTCGCTGGCGCAGCTGTCCCTTCTGGCGCTCGGCCTAGGCGTCGTGACCGGCCTTGGCGCCGTGGCTTTCCGGGATCTGATCGGATTTATTCACAACCTGCTGTTCGCTGGCCATGCTCTGATCCACTACGACGCCAATGTTTTCACTGCGCCGGCGCCGTGGGGCCCGCTGGTGATTCTGGTCCCTGTACTAGGCGGCGCCGGCGTGACCTTCCTGGTGACCAATTTTGCGCCCGAGGCGAAGGGCCATGGGGTCCCGGAGGTGATGGACGCGATCTATTACAAGAGTGGCGTGATCCGGCCCGTTGTGGCGTTGGTCAAATCCTTGGCCTCGGCCATAGCGATCGGCAGCGGCTCCTCGGTCGGGCGGGAAGGGCCGATCATTCAGATTGGTTCGGCGCTCGGCTCGACGCTGGGGCAGATTGTCCGCATGCCAGCCGGCCAGCGGATCGCTCTCGTCGCTGCGGGCGCAGGCGCAGGCATCGCGTCCACCTTCAACACTCCGATCGGCGGGGTGATGTTCGCCATCGAGCTGATGATGCCCGAGGTGAGCGTGGCGACGTTCCTTCCGGTCGCGATCGCGACCGGAACTGCAACATTCGTGGGGCGCTGGTTCTTCGGCGATGCACCCGCCTTTCACGTGCCGTCGCTTCAGGCCATGGCGGTCGACCCGAGCGCTCTTATCGTGCTGATCCTATTCGCTGTGCTCGGTGCCCTCACTGGCGTCGCAGCGGGAGGTTTCATCCGAGGGCTGCATTTGGCCGAAGATATCTTCGATAGGATTAGTTCTCGCTATCTCCGGCACATGCTCGGCATGCTGATTCTCGGTGTGCTCATGTACCTGCTGTTACGCACTTTGGGTCAGTACTACGTCGATGGCGTCGGCTACGCCACCGTTCAAGCGGTGTTGGCAGGACAGCTCTCCTCATTTTGGCTGCTGGGGCTGCTAGCCGTCTGCAAGGCGTTGGCGACCTCGCTCAGTCTGGGGTCGGGCTCATCCGGCGGCATCTTTTCACCCTCGCTGTTCATGGGCGCGACCCTTGGGGGCGGCTTTGCAGCGCTGCTGAACGCGGCCGGCTTGCCCATTCAATTGAGCGTCCCCGCTTTCGCCATGGTCGGCATGGGAGCGATGGTGGGTGGCGGAACCGGCGCAGTAATGACCGCCGTCACCATGATCTTCGAGATGACGCGCGACTACAGCATCGTAATGCCGATGATCGTGGCGGTGGCGATGAGCATCGGCACACGCCGGCTGCTCTCTCGCGAGACCATCTACACCCTGAAGCTTGTGCGCCGCGGACGATCCATTCCAAAGGCGCGCCACGCCAACATGTTCCTCGTCCGCGCCGCACGCGATGTGATGGACGCCGATATCCAGGTCTTGCCCGCGGACGCGAGTTTCGATGACTATTTGTTGCAGCCCGAGCACGCGGGGCGCTTGCGCCACGTCGTGGTCACTGACAAAGGCCACATCTACGGGGTGATCCGCGTCAACACAGGTCTGCGCCGAGGGTTGGAGGGCGCCCACACCGGGTTGACCCTGGGAGATGTCGCGAGCCGCAATTTCACCGTCGTGGGCGAGAACGAGACCGCCTTTGAGGTTATCCGCCGCATGTGGCGCCGGGGTGCCATCATGGCCGTAGTCGTGCGCGGGCGCGGGGTGCCGCGTGGTAGCGATGTTGCCGGCGTGATCACCAAGGAGCACGTCGCCGACTCGGTCGCGGACAGCATCAAAGCCTACCCTGAATAGGCTCGCCTGGCCGCTTTCTGCCGTATTGATGAGATTAGATCAAGCGTTGCCGATATCTCTTTGCGACGCACCGAACCGATTACAGTGCTGCCGCCGAGCGCACTTGATTCACGCTTATTTTTCAGTCTAACGCGGCCTCAGCGGGATCAGGCCGCTCGAATTGACAGCGCTGAATGAGTTGGCGAAAACGCGCGTGCGTGCGCAGCGCATCCCATTTAGGATCCACCGGCAGGAAGATCAGCCCGACGTCACGCACGTCGTAAGCGCGCTCCAGGCACTCCATCGCCCGCTCGTATTCACCCAGGCCCAGCAGAGTCAGCGCGATCGCATAGGGAGGCAGAAAACGCTCGCGGGCAATGGACTCGAGCCCCGCGAGTACGTCGCGAGATTCCTCCAAGCGCCCGAGCTTCGCCAGCAAGTAGCCACGCGTCCCGATCGCCTTGCTGTTGCCGCCTCCAAGGCGCCCGGCGGTGATGACCGAGTCGAGCGCAGACTCGAGCTCGCCTACCTGTTCGTAGGCGTGTGACAAATGATAGTGACCGATCCAGAAGTCGGGCGCTATGACGGTCGCCTGGCGTGCGAACTCGATAGCGGCGCGCGGGTTGCGGCCATGTATCTCGATCATGGCCGAGAGCGAATAGTGCATGGCGTAGATGTCCAGCTCCCGCGCGCGACGAATTGCGGCACGCGCGTCCTCATACCCCCCGCGGTGGCTGAGTGCGACCGCCAGCATCCGATGTCCCTGCGCGTAAGCCGGATCGAGCTTGATCGCTCGGCGAAAGTGGGTCTCGGCCGCTGCCCAGTTCCAATCCAGAAATAGCAGTATGGTGCCCAGGCAGGTCTGCACCTCCGCCAGTCGCGCATCGGCCGCTTCCGCGCGCCGCGCCGCCATCCGGGCACGTTCTGCGGCTTCGCGCGGCGACGCATCACCGTTGATCGGTGCCGAGGCGTGCGCATCCGCAACCCCCGACCAGGCGAGCGCGTAATGCGGGTCGCGTTCGGTTGCGCGCGTGTAGTACTCCAAGGCGCGTCGCGTAGTCGGTGGTGTCAGCTGATTCCAGTAGTAGCGGCCGCGCAGGTAGAGGTCATAGGCCTCTGCGTCCCGACTCTGTCGCCGCGTAAGACTGTCGAGGCGCTCCGGCGCGATTTGCAGCGCAACCTTTTCCGCGATCGCCACGCACAGTTCGCGCTGAAATTCCAGCAATCCCCCAGTTTCGCTGTCGAAGGACAGGGACCAGATCTGGCTCTGATCGTGCACGCGGATCAGTTTGCTGGTAATTCGCAGGCGCTGGCCTTCGGCACGTACTGCGCCCTCGACGAGGTATTCGACCCCGAGCTCGCGACCGATCTGCTGGAGTGACTTGGTCGTTCGCTTGTAGACCATCACGGAGGTCCGTCCGATGACAATCAGGCGCTCCGGATCAATCTGCCCGAGCGCTACTATCGCTTCCTCCGTGAGCCCATCGGCAAAATACTCCCGCTCTGAGTCCGCATCGAGATTCTCGAACGGCAGTACAGCCAGACGCACCCGTGGCGCCGCATCTGCCGTGCGGATCGGCTTGAGCAGCTCAACTTCCGGCAGAAATCGATAGCCGCGCGCCGGTAGGGTCAGGATGAAGCTCGGCGACTCGGTAGAGTCCCCCAGCGCCTGACGCACCTTGCGAATCGCTGTATTCACGCCCATCTCCACGTCGACGAACGTGCGCGAGCCCCAAAGGCGCTGCACGATCTCATCGCGAGACACGAGTTCATGCCGGCGCTCAACGAGCAGGATAAGCAAATCCATGGGCCGCCGCTCGAGGCGCAACGGTTGCCCTGCGCGGCGCAGCTCGCAGGCGGCGACATCCAGCTCGAAGTCACGGAAGCGAAAGGTCGTCATAAAAACTCCAGACCTCCTTCAGTCACGCTCCATGGGATGCGAGTGGCACGTTCGGTAGCGTTGCTCCTCACAGTTGTCCACGGGCGTGGCGACTCAATTATCGCTATCAGGAGAGTCTGCGTGAACTCGAAAAATATCAGTCTTATCAGCGCGTTACTCGGCGTTGCCGCGCTTGCCGGGTCAGCTACGATTTTCTCGGCTTCGAAGGCCGCGTCAGCCGAACCCGTGCATCGGAGTCTGACGGGGACGTGGCTGGTCACGATACAACAGTACGACTGCAGCGGCGGCACTGACCTTGGCCTGCCCTTCCAGTCCCTTCTGACCTTTGGTCCTGGCGGCACCCTCATCGAGACGACGGCCAATCCTGCCTTCGCGCCCGGCCAACGCGGGCCTGGCCATGGAACTTGGGATCGCAGCGGCTTCGACTCGATCCGAGCCGTATCGGAGGCATTCATCCTCTTTACGACGTCAGCGCATGGGCCGGTTCCAGAATTCGACACCGGTCGTCAGCGCATTGAGCAGTACATCGAATTCTCGGGCGGTGACCAATTCAACTCCGAGGCCACCGTCAGTTTCACGGACCCCTCTGGGACCGTATTGCGCAGTGGTTGTGCGCGCGCCACCGGCGCGCGCATGGACGAGTGAACGATCCTTTGGTCGAGAGCGCGGCCCGGGCGCCAGATGCGTGCCCTAGACCGACGGCACGAACAACCCCGCCGGCACTGTAAACCAAACCCGAGGGACCGAACAGTGAAATTCCAGTCAGCAAACAGCGTCGATTCGACCGGCGAGATACTCGATATCGGCCTGATGGCAGTAGCCTCGCCGGACTTCGCAGAGGCGATGATTCTCGCATTGCTCGCAGCAGGTGAGGGTTTCAACGCTGCTGATGAACCAGGCGACGGCATCACGACGCAGGTTGCAGCCTGAGTGCTCTCGATCGGTTCGGTGGCGCGTCGAGGGCGCCAATCAGACCTTCTACTCCCTCGTGGGGCGGGACTACCAGTCGGAGTTGATGCCGCTCGGGCGGGCGGAGAATCATTCTCTGAGCCTTGAGCCGATCCGAGAAGGGATCTTGGCGGAGGGAGAGGGAATCCAACCGGATTCAGACTCGAGAGTCGACGACATGAGCGCCGACAGGCAGGCTGGCCGAGCGCGTTTTGCGCGATAATCGCCGCGGTTTAAGGATTTGGGTTTTGGGGGTCACTTGAAGAGCGTCTCGCCAGTTTCCAATGTTTCCGACACGGCGCGCTGGGTTGCGGTCTATCGTGCCTGGGAATCCGCGCGAACTGACGCATTGTTCCATGACCCTCACGCGAAGTCGTTGGCCGGCGAGCGCGGAGAGGCCATCGCAAAGCTGATGCCCGCACAAGCACGTAGCGGTTGGCCCATGGTCGCCCGTACCAAACTCATTGATGAACTCGTGCAGGAGAAAGTCGTGCAAGGCTGCGATTGCGTGATCAATCTCGCGGCCGGCCTCGACACACGCCCCTATCGTCTCGAACTCCCCGAAACACTCCGATGGATCGAAGTGGACCTGCCGGCCCTGATCGAGGAGAAGGAGGCGCTGCTCACCGATGCTGTACCACGCTGCCAGCTTCGCAGGATCAAGGTCGATCTGACCGATACGCAAGCCCGCATCGCTGCTCTGCAGGATGCTTTGGGGCCCGCTACTCAGGTGCTTGTTCTCACCGAGGGACTGCTTGTCTATCTGGATGATGCGCAAGTGCGCGACTTGTCGAGGGATATCGCTGCGCATGCTGGCGTTGGCGGGTGGATTCTCGACCTCGGTTCCCCCGCGATACTTGAGATGATCCGCAAAGGCATGGGCACCACGCTTACGAACGCGCCGCTGAAATTTGCGCCGGAGAATGGCGTCGCTTTTTTTGAGGCACTCGGCTGGCGCGTCGCGCAGGTGCACTCCATTTTGCACGCCGCCATGCGATATCGGCGCTTGCCATGGTTCTTAAGGCCATTCGCCCTGCTCCCAATGCCCAATCCCAGGAAATTAGGCCGGGCCCGCTGGTCAGGTGTCGTCGAACTTACGCGGGCACACTAATACCCATGTACTCTTGACGTTCACGATCGCACCTGATCGGGTACAGCACCAGACAGTCTGCCGAACCTGAGACTTCCATTTGTCGCTACAAGTGGGACAGAGCGCTGAACCTGAATCACCCGAAGACAAGAACCCCGAGTCAAAGGTGATCAACCGCCAGAATGGCCTCGGCGAAAGCGTGGGGCGCTTCTTGCGGCAGATTGTGACCGACGCCACCTGTTAGATCCCGGTGCTCATATTTGCCCGAAAACTTCGTGCGATACGCTGCCGGGGGCGCGTGGATTGCACCGTTGGCGTCGCCTTCCATGCTGATCGTGGGCACGGTGATGGGAGCAAGTGCGGCCAGCCGCTTTTCCAGGTCGTCATATTTCCGCTCGCCGTCGACCAGGCCAAGCCGCCAGCGATAGTCGTGCATCACGATGTCAATGTGGTCGGGGTTGTGGAAGGACGCTGCCGAGCGGTTGTACGTGGCATCGTCGAAATTCCACTTTGGCGACGCCTGGTGCCAAATGAACTTATTGAACTGGTCAAGGTATTTCTCATAGCCAGCCTTACCGACCGGGGTGGCGAAATAGTACTGGTACCAAAACAGGAACGCAGGCTCGGGTGGCAACGGCGTCTGGTTACCCGCAGGGCTGCTGATCAGATAGCCGCCGACGGAAACAATCCCCTTACAGCGTTCCGGCCAGAGCGTGGCCATGACGTCCGCCGTGCGTGCACCCCAGTCAAAGCCGGCGACGGTAGCTGTTTGGATCTTGAGCGCGTCCATCAACGCGATGATGTCCAGGCCCACTGCGGACTGCTGAGCATTGCGGAATGTGTCGCCTGCCAGGAAGCGGGTCGTGCCGTAGCCGCGCAGGTACGGGACGATGACGTGATAACCCTGGGCCGCCAGCAGTGGCGCCACGTCGACGAAGCTGTGTATGTCGTATGGCCAACCGTGCAACAGGATAACCGCAGGACCGTCCGCCGGACCATCTTCCGCGTATCCCACATTCAGCAGACCAGCGTTGATCTGCTTAATCGAGGCAAACGAGGTATGCGTTCCCGGCTTGACGTCGGGCAGCGCGCCCGATTTGGCGTTGCTGGACTCTGCGTGCGCAAGGCCGGAAAGGCCGAGCTGCGTGGCGGCGAGCGTCATCGCCGCGGTGCCAAATAGAGCGCGGCGGTCGAAGTTGATGTCTCCGGACATTGCTTTTCTCCAGCTGAGGAATGGCTGAGTAGTTAAGACTATGGATGCAATAAAAGCAGAGGCGTGGAGCTGACGCGATTACACCTAAGTGTTGGTCCAGGCTCATCCTGCTAACGAGGCTACAGCCAGGAACCCCCTGCCCGCCACCGATACCAAGGTCTGATTCTATTCTAACGCTTGCCATCAAATACTTGGCACCAGTGACTGCGAAGTTCGCTTGTTGACCCTGTCATCAAAGGATGAGGAATTCACATGAAGACCACGATCCCGGCTGTTTTTTGCGCCCTACTCGGAACCGTCTTCGCCTCCGTCGCCGAGAGCGCGGTCAGGAGCGTCGTTCTGGTCCATGGCTCGTTTGCCGACGGATCTGGATGGAAGCCGGTCGCAGACATGCTGAGGCATGACGGCTACACGGTGCTGGTCGTGCAAGAACCTTTGACCGGCCTCGAGGGCGACGTTGCGGCCACACGCCTGGTACTCGACCGCGCGGGCCCGTGCGTGCTCGTAGGCCACAGCTGGGGCGGGATGATCATCACCGAGGCCGGCAATCACCCGAATGTCCGGAGCCTGGTTTACGTGAACGCCTTTCAACCGGAAGTCGGAGAGACCGCTGGCGGGCTGCAAGCCAAGACTCCGCCTGCGTCAAACAACGTCGTGCCAGTCGGGGGAGGATTCGTGCAGGAGAAGCCCGAAACCTTCCTGGCAGATTTTGCCGCCGACGTGCCAAAACCGCTCGCCCTTTTCATGGCGATCTCCCAGGCACCGATCACCGCCGACAGTTTTTCGGCAAAGACGACCGTCGCGGCATGGTCTCAGAAACCCAGTTACGCGGTGGTCTCCCAACAGGATAGAATGATCAATCCAGAACTCGAACGATTCATGGCAGGCCGGGCAAAGTCCGAGACAATCGAGCTCCGCGGCAGTCACGTGATATTTCTCTCGCACCCGAAAGAAGTTACCGCACTGATCGAAAGGGCAGCGAAAGCCGCAAAGTAATCGCGCAGGCCGATCGCGGCCTGTCTGCGCCGTGTACCGGGTCTGGGCCTCGGTTTCCCGCGGCCCCGGCGTAGAATCTATTCACATGACCACGAAATTCAAAGTGGGCGATCGCGTGCGCTGGAACTCCGAAGCGGGTCATGTAAGCGGCACGATCATTAAGGTGCACACGACAGACACCGACTACAAGGGCTATACGCATCACGCGAGCGAAGACAACCCCCAATATGAAATTCAGAGTGACAAAAGCGAGCATGTGGCGATGCACAAAGGCACGGCCCTGCGGAAAATTGAGCTGACTCATGTCGACATCAGCGCATTTAACAGCGCCCGCGGCGATCTGGACGATCGGTCACTCTACACGTCCATTGAGAGTTCCTCGGCCTGCTCGCCGCATCTCGCATCGAAGTCATCGCCGATGTGCGCAGCTTCCCGGGTTCACGGAAATATCCGCAGTACGGCAGAGAAGCCCTTGCGGCGACACTCCTGGCGCACACGATCGGCTACCACTGGTTGCCTTTATTGGGCGGTCGTCGGAAGCCTTCACCCGATTCGCCGAACACAGCCTGGCGCAACGCCTCGTTTCGCGGCTATGCCGACTACATGTCGGCCCCAGAATTCGCGCAGGGTTTATCCAGCTGCTGGAGGTGTCGGGCAAAGGCCGAACGGCGATCATGTGCTCGGAAGGGGTCTGGTGGCGCTGCCATCGCTCGATGATCGCCGACGCGCTCTGCGTGCGTGGTATCGAGGTCATGCACATCCTTGATGCCAAACACAGCGTCTTGCATCCGATGACATCTCCCGCGCGCGTCGTGGGGGGCGTGTTGACTTATGCTGTCGCGCAGCGCCCGTTGCTGCTGTGAAAAGTCCCCAGCTGTCATCGCATCTGGTAGGGGTGAAAGACATAGTCCTTTGCCTTCACGGCCACGTGGCAGGTCTGCCCGCAAGCCGGAGTGCCCGCTTTGTCTGGCGTGAAAGTGGCCGATGCCGGGTCAAAGTCAAACTGCGCGTATCCCCAACCACCGGTGTCGGGAAATCTCTTGCTGTCCTTCTCCATAAAGAAAAGGTCCGCCAAGGTGTCTGGCACATCAACGACAAACGGAGCTTCCGTGCTCTTCTTCGGTTTCCACTGCAGCTTGGCGATTTTGGAGCCCTCGGGGAACGGTTTCCCGTTGCCCGGAATACCGGACTTGTAAGCGGCAATTATCGTGGGATTGCCCAGGATCACTTTCATCCGGTCATCCGTCTTCGCGCTGGAGATGAGCCGCCAGTCTTCGTAGCCCTTGAAGTCCGAAAAGGCCAGCCCGTCCGGCAATTTCAACGTGTACTTGTCCTGCGCGGAACCTGCGAAGCCACTGACCACCGCAAGCACGACCACCGCAGTGGCTATGCCTAGCATACTTTTGCGCCTCATTGTCAGCTCCTCCTCAGTCAAATTCTTGCGGGCTATTCATTAGGCCCGCAGCAAGCAAGTGATTCCATTGTACTAAAGTATCAACCGACGCATCTTCGCTCCGCTCGCAAAGGTGCCCGCACGCACCAGAAAGGTTCACGGCCTCCACCCGAATGCCTGCTCGGCCAGTTGCAGAAGTTGCGGCGTCGTGATGGCGGAGAGATCCGCCTCGATCTCTCGCACAACACGCTGATACGTTTCGCGGTGGTGCATGCGCAGGTATTCGAGCAGGTGCTGCGCCGCGTTGCTCTTGCCTTTTCCATGCCCGACGACGAGGATTCTACCCGCCCCAGCGAGAGCATCGCCGATTCGCCTATAGAAGCCGGGGTCCTCTGAGGCGCGCTGGCCTTCCTCACGCGACTGATCCTTGTGCGTAAGGTGATGCAGGAAATGATGCGGGTCGTAGGGCGTTATCTCATGCGGCGAAGCGTTACCGGATCCCGGTTGGATGCGATAGATCTTCGCGCCATGATGATCCACAACCACCATAAGAGTCGCCGGCTCCAAGTCGCGTCGAGCCGCCGCCTGGGACGGCGCTTCCGGTGACCAGCCGGCTCGCTGAAGGAAATGTCGCACATCGACCACCTCGGAACTGGTGAGATCCTTGGTGTGCGCCTTATGCAGCAGGTAATGTTCTCCGGCCAATTCGAGGGCGAACTTGTCGTTAGCCTTCCGGCGCACGGTCCCTATGTTGTCGAACAGCGCGATTACATCCATCCATTCGAGATTGTGTGCGGTCGGATGCCGGAACAGGGCTTCCAGGGTTCTGAGGTGTGCGCCGTGCAGTGCCGTGCGCCCTGGGGAAACCGCCCCTTGTCCGCCCTCATTTTCATCGCTTGTCACAGAGACCTCCGTCTACACCCGTCGATCGGGGCTAGCTCAACAGCACGCGCTGCTGGCTCTGATGCATGCTTGGTAATTCTGACGCGGGTCCCGATCTCGAAGCTACTACGCAGCCCGGGAGGTGTCGCACGCAGATTGAAGAGCAGAAGTCGACCGTCATCCGCCAGGATCAAACCAAACAGACCGACGCTGTCGTAGTCACTGATGGTCCCCGTGAATGTCATGACCGCTCCGATGTCGCCTTTGATGAGCTAAGGCCAACGGCTATCGAACTAGCCTGGGTGCTGAGCCAATAGCACCATAGGACGACGGAATAAAAAACTGAACGAAGGTATCGATTGATACCTTTGTATGCTTCGATGGGCCCTCTCGCCATCCGCCCTCTTTTCGATCGATACCAATGTCCGCTTGAGCGAACGCGACATTGGCGGCTCAATCGGCCGTGGGCCGTGCCGAGAGGTGAGTTGCGTGTTGGGTCTCGATTTTACTTCGCCGACTTGAGGGCTCTGAACGGCTTGCGGAGTTACCATGGACAGATCGCGTCGCGGCGCAAGTATCGGTTGGGGCCAATTGGCGGAGCCATAGGTGGTGCAGTTAACAACACGGCCGTGCGCCGCGGAAGTCATTCGCTCATTCCCACCAGCGGCCGCTTGCCTTCGGCAGGATAAGCCCTGGGTACTGGCGGTTGCGGTTTTGGGATCGACCATGGCGTTCGTCGACGAATCCGTCGTCAACGTTGCGCTCCCGAATATTGAACTTGATTTTCATACCACGCTCGCAGCCATGCAATGGGTGATCAATGCCTACACAGTTTGCATGTCCGCGTTGTTGCTGATCGGCGGAGCGGCGGCGGACCGATATGGGCGCCGAAAACTTTTTCTTACGGGTGTTGTCACGTTCACGCTGGCCTCGATTGCTTGTGGGTTCGCGCCCAATAGCTCCGCACTGATCGGTGCAAGGGTTATCCAAGGAGTGGGGGCGGCACTGCTTATTCCCTGCTCGCTCGCAATCATCGGCGCTGCGTTCGACGAGCACGACCGCGCCGCGGCCATTGGGGTCTGGTCCAGCGCCACCGCGTTGGCCTCTGGCGCGGGACCCCTCCTCGCCGGCTTGCTGATCGATCATCTGTCCTGGCGAGCGATCTTCTTCATTAATCCACTGATCGCCATTCCAACCTTTGCGATTGCGGTGCGGCGTCTACCCGAGAGCGCAGATCCAGCCGCGCGTGCCGGCCTCGACTGGCTAGGAGCAGCCTTGGTGTTCGGCGGTCTCGGCGCCCTGGCATTCGGCCTCATCTCCTCTTCCACGCTCGGCTGGCAGGATATGGCGGTCGGGGGATGGTCGATGACAGGCGTGCTGTTACTGCTGGGGTTTGTGTGGCAGGAGAGGCACCGCAAGGCCCCCATGTTGCCGCTGGCGCTGTTTGGTTCCCGGCGCTTCCGCGGCATTAACCTGTTAACCCTGTTGCTGTACGGCGCTTTGGGTGGTGCCTTCTTCTACCTGCCATTTCTCTTGATTCAGCTGCACGGCTTTTCCGCGGCCGCGGCCGGCGCCGCCTACCTGCCCTACACGCTCGTGGTCGCTATCCTGTCGCGCTGGTCCGGACGCTTGGTCGATCGCTTTGGTGCCCGCTGGCCACTCATCATCGGCTCACTCGTGGTGGCCATCGGGTTCGCGTTGCTGGCCCTCATAAGCGCTGAGCAGCACTACTGGATCTACCTGGTGCCAATGACCATGCTAGGGTTCGGCATGGCCATCACGGTAACGCCGCTCACTATCACGGTCATAAACTCTGTAGAGACGCGGGATACCGGCATCGCCTCTGGGATCAACAATGTCTCCGCGGCCGTCGCCGGCCTGCTGGCGATCGCGCTGCTTGGCACCTTGGCCGCAAACTCCCCGGTTGCAACGGCACGCCTCGTAATGGCGTCGGCTGGGATACTCGCCGTTGCCAGTGCCGCTATCGCGGCGCTTACAATCGAATGATTTACGACACCGCGATACTGCACAACGCATCGATCGAATATTTTCCGGCACCAGTAATGTACAACAGCAAGAAGCCTCCCGTGATGCTGAGATCTTTGTAGAAGCCATCCATGCTCTCGACTTGATCCGCACCCGTTTTTGTCCAATAGCGATGACCAATGAGCGCGGTTCCCAGCGTGTATAAGACAAAAAGTATGGCCGAGGGTCTGGCGAACGCGCCCAGGGCGACGGCGAACGCAACCGGAAGCTCCATGAAAATCGCTACCGTCGCAGCCAGTGCTGGCACCGGAACGCCAAGCTGTACCAATTGCGTTACCGTGCCAGAATAATCCCGGAGCTTTCTCCAGCCGAAAATCAGAAATAACGTCGCAAGGAGAAGACGAGCCGCAAGAATGAGCTCATCGTTTATGCTGCTAATCATGACGCGCCATCGCCCCCTGATATCTTCTGGGTAAAACCGACTGGAACTCGCGCGTCAGCCCGCAAAGCCGGCGACTGCGGCTTGCGCCACGACGATGTCATCTTCAACGCTGCCACCACTGGCGCCCACAGCCCCGATCACCGCGCCATCGACTTTGATGGGAATTCCGCCGCCAAAGATCACGACCCTCGACCCGTTCGTGGTGTTGAGACCAAAGCCAGACTGCCCACTTTGGGTGATCCGCGCGAGATCCTCGGTCGGCATGTCAAACGCGAGCGCCGTCCATGCCTTGTCAATGGCGATAGCGACGCTGCCAAGCCATGCGCCATCCATGCGCACTTGTGCCACCAGGCCGCCGCCGGCATCGACCACGGCGATGTTGTAGGGGGTGCGCAACTCAGTCGCCTTCCGCTCGCCGGCGGCAATGAGGCGGCGCGCGTCCGCGAGGTTCAGCGAGACGATTGGTCGTGGCATGTGCTCATCCTCATAAATGTGTGGCCTCAGCGCCCGAGATTCCCTATGTAATATCCGAGCCGGTTTTCGGCATCGCCGGGCTTGTGAAAGCCCTGTTGCATGAGCGCCTTGATTCGTTCCTGCGCCGCGGGACGTCCGAGCGAGCTGATACAAGCGTCCCATCCGGCTGCGAGTTCGACATCGGGCGGTAGGCTAGCCGCATTGACCAATCGTTTGGTGTTGGCAATGGCCCACTTGTCGAACGATGAAATGCGCTTCGCGAGTGCTTCAACGAAGCCGTCTAGCTCCGCATCCGGCAACGCTCGATTGACGTATCCTATCCGCTCCGCCTGCTCCCCTCGGATGTCGTCGGAGCTCAATAACACTTCCAGGGCGCGCGCCCTACCGACCAGCAGCGGCAGTCGCGCCATGGGACCCCCGCCGGCCACCAGCCCGACGCCAACCTCCCATTGCGAAAGAATCGCTTTTTCCAGGCTCGCGAAGCACATATCGCAGGCCAACGCAAGTTCACTTCCGTTGCCGGTCGCTCGCCCTCGAATCAACGCGATCGAGACGACGGGCAGATGCGTGAGGCGTACCAGGATGTCAGGCCACGCCTCGAGGCCGGTGGGGCCTTGGGGTATGTTGGTGAGATCCTCAAGTTTCGCCAGAAAATCAGAGTGATTCAGAAAGAATCCCTCGACAGCGCTTTCGAAAGTCACCACTTTGACCTGCTCATCGTTCTCGAGCGCCGCAACGATGTCGCGGAATTGCAGAACAAACTCGGGACCCATAAGGTTGAGCGGCGGGTTGTCGATTATGATTCGCGAGAAGTCAGGTGAGACCCGATTCAGCCGGATCTGTGCGGTCTTGGTCGATGGCTCCATGGCGAGTTCCTTATGAGAACGTATGTTCAAGGCGAGTGAACCCTACGCCGTCGTACCATTCCCGCTAGTGGACGTTGGTATCGGCATACGCCCGCTGGATGTTGACGAATTGAATGTTCAGTGCAGGAGGTCATCGATGGCGTTCCGCATCATCCAATGCTGCGCGCCCGACTTGCTGACACCCGGGTATCACCGATACCATTGTGCAATCGATGCCTCGGTTCGCTTCTGGTCTGATTGCAGTCGCTACAGCCCTCTGCTGTAAAGGCCGTAAGGAGATTGGCATGTCGCGCAGCCCCCCGCCCGCTCCCGAAACCAGAATAGCCGAGGTGAACCTGGTTCGTCGTCGATTAGTGATGGCAAGCGCTGTGGTGGGTATCGGTGGTGCCGCGACGGCGGCCGTCCATGATGGCGAGCTCGGCGGACCCTCGCAGGCCTTTCGGGGGGCGCTACCGTGGCAGGAAGGTACCGCAGACGCGCCGCCTGGCGCCTCCGGGTCGGGCTACATCTTTTTCACCCCGAGTGAAGTCGCCTTCATTGAGGCCGCGGTCGCGCGGCTGATACCGGACGATGCAGTCGGTCCCGGCGCCGTCGAGGCAAATGTGCCGTTCTTTCTCGATCGGCAACTCGCGGGGAAATTCGGGCGTGGCGATCACTACTACCTGGGCGGACCATGGCCGAAGGGCACGCCGGAGCAAGGTTATCAAACCCGCTTCAGTCCCGCGCAGCTGTACCGCACTGCTATCGCGGCAATCGACAAGTACGCCGGCGGCACCTTCAATGGTGCGGCGTTCAGCAAACTGCAGACATCGGACCAGGACGCGGTGCTGAAGGGCCTGGAGAGCGGCGAGATCAACCTTGACGGCGGTGTCGACAGCAAAACCTTCTTCGCCATGCTGCTGCAGAACACCAAGGAAGGCTACTTCTCAGACCCCATCTACGGCGGCAACAAGGATATGGGCGCCTGGAAGATGATCGGCTTCCCCGGCGCCCACTACGATTACAAGGAATGGGTGCCTCGCCATGGGGAACGCGTGCCCTACCCCACCGTCGGATTCAAGGGCCGTCCGGGATGGAAGGAGACCTGAGCCATGGCAACTACTCTGGAACCCGTCGATGCCGTATTGGTCGGCTTCGGATGGACCGGCGCCATCATGGGCCAGGAACTTTGCGAGGCCGGTCTTAGCGTTTTAGCACTGGAACGGGGTCCGTGGCGCGACACCTCTACGGATTTCGCGACCGGATTTGCCCAGGACGAGCTGCGCTACATGTGGCGACACCACCTGTTTCAAAACGTCGCCGATGACACGTTGACGTTCCGCAACAACGTAACTCAAGAAGCATTGCCGATGCGCCACCTGGGCGCTTTTCTGCTCGGCACCGGCGTCGGTAGCGGCGGCGTGCACTGGAACGGTCAGATCTGGCGGTTTTTGCCCTCGGACTTTCAGACCAGGAGCCACAATCAACAGCGTTACGGAAAAAAGGCCGTCACGGATTACGATCTCACCGTTCAGGATTGGGGCACGACGTACGATGAACTGGAGCCCTTCTACGATCGATTCGACAAGCTGTGCGGCACCAGCGGTAAAGCAGGAAACCTGAACGGCCGAATACAGCCCGGCGGCAATCCGTTCGAAGGGCCGCGGTCGAGTGAGTATCCAACGCCACCGATGATTCAAACTTATGCGCCGGCACTGTTCGGCGAGGCGGCCGCCGAGTTGGGGCGACATCCCTTTCCGCATCCCACCGGCAATCTCTCTCAAGCCTATACCAACCCGCTGGGCGCGCAGCTCGGCGCATGCACTTATTGCGGCTTCTGCGAGAAGTTCGGCTGCGGCAACTACTCCAAGGCAAGCCCGCAGACCACCATTCTCCCTTCTTTGATGAGAAAAACTAACTTCACGTTAAAGACCGAATGCGAAGTGTTGCGAGTGGAACTGTCGCCCGACCGCAAGCGAGCGACCGGCGTCACGTACGTGAATAGTGCGGGAGAGGAGTTCTTTCAGCCCGCGGAACTGGTCATTCTGTCGGCTTACATTTTGCAGAATGTCCGGCTGTTGCTCCTGTCCGGCATAGGCACGCCGTACGATCCCAAGAGCGGCGAAGGCGTAGTTGGCAAGAACTACGCTTATCAAACCATGTCGTCGGTAAATGTATTCTTCGACGACAAGATATTGAACCCCTTCATTGGCGCGGGCGCTCTGGCGACCGTGATCGATGATTTCAACGGCGATAACTTCGATCACGGAGGCTTGGGCTTCATCGGCGGCGCCTATATCGCGGGGATGGTCACGGGCGGTCGTCCGATTGAAATGATCTACACCCCTACGGGGACGCCGGCCTGGGGTCTGGAGTGGAAGCATGCGGCGGCCAAGAACTATCTGCGCTCATTCTCGATCAGCGTCCACGGCTCCTGCATGAGTCACCGCGGCAACTATCTGGACCTGGACCCGACCTATCGGGACGTTTACGGTCGCCCGATGCTGCGCATGACATTCGATTTCAGCGAGAACGAACACAAAATGTCCGATTTTCTCACCGACCGCGCCGCCGAGGTTGCCCGGGCCATGAATCCGCGTGAGATCAAGCTCAATCGTCGCACCGGCCCCTTCAATATTACGCCTTACCAGACCACCCATAACACGGGCGGCGCCATGATGGGCGACAACCCCAGGAACAGTGTCGTCAATAAGTATTTACAGTCATGGGATGTGCCTAATGTCTTCTCGATGGGTGCGGGTGCATTTCCGCAAAACGCTGGCTACAACCCTACCGGCACCGTAGCCGCGCTCGCCTATCACGCGGCTCGCGAAATCAGGGCGCGCTATTTGCAAAATCCCGGGCCCCTGGTCCAGGCGTGAAGCCATGAGCCGACTCACCAAAGTGCGAACATCGACACGCTGCGCTGGTATGTTCATCGCGATCCTGGCAGTCGCCAAACCGGCGATGAGTCAGGTCTCGCCGAGCCTGCCCGCACACCCGTTCTCGGGGGTCATTCCGACGCAGCTCCTCACTCAACCGATCGCCGATTCGACGCCCAACGCCGCTCAGCTGCGTCATGGTCAGTACCTCGTGGCCGCGGGCGATTGCATGTCTTGCCACCTGCGGGCGGGAGGTGAGCCCCTGGCGGGAGGGCTCGGCCTGAACACGCCATTCGGCGTGATTTATTCTGCCAATATCACCTCGGACAAAGAGACCGGAATCGGCGATTGGACGGGCGATCAGTTCTACCGCGCCATGCATGACGGTATCGACGATGAGGGTGTGAATCTCTACCCCGCCTTTCCCTATCCCTGGTTCAGGCTCGCCAGCCGCGAGGATACCGATGCGATCCTGGCGTTTTTGAAGAGCACGCCGGCTGTTAAATACACGCCGCCCCAAAACCACCTGCCCTTCCCGCTCAATATTCGTACCACTGTAAAGGCATGGAATCTTCTCTACCTCAAGTCGCATGATCCGCAATCGGACCCCAAGCAATCGGCCGAATGGAATCGTGGCGCCTATCTCGTCAACGGCCTCGGCCACTGCGGCGGCTGCCATACACCCAAGAACGGCCTGGGCGCAGACAAGACCCACGTTGCACTGCAGGGCGGAAGTCTCGATAAGTGGTTCGCCCCGGACCTTACAACCAATTCGCGCACCGGCCTGGGTCACTGGAGCGTCGATGAGATCGCGGAATATTTACAGAATGGCCGTAACGCGCGCGCCGACGCCGGCGGTCCAATGGGTGATGTCGTTACCTATTCCACGTCGCTGATGAGCGATGCTGATCGTCACGCGATCGCCGTGTATCTGAAGACCCAGTCCGCCAGCCCAAGCGTTGCCAGCAGCGCACCAAATAGCGACGCCATGCGCCGAGGAGCTGCGATTTACTCGGACGCGTGCTCGTCCTGCCACCTGGAAGACGGTGTCGGGCAGCCGGGGATTTTCCCTCCGCTGGGACCCAACGCCGGGCTGCAACAGTCTGATCCAATCGGGCTCGAGCATTTGATCCTCGCCGGCGCGCGCATAGGAACCAGCCCCACTCGTCCATCCCCCTTCGCCATGCCGAGCTTCGCCTGGAAGCTCAGCGATCAGGAGATTGCGGACGTATCCACCTATATACGCAACAGCTGGGGCAACCAGGCGGCGGCCGTGTCCGCGGCCGACGTTCGGGCGGCTCGAAAGAGGTTGAACCTGGACACGGTGCGGCTGACCGCCAATTCGGGGGATCAGAACTGACGCCCGGCCGCGCTTCCCGCGCCGCGACTACAGATCGATGCCGACCTATCGTCGATACCTTGGTGCAATATCCTCGTTTGGTGGCTGCGATAACCTCTGGTTTTACCGGAGGGCAGTAGTCATGTTGAGACGAGCAAGAGTAACCGCGTCCCTTGTCGTATTCGCCCTCCTGCTCATGATGGCAGGCACGCGTGATGCGAACGCCGGCTCCAAACTCCCGGATCCCATCAACGCCGGTGTCGCCGACAAGCTCTATAGATTGGATTGTGGCCGCTCACTTGCCAACGACGAATCGGTGTGGACGCCGGGCACAAACGTTGGACGCGATATTGAATTTTCCTCCACTTGTTGGCTCATAAAGCATCGACGCGAGTGGCTGCTTTGGGATACCGGTGTTCCGCAAACCGCGCTCAATGACCCTCAAGGTTGGTCCACCTTGCCGAAATTGATCGTCTATCATCTCGATCGCTCACTGACCGATCAACTCGCCGACATCGGCCTCAGGTCCGGCGACATCGGTCGCGTTGCGATATCGCACACGCACGGAGACCACATCGGTAACGTTTGGCTGTTTCCTAACGCCACCATCATGATGCAGCGAGCCGAGTACATCTGGATTCACTCCCCCAACGGGCCGAACGACAATGTCAATCAATTGATGGCGCTGGCGCGCAAGCTGTTGGGCACGCCGAAACACCTTCAGCTCATCGACGGCGATTGCGACGTGTTCGGCGATGGGAGCGTCACCTTGGTGTCCACGCCTGGGCACACCCCCGGGCACCAGTCGCTGCTAGTCCATCTTAGGAAGTCCGGCTTCATCATGCTGTCCGGCGACGTTGCACATTCGGAAGGAAATTTCGAGAAGGACATCGTTCCCTCCCTTAATACCAATAAGGCAGAATCAATCGCGTCAATGGAGAAGGTCAGGACGTTGCTCGCACAGTACAAGGCCCAGCTCTTTATCAATCATGACAAGAGCCAGACCGACACGCTCAAGCTGCTCCCGGCGTTCTACGATTGAGGCTCGCCGGTTGGTCGCGGACCGCCCTTAGCCCTTCCTGCCGCCTGTATCGAGTCTGCCCCGGGTGGCATGGAGTGCCTTGGCTTCTGCGAGTGTGCAGGTCGATTCCGGTAGCGCACGGAGTCTCTCCCGCGGGATGGGTTTGCCGCTTACGTCCGACAGGCCGTAGGTTCCGTCCGCGATCTTCTGCAGCGCGCGCTCGATTTGCGTCAGACGCTCCTGGCTACGAGCGCCCACCGCGCCGCCAACATCGAGCAGCTCGAGCTTCTGCGCATCGTCTTCGAATTCGAGCGCTTCACCCGCCGCCTGTGCGTTGATCCCGGTGACTTCAGACTCCTCGCTGCGCTTGGCGGTCAATAGCTCCTGGCGCAGCTTGGTGAGCCGATCACGTTGCTGCTGCACAAATGACTTATCTAGTGTCGACATTCCATTCTCGTCCGCTATGCACTGGCGAGCGAGCGACCGCTCGGGAGGCCGCGCAGCGCGTTGCCGAAGATAATAGCTGATACGGCGTCGAAGATGAATTCGATCCCGATATCCTTTACTAGGAGTAAGCGTTACTGGCGATTGGCCTTTGTAATCTGACCGAGGCCGCCGCACCGCCTGGAAGGCCCGTCAGGCTGCTTGAGACACCTCGACCGACGTCCAGGACGCCGCGGGCCTCCCGAGCAGCCGCAGAAGCGCTTTTGCGGCCGACGTTGAAGATGCCGGATTCTGCCCGGTGATGAGGCGACCGTCGGTGATCGCCAAAGGCTGCCAGTCTCTCAGCTTTTCGAAGACAGCTCCCAGTCGCAGCAGCTCGTCCTCCACCAGGAACGGCACGACATGGGTGAGTTGCATCTCCTCTTCTTCGCCGTTGGTAAAGCCAGTGACGCGCTTGCCCTTCACCAGGGGGTCACCTTTATAAATCACGTGCCGAAGTACGCCTGGCGAATGACAGACCAACGCGACGGGCTTGCCTGAGTTATAGAAGGCCTCGATCAAAGCGATGGAAACGGGGCTCTCAGCAAGATCCCACATCGGTCCGTGGCCGCCGACATAGAACACCGAATCAAAGTCCTCGGCCTTCACATCGGCGAGTTTGACCGTCTGCGACAGTTCCGTCTGTGCTTTCTCATCCTTCTTGAATCGTGCCATCGCGGGAGTTTGATTCGCCGCCACATCGCTCTTTGGATCGAGCGGCGGCTGGCCTCCTTTTGGCGAGGCCAGCGTCAAGTCGACACCGGCGTCACGGAACACGTAGTACGGAGCCGCGAACTCCTCCAGCCAGAATCCGGTCTTGAGTCCGGTATTACCAAGAACGTCATGCGACGTCAGAACCATCACAATTTTCACGTGCCTGCTCCTTTGTTGGCATTAGCGCGGCGGTTACAGCCACGCGATACGTGCGATTAGACAGGCAACGCAATGCTGTGGCACTTGTACGTTGGTATCAGCGGCAGCCAAATCTCCGAGGGGATCCACCAATGTCTGAAGGTTAGTGGGTGACGGCGCAGTGCAGCGTTCGCCGGCCAGAGATCAGCGCGGCCGCGTTGCCCACTGGCTACCTGCGCGGCGCTCCCGTACTATCGGACATCAATCATCCTCCTGGGCGCGATCTTGTCTTCGATTCTCGAACTGTGTCATGAGCTTCCGGTGTAGCGAGCCCGTAGCTGGCGCCAGTCTGTTTCGCGCATCTCTACATTGTAGTACTTGGCAGCTTTTTTGATATTGGCAAATGCGAGGTCGCGGTCCGCATCGCTTACGTCAGTCACCTGATTAAATCTCGCGAGCGCGCTGCGAACATGCGACGCATCCGTTATCGGTTCCTTGCGAAATCGCGGGAACGCGAAAGCACTGTCAGGGAGCGCGTTAACCTGCGCAGCGTCCAGTCGACCGTGTTCCCCATCGTGGTGTGTTGGTTGCCAGCTGGAGGTATCCGCTGCTGTGTTCATGTGCGATATCCCATGCCTGCCCCGGCTACGACGACGAAGCGGAAGAAGATGAGCTTGAGGCGAGGAACAGGGTAAACAGCCCCTCCGGATCGGTCCATTCCGCGATCGGCGACCATCCGCCCGCGCGCAGCAACGTCCGGGCCTCGCGGGGCCCATACTTAAGGCTATTCTCAGTATGGATAGTCTCTCCCTCGGTGATTGAAAACGACTCGCCGGCCACCGTGAACTCAATATCACGGACAGCCTCGAGGTGCATCTCAACGCGCGCCTCGTAGTCGTTCCAGAGAGCGACATGGCGAAATGCCTCGACGGGTATGGTCCCCTGCAAATCGCGATTTATGCGGTGAATGAGGTTGAGATTGAATCGCGCTGTTACACCCTGTGCGTCATCGTAAGCAGCAACTAAGCGCTTCGCATCCTTGATCCGATCGACCCCGATTAAAAGGAGCGCGTCTTCACCCAAGGTGCGTGCGATAGACCGTAGGAACTCTACCGCCACCGCCACGGTCATGTTTCCGATGGTGGATCCGGCGAAGTAACCGACTCGCGGCAGATGCCTGACGGGCGCGGGCAAGGTAAAGGGATAGGTGAAATCGGCGGTGACCGGATGGATCGATAAGGCTGGGAATCGCTTGGCCAACGATGTAATCGACTGATGCAGAAATTCTCCGGAGATGTCGATCGGCACATAGGCCGAGGGCGCAAGTGCATTCAAAAGTAACGGGGTTTTTACAGAAGAGCCGGAGCCCAGCTCGATAAGCGCCCGACCAATGCCGGTGATTCGAGCAATCTCGGCTGCATGGTGCAAGAGGATATTGTACTCGGCTCGCGTGAGATAGTACTCGGGCAGCGCGGTGATGGCCTCAAAGAGCTCAGAGCCGCGGCGATCGTAGAACCAACGCGGAGAAAGCGTGCGCGGCCGAGCGTTGAGACCGGCAAAGACTTCCGTCCGGAACGGATCCTCGCTGGAGGAAGGAACGCATTTCAAAGAGTGCGCGGCTTGAGGAGACATCAGAGATCCTTGGCGAGGCGAACCCCGGTGAATTGCCAACGTTGATGTGGATAAAAGAAGTCGCCTTGGGGGATCACGTGCTCGCTCCGTGGTGCATCATGCGCAGTTCCTTGGTAAACCGACGGAGACGATCAGAGCATACGAGTTAAGCAGGGTCGATTGCACCATGGTGTCGGTCGACGGTCGGCGGTGCCGACCAACACTTTCGTGTAGTAGATCTGGAGCCGTCCAAATGGTTTGATCGGGTGGCCATCAGCAATTGCCTCGTATCGACACTCTCCCAACCTGACTACTGCGTGGTCGCGAACTCACAAAACATTACCGGTGTGCGAAACTCACCCCGGGTGATGCTTCAGAATCGAGGAGGGTTGTGTGAGAGATCAGGGCATACGTGCGGCACTGAATCAACATTGGGCAGCATCAAACTCCGGCGATTTTGCGACAGAGCACAACATCTACCACGAAGACGCCTTCCTGGATTATTCGCAGTCCCGCGAGCGAATTCGTGGCCTGGACAACATGCAGCTCACCCGGACCCTGCAGCCGAATAAGAAGCGCTTTGCAGTGCATCTAATCATCGGGAGCGGCGACTTGTGGGTCACTAAGCTAGTCCTAACATACGATACTCAACCCTTCTATACCGTGAGCATAATGGAGTTCCGCGGCGTAAAGGTTGCGCATGAAACGCAGTACTTCGCTGATCCCTTCGAGGCCGCGGAGTGGCGTAAGAAATGGGTCGAGAATATGGACAGCCGAGTCTAGCCTTCGAATCGACGGTCGCGATGATCTGGGAGCGCTCTAAATCATGCATCTATTGTTCATCATACAAGGCGCGCAAGCTCCGAACGCCGCGCTTACGCTCAATCGCGTGGCGCTCGGGGTGTTTTTCGCGATCAGCGGCTACCACAAACTATTCAATGGTTCCAGGCACGCGACGCTGACACGTACGCTGCAAGACGACGGCGTGCACGCCGTACCGCTTATGCGGTGGCTGCTGCCTAGCATAGAGTTCGGCGGTGGATGGGCGCTTCTAGTTGGCCTACTTTCCGTGCTCGCGGCGTTTGGGCTATTCGTGGTTTGTGCCGGGGCCTTTGCTCTCGACGCCGTCAAGCGGATACGTGCATGGCAGCCACTTGATCGTGCCGATTGGCTCGG
Source organism: uncultured Gammaproteobacteria bacterium (assembly GCA_963735775.1). Classification (GTDB taxonomy): domain Bacteria; phylum Pseudomonadota; class Gammaproteobacteria; order Steroidobacterales; family Steroidobacteraceae; genus FEN-1191. The sequence goes on along the minus strand of CAVTMG010000001.1, from coordinate 956,117 downwards.
AGATGTGCTCTACATCCCCGAAGCACTCTACTGCATCGGTCTCACCGTCGTGATGCTGGCGGGCCCCGGGCCGTGGAGCCTTGACGCGGCAATCGCAGGATTCCTAACAGGCTAGAGACCACCGGCTGCGCGTGTTGCGGTGACGCCAAGTTTGCCAGGTTCTTCGAGTCCATCCGAACGCGGCGGCGCCTGCGCATTCATAGGCACCAAAGTATCAAAGACAATGCGTTCATTTGCCGACATAGTGAGCCCAGTGGATCTTCCGCCTTTGAAGGTCCGCAACGGAACACAAGCACTCCCCCTGTCACTGCTGTTTCCGTGATTCGCCGGCGGGTCGGCTTTCGACCCGCCGGCTCTTTCGGTCCTCGCAGGCGCGGCACAACCGCGCCCAGCCGACGGCTACGGCGACCCGCACTGCCGTCTGGTAGGTGGACATCAAACGAACCGGGGGATCGGTCCGTCCTGCGGTGTTGTGCTAGCGCCCAGCTCTACAGTCAGCTCATCGATGTAGCACCATCCCCACCCTTCCGGCGGATCGTAACCCTCAATGATTGGATGACGGCTGGCGTTAAAATGCTTCCTTGCGTGCTTTCCGAGGGACTGATCGCAGCAGCCAACGTGACCGCAGTGCCGACATATCCGCAAATGTACCCATTGGGTCCCGTTCTTGAGGCATTCCTCGCAGCCTCGCGCACTGGGTTTGACCTTCACTATTGTGCCAAGGTGAGAACAGTGAGCACTCATGACGATCTCCATTGACAGGCCTCGGCTGATTACATCAGCGGCAAGAGACCCGCTCTATCAGACGATAGTATCGTCACCGCTTCGAACCCGTCTGTCACCGACCCCTCGGCCCGCGACGGGATTTCTGGTTGACCACTGCTTGCCAGCGATACTCGACGGACGTATGGTGACGTGGCGACATCCGCTGTGGGACACGCAATCCCGTAGACGAGCCCCACCGGTGCTCAGGTCGCTGCGCGCCTTCGAGTGATAGTAACCTTTCAGCTCTCGCGGAGAGTCGTTGTGAAGCGGCCAAAAGAGGTGGTCTATCTCGTGGACGACGACATAAGCGTCCGCGAGGCCATTGCCGCCTTGCTAGAGTCGGTTCAGATTGACGTCTTAAATTTCGAATCGGCGGAGAGTTTTCTCAGGCATGAAAGAGCGGATACCGCCGGCTGCCTTGTTCTGGATCTGCAATTGCCGGAAATGAGCGGACTTGACCTGCAAGACAGACTTCAGCGCGGCTCGAGTCCGCCCATCATCTTCATTACCGGGCGCGGTGATATTCCTTCAAGTGTGCGCGCGATGAAGGCCGGCGCGATCGAGTTCCTCACAAAGCCCATTGATAGCGTTGCGCTGATCGCTGCGATTCGCACTGCCCTGTCTCGCGATCGAGAACATCGGATGCGCCAGGCGGAGCTTGCCGAACTGCAACGTCGCTATTCGCGCCTGACGCCGCGCGAACGGGAAGTCCTGCCGCTGGTCGCCGCTGGTTTTTTGAACAAGCAATCGGCCGCGATGCTGGGAATTAGCGCCGTGACCTTGCAGAACCACCGCGGACGGATCATGCTGAAAATGGTGGCGGCTTCGCTTGCGGAATTGGTACGAATGTGTGGAGCGCTTGGAATTCCCGATGCCGCGAGACAGCCAGCGAAGCATGGGACTGACGTTCAGTCGACGAAGGGATCTTCAGTGGATGGCAGCGACGGCGATGAGTAGATCGCTACTGTTCAGCGGCTTGAGCAATACACGGCTGGCCCCCGCTTTCAACGCCGCTTCCAGCTGCGCCTTGTCGTGTCGAGCCGTAATGATGATCGCTGGGAGATCTGCGCGCAGCGAGCGGAGTCGTCTCAGCAACTCAATTCCGTTCAGGCCCGGCAAGCCTATATCCGAGATCAGGCAAGTAATGTCCCGATAACGGTTTGCGTTTAGGAAAGCCTCAGCCGAAGTGTAAGCCAGTACCCCGTAACCTGCCGATAACAGGAGACCTTCAAGCGCCTCGAGCACACTCTGGTCATCTTCCACTAGGGCGATCAGGCGCGCGCTCAGGGCATTCCTCCATGTTCGCCGTGGCTGCTGGGAACTCCTCCGGCACAGTGTTCAACAATACTTCTGCGGAGAAGGCGGCATAGCCGAAGAGGAGCCCCCGGGCGTACACACATCGCTCAGCTCCCCCCGCGCAGCACCGCTTCAATCACTCCAATACACGAGGCTCGATTGTCTCTGATTCTCGATGTCGCGCACACTCATATAAATACGTGATAGCGGAACTGCCGCGTGTGCTCTACATTCAGCGCAAGGCCGGAATACAGGGGATTCGCATGTTTTCAGCGAGCGCATCGATACAGAGAGTATCGGCCCTATCGCGCACCACACCTGTGGTGTTCGTGGTAGATGACGACGAGGCTGTGCGTGAATCGCTGGACTCTCTGATCTGCTGCGCAGGCTGGCAAGCCGAGACCTTCGCGTCTGCGCGCGAATTTCTCTTGCACCCAAGAGTTTCCGCCCCGAGCTGTCTCGTGCTCGACGTCACCCTTCCTGACCTCAGTGGTCTCGACCTGCAAGAGCGTATCGCTGTCGATCGGATTGATATGCCGATTATCTTCATCAGCGGTCATGGTGATGTGCCAATGACGGTCAGGGCGATGAAGGCCGGAGCGGTCGAGTTCTTGACTAAGCCCTTCCGCACCGAGGTATTGCTTGGCGCCATTGGTGATGCCATTGAACGCAGTCGTACTGCACTGCAGCGAGAGGCGGCGCTACGCCGGCTCCAGGGCTGCTACGCGACACTGAGTAGGCGAGAGCGGGAGGTCATGGAGCTCGTGGTGCGTGGCCGGTTGAATAAGCAGGTCGGTGGTGAACTTGGCATCAGCGAAATCACGGTAAAGGCCCACCGTGGGCGAGTGATGCAAAAGATGGCGGCGCACTCTCTTGCTGATCTGGTGAATATGGCCGCGTATCTGCGCGGCGCGGGACCGACGCCGGGCTGACACGACATCCACCGGTCGCTGTGCGCGGGTTCCGCTGTAGAATCCCGCGATACCAATGTCCAATTCCCCGCCGGTCACGTTTCTGGCTTGATCGCCGAGCTGCTTGAGCAGGACGGTCATCGGTTAAAGCGTCTCATGCAACAACAAACTACGTATCGCACGATCCAGATCGATGGGCTGTCGCTTTTCTATCGAGAGGCAGGCTCGAGCGACGCGCCGACGCTTCTGCTCCTGCATGGACTGCCCTCTTCATCGCGCATGTTCGAGCCGCTGTTTGCCAGGCTGGCCGATAGGTATCACCTGGTCGCGCCCGACTATCCAGGCTTCGGACACAGCGACAGGCCGGATCCGAAAACGTTCGCCTATACATTCGATCACTATGCCGAAATCCTGATTCACTTCGCTGCGGCGCTGGAACTGTCCCGTTACACGCTGTATATGCAGGATTACGGCGGTCCGCTAGGGTTTCGCATGGCGCTGGCGCATCCGGAGCGCATCGATGCTCTCATCGTGCAGGACGCGGTGGCACATGATGCAGGCCTGGGCATAAATTGGAAGACGCGACGCGCCTTCTGGGCCGATCGCGCCGCCAACGAAGACGCGCTGCGCACCAACCTTCTATCGCTGACGAGCACGCGGGCGCGCCACATAGGCAACGATCCCAACGTGGAGCGATATGACCCGGACTTATGGGCTGATGAATATGCCTTTCTGAGTCAACCTGGCAAAGCCCAGATTCAAAGCGACCTGTTTTACGACTACCGTAAGAACGTCGACTCCTACCCCCAGTGGCAAGCCTGGATGCGCCAGCAGCAGCCTCGCCTGCTGGTCCTCTGGGGCAAGTACGAGGCGTCGTTTGACCCTTCGGAGCCGGAAGCCTATCGGCGCGATGTGCCGAAGGCTGAGGTGCACCTCCTCGATGGGGGGCATTTCGCGCTCGACACGGCTGCCGATGAGATCGCGAATTTGATTCGTGGCTTCATCGAGTCTGCGCATTGACGACGGCGAGCCAAACGCGGCGGTCGATACTATCGTGCAATTGACGCGTCCAGACAGAGCTGTTGTCATCACTACGCGTGCAAGCATGAGCGGCTTCGAGACACTGAAGCCGCGCGGGCTCTTTCTAGCGTCAACCGGCAAGGGGACCCGCTACTATCGAGGCAATCAATGCACGCCACTGATCACACGCCGCTAGCCGGCGGCCCGTTTGTTGCCTAGGAGAACCATATGCGATTGTTTTACGCGCCTGGCGCTTGTTCGTTGTCGCCTCATATTGTTGCGCAAGAGGCGGGAATCGAGTTGGCGCTCGAGAAAGTCGATCTGAAGACCAAGAAAATAACAGACGGGAGGAATTACCTGGAAATCAACCCAAAGGGGGCGGTACCCGCGCTGCAGCTGGACAACGGGGAAATTCTTACCGAGGGTCCGGCCATCGTTCAATATCTGGCCGATCAGCGGCCCAAGGCGGGATTGGTGCCGGCCTCCGGAACCATCGCACACTATCGGCTGCTGGAGATACTCGGCTTCATAAACTCTGAAATCCACAAAGGCTACTCGCCATTATTCAATCCCGCGATCGGTGCCGTAGAGCGTGCGGAAAAGACGGCACAACTTCAAAAGCGATACGGCTTTATCGAAAGCCAGCTGCAAAAGCACCCTTACTTGGTCGGAGATCACTTCTCGGTCGCCGACGCATACCTTTTCACGGTCACCAGGTGGGCCGCTGCGCTCAAAGTGGACCTATCAGGGTTTCCGCAGGTACTCGCCTCCCAGAAGCGCATCGCCGCCCGGCCGGCCGTGCAAGCGGCAATGAGAGCCGAGGGTCTAATCCACTAATCACGGCTGTCACCTCGTCCGGTTCAAAACGCCCAGCATCAGGGCGCGTAATGGGTGAAGAGATAGTCCCTAGCTTTGGCGGGGACGTGGCACCCGAAACAGGTGTTAAGGAGCGCCCCGCTGTCAGGCTTGCCGTCTTTGAATTGGGCGAACCCCCAACCGCCGGTCGTGGCGTATTTTTTTGAGTCCTTGACCATGAACTGAACGTTGATCGGTGGTCCGGCAACGAAAGACTGGTCGCGGCCAAAGACCTTGTTGTTCTCCTCCGACGAGACGTAACTCCAGGCCAACCGGGCAATGATTGCACCGTCGGGAAACGGAAGCTTCCCTTCTCGATAGGTCTTGATAGCCGCATCATTGCCCAGAACGGCGCGCAGGTCGTTGTTGCTACCTGCTTCGTGAGCCACTGAAATCACCTTCCAGTCGCGATATCCGGGAGGAAGTTTGATCTCGAAGATCGGGGCAGCCTTTTCATCGGCGTGTCCCAAGGTACACGCCATGTGGACGCTCACGCCGCTCAGCGCTACAACCGTTCCTAACAGCTTGGATAAGCCCTTCATACCGTGTCCCTTTTCCATGGAAGCCAACGCAGGCAGGCCCGTTAACGCTTCCACGATGCGCCATCCTATAGGCACTATCAATACAACTTTGGTATCGGCGGCGCATGGCCTCGATCGTAGTAGCATCCACGCCGCAGGCTCATGCCGTGAGTGGATTGATGAGCCCCACCATGACGGTACGATTACCGGGAGCATCCGCGATGACTGAGCCGGTTCACGAAGAGATCACTCAGCTTGCCGCATCGATTCGAGCCCTAGAACGACAGCTCGAAGCAGCGCTCGCCAAACGACGCATCGGGCTCAATTACGAGATGCACGGAGGCGTCGTTCGCTTCGAGCAAGTCGTTATAGCGAAGCATCGCCTGCTGAAAACGCGGCTGCTGGGTTACATTTTTGGTGCACGCCGCCTTATGATCCTGACGGCACCGGCGATCTACGCGCTGATCGTTCCGTTGGTGCTACTTGACTTGTTTGTATTGCTGTACCAAGCCGCGTGCTTTCCGGTGTACGGAATTCCATGGGTACGCCGAAGTGACTATCTGGCGTTCGACCGTGGACAGCTCGCCTATCTGAATGTCATAGAGAAACTCAATTGCGAGTACTGTGCCTACGCAAACGGTCTGCTGGCGTATGTTCGCGAAGTCGCGTCACGGACGGAGGAATACTGGTGCCCCATAAAGCATGCACGGCGCGTACTCGGCATGCACCCACGCTATGGCAGCTTCGTGGACTTTGGTGATGGCGACGCCTATCGGCACGATCTGGAGCGACTTCGGACCGAAGCGCGATCCGCAGATCCAAGCTGAATGCTTTTTGCAGGCCGAGCGTCAACCTTACATTGGGTCGGTGCTCTGTCCGACCTCGATGATATATCCGTCGGGATCGCGGACGTAGCAGCGAATCTCGCCGTACTTAGGAATCGGCTCCGTGATGAACTCCGCACCTCGACTTTTCCATAACCTATAGCAAGCTTGAATATCCGCAACGCGAATGTTCATAAAGCTGCTTATTTTATCCGGGTCCGCGGGGACGCTCAGAGTTACTGTCGGCTTGTCCGGGGTGGGGCCGCCCCCGACGTTCACAATGAGCCAGGTATTCGCGATCTGAATGTGACCGGATGCGCCCTTGCCGTCGCCTCTGCTCAGAATGCGCCCGCCGAAGACTTTTTCGTAGAAATCAGCCGATCGATTGATGTCGGCGACGGTAATGAAAAGTGTGATGGTGAACCCGTCGCAGGGCGGCATCTCATAGCTTTTTTGCTCGATTTGAACGCTCATTGACAAACCCACTCCCGATGAGCCGTGCTCACGCCCCCGGGAATCCAAACATCAACCACGACTGATTGGCTACCCAATCCGGGTATAGCGCCGTCATCTGATCGAACAGGTCCTGGTCGGATGTCGCGGTTTTCTGCACCCGATCGAAGTCCTCAAGGTAACGCTTGGTGTCCTGGATCGCCGAAGGAGAGTCGGGTGCGCCAGGCTTCTTGTGGCCGGCGACAACGATCGTCGGGTTCAGCGCTGCTAACCGGTCCAGGTGCTCGATCCAATTCTTTCGGCTTTCGGGGGTGGTATCGCCGACATACATACGGCATTGGTTGTATACAACGTCGCCAGCGACGATCAGACCGATCGATGGGACGTAGAGAGAGGTCGAATCGGGACCATCGGTGCGACCCTGCTCGATGATGCGCAATTCGTGGCCTTCGAGAGTGAACGTGTCGTGATCATAGGGCTCAGGCGCAACCAACTTAGTCGCCACTTGCCCGGGAAACATACGGCGGGCCAACCGCTCTACCGGCGGAGTAAAGGACATCTGCATGGCATATACCGTCTTCGGCGTAGCGATCGCTCGAGCGCCCGGGAAACGGTCGAGCAGAATGCTCAGACCGTAGAAATGGTCGAAGTGGGCGTGCGTTACATAGATGGTCTCAAGGTTACGGTTATGCAGAGCAATCCAATCCGCGAGGGCCTCGGCCTCAGCCACGGTCGTCATTGCGTCTACCAGCACCGCGTCGTTCTCACCGAAGATCAAAGTCGACGTGATCGGGTCAAAACCGAGCGCTTCGCCGAAGGGCTTCGGCCGCTCGCCGACCATAGTCTTTCCCGGGGCCGTAAAAACGTTCACACTCAGCCCACCCAACGCGACTGGCTCGGTCACGCGCGTGGTCTCTTTCAGTCCATTTATGCCGCCCATTTGCAACTTCCTTTCGATGTTGGACCGAATGACTGGCCAACTAAGGTTGCGCTCAGCGCGGCGACGAATCCATTGGACGAACGTATCAATCCACACCAACGTATCGGGTGAACGTTGCGGCGGCAGATTCGCAAAGAACAGGCCCACCTTAGATCGCAGCAACTGCTTGCGCAGCAAGGACACAGCGAAACGTCAGAGGTGCGCAGATATTGTCACCCCATAGGTGCGGGGTGGTGCGGGCGAGAAATCCTCACCGAGGGTTTGGGCGATCGCATAACTATAGTATTTCGCGCCGTCGAGGTTCTTCCCCCACAATCGTACTCCAAAGCGCTCCTGCGGATTCGCCCACCCAATTGACGCGTTATAAAGCGAATACGTCGGTTGCCTAAGCTGATTGGCCGGATCCCAATAAAAGCCGTCGCTACGATAGAAGGCCGCCGCGATGTCGAAGGGGCCGACTTGGCTAGGTTTCACATACTCGGCGCTCAAGCTCATGGTGAATGACGGTGTGTGGACTGTCTCCAAGCCAGTGGCGTCGATCGTGCACGCCCCAACCACTCCGACGCCCGGCGAGCAGCCGGAGGCCGTGACGGCGGGGAAATAGGGCGCGTTGGGAAAGCTCGCGTATCTGCCGTGAATCAAAGCGAAGGAAGCGTTGAGAGTCAGATTGTGGACAGGCAAAGCGGTGAAATCCGCGTCCAAGCCATAGATTTCCGCCTTCGCTGCATTGAGGACGATCTGTGAGCCGGCGACCAGTTCGCTCACCTGCAGGTCATTGTACTGATAGTAGTATCCGGCAAGATTGGCTCTAAACCTGTGGTTAAGATTCTCACTCTTGAGCCCGAGTTCATACGCGTCCAGTACCTCCGGTTTCACGGGGGGCTGAGTGTATACAGACGTGTTGAACGTACCGGATTTAAATCCTCGGTTGTCGGAAATGTAACCGAGTACATCGGGAGTAAACTGATGATCGAGCGCGAGACGCCACGTGACCTTGTTGAATTGCGCTGACTGGGCGCCGCTCGCCAGCACGCCGACGCCTTCGGACGAAGTGGTCCCGCCGATGCTGCGCTGATCATCGGTGTAACGAATGCCGGTGGTGAGATGTGTTTCGGGTGCCACTGCAAAGGTCGCTTGGCCATAGCCCGCGTAGGACTCGGTATGTTGTAGCGCAGTGATTGCGATCGTGCTGAAGGGAGCCGCCGCCTGGCCGCCAATGGCAAGGGGCGCAACGCCTGCAACGTCATGGTAATAGAAAAAGCCGCCTATCCACTGGATCTTGCTTGACTCGAGCGAAATGAGCTGCAACTCCTGAGTGAGCGAATTGTCCGGGTCAAACACGTGCGCATTGACGATGGGCAACGGCGAGGCGTCCTGATCAAGCAGGAAGTTTGAGCGCAGCTCCCGATAGGTGGAAATGCTCTTGAAAGTGGCGAACTGTAAGCCCTGGCTCACTTGAAGCAAGGCACCGCCCTGGTGCGTGACCGTTCGATCTTGCAGATTCGCGTCAGTATTGTAGAAGCCTGGGTAAGTCGTTCCGGCAACCGACACGGTGCCCGGTAGGGGCTTGAACCCTAAGCCCGCCTCGTTGGTCGTGTCCTCGTAATCCAGTGCGAGTTTGATTCGTGTGCTCTCCTGCGGCTGCCACAACCACGTATTGCGCACGTCGATATTCTCGTACGTGTAGTCTTGGTCCTCATTGAAAAGATTGTGACCCCAGCCATTTGGATTATCGTCGGCGTAGACGGCCAAATCGGTCGCCAACCCAGTCGCAACTCCGGTAGTACCGTAAACATTGAGCTCGCTCGTCTTGTAATTGCCGTAGCCCACCGAAAGGTCTGCGAAAGGTTCGCTCGACGGGTCCTTGGTGATGACCTGAATGACACCACCCGTGGCATTGCGGCCAAAGAGGGTCCCCTGAGGACCTTTCAGGACCTCCACTCGATCGATGCTATTCAGGTTGAAGAGCGCTGCTTCTGATGGCAGGTATCCCCCATCGACGTAGATGGCGACGGAAGATTCAGCGCTTGGCGAGTAGAACGTCGAGCCGACGCCGCGGAGGAACGGACTCAACCCGACGCCGTCGAGATCCATTTGCAGGCCCGGCACCGCGAGGGGCAGATCCTCAGAAGTTGTGATGCCCGACTTCAGCGCACTTTCGCCCGTGATGACGGACACGCTGATCGGCACACTTTGCAAACTCTCGTCGCGTCGCTGGGCCGTGACAACGACCTCTTGGAGTTCAACCCCAGAAGCGGGCGTCACGCTCGCAGAAGCAGTCGCCTGAGCGCTACTGAGGCGGGGAGCACCGATAGCAATGAAACCTGCCAGACACCAGAGTATCCAGGCTGTACGATAGTCCCCCGTGATTGCTTCATTACTGTTCATGGGGCCGCGCGCGATTTAGTGCAGCAGCACCAGTTGCCCCTCCCCCGCGACTGCGGCGTAGTTGACTGATCGAAATTCCGCGACACCCCCACTCCGTATTCCCCCGCCACCGTCAGCAAGTCAGGCACTGCCATCTGCAGTTCCCGCTCGGTGGTGACATGCTGCTCTGCAAGCGCCGATATCGACAATGCGTCGACGGCCACGGGAGGCTTTTCCATGTCTTCGTTCTGACGTCGAGCGATCACGGCAATCTCTTCAAGGGCGCCCGACTGGTTAGCTACCGTCGTGTCCGCAGTTAGTGCGGAGCACAGGTTTGCAACCGTCCCAAGCGCAAGTCCTATCACGGCCGTGAAACCTTTGACCGATCGCAATTGCATGTCATTTCCTGTGCCGAGCGATAGGAGCCGCTCGGATTCGGCTCCGGAAAGAAGTTGATTGCCGCATACATTGCAATGAATACGGCCTCGACTTTATCAGCGCTTGCGTCTTTTTGATCGAATTGATCATTGCCGAGTCGAGGCTGTGCGGTCAGATTAACGAAAATTAATAAATGCAGCGCTCGTTCACGTGGATGAGTGCAGACATCCGCGATACGCACAACCAGTCTCGGTTCAGCGGGGTAACATCCCATCGAGCGTGGCGCTTTTCTTGACTTGACAATACGATCGCACACGACTACGAGATTTCGGGAACCCGTTCCTCTCTCCGTAAAAGAAGTGGCTTGTTTGCCTGACAAGAAGAGTGTTCTCAATGGCAGAGGATTCCGAGTACGAATTGGAGCCGCTACGCGAGTGGGCAGACTTCACTCTCTACCGCGGCAGCGAGCGCCGCAGCCAGATGCCGATCATCGCGGTGGCGATCACCGCTGATCGGCCATCGACTCGGTCTCTCGGGCGTCTGGAACACGAATTTTCACTGGCGGGCAAACTCGACCCGGCGTGGGCCGCTCAGCCGCTGATACTGACTCGTCATCTGGGGCGCGCGCTCCTCGTTCTTAAAGACCCAGGGGGTGAGCCCCTGGATCGGGTCATCGAGCAGCACAAGGGACAGCCGCTAGATCTGACCCGCTTGCTGACCATTGCCGTCTGCTTGGCAGCCGCTCTCGGTCACGTCCACCGACAGGGCCTCATCCATAAGGAATTGAAGCCCGCCAACGCTCTCGTCGACCACGCTGGACACGTATGGCTCACCGGCTTTGGCATCGCGTCCCGACTGCCGCGCGAGCGGCAAGCGTCCGAACCTTCAGACCTTGTTGCCGGCACCCTTGAGTACATGTCTCCGGAACAGACCGGGCGCATGAATCGATCGATGGATACGCGCAGTGATCTCTACTCTTTGGGCGTCATCCTGTACCAGATGTTCACGGGCTCGCTCCCGTTTGCTGCCGCGGATGCTCTGGAGTGGGTCCATTGCCACATCGCGCGTCAACCGGTAGCACCCACGGAGCACCGCGCGCTCGCGGAGCCGATATCCGCGATTATCATGAGGCTCCTGGCCAAGAACGCGGAAGAGCGATACCAGACCGCCGCGGGCCTCGAAGCCGATCTGCGGCGTTGCCTGATGGACTGGCAATCACAGGGTCGCATCGATCCATTTCCACTGGGGCGAGATGACTTGTCGGACCGATTGCTGGTGCCGGAAAAACTGTACGGCAGGGAGCGTGAGGTCAATACTCTGGTTGCGGCATTCAATCGCGTTGCTTCCGGAGGGGGACCGGAGTTTGTGCTTGTTTCCGGATACTCTGGCGTTGGTAAATCTGCAGTAGTCAATGAGCTACACAAATGCCTTCCTGCTTCCCGGGGCCTATTTGCGTCAGGCAAATTCGACCACTATAAGCGCGACATTCCTTACGCAACCCTGGCGCACGCCTTCCAAAGTCTAAGTCGCCCCTTGCTGAGTTGGTCTGAGACCGCTCTGAGCCAATGGCGGGACGAGCTTTGTCGCGCGTTAAGTCCGAACGAATCTCTTCTGGTCGACCTGGTACCGGAGTTGAAACTGATCATAGGAGCGGTACCGTCAGTTGCCGCTCTACCGCCTCAAGAGGCGAAATCGCGCGCGCACCTTGCGTTTCGGCGATTTATCGGGCTTTTCGCGCGCCCTGAACATCCGCTGGCCCTGTTTCTCGACGATCTGCAGTGGCTTGATGCGGCAACACTCGAATTTCTGGTGGATTTGCTCGGCCGACAGGATCTGGCACACCTGCTGGTGGTCGGCGCTTATCGAGACAATGAGGTCGACCCGGAACACCCGCTGATCCAGAAGTTGTCAGCGATCCGTGAAGCCGGAGCCACCGTGCAGGAGTTGTGTCTGGCGCCACTACATTCCGACGACATAGCGCACTTGATCGCGGACGCCTTTCATTGTGAACCGCAAGCCGCTGGGTCGCTGGCGCAACTTGTGCACCGGAAAACTGCCGGAAACCCGTTCTTCGCCATTCAGTTTATCCACGCCCTCGTTGAAGAGGGGCTGATTACTTTCGATCATGGAAATGCCCAATGGCGCTGGGATCTGGATGCCGTTCACGCCAAGAGTTATTCCGATAACGTTGCGGACCTCATGGTCGACAAGCTGAAACGGCTGCCCGCCACGAATCAGAGGGCACTCCAACAGTTCGCCTGCGTCGGAAACAGTGTCGACACCGTTACACTTGCTGCTGTTCTCGAAATGTCGGAACAGGAGACCGAAGAAGTACTATGGGAAGCGCTCCAGATGGATCTGATGGTCCGCTCGGGAGACACCTATCGGTTTGCACACGACCGTGTACGTGAAGCCACCTATTCGCTGATGGCGGAAAACGGGCGCGCAGAGACTCATCTGCGGATTGGGAATTTGCTGCACGCGCTCACCGCTCCTGAAAAGCGTGAGGAGGCCATATTCGAGATCGTCAATCAGTTGAATCGCGGAGCGGCGCTAATTACTTCAGAAGAGCAGCGCTTGCACGTGGCCGAGCTCAACATTATCGCTGGCAAGCGGGCCAAGGGGTCAACCGCATACGGCTCGGCCCTTCAATATTTCATCGCCGGCCAGGCGCTCTTGACAAATCCCTGCCGGGAGCGCCGCCCGAATCTCCTCTTCCAATTGGAATTGCACCGTGCCGAATGCGAGTTCTTGACGGGCGAGCTGACCGTCGCAGCGGACCGTTTGGAAATGCTTCGATCGCGTGCCGCGGATACTGTCGAACTAGCGATGGCCACGTGCCTGAGTATCGATGTTTACATGACGCTTGGTCAGATGGACCGTGCCATTGCCATCGGCCTCGACTACCTGCGCGATGTGGCAATTGACTGGCCGCTGCATCCAAGGGAGGAGCAGGTCAAAGCAGAGTACCAACGGATCTGGTCGCAACTCGCAGGCCGTGAGATCGCGGAAGTGATTGACTTCCCCCTGATGAGCGATCCCGCGTCCATCGCGACTCTGGATGTTCTCACCAAGATGGTGCCTCCCGCACTGTTTACGGATCGCAATCTTTTTGCCCTGGTCGCCTGCCGGGGCAGTAGCCTCAGCATCGAGCGTGGTAACAACGACGGTTCGTGCCTCATTTATGTTTGGTTCAGCGACATAGCGGGACATCGGTTCGGCGATTACCAGGATGCGTTTCGATTCGCTCAGCTCGGCTATGAACTGGTCGAAAAGCGAGGCTTGAAACGTTTCCAGGCTTCGACCTATGTCAGTTTCGCAGGCATGATCATGCCTTGGATGAAACGTCTCGCGGATTGCCGTAACCTGCAGGAGCGAGCCTTCGAGATCGCGAATGGCATTGGCGACCTCACTTACGCCGTGTATGCCCGGGTGGGTTTGATCACCCAACTTACCGCGGCGGGAGCTGCGCTGCTTGTCGTTCAGAGTGAAGCGGAGAATGGCCTCGACTTTGCGCGCAAGGCGAGGTTCGGTTTTGGCGTTGACACGATCAATAGGGCCCTAGGGTTTATTCGAACCCTCAGAGGATTGACGACACAATTCGGCTCCTTTGACCACGCCGAATTCGACGAGAAGGACTTCGAGCGTAATATCAATTACCACCCGCCGATGAACCAGTTCTGGCACTGGGTCAGAAAGTTGCAGGTGCACTTCCTGATCGGTGACTTTGCTGCGGCCATCGAGGCTTCGTTTAAGGCGCGCCCGCTGCTTTGGGCTTCGCCGACTTTTGAGATCGCAGACTATGAACTTTACAGCGCGCTTTCCCATGCAGCGTTATGGGATTCTGACGTGTCGGACCAAAGGCTGGAGCATTTCGACGCTCTTGCGGCCCACTACCAGCGGCTAGCAACATGGGCGGAGTCTTGCCCCGAGAATTTCCAGGATCGTGCCATGTTGGTCGGTGCGGAGATTGCTCGCATCGAAGGGCGCACCCTCGATGCCGTTGAGCTGTACGAACAGGCCATCCGTTCGGCCCGCGGGAGCGGCTTTGTCCACAATGAGGCGCTCGCCCATGAGGTCGCCGCGCAGTTTTACGCGGCTCGCGGCTACGAGACATCCGCCGACGCTTATCTCCAGAATGCGCGTGACTGCTACGACCGTTGGGGTGCCCACGGTAAGGCAAAGCAACTCGACGAGCGATACCCGCGCCTCCGCCGGGGACGAACTCCTGCGCCTTCGAGCCCGATTGGCACGACGTTTGGACAATTGGACGTCGAGACGGTCATTAGAGCTTCGCAGGCGCTTTCGAGTGAGATCGTGCCGACCAGACTGATCGAAAAGCTCGTGCGCATCGCGGTGGAACATGCCGGGGCACAGCGGGGCCTATTGATCCTGATTCGGGATGGCGCGCCGCGGATCGAAGCTGAAGCGACCACCGGCCCGCGCGGGATCGAGGTGGCCGTTCGCCAGGAGCAGGTTGGACCGTCCGATCTCCTGCCATCCGCTTTGCATTACGCGCTCCGGACGCTGGAGACCGTGCTCTTGGACGATGCCTCGAGCGACAGTGTCTACTCGATGGATGAGTATGTACGGCATAAGCGTTCTCGGTCCGTTCTTTGTCTGCCAATCGTCAAGCAGGGGAAGCTTCTCGGCGCACTTTATCTAGAGAACAACCTGACTCCGGGCGTCTTTACATCGGGCCGAGTCTCCGTGCTCCAGTTACTGGCCTCGCAAGCTGCAATTTCACTGGAGAACGCCAGGCTCTATGCCGATCTGCAACTCCAGGCCGGGCTGCTGCAGCATCTTCCCGTGTCCGCCTGGACGCTCAGGCCTGATGGGACACCGGACTTCGTGAATCGGGTCTGGCTTGATTACTCCGGGCAATCTCAGGCTTACGTCCTGTCCCATCCCGAGGCCTGGATGAGCGCGGTCCACCCCGAGGATCGCGAGGCGGTATCGACAGGCTTTTGGGACGGGGTGCGCTTGGGGCAGCGATTCTCGTTCGAAGGCCGCAATCTGCGCGCCCAGGACGGCACCTATCGCTGGCATCTTCAACAGGCCGTAGTCTTGCGCGATGCAGAAGGAAAGGTCCTCAAATTCGTCGGTACAACCACCGACATCGACGATCAGAAGCGCGCTGAGGAGAAGTTGCGCGAAAGCGAGTACGAGGCTCGCCTGACCCTGGACAGCATCCCCGGCTTCGTGGCGGCGCTATCGCCCACTGGAAATCTCGAAATGGTCGGCCAACAGGCCTTGGAATTCTTCGGTCGGACTGTCGAGGAACTCGCAGGGTGGGGAACAAACGACACGATTCATCCCGAGGATCTGCCTGGCGTTATCGATGCCTTTACCCAAGCGCTTACCACTGGCCGTCCTTATGAAGTCGCGGCGCGCTTCAGGCGAGCGGACGGTGTATATCGCTGGTTCCAAAACAGAAGTTGTCCGCTTCGCGACAGAAACGGAGATATCGCTCGTTGGTACACACTGTTAACCGACATCGATGATCAGAAGCGCGCCGAGGAAGCGCTGCGCGAAAGCGCGCACGAATCTGGTTTAATCGTGGACAGCATTCCCGGCCTGATTGCGGTTTTGAACGCGGGCGGGGAAATCATGCGGGTCAACCAGCCGCTTTTGGACTACCTCGGAAAGTCGCAGGAGGAGTTGAGTCAATGGGCCGTGAACGACATCGTTCACCCGGACGATCGCCCTGGGTTCCTTCGGGCTTTTGAGCGATCTTTCGTCGCAGGAGTGCCTTTTGAATTCGAAGTAAGAATTCGTCGTTTCGACGGCGTGTTCCGCTGGTTCAACGACGGCGCGCATCCTCTTCGCGACCGGCAAGGGCGCATCGTCCGGTGGTATTTTCTTTTAACGGAGATCGATGATAGAAAGCGTGCCGAAGAGGCGTTACGGCAGGCACAAGGCGATCTCGCACGCATCAACCGGGTGACAACTATGGGAGAGCTGGCAGCATCCCTGGCTCATGAAGTCAGTCAACCAATCAGTGGCGCCATCACTAACGCCGATGTCTGCCTGCTAAAGCTCGGGCAGAGTGAGCCGGATGTCAACGGGGCACGCGTTGTCCTGGCAAGGATTCAAAGAGATGCAGAACGAGCCGCGAACATTATTCGCAGAATTCGCTCGCAATTCGAGAAAGTTGCTTTGCATCGAGAAGGTCTGGATTTGAACGAGATCATCCGAGAAACCACCGCCCTGCTGCGCGCCGAGGCAGGGCGATACCAAATCTCGATCCGGACGGAACTAGCAGCCGATCTTCCTCAGATCATCGGAGATCGAGTGCAGTTGCAGCAGGTCACGATGAATCTGATCCTCAACAGCGTCGAGGCGATGAAGGATGTTGAAGGAATACGAGAGTTGGCCATCGAGTCGCACTGGAGTGAAAACGGGCAGGTTCTTGTAACCGTGAGTGATACCGGCATCGGGTTTCCGCCGCAATTGGCGGAAGAGATTTTCGACCCGTTCTTCACAACCAAGCCGCACGGCACTGGCATGGGGCTTCGTATCAGCCGGTCGATCATCGAGTCTCATGGCGGACGCATTTGGGCGGTTAGTTCCCCAGAGCGCGGAGCGATTTTTCACTTGAACCTGCCCGCCGCGACCCTGGTCGACTCGTCGTATCGAATGTAGCTCTACACGGCATCTCGCCGCTCGTGCAAACTGTCACGGACCCCTGCAGGCCCTTAGATTTGCCGCCCGGAATTACATCGCCCTGAGCCGACCGCAACTGCCCCGCCCTTCGTATCAGTTCGAACGTGACGCCGCTCCATTTATAGTTGTCGATGTAAAGAAGCGTCATCTCAATCGGCGTCGAGGCTTGCTTGGGAGCCCACGAATGGGCACGACGGTTCGGAGATTATGAACATACGTTGCGGCCGGTAGCGGCGCAGTTTGTGGGGTCTTACTGGATACGAACACCAACGGTGGCGATCGACGGGCCCGGAGTCCCAAAGCCGTCAATGCGGTAGGCCGGCTACAAGCAGCGATTCGGCCAGATTCGCCGCATCGGCTGGGCTCTTGAAGGGTGTTTTGGTCATGACGCGTTCAATTGAGAAGTCTGGGTTCGTGGCCAGACATTCAGCCGTGCTGTTTCTGGCGCGGTCGAAATCCCCCAGCCGGGCATAACAACCAGCCATGTATGCAGCGACCCTATATGGCCGGGCAGGCAGAGAGTCGAACGCTACCAATGCTTCCCGGTAGCGGTGCAGGATCATGTACGCCATACCAATCGAGCGCCAATACCACGACTCGTTGAAGTATGGATCGATGTCCTTGGCACGCTTGAACCAGACTAATGCCTCCTCGGCTTGGCCGATATAGAACAGAACGATTCCCATGTCAGCCGCATTCCATTGGTTATTCGGATTCATTCGGACCGCGCGCCGAATGTGTTGCAACGCCAGATCGAATGACCGTTGCAGCAAATGAGCCAAGCCGAGTATCGCATAGCAGCTGCTTTCCGTTTCGTCTAGCTCCACTGCCCGTCTTGCCAAAGCAATGCCTTCCAGGAGCGCGGCATCCGAACCGCTCGCGTCCTCCTGCCATTTGATGCAGCACATTTCAGCAAGCAACGAGTAAGCGTTGGCATAGCCGGGATCGATTTCAATGGCGTTCCTGAAGAGCCGCGTTGCCTCCGCCAGGCTATCCGAATCGTCCCAAGGTAATGCGTTGCCTTTGAGCACACATTCATAGGCTGCGAGACTGCTCGATGGCTTGCGCCGCGCTCTTTCGATTTCGGACACCTGCACCCGGCCTACGAGCGTGCTGACGATCGTTTGCACAACCTGATCCTGCACAGCGAAAAGCTCCTCCAATTCCCGATCAAATTTTTCCGCCCAGACATGACTGCCAGTCTCGTTGTCGATCAACTGTGCGCTGATACGTATACGAGCGCCCATTCTCCGGACGCTGCCTTCGACGATAAAGCGAACATTCAGTTCGCGCGCGACCTGTTTCAGGTCTACCGCGACGCCTCGATATTGAAAGGAGCTCGAGCGAGAGCGCACTGCAAGAAGGCGCCAACGCGACAGCTCGGTAATGATGTCCTCGGTGATCCCGTCGCTAAAATATTGCTGTTCCTTATCACCGCTCAGGTTGGCGAAAGGTAGCACGCAGATCGTGATACGAGAGGGTCCAATGGGAAGCTCTTCGGAGAGATTCTCCTGATCCCTCGCGCTCACAACTAAAGGAGACAGGGCTGGCGTTTCGTCCGTTACTTCAACGACAGCGACCACTTGATATCCACGCCCTCGCAGACCCGCTATATACCGAGGTGCGCGCGGATCATCGTTGAGTGCGTCGCGCAGCAGCTTTACCCGCTGACTAACCGTTTCGGGACTCACGACGACGCCCGACCATACTAGTCGCATCAATTCTTCCAATGACACCAAATTGGGCGCGGCTCCTACCAAGGCCAGCAGAAGATCGTATGATAATTTTGGAAGCGGAATGGAGGTCGCGGCGCGGCTCACTAGCTGACGCCCGGTGTCTATGCTCAAATCGCCGAGAGTGTATTTCATTTGACCGCGGCCAGTCCGACAAGGGCTCAGGGTTGCACCGAACTACATCGTGGGGCGATTAGACATGATCCAGCATGACTAATCTTGCAGATTTTGCGTTTCACACGAAATATCAGGTAAGACCTCCGTCTAGACCCGCGCATCCTTCGGTTCGAAGCTTAGACTCGCCTGATGGTTGCGAAGTGAATTTTAATTGCAGCCGCGTAGTCGATATCGGGACGATGATTCGGCAGGACAACGCGCAACCCGTCTGCCGTCTGCTGCCAGGTCGCTGCCATCTCCGTACCCAGAAGCTCGACGTGCTCCACTCGCCCAGGCGTCGTCGGCGCAGCCGTCCCAAGGGAGTGCGCCACAACCGCATTCTCGGGCCAGCCGAGGGTTATCGCATACACCACCGTTCCCGCCTTGTTGCGCGTGAACCGAATGTCCTGGGCGCTGAGCGTGTTGACGCTATTGCCCTGGAATGAGCCGCCGCGGACGGCCGTCGGGCCTTCGCCGTAAACCTTCCAGGGTCGCGTTCCGTAGATTGCCTCGCCGTTTACCTTGAGCCATCCGCCGATCTTCTCGAGAATCAGGACCTCTTTAGTGTCGAGGGTGCCGTCGGGTCTGCCGGGTATGTTGAGAATGAAAGTCCCATTCTTGCTCACCGTATCGATCATCCAATGGATGGCATTGCGCGGGTGCATATAACCCCCGAACTCTCCGGGCTGGTCGAACAGTTTGCGTTGATAGTGCCATTCACCTATGCAGGTCTCCGATTGCCACGCAGAGGCTTCGATATCGCCGTTCAATCCGCGCTCAATGTCGGACACAACGGCCCCGCGCAGCGCCGCCGGTACGTCCTTGACGTTTATGACGGCTTCCATTACCGAGTGATGCCGCGCCAAACTCCGGTTGTAGAAATATGCGCCAATGCACATGCCCGCCCACCCGAGCGGCAATAGCGAGTTGTCGAAGTAGAGCAGGTCCGGGTCGTGTTGATCGACCAGATCGCGGGTGCGGTCGTAGAAGTGCTTGACGTACGAGAGTTCTGGCAACGCATCGACCGGATGTTTTGGCCCGTAAAGCTGCTGTGGGTCCAAACCTTGCCACCACTGACCCTTACCATCCGCCAGTGTCAGCCGCCCATCATAGGCGTCTCCTGCAAACGGGCCGGTGCTGTCAGCCGCGTGCGCGGTTTGAAACCACCACCAGTTTCGCGCCTGGTGCACCGTTACACCAAAGCGCAACCCCTGCTCGCGCGCTGCCCGGGCCCAGGTTCCTATTACATCACGGCGTGGCCCCATATTATGGGCATTCCAGGGATGATGCTTCGAGTTCCAGGTATCGAAGCCATCGTGATGATTGGCGAGCGCGAGAAACAGTCGAGCACCCGCCTTCTTGTAGAGCCGCATCAGTTGCGGAGCATCCCAGTGTTCCAGCGTCCACTGCGCGCATAGGTCCTTGTAGCCCAGCTTCGACGGCGGCCCGTAGTGCTCGCGATGGTGACGGTACTGCTCCTGGCCTTCGACGTACATGTTGCGCGCGTACCAATCGCCGTCCTCAGGCACGCACTGCGGGCTCCAGTGGTTCCAGATACCGAATTTGGCGTCGCGATACCACTCGGGGCATTCGTATTGACTCAGCGAAGCCCAGGTCGGCCGGTACGGTCCATCCCCCGCGAGACCCCGTATCGGCGCCTGCATGGGAACACCGTCGTGCGATCCGCCCTGCAGCGGCAACTCGGGAAGCTGACCCACGTCATTGGGTTGCCACGTCGCAACATTCAGCTGCTCCTCCACAATCGCCCCGCCCCGAAGCGCATGAAAAACGCGAGCACTTTCGGGCGTCGCGCAGAAATGAGCGTAGCTCTGGTCCACCCTGTCCAGGATCGAAACGGCAGAACGCTGCGTGCGACCATGACAGACCGACGCCGGCAACCCTGACGCGACCGCATTGCTTGCCAGAAGCTCGAGGAAACTACGCCGCTTCATCGTTCGCTCCAGGTAGCCGAAAGGTCTCGGGACCGACCGACAGTTCGCCCTGGGCTCGGCCCACGATTCATTCCGGCAGCGCGATCTGACCGCGGACATCAAAGCTGGCGCTCACCGACGGCGCTTCCGTACCGGGCTGTCCGCCGCCGATTGAGACCTCATACCTCCCCGGGGCAACGATGATGTCACCGCTCTCAGTGACCATGCTGAGGTCACGCGGATTTAGGGTGAACTCAACCGTCCTGCTGCCACCGCGCGTTAAATGTATGCGTTCAAATCCACGCAGGGCGCGAATAGGTGCGCCTTGAAAGTCCGGAAACTTCAGGTACAGCTGCACGACCTCATCGCCTGCGAGGCTCCCGGTGTTGGTCACGGTCGTCGCGAGGTGCAGGGAATCGCCGGCATTGATTGTGTCAACTGGCAGAACCAGGCCGCTATAACTGAATTTCGTGTAGCTGAGTCCATATCCAAACGGCCACAGGGGCTCACCGTTGAAGTAACGGTACGTGCGTCCCTTCATCGAGTAGTCCTCGAAGGGCGGCAGCTGGTTCACGTCCTTGTAGAAGGTCACCGGCAGGCGCCCGGCAGGATTGTTTTTGCCGCTGAGCGTGCGCGCAATCGCCGCGCCTCCCTCCTCGCCCGCATACCACGTTTCCACGATGGCGTTGGCGTGCTCCTTTTCCCAGGTGACGCTAAGTGCGCTGCCGTTCATAAGAACCACGATGAGGGGCTTGTGGGTCGCGGCTAACGCCTGCACTAGATCCTGTTCCGGTTTTGGCATGTCAAGATTGGTGCGGTCTCCGCCCAGGAAACCCGGCTGACTAACAGGCATCTCCTCGCCTTCGAGCCGGCTGGTAATCCCGACCACGGCAATGACCACGTCAGCTTGCTTCGCGGCAGCAATCGCGGCGGGATCCGGCGCGTCGCTCGCTCGGGCCCAGATGAGCTGTGCTTCAGCCCTGCCGCCAGAACTGTGCCGGTACTCCACCTGCAACCTCAGCGGATGACCTCGCTCGAGATGCACTCGGCCCATATTCGCCCCGGGACCGTACGCCTGCGTGACCAGTATGCCGCCCAGAGAAACGCGCGCAAATCCATCGGCTCTTGCGCCGAGTAGGTAATCGCCCGTATCGCGCGGATTCAGAAACCCCGACCAACGAACGCCGAACTCCGCGTTGCCATTCGCCTGCGCGGGAATATTGCTCTCGCTCAGGTCTACGGCTTGCTCGACGCGCACCGTGAATGGCGCGAGCTTGGAATCGATGCTTGAGCCCGACCCATATTCGGCCAGCAGCCCGGGCTTTCCTTCGGCTGTCGTGAGCACCGAACGCGGCACCGGATCGCCCTGATTGGACAGGAACTGCGTTCCCGGGAAGTAACCGATCTTCGCTTCGGGAAAGGCGGTCTTCATGGCCTCGAGAACGCTCACCGTGTGCGTGGGATTGCCGTGGTAATTGCCCAGCAGAACGGCCGTCTGCTCGGCGAGCGGACCCACAATGACTATGCGCTTCGGCGCCTTGAGTGGAAGTATCCCGTCGTTCTTGAGCAGCACCATGGATTCATCGGCCAGACGCCCGGCAAGAGTGCGATGCGCAGCACTGTCAAGCTCACTCTCGTCGATGTTGGTGTATGGAACCTTGGAGGGCGGATCGAACATGCCTAGACGCACGCGCGCGGTGAACAGGCGAATGAGCGCGACGTCCAGGGCCTGTTCGGAGAGATACCCCTGCTGCACAGCCTCGATATATGGCCTGTAATCGTGATCGTCCTGAACCTTTTCCCGGAAATCGATACATTCGTTGTCCATGCCGCGCTCCAGCGCAATGGCAGAGGACTCGGGTTGAGTAGCGCGGAAACGGTGACCGTCAAATATGTTGCGTACTGCACCGCAATCGGAGACCACGTATCCCTGGAAATGCCACGCGTCCCGCAGAGTGTGCTGTAGCAGGAACTGACTTGCGCAGGCCGGCTCGCCGTTGATCGAGTTGTAGGCGCACATGACGGATCCCGCATGCCCCTCCACGACGGCCGCACGGAACGCCGGAAGATAGGTGTCTTCTTCGTCATGCCTGCTTACATCGACGTCAGCGAAATGTCGGGTAGGCTCGGGGCCACTGTGCACGGCGAAGTGCTTTGGCGTCGAGATAGCACGGTAGTAGTTGGGATCAGTCCCCTGCATTCCGGTAACAAACGCGACGGCCAGTCTGGCACTCAGAAACGGGTCCTCACCGTAGGTCTCCTGTCCACGGCCCCAGCGCGGATCGCGGAAAATATTGACATTGGGTGCCCAAAAGTCGAGACCCTCGAAGATGCGCGAATTGCCGTCATGCTCGGCCTGCGCGTGCTTGATTCGCCCTTCGGTGCCGATAGCCGTGGCCATCTCGTTGATGGCGGGGGCATCGAAGGTGGCCGCAAGGCCAATGGACTGTGGAAATTCCGTCGTGCCGTTGGCGAGAACACCGTGCAAGGCCTCGCTCCACCAATCGTAGGCCGGTACGCCCAGGCGCGGGATGGCACGCGCCTGATTCACGAGTTGCGAGGCTTTCTCCTGCAACGTCATGCGATGCACCAGGTCCATCGCACGCTGTTCAGGGGAGAGACTGGCGTTCATGAAGGGCAGCGTGGCAACGTCCTCGGCGCGGACGCTGGCCACGAACATGAGACTAGAACTGATCGTGATCAACCCGAATCCCGCGGCGAGGATCCTCATCGCAATCCCGCAACGGGAAATTCGTAGATCGATGCGGAGATGGGGGCAACTGTCACGCCCCTCGAGAGCGGTGGCACCGTGGCCCGCTGGATGGTCACACCCGGCGCTTGGCCAACTTTGTTGAGCGCATCGAGGCTGTTGCCGGTAAGGCGCCACGCTGTTCCCACGCCCCGAGTTTCGATGCCAGTGAGTTTGACCGCCAGAGTTTGCACTTTGAAGGTGGCGTTGACGACCGCTATCCGGACAGTCCTCCTGTCCGGACTCAAGCCAGCGATCACGTCGAGCGGATACGTTGAACTCCCGGCGCGCACTTTGGGGTGATCGTAGCCCACGGAGTATTTGGGCTCGGGTTGCGGTGACTCCCCATCCACGGCTAACGGCACCGTGCCGGTGCCGAAATGCTCGCCGTAGAGTTTGAACACCTCGCCGGTGGAATTCAGTTCCGCAGCAGCTGGCGTTATATCCAGCGTTGAAACCCCCATCGTGAATGCACTCATCTTCAGGTAGTCGGTGTGGCGCAACATTTCCTGCAGCACCATGGAATATGCCAGTGCCAATTTCAGGTTCGCAGGCGCACCTATGTAGGCAAACTCGTCTATCGACAGGAAAATGTGATTCTGTTTGATGGCCGGGAACCGTTGCTGGTAGATTTCCCATTCATCGGCCTTCATGCGCACCTGGTTCGAGGGTGATCGCGCGAATTCCATCAGCTCATCCTCGGCTGGCGCGCCCGGCCGCTTCTCCGCACGGTCGTACCAGTGTTCCGACAAACCGTCAAAATTTCCCCAGGCCTTCGCAAGTAGGCCTCCAGTCCAGTCCTGCTCGGTTCCGAACTTGGGCTGAATGCTTTCCAGCGAGGCATTCTCCTTGGAGTCCCGGGGATGGAGCTGATCAGGCATGGCTCCGGAACCGATGAGTGTGATCGTCGGATCGCGCGAGCGCATCGCTGCCGCGAAGTCATTGTGCTTCATCAAGAAGTAGTCAAGAGTGGTCTTGCCGATCTGCCACCAGCCGTAGGGTTCGTTGCCGATGTTCCAGAACTTGACGCCGTATGGCTCAGTGTGTCCATTGGCGGCGCGCTTGCTGCCCCATTCGCTTTCCGGTGTTCCGTTCAGGTACTCGACCTCTTCCGCGGCCGAGTTAGCATCGCCCAATCCGGCATTGACGGTGATGTAGGGCTCGACACCGATGATCCGGGTGAGCTCCATATACTCGTCCATGCCCAGATCATTGGGCTGCATCGCACTCCACGCGTGATCGAACATTGGCGCCCGTTTGTCGCGCGGACCAATAGCGCCATGCCAGTCCCAATTCGAGAGGAAATTGCCTCCCGGCAATCGCCAGATCCCGGAGTGAAGAGTCCGCAGAACCTGGGTCGAATCCGCGCGCCAGCCATTGACATTATCGGCAGGCATCAGCGAGACCGCGCCGACGCGGAACCTTCCCGTCCCGGTACCCGTGATCTCAAAGTGTGCGTCGGCCGAGTCGGCGGCAGCATCGAACTCAAACGGCACGCTGCGCCAATCTGCTTCGACCGTGGGCAGTGCAACGGTCTGCCGATCACTCGAGCCTGCGCCCCAGATGAGTGCCACCTGCACTTTCGCAGACGCATCGCCGCTCACGACGATATGGCCGAGGTAGACCTTGCCCTTGGTAACCCCAATCCCACCCTGTCCAAAACCTCGCGGCGAATTCCCCTGCACCCCAACAGCGGCACTTTGCGCGCCGACGTAAGGATCGCGATTGTCCATCGTTACCGCCTCGTCATCGCCAATCGGCCTCCACTTGCGGTAGCTAATCCCGGGCCGGCCCTCGACGCTTGCCGGCGGCGGCGAGTCCGCTCGCTCGGGGGCGATGGGATAGTAGAACTTGCGGTCATCGAGCATTTCGGCCCACAGACTGCGTGCAATCAGTCCGCCGATTGGCTCGATGAACATGCCGTATTCGTATCGGGACACCGGATCGCTTTGGCGGGCGGCGTCGATGACCGCGGTAACAGCCCCCGCACGTGCCGCGGTTGCACTGATGGCCAGCGCCAACAACATGCTTCCCAGAAGGCCCGCTGCATGCCGCAACCCTGGCATGTCCCGCCGCAGATATCGGCGTTGAGGGGCCAAATCAGTCGTTATTGGTGTCATTCAACTGCGGCTCCTCGAACTTCAGGATCCTGACGAAAAAAGGGCCGCACGCTCGTCTTTAATCGCTGTTCGATCCCGCTATGGTGATCGCCGTCTGATTCGATAAAGCGCCACATTATATTGATCGGCCCGATAAATCATAATATTGTCTGAGTTATAGAAGAAGCGTGCCTTGTCCTTGAATCAATTTCAACAACTTTCAGTCTGGCGAATGGCTTGCGGCGTGCGCGGTCGGCGCACCGCACTGGTCGTGAGACAAGATGAGGGGAGGCGTCGCCGGATGCGCCGCTCCCCTCCAGATCACCGGCATGGCCAACAAAATAGGGCTAAACACTTTGTCCTTCTGGTCCTGGCCACGCTCGCGATAACAACCCCGGCCGCTGGCGCCGGCCTGCGAGCCGCAGAATTGGCGCCATCGCCGCCAATGGGTTGGAACAGCTGGGACGCATATGGACTCAGTATTGATGAATCGGCATTCAAGGCGAACGCCGCCGTCCTTGCGCGTCTGCGCAGCTATGGCTGGAAGTATGCAATTATCGACGAGGGCTGGTACATGAAGGACCCGGCGGGTGCAAATCTGGAGGCCCGGGAATATCAACTGGATCGTCATGGGCGTCTCATTCCCGCGCTGAATCGCTTCCCGTCGGCCGCGAAAGCCGCCGGCCTGCGATCTCTTGCCGACTGGATTCACCAACACGGCCTGAAGCTGGGAATCCACATCGTGCGCGGAATCCCGCGTCAGGCTGTGCGCGAGAACCTGCCGATCGCTGATTCTGTTTTCCAAGCCGTGGAGGCCGCCGACATCGCCGATAGGTGTCCCTGGGACGACGGCAATTACGGCGTGCGCGACAACAAGGCCGGACAGGCCTATTACGACTCCATATTCAAGTTGTACGCGGCCTGGAAGGTGGATTTCGTCAAGGTAGACTGTATTGCCAATCGGCCGTACCGAGCTTCGGAAATACGGCAGATTGCTGCCGCGATTCAACACGCCGGTCGGCCGATGGTTCTTAGCCTTTCGCCCGGCCCTACCGACGTTTCGCACGCCGAAGAGGTTGGGCGGTATGCACAAATGTGGCGCATTTCGAACGACATCTGGGACGGTTGGACATTCGCGCATGACAAGCCCGGTGACGACTATCCCACTGGAGTCGTCTCGGCCTTCGACGACTTGGCTCTCTGGGCTCCGTACGCGCGACCGGGCCACTGGCCGGATGCTGACATGCTGCCATTCGGAAGGCTGGCTCCTCATCCTGGTTGGGGAGAAGCTCGCGCGTCGAGACTCACACCCGACGAGCAACAGACGCAGTTCGTACTGTGGGCCGTTGCCCGCTCGCCCCTCATTCTCGGCACCAACCTGACCCAATTGGATGATTTCACCCGCTCCCTGATCACCAATCGGAGGCTCATCGAATTCAATCAGGGGGCGTGGATCAGTCGGCCGTTGGCTAATCTGCCCGCGACCTATGAAGGTTTCCGCGTATGGATTTCATCGAAGTCCGACACTCGCACCGGCGACACGGTCGTCGCCTTGTTCAATCTCACGCTGCAACCAGCGACTATACGGGTCGATTGGCAAGATCTTGGATTGGGCTCTGCCAGTCGAACTGTGCTCGACATCCAAAGCGGAGAGCGCATGGGGACGGTCACAGCCCTCGATGTCCAACTCCCGGCTCATGCCAGCGCCGTTTACCGGTTGCATTGAGCCAGTGACCGCCATATCCAGTTCAGACCGGCATTTTCAGCAGAGGCATCAATGCGTGTCAAGAAACTGCTTAGTGTGATGACGATTACAACTGTCGTTGGATTCAGCCCTTGGCTTGCGGCGCAGGTGCAGACTCCGGCACCGCCTGAAGTTCCGGGCGCGCAAGCGGTAACAGTTGAACGCATTAGAGTTCACGGCCCATCGTTGGAAGGAAATCTGGAAGGAGAAAGCGCGGATCGGGATGTAATCGTCTATTTGCCGCCCAGTTATGCCAAACAGACCAGCCGTCGTTATCCCGTTGTATACGCGTTGCATGGATTTTTTATTGGCGCCGACCAATGGAGTCACGAGATCCATGTGCCTCAGACCCTGGAAGGTGCGTTTGCATTGGGCTCAAGCGAATTGATCGTGGTCTTGCCCGACGCAAAGAATTCCTACGATGGGTCGATGTATTCAAGCTCCGTGACTACAGGAGACTTTGAGAACTTCATTGCACACGATCTGGTTGCCTATATCGACGCTCACTATCGAACGATACCGGCACGGTCTAGTCGTGGACTGGTCGGTCATTCAATGGGAGGTTACGGCGCGCTTCGGATTGGAATGAAGCATGCGGATGTGTTTGGCAGTCTGTACGTGATGAGTCCATGTTGTTTGTCGGCGCGCAACCCGGGACCGGTGAATGCGGACAACGAGAAGCAGCTCGAATCGGTCAGAACGCCAGAGGATTCCGCCAAGATCAATTTCATGTTGCGTGCCCAGTTGGCCATGGCGGCCGCATGGTCGCCAAATCCGACCAACCCCCCGCTTTACCTGGACCTGCCCTACAAAAACGGCGAACTGCAGCAGGATGTGATCAACAAGTGGGCAGCTAACACACCGTTAGTGTTCGTGGATCAATACATTCAGCAACTAAAAAAGTATCGTGGCATTGCCTTGGACGTGGGCGATCAGGACCAGCTCAAGGTGGACGCTCAGAAATTGCACGAAGTGCTCGATCACTACGGTCTTTCCAATAGCTTTGAGGTCTACGCAGGCACTCATACCAGCGCGGTCGCTGATCGTATCCAGAATCACGTGATGCCGTTTATGAGCGGAAATCTCTGCTTCCAGGGCAATTGTCAGTAGCGCCGGCCGAGGACAGGATCATGATGTGGCATGTAGTGAACTTATTGACGCCCCATGGTGTCCCGACAATCGGGCGATTGATCAAGATCGGATGGGCGAGCATTTGATCGATGAGCTCATCGTCCGTCCAATGCGGCGCTCCAAGCCCAAGCTCGGTATAGGGTGTCCCCTTCTCGCGCAGCAGCGCGCGTGGCTTCATTCCCATCTTCCGCAAAAGGCTTTTAAGCGTCGTTCGATCCGGCGGCGTCCTCAGATACTCGATGACTGTGGGCTCGATGCCGGCATTGCGAATCAGCGCCAAAGTATTGCGCAAGGTGCCGCAAGCCGGGTTGTGATAGATCGCCACGCCAACGGGCCGCGAGCTCACGCCTTCGAGCTCCTGCCGCCGAGCTGAGTCAGTGGCTCGATCGATGTCGCCGGTGTCTCAATAATGGACCTTGTAAACAGCATGCGTGCAGCGGCCAACGCTGCCATTGCTCCCGCGAGCTGTGCGACGACGAACTCGGGGACATCAATGAGTCGGATTCCAGAGAACGTGTCCGACAGTGAGCGCGCGATCGTAATCGCCGGATTCGCGAACGATGTTGAGGCGGTAAACCAATAGGCGGCTCCGATCCAGGCGGCGATCATCCAAGGCGCATCCTCTGAACGCCTATGACCGAGCACTACAAGCAGCAGCCCAAAGGTCGCCACCGCTTCGGCGAGCCACTGCGCCGGGCCGGTACGAATGTGCGCCGATGCCTGCCACAGCGGCAACTCGAACATGGCGTGCGCCAACAGAGCGCCGATACAGCAGCCCACGACCTGGGTAAGCGTGTAAAGGGCGGCGTCAGTCCAAGAAAGCTTCCCTCGCAGGGCTTCGATGAGCGACACAGCTGGGTTGAAATGAGCACCGCTCACCGGACCCAGGAGCGCAATCAATGTGCCTAGGACAGCGACCGTCGCCGCGGTGTTTGCCATTAGAGCTATGGCGACGTTTCCGCCGGCGAGCCGTTCAGCCATGATGCCAGATCCCACCACCGTGGCTGCGAGCAGGAGCGATCCGATCAGCTCGGCCATCAGACGCCTGGATAACTTCTCAGCGCGCATTGTCAGGAGGTCGGGTGGTTTGGCCGATATCGTCGACGCGCTGTTGCAGCCCGATTCGATCCAGTGTCCTGATTGGCAAGCTCGAGAAGATCTTGATTCGGGCGTCCAGGATGTTGTATGCCTGAAGGAACGCCCGTCGCGTTTCCGCATCTGTCCCTGCCACGGAAGCTGGATCCTCTATGCCCCAGTGCGCCGTCATCGGTTGACCGGGCCAACACGGACAGACCTCCCCGGCTGCGTTGTCGCAGACCGTAAAGACGAAGTCGAGATTGGGTGCCCCGGGCCGAGCAAATTCATCCCAGCTCTTGCTGCGCAGTCCCTCTGTGGGCAATCCCCTCGAATGAAGCATTTCCAGCGCCAACGGGTGGACCTCACCCCTGGGATGGCTTCCGGCGCTGAAGCCCTTGAACTTGCCCTGACCCCAGCGGTTGATGAGTGCTTCCGCCAAGATACTGCGCGCCGAGTTGCCAGTGCAGAGGAACAGGACGTTGTAGATCCGGTCAGCCATGCAGGGTTGCCGCCCTTCTGGCTACCAGCTCTTTGGTCATACAGGCGGCCGAGGCCGGACATAGCGATCGGAATTCGGCGCTTTCCTTGAATTCCTCCGGAGCGTAACGGCGATCGATGAGCTCGTAGCCGAGACGGCGGAAGAATGCTTCCGCCGTCTCGGTCAAAAGTACCAGCCTCTCAATGCCCTCGGCCCGAGCGTCGCGCTCGAGTCGAGTCACGAGTTCCTGCCCGAGGCCACGTCGTTGATAGTCGGGCGCGACGCAAAGCGAACGCAGCAGAGCGTCGGTGCCGAAGCGTTCCAGGCCGATCACTCCCCCCAGTCGACCTCCGGTCTCTGATACCCAGAACTGCAGGCCCGCGGCGCTCGTCAGATCGGCAGTGGGCAGTCCAGCGCCCTGTAGCAGCTGCAGCACGGCCGCCTGGTCAGAGGCCTCAGCGCGTCGGATCCGCAGCGACTGCACCGCGTCCATTACGCGCAGCAGCCGGGGCGGTTGGCCTTGGGGTCGTCCTTTGCTGTCGGCGCGCAGCAGGCAGCCTGACTCGCCGCACCGCCTATCTGGGTAGGAACGACGGATGCCCCATGATCGAACACTGGGCTGTCCTCGCCATACACAGGGATCGAGCCCAGGGTGTGGAAGCTCTCCCAGGCAATTCCGGTCGGGTCCGTGATCCAATACTTGTCCGACCGGGCGTAGCAGCACGCCTGTTCGTCCTCCTGGACCAGACGGGCGTCGGCGGCTTCCAGCTGCGCATGCAGCGCTCTCAGCTCATCGGCGGAGTCAACCTGTAAGCCCAGGTGATTGACGCCGATAAGTCGGCCACGGGTCGAGATTGCGAAATTCACGCGCGGATCCTCTAACATCCACTTGGCGTAGTCGGTCTCCACCCTCGAAGGCTCAGCTCCAAACAGCGTCGAATAGAACCGAACGCTCTGCGCGAGATCATTCACGGAAACATGGATGTGAAATCGCTTCATGCGAACTTCCTCTTGGGTAAGGCGCGACCATTCGTGGCCCGCGCACCAGGTTTGCACGCAGCTGTGGCGCAGCCCGCCCTATCGCCTTGGCCGCAGCAGTTTTCCGTGAGGTAGGCCAGCAGCGAATTCATCGTCGCGAAATTGGTCGCGTAGATGAGCTGACGGCTCAATCGCCGTTGCGTAATCAGTTCGGCGCGAAACAGCTGCTGCAGATGAAAAGTCAGAGACGAAGGCGGGATGCCCAGTCGTTCGGCGACCCGCCCGGCGGACAGGCCGTTCGGGCCGGCCTCGACCAGCAACCGAAAGGCGGCTAGGCGATGCTCATGCGCCAGAGCAGCCAGCGCTGCGATGGTCTTATCGGCTGTCATGACCTACTCCGACAATACGACTAATGTCGAAGGTACGGCCAACTTGCAGAGAAGTCAACGACTATCTGTGTATAGTCGAAATGAAACCTGATTGCTCTCCAATCACTTCAGGAAGCAGGCTTCTTCGACCAGACACTGCACCATCCGGCGGATGCGACGATCTTCCCCGGAAAAATTGCACAAGGACCCATGGCATCTCCAGCCTTACCTTTATACTGCGAACAATTGCCGCAATAAGCATCAGGCTTGGCGGATTTCGTAACATAGTTGAGCGCTTTCGCGGTCTGCTCATTTGGATCCAGTGCCTGAGATTGACCATAAGCAGCGCCAGTGTGGTAGAGCGCTGCGATCGGAAGGAGTGCCCCGGCGACCAGGCCGCCCTTCACCACAGCGCGCCGCGTAACATTTTTATTCATGAGCAAACCCTCCGGCTAAATTGATTATCAGGACACTCAGTGGTGGTCGATACTGGCTAAGGGGGCAGCTGTTTCGACTCCATCGAGACATGTGATCTTGTCGACGCTCACCTTGATGATGTCAGTCGTATGCGCGCTTTCAGCGGTGTCAAGGTACTGGCGATCGGTTGTCATGGCGCGGTTGGCGTGCGGCGAGGCAACATAGTTCACCAGCTTGGCCTCTGATCGGGTAGTCCCGTCCTCTGTTTTCCATTCAACCCGATAGTGAATTACTCCATTGCAGCCGTTGGTGGCACAATGCTCCGCATTGAGGGCAAATGCGATGCGAAATTCATCCTTGCTCAGTCGCATGACCAGCGGGTCTTGATTTAGGGAAACGGAGAGCTCGGAGGCAAGCGCCCCGCTGGCGCCGGTGCCTAAAATCAGGACGGTGATCAGTGGTAGTGAAATCTTTTTCATTTGTCCAGCTCCAGTTGCCTATGTGTGTTCCATCCGTCTCAGAACTTCTAATGTCGAAAGTCAACAATTCGTTTGCATTCCACGCCGCATCAATCGCTGCAGCCCACTTAGGGTCCAACGGACTGCAGATACGTCGCTACGGCCTGCATGTCACCAACTTGTAGTCCGGCCGCGACGCCGTGCATCACGGCGACGTTGCGCATGTTGTTCTGGAAGGAGCGCAGCTGCTTCATGAGATATTGCACGTGCTGGCCGGCAAGCCGGGGAAAGCTGCCGGCGCCTGCCGTTCCCGGCGTGCCCGCAGCCCCCGGTCCATGACACGCCGCGCAGGGCGGAATTCCCTGGGTACTGTCGCCGTTTTGGTAAATATCTTTACCCCGCGCAATCAGTGACGGGTCGCCAGGTTGGCCGGCCCGCGGGGTTTGCCGGCTGTAGTAGTCAGCTAGTCCGGCCATAAGCGCATCGTCCAGGGGCGCAGCCATGCCCCACATATAGCCGAGCGCGTCCGCATCGCCCCGTGACTGCGCCTTAAATCCCTGCAGTTGCGACACCAGATAACTCGCTTGTTGGCCGGCAAGCACCGGGAATTTTGGCGAGAAGCTATGACCCTGCGGGCCATGGCAGGTCGCGCAAGTGCCGATCGCGACCCGCTCGGCTGCCGCGCGGCTGGCCGCATCGATATCCTCGGCCCGCGCCCAGTTCAGTCCCAGCAGCATAGTGCTGACCAGGCCGATGACGAGACGGTTCTTCATGGTGGTCTCGTCCTATATCAGAAGGTAAGCCACAGAAGCAGAAAGGTCGAACCGTTGGCCGAAGCGTTGCGCCCGAAACCATCGTAATTGTTACTGCCGCCATTGAATTCGGTGTAGGTCGTGTACTGGAGCGAGAGTTTGGTATTGAGCCACGGCAGATAATTCGCCTCGATGATCCAGCCCTTGGTATCTGGGCTGCCGTTCGCGCTGGTAATCACTCCGGGGCTCGGCCCCCCGGGATACAGTCCGGTGTCGACACTGCCAGTGGTCGAGAAGTGGCTGATCGACCCGCCGAACTTGCGCCTGAAGTAATAAGTGCCGGTGACTCGTGTCGTGCTCAGATCATCCTTCGGATTGGTGACCGCCCCCGCTGCAAAGCTGGCATCCAACTGCATCGACTCGTGGATGCGCGTCCCGGCAAGCGAAAACAGGTGCTCCTCACCGATGTACTGATATTGAAAGTCTTCGGCAATGTCCTGGAATTGGTTCACCGGCCCGCTTAGTAGGGCTGGAGCGGTGCTACTGCCACCGCCGGGAAAGAGCTTGAACGTCGCGCCATAGACGCCGAGCTCCAGATCGTGGCGCCCATGCTGGAACTCATAGGCCACACGGCCGTATGGCGCGGCGCCGCTGATCACATTGGACACTGTGCCGTCGAGTGGCCCGGCGGCCCCCGTGATCGGATTCAGCACGCCCTGCTTCGCCGAGCGATAAGCGCCGAATTCCCCGTACAGGGCTTCGTTCCACATGACGTAGGCGCTGATCCCGGCGACATCCTGCGCCAGCGCGCCATCAATCTGGGTGCCAGCCAGCGGCGACACCACAGCATTACTGCCTGCAAAAGGAAATCCCCACGCCGGGGTGCTGTTCCACAGATCCCCGACGGTGGGATTGTTGTTGACGCTAATGCCATAGATCAGGCTGCTCTCGTGCTGAAGTACCAGGCTGTTGGCATAGCGCAAATCGGTATTGTCGATGCCTATGGTGCCTGAGTCATTCGCATACGTGAGCTGAATCATTGCACCCACATGCGGTGCAACCTTACCCGCATAAAAAAGACTGAGCTGCTGCGGAAAGCCAACCGTACTGGTCTGCGAGTGTCCAGGACCACCTGTTCCGTCGGGTAGCGGTGAATTGAGCCAGGTCTCCGAGACCTGAATCATTGCGGCAAGCGGCGGCAGGGTGGCCAACGACAACATTTCCTGCTTGCTCGCATCGATATCGCGCACCTGCTTCAAATTGTCGAGCGTAAAGGCGTTGGCCTTGAACATGCGCCCGAAATGAGTCAGTTCCGGAAATACCGTATGACAGGCCTCACAAGCCAAGCCAGTCTGCCGCGCGAAACTCGGAACCGCTTGCGCCACCGGCGGCGCGAGCACAGCGCTTATAAGAAATTGAAGAATCCAGGCTGTGCGTATCCGGTTTGAATGCAGCATAAGTCTTTGCCATCGGAAGATGGCGAGATTGAAGCACCACGAGTTTTAGCCTGTCCGTACGCTATCGCACGCAACGATTTGATTGGCGTGACGCCTTAGACATCGCGCCGGCGCTCCGATTTAAAGCGAAGGTCTAAATGCCGGCTAGGCATCCGCGGGAATTAAGATCGTCATCCCTTTATCAAGCACCGGAGACTGACCAAATTCACGTCGCAGGTCCCCATATGTCCCCTCACTTCCCCGTATTTGCCACCGGATTCGCCACCAGGAATTCAAATTGCATCGAGATACGTGCGCAACTGTTGCGATCTCATCTCACCTCTGGTTCGAACTACGGCTGCCGGGTATGAAGGCGGTGGCTGGGGTAGTTCGGACAGAAATCTTCCCGGGAAAGGTGAAAAGATCTGCCGATTGATTGAACCCTGCGAGGCGTTCTGCGTCAATTGTTCGTCGCTAATTTTCTGCTACCGCTCCTGACCCAACGCAGTCCGATGCCGCCGGCAGCAGATGTGCGCGACCGGGCGGTCAAGCGGGTGGTACTCATTGAGGTCCGGTCAGGTCATTTGCTTGGACCAGTTTATGGAGATAGGTCACCACTTGTCGATTCTCGCCCTTGAGCGGCAGAAAGAAAGCCTGGTGAACCTTCGCCAGGCGAGCAATCGCTTCAAAAGCAGCATCGCGACCGCGCCGCGTGAGTTGCACGTGTTTGGCGCGCAAGTCCGACTTGGACGTTCGGCGGCTAATCAGCCGCTTCTGTTCCAATGAGCGTAGCGATTGAGATGTCGTCATGGGGTCCACTTTGGTTGCGGTCGAGAGCAGCGACTGCGTGACCGATTTGCCTTCTTCGCCAAGACGCAAAACGTTTGCCAGAATGACAGCCTGCGTGCTCGGCAACTTCAAATCCTGCAGCGCCAACGTGAGATGACGCTGCCAGAGCTTTGATACCTGCCACAGCAGAAACCCGGCTATATTCTCGGTCTCCCTACCCAGTTTCAGTTTGATTTTTCGCATATGATAAGTATACTTACGGTATTGCCACGGGCCAAGACATATCAATCAAAAAGTGCGGTCCATGAACCTGATCTTCTGGCTCGTAGCGGCTTGTGTCGTCATCAGCGGTGTGATCGCGGGCGTTAGCTTCGACGTAGCGGCGGTGAAGCTGCCGACCCGCAAGCGCATCGGCGCTGTCGCGTACGCCACCTTTGCCCGCGGCAATGATATGGGTAATGGCATCATGGTCTATCCAACCGTCGCGATTCTGGCGCTTCTGCTTATAGCTGGCGCCACCCTCGCGGCTTATTTCCTGCAAGTCCGGCAGAGCGTCCTGCTGGCCTTGTTTGCGGCCTGCGCAGGAACCGTGGCGTCCTTTCTCTGCACAGCTAAGGCTGCACCGACCATGCTCAGCCTGAGGCACGCGCCAGACGACGAGAAGCTAGTTGCCGAAAAGCTGGATAGATTCGCTTTTTGGCATACGTATCGGTTTGCATTCCAATTCCTGACGTTCATTGCCACGGTTTGGGCCTTGGTAGCCATATCGCAGATTGTGTGATGTAAGAAGCTGGCTCGCCACGATCATGATTATGAACAACAGAAAATCAGCCGTGTGGTTTCAAGCGGTGACTGTCATCTTGATCCTCTTCGGCCTGCTCTTTGTCTTCTTCGGACTCAGGATATTCTCAGACAACGTAGCCCTCGTACCTCGTGATGTATTATTGCCGTGGGAAAGCGCTCTCTATGGCGCCGTCATGCTCGGCTGGGGCGTGACACTTCTCTTGGTAGGCCGCGCGGCCTTCCGCCGGGAAGATCGCGAACTGAAACGGGCGCTGCTCGTCGGAATTGCGGTTTGGCTTGCTGGGGAAGCAGCAACTTCGGCATGGCTCGGCGTGTGGTACAACGTCGGCGTAGATGTTGTCGTTCTCGTCCTGTTCGGCATCCCTTTACTGAGCAAAGGAATGCGAGGAAACAGCCTCAGTCCGGAGGTGTAGTGCATCGATGACAATACCGGCGACGAGGTAGACAGTCCTCGCCGTCAGTGCGGCCGCCCCCAATCATTGTTTCTGTTCTCCTCTTTGTGTGAGTCGCATCTGCCGGTTACGCGATGGACGGGCACAATTGGAGTGAAGCAAATCCAGTGCCAGTGGGTCGACCTCACCCCTGGGACGACTTCCCGCGCTGAAGCCCTTGAACTTGCCTTGACCCCGGCGGTTTATGAGGGCCGGACGAAGCAAGCGGAATTCAGCGCTTTCCTTGCACACCACCGGAGGGTAACGGCGATCGATGAGCTTGTAGCCCAGACCGCGGGGCCGGTGTGTGCGGCCATCGGCTTAGTGGCCGAAGGCGGCAGCAGCAATCCCGGCAGCTGGGCTACGTCCCGCCTCTCGCGCTGGTAATACACGCAGGATAGCCATCATGCCGTTGTCCTCGTGATCGACGAGATGACAGTGGAACGGAATATCGCCCGCCAGGGAATCGGGAAAGGTCAGCTTGAGCGTCACGCGCCCGGGCCGCACCGGGCCTTCCTTGCTGTGATAGCCGGTCGCCGTGGCATAGGGCACCGTTATGACATCTAGCAGCGGCGGATTCGTGAGCGTCTGGCCGTCCTCCCGAAGTACCCGGAAATGCAGCTGGTGGATATGAAAGGCGTGCAGCTCATTGGTCCAGTTTTCGATCACCCACTCCTCGGTGGTGCCGGCGCGAACCGTAATCATCGGCGGGTCTCCCATGTGATAGGGCTTGAGGACCGCGCCCGGTTTGCGCTCGACGATGTAGAAGTCCACCTGATCGGACTGCCCGGGCCGCGGGTATTCCGCCAGGGCGATCACACGTTGGCGACTGATACGTCGCGCCAGCAGTCCGCTGAATAAGCTTTTTCGAGGCAGCAGGAACGCAGGCGGACTCGTCGTGGGACCGCCAGTGCTGTCGGACGCCGAGATCACCGCCAGGCGCCGCTCAGGCAGGCGGTCCCCTGCGCAGCCGGTGTCCACCGCATGCGTCACCAAATAGGCTTTCGCACCCGCCGGTGGCGCGCGCAAAAGAAATTCGATCCGGCCGGCAGGCGGCACGAACTGAGACTCGAGTGTCTGTTGAGGCGGCAATGGCGCGCCCGTATCATCAGCAAGCGTACTGCCATCGCGGGCGATCACCTGTAGGGGCAGCGGCGTGCCGTTCTCGTCAATGATCGCAAGGTCCAGGAACGCATCGGTCGCGGCGTTGAGCACGCGCCACAACTGCGGCTTGTCGCGGGGGATCTCGAAGTGCGCCAGCGCCTCATCGGGCGCGTCCCCGACGGGAATCGGCGTGCCATTGAGGCTGAGTGCATCGATCCCGAAAGCCGATCCGCACAGCAGCTCGTGCGCGGTATCGATCTGCGTCGCGGGTCGGCTCGGTACTGCCCGCGCCTGTGCGAGCCGGGAGCGCGGCGGCGCGGCGGTCATCGCCGCCATCTGTGACTTGCCCGCGTCCTGATCGGGAATCTGCCGCACGATCAGGATGCGATCCTCGATGCCGGCTGCACGGCGTGCATCATCCTGCGGCCCCTCTACCACGATGGCCCCCGTCAGGCCCATCAGCATCTGCGCCTGAGCCTCGCCGTGAACGTGCGGGTGATACCAGTAGAGGCCCTCGGTCATATCGGCAGGTACCTGATAGTGATAGGTGAACTCCCGCGTCCCGCATCGGGCAGGACCCACGGCCGCATCGGTGCAGACCGTCAGTACGTCGTCTTGGGGTCGCACCGGCGGCACCGCGAAGCCATGCACGTGCAGGTTGGTCGCACCGGTCGCCGGGTGCCTCATGCCCGGTATGACGGTATAAAACCCTGCTGTACTGGGCACCGCATCGGTGGGCACGATGAGTTTGCCCGGGCCTGCTACGGCTTCGATACTTGCCGGATCGTCGATTTCATTGCGCAGCGTGATGCTGAGAGCAGCGCCCACACGTACCCGAATAACCGGTGCCTCCGCTATATCGTTGGCGACGTAGCAGAGACGATCACCCGCCTGGCGCACCACCAGTGTGAGCCTTTCTGCGCCCGGCCAAACTTCAGGAAGCGCGTGCCCCGGTGCTGGCACGCCCACACCGCAGGGAGCCGCCGGCGTACTACGTGCGTCGAACGCGATCGCGCCCTCAGTTCGCACCTGTTGCGCGAGCGCCGATGCGCCGACCATAGCGAGCGCAAGCCCAGCGAGCAGCGCCTTGTCCATTCAGAGAAGACTCACGCAGGCAGGATAGCCTGCCTCCAGGAGCGCGGTCGATGTCTATTCCTGAAACAAATCTGCCATTACCTGTACGCCGGCGTCGCAGGCGTGGTTCAGGCACGGCAGACCGAAGGCGCCGTCGAGCGTCCTGGTCAGCGAATAATGGTCGTAGAAGACGTTGCTCTTGATGCGGCTTGGACCGTAGTTCGTCTCCACGATTGTAACCACCTGATTTGAGGTGACTGTACTGTAGTCATTTTCATCCCACAGCACCACGATCGCGCTGCGATGCCTCGACCATACGGGTGAAGCCTTGATCGCCGTCACGATGCGCTGTAGGGCCATGTCCCCTTGGAGGATGAGGGTAGGATTGAGTCCGGTCTGCGTGCCGTTGTCATCGGCGTCGAAGTTACAGAAGGCCGTGCCGTTGCTGCGGCCGTGCATGTCCTCACACTGATTCGGCGCGATGAACGCCAGGTTCGGCACGTCGCCGTCCTTCAGATCCGCGTACAGCCCGTGCTGGCCCTCAAACGAGACCACGCGCTTAAGACTGAGCGCAGGATCGTTGCCTTCCTGAACGGAGGCAAAGTACGCGAACGGGTTGTGCTTGACCGCGTATAAAAACACGATGTTCGATGCACTAACCGTATTGCCGCTGGTCGACAATGCAGTGAAGTCGGTCGACACGTCCGTGCCGTCGGCGTTCGGGCCGCCTTCGTTGTAGAAACCATCGCTGACGTTGACACCGTCGGCGCCGATCAGCGGCAGGCCTTCTTGATAGGACTTCCAGGATTTGCCTTGTGCGACGAGCTGGTCGGCAATCGAAATGCCATCAATCTTCTTACTGGCGGGAATCGAGAGAGTCCCGTCGATGTTGGTCAGCGGCGGAGTCGAAGTCTCGTTCATGGACGAGTCACTCACGGGCGTAGCCGCGTCGGTGCCCCCGGTGCCGGTGATCGGGCATACCGTGCCCGTACTCGGGGCATCCGTGTTCGTGGGCTGGCCGGGAACTATGTTGGGCACGCAGGTCTGGTTGTGCCAGTTTGGGTACTGGTCTGAGAGATTATTGAAGTTCGAGCCGCCGACGACCTCGAGGTAATTGGTCGAACTCGGGTGTGCGATGGCGAAGTAGTTGGTCGCCAGATTTGCTTTTTTCATCAAGGAATTGATGAACGGCGCCTGCGGATTGCCGGCGATCTGCCCATAGGCGTGGTTTTCCATCATGACCACAAAGACGTGTTCAAGCTTTGGAATGCCCGTCGGAATCGGCCCTTGTTCAGCCATTGCGCTCCCACATGCGAATGAGGCCGCCAAACCCAGCGCCAGGATCAACTTACTCATGATCGGCTTCTCCCCTTTTTAGTGAACGTGTCTTGCGTATGGAA
Organism: uncultured Gammaproteobacteria bacterium; assembly: GCA_963735775.1. Taxonomy (GTDB): domain Bacteria; phylum Pseudomonadota; class Gammaproteobacteria; order Steroidobacterales; family Steroidobacteraceae; genus FEN-1191. Next base: position 916,012 of record CAVTMG010000001.1, on the reverse strand, counting down.
GTCAGCGCCGAGCTTCACATGGCTCGGGCAGCAAAAAGGCTAGAGCGTCAATGTGACAGCGGCATGTCAAGAAGTTTTAAATTAGTGCCGGCGCCCAGCAGCACCATGACAAGCGCCAGCGGACCGGCATTGATGGCCGGCAGCGGAGCCGGTGCCCCAATCGGCCGAGTAAGCGCGCAACGAGCAGAGAGAGGTACTTTGTCAGCCCGGCCAGAGGTCCGTGGATTGTGATGTCCGCCACAGACCCGCCCCCATCATGCTCCGAGTTCCGTTAGCGCGATGCCGGCGAGCGCGCCGATGACCACGACCAGTAGTGGCGGCGCGCGCCAGGCAATCAACAGCACGAATGCCATGAGTGCCACGCCAAAATCTGCCGGAGACTTGACCGAGCTGGTCCACACGGGATTGTAGAGCGCAGCAGCGAGCAGGCCCACGACCGCTGCATTGGTCCCGCGCATGATCGCCTGTGCATCCGCGCGCCTCCGAAGTGTGTACCAAAATGGCAGCGTGCCTAGCAGTATCAGCATGCCGGGCAAAAAATGCCGATCAGCCCCAGCACCGCTCCGTTCAGACCGTGCGGTGAGACTGCCACGACGGCTCCAAGATACGCGGCGAACGTAAAAAGCGGCCCAGGAACCGCCTGCGCGGCGCCGTAGCCGGCAAGAAACGTGTCATCGCTCACCCATCCGGGTGCCACGAACGCATCCCGTAACAGTGGCAGCACCACGTGTCCACCGCCGAATACCAGTGCGCCGGAACGATAAAAAGCATCGATCAGTGCGACAGCGGACGATGATGTTAATTCACGCAACAGCGGCAGACCGATCAGCAGCAGGAAAAAGCTCACGAGCGATACGATCCCAACGCGGCGCGAGACGGGTACCGCTATGGTCCCGGTCGGAGCGGGCATGTTACTCCGGCACAGCCAAATCCCCGACACGGCGCCCGCAACGATCGCCGCGATCTGCGATACCGAAGATCTATGGAGGAAAACCACGATCAGCGCCGCAACCAAGGCGATGGAGGCGCGCTCACGGTCAGGACACAGTGTGCGCGCCATGCCCCAGACCGCTTGCGCCACGATCGCGACAGCAACCAGCTTCAGGCCGTGCAGCATCCCAATACCCACCGGTCCACCCAGTGCGTGCGCCCCATACGCGAACAACACCAGTGCGATCGCCGAGGGCAGCGTGAAGCCAATCCAGGCGGCAAGGTCGCCCAGATACCCTGCTCGCATGAGACCGAGCGAAAATCCCACTTGGCTGCTGGCCGGTCCTGGCAGAAACTGGCACAGTGCCACGAGATCCGTATACGACGCATCGTCAAGCCTGCGGCGACGCGCCAAGATCCGCCACGACGAATTATTCTTCAAAGACGATGGCAGCCGGATCCGTAATCTCCAGTATCCATGGGTACGATGGAAACGCACATTGCAAAGCATGAAGGCGCGCTACCGCGAGCCATACAACGCTCGACACTCTTCGGTTAGTTGGAACCTGATGATCGGCAAGAATCCGCTGTGGGTCGCCAAGCAGCACGGACACAGCGCCCAAACGATGCTGGAAGTTTATGCAGCGTGGACAGGGGGCGCGAAGGAAGCGGATATCGACGCGATCAAGCGCGCTATGGAGTCGAGCCCAGGCCGGCCCGTGCCGCGTACCGTTGAACTATGGAGCGTGATGCCGCAGCTAGCGAAACGCGCTCGCCCCAATCCCCCAAAAGCCCCGGATTCGCCACCAATACGCCACCAGGACACTCGAGGCCTAGCGCAAGTTGCGGAAAGATAAGGGAACATGCTGGCGGAGAGAGAGGGATTCGAACCGGATTCAGACCCCAAGTCGGATCAGCAAGTTACGGATTCAGAAATCGATTTGATCCCCCGCGATCCCCAGGAAACCCCTTGGCTGTCACTGGAAATCCCTCTCTCGGACCGGTTCCGGCTGTCGGAAGTTCGCGACTTCAACATAATCGTCTGAATGCCGCCATGGACGGGAGCAGTGCCCTGGTGCGTGCCATCGGCATCAAATAATGAATTTCTAGAGAGCTTAAGCAGCCGAGTATTGATGAACGATTGTCAATCAAATCGTTCATCATAGCCGCGGTCACGAACTACAACAGATCATCCGACATGTTGCCCTGATGAACAAGCCACAGTCGAAAATTCTGCCATGGTGCCAGTTGCTCGGGCGCGCTCCCAGTCGGCGCGAATTTCTCGCTCAGGCCGCTGCCTTGATCGGCGCGACCACTGCGTCCCCCAGCTCGCTGTGGGGAAAAACGGCAGCGTCAGAGAATGACGCTGCGCTAACGCAACTGTCCGCGACTGCCGCCGTATCGGCGATGCGCAAGGGCGAGCTCAAGGCAGAAGATTACGCGAACGCGTTGCTCAATTGGGCTGAACGGTGGCAAGACGTCAACGCCTTCCGCACGCTTCGCCCCGAATCGGTGCGCGAGGCGGCTCGCGCGGCGGACAAAAAGCGTTCAACCGGCGCCGCGCTCGGTGCGTTACACGGTCTGCCGCTCCCGGTGAAGGACAGCATTGACACCAAGGCGCTGCCGACGATGAACGGTACTCGCGCTTTGGCTCACTTTCAGCCGAAGCAGGACGCAGCGATTCTCAGGCCGCTGTTTGCGCAGGGCGCCATCCTGATGGGCAAGACCAACTTGCACGAGCTGTCGTGTGGCTGGACGTCCAACAACCAGGCATTTGGTGCAGTCCTAAATCCCTATGATCTGACGCGCACGCCCGGTGGCAGCAGTGGCGGCTCCGCGGCGGCAGTCGCTGCACACATCGCACCGCTCGCAATCGGCGAGGACACGTACGGCTCGATCCGCGTCCCGGCTAGCTTCTGCGGTTTGGCTGGCCTGCGACCCACATTCGGTCGATATTCCGACGCGGGCGTAATGCCGCTGGCTATGCACAAATTCGACCAGCTTGGGCCGCTTGCGCGCGAGGTGTGTGATTTGACGTTGTTCGACTCGGTGGTAACGGGCGCGCGCGAGCCGCCCGAGCCGATTACGCTCGAACAGGTGCGCATTGCCATCTCGCCGGAGTATTTTAACGACGGTGTCGATCCAGAGACGCGGTCAATCGTGGATGCGGCTCTTGCACGCCTGGCGAGCGCGGACGCGACACTGGTTCACGCCGAGCTACCGCCGATCCTACGCGCCGCATCGGATGTCGAGCGCGCGATCCTAGGGTACGAGCTGCTGGATAGCATAGGCGACTACCTCAAGAGGCAGCACACTGGAGTGACTCTTGACGAACTCATCGCGCAGGCAAGTCCGAACCTCGCGCCACTGCTGCAAGGCGCCCGAAATCCCGGACCGCGCGCGGCGTATTCCGGATTGCTGCAACAGATGCGGCAGATCAAGGGCGCCGCGCTCGACTACTTCCGTGCCCACAACGTCGATGCGATCGCGTTTCCGCCAACACTGATGCCGGCTTTCCCGCAAGGCGACGCCCAGACAGTGGAGATTGCCGGTGCAAAGGTCAATCTGTTCACAGCCATCGGGCGCAATGTCGGACTGGGCAGTTGTGCGGGTCTCTCGTGCCTGGTGTTGCCTGCCGGCCGCACAATGGCTGCACTGCCGGTGGGGCTCGAATTCGATGGGCCGCCCGGCTCGGACCGCCGCCTGCTAGCCATCGGTCTGTCACTGGAGCAAGCGCTGGGTCGGATCGGATCTCCGCCGATGAGCGCGTGATTCCGAGTCATCGCAGAGCCTTTGAGCCGTGCGGATAAGAGGTCTCTACATTCCGGACTATCTCGAATATCGGGAAGTCCGCGAGGCGGCGGGCAGTAGCGTCCGCAGCGCTTACTGTGTGCGCGCAGCCCAACCAACCTGGACCCGCACTGAAGCCTGTAAGTGCAGCCCTCGGGGGACTCTCATTATTCCTGCTCTTAGTTTAGCCGGCTGGCAGCTTCCGAGAAGTCAAATTGATTTGCTGAGCCTCCGCTCCTGGCCGGCAAGCGCCTGAGTCCGCCCCAATACCAGTCATGTCCGGTAACAGTCCCGCTATTCCGGCAGATTCATCTTGCGCATCAGTGCACTGTACCGGGCATCGCCGTGCAGCGAGTCCAGCTCCGGTTGGTTCTTGATTTCGGTCAGGGCGCTATCGTGCAGCACCAAAGCTCGCTGCAGCCATTCAAACGCCTTATCTTTCTCGCCGCGCCAGGCATAAACGGTGGCGACGCAGTAAGCGCAGACGCAGAAACCGCAATTGGGCCCGGACTTTGCGATCAGCCTATCAAGGGCCCGCTGAGATTCCTTGGCATGGCCCAGGGAATACTCGGCCTTCGCCGTGACCTGCAGACGACCTTCCTCCCAGTGACCCCGGCGCGCTGTAGCGAGCGCCTGCGTGGCCTTGCCTTCGAGCAACTGTAAGGTGGCGAGGGGGTACAGACCGGAGGGCGACTCCGGCTGAATCTCCAACGCTCTGCGAATCGCCATCATCGGCCGCGGTAAACTGCCGGGCCCCTGTGAGCAGCATTCCTAGATTCGACCACGTCACACTGGATAATGGATCCAACTCGATGGCTTTTCTGGTCATGGCGATCGCTTCGGGCAATCGACCCAGGGCTCCCAACAAAAAGCCGTATCGACGAAGGGCCATGCTGTTCCCTGGATCGATGGCCAGCGCCTTCTGGAAATCCTGCTGCGCACCGAGCCAATTCCACGCGAATTGCACACGTATTTGACCGCGCGCGGCGTAGCCGTCCGCCTGATCCGGAGCCAACGCCACGGCTTTGTCGGCCGCTTCCAAGGCGCGCCGGGCACCGGCCGCATCGCCGACCGTATCGGCGGCGAAATATTCGGAATTGGCGAGCTCGGCATAGGCCGCAGCGTAGCCCGGATCCAGCTCGACGGCCTTGCGATAGGCAGCGACGGCGTGCTGAATACCATCCAGATCGTGGCGATCGTAGAATTGACGCCCGAGCAGATACTCGTTGTAGGCCTCGATATTCGCGGTGCGGTGTGAGCTCAAGGCTTGCTGCCCGGGTGCGAGCTTGAGTTTCAATGCCGCGACCACGGCATCGGCAATCTCATCCTGGATCTTGAAGACGTCCTTGAGGTCGCGGTCGTACGTCTCGGACCAGATCTGTACGCCGGTGTCGGCGCGCACCAGTTCGGTGGAGACACGCAACCGATCCCCGGATTTTCGCACGCTACCCTGCACGATGTTCGCGACGTTCAGTATCTTGGCAATGGTCGGCACGTCATCGGACTTGCCTTTGAATGAAAATGAAGAGGTGCGCGCGATCACCTGCAGATCCGGCACCTTGGTCAAGAGATCAAGAATCTCCTCAGCTAGCCCGTCTGAGAAATACTCCTGGTCCTTCTTCGGGCTGGCATCCAGGAACGGCAGCACCGCGATCGAGTGTGCGGGAGGGGCGAAAACCGCGACCGAGGCCGAAGCGCTGGCGAACGTTAGCGCTGACCGTTACCCGGGCGTGCGGTCGCGGTACAGTGCATAACCCCCCATGGCAACAATCGCGGCGAGGGCCGTAGCGCTGACTGCAACCAGCGCTCGATTGCGCCGCACGAACTTGCCCAGGCGATAGGAGAGTCGTGCCGGTTGCGCCCGGATGGGCCTGCCGTCCAGATAACATCGCAGATCCTCTGCCAGCGCGGCGGCACTGGCATAGCGCTGGGCCGGATCCTTCGCCAGTGCCTTGAGCACGATGGCGTCCAGGTCCCCGCGCACTTGACGCGCCGAGCATTCGGCGGTGCCGGCGCGATCAGGGGCTGCCACCTGCTCGAGCTGCGCGCTGGGCTTCCTCACCTCCAGCGCGGCGATGGCTTGATCGAGCGCCCCGATCGAGGCCGCACTCTTCAGCCGATACGGTCGCGTGCCCGTGAGCAGCTCGTACAGCAACACCCCCAGCGAGTAGAGATCGCTGCGCGCATCCACCGCATCCCCGCGCAACAGCTCCGGACTGGCATAGTCCGGGGTCAGCGCCCGGCCGTAGACACTGGTCATGGCACTGACCCGTTTCTTCCGCCTCGAGCAATCGGGCGACACCAAAATCCAGCAGCCGCACCTGCCCGGACTCACTCACCAGGATGTTCGAGGGCTTGAGGTCGCGGTGGATGATCTGCCGGTCATGCGCGTACTGCACGGCCTCGAGCACCTGCAGGAACAGTGTCAGCCGCTCGGCAATCCCGAGTCGCTGCGCCTCGCACCACCCCGTCAGCGGCTCCCCCCGCACATACTCCATCGACAGATACGGCAGCCCTTGCGGATCCACCCCCGCGTCATAAAGGCGCGCGATATGGGGATGCTCCAGACTGGCCAGGATGTCGCGCTCGCGCGCAAAGCGCGCCTCCAGTCCCGCCTGCGCTCGAGCGAGCATCGGCAGCTTCAGCGCCACCTCGCGTTTGAAGGCCCCATCGGCGCGCCGCGCCAGCCAAACCTCCGCCATGCCGCCGGCGCCCAGCAGTCGAATCAGCTCGTACGGACCCACCCGTGCACCGGGCTGCAGGCCGCTTACCGCCGGCGTGTTCGCCTCATCCGCAGCGCCGAGCTTCGGCAGCGTCGCCAGGGATCCCAGATCCGCGGCCTGAGCCTCGTCCGGGCAGCAGCGCCTGGCGCAGCGCGGGGCCAGATCGCGATAGTCGGGGGCAAGACTGGTCCAGCCAGGCGCGCCGGGCAGCGGTATCCAGTGGCAGCGCCTCATCGCAGCAGCTGACTCATCAGCGCCATCTGCGGAATCGATAGTGCCACGGTCCGTGAGCCCGTGAACCGCGCGCCCGGCGCCTTTAGCGCAACGCGGCCGCCAGAATCAGCCGCGCCTTCTCCCAATCGCGTTGTACGGTGCGTTCGGTAACATCCAGCGTCTCGGCGATCTCCTGCTCGCTGTAGCCCCCGAAGTAGCGCATCTGCGCGACTTGCGCCAAACGAGGATCGGCTTTCTCCAACGCCTCGAGCGCCTCGTGGACGGCAAGAACCGTTGTCCTCCCCGTCAGCGGCCTGAGCCCCAAGACTGGTCGATAACGTGAGCGGCGGTCGATCGCCGCCGCGCTTCTGCGCGATGCGCTCGCGCACGCTGTTGACGATCACCGAACGCATCACCTGGGAGGCATAGGCGAAGAACGCACGACGATCCTCGGCACGAAGCTCCCCGGCTCGCACAAATCGCAGATACGACTCGTGCACCAGGCAGGTCGTATCCAGAACCGTATTGCGCCCGCCATCGCGCAGCCGCGCGTGCGCCAGCCGGTGCAGTTCGCTGTAGGCGGCTGCAAACAGGGTATCGCGCGCCTGTGCATCGCCCGCCTGAATCCGGCCCAGCAGCTCGGTGAGTTGAGTCATCGCAAGGCCAACTTAACGCGTCCGGGAGGCCCCCGCCACGCCATCCGCGAATCCGATGTCGGGTTTGGCACCCGGACGGTGTCTGTATGGGTGAGGCGATGAATTGGGCACCCGGAGAGCCGGCAGACCGCCTCACGACGGCTTTATTAACCCTATTCAAGGAGAGCACCATGAACACCAGCACTTCCACTTTCCTTCGCACCCTTGTTGCCGGCGCGATCCTCAGCGCCCTGGTCTCAAGCTTCGCCCAGGCCTCTAGCTTTCGCACCGTGTCCGGCGCCGACGAGGGCACGACACCCCCGCAGGCCATTGTGAAATTCGGGGATCTCGATATCTCGACCCCTCAGGGCGCGAGCGCACTCTACGGGCGCATCCGCAGCGCAGCCGTCAAAGTGTGCTAGCCCAGCAGCGACAACGTGGCGAATCAACCCTGCCTGCAGAAGGCCATCGCCGATGCGGTAATGAACCTCAATCGACCGGAGTTGTCGGCCGTCTACGAGGCAAAGTACGGCAAGGCGCAGACCTTCGTCGCCACCAACGAGCGCCGCTAGCCCCGCGCTGCGCGGTGCCCGCCTATCCGCAGCACCAAGACCTAAGGCCCGGATTGCGTGCGGCAATCTGGGCCTCCTTTTCACTTACGAGCATGTCTGGCAGTCGAGCGACCGTTTTCAGACGTGCATTGCTCAGGCGCGTCGTGAGGAGTTCGCCGCGCCTATGAAAGTGGCCGCCGGCGCTCGACTTCCAGGACAGGCCATCAATGGCGGATCGGATTTGAGCGGCGAAGTCCTCAGAGTTGCCGCGTGCAATACACGCTCAGCAGATCACTGTTGCCGACTCGCGATTGTTCGGATCACGGGTTCCAACGTCAGACTATGGCAGGTATGGCGATGGAGTCCGAAGCACAACTGCTTGAATACTGATAAGAAATTCTGGCGGGGAGAGAGGGATTCGAACCGGATTCAGACCCATTGTCAGATCAGCAAGTTACGGATTCGAAAAACAATTCGGTCCCCGGCGATCCCCCAAAAACCTCTTAGCTGTCACTGGAGCTGTCACTGTAAATCCCTCTCTCGGGGACTGCTTCGGGCCACCTCCGGTCGGTGCTGGCCTGCAAGTCGCCGCCATAGAGCTGCCATTCGCAATGGATTCGTTAGCTCGCTATCATCTGACGTCGTTACATCTCCCTGAGGTGCTCCGGGTCCGAGGCGCCATTGCGCGGAAAAAAAATAATCGCGGCTGCTTTGTTGCTGTTCATTGCGGCGCGTGGAATGACGCAAGAGCATCAGTATGGGACTGGCGAGAAGTTGGGCGACGTCCACTTCGCCACATCTTGTAACGAATCGGCACAGAGCGATTTCAATTTCGCGGTAGCCCTGCTTCATTCGTTTCAGTTCAGCCGCGCAATAGAGGGCTTTAACGCGGCGCTGCAAGAGGATGCGACGTGCGCAATTGCGTACTGGGGAATCGCACTTAGCGCTTGGAGCAACCCTTTCGCGCCGGGACAGAAAGACACGAACCAATTGCAACTTGGGCAGCAGAGCGCCGAACGAGGTAAAGAGCTGGGCGCAAAAACGGAGCGCGAACGATCCTATCTCGCGGCCGTCGGCAAGCTATATGGCGACTACGAAAGCACACCGCAGCATGCGCGCCTGCTCGCCTACCGCGATGCCATGGGGGAAGTCGCGGCGAAATATCCCGAAGACCAAGAAGCCCAGATCTTCTATGCATTGGCGCTTGTAGTGGCGGAGGATCCCGGGGACAAGACCTACGCAGACCGTTTTAAGGCTGGAACGATTCTCGAGAAATTATTTGCGGAGGAGCCGACGCATCCCGGTTTGGCGCATTACATCATCCATGCGTACGACGTACCGGGGCTGTGCTCACGGGCGCTCGTCGCAGCGCGCAGTTACGCGGAAATTGCCCCGGATGCGCCTCATGCGCTGCACATGCCATCGCATACATTTACCCGCCTGGGTTACTGGCAAGAGTCCATCGACAGCAACGTGGCGGCCGCAGCGGCGGCGCGGCGCCAGGGTCAGGCGGCCGAGGAGTTGCATGCGAGCGACTATGAGACTTACGCCTACTTGCAAACGGGGCAGGACGAGGCGGCAGCCCGGATTGTGAATACCCTGCCGGAAATCGAGTCACGCTTCGATCCGAAGGCGTTGCTGATCGGTGCCGGCCCGCCCTCGGCTGGATACTTTGCGCTCGCGGCAATTCCGGCGCGATTCGCGTTGGAACGCCAGGACTGGCGGCAGGCGGAGAAGCTTGCGCTGCGGGAGACACCGTTTGCATACACGGACGCAACAACCTGGTTCGCGCGAGGATTGGGAGCGGCGCGATTGCGACACGCTGCGGCGGCAAAGAAGGCAGCGACTGCGCTGAGTCAGATCCAGGAGCGACTGTCGAAGGTCAATGAGCGCTACTGGGCGCAGCAGGTAGAAATTCAGGCCATTGCGGTCTCGGCGTGGTCTGCGCTAGCGGTGGGGAAGAACGAGGAAGCTCTGCGGCAGATGGAGTTAGCAGCGAATATGGAAGATGGGACAGAAAAAAGTGTGGTGACACCGGGGCCACTGTCCCCAGCGCGGGAACTGCTCGGAGAGATGTTATTGAAGATGAAAAAGCCTACCCAGGCATTGGCACAATTTGAAGCGACACTTCAGAAGGAGCCACGGCGCTTCCGGTCATTATATGGAGCGGCGCGCGCTGCACAGCTCAGCGGGAGCAGAGATTTGAGTCAAAAGTATTTTGGCGAACTGCTGACGGTTTGCGCCCACTCTGACAAGCCCGGTAGGCCCGAGATCAGGGAGGCGCGTGAGGCGTTGGCGAAGCAGAAGACCTGATCTGGGCTTCCCTAAACCCGACGTTCCGACCGGCAGGTCAGGGTCTGCGGCGGTTTTGTCCCGGAAATCAGGACATCGCTTAGCCGGCTGCCTCTTTCGGGCCGCTTGCACAAAGTTTGATGTTATCGGTCTGAGGCCAGTTTGTGCGGAGCGGCACAGGGTTTAGCCCGAAACGATTCAAACCCTGCGTTTCAGGCGCAGCTGGTATGAAACACCCTGTACCCCTGTACCATGGCCGGTGCAAATGAAGGCCGCCATGACTCAATAAGGACGCGATATGGCTGATCCAACTGGGGCAACCGAGCCCTCGACGCCATCGGACGCGCAGCCGGCCGTCGACACGGCAGACCCGGTGGCCACCGCCTCCACCGGTTTCTGGGAGCGGATCAAGGAACACAAAATCCTGCAGTGGGCTCTCGGGTACCTGGGTGCCGCGATCGCGATCGCGCACGGCGAGGAACTGATGGCGGACGCATTTGACTGGCCGCATGTGCTGAGCCGGATTTTGATGAGCGTCCTCGTAGTGGGGTTTCCTTTAGTCCTTACGCTCGCCTGGTATCACGGACACAAGGGGTTGAAGCGCGTCGGTCCCGGCGAGATGACGATTGTCTCGTTCCTAATCCTCATTGCAGCGGGTCTGTTAGTGGTCCTGGTGCGGGCGCCAAACGAACATGCCGCGACCCAAACTACGCCTGTCGCCGTGACTGGCACTCCCAGTTCTGTCTCTAAGCCGGTAACCGCACCATCGGGTGTCTCGCTTGCGGTGCTTGCGTTTGCTGACATGTCGCCCGAACACAATCAGGAGTATTTCTCCGACGGACTCTCCGAAGAGCTCCTGAATCAGCTGGCGCAGATCAAGGAGCTGCGGGTCGCGGGGCGCACCTCAAGCTTCTCATTCAAGGGTAAAAACGAGGACCTGCGCGTCATCGGCGAGAAGCTGGGCGTAAATCACCTGCTGGAAGGTAGCGTTCGTAAGGACGGCAAGCAGCTGCGCATTACCGTCCAGCTCGTCAATGCCGTCGATGGCACTCATCTGTGGTCGCAGACTTATGACCGTGAGCTCAGCCGTGTCTTTGTGGTGCAGGAGGAAATTGCAAAAGACGTCTCACGAGCCTTGAGCATCACCCTCGGTGTCGGCGAGATGTCGCGTGATAAAGGAGGCACGACCAACCTGGATGCCTACGACAAGTTCCTGCAGGCCACCAAGCTTTCAGAAGCAGAGGGCTACGCCAACCTGCATCAGGCCGCACAACTTTTTCGGGAGGCTGTCGCGCTGGATCCGAATTTCAGCAGAGCCTGGAGCGGTCTGTACTCCACTCTGGAGCTGAGCCTCGTTTATTTTCCCGATGAAAATGCAGCCCTCCGCAGTGAACTCGACGCGATAGCGACGCAGGCAGAGCGACTTGCCCAGGATACTTCGTCCGTGCAACTCATTCGCGCCCGCAGTGCCAGTGAGCACCTTGTCTGGGGTAGCGCGCAGCAAGCATACGAAGCCGCCCTGAGACTGGCGCCACCATCGGACGCCTTGGTATTACTCAGCTACTCGGAGTTCCTCGGCGCTACAGGCCGGGTGCGCGAGGCCATTGGCTACGCCGAGCGGTCCCGGACACAGGACCCACTGAATCTCGCCGCGAGCACTTGGCTGCAGATCGCCTATGCCATGGGAGGCCACACTGATTTGGCCGACGCGGAATACGAGAGGAGCAAGCCCTTTCAGGGCGATCACCAGGTCAACGACTACCATGCGCTGATTCGCCTACTGCGAGGGAATGCGGATCCGAAACGCATCGATGCGCAGTTCGCGCAGTATCACTCCAAGGACTTCAATGCGATGCCGCTCACCCGATATCTAATGGCCCATTGGCGCGACCGCACGGACTCGCTGGCCGAGGTCCGCAAAGCCTATCAGGACTCCGAAAACCACACAGTCGTTCGCCTCGAGGTGATCACCGAATTTGCGGACTACTATGGCGACAAGGACCTCGCGCTGGCGGCCATGCGCAATCACTACGTTGAAAATGGCGATGTGACAGGCGTGTTCATATGGAGCCCCTATCTGACAGGCCTGCGGACCGATGCACGCTTCAGGCTAATGCTGCGAGATCTGGGGCTCGCGAATTACTACCTCACCAGCGGCAACTGGGGCGACTTCTGCAAGCCGGTAGGCAAAGATGACTTCGAGTGCCATTGAAGCACCGAAGGACACGATCTGCCTTATCTGATGCCCGAAAGCAGTCGTTCGCGACTGACTCCTGTGGGGCCCACGAACTGTCATTCGAGCTTTAGCGGCGTGCCATCAATCGAAGCACTCGACACGCTCCGAAAACCACCGCCGTTCTTTTCCGCCGCAACTCGCAGCGTTACAGAGCAATGAAATCCTTCACGTCGTGTAGGCAAACACCGCCTATGCCTTAGTGGATCAAAGAGAGGGATTGGCGCTGAATCAGCCGCGAGGAGACATTCAAGTCTTTGAAAATTCGGCGCGTCCCCGCTTTGAAATCAAGGATTCCAGCCAGCATTTGCCACCACGCTGCCACCGGAGAATTTCCGAGTATTGATTTTGTTGGAAAATCTGGCGGGAGAGAGGGATTCGAACCCTCGAAGGGCTTTTGACCCTTACACCCTTAGCAGGGCCGGTCATTAGTCCAGCGCCGTCTATGCCATTATGGGAATCGGCTGATTTATAGTCATTCTGTCTACCCGTGTCCATAGCCCTCTCCGGTAGACTTTCCGTAACGTTCCGTACGAACAGTTTTTTCACCATGCCGACCTTTCTCGCAAGCGCTCGCGCGATCGCTTGGCAACGAGGCGGGCGTAGCCGCGGCGACCGGCTCTACCTCGGCCAGCTCCGGTCGGTCGCGCCCCTGCGCAGGCACCCAGATAGCGGTCGTTCGTCGAAAGTGAGCGCGGATATACATGCGGCTGAACACGACGGATGTACTCATTCACCGCAGTACTAAAGCATTGCCCTGTTAGACTGCGGTAGGCGATCGCGCCCACGACGCTAGGAGCGAGAGCTGCCATGCCTCGAACTATTTACAGACGGGTTTCATTCTTTTTATTGGCCGGGACCTTGGCGGCCGTTCAGGCCGCCTCGGCCGCCGGCGACATGTCTGGCTACACCAAGCCAAAGGTCAGGGCTATCACGGCCTTTGTGCGCGTCGAGGCCGCCTCACTCGACCAACAGGTGGGCATGGCGCTCGCGGTGCTGCGCCTGGCCAAGGCTGAGTTCGAGAAGCAAGGCTATGAAACCGAGACGCTGCGCATCGTGACGCAGCCGCTCGCCGAACTGGTGAGGGGTCAGTCGGAAGCCGAGGCTCTTCGCTTTCTAAAACGGTTAGACGATCTGTCCGTAAAAGAAGGATTCCTGCCGAGTGTGGGGCCAGCGATGATGCGCGACAGTGATGATCCGCGCACTGTACGGCTGGCCGAGAAGGCACTCTCTACGCTATCGAATGTCCAGATAAACACGGTGATTGCCGATGACGATGGCATTCATTGGAACGTTATTAAAGAAACGGCCGCGCTCATTCATTACGTCAGTGAGCATAGCGTACACAGCCAGGGCGACTTTCAGTTTACCGCCACGGCGATGCTGAAAGCCTATGGACCGTTCTATCCTGGCACCTGGCACGACGGGCCTGGCAAGCAGTTGTCGATTGGTTTTGAAGGGGCCAATGTCGTGCAGGAGGTATTTGCCCGCACCCACGGCGATTTTTCGGGGTCGGTTGCTGAACTCACGAAGCAACTCACCGTGCACGCAAAGGTAGCTGAAGCCATCGGCGAACGCGTCGCGACCGCCGAAGGCTGGACGTTCATGGGCGTAGATCCGACACCGGCGCCGCTCGGCGACGTGTCGATTGGCGCGGCTATCGAAACCTACACCGGCGCGAAGTTCGGCTCGAGCGGCACACTGACGGCGGCGTTGGCCATCACGTCTGCAGTGAAGGCAGTGCCTGTCAAGCAGATCGGATATTCGGGACTGATGGTTCCCGTAATGGAGGACAAACTGCTGGCGCAACGTTGGACTGAAGGCAGCTATCACACGGACGACCTGCTGGCCTACTCTGCGGTCTGCGGGACGGGACTGGACACTCTTCCGCTGCCTGGCGATGTAAGTGTCGAACAGCTGCGCCGCATCTTGGGTGATGTAGCCGCGCTCGCTTGGAAATGGAAGAAGCCGCTGTCAGCGCGCCTGCAGCCGGTGTGGGGTAAGAAGGCGGGCGACACGACCGAGTTCGAAAGCCAGTACTTGTTCAATACAACACTGCATCAGACCCCGTAAGGGGGTTCGATCCATATACTCGGATGTGCTGCCGCCCGACCGTTGGCTGGAAGCCGACTCCCCACAGTATTTACGCCTGCGCGGCAGCAATTACGATCGAAATCGAAGTTCCCGGATTCCGAAAGCTGACGGTGGTGACGGACCGCTTGGGGTCAACAACGTGCGTTGTCTGAGCAGTTGCGAATAGACTTGAGCGGCATGGGAAATCACACGCACGGATTCGGAGCTCGACTGGCCTTTCGAGGACCTGGAAAGCGTTACGGCACTGACGACGGTTCGTGTCCTCGATGGTCGCCTGCCGATCTTGCTGGTGACGCATGACAAGGATGACGGCACGTGGCAGATTCTGTGCGGTACAACGAACAATCCGGAGGATGGGCGCGTGGCGTGTCTGGGCTGCATGGTTAGCAAAGACTCCTCGTTGAAGTACCTCGCGGACCTGCCTCTGGGCTGGAAGGCTTGGCGGGAATCGGCGACGGCATCGTGGCAGAGAGCCCTGAATGTCGAGTCGAGTGACGAATAGGCTTTCCGGAAGCGGTCGTTCCTGATTGGCAGCTTCGGCTCTAGGCCGTGTGAAAACGTCTTTACGAGTGCGGCCAATTAGATAAGATCGACTCATCTTCGAGACGCGAGTTAGCTATGAAGCGATACGTCGAAGGTCAGGACCGATCCCAGGCAACGCTGTTCCCCGAGAGCCTGGACGAGTACATCGCGGAAGATAATCCGGTGCGAGTTGTCGATGTCTTCGTCGATGAGCTCGATCTGAAGGATCTGGGCTTCGAAGGCGCAGAGCCGCAGGCCACCGGTCGCCCGGCATATCACCCCGCCACGCTACTGAAGATCTATGTCTACGGCTATCTGAACCGCGTGCAATCAAGTCGGCGGCTCGAGCGCGAGACGCAGCGCAACGTCGAGCTGATCTGGCTCACGGGGCGACTGGCGCCGGACTTTAAGACGATTGCTGACTTCCGCAAAGACAATGGCCCTGCAATCCGACGCGTGTGCAGGGAGTTCGTGCAGCAGAATCTGCTGACGCGGGAGGTCTTGCAAATTTACCCTCATCCTTCTAGCCGTGACCAACGCGTTGTTGTTATTTTTCAGCCGATGGATCGTTTCTACCTCTCGGGAAAACCATCTCTCAACTCCGACTAACCGTTGCCGTAAATCCTGCGCGGGTGGAACCGCCAAGTCTATACGTGCGTCGCAATCTTTTAACTCCGTGTTGTAGTCCATGATTGCGAAACATTCTGAGGCTAGGCTGAGGCGATCGCTTGGCAACGAGGCGGGCGTAGCCGCGACGACCGGCTCTAGTCGGCCAGAAGCGGAAGTTGGCACTGCAAATTGGCCTTCTGGTTTGCAGTCGTTCGCATGAAGGTCGACGAGCCAAGCGGCAAGTGATCTATTCGCACCATTGGACGCAGGAAGAGCGAGGTCGAACTGTATCCGCTTGCGCGGCACGAATAGGTCGGCGGGCGAATATTGCCGATGTCGAAAAATGTGTGCGCCGACCTCCGCGTGGCAAGAAAAGCAACGAACGCGTCGCGCGGATAGACAACATCTGAGCGAACTCGCGATGGAGGGGGATGGTGGACGCCGTTAATGCATTGGGAGCCCATCGATGATCCGCATTGGTCGCCATTCGGCCACACCCGGCTATAGACATGCCGAGATTGCGCTCTCGTCAGCGGATATTCATGGCCTGCGTTACCATGGCGAGAGGCTGAGGTCAGAGGGACAAATGGATGCGTTGGAACCTATATACACGACTATCGTCGTTTGATCGGTAGTTGGACTTCATCACAACACGGCAACGCTAAGGGGAGAATCATTTGAACCACATTCGTAAGCTGAGTCGAGCTTCCACGCTGGCTGCATCGACTGCAGTGTTTTTGTTGACAACGGTAACCGCCTTAGCGTCGGATGAGTTGGAGGTAAAATCATTGGTTGAGAAGTGGGTTGCTGACTTGAACAAGGGCGATCTCAAATCATTTGTCGCAGCTTGCGCGCCGCACGCGGCCGTGGTGGATGGTTTTCCGCCTTACGCGTGGCAGTCTTGCGCAGACTGGATGAAGGACTACAACACAAATAACCAAGCGATTCATGCGCCTTTAGGCACGGTGTCGATCGGTACGCCGATTTACAAAGAGTTCAACGGAAACCGCGCTTACGTGATCTACCCTTCAACATTCACCGACACTCAAAATGGAAAATCTGTCATCTATAAGGGCACTTGGACCATGACCTTGCTGAAGACGAAACGCGGTTGGGCGTTTTCGGGTTCCGCGGCGGCCTGGACCGAAAACAATCTGTAGTCGGTGCCGGCGTCCGCCTGCCACTGAGCCGGCGGGCTTTGTTCGAAGCGGTGGTCAATGCCATCCACCGCGCCGCGCCGCAAACGACCATTGCATTCAACAGTCGCCCCGAGGACACCGGCGCGGCGACAGCGCGGTGGAGCTGAGACTCGGGCGCAAGCTGCCACGAAACTCACTATCGCGGTCGGGTGCGCTGGCGAAACGCGCTAGTTAATTTGGATTCCCGATAGCTGCCAGTGACGACCGGCGGGAGAGGGTCAGAACCGGGCAGTCGCATTTCTATTTATTCGGCGGAGAGGGCGAGATTCGAACTCGCGAACGGGTTGTCCCGTCGCCGGTGTCCCCGCTTTGACACCTGCACAGTTTCGGCAAACGCGTCAGGCGCTGGCGCAACGCTCCTCTCTGCAGGGACCGGTCCGCGGCAAGTACGCGTGGGCCTGCCTGGTGCGGTCTCGTCTTCTCGAGCGAAACGTCCAGATACGTACTCAGGCCCGGCGTCCTGCGCTTCACGTTGCAGCGATCGCGGCATCGTGCAGCCCCATGACATTGTCAGCCGATCGCCAGTTTCCGTACGACGTGTCTGCGCTGGCATTTGAATCAAGCGCAAGTGATTGATTTGGCGGAGAGAGAGGGATTCGAACCCTCGAAGGGCTTTTGACCCTTACACCCTTAGCAGGGGTGCGCCTTCGACCACTCGGCCATCTCTCCGTGCGGCGCAATCATACGCAAGGGGATCAGGCAGGGCAAAGCGCCGCTGCGGCGCCTAGCTGTGGGTCGACTCGGTGTTCTCGGCTTCGACGTTCTCGGGCTGGGAATTTTCGCGTTTGATACGGTGGAAGATTTCCTCGCGCTGCACTGAAATGCTCTTCGGCGCATTGACGCCCAGACGCACCTGGTTGCCCTTCACGCGCAGAACCGTCACCGTGACTTCGTCGCCGATCATTACGGTTTCCCCCACTCTACGTGTCAGGATAAGCACTGCTGGGTCCTCCGATTACTGCGCCGCTTCATGCGATCCGTGCCGTGGGGACAAGTACCTGCAGGTTACTGCGGCCGCATGTAATTTCAAAATGATTTCCAATGCAAACTGTCTCGGTCGATACAACTTACCGCGATGTCAAGATACGCAAATTAAATTTAGTCAATGTGTAGGCGGACTCAAGCGCGCTCGAACCCAGGCCACGACGCTTGCCAGTGCCTGGTCGAGGGACTGCGGCTGGCTGCCGCCGGCTTGCGCGAAGTCCGGCCGTCCACCGCCCTTGCCGCCTACTTGGGCCGCGACCGCAGCGATTAGTTCCCCCGCGCGCACACGCGCGGTCTGATCCGCGGTCACGCCGGCGACCAGCAATACCTTTGAGTCCGACTCGACTGAACCCAGAACGATGACAGCCGATCCGAGTCGATCCTTGAGCTGATCGAGCGCCGCGCGCAATGCGCCGGCATCGGCCCCGTCCACGCGCGTCGCCAGCACTTTGACGCCAGCGACGTCGACAGCCGCATCGGCCAGGTCGTGGCCCGAGCTCAGTGCCAGCTTATCCTTGAGCGCGCGATTTTCCTTCTCCAGCGACCGGATGCGCTCCAGCGCCTCACGCACCTTATCCGCGGCATCGTCGCGCGAACCGTGGACCAGATGTGCCACATCGCCGAGCAGCCCGTCGATCCGACGGACGTAGTCGAGCGCCGCCTGGCCGGTAATGGCCTCAATGCGGCGCACACCAGCGGCTACTCCGGATTCGCTGAGGATATGGAACAGCCCGATGTCTCCGGCACGCGCCACATGGGTGCCCCCGCAAAGCTCAGTCGAAAACTCCCCGATCGATAGCACGCGAACGCGCTTGTCGTACTTTTCGCCGAACAATGCCATGGCGCCAGCGTCGATGGCCTCTTCGTAGTCCATCAGCCGCGTCTGCGCCTCGGAATTGGCGCGGATCTGCTCATTGACCAGGCTTTCGACCTGCTTTAATTGCTCGGCTGACATCGGTTGCACGTGCGCGAAGTCAAAGCGCAGGCGATCCGCGGCCACCAACGAACCCTTCTGCACCACGTGCGTACCCAGCACGCGGCGCAGTGCCGCGTGCAGCAGATGCGTGGCCGAGTGATTCAACCGTATTGCCTCGCGCCGTTGACCATCCACGCGGGCGATAAGCAAGTCGCCGATCGCGATGCGCCCGCTCACCAGCCGCCCGCGATGCGCGTGCGTGGCGCCGCGCTTGTGCGTGTCCTCGACCGTGAAACACGTCGGCCCTTCCCCATGCAGCTCGCCGCTGTCGCCAATCTGGCCACCCGCCTCGGCGTAGAAGGGCGTGCGGTCCAGCACCACTTCCCCGTGGTCGCCGGCCTGCAGCGATTCGACGCTCTGCCCGTCGCGCAACAGCGCCAGCACGCGCCCCTCGGACTCGAGCTCCTCGTAGCCTCGGAATTCGCTGCGTCCGGCCACCTGCTCCCCGGCTCGCTGGTCGACGCCGAACCGGCTCGCGGCGCGCGCACGCTGGCGCTGCGCATGCATCTCGCGCTCATAACCTTTCATGTCTACGTGCAGGGCGCGTTCCCGCGCAATGTCGGCGGTCAGATCGGGCGGGAAACCATAGGTGTCGTGCAGCAGGAACACCAGCGCCCCGGGCACGGTATCGCCGCCGGCCTCACGCATGCGCGCATCGAACTGCACCATGCCGGAGGAAAGTGTCTCGGCGAAACGCTCTTCTTCCAACTTGAGCACGCGCGCCACCCGCGCCGCCTCGCGCGCCAGCTCCGGAAACGCCTCTCCCATGGCCACGACCAGCGCCGGCACCAGCTGGTAGAAAAACGGCTGCGATCGGCCCAGTTTGTAGCCGTGCCGCACTGCGCGCCGGATGATCCGGCGCAGCACGTAACCGCGGCCCTCATTCGAGGGCATGACGCCGTCGACGATGAGAAAACTGCAGGCACGGATGTGATCAGCGATCACCCGCAGCGAGGGCGAATCGACCTGCACGGTGCCGGTGACGCTGGCAGCCGCGCTGATCAGGTCGCGAAACAGATCGATGTCGTAATTGGACTGCACGCCCTGCATGATGGCCGCCACACGCTCCAGCCCCGCGCCGGTGTCCACGGAGGGCTTGGGTAGCGGCGTGAGCGTGCCGTCGGCGGCGCGCTCGTATTGCATGAACACCAGATTCCAGATCTCGACGTAGCGATCGCCTTCCTCATCGGCGGATCCTGGCGGTCCACCCGCGACCGCCGGGCCGTGATCCCAGAAGATCTCGCTGCAGGGTCCACACGGCCCGGTGTCCCCCATGGCCCAGAAATTCGACGCCTCGCCCATGCGCGTCACGCGCGCCGGGTCCACGCCGATCTCCTGCGTCCAGATGCGCGCCGCTTCGTCGTCCTCGCGAAATACCGTGACCCACAGCCGCGCGGGATCCAAATTGAGCCGGCGCGTGACGAATTCCCACGCGTAGCCGATCGCCTCGCGCTTGAAATAATCGCCGAACGAAAAATTGCCCAGCATCTCGAAGAACGTATGGTGCCGGGTGGTGTAGCCCACATTCTCCAGGTCGTTGTGCTTGCCACCGGCGCGCACGCAGCGTTGGCTGCTTGCGGCACGCACGTACGCGCGCGTCTCCTTACCCAGGAAAACATCCTTGAACTGCACCATGCCGGCGTTGGTGAACAACAGCGTCGGATCATTGCCCGGCACCAGCGACGAGGACGGCACGACCGTATGTCCCTGTTCGCGGAAATACTCGAGAAATGCGCGCCGCACGTCGTTCGCGCTCATGTAGGAACCGTTCACTGTCATGATTCGTCCAGGTCCGTGGCCATCTCAGATCCGAGAGCCGAACGGATATGATCGTTGGAAAAGCCTCGGTATTGCAAAAACCGGGCTTGTTTCGCCTTCTCCGGCCAGCGCTCGGGGATCCTGAGCCCGAATCGGCGGATGCGCAGCTCGCGGGCCCGCTGCGTCCAGTCCTCCGCTTCCGCCACCGCCTCGGCGATCAGTGCCGCGTCCAGTCCGCGCTGTGCGAGCTCGCGCTCTATGCGCAGTGGACCGTGTCCGCGCTCAGCGTGGTAAGCCACGAACTGCCGCCCGTAGCGTTCGTCATTGAGGTAGCCGCGCTCGATGAACTCACGGACGATGGCCTGCACCGTCGCAGCCTCAAACCCCTGAGCCTCGAGCTTGTGGCGCAGCTCTGCCGAGCAGAAGTCACGCCGGGCCAGCAGCACTACTGCGGCAGCACCGGCCGCGGCGGCATCGACGGCCTGCTCCGGCGTGAGCTCGCGCCTACGCGGTTTTTTCCTCAACACTCTTGGGCGGCATCATCTTGAGGCGGATCTTGTCCTCGATTTCCTTGGCGATCGCGGGGTGCTGCTGCAGGAACAAGCGCGTGTTGTCCTTGCCCTGCCCGATGCGCTCGCCGTTGTAGCTGTACCAGGAGCCGGCCTTGTCGATAATGCCCTGGGCCGAGCCAATCTCGATGATCTCGCCCTCGCGTGAGATTCCAGTGCCGTACATGATCTCGAACTCGGCCTCGCGGAATGGCGGCGCGACTTTGTTCTTGACCACCTTGACACGTGTCTGGTTGCCGACCACTTCCTCGCCGTTCTTGATGGCGCCAATACGCCGGATGTCCAGACGCACCGAAGCATAGAACTTGAGTGCGTTGCCGCCGGTAGTGGTCTCGGGGCTGCCGAACATTACGCCGATCTTCATGCGAATCTGATTGATGAAGATCACGATGGTGTTCGAACGCTTGATATTGCCGGTCAGCTTGCGCAGTGCCTGCGACATGAGCCGCGCGTGCAGGCCGACCTGCAGCTCGCCCATCTCACCTTCGATTTCGGCCCGTGGCGTCAGCGCCGCGACCGAATCGATCACCACCACATCGACCGCGCCCGAGCGCACCAGCATGTCCGTGATTTCAAGTGCCTGCTCGCCGGTATCGGGCTGCGATACCAGCAGGTCCTGCACGTTGACGCCGAGAGCGCCGGCATAGGCCGGGTCCAGCGCATGCTCCGCATCGACGAAGGCCGCAGTGCCGCCGCGCCTTTGAATCTCCGCCACGACCATCAACGTGAGCGTGGTCTTGCCCGAGGACTCAGGTCCGTAGATCTCGACCACACGGCCGCGCGGCAATCCGCCGACGCCCAATGCGATATCCAGGCCAAGCGATCCGGTCGGAACCGTCTCGACATCGTAGGTCGCCGAGGCATCACCCAGGCGCATGACCGAGCCCTTGCCAAACTGCTTTTCGATCTGTCCAAGCGCGGCAGTCAGCGCTTTCTTGCGGTTCTCGTCCATCGCAGCGGTTCTTTCCATCATGGCGGTCCTTCCAGAATCTGTAGCGGTTTTAACCATCTCGAATTATCCCACAACAGGGGTCCAAGCGCGGGTCCAAAACGCACGCAGATCGACGATAACTCGAGCCGCTCGGCGCTAGCGCTCCAGCAGCGGCCAGCTATCGAGCCGCGCATAGCGATTGGGCTGCGGCGAAGTTGTGGAAGTACCCTCAAGCTCATGACTTTGCGCAAGATAGAAACGCTGCGCGGCGAGCCGCATCGCCACGAACGATGCCGGCGTCGCCGGCTCTGATCCGGCGGCCATGCCGCGTACCAGTGTCACGTGCGGCCGCAGCGCCTGCCCGTCAACCCGGATGCCGAGCGCAGCGGCGCTCACGCGCAATGCGCCTGCGAGCTCACTCGCCGCCGCGGGCACGCGCGAGCTGCTCAGCGCGAGTATCCGTGATCGCGGCCAATATTCCAGCGCATCGAACTCCAGCTCGAATGCCACCGCCCGCAGCGCCGCGGCGCGCGCACGTAGGGCAGCGATCTCGGGCTCGTCGACCGCGCCCAGAAAGCACAGCGTCACGTGCAGATCAACGCTCGCCACCGCCCGGCCGTTGCCGTGCGACAGGGGAACCTGGGCGGCCCGCAGCAGCCGCTCGCACCAGGCGGGCTCGGGCCACAGCGCAAAAAAGGTCCGTCGCACGAACCAGCCCGATTCACGGCGCCGCGAGCATCAGCCGCAGTGCCGTGGCGACCGCGGCCCGGCGCACGGCCTCGCGATCGCCGCTGAATCGCTCTTCCACCGCAATGAGCGCGCCTGCGCGCTGGGCACGCGCGAACCAGACCAATCCCACCGGCTTGTCGGACGTGCCGCCGTCCGGGCCGGCCACCCCGGTGATAGCTACCGCCATGGCGGCGCCGCTGACATGCAATGCCCCGCTGGCCATCTGCTCGGCCGTGGGCCGGCTGACGGCACCAAAAGTCTCGATGACACTTGTCGCCACGCCCAGCGCCTGCTGCTTGGCCTCGTTGGAATAGCTGACGTAGCCACGTTCGAACCAGCGCGAGCTGCCCGCTATGTCCGTCAGACACTTAGCCACCCAGCCGCCGGTGCAGGACTCGGCCACCGCCACTTTTTGCTCTCTAGCCAGCAGCCTGGCGCCCACTTGCCCGGCCAGCGTGCGCAAGGCCGTGTCGCTTAGATCATTCATGGAACCCATGGTAGCGCCGCGGGACGCTACTTACGTACCGCGTAGATTTCCATCTGGGCCTGGTACCGGCCTGGAATTGCAAAATCGACAATTTCAAACTCGCTGTCATTCAGGAGAGCGATGATTCGCTCGCGACTGAATTGGTGGCAACTCTCGATGTCCATCCAGTAAGGATTGATCTTTTCCGCATCCAGCACCTTCCAGCTCGAGGACATCAGATCGGGCATGCTGATGACCAGCACGCCGCCAGGGCGCAGCACTTGTTCCGCCTTGCGCAATGCCTCGCGCGGAAACGGGATCTGCTCGAGAACCTCCAGCATCGACAGCACGTCGGGCGCGACCTCGAAATTGAGCTTCATAAAGTCGTGCTGGAGTGCATTGAAGCCCAGCCCCTGGATCCGGCTTACGGCTTCGGCTCGGGTATCCAGGCCCACGGCAGCAAACCCATAATCTCCGG
Source organism: uncultured Gammaproteobacteria bacterium (assembly GCA_963735775.1). Lineage (GTDB taxonomy): Bacteria > Pseudomonadota > Gammaproteobacteria > Steroidobacterales > Steroidobacteraceae > FEN-1191. Next base: position 892,330 of record CAVTMG010000001.1, on the reverse strand, counting down.
CTGTCATGACCAATGCGCCGTCGCCACAACCAACATCCACCCAGACCGGCCGGCTATCCCGATTCACTATTGCCCGGTAGCCGCCGAGCAATCCCACGACCTTGTCCACCACCTGCGCCCAGGTTGCTCGTTTGGCAGCCAGGCTAACCGGGGATTCGGCGAGGGCATCGACCTTGGCATGGCGAAGCACCTCGGCCGCGCCCGCTTCGGTCCAGTAGCAGCGGTTGTGGACGTGAGCGCAGGACGGGCAACGCAGCCATTCGATGGTGCGCGGTAAGGGTTCGTGCCACAGGGCATGCGAACTGCACACGGCAAACCCCAAGGTTACGCTGGCGCCCTCGCACAAGGGACAGGCCAGGTAGGTCGCTTGCAGCGGCAGCGCGCTGGCATCGCCGGCCGGCACCTCGGGGCGCGGCTCCACCGGTCCGCGGTCCGGCACATCAATATGTGCCGCCGCGCCGCTGCGGTGCTGCGAAATCATCATCTCGATCGCCGTCTCGAAGTTGCGGGTAAAACGCGCGGTATCGAATAGCGGCGAACTCAGGCGGTTGCTGGCCACTTTGTCGCGCAGCGCCGCGCGGTAGCCAGCATCGCTGCCGATGCGCTTCGCGATGCGTACCATGTCGTCGTGGTCAGCGCCCACGAGTTCGGGCAGCTCCACGGCGTTGAGCAGGCTTTCGCTCACTCGCGACGCGAAATGTTTGCCGTGCGAGGTAATCACCGGGACACCTGCCCAGAGCGCGTCCGATGTGGTGGTATGTCCGTTGCATACCAGCGCATCGAGGATGGCATCGGCAAGCCGCAGGCGCGAGAGATGCTCGCGGGGCGCAGCGAACGGCGCGAAGATCAACCGCCCCGGTTCGATGCCGGCGAGCTGCGCATAACGCGACAGGTTTTCGATCGCGGTCTCGCTCTGCCCCAGCAGCCAAAGCACGCTCGCCGGCACCTCCGTTAATACGCGCAGCCAGACCGCAAAGCTCTCGCGATCGATCTTGTAAGACTGGTTGAAGGCGCCGAAGACCACCCTGTCCTCCGGCAGTCCATGCATGGCCCTGGTCCCGGGCTCGGAGGCGGCAAAGCGCTTGCGGTCATTGCACTGGTAGCTGTGCGGCAGGCGACAGAACTTCTCGGTGTAGTGCCGCGTGCTGCTGTCTGGCGTCACGAACCGGTCTGAAACGATATAGTCAATGTCGGCGCTGGCCGCACTGCCCGGGAATCCGAGGTAAGCCGCCTGAAGGGGCGCCGGCCGGTGTGCCAGAATGCTGGGGCGGCCGCCGCCCGTGTAAACCTTGAGATCGAACAGGATATCCAGCTGATCCTGTGCAATACGCTCTGCAGCCTCCTGGTCACTGAGCGAGTGGATCGCGACCTGATGTTCGACCGCGTTGAGAAAACGCTGCCGGTAGTCGGAAATATCGTTGTTGCTGTAATCGTAGGCGAACACCTCGAACCGCTGCCGATCGTGGCATTCAAACAAGCCCGCCAGCAGATGCATGGTTGCGTGGTTGCGGAAGTCACAGGACAGATACCCCACACGAATGCGCTTGCCGGTTGGCTGAGCCGCCTTGGTAACGCAGGGCTCGACCTTCGGCACCGTGCGCTCGACGTAGGCCCGAGTCACCCCGAGATTGCGCGCCTCGTCCGCGCACCAGGTGAGATGGGTCAGGGGGAATTCGTGCGGCGCCGCGAAATCTCCCTGGTCATACCAGGCGCTGATTCTGCGCTGCAATGATTCGATCCATTCCCACTCGCAGGTGAAGCGGGCTGGTCCCAGAGCCGCGCCCAGAACCGCCGCATCGTCGGGCGCGAGCTCGACTATTTTCTTCAGGGCGTTGGAGGATTCCTCGTACAGATCATTGCTCTGCAGAAGCAATGCTGCATTGGAGAGATAGCGGGGATTGCCACCGACCACCAGCTGGCGCCGGGCGAATTCAACCGCCTCGGAATAGCGATTGGCGTTGAAAAGCGTCGTCACCAGCGTGTCCAGCACCTGCTCGTCGTCGGGGGACTCGGCCAGCGCTTTCCGCAAGCAGTTCAAGGCATCATCCGTCTTGCGTTCCGTGGCCAGCAACAGACCGGCCACCAGCCAGTTGCGACCGCCGGCGCCTTTCTCCCCGGCCTGCCGGTACGCCTCGATGGCTTCCAGCGAACGCCCCGTCAGACGCAACGCCTCCGCTCGCAGTGCCAGCGCCGCGGGGTGTCCCGGCTGCTGCTTCAGCATTTGGTCCAGTTCCGGCAACGCATTGGCCGCACGCCCGCCATTGATCTGCTGGAGCAGAGTATCCAGACGTGCTGCCTGAATCGTCATAGGGTCAGGTATCCAAGGGAAATCTCGCCATGTCGCGACGGCGAAGTTTAGCCTTGGTGGCTCTTGCGCTGCTACAGTCGGCGCATGCACACCTCAGGCCCCATAGTCATTACGCCGTATTTCAAAGAGGAATCCTCTTTGCTCAGGCGCTGCATTGACAGCGTTCGCCGGCAAACCATTCCCACCGAGCACCTGCTGGTCGCGGATGGTCATCCCCAGGACTGGATCGATTCGCAATCCGTTCGCCATTTGAAGCTGGATCGCGCTCACGGGGATTTTGGCAACACTCCTCGGGGTCTCGGAGCGATCCTGGCTGCGTCGGAAGGGTTTTCCCCGATCATGATGCTGGACGCTGACAACTGGCTGGAGCCGCAACACGTGGATGTCTGTATTCGTGCGGCTGCCACGGCGCCGGCGACTGATTTTGTCATCGCCAAAAGCCATTTGCGCAGGCCCGACGAATCGATAATGGCCATTCCGACCCAGGCCGGGACGGAGCATGTCGATACCAGCTGCTTTGTATTCTTTCCTGGTTCGTACCAGATGTTGCCGATCTGGGCTTTGATGCCACAGCAGATGTCTGCCATCGGCGATCGCGTGTTCTGGGCGGCAGTGCGCGCTCGCGGACTGTCGGGTGTGGCCGTCACCGACCCACCGACGGTCAACTATCACTGCCTGTGGGAGACTTTCTACCGGGCTTTGGGAGAGTCGCCGCCGCCCGGGGCCAAGCCCAACATCGAGCAGAAACCGATCAACGACTGGTGGCTAAGTCTCTCCGCCCGCGAGCGCGAGATCGCCACCCGGCTCTCGGGCGTCTCATTAGAGGTCGCCTCGCAGACTGGATAGCCTCAGACGTTCGTCAGCAACGGAACTTGAGCCGTCGAGAGCTCGGGCATCAGCTGCGCGACCTGGGCGTACGTCAGAGCTGCCACCTGGCCGCTGGTGAGGGTCTGCACTTGTGCGGTCGTGAGCGCCGTCACCTGCGGCACCGTCAGCGACGGGATCTCCTTGGCCGAGATGGCATCGAGCTGCGTGGTGCTCAGGGAGGCGAGGATCGCCGTGGTCAGGGCCGGGGCCTGCGCGGTGGTCAGCGCGCCGATCTGCGTGCTGGTGAGCGCAAGGCCTATCACCCCGAGCTGAGTGTTGGTGAGCGCTGCGATCTCCTTGGCCGAGATCGCGTTGAGCTGACCGGTGGTCAGGGAGGCAAGCACTGCGGCGGTGAGGCCGGGGGCTTGCGCCGTGGTGAGTAGACCGATCTGCGCGTTGGTGAGATTCAGCGCCAACGCTGCCACCTGGCTGGTGGTCAGGGCGGTCACCTGGGCACTGGTGAGCTGCGTGACTTGCGTGCTCGACAGTGCCGACACCTGCGGCACCGTCAGCGCCGAGATTTCCTTGGCCGAGATCGCATCGAGCTGCGTGGTGCTCAGCGAGGCGAGGATCGCGGTAGTCAGGGCTGGGGCCTGTGCGGTGGTCAGCGCCGCGATCTGCGTGCTGGTGAGAGCAAGGCCTACGACCCCGAGCTGGGTGTTGGTGAGCGACGGGATATCTTTGGCCGAGATCGCATTGAGCTGCCCGGTAGTCAGGGAGGCGAGCACCGCGGCGGTGAGGCCCGGGGCTTGCGCGGTGGACAGCAGACCAATCTGCCCGTTAGTGAAGTTGGTCCCGAGAGCGGCGACCTGAGCGTACGTCAGGGCTGCCACCTGGCCGCTGGTGAGCAGAGTCGTCTGCGTGCTCGACAGAGCCGACACCTGCGGCACCGTCAGCGACGGGATCTCCTTGGCGGAGATGGCATCGAGCTGCGTCGTGCTTAACGAGGCGAGGATCGCGGTGGTCAGTGCTGGGGCTTGTGCCGTGGTCAGCGCGCCGATCTGCGTGCTGGTGAGCGCAAGGCCTACGACCCCGAGCTGAGTGTTGGTGAGTGACGGGATATCTTTGGCCGAGATCGCATTAAGCTGCCCGGTAGTCAGGGAGGCGAGCACCGCGGCAGTGAGGCCGGGGGCTTGCGCGGTGGACAACAGACCGATCTGAGCGTTGGTGAGATTCACCGCCAATGCCGCCACCTGGCTGGTGGTCAGGGCGGTCACCTGGGCGCTGGTGAGCTGCGACACTTGCGTGCTCGAGAGAGCCGACACCTGCGGTACCGTCAGCGCCGAGATCTCTTTGGCCGAGATGGCATCGAGCTGGGTGGTGCTCAGCGAGGCAAGGATCGCGGTAGTCAGGGCTGGGGCTTGTGCCGTGGTCAGCGCCGCGATCTGCGTGCTGGTCAGAGCAAGGCCTACGACCCCGAGCTGGGTGTTGGTGAGCGACGGGATATCTTTGGCCGAAATCGCATTGAGCTGCCCGGTGGTCAGCGAGGCGAGCACCGCGGCGGTGAGGCCCGGGGCTTGCGCGGTGGACAACAGACCGATCTGAGCGTTGGTGAAATTCACCGCGAACGCTGCCACCTGGCTGGTGGTCAGGGCGGTCACCTGGGCGCTGGTGAGCAGAGTCGATTGTGTGCTCGACAGCGCCGACACCTGCGGCACCGTCAGCGCTGAGATCTCCTTGGCTGAGATGGCATCGAGCTGCGTGGTGCTCAGCGAGGCGAGGATCGCGGTAGTCAGTGCTGGGGCCTGAGCAGTGGTCAGCGCAGCAATCTGCGTGCTGGTGAGCGCAAGGCCTACCACCCCGAGCTGGGTGTTGGTGAGCGACGGGATATCCTTGGCCGAAATCGCGTTGAGCTGCCCTGTCGTCAGGGAGGCGAGAACCGCGGCGGTGAGGCCCGGGGCTTGCACCGTGCTGAGTAGACCGATCTGCCCGTTGGTGAAGTTCACCGCGAGGGCTGCCACCTGACTGGTGGTCAGGGCGGTCACCTGGGCACTGGTGAGCAGAGTCGTTTGTGTGCTCGACAGCGCCGACACCTGCGGCACCGTCAGCGCTGCGATTTCCTTGGCGGAGATGGCATCGAGCTGCGTGGTGCTCAGCGAGGCGAGGATCGCGGTAGTCAGTGCTGGGGCCTGAGCGGTGGTCAGCGCAGCAATCTGCGTGCTGGTGAGGGCAAGGCCCACGACCCCAAGCTGGGTGTTGGTGAGCGACGGGATATCTTTGGCCGAGATCGCATTGAGCTGCCCGGTAGTCAGCGAGGCAAGCACCGCGGCAGTGAGGCCCGGGGCTTGCGCTGTACTGAGTAGACCGATCTGCCCGTTGGTGAAGTTCACCGCGAGGGCTGCCACCTGGCTGGTAGTCAGGGCGGTCACCTGCGCGCTGGTGAGCTGCGTGACTTGTGTGCTCGACAGGGCCGACACCTGCGGCACCGTCAACGCCGAGATCTCTTTGGCTGAGATCGCATCGAGCTGCGTGGTGCTCAACGAGGCGAGAATCGCGGTGGTCAGGGCTGGGGCCTGAGCAGTGGTCAGTGCCGCGATCTGCGTGCTGGTGAGAGCAAGGCCTACGACCCCGAGCTGGGTGTTGGTGAGCGACGGGATATCTTTGGCCGAGATCGCATTGAGCTGCCCGGTAGTCAGGGAGGCAAGCACCGCGGCGGTGAGGCCCGGGGCTTGCGCCGTGGTGAGCAGACCGATCTGTCCGTTGGTGAGATTCAAAGCCAACGCTGCCACCTGGCTGGTGGTCAGGGCGGTCACCTGGGCGCTGGTGAGCTGCGTGACTTGTGTGCTCGACAGGGCCGACACCTGCGGCACCGTCAGCGCCGAGATCTCTTTGGCTGAGATCGCATCGAGCTGAGTCGTGCTCAGCGAGGCGAGGATCGCGGTAGTCAGTGCTGGGGCCTGTGCCGTGGTCAGCGCCGCGATCTGCGTGCTGGTGAGAGCAAGGCCCACGACCCCGAGCTGGGTGTTGGTGAGCGACGGGATATCTTTGGCCGAGATCGCATTGAGCTGCCCGGTAGTCAGGGAGGCGAGCACCGCGGCGGTGAGGCCCGGGGCTTGCGCCGTGGTGAGCAGACCGATCTGCCCGTTGGTGAGATTCAAAGCCAACGCCGCCACCTGGCTGGTGGTCAGGGAGGTCACCTGGGCACTGGTGAGCTGCGTGACCTCGGTAGATGTCAGGGACGAAACCTGCAGGGGGGTAAGTGCAGCAACATCCTTGGCGTTAAGTGCATCGAGCTGGGTGGCGCTGAACAGGGCAATGGCGGATGTACTGATCTGGACGATGTCTGGGGTGGACATCGCTCCTATCTGGCTTGCGTTCAACAGCTGTGTCTGCGCGGTACTCAGGGCGGCGATGTCGGAAGTTGCTAACGACGCTATCTGCTTGGGGGTCAAGGCGGCAACTTGAGCCGGCGACATCGACAAGACGATAGAAGACATAAAGCACCATTCCTGAATTTTAATTTGGCGGGATCTTCACCGGACCTCGCCGCCACTTACCTGCTTGCACTCACAACTCAACGCCGGGTTGAGCCTATTCGTCATCATCGGCATGGCCATCGAAATCTTTAGACAGATCCAAAACATGACTCAACGCCATTCCGGGCTCTGCGTAGACATCGGCCCAGCCACTGAAATCTTTAGAGATATTTGCGATCGCTCACGGAGCGTGGCGCCGGATGCCAACGCCAACAAAGCGTGAGCCAGGTCACACGGACTGCATCGGGGTTACATACTGCGAGCAAGGTGTCATATTGGCGGCATCGGACCAACCATAGGGTAGAGTTGGACGCTGCGTTGTTTGCTCATCGGATGCGCCTTTGCACAATCCAGACCCGCCGCCAAATCACACGTTGATGATGCAGCAGTACCTGCGTATCAAGGCGCAGCATCCGGATGCACTGTTGTTCTACCGCATGGGCGATTTCTACGAGATGTTCTACGACGACGCTCGCCGCGCCGCGCAATTGCTCGATATCGCACTGACCTCACGCGGCCAGTCCGGCGGCGCCAACGTGCCCATGGCCGGCGTACCGGTACACAGCGTCGATGCCTACCTGGCGCGATTGGTGCGTCAGGGTGAATCGGTGGCGCTGTGCGAGCAGCTGGGCGAAGCGGGCCAGACCCGCGGCCCCATGGAGCGGCAGGTGGTACGCATCGTCACGCCGGGAACCGTTACCGACGAAGCCCTGCTCGAGCAGCGCCGCGAAACCCTGCTCGCGGCGCTCTGGCACGAAGGGCACAGCTATGGTTTGTCGTGGCTGGAACTCGCTTCCGGACGCTTCAGCGCGCTCGAACTCGGCAGTGCCGAGGCGGTAGAGGCGGAACTGGAGCGACTGCGGCCAGCGGAGCTGCTGTTGTCGGAGTCCCAGTCCCAGGAACTGGCGGCATTGTGCCGGCACAATCCGGTGATACGCGCCCGCGCGCCCTGGCATTTCGACCTGGCGAGCGCCTCGCGGCTGCTTACCGACCAGCTCGGCACGTTGGATCTCAAGGGTTTCGGCGTCGATGAGCTGCCGCTGGCGCTGCGTGCGGCCGGCGCGCTGCTGCAATACGTGCGCGACACGCAGCGCGCAGCCCTGCCCCACATCCGCGCGCTGCGGATCGAGGAACGCTCCGAGGCGCTGGCGCTCGATGGCGCGACCCGGCGCAATCTGGAACTCGACAGCAGCTTGTCGGGAAATGAGGCGGCGACGCTGTTCGCGGTGATCGATGCCACGGTGACATCCATGGGATCGCGTGCTCTGCGGCGGGCACTGGCGCGGCCGATTCGCGCGCACGCGATCTTGCGCGAGCGCTATCACGCCATTGACATGTTGATGCAATCGCGGGCGTTCGAGCCGCTGCGCGAGCGCTTGCGCGCCATCGGCGATCTCGAGCGCATTCTCGCGCGCGTGGCCTTGCGCTCGGCGCGGCCGCGCGACCTGGTGCAATTGCGCAGCTCTCTGGCCGCGTTGCCGGCAGTACGCGCCGCGCTGCAGCCCTTCGATTCCCCCATGCTCCAAAATCTGCACGGCGAGATCGCCGAGCACGGTGAACAGCATGCGCTGCTGAGCCGCGCCATCGGCGAGCAGCCCGCGACTTTTGTGCGTGACGGCGGTGTCATTGCTGCCGGCCATGACCCGGAACTCGACCGCCTGCGCACCATCGCTGGTAACACCGATGCATTCCTGGCCGAGCTTGAAGTGCGCGAGCGCGAGCGCAGCGGCATCGCCGGTCTCAAGCTCGGGTACAACCGGGTGCAGGGTTTTTTCATTGAAGTCGCGCGCGCGCACGCCGATCGCGTGCCGAGCGACTACGTACGCCGCCAGACCGTCAAATCCGCGGAACGATTCATCACTCCCGAGCTGCAGAGCTTCGAGGATCAGGTGCTCGGCGCGCGCGAGCGGGCGCTGGCGCGCGAGAAGGACTTGTATGAAGCACTGCTTGGCGCACTGGTCACGGACCTGGATGGACTGCAGCGAACAGCGGCGGCGATTGCCGCCGTCGATATGCTGGCCGCGCTGGCCGAGCGCGCCAGCGTCCTGGGCTGGAACAAGCCGACACTGGTGGCGGAGGCTCGTCTGAGCATTGAAAGTGGCCGTCATCCGGTGGTCGAGCGCTTCCTCGACACGCCGTTCGTACCCAATGATCTTAATCTGCACGATGACCGGCGCATGCTGATCATCACCGGCCCGAACATGGGAGGAAAATCCACCTACATGCGCCAGGTGGCGCTGATCGTGGTGCTGGCCCATATCGGAAGCTTCGTCCCGGCAGCGCGGGCCGAGATCGGGCCGATCGACCGCATCTTCACCCGCATTGGCGCCGCCGATGATCTGGCTGGAGGCCGCTCTACCTTCATGGTTGAGATGACCGAGACCGCCTACATCCTGCACAACGCCACCGAGCACAGCCTGGTGCTCATGGACGAGATGGGCCGCGGCACCAGTACCTTCGACGGCCTGTCGCTGGCCGGCACCGTCGCCGAATACCTTGCAGCGCGGATTCGTGCCTTTACGCTGTTTGCGACCCATTATTTTGAACTGACTGCACTCGCCGATGAGATCGAGAGCTGCGCCAACGTGCATCTGGATGCAACCGAACACGGTGATTCGCTGGTGTTCCTGCATGCCGTCAAGGACGGCCCGGCAAGCCGCAGCTACGGTCTGCAGGTCGCCCAGCTCGCAGGCGTACCGCGCGAGATCATCGCCGCCGCACGCCGGACACTGCAACAACTCGAGCAGCGCAGCGCCCGAAATGCGATGCCGCACTCACCGCAGGTGAAGTTGCCATTGTCGCCGCCGGCTGAGTCGAGCGTGAACGACGAACAGGATCAGCGTGCACGGGCACTGCTGGCGCGGCTTGCGGCACTGGATCCGGACACGCTCTCGCCGCGCGCGGCGCTGGAACTGTTGTTCGAATGGCGCCGGACCGCGCTGGGCTGAACTTACTCGAGCTTCAGTTCCATGCGCACCGATCCGTCCGGGCCGCCGCCAGAGATCTGGTTAGTCAGAAATACTCTTTCCGGTTTAAGTTCCGCGTTCGCCAGTACCGCCGCCTGCACCGCCTGGGCTCGCGCCTGTCCGAGGGCATCGCGCTGCTCGCGGGTGGGCGCAAATTGTGGCAGCAGTTGCTGCTCCAGCCACGCAGCCTGGTCGGTCTCCGGTGGAAACTCGGGCTCGGTGTGAAAGCGCGAACGGTACAGTGCCGTGAGCTTGGCCACGCGCGCCTGCGCGGTGGCCGTGGCATCGGCCGTGGTATCTGACGTGGCGCCGGTTTTGGCCGGCTTCGCACGCTTGCCAGCCGCCGGCGCAGGGGTGGTTGCGGCCAGAGCCGCCTCCAGGGCCGACTGCTCGAGTGCCCGGTCGTCGTCATCGGCCTGCGCATGCAGCGGAATGTCGAGCTTCACCTGCGGACGCTCGACCAGCGCTTTCGACAACTGCGCGAGCTTCTGCGTCTGCGCCGCTGTCAAGGTCGCGACCCCGGCCGGAAAATCGATGTAGGAAAGCTCAGGTCCGCCGCCAAATAATGAACCGAGCAATGCGAACGGCGCCGTCACGATCTTGGTGACCAGCCCGACGAACAGCTTCCAGATGATCGGGCCGATGCGGAAGGTTGGATCATCCAGGCTGCCGCCCACCGGCAGATCCAGATTGATGACCCCATTGCGATCCTTGAGCAACGACACCGCCAGCTTGATCGGCAGTGGCACGGCCTGCTTGCTCTCGGTGGCGGCACCGAACTCGAGCTGATCGACCACGATGTGATGCTTGGCGTCGAGCTTGCGATTCTCGACGTGATATTGCATTTCGGTGCTCAGCTTGCCCTGGGCGATGTTGTAGCCGGCAAACTTGCCGGAATACGGATTGAACGTGGTGAGCTCGATATTGCTGAAGTTCATCGAAATATCGGTGTAGGTTGCCGCCGAGAGCAGATTCACCTGGCCCTTGATCGACACCGGCGCGTAGCGATCGACGTTGCCTGCGAGCGTCACGGTGGCGCGCGAGGCCGGATCGGACGACAGTCCCACGACCGATCCCTTGAGATCATAGATTGCCGTGGAGAAAGTCGGCGTCACCGAATGGTCGGTAAAATCCGCGACGCCGCCGTGCAATTCGATCCGGGCGATACGAATGGGCATTCCCGGCACGACACTGCCGGCCGCTACCTTTGCATCCGGCGCACTGCTCTTGGGCTTGGCAGTCACCTGCGGCTTGCCGTCAGAATGCAGCACATCGGCCACGTTCAGTCCGCCTTTGGCTCCGATGATCACGCGCCCATAAGGCGCACGCACCACGATGCGCGCGATGCTGAGCGCATCGGGTGCAAGCTGATAGTGCAGGTCGTCGATATGCAGCGAACGCCAGCTCACGAAGTCATCATTGGTCACGTTGTCACGGGTGGCGAGATCCGTGACATCGACCGCCAGCGCGACCTTGAGCTGCGGCGCAGCGTGTGCGGGCTGCTGCGCGTAGGCGATCTGCCCCTTGACGCCGAAGCGTCCGCGATAAAGCGTTATGTCGGCGGCCTGCGCAATGTAGGGCTGCAGAGCTGGCAGATCCAATTGGCTCAGGTCCACGTCGAGCGCCGCGCTCAACGGCGCGAGCGTTATCGTGCCCTGGGTCTGCAGACGTCCGCTGTCTCCCAGAGTCGCGCGCAGATCGACCTTCAGCGGCGCATTGCCGGTGTTCGAATAGTCCTGCACCGTGAGCCCGATGGCGCCAAAACGCATGGCCACGACCGGCTTGACGCTGCGGTCCTGCGCCTCGAGGCTCGCATCCACCACCTCCAGCCGATTGAGCGCGATGGTCCAGGGCACGGCGCTGGCCGCAGGCGCGGGGGCCGCTGCAGACACCGGGGTCGCGGCACCAGCGGCCGGCGCCAGCAGCCGCTGAAGGTTCAGGCTGCCATCGGCTTCGCGCCAGACTTGCAGCGCTGCTTTCTGTACTGTCACCCGACCGATGGATGCTCGCCGCTCGCTCAGCGAAACACTGCTGTCGGCGACGTCCAGCTCAGGCAGCGTGACGTAGGGCATCGCCGCGGCCGCCGTGGGTGCAATCGCCAGCGAGTGAATTTTAATGCTGGGCACTGTCAGGGACAGCTCGGTTGCGGGCGTGGCCACAAAGCGGTAGCTGCCGTTTACATCCAGGTTGCCGTCGCTGAGCGCGAACGGCAGCGCATTCTGCAGATACGAGGCGATGGTTGAGGCTTTGAGCCCCGCGATCACAAACTCGCCGCTCGACCCCAGCGGCTGAACAGAGAATTGCCCGGACCAGTCGAGCCGCTCCCCGGCACCGGTCACGGCGCTGAAGCGATACCGGCTTTCATACGATGGCGCCGTTCGGAAATCGTTCAAATCGAACTCAATCGGCGCCAGCGTCGCCGAGAATGGCTCGGCTCGGCTCAGGTCCTGGAAGCGCACACTGCCGCCGTGCACGCCCAGTGCTATCACCCGCAGCGCCGGCAAGTGCGCCGCCGGCGGCGGCTTCTCAGGCGTCGCAGGCGCAAGCTTGGCGAGATTCAGCGAGCCGTCATGGTTGATCAGCACCTGGACGAGCGGCCGCTCCAGCCGTACTTCGTTCAACGTCCAGGCCCGGTGCCACAGCGATGCACTCAGCGAGGCGCCGATCCGCAGCAAGTCGAAGCTTGCAATCGGCCGATTATCCGCCTCAGCCAGAGCGAATTGGCGTACTTCAACCGTGACGGTAAACGGATTGAAGCTGATCGCTCCCATTGATACGTGCCGGCCCAGATCCTTCTGCACGTAGTTGACGATGGCGTGGCGCGCCAGCTGCGGCACCAGCACAAAACCGGCCAGGGTATAGAGCAGGAGCAGCGCCGCGACGATGCCCAGCGCCCGCAGATGCGAGCGCAGCCATGCGAAACCTGCACGCGCCGCCGGCTTCAGGGTCCGAATCGTCCATGTTCGAAGAAATTCCCTGCTTCCGACGCCACAAGCGCCGACAGCAATAGCCCCGAATGCGTCACCGGCAGGCACAGCCTGGACTTCGCGCCCGTCAGCGCCGTCTCTGAAACCGCGACTGTGCCGTCGTTGGCTTCCTTGAATGTTAACAGCAATCGGCCGAAACCCAGCGGCACGGTCCCGGCGATGATGCCCAGCTCGCGCTCGACTTCCCAGCGCCGCGTGCGTTGCAACAGCAACTCCTCGGCCGCCGCGGGGCCGAGCATGCGACGTCCCAAACTCCACTGCCCGAGCCGCCGCGCCACGCGCGAACCGCTACAGGGCGAGCCCAGGAATACCACCCTGCCCGGTTGCCCCATGCGGTAGCGTTCCAGGTAGCGCTGGATGACCAGGCCGCCGAGGCTGTGCCCCAGCAGGTGCACTTGCGGCTGCATCAATGCGCGCCACCTTCTGCCGCAGCGCCGCCACCACCTGCGCCATGGGCTCGAATACCGAGTGATAGTAGAACACGTGCGGGCGCAAGCCGCGCTCGCGCAGCCGGTGCAACAGCAGCGCCGACTCCAGGCCGGGCATCCACAGGCCGTGTACGTACACCACGGCTGCCGGGCTGCTGCTCAATCGCGTCGTGTCCTAGCCGGTCGGCGGTGGCGTACGCACGCGGATGTGCAGCTCGCGCAACTGCGCCTCGCCTACCTCGGTGGGCGCATCAGTCAGCGGATCGGCGGCGGTCTGAGTCTTCGGGAATGCGATCACCTCGCGGATGCTGTCCGCACCGGCCATCAGCATGGCCAGCCGATCGAGCCCGAAGGCGATACCGCCATGCGGCGGACAGCCGTAGCGCAGGGCATCGAGCAGGAAGCCAAACTTCAGCCGCGCCTCCTCAGGGGTGATACCCAGCAGCGCAAACACTGCCGATTGCATCTCCTCGCGGAAAATGCGCACCGAGCCGCCGCCGATTTCCGAGCCGTTGAGCACGATGTCGTAGGCCCGGGCCAGGGCGTTGCCGGGCGCCTCGGCCAGCGTCGCCGGATCGTCGACCTGCGGTGAGGTAAAGGGGTGGTGCATCGCTCCCCAACGGCGCGCCTGCGCGTCCCATTCAAACATCGGGAAGTCCACCACCCACAGCGGCTGCCAGCCCGCGGTGACCAGTCCCCGGTCCTGTGCCACCTTGAGCCGCAGCGCACCCAGCGCGTCGCTGACGATCCGCGCCTGATCGGCGCCGAAGAAGATCAGGTCGTTATCGGCTGCACCGCAGCGCGCGAGCATGCCATCGAGCGCGCCGTCGCTGAGGAATTTGACGATCGGGGACTGCAATCCATCGCGCCCCCGCTCGCGCTGGTTGACCTTGATATACGCCAGGCCCTTGGCACCGTAGCGGCCGACATAGGCCGTGTACTCATCGATCTCCTTGCGCGTGAGCGCGCCGCCGCCCGGAACGCGCAACGCCGTGACCCGGCCGCCGGGGTCCTGGGCCGGAGCGGAGAACACCTTGAAATCGCACTCACGCACCAGGTCGGCGACATCCACCAGCTCCAGCGCCACGCGCAGATCCGGCTTGTCCGAGCCGTAGCGGCGCATCGCTTCGTGATAACTCATGCGCGCAAAGGGATTGGGCAAATGCACGCCCAGTACCTCGCGGAACAAGGTGCGCACCAGCTCCTCCATGAGCTGCATGATCTGCTCCTGGGTCAGGAACGAGGTCTCGACGTCGAGCTGCGTGAACTCGGGCTGGCGATCGGCGCGCAGGTCCTCATCGCGGAAACAGCGCACGATCTGGTAGTAGCGATCCATGCCGGCCATCATCAGCAGTTGCTTGAAGATCTGCGGTGATTGCGGCAGCGCGAAGAACTTGCCCGGGTGAGTGCGGCTGGGCACCAGGTAATCGCGCGCGCCCTCGGGCGTAGCCTTGGTAAGCATCGGCGTCTCGATGTCGATGAAACCGAGCGCGTCCAGATACCCGCGCATCGAGCGCGTGATGCGATGGCGCAGCCGCAGGCGCTGGGTCATGATCTCGCGCCGCAGATCGATGTAGCGAAAGCGCAGCCGCACTTCCTCGTTGACGGTCTCGTCGAGCTGGAACGGCAGCGGATCGGAGCGGTTCAGCAGGCTGAGTTCCGAGGCCACGATCTCGATACGGCCCGATGCCAGGTTGGCGTTGACGGTTCCTGCCGGGCGTTCACGCACCAGCCCGCGCACCTGCAACACGAATTCATTGCGTAATTTCTCCGCGACCTCGAACACCGCCTGGTGCTCGGGATGAAAAACGATCTGCACCAGTCCCTCGCGGTCGCGCAGATCGACGAAGATCACGCCGCCGTGATCGCGCCGGCGATGCACCCAGCCCGCTACGCTGACACTCTGCGCCAGCAGCTGCTCGTTGACCTGTCCGCAGTAGTGACTACGCATGGCTGTCGGCCTGGCGTGGCAGCGGCGCTGCCGGCATGACCACGCCCAGGGTTACGATCATCTTCATCGCCGCATCGACATTCATGTCGAGTTCGATCGCCTGCGAGCGCGGCACCATGACGATGAATCCGGAGGTGGGGTTGGGAGTGGTCGGAATGAATACGCACAGCATCGGCTCGCTACCCTGCGCCGGCGATAGCCGCACGTCGGTCGCCGTCTGGAAGCCGACACTCCACATGCCGGCGCGCGGATATTCGATCAGCAGCACTTTCTTGAACGAGTTGCCCGAATTGGAAAGTATCGTGGTCGAAAAGCTCTTGACCCCGCCATAGACGGCGCGGATGAACGGGATGCGATTGAGCACATCTTCCCAGGCTCGCACCAGGGCACTGCCAACGATGTTGGTGACCAGCAGCCCGGTCGCCAGCAGTATCAACAGCGCCAGCAACGCCCCGAGACCGGTATGTGCACACCGAGCAGCACCTCCGGCCGCAGCGGATGCGGCAGCAGCTGGTCCATGAGGTTCAGAATGAACCGCACCACCAGCACCGTGGCGATGATGGGCAGCCAGACCAGCAGGCCCGCGATCAGGTATCGACGCAGGATCAGCTTGATGACCGAACCGGTCAACGCCGGCCCCGGCGCTTGACGGATTTGGTGGACGGCTTCGGTTTGGCCTTCTTGGCGGGGCGCGATCGACGCCCGCTGGCCTTGGCGGGTGCGGCCACTTTGGATTCGCCTTTGGCCGCTGCCTTGGACTCACCCGCGCTGTCGCTCTTGGCCTCACTGGCCGCGCCAGCCTTGGCTTCGGTGCCGGTGGCGGCAGCGCCGGCCGTGTCGGCGGCACCGGCCTTGGCGTCCTTGCCGTCGGTTGCCTCCTTAGCTTCCTTGGCTTCCTTGGCGTCCTTGTCACCGCCGCCAGATTGCGTTTCTGCTCCTGGAATCGCGCCTTGAAATCGGTTTCGTACCAGCCCGATCCCTTGAGCCGGAACACCGGCGCCGAGATCAGCTTCTTGAGCGTGTTCTTGCCACAGGAGGGGCATTTCTTGAGCCGGGCATCGCTGATCTTCTGGATCACCTCCAGGTAATAGCGGCAGTGGCTGCATTGGTATTCGTAAATCGGCATGGTGTTGGCTGCGTCAAGAGTGGGTGACCGGGGTAATTATAGACGGCGATGACGCTGGTACAGGTGCCAAAAGGCGGCCGCCGCCTGCGGCAGATTGCGCTGCCAATCGTCTGGCGCTGCACTATCGGCTCCATCGGTGACGAACTTGGCACAGCCAAAGCGCGCGCCCTCCAGCACGGCAGACCTTCGCCAGGGCGTACGCTTCCATGTCGATGACTTCGCAATGCAGCTTGGCCACGCCCATCTGGAAGGAATCGCCGCTGCCGCATAACGCCGCCGGCAATTCCTCGAAAATGGCCGGGAAATCCAGTTGCGCCGGCAGCTCCTCGAACGGCGTGACGCCGAGGGCAAAGCCCAGGCCGCTGACGTCCATATCCCGCTGCACGAAGCGCTGGCAGGCCACGAGCGTTCCGGCCGCCAAGCTGTGGCTGCCGGCAGTGCCGAAATTCAGCACCAGCGGCAACCCCTCGCCGGCATGGCGGTAGTCCCGTAGCGCCCGCATCAGCGACAGGGCGGCATTGACCTTGCCCAGTCCCGTGTACAGCACCGGCACCCCCGCACGCTCGAACACGCCCTGAGCCTCGATCTCCAACGCCATCACGACCAGCGTCGCCGGCCGCTCAGTCATAGCGCAGCACGGCCCGCAGCGGCATGCCGCCCCAGTGAAATTCCCCCGCTAATCGCAGATCGATCAACGCCGCCAAGTCCCGCGACCTGGTAGCCGGCCGGCACACTCAACTTCGCCGCGGCGGCCATCGTGCCCCCGGTCGCCAGCACGTCGTCGACCAGCAGCAGGCGGCCGCTGCCGCGCTGCATCTCCAGCACCCCGCTGCCGTACTCGAGCGCGTAATCCACCGCTTCCACCGGCGGTGGCAGCTTGCCGCCTTTGCGGATTGGCTACGAAACCCTTGGCGCGCCGCGCCGCCAGTCCCGCCGCCAGAATGAAGCCGCGCGACTCGATGCCGCCGACGGCATCCACGCGCGTCCCACTCGCGCTGGTCGAATAACCCCTCGAGCGCATCGAGGGTCGCGGCAAAGTGCCCACGCAACAGCGGCGTGATGTCGCGAAACAGTATGCCCGCGCGCGGAAAGTCCGGCACTTCGACGATGTGGCGTTTGAGATCCAGCATCCTAGGAGCCTACCGCGCGCATCTGCCGCTGGTTCTCGAACACCAGCTCCGAGCCGCGCACGCTCACGCGCACCCGGTCACCGGCACGCAGCTCGTTGCGCAGTATGCGTTGCGCCAGCGGATTCTCGATCTGCTGCTGGATCGCGCGTTTGCAGTGGCCGCGCGCCATACACCGGGTCGAAGCCGGCCTCGCCGATCAGATCGCGCGCCTTGTCGTCCAGCTCCAGCAGCATGTCGCGCTCGAGCAGCCGCCGTCGAGGTAGCCGAGCTGGATATCGACGATGGCGCGAATCTGCTCGGTGCCCAGCGGATGGAACACCACCATGTCATCCACGCGGTTGATGAATTCGGGCCGGAAATGCTGCTGCACGATCTCCATGACCGCACTCTTCATGCGCTGGTAGTTGCCCTCGCCGGCCATGTCCTGGATCACCTGCGAGCCCAGGTTGGAGGTCATGATGATCACGGTATTGCGAAAATCGACGGTGCGGCCCTGACCATCGGTCAGCCGGCCGTCGTCGAGCACCTGCAGCAGCACGTTGAATACGTCCTGGTGCGCCTTCTCCACTTCATCGAGCAGGATCACCGCGTACGGGCGCCGGCGTATGGCCTCGGTCAGGTAACCGCCCTCCTCATAGCCCACGTAGCCCGGCGGCGCGCCGATCAGTCGCGCCACCGAGTGCTTCTCCATGAACTCGGACATGTCGATGCGCACCATGGCCTCTTCGGTGTCGAACAGAAACTCCGCCAGCGCCTTGCACAGCTCGGTCTTGCCCACGCCGGTGGGGCCCAGGAACAGGAACGAGCCATTCGGCCGCCGCGGGTCGGCCAGGCCGGCGCGGGCGCGGCGGATCGCGTTGGAGACGATGCGTACCGCCTCCTCCTGGCCGACCACGCGCTTCTCCAGCGCCTGCTCCATGCGCAGCAGCTTTTCCTTCTCGCCCTCGAGCATCTTGCGACACCGGGATACCGGTCCACTTGGACACGACCTCGGCGATCTCCTCCTCGGTGACGCTGTTGCGCACCAGCTGCGGCGCCTTCTGCTCCGCGGCCTGCGCCTGCGCCAGCCGCTTCTCGAGTTCCGGAATGCGCCCGTACTGCAGTTCGGCCATGCGCGACAGATCGCTGGCGCGCCGCGCCTGTTCCAATTCCAGGCGCGCTTTCTCGAGCTGCTCCTTGATCTGCGCCGCGCCCTGCAGCGAGGCCTTCTCCGCCTTCCAGACCTCCTCGAGATCGGCGTATTCCTTTTCCAGTCCGGCCAGCGTCTGCTGCAGGGTGGCGAGCCGGCGCCTGGACGCCTGCGTCCTCCTCCTTCTTCAGCGCCTCCTGCTCGATCTTGAGCTGAATGATGCGGCGCTCGAGGCGATCGAGCGCCTCGGGCTTGGAGTCGATCTCCATGCGGATGCGCGCCGCGGCCTCATCGATCAGGTCGATGGCCTTGTCAGGCAACTGGCGATTGGTGATGTAGCGGTGCGAGAGCGTGGCCGCGGCCACGATCGCCGGATCGGTGATCTCGACCTTGTGGTGCACCTCGTAGCGCTCCTTCAGGCCGCGCAGTATCGCGATCGTGTCCTCCACCGACGGCTCATCGACCAGCACGGTCTGGAAGCGCCGTTCCAGCGCGGCATCCTTCTCGATGTACTTGCGGTACTCATCCAGCGTGGTGGCGCCCACGCAGTGCAGTTCGCCGCGCGCCAGCGCGGGCTTGAGCATGTTGCCGGCATCCATCGAGCCTTCGGCGCGACCGGCGCCCACCATGGTGTGCAGCTCGTCGATGAACAGGATGACCTGACCCTCCTGCTTGGCCAGGTCCTTGAGCACAGCCTTGAGCCGCTCCTCGAATTCGCCGCGGAATTTCGCGCCGGCGATCAGCGAGCCCATGTCGAGCGCCAGGATGCGCTTGTTCTTCAGTCCCTCGGGCACCTCACCATTGACGATGCGCAGCGCCAGGCCCTCGACGATCGCGGTCTTGCCCACGCCGGGATCGCCGATCAGCACCGGATTGTTCTTGGTGCGCCGCTGCAGCACCTGCACCGTGCGGCGAATCTCGTCGTCACGGCCGATCACCGGATCGAGCTTGCCGGCTGCGCGCACGCGCGGTCAGATCGACCGTGTATTTCTCCAGCGACTGGCGATTCTCCTCGGCGGCCGCGTCCTCGACCGTCTCGCCGCCGCGCACCTCATCGATCGCCTTCTCCAGCGCTGCGCGCGAAGCGCGCGTGTCCTTGAGCGCCTTGGCGAGCGCACCGCGATCCTCGAATGCCGCCAGCACGAACAGCTCGCTGGCGATGTATTGATCACCGCGCTTCTGCGCCAGCTTGTCGGTGACGTTGAGCAGCTTCGCCAGATCATTCGACACCTGCACGTCGCCGGCTGTGCCCTCGACCTTCGGCAGGCCATCGAGGATGGCGTTGAGCAGCGAGCGCAGCCGGTTCACGTCGACCCCGGCCTTGATCAGCAGTGGCCGCACGCCGCCGCCCTGGGCATCGATCATGGCCAGCAGCAGGTGGGCGGGCTCGATGAATTGATTATCGCGGCCCACGGCCAGCGACTGCGCGTCCGCCAGCGCCGACTGAAAGCTACTCGTGAGTTTGTCCATTCGCATAGGTTTTGACCTGAAAAGCTATACTTTGCACCCGGATTCGTGGGGATTGCCTGGGCGAATTCAAGCCGCTCAGCCCAGCCAGCTCTCCGCCGCCGCGATCACCGCCACCCCGCAACCGATCAATACCACCTGGGCCACACCGGCCCGTGCGTCCACCCGCCGGTGCAGGCTCGGGATCAGGTCCGCCACCGACACATAGATCAGCGAGGCCGCCGCCACCGAGATGGCATAGGGCAGCACATCGAGCGTGCGCCGCAGGGCGAAGTATCCCAGCAGGCCGCCCAGGATGGAGGTCAGGCTGCTGGCGGCGTTGAACCACAGCGCCCGGGTCGCGCTCATGCGCGCGTGCAGCAGCACCGCCAGGTCGCCCAGTTCCTGCGGGATCTCGTGCGCAGTGATCGCCAGTGTCGTGACCACACCCAGCTTCAGGTCGGTCAGGAAGGCTGCCGCGATCAGCACGCCGTCGAAGGCATTGTGCATGCCGGTGCCGAACAGCACGATCCAGCCGGCGGCCCGGTCGCGGTCGGCCTCGTGCGGCGAATGGGTCTCGCACGACTCGCCATGGCAGTGACGCCAGAGCACCAGCTTCTCGAGCACGAAGAACAGCGCAATGCCGGCCAGCACCGAGGCGCCGATGGCCTGAAAGCGGTGCGGACCGACACTCGCCAGCGCCTCGGGCAGCAGTCCGATCAGGGCGGCCGCCAGCATCGCGCCGGTGGCGAAGCTGATCAGGTGCGGCAGCAGCCACGAACGCCGGGTTTGCGGAAGCAATAGAAATGCGCTCGCCAACGCCGCGCTGAGTGCGCCGCCGAGGAAGGTCGCTAATAAAATCCAGGTCAGAGTCATAGCCGACTCTAGCATTAACCTGCTTGCCGCCAGATCAAGGCCGCCATGCGTCCGGTAGCGCCATCGCGGCGATAGGAATAGAAGCGCTGCGGCTGCGAATAGGTGCAGCCCGCATCCGCATGCACCGGCTCGATGCCGAGAGCTTGCAGCCGCGCGCGCGCCAGGGCATGCAGATCGCACTGCCAGCGTCCGCGCGCGTTGGCCACGAATGCCGCCGCGTCCCTGGGATCGTGCGCCAGGAATGCGGCGCGCACCTCTTCGCCAACCTCGAAATGCGCGGGCCCGATCGCCGGGCCGAGCCAGGCCTGCAAGGGCCCGTTGCCGGCCAGCGCCTTGACCGTGGCCTCGAGTACGCCGGCGGCCAGGCCGCGCCAGCCGGCGTGCGCCACCCCCACCGCACTGCCGTTGCGCGCCGCGAACAACACTGGCAGGCAATCGGCCACCAGCACTGCCAGCACCGGCCCGAACTCACGCGTGATGGCGCCATCCCCGCGCGGCGGCGTCTGCGCCGCGGCCAGATCAGCGTCCACGATCCGGGTGCCGTGAACCTGTTGCAGCCACAACGGTTCACGCGGCAGCGACAGGTCCCCTTGCAGCACACGACGGTTGCGCGCCACCGCCTCCGGCGCATCGCCGACATGCGCGCCGAGGTTGAAGGAATCGTAGGGCGCACCACTGATGCCGCCGCTGCGCAGCGTAAAGGCCGCGCCTACGCCGTCGATCGCCGGCCATTGCGGCCGCAGGTATTCAGCGCTCATGGGCATCGGCGCGCAGCAGGCGCAAGAGCGAAACCAGATCGGGCGGCACGGGTGCCTCGAAGCTCAGCGCGCGCTGGCTCAACGGGTGCGTCAGATGCAGCCGCTGCGCGTGCAGAGCCTGGCGCCCAAATCCCTGCAATGCCGCGTTCAATGCCGGCGTGCCGCCGGCCAGCAGGCGCTTGCGGCCGCCATAGACCGGATCGCCGACGATGGGAAAGCCGATGTGCGCCAGGTGTACCCGGATCTGATGCGTGCGGCCGGTCTCGAGTTGCACGCGCAGCAGCGTGTGCGAGCGAAAGCGCTCCTCGATGCGAAAGTGCGTCACGGCCTCGCGGCCATCGGCGCGCACCGCCATGCGGGTGCGCACGCTGCGATGACGGCCGATGGGCTGGTCGACTTTGCCGCCACCGGTCGGCGCTCCCAGGGAAAGGGCCAGGTACTCGCGGCCCACCGCGCGCGCAGCCAGCGCCGCCACCAGCAACGTGTGCACCTCGGGCGTGCGCGCCACCACCAGCACCCCGCTGGTGTCCTTGTCCAGCCTGTGCACCAGGCCCGCGCGCGGCACCCGCGCGAGCCGCGTATCGTGCGCCAGCAGCGCATTTTGCAGCGTGTGCTCGCGATTGCCCGCGCCCGGATGCACCACCAGACCCGGCGGCTTGTTGAGCACCAGCAGCGCCGCATCCTCGTGCAGAATATCGAGCGGCAAGGCCTCCGCAGCCACGTGGGTGTCGGCGGCAAACTCCGCTTCCACGATCAGCTGCTCGCCGCCCTGCACGCGATCGCGCGCACGCACCGGCTGACCGTTGGCGCGCACGGCCCCGGCGCGGATCCAGCGCTGCAGTCGCGCGCGCGAATACTGCGGCAGGGCCGCGGCCAGCGCCTGGTCCAGCCGCATCCCGGCTGCCGATGCGGGCAGGTCCAGGACATGGGTTTGGAACTCCGAGGCCATGGTGCGGGTCAGCTATACTCAGCGCGCATCGCGCCCGATAGAAATGTAAGGTCCCACTCGAGCCCAAACTCCCGACTCCTAGGTGCCATGCTGCTGGCGGCACTGGCACTTCTGGGCGGCTGCCACAGCCGGCAGGCTAGAAACCTCAAGAAGGTCACGGCCCAATCGCTCTATGCCACCGCGCACAAGGCGATGAACAATAACGACTTCGAGTATGCCATCAAGCAATACGAGGCACTGACCTCGCGCTTCCCCTTCACCAACGAGGCGCGTCAGGCCCGGCTCGATCTGATCTATGTCTACTACCGCAAGGGCGAGAAGGAGTCGGCAACCGATGCGGCCGACCAGTTCCTGCGGGAGAATCCCACCCACCCGCGCATCGATTACGCCTGGTACATGAAGGGCCTGATCGACTTCGAGCGCACTCCGTTCGCGGTCGAGCGCTGGTTCGGGGTCGATATGGCGCGCCGGCCGCCGGCCTCGGCGCCTGAAGTCCATCGCCGCCTTCAACACCGTGGTCACGCAGTTCCCGAAGAGCGACTATGCGCACGATTCACTGCGGCGGCTGATCTATCTGCGCAACCGCCTGGCCGAATACGAGGTCAATGTCGCGCGCTACTACGTCAAGCGTGGCGCCTATCTGGCCGCGGCACAGCGCGCGCAGGGCGTGATCGACCAATACGATGGCGCACCGGCCGAACGCGCGGCCGTGGCCATTTTGCTGGACTGCTATCAGCCGCCTGGGCTTCACCGAGCTGGCCGCGAACGTCGAGCGTGTCTATGCGGCCAACTACGCCAACGCCCCGCGCGGCAGCGGCGTCCCAACCCATCACTGGTGGGTATTCTGGCGCGACACCGGCTGAAGCGGCAATTCAGCGCCGGTAGCCGTTGGTGATCGGGTAGCGCCAGTCGCGTCCAAAGGCGCGGGCACTCACACGCACCCCGGGAGGAGCCTGGCGGCGCTTGTACTCGGCGCGTTTCACCATGTCGAGCACCCGTGCCACCACGGCCCGATCGAACCCGCGCTCGCAGATCTCCTCCACCGATAGATCCTCCTCGATGAAGGCTTCCAGGATGGGATCGAGCACCTCATAGGGCGGCAGCGAATCGGTGTCCTTCTGATCCGGGCGCAGCTCGGCCGAGGGCGCACGCGTGATGACGCGCTCGGGGATCACGGCACCGAGGGTATTGCGGTAGCGCGCCAGCCGATAGACCAGCTGCTTGCTGCAGTCCTTGATCGGCGCAAAGCCCCCGGCCATATCGCCATACAGCGTCGCGTAACCCACGGCCATCTCGCTCTTGTTGCCGGTGGTCAGCAGCATGCGGCCGGTCTTGTTCGATATCGCCATGAGCAGCACGCCGCGACAGCGGGCCTGGATATTCTCTTCGGTGGCATCGGCCGCGCGGCCGGCAAACTCCTGTTCGAGTGCCGCCAGTGTCGCGGCGAACATGTTCTCGATCGAGATCGAGCTCAGGCTGACTCCGAGCGCCTGCGCCTGCGCCGCCGCATCCTCGCGGCTCATGTCCGAGGTATAGCGTGAGGGCATCATGACCGCGTGCACGCGATCGGCGCCCAGGGCATCGACCGCAATCGCCAGCGTCAGGGCCGAATCGACGCCGCCCGACAGTCCGATGACGGCGCCGTTGAAGCCGTGTTTGTTGACGTAGTCGCGCACGCCCAGCACCAGCACGCCGTACGACGGTGCGCTCATCCGGCCACTCGGGAGCGACCTGGCCGGCCAGCAGCGCGAGCGCGTCGCCGCGCCGCTCAAACTCGAGGCATACAAGCCCTTCCTCGAGCGGCGGCGCGCGCAGCGCGATTTGCCCCTGCGCATTCATGGCGAACGAATTGCCGTCGAACACCAGTTCGTCCTGGCCGCCGAGCAGATTCACGTAGGCCGCGGCAAGTCCGCTCTCACGCACGCGCTCGCCGATCACCTGTTCGCGCTCGCGCTGCTTGTGAATCTCATAGGGCGAAGCGTTGATGATCAGCAGCGCTTCGGCCCCGAGCGCCTTCGCCTGCGCCGCTGGCTGCGGCTCCCAGGCGTCCTCGCAAATCAGGAGCCCGAGCCGAAAGCCATCGAAGTCGACCACCGTCGCCTCGGTACCGGCGGTGAAATAGCGCTTTTCATCGAACACTTTGTAGTTCGGCAGGCAGGCCTTGCGATGCTGCGCCAGCACACGGCCGCCGCGAATCAGGCAGGACGCGTTATAGATATGTCCCGGCACGTATTCAGGGTAACCGACCAGCACACCGATCTCGGGCACCGCGCGCATCAGCTCATCGAGCGCACGGCCGATCTGCAACCTCAGGCCGCGATGGAACAGCAGATCCTCGGGCGGATAACCGGAAAGCGTGAGCTCCGGGAACATCACCAGATCGGCGCGCAGCTCATCGCGCGCACGCCGCGCCTCGGCGATGACGCGCTCGAGATTACCGCGCACGTCCCCCACCAGCAGATCCAGCTGCGCCAGCGCGATTCTGAGCCGATCAGCGTGTCGTAACACCGGCGCTCCGCCCGCTCAACGATGCCTCGCCCGGCGCACCTTGACCGGCTTTTTTGCAGTCCGCTTTTTTGCGGCGGCCTTTTTTGCCGCCGGTTTTTTTACCGCCGGTATTTTCGCCCGAGATGTGCGCGTTTTCGAGGCTGCGCGCCTGGACAGCAGTTCGGCCATGGCGGCGCCCAGCTGCGCCGGGGATTTCACGGTGCGCACGCCGGCAGCGTCCAGCGCGCGATACTTGTCGCTGGCGGTACCCTTGCCGCCGGCGATCACCGCCCCGGCATGGCCCATGCGCTTGCCCGGTGGCGCGGTCACGCCGGCGATATAGGCTACGACCGGCTTGGTGACGTAGTGACGGATATGGTGCGCGGCCGCTTCCTCATCGCTGCCGCCAATCTCGCCGACCATGATGATGCCTTCGGTTTGCGGGTCGCGCTCGAACAACTCCAGGCAATCGATGAAGTTCATGCCGCGCACCGGGTCGCCACCGATGCCGACGCAGGTGCTCTGACCCAAACCATTATTCGTGGTCTGGAACACCGTCTCATAGGTCAGCGTACCGGAACGCGAGACGATGCCGACGACGCCCTTCTTGTGGATGAACCCGGGCATGATGCCAATCTTGCATTCACCGGGCGTGATGATGCCGGGACAGTTCGGCCCGATCAGCCGAGTCGGCGAGCCGCTCAACGCGGCTTTGACTTTGATCATGTCGTTGACCGGCAGGCCCTCGGTGATGCACACGACCAATTCGATGCCGGCATCCATGGCTTCCAGTATGGAATCGGCCGCGAAAGGGGCCGGCACATAGATCATGCTGGCCGTCGCGCCGGTCTCGCGCACGGCATCGCGTACCGTGTCGTACACCGGCAAGCCCAGGTGCTTCTCGCCGCCGCGTCCGGGCGTGACCCCGCCCACCAGCCTGGTGCCGTAGGCCAGGCACTGCTCGGAATGAAAACTCCCCTGTTTGCCGGTGAACCCCTGGCAGATCAGCTTGGTGCGCCCATTGACCAGTATGCTCATCGGGCACCCCTGGCCGCGGCGATGACTTTCTTGGCCGCATCGGTGAGATCCGCGGCGGCGATGATGGCCAGCCCGCTGTGGGCCAGGCGCGCACGCGCCACTTCGGCGTTCGTGCCCTCGAGCCGTACCACCACCGGCACGTCGACACCGACGTTCTTGACGGCATTGATGATGCCATCGGCGATCAGGTCACAGCGCACGATGCCGCCGAAGATGTTGACCAGGATCGCGCGCACGTTGGCATTGGAAAGAATCAGTTCGAACGCCGCCGACACACGCTCGCTGGTCGCGCCGCCGCCCACGTCGAGGAAATTCGCCGGCCGTCCGCCGTGCAGCTTGATCAAATCCATGGTCGCCATGGCCAGCCCGGCGCCATTGACCATGCAGGCTATGTCGCCATCGAGCGAGACGTAGTTCAGATCGTGCTCGCTCGCCCGCCGCTCCATGGGATCCTCCTGCCCGGGATCGCGCAGCGCGGCCATCTCCTTCTGCCGGAACAGGGCATTGGCTTCAATGTCGAGCTTGCAATCAAGCGCCACCAGGACGCCGGCCTTGGTCACGATCAGGGGGTTGATCTCAATGAGGCTGGCGTCGCGCTCCAGATAGAGCCGGTACAGCGCCAGCACTATGGATTGAAACTGCTCGACCTGCTTGCCCTTGAGTCCCAGACCGAAGGCCAGTTGCTTGCACTGGAAGGGCTGCAACCCGGCAGCCGGATTGACCGTTACCGATAGAATCTGTTCGGGTGTCTTGTGGGCCACCTCTTCGATGTCCATGCCGCCGGCGGCCGAAGCCACGACCGCGATGCGCCCACGTTCGCGGTTCAGAGTCAGGCTCAAATACAGCTCGCGCTCGATGTCCGAGCCGGTCTCGACATAGACCTGCTCGATCGGCAGCCCCGCGGCCCCGGTCTGCTTGGTTGTGAGTCGCTGCCCGAGCATGCCGGCGGCGGCACTGCGCACGCCTGCCATGTCGCGCGCCAGCTTCACGCCACCGGCCTTGCCGCGGCCACCCGCGTGCACCTGAGCCTTGACTACCCACACGCTGCCACCCAGTGCCTGGGCGGCGGCCTGGGCTTCATCGGCGCTGGCGGCGACGCGGCCTTGCGGCACGGGCACGCCATAGCTGGCGAGGATTTTCTTCGATTGATATTCGTGCAGGTTCATCCGCTACCATCCGGCAGTTGAAAAGCAGCGGATTGTCGCGGAAAGCGGCGCCCGAGGCTAGGAGCCCAGGGCGCCGGAGGTGTCGCCGGGGTTATTTGACGCTGTAGCCGCGCGCCTCAAGGCAGGCCGTGATCGCGCGCTGGTATTGCTCGCGACTGGCACCGCTCTGGCTGCCGGGGGCGGCGCCGCCGGGCTGCGTGGGGTCGAAGCCTGTCTGCGATTTCGACCACGAATGACATTCGTAACGATCGGCGGCCTCTTGCTCGGCAGTCTGGCCGTTGCGCGGGTAGACGTAGAAGTCGTCGCCTGCGGGCGCCGCGGCCGGGGCATCGCCCGGCTGGTCGGCTGCTGCCGGGGGCGCTGCGACCACGTAGCCGTTCATATCCGGCCGCCACTGGTAATAGACGTCATCCGCGTAGTAGTACGGCACGCCGCCGAACCACACGGTGGAATAAAACGGCGGCAGCACATTCACGAACAAGCCAAATGGCGGCCGTGTGACCACGAATCCGTACGGGCCGGGCGCATACCAGACGCCGGCGTTGAAATAGAAGCGGCTGCCGCCGAATGCATACGGCCGGTACCCCGGCGGCAAGGCACGCACGACCTGGCCGCGCGGCGGATAGTAGTGGCCGTGGTTGTAGCGGTTGTCGAGCACCTGGCCGCGGCCATCACGTTGAAACTGCGCGCTGGGCCGCGCGCGGTTGTCGCCGCCGCGATCCTGGGCAAAACTGGTGGCGATGCCCGCCAGGGCGATGACCCACAGGCTCGAGACCAGCAGCCATTTCCGGGTCGTGCGCTTCATCTTCATGTCGTCTTCCTCAAAGCCGGATCAGGCGGTGGTATAGCCGCGCGCATCCAGACAGGCACTGATGGCGCGCCGGTAATTGGCGGCGGCGCGCTGCATGCCGGCATAGTTGCGATCGATGCGTGCCTGCTCGTAGTTGGCCTGCGCCTGCGCGTTGGCGTCGCTGGCGGAGCCCACCGCCGCACCCGTGATGCCGCCAAGAACCAGGCCCGCACCCGCATCCCGCGGACCGGCGATGGCCGCGCCCAGGATGGCGCCGGCAATAGCGCCGACCGCCGTGCCGGCACCCGGAGGTGTGGCCGGCTCTACCACCACGCGCTCACCCGGCGGTACGTCGGAGCGGCTCGGATCAAAGCCCGACTGCTGCACGGCCCAGACATGGCATTCGTACTTGTCGCGATCGAGCTGCTCGGGAGTCTGCCCGTTGGCGGGATAAACCATGATGGGTGGCGGCACCGGCTGCGCCTGGACGACGGTGCGTTGTGGTGGAGGCGCAACGCAGGCCGTCAGGACCGCCGATAGCGCCAAAATGGACCCGGTACGCAGATTAAGTAATGAGGTACGCATATGCTTCATAACAACGACTCAGCTGGTGAATAGGTTGACAGGGTTAATCTGAACTCGCCCTGAACTATATAGAGTGCGGCTTCGCACGACAGTTTCAATGCCAGATTGCTGCCTCTCATGAGCACCGCCCCCGCGCCGATCAGACCGTCCGCGCCCCCGATTCAATCGCCGGTCCCAGTCGCCGGACCTTCGGGCGACCTCGCCTGGCGGGTGGTTGGCCTTGCCAACCTTTATCGGCTGCTGCTACCGCCGGTACTGTTCGCGCTGTACCTGTTTACCCGCCCCACGCCGACCGTGGGCGGCAGCGATCCGCAGCTTTTCACCATCATCTGCGCCTTTTATTGGGCGCTCGGGGCGCTGTACGCGTTCGGCGGACGTGGTCACTGGCCGAGCCGTCAGGTGCTGGTGCTGGCCCACACCTTATTGGACACCGCTGCGGTGTCGACTTTGCTGTACTGCAGCGGAGGCGCATCGAGCGGACTGGGGATTCTGCTGGTCATCCCCGTGGGCGCCATGGCGCTGCTGGCCGAAAGCCGTGGCGCCTTCGCCAATGCCGCCATCGCCGCCCTGGGCATACTGCTGCAGCAGATCGCCTCGGTGGTATTCGGCAGTGCCCCGACCACGGACTATCCGCTGGCCGGCGTGCAGGGTGCCGTGGTGTTCCTGGTGGCACTGATGGCCTGGCCGGTGTCCGCCAGGCTGCGCGAGAGCGAAGCGCTGGTTCGCCGCGCGGTATTGGATCTCGCCAACCTCGCACAGGTATCGCAATACATCGTTCAACGTCTGCGCGAGAGCATTCTCGTGGTCGATCCCGACGACTACATCCGCCTGATCAACGAATCCGCGGCCCAGGTGCTGGGCGAATCGGACGCCGTGCCGGGCGCGCTGCTGGGCGAAGTCAGTCCACGGCTGCTGTATCTGCTGTCAACCTGGCGCGCCAACGAACTGGTCGACCGTGGCAGCGACGCACTGACCCTGCTGGCCGCGGATGGCGCGCGTATGATCCGGCCGCACTTCGCGCCGCTGGGGGACAGCAACCCCTCGCCCGTGATCGTATTCCTCGAGGACACGGGCGAGATCGCCGCCAAAGTGCAGCAAACCAAACTGGCTGCCCTGGGCCGACTCTCGGCCAGCATCGCCCACGAGATTCGCAATCCCGTCGGCGCCATGAGCCATGCCGCACAGCTGCTCGCGGAATCACCGGGTCTGAGTAGTGAGGACCGCCGGCTGACTGAGATCATGCAGGCGAACTCCAGCCGCGTCAGCGGCATCATCGACAACGTGCTGCGGCTTTCGCGCCGCGAAGCGCCGAAGCCGGAACAATTGCTGCTCGCCGCCTGGACCTCGCGATTTCGCCAGGAGTTCTGCGACACCGTGCAGCTGCCGCGCAAGCAGTTGCTGATCGAACCGGCCGTCGATGACGTGGAGGTGCGCATCGATGGCAGCCAGCTGCATCAGATCACCTGGAATCTGTGCCAGAACGCCATGATGCATGCGTTGCCCACGGCCGCCGACTCGGCCATCCATCTGCGCTACGGCCGGCTTGGGGGTGTGGGACGGCCTTTTCTCCAGGTCGCCGATCGCGGGCCGGGCATCGCCGCCGGCGACACCGAGCGCATTTTCGAGCCGTTCTTCACGCGCGCGCAGCGAGGCACGGGCCTGGGGCTGTTCCTGGCTCGCGAACTGGCCGCTGCCAACGGCGCCACCTTGCTGTACGAGGCGCGCGACGGCGGCGGCAGTATCTTCCGTATCGTGTTCGCCGATCCCAGCCGCTGGAACGATCTGTATTCCTGATAAATTTCGCGACACGATGAACGCGCCATGCCAATGAAGCCCACCGTACTGATCGTCGACGACGAGCCGGATCTGATCGAGCTGGTGTCCCTGACGCTCGAGCGCATGAATCTGGCCACCGAGTCTGCCGGCGATCTCGCCTCGGCGCGCTCGCATCTGGGCGCGCACCGGTTCGCACTGTGCCTGACGGACATGCGCCTGCCCGACGGCGACGGCCTGGATCTGGTCACCCACATTCAGGAGCACCATCCCCAGCTACCGGTGGCGGTAATCACCGCGCATGGCAATGTCGAATCGGCGGTCCGGGCTTTGAAGCTGGGCGCGTTTG
This sequence comes from uncultured Gammaproteobacteria bacterium, assembly GCA_963735775.1. GTDB lineage: Bacteria > Pseudomonadota > Gammaproteobacteria > Steroidobacterales > Steroidobacteraceae > FEN-1191. The sequence goes on along the minus strand of CAVTMG010000001.1, from coordinate 861,745 downwards.
ATTTCGTGTCCAAACCGCTCGACCTGGGGGTGTTGCGCAAGCTGGTCACGACGGCGATCAAGCTCACCGGGCATGCCTCGGCCCCCTCGACCGGCGACACGGGCGTGCGCACCGCGTTGCGCGAGTCCCGGCTGCTGGGACACTCGCGCGAGATGGTTTCGCTGCGCGAACTCATCGCCCGTGTGGCGCGCAGTCAGGCGCCGGTGCACATCACGGGCGCTTCCGGCACCGGCAAGGAGCTGGTGGCGCGCCTGATCCACGACAGCGGTGCCCGGGCGGACGGGCCATTCGTACCGGTGAATTGCGGCGCCATTCCCACTGAACTCATGGAGAGCGAGCTGTTCGGCCACAAGCGCGGCAGCTTTACCGGCGCCGTAGCGGATAAAAAGGGCCTGGTGCAAAGCGCCGAAGGCGGCACCTTGTTTCTCGATGAGGTAGCCGATCTGCCTTTGCACATGCAGGTCAAGCTGCTGCGGGTAATCCAGGAAAAGACCGTGCGGCCGGTCGGCGAGCAACGCGAAGTAGCGATCGACGTGCGGGTGCTATCGGCGACCCATAAATCGCTCGCCGAGCTGGTCGCGCTCGGCAGGTTTCGCGAAGATCTCTACTACCGCATCAACGTCATCGAGATCCGGGTACCGGCGCTGCGCGAGCACACCGCCGACATTCCCGAACTGGCCTCGGCCATGTTGCAGCGCCTGTCGGCGCGTATGGGAACGGCCGCACCGCTGATCACGCCCGCGGCACACGCGGCGCTGCAGCTCTATGCCTTTCCCGGCAATGTGCGCGAGCTCGAAAATATCCTCGAGCGCGCGTTGGCGCTGTCGCTGTCCGGCGTGATCGACGTGCAGGACCTGCAGTTGCGCGCGCCGGCCTCCCCGGGAACGGTCGATGTCGTGGGCCACGCCGAGGCGATCTCCGCCGCGAGCGCGGATGTCGATGACAGCCCCGCGTTGGGCGATCAACTCGAGCGCATGGAGCGCGACGCCATCATCAAGGCGCTGGAGCAGACCCGCTACAACAAGACCGCCGCCGCAAAACTGCTCGGCATGAGCTTTCGCGCGCTGCGCTATCGGGTCAAGAAGCTCGGCATCGAATAGCGGCGGATGACAATTTACGTCAGTTCCTTACCCGGCGCGCCACCGTTGTCGTCAAAGGTGACCAGCGCTTAAGTAAAAAGGCGCGTGGAGGCGCAGGAACATCCATATAGCACAGGCACTTGTGCGCACAGGCGGGACTGGCATGGCTATTGCTATCTGCTACTCAGCGGCTGCTGGCCGCAGCCCATCAAAATATACGGAGCCCTAAGATTTTATGAAGACGCTACAAAAAGGTTTCACTCTCATTGAGTTGATGATCGTGATCGCGATCATCGGCATCCTGGCCGCGATTGCGATTCCGGCCTATCAGAACTACACCATCCGTGCGCAGGTAACGGAAGGCCTCAACCTCGCTGACGGTTGGAAGACCTCTATGAGCGAGTTCTACGCGCAGAACGGCACTTTCCCGGCCTCGGTAACCAACACCGCCGCCAGTGCCAGCAACACGGTGATGTATGCGCTTGGCGCCTCGACCGGCAAGTACGTGTCATCGGTGGGCGTGGTGAAAGGCGCGATTACGGTTACGTACTCGAACGTCGCTCCTTATGTCGCCAATAAGGCCATCAACGCCGACACCCTGGCCCTGACCCCCTACCTCAGCGCCAACAACGACATCGTCTGGGTTTGCGGCATGGCGACCGCTCCGACCACCGCTACGCTGGACGCGTCTGTAACCGCGGGTACGACCAATGTCCCTCAGCAGTACTTGCCGGGTGCTTGCCACAACTAATGTCCTGGCTTCGGTATGAAGCCTAGTCGGACAGGGAAGCCCCTCCTCGGAGGGGCTTCTTCTTTTGGGAAGCCAGTCACGTAGCCCCCGATCCCGATATGCAAACATCCGGGGGATATTTGACATTGATCGACCGCTCTACTTAGGTAGACTAGGGCGATTCCTACATAAGATGGGTGCTGCGCTAAGTACATGAATGATAATGCTTCTTTGGCTCTGGCGTCGCGCTCCACCCTTGGGGGTCTTCCCCAGCGGCTGGTGCAGGACGGCGTGGTCGACGAATCGGGCATGCATGCTGCGATGCAAGCAGCGGTCGAGCGCAAGACCAGCTTCGTCACCCAATTGGTGCTCAGTGGCACCGTCAAGGCGCGCGACATCGCCATCGCGGCCGCAACGGAATACGGCGTTCCACTGTTCGACCTCAATGCCCTCAGCATCGATCTCGAGGCCGTGCGTGCGGTCTCGGACAAATTGCTGGCCAAGCATCGCGTTCTACCGCTGTTCAAGCGCGGCAAGCGGCTTTTTCTGGGGGTCGCGGATCCCACCAATCTGCACGCCATCGATGAAATCAAGTTCCAGTGCGGTTTGGGCGTCGAGGCCATCGTGGTCGAAGACGACAAATTGCAGAAGCTGTTGGACAAGGCCATCGAACAGGTCGACACCGCGATGCCCAGCCTCAGCGATGAGGAAGGCGTCGATCTGGATTCGCTGGAAGTCTCGGGCGGCGATGACGATCTGGGCAGCGAGGTGCAGCGGGATGACGTCGAAGACGCCCCTATCGTGCGCTTCGTCAACAAGGTATTGCTGGACGCCATACGCCGCGGCGCTTCGGATATCCACTTCGAGCCGTACGAGAAAATCTTCCGCGTGCGGCTGCGCATGGACGGCGTCTTGCGCGAGGTCGCGCAGCCGCCCGTGCAGCTCACGGGCAAAATTGCCGCGCGCCTGAAGGTCATGTCGCGGCTGGACATCGCCGAGCGCCGCGTACCGCAGGACGGCCGCATCAAGATGCGTCTGTCCAAGACTCGCGCCATCGATTTCCGCGTCAGCACCTGCCCGACGCTATACGGTGAAAAGATCGTATTGCGCATTCTCGATCCATCGCAGGCCATGCTGGGCATCGACGCCCTGGGTTACGAGGGCTTTCAGAAAGACCTGTACATGAAGCACCTGGCCAAACCGCAGGGCATGATCCTGGTGACCGGCCCGACCGGCAGCGGCAAGACCGTCTCACTGTACACCGGCCTGAACATTCTCAATCGCGAAGACACCAATATATCCACCGCCGAGGATCCGGCGGAAATCAACCTGCCTGGCGTCAACCAGGTCAATGTCAACAACAAGGTTGGCTTGACCTTCGCTTCGGCACTGCGCGCGTTCCTGCGCCAGGATCCGGATGTGGTCATGGTCGGCGAAGTCCGTGATCTGGAGACTGCCGAGATAGCGATCAAGGCGGCGCAAACCGGCCACCTGGTGCTCTCGACTTTGCACACCAACGACGCACCGCAGACTCTCACGCGCCTGGTCGATATGGGGGTCAAGCCCTATGCCATCGCCACCTCCGTGAGTCTGGTCATCGCCCAGCGTCTGGCCCGGCGACTATGCGCTCAGTGCAAGGTACCGCTGGATGTACCGGCGGAGGCTCTGCGCAAAGAGGGCTTTCAGGACAGCGACATCCTCAACGGCATCAAGATCTATGGTCCCAAGGGCTGCGGCAGCTGCACCGACGGCTACAAGGGCCGGGTCGGTATCTACCAGGTCATGGAAGTCAGCGAAGAACTCCAGCGCATCATCATGGGCGGTGGCAACGCCATGGATATCGCGGTGCAGGCGACCAAGGAAGGCGTCTGGGATCTGCGCCGCTCGGGTCTGGAAAAAGTCAGAAACGGTTTGACGAGCCTCGAAGAAGTCAACAGCGTAACGATCGGAATGATCTCGTCAGCAGGGAATTAGTCATGGCACAAGCAACCAGCGCGATTCGCACTATCAAACGTGACGTGGCCTTCCAATGGGAAGGCATGGACAAGAGGGGCCAGCGCATCAAGGGCCGCAGCGTCGCTCAGAGTGAGGTCGCGCTGAAGAGCGAATTGCGCCGCCAGGGCGTGGTTGCCACGCGCATCAAGAAGCAATCGCAGGCTTTCAAATCCAAGGGCCGCGTCAAGGCCGAAGATATCGCGATCTTCAGCCGCCAGCTCGCGACCATGCTCGGCGCCGGCATACCGCTGGTACAGGCGTTCGAGATCATCGGCTCGGGGCACGAAAAGCCGGCCATGCAAAAGCTGGTACTCGACATCAAGGCCGATGTCGAGGGGGGCACTTCCCTGCACGAGGCGTTGGCCAAGCAGCCGCTGTATTTCGACGATCTGTTCGTCAACCTGGTCGAAGCGGGCGAGCAGGCCGGCGCCCTCGAGGGTCTGCTCGAAAAAGTCGCCACCTACAAGGAGAAAAGCGAGGCCATCAAGAAGAAGGTCAAGAAGGCCCTGTTCTACCCGGCGGCGGTGCTGGTGGTGGCAGTGATCGTAACCATCATTCTCCTGATATTCGTCATTCCCCAGTTCGAAGATCTATTCAAGGGCTTTGGCGCCGATCTGCCGGCCTTTACGCAGATGGTCATCAACCTGTCCAAGTTCGTACAGTCGGAGGGCATATTCATTGCGTTGGTGGTCGGTGGAGCTGGTTGGGTCTTTTTCTACTTCAAGAAACGCTCGCGCAAAATGCGCCACTTCCTCGACCGCGCCATCCTGAAATTCCCGATCGTCGGTCCGATCCTGTACAAGGCAGCGATCGCGCGCTACGCGCGCACGCTGTCGACCATGTTTGCGGCCGGTGTGCCATTGGTCGAAGCGCTGGAGTCGGTAGCTGGAGCCTGCGGCAATATCGTGTTCGAGGATGCGGTCATGAAGATGCGCGATGAGGTCGCCACCGGACAGCGGCTGCAGCGCGCCATGGAAAACACCGGCCTGTTTCCCAATATGGTGGTGCAGATGATCGCGGTAGGCGAGGAATCGGGCTCACTGGATGCCATGGCAGGCAAGGTCGCGAGCTTCTACGAAGACGACGTCGATGCCGCGGTCGACAGCATGTCGAGCCTGCTGGAACCATTGATCATGTTGATCCTGGGCGTACTGGTTGGCGGTCTCGTTATCGCGATGTACCTGCCGATCTTCAAGCTCGGGGCTGTAGTCGGCTGAACCGTGCTCGAGCTGCTGGCGCAGTCCCCGGCGGCGTGGGTCGCGCTGGCGTTGGTCCTGGGGCTGGTCATCGGCAGCTTTCTCAATGTCGTCATCTACCGCCTGCCGGTCATGCTCGACCGGCAATGGCGCGCGGATTGCGCCGAGCTGACCGCCTCGAGCGCAGCGCCCGCAGCCCCTTCGGCGCCATTCAATCTGGTCGTACCGCGATCAGCGTGCCCGGCGTGCCAGGCACCTATCAAAGCGTTCCATAACGTGCCGCTGCTGGGTTATCTGCTGCTGGGGGCCCGCTGCGCAAATTGCCGGGCGCGAATCAGCGTGCGCTATCCGGCCGTGGAGGCGCTGTGCGGCGGCCTGAGCGCGCTGGTGGCCTGGAAGTTCGGCTTCGATGTTTCCGCCGTCTGCGCCCTGGTGATCACCTGGTTTCTGATTGCACTGACCTTCATCGACCTGGACCATCAGCTGCTGCCGGATTCCCTGACGCTGCCGCTGCTTTGGCTGGGCTTGCTGGCCAGCCTGGCGGGCTGGGCCTCTCCGTTTCACAGCCTGCCGGTAGACCCGGTAAGCGCCATCGGGGGTGCGGCCCTGGGTTATCTGTCCCTGTGGGCGGTCTATCATGTGTTCCGGCTTCTGACCGGGAAAGAAGGCATGGGTTACGGCGATTTCAAATTGCTGGCGGCCCTGGGCGCATGGCTGGGCTGGCACATGTTATTGCCCATCGTGCTGGCCGCGGCGCTGGTGGGCGCGGTGGTGGGCATCGCCCTCATCCTCGTGCGCCGCCATCAGCGCGGTACGCCCATACCGTTCGGTCCTTTCCTGGCGGCGGCGGGTTGGCTGACGATGATGTGGGGCCCGCAGATCGTCGCGCGCTATCTCAGTCTCTATGGTGCCCAGGGCGGATGAGTGCGCGCATCGGACTGACCGGCGGAATTGCCAGCGGCAAGACCACGGTGGCGCAGCTGTTTGCGGCCCACGGCGTGCCGATCCTGGATGCTGATGTCATTGCCCGCGAAGTGATTGCACCGGGCACGGCACTGCGCGCGCAGTTATTCGAACGCTTCGGGCCCGGGATCCGGCGCGCCGACGGTGATCTGGACCGCGCGGCGCTGCGCCGAACCGTGTTTGCCGATGCGGCCCTTCGGCGTGAGCTGGAAAGCCTGCTGCACCCGGCGATCGCTGCGCGCACGCAGCAGCTGGCGCTGCAGCTGAACGGTCCTTACCAGATCCACGTGGTCCCATTGCTGGTCGAAACCCACTCGATGGGCCGCTACCAGCGCATATTGGTAGTGGATTGTCCCGAAAGCCTGCAATTGTCGCGGCTGCGCGCGCGTGAGGGCATGAGCGAACCGGAAGCCCAGGCCATGCTCGCCGCCCAGGCGAGCCGGGCGGCCCGGCTTGCGGCCGCCGATGACGTGATCGTCAACGATGCCGATACGGCCGCGCTTGCGCCGCAGGTCGCGGCGCTGCACGCGAGATACCTCAAGTTCGCCGTTTACGTGCCCGGCAAGCCTCAAGCACAATAGCTTCATGGCCGAACCCGCCACCACTCTGGACTCCGCCGCCGAAGGCTCGATGTTCGAACAGCCGCTCAATGAGCGCATGCGGACCTTTTTGCGCCTCGACTTCCTCTACAGCCAGGCGCTCTACCACAACGAGAAAGGCACCCCCTGGGGCAGCCGCGCCGCGGTCGACAGCCTGCTGGACATCCTCGCCATACTGACCCGCGGCGATATGCGCAGCGACGTCCTCAAGGAGCTGGAACGCCACCTGGCGCTCCTGAACGAATTCCAGAACCGCGCCGGCATAGACACCGCGCGTCTGCGCTCGCTGATGAGCAACCTGGTGCGGCTGCGCGCCGAACTCGCCGGGGTCGGCGGCTCCTGGCTGGCACCGCTGCGCGATTCGGCTTTCCTGGCCGCGATCAAGCACCGCAGCGCCATTCCCGGCGGTACCTGTGAATTCGATCTGCCGGATTATTTCTTCTGGCTGAACCAACCGGCCGACAGCCGCATCGAAGCCTTCGCCCGCTGGCTGACTTTATTGCGGCCGCTGTGCGATTCGGTGGCCGAGCTGCTGTGGCTGACGCGCCAGAATGGGCGTCCACGGGAGGAAGTGGCGACCGGCGGGGTGTTCAACGTGACCTTCGATCGCGATACCCCCTACCAGCTGCTGCGCATCAGCCTGCCGCCCCAGTTCGCCCTGTTTCCGGAGATCAGTGGCAGCCACTATCGTTGCAGCATGCGGTTCCTGAAATGGCACGGCATCGAGCAACGCTCCACCCAGACCGAAGAGGATGTGCCGTTCACGTTGATCTGCTGCATCTGAGGCGTTCATGGCCCCACGGCTGCGCTGTCCCACCTGCAAACGGCCGATAGAATGGTCGGATGAATTTCCGTTCCGTCCGTTTTGCAGCGAGCGCTGCCGGTTGATCGACCTCGGAGCCTGGCTCAGCGAGCAGCACGCCATCCCCGGCAAGTCGCCGGAATTCAGCGATCAGAACACCGGCGATGTGCCGCGCGAGGATTGATCCGGCGGTCTAAAGCTTGATCTTGCCGCCGCCCGGCAGTGGACCGGGGCCGATACCGCCGGCGACGTCCGGCACGACGATGCGTGATGAGCTCTCGCGGCGAAACTCGCGCGCCTCTTCGATCGCCTGCTCCAGAGCTTCCTTGACGGCCTCGGGAAACTTGGCGATCGCTTCCTGCAATGAGCCGGCCTCGATCTCGAAACCCAATGGCAGTACACCGTTCGGTGTCAGCAGCTGCGTCTGACCCGAGAACAATACCGCGCGGCTGGCATCGGTGCTGCCGTCAACCGTAACGGGGATCAGCCGGCGAATCGTGCCCGCCTTGCGGTCGGTGAAAATGTCCTCGCGATACAGCCCGGCGCTATCGAGCTGAATGTCCGGCAGTCCGGTGTCCTGCGCCATGTGCTATCCCCTCATAAACATTTAGAGCGTCAATGATCGGGCCGTCAGCCGGCAGCAGCCGTTGTCCCGGCAACTCGGCAACGCTCACCCATTTGAGCGTCTGGCTCTCCAGACCTGCCGGTGCGCCGCGGTATTCATCAACCATGAACACCTCCAGTGCCACCGTGCGGTCGTCGTAATGATGCCGCAACTGCAGCAGAGGATGACAGCGCAGCAATTCTATTCCCAGTTCCTCGCGCAGCTCGCGCCGCAAAGCCTGCTCGGGCGCTTCCTGCGCATCGAGCTTGCCACCCGGGAATTCCCAGTAGCCCGCCATGTGCTTGCCGGGCGGCCGCTGTGATACCAGCACACGCCCGGCCAGGTCGAACAGCACCGCCGCGACCACGCGCACCGCAGCGCTCATTGAGTGCCAGCCAGCGCGCCGTGACAGTGCTTGTACTTCCTGCCCGAGCCGCAGGGACACGGCTCATTGCGCCCGACCTTGCGCTCTACCCGTACGAACGGCGCCACCACCTCAGCGCTGTCACGCGGCGCCGGCGCGGGGCCGCCCGCGAACGGCAACCCGGGGCTCGATTCCGGAACGGCCCCGGGATCGGGCATGCCCAGCAACGGTTGCACCTCGGCGTGCTGGGTTTGCAAAGCGCGCATGAGGCGAAGGCGCCGCTCGGCTTCCTCGCGATCCAGCTGCTCCTGGGTGCGCACTTCGATCTTGGTCAGCGTCGAGATGGTATCGAACTTGACCCGCCCGAGCATGGCCGAGAACAGCTCGAAAGCCTCGCGCTTGTACTCGAAGCGATAGTCCTTTTGCGCGTAGCTACGCAGATGTATGCCCTGCCGCAGATAGTCCATCGCCGCCAGGTGCTCGCGCCAATGCTGATCGAGCGTCCGGAGCACCACGTCGCGCTCCAGGTAGCGCATGATCTGCACGCCGATGCGCTCCACCTTGTGCTGGTACGCGCTGCGCACGGCCTCGAGCACGCGCGCGCGCAACGGCGCCTGTTCCATCTCCGGCTCGCTCAGCAACCATGTCCTGAGCTCGAGTTCCAGGTTGAAGTCGCGCCGCAATGCTTCCTGCAGTCCCTCCATGTTCCAGTCCTGCGGCACGCTGTTGGGCACCACGTATTCATCGAATACGCCGCCGGCCGCATCCTCGAACATCTCGGTGATGGCGGCGCTCATATCGGCCGTGCCGAGAATCTCCGTGCGCTGCTGATAGATGACCTTGCGCTGATCGTTGGCGACATCGTCGAACAACAGCAATTGCTTGCGAATGTCGAAGTTATGCGACTCGACCTTGCGCTGCGCTTTCTCGATCTGGCGCGTGAGCATGCCGCTCTCGATGACCTCGCCCTCCTTCATGCCCGCGAACTGCAACAATTTCTTGGTGCGGGTCGGGTCGCCGAAGATGCGCATGAGGTTGTCTTCCATCGAAAGATAGAAGCGGCTCGAGCCGGGATCCCCCTGGCGGCCGGAACGGCCGCGCAGCTGATTGTCGATGCGGCGCGATTCATGACGTTCGGTACCGATGATGTGCAGACCGCCGGCGCCGATGACCTGGTCGTGGCGCTGTTGCCAGGCGGCACGCGCGCGCTCGCGCTGCGCCTCGAACGCGGTGCCGTCGGCGGTGGAACCGGGGGTCAGCGTGTCGGGGGCGGCGTTGTCGATGGCAGCCGCGGGCTCCCCCATGGCCGCCAGTTCAGCCTCGAGATTGCCGCCGAGCACGATATCGGTGCCGCGGCCGGCCATGTTGGTGGCGATGGTCACAGTGCCGGGGCGACCGGCCTGGGCGATGATGTGGGCCTCACGCTCGTGCTGCTTGGCATTGAGCACCTGGTGCGCGAACCCCTGCCTGGTCAGCAGACCCGACAGGAACTCGGAAGTCTCGATCGAGGTGGTGCCGACCAGCACCGGCTGCGAGCGCTGCGCGCAATCCTTGATGTCCTCGATGATGGCCTCGAACTTATCCTTCTGCGTCAGATAGACGAAGTCCGGCTGATCCTTGCGGATCATCGGCCGGTGCGTGGGGATCACCACCACCTCGAGCCCGTAGATCTGCAGGAACTCGGGTGCTTCGGTATCGGCGGTACCGGTCATGCCGGAGAGCTTCTTGTACAGGCGGAAATAATTCTGAAACGTGATCGAGGCGACCGTCTGGTTCTCCTCGTGCACCCGCACCCGCTCCTTGGCTTCGATCGCCTGATGCAGGCCATCGGACCAGCGCCGTCCGGGCATGGTGCGGCCGGTGAATTCATCGACGATGATCACCTCGCCTGCGCGCACGATGTACTCGACATCGCGCTTATAGATGGCGTGCGCACGCAAGGCCGCATTCAGGTGATGCATGAGGCGGATGTTGGCCGTGTCATACAGGCTTTCGCCTTGATGCAGCAGGCCGGCTTCCAGCATGAGCTGCTCGACGCGCTCATGGCCGGACTCGGTCAGGTGTACCTGCTTGCCCTTCTCATCCACCGAGAAATCGCCCGGCCCTTCCTCGGTCTCCTGCGGCCCCTGGGGCTCCTGACGTGTGAGCCGCGGCACCAGCTCATTGATGCGCACATAGACCTCGGTGCTCTCCTCGGCGGGCCCCGAGATGATCAGCGGCGTGCGCGCCTCATCGATGAGAATCGAATCGACCTCATCGACGATGGCGAAGGACAGCGAGCGCTGAACCCGATCCTCGAGCCGGAACGCGAGATTGTCGCGCAGGTAGTCGAAGCCGAATTCATTGTTGGTGCCGTAGGTGATGTCGCAGGCATAAGCCGCGCGCTTCTCGGCCGAATCCTGGGCGTTCTTGATCACGCCCACCGTCAGGCCGAGGAAGCGATAGATCGGGCCCATCCATTCCGCGTCGCGCTGCGCCAGGTACTCATTGACCGTGACCACGTGCACGCCCGTGCCAGGCAGTGCGTTCAAATAGGCGGGCAGCGTCGACATCAGGGTCTTGCCCTCGCCGGTACGCATCTCCGAGATCTTGCCCTGATGCAGCGCAATGCCCCCGATCAGCTGCACATCGAAGTGCCGCAGCCGCAGCGTGCGGCGGGCGGCTTCCCGCACCACTGCAAACGCCTCGGGCAGCAGCTGATCGACCGTGGCGCCCTCTTTCAGGCGCTGGCGAAACTCGCCGGTCTTGTCGCGCAGCGCCTCGTTCGACAGGCCCTGCAAGGCGCTCTCTTGCGCGGCCGCGTCGCGCACCATGCGGCCAAATGATTTGATGAGCCGATCGTTGCGGCTCCCGAATACGCGGGTCAGCGCCTGTAGCACACGCAATCCTTGGAAGAAAAAGTTAGCCGCGTCAGCGGCTTGCAGTCAGCGCGCGGATCGCGAACTGACTATTGTAAGGGTAGACAGCGCGCCGAAGTAGTCGTTCTGGCCGCCGTCAATGTCCGACGTAGGCCATCGGATCGATCTGCACGCCTTCTCTGAGCACCTCGAAATGCACGTGCGGCCCGGTCGAGCGGCCGGTCGAACCGACCACTGCAATGGCCTGGCCGCGCTGCACGGTGTCTCCGACCGCTACCAGCGTCTGCGCGTTGTGGGCATAGCGGGTGGTGTAGCCGTTGCCGTGATTGATTTCGACCAGGTTGCCGTAACCCTCGCGCGGGCCCGCCCAGGTCACGATCCCGGCGGCCACGGCAAGCACATCGGCGCCGGCATCGGTGGCGAAATCCACACCCTTGTGCATGGCCTGCTCGCCATTGAACGGGTCCATGCGCTCACCGAAGTAAGAAGAGATGTAGCCCTCGTGCACCGGCCGGCCCGTAGGCTTGATCTGCGCCGACAGCTGTCTGCCCAGGATCACGTTCTCGAGCGAGGCGAACTGTGCGCTGCGCGCATCGATGCGGCGGCTCACGTCATCGATCATCGAGGTTACATCGGCGATCTGCGCGCCGCGTCCGACACCGTCGGAATCCGAACCTCCCTGGGGCGGATCGTGATCGAAATCGAACTCGCGGCTATTGATATTGGCCATCTGCGTGAGCTGCTTGCCCAGCGCATTCAGGCGGATGATATTGGCGTTGATCGAGCCCAGTCGCAGCGCCAGCGCATCCACTTTGTCCTGCACTTGTGCACGCAGGGCGCCGATCTGCAGCTGTTCGGAATGCAGCGTCGCGATCGGATCCAGCAGCGCCATGCGGGCGATGCTGCGCTGGCCGAGCGTGAGCCCCGCGGCAAAAGTGCTGGCGAGAAGACTCAAGGCCAGAATACTGATGACGGTGAGCGTGAGCGGATGGGACAGATTGAATTGGCGGGCGGTACCCTTGCGGCGTGAGAAGAAAATGACGTTCATATGGTCGCTCCAATCTCGCCCTGATGAGCTAGGCCCCGCACGGGCCTAAGCGGCCCACCACGGCGCAAAGCACGCTCGCACGCCCCTCACAGATGCATTACCGTGTCCTGAGGCTCCTCGTCTAATATCCCCGCTCGCCAGGGGTTGCCTTCAGCCGGTCTTTCGACTATGCACAAGAAGCCGGGCGCTGACAAGAAGACTTCCGCACGGAATCGCTCGTGCCAAACCCGGATTTGGTAAAACGCCATCGCTGATCAATGACTTACTGCTGCGCCGTCCGGCTTTGCCGGGAGCTCGCAGTCGAGAATTCCGGAGCAGCAGTCCTGGTCCGATTGGCTGCGCAGTCTGCTGCCGGCGGAGCTCGCGCCGCACCTGGTGAACGTGGTGCCGAAGGCGATGCCGGCGCGCCGGGCGACCTTCGAGCTGGTGGTGCTGGCCGATTCGCCCGCCTGGTGCGCGCGGCTGCGCTATGCGCTGGCCGGCGCTGGAACCGCAGATCTGCGACGCGCGATGCTGCGGTGCAGCGGACCCGCGTGCGCGTTTCCATGGCCTGATCGCCAGCGCCGTCTAGGACGCCAGCGCGGTCGGGGCGTCGGATTGCTGGCGTGGGCCTGCACGTAGGAAATCGGCGCCTGCTCCGCGCGCTCGAACTACCACCTCCTCCCAGGCGTCGGGATCCGTGAGCAGCGCGCGCAGCAGAGCGTTGTTGAGCCCGTGGCCGGACTTGTGGCCGCTGAACTCGCCGATCAGGCTGTGGCCGAGCAGGTATAGATCGCCGATGGCATCCAGGATCTTGTGCTTGACGAACTCGTCCTCGTAGCGCAGTCCGTCCTCGTTCATGACGCCCGACATCATCGAGCACGATGGCATTGTCGAGCGTGCCGCCGAGCGCCAGATTGTGTGCACGCAGCGTCTCCAGATCGCGCATGAAGCCGAAGGTGCGCGCGCGGCTGATCTCCTTCAGGAACGAGGTGGTCGAGAAATCCATGGTGGCGCGCTGCAGCCGGCGCTTGAAGACCGGATGATCGAACTCGATCTCGAAATTCACCTTGAAGCCCTCGAACGGATCGAAGCGCGCCCACTTGTCGCCGTCGCTGACCTCCACGGTCTTCTTCACGCGGATGAAGCGCTTGGGCGCGGCCTGCTCCTCGATGCCCGCGGACTGCAGCAGAAATACGAACGGGCCGGCGCTGCCGTCCATGATCGGCACTTCGCCGGCGGTAGCTCGACCAGGGCGTTGTCGATGCCCAGGCCGGCGAAGGCCGACAGCAGATGCTCGACCGTCGAGATGCGCGCCGCCGCCCTGTACCAACGTGGTACCGAGCGTGGTCTCACCGACGTTCTCGGCGCGCGCGGCAATATCCACCGGCTGCGCCAGATCGACGCGGCGAAAGCAGATGCCCTGATCGGCGGCAGCGGGCTTGAGCGTCATCATGACTTTCTTGCCGGTATGCAGTCCCACGCCGGTGGCCCGGATCGAATTGCGCAGCGTTCTTTGGCCGACCATAGCTTCGACCCAACAGGTATTACGTTAAGGACCCGCGGTAGCGCCGCTTCCAAAGATCAGCGCTACCGTATCACAGCGGCAGCACTCACGCCCTGCCGCCAGGCACTCCATTGCCGCCGCTTCAGTCTGCCTGACGCCGCAGAAACGCCGGAATATCCAGCAGTTCCTCGTTGTCCACTTCTGCGCGTAGGCCGTCGCCTACCGCGCGCTGACGCACGATGGTCGGCTTGTCGAGCGCCGAGTAGTCGCTGGCGCTCATCGGCCCGCGCGCTTTGGCCGTGCGCAGCGTCAACTGCTCGGAGCGCGAACTGACCGACTCCCGCAGCGCCATGGCTTCGCCACGCGAGAGCGCCTCACGGCCGATGTGACCTGAACGTTCGCTTAACGATTCACGCGCCACCTCGCCGCGTCCGCGAGTCACCGCGACGCTGTTGCCCAGGCCCGTGGCCACGACGGTCACGCGAATCTGATTGGACATATCCGGATCGATGACGGTGCCGACCACGACCGTCGCATCCTCGGAGGCATACTCCTTGACGATGTTGCCGACTTCCTCGAACTCGCCGATCGACAGGTCCAGCCCCGCGGTCACGTTGACCAGAATGCCGTGTGCGCCGGCGAGATTGATGTCCTCGAGCAACGGCGAGGACACCGCTGCCTCGGCCGCCTGACGCGCACGGTTTTCACCGCCGGCGCAGCCGCTGCCCATCATCGCCATGCCGGTCTCGCTCATGACCGTGCGCACGTCGGCGAAATCGACGTTGATCAGGCCCGGGCGCGTGATCAGCTCGGCGATGCCCTGCACCGCACCCTGCAACACCTGGTTGGCGGCCTTGAAGGCATCGAGCAGTGTGGTCGAGGGTCCCAGCACCGTGAGCAGTTTCTGATTCGGAATGGTGATCAGCGAATCGACGTTCTTGGTCAGCTCGGCGATGCCGTGATCGGCCACCATCGAGCGCTTGCTGCCTTCCATCTGGAACGGCTTGGTTACCACCGCCACGGTGAGTATGCCGAGCTCGCGCGCGATCTGCGCCACCACCGGCGCGGCGCCGGTGCCGGTGCCGCCGCCCATGCCGGCGGTGATGAACAGCATGTCGCAGCCTTCGATGAGCTCGATGATGCGATCGCGATCCTCCATCGCCGCCTGGCGGCCGATCTCCGGATCGGCGCCGGCGCCGAGTCCCTTGGTGATGTTGCTGCCGATCTGCAGCGAGGTCTTGATCTTCGATGCCTTGAGCGCCTGCGCATCGGTGTTGATGCAGATGAAATCCACGCCTTCGATGCCGCTCGTCACCATGTGCGAGACCGCGTTGCCGCCGCCGCCTCCCACGCCGATTACCTTGATTACAGCGCTTTGGCTGTATGCGTCCATCAGTTCGAACATGTTTGTCAGCTCCTTACGTTGCAGTCGGTGAATCAGAAATTGCCTTTGAACCAGCTCTTCATGCGCCCGAATGCGCCGGCGACGTTGCCGGTCAGCGCCGCCGAGCGTGAGGCCGGCGCGGATTTTCGCGCGCGTAGAGCAGCAGCCCGACGCCGGTCGAATAAATCGGATTGCGCACCACGTCGGCCAGTCCCTCGGACCTGCCCGGGCAGTCCGAGCCGCACCGGCACGTGGAATATTTCCTCGGCCAGCTCGATCGCGCCTTCCATGCGCGCGCTGCCGCCGGTCAGCACGATGCCGGCGGCGATCATTTCCTCGAAGCCGCTGCGGCGCAGCTCCTCGCGGATCAGGTTGAACAGCTCCTCGTAGCGCGGCTCGACCACCTCGGCCAGCGTCTGGCGCGCGAGCCGCCGCGCCGGCCGATCGCCGACGCTCGGCACCTCGATGCTCTCGTCCGGATTGGCCAGCTGCGAGAGCGCGCAGGCGTAGCGGATCTTGATGTCCTCGGCGTACTGCGTCGGCGTGCGCATCGATACCGCGATGTCGTTGGTGACCTGGTCGCCGGCGATCGGGATCACGGCGGTGTGGCGGATCGCGCCGCCGGAGAACACGGCGATGTCGGTGGTACCGCCGCCGACATCCACCAGGCACACGCCCAGCTCCTTCTCGTCCTCGGTCAGCACCGCGAAGCTCGAGGCCAGCTGCTCGAGCACCACGTCCTCGACCGCGAGGCCGCAGCGCTGCACGCATTTGATGATGTTCTGCGCGGCGCTGTCGGCGCCGGTGACGATGTGCACCTTGGCCTCGAGCCGCACGCCCGACATGCCGATCGGATCGCGGATGCCTTCCTGGCCGTCGATCAGAAACTCCTGCGGCAGCACGTGCAGGATGCGCTGGTCGGCCGGAATCGCGACCGCCTTGGCGGCATCGATCACGTGCTCGACATCGCCGTGGGTCACCTCGCGGTCGCGGATCGCGACCACGCCGTGGGAATTGAGGCTGCGCACGTGGCTGCCGGCGATGCCGGCGTAGACCGCGTTGATCTCGCAGTCGGCCATCAGCTCGGCCTCCTCGATGGCGCGCTGAATCGACTGCACGGTCGACTCGATGTTGACCACCACGCCTTTCTTCAGGCCGCGCGAGGGCTGGCTGCCCATGCCGATGACCTCGATGGCGCCGTCGGCCGTGATCTCCCCCACCAGCGCCAGCACCTTGGAGGTGCCGATGTCCAGGCCGACGATCACGTCTTTGTCGGACTTTCTTAGCCAATGGCCGTGCGCTCCCTCTGCCGCCGTGCCACTGGCCAGGTGGGCGTTGCCACGCCTTCCAACCGACCGCAAAGCCGTTGCCGTAGCGCATGATCGACGTAGGCGATGTCGGCGGCGCGCTGCGCTCACCAGCTTGGCGGCCACCAGCATGAAGCGCTCGAAGCGCTCGTCGACCTGCTGCCGGCCCAGCCGCACCTGCACGCCGTTGTCGAGGGTGAAGTTCCAGGCGCCGCGCGCATCGAGCGTCAGGCGTCGCCAGCCGCAGGCCGACTTCGGTGAGCCGGCCCTGCGTCGTCAGATAGCGCGCGGTCACTTCGGCCTCCGCGCCGCCGGGACCGGAGAGCTGCGGCAGTTCGGGCGGCACGAAGTGCGCCTCGCTCAGGAACAGCTGCCCGCGCGCATTGACCAGGCCCGGCTTCGTTCCAGCGCGCGACCGCGATCTGCTCGACGATCTCGATCTTAAGCCCGCGCGGCCAACTGCGCTGCACCGCGGCGCTGTCGACCCAGGGCAGGGTGCGCAGGCCCTCGCCGATCTGCGTCCAGATTCGACGCTCACGAGGCCGGCGCCCATGAGGCGGCCGCGCACCACCTGCTCGACATCGAGCGCCGAGACGCGCTGCAGACGCCCGGTGACGATCACGCGCTGTATCGGCTGATCGAGCAACCAGACCGAGCGCCGCAACCGCCACTGCCATCACCGCGATGCCGGCCGAGACTCAAGCCGATGCGCCGCCAGTTCAACGCCGGCAGTTGCAGGCGCACCCGTCCCGGGCGCGCTGCGGCGATTGTTGCGTTTGCGATTGAGCATCACGACTCCCGCGCCAGCGGTGTGCGCGCGAAACTGGTCTCGAGCACGCGCCAGACCAGTTCCGTCGAATTCGATGCCCGCGGCGCGCGCCGCCATCGGCACCAGGCTGTGATCGGTCATGCCGGGCACGGTGTTGATCTCCAGCAGCAGCGGCCGCCCGGTGCGTCCATCATGAAGTCGGCGCGGCCCCAGCCCTCCGCGCCGCAGGCGTCGAAGGCGGCCAGCGCGAGGCGGCCCAGATGCTCCTCGGCCGGCGCCGACAATCCCGAAGGACAGAAGTAGCGCGTGTCATCGCGCAGATACTTGGCCTCGTAGTCGTAGAACCTGCGCGGCGTCTCGATGCGGATCGAGGGCAACGCCTGGCCCTGCAGCATCGCGACGGTGTATTCCGCTCCGGGAATCAACGCTTCCGCGAACACCACCGGATCGAAACGCAGGGCCTTGTCCCAGGCGCTCCTGAGCTCCTCGGCGCGCTCCACCCGCGCCATACCGACGCTCGAGCCCTGCGAGGCCGGCTTGACGAACAGCGGCAACCCGAGGCGCTCGATCGCGACTATCCAGATCCTGCGCCTCGCGCAGCACCACGAACGGCGCCGTCGGTACCGCCAGCGCCTGCGCCAGCCACTTGGTGCGCAGCTTGTCCATGCCGATGGCCGAACCCATCACGCCGCTGCCGCTGTACGGGACAGCCGAGAAATTCCAGCGCGCCCTGCACGGTGCCGTCCTCGCCCCCGGGTCCATGCAGGGCGATCCAGACGCGATCGATCTCGAGTGCCAGCAGCTCCGCCAACGGCCGCTCGGCCGGATCGAAGCCGATCGCTCTGCACACCGCGACGCTGCAGTGCCGCCAGCACCGCCTTGCCGCTGAGCAACGAAATGTCGCGCTCGCTGGAGCTGCCGCCGTACAGCACCGCCACGCGACCGAACTGCGCCGGCTCCTGCACCCGCGCAACACCGTTGCTGTGATGGCGCAAGCGCATCAGCTGGCGCCCTCGTCGACGCAGACGCCGGTGGCGACGGCCTCGCCGACGATGCGCACCTCGGGCTCGAGCGCGATGCCGTGCACGCGCTCGACCGTGCTGCTGCACGTGCCGGATCAGCTGCTCGAGCTCGGTCGCGCTGGCATGACCCTCGTTGATGATGAAATTGGCGTGCTTCTCCGACACCACCGCATCGCCGATGCGATGGCCCTTGAGTCCGGCCGCTTCGATCAGGCGCGCGGCATGATCGCCGGGCGGATTCTTGAACACCGAGCCGCAGCTCCAGCGCCCGAGCGGCTGGGTCTGCGGCGCCGCTCCGTCAGCGAGCGCACGGTGTTGCGCGGCTCACCGCGTGCTGCGGCTCGAATTGCAATTCCGCGGACAGGAACCACTCCTCGTGCGGCTGCCTGCGCGGCCCGGCTCGAGCGGCTCGACGTGGCGATAGCCGATCTGAATTCCTGCGGCTGCGCGCGCGCGCCGCTGGCCGCGGCGGTCGATGGTTTCGACGCTGCAGCACGTGCCGCCAGGTCTCGTCGCCGAAGGCGCCGGCATTCATCGCCAGCGCGCCACCAAAGGTTCCGGGAATGCCGCCGAAGAACTCCGCCTGCGCCAGGCCCCAGTGCACGCAGGCGCGCGCGATGCGCGCGCACGGCACGCTCGCCTGGCAGTAGATGCGGCTCTGCGAACGGCGCTCGATGCGGGTGAAGGCGCCGGCAGTGGCGATCACCACGCCGCGAATGCCGCCGTCGCGCACCAGCAGATTGCTGCCGAGACCGACCCAGTACACCGGCACCGTCGGCCGGCAGCGCGCGCAGAAACGCCGCCAGATCCTCGACGTCGCGCGGCAGGAAGAACATGTCGGCCGGGCCGCCGGCGCGCCACGAAGTATGCGCCGACATCGGCTCGTGCCAGCGCACGCGCGCCATGAATTCCGGCGTAATGTTTGAGTTTCATTTTCCTCCCTGCGCCAGCCTGGCCGGCAGTTCCTGCGCGATCGCGCCGATATGACCCGCGCCCATGGTCACGATCACGTCGCCCGGGCGCAGCACGTCGTGAGCGCTGCGGCAACCTGCTCGAGCTTCTCGACGAACACCGGCTCGACCTTGCCGCGACTGCGCACCGCGCGGCAGATCGCGCGCCCGTCGGCGCCCTTGATCGGCGTCTCGCCCGCCGCATACACCTCGGTCACCAACAGCACATCGACGCCGCCAGCACGTTGGCGAAGTCATCCAGCAGGTCGCGCGTGCGGGTATAGCGGTGCGGCTGAAACACCAGCACCAGTCGCCGGCCCGGCCACGCCTGACGCAGCGCCTCGAGCGTGGCGGCGATCTCGGTCGGATGGTGGCCGTAGTCATCGACGATGCTGACCGTGCCGCCGGCGATCGCGCACCTCGCCGATGTACTGCATGCGGCGGTCGATGCCCTGGAAGCCCGCCAGCGCGCGGCAGATCGCCTCATCGGCCACGCCGAGCTCGCTCGCCACGGCGATGGCGGCCAGTGCGTTGCGCACGTTGTGCGTGCCGGGCAGATTCAGCATGACCGGCAGCGGCGCGGCACGCCCCGGCAGCGCACCAGGAAGCGCGTGCCGGCGCGCTCGCGCACCAGTTCGCTGGCGCGCACGTCGACACCCTGCGCGCAGTCCGTAGGTCAGGATCGGGCGCGCCAGGCGCGCGAGCATGGCGCTGCACGTGCTCGTCATCGCCGCACAGCACCGCCAGGCCGTAGAACGGCAGGTTGTGCAGGAACTCGACGAAGCTGCGCTCGAGCTTGGCGAAATCCCCGCCATGCGTGCCGAGATGATCCTTGTCGATGTTGGTGACCACCGCGATCACCGGCTGCAGATGCATGAAGGAGGCGTCGCTCTCGTCGGCCTCGGCCACCAGGTAGCGGCCGGCGCCGAGGCGCGCGTTGCTGCCGGCGCTCTTGAGGCGGCCGCCGATCACGAAGGTCGGATCCTCGCCGCCTTCGGCCAGCACGCTGGCGATCAGGCTGGTGGTCGTGGTCTTGCCGTGCGTGCCGGCGACCGCGATCGACTCGCGAAAGCGCATCAGCTCGCCGAGCATCTCGGCGCGCGGCACCACCGGGATGCGCCGCGCCAGCGCCGCCTGCACCTCGGGGTTGTCGGCGGCGACGGCGCTCGAGACCACCACCACGTCGGCGCGATCGGCGTTGGCGGCCTTGTGGCCGATGCGGATCTGCGCGCCCAGCGCCGCCAGCCGCTCGGTCATGGCGTTGGGCTTCGAGGTCCGAGCCCTGCACGCGATAGCCGAGATTGAGCAGCACCTCGGCGATGCCGCCCATGCCGGCGCCGCCGATGCCGACGAAGTGAATGGTCTCGATGCGGCGCATGCGCGCACTGCTGGCGACCACGTGCCGCCAGGCGTGCGGCCGGCGGCGTTTGCGGCCGTCATGCGCGCCACCCCCGTGGCTGATGCCGGCCGGCACCAGTTGCGACGCAGGCATCGGCCAGCTCCTGCGCGGCGCGCGGCTGAGCAAGCGCGCGCGCGCGCTCGGCCATCGCGAGCAGCCGGCCGCGGCCGCTGCACAGCGGCAGCCAGCTCCTCGGCCAGACGCTCGGCGTGAGCTCGCGCTCGGCGATCATGACCGCGGCGCCCTCGCCGACCAGCAAGGCGGCATTGCGGGTCTGATGATCGTCGGTGGCGGCCGGAAACGGCACCAGAATGGCGCCGACGCCGGCCGCTGCGAGCTCGGAGATCGTCAGCGCGCCGGCGCGGCAGATCACCAGATCCGCCCAGCCATAGGCCTCCGCCATGTCATCGATGAAGGGCTGCAGCCGCACCGCTCACGCCCGGCCTGCGCGTAGTGGCGCTGCGCCGCCTCGAGCCAGCGCTCGCCGGACTGGTGGCGCACCTCGAACGCCAGCGCCGCGGCAGCTTGCGCCAGCGCGAACGGCACGACGGCATTGAGCCGCGCGGCCCCCTGGCTGCCGCCGAGCACCAGCAGGCGAATGCCGGACCGCGCAGCGCAAAGCGCTGCGGCGGCGGCGGCAGCCGACGATCTCTGCGCGCACCGGGTTGCCGATCACCTGCGCGCCCACATCGCGGTGCGAAGCTGCCGGGAAAGGCGGTCAGCACGCGGCGCGCCAGCCGCGCCAGGCAGCGGTTGGTGAAGCCGGCGACCGCATTCTGCTCGTGGATCAGCAGCGGCTTGCCGCAGCAGCCAGGCGGCCAGGCCGCCCGGGCCCGGCCACGAAGCCGCCGAGCCCGACCACCAGCGCCGGGCGGCGGCGACGGATCACCGCCAGGCCTGCAGCAGCGCTCGCGACAGCAGCAGCGGCGCGGTCAGCCAGATGCAGGAAGCCCTTGCCGCGCAGACCGCCGACCGACAGCCATTCGACCGCAATGTGTCTCGGCCGGCACCAGCCGCGCCTCCAGCCCGCGGCGCGTGCCCAGCCACACCACCTGCCAGCTGCGCGCACGCAGCTCGCGCGCCAGCGCCAGCGCCGGAAACACGTGGCCGCCGGTACCGCCCGCCATGATCAGGGCCAGCGGCATTGCGGCGGCGCTGGCGGCTGGCATCACCGGTGATCTGGCGTTCATACGCGCATCTCCCGGGTCGCCCGCCGGGCACCGCGCACGGTCTCGTGATGCACGCGCAGCACGATGCCGAGCCACGCCAGTGTCACGAGCAGGCTGCTGCGGCCGTAACTCATCAGCGGCAGCGTCAGCCCCTTGGTCGGCAGAACGCCCATGTTGACGCCGATGTTGATGCACGACTGCACGCCGAGCCACAGACCGAAGCCGGAGGCGAGATACGAGGCGAATTTCTAGCCGCCTTCGTAGGCGCGGCGCGCGATCACGAACGCACGCCATGCCAGGGCCAGGAACAAGCCGAGCGTGAGCGCCACCCCGAACAAGCCCAGCTCTTCCGCCAACACCGCGAACAGGAAATCGGTGTGTGCCTCCGGCAGATAGAACAGCTTCTGCACGCTGGCGCCCAGGCCGACACCGAACCACTCGCCGCGACCGATCGCGATCAGCGACTGCGTGAGCTGAAAACCGCTGTTGAACGGGTCGGCCCACGGGTCGAGAAACGCCGTCATGCGGCGCATGCGGTAACTGGAAAACACCACCAGCAGCACCATCGAGCCGCCGGCCGTGAGCAGCATCGCCAGCACGTAGCGCAAACGCGCGCCGGCCAGGAACAGTACGCCGAAGCCGGTGATGAACAGCACGCTCGCAGCGCCGAAGTCCGGTTCCAGCAGCAGCAGCAGGGCGATGAATCCCAACAGTGCCAGCGGACGCGCCAGCCCGGACAATCCACTGCGCAACGCCGACTCAAAGCGCACCGCGTAGCTGGCGATGTAGATCAGGGTCAATACGCGCGCCGCCTCCGATACCTGAAAACTCGCGCCGGCCAGCCGCAGCCAGCGGCGGCTGCCATTGACCACATGGCCCAGTCCCGGCAGCAGCACCGACAACAGCAAGCCCGCAGGCGAGCAGCAGCAAGGGCATGGCCAGCTGCTCGAGCCGTTGAGTCGGAATGGAAAACGTGAAGCCGGCCAGCGCGCAGCCCGCCAGCACCAGCAGCAGCTGGCGTTCCAGGTAGGCGAATGGTTCACCGTCGTGGCCGGCGATCGTGATCGATGCCGAGGTCACCATGATCAGGCCGAGCAGCACGATGCTCATCGCCAGGGCGATCATCGGTATATCCAAAGCCGGGCCGCCGCCGCGCGCCTGGGTTGCCGACATGCTCAATGTCGCGCCGCTCATGGCGTGAGCCCGCGTACCGCCGCGGCGAATACCTGGCCGCGGTGCGCATAATCACGAAACATATCGAGGCTCGCGCAGGCGGGCGATAGCAGCACCGTGTCCCCGGGCTCAGCCAGCGTCGCCGCCGCGGCCACCGCCGCTTCGAGGCTGGCGGCGTGGCGGCACTCACAGGCGCCCGCGAGTGCCTCAGCCAGTGCGCGCGCATCGCGGCCGATCAGCAGCGCACAGCGCACCTTGCCATGGAACGCCGCGCGCAGCGGCCGGAAATCCTGGCCCTTGCCATCGCCGCCCAGGATCACGAGCAGCGGCGCGCTCAGCCCGGCCACCGCCGCCAGCGTGGCGCCGACATTGGTGCCCTTTGAATCATCGATGTAGTGCACGCCGTGCACGTCGGCGACCCACTGTGAGCGATGCGCAAGTCCGGCGAAGCAGCGCAGTTCCGCCAGCATTGCCGGCAGCGGCAGCGCCAGGGCTTCGCCCAGTGCCAGCGCCGCCAGCGCGTTGGCGGCGTTGTGCGCTCCCGTGAGGCGCATGGCGCTCACCGCCAGCAACGGCTCACCACGCCGCGCGAGCCACTGACCGCCCTGGGCGTGCAGGAGCGTGTAGTCGGCGCCGCCTTCAGGTCGCAGTGAAAAGCTCAGGCGGCGGCGCGCCGGCGCGATCATGGCCGCTACCCGGGCATCGTCGAGGTTGATCACCGCCACCTCGCAGCGCGCATAAATGCGCGCTTTGGCGTGCGCGTAGGCCTCGAAGTCGCGGATATCGATCCAGATGATCGGGCGTCACATTGAGCACCGCCGCGGCCGCCAGCGACAGTGAACTGGTGGTCTCGAGCTGAAAGCTCGACAGCTCGAGCACATACAGTTCAGCCGCATCGTCCAGCAGATCCAGCGCCGGCTCGCCGAGGTTGCCGCCGCTGCGAACGCGCATTCCCGCGCGCGCCGCCATCGCCGCCAGCAGTGTCGTCACGGTGCTCTTGCCGTTGGTACCGGTGATGCCCGCAATCGGCGCGTGCGCGGCGCGCGCAAACAGCTCGATGTCGCCGAGCACGGTGAGACCCCTGGCGCGCGCGGCATCGAAGAAGCTGCCGGCCGGCGCCACGCCGGGCGACACCACCAGCAATTGCGCGCCCTCGAGCAGCGAGCTGTCGAAGCCGCCGCGGCGCACGGTAATCTCACGCCCCAGCTGGCTGCCCAGTGCCTTGAGCCGCGACCATTCCGGCGGCTCGGCACGGCTGTCGGTGACCGCGACCTCGAAACCCTGCGTCAGCAGATAGCGCGCGGCGGAAAACCCGCTCTTGCCCAGACCCACGACCACCGCGCGCGCAGGGGCATTGGCGGCTTGTGTGGACAGCGCGTTCATCGCAGTTTCAGCGTCGACAGTCCTGCCAGCACCAGCAGGAAACTGATGATCCAGAAGCGCACGATCACTTTCGGTTCGGCCCAGCCCTTGAGCTCGAAGTGATGATGAATCGGCGCCATGCGAAAGATGCGCCGGCCGGTCAGCTTGAATGAGGCCACCTGCAGGATTACCGATGCGGTCTCGAGCACGAAGATGCCGCCCATGACCAGCGCCACGATCTCCTGCCGCACGATGATCGCCACCACACCGAGTGCGGCGCCGAGCGCGAGCGCGCCGATGTCGCCCATGAACACCTGCGCCGGATAGGAATTGAACCAGAGGAATCCCAGCCCCGCCCCGGCCAGCGCGCCACAGAAGATCAGCAGCTCGCCGGCTTGCGGGATCGCCGGAATCGACAGGTAATTGGCAAAGATCGAATTGCCGCTGGCGTACGCAAAGATGCCCAGCGCCCCGGACACCATCGCCGCCGGCATGATCGCCAGGCCATCCAGGCCATCGGTCAGGTTCACCGCGTTGCTCATGCCGACGATCATGAAATAGCCCAGGGCGATGAAACCGAACGCGCCCAGCGGCACGCTGACGCTCTTGACGAAGGGCACGAAGAATTCCAGCTCCGCCGGCACCTGTGCCGTGCGGTACAGCAACACCGCGGCCCCGAGCCCGAGCACCGATTGCCACAGGTATTTCCAGCGCGCGGTCAAGCCGCGCGAATTGCCCACCACCAGCTTCAGGTAGTCGTCGTAGAAGCCGATGATGCCGAAGCCCACGGTGACGCCAAGCGTGATCCAGACGAAGCGATTGCGCAGATCCGCCCACAACAGCGTGCTGACGGCGATGGCGACGATGATCAATGCGCCGCCCATGGTCGGCGTGCCGGCCTTGGGCAGATGCGAGCGCGGCCCGTCGTCGCGCACCACCTGGCCGATCTGGTAGCGCGACAGGCGCGAGATCATCCTCGGACCCACCAGCAGCGCCATGCTCAGTGCCGACATCACCGCCAGAATCGCGCGCAGCGTCAGGTAGGAGAACACGTGAAAGCCCGTGTAATGCACCGCCAGCAGCTTGGCGAACCAGTACAGCATCTCAGCCCGCCCTGCGCGCGTCGGCGCTCGCCAGCAGCGCCTCGACCACGCGCTCGAGCCGGTTGACACGCGAGCCTTTGATCAGTACGCGCACGTCGGCGGCGAGCGTCGCATCGAGTGCCCGCACCAGCTCCGCTGCATCGCCAAAGCGTTCGGCGCCGGCGCCGAAGGTGTCGGCGGCCAAGGCCGCCAGGGCGCCGAAGCTGAACAGCCTTTCAACCCCGAGCGCGCGCGCCAACTCGCCGATCTCGCGGTGGCTGGCCGCGCCGGCGTCGCCCAGTTCGGCCATGTCGCCGAGCACCAGCCAGCGCCGCCCGGGCAGTTCAGCGAGCACCTCGAGGCCGGCGCGCACCGAGCTGGGATTGGCGTTGTAGGAGTCGTCGATGAGCCAGGCGCCATGACGCGTGCGTTGAAACTGCAGGCGTCCGCGCACCGCGCGCATCTGACTCAGGCCCGCGGCCACCTGCGCCAGACTCGGCGCCGGCGCTGACCGCGGCGGCCGCGGCCGCCAGGGCATTGACGACGTTGTGGCGGCCGGCCAGCGCCAGGCTGACCGCCGCACTGCCGGCGGGACTGCGCACGCGGAAACGCGTGCAAAATCCCTGCGGGCCGGCCTCGAAGCGCAGCTCCTCGGCACGGAAGTCCGCCTCCTGCCGCAGCCCGAAGCTGCACACGCGCGCCGCGGTACTCGCGCGCCACAACGAAGCATAGGCATCATCGGCGTTGATGACGGCGGTGGCACTGGCGGGCAGACCGCACACCATCTCGCCTTCGGCGCGCGCCGCGCCTTCGAGCGAACCGAAGCCCTCGAGGTGCTCGGCGCCGGCGTTGGTGATCAGCCCGATTCCGGGTCGCGCGATCTGCACCAGCTGCTCGACGTCGCCGCGACGATTGGCGCCCATCTCGATCACCGCGCTGCGATGCGTGGCATCCAGCCGCAGCAGCGTCATCGGCACGCCGAGGTGATTGTTCAGATTGCCGCGCGTCGCCAGGCACGGACCGAGCTGCGCGAGAATCGCGGCCAGCATCTCCTTGACCGTGGTCTTGCCGTTGCTGCCGGCCACGCCGATCACCGGACCGGCGAACTGCGCGCGCGCCGCCCGCGCGGCACTGGCCAGCGCCTGCTCGACATTGGCGACGACGATCTGCGGCAGCGGGGCATCGAGTCGCCGCAGCACCAGGGCGCCGGCGGCACCGGCGGAGGCCGCGGCGGCGACGAAGCTGTGGCCATCGAGGCGCTCGCCGGGCAGCGCTGCGAACAGATCGCCGGCGCGAGTTTGCGCGAATCGATCGCGAGCTCGCCGAATTCGCGGTCAGCGCCGATCAGCCGGCCGTGACAGGCTGCGGCAAACTGCGACAGGGTGCGGATCATGCACAGCCCCTTTCGCGCAACGCCGCGCGCACCACCTTGGCATCGCTGAAGGCGCGCCGCTCGCCGCCGATGACCTGATACTCCTCGTGCCCCTTGCCGGCCACGAGCACCACATCGTCGGCGCTGGCCGCGCCCAGCGCGCTGCGAATCGCCTGCGCGCGATCGTGAATGACGCGGGCGCGGCTGCCGCCGCCGGCGGCATCGATACCCTGCATGATGGCGGCGGTGATCTGCTGCGGATCCTCGCCGCGCGGATTGTCGTCGGTGACGATCAGCGCATCGGCGGCGCGCGCCGCGATGCGCCCCATCTCGCTGCGCTTGCCCGAGTCGCGCTCGCCGCCGCAGCCGAACACACACTGCAGCCGCCCGCGGCAGTGGCGCGCGCGCCGCGCAGCGCGCTTGCCAGCGCATCGGGCGTGTGGGCGTAATCGATCAGCACCAGCGGCACGCGCCGCCGCCCTCCGGCTGCATGCGTCCCGGCGGCGCCGAACACGCGACAGCGCCTCGCAGGCCCGCTGCGAGCGGCACTTCCCAGGCCAGCAGCACCGCCAGCACGGTCAGCAGATTGTCGACGTTGAAGTCGCCGATCAGCGCGCTCGACAGCCGCGCCGCGCCACGGCTGCTCAGGATCTCGAGTTCCATCGCGCCTTCACCGGCGCGTACGCTGCCGGCGCACACATAGTCCGCGCCGCCGATCGAGCCACTGCTGCGGCCGCTGCGAGGTCAGAAACAACTGCGCCGAGCCGGCGCGGCGACGCGCTGCCTGCGCCAGCTCCAGGCCGAAGGGATCATCGACATTGATGACGCGCACCGCCAGCGTCGGCCAATCGAACAGCCTCGCCTTGGCGGCACCGTAGGCGGCCATGTCGCCGTGATAGTCGAGATGATCGCGCGTGAGATTGGTGAACACCGCGGTATGGAAGCGCACGCCCGCGCAGCGATCCTGATCGAGCGCGTGCGAGGAGACCTCCATGGCCACGGCCTCGAACGCCGTGCCCGCAGCCGCGCCAGCAGGCGATGCAACGTCACCGCATCCGGCGTCGTGGTGCCCAGCGCAGCTCAGCGCGTCGGTCGCGCCGCCGCCGAGCGTGCCGATATAGGCGGCGCGCCGGCCGCTGCGCTCCAGCGCCTGCGCCAGCAACCAGGCACAGGTGGTCTTGCCGTTGGTGCCGGTGATACCGGCCACGGTCGAGACTGGCCGAGGGCGCATCGAAGAAGCGATCGGCGATGTAGCCGAGCTGCGCGCGCAGATTGGGAATCGCCCGCACCACGATCGAGCCATCCACCGCCGGCGGCGATACGCCGGGGGCCGGCTCCCACAGAATCGCGCGCGCGCCGGCGGCCGCAGCGGCGCACGCAAACTCGAGGCCATGGTGCGTGCCGCCGCGGCAGGCAAAAAACGCCGCGCCCGGGCGTCACCTGCGGCTGTCGAGCGTCAGATCGGAGACCTCCAGGACTCGGGCACGTCGACCAGGCCGCCGAGCACCGCCTTGAGCGGCCGCCAGGTCTGCGGCGGCCGGTGCGCCGGTCATCGCTGCGCCACCTTCTGGCCGCGGGTAAGCATCTCGGCGGGCGACGCAGCTCATCCGGCGGCACGGCCAGCAGGCGCAGCGCGCCGCCGACCACGGCGGAGAACACCGGCGCCGAGACATCGCCACCGAGGTGCTTGCCGGCGGTCGGCTCATCGATCACCACGACCGCCGCCAGGCGCGGATGCGACGCCGGCGCAACGCCGGCAAACACCGAGGTGTAGCGATCCTTTGAATAGGTGCCGTTGCTCGACTTCCAGGCAGTGCCGGTCTTGCCCGCGACGCGATAGCCGGGAATCTTGGCGCGCACGCCGGTGGCGCCTTCCTGGGTGGTTACCGCCTCCAGCAGGCCCAGCAGCTCGCGGCACACCACGGGATCGAGCACGCGCTCGCCGGCCGGCGCGGCATCCAGCCGCAGCAGCGACACCGGGCGGCGCATGCCCAGCGCGCCGATGGTCGCGTAGGCCTGCGCCAGCTGCAGCGGCGTCACCGAGATGCCATAGCCGTGCGACAGCGTCGCGATGCTGATCGCGCGCCAGTGTGAGTAGTCGGTGAACACGCCGGCCGATTCGCCCGGAAATCCGCTGCTGGTCACCTGCCCGAAGCCGAAGTGATTCAGACGTGTCTCCAGATCTGCTTGCGGCTCGAGCTGCAGCGCGAGCTTCGCCATGCCGACGTTGGAGGATTTGGCCAGCACCGTCGCCAGCGGGATGGCGCCGAGGTTGTGTTCGTCGGGGAAGGTAGTGGCGCCGACCTGGATGAAGCCGGGATTGGTGTCGATGACGCTGTTGGTGTTGAATTTGCCCGAGGCCAGCCCGGCCGCGACGATGAACGGCTTGATGCTCGAGCCGGGCTCGAACAGATCCGTGACCGCGCGATTGCGATAGGTCGCCGGCGTCAACTGCGCGCGGTCGTTGGGGTTGTAGGCGGGCTGGTTGACCATCGCCAGCACTTCGCCGGTATCGATGTCGATCACCACCACCGAGCCGGCGTGCGCGCGATTCTCGAGGATCGCGCTCTTGAGCTCGCGATAGGCCAGGTACTGGATGCGCAGATCCAGGCTCAGCGCCAGGTCGCGTCCCGGGCGCACCGGGCGGATGCTCTCGACGTCCTCGACCTTGCGGCCCGTGCTGTCCTGGATCACGCGCTTGGCGCCGTCCTCGCCCGCGAGCCAGTTATCGAACGCCAGCTCCGCGCCTTCCTGGCCGGCATCGTCGATGCTGGTGAAGCCGAGCAGTGTCCGGTGACTTCGCCGGCCGGATAGTAGCGGCGGTACTCGCGCGTCAGATTGACGCCCGGCATGTCCAGCGCCTTGACGCGCTCGGCATCGCTCGGCTGCACTCCGCGCGCCACATACAGGAACTCGCGATCCATGTTGCTGCTGACGTGGCGCAGCAGCGCCTGGCGGTCGATCGCCGAGCACGCCGGCCAGCCGCGGCAGTTGCTCGAGATTGCCCGGCAGCTCGCTGCGGATCGACCCAGACCGAATCCACCGGCGTGCTGACCGCCAGCGGCTCGCCGTTGCGATCGGTGATGTTGCCGCGATGCGCGACGATCGCCGCCACGCGCGAGAAGCGCGCATCGCCCTGCTGCGCCAGGAACGGTGATCGACCAGCTGCAGATCCACGGCGCGGCCGAGCAGGCCGAGCGCTGCCAGCAGCAGCATCCGAACAGCAGCCGCAGAGCGCAGCGCGAACGAATAGCGCGCCGGCGCCTCGCTGCCGCGGCTGAAGCTAGCGCGCCCGGCGCGCGGCCGCGCGCTGCCGGCGTGCGCTGCGCGCGCGGCTGCCCGATGCGCTGCGCGCACCCGACGACCAGAGCATCATGGCGGCACGATCTCGATGTCGCGCGGATCGGGGATGCTCATGTGCAGCCGCTCGCTGGCGACGCGCTCGACGAAGGCGTAGGTCGACCAGGCGCTCTGCTCGAGCTGCAGATCGGCCCCATTCACGCATCGAGCTCGTCGCGGCTGCTGTTGAGCCGCTCGAGTTCGACGAACAGCTCGCGCGCGCGGTACTTGGCAGTAGATGGCGCCTGCGGCCGAGCCGAGCACTGCACACCACAACAGCGCCACGGCCAGCGCACCAGGTTCAGCCAGCGTCATGTCGAACTGCGGTGCGCGTGGCACGTACCGGCAGATGGCCTCTCGGCACGCTCGCGCAGCAGCGCGCTGCGCGCGCGCGGGATTGGCGGCGGATTTCCTGCTGCCGAGGCTCGCTGCTTGCGCCCGACGCGGCGCAGCGGCGGCTGCAGCCTGCGGCGGCAGTTGCGGCAGCGCCGGCGAGCGCCGGATCGGGTTCGGAATGGCGGCGGATGAACTGCTTGACCAGCCGGTCCTCGAGCGAATGGAAACTGATGGCCACCAGCCGGCCGCGCGGGCGCGAGCAGCTCCGAGCGCCTGCGCCAGGCGCGCGCTCGATCTGCCGAGCTCGTCGTTGACCAGATGCGCAGCGCCTGGAAGGTGCGCGTGGCCGGATGCTTGCCGGGCTCGCGCGTACGCACGCGCGCGCCACCAGCGCCGCCAGCTGCGCGGTGCGCGTGCAGCGGCTCGGTCTCGCGCGCGCGCACGATGGCGCGGGCGATGCGGCCGGCAAAACGCTCTTCGCCCAGCGTCGCGATCACGTGGCGCATCTCATCGCTGCTCGCCCGCGCGAGCCATGCGGAAACTGGTTGGCCGCGCGTCGGATCCATGCGCATATCGAGCGGGCCGTCCTGGGCGAAGCTGAAGCCGCGCGCTGCATCGTCCAGCTGCGGCGAGGAGACGCCGAAATCGAACAGGATGCCATCGCACTGCGCGCCAAGCCCTTGCGCGCGCACGCAGCGCGCGAGCTGCGCGAATTCCCCGTGCACGAGATGCAGCCGCGGCTCTTGCGCAAAACGCAGCCGCCCCGCCGCGATCGCCGCCGGATCGCGATCGATCGCCACGAGCCGCCCTGCGGGCCGAGCGCCCGAGGATGCGCGCGCTGTGGCCGCCGCGACCGAAGGT
Source organism: uncultured Gammaproteobacteria bacterium (assembly GCA_963735775.1). Lineage (GTDB taxonomy): Bacteria > Pseudomonadota > Gammaproteobacteria > Steroidobacterales > Steroidobacteraceae > FEN-1191. Next base: position 830,496 of record CAVTMG010000001.1, on the reverse strand, counting down.
CGCATCGACGTAGAGGCCGGCCGGGCGGATCGCCAGAGCCGCAAGCACCTCCTCGACAAGCACCGGCGTGTGCTCATCCAACTCCCTGTTCCCCGTAATTGCCAGGCCGCCGCTCTACAGCGACAGCGAATCGAGTTGCGCCGGTAGCTCGGTGGATCGGCTGTCTCGTCTTCAGCCAGCTATCGCGCCGCTCCAACCAGCGGGTCTCGTCCCACAGTTCGCAGCGGCTGCCCTGCCCGATGCAGCATCGCGCTGCCGCTCCAGACCGGCGAATTCACGCAGCTCCGGCGGCAGCAGCATGCGTCCGTGGCCGTCGAGCGCCAGGTCGGTCGCATGTCCGACCATGAGGCGCTGCAGCCGCCGCGACGTCGTCGTGCAGGCTCGGCAGCTCCATCAGCCGCCGCTCGACCTGCTCCCAGTCGATCAGCGGGTACAGCAGCAGGCACTCTCCGTCCCGGTCCACCGTCACCACCAGCTGGCCCGCGGAGCGCTCGAGTAAACGCTCGCGGTAGCGCGCCGGGAGGACCACGCGCCCCTTGTCATCCAGAGTGACTTTTGCTGCACCGCGGAACATTAGATCATGTGGGCAGAATCCGCCCATCTCTCCCCACTTTTTCCCACTTGGCGCCACTATAGAAATGCAGGATGCCGGCATGTCAACGTCTTGACGTTGGAAATTTTGAAGCGCAGTAGGTACTTACGTGCTGGACGTAGGTCCCGTCGGGATTCCGGCGAGACGCTAAACAGCGAGACTGTATGTGGATCAGGGACTTGAGACCAGAAAGCTCGACGATATTCGATGTTGTAGCGGCGGCTCTCAACCGACGCTGGAGCGGGCTCGCAATCGAGGCGGAGAGCCGGCCTATAAGCCGGGTTCTGTCGTGAGCAGTCATTCCTCTGGGACCTGCGTCACCGCACGCCTCAAGCGGCCTACCCGGAAGCACGCGCGGGCGCGCGCTGCAGCCCCTTGCGAGGCTGCGACTTCCCTATTTGGCCTTGCTCCAGGTGGGGTTTGCCGTGCCGTCGGTGTTGCCATCGACGCGGTGCGCTCTTACCGCACCGTTTCACCCTTACCAGCGCCGTTGCCGGCGCTTCGGCGGTTTACTTTCTGTTGCACTTTCCGTGAGCTCGCGCCCCCCAGGCGTTACCTGGCACCCTGCCCGCCGAGCCCGGACTTTCCTCCACGCCGCGCGAAGCGACGCAGCGACTGCCCAGCCGACTCTCCGCGCCGGCACCATACTGGCTTCAGGGTTCACCCTCAACTTCCATCGCTGGCGCGCCGACGCAGCACGCTGCGCCAGCGCGTAGGCCTCGCTGCGTCGTGACCCCGGCAAGCTGCGCGGCGATGGCGGCGGCACGCGCCGGCGGCAGCTCGGCCAGCAGCAGCTTCAGCGCCCGCGCCAGCAGCGCCCGGTCGGCGCCCTGCTCGCCCGGCTCGGCGCACCGCTCGACCAGCAGCGTGATCTCACCGCGGCTGATATTGGCATCCTGCGCCGCCGCCGCGGCGCAGCTCCGCGAGCGTGCCGCGATACACGGCCTCGTGCAGTTTGGTGAGCTCGCGCGCGATCACGGCGCGCCGCTGCGCCGCCGAACAGCTGCGCCGAGATCCGCCAGCGTTGCCGCGATCCGATGCGGCGCCTCGAAGAACACCAGCGTGCGCGGCTCGGCTGCGAGCCGCGCCAGTGCGCTCGTGCGCGCTCGCCGCCGCGCGCCGGCAGGAAGCCCTCGAACACGAATCGATCGGTCGGCAGCCCGGCGATGCTCAGCGCCGCGGTCAGCGCCGAGGCACCGGGAATGGCGCGCACCTCGATGCCGGCCGCGGCCGCAGCGCGCACCAGCGCATAGCCCGGATCGGACAGCAGCGGCGTGCCGGCATCGCTGACCAGCGCGACGACCTTGCCGGCGCGCAGCTCATCGTAGCAGGACCTCGATGCGGCCCGACTTCGTTGTGCTCGTGCAGCGAGATCAGTGGGCCGCGATACGCCGATGCGCGCGCAGCAGCGCCTGCGTGCGGCGTGTATCCTCGGCCGCGATCAGATCGGCCGCCCGCAAGCGCCTCGCGCGCGCGCGGCGCCAGGTCGGCGAGATTACCGATCGGGGTCGCCACCACCTCGAGCCTGCCGGCGGCTGGGAGCTGGCTGCGATGGATCCACTATAATTTGCCGACTCCTGTCGGATGATGCATGCCGCGGGCCTACCGGGCCGCGGCCACTCACTCAAGCTTGCAGGTCATGATGTCGAACACGCAGATGCAGACGGCGGCAGTCAGGCGCGCGCTGGCTGTCGCTCGCCGTGCTGGCAGCTGGCGGCCTGCGGCGCGCTATCCGCCCTACCGGCCGCGGCACCTCCGGCGACACCGAAGGCACCGGCCCAAGCTGCCGGCGCCGCGGCCGATCACGCGCAGGCCGCGGCGCAGTACGAGAGCGCTGGCCGTCGCCAGTGCCGGCTGCAGCACAGGCCGATGCGCTGCTGGCCGCGGCGCGCGAATGGCTCGCCGCCGGCCGCGGCCGCCGACGCCGCACGCGTGCTGGCGCGCCTCAGTGCCATCGCGCTCACGCCGGCGCAGGCTACCGAGCGCTCCCTGCTCAGTGCCGAGGCCTCGCTCGAGACCGAGCATCACCCAGGACGCCTGGCAGCAGATCGCCGCGCTGCCGGAGCCGGCCGCGGCCGCCGGGCGCGCAGCGCTTCTACGCGCTCAAGATGCGCATCGCGCTGGCCGCCGCGCGGCCGGTCGACGCATCCTGGCCGAGATGGCCGGCGAACGCTTCGCCGCCAGTGCCAGCGAGCGCACCGGGCTGCGCTCGCAGCTGCTGGCCGGTCTGCGCGATGCGCGCGACCGCGGCGTCAAGCTCGATCCGCCAGGCCAGCCAGGATCCGGTGGTGCGCGGCTGGCTCGAGCTCGGCGCCATCGCGACCCAGGCGCGCGCTGCCTCGCTCACGGCGCGATGCGGAATGCGGCGCGCTGGCGCGCGCAGCTATCCCAATCACCCGGCGCCGAGGTGCTGGCGCAGGCGTTCCCGAGCGCCGCTGCCGACCGCCCGCGCTCGGTGCGCGCGTCGCGCTGCTGTTGCCGCTGACCGGACCGGCGGCGGCCCAGGCGCTGACCGTGCGCGATGGCTTTCTGAGCGCCTATCTATCAGCTGCCGCCGGCGAACCGCCCGGAGCTGCACCTCTACGACACCGGCAGCGCTGCCGGGCCCGACGCCCTCGCGCAGGCGCACGCCGCAGGCAGCAGTTTCATCGTCGGACCGCTGACGCGCGAGGACGTCGCCGCGGTCGCCGCGCTGGGCCCGCAGCCGTGCCGGTGCTGGCGCTGAATTTCCTGCCCTCGGACCAGCCCGCGCCCCACGGCCTGTATCAGTTCGCGCTGTCGCCCGAGGAGGAGGCGCGGCTTGTGGCGCAGCGCCTGCTCGCCGACGGCCACCACCGCGGCATCGCCCTGGTGCCGCGCGGCGACTGGGGCAGCGCGCGTGAGCGATGCCTTCACGCGCGAGCTCACCGCCGGCGGCGGCAGCTTGATCGCCGCTGGCCAGCTACGATCCGGCGGGACACGATTACGGCGATCGAACTGCAGAGCAGTGCTGCGCATCGACGACAGCGTGGCGCGCCACCAGCGCCTGCAGAGCGTGCTCGGCGGCAAGTTCAACTTCGAGCCGCGCCAGCGTGGCGACATCGAGTTCGTCTTCATCGCCGCACCGAGCGCCGACCACCGCGCGCCTGATCGAGCCGCAGCTCAACTACTTCTACGCCGGCGACATTCCGAGCTACTCGCTCTCGAACGCCTACGAGCCGGATTCGGCCGCCTCCAATCAGGACATCGACGGCCTCATGTATCCGGACATGCCCTGGATGGTCAGCGGCGAGGGCAGCATCGATGCGATCCGCGACACCATCGCGCAAGCCTGGGACAACCGCACCGCCTGGCGCAGCCGCCTGTTCGCCTTCGGCTATGACGCCTGCCAGCTGATGCTGGCGATGTCGGCCAAGGGTCGCAATCCGGCCGACGTGCAGATCGCCGGCCTCACCGGGCAGCTGCACTTCGATGCCGACCGGCGCGTGCAGCGCGATCTGATCTGGGTCAGGTCCGCAACGGCGAGCCGCAGCCGGCTGCGGCCGACGCCGGCAGCGCCCTGAGCGTGCGCCATTTCGGCAGCGACACGCATTCGATTTGCAACGCCAGCAGACATAGCCGAGCTCGACGCGCGCTCATATTGCCGCGATGCGCTCGTGCGTCACACCGCATGGGAGCCTACCCAGTCGATCGCCAGCAGCCTCGGCACGCGAGGCGGAGCAGCGCGCCGCGCACGTTATTGCGAGCAGGCGGGCTTCACGCGTGCTGTCGACGCAACTTCCGCTGCCGCATGCGGCGAGCTCGACATCGTCGCGCGGCGGCGGAGCTGCTGGTGATCGCCGAAGTGCGGCTGCGCTCGCGCGCGGACATTTCGGCGGCGCGGCCGCCAGCATCACCGCACGCCAAACGCGTGCGCATCGTGCGCGCCACGCGCATACCTGCTGCGGCGGCAGCCCGCGCTGGCGCAGCTCGACGGTGCGCTTCGACATGCGCTGCTGCTGAGCGCGCCGGATGGCCCGGTCGAGTGGATCGAAGGCGGCCTTCGAAGCCGGCTGACGCTGCGCCGCTACCGGACTACTTGACCACGGTCAGCTTCGCGCGCCGGCGCTCGCCGGACGGCGCTGCGGACGTCTCCGGCTGCGATGGCCGTCCGGCGGCGGCGGCTCGGCTTCCGCCTCGGAGAAGATCATGCCCTCACCGGTCTCGCGCGCATAGACGCCGAGCACCGCCAGCATCGGCACGCGCACGTGATGCACGACGCCGGCGAAGCGCGCATCGAATTCGATGCCATCGTTCTTGAGCTGCAGCCGTCTGGGTCGCCGTCATCGACAGATTCAGCACGATCTTGCCGTCCTTGACGTAGGCCGACGGCACCTCGACGCCGGCGCGCAACGCATCGACGATCACGTGCGGCGTGTGGCCGCTGTCGCTGATCCACTCATGCATCGCGCGCAGCAGATAGGGTCGGCGGGAGACGCCGCCGCGCTTCGCTCTCGTTCTTCGCTGACGACATCAGCCTGCCCTCATCTCGATCTCGGCATCCGACAGGCTGGCGCGGAACGAGGGCCGCGCGAACAGTGCGCTGGCGTAGCGCGCAGCGCCTGCGCCTGCGGCGGCAGATCGATCTCGTAGCGGCGCAGCCGCCACAGGATCGGCGCGATGCTGGCATCCACCAGCGAGAACTCGTCGCTCAGGAAGTAGGGCTTGACCTTGAAGACGTCCGCGCTCTGCAGGATCGCATCGCGCAGGATCTTGCGATTCTTGGCGCTGCGTGCTTCTTGTCGTGGTCCTCATCGATCTGCCTGCGCCAGTCCGTACCAGTCGCGCTCGATGCGATAGAGCGCCAGGCGGAACTGCGCGCGCAGGATCGGATCGACCGGCATCAGCGGCGGGTGCGGAAAGCGCTCATCGAGATACTCGATGATGACGCGCGAGTCGTACAGCACCAGATCCCGATCCACCAGCGTCGGCAGGCTGTGGTAGGGATTCAGATCGAGCAGGTCCTCGGGGTAGCGCCCCGGCACCACGTTGATGATGTCGATCTCGACGCCCTTCTCCGCCAGCACGATGCGCGTGCGATGGCTGTGCGGTTCATCGGGCGCTGAAAACAGCGTCATGACTGAGCGGCGACTGGACACGAATCAGCTCTCCTGGCAGATCGCGTCGATCGAGGCGCAACTGCTGACGTCGACGTTGCACTCGACGCTCAATGCACGTCTTTCCAGTATTCGCTCTTCAGCAGCAATGCCAACCAGGTCAGCAGGATCAGGAACAGTACCACCCAGATGCCCATGAAACGCCGCTCGACCTGCGCCGGCTCGCCGACGTAGTCGAGAAAATTCACCGTATCGCGCACGAACCGGTCGAACTGCTGCGCGGTCATGTTGCCGGCGACCAGCGGTCGTCGAAATGATCGAACACCTTGTCCGTGCCCATCCTTGCGCTGATTGAACACGGCTTCGTTGACGCCGCTCGAGATCCGACAGCACCGCCGGCATCGCCGCGCTCGGGTAGGCGAGGTTGTTGCTGCCGGTCGGACTGGCTGGGATCGGCGTAGAAGGTCTTCAGGAACCGATAGACATAGTCGGTGCCCTTGGAGCGCGTGATCAACGACAGGTCCGGCGGCACCTTGCCGAACCAGTTGACCGCATCGCTGCCGGCATGCGGCGTGGCGATGTAGTCGAGATTGCTGCTGCCCCGGTGCCACCAGCTCGGCTTCCGAGCACCGCGGTCGGAATCTTCAGATCCTCGGCCATGCGCTGATAGCGCATGTACTTGAGGGCGTGGCAGCCGTTGCAGTAGTTCATGAAATTGCGCGCGCCGCGCTGCAACGAGGCCAGGTCGCTGACCGAATTGCCGGCGTGCCAGCTCTCCCAGTCCACCGGCGCTGCTCCTCGGCGGCCGGTCTGGCCGCCTCGGCGGCGCAGCCGGCCGACAAGCGGCCACGCAGCGCGGCCAGCGCCACGAGCATCAGCAGGCAGCTTGCGAGCTTAACGCATGGAACGTGACTCGCTCGGGTACCGGCTTGACCGGATCGATGCGCGTGTACCACGGCATCAGCACGAAGAACGCGAAATACGGCACGCAGCACACCCGCGACAGGTCACGTAGATGCCCTGCGCCGGCTGCAGACCCAGGTACATCAGGCCGAGGAACGACACGATGAACAGGCCAGGAAGGTGCTTGAAGATCCAGCCGCGATAGCGGATCGACTTGACCGGCGAGCGATCCAGCCACGGCAGGAAGAAGAATGCCGACACCGCGATCAGCATCAGCACCGCGCCGGTGGCCTTGTCGGGAACCGAGCGCAGGATCGCGTAGTAGGGCGTGAAGTACCAGGACGGCGAGATGGGATCCGGGGTCGAGAGCGGATTGGCGGGCTCGAAGTTGGCCTTCTCGAGGAACAGATCGCCGAAGGTCGGCACGAAGAACACCACGACCGCGAACAGCGTCAGGAACACGCCGACCCCGAACAGGTCCTTGACCGTGTAGTAGGGATGGAACGGAATGCCGTCGAGCGGTAGCCCTGAAGCGTTCTTGTTCTCCTTGATCTCGATGCCGTCGGGATTGTTCGAGCCGACCTGGCGCAGCGCCACCAGGTGCAGCACCACCAGCAGCAGCAGCAACAGCGGCACCGCCACCACGTGCAGCGAGAAGAAGCGATTGAGCGTGGCATCGGCGATGCCGTAGTCGCCGCGGATCCATTCCACCAGCCCCGGCCCGATGACCGGGATGGCGCCGAACAGATTGATGATCACGGTGGCGGCCCAGAACGACATGTTGCCCCAGGGCAGCACGTAGCCCAGGAATGCCTCGGCCATCAGCGCCAGGTAGATGATCATGCCGAACAGCCACAGCAGCTCGCGCGGCGCCTTGTACGAGCCGTACATCATGCCGCGGTACATGTGCAGGTAGATCACCAGGAAGAATGCCGAGGCGCCGGTCGAATGCAGGTAGCGCAGCAGCCAGCCGTAGTTGACCTCGCGCATGATGAATTCGACCGAGTCGAAGGCCGTGGCCTCGCCCGACCTTGTAGAACATCGTCAGGAAGATGCCGGTGACGCAGCTGCATGACCAGCACCAGCATCGCCAGCGAGCCGAAGAAGTACCAGAAGTTGAAGTTCTTCGGCGCGTAGTACTCGAGCACCTGGCTGCGCGACGAAACTGTCGACCGGCAGGCGCCGGTTGATCCAGCCCCAGAAGCCGGGCTTGGTCGACTAGCCTCGTTGCGCCATCAGGCAGCTCCTGTGGCCGGAATGCTATCGAGCCCGACCACCAGCGTGTGCTGGTCCTTGAAGCTGTAAGGCGGCACGCTCAGATTGGTGGGCGCCGGCGAGCCATCGAATACGCGGCCGGCCATGTCGAAGCGCGAGCCATGGCAGGGACAGCGAAAGCCGCCCGGCCAGCTGGCGCCCGAGCACCGGATCACCCGGATCGAAGAATTGCTTGGGCAGGCAGCCCAGGTGCGTGCAGATGCCGATCAGCACCAGCACCTCGGCGCGCCGCGAGCGCATCTCGTTCTGGGCATATGTCGGCTGCATCGAATCCTTGCGACTTCGGATCCTTGAGATGCCGTCGTTCGGCGCTGAGCTTGTCGACCAGTGTCTGCGCCCGGCCGACGATGTAGATGACCTGCTTGCGCCAGGTGGCCGTGATCATCTGCCCGATCTCGAGCTTGCTGATATCGACCACCACCGGCGCGCCGAGCGCGCGCGCCCGCTCCGAGGGCTCCCAGGATTCGACGAATGGCACCGCTGCCAGGACCGCGCCGACCGCTGCGGTCGCGCTGGTGGCCACCGTCAGAAACTTTCTGCGGCTCTCATCGATCTCCTGGCCACCCGCAATCGCGCCCACGTCACTCATGTATGGCTCACTCTCTGATGCACGCAGGCGGGTAAACCTCGGCCCGCGCGCCTACGAACGCTACGTTAAGCCCGGGAAGTGTCGCATTATACACAACCCTTCGGATGCGCCTTGGGCTTGACCACGCCAAGTACAGTATGAATCTGCATCGCCTGGGACGCGCAGCGGTCTTTCTAGCCGGCAGTGTCATCGGCGGGCTGGCGCTGGCGTTCATCATTGTGTTCGTGCATCCACAGCTGCTGCAGCGGCCGGCCGCGCCTGCCAGCGCCGCGCCGCCGCCGGAGGCAGCAGCTTCCCCCGACGTAAGCGTTTCCGCATCCCAAGGGGGCCCCGCAGCCACACCCGGCACCGGCGCCGGTGAAGCGGCTGTCGCCGCTCCGGTGCCCGAGGGTTCCCCGGGCATGGCGGCGGAATCGTATGCCGCGGCGGTGCGCCGTGCCGCGCCGGCCGTGGTCAATATCTCCACCGCGCGGCTGGTCACTGAGCAGATCGGTCCTTCAACCCTCGCGCAATTGTTCGGCGATCTTCGGCCGCTGTACCGGCGGCGCGTCGAGCGGGCGCTGGGCTCCGGCGTGATCGTCGACGCCAGCGGTCATATCATTACCAACAATCACGTCATCGCCAATGCCGACACCATCATGGTGACGCTGGCTGACGGGCGCGTGACCCGCGCCGTGGTAGTCGGGCGGGATCCGGATACCGATCTGGCCCTGCTGTCGATCAAGCTCAAGCAGTTGCCGGTCATGCCGCTGGGCCGCTCCGATCAGTTGCAGGTCGGGGACGGGGTGCTGGCGATCGGCAATCCCCTGGGCCTGTCGCAGACGGTCACGCACGGCATCGTCAGCGCCACCGGCCGAAGTCAGCTCGGAGTCGCGACCTTCGAGGATTTCATTCAGACCGACGCCGCGATCAATGCCGGCAACTCTGGCGGCGCGCTGATCAACACGCTGGGCGAACTGATCGGCATCAACACCGCCGTGCTGGGCAAGAACAGCAGCGGCGATATCAGCGTCGAAGGCATCAGTTTTGCGATTCCGGTAAACCTCGCACGCGGCGTCATGGACGAAATCCTCGATCACGGACGCGTGATTCGCGGCTGGACGGGAATCGTGCCGGAAGATGTCAGCGACGAACAGGCGCAACAGCTTGGGCTGACCCGCGGCGGGGTGGTCATCACCAACATGTATCGCAGCAGTCCGGCGGTCGACGCCGGCTTGCGCATTGGCGACATCGTTACCGAGGTTGACGGCAAGGGCGTTCATAACGCCCAGGAAGCCCTGGCACAGATTGCGGCCAAGAAGCCCGGTAGCCGGGTGCGGCTGCATGTACTGCGTGGCAGCTCGGAATCAGACACCACCCTGGCGGTGACCGAGCGTCCGCGCTCCAGCTAGTTCGGCACCCGCTTGATGCGCGCCCCAAGCTGAGCGAGCTTTTCCTCGATCGTCTCGTAGCCGCGGTCGATGTGATAGATGCGCTCGATTTCGGTGCGCCCGTCGGCGACCAGGCCGGCGAGCACCAGGCTGGCCGAGGCGCGCAGGTCCGTCGCCATGACCGGGGCCGCAGTGAGCCGCCCCACCCCGTGAATGATGGCAGTGTTGCCTTCGAGTCGGATCTCGGCGCCCATGCGCCGCATCTCGAGCATGTGCATGAAGCGGTTCTCGAAGATCGTTTCCACCACCGTGCCCACGCCATCGGCGACGGTATCCAGGGCGGCGAACTGCGCCTGCATGTCGGTAGGAAAGGCGGGGTAAGGGGCAGTGCGTACATCGACGGCGTGCGGACGCCGGCCGCGCATGTCCACTTCCACCCAATTGTCACCGCAATGGACCGTGGCTCCGGCCTCGCGCAGCTTGAGTATCACCGCATCCAGATGCTCGGGGCGCGTGTTTTTGATGCGCACGTGGCCGCCGGTGATGGCGCCAGCGACCAGATAGGTGCCACCCTCGATGCGGTCGGGCAGCACTTCGTAGTGCACACCGTGCAAGCGCTGCACGCCGTCGATCACGATGCGGTCGGTACCCGCGCCACGGATTTTCGCGCCCATGGCAATCAGAAAATTTGCCAGATCGATCACTTCCGGTTCGCGGGCGGCATTCTCCAGCACGGTCTGACCCTCGGCGAGGGTCGCCGCCATCATCAGATTCTCCGTACCCGTGACCGTGACGGCTTCCAGCACCAGCCGCGCACCCTGCAGGCGCTTGGCACGCGCGCGGATATAGCCGCCCTCGATGTGAATGTCTGCACCCATGGCCTGCAGACCGGCCACATGAATATTGACCGGTCGCGCGCCGATCGCACAGCCGCCCGGCAACGAGACATCCGCGCGACCGTAACGCGCCAGCAACGGACCGAGCACCAGAATCGAGGCGCGCATGGTCTTGACCAGCTCGTACGGTGCAAAGTATTCGCGAATCGTGCTGGCATCGACTTCGATGCGCATACGCTCATCGATGGTCACCGTCACACCCATGCGACTGAGCAGCTCGATGGTGGTGGTGACATCCTGCAGGTGCGGCACGTTACTGATGGTTACCGGCCCATCGGCCAGTAACGCTCCCGCCAGGATTGGCAGGGTGGCGTTCTTGGCGCCGGAGATGCGCACCTCGCCCTCGAGCGCAATGCCGCCGGTGATCTGCAATTTATCCACGCCCGGGGGATTCCTTCTGGACGCGCGCCGCCCACTCCTGCGGTGTGAAGGCTTCGATCGTGAGTGCGTGGATCTCGCGTCCCATGCGCTCGCCCAGCGCCCGATAGACCAGCTGGTGGCGCGCGAGCGGCCGCAGGCCCGCGAATTCGGGTCCGACCAGGCGCGCCGAAAAGTGCGTATTGTCGTCCGAGCGGACTTCGACCTGCGCCTGCGGCAATGCCGCCTGAATCAGTTGCGTTATCTGTTGTGGAGTCATAGTGGGTCGTGATCTTAAGGCAATTGCGGCTCGAGGAAGGCGTCATCTACGCAGCCTTAAGGCGCTATCATGCGCGGCGCGAGAATCACCATGAAGCCGCCCGAACACAGCGCCACCAGCGACCAAGCCCTGTTGCAGACCGCGCGCCGCACCTTCGAAATCGAAGCCGCGGCACTCGAAGCGCTGCGCGCCCGGCTGGACGATGTGTTTGTTCGGGCATGCCGGCTGTGCCTGCTATGCACCGGCCGCATCGTCGTGATCGGCATGGGCAAGTCAGGCCACATTGCGCACAAGATCGCCGCCACGCTCGCAAGTACCGGCAGCCCCGCATTTTTCCTGCATCCTGGTGATGCCAGCCATGGCGACCTGGGCATGCTCACGCGCGGGGATCTGCTGCTGGCTTTGTCGAACTCGGGCGAAACCGCGGAAGTGCTGACGCTGCTGCCGCACGTCAAGCGCCTGGGGGTGCCATTGATTGCGCTCACCGGTAACCCGCTGTCGACGCTGGCGCAGGCGGCCGATGTGCATTTGAACGTCGGCGTACCGCAGGAAGCCTGTCCACATAACTTAACGCCGACCGCCAGCACCACCGCGGCGTTGGCGATGGGCGATGCGCTGGCGGTGGCGCTGCTGGAAGCACGCGGCTTTTCGAGCGAGGACTTCGCCCGTTCACACCCGGGCGGCAGCCTCGGCCGCCGCCTGCTGCTGCGGGTCGAGGACATCATGCGGCGTGGCGAGGGTCTGCCGCGGGTGGGTCTCGAGACGCTGCTGTCGGATGCTTTGCTGGAAATGACCCGCACCGGTTTGGGCCTGACCGCGGTGGTGGATGCGCAGCAGCGCGTCGTGGGCGTGTTCTCCGATGGCGACTTGCGCCGCGCCCTCGACCAGCGCGTCGATCTGCACAAGACCACCATGCGCGAAGTCATGACGCCCGGCGGGCGCCGCATAGCGGCGAGCGAGCTGGCCGCGGCCGCGGCAGCGCTCATGGAGCTACATCGAGTCACCGCCTTGCTCGTGACCGACGCCGAGCAGCATCTCATTGGCGCTCTCAATGTCCACGATCTGATGCGCGCAGGTGTGGTGTGAGTGAGGCGCGCTCACTGCGGGCGCCGCCCGACTCGCTGGTGGCGATGCGTCTTCTGGCGCTCGACGTCGACGGCGTACTGACCGACGGGCGGCTGCACTACGGGGCCTCGGGCGAGCTTGGCAAGAGCTTTCACGTGCGCGACGGCCACGGTATCAAGGCCGTGCTCGCGGCCGGCATCGCCGTGGCGGTGATCTCGGGCCGGCGCTCACCGGCGGTGCTGCGCCGCTGCCAGGAGCTCGGTATCGCCCACGTGCTTACCGGCGTCGACGACAAGGGCGCGGCGCTGGGCGAGCTGCTCGAGACGCTCGGGCTGAACTGGTCTCAATGCACTTGCGTCGGCGACGACGAACCCGATGTGCCCATGCTGCAGCAGGCGGGCCTCGCGGTGGCGGTTGCCGATGCCCATCCTTGCGCGCGCGCGGCCGCGCACCGCTGCACGCAGCTTCCCGGAGGTGCCGGGGCAGTGCGCGAGGTGTGCGACTGGCTGCTGAGCGCCGGCGCGGGCCAGCGATGATTCTGCGGGTGCTGTTCGCGCTGGCGTCGGTCGCGATCCTGAGCGCGCTACTGTATTTTCAGGACTCCGATAGTACCAGCAGCGAATCCGCCGCCACCGACGTGGGCGCCGCAGAGCCCGGCTACGCCGCGGTGCACGCCCGCCTGATCGAGACCGGGCAGGACGGTATCGCGCTATATCGCCTGGACGCGGCGCGCATCGAACAACCGCACCCGCAGGGAACCATTTTCCTGACCGACCCGAAACTGAACTACCAGCCCGAGGCGGGCAACCAGTGGACGCTGACGGCGCAGCACGGGCAGATGCCCGAGGACGCGCGCAGCGCTGAGCTCAGCGGCAATGTCCATGCCGAAGGCCTGCCGACCGGCGCCGATACCCTGATACGAATCGACACCGACCAGCTGCATCTGGATATGGCGCAACAGCTGGCGACTTCACCGAGCAACGTGCGTGTCGATTGGGGCGGCAATCGCCTCAATGGCCACGGCATGCGTGCCGATCTGAAAAACTACCGGTTACAGCTGGCATCCAAGGTGCGCGGTGCGTTGCTGCATTGAGCGCGCGCCGGGGCCCAGGGCGTTGACGTTGTGCATGCTGCTGACCATGGTGCTATTGCCGGCCGGCCGCGCCTGGGCCGCTGAGCTGCCGGCGGATGCGCCGTCCTGCGCCGAACCGCTGTGCTATACCGCCTCTCACCTCGATGCCGAGCGTGACCGCATCATTCTCTACGACATCGACATCGTCGATACCACCCGTGGCATCAGCCGCATCAAGGCAGACCGTGCCGAAGCCACCGGTCCCGACCTCGGCAGCAGCCAGTGGGTGCTTACCGGCCATGTGCAGGTGTTTTTGCCTGAAGGCCAGCTCAACGCCGACAAGGCCACGGTGCAATTCGTCAACAAGCGCATCGGCTCGATGTCCGCCGCGGGAGCACCGGCCAGGTTTGAACACAAGCTCGAGAATGGCCAGATCGCGCACGGGCACGCGCGCGCATCACGTTCGATATGGAGCATAACGATTTGCAGTTTCTCGGCGATTCCTGGCTCTCGGATGGCTGCAATGACATCAACAGCAGCCATATCTCCTACGATCTCGCCACGCAGCGCGTGCGCGCGGACAGCACGCCGGGTGACACGAGGCCGGTGACCGGCACGATTGGCACCGGGGCCGCGAGCCAATGCTCGCCGGCAACCAGCCGGCCATGACGCTGCTGGCGGCGCGCTCGCTGCGGAAGAGCTACCGTTCGCGAACGGTGGTGCGCGATCTGTCGCTCGACATCCACACCGGCGAGGTCGTTGGCCTGCTCGGACCCAATGGCGCCGGCAAGACCACGGCCTTCTACATGATCGTCGGTTTGGTCGCGGCCGACGGCGGCTCGATCCTGCTCGATGATCGCGACCTGACGCCCCTGAGCATCGATCAGCGCGCACGCCTCGGCATCGGCTATCTGCCGCAGGAGGCCTCGGTATTCCGCAAGCTCTCGGTAGCCGACAATATCATGGCGATCCTGGAGCTGCGGGCTGAGCTCGACCGCGCCGATCGCGAGCAGCGGCTCGAGGAGTTGCTCAGTGAGCTGCGCATCGGCCATGTGCGCAATACCCGCGGCATGTCGCTCTCCGGCGGCGAGCGTCGCCGGGTCGAGATTGCGCGCGCCTTGGCCGCGGAGCCGCGCTTCATCCTGCTGGATGAGCCGTTCGCGGGCGTCGATCCGCTGTCGGTGCTCGACATTCAGCGCATCATTCGCGAACTGGCTGCCCGCGGCATCGGTGTCCTGATCACCGACCATAATGTGCGCGAAACCCTGGGCGTCTGCGCCCGCGCCTACATCGTCGATCGCGGGGTGGTCATTGCATCCGGGTCCGCGGAGCAAGTCCTTGCCAACCCCCAAGTCCGTGAGGTGTACTTGGGCCAGTCATTCCGCCTGTGATGGGTTGGACCGCTCCTGCTAATTCTTATTTATCATGTAGTTAGATCCAGATATGCGTCCCCGTCGCCCTCCTGGTTGACGGTCGCAGGCACGTTTCATGCTTAAGCCGTCGCTGCAACTGCGGCTCGGGCAGCAGCTGACGATGACGCCGCAGCTGCAGCAGGCAATCCGCCTGCTGCAATTGCCGACTATCGAGCTGCAGGCGCATATCCGCGAATTGCTCGAATCCAACGTCATGCTCGAGCAGGACGATGATGTCGAAAACGCCACCTACGAGCCGTTATCGACCGCGGAAACCGCCCCCGAAGCCGCGGCCCCGCCCGAGGAAGCGGCGATCGAAGTGGTGGATGACGGCTGGACCGATGGCTCCGTGGGGCCGGCGGAAAATCCCTGGAGTGGCGGCGATGACGATCGCCAGCAGGAGTATGCCGACTCCGCCGGTCAATCGCTGCGCGAGCACCTGCTATGGCAGCTCGAGCTGGCGCGACTGGGGGCACGCGAGCTGGCGATCGGTCGCGCCATCATCGATGCCATCAACGACGATGGCTACCTGAGCGAGCCGCTGGACGTCATCGGCGCCAGCCTCAAGCCGGAACTGGATCCCGGCGTAGAGGAAGTCGAGGAGGTGCTGCGCGCCGTGCAGTCGCTCGATCCGCCCGGAGTCGGCGCACGCTCGGTGAGTGAATGTCTGCTGCTGCAGCTCGAACAGCTCACTCCCGCGACCCCCGGACTGGCGCTGGCGAAATCCATCGCCCGCCATCATCTTGAACTTTTGGCCGAACGCGAGCTCACTGCCTTGCGACGCGAACTGCGGGCCTCCGATGAGGAGCTGGCGATGGCGGTGGCGTTGGTACGCGGCTGCCAGCCGCGGCCCGGTTCCGTGGTCAGCGGCAGCGCGGCGGAATATGTGGTGCCGGACGTGTTCGTGCGCCGTACCCCGCGCGGCTGGTCGGTCGAGATCAACGCCGCGACCCTGCCGCGGGTACGGCTGAATCAGGGCTATGCCAGCCTGGTCGGCCGCAGCACCAGTCACGCCAGCATGCGCACGCAACTGCAGGAGGCACGCTGGCTGCTCAAGAGCCTGGAGATCCGCAACGACACCCTGACCAAGGTGGCGCGCTCGATAGTCGAGCGCCAGACGCAGTTTCTCGAGCACGGCGAGGAGCACATGCGGCCGATGATCCTGCGCGACATCGCCGAGGCCATCGGCATGCACGAATCGACCGTCTCGCGTGTAACCTCGGGCAAGTACATGCACACCCCGCGCGGGGTGTTCGAGTTGCGCTACTTCTTCTCTAGTCAGGTCGAGGGCGATAACGGCTCCGGCACCTCCTCGACCGCCATCCGCGCCAAGATCCGCAAGCTCATTCGCGAGGAGGATTCAACCGCACCGTTGAGTGACAGCCGGATCGCCGAGATCCTCTCGGGCGAGGGCATTCCGGTCGCGCGCCGCACGGTCGCGAAATATCGCGAGACGATGGGTCTCGCCCCGTCCAACGAACGCAGACGAGTTAACGGCAAGTGACACACCGTCACACACAAGGAGACGAGGTCATGCAACTGAGCGTCACCGGTCATCATGTCGAGATCACGGCAGCTCTGCACAGCTACATCGAGAAGAAGCTCGGCCGCATCGTGCGCCACTTCGACCACGTCATCGACACGCATTTCGTGCTGACGGTCGAGAAGCTGCAGCACAAGGCCGAGGCGACGCTGCGCGTGCGCGGCGAGACCATCCATGCTCTGGCGAGCGAGGGCGACATGTATGCGGCGATCGACGCGCTGGCCGACAAACTCGAGCGCCGGGTACGCAAGCACAAGGAAAAGCTCACCGACCATCATGCCGAGCAAGCGCAAAAAATCGCGCGCCTGTAGCGCCCCTGGCCGAGCGCTGCCGGCGGCTTTGACGCCGGGCGCCGCGGAGGTTTCATGCGCCTGATCTTCCTGAGCGGACTGTCGGGCTCGGGCAAGAGCGTGGCCCTGCACATGCTCGAGGACCTGGATTTCTACTGCATCGACAACATCCCGGCGGCGCTGCTGCAGACCTTCATCTCCCACACCGTGCGCAGCGGGCTGCGGTGTATCAGCGCACCGCGATTGGCATCGACGCCCGCAATCCGGATGCCGATATCGCCACCGTGCCGATGCTGATCGATGAGCTCAAGCGCAGCGGCATCCGCTGCGAGCTGGTGTTCCTGGTCGCCAACGACGAGGAGCTGCTGCGCCGCTACGCCGAAACGCGACGCAAGCATCCGCTGAGCCGGCAGGGCGAGAATCTGCACGAAGCCATCGGCATGGAGCGCGCGTTGCTCGAACCGGTGGTCAATGCGGCCGATCTGGTAATCGACACCTCGCGCATGGGCGTGCACGAGCTGCGCGAGCTGATCAATCGCCGTGTCGGCAAGCGGCCGCGCGACCGCATGTCGGTACTGTTCGAATCCTTCGGCTTCAAGCACGGCATACCCGGGGACGCCGACTTCGTATTCGATGCCCGCTCGCTGCCCAATCCCTACTGGGAGCCGAGCCTGCGCGCGCTTACCGGCCGCGACGAGGCGGTGGTGCACTTTCTGGAAGCCCAGCCCGGCGTGGCGCGCTTCATCGAGGATGTCGCCAGTTTCATCGAGGCGCGAATCCCGGAGCACCAGGCGGCAAACCGCCGCTATCTGACGGTGGCCGTCGGCTGCACCGGCGGCCAGCACCGCTCGGTGTATATCGTCGAGCAGCTGGCGGCGCGCATCGCCCCGCGTTGGCCGCAGGTGGCATTGCGCCATTCCGCACTGCCGGATTCGGCCCAGGAGATCCGCGCGAGCGGCTAGCCGCCGGCGCGCTTGGCGACAAAGCCGCGGCGAACCAGCTCGGCCACCAGCCGCTCGCGGTGCTCACCTTGAATCTCGATGACGCCGTCCTTGACGGTACCGCCGCTGCCGCACAAGCGCTTGAGCTCGCCGGCCAGCGTCGCCAGCGCCGCGGGCGCCAAGGGCAAACCGCTGATGGTTGTAACGCCTTTGCCGGCGCGGCCCTGAGTCTGACGGCCGACCCGAACCGCACCGGCATCGGCCCGCAGCGGCTTGCCGTTCGCGCTCTTGCAGGCACATTGCGCAACCGGCCGGCGGCAACCCGCACACATGGCGCCCAGACCGGTGCTGTAAACGAGGTTCGTCACACCTGCGGCTCATCGCCCGCGGCCAGCTGCAGCGGCGGCAGCATGGTGGTAGTGGCGAGCGGCGCGCCCGTCAGGAAATCCACGATATCCCCGCGCCGATGCATTGCGTCCTTATAGCCGAGCTCGATCAATGCCGTGGTAAAACCCGACTCGAACATCAGATAGCTGGCCAGCTGGGCGCCGCCGGCGCCGCGCGCACCCATGACACGCAACAGCGCCCGCAGCCCGCGCGGCAGACTGCGGACGTGCTGCGTCGCAATGACGCGCAGGTCGGCGCTCGGCGCGATCACCATGGTGGCCACTTTTTGCAGGCCCGGCACCGCGCTCGGCGCCACCTCGACCACCTGATTCAGCCGCTGGATGTGCTCGATGTTGGCGTAGATCTGATCCATGAACAGCGTGTCGAGCATGTAGCCGAACAGCTGCCCGGGCGAGGGCGGCTGCAGCGCACCGCGTGGCCGCGGGCGTTGACGCCGGCCGCCGTGCTCGGAGCGCACGCCGATCACCAGCAGCCGGTCGGCGCCCAGATGGATCGCGGGGCTGAGCGGCCAGAGCTGGCGCTGCGCGCCGTCGCCGTAGAACTCATCGCCGAGGTGCACCGGCGGAAACAGGAACGGCACGCCCAGGCTCGCCATCAGGTGATCGAGCGTGAGCTGCGTCGCGCCGGCCGATGCGCTGCTGCCGCACCCACGGCGACAGATCGTCGGCCGCCTGGAAGAAAGCCACCGAGGAGGCCGAGCTGTAGCTGGTGGCACACAGCGCCAGGGCGCGCACAGATCGCCGCCGTCGATGCTGCGCTGCAGGTTGCGCCAGTCGATATGTTCCGCGAGCAGCTCGCGCAGCGGCGAGTTGTCGAACAGCGCCTGCGGCGGCGGCAGCAGGACGCCGCCGGAGAGCAGCGACAGCATCCAGTGCAACCCCGAGCGCAGCATGCTGAGCGCATCGACCTGAAACACCTGCGGCACGTGGAAGTTGGCCCAGACCTCTCCGAGCGCCGCGATCGCGCGCTGCCAGCGATACGCTCCGGCCGCGAGCACCGCCGCCGCCACCGCTCCGGCCGAGGTGCCGACGATGACCGGAAAGGGATTGCGCGGCTCCGGCAGATCTCGGCGATCGCCTTGAGCGCGCCGACCTGATAGGCCGCCCGCGCCCCGCCGCCGGGCAATATCAAGCCCGACCGTCGATCCGATCGGTGGACGGCTTCGTCTGGAGCTGCTCAGCGACCATGCGGCAAGCATAGCGAACCACCGGTGAATGTCGCCTGTACCGGCAGTCTCGTTGCGAGCGCCGTTAGAGCTTGGTGACGCGCAGGATCTGCATTGAATTGGTGCCGCCGGAGACGCCCGAGAGCTCGCCCTTGGTCAGGATCACCAGGTCGTTGATGTCCACCAGTCCCAGCTCGAGCAGGCGATCGAAGATCGCGCTGTAGATAGCCGTGGTCTCGGTGTGCATGATGTCGAACGGCACCGCGTAGACGCCGCGATACAGCGTCACGCGCCGGCGCGTGCTTCGTGGCGCGTGAACGCGTAGATCGGCATGTCCGAGCGGATGCGCGACATCCACAGCGGCGTCATGCCCGACTCGGTCAGCGCCACGATCGCGCGCACCCGCATGTGATTGGCGGTATACATGACCGCCATGGAGATCGCCTCTTCGGTATTGCCGAACTCCTCCTCGGCGCGCACCATCACGCGCATGGCGCCGAGCTGATACTTCTCGGCGCCGCGGATCACGTCCGCCATGGCCTGCACCGCCTTGACCGGATACTTGCCCTGGCGCGTCTCGGCCGACAGCATCACCGCATCGGTGCCGTCGAGCACCGCGTTGGCCACGTCGCTGACCTCGGCGCGGGTCGGGATCGGACTCTGAATCATCGATTCCATCATCTGCGTGGCCGTGATCACCACGCGATTGCGCGCAGGGACTGGCGGATGATGGTCTTCTGCAGTCCGGTGAGCTCGGCGTAGCCCATCTCCACGCCGAGATCACCGCGCGCCACCATGACCGCATCGCTGACCGAGAGGATGCCCGACAGGTTGTCGAGTGCCTCGTGACGCTCGATCTTGGCGACGACGCGCGCCTCGCCGCGCCAGCGGCGCAGCTCCGATTGCGCCCGGCGGATATCGTCGGCATCGCGCGCGAACGAGACCGCCAGATAGTCGATGCCGAGCTCGGCCGCGAGACGGATGTCCTCCAGGTCCTTCTCGGTCACTGCCGGGGCCGAGATGCCGCCGCCCTGACGGTTGACGCCCTTGCGATTGGACAGCTCGCCGCCCGAGCGCACCACGCTCGAGATGCGCGTGCCGCTGACCTTCTCGACCTCGAGCACGATCTGCCCATCCGAGAGCAGCAGCGTGTCGCCCGCGTGCACGTCGGCGGGCAGATCCTTGTAGGCGCAACCGACCTCGGTGACGTTGCCGGCGTGCGGGTCGAGCGCCGTATCGAGCGCAAACGGCGCGCCCTCCAGCAGCTGCACCGTGCCGTCACGAAAGCTCTCGATGCGGATCTTCGGACCGGCCAGGTCCGCCAGCATACCGACGTAGCGGCCGGCCTCGCGCGCCGCGTGACGCACCATCTCGACGCGCTTGCGCTGCGATTCGCGCGTGCCGTGCGAGAAGTTGAGGCGCGCGACATCCAGGCCGGCCTTGACCATGCCGGCCATGACGTCGGGCTCGTCGGTGGCCGGCCCGAGCGTGGCCACGATCTTGGTTCTGCGCAGTGTATCCATCAGGCAGCAGCGCGCTGCTCGAGCACTGCCACGGCGGGCAGCGCTTTGCCTTCGACGAATTCCAGAAATGCGCCGCCGCCGGTCGAGATATAGGAAATGCTGTCCTCGACGCCGTACTTCTCGATGGCCGCCAGCGTATCGCCGCCGCCCGCGAGCGAAAACGCCTTGCTGCTCGCGATCGCGTTGGCGATCGCCTTGGTGCCCTCGCCGAACTGATCGAACTCGAACACGCCCACCGGGCCGTTCCAGATGATCGTGCCGGCCGACTGCAGTATGGCGCTGAACTGCTCGGCGGTGTCCGGGCCGATGTCGAGAATCATCTCGTCGTCGGCCACCTGCTGCCACCGCCCGCACATCGGCGTGCGCCGTGGCGGCAAATTCCCGCGCCACCACCACATCGACCGGCAATGGAATCTCGGCGCCGCGCGCGCGCGCGCGTGCCAACAGCTTGCGCGCCATGTCGAGCATATCCTTCTCGTACAGCGATTTGCCGACGTTGACGCCGCTGGCCGCCAGGAACGTGTTGGCGATGCCGCCGCCGACGATGAGCTTGTCGACCTTGTCGAGCAGCGCCTCCAGCACCTGCAGCTTGGTGGAGACCTTGGAGCCGGCGACGATGGCGACCATCGGGCCGCGCCGGATTGGCCAGCGCGCGCTCGAGCGCCTCGAGCTCGGCCACCAGCAGCGGCCCGGCGCAGGCCATGCGGCGCGAACCGGGCCACGCCATGGGTGCTGGCCTCGGCGCGATGCGCCGTGCCGAACGCGTCCATGACGAACACGTCGCACAGCGCAGCCATCTGCCGCGCCAGCGCTTCGTCGTCCTTCTTCTCGCCCTTGTTGAAGCGCACGTTCTCGCACAGCACGACCGAGCCGGCCGCGCACTCGACGCCGTCGAGCCAGTCCTTGCGTAATGGCACTGGCCTGCCGAGCAGCTCGGAAAGCTTCGCGGCCACCGGAGCCAGCGAGAACTCCGACTCGAACTTGCCCTCCTCCGGCCGGCCCAGGTGCGACAGCACGATCACGCGCGCGCCCTGCTGCATGGCCGAGCGCAGCGTCGGCAGCGCGGCGCGAATGCGCGCATCGCTGCTGACCACGCCGTCCTTCACCGGCACGTTCAGATCCTCGCGGATCAGCACGCGCTTGCCGGTCGAGCGTCAGGTCGCTCATGCGCAGCAGTTTCATTCGCTTCGAACTTAGGCGGCCCGCGACCAGGCGAGCGTGGTATCGAGCATGCGATTCGAAAAGCCCCATTCGTTGTCATACCAGGCGCACACCTTGACCAGGGTGCCGTCGATGACCTTGGTCATGGTGGCATCGAATACCGAGGAATGCGGATCGTGATTGAAGTCGACCGACACCAGCTGCTCCTCGGTGTAGGCGAGGATGCGCGTGCAGCGGGCCTGCCGGCCGCGGCCTTCATCAGCTGCGTTGATCTCCTCGACGCTGGTCGCGCGCTTGGCGAGAAAACTCAGGTCCACCAGCGAGACGTTGATGGTCGGCACGCGAATCGCAAAGCCGTCGAGCTTGCCCTTGAGCTCGGGCAGCACCAGCCCGACGGCGGCAGCCGCCCCGGTCTTGGTCGGGAATCATCGATTGCGTCGCCGAACGCGCGCGGCGCAGATCGCTGTGGTAGACGTCGGTCAGCACCTGATCGTTGGTGTAGGAGTGCACGGTGGTCATGACGCCGGCGATGATGCCGATCGCATCGTTCAGCACTTTGGCCACCGGCACCAGGCAGTTGGTGGTGCATGAGGCATTGGAGATGACGGTGTAGCTGGCCCTCAGCACCGGCGTGGTTGACGCCATAGCACAATCGTCGCATCCACGTCCTCGCCGCCGGGGGCCGAGATCACCACCTTCTTCGCGCCGCCCTCCAGGTGCTTGCTGGCCTTTGCCTTGCTGGTGAACAGGCCGGTGCACTCGAGCACGGTGTCCACGCCCAGGCTCCCCCACGGCAGCTTGGCAGGATCGCGCTCCGACAGCACCTTGATGCGATCGCCGTCGACGATCAAGGCGTCGCCGTCGATCTTGATCTCGCCGCGGAATGGGCCGTGCACGGTGTCATGGCGCGTCAGATGGGCGTTGATCTTGGCGTCGCCCAGATCGTTGATGGCGACGATCTGCAGTTGTCCGCGCTTGTCGCCTTCGTACAGCGCCCGCAATACGTTGCGGCCGATACGGCCATAGCCATTGATCCCCACTTTCAGCGTCATGCAACCTTTCCTTTTGTCGAATCGAGAATTGCCCGCAATACATGCTCGGCGGTGATGCCGAATTTCTTGAACAGCTCGGGCGCCTTGCCCGAAGCGCCGTAGTGATCGATACCGATCACGCGGCCGGCGCTGCCGACGTAGCGCCACCACAAGCCCGTGGTTCCCGCTTCGACCGCCACACGTGCCGTGACCGCCGCCGGCAGCACCGATTCCCGGTAGGCCGCGTCCTGCGCATCGAAGCGCTCGGTGCATGGCATCGAAACCATTCGCACCCTTAGGCCCTGCGCGCTCGCGGCCTTGACCGCCTCGAGCGCCAGCGCGACTTCCGAGCCGGTGGCGATCACCAGGCACTGCGGCATGCCCTCGCAATCCGCGAGCACGTAGCCGCCGCGCGCGATGGCTTCCACCGCCGCCGGGGTGCGCGCCATCTGCGGCAGCCCCTGGCGCGTGAAGATCAGCGCGCTGGGTCCGGACTGATGCTCGATCGCCTCGCACCAGGCCACCGCGCTCTCGACCGCGTCGGCCGGACGCCAGAGGGTCAGGTTCGGAATCAGCCGCAGACTGTTGAGATGCTCGATCGGCTGGTGCGTCGGGCCGTCCTCTCCCAGGCCGACGGAATCGTGTGTGTACACCAGCAGCACACGCTGATGCATGAGCGCCGCCATGCGCACGGCGTTGCGCGCGTAGTCGGAAAAGGTCAGAAACGTGCCGCCGTAGGGAACCAGGCCACCGTGCAGCCCCAGACCATTCATGATCGCGGTCATGCCGAACTCGCGTACGCCGTAATAGATGTAGTTGCCGGCGGCGTCCCCGGGTTCAATGGCTTTGCGAAATTTTTTGCAGCGTGTTGTTCGAGCCGGTCAGGTCGGCCGAGCCGCCGAGCAGCTCCGGCAGTTTCGACGCCGATCGACGTTCAGCGCCGCCTGCGAGGACACGCGCGTGGCCTGCGCGCCCGTGACCGCCTGTGCCGCTGTCAGCGCGGCCTTGCGCGTCTGGCGCCAATCGGCCGGTAACTCGCCATCCAGGCGCCGCTCCA
This sequence comes from uncultured Gammaproteobacteria bacterium, assembly GCA_963735775.1. Lineage (GTDB taxonomy): Bacteria > Pseudomonadota > Gammaproteobacteria > Steroidobacterales > Steroidobacteraceae > FEN-1191. The sequence goes on along the minus strand of CAVTMG010000001.1, from coordinate 806,491 downwards.
GTTCCGCGGCCAGATCCGGATGTGCGCTGCGATAGCGGCCAAAGAGTTGCTTCCAGTTGTCCTCGGCGGCTCGTCCCGTCTCGGCGTGATTCCAGGCCTTCTCCAGTTCTCCGGTACCGTGAATGGCGGTGCGGTCCAGTCGAATGCCTTCTTGGCACCCGCGACCTCCTCGACGCCGAGCGCCTCGCCATGGGTGGCCTTGGTGCCGGCCTTGGTCGGCGCGCCCCAGCCAATCACCGTCTTGCAGCAAATGATTGATGGCCGGTCGGGCTCGCTCTTGGCAACGCGGATGGCACGCGCGACCGCCTCGCCGTCCTGACCGTCGATGCTTTGCACATGCCAGCCATAGGCCTCAAAGCGCTTGGGGGTATCGTCGGCGAACCAGCCCTTGACCTTGCCGTCGATCGAGATGCCGTTGTCGTCGTAGAACACCACCAGTTTGCCGAGCTTGAGCGTGCCCGCGAGCGAGCAGGCTTCGTGCGAAATGCCTTCCATGAGGCATCCATCGCCACAGAACACCCAGGTGTAGTGATCGATGATGGCCAGATCGGGGCGGTTGAAGTGCGCGGCGAGTATTTTCTCAGCCAGTGCCATGCCGACGCCGTTGGCAAGCCCCTGGCCGAGCGGCCCGGTGGTGGTCTCGATGCCCATGGCGAGATCGTGCTCGGGATGCCCGGCGGTACGGCTGCCGAGCTGGCGGAAATTGCGCAGCTCTTCCATGCTGACCGGATAGCCGGTCAGATGCAGCAGCGCATACAGCAGCATCGAGGCATGCCCGTTCGACAAAATGAATCGATCCCGGTCCCACCAGCGCGGATTGGCCGGGTTGTATTTCATGAAGCCCCGCCACAGCACCTCGGCAATGTCGGCCATGCCCATGGGGGCGCCCGGGTGCCCGGAATTGGCCTGCTGGACCGCATCCATCGCCAGCACACGGATGACATTGGCGAGTTCTCGACGGGTGGGCATTACCGACTTCTCCGGACCGCGACCATGGGGGCCGGTCATTGTCTACCAGCGGACGCCCCCGCGGCAATGCGCGCGGCAGGCGCGGCAGCGTGTGCGAGCGTGCCTCGCGAGCCCGCATTGTGCAAATTGCCTCGCAGAATTGGCACGAAAGCGGCGCAGCGCCGGTGCCGGAGTGGGCGCCGCCAGTCGGCCTTCGCTATACTCCGGCTCTCCTTTTTGCCAGCAAACTCTAGATGACAAATCAATATCTGTTTACTTCCGAGTCGGTCTCCGAAGGCCATCCCGACAAAGTGGCCGACCAGATTTCCGATGCGGTATTGGATGCCATCCTGCGCGACGACCCCGTCGGCCGCGTGGCCTGCGAAACTTTGGTCAAGACCGGTGTCGTGATCGTGGCCGGCGAGGTCACGACCAGCGCCTGGATCGATCTGGAAAAGCTGGTGCGCGACACCGTGCTTTACATTGGCTACAACCATTCGGACATGGGTTTCGATGGTGCCAGTTGCGGAGTCATCAATATCATCGGCAAGCAGTCGCCGGACATCGCCATGGGCGTGGACCGCAGCGACAAGCGCAAGCAAGGTGCCGGCGATCAGGGGCTCATGTTTGGTTACGCCACGGACGAAACTGACGTGTTGATGCCGGCGCCGATTACGCTCGCGCACCGGCTGGTGAAGCGGCAGTCGGAAGTGCGCCGTCGCGGCAAGCTCTCGTGGTTGCGTCCCGATGCCAAGAGTCAGGTAACGCTGCGCTACGAAAATGACAAGCCGGTCGGCATTGAAGCCGTGGTGCTTTCCACGCAGCACAGCGATGACATCTCCACCGCGAAATTGCGCGAAGCAGTCATGGAGGAGATCATCAAGCCGGTATTGCCGAAGAAATGGCTCGATCGGCGCACGCGCTATCACATCAACCCTACCGGGCGCTTCGTGGTCGGCGGTCCGGTCGGCGACTGCGGCCTAACCGGGCGCAAGATCATCGTCGATACCTACGGCGGATTCGCCCGCCACGGCGGCGGTGCCTTTTCCGGCAAGGATCCGTCGAAAGTCGACCGCTCGGCGGCTTATGCGGCCCGCTATGTGGCCAAGAACATCGTCGCCGCGGGTCTCGCCGCGCGCTGCGAAGTGCAGGTTTCCTACGCCATTGGCGTGGCTGAACCGACTTCGATCATGGTCGAGAGCTTCGGCACCAGCGAACTCTCGCGCGAGGAACTCACCGCGCTGGTGCGCCGCCACTTCGATCTGACACCTTATGGATTGCGCGAGATGCTGGATCTGGCGCGGCCGATCTATCAGAAGACCGCGGCCTATGGGCACTTCGGCCGCGAGGAACCTGAATTCACCTGGGAGCGCACCGATAAGGCTGAAGCACTGGCCGCTGGTGCGCGCCGGCGCGGCCGCAAGCGCGCGGCGTAAGGATTGCATTGACGCTGCCGCGCATTGCGGCAGCCTGGTGACTGAGGAGCGCTGCGACAGGCATCTGCCAGGCTCAGTCCACTGGATCTAAGTCAACCGCGCTCGCTAACCTTGATCTTAAGGAGTTGGAGCCGTCATGACTGCTACCGTCCGTCCCGTTTCCACCAAGGGTGCCTCGGATTTCCGGGTCGCCGACCTTCAGCTTGCCGACTGGGGCCGCAAGGAAATCGCCATCGCCGAGACCGAAATGCCCGGATTGATGGCGATCCGCGAGGAATTCGCACCGGCACAGCCGCTGCGCGGCGCACGCGTCGCCGGCTCGCTGCACATGACCATTCAAACCGCGGTGCTGATCGAAACCCTGCAGGCCCTGGGTGCGCAAGTGCGCTGGGCATCCTGCAATGTGTTCTCGACCCAGGACCACGCCGCGGCGGCAATTGCCGCGCGCGGCACTGCGGTGTATGCCTACAAGGGTGAGTCGCTGCAGGAATACTGGGAATTCACGCACAAGATCTTCGAGTGGCCCAATGCCGCGCATGCCAACCTGATTCTCGATGACGGCGGCGATGCCACCCTGCTGTTGCATCTGGGCGCGCGGGCAGAACAGGATCAGGGGCTGATCTCAAAGCCATCCAGCGAGGAAGAGACGGCCTTGTTCGAGGCGATCCGCGCCACCATCAAGCGCGATGCACACTGGTATTCGACGCGCCTGAAGGCCGTGCGCGGGGTGTCGGAGGAGACCACCACCGGAGTCAAGCGCCTCTACCAGATGGCGCGCGATGGTCAATTGGCCTTCCCGGCGATCAATGTCAATGACTCGGTCACCAAGAGCAAATTCGACAACCTGTACGGCTGCCGCGAGTCATTGGTCGACGGCATCAAGCGCGCCACCGACGTCATGGTGGCCGGCAAGATCGCGGTGGTCGCCGGATACGGCGATGTCGGCAAGGGCTCGGCGCAGGCGCTGCGCGCACTGTCGGCGCAGGTCTGGATCACCGAAATCGATCCGATCTGCGCCTTGCAGGCGGCCATGGAGGGCTACCGCGTCGTGACCATGGAGTATGCGGCCGAACACGGCGACATTTTCGTGACCGCCACCGGCAATTTGCACGTCATAACGCACGAGCACATGAAGCGCATGAAGAACAATGCGATCGTGTGCAACATCGGCCATTTCGATAACGAGATCGAGGTGGCCTCGCTGAAGCAGTATCGCTGGGAGAACATCAAGCCGCAGGTGGATCACGTCATCTTCCCGGACGGCAAGCGCATCATCCTGCTGGCCGAGGGGCGTCTGGTGAACCTCGGCTGCGGCACCGGTCATCCGAGCTACGTCATGAGTTCCTCGTTCGCCAACCAGACGCTGGCGCAGATCGAGCTGTTCACCAACACGGCGCAATATCCGGTCGGCGTCTATGTGCTGCCCAAGCATCTGGATGAGAAGGTGGCGCGGCTGCAGCTCAAGAAGCTGGCCGCACAGCTCACCGAGCTCACCGACCAGCAGGCGCGCTACATCGGCGTGGCCCCGGGTGGTCCATACAAGAGCGACCACTACCGCTACTGATCCGAGATTCACGCCTACCGGTGTCGGCATATTCCGACACACGGTAGCGCGTGTTTAACATCTCGCTTCGCACAATGCGCGATTTGAGCGCTGCGTCACCGGGCCTCGGGCGGCGCATAGGTCAACGCTTGAAGCACATCACTCGTTGTTCAGGTGCCAGTGTGTAAGATCATTTCATGAACGACGACGTCCGACTGCTGCAACTGACGGATTCGCATCTGTTCGCGAGTCCGCACGGCCGCTTGCGCGGTGTCGAGACGCTGTTCTCGTTGCAGCGCGTGCTCTCGCACGCGAGCGCGCGCAAGCTCGATGTGGACGCGGTGGTATGCACCGGTGACATCGTCAACGACGAGCCTGAGGGGTATGCGCATTTCGCGCGCGTGCTCAGCGCCTTAGGTAAACCGGTTTATTGCATTCCGGGCAATCACGACGATCCGGCGCGGCTGCGCAGTGCACTCGCAGCGCCGCCGTTTCAGGTCGGCGGCCACGTTGATCTGGGCGCCTGGCGCATCATCCTGGTCGACAGCTGCGTGCCCGGACAGGCAGGCGGGCGCATCAGCAAACCGGAACTGCAGGCACTGGATGCGGCGCTGACGGATAGCAGACGCTACGCCATGGTGTGCGTGCACCATCACCCGGTAGCCATGGCGAGCCGCTGGCTCGATGCCGTCGGCATTGAAAACGCCGACGAGTTTTTTGCAGTGCTCGATGCACATCCTCAGGTGCGCGCCATCAGTTGGGGACACGTGCATCAAAGTTTTGATGCGCGCCGGCACGGTGTGCGCCTGCTGGCCACTCCCTCGACCTGTGCGCAGTTCCTGCCCTTGTCGGATGCATTCGCGGTCGATGCCCGGCCACCCGGTTACCGCCGCCTGACCCTGCATCCTGACGGCACTCTCGAGACCGAAGTGGTGTGGGTGGAGCGCGCCGCGCGCGTGCTCGACAATGCGTCCGGACACTCCAGCTGAGGCGTGCGATTCGAGTCTGCAGCTCGATCAACGGCGCCAGCAGCCGCAAACGCGCCTCCGGATCGTCGATCTCGAGCAGGTGCTGCTGCAGGCTCTGATCGAGCGGCATAAGCTCAGCCAGGCGGTTACTGACCCACGAGGCGTCCTCGTAGTCCGGCTCAATGAAGCGGCTCATGGTGGTCAGACTTGCCATCGCCTGGCGCAGTAGCGGCACCAGCGGCTGAAACTGCGCGCCCACCGCTACCGGTCTGGCCTCCTCGAGCCATTCGACCGAGGCGCAATTGAGGCCATCCGTCCTGGCGGCTGCGTTCGAGGATGCGAAAGCGCCGTTCGCCGCGACACAGCAAACCCAGCAAGCCGTCCGCCAACGTGTGGAAATCGACGATGCTCGCCGCGGTACCAATGAGTCGCCGTGCTCACGTCGCGCTCGGTGTCGCCGGCGCCATCGATCAGCACCACGCCAAACACCGTCTGCGCGCGCAAACAGCGCCCGATCATGTCCACATAGCGGGTCTCGAAGATGCGCAGCGGCAGCAGGCCGCCCGGGAACAGCACGGTATTGAGTGGAAACAGCGCGATCTGCTGCGTCACGGGGTCCTCAGGCGCCGGCGGCCAGCGCTTGCAGCAGGCGCGTGTGCAAGCCGCCAAAGCCGCCGTTACTCATGATCAGCACATGATCTCCGGTTTTGAGATGGCGCGCGCAGTTCGGCCAGCAGCACATCCATCTGCGCCACCACGTGGGCGCGCGCGCCCAGGGGTGCCACGGCTGCGCTCACATCCCAGTTCAACGACGGCGGCGCGAACAGCCAGATCTCATCGGCACCCTCCAGGGCGTGAGCGAGCGCCTGCTGGTGCACACCCAGGCGCATGGTCTGCGAGCGCGGCTCCAGCACCGCGATGATGCGCTCGCGGCCGACACGGCGGCGCAGTCCGTCGATGGTGGTCAGGATCGCGGTGGGGTGATGGGCGAAGTCGTCATAGACCCGCACACCGGCAACCAGCCCGCGCAACTGCATGCGCCGGGCGACCCCCTGAAAACGGCTCAGCGCCCGGATGCCACTTTCGATCGGCACCCCGACGTGTCGCGAGGCCGCGAGCGCCGCCAGCGCGTTGTCGGCATTGTGAGCGCCCATGGCGCTCCATCTGATTTCGCCATAACCGCGGCCTTCGAACAGTACCTGGAAGTGCGAGAAGTCGCCCCCCGGCGGCACGGCGGCAGTCCATTGCGGCGGCTCGGCCGCCAGCCCTTTACCGCTGACGGCGAAGCGTTCCACCGGTGTCCAGCAGCCGGCTTGCAGCACGCGCTCGAGCGCCGGCTCGGCACCGTTGCAGACGATTCGGCCGCCGCCCGGCACGGTGCGCAGCAGGTGCTGGAACTGACGCTCGATCGAGGCCAGGTCGGGATAGATGTCCGCGTGATCGTACTCGAGGTTGTTGAGCACCAATGTGCGCGGCCGGTAATGCACGAATTTCGCGCGCTTGTCGAAGAACGCCGTGTCGTATTCGTCGGCCTCGATGACGAAGAATGGCGCCGCGCCGAGGCGTGCGCTGTGATCGAAATTCTGTGGGATGCCGCCGATCAGAAAGCCCGGCGCCAGCCCGGCATCCTCGAGAATCCATGCCAGCATGCTGCTGGTCGAAGTCTTGCCATGCGTGCCGGCCACCGCCAGTACCCAGCGGTCGCGCAGTACCGCCTGGGCGAGCCACTCGGGGCCGGAGCTGTAAGGCATGGCACGTTCGAGCACGGCTTCGATTACCGGCATGCCGCGCGACATGACATTGCCGATCACCACCACGTCCGGCTTGAGCTCGAGCTGCTCGACGCCGTAGCCTTCGATGAGCTCGATCCCCAGGGCGTTCAGCTGCGTACTCATGGGCGGATAGACATTCAGGTCGGAGCCCGTGACCTGGTGACCCGCGGCGCGCGCCAACGCCGCGATGCCGCCCATGAACGTGCCGCAGATCCCGAGTATATGAACGTGCATGCGGGCTAGTGCCTCACGGGCGAGATGATCAGCAACAGCATTTCCTCGGCCGATGTCTGGACGAACGCCAGTATCAGGCACAATCCGAGTGTCCGCTCCTGCGTCGCGCGCAGAATGTGACCGACTGCCAATGGCAGTAAGATGCCCACGGCAGGCAGGTCCTGCGGCCCGCGGCGCCGGAACGCGATACGCCAGTACAACAGCGCCAGCCGCGCAGACGGATTGAGGGGGGACACTACGGGCATGTCGGAGATTATCAGCGACGGCGCGGGACTCGCGCAGTTATGTGAGCGGCTGCCGGCGGCCGATAGCATCGGCCTGGATACGGAATTCATGCGCGAGCGGACCTATTTCGCGCAGCTGTGCCTGCTGCAACTCAATGTCGACGGCCAGACCTGCTGCATCGATACCCTGGCGCTGCGCGACTTGAGTCCATTGCGCGCCACCATGGCCTCGGCGCGCATGCCCAAGGTGCTGCATGCCGCACGGCAGGATCTGGAGGTGCTGGCGCCGGTAACCGGGCCGTTGATCGGGCTGTTTGATACGCAAGTTGCGGCCGCGCTGGTCGGCATGCCGGCGCAGATCGGCTATGGCGAGCTGGTGCAACGCCTGCTGTCCACGAACCTGCACAAGAGCGAGACGCGCACCGATTGGACACGCCGTCCCTTGAGCGCCGCGCAAGTGGCGTACGCCCTCGACGACGTGCGCTACCTGCTGCCGTTGCGCGATCGTCTGCGCGCGCGGCTGGAGCAACTGGGCCGCTGGCAGTGGTTTACCGAGGAAATGGCCGAGCTGGATGCGGTCGGCTCGTTCCAGATCGATCCGCAGCAGGCGTGGCTGCGCATCAAAGGCTTCATGGAGCTGGACCCCGCACGCCAGCGGCTCGCGCGCGCCCTGGCTGCCTGGCGAGAACAGCGCGCCATCAGCGCCGATCGGCCGCGCAATTGGATCCTGCCCGATGCGGCATTGCGCGACATCGTGCAACGTGTGCCGCGCACACTCGCAGAGCTCGAAGCGGCGGCAGTACTGCCCGAGGGCATACTCAACCACAGTGGTGCGCAGATCCTGGCGGTGATTCAGGGCGAGAATCTACCCGCCCGCCTGGAGCCATTGCCGCAGCGGCGCCGACCCGATCCGGCGGTTACCGAGTCGGTCAGGAAGCTCACCCAGCTGGCGCAGCAGATCGGACGTGAACTCGGCATGGCGCCGGAAATTCTGGCCACCCGGCGCGAGATGGAGCGGCTCGTGCACGGCGCACGCGACGGTGCGCCACTGACCGGATGGCGCCGCGAGGTCATCGGTGAGCGCCTGCTCGGCGCGCTCTAGCAAGCGATCGCGGGTACCGATGCGAGAGAGGCGATCAGACGCGCCGTTACATCGGCTACCGGGCCCTCGGCATCGATGCTGCGCAGTAGTCCCTGCGCCTCATAGTGCTGCGCCAGCGGGCGGGTCTCGCGCTCATAGACCTCGAGCCGCCGCCTGACCGTGCTCTCCTCGTCATCGCGCCGCTGCACCAGCGGCGGATGATCGGGGCACTGATCGCAGCGCGCGGCGGCCCCGCTCGATGCGCCCTGGAGGTTGAAGACGCGGCCGCAATGCGGGCAGCCGCGACGTCCGGAGATGCGCTTGATGATCTCGTCATAATCGACTTCGAACAGCACCACGGCGTCAAGCGGCGCGCTGATGGCCGCCAGCATGGCCCGCAGCGCCTGCGCCTGCGCGAGGTTGCGCGGAAAGCCGTCCAGGATGAATCCGTTGGCGGCATCGCTTTCAGCCAGCCGCTCCCGAATAATGCCCAGCACGATCTCATCGGCAACCAACTGGCCCGAGTCCATCGCCGCTTTGGCGCGACGGCCATACTCGGTACCACGGGCCACGGCGCTGCGCAGCAGGTCCCCAGTGGATATCTGTGGGATGCCGAAACGCTCGACCAGAATCTGAGATTGGGTGCCTTTCCCCGACCCCGGGGCCCCCATAAGCACTATACGCATCCGTGAAACAGTACCGATCGGCGCCACGAAGGTCAAACCTCGCTCGCGCGCGACTTGGAGGCCGCGCCCAAGGTATGCTCGCGCGGCGCCGCTGCACCAGCGCCCTTCAGGCTGAAAAAAACCATGCCAATCAGGAAATCTTCGGCCTCGCCTCGCAATGCTTTGTATGCCCAGTCCGGCGGTGTCTCGGCGGTCATCAATGCTTCCGCGTGCGGCGTGATCGAGACCGCGCGCAAGCACCGCGGCCGCATCGGCAAGCTCTACGCCGGGCGCGACGGCATCATCGGCGCACTGACCGAGAACCTGATCGATCTGTCGCGCGAGAGCGCCGGTACCATCCGGGCGCTGCGCTATACGCCGGCCGGTGCCTTCGGTTCGGCACGCTTCAAGCTCAAGAGCCTGGAGCAAAATCGCAGCGAGTACGAGCGGCTGATCGAAGTGTTTCGCGCGCACGACATCGGCTACTTTTTCTACAACGGTGGCAATGATTCCATGGATACGGCGTGGAAGATCTCGCAGATCGGCACAGGCCATGAATTACCCGGTGGTGTGCGTGGGTATCCCCAAGACGGTCGATAACGATCTGCCGATCACCGATTGCTGCCCCGGGTTCGGCTCGGTGGCCAAGTACATCGCCGTGTCGACGCTCGAAGGCGGTCTCGACGTGGCCTCGATGGCGCGCACCTCGACCAAAGTGTTCGTGCTCGAAGTCATGGGAAGGCACGCGGGCTGGATTGCCGCAGCCGGCGGACTCGCCGGCCGCAAGAGCGCCGAACCACCGCATATCATCCTGTTTCCGGAAATTGCTTTCGAGCGCGCGAAATTTCTCGAGCGCGTGCAGCAGTGCGTCGAGCAGTACGGCTACTGTGTGATCGTGGTGTCCGAGGGCGCGCGCTATCCGGACGGCAAGTTCCTGGCTGAATCGGGAACCCAGGACGCATTCGGCCACACGCAGCTCGGCGGCGTCGGGCCGGTGGTCGCAAACATGGTGCGCGAAGCCTGGGGCTACAAGTACCACTGGGCGGTCGCCGACTATCTGCAGCGCTCCGCGCGCCACGTTGCCTCCAGGACCGATGTCGAGCAGGCCTATGCGGTCGGCAAGGCCGCCGTCCAGTACGCACTGGCGGGAATGAATGCGGTAATGCCGGCGATCAAGCGCCTGTCCTCCAAACCGTACCGCTGGAAACTCGTACCGGTGCCCCTCAGTGAGGTGGCCAACGTGGAAAAGAAAGTGCCGCGCCATTTCATCACCGACGACGGCTTCGGCATCACCGCGGCGTGCCGGCGCTACCTGCAGCCGCTGATAGCCGGGGAAGACCCCCCGCCCTATCGCGACGGCCTGCCCGCTTATGTGCGCATCCGTGGGGCGGCAGTCAAGCGCAAGCTCAAGACCAATTTCAAGCTCTGAACTGCAGCGGCCGTCACAGCAGCGTGTGATGATATTTCGCAACTATTTTAGGCTCGCGAAAAAGACCCTAAGCCCGGCCTATTCAACTTTAATACAACACTGGTTTCAGATCTGGAGGCAATTTAATGGGTGCCACGAACTGGCTGTGGGTAGCGATGGCTGCGGGCGTGGTCGCCGTGCTCTACGGCGTCGTGTCGGTGCGCTCGATCCTCGCCCTGCCCGCCGGCAACGAGCGCATGCAGGAGATTGCCGCCGCGATTCAGACCGGGGCCAAGGCGTACCTGAACCGGCAGTACACCGCCATAGCGAGCGTCGGTGTAGTGCTGTTTGTGGCGCTGGGATTCGCACTGAATTGGCCCACGGCCGGTGGATTCGCCGTGGGCGCGATATTGTCGGGATTGGCCGGATACATCGGCATGAATATCTCGGTACGTGCCAACGTGCGCACCGCCGAGGCGGCGCGCTCGGGATTGAATGCCGCCCTGTCGGTGGCCTTTCGCGGCGGCGCAGTGACCGGCATGCTCGTGGTCGGCCTGGGACTGCTGGGCGTCACCGGCTATTTCGCATTGCTGCGTCCTCGCTGGGTGACGCGGCAGCCTTGCATTCGCTGGTCGGCCTGGCCTTCGGCGGCTCGCTGATCTCCATCTTTGCGCGACTCGGCGGTGGCATTTTCACCAAGGGCGCCGACGTCGGTGCCGACCTGGTCGGCAAGGTCGAGGCGGGCATTCCGGAGGATGACCCACGCAATCCAGCGGTGATCGCTGATAACGTCGGCGACAATGTCGGTGACTGCGCCGGCATGGCCGCCGACCTGTTCGAAACCTACGCGGTCACTATCGTCGCCACCATGCTGCTCGGCGGCCTGCTGCTGCCGCAGGGCGGCGCCTCGGTGCTGGTGTATCCGCTCGCACTCGGCTCGGCCTCGATTATTTCCTCGATCATTGGCACCTTCTTCGTGCGTGTCAGCGACGGCGGCAAGATCATGAACGCGCTGTACAAGGGCGTGATCGTCTCGGGATCGATCTCGGCGATCGCATTCTGGTTCATCACGCGCTCGCTCATGCCCGATCAGCTCGGCACCCTGTTTGGTTGCGCCCTGATCGGACTGGCGCTCACCGCGGCGATGATCATCATCACCGAGTATTACACCGCCACCGAGTACGGACCGGTTCAGGCGGTGGCCGCGGCGTCGCAAACCGGGCACGCCACCAACATCATCGCCGGCCTGGGGGTCAGCATGAAATCCACCGCACTGCCGGTGATAGCGGTGTGCCTGGCGATCTGGGGCTCCTACACGTTGGCGGGCCTGTACGGCATCGCCGTGGCCGCCACCGCGATGCTGTCGATGACCGGCATGATCGTGGCGCTGGATGCCTATGGACCGATCACCGATAACGCCGGCGGCATTGCCGAGATGGCCGATCTGCCCAAGGCCGTTCGCAACATCACCGATCCGCTCGATGCGGTCGGCAACACCACCAAGGCGGTGACCAAGGGCTACGCGATCGGCTCGGCCGGGCTTGCAGCCCTGGTCCTGTTCGCCGACTACACCCACAACCTCGCGGCCCACATGGCCGATACCGGCCGCACCATGGTGGACTTCTCGCTGTCCGACCCGGCAGTCATCATTGGTCTGTTCATCGGCGGATTGGTGCCGTATCTCTTCGGTGCCATGGCCATGGAGGCGGTTGGCCGCGCGGCAGGTTCGGTGGTCACCGAGGTGCGGCGTCAGTTTCGTGAGATCGCCGGCATCATGCAGGGCACAGCCAAGCCCGACTATTCACGAGCTGTGGATCTGCTCACGCGCGCCGCGATCAGGGAGATGATCATTCCTTCGCTGCTGCCGATCCTGGTGCCGGTGGTGGTTGCCTTTGGCATGACGGCGCTCATGGGCCCGGGAGCGGGCATCAAGGCGCTGGGCGGTCTGCTGATCGGCACCATCGTTACCGGGCTTTTCGTGGCGATATCCATGTGCACCGGCGGCGGCGCCTGGGACAACGCCAAGAAATATATCGAAGAGGGTCATTACGGCGGCAAAGGTTCCGATGCCCACAAGGCTTCGGTTACCGGCGACACGGTCGGCGACCCGTATAAAGATACCGCCGGTCCCGCCATCAATCCGCTGATCAAGATCATCAATATCGTCGCCTTGCTGTTGGTCCCGCTGCTCTAGGCCTGCGCGGCCAATGCCAGGCCGTTGTCTGCTGCTGGCGGCGTTGCTCGGGCCGGCGATGTTTTGCACGCGCGTCCCGGCCGCGCAATCGCTGGCGCAGATGCCCGAGCCCAGCGCACGCGATCGCGTATTGGTGGTAGCGCCGCATCCCGATGACGAGAGCCTGTGCTGTGCCGGACTGCTGCAGCAGGCGCTCGAGCACGGTGCCAGCGTCAGCGTGGTGTGGATCACGGCGGGCGATGGCTTTGAGCTCGATGCCATGCTGGTGGAACGCACGTTGTGGCCGGGCGCGCTGGCTATGCGGCGACTGGGTGCCCGGCGCCTGCAGGAGGCGCGCGCGGCAGCCGATGCGCTGGGCGTGCCGCGCGCATCGCAATATCAACTGGGTTATCCCGACGGCGGCCTGCTGGCCCTGTCCGGTGACTATTACTCGCGGCCGTATCGCTCGAAATATACCGAGGTCAGCTCGGTGCCGTATGCCAATGTCGTGAGTCCGGGCGCAAGCTACACCGGCGCCAATCTCGAACGTGATCTTGAACGCGTGATCGCGCAATTTCGTCCGACGCTGGTGCTGGCGGCAGCGCCGCAGGATAGACACGCGGATCACAGCGCCAGCGGCGCGCTGGTGCGGCGCGTGCTTGCGCGCCGCGGTGAACTCGGCGAGTTGCGCTATTGGATCGTGCATGCCCCGGACTGGCCAAGGCCGCTCGGGCTTGAACCGGATCTGGCACTGGAGCCACCGGCAACGGCTCTGACACTGTCCTGGAAGTCGCTCGCGCTGAGCGAGCCCGAACGCCTGCGAAAACTGGCGGCGCTGCGTGACCACCGCTCGCAAATGCAGCTGCTCGCACCCTTCATGGAATCGTTCGTGCGCGCCAACGAAATCTTCGCGCCGGCGCCTTAGGCTGCCATGGCCAGACGCTCGGGACGACCGACCGCGAAGCCCTGCAGATAATCCACGCCCATCTGGCGGGCGGCATCCATGGTGGTGGCATCTTCGACCTGCTCGGCGATGACCTTGAAGTTCAGCGTGCGCGCCAGCCTGATCATCGCCGTCACCATCGCCTGGTTGACCGAGTCGCGCGCCAGGTTCTTGAAGAATGAGCCGTCGATCTTGAGGTAGTCCACCGCCAGGGTCTTGAGATTGGCGAATGAGCCCAGGCCGCTGCCGAAATCGTCCAGTGCAAAGCGGCAGCCCATGCCGTGCAATACGCCGACGAAGCGGCGCGCCGGCATCGAAATTGGCGACCACGGTGCTCTCCGCGATCTCGAAGCAGACCTGCGCCGGACTGGCGCCGGTCGAATCGAAGCACTCGACCACGAACTCGAGAAACTGCGCATCCGCGAGCGTCTGGCCGGAGATGTTGATGGCGATGCTGCGCTTGGGAGCCAGCGCAATCGCGCCGCGTCCCAGTGCCGTCAAGCGTAGTCTGCACCACCCAGCGATCGATCAGACCCATGAGCCGATAGCGTTCGGCGGCGCGCAGGAAATCGATCGGCACCAATTGCTCGCCGCAGGTCATTTCGCAGCCGCACCAGCACTTCCATCGCCGGGCCTTCGTCGTTGGCGGCGTAAGGAGGCGATGATCGGCTGGCAATAGAGCTCGAAGCGACTGTCGCGCAGCGCCGCCTGCAGCGTCTGCAGCCAGTGAATCTCGCCGCTCTGACGCGCGAATACCTCATCGCGCGCCGAGTACACGGCCACGTGACCGCCCTGACGTTTGGCGACGTAGCAGGCCGAATCCGCGGCCGCCAGCAACTCCTCGATGCTGCCGCTGTCGCGCGCGATCTCGACCAGTCCGATGCTGACCCCGACGTTGAAGATCTTGTCCTTCCAGACGAATCGGAAATCCTTGACCGAGCGGCACACGTCGTCGGCAATCTGGCGCGCCTTGTCGAGCGGACAGCCCACGAGCAACATGCCGAACTCGTCGCCGCCGATGCGGGCGACGGTGTCGGAATCGCGCACCGCATCGCGCAGCAGCTTGGCGGCCTCGCGCAGCATGGCGTCGCCGGCCTGGTGACCGCTGCTGTCATTGATGGTCTTGAATCGGTCCAAATCCAGGTAGCACAACACGTGCGTGCTATCGCCGCGGTGTGCGCTGTCGATGGCATCCTGCAGCCGGCGCTCGAAGTCGCGGCGATTGAGCAGGCCGGTCAACGCATCGTGGGTGGCCTGATACGACATCTGCCGCGCCAGGCCGCGCACTTCGGTCACGTCGTGCAATAGCACTACGACGCCGGTGAGCTCGCCGGTTTCCATGCGGATTGGCGCCGCCGACAGTTCCACCAGGCGCTCGCCATTGACCGACGCGAATCATCAGTGCACGGCGCCCGATGTTGAGCGGCGCGCCGGCGGAGAGCGCCTGCAGCACCGGCTCGATCAGCAGTTTGCGATCGGAATCCTCGACCACGCGCGCCACCTCCTCGAGTGGCTTGCCGACCGCGGCCGCAGCATCCACGCCAGCAGGCGCGCGGCCGCCAGATTCAAGTGCTCGACCTTGCCGTCGCCGTCGATGGTGATCAGCGCCTCCGGCAGCGATTCGAGCGCCAGCCGCGCGCGGCCGCGGCGCTCCGGCGGCTGCAGGGCCTGCACGGTCTGTGTCGGCAGCACCTCGACGCCTACGATCAAGCAGCGCCTGCTCGCCTTCATGCTCGATCGGCCAGGTCGACAGCTCCAGACGCGAGCTCTGACCCTGCATGCCGGTGAGATCGATCTCGTAGCGCTCGGCAGCCGCCTCGCCCGCCAGACGCCGGCGCGTGTTGTCGGCCACCAGCTCGGTGTATTCCGGCGGCACCAGATCCGCGAGCTGGCGGCCGATCAGTTCCTCGACGCGGACAGCCCACGAGACTGGCGAACTGCTGGATTGGCGTAACGGATCGATCTGCCGTGGATCAGCACCGCCTCGTGCACGCGATCGCCGAGCGCGCCGATCGGCGCGCTGATCAGTAGACCTGGTCGGCGGCCACCGCGGCGCGCGCCAGCAGATGATTTACCGCGGTTACCAGCGCCGCCAGCTCGGGCTGATCGGTCTGCAGTTCGATGCGGGTCTTGAGCGAGCCGCCGATGGCGGTACGCTGCACCTGCCGGGATACTTCTTCCAGCGCACTGAGCTGACGTCGCTGCAGAAAGAACAGCACCAACAGCAGCAGGGCGGCAACGCCGAACAGCAGGCAGAGCAACGCAATTATCGACATCAAGACTGTCTTATCAAGCGATGCTTTCCTTGGGAGGAGGGCCAAGCTCTGCCATCGCCTGCGACAGCAGCATAGCCGAGTATGGGCCGACACCCATGCGATTTCACCATATCCTGGTCGCGAGCGCTCTTGGCACAGGCGGCAAAAACCCTTAACGTGCCGCGCTCGCGAGTTCGGGATTACGTTCAATGCTGATGGAAGTCGCCCGCGAGCAGATGGTAGAGCAGCAAGTGCGCGCCTGGGATGTGCTCGACGAACGCATCCTCGACACGCTGCGCGCGGTGCCACGCGAGCGCTTCGTGCCGGAGCGTGGCGCGCGCTGTCGTTCGCCGACAGCGAGATTCCCCTGCCCTGCGGCAAACGCATGCTGCGGCCCATGCTCGTCGGCAGAGCTGCTGCAGTCGCTGGCCATTCGCGCTGGCGAGCAGGTGTTGGAGGTCGGCACCGGGTCGGGCTATGTCTCAGCCTGCCTGGCGCGGCTCGGCGGCCGGGTCAGGACTCTGGAACTGCACCCGGAGCTGGCCAACCTGGCGCGTGCCAATCTGCACGGGCTGGCGGACATCCCGGCGGTGGAGGTGCTCGAGGCGATGCCATGCAGCTCGACGAGCCGGCACGTTATGACGTCATCGTACTGACCGCGTCCCTGCCGATCTATGAGCCGCGCTTCGAGCGGGCATTACGCGCCGGCGGCCGGCTGTTCGTGGTGGTGGGCACAGGTCCGATGCAGCGCGCGAGCCTGATACGCTGTGCCAAGGCGGGCGATTGCAGCAGCGAAGCGCTGTTCGAGACCTGCATCGAGCCGCTCGAGGGCGCGCCGCGGCCTGCGGCATTCGGCTTCTAGGCATGGCCATGATTGCGCAGATTCGCCGCAGGAGCTCAAGCGCCGTCTCGATGCGGGCGAGACGGTCACGGTTCTCGATGTGCGCGAGCCCTGGGAAGTCGCGATCGCCAGCCTGACGGGAACCGTCAACATCCCGCTCAATGACATCCCGGCGCATTGCAAGAGCTCGATCGCGGCGCCGAGCTGGTCGTGATGTGCAAAGTGGGCGGACGCAGCCGCCGCGCTGCCGAGTTCCTGTCGGCCCAGGGATTCGAACGCGTCGCCAATCTCGTCGGCGGCATCGATGCGTGGACGCGCGAGATCGACCCCACGCTGCCCACCTACTAGTTTTCGCTGTCGTGGTTCTCATTAAGCCTTCCTGGGTGCTCGGCCTGATGTGCCTCTGCGGCGCGACCAGCGCCAGGGCCACAGACCTGCTGCAGATCTATGACCGGGCGACGGTCACCGACCCGCTGATTCAGCAGGCCACCGCCACCCATCTGGCGGTGCGCGAAACCCGAACCCAGGCGCTCATCGGACTGCTGCCCATCGATCTGAGCGTCAACAAATTCTGGCAGGGCATCGGCAGTCAGCCGATCACGACGCCGGCCACAGCCAGTTTGTCGCTGGCGGTGAATTTGTTCTCCTGGAACAGCTGGGTGGCGCTCAAGTCGGCCGATGCCACCGTGGCGCAGGGCGAGGCCAATTATCTCGCCGCCCAGCAGAGCCTGGTGCAGCGCGTAAGCGCGCAGTATTTTGCGGTGCTGGCGGCACAGGACACGGTAACTGCCCAGCAGAGCGCATTGCAGTCGGCACAGATCCAGTTCGACCAGGCCGACCAGCGCTACAAGGTTGGCCTGATTGCCGTCACCGATGTCGAGATCGCTCGCGCCTCGCGCGACAGCACCGCCGCGGCAGTGATCGCCGCCAAGCGGGCGCTGGCAACACAGCAGGACCTGCTGCGTTCCATCACCGGCGAGAGTTTCAGCAATCTGGCGGCTCCCGGCGACGACATGCCCTTGCTGAGCCCGGAACCTGCCAGCGAGGATGCCTGGGTCACTACCGCCATGGACCAGAATGCCAGTCTCATCGCCAGCCGCATGGCAGCCGAGATCGCGCGCGATAGCCTGCTCGCCGCCTACGGCGGTCACATTGCCCACGTCGGCATCAACGTCTATCGCAATTGGGCGCTCGAACACGGCAACTTCACGCCGCCGGCCGAAACCGAGAGCGCTGCTCGGCAATGCTCGCCGCCGCTCAGCGGCAACACCGATACCGATCTGGCAGCTCGGGATTTCGGTGCCGATCTTTCACCGGGGGCGCGACGCAATCCAAGGTGCGCCAGGCGCGCTACACCTGGGACGCCGCCAAGGCCGGGTTGGATTTCACCTCGCGCCAGACCGAAGAGCAGACCCGCGACGCCTACCAGGGCGTGATCAGTCAGATCTCGCAGGTGCAGGCGCTGAAGCAGGCGGTGGCATTCCAGCCGCGTATCGCTCCAGGCCACCGAGGCCGGCTACGAGGTCGGCACCAAGACCGCCGTCGATGTGCTGACTTCGCGCGAGTTGCAGGTACAGGCCGAAACCAACTACGCGCAGGCCAAGTACGGCTACCTGGACGACATCGTGTCGCTGCGCCTGGCGGCAGGCAGCTCGACCGCCACACCATCGAAATGATCAACGGCTGGCTGACCGCGTCCACCACCGATCAGCCTGGCACGCCGCCGGGCGCGCCGCGTCCCGCACTGTAGCCACAGCCGCCTGCCTCAATCAGCGCCGTATCGATCAGCCGCAGCAGTCTGGCCAGGGCGCCGCGGTGGGCATCGATGGCCAGGCGGGCCGCTTCCCCTTTGCGCGCGCGACGATCGGCATCGCTGAGCAAGCCGGCCAGGGCCACGCGCCAGTCCTGCGGCATCGTGCACCGTGATCAAGGCGCCGTCCTGCGCCAGCGCGCGGGCGATATCGGGGCTGTTGAACTGCTGCGGCCCGGAGAGCACCGGCAGGCCAAGCGCCGCGGGCTCGAGCAGGTTGTGTCCGCCGACCGGCACCAGGCTGCCGCCGACGAAGGCCACATCGGCCGCGGCATAGAAATCCATCAGCTCCCCCAGGCGTGTCGAGCAGCAGCACCTCGTGGCTGCCGTCCGAGCACCGCTCGGCGCGGCGGCGTCCGAGCCGAGCTGCGAGCGCCGCACGCAGCGAAATCCGTGCGCGGCCACCGCCGCCGCGGCCGCGGCGAAGCGCGGCGGATGGCGCGGCGCCAGAATCAGCAGCGCCTGCGGCTCGCTGCTCGCGCAGCAGCCGGTGCGCCTCCAGCACGATCGGCTCCTCGGCCGGATGCGTACTGCCGGCCACCCAGACCGGCGCGCCCGGCGGCATAGCACGCGCGCAGCAGCGCGCCCGCGCTCGTAGATGTCGGCGGCAGGGTGCGATCGAACTTGACGTTGCCGACCGACGCGCAGCCGCTCGCGGGCGACGCCAAGCGCAGCGAAGCGCTCGAGATCGGCTGGCCGTCTGGGCGCCGACCCAGACATTGCTGGCTCAATGCCGCGCGCATGCAGCCCAGGCAGGCGCCGATAGATGCGCGCGCTGCGCGCCGAGATGCGCGCGCTCGCGATCAGCGTCGGCACGCCGGCCGCGCTGGCCTCGTGCAGCAGATTCGGCCACAGCTCGGTCTCGATCATGATCAGCAGGCGCGGCCGCAGCCGCGCCAGGCGACGCCGCACGCAGCCCGGCAGATCGTAGGGTGCGTAGCGCACGTCGAGTCCGGGCAGCAGTGCCCGCGCCCGCGCGCGCGCCCGTCGGCGTGGCGCAGGTGAGCGTGATTTCGCAGCTGCGGCTCGCGCTCGCGCAGCGCCGCGATCAGGATCGCCGCGACCTGCACCTCGCCGACCGAGACCGCATGCACCCAGATGCCGCCGCCGCGCGCGCATCGGGCCGAGGCCGAAGCGCGCCGCGCCAGCCGCGCCAATAGCCGCGCTGCGCACGCCGGCGCGCAGCGCACACGCCAGCACTGACGAACGGCAGCGCCAGATACAGCAGCAGCGTGTAGAGACGACGCACGCGTGCGGTCTGAGCGCCTAGGCAGGCCGAGCCTGCGCACCGCCGCGGCGAAATAGCCGTCCAGCAGCGACGCCCAGTCGGCATCGGAGAAGTGCTCGGGCGGCAGCGGGATCGCTGATCTTTTCGAGCGAGCGGCGCAGCCGCACCAGATTGGCGTCGCACCAGAAGCCCGGGTGGCGCAGCTGCGCCGCGATCGAAGTCGACCAGCCAGACCGCATCGCCGCTCGTCCGAGCAGCACGTTGTGCGCATTCAGATCGGCGTGGCAGACGCCATCATCGTGAAAACGGCGCAGGCAGCGGCCGATCGCGATCCAGCCGCTCAGCGGCAGCGGCGCCGACGCGCAGCCGCGCGGCCAGCGAACCCACGTCCGGGATCTGCTCGGTCAGCAGATCGGCGCTGTAGCCGAAGCGGCCGCTGCGACGATAGCTCGCCGCGATCGGCACCGGCACCGGCAGGCCGGCGCGGCGCATCAGGTACAGCAGATGCCACTCGAGGAACGAGCGCGTCGAGTGCCTCGCCGCGCCAGCAGTAGCGATCGCGCGACAGCTGCGCCATCCAGCCGCCGCGGCGATAGTGGCGCAGCACCAGCCGCCGCGCGTCGGCATCGATGAACACCGCCGCGCCGCGTCCCTCGGCGCTCGCGCGCACCTGGCCGCGCTGCGACCACCAATCGCGATCGAACCATGAGGCGTCGGCGTTGCCGGCGCGGGAGGCGTCATATAGCATCGCGCCGCCGCGAATCGGCTTTTGCCGCACTTCCGCCCCGATCGGCCAGCGCAACGATTTCCGCATGACCCATCCCACCACGCCGCCCGGCAGCCTGTGCATCCTGCGGCTCTCGGCCATCGGCGATACCTGCCACGTCGTACCGGTCGTGCGCACGCTGCAGCGCGTGTGGCCGGCGACGCGGCTGACCTGGATCATCGGCCGCGCTCGAGGCGCGGCTCATGAGGCTGCTGCCCGAGGTCGAGTTTATCACCATCGACAAGCGCGACCGGGCTGGCGCAGCGCTGCGCGCCTTGCGCCGCGCGCTGCGCGGGCGCCGCTTCGACCTGCTGCTGCACATGCAGCTGTCGCTGCGCGCGAGCCTGGTCTCGCTGGCGGTGCGCGCGCCGCCGGCGTCTGGGTTTCGATCGCGCGCGCGCGCGCGAGCTGCAATGGCTGTTCACCAATGCGCACATCGCGCCGCGCGTCAACGAGCACGTGCTCGACAGCTTTCAGGGTTTCCTGGCGGCGCTTGGGACTGCGAGCGCGGTGCCGCTCGAATGGAATCTGCCGCTGCCGCCGGAGGCGCGCGCAGTACGCGGCCGCGCACTGATCCCGGATGCGCAACCGACGCTGATCATCAGTCCCTGCTCGAGCCACGCGGCGCGCAACTGGCGCGCCGAGCGCTACGCGGCCATCATCGACCACGCCGTCAGCGCCACGGCATGCGGGTATCCTCTGTGGCGGCCGCATCCGCGGCTGGAACGCGACATGGGCGACGCCATCGAGCGCGCAGCGCCAGGCGCCGCTGATCAATCAGATCGGCCGCGACACGCTGCCGCAGATGCTGGCGCTGCTGGCGCGCGCGACGGTGCTGCTATCGCCGGACTCCGGACCGGCGCACATGGCGACCATGGTGGGCACACCGGTCATCGGCCTGTACGCGGCCACGCGTCTGCAGCGCAGCGGGCCGTATCTGTCGCGCCAGTGGTGCATCGACCGCTACGAGCAGGCCGCGCGCCGCTTCCGCGGCCGCAGCGCCGCACAGCTGCCCTGGCAGCAGCAAGATCGAGCAGCCCGGCGTCATGGACCTGATCGAAGTCGCGGACGTGCGCGAGCGGCTCGATGCACTGCTGCATGAGCCTGCAGGCAGCTCGGCTACCATGAGCCATGAATGACATCCTGGTGCCGATCTCCGCCGGCGAGCTGCTCGACAAGATCACGATCCTGCGCATCAAGTGCGCGCGCATCGACGATGCCGCCAAACTCGCCAACGTGCGGCAGGAGCTCGCGCGCCTGGAGCGCAGCCGCGCGGGAATCGCTGCCGCCGCGACGCAGACGTCGCGGCCGAGGAAGCTGAGCTCGAGCGCGTCAACGCGCGAACTCTGGGACATCGAGGATCGCATCCGCGAGCACGAGGCGCAGCGCCGCTTCGATGCCGCCTTCATCGAGCTGGCGCGCGCGGTCTACCTGCGCAACGACGAGCGCGCCGCCATCAAGCGGCGCATCAACCTCAAGCTGGACTCGGCGCTGCTCGAGGAGAAGTCGTACCGGCCATACGCTGAGAACGCCGCTGGCTCAGCGCTGCAGCGTGTACTCGGCCCCGCAGTACGGGCACTTGGCGAAGCCGGTCGCCTCGATCGGCAGATAAACGCGCGGATGCGAATTCCACAGCGCTCATGTCCGGCATGGGACATGCCAGCGGCAGATCCGCGGTGCTCACCGTGTACTGCTTCTGGGCATTGGCGCGGTCGCAGTTCGGCGCTGGCAGCTCATGGCGCCGATTATAGCCGCGCGCCGCGACCGTCAGGCGCCGCCCAGCTGACCCATCGCCTGCCCAGATCGCGGTGACGGCCGCGCGTTCGCCCACGAATTCCTCGGCGCGCCACCACGGCGCCCAGGCCGTCGAGCGCGCGATGGTGCAGGCGAGTGCGGTAGGCGCGGTAGATGCCGGTCAGCAGGTCGACCCGCCGCTGCGGCACCAGGTCCGCCGAGGCCACCGATTCGAGCTGGCGGATGGTGTCGGCGAAGCAGGGCCACCGGCGGATAATCGTGCGCCCAGTTCAGCGCCCAGTACTGCGCCAGAAACTCGATGTCGGCGATGCCGCCGGGTCCTGCTTCAGATCGAACTGGCCTCGTGCGGCGCGCGAGAGCTCGCGGCGCAGGCGATTGCGCATGTGGCGCACGTCCTCGCGCAAGCGCTCGCGCCGCACGTGTCGCGCCAGCACCTCGAGCCGCACCTCCTCGAACTGCTGCCGCAGCACGGCGCGGCCCCGGCCACCGCGCGCGCGTGCAGCAGCGCCTGGTGCTCCCAGGTCCAGGCCTCGTGGCGCTGATAGTCGGCGAACGCCTCGATGCTGGTGATCAGCATGCCGGCCTTGCCGCTCGGCCGCAGGCGCATATCGACCTCGTACAGCCGCCCGGCGGCCGAGTGCATGGTCAGCAGGTGCACCAGGCGCTGTGCAAAGCGCAGGAAGAACACCTGGTTGTCGATGCCGCGCCCGCCTTGCGTCTCCTGCTGCGCGCCGCTGGAGTCGTGCAGGAACACCAGATCCAGATCCGAGGCATAGCCGAGCTCCATGCCGCCGAGCTTGCCGTAGCCGATCACGCACAGGCGCACGGGGCGGCGCGCCGCACCCTCGCCGCACATGGGCACGCCCAGCGTGGGCGTGAGCTGCTGCCAGGCCAGCTGCAGCGCTCGCTCGATGATCAGCTCGGCGACGTCGGTCAGGCGATCGCTGACCTGCATGACCGGCAGGCTGCGCGAGCAGATCGGCGACCGCCAGCCGAAAGATCGCGGCGCGCTGAAAGTGCCGCAGCCGCTCGAGCAGCTGCTCCTCGTCGCCGCCGTCGACGCCGTCCATGCGCTGTGCCAGATCCGCGGCCAGCGAGGCCCGGTCGGGCGGCTGCTCGAGCACGCGCTCATCGATCAGCTCATCGAGCAGCAGCGGGTGGGCGGCGATCTGATCGATCAGAAAATCGCCGTGCGCGGCCAGCTGCACCAGGCGCATGCGCGCACGCTGCGTTATGCAGCAGCAACGCAAAGTAGGCCGAGCGCGCGCCGATGGCTTCGAGCACGCGCAGCAGCTCGCGGCAGCGTGCGCAAGGGCTCAGCGGGTCGTGCGCCAGCTCGGCGACCAGCACCGGCAGCAGCGCCAGCCAGCCGCCGGGCGCCTACCTTATCGAGCCGCCGTGTCGAGGCCGCCTCGTGCAAGCTGCAGCAGCAGCTGCGCGGCCGCAGCGGCGTCCGTGCCGGACCAGCCGAGGGCTGTGAGCTGGGCCGTGAGCGCCGGCACGATCGGCCCGGCCCGAGGGGCAGCAATGGCGGGCGCGCTCAACGAGGCACGGTTCACCGCCAAACACCACCGCGCGAAAATGCGCCGCCACGCAGCGACGATGCGCCTCGATCTGCTCGGCCAGCTGCGGCCATTGGTCGCAGCCCATGCTCCAGGCCAGCCGCTCGCGTTGCGCCGGATCGCCCGGCAGCTCGTGCACCTGCTGGTCGGCGCGCATCTGCAGACGGTTCTCCAGGCGCCGCAGAAACACGTACGCCGCATCCAGCTCCGCCACCGCGGCGGCCGGCAGCAGCTTCGCGCCGGCGAGCAGCGGCAGCGCCTGGCGCAGCGAAGTGCCCTGCAGATGCCGGTCCTGCCCGCCGCGGATCAACTGGAACGACTGCACGATGAATTCGATCTCGCGGATGCCGCCGTCACCGAGCTTGATGTCGTCCGCCAGATCGCGCCGCAGCACTTCGCGCTCGATCAGCGCCTTCATCTCGCGCAATGACTCGAACACGCCGAAGTCGAGATAGCGTCGATACACGAATGGGCGGATGGTGGTCGTGATACAGCTCGCGGTAATCCGGCTGGTTGGTGACCGCGCGCGCCTTGACCCAGGCGTAGCGCTCCCAGTCGCGGCCGTGGATCTGCAGATAATCCTCCAGCGCCGCCGCGCTCGAGACTACCGGGCCGCTGTCGCCGAATGGCCGCAGACGCAGATCCACGCGAAACACGAAGCCCTCGTCGGTGCGGCTGCTCGAGCAGCCGGATCAGTTGCTGCACCAGACGCGTGAAGAATTCCTGGTTGCTGAGCGGGCGCTCGCCGTCGGTCTCGCCGCTCGGCGAGAAACAGCGGCACCAGATCGATGTCGGAGGAGAAATTCAGTTCGCGCGCCACCGAGCTTACCCATGGCGACGATCGATCAGTCGCTGCGCCTCGCCCGCGGCATTGCGCGGCTGGCCATAGCGCAGCAGCCAGCGCACGGCCGGCAAATTCCTGCGCCAGCGCAGGGCGCGCTCGGCCGCCTGCGAAAGATCCGCCAGGGTCTCGTCGAGCGATGCCCACTGCGCCAGATCGCGCCAGGCGATGCGCACGAATTCGGCCCGGCGCCAGCGCCGCAGCGCCGCCATGAAGGCCGGTTCCTGCTGCGGGAGCGGCAGTTCCGGCGGCGGCAGTGCCTGGCCACCGAGGCGTTGCGCCGAGCGTGCGAGCAACGCCGGCCAGAGCGTCCGGATCGCGGCACAGTGCTTCGAGCACGAAGTCACTCATGGCCAGCACCGCGGGAGCGCTGGTGCTGAGTTCATTGTGCGCCTCGTGCAAGGCCGCGGCCACGACCGGCGCACGCTCGCCGAGCATCGAGAGTGCCCGTGCCTGCGCTGCCTCGAACCCTTGCATGAGCTTCAGCTCAGAGGTCCAGCGGCTTGACCGCGACGCGCACCTTGACGCGTGTGCGAGCCGCCCCCGAGAATCACTCCGCGCAGCGGCGAGACGTCGCCGAAATCGCGTCCCCAGGCGAGCGCCACGTGCTCCTGGGCGACGCGCACATTGTTGGTCGGATCGAATTCGACCCAGCCGAACGGCGGCGCGAACACGGCCACCCAGGCGTGCGAGGCGTTGGCACCCAGAAGCGCCCCGTGAGTATGCAGATAGCCGCTGACGTAGCGCGCCGCCAGTCCGGCACTGCGCAGACAGGCGATCATCAGGTGGGCATAGTCCTGGCAGACTCCGCGACGTTTGTGAAATACCTCGACCAAAGGCGTCGCGATCTCGGTTTCACCGGGCGCATAGGTGAATTCGCCATGCACCTTGGCCATCAGGGCTCTGGCGACCGCGAGCACGCTGGTTTGCGGCTCCAGGCAATCGCGCGCGAAATCGCTGAACAGACGTTTGATGCGAATAAAAGGCGATTCGCCGCGAAAGCGCATGGCCTCGAGCCAGGGCTGCTCGCGCTCACGCGCCTGATAACCGAGCTGCTCGCGTACCCGCTCCCAGTTCTCGCCCTCGGCCGCGCCCGGCGCCGGCTGCGCCTCCAGAATGACTTCCATGGCCGCTACCACCCGCAGCCGATCATGCGGCCGGTCCAGTTCCACGCGCGTGACGCGGTTGCCGAAGGCATCCAGGTGCTCGCTGCGTACCGCCGGCTGCGGCTCGATCCGGATGCTGTGCTGAAGGCAGCGTTGGCGCTGGCGAACGCACGCGGGGTCAGGTGCAATTGCTGGTGGGAATGCGCCACCTCGCGGTCGTAGCGATACAGCGTCTCGTGCTGCACGGCGTAGCGTGCCGGGTTCACGCACTCACCGTCTGCAGATCCAGTTCCAGCAGAGAGAAATGGCGCGATGCCAGCCGGTCAGAGGTACGCGCGGCGCTGGCGGCCAGCTCCGCCAATGCCGCCGACAGCAATTTTCTGCGCATCACGCCGTGCTCGCCTTCCTCTTCGACGCCGGCGGTCGACAGTTCGGCCAGCTGTGCCAGCGGCTGTTCGTGCTGTTCATCGGCCGCGGCGCCGAGCGATTCGGCAAGATCCGACAGTGCATGGCCGATGGCACTGCATTGAAAGCACGAGCGCGCGCGGACTGCCCTGATCGAGCACCAGCAATTGCAGCACCGAGGCGAGCTGCGGGGTGGAAACGTAGCGCGTCCGGTAGGTGATGCTGACCCCGCCCACATCGAGCAGCCAGTCGAGTTCACCCTGGCGCACGCCCTTGCCCGAGCTGAGCCGATCGGCCAGCAGCGTCGCCAGGAACTGCACGCGCTCGAGGCGCCGCCCGAGCATCAGCAGCCGCCAGCCATCATCCTGCGTCATGTCGTCGAGGGCGAAGCCGCTGAGGGCGGTCAGCGCCACCAGCAGCCGGTCGAGCGCTTCCAGCGGATCGCTCTGGGTGACTCCGGACTGGTTGAATTGCTCCTGCATGACACTGATCGAGCGCCAATGCTCGGCCGAGAGCCGGCTGCGTGACTGCGCAGCGCACCAGCCAAGACGGCCCAGATCGGCCGCCAGCCCGAACTCGTGGGCGTGGTCGAACACGGTCTGAGCCGGATCGCCCTCCGCAGGCAGCACACCGTAGCGAACGCACTGCTCGCGCGCGGCACGCCAGACGACCGCGCTCGTTCGTATGGCCAGCGTCGCCCGCACCAGACGCGCTTTGTCTTCGCAGCGCTCCGAGTAGCGCCCCAGCCAGTAGAGGTTTTCGACCAGCTGCGAGGGCAGCTCATCGTGACGCATGCGACGCGGCAGCGCCTGTGCCTCGCCGGCGCTATCCGTGATGCTCGCCGATTCGGCGGCGTCGTTGGCGGCGAGCACCCACACGTCCTTGCTGCCGCCGCCACGCTGGCTGGAGACGATATCGACCACTCCCTCGGCAGCGATACGCGCCAGTCCGCCCGGCATCACCCGGTAACCGTCGGCGTGTCGCCACCGCATACACGCGCATGGTCAGGGTGCGCGGCGCGAGCCGCACGACGCTGGCGCCGGCACGCCAGGACGGGGCTTGCGACAGCGACACGCGTTCCTGCGCCACATAGGCATAGGGCCGGGCACGCAGGCGCAGTATCAACGCGGCACGCTCCTCGGGACCCAGATCACGGCCAAAGCAAGGAGCGAACTGCTGATTCGGAAAGGTTGCCTTGATCACCAGCTGGTCCAGGTGCGTGATCACGTAATCCAGCGCCGGACGCTCACCGCACCACCAGGTCGCCACCGATGGCAGCCGCAATGGTTCGGCCAGCAGCCGCTGCGAGGCGCCGGGAAGGAAGCCCTGCCAGGCAGCCGATTCGAGCAATCCGCTGCCCAGGGCATTGGCGAGCAGCACGCGCCGCGCCCGCACCGCGCCCAGCATCCCGGGCACGCCGAGCGCCGAGTCGGCGCGCAGCTCCAGCGGATCGCAATAGTCATCATCCAGCCGGCGCAGAATCGCATGCACGCGCCGCAGCCCGGGCAGCGTCTTCAGGTAAACCGTATCGGCGCGCACCGTCAGGTCCTGGCCCTGCACCAGCGGCAGTCCCAGTTGCCGTGCCAGAAAGGCGTGCTCGAAATAGGTTTCGTTGAACGGTCCCGGGGTAAGCACCACGGCTACCGGCGCCTCCCCGTCCTCGGCGAACCCCAGCAGACTCTCGCGCAGGGTGTTGAAGAAACCTGCCAGCGGCCTCACCGTCAGCTCGTTCACCAGGCCCGGAAGCACTCGGCCGATGATGGCGCGATTTTCGAGCGCGTAGCCCGGTCCCGAGGGTGTCTGCGTGCGATCGCTCAGCACCCACCAGCGGCCATCGGGCGCGCGCGCGAGGTCCGCGGCGTACAGATGCAGCCAGGTGTCGCCGGCCGGGCGCGTGTTGTGTGCCGCCCAGAGAAAATTGGGATGACCGAAGGCGAGTTCCGCCGGAACGATTCCCTCAGCGATCAGGTGTTGCGCGCCGTAGAGATCGGCCAGCAGCGCATTGAGCAGTTGCGCGCGCTGCTGCACCCCGGCTTCAATGCCGCGCCATTCATCGGCTGCGATCAGCAACGGCAAGGGATCGAGCTGCCAGGGCCGATCGCGCCCCTGGGGGTCGGCATAGACGTTGTAGGTAACGCCATTCTCCACCACCAGCCGGCGCGTCATCTCGACGCTGCGGCGCGCCGCTTCCGGACCGCCGCTGGCCAGGTGCTCGATCAATGGCCGCCAGTGCGCGCGAATAGATCCGTCTCGATCGAGCAGCTCGTCATAGCGCTGTGGGCTGCCGGCATACAGCAGCTGCGTCGAAAGGGACATCAACCGAAGCGGCGCAGGTCGAGCGTAAAGGGAAAATCAGGGTGAACCGCGGCGACGCCAGCACTGGGCCCACCATCGCTGGCTGCACAGGTACCCGGGCTATGCCCGGTGCGGAAAAATCGCGCCAGACGGCGGCTCTCGGCCTCGAACGAATTCACCGGGAAGGTGCTGTAGCTGCGACCTCCGGGATGGGCGACGTGATATTGACAGCCGCCCATCGAGCGCTGCATCCAGGTATCGACCAGATCGAAAATCAAAGGCGAATGCACTCCTATCTTTGGATGCAGCGCCGCCGGCGGCTGCCAGGCACGATAGCGCACTCCGGCCACGAATTCTCCCACTGCGCCGGTGTTGCGCAAGGGCACCGGCCGCCGGTTGCAGGTCAGCGCGTAGCGATCGGGCGGCAGTCCGGTCACACGCACCTGTAGGCGCTCGAGCGAGGAATCGACGTAGCGCACCGCGCCCCCCGGGGCTCCTTCCTCGCCCATGACGTGCCAGGGTTCGAGCGCCTGGCGCAGCTCCAGGTCGATACCCATGATCGAGGTGTCACCGCACTTGGGAAAACGAAATTCGAAGTGCGGTGCGAACCAGGCCGGCTGCAGTGCATAGCCTGCCGCCTGCTGCTCGCTGAGCACGTCGCGAAAGTCCTGCTCGATGAAGAACGGCAGCATGAAGCGGTCATGCAATTCCGTGCCCCAGCGCGTCAACCTTGACGGCCGGTATGGCGTCTTCCAGAAGCGCGCGATCAGGCAGCGCAACAGCAATTGCTGCGTGAGGCTCATGCGGGCATGCGGCGGCATCTCGAAGGCGCGCAATTCCAGCAGGCCCAGCCGTCCGGTGGGTCCATCGGGCGAATACAATTTGTCGATGCAGAACTCGGCGCGATGCGTGTTGCCGGTAACATCGATCAGCAGATTGCGCAGCAGGCGATCGGTGAGCCAGGGAGCCACCTCATCGCTGCCTGGCGCGGGAAACTGCTGTAACGCCAGTTCCAGCTCGTACAGCGAATCATTGCGCGCCTCATCCACGCGCGGCGCCTGCGAGGTCGGACCGATGAATAGCCCGGAGAACAGGTACGACAGCGACGGATGGTTGTGCCAGTAAGCGATCAAGCTGGCCAGCAGATCGGGCCGGCGCAGGAATGGCGAATCGGGCGCCGTGGCGGCGCCGAGCACGAAATGATTGCCGCCGCCGGTGCCGGTGTGGCGACCGTCGAGCATGAATTTTTCAGTGCCGAGGCGCGCGGCGCGCGCAGCCTCGTACAGGAAGCTCGTGCGCTCGACCATCTCGCTCCAGGTGTGCGAGGGATGGATGTTTACTTCGATGACCCCCGGATCGGGCGTGACCCGGAAATAATTCAGGCGCGGGTCCTTGGGCGGCTCGTAACCTTCCAGCAGCACCGGCTGATCGAGCGACGCAGCCGTGTCCTCGATCGCGCTCACCAGCTGCAGGTAATCTTCCGCGCAGTCAGCCGGCGGCATGAACAGGTACAGCACGCCATCGCGGGCTTGCGCACATAGCGCGGTGCGCGCAATCCAGGCGGCCGATTCATGCGCTGCCGGTCGCCGCTCCGGGGCAGCCGTGCCGGCAACGTCATCGGGCGGCAGCGCCAGCGGCGGGAACTCCTGCATGGGATCAGGCTCGTGCGTGTACGGGTAGTCCTCGCGCCTGACCCAGGGCTGCGAATTGAGCGGCAGCCGCAGTCCCAGCGGCGAATCGCCCGCAATCAGGTAGCAACGTTCGGAGCGCAGGAACCAGGAACCGCTACGCCAACGCCCGCCGCTGGCATCGCGCGCGATCGGCAGCACGTAGCCGACCACGCGCTCCAGCCCCTGCGAGAACACGCGCGACAGCCGTGCGCGCTCCAGCGGGTCATCGAGTCTGGAATCGAGCGGGTCGAGGTTGCCGGGCAACGCCCGCTCGCGCCAGAGGTAGTAGAACGCATCCTCGTAGGCCGGAAACACGTGTTGCGGATCCACCCCAAGCCGCTGCGCGAGCGCGAGCATGAACTGCTGCACGCGCTCGGCCATGACGCCGTAATCGCGGGTCTCATCGGCGATCAACTCGCGCGCCTTCCAGATTGGCTCACCATCGCGGCGCCAGAAGCAGTTCAGCGACCAGCGCGGCAATTGCTCGCCCGGATACCACTTGCCCTGGCCAAAGTGCGCCAGGCCATGCGGTGCGTAGTGTTCGCGCAGGCGGTGAAACAGCTCGCCGGCAAGCCGGCGCTTGCCGGGTCCCACGGCGGCCGTATTCCACTCCGCGCCGTCCGGGTCATCGAGGGAAACGAAGGTCGGTTCGCCGCCCATGGTCAGGCGCACATCGCCTCGTTCAAGCTCGGCATCCACCCGGCAGCCCAGTTCACCGATCTCCTGCCACTGCGCGTCGCTATAGGGCATGGTCACGCGCGGGGCTTCCCATACCCGCGACACCGACATGCGGTGCTCGAATTGGACCGCGCATTCCTCGATGGCGCCGCTGATGGGCGCGGCAGAGGAGGGCTCGGAAGTGCAGGCCAGCGGGATGTGACCCTCCCCGGCCAGCAACCCCGAGGTCGGATCCAGCCCGATCCAACCCGCCCCGGGCAAGTACACCTCGCACCAGGCATGCAGGTCGGTGAAATCCGCCGGCGGGCCCGAGGGTCCGTCCAGGGACTTGAGATCGCTCTTGAGCTGGATCAGGTAGCCGGATACGAAGCGCGCGGCCAGCCCCAGGTGCCGCAGCAACTGCACCAGCAGCCAGGTGGAGTCGCGGCACGATCCGGCGGCGCGCTGCAGCGTCTGCTCGGGTGTCTGTACGCCGGGCTCCATGCGGATCAGGTAACTGATGTCGCCGGCAACGCGCCGATTCAGCGCCACCAGGAAATCGATGGTCCTGGTCTTGGCGCGCGGTATGCGAGCCAGATACTGCGCTAACAGCGGCGAGGCCGGCGCCTTGACCAGGAACGGCGCCAGGTCCAGCGCCTCGGTGCTCTCGTATTGCAGCGGCACCTGTTCGGCATAGGGCTCGAGGAAGAAATCAAACGGATTGAGCACCGACATTTCGGCGATCAGGTCCACCTCGACCTCGAGCTCGCGGGTGGGCTCCGGGAACACCAGGCGCGCAAGGTAATTGCCCTGCGGATCCTGCTGCCAGTTGACGAAGTGCCTGGCCGGCTCCACCCGCAGCGAGTAGGCAAGAATGCGGGTGCGGCAGTGCGGCGCCGGGCGCAAACGCACCTGTTGGGCGCCCAGGGCCACCGGGCGATCATAGCGATAGCTGGTCTTATGATTCAGCGCAACATGAATCGACACGGTCGCGGAGCCCTTGGCGCCGGAGAGTCAGCGGCGCAGTCCCATGATGCCGCAACAGCGGGCGCTGCGCGGGCAAAAAAAAGCCCCGCATTGCGGGGCTTTAAGGTATTGCGCGGAAACGGGGGGGTCTTGTTCCGCGACTTTTCGGGTTACGCGAACTGGCGTCCGCCTCACCCTGCAACCACTATACCGGAGAATTTTGGTTTGTAAAGTTAACTATTCGTTACATGTACATTACCGTAAATGTACATTACCGGAGGTTAGCTTAATGCCGCGCTTGGCGCTGCCCTGAGACGTAGAAAAAGGGCCGGACTTGCGTCCGGCCCCCTTGCTTTTGGCTTCGCAGCCCTCTGGATGGTGACGCTTGCGCGTTACATGTCCATGCCGCCCATTCCGCCCATGCCGCCCGGAGCCCCGTGGCTGTGCTCGGCCTCATCCTTCGGCGCCTCGGCAATCATGACCTCGGTGGTCAGCAGCAGGCCCGCGACCGAGGCCGCGTTCTGCAATGCCAGACGGGTCACTTTGGTCGGATCCAGGATACCCGCCTCGATCAGGTCGCCGAACTCACCGGTGGCGGCGTTGTAGCCGTAGCTGCCCTTGCCGGCCCTGACATTGTTCAGGACCACGGCGGCATCTTCACCCGCATTCTCGACGATCTGACGCAACGGCTCCTCGATCGCGCGCGCCAGGATACGCATGCCGACCGTCTGGTCTTCATTCGCACCCTCGAGCTTGTCCAGTGCCTTGAGCGCGCGGATCAGCGCCACGCCACCGCCAGGTACCACGCCTTCCTCGACCGCCGCACGCGTGGCGTGCAGCGCATCTTCGACGCGGGCCTTCTTCTCTTTCATCTCGATCTCGGTGGCAGCGCCAACCTTGATCACGGCAACACCGCCGGAGAGCTTGGCAACGCGCTCCTGCAGCTTCTCCTTGTCGTAGTCGGAGGTCGCTTCCTCGATCTGCTGACGGATCGACTCGACCCGCGCCTTGATGTCGGCAGCCTTGCCGTGCCCGTCGATGATGGTGGTGTTTTCCTTCTCCACCAGGATCTTCTTGGCTTCACCCAGATCGTTCAGCGACACCTTCTCGAGCGACAGGCCGACCTCATCGGAAATCACCGTGCCGCCGGTCAGTACCGCGATATCGGCCAGCATGGCTTTGCGGCGATCGCCGAAGCCAGGAGCCTTCACCGCCGCGACCTTGAGAATGCCGCGGATGTTGTTGACCACCAGCGTCGCCAGCGCCTCGCCCTCGACGTCTTCGGCCACTACCAGCAGCGGGCGACCCGCTTTGGCAATGCCTTCGAGAACCGGCAGCAGCTCGCGAATATTGCTGATTTTCTTGTCGACCAGCAGCACGTACGGCTTCTCCAGCTCGGTGCTCTGATTGGCCTGGTTATTGATGAAATACGGCGACAGGTAGCCGCGGTCGAACTGCATGCCCTCGACCACGTCGAGTTCATTGTCCAGACCCGAGCCCTCTTCCACCGTGATCACGCCTTCCTTGCCGACCTTTTCCATGGCATCGGCAATGGTCTTGCCGATGCTCTCGTCGGAATTGGCGGAAATGGTGCCGACCTGCGCGATCGCCTTGCTGTCCTTGCAGGGCTTGCTGAGCTTGCGCAGCTCTTCGGTCGCTGCCATGCACCGCCTTGTCGATGCCGCGCTTGATGTCCATCGGGTTGCGACCCGAGGCCACGGCCTTCAGGCCTTCACGGATGATTGCCTGCGCAAGCACGGTCGCAGTGGTGGTGCCGTCGCCGGCCTCATCCGAGGTGTTGGAAGCGACTTCCTTCACCATCTGCGCGCCCATGTTCTCGAACTTATCCTTGAGCTCGATTTCCTTCGCGACCGAGACGCCGTCCTTCGTGATGGTCGGAGCGCCGAAGCTCTTCTCGAGCACGGCATTGCGCCCTTTGGGGCCGAGCGTTGCCTTGACGGCATTCGCAAGGATGTTGACGCCCCGGAACATTCGGCTCCGGGCATCGTCGCTAAAACGTACTTCTTTGGCTGCCATTGCTGTAGTCCTCAGATGGAATTACTTACCTTCGATGACGGCCATGACGTCTTCTTCGCGCATGACCACGAGGTCTTCGCCTTCGACTTTCACTTCCGTGCCGCTGTATTTGCCGAACAGGATCTTGTCGCCGACTTTGACGTCGAGCGGACGGACCTGCCCGTCTTCGAGAATCTTGCCTTTGCCCACCGCCACGATCTTGCCCTGTACGGGCTTCTCGGCTGCGGTGTCTGGAATTACGATGCCACCGGGTGACGTGCGCTCCTCTTCGAGACGCTTGACGATCACACGGTCATGAAGAGGACGAATCTTCATGGATGCCACTCCTTTTATACTGTTGCGTTGGGATGATCACGGGGAAGGTGTTAGCACTCTCCCTCGTTGGCTGCTAATGATAGGGATCGTCCTTGGAATTTCAAGTCCCGTGGCATGAAGATTATTGTTGCAATGGCCGCGCAGAGGCCGGCGGCACGACCGTAGCCCATTGATTTATGACAGCTATACGTCAGGACTGTGGCGCCAGTACGGCCATCGCCGGCGAAACTCTGCGACCATGGCAATTAAACTCAGTCAGGGTGGTCAAGAGCTTATGAGACACGCTAAGCGTCGCCATTTGATGGCGTGGCTGTGGGCCCCCTGCGCGCTGCTGGCTTTTAACGGCGCGCGGCCGCCAGCGCCGACGATCTGGATGCGGTGCTCGACCAATCGCACAAAGAGGCGGGCGCCGACGATTTCCTGCCCCCCGAGAAGGCGTTTCGACTGAGCGCCAGCGCCGACGGGGCCGATCACATACGACTCGATTGGATTATCGCCCCGGGCTACTATTTGTACCGGGATCGCATCAAGATCACCGACGATGGCCACCATATCGGCGCGCCGCAATTTCCCGCCGGGCAGGTCAAGTCGGATGAGTATTTCGGCAAACAGACCGTCTACCACGACGAACTGGTGGTCACGGCACCCGTAGACCAGGCCGCCGGTATCAAATCACCGCTGAGCCTGAACGTCACCTATCAAGGCTGTGCGGAAGCCGGGCTTGTGCTATCCGCCGATCACCCGGGCGTTGAATATCAGCTTTCCTCCTGCGGGGGCCAGCTGCCAGCGGCACAGTCCCGGGGCGCTGCGGCGAGCGCCTCCGTCACCTACGTGTCCGAGCAGGATCGCCTCGCGGCCATGATTCGCTCCGGCAACATGCTCGCGGTACTCGGAACATTCTTCGGCATCGGCCTGCTGCTGGCCTTCACGCCCTGTGTGCTGCCCATGGTGCCGATTCTGTCGGGGCTGATCGTCGGCCAGGGCAAGCACATCACCACCGCGCGGGCGTTTGCGCTATCGGTGACGTACGTGCTGGGCATGGCAGTGACCTACACCATCACCGGCGCCGCTTTCGCAGCAGCCGGCAAGCAGGTCCAGGCGATTTTTCAGCAGCCATGGATCATCGTGCTGTTCTCGGCGCTGTTCGTGGCCATGGCGCTGGCCATGTTCGGCGTCTACACCGTGCAGATGCCTGGCTTCCTGCAGACTCGACTGGCAGAGACCAGTAACCGGCAACGTGCCGGCACCTTCGGCGGCGTTGCCGTCATGGGCATGCTGTCGGCGTTGATCGTCACCACCTGCGTGGCGCCGGCGCTGGTGGCGACGTTGGTGGTCATCGGTCAGAGCGGTGATGTGCCGCGCGGCGCCGCGGCCTTGTTTGCGATGAGTCTGGGCATGGGCGCGCCACTGATCGTGGTCGGAAGTTCGGCGGGTCGCTGGCTGCCGCGCGCCGGTGCCTGGATGGATGGGGTGAAACGGCTGTTTGGCGTGCTCATGCTGGCCATGGCCGCCTGGATGCTGGCGCGCATCGTGCCGCCACGCGCCGCGCTGTTGCTGTTTGCCGTGCCGGCATTTGCCGGCGTTCTCGTGTTCTGGAGCTTTCGCGGCGGCACTGCCCGCGCTGCCGTGGGCGGTGTGTGGCTCGCGCGCGGGGCGGCGCTGGTGGCTGGTCTATACGGCCTGGCGTTGATCTTCGGGGCCGCGCGCGGCGCCGGCGATCCTCTGCATCCCCTGGCACTCAGCGCCGCGACTGAGCAAGCGCTGCCATTCCACACGATCGGCACCGTGGCGGATCTTCGGCGCGAAGTGCAGGCCGCGGCCGCGGCCCATCAGGCGGTGATGCTCGACATCGACGCCGATTGGTGCGTCTCCT
Organism: uncultured Gammaproteobacteria bacterium; assembly: GCA_963735775.1. Lineage (GTDB taxonomy): Bacteria > Pseudomonadota > Gammaproteobacteria > Steroidobacterales > Steroidobacteraceae > FEN-1191. Next base: position 770,714 of record CAVTMG010000001.1, on the reverse strand, counting down.
GCAAGGAGATGCAGCGCTATACATTCACCGATCCCAGGGTCCAGCGGGCATTGCAGCCGGTACGGCTGCTGCGTGCGAACGTGACCGCCAACAACGCAGACGATCAGGCGTTGCTGCATGAGTTTCAGATCTTCGGACCGCCCACCATCGCCTTCTACGATACCCAGGGCCACGAGCAACAGCGCTTCCGGGTCGTCGGCTACATGAAGGCGGACAGCTTCGCCGCGCTTCTGCGCCAGGCGCTGGCAAGCGGCTAGGGCGGAGCGCTTGAACTCGGGGCAACGCGCACTGGCAATCGCCCTGGTGATAGCTATCGGCGTTGGCGCGGGCTTTCTGTCCTATCGCCTGCAGTCGCCTCGGCCGCTGATGCCGATCCAGACCGCGGCGCCGGGCACCGAGGCACCGGGCACTGAGGCGCCGGACGCCATGGCGCCCGAGTCTGCTCCCAGGTTGCGCCCGGTGCCCACCGACCTGCCCAATCTCACGCTGCCGGATCTCACCGGAACGCCGCGCTCGCTGCAATCCTTCGGCGGGCGCCCGTTGATCATCAATTTCTGGGCAACCTGGTGCGCGCCCTGCCGGCGCGAGATACCGCTGCTGCAAGCGTTGCGTCAGCACAATCGCGCCGACCGATTGGAGGTCGTGGGGATCGCCGTAGATTTTCGCGCGGCCGTGCAGAAGTACCTGGCCCATACTCCCATCGACTATCCGGTGCTGGTCGGGGAGCAGGAGGGCCTGAAAGCGGCGGAGCAGTTCGGCATGCAGATGGTTCTGCCGTTTTCCGTGTTTGCCGACTCGCACGGCCAGATTTTGGCGGTGAAGATCGGCGAGCTGCACCGCGAGGAGGCGGATTTCATCCTGGCGCAGATCCACGCCGTCGATCAGGGAAAGACCCGCCTGGAGCAGGCTCGGCAGCAGATCGAGACGGCCCTCAAGGAGCAGGCGGTGCAACGGGCTAAGGCGCAACAAAACAGCGGTTGAGGCCTGTGCCGCAGCCACAAAAACTGTGGCTGGCGCCCCAATCCGGAGCTCGATTGACCCGCTTCACTTCTGGCACGATACCCGCAGGATCCCGCGACTTTGCGCAAAAATTAGGCAAATCGACGCAAATTGGGTACATTCTTGCCGCGGGACCAGGGGCAAAACTTTCACCCCCGGGCATTCTCAGGTAAGCCACGGCCAGCAGCGACTTGAAGATCGCAGTTTGACTTAGGCCCAGCCCGGCTGGCCGTCTCGTGCAGCCTAACGCACCGATACGTCCGCCACCTGTGCCAGGGCGAGCGCTACCCGACCGGAGTCATGAGCTATGGATATTCGAAAAATAAAAAAAATGATCGAGCTGCTCGAGGAATCGGGTATTGCCGAAATCGAAATCAAGGAGGGCGAGGAGACGCTGCGCATCGCGCGCCTGCCGCCCGGATACCAGAGCGCCCATGCTCCCGCACCATCGCCGCCTACCGCGATCACGGCGAGCCCCATACAGGAGGCACGAACGCCGACCGCGGCAGCGCCGGCCCCTGGCCCGCTTCGGGCTGCGGTCGGCGAGCACATCGTCACCGCGCCCATGGTCGGAACTTACTACTCCGCGCCTTCTCCAGGAGCCAAGAACTTCGTCGAGATTGGCGACGAGGTGGAGACTGGGCCAGGTGATGTGCATCATCGAGGCGATGAAAATGATGAACCAGATCGAGTCAGAGAAGGCTGGAGCAGTTCAGGCCATCCTGGTTAAAAACGGCGAGCCCGTGGAATTCGGCCAGCCGCTGTTCATTATTCAGTAGCTCTCTCCATGCTGGAGAAAATCGTCATCGCCAATCGCGGCGAAATCGCCCTGCGCATTTTGCGCGCCTGTCGCGAGTTGGGAATCAAGACCGTCGCCGTACATTCCACGGCCGATGCCAGCCTCAAGCACGTTCTGCTGGCGGATGAATCGGTGTGCATCGGGCCGCCGCCCTCGGCGCTGAGCTACCTGAACATGCCCGCGATCATCAGCGCCGCCGAGGTCACCGACTCGGTCGCGATCCATCCCGGTTATGGCTTCCTGTCGGAGAACGCCGATTTCGCCGAACGCGTGGAAAAGAGCGGCTTCACCTTCATCGGACCAAAGGCCGAAACCATTCGCCTCATGGGCGACAAGGTCTCGGCCATCAACGTCATGCGCGGCCAGAAACGTGCCGTGCGTTCCCGGCTCCGACGGCGCGCTCAGCGACAACTCCGAGCAGAATCTGCGCATTGCCCGCGACATTGGCTACCCGGTGATCATCAAGGCCTCGGGCGGGGGCGGCGGCCGTGGCATGCGCGTCGTGCACGCCGAGGGTGCGCTGCTGAGTTCGATCGCCATCACCAAGTCCGAAGCCATGGCGGCCTTCGGCAACGACTCCGTCTACATGGAGAAATTTCTCGAGCGCCCGCGTCATATCGAATTTCAGGTACTCGGCGATCACTACGGCAATGTGATCAGCCTGGGCGAGCGCGACTGCTCCATGCAGCGCCGCCACCAGAAGGTAATCGAAGAAGCCCCGGCCCCGGGGATTACCGCCAAACAACGCCGGCAGATGGGTGAGCGCTGTGTCGAGGCCTGCCGCGCCGTGGGCTACCGCGGCGCCGGCACGCTCGAATTTCTCTACCAGGATGGCGAGTTCTATTTCATAGAAATGAATACGCGCATCCAGGTCGAACATCCGGTAACCGAGCTGATCACCGGCATCGATCTGGTCAAGGCACAGCTCACGATCGCGGCCGGCGAAAAACTGCCGTTCAGCCAGGCCGATGTGCAGTTCCGCGGTCACGCCATCGAATGCCGCATCAATGCCGAGGATGCACGTACCTTCATGCCCTCGCCCGGGCCGATCAAGCTATGGCATCCGCCCGGAGGCCCCGGCATCCGCGTCGACAGTCACGTGTACTCCGGCTACAGCGTGCCGCCGCACTATGACTCGATGATCGGCAAGCTGATCGCCCACGGCGATACGCGCGACACGGCCATCGCGCGCATGCGCAACGCGCTGGCCGAACTGGTGGTCGAGGGCATCAAGACCAACACGGCGCTGCACCAGGAGATCCTGGCGCATGCGGCCTTCCAGGGCGGCGGCCTCGACATTCACTACCTCGAACGGCGCTTGGGACTCAAATGACAGCCCGGCGCCGACGGCGGCCATGCCCTATCTGGAGCTGAGCTTCGAACTCGCCGAACTCGACCCGGCCAGCGCCGAAAATGCCTGTTTCGGCAACGGCGCATTGTCTGTGACCCTGGGCGATGCACGCGATGAAGCCGCGGCCGCCGATCCGGCGGCCGCCGGCGCGGTGCTCGAGCCGCGGCCCGATGAAGTACGCCTGTGGCCCAGGACCCGCATGCATGCGCTATTCGGCGCCGAACTTGCCGGCGTGCGTCTGATCGCGGCGCTGGCCAATGATTTGGGACTGGAGCCGGCGCAACTGCGCGCGCGCGCAGTTCCCGACCGAATCTGGGAACGTGAATGGATGCACGGCTTCCACGCCATGGCCTTCGGGCGCCGGCTGTGGGTGTGTCCGCATCACGAGAACGTCACACAAAGCGATGCGGTGGTCGTGCGGCTTGACCCCGGGCTGGCGTTCGGCACCGGCAACCATGCTTCAACCGCGCTGTGCCTCGAATGGCTCGACGGGGCGGCATTGGCCGGAAGCCAGGTCATCGATTACGGCAGCGGCTCGGGCGTGCTGGCGGTCGCCGCGCTCAAGCTCGGCGCGCGCCGCGCTTACGCGTTCGACATCGACCCTCAGGCGCTGCGCGCCACGCGTGCTAACGCCGCCGATAACGGCGTCGCCGAACGCCTGCAGCTGTGCGAACGTGAAGCGCAGCTGCCGCGTGACTGTGACGTACTGCTGGCCAACATTCTGAGCGAGGTGCTGGTGTCGCTGGCGCCGGAGCTGGCGGCGCTGGTGGCGCGCGGCGGCCAGGCGCTGCTGGGCGGGATCCTGTGCTCGCAGGAGCAGGAAGTGGCGGCACGCTACCGCGCGTGGTTTGATATGAGGCGCTTTGCGAAGCGCGAGGGTTGGATTGCGCTTCACGGCCGGCGGCATTGATGGTACGCACGATGATCGGCAATTGATCCCATGTTCACGGTTTGTCCCAAGTGCACGCTGACGCTGGCGGTCACCGCCAATGATCTGCGCATGGGTCAGGGCTACGTGCGCTGCGGCCGTTGCGCCAACGTTTTCAATGCGCTGGTGACGTTGAGCCAGGAGCCGCTCGACGAAGACCAGGCCTCCGCGGCGCCCACGCCGGCTGACCGTGCTTCCACCTCCCAGATCCAGGCCGCACTGCGAGACGAGGCCGCGGATGCCGGCACGCCGGAGGCCGAGGCGCCGGGAGCCGAGGCCTCCGAGCAGCCCGTGCCGGTAGGCGAGGCGCATGCGCAGGCCGAGGCGGCGAGAGGACCCTCCCTGCACCTGGCCACCGAACAGTCGAGTGACGGTTCGATCGAGAATGAGTCCACGTTCGCCGCCGGCACCGGCACCTTCGAGACCATTGTGCTCGAGGGCGATGCCATCACGCAGACCGAAGAGTACGTACCCGAGGAATCGGTCGATAGCGAGATGGCGTCGCTGACCCAGCGCCTGGGACTGGCGACGCGCCAGCCATTGCTGAGCGCACTGCACGGATCCGCGGCCAACAGCGATGACGCCCTGGGGCTCGAGCTGGATGATGCCGACGCGTTCGAGACGCCATCGGCCAACCAGTCGACACGCACGTGCGCGCTGGCCATGGATCACCGGCAGCGCAGCGCTGGCGCTGCTGCTGGCATTGCAGGCCATCAATCACTGGCGCGATGCCTTGGCCGCCTCGCCGCACTGGAGCGCAGCACTGGGCCGCACCTATGCCGCGATCGGCGTGCCGCTGGAGCCGCATTGGAATTTGAGCGACTACGAGGTGCGCCAGCAGGGCGCGATTGCCGATCCGGCCGACAGCCAGATCATTCGCGTGCGCCTGAGCCTGGCCAACCACGCCAGCCGCGCCCAGCCATTGCCCCTGCTGCGCGTTACCTTGCTCGACCGCTATGGCAAGCGTGTCGCCAGCAGCGAACTCACGCCCGAGTCAGTACTGGCCCGCGAACGTGCCGCCGCGCGAATTTCTCGGGCACGACGAGCGCGTCGACAGTGAAATCGCCATCCGCGATCCAAGCGCCGCCAGCGCAAGTTTCGAGCTCGACGTATGTCTGCGCGAGCGCGCCGGGTCGCTGCACTGCGCAGGCGACGCCAGCGTTGCCCGATGAGCCGTGCGCATCGCCGGTTACAGCCTCGCAGGATGCGCGCTGCTGGCGCCGATGGCCGGCGTCACCGACCGGCCGTTTCGACAGCTGTGCCGCCAATTTGGCGCGGCCCTTGCACCGGCGGAAATGCTCAGCGCCGATCAACGCCTGTGGAGCTCGAGCAAGTCGCAGCGGCGCATGGACCATGACGGCGAGCCCGAGCCTCGGGTGGTGCAGCTCGTGGGCGCCGATCCGCAGGAGCTTGCGAGCGCGGCGCGCGTCAATGTCGAACTTGGCGCGCAAATCGTCGACATCAACATGGGCTGTCCGGCGAAAAAAGTCTGCAGTCGCGATGCCGGCTCGGCACTGCTGGCCGATGAGGGGCTGATCGAACGCATCCTCGTGCGCGGTGGTGCGCTCGGTCTCGGTGCCCGTGACGCTCAAGATCCGCACCGGCACCGATCCCGGCGCGCCGCAACGCGCCGCGTGTGGCAGCACTCGCGCAGGCTTGCGGCATTGCGGCGCTGAGCGTGCACGGACGCACACGCGCCGATCTTTTTCGCGGCGCTGCGGAATACGAAACCATCCGGCGCACGCGCGGCGAGCTCAACATTCCGCTGATCGCCAACGGTGATATCGATTCGCCACAGAAAGCGCGCGCGGTACTTGATTTCACTGGCGCAGAAGGAGTAATGGTCGGGCGCGCGGCGCAGGGCGCACCATGGATCTTTCGTGATGTCAATGCGCTCCTTCGCAAGCAAATCGCAGCGCCACTCTTGCGCGCGTGCAAGACAGAGATCATTCTTCAACACCTCGAATCCCTGTACGAGTTCTACGGCGAGTACACCGGGGTTCGAATGGCGCGAAAGCATCTCGGCTGGTATTGCCGGCAACATTCCGATGCGATCGAACTGCGGCCGGCACTCATGGCCGCGGAAGATTCGGCGTCGCAGTTTGCGGCGGCCAGGCGCGGCTTCGGGCACTGGGCAGAGCTCGAAGCGGCGCATAGAACGATGCGCGGCCGGGGACTATCAGCGGTTGGTGAGGGTGCGCGACAAAAGTGAGAGCGAGCAGGCAGAACATGATCAGAACCAATGGGACCAAGACCAGTGGTCGGGAGCTGCCGCTGCGCAGCCACACGGAACGTGCGCTCAACGATTATTTCGCCAGCCTCAATGGCCATCGCCCGGCGCGGCTGTACAACATGGTGCTGCGCGAGGTCGAGGAACCGCTGTTTCGCGCGGTGCTGGATTATGCGGCCGGCAACCAGAGCCGTGCCGCCGTGATCCTCGGCATCAATCGCGGCACGCTGCGCAAGAAGCTGCGAGAGCTCGGCCTGTCGGAATAGCCGACTCCATGCCCATCCGGCGTGCGCTGCTGTCGGTTTCGGACAAGAGCGGACTTGCGGCGCTCGGCGCGGAACTGCACCGGCGCGGCATCGAGCTGCTGTCCACCGGCGGCAGCGCGCGGCTGCTCGCGGACGCGGGGCTGCCGGTGCGCGAGGTATCCGACTACACCGGCTTTCCCGAACTCATGGACGGCCGCCTCAAGACGCTGCATCCGCGAGTCCACGGCGGCCTGCTCGGCCGGCGCGGCACCGACGATGATGCGATGCGCGCGCACGGCATCGACGCCATCGACCTGCTGGTCGTCAATCTCTATCCGTTCGCCGCCACCATCGCGCGGCCCGACTGCACTTTTGCCGAGGCCATCGAGAACATCGACATCGGCGGCCCGGCGATGCTGCGCGCGGCGGCCAAGAACCACGCCGACGTCACCGTGCTGGTCGACCCGGCCGACTACGCCGGCGTGCTGGCGGAAATCGACGACACCGGCGACACCTCGATCGACACGCGCTCGCGCCTGGCGGCCAAGGCGTTCGCGCACACCGCGCGCTACGACACGCTGGTCGCCGACTACCTGCGGCGCGGCAGGACTTTGCCGATGCTGCGCTTTCCCGATCAGCTGCCGACTGTACTTCGACAAGCGCTCGGAGTCTGCGCTATGGCGAAAACCCGCACCAGCGCGCCGCGTTCTACCGCGCCCCGGGCGCGCACGGCGCGCGGCTCGGTGAGCATGCGCGCGACGCTGCAGGGCAAGGAGCTCTCCTACAACAATATCGCCGATGCCGACACCGCCATCGAATGCGTGCGCGCGTTCGCCGCCGCCGGCCTGCGTCATCGTCAAGCACGCCAACCCCTGCGGCGTCGCCGTCGCCGCCAGCCTGCTCGAGGCCTATGACGGCGCCTACCGCACCGATCCCACCTCCGCCTTCGGCGGCATCATCGCCTTCAACCGCGAGCTCGACGCCGCCACCGCGCGCGCCATCCTCGAGCGGCAATTCGCCGAAGTCGATCGCGGCCCGAGCGTCAGCCGCGGAGGCGCGGCCGTATTTGCCGCCAAGCCCGACCTGCGGGTGCTGGCCACCGGCGATCTAACCTTGCCGACCGACGAGCGTGCCTCGAGCTGGAACTTCGCAGCGTGACCGGCGGACTGCTGGTGCAGCAACGCGACGTTGTGCACCTCGACCGGGCCGATCTGCGCATCGTCAGTCGCCGCAAACCCGGCGCGCGCGAGCTCGACGATCTGATGTTCGCCTGGACCGCGGTGCAGTTCGTCAAGTCCAACGCCATCGTGTTTGCGCGCGATCTCGCCACCATCGGCGTCGGCGCCGGACAGATGAGCCGCGTCTACTCCGACGCGCATCGCCGCGCTCAAGGCCGCCGATGAAAAACTCGAGCTGCGCGGGGCGGTCATGGCTTCCGACGCCTTCTTTCCGTTCCGCGACGGCATCGACGTGGCCGCCTCCTACGGCATCGTCGCCGCTATTCAACCCGGCGGTTCCAAGCGCGATGAGCAGGTGATCGCCGCCGCCGACGAGCACGGCATGGCCATGGTGCTCACGGGCGTGAGGCACTTCCGGCATTGAAAGCTCTTAATCTGGCGGTGGCGGCGGACGCGAGCACGCCCTGGCCTGGAAATGCGCCCAGTCGCTCACGCGTGCGCGAAGTGATCGTGGCGCCGGGCAATGCCGGCACGCAGGGCGAGCCGCGCGTACGCAATGCCGCGGTACCGGCCACCGACATCGCCGGGCTGTTGCAACTAGCACGCCGCGAGGCCGTGGACCTGACCATCATCGGTCCGGAAGCACCGCTGGTAGACGGCATCGTCGATGTGTTCCAGGACGCCGGCGTGCCGTGCTTTGGCCCGAGCCGGCTGGCCGCCCGGCTGGAAGGTTCGAAGGCGTTTGCGAAAGAGTTCTTGCAGCGCCACGGCATACCTGCCGCAGCCTCGCGCACTTTCAACAAACACGATTACGACAGCGCCTGGCTGCGCACGCAACGCGCACCCATTGTCATCAAGGCCAGCGGCCTGGCTTCCGGCAAGGGGGTCGTCATCGCCGAAACCCTGGAGCAGGCCGATCGGGAAGCGCGCGCGATGCTGGCTGGCCGCTTTGGCGCTGCCGGCGCCGAAATCGTGGTCGAGGAATTTCTGCAGGGCGAGGAAGCGAGCTTCATCGTCATGGTCGACGGCGAACACGTGCTGCCGCTGGCCACCTCCCAGGATCACAAGCGGCGCGACGACGGCGATCTGGGTCCCGAACACCGGCGGCATGGGAGCCTACTCGCCGGCACCGGTGGTAACCCCGGAAGTCCACGAGCGCGTGATGCGCGAGGTCATCTGGCCAACCGTGCGTGGTCTGGCCGCCGATGGCACGCCGTATACCGGGTTTCTATATGCGGGCCTCATGATCGATGCCGGCACGGTCAAGGTGCTGGAGTTCAATTGCCGCTTCGGAGATCCGGAGACGCAGCCCATCCTGGCGCGGCTACACTCGGATTTGACGCAAATGTGCCAAGCCGCGCTCGCAGGCGAGCTCGATACGGTCAGCGCCCAATGGGATGAGCGCGCGGCGCTCGGCGTGGTGCTGGCTGCGGCCGGCTATCCGGAGGAGCCGAGGCTCGACGATGTCATTACCGGACTCGAGGCGGCGGCGCATCTGCCGGGGAAAGTATTCCACGCTGGCACGCGCCGCGAGCACGAGCGCATACTGACCAGCGGTGGCCGCGTGCTGTGCGCCGTTGGGCTGGGTGAACGCGTCATCGACGCGCAGCGCCAGGCATACGCCTTGATCGAGCCAATTCACTACCGCGGCATGCAATGGCGCCACGATATCGGCTATCGCGCCATAGCCCGGGAGCGCGGCGATGTGCCCGGCCGTGGCTGACGCGCGCGCGAGGCTCGAGCGCAACATCCCGGGAGTCACCCATGCGCGCAAACGGCGCCTCGGTACGCTATTTCGGCTGCTCGGAGCCATGAGTCCGGCGCTCTCGGCGCGACTGGCTTTGCGCCTGTTCACCACTCCGCGTGCGCGCGCGGTGAGCACGCAGGACGCCGAATTCCTGGCTGAAGCGAGCAGCCGCCGGCTCACCACCGCAAGCGGCGATGTCCAGATCTACGAGTGGCCCGGCGCCGGACCGGCGGTGCTGGTGGTGCACGGCTGGATTTCGCATGCGGCACGCATGCGCGAAGTGATTCAGGCCTTGAGCGCGCGCGGCCTGCGCGTGATCGCATTCGATGCGCCGGCGCATGGACGCTCGGCCGCCCGCCAGCTCGACCTGCGCGGCTACCGCGACGCCGTGGCGAGCGTTAGCAGCGCCTGCACGCCCATCGCCGCCGTGCTCGCGCATTCCTTCGGCGCCATCACGAGCGTCAGCTGGCTCGCCGAAACCCCTGCCAGCGCCGAGCTGCGCGCGGCGGTATTGGTCGGGCTGCCGCGCGATGTTGGCTTCCTATTTGAGTCCTTTACCCTGGCCCTGGGCCTGTCGCCGCAAGTCATCCGGCACATGCGCGAGCAGTTCCACGCCCGCTACGGCTACCACCCGCAGGACTGCTGCGCGACGCGCCTGGCGAAGCGAATACAGCTGCCGGTATTGCTGGTGCACGGCGGCGACGATGAATTTGTGCCGCCGGCGCATTCCGAGGAGGTCGCGGGCGCGCTGGCGGATGGCCGTCTGCTGGTGCTCCCAGGCCTGAATCACAGCGGACCACTGCGCGATGCGGTCACGGTGCGGCTCATGGCCGATTTCATTGCCGATCGTGTTCGGCCTCAATAGCTCACGCGCACGAACAATTGCGGCCCGGTGAACGTCAATCGCAAAATGCCGGACGGATCGTGATTGCGCACGTCGACTTCGTCCTCGGCATGATCGTAGCTGAGGCCGAAGGCCATGTTGCGCCGCCAGCGGTATTGCACATCGGCGTGGTAATCGTCGAGCAGACCGGTGAATGAGCCGATGGTGAGGCGCAGATACTGCGCCCGCGCGTTGAAGGACCAGTGCCGATCGATCAGATAGGTGCCGTCGAGGGCGATGCTCGCGAACGGGCCGGCCTGCGAAAATTCGGCGCGTTCCGGCGTACCGGGAATCTGCGCGGTCGCCGTGGCCTCCAGCAGGTGCGCGCCTAAACCGGCGCCGAGTTCATAGCGCTCGCCCCGCAGGAACGAATAGGTGTAGGTCAGATCCATCTGCCGCCAGTTGATATTGGACTGCACCAGATCGCCGGTCTTGAACTGCTGATCGCCGAACTGGATAACGCTGGTGAGCTGTTGTTCCCCGCCACGCCGCAGATCGAAGAAATTCACCCGCAATCGGCCACGTTGTTTGAGCCGGAACACGATCTCGATGCGCGGCTGATACACCTGGCTGGTCAGCCCCAGGTTCTGCTCGGCCGTAAGGGTGGTGCCGGGCAGGCCGTTGCCGGAATTGAACTGCCCAAAGGTACTGACGCGGCCCCAGTAGAAACCGGCGCTCAGCGCCAGATGATCCGTGATCGGGCTCGCGATGGACGGCGGGGCCGTCGGCGAATCGTCGGCCCGCGCCGGGGGCGCAAGACCCAACAGCAGCACGCACACCAGTGCAGCACAACGCGACCAGGGCATTATGTCGGTTTCACTCCGCCCGCGGCTGCCGCCGCAATCGGCAGACATGATCCCCCAAGCATGGAAACTGCGCCACCGTCGCCGCGCAGCGACGAGAACTCGGTACCGATTTAGGATGCTCGGCGCCCCTTAGCGTTTCATCGCCTCGAAGAACTCCGCGTTCGCCTTGGTGTCCTTCATCTTGTCGAGCAGGAATTCGATGGCGGCCAATTCGTCCATCGGATGCAGCAGCTTGCGCAGAATCCACATCTTTGCCAGCTCGCCCGGATCGGTGATCAGCTCTTCCTTGCGGGTGCCGGAGCGGTTGATGTTCACCGCCGGGAATACCCGCTTCTCGGAAATGCGGCGATCGAGATGGATTTCACTGTTGCCGGTGCCCTTGAATTCCTCGTAGATGACATCGTCCATCTTGGAGCCGGTATCGACCAGGGCCGTAGCCAGAATCGTCAGGCTGCCGCCCTCCTCGATGTTGCGCGCCGCGCCGAAGAATCGCTTGGGACGCTGCAATGCATTGGCGTCGACGCCGCCGGTCAGCACCTTGCCCGACGAGGGCACCACGGTGTTGTAGGCGCGCGCCAGGCGCGTGATCGAATCCAGCAGGATGACCACATCCTTCTTGTGCTCGACCAGGCGCTTGGCCTTCTCGATCACCATCTCCGCCACCTGCACGTGGCGTGCCGCCGGCTCATCGAAGGTGCTCGAGACAACCTCGCCCTTCACGGTGCGCTGCATCTCGGTGACTTCCTCCGGCCGCTCATCGATCAGCAGCACGATCAGGATCACCTCGGGATGATTCCAGCTGATCGAGGTGGCGATGTTCTGCAGCAGCATGGTCTTGCCGGCCTTGGGCGGCGAGACGATCAGGCCGCGCTGGCCCTTGCCGATCGGCGCCACCAGGTCGATGGTGCGGGCTGTCAGGTCCTCGGTGCTGCCATTGCCGCGCTCGAGCTTCAGCCGCTTGGTCGGATGAAACGGCGTCAGGTTCTCGAACAACACCTTGTTGCGCGAGCTGTCCGGCGAGTCGTAGTTGATCTCGCCGACCTTGAGCAGCGCAAAGTAACGTTCGCCGTCCTTGGGCGGCCGGATCAGTCCCGAAATCGTGTCGCCGGTACGCAGATTGAAGCGCCGGATCTGGCTCGGTGACACATAAATATCATCCGGGCCGGCCAGGTAGGAGCCGTCGGCGGAGCGCAGGAATCCGAAGCCGTCCTGCAGGATCTCGAGTACGCCGTCACCGTAGATGTCCTCGCCGTTGCGCGCGTGCGCCTTGAGGATCGAGAAGATGATGTCCTGCTTGCGCGAACGCGCAAGATTCTCCAGGCCCATCGAGTCGGCCATCTTCACCAGTTCGTGAATCGGCTTGGCCTTGAGCTCGGTCAGATTCATCGAGTTGCGCGACGGCCGCGAGCTCCGCCGGACTGATGACCTCGGCGTCGTCCTCGCCGATCGGCTCGAGCTCCGTGCATCATGTCATCGGGACGCCCATTGCCGCGATTGCCGTCGCGATTGCCGTGCCGCGGGCCCTTGCCGCTACCCTGACCTTCTTGTTGGGCCGATTACGGCCCTGATTGCCGAGATAGCCTCTCACAGGTGCTGATCCAGAAAAGTCGCCAAGCTGGGATTTGGACAGCGCACCGACCTTCTGGGCCTCGACCGTGCCGTTCTTGAACAGAATCAGCGTCGGAATGCCACGGATGCCGAACTTGGGCGGCGTGTGCGGATTCTCGTCGATATTGAGTTTCGCGATCCGCAGGCGATCCTTGTACTCGGTGGCGATCTCTTCGAGGATCGGCGCGATCATCTTGCAGGGGCCGCACCATTCGGCCCAGAAATCCAGCAATACCGGCTTTTCGGCCTTGAGGACGTCCTGATCAAAGCTGGCGTCCGAGGTATGCACAATGTGCTCGTTACTCACGCAGTTGAGCCTCCGTTGAGGGAATAAAATCTTTATATTTGGGGACAAAGACGAATTTACGAGATGGGTACGAAGTAATTGACTGAACTGAATTTATTGACGGCGCCGCCCACACCGTGCCCCGAAAAGCCGTCTAACGGTTACACTAGCTTAAGGATGGTGCTTGCGTCAGGATGGCTTGGCGGGTGCGGACAGAACGGCCGCCGGTGGCCTTATTTTTAGCCCTTTCCGGGTCGCTTTGCAAGTCTTGAGGCAATCCGTGCCGCTAATGAGCAGCCCTGTCGCAGTTTGAGGACATTTAAGAAACGCAGTAATGAGTGATGAACATCTCAGTTCCCTGACCTTTCAATCCCTGCCATTGTCGGATTCGGTGATGCAGGGCATCCGTCGATGCCGGTTTCACCTACTGCACGCCGATCCAGGCGCAGACGCTGCCCGCGGCACTGCAGGGACGGGACGTTGCCGGCCAGGCGCAAACCGGCACCGGCAAGACCGCCGCCTTCCTGGTGGCGCTGTTCCAGTCGCTGCTGACCAAGCCCTCGATGCCGGGCCGGCACGCCACCTCGATTCGCGCGCTGGTGATCGCACCCACGCGTGAGCTGGCGGTGCAGATCCACAAGGATGCCGCGGTGCTCGGCAAGCACACCGGTCTGCGCTCGCGGTCGTGTTCGGCGGCACCGACTACGAAAAGCAGCGCCAGATCGTCGCCGATGGCGTCGATGTGCTGATCGGCACCCCGGGGCGCATCATCGATTATTTCAAGCAGCACGTGTTCGACCTGCGCCACGTGCAGGTACTGGTACTGGATGAGGCCGATCGCATGTTCGATCTGGGCTTCATCGCCGATATCCGCTTCATCCTGCGACGTCTGCCGCGGCCGGAACTGCGGCAGTCGATGCTGTTCTCGGCGACGCTTGTCGCAGCGCGTGCTCGAGCTCGCCTACGAGCACATGAACAACCCCGAACTGGTGCGCATCGAGCCCGACAAAGTCACCATCGATCGCATCCGCCAGGTCATCTACTTCCCATCGATGGAGGAGAAGATCCCGCTGCTGGTCGGGCTGCTGCGCGAGACCGAGGCTCATCGCACCATGGTATTCGTCAACACGCGCCGCATGGCCGAGCGGCTCGAAGCCTCGCTGCGCGCCAATGGCTTTCACGCTCAGGCGCTCTCGGGCGACGTGCCGCAGAAGAAGCGGCTGCAGTTCCTGCGCCAGTTCCACGAAGGCGAGCTGGCGGTACTGATTGCCACCGACGTCGCCTCGCGCGGCCTGCACATCCCGGATGTCAGCCACATCTTCAACTTCGATCTGCCGCAGGACGCGCCCGACTACGTGCACCGCATCGGCCGCACGGCGCGCGCCGGCGCCGAGGGCGACGCCATCAGCTTCGGCTGCGAGGAATACGCGATCTCGTCTGCCGGACATCGAGCAGTACATCGGCCACAAAATCCCGGTAGCGGCGGTGGCACCCGGCCTGCTGGCAAAACTGATCGCGGCACCACCGCCTTCAGCCGAGTCGATTCAAGGCCGCGCTCTGGCCGTCGCGGACCGGCGGCAACCGCGGCGGCAGGCCCGCCGGCAATCGCAGCGGCAGGTCGCGGCGGCGCCGGGCGGCGCGGCGCAGCCGCGCGCGGCCACGGCCGCTAGCTCAACGGGCACGGATCACAACAGCTCGGCCACCGCGTCGACCGCCGGAAATTCCTGGTGCGTGCTGGCGGCACAGCGAGCTGTCCGGCCTGCGCACCGCATAGATCAGTCCCACGCCGGCCGCGCGCGCCGCGCGCAGCACGTGGACGCTGTCGTCGACAAACAGGCTGCGCGCCGGATCGAAGCGCTCGACCTTGGCGAGTTCGCGCCAGAAGCTGTGCATCTCTCCTTGGGCGCGCCGAAGCGGTGCGAGCTGAAGCCGGCATCGAAATAGCTGATTACTTCGGTACGCGCATCCTTGATCGCCAGTGCAATCGGGTGCGCGTTGGTGATCAGCACCAGCCGTTTGCCCAGAGCGCGCACGCGTCCGAGAAATTCGCGCGCCCCCGGCAGCCAGCGAATCTGGTGCGCTGCTTCCTGCTTGAGTGCGCGGATGTCGAGTTCCAGTTCGCGACTCCAATACTCGATGCAATACCAATCCAGCGTCCCCTCGCGCGCGGCAAAGCGCGGCCTGAGCTCGGCGCGCGCCTGCGCCAGCGTGATCGCGCGCCGTTGCGCAAAGGCCTCCGGCACGCGCTGGCGCCAGAAATCGTTGTCGAACGCCAGGTCCAGCAACGTGCCGTCGAGATCGAGCAGCACGGTTTCGATGTCACGCCACTGCGCCGGGCTCAAAATCGGGACACTCATGGTGTCGGCTATCATAGTGGCTATGAGCACCAATCTTAGTCCCGAGCAGCTGCGGGCATGGCTGCCGGCCATCATCGACCTCGCCGACGCCGCCGGTCGCGAGATCATGCGAATCTATGGCACCGCGTTCGATGTCACGCTCAAGCATGATCGCTCGCCGCTGACCGAGGCCGACCTGGCGTCGCAGCGCATCATCGCCGCCGGCCTCCGGGCCCTCACGCCCGCGATCGTGATGCTCGGGGAGGAGTCCCCGCCGCAGCAGTTCGAGCATCGGCGTGAATGGCGGCGGTTGTGGCTGGTCGATCCGCTGGACGGCACGCGCGAATTCGTCAAGCGCAACGGCGAATTCACGGTCAATATCGCGCTGGTGGAGGACCGCCAGCCGGTACTGGGCGTGCTCTATGCCCCGGCACGGGCGGTGCTGTACGCCGCCGCACGCGGCTGCGGCGCGTTCCGGCGCAACGCCGACGGTAGCCGCGAAGCCATTCACACCCGGTCTGCGGCGCCGGCGACGCTGCGCATTCTCGGCAGCCGCTCGCACGGCGATGCGGTGCTTGACCGCATGCTCGATCGGCTCGGCGCCCATGAGCGCATCAGCCTGGGCAGCGCCCTCAAATTCGGCTTGCTGGCCGAAGGCAGCGGTGATCTGTACGTGCGCCGCGGGCCGACCTCCGAATGGGACACCGCCGCCGGCCACGCCGTGGTGCTCGAAGCCGGCGGCTGCGTGGTGGATCTCACCGGCGCGCCGTTGCGCTACAACGCCGGCGCGAACCTGATCAATCCGTCGTTCATGGCCTACGCCGATCGCTCGCGCGATTGGCCCGCATTGCTGGCGCAGGCCTGAGTGGCGATGTTTCCGCGCATCGATCTGCACACCCACAGCAACTGCTCGGACGGGCTTTTGTCGCCGGCAGCCCTGGTCATGCTGGCGGCACAACGGCAGGTGGAACTGCTGGCATTGACCGACCACGACACGGTCAGCGGCTGCGCGGCCGCGAGCGCGGCGTGCGCGGACACCGCGGTGCGCTTCGTTTCGGGCGTAGAACTCAGCTGCCAATGGCGCGAGCGTGAGATTCACATCATCGGCTTGCGGCTCGAGCACACCGATGCCGGGCTGCTCTTGCATTGCGGCAGCGTGCTCGCGAGCCGCCGCGAGCGCATGAGCGCCATGACGCAGCGGCTGGCCCGCGCCGGGCTTCCCGGCGAGCAGCTCGCCAGGCCCTGACCCTGAGCGCCCGCTGCCCACGCGCACGCACCTGGCGCGCGCGCTGTGCCAGCTCGGCCTGGCCGATTCGGTGCAACAGGCGTTCGAACGCTGGCTCAAGCGCGGCCGGCCGGGATACGTTGGCGCGCAATGGCCACAACTGCCGACCGCAGTGCAATGCATCGTTGCCGCCGGCGGCATCGCCGTGCTGGCACACCCGCATCGCTACCAGGTCTCCCACGGCGTGTTGCGGGAACTGGTGGCGCACTTCAAAGAGGCCGGCGGTGAGGGCATTGAAGTGAGCCTGAGCGGCATGAGCGCCGGGGATGCCGATCGCGCCGCTGCACTGGCCCGCCGATTCGACCTGGCGGGCTCGATCGGTTCGGATTTCCACGAGCCGGATTTACCTTGGCGCCCGCTGGGTCGCTTCGCTAAGCTACCCGATCTGGTGACACCCATTGCGGCGCGGATTGCGCCGTGAGCGACCACAGCGGATGAGCGATCAGGAAGATAACGTCGACCGCGAATTGTTCCGCAATGTGGAAAAACTGCGGGCGCTGCGGATCGAACACCGCGATCTGGATGAAGTTATCGCGCGCCTGTCGATGGACATTCACATTGACGAGCTGCAGCTCAAGCGCCTCAAGAAGCGCAAGCTCGTGCTCAAGGACCAGATCCTGAAGCTCGAGAGCCAATTGATCCCGGATCTGAACGCCTGAATGCCATGAGCGACAGCGGCCGCGCGCTGCGCGCGTTTCTCGCGACCGCCACCAGCGGCGAGACCCTGCTGCAATTGGCCGCCATCCTTGCGGCCGTGCTGTTGGCGGTATTCGGCGCCTATCGGCTCAGTCTCTGGCGGCCGCGCGCGCGCGCGGCACTGCCATTGCGCGGTGCACGTTCGCGCGCGTTCGAGCTGGCGCTGATCGAAGCGCCGATATTCCTGGCGCTGCTGCTGTTGCTGCTATTGCGCACGCTGATCGGCGCCACCGGCTCGGCCACCAGCGTACTCGACACCGCCATGGAGCTGGCGACCACGTTGATCCTGGTGCGACTGGGGATGTACCTGCTGCGACTGGGCCTGGGGGCGGACTCCTGGCTGCGTAACTGGGAGAGCCGCCTGACGCTGCTGATCTGGCTGGCAATCTCGTTCCAGTTGATCGGCTGGTTTGGCGCGTTGCAGAGCACTCTCAACGACATCAACCTGCTGCCCGGCCGCGGCGAATTCACGCTCTGGGCGTTGCTCAAGGGGCTGGTGATCATCGGCGGATTCGTGCTGGTGGCCAGCGTGCTGGCGCGCGCATTCGAGCGTCGCATCATGACGGTGGAGTCGATCGCGCTTTCCACGCGCATCGGCATCACCAAATTCAGCTATTTCTTCCTCGTCGGGCTCGGAATTCTGCTCGGCATCAACGCCGCCGGCGTCGACCTGACGGCGCTCACGGTGCTGACCGGCGCAGTCGGGCTCGGACTTGGTTTCGGCCTGCAGTCGATTGCCAGCAATTTCGTCAGCGGCTTCGTGCTGCTGATGGACAAATCGATCAAGCCCGGCGATGTCATCAGCTTCACCGGCATGCCGGGAACCAGTACCGAGAACTTCGGCTGGGTGCAGGCGCTGCGCGGCCGCTACGTGGTGGTGCGCGATCGCGACGGCGTGGAAACGCTGGTTCCGAACCAGAACCTCATCAACAGCCCGGTCATCAATTGGAGCTACTCGGACCGCAAGGTGCGCCTGAAACTGCCGGTGCGCATCAGCTACCGCGACGACCCGGAACGGGCATTGGAGATCCTCATCCGCGCCACCGAGGGACATCCGCGCATTCTGCACGAACCGGCACCGGTCTCCCGGCTGATGCAATTCTCCGATCACGGCATGGATCTGGAGCTGCGATTCTGGATCGCCGATCCGGAGGGCGGCGTCAACAACGTGCGCTCCGACGTCAACCGCCTGATCTGGCGTTTGTTCCGCGACGCCCGCATAACCATCCCGGTGGCGCAGCGTGAAGTGCAACTGCGGCGCGATGAGACGCCGCTATGAAGAAGCCGCCCAGGATCCCGGCGCAGGATCTGCAGATCCAGTTCGTGCGCGCCTCCGGCCCTGGAGGCCAGAATGTGAACAAGGTCGCCACCGCCGCCCAGCTGCGCTTTGATCTGGCGGGCACCGTGGCCTTATCGCCGGGCGTCAAGGCGCGGCTGCGCACGCTGGCGGGACATCGCATGACCAATGAAGGGGCGCTGCTGATCAACGCCCGCAACCACCGCACCCAGGAAGGCAATCGCCGCGAGGCGCTCGCGCGCCTGGATGAACTGGTCGCGCGGGCGTTCATCGAGCCCAAGACGCGACGCGCGACCAAACCCACCTTTGGCTCGCAGCAGCGCCGGATGGAGCACAAGACTCAGCGCAAGCGGCTCAAGCGGTTACGCTCGTCCGTAGGATTTGACTGACGGCAGTTTGCCGCGACCGGCCAGCGCCAGCCGGACGGCGCTTGGCTACATTGACGGCATGTACAGGCTGCACCAATGGGCCGGCAAGGTCTACTACGGCAATGACCTGCAGTCCTGGGCACAGGCGCTGGGAATCTTCGTGCTGTTGCTGGTGGTACTGCCGCTGGCGCGCATGGCGCTCGACCGGCGGCTGCGCGGGCTGAAGGCGCACGAGTCTCCCACCGCCCTCGAACTCGCCATCACGCTGTACCACTCTACCACCCGGCTTTTCATCCTCGGCGTGGCAACCTATTTCGCCCTCAAGACCCTGGTGCTGCCGCGCCGGCTCGATCACCTGCTTGACATCGGCATCCAGGTGGCGCTCTGGACCCAGGTCGCCATCTGGGGCGCCCAGGCAGCTCGTTTCATGGTCGATCGACGCATGCGGCATGTCGGCGGCGATCAGCTGCCGACCCTCTCGATCCTGCGCTTCATCAGCCTGCTGCTGATCTGGTCGCTTGCGGTTCTCATGCTGCTGTCGAATCTCGGGGTCAACATCACCACCCTGGTCACCAGTCTGGGCGTGGGCGGCGTGGCCGTGGCGCTGGCAGTACAAAACGTACTGGGCGACGTGCTGGCTTCGCTCGCCATTGCCTTCGACAAGCCGTTCCAGATCGGCGATGAGCTGCACCTCGATGATATCAACGGCAAAGTGGAACGCATTGGCATCAAGAGCACGCACCTGCGCAGCATCGACGGCGAGCAGATCATCATCGCCAACTCGCAGCTGCTGCAGGCCAAGCTCAGGAACTTCGGGCGCGCCCAGGAGCAGCGCACCACCTATGTCCTGAGCCTTGCGTTCGAGACTCCGACCGAGACCCTGCGCACCATTCCGGCCCTGATCGAGCAGGTGGTCAAATCGCTGCCGACAGCCAGCTTTGGCCGCTGCACCTTGCGCGGCCTGGGCAGCGCCGGCTTCGAATACGAGGTCAGCTTCTATGCCACCGCGCCGGCCAAGGTATCCGTGGCGGAGCTGAGGGCAAGTTCACGCTGGCGCTGCTGGACAAGCTGCGCAGCCAAGGCATCGGCTTCGCCTCGCCGGGCGCCCCGGTATTTGCGCGCCAGCCGCCACCAGTCGAGCCATCCAAGACGCAACCGTCACAGCGGGCTAGCGCCTGACGCGCTCAAACGTGCGTGACCTGCAGGATGCTGTGGCGGATCTGCTCCGACAGCACCAGCTGCGCATCGGCGGCGACGCGGATCAGCACCTCGTCGAACACCAGCCGCCCGGCTCATCGGCACGCACCACGCCGCGCGCGCGCAGCAGATCGATGAAATTCTCGAACAGGCTGCGGTCGAAGAACTCCGGCGAGTTGATGCCATAGAGCATGGTCATGCGCTGCGCCATGAGCTGGCAGCGCTCCTCCAGCGCCTGCTGCGCGATCGCGCCGCTGCCGGCGCCGATCAGCAGCGCGATCGCCAGATAGTAGCGCTCGACGGTGGCAACGGTGGTCTGCGCCAGCAGCGACAACTGCATTGCTGCCAGGGAGTTCGGCTGCGGGCGCCGCCACAGCCGCTCATCGCTGCTGTCTCTCGAGCAGCCCGAGACCGGCCAGCGCCTCGAGCGTTCCGCGACCACCGCGGGCAGTTCCTCCTCCGACCAGCGCAGGAACAGCTCCGCGGCCACGTACGGATAGATGCGCCCCGCCAGGCGCTGCACATCCTCGGTGCCCATGGCGGCGTTGGACAGGAAACAGCAGGCGATCAGCGACGGCATCGCGAACAGGTGCAGCACGTTGTTGCGGGTATAAGTGGCCAGCACCGCGTGCTCCGGGCTCATGCGCACGATGTCGCCGGCGCGATGCTGCTCGCGCGAGATCACCTTGCAGGCTCAGGCCGTATTCGACCACCTGCGGCGCGGCCGCAGCTGGGTGACGGTGACGCGCTCGCTGTACGGCATCGCCTTGCAGCACCGCCAGCATGGTCTCGATCTGGCGGCGCAGGTCCGACTCGACCATCGCCTGGCGCGGCATCGCCAGCAGAATCAGCGCCAGCAGGTTGATCGGCGTCACGGTGGCCGCGGCGTTGATGTGGCGCATGATCGTCTGCGCCAGCTCATCCACCAGCGCGCCCACCCACGGCGGGCGGTTCTGATCGTCGAACTGCTGCTCGCGCCAGCCTGGCGCGCGCTCGATCGAGCAGGGCATCGAGATAGATCGGCTCGCCGAGATTGACGTGCACGCGGCCGAGGCGCTGGCGAAGACAGCCGGATCACGCTGCGCAGCAGCCCCAGCACCGACTCCTTCTCCTTGGGTTTGCCGGACAGCTCACCGATGTAGGTCGGGCCCTCGAGGATGCGCTCGTAGCCGAAATACACCGGCACGAACACCACCGGCGGCGCGGCTCGCGCAGGTAGCTGCGCACCGTCATCGACAGCATGCCGGTCATCGGTCGACAGCAGCCGGCCGGTACGGCTGCGGCCGCCCTCGATGAAATATTCGATCGAATGCCCGCGCGCCATCATGGCCGCGAGATATTTCATGAACACGATGGTGTAGAGCGCACTGCCGCGCAGGCTGCGGCGGATGAAAAACGCGCCGCCCTTGCGCAGCAACCGGCCGACGATCGGCAGGTTCAGGTTGAGGCCGGCGGCGATGTGCGGAATGGCATAGCCGCGCTGGTAAATCGCATACGACAGCAGCAAGTAATCCATGTGGCTGCGATGGCACGGCACGTAGACGATCTCGTTGCCCTCGGCCACCTGCTGCAGCGTCTCCACGTGCTGGAACTCGACGCCGTCGTACAGCCGGTTCCAGAGCCGCGTCAGCGCCAGCGACATGAAGGTCACGAACACGTGTGCGAATAGTTGGCCGCGATCTCGTTGGCATAGCGTCGCGCCTCCAGCAGAATCGCCGCGGCGCGTAGCCGCGGCTCTTCTCGCCGAACTCCTGGGCCACCGCGGCGCGCACCGCGCGGGTGCGCAGCACCTCGGCCACGATCGTGCGGCGGTGCGACAGATCCGGCCCGATGCGCGCGGCACGCAGCCGCGCAAACTGCAGCCGCAGTTGCCGCGCCACGCGCCGCCCGGTCAAGGCGGTGTCGGCGTCGCTGTCGAGCCAGGAGCGCAGCGACATCGGCTCGCCGAGCTGCACCGTGGTGTTGCGGCCGTTGACCAGCACGCTGAAAAAGCGGCGCAGGCGGCTGCCAATGACCCAGTCCTCCGACAACAGCAGCCGGATCAGCGAGCGCTCCTTTTGCGGCGCGCGGCCCCAATAGACCGCGGCCGGCACCAGACTCACATCCAGAGCTCGGGTCGGCGCGCAGCGCTGCGATCAATCAGTCAGCAGCAGTTCCGGCGGGCCGCCGGTCCAGCCGCGTGCGCCAGAAGCCCACGCTGCGCACCAGGGCGAATGCGGAGCGCCGCTTGCGCAGCCGCTGCGGCAGCAGCCGGCGTCCCGGACGCGGCAGTCGCTCGCGCACGCACACCGCTCTGCAGCACTGCCGAGATCGACGCGACTGCCTTGCTCGAGCACGTAGCAGACCGGCACGCTGCGGCCGCGAGGCGCGCAGCGGCATCCTCGGGCCGCAGCGTCGCGCGCACCCACAGCGCGAGCACCCGGCTCAGCACCCCTTGCATGGTCGCGAACGCCTAGGGCAAACCGCGCTCGGACGAGAGTCCAGCTCGATCAGGAAGTACTCGAACAGGTACTTGATGAAGCTCAGCTGATCGTGCAGCTGATGATCGCTGTCGAACAGATGCAGTGACGCGCGGTACTCGCGCGCGAAGCGCATGCTGTGCTCGACCGGCACCACCTCATCGCCCCAGCCGTGCACGACCGCCGCGGGACAGTCCAGCACCCGCTCGCGCAGCGGCGGCAGGCCCTCCAGATACAGCGCCGGCGCCATCAGGAACACGCCGCGCGCGTGCAGCAGCGAGGCCGCGGCCACCGCGATATAGCCGCCCAGGCTCGAGCCGACCAGCACCAGGTCGCCGGCCAGGCTCTTGCACACCTCGATCAGCTTGTCGATGCGTCCCTTGATGTCCTCGATGCCGCGATAGTCGACCGACTCGACCTCGTAGCCCTCGCTGCGCGCCACATCTGCCAGGGCGGTGATCTTCTTGCCCCACGGTCCGCTGTCCTTGCCATGCGAGAACACCACGTAGCGACCGGCGCTCATGCTGACACTCTGCTCGATCGGGCGCAGTGGCCCAGGTCATCGCAATACTTGAAGACGCCGCTCATTTTGCACGCCACGAGATCGAATCAGCACAGGCTTCTGAAGGAGAACGGCATGCGCGCATTATCTCCTTTCGCAGGCGTTCTTGCTCTGCTCGTTCGCCAGAGGCGTCGCCGCTCAGCTTTGTTCCGGCAGCGCGAAGCGGTTGACGCTGACGGTGCGCGCCGCGCTGCTGTCCGGCTGGTGGGTCACGAGATAAGTCTGGAAATCGCCGGGACGCACGGTCGCGAACCCGAACAGCAGCTGGAACTGCCCGCGGGCGACCGCGGCGGCGTCATTGAGCCGCTCGTCGCAGATCACGAAGTAATTCTCGGCGCCTCGCGCCGACGAAGGCGCCATCGCGCTCCGAGGCTCTCGAAAAACGCCGTCACCTGCGCAGCCACCTGTGACCACAGCGGCGCGCCGATGCTCGAAGCGCACCCAGCGCGTGCCCTGCTCGATGCTTGCCATGAGAACAGCGCGAAGCGGCGCGCCGCCAGGATAGCGCCAGTCGTTCTTGACGCCGACCTCCGGCAGCAGCGTGCGCAGGCCGCCGCAGCGCGCGGCCACCTGGCGCTGCACGAGCAGGACGTTGACGCCGGCCTGCGCCAGGCGGATACGATCCAGGTCGGTCATGCTCGCCGGCCGGCCGCAATCCCGGACGCATCATCGGCTCATCGGCGTCGGTGGCCGACCAGACCGGACAGACCTGGTCGGCGCGCGCGAGGCAGACCGGCAGCAGCAGCGGCCGAGCCGAACTGCTCGTAGCGTCCGCGCAGGCGATCGAACGCCAGCACGCGCGGGTAGAACATCAGCGCGTCTTCGCTGCGGAACGGCCAGTTGCGCAGTCGCCTCGAGGCCGCGCGCGCCGATCCCAGGCGGCCGGCGGATCGACCAGCAGCATCGCCTGCCGCTCCCGGCACAGCCGCAGCGCCACCAGCAGGGCCGGCAGGCCGACATCCTGCTCGCGCGACAGCGGCGGGACGCACAGAAAATTGAAGGTGTGCTCGCCGAGCAGGGCAAACAAGCCCGTGCCGCTGCGGGCATCGCCGATGATGTCGTAGTTGGTGAGCGGATCGCCGTCATCGCCGTCGGGGTTGGAGGCCAGGTAGCCGACCGCGGCGTATTGCCGCCGGCGCCGACCGTGCGATTCGGGCCGCTCCAGCGGCAGCTCGCCCGGCCAGCCGCACCAGTTGCGACTTGCGCCAGCATCTCGGGTAGCAGCTCGCTCCGCGATCCGGCCGGATCGAGACGCGGCGGAAGATCTCCTGCTCCTCGATGAGCTCGGTGCCGGCGGCGCGCAAGCGCTGCACCACCAGGTTGAAGCGATCCGCGTCGGCCGCGCGCGATGCCGTCGTAGTCGACCGCCGCGCGCAGATATTCGCGCGTACCCGGGAGACAGCCCGATCAGCGTCGAGCGCCTGCCGCGCCACAGCGCAGCGTCAGGGTCGGCGCACGACCGCCGTTGCAGACCCGCACGACGATGCAGCTGCGACCGCCGTTCTCGAAATACTGCTCGACCGCGTAGGAGAGCGTGGAAGGCTGCCACAGACCGCCGAAGATGCGCTGATAGTCGTCGAAGCTGCGAGACGGCGATCGGCTGATCGACCGGGCCCTTGAGAGCGCGGCCGATGAAGGCAGTGACGGCGGTAGCCGCGCGTTCGATCGCCGGCTGCGGCCGGATCAGTGTTTCAGTATCTACCTCGGAAACGACCAGCTCGGGCACGCCCTGTCCTCGAAGCCTCGATCGCAAATGTAGCACAGCGTGATTAACTCGACTGCGCGGCTTGCGGCGGTTGCGGCGGTTGTAATGGTTGTAACGGTTGTGACGGTTGCGGCGAGCTTTGCGCCGCGCGCCTGTGTTGTTCCTCAAGTGCGCGCTGCGCTTCGTCCTGCTTGCGCGCGATCTCCGCCAGCATGAGCTGCAGCCATTCGCTCAACTGCGCCACCAAACGCCTCATCCGCCCGGTGCGGGGCTGGCCGGTACCGGCGCGCTCGACGGATTCGCGTTCCGACAGCAGCTGCTGCGCGCTCTTGCCGTCGGTACCGGTATCGTCGCTGCCATCCCAGTTCGACCCGTCGGGTATTCGGTTCTGCACTTCCGGCGCGGCCGCCAGCACCGCTCGACTCGTGCCGCCCTCGCCTGAGACCGGTACCGGAATGCCGCGCGGCGCATTGGTGACCGCCGCTGACGCTCTGCCAATCGATCGCCGCGCCCTGAGCGCGCAATGCCGCCTGCACGTGTGCCGGAAGCGCATGCGCCAGCAGTTTCTTCTGCGCATTGTGTCCAATCGCGCTTAGTCGTCCTCGAGCACCGTGTAGGCCTGCAGATACAACTGGCGCGTCATGCCAGCCGAACAGGAACGGCTGGTTGACCACGCGCACCTGGGTGCCGTTGGGCACCATCTGGAATATTTTTTCGATGTCCTCCGGGTACAGGCGCACGCAGCCGTGGCTGGAGCGCAGACCGACGCCATAGGGCTTGTTGGTGCCGTGGATCAGGTAGCTCGGCCAGCCGAGCCGGAACTCGTATTTGCCCAGCGGATTGTCGGGACCGGCGGCAACCACGGGCGGCAGGTCCTCGCCGTTGTCGTTGCGGTGATCGATGCGCAACGCCGCCGATGGCCGCCAGACCGGATCCTTCACATGACTGACGACCTCGGTCACGCCCTCGGGAGTTGACCAGCCGACCTTGCCGATGCCGATCGGGTGCGTGTACACCAGCTGCGGCTCATCCTTGCGGTGCGGCGGGAAGTAGTACAGGCGCATCGCCGCCACATTGATGACGATGCCTTCGCGCGGCGCATTGGGCAGGATGAATTGCGTCGGCACCACGATGTGACGACCGGCTCCGGGGATCCATGGATCGACGCCGGGATTGGCCCGTACGATTTCCTCATAGCCGACATCGAAGCGCCGGGCGATGTCCGGCAGCGTGTCTTCCTTGGATGCGATCGTGATCTGTACGGTGCCGACTACATCATCCTGTGCATCGGCCAGGACGAATTTATGGGTGTCGATGGGCGCGGCCAGCGCCGGGCGCAGCCGCCGCGGCAACCACCGGCGCCGCGGGCGGCGCCGGCGGCCCGAGCGCATGCGAACCGATCAATGCGCAGCCGGCGAGCACGGCCGCGGCAGCGCAAAGCACCGCAACCTGCACGCGGCGGATCGGGCGGACGTAACGGATCGATCTCACGTACTTCATTCTAGAGGAGTATCGGTTGATTGGGCAGTTCGTTGCCGGAACCACGCCCCGCAGGAAAATGCTGCGCCAGAAGCCTCGCGACGCCCGCAACCGCCGCGCGCGAGCCCTCCAGATAACGACCGGCCCGATAGTGGGCCTCGACCTCGCGACATACCAGTTGCCATTCCTGTGCGCTCACGCGCGCGTTGATACCGCGGTCGGCGATGATCTCCACCGCACGGTCGGCGCGCAGCACATAAATGAGTACGCCGTTGTTCGCCTGCGTATCCCACACGTGAAGATGCGCGAACAACTGCAACGCGCGCGCGCGCGCGCTCATGCCATGCCAGATCAAGTGCAGCGGCAGGGCGGTCTCGATGACGAAGCGGATTTCGCCGGCATGTTGCGCCTCGGCGCAGCCGATTGCCTGCTCGATCTGGGCGAGCACCGCAGGGGTGAACAACGCACGGGTACGCCAGAGGCTGGTGGTCAAATGCCTGGCGATTCGCGTGAGTCTCATGTCACCAGCTCCCGGAAGCCCCGCCGCCGCCGAACCCGCCGCCGCCGCCGCTGAAACCGCCGCCGCCACCTCCGAGGCCGCCAAAGCCGCCACCAAAACCGCCGAAACCGCCGCCCGAACGCCAGCCGCCGCCGCCGGTGCCGACGAACAGCGCCACCAGTAACGCCAGCACGCCGGCGCCGAGCGCCAGCGCAAGCGCCTGCGTCAGCAGGAACACCACCAAGCCGGCGCCGCCGGCGCTGAGCGCCGCACCGGCAGTACGGCCGAACATCGTGCGCAGCAGGCTGGAGAAAACGAAGATACCGAAGAACGCGAACGGCACCAGGTTCCGATTCTGGGCGCGCTGGTTCTGCCAGGTGCGATCCGGGGCGGGCAGCGGCTCACCGTCGATCAGCCGCATCAGCTGATCCACGCCGGCGCTGATAGCCGTGAAGTACTGCCCCTGCCGCAGCAACGGCACCATGGTGTCCTGGATGATGCGGTTGCTGGCCGCGTCGGTGAGCACGCCTTCGAGGCCATAGCCGTTTTCGATGCGCAGCGTGTGGTCGTTCTTGGCAATGATCAGCAATGCACCGTCATCGACTTTCTTGCGTCCGAGCTTCCAGGCTTCGACGACCCGAATCGAATACTGCTCAATCTCTTCCGGTTGCGTGGTCGCGACCAGGAGTACGGCGATCTGCGCGCCTTTGCGGGCCTCGAAATCGCCTAATTTCTGCTCCAGCTCGGCCTGCTGTGCCGCGGTCAGCGTTCCGGTCAGGTCGGTGACCCGGGTCTCCAGTTTCGGTATCGCCTGCAGGGTCTGCGCCGCGGCCAGGTTTACAGCGCTGCCGAGAACCAGGACCAGCAAGGCGGAAAGCAGGCGCACGGGCGGCGGGGCGTTGGCGTCAGTGCGCCGGCGCGCTTGGACTCGCTGCGGTGTTGGGAGCCGCGGTGACGCCGCTGAAATCCACGGTCGGCGGCCGCGCGATCTCGGCCTCATTCTGCACCGTAAAATTCTGCTTCAACGGGTACTTGAACATCATGGCCGTGAGGTTGGTGGGGAATGAGCGGATGGTGATGTTGTAGTCGTTCACGGCCTGGATGTAGCGGGTGCGCGCCACCGCGATGCGATTCTCGGTGCCTTCCAGTTGCGCCTGCAGGTCGCGGAAATTCGCATCCGATTTGAGCTGCGGGTAGGCTTCGCTCACGGCGATGAGGCTCTTGAGGGCGCTCGTGAGTTCGCCCTGTGCCGCCTGGAATTTCTGGAATGCCTGCGGATCGTTCACCAGTTCCGGCGTGACCTGTATCGAGCCGACCTTGGCGCGCGCCTCGGTGACACCAAGCAACACCTTCTGCTCCTGCGCGGCAAAACCCTTGACCGTATTGACCAGGTTCGGCACCAGATCGGCGCGCCGCTGGTATTGGTTGACCACCTCGGACCAGGCGGCCTTGACGCCTTCGTCCTGTTGCTGAATGCGGTTGTAGCCGCAGCCGCTCGCCAGCAGCGCCAACCCCGTGACCAGCCAAACTTTGAGCGCGCGCATAGAATCCACCTCCGCAATCGCTGTTGCCTACCTTGGCGGCGATTGTAGTATTTTCAAGCCCCGCCACCGCATGGGCCGCCCGATCTTCACACGTTCGCAGGCGGGACGCACAGTTGTAACACTATGGGACGATTTCGCCTGCCGGCACAGCCGGGCTCGCAATACATAACCCCGGCCGGAGCGGCGCGGCTGCGCGAGGAACTCGACCAGCTATGGCGGCGCGAACGCCCGCAGGTAACCGCCGCGGTCGCCGCTGCGGCGGCGCAGGGAGACCGCTCGGAAAATGCCGAATACACCTACGGCAAGCGGCGTCTGCGCGAAATAGATCGGCGTGTGCGCTTTCTGCGCGCGCGGCTGCAGGGCATGACGGTGGTAACCCAGGCGCCAAGCGACCGCCGCCGCGTGTTTTTTGGCGCACATGTCACGCTCGAAGGCGCCGGCGGCGAACTGCACCGTCACCGCATCGTCGGTCCGGACGAGTTCGACCTGGCGCCCGGGTATATCAGCATGGACTCACCATTGGGCAAGGCGCTGCTGGGCAAGCGGCTGGATGATCAATTCGAGCTGCCGCTGGCGGGCGGCACACAAAGCTATACCGTGGTCGCGATCGACTATGACTGAACCGCAAAAGCCCTGCATTCGCCTCAGCTCACCCGCACGTTTTTGAATTGCCACGGATCGCTGGTATCCAGATCCTCGGGGAACAGCCGCTCGCGATCACTCAGTGGCGTCCAGTCGGTGTACTGGCCGGCCAGCGGCCCCAGATAGGGCCGGGAAATATCCAGGGCGCGCCGGAAATCGATGTCATCTGGCTCGGTGATACCGCTGTTGGGATTTTCCATGGCCCAGACCAGGCCCGCGAGCAGCGCCGCCGTCACCTGCAGGCTGGTGGCATTGTTATAAGGCGCGAGCCGTCGTGCTTCCTCGATCGACAGTTGCGAGCCGTACCAATAGGCATTCTTCTTGTGACCGGCCAGCAGCACGCCGAGCTCATCAACTCCCTTGCTGATGTCATCCATGAGGATGCGCTTGCGATCCTGGATCTGGTAGTTGCGTCCGCAAAACTCGTGCACTGACAGTACCGCGGCGTCGCTGGGGTGATAGCTGTAGTGTGCCGTGGGCCGATACAGCACCTGTGCATCCTTGCGCACGGTGTAATAGTCGGCCAGCGATATCGCTTCGCTGTGCGTGATCAGGAAACCATGGTAGGAGCCGTTCAACGGCGTCCAGCTGCGCACGCGGGTATCGACGCCCGGCTGGGCCAGATAGATTGCCGAGCCACAGCCGAAATCATGCCGGCGTCCGTCACGCGGGAAATTGCGCTCGTGCGATCCCCAGCCCAGCTCAGCCGGCTGCGAGCCTTCGGCAACGAACCCATCGACCGACCAGGTATTGACGAACTCGTTGGGCTCCTTGGGGATGGTCGAGATCTGCGAATCGCGCTCGGCGATGTGAATGAGCTTCACGCCAAGCCGCTGCGCCATTTCGGCCCATTCGGCGCGGCTGGCCGGGACCGCGACTTTCCAGGCCGATGTCAGCGGCGATGTTGAGCAGCGCCTGCTTTACCAGATGCGACACCAGCCCCGGATTGGCGCCGTGAGTCACCATGGCGGTGGGAGCGCGGGTACTGCCGGCGCGCAATCCCAGCACTTCCTCGCGCATGGCGTAATTGGTGCGTTTGGCGGCCGGAATGGTCGGGTCGGTGTAGCCGCCGGGCCAGGGCTCGATGCAGGTATCGAGATACATCGCACCCTTTTCCCAGCAATAGCGGATCAGGGCGATGCTCGAGACGTCCACCGAGACATTCAGCAGAAAGTCGCCGCGACCGACCAGCGGCTCCAGCACGCGGCGAAAATTCTCGCGCGTCAGCGCCTGTTTCATGAACTTGACGCTGTATCGCGCCGCCTCTTCACGCCCGAGTCGTCGGCGCTGACGATCGCGATGCCGCTCGGCGGCAGACGCCGATATGGCGCAGGATCAGACGGCAGCGCGCCCTGGCCAATGCTGCCGAATCCGACCAGGATGATGCGGCCAGGAAATTCTACGTAGACTTCGTGTGTGGTCATGATTGTCCTGCTTGAGGAGCGCGAAGGGTAGCAATGGCGGCGAAGCCGCGCCAGCGTCTATGCGCCGGCGACGCGCGCCGGTGCAGGCGGCACGCTCAGCGCCAGTGCGGCGGCCAGGTGCGATCGTGGCCCGGCAGCGCTGGAGACGCGCTCGAGCCAGCGGCCTATGGCCGGATAGTTGATTTCCATCGGCAGAAACCGTGCCGCAAGTTCGTGCGCCTGCGGCCGTTGCAGCGCCCGCAGCAGCAGGCGGATATCCGGGTAAATCATCATGTCGGCGGCCGAAAAGCTCTCGCCGACTACCCAGTCCGAACGCGCCAGCCGCTGCTCGATGGTGCGTGCCTCGCCGGCCACGCGGTGCATCGCCTCGGTCAGTTCGCCGCCAGCGCGCTCGCTCATGAGGCTCGAGCAGCGCCGCACGATCTGCTTCAGCGGCGGCTCGGCATACGACTGGTACTCGCAGATTACGCGCATGATGACGCCGGCCTCCTGCGCACCGCGACCGAAAATCGCCGGCTCGGGATATTTCTGGTCCAGGTAATACAGTATCGCGAGAGACTCGAATACGACGTAGTCGTCGTCCCGCAACACCGGCACCGTGCCGCGGAAATTCATCGCCAGCATCTGCGGTGACTTGTGCTCCTGGCGATCGAAATGCAGCAGATGGCTGCCATACTCCAGTCGCTTGAATTCGAGCGCGAGCGCCACTCGCCAGCACGCCGGACTGCCGCTTCCCCAGTAAAAATCGATGGCCATGCACCTCGATTGTAGCCACTGAAGCCGTCTGAGTATGCAGCGCGCGCGGAAATCACTGTCCACGGCGCGCTGACGCCGTGGCCGGGCACGGCTGACCGGGCGAGGCCCGTGCCAAAAGCGCCAACGAGCGCATTTACTTGTCGCATTGTTTTGCTATGGTGCGTGCCTTCAAGCAGCGCGCGAGGACGATGAGCACGTGGGGCAACCGCAAGCGGCGCGCAGCGCCCCGCCGGCCAATCCTGGAGCGTCGAGGACTCGCTCGAACTCTATAACGTGCCGGCCTGGGGCTCGGGATACTTCTCCATCAATGCGGCTCGGCCATGTGGTAGTGCGGCCGGACACCACCGATGCGCACGAGATCGATCTGTTCGAGGTGGTACAGGGCCTGCAGGAGCGCGATCTGGCGGCCCCGGTTGTGGTGCGCTTTTCCGACATCCTGGCGCATCGGCTGCGGCATCTGCACGCAGCCTTCAGCCAGGCGATCGCCGAGAACGACTACCGCAACCGCTATACCGCGGTCTATCCCGATCAAAGTCAATCAGCAGCGCCTGGTGGTCGAAGAGGTGTTCCGCTACGGCAAGGAGTTCGGCTTCGGCCTCGAGGTCGGCTCCAAGCCCGAGCTGCTGGCCGTCATGGCGATGACCGAAGGCGCGCCGGAACGCCCGATCATCTGCAACGGCTTCAAGGACTCGAGCTACATCGAAGCGGTCATGCTCGCGACCAAGCTCGGCCGCACCATCATTCCGGTCATCGAGAACTTCTCGGAGCTCGAACTGGTGCTGCGGCACGCCGACACCTACGGCGTTCGGCCGCAGCTCGGCGTGCGCGTCAAGCTCGCGAGCGAAGGCTCGGGCCGCTGGCGCGACTCGGCCGGTGAAAAGTCCAAGTTCGGGCTGTTCATCACCGAGATTCTCGAGCTGCTCGCCACCCTCAAGGCGCGCGAGCATGCAGGACTGCCTGAAGCTCGTGCACTGCCATCCGGGCAGCCAGCTGCAGGACATCCGCCGCGTCAAGGACGCGATCAACGAGCTGGCGCATGTCTATGCCGAACTCAAGCTCATGGGCGCCGGCCTGGAGTACATCGATGTCGGCGGCGGCCTGGGCATCGACTACGACGGCACCGCCACCAACTTCGCCTCGTCGATGAACTACACGCTCAACGAATACGCCAGCGACGTGGTCTACCGGATCGGCAACGTCTGCAATGCGCGCAACATCCCGCACCCGCTGATCATCAGCGAGTCCGGCCGCGCCATCGCCGCGCACCACAGCGTACTGATCTTCAATGTCCTGGGGCGTTCGGCGCTCGATCGCTTCCAGGTCACCGGGCGCGAGGCCGAGCAGTACGGCGGCGACAAGGCGCTGCCGCAGCCGGTGCGCGATCTGCTGGACGCCTACCGCAACATCGATGAGCGGCGGCTGGTCGAGTGCTATCACGACGCACTCACCGCGCGCGATCAGGTGCTGCAGATGTTCAACCTCGGGCCTGCTGTCGCTCGAGTTCCGCGGACTGGCCGAGCGCCTGTACTGGGCCAGCTGCGCGCGCATTCGCGACTGCTGCCGTCGGCTCGACCAGCCTCCCGGAAGAACTCGATGATCTCGAGGACGTGCTCTCGGACACCTACTTCTGCAATTTCTCGATCTTCCAGTCCCTGCCCGACAGCTGGGCCATCGACCAGCTGTTTCCGATCATGCCGATCCACCGGCTAAGCGAGCTGCCGACGCGCAAGGCGGTGCTCGCGGACATCACCTGCGACTCGGATGGCAAGGTCGACCGATTCGTCGGCCCGCGCGAAGTCAAGCGCACGCTCGAGCTGCACGATCTGCTGCCGGGCGAGGACTACTACCTCGGCGCCTTCCTGGTCGGGGCCTATCAGGAGACTCTCGGGGACCTGCACAATCTGTTCGGCGATACCCACGTGGTGCACATCAAGCTGCATGAAGAGGGCGGCTGGTGGATCGAGGAGATCGTCAAGGGCGATACCGCCAATCGCGTGCTCGAATACATGGAGTATGACGTGGCCGAACTGTCCCCAGCGCTGGCGCGCGACTGCGAGCGCGCGGTGCGCGAAGGCCGCCTGAGCGTGGCCGAAAGCCAGGCGCTCAAGCGCTTCTACGAGAACGAGCTCAACGGCTACGCCTACCTCGAGCCGTAGCGGACAGCAGGCGGCTCTACCACATCTCCTTTAGGCGCGCCGAGACGTCGAGCGTCGCGGCTGCGCCGTCCGCGAGTACCGCCGCCTGCCCCAGTCGCACCGCCTGGAACGCCGCCGCTTCGAAAGTCTTGAGCACCTTCTCCGTGATGAAGCGGCTGCGGGCGCCGTAGACGTGTCCATCGCCACTCCTGGGCTGCTGCGCCAGCGGGAACTTCAGCGGCACACACAGCTGCAATTCATTGCGCGCGCGCGTCATTGCGACATAGAGCAAGCGCCGCTCCTCGTCGATGAGTTCGCCGCGGCCGGTGGCGAACTCCGAGGGAAAGCTGCCATCGACGACATTGAGCACGTACACCGTGTCCCATTCCATGCCCTTGGCCGAATGCACGGTCGAGAGCACCAGGTAATCCTCATCGAGCAACGGCGTGCCCGCCAGATCGCCAGTGGCATGCGGCGGATCCAGCGTCAGCTCGGTGATGAAGCGCTCGCGCGAGGGGTACTGGCCCGCGAGTTGCTCGAGCTGATCGAGATCGCCGAGGCGCGTATGCACCTGTTCGTAGAGGCGCTCGAGATGCGGCTGGTACCAGTCGCGCACCTGTCGCACCTGCCCCGGCCAGGGTCGCTGCGGATCGCTGAGTGTGCGCAGCAGCGCCGAGAGCTTGCCGTATTCGACCGCCATCGCCTGCGGCGGCGAGTAGGCCTTGAGTGCCTCGAGCGAGTCCGGCCTGGGCCTCGAGCAGATCGATGCATTTGCGCGCATTGACCGGTCCCATGCCCGGCAGCAACTGCAGCGCGCGAAACGCCGCCAGGGTGTTGCGCGGGTTGTCGCACCAGCGCAGCACCGCCAGCATGTCCTTGATGTGCGCAGCCTCGAGAAACTTGAGGCCGCCGTATTTGACGAATGGGATCTTGCGGCGCGCCAGCTCCACCTCCAGTAGGTCGCTGGCGCTGGCGTTGCGGAACAACACCGCCTGGCGCCGAAGCGCCACGCCGGCCTCGCGCCGCTTGAGAATCTGCGCCGCAGACGTATTCGGCCTGCCTGGCGAGGTCATCCAGCGTCACGTACAGCGGGCGGCCGCCGGTACCGCGGGTCGAGAGCAGGTGCTTGCGGTGCTGGCGCGGCGCCTCGGCCATGAGCGCATTCGAGCATCGAGCAATCCCTGGGTCGAGCGATAGTTCTGCGCCAGCGTGACGATCTCGGCCTTGGGCTCGAAGCGCTGCGGAAAATTCAGGATGTTCTCGACCGCCGCGGCGCGGAACGAGTAGATCGACTGGGCATCATCGCCGACCACCGTGAGCCCGTCACCATCCGGCTTCATCGCATGCAGAATTTCGCCCTGCAGCCGGTTGGTGTCCTGGTACTCATCCACCAGCACGTGATCGAAATTGGCGCTCGACGTCCTGCGCCAGTCTCGGCTCGCCCATCATCATGTGCCAGTAGAGCAGCAGATCGTCGTAGTCGAGCAGCGCAGTACTGCTGCTTGCGCTCGACGTAGTCCGCGGTACAGGCGCGTGAGGTCCTGCTTCCCAACTCCTTGCACCACGGAAACTGCTGCTCCAGCGCCTCGGTGCAGGCTTTTCTGCGTGTTGACGCGCCAGGAATAGATCGCCAGGCAGGTGTCCTTGCGCGGGAAGCGCTGCTCCTTGGCGGCAAGGCCCAGCTGCGTGCGGATCTCGTCCAGCAGATCGGCCGAGTCGGCCCGATCGATGACGGTAAAGGCCGGGTCGAGCTTCAGATGGCGCGCGTAGTGGCGCAGCAGCCGGTTGCCGATCGAGTGGAAGGTGCCGGCCCATGCCAGTCGCTGCAGCACGATCTGCGCCTTGTTGCCGAGCGTGTCGCCCAGGGCCTCGCGCACGATG
The DNA here is from genome assembly GCA_963735775.1 of uncultured Gammaproteobacteria bacterium. Classification (GTDB taxonomy): domain Bacteria; phylum Pseudomonadota; class Gammaproteobacteria; order Steroidobacterales; family Steroidobacteraceae; genus FEN-1191. The sequence continues at coordinate 735,389 of CAVTMG010000001.1, read as the reverse complement.
TCGTGGCAGCGCCGGCGCATCTCGGCGGCGGCACGGCGCGTGAAGGTCAGCAGCAGCACCCGCGCCGGGTCGACCCCATTCATGCACCAGTTGCGCCACGCGGTGCGCGATGGTCGTGGTCTTGCCGGTGCCCGCCCCGGCGATCACCAGCAATGGCCCTGCGCGCCAGCCCTTTTCCGGCGCCGCCTCGCCGTAGGTCACCGCCTTGCGTTGCGCGGAATTGAGGCTGGTCAGGTGCGAATCGGGCCGCATCGCTCGCAATATAAAGCACCCCCCGAGCGATGGCGCGTCAACCTTTCACGATTTGCGAGTCGCCGGCCTCCTGGCTGCTGCCCTGCCAGCCATCGATATGCCGGCACAGCTGCAGCCACTCCTGCTCGCCCGGCAGGTCACTGTTGAATACCCAGCGCGGACCGGGCAGCTGCAGAAATCCCGCGTCCCGGGTGGCCGTGGCATCGAGTTCCCGATCGCGATGGCCGGGATGACGGGCCGGATCCAGCGCGCGCGCCGCGAGCCGCGCGGCGCAGGTCATGGCATCGGCCCGGCAGAGAATCTGGGCGAGCGTGGCGGCGCTTATCGACAATGCCGCTTGCAGGGCCGGCTCGTGCTCTCCGGGCCTGAAGTTGCCTTCCATTAGCAACAGGACGTGCGCCGAGAGCAGGCGCGGGGCAAAGGCGAACAACACGGCGAAGCTTGCAGTGCTGAGCCGTCGCGACCACTGCTGGTCCTGCTCCCCCAGCGCACCGAACAGCAATTCCTTGATCTCGTCCTTGCTGCAGCGGCAGGCACCGTAGTGCCGTTCAAGGCGCGCCGCGAGCTGCGTCTTGCCGCTCGCCGGGGCGCCCGTGAGCAGCAGCAAACGCGGCCCGCGACTCATGCGCTGTAAACCGTTACGCTGTATTGCATGAGCATCGAAAACGTCCGAACCGTATTTACCGGGCGCGTGGTCGTAGTCAATGTCGAGACGGTGCGCCTGCCCAACGGGCATGTCGCCGAGCTGGAGATTATCCATCATCCCGGCGGGGCCGCGATCGTGGCGATCGATGACCGGCGGCGAGTGTGCCTGATCCGGCAATTTCGTCACGCCGCCGGCGGCTGGCTCTGGGAGCTGCCGGCTGGAAAGCTCGAACCGGAGGAGCCGCCATTGGCGACGGCGCGGCGCGAATTGGCCGAGGAAACCGGCACCAGCGCACACAATTGGAGCTCGCTCGGTCCTTATGTGAGTTCTCCGGGCGTATTTACCGAAACCGTCCATTTGTTCCTGGCACGGGATCTGGATTCGGGCAAAATGGCCCATGAGGCCGCTGAGCTGATCGAAGTGCATTGGATCGACCTGGAGGAGGCATGCGCGCGCGCCCTGGACGGAACGATTTCCGACGGCAAGACCGCCCTGGGGCTGCTACGAGCCCGAGCGGCCGTCGCAGACCGCTAGAACGCTGATCATCGCCGCTGCGCCATTGCTAACGTGAGCAAACAACGCCCAGACCGATCAGAGCCGCCCCCGGCCGATTCCGATCCCAAACTGTCGCTGGAGGATACGATCTCTCAGAAGAGTCGCGGTGTGACACCGCGCGTCAAGAGCGGCGTGTCCGGCTACAACCCATACGACGCCGCGCCCTCCAACCCGGTCGCGGGCGAACCGCACAAGCCGACTGATTTGCGCAAGCTCTCGGAGTGGATACGCCTGACCCGCCAGGTCGAGGCATTGAAGAAGGACAAGCCGGGCTGATCAGCTGTGGCGCCGGATGTGGCGTCATCTTGCGCTCCCGGCTCAGACGATAGAAGCGCCGTAACTCCGCCAGCGTTTCGCCGCGCGCTCGCGCGGCCTGCACCGACAACAGCCGCTCGAGCCGGCGACAGAAGCGCGCCGCATACTCATTGGCGGCGCGATACAGCTGGCCGCGCTCGCCCGCCAACCGCAGATCCACGTGCGCGCGCTCGAACAGCAGGTGATGCAGCTCGGCCGGATAGCGCCCGGGATCCTGCTCGCGCAGCAACCACCAGCTGGCGACGTACTTGTCGATCTCCGCCTGCAGTTCCAGCTCCAGCAGCGTTACGCCGCGGTTGTAGCCGGCGTTCCAGGCCAGATAGAGAAAATGGCTGACGCCCTCGAGCGCAGTCCAGTAATCGGCCAGATTGCCGCCATGCAGGGTTTCGAGCGGATTGGCCGCGGCCAGCCGCTCCAGCAGTTGTGGATCGAGAAATAAGCCCACCGAAGCCGAATCGCCCTGCTCGAGCACCAGCAGCTGTTCGTCGGTGTCGGACTCGCGCACTGCGCGCGGCAGCCGCTCGCGTTCGGTGAACAGGAAGTCATAGACGCGGTATTCGCGTCGGCAGGTCGTAGATGCCGGCCAGCAGGTCCTGCAATTGCTGAAGCACCATGGGTGGAGCGGCCGTTGCCATCGGCGCGCTAGTTCTGCGCCATGGCCACCGGTGTGGCTTCAATCGCCGAGACGGCGCAACAAGCCGCGGGCGCGCGGGCTGCCGGTCTTGAGCCACAGCTCGTAGAGCCGCAGCACATCAGCCTGGGTGTAGCGCCGCGCGGTATCGCTGATCTCGCTCAAGGCATCGACCAGCGGCAGAAATTTCGCCGCCAGTTCAGCAAATACACGTCCCAGCACCTGTCTGCGGCCGCGGCAGGCGCCGTTCGCCAGCGTGCCATAGGCGCAGCCACCCATGGCAATGTGATAGTCGATGTCGATCAGCTTGCGTGCGAAGCTGTGGGCAAAGAAGCCGGCGATGAACAGTGACACATCACCGAGCCGTTGCAGCCCGCAATTCCCGCTCTTGCGCGCTCGGGGCCTCGAGTGCTTCCGACAGCATCTGCACCAGCGGTTTGAGTCGTGTGCCGCCGGCACCGTGTTCATACAACTGCTCCGAGCGCGAAAACAAAGTGAGCAGGTTGACTACGTAGTGTTCGGTTTGATCCTCGACAGCCACGTGTTGATGTGCCAGCGCGCCCTGCAGCGCGTCGTGAAAATATTCGCGCAGATTTGTGACTGCGAGAACGCCCCCGTTATTGTCGGTTTGCTGCATGACTTGATCCTCGTAACCGCGGCTTTCACATGCACTGCAGCAGCAGTTGAACACGAAAGCCATAGGCCATTAGATGAACTGGTCACGATTTATGCTGCAAAATCCCTGCCCGGCTGGCAGCCGCAGTGGTCGAGTGCTAACAGGTGTGCAGAACCTGCCGCACTTCACATTCGGGACATTCGAGCGAACATAACGGCGAACTGCCGGCAGCGCAGCGTAGGCCGTGCGCGCGCTCAGTGCGCGCCCACACCGGCATGGCTCTATTTGGTGCGCGCCATCAGCGCTGCGTTCGCATGCGTGCGTCTTGCAGACCGATGCGCAGCGTATGCGTGGCGACAAACACCTCGCGCAGGAACAGCGACAGACCGGCGATGAAACTCAGCATCGCGACGATAAAGAGGATCGCGATGACTACCGACAAATGAAAATTCAACAGTGCGCCCAGAAACAACGCCACCACCACCATCGACACCAGCAGAGCGCAGATGGTGCACAAGGCAATGGCGCGTCCCAGCAGCCGTGCGCGCACAGCCAGCGTCGACAGGCGATCGCCGAGCTCGTGCAAATCGTTTTCGTGCGTGTCGCTCTCGCCCCGCTCGAGCGCCCGCGCGCGGTCCACGACCCGCGCCAGCCGGCCCGCCATCAGCGTGAGCGTGACGCCAACGCTCGACAGCAGGAACACGGGCGCGACCGCCAGGCGCACCACTTCGCCTACTTCTGCAATCTGGGGACCGAATTCGGCAGCCACGCGGTATCGCCCGGATCCGGCTAATTGGCGGCGCCGCGGCGCACGAAGCGGTAGAACGGGTCTTCCTGCGCCGGCGACAAAGGCAACAGCCCTTCCGGGCCGACCTCCTGTTCCGCCAACGACAGCTGATTCTCGTGCAGCTGAATGCGCTGCTCGAGCAGCAGGCCTTCGTACTTCTCCGCCGGGCTGCAGTTTTCCACTTTGCGATGCGCTTCGTAGATCTCATCGTGCTTTATCCACAGCAGCTCGCAACCCGGCAACTGCTCCAGATCCTCGGGCATCAGCGATTGCAGAAGCTCCGGGTCGTCGCCGACGTGCACCCAGCGTTGCGGCTCCTTGAACAGATAAATGTGCTGCTCCACGAGTTGCACCTTGGTGTGCAGGTCCTCGGCGTGTCCGAGCACCCAGATGCGCTGTGACAATACGCGCCGCGGATCATCGGCCGCGGTCTCGCGCACGTAGTAGGCGATCTTGCCGACCAATGCGGCGTTTGCCGGGGCGATCAGCAGATTGAGCGATTCATGCGGCTGGTTGACACCCAGCCGCACATCACTATGCGCCTGCGCCTCATTATCGTAGCGGCCCGGCAAGCGCTTCTGCAGGTCCTCGAGCACCACCTCGTTGCGCTTGTTGCTTTTCTGCGCGGCGCAACCGCTCAGCACCAGCGAGCCGAATGTCAGCGCCATCGCTGCCAGCAGATAGCGTCCAGCCAGGGATTTCTTAGGCATCGAAATTCCGCCATTCGACGCGATAGCCGCGCCCCAGGGCCATGATGCGCTCCAACAGCGTACGGTAGTCAATACCCGCGGCGCGTGCCGACTCCGCGAAGTCCTCCTCGCCAGTCAGATTCGGGTTGGCGTTGGCCTCGAGCATGAAAATGCTGCCGTCATTGCGCACGCGAAAGTCGATACGGGCATAGCCCGACAGATGCAGCGCACGGTAGATGCGGCGCGAGAGCCGATCGAGCCGCTGCAGTACTGCCGGCGGCAGCTCCTCGGCCGCGCGCGTGGTGATGTCATAGCGCTGTTGATACGCCCGGTCCCACTTCACTTTGCGGGTGGCGATGGCGGCCGCCGATTCGGGCATGGATCCGAAGCGCATCTCCCATACCGGCAGGCGCGTGAGCCGCTCGTTACCCAGCACGCCGACGTACAATTCGCGGCCCTCGATGTATTCCTCCACCAGCGCGTCGGAACCGATCTGCTCGTGCACGAACTGCACGCGCTCGCGCAAGCGCGCGATGTCATCGACCACCGAGGCCTGGGCAATGCCGAGCGAGGCATCCTCCGTGGCGGATTTCACGAACAAAGGCAGATGCAGCCGGCGCGGCACGGTAAAACGCTGGCCGCGGCGCAGCACCGCGAACTGCGGCGTCGGGATGCGGTGAAATGCCAGCAATTGTTTGCACAACACCTTGTCGCGCGAGAGCAGCAGGCCGCGCGGGTTGCAACCGGTGTAGGGCGCGCGCATGAGCTCCAGAAACGCCACCACGTGCTGATCGTAGGTGACGATGCCGTTGAATTCTTCGAGCAGATTGAACACCACTTCGGGCTTCCAATCGATCAGCGCCGCGCGCAGCTCGGTCAGCGAGTCCAGCACCCCCAGGGTCTGCACCGTGTGGCCGGCGGTGCGCAGGGTGGAGACCACATCATATTCGGTGCGCCATTCGTCGATTTCCTTGGCGCTGTAGCCGGCGAGGCTGTCCGGTGGCAGCAGGCTGGAATGCACTACCACCAGCGTACGCAGCGGCTTCATGCGCGCAGGCGCAATCCGGGGCTGCGCATGTACAACCGCGCCAGGCTGCGCAGCGATGTGCGCGTCGCGCGCAGGGCCTCACGCTGCCGGCCCCGGACATACAATTGCAGCCGCACGCTGCGATCGATGGCAATGCGCAGGATCTGATGCGCGACATAGCGATCCACGTCGGTGTCGCGGATGATCCACGAACGCAGCCGCGCCTTGTGCGAGCGCAACAGGGCCGCCGCGGCCAGTGGGCGCCTGCCCGGCTCGAGGTAGAACACCCGCTGCAGCAGCCGGTCGGCCAGCAGCCCGCGCCGGCTGCGCTCGCGGGCGAGCTTGCTGCGGTAGTGCTGCGCCAGGGTGCGCTGATTCACGTCGAGCGGTTCGATGCGGGTGCGGCAACGCACCGGCGGACGGTGCGCTCCGAACTCGCCGGCGAACTGCTGCACGAAGCGCAGTTTGCGCAGCGCCGGCCACGAAGCATAACGGCGCTGCCAGCCCGATCGGGGTGCCAGCCAGACCGCAAACGTTTCGGCGAAATCCTCGGTGGGGTGGCTCTGTGCGTACCATTCCCCCAGATGCTGCACGTGGTGCCGGCTCGCCGGTCGCGCCCGATAGCGCGAGCGATACGGACGCGAGGCGGGCCCGAACAGTGTCCGCCAGTAGGCGCGGCGGCGCAGCCGATAGGCTGAATCGAACGCGTGCCCCGCCTCGTGTCGAAGTATGCGCATGAGCCAATTGACGTTCCCGCCCTCGACTTCACGCGTCATCTTGCGCTCCAGGCGCATCAGGCGCGGATGCGCCAGATAGAACGGCACCGCGATACCTGGTACGCCGTCAGGGGAGAACCATTCCTCCGACAGCCAGACATGGGGTCGAAAGCGGATACCGCGCTCGTTGAGTTCACTATAGAGACGATCGACGTGACGCTGCAGCGGCGAGTGCTGTAAATCGAGCTGCAAATCGCACATGCGCAGCCGCAGCAGCTGCTCATCGCTCAGGCGAGCCCAGGGTAGTCTGGGTGCCCGCAGGGCAGACCGGCGGCGTGGATTGACGAGGCTCGAGGCCATCGCCAGACTCTAACCAATCGCCGCTCCGCTGTCCGCTGAAGGACGGCCGGCCGGCGCCTCGGCCAGCAGCCGTCCGGCAATCTCCTCGATCAGTTCGCGCTGCGCCAGGGCCTCCAGCCAGGCTGCCGGAATGCCGTTCTGGCCGTAGAGCGCGCCGGCCAGCTGACCGTAGACGGCGCCGATCACGTCGGCATTTTCGCGAAGCTGTACCGCCTTGAGCGCCCCGGTGCGAAAATTGCCGCCAGTTGCCAGCGCCCAGCGCGCCACCGCGAGCACCTGCAGCACGGGCTCGGCGAGTGCCGCCGGGGTCTGTTTCGGGTCGCTGTCGAGCACCGCCACCAGCCGGGGCTCCAGTTCATCGCCGCCGGCCATGCCCGCCAGCGGCCGCAGCACTTGCTCGAGCGGCTCACCGCGCAGCGCCGCGTGCACCATGACCGCCAGCACCCCGCAGGCATCGCGCACCACGGCCGAGGCATCGCTGAACTGCGCGGCCGCGCGCGCGTTGGCGATCGCTTCGGCGCGCTCGCGAAAGTAGAACATCACCACTGGCGCCACGCGCGCAAGCGGCGCCGCCTCGTTGCTGGATGGCGTATCGCGCGCGGATGGGGAATGCGCCAGAGCCAGCGCCTTGGCGGTAGCGGGCGTGACCCCGACGCTCGTGCCAGTGGCCGAGCGATGGCCATCGCGCAGCCAACGCGCGTAGCGCAGCCATTGATCTTTGGAGTCGAAGCCGGAGCTGTGCAGCAGGCTCTCGGCCAGGCATAGCGCCATGGCGGTGTCGTCCGTCCAGGCCCCGAGGGGCCGCCCCTCCATGCTCGCCGCGCCGAGCCCGTCGCCGACCGCCAGCCCCAGCAATGCGCCCAGGTAGCGCGTGCGCAAGTCGCGCATGGCGCGCAGCGCCGTCGCCCCGGCGCCCGGCGGCTGTCGCTGACGCCGCCAGCGGACAATGAATACCGCCTGCTCGGGCGTCTGCGGCAACTCCGGCCACATCGCCGAGCGCGAACTCTGCCGCCACAGGATATTGAGCCGCCGCAGCGCTTCGGCACCCTCGCCGCCGTGTTCAGCCAGATAGCAGCCCATCACCGTGCCGGTGCGGCCAATGCCGGCGCGACAGTGCACATACACCCGGCGACCAAGCGCCAAGGCCGCCTGCAGATGCGTCTGAATGGCGCGCATCTGCGCCAGGTCCGAGGGTACCTGGGTGTCGGTGATCGGACTGCGCAGATACTGCACGTTCGACGGCAGCAACGATCGATACTCCGGCAGCTCTCCAGGCTGCGTCAGGTCGACGAAGGCGTCGATACCGGCGTCGAACAGGCGCTGCAATCGCTGTTTCGCGTCGGCCGCGGATTGGCCATAAGGATATTCGCCGGCGAGCAGTTTACCCGGCACCACCCAATAGCTGTTTTCGAGCGGCCGCCGCGTCAACATAGGTTTCAAATCGCAGTCATGGCGTCGACGACAGGGTGCGCGCGCAGCGCGGCGAAATCCACCAGTCGCGTGTCGGCCAGCGTCTCGGCCTCGACGTGACGCAGCGCCGAGAGGATCGATTCGATGCGTCCGGGATACTCTCGCTCCCATGCCGCCAGCATCTGCTTGACCGCGTGACGCTGCAGATTCGGCTGCGAACCGCACAAAGTGCATGGAATCAGTGGGAAGCCCATGCCGCGAGCGTAGCGGGCGATATCGCGCTCGGCGATGTAGGCCAGCGGGCGTATGACGATGTGGCGGCCGTCATTGGAGCGCAGCTTGGGCGCCATCGCCTTGAGTCGTCCGCCATGAAACAGGTTCAGGAACAACGTCTCGACGATATCTTCGCGATGATGGCCGAGAGCGATCTTGCTGACGCCATGCTCGGCGGCGAATCGATAAAGTGCGCCGCGGCGCAGTCGCGAGCACAGCGCACACATGGTGCGGCCCTCCGGCACGAGGCGCTTGACCACGCGATAAGTGTCCTGCTCGATAATGTGATAGGGGACACCGATGGATTCGAGGTATCGCGGCAGCACCTGCGCCGGGAAGCCCGGCTGCTTCTGGTCCAGATTGACCGCCAGCAGTTCGAACTGCAGCGGAGCACTGCGCTGCAGTGAGCACAGCAGATCCAGCAACGTATAGGAGTCCTTGCCACCGGACAGGCACACCATCACCCGGTCGCCCGCTTCGATCATGCGGTAATCAGCGATTGCCTTGCCGGCCAGCCCGCGCAGTCTTGCGCCCAGGCGCCGCAGCGTAGCGCTGTGCTGCGTCACGTCGCGCTCTCCAGGTATTTCGCCTCGAGATAGCGCAGCAGCGCGGCCGCCGACAGCGGCTGTCCGGTCGCCTGCTTCATCAGCTCATTCACGGTCACCTTGGCTCCCAGTGAGTGCACGTTCTCGCGTAACCAGCCGAACAGTCCGCCGAATTCCCCGCCCGCAATCTGCTGGTCGAGCTCGGGCACGCTGCTGCGCAGGCTCTCCCACAACTGTGCCGCGATCACGGCGCCCAGAGCATAAGAGGGAAAGTAGCCGAATGAGCCCAGCGCCCAGTGGATATCCTGCAGGCAACCCTCGGCGGCACCGCCGGGACGCACTTCCAGACGCTGCTCCATGCCTGCGCTCCAGGCCTCGGGCAGCTCGCGCACCGCCAGCTCCCCGGACAGCAGTTTCTTTTCCAGGTCATAGCGCAGCAGGATATGCAGCGGATAGGTCAGTTCATCGGCATCGACGCGGATCAGGCTGCGCTGCACGTGGGTGAGCCGCCGATAGAGATTCTCCGGCTCCCACTCCGGTCCGGTAATCGCAAAGTGCTTCTCCAGCAATGGCCGCAGATATTGCACAAAGGCGCGGCTTCGGCCAACCAGCATTTCCAGCAGCAGCGATTGGCTCTCCTCGAGCGCCATGCCGCGGTCGCGCCCGACCGGTTGATCGCGCCAGGCCTGGGGCAGACCGAGGTCATACATCGCGTGACCGGTCTCGTGCATGGCACCGAGCAGGCCGGAGAAGACATCGGCATTGTCGAAGCGGGTGGTCACGCGGATGTCGCCCGGCACGCCTTCGGTAAAGGGATGTTCGCTCTCATCCAGGCGCCCGCGATCGAACGGAAAGCCGATCGCGCGCATGACCTCGAGCACCAGGGCGCGCTGCTTGCCGGCCGCGAACTTGCCGCTGATTGGCAGCGACGGCCGCTGCGCCTGCAGCGTCAGCGCTTCCCTGATCAGGCTCGGCAGCCGGCGCGATAACGACTTGAAGATCGCCTCGATGTCGGCGGTGGCGACACCGGGGGAGAACTCATCCACCAGCGCATCGTAAGGCGGCAGGCCCAGCGCCTGGCCGAGCAGCGCGGCCTTGTCGCGCACCAGGTGCACGACCTCTTCGAGATGTGGTGCAAACAGATCGAAATTGTTCTCGCGTCGCGCTTCAGCCCAGTGCACTTCGGCGCGCGAAGTCGCACGCGTCAGGCGCGAGATCAGCGAAACCGGCGTGGCGATGGCATGGTCACGCGCGCGCCGCATCTCGCGCAGGTTCGCCAGCTGCCAGTCTTCGAGCCCGGCGGCGTTGGCCTGTGCCCGATCGAGCAATCGAGTGATCTTTGGCGCCGTCAGCAACGCGTGGTGCTCGGTCTCGAGTGCCGCCAACTGTTCGCCGCGTACTTCGGCGCTGCCGCGCGGCATCATCACGGCCGCATCCCAGCGCAACAGGGCGAGCGCGCCGTAAAAGGCGTGCAAACGTCGCCATTCCTGCTCGAGCTGTGCGTACGGACTGGTGGACATGATCGGCTGCTGGTTGGCGGCAAGGCAGCCATTTTAGCAGTTTGGACGCGAGCCCAGCCGTGCCGCGGCCAATCCGGCGCACACCAGTGCCAGCGAGCACACCAGTGCGGCCAATCCGATGCGATGAAGCCTGCTCCAATCGACAGGGCGAGCAACAACAGCAGCGTCAGGTAGACGACCACGGCGCGCATTGGCTTCATGATAATCGTATCGCCGATGGGCGTCTCGCGCTGCGGTAAGATCCGCCGATGCCCCTGCGTATTTGTTTCGTGACCTCGGAAGCCACCCCGTACGCAAAGACCGGTGGTCTGGCCGATGTTTCCGGCGCGCTGCTCAAATACCTGCACGCCGATGGCCATGATATCCGCTTGTTCATGCCCGCCTATGCCAGCATCGCGCGCGCGCGCTTCGGGCTCCAGGCCGTCGACGGCTTGCAGAATCTATCGCTGCAGCTCGGGAGCCACAGCTACCAGTTCTCGGTGCTGACCCCGAGCGAGCCCGGGGCACGTGAGGTCGTCTATCTGATCGACTGTCCTGCCTGCTATGACCGGCCGGCACTCTATACCACCGACCCCGATGAGCACCGCCGGTTCCTGGTGCTCACGCATGCAGCGTTTTTATGTTGCCAGCGGCTGCGGTTCGCGCCGCAGATCATGCATTTCAATGATTGGCACTCGGCCGCCGGCACCTTGCTCAAGCGCACCGTGTATGCCTGGGACGCCCTGTTTCATGGCGCGCGCACGGTACTCACCGTGCACAACATCGGCTACCAGGGTGTGATCGGCGCCGCAGCCCTGCCCGAGCTGTTGCCGAGCGGCGAGGCGTACCTGCTCGATCAGGATGCCCTCGCCGGCGGCCACATCAACCTGCTGGGCACGGGCCTGTCGTATGCCGATCTGATCACGACCGTGAGTCCAACGTACGCGCGCGAGATCCAGAGCGCGGAGTACGGCATGGGCCTGGAGCAGCTGCTGCGCCGGCGCAGCGCCGACGTGATCGGCATACTCAACGGCGTCGACTACGACCAATGGGACCCTCGGCACGACCGCTTCCTGCCGCAACATTTCGATGCCAGCAACCTCGTGGTCAAGCTCGATCTCAAGCGGCAATTATTGCGCAGGCTCGGCCTCAATTCCGTGGCGCGCACCGCATTGATCGGCATCGTCAGCCGGCTGGCGACGCAAAAGGGATTTGACCTGCTGTTCGATGCTCTGCCGCGGCTGATGGCGGCCCGTGATTTCAATCTCGTGGCGCTGGGCAGCGGCGAGCCACGGTACGAGGCCTTCTTCGCGCGGCTGCAACAGTTGTTTCCGACACGCGTGCATTTTCGTGGCGGCTATGACGAGGAGCTGGCGCACTGGATCGAAGGCGGCCAGCGACATGTTCCTGATGCCCTCGCGTTACGAGCCCTGCGGACTGAACCAGATGTACAGCCTGCGCTACGGCACCGTACCGGTGGTACGGCGCACCGGCGGTCTGGCCGATTCGATTCAGCACTTCGATGCTGCCAGCGGCCAGGGCACCGGTATCGTATTCAACGATTACGACGCCGAGGCGGTCATGTGGGCCATCGGCACCGCGCTGGATCTGTATCGCGACAGCACGGCCTGGCATCGGCTGGTGCGCAACGGCATGGCGCAGGATTTCTCCTGGAGCCGGCAGGTGCCCCGCTACGTTGAGGCCTACGAACGCCTGCTGCACAGGCCCCCGCTCTAGAGGCGAATGCGACCCTTCTGATCGAATGGGATGTTGCGCACCAGGCCGCCGGCCAGATGAACCTGACCGTATAAATGATAGTCCACCATGTGTGACCGAAGCCGCCGGCCAGCGCCATCAGCGCATTGTTGAGATTGGCGGTGACGTTGAGGCCGAAATCGGTCTCGCCCGAGGCCGGCAGTGTGAACGCGGCATCGGTAGAGCCGTGCGCGAACGGCTGCCCCTCGACCTCGAACGAGCAGTCGATGCCGCGGACGGCGATCTCGCGTGCATTGGGATTGACCACGTGCAAAGTCAGATGCATCTGCTGCTGTTGCAGGTCGCCGCCGGCGAACTCAATTGCCGTAACCGTCAGGGTCGGGGCTTGCAGCTGCGGCAGCATGGCGCTGCAGCCGCCGGCGGCAAGCGCCCACAGCGCCAGCCCAATGTAATGCCAAGTTCTACCGCCGCGGTCTGTCATGCGTTCGCCTCGCTGCGGCCAAACACCTGATTGAGCGCGGCGTATTGCGCCGCCAATGGCCCCGTCAAGCTGCCGGGCGGCATGCGCCAGCCCCAATTGCCCTCGGTGGTGCCCGGGGTATTGAATCGCGCCTCGGATCCGAGCTGCAGCAGGTCCTGCGATCGACAGTACCGCCAGCTGCGCCACCGAAGCCGAGTGTGGCGCGCAACATGCACTTCCAGCATGCTGGCAGCGTCGCTGTGCAGATAGAAATCCACGCGCGCGGCCTCCTGCGCCGACAGGCTGCGATACCAGCCCAGGGTGGTGTCGTTATCGTGCGTGCCGGTGTAGCCGACGACGTCGGTGGTGTAATTGTGCGGCAGATGGGGATTGTCACCCGAGCCGTCGAAACCGAACTGCAGCACGCGCATGCCCGGCAAGCGGAAGTCGCGGCGCAGCTGCATCGACATCGGCGGTAATGACGCCGAGGTCCTCGGCCACCACCGGCAGTTCCGGGCTGCCCGGCGCGCAGTGCGTGGAACAGCGCCTGGCCGGGCGCCGGCTCCCAACGCCCTTCGCGCGCCGTGCGCGCACCGGCCGGCACGCGCCCAGTAGGCGGCCAGTCCCCGGAAATGATCGATGCGCACCAGGTCGAAGCGCCGCAGCTGCTGCGCGCAGGCGCGCGCGCCAGAACGCAAATCCGATCCTGCTCGGCCTGCTTCCAGTCATACAGCGGATTGCCCCAGAGCTGACCATCGGCGGAGAAGTAGTCCGGCGGCACACCGGCCAGCAGCGCGGGCCGGCCGTCCGGCAGCGAGCTGAAACTGCATTGCGGCTGCGCCCAGGTCGTGACCGAGTCGGGCGCGACATAGATCGGCAGATCGCCGAACAGGAACACGCCGCGCTCGCTGCGGCGTAGCGGCGCAGCGCACGCCATTGCCAATCGAAATACCATTGCTCGACGCGACGGCGCTCCAGCTCGTGCGGCGCGCTCACGCTCGCACTCGCTCAGCGCCGGGCGCTGCGTGCGCGCAAATCCGCCGGCCATTGCCACCAGGGCAGCTGAAACGTTCGGCCAGCGGCTTCGAACAGCACGTAGTCGTCGAGCCAGTCGCGGCTCGCGGCGCAGGAAGGCCTGGTAGTCAGCCGTGCTTGCGCATCGAGATCGGGCAGCTCGTCGCGATCGATCATGACCGCGTGACCGGCAAAGTCCGAGCGCGCCCAGTAGGGGGAGCCGCCGCCGCCGGGCGGTCCCAGCGGCAGCATCTGCCAGATCGCAAAGCCAGCCTCGCGCCAGCCAATCGATGAAGCGCGCGCCGGCGCACCGAGCGCGCCGCGCGGCGAGCGCCGATCCCGCCAACAGCAGCGTGGGGTGCAGCAGCACGCCGGAGCGCCGTCGATCGAGCACCCGGGCGGCTCATGCGCGCTGGCGCGATCAGCTTCGCCAGCATGTCGGGCGTCACCAGCACCACGCCCTGGTCGGTGACGTGAAAGCGCGCCGTATCGGCAGCGCGGTCGACGCCGATCTGCATCGCGTCGGGAATCTCGCAACCCTCATCGAGAATGGCGTGACTGATATTGCAGCCGACACCGATCTTGACGCTCGAGCAGCACCACCGAGCGGTAAATATTGGAGCGCTCCTCCACGCGCACGTTCGAGAACAGCAGCGACTGATTGATGAAGGCGCCGGAGATGATCGAGCCGCCGGCGATCATGGAGTTGACCGCCATGCCGCGCCGGCCGTCCTCATCGAGCACGAATTTCGCCGGCGGCTGGTGCAGCTGGTAAGTCCAGATGGGCCACTCCTCGTCGTACAGATTGAGCTCCGGCGCCACGTGCACCAACTCGATGTTGGCCTCGTAGAAGGCATCCACGGTGCCGACGTCGCGCCAGTAGTTCTGCGCGCGCGTCTTCACGTCGGTGAACGGATAAGCCACCACCTGCAGGACATCGATCGCCGCGGGAATCACGTTCTTGCCGAAGTCGTGCTGCGACTTGTCGTCCGCGGCATCGGCGATCAGCAGTTTCTCGAGCAGGCGGGCATTGAAGATGTAGATGCCCATGGAGGCCAGCGCGATCTCGGGGCGGCCGGGAATGCCGATCGGGTTGGCGCGGCTTCTCGTGGAAATTCGGTTACGCGATTGTATTCGGTAACCGACAGCACGCCGAAATCGCTGCGCCCGTTCGCGCGGCACCTCGACCACGCCGACGGTAATGTCGGCGCCCTTCTCGACGTGATAGGCGATCATCGGGCCGTAGTCCATCTTGTAGATGTGATCGCCGGCCAGCACCAATACGTGTTTGGGGCGCAGTGCGCGAATCAGATCCAGATTCTGGTAGACGCAATCGGCAGTACCGCGATACCAGTGCTTGCCCACCTGCTGCTGTGCCGGCACCACGTCGATGAATTCGCCGAACTCACCGCGCAGATAGCTCCAGCCGCGCTGCACATGCTGGATCAGGGATTGGCCCTTGTATTGCGTCATCAGATAGATCTGGCGGATGCCGGAATTGACGCAGTTGGAGAGCACGAAATCGATGATGCGGAACTTGCCGCCGAAGGGTGTGGCTGGCTTGCAGCGATGCAGCGTCAGATCCTTGAGCCGCTCGCCACGTCCACCGGCCATGACCACGGCCAGCGCCCCGCTCGTCAGTCGGCTGACGTAGCGCCCGGAGGAAGCGCGCGACGGTTGTTTGGGCATAGATTCGGGGTCTGCGCGGGAAGCAAGGACTAGTGTACCTTGCAATGTGATCGAAGCTAGATGGTCCTACAGGCGTTTGAGCAAGCCGAGCTCGAAGGGATGCGCGAGCAGCTCGTGTTCCGGGCGTATGCGTATCTCGAACGCGAACTGTCCGGAAGTGGGCGGCGTCGCCTGCAGCTCGTAAACCATCGCGCCATCCGCATCGGTCTCTCCGGTCGCGCGCAACACGGCCAGCCAGACCTCATCCGTCTGCTTGCGAAAGGAAGACAACGCCGGCAGCTCACTGTGGGCATGAGGCAGAACGCGCTGTGCGACAAATTCGACGCGCACATCCGGCGCCTTGAGGCCGTTTAGCTGGGCGGCGACCCGCAGGGTCAATGACCCCGGCACGCGGCAGTTCCCGGGGCGGCTCGGAAAGCCGCCGCAGCTGCACGCCCGGCCACAGCTCGCGTACGCGTTGCTTCCAGACGGCCAGTGCCGCGGAGGCTTCGAGGCCATCGTGCGTCAGGCGCTGATGGTGCGAGGCGGCCGGGTAGTACAGGCCGCGCGCATAGTCCTGTACCACTCGACCCATGTTGAACAGCGGAATCACGGTCATCATCGCGCGTTTGCAGCGTCTGACCCATTCGGCTGAGTAAGCCTCGCCGTTGCGCGCGTAGTACAGCGGCACCACCTCTTCCGCCAGTGCATCGACCATGGCGGCCGAATCGAGTTCATCGCGCCGGTTGGGATCCTGCACGTTGGCTCCGGGGATGCCCCAACCGTTGTCCTGATCGAAGCCCTCCGCCCACCAGCCATCGAGAATGCTCAGATTGAGCCGGCCGTTGATCGCAGCCTTGATTCCCGAGGTGCCGCTGGCCTCGAGCGGCGCCACCGGGTTGTTGAGCCATACGTCGACGCCGGTCACCAGCCAGCGCGCCAGCTGCAGGTCGTAGTCCTCGAGAAAAACGACGTGGCCGGCAAATTCCGGGGTCAGCATCAATTGCTTGATCTCGCGCAGCACCTGCTGGCCAGGAAGATCGGCCGGGTGAGCTTTGCCGGCAAACAGTATCAGTACCGGGCGCTCCGGATCGTTGAGCAGCCGGGCGATGCGAGCGCGATCGCGCATCATCAGTGAGGCGCGCTTGTAGGTGGCAAAGCGGCGCGCGAAACCCGAGAGTAAGGGTATTGGGCCGATCCGGATCCAGCAGCCGGGTGATGTGACGCAACTGCGCCGGGCTCAGTCCCTTGGCGGCGTATTCGCGCTGCAGGCGTTCGCGCACGCCGGCGAGCATGCGCGATTTGACGCGCTGCGCGGTCTGCCAGTACTCCTCGTCAGGGATCTTTTCGAGCGCGCGCCAGAAGGATACGTCCGACAGCCGCTCGCGCCACTGGACGCCCAGCCGGTCGTCGAAGAAACGGCTCCAGGTCTGCGCCAGAAAGGTCGGCACGTGTACGCCATTGGTGACATAGCCCACCGGATTTTCCTCGGCGGGCACTTGCGGCCAATGATCAGCACACAGGCGCGCGGAAACCACGCCGTGAATCCGACTCACGCCATTCATCCGGCGAGCGCCATTCAGGGCCAGATGGGTCATGTTGAAGGCCTGCGGCGAATGCGCCGCGCGGCCCAGGGCCAGCACGCGTTCCATCGGCACGCCCAGTTCTGCCACCACCTCCTGGAAGCAATGCGAGAACAGCCCGGTATCGAAGGCATCGTGACCGGCGGCTACCGGCGTGTGCGTGGTGAACACGCACTGCGCCGCGGCCAGCTCCAGCGCCGCTGAAAAATCCAGCCCGCGAGCGAGCCCCTCGCGCGCCAGTTCCAGGATCAGAAATGCGGCGTGGCCCTCGTTCATGTGCCAGGTGGCCGGGGCCAATCCCAGCGCCCGCAGGGCACGCACGCCCCCGAGCCCCAGGATCATTTCCTGGCGAATGCGAACCGAGGCGTCGCCGCCGTACAGGCGGTGCGTGATCTCGCGATCCTCGCCGGAGTTTTCCGGGCAATTGGTGTCCAGCAGGTACACCGTGACCCGACCCACGTGCGCCTTCCAGATTCGTGCGCACACGCTGCGCCCGGCGATGGGCACGCGCACGCGCAGCCACTGGCCGCTTTGGTCGCGAACTGCCTCGACCGGCAGATCACGCGGATCGGTGTCGCTGTAGTTGGCGTGCTGCACGCCGTCGGCGTCGACCGACTGAATGAAATAACCCTCGGTGTAGAGCAGCCCGACCGCGATGAAATTGAGTCGCTCGTCGCTGGCGGCCTTGCAGTGATCGCCCGCCAGGATCCCTAAGCCGCCGGAATAGATCGGAAAGCTTTCATGAAAACCATATTCGGCGCAGAAATAGGCGATCAGCGGCTCATCGACTCGGGGTGGCGGCGCGGCCAGATAGGCATCGAAGGTGGCAAGAACTTGCCGGTAGCGCTCGCGATAGTCGGCGTCGGCCGCCGCGCGATCCAGATTCTCCTGATTGATACAACGCAGGATCAGCCGCGGGTTACCGCCGGCCTGTTTCCACAGTTCAGCATCCAGGTCCTCGAACAGCGCCCGCGTCGGACGATGCCAGCTAAAGAATAGATTGTTGGACAGCTCCGGCAGGCGCGCCAACATCGCCGGAACAACAGGATATATTTCAATCAGTTGCTTCGTCATTCGGGCCCGAGTGCGGAACTTTCTGCGGTCCATATCGGAAAAAAGTCTAGCAGCTGCCGCGGCTCCGGCGTGTGCGCAATGTCGCGGGGCGCGGCTATACTCCCCTGCCCCCGCGCCTTCCCATACGAATTGCCAGCTCTCTGTGCTATCGCGAATGCTGATACCCATGGTCGTCGCGGTAGCGTCGACCGCTTGTACGCGTCACCCGCCGGCCCCCACGGCGGCAGCGGCGTCAACCGCTGCAGCCGCGACCGCGGCCGGTTGCCTGCCCACTCACGATGGCTACCTGCGGGCGCGGCTGCGTGGTGAAAAAAATCTCGACATCGACTGGCGCGATGATCAACTGCAATGCGAAGGCGGCCCGCGCCCGGACCAGCACGGTATCCGCCTGGCCTTCGCCGGGCCAATGCTAGCCGGCGGTCATCGAGTGCGATTTGTGATCGGCATTGCCGGTGCCGAAGCCGCCGACGCCGACGCCGGCCACGCCCTGCCGGCCAATGTCACCATCATTTTCGAGGGCGAGGGCAAGCTCTATTCGACACGCGGCGAGGACAAATGCACTATTGACCAGCTCACCCGGGTGGCGGTCGCGGGCGCGCCGGTGGCCCATACGATGCGCGTCGCGGGACGCGGCTTCTGCGTCGGCCCGGCGGCCGCGCTCGACGGTAGCGGCGGCCTGTTGTTGAGCCGCTTCGATTTTGCTGGCGCCATGGTCGATGCAGAGTGATGCGCATGAATCAATTAGATCGACGACTCAGAGCCTGCCTGCTGGCGGCCACGGTGTTGCTGCTGGGCTCATTGCCGGCGCGGCCGGACCCGGCGATGGAAAGTCTCGATCAGTTTCCGACCTCGGTACTGGAAATTCGCACGCATGCCGGACGCGAATGGTTCAGTGTCTGGATCGCGGACACGCCGGCGCGCTCGGAACAGGGGCTCATGTTCCTGAAGTGGCTGCCGACGGATCGCGGCATGCTGTTTCCGCAGGAGACGCCGCGGGTGATGAGCATGTGGATGAAAAACACGCTCATTCCCCTCGACATGCTGTTCATCGATGCCCAGGGACGCGTGGTGTACATCCGCGAGCGCGCCACGCCGCAGTCACAGGACATTATTTCCACTCCGGTAGCGGTCAAAGCGGTCCTGGAACTGGCCGGGGGCGAATGCTCGAGGCTGGGCATCCGAGTTGGCGATCACGTACGCCACCAGCTGTTCGGGTCAGCCCCGGAAGGGCCGGTACGGGACTGACACCGTGACGCTAGCGCCGGCTCTCAGGGCGCCCCGAAGGCTCCTGCCGGCCCTGGAAAAACCACCGGGCTCTCGTAGCCCTCGGCGGAAACGCTGGCGACACCAAAGGCCGAATCGTCGATCGACAGGTTGGCAAGTGTCAGCGTTCGGACATTTCCGGCATCGCGTGCGTGTGTCCAGACGGCCGCGGTCGTGTCACGCCAATAGATGCGGTAGCCGGCCGCCGCCGACCCCGGCGCGGCGGTCCACGTCAGCCGCGTGTCCGGCGTCACCGCGCCTGCGATTTTTACCTCTACCGGCGGGGGCGGCGCCGAAGCCATCGACGCGGCCGCCAGCGCATTGGTGGCGGTCACCTTGGCGAGATAATTAAAATCCACGTGCGCGATCGTGTCGCCGTACTCGATGCCGTCCTCGGTGCGCACATCCTGATGCTGATGCCGGTAGTCCTCGGCATTTTCGCTGAAGCGCACGGCGGGAAAGCCCAGCGCATTGAATGCAGCATGATCGCCGCCGCGACCGAATCGGTCGAGACGGTAGATGAGCGCAACGTCCCAATTGGGCAGATAGGTTTCGGCCACCGCCTTGGCGTAACGCGCAACATTGCGCGAGGCGGAATCGTCCTCGCCGCCCTCAACGCGCCGCTGCCTGGCCTCTTCGGCGGTCTCGGTAGCGCGGCTGCCCTCGGAAAATAGCCGCACGCGAGTATTGTCCGCGACGCCATTCTGGCCCGTGGAGGCGCCGACGATATCGTTGTTCAAATCGGCTTCGACCCGCCAATGCTGCGCCTTCGCATATTGCGCCAGCAGCGTGCCGCCATAGAGACCCTGCTCCTCGCCCGAGAGCACGCCGTAGACGATGGTCGCCGGAAACTTGTAGCGGCTCAGGATTCTGGCCGCCTCGATCACGACCGCGACACCCGAGGCATCGTCATCGGCGCCGGGCGCATCGGCGCTGGCATTCATGATGTCGCTGACGCGCGAATCGAGATGGCCCGTGAGTACCACGACGCGTTCGGGATCAGCGCTGCCTTTCTGGACCGCGACCACGTCGATGATCTCGGCTCCCTGGGGTGCACGCGCACCGGTAACGCTCTGCGAGGGCGTAAACACCGCAAGGCAGCTGTTGCAGTCACGAGAGATCTGCTCAAAGCGCGATTGCGCCCAGCGCCGTGCGGCGCCGATGCCGCGCGTTGCCGACACGGTATCCGACAAGGTGTGCCGCGTACCGAAGCCGACCAGGCTCTCGATCGTGGCGCGCAGATTTTGCGGATCGGGCGCGGCCGCTATGTCGTGCAGTCGTGGCTGTTCGATGCCGGAGCCGGCGTCGGCTGATACGGAAAGCATCGCGACCATAGCCAGCTTGGTGCAACGCACGCCGACGCGCAGGAACATGTTCAATCGGTAGCTGTTGTGAATTAGAAACATAAGCGAATGAGTTTGGTCATCGCGTCGCCGCCTGATTTGAGGCCGCAGCGCGCTACCGCAGCGACATGGAACGCGCGTCGCACACGAATCACAGCTCGATTTGAGGATTTCGCACTGGTGGCCGCGCAGTTCCGTCGGCTCGGGCAACTGTACCGACGCACGTGCGCAGGGCAGAGACAGCCACTAAGTAGAGCCGAAATATTCCAGACCTGCAAGAACTTGCCGAAATTTCGCGCCCCTGAAAAAAGATGTTGCGTGACTGCAACAAGATATTGTGTCGTATTCGAAATGTGGTTTATGCTATGAGCACATTCAGGGGAAGTCTAAGTCTCGGTCTCGTTGATGTCGCGTACGACCTTTCGGCGGCGCCGCAAAACATTGCCGCTCGTCGTCGAAAAGCAACGGCATTCATAAGCCAGACACTCCCCTGACACGAGGCACCAATTAGGGAGAACTTTAAAATGTACCCGAATATGCGCGGTCCTAAGAAGAAAGGTTTATTGCTGTTTTTCGCGGCTCTGTTGTTACCCCTGACGAGCGCCCTGGCGCAGGAAGCAGATACTTCGAACGTAACCCTGCAAGAGGTCGTCGTCACCGGTTCGCGTATTCCCGCTCCGAATGAAGTCAGCACCAGCCCGATTCAGGTGCTGTCGTCCACTTACATCGAGAAGACCGGCTTGACCGATATCGGCGACATCATCAACCAGCTGCCGCAGAATTTTACCAATTCATTGGGGCAGGATCTGGGCAATGGCTCTTCAGCGGCTTGACGACCGCCGGTGGCATCGCCACCGCGGATTTGCGCGGACTCGGTCCCAACCGGACCCTGGTGCTGGTCGATGGCCGGCGCCTCGGCCAGGGCTCGCCGTACACCTTCATCCAATCTCCGGCGCCCGATCTGGACCAGATCCCTAGTGGTCTGGTCGAGCGCGTCGAAGTGGTCACGGGCGGCGCCTCCGCGGCCTATGGCTCGGACGCCATCGCCGGTGTCGTCAACTTCATCATGAAGCACGACTTCCAGGGATTTCAATTCGACGCGAACGCCGATGAATACCTGCACGACAACGGCAATAAAGGACGTGCAGGCCCTGGTGCGAGCCTTTAACACGCATCCCTGCCACCGGCATGACCCAGGACGGTCGCCAGGGCAATTTCGACATGTTGATGGGCACGAACTTCGCCGATGGCCAGGGCAACATCACGGCGTTCCTGAGCTACCGGCACCAGGACCCCGTGGCGAGCACCCAACGCGACTACGGCGGCTGCGAGTTGAATGACCCGCAGGTGGATGCGAACGGCACCATCAACGGTGCTCATTGCGCCGGCTCATCGAACTCGAACTTTTTCCAACCCCTGACTGGGCCCAACGCCAACACGAGTCTACAGCGTGTTCGGGACCGGTTTGATCCCGCGAGGAACGGGCGTCCTGACGACGCCGCCGGCCTCCTTCAATTCGCAGCCCTACATTTACATGACACGGGAAGACGATCGTTACAACGCGGC
Source organism: uncultured Gammaproteobacteria bacterium (assembly GCA_963735775.1). Lineage (GTDB taxonomy): Bacteria > Pseudomonadota > Gammaproteobacteria > Steroidobacterales > Steroidobacteraceae > FEN-1191. Next base: position 713,381 of record CAVTMG010000001.1, on the reverse strand, counting down.
GTTCCTGGCACACGATACCGTCACGGACTGGTTCCAGCCCTATGCCGAGTTCTATTTCATGGACGACCGGACCCACCAGCAGGTGGCCCCGGCGGCCCTGTTCAAGGACAGTAATCCGTTCGATCCGACCGGTTCGGGGGATTACCAGGTCAATTGCGACAATCCGTTCCTGAGCGGGCAGGAAGCTTCTACTTTGTGCTCCCCGGCGCAGCTGGCTTACGTCGCGGCCAATCCCGGTCAAGCCTGTATCGACGCCGCAGGCACCACCTCACCCAACTGCGCCGATGTGCGCATCGGCCGTCGCAATGTCGAGGGCGGCGGACGTCTCTCGAATTACGAGCATGAGAACTATCGACCGGTTTTTGGCTTCAAGGGAGACCTGGGTGACGCATGGACGTATGACGTCTACGGACAGTACTTCTACACCACGTTCTTCAACATCAACGAGAAATACCTTAACTATCAGAACATCAACAATGCGTTGCAGGTTACCGGCACGGCGGCCAGCCCTGCGTGCATCAGCGGCCCCCCCTGCGTTCCCTATAACATTTTTGCTGATGGCGGGGTCACCAACGCTGCGCTGAATTACCTCTACATCAACGGCTCCGGCCAGGGTACTTCGACGTTGCGCACCTTCCATGCCGAATTCACCGGCGAGCTGGGCAAGTATGGGATTCATTCTCCGCTTGCGTCCGACGGCATCGGTGTGGACGTCGGCTTCGAGCATCGCAACGACAACGAGTATTTTCTGCCGGACTACGCCGAAGAGAACCAATTGCTGTCAGGCTTTGGCAGCGCCGCGGTAGCCATCAATAACAGCATCTCGGTTTCGGAGGAATTCATCGAGGTGCGCGCGCCGCTGATTCAAAATGTGACTGGAGTCAAGGAGCTGCTGTTCGATGGCGGCTACCGGCGTTCTGACTATTCGACCTCTGGTCCGACCAATACCTACAAGTTCGAACTGCAGTACGCCCCGATCGACGACTATCGGTTGCGCCTGTCGTACGACAAAGCGATCCGGGCGCCGAGCGTGGTGGAGCTGTTCAACCCGCAGCTCGTCGGTCAGGCCGAATTTGGAACGGACCCGTGCGCTCCGACCTTCACACCCGGCGGTGCCCTGAAGGCGCCAGCCGCCGACACGCTCGCGCAGTGCCAGCACATGGGGGTCACGTCCGCACAGTACGGCAATGGCGGCACCACCGACACGATTCCCCAGGGCACGGGTGGTCAGTTATCGCAATTGCAGGGCGGCAACCCGAATCTTCAACCGGAGCAGGCCGAGACCTATACGATCGGTATCAACTTCGCGCCCAGCCAGTTACCGGGTTTCAAGGGCAGCATCGACTACTATCACATTGCTCTGGCCGGGGAGGTTACGACCATCCCGGAAGCGGTAATTGTGGCCAATTGTGCCGACACCGGCAATCCGATCTATTGCAGCCAGATCGTGCGCTCACCGGCGAGCGGCGGCCTGACCGGCCAGAATATCGCCAGCGGCGGCTACATCCTTCAGACCAATGTTAATGCCGGCGCTGCGGTGGCCAGCGGCATTGATGCTCAATTCGCCTACAAGGTGAATATGCCGCGCAACATGGGTGCCGTTGAGTTCGACATGAATGGCAGCTACCTGCAGCATGCGGAAACCACGCCGCTGCCCGGGCAGCATACTTACGATTGCGCAGGGCTATTCGGATTTACCTGTCAGACCATCAACCCGCGCTGGCATCATATATTCAGCGCAACCTGGGAGAGCCCGTGGAACTTCACGGCCACTGCCACCTGGCGTTATATCGGCAAGGTCGAGGAAGACAATAACGACCCGGATCCGTCACTGCATTTCGCGACCTGGGGTACGTATGACGCCTTCAATGCGGTGATTCCGGCGTACAGCTATCTCGACTTGAGCGCAAACTGGCATGTAAACAATGTCCTGTCGTTGCGCGCCGGCTTCAACAACATCATGGACAAGGACCCGCCGATTATTGATGGTGACATCGTGGGCGGAGGTGCGGCCAATACTTACCCCATCTACGACATGTTTGGTCGTCAGGTGTTCGTAGGCTTCACTGCCAAGTTCTGAGTGCGCAGAGTTATAATCGAGCACATGACTACTTCGGCAAAAATGAAGTTGCAGCTTGTGCTGGGTGTTCTGGCAGTGACGGGCTGTGCATCAGCCCCGCGGTCTGTCGTGGGCGCGGCGTCAGCCGCGCCCACGAGCAGCGCGGGAGTTCAGGTGGTCAGCGCGGAGCAGATCGCCCAGACGGGTCAAACCGACGTCGGTGTTGCACTGCGCCGTTTGGTGCCCGCGTTGCATTGAGCGGTCCGCGACCAGCCGGATCCTAACTGGATTTGGGCTTTTCGTGCTCACCGGCCGCGGCGCAGTTGCCGCATCCGGGCGATGCCAGCCGCTTGCGATGCGCAGCAGCCGCCCGCACGGCGAGACCCCGCGCCGCCAGGGCATCGAGCAACCCCTGGCGCCGTTGCATGGGCATGAAACTCCAGACCACGTAACCGCCGGCGCACAGCACCAGCACGGCAATGATGACCTGCTGCAGCATGTCAGCCCCCGCCCAGTGCTCAGCGCGATATGGTAAGTGACGAACGCAAACGCGTACGCGATCACGAACAGGTAGCCGGCCATCATCAGCGGATAGCGCCAGGAATTGGTTTCGCGCCGCACGGTCACCAGCGTCGACAGGCACTGCGGCGCGAACACGTACCAGGCGAGCAGCGACAAGCGCGGTGGCCAGGCTCCAGCTGCTGGCGATCATCGGCCGCAACGCGCCGCCGACCTCGGCACCGCTGGCGGAGAGCGAATAGACCGTTCCGAGCGCGCCGACCACCACCTCGCGCGCGGCAATGCCGGGCACCAGCGCCAGACTGATCTGCCAGTTGAATCCGAGCGGCTTGAAGAGACTCTCCAGACCCGAGCCCATCATGCCGGCAAAGCTGTAGCGAATCGCGGGCCCTGTGGCCCCGGCGGGAGGTTGCGGATAGCTGGCGAGAAACCACATCAGCACCATGAGCGCCAGGATGATGGTGCCGACGCGGGTCAGGAAGATCTGCGTGCGCTCCCACAGACCCGTCAGCAGATTGCGCAGGTTGGGCCAATGGTATTCCGGCAGCTCCATCAGCAACGGGTGATAGCTCGTGCGCCTGGTCACGCGGCGCATGAGCAGCGCCACCAGCACCGCACCGGCAACGCCCGCCACGTACAGCGCGAACAGCACCAGCCCCTGCAGGTTGAACGGCCCCACCGAACGGCATGGGGATGAAGGCACCGATGATGAGCGCATACACCGGCAGCCGCGCCGAACAGGTCATCATCGGTGCCAGCAGAATCGTCGCCAGCCGATCCCGCAGGTTCGGAATCGTGCGCGTCGCCATGATCCCGGGGATGGCGCACGAGAATGACGACAGCAGCGGGATGAAGGAGCGGCCCGACAGACCGACGCCGCCCATGAGGCGGTCGAGCAGAAACGCCGCGCGCGGCAGGTAGCCGCTGTCCTCCAGCAGCAGTATAAAGAAGAACAGGATCAGGATCTGCGGCAGGAACACCAGCACGCTGCCGGCGCCGGCGATCACGCCGCCCACCAGCAGACTGCGCAACGGTCCGGGCGGCATCGCGCGCTGCACCCCTGCCCGAACGCGTCCATGCCGGCCGTGATCCAGGCCACCGGCGCCTGCGCCCAGCTGAATACCGCCTGGAACATCAGGAACAGCACCACGCCAGCAGTACCGGGACCGGCGACAGGATTCATGACTATGGCGTCCAGCCGCGCCAGTGCGCGATCGCGCAACGGCTCGACATAGCCGCACTGCAGCCAGGATGCGGCGCACTTCGCGCTGGGTCGCGGTCAGCTCGGCATCGGACACGGCTGCAACGGTAAAGGACTCGCGTGGTGCGCTGACACCTGCGGCGGCATCGAGCGCGCAGCAGCAGCGCTGCCTCGCCACCAGGCCGCACCGCCACCGTATCGACCACCGGCACGCCGAGCTCGCGTGCCAGCGCCTGGCGATCGAGCGTGAATCCGCGCCGCTGCGCCAGGTCGCTCATGTTCAAGGCCACGATCATCGGCATGCCCAGGCGCGTCAGCTCGAGCGTCAGCCGCAAAGACAGGCGCAGATTGGTGGAATCGAGTACGCAGATGATCAGCTCGGGTGGGGTCTCACCGCGCAGCCGGCCGGTGACCACATCGCGCGTGATGGCCTCATCGAGCGTGGTCGGCACCAGGCTGTAGGTGCCCGGCAGATCGACCACGCGATAGAGCATATGACGGCGGGCGCTGACGAAGGCCCCTTCCTTGCGCTCGACCGTAACGCCGGGGTAGTTGGCGACCTTCTGGCGGCTGCCGGTCAGGCGGTTGAATAATGCGGTCTTGCCGCAGTTGGGAGCACCGACCAGCGCCACGCGCCGTGTCACCACATCGGGGAGGTCTCGCGTCACACGGCCTCGTCGCGCGCTCGACCCGCACCATCACCGCCTGGGCTTCGCGCCGCCGCAGCGCGAACATCGAAGAGCCGATACGCACCGCGATCGGATCACCGCCCGGCCGGATCTCCTCGATGACTTCGATCCGCTCGCCCGGAACGAATCCGACCTCCAGCAGCCGGCGCGCAATGGTCGAGCCGGCGACATCGCCAATGGTGATTTCCGCGACGCCACCCGAGGCCATGGCGCTGACTACGCCACGAGCGCCCTTATGCAGCGATGCCAGTGATCGAACGTCGCTCGCGGTCTCGACATCCCGGTCGGCCCCGTGCCAATCCACACAGGCAGTCCATTGCTGCGCCTCATGAAATGTCAAATGCGAATCACTCGCAATTGCATTGAGGATAGCGCAGACGCGCCCACGGCGCCAGTTGAGCGTCCGAATTCTGCGCCAGGCGCTACGGACGCTGGCCGAAGCGGCGCCAGAGCCAGTGATCCAGCGACCAGGTTCCGGCACCGCGGCACAGCAGCACCAGCAGCATCGCCGCCCACTGGATGTGGGTCGGCCAGGCCAGCGGATAGACGAACACCTCGATCACCGTGGTCATGCCGAGCAGCACCAGCGCCGCCGGCCGCGTGAGCAAGCCGAGCACCAGCAACATGGGCGTGGACAGTTCGATCGAAGCGCCGATGTGCGCCGCGAAGTCGGGCGGCAACAGCGGCACCTTGTAGTCGTCCTCGAACAGCTGCAGCGTCGCGTCCCAGTTGGCCAGCTTGGTGGTGCCCGAATTCCAGAACACCGTCGGCCACCGCCAGGCGCAGCGGTATCGCCAGCAGGCTGTAGGGCACGCGCTCGAGAGCGCCGATCAAGCGCCGGATTAAATTCATGTCGCCACTCCAATGAAACGCCCCGACGCCAGGTGGTCTGCCAGCACCGCCTCGAGCCCCTCGCCCTCCAGCGCTGACTGCAACGGCTCGCCCGCACACAGCCGCTGGGTAAAATGCCAGGCCGCGCTTTCCATGCGCCGCACCTGGACACCCAGCGCGCAACGCTCTATCAACAGCCATACGGGACCGGCTTCGGGATCGATGGCTCGCATCGCGGCGTCATCCTCAGCCAGCACTGCACGCCAGATTGCATCAGCCGGTGTATCCAGGCGCATCGCGGTAACCGACGGGTGCGGCACAAAACGCACCGACGGCATCAGCGCCGGATCGAGCCCGGCCAGTGCCGCCAGTTCGAGCGGTGCTGCGTCCGCCGCGTGCAAGGCGCAGCTTACGGCCCATTCCAGCCGCGCCACATCGGCCAGATATCCCAGGTGCGCAGCGTGCGGAAACTGCGCCAGAAATTGCGGAAATTGCTGACCGTAATCATTCAGGCAGGCGCTGCTGGGAGGATTGCGACGGATGAATTCCTGTGCCGCGGCGTCGAAGAACCCCGCGCCGACCAGCCGTTGCACCGCCGGGAAGCTCAGCGACAAGGCGTTGCGGCAGCGTGCCCGAGAAGTATTGCGATAGATATCGAGCAGCAGCGGATCGGGCGCATCCGGGCCGGCCGCGCCCGCGAGTCAGGGCGCTACCCCAAGGCACACTGCAGTTCACGCAGCGCAGGCGGCACGGCCAGGCCTCCGGCTTGCGCATAAGTGCTCGGCGGCCTGAGCCGCCTCATCGCACAGCACTTCGAACGCCGGAATATCGGTATCCCATTCGATCAATGTCGGCCGGGGGCCGAAGCGCCGCAGAGCCTGCTGGTACAGCGTCCAGACCGCAGCAGCAACGCGCGAGCCGTGATTATCGATACGCACCACGCGGCCATCGGCAAGGTGCTCAGCGCATGGCCGGCCAGATGCATTTCACCGATCGAGCTCGGCGGCAACGCATCGAGATAGCTCAGCGGATCCCAGCCGTGGTTGCTGGCACTGACAAAAATATTGTTCAGGTCGCAAAGGATGCCGCAGCCGGTGCGGGCAACCACTGCGCCCAGGAATTCCCATTCCGGAATGCTCGAGTGCTGGAACTGCAGGTAGGTGGATGGATTCTCCAGCAGGATCGGCCGCTTGAGCAGCTCCTGCGTCTGCTGCACGTGGCGGCAGACCACTTGCAGCGCCTCCTCGGTCATCGGCAGCGGCAGCAGATCGGCAAAGTAGCGGCCACCGGAAACGCTCCACGACAGATGCTCCGATACCAGGCCGGGCTCGATCGAGCGCGTCAATTCCGCCAAGCGCCGCAGGTGTCGCAAGTCCAGCCCCTCGGCGCTGCCGAGCGACAGTCCGACGCCGTGCAGCGACAGCGGATAGTCGCGGCGTATGGTTTCGAGCGTGCGCCGTACCGCACCGCCGCCGAAATAATTCTCGGCATGCACCTCGAACCAGGGCACTTCGGGCCGCGTCTGCAGCACCAACTCGTGATGCGGGAAGCGCAGCCCGATCCCCGCCGTCCGCGGGAATCGGGCCGGACTGCCCCTCGATGTCGAATGGATCGAGCAAGGCTCCTGCCTCACATGGCCTGTGAGGTGCCGCCTGCGATCTTGGCGCAGTCGCCAGCCGGCACCAGCACGAAGGACTTGGGATCACGGGCTGCAGTGGCCTGCCCAGCGCAGGAATGAGCGCCGGCGGCACAGTCGTTCTTCGCGACCGCGTTGATGCCGTAACACTTCTCCAGTTTTTCCTTCATCGCCTTTGCCGTGTTGGCTTTCACCGGATCGGACATGTCGGCGGCGCGAACCGGCGCCTGCAACACCAACGCAAGACCCAAAGCGGCGGACAGCGTTGAGGCCGCCAGTACGTATCGATTCATGGTAATCCCCTGTTGTTGGCAGCCCCGGAATTAGGGCCACCCGGGTAAGTTCGACCCCAGGCGCAAAAGGTTACACTGCAACTCGTGCCGATTGCACTCACGCCCGAGCAGCGAGACCACAGCTGGTCCAATCTCATGCGCGCCGCGCAAGCCGGTGATCGCGCGGCCTACACGCGGCTGCTGCGCGAAGTGACGCCGTTCATTCGCGCCCTGCTGAGCCGGCATTGCTCGCACCGCCAGGACATCGAGGAAATGGTCCAGGACACGCTGCTGACATTGCATCGCGTGCGCCAGACCTACGACCCGATGCGTCCATTCAGCCCCTGGCTTGGCGCCATCGCCGCGCGCCGTGGCATCGACGGCCTGCGCCGGCGCTCGCGTGTCGCACGTCACGAGATCAGTACCGAGCTGGAAGGCGTTGAAACCTTTGCCGACCCGACAGCGAATAGCGATATAGAGGACATACGTGCATCGGGAGAGATCGAAGAGCTGCTGCGGCGACTGCCGCCCAGGCAGCGCGAGGCGCTCGAGGCGGTGAAACTCAAAGAGATGAGTCTGGCGGAGGCCTCGAGGGCGTCAGGTCAATCGGTGGCGGCGCTCAAGGTCAACACCCATCGCGCACTCAAGGCGCTGCGAGCGCTATTCCGGGAACAGTAATGCAGACGGATCATTTCATAGAACAACTGGCATTGAGGCTCGAGCCGGTGCGGGTGCTGCGCCCGCCGGCGCAGCGCGCCCTGCTGTGGCTGGCCGGCGTCGGCGCCATCAGTGCGGCGCTGATCGTCTGTTATGCCCAGAGTCCCGCATTGCAGCGGCTTGCCGACCCACGCGTGGCAATCGAGAGCCTGGGGACGGCGCTGACCGCGATCGCGGCGATCGTGGCGGCCTTCGAACTGTCCGTTCCAGATCGCTCGCCGCGATGGGCGTGGCTGCCGTTGCCGCCATTTGTGTTGTGGCTGGCGGCCAGCGGCCTGGGGTGTCTGCGCAACGGACTGAGTCTCTGGGGCCCTGCCGGCTTTGCCGGCGACAGTCCGCACTGCTTCACCTTCATCACCGCCGTCAGCGTGCCGTTGGCGGTGGCGCTGTTCTGGATGCTGCGCCGGGCCCGCACCATGAATCCTTTGCCGGTGGCCGCCCTGGGCACGCTGGGCGTGGCGGCGACCGCCGCCTTCATCCTGCAGTTCTTTCATCCCTTCGATGTCACCGTGATCGACCTGGCTCTGCATCTGGCGGCCGTGGGCTTGGTGGTTCTGCTCGGCACCGCGTTGCGGCGCCCTCTGCTCAATGCCAGCGCGCTGAACTAGAAATGCAAGCTCGCCGTGGCCAGCACAGTGCGCCGCGGACCGAACGCGGCCTGGAAAATACCGATGCCTTCGGCCGAGCGGACCTCGTTGACGCGGTCGAGCACGTTCAGCATGGTCAGCCGCAACGACCAGGGCATGCCGCTCGCCAGGGTGAAGGTTCGCTCGACACTGGCATTGAGCTGGAAGGTCTGCGGCAGGGTCTGCGTGTCGGCGAAACCTGTGGCCAGGCCGCTGCTGTAGGTTGAATCGATCGCCAGCGTATAGGGATGCAATGCGAAACTGGCGCCCGCGGCGCCGCCGAATTTCGGCTGATGATCCAGCAATATCGAGTGCGTGTTGATGTAGTCGAGCTCGTCCGGATCAAAGTTGAACTGGCCGGTGGCCACGCCCTTCTGCCAGTTGTCGCCCACCGTAAAGCTGCCGTAGGCGGTAAAGCCATGCACGCTGTAACGCGCGCCGAGCTCCGAGCCCCAGATGTAGCCGTGCTGGTAATTGAAGGGCGCGAAGATCGGCACCACACCGAACTGGCCGGTATCCAGATAATGGTCGGTGCGCTCGTAGTAGTTGTCGAGTGACAGCGTCCACGCATCGCGCGGGTGCACCACGACTCCGGCATCGAACTCGGTGTCGACTTCCGCAAACGGCAAGGGCACGCCCGGCGGTCCTGCGGCCGTGGTGCCGGCGAAAGCCGCCTGCGTCGTCGGCGCGATGCCCAGGAAGCTGGGGACCTGCAGGTAGCGCGCGAATCCGGCATGCCATGCCGTATCGGCGTCGGGGCGGAACAGCAGGTTGATCCGGGGACTGGCCTGATGTGCGTGCGTATAGCCGGTCATATCGTCGCCGCGAACTCCCAGATCCAGGCTCCAGCGCTCGGATAACCGCCACAGATCGCTGACATACAGACTGGAGACCACGTTGGAGGCGGAGCTGCCCGTCAGCACCGCGACCGGCACCGTGCTGGTCTGGTTCCCGTCGTCATCGGCCCTGAACACCAGCGAGTTGTCGCGGTTCTCCACGTGGTAGTCGCCGATGTAAAAGCCGGCGCTCAGGGTGTGATCGCCGGTCTGGAAGTGCATGTCCCCCTGCAGGGTGTTGTCGTTGTCCTGGTGCGTGGCCTGCGAGGCAACGCCCTGATAAATAAGTTCGCCGGCCGGATCGGGATTGAATGTCTGTGAAATGAAGTGCGCCGTGTAGCCGAGCTGCATTTCGATGCCGGCGTCGGTAGTCGTGTGGATGCCGGCCATCGCCAGGTAGTCACGAAAATTCAGGCGCGAATTAATCTCCGCCGAACCCGGCACACTGGTGACGCCCGCTAGATCGAATGCCGGCGCCAGTCCTGGAGCATTCGGCAACTCGTTGTCGCTGCGCGTGGCCGCCAACAGCAGCGACAGGTGAGTCTGCGGCGTCAGCGCATAGGTCCAGAAGCCCAAGCCCTGTTGCGTGCGACCCTGGTCGTGGAGGGGCGTCGGGCCCGGCGTGGCGCTGCTGAAGGCGGTATCGCTCCAGGTTTCCCGCGCACTGATGTAGCTGCTCAGTGCCCCGTCGCAGGCAGCGTATTCAACGCTGGGCGATAAGGTGGAACGCTGGCCTGCCTCGACACTGACATCGCCACCGCTGGCACGGCAGCCATCCTTGCTCTGCACATCGACCACGCCGCCCGTGGCCAGGCCGTAGCGCGCCGGCAGAACCCCGACCCGCAGATCCAGCTGCTGGATGAACAGTGAATTGAGCATGGTCAGAAACGGCGGATTGGTATTGATATCGAGCGGTACCAGGAAGCCGTTGACCTGGAATTGGAACTGCGGCCCTTCCATGTTGCGGATATGAATCTGCTGGTTCTGGTCGCTGGCAACGCCGGGCAGCTGCGTGAGCACGTCGGTCAGCGCAGTCTGGTCGGCGTTCGGCAGGTTCTTGATGTCCTGCGGACCGACGCGATAGTCGGCGGTGCCGGTGTCGGAGACGTCGGGGCCGCCGATGCGCTGACCCACGACCACCACCGTGGTCAATTCACTGGCGCCTTCACTGATCATATCGGCGCTGGCCAAAGAGCTGACCAAAGAGCCGGCCAATGCCATCGTCACCAGGGCTGCGCCGGACAGTGCGTGAATCCCAGGTCCCATCAGCACGAGCCTCTCAGGTGTTAATCAGAGTGTTAATGAGAATCGTTTGCATTCAAGTCTAGCGGCGGACCCACTGGAGGTCAAATTCAAAAGAAGGGATTCAGGCCAGTTCGATGGCGATCGCCGTGGCCTCGCCGCCGCCTATACATAATGAGGCGACGCCCCGCTGAAGTTTGCGGGCCCTGAGCGCGTGCACGAGCGTGGTGATGATGCGAGCTCCCGAAGCGCCGATGGGATGACCCAGGGCGCAGGCACCGCCGTTGACGTTGACCTTCTCGTGCGGCAGAGCAAGCTCGTGCATCGCAGCCATCGTGACCACCGCGAAGGCTTCATTGATTTCGTACAGATCCACGTCCTGCGTCCGCCAGGACGCCGCCTGCAACACGCGCTGAATGGCTCCGGCCGGGGCGGTGGTAAACCATTCCGGTTCCTGCGCATGGCTGGCGTAGGCGATCACGCGCGCCAGCGCTGTGGCACCGGCAGCGCGCATGGCGGACTGGCTCGCGAGCACCAGCGCCGCGGCGCCGTCGGCGATCGAGGATGAGCTGGCCGCCGTGACGGTGCCGTCCTTGCTGAAAGCCGGTTTGAGCTGCGCAATTTTGCTGATGTCGCAGCCGTAAGGCGGCTCATCCTTATCGACAATCTGCTCACCCTTGCGGCTCTTGACCGTAACCGCAACCAGCTCGGCGTTGAAGGCGCCGCTGTCGCAGGCCGCCAGCGCGCGCCGCACCGATTCGGCGGCAAACGCATCCTGCTGTTCGCGCGAGAAGCCGTATTTGCGCGCCGTGATGTCGGCGAAATGCCCCATCAACGCGCCGTCGTAGGGATTCTGCAGCCCGTCGTAGAACATGTGATCGAGGACCTCGCCGTGCCCCAGCCGCAGGCCTGCGCGCACTTTGGGCAGCAGATACGGCGCATTGCTCATCGATTCAAAGCCGCCGGCCACGACCACGCTCGCCGAACCGGTGCGAATCGCATCGCAGCCGATCATCGCGGCCTTCATGCCCGAGCCGCAGACCTTGTTGATCGTGGTTGCCGGCACGCGCGTGGGCACCCCTGCACCGATCGCCGCCTGGCGCGCCGGCGCCTGGCCGAGACCGGCCGGCAAGACGCAACCGAGCAGCACTTCGTCGACCTGCCCGGCGCTTACACCGCTGCGCTCGAGCGCGCCGCGCACCGCTGCAGCACCCAGTTGCGGCGCGCTCAGCGGCGCCAGCACACCTTGAAACGATCCGATCGGCGTGCGCCGCGCGGCGAGCAGGTAAACCGGCTCGGCGCTGCTCACGCGCTATCTCAGCGCGGAGCGGAACTGCGCCGAAGTGCGTTCGCGCAGCTCGCGCCTCGGACACACCGGGAGCGAGTTCGATCAAATCAAATTGCCCCCTGCGTTCGGGGCGGCGCAACACCGCCAGGTCCGTGATCAGCATGTCGACCACGCCGGCGCCGGTCAAAGGCAGTTCGCAGCGTGGCTTGAACTTCGGCGAGCCGTCGCGCGCGACGTGCTCCATGACAACGATGACGTAGCGCACGCCGGCCACCAGATCCATGGCGCCGCCCATGCCCTTGACCACTTTGCCCGGTACCATCCAGTTGGCCAGATCGCCGTTCTCCGAGACTTCCATGCCGCCGAGTACCGACAGATTGATATGGCCGCCGCGGATCATGCCGAAACTGTCGGCCGAGGAGAAATACGAGCTGCTCGGCAGCTGCGTGATGGTCTGCTTGCCGGCATTGATCAGGTCCGGATCCTCATCGCCCTCGTAGGGGAACGGTCCCATGCCCAGCATGCCGTTTTCGGATTGCAGCACCACCTTCATGCCGGCGGGAATATAGTTCGCCACCAGCGTTGGAATGCCGATGCCGAGATTGACGTAGTAGCCGTCGCGCAGTTGCTGCGCTGCCCGCTCGGCCATCTGTTCACGCGACCACGGCATCGCCACCCCGCTTGCGCACGGTGCGCTGCTCGATCCGCTTGCGATAGTCGTGTCCCTGAATGATCCGCTGCACGAAAATTCCAGGGGTATGGATCTGGTCCGGATCGAGCGCTCCCACCTCCACCAACTGCTCGACCTCCGCCACCGTTACCGCACCGGCGGTCGCCATCATGGGATTGAAGTTCCGGGCGGTCTTGCGATAAACCAGATTGCCCTCGGTATCCCCCTTCCAGGCCTTGACGATCGCCAGGTCCGCGAGCAACCCGGTCTCGAGCACGTAGGTCTCGCCGTTGACCAGTCGCGTCTCCTTGCCCTCGGCCACGCGCGTGCCCGCGCCGGTGCGGGTATAGAAGCCCCAGATGCCGGCGCCGCCGGCCCGGATGCGTTCAGCCAGCGTGCCCTGCGGGTTGAACTCGATCTCGATCTCGCCGGCCAGATACTGGCGCTCGAATTCGCGATTCTCGCCGACATAGGAGGAAATCATTTTGCGGATCTGGCGCGTGCGCAGCAGCAGACCCAGTCCGAAATCGTCGATGCCGGCGTTGTTGGAGATCACCGTCAGCCCCTTGACGCCGCTGTCGCGCAAGGCATCGATGAGCTTCTCCGGAATGCCGCACAGTCCGAATCCACCGGCCATGACGCTCATGTCGTCGCGCACCAGGTCTGCCAGCGCCTCGCTGGCGCTCGCATATACCTTGGCACTGCCGGTCCGCACGCGGTCACTCATGTCGGGATGATAATCCGCCGATCCCTGCGCGGCTACGCGCCCGCCTGCACCGCCAGCGATCCGCTACGCCCCGGCACGCTCCCTGGCAGCACCGCACAGACCGGCAGCTGCGCCACCTGGATTCCCGCCAACATGGTGCGCATCGACACCAGCTCATAACCCTGGGCCTGCCAGCCGCGCAGCAGCCGCTGCAATACCGGCAACAGTTTCATGCCCTCGAGTTCGGCATGCAGTGTGAACACGTGCTGCGCCGTGACTTCGCGCGTGCGGGCCAGCAGGCTCTCGTGCACCTGCTCGACACCGATGCCGTCGAGGCCGATCAATTCATCGAGCGTCGGCAGCGTGGTGGGTAACTGCGGACATCGGCTTCGCCGTCCATGCAGCAACGGCACGAACGGCGCGCTCCCGCGCGTGTCGGAGGCGTAGTGGAAACCAAGCTCCTCCTCCAGCGCCAGTGCCGCCTCGTTCATCTGCCAGCCGGCGGCGCCGTGTACCGTCGGCGAGCTGCCAAACACCTCGCGAAAACGCTCCACGGCCAGCAGCATCTGCTTGCGCGTCCAGGGCTCGCCGCGGCGGCTCACGAAGTCCTGCCAGCTCGCATGATCGAAGCAATGAATGCCGACTTCGAAGCCGGCATCGCGCACGCGGCGCATGATGGCACCGGCGCGGCGACTGATGTCCGGCCCGGGAAGCAAGGTGCCATACAGCAGAGTGCGCAGCCCGTAGTGCTCGAGCACCGAGGTGCGCGAAACCTTGCTGAAAAACCCCGGCCGGAAAACCCGGCGCAGTGCCCGGCCGGTGTGATCGGGCCCCAGGCTGAACAGAAAGCTGGCATCGGCGCCGGCACTCTTGAGCTCATCGACCAACGCCGGCACGCCCTCGCGCGTGCCGCGCAATGTGTCGACGTCGATCTTCAGTGCCAGCTGCACGATGGCTCGCTCAGGAGCGGGCTTCCTGCTCGAGCAGACGCCCGGCCTGCGCAATCTCGCCGCGGTAGGCGTCGAAGATCTGGCGCAGTGCTTCCTGCATGGACACCCGCGGCGCCCATTCCAGGTCCGCGCAGGTGTTGTCGATCTTCGGCACGCGGTTCTCCACGTCCTGATAGCCCTTGCCGTAGTACTCGGTCGCCGTGGTGTCGATCAGGCGCACTTTCGCGGCGTTATCGCGGTATTCAGGGTAAGTGGCGGCAATTCTGAGCATTTCGGTGGCCAGTTCGCGTACCGACAGGCTGTTGGCCGGGTTGCCGACGTTGTAGATGCGCCGGCTGGCACGGCCATCGCGGTTCTCGATCATTTTCATCAACGCGTCGATGCCGTCACTGATGCCGGTAAAGCAGCGGCGCTGGCGGCCGCCATCCACCAGGCGCACGTTTTCGGCGCGCACGATATGGCCGAGGAACTGCGTGATGACGCGCGAACTGCCTTCCTTTGCGGCATGCATGTTGTCCAGTCCCGAACCGACCCAGTTGAACGGCCGGAACAGGGTGTAATCGAGTTCATCGCGCATGCCGTAGGCATGGATCACGCGGTCGAGCAATTGCTTGGAACAGGCGTAGATCCAGCGCGGCTTCTCGATCGGGCCATACACCAGTTCCGAGGCGTGCGGATCGAATTCGCTGTCGTGGCACATGCCGTAGACCTCGGAGGTCGAGGGGAACAGCACGCGCTTGCGGTGCTTCACGCACAGCCGGACGATCGCAAGGTTGGCCTCGAAGTCCAGTTCGAACACGCGCAATGGCTCGCGCACGTAGGTGGCGGGAGTGGCGATGGCCACCAACGGCAGCACCACGTCGCATTTCTTGATGTGGTATTCGATCCATTCGCGATTGATCGTGATGTCGCCCTCGAAGAACTGGAAGCGGGGGTTCTCCCGCAATGGCTCGATGCGCTCACTGAACATGTCCATGCCGTAGACGCGCCAATCGGTGGTGCTGAGAATGCGCGTGGACAGGTGATGGCCGATGAAGCCATTCACGCCCAGGATCAGGATATTCTTCATCGTCGACTCACTCCATGACCGGCTGGAGCGGCAGTGCGCGCTCGCCGAAGCGTCGGTGAAAAGCCTCGGCGCTGCGCAAGCCCGCGCCGAGTTCGAACTCCAGAATCTTGAGTGCGCCGTCGTGGCACAGCGCGTACAGCGCGCCCTGATGCCAGCGCAGCGTCGGCGCGCCGTCCGGCGCCGGTGCCGGTGCCGGCGGCGACGCCACCGGCAGCGAGCGCAAAATGCGCATGTCCATGCCCTGCGCCTGCGTAAAGGCACCCGGATACGGCGGTGCGACCGCGCGGATGAGATTATGCGCCGCGCGAGCGCCGCCTCGCCAATCGATGGCGCCGTCGCGGGCGCTGCGGGCGCCGAAGTAGCTGCCCGCGGACAGGTCCTGCGGCGTATGCCGCGCGCTGCCGTCGATGAGTGCTGGCAGGCAGCGCGACAGCGCCATTTCCGCGGCCACCGTGACTTTGCGAAACACCTCGATCGCCGTGTCGTCCGGCAGTATGGGCACCGCCTGGGCATCGACGATATCGCCGGCATCGGCCCTGATCGCCATGGCGTGCAGCGTGGCGCCGGTCTCGCTCTCCCCTGACAGCACCGCCCAGTTCACTGGCGCCCGGCCTCGATACCTGGGCAGCAGCGAGCCGTGCATGTTGTAGGCACCCCGGCGTGGCAACGACAACAGTTCAGGCCCGAGCATCGAGCGGTAGTAGAACGAGAACAGGAAGTCGGGCCGCGCCGCCCGGCTCCGGCCGACGACTTCGGGCACGTTCGGATTCGACGGCGTTAGCGCCTCGATACCATGCCAGGCCGCGTGCTGCGCCACGCTCTCGAACCATATGTTCTCGCCGGGCGCATCGTCGTGCGTCAACAGCAGTGGCACCTCGACCCCGTGCGCCAGCAAAGTGCGCAGACACCGTACGCCCACGTCGTGATAGGCGAACACCACGGCGCGCGGCGCAGTCGCCGCCACCGCCGCGGTCAAGCTTCGTCCTCGTCGCGCTCGAGCACGTTGCCGACGATGTAGCGCGGCCGGTGCCGCACTTCGTCATAGATGCGGCTGACGTACTCGCCAATCAGCCCGACGCCGAACAGCGCCACGCCGATGAAGAAGAAGGCGATTGCAAACAGAGTGAACACGCCCTCGGCTTCGGGCCCGACCACCAGGCGGCGAATCGCCAGGAACACCACGAACAGCACCGACAGTATGGAAATGCCGATGCCAAAGCCGGAGAACCACTGCATCGGTGCGGTCGAGAAGCCGGTCATGAGATCGAAATTCAGCCGCATGAGCTGGAACAACGAATACTTCGACACCCCGGCGCCGCGATTCTCGTGCGCGACATGAATTTCGCTGGGAGTGATCGCGAACGTGAAGGCCAGGGCCGGCACGAAGGTGTTGTACTCGGAGCATTGGTTGACCGCATCGACGACGCTGCGCGCGTAACCGCGGAACATGCAGCCCTGATCGGTGATGCGCACCCGCGTGGTGCGCTCACGAATCGCGTTGATCAGGCGCGACGCGTAGCGGCGCCAGGCCACATCCTTGCGCTGCAGTCGAATCGTGCCGACGTAGTCGTGGCCGGCCTCGAGTTCGCTCGAGCACCCGCGCAATCTCTTCCGGCGGATTCTGCAGATCCGCATCGAGCGTGATCACGAAGCGGCCGCGGCTCTGGGCAAAGCCGGCAAGAATGGCGCGGTGCTGGCCGAAATTGGCCGCGAACAACACCACGCGCGTGACATCGGCGCGCCGCTCGAAGGCCTCCCTCAGCAGCGCCGCGGAACGGTCGCGGCTGCCGTCATTGACGAACAGGATCTCGTAGCTGCGAGCCGAGTGCATCGAGCGCCGGATACAGCCGCTCGAACAGGCCCGGCAGCACCTGCTCCTCGTTGTACACCGGAATGACGACCGACAGCTCGGGAACCTTGCGAGTCATGGCCGCTGCACAATGCGCGCGGTCTGTGCACACACCCTATCCACATCCTGCTCGTGCATGGCCGGGAACAATGGCAACGTGGCGATGCCGCGGCCAATACGCTCGGCCTGCGGGAAATCGCCGGGGCTGAATCCCAGCGTCCGGTATAGCGACAGCAGATGAATGGCCGGATAGTGGACGCCGATGCCGATGCCGGCGGCATGCATGGCGCGAATGTAATCGCTGCGTTCGACGTGCGCAGGCAGCACGATCTGGAACATGTGCCAGTTGCTGTGCTCGAAATCCTCAACGGGGAGCTCGCAGCCGAGCGAGCGGTCGAAGCGTTCGAAGTAGCGGCGCGCCAGAGCGCGGCGGCGGGCGGTGAATTCCTCGAGCCGGCGCAGCTGCCCCAAGCCGATGCAGGCCGCGATGTCGGTCAGGTTGTGCTTGCCGCCGGCAAGCGTGGCATCCAGGGTGCCGTCCGGGAAGCGCTCCACGCCCTGCAGGCGCCAGAGCTCGCACCGCCGCGCCTCGTCGGCATCGTTGAGGACCAGGCAGCCGCCCTCGGCCGTGGTGATGTTCTTATTGGCGTGAAAACTGATCGAGACCAGGTCGCCGGTGGCGCCGATGCGCGCGCCGCCCCAGCTTGAACCCATGGACTGCGCCGCATCTTCGAGCACGCGCAGGTTGTGCTCACGGGCGATGGCGTACACAGGCTCGCGATCAACCGGCAGCCCGGCCAGATCAACCGGCAACAACATCCGCGTGCGCGGGCTCAGTGCGCCTTCGATCAACTGCGGATTCATGTTGCGTGTAATCGGGTCGACGTCCACGAACACCGGCCGCGCACCGGCGCGCAAGATCACGTTGGCGGTTGAAACCCAGGACAGCGGCGAGGTGATCACCTCGTCGCCGGGACCCACGTCGGCCATTGCCAGCGCGATTTCCATGGCGCCCGTGGCCGAACTCATCACCCGCACCGGCCGGCCACCGCAATAGGCGGATAGTTGCGCCTCGAATTCGCGCACTTGGGGGCCGCTGGTGATCCAGCCCGAACGCAATACTTCGCCCACTGCGCTGATGGTCTGCTCGTCGATCGACGGGCGCGTGAACGGTAGGAAATCCTGGCTCAATACCATGCCCTTCGCGTCAGTTACGCGCCACCAGCCAGACCCCGACGATGATCACGCCGATGCCGGCCAGCCGCGCGGTAGTCAAATCCTCGCCAAACAACATCCAGGCCGCAACCGCATTGACCACGTAGCCGATCGAAAGCATCGGATAGGCAACGCTGACTTCCACGCGCGACAGAGCCAGGATCCACACCACGACGCTGATGGCATAGCAGACCAGCCCGCCCAGGATCGGCGGATTGATCGCGATGCGCTCCATGATCGTCCAGGCATTGCCGAAAGTGAGGGGAACGCCGGCAATGACGCGCGAACCCGCCTTCAGCAGCAGCTGGGCCACGGCATTGAGCAGGACACCCGTCAGGATCAGCGCCAGATCCGCGCTTCTCATCATCTGACCACCGCGACCAAGGACTGCGCAGTGTATATCACGCGCATCGGCAGACCCAGTGCCTGCAGTTGCCGGTAATCCTGGGGCCGCAGAACGGCCAGCGCATCGCTCTGTCGCTGCCAGTCCGCGGCGAAATGCTGCAGATCCGGAATCCAGCGCCACGGTTCCTGATTGAGACCGAAATCCAATTCACCGCGATAGCCCACCAAGGTGCATGGATGGCGCCAATAGAATGGCAGCGGCTGCAGATAGTCGTTGACACAGTAAACATGGGTCGAGTTCCCGACCCAGGGTTGCGTGTGCTGCTCGAGCGCGATCAGCGTCTGCATGCGCGGCAGCTGCTCGGCGGCCAGCAGCGCGCACTGTCCCAGCATCCAGGCGCCCAGAGCCGCGGCGATTGCCGCCGCGAGCACTTGTCCACGCCGCGCGAGACCTATGCCGACGGCCGCGCCAACGGCCAGCAATAGGAACGCCGCGGCGAAGCCCGCGATGCTCAGGCTCGAGGCCTGCGCGACCAGTGACGCGGCCGCCGGCAGGCGCCACAACAGCACGATCAGCAGTCCTACCGCCAGCGCGGCAATCGCGACCGCGCGCAGATGCCGCGCAAAGCGCGGTGCGTCCATGGCGGCGAGGCTGCGGCCGGTCAATATCGCCAGTGCGGGCAGCATCGGTACGATGTAGGGCATGAGCTTGGATTGCGAGAAGCTGAAAAACGCAAACACGAACATGGCCCATACCAGCAGCATTGCCGTGCCCGGCTCTCCGGCGCGCGCGCCGCGCCAAGCCTGGCGCAAGGCGCCGGGAAGCAATGTGGTCCACGGCAGAAAGCCCAGCGCCAGCACCCATAGGAAAAACCATACCGGCTGATAACGGTCGAAGCCGGCGCGGCTCAGATAGCGCTGGAAATGCTGCACGATGAAAAAGAAATGCGCGAACTCGGGGTTGCGCACCGACACCGCCACGAACCACGGTGCGGCCAGCACGGTCAGTGCAATCACCGTCCACCATGGCTGCGCCCGCCAGGGCAGCGACCAGTCGCGCCGCCACAGCAGGTACAGGCCGGCCACGGCGCCGGGAATAAGGATTCCGACCAGGCCCTTGGACAGTACGGCGACGGCGACGCCCAATCCGAGCATCGCCGGCAGGCGCCAACCCACCGTGCGTGGCCGCGCCAGCAGCACCAGTGCGCACATGGCGATCTGCAATCCGAAGCTCAGGCTCATGTCCAGGGTCGCGATGCGCGCGAGCGCGAAGTACAGCAGTGCGCTCGCCTGAACGATCACCGCCAGAAGCGCGCTGCGCTCATCGTACAGCTCGCGGGCCAGCGCCCAGCTCAGCAACAACCCCAGAAATCCGCACAATGCGGGCCACAGTCGCGCGCTCCAGGCGTGTTGGCCAAACAGCCGGAACGCGACCGCCGTGGCCCAGTACTGCAGCACCGGTTTTTCGAAATACTTGATGGCGTCGAGCCGCGGCGTCACCCAATCGCCGCTGGCGACCATTTCGCGCGGAATCTCGGCGTAGCGGCCTTCGTCGGGATCGAACAGGTGCGTGCTGTTGAGCGGCCCGAACCAAAGCAAGGCGGCGGCCAGCCAAAGCAGCAGCACGCGGCGGCCAGGTGTATGCAGGTGATTCACTGGGGCGCTGTCCGCGCTGCGCAATCGCCACAGCAGCAGCCGGCGATGAGGTCCGAAGGAGCGTGCCGCGACCAATGTGTAGCCCGGATCAAGGCTTCCCGCACGGCCGTCCTGATTGTCCTGCACCAGCACCCAGGGCGGAAGCGTCGACCGGGGGCCGGGCTGGCGCAGGGCTGATGTGTCCATGGGCACCACGGCGCGCCCGGTATAGAACGGAATCTCGGCCGCCAGCGTCTCATCGACGCCGGTGGCATAGACCGGCTGGGCGGCTGGCAACTGCTGGCCGATCCAGCGCACAAACGGCCCCATATCCTTGATGTCATTGAGCAGTATCGGAGCCAACACCAGCGTCAGCGCGCTACCCGCGAACGCGCACAGCAACCCCGCCCGCCCCGCGCGCGCGCGCTGCGCGCTCGCGCTGGTATAGAGCAGCCAGGTAACACTTGCCGCGGCGACCAGCAGCGCCGCGAGCACCGCGGCATTGGCGCTCCTGAGCCAGAGCCAGGCCGCCACCGGCGGCCCGAGCGCATACAGGCACAACATTGACACCTGCAGCCACCAGATCGCGCCAAGACGTTGCCCATCGCGTCCTTGCCACTGCTGCCACCATTCTTGGGTGCGGATACCCAGCCACAGGAACAGCAATGGCAGCAGCGGCAGCAGATAGGTCTCGCGCTTGGTGACCGAGAGAGACAGCAGCGCCAGCATCGCCGCGCTCATGAGCGCAGGGTAGCGCGCCGGCGTCGTCCGGGCGCCGCCAGTGTGCCGGCCGCAGCGCTTCAATCAGCGGCATCAGCCACGGCAACATGGCATACGGCAAGGTCCAGGCATAGTAGAGCACCGGTTGCCTATGACCGGTAATGCCCGGATTGAGTACCCGTTGTACGTGATTCACATAGGCCCATTCCCAGACGGCCGCGGCGCCGCCCTGATTCCAGATCGCAAGCCCCAGCATCAGCACCGCCAGCAGCAGCACACTGGCTCCGCCGATCGGCCGCAGCCGTCGCCAATGCACCGGGCGGTCTACCGCGATATATACAATGAGCCCCGCCACGATCAGCGCCGGACCGACGAGACCCTTGATCCAAAGTGCCAATACCAGCGCCAGGTAGAACAGCAGCCGCAGGCGCGCGCCGTCGCGCTTTGCCAGCAACTCCCAGGCCGTCCAGGCGGCCGCGGTCGTGCACAGCATCAAAAGTGGATCGATCAGCACCCAGTGGCTGGAGACCACGAACTGCACGCTGGTGGCCAGCATGAAGGCCGCCAGCCATCCGGACATGCGTGAATGGGCGGCGCTACCCCAGAGCACCAGCAGCGCCAGCGTCCCCAGCCCCGCCAGCACGCTGATACTGCGCGCGGCGAGCACCGAGGCGCCGCCGGTCAGGCGATACACGGCGGCCACGGTCCAATAATAGAGTGGCGGCTTTTCGATAAAACGCTGCCCGTTCAGCGTCGGGATTACACCCGGCCTGAGCGCCATCTCGCGGCTGATCTCGGCCTCGCGCGGCTCGTCGGGAGTCCATAGGCCGCGGTTGCAACCCAGCAGCGCGAGCAGCAGCAGCGCCAGCGCCGGCAACCACTGGCCGAGACGCTGCGCGAGCGGAAATCCTCTGGTCATAAGGCGATCGACACAGCCGAATTGGCGCGCACTCTAGCATTTGACAGCGCCGAAGCCCGCGCGCAATGCTCGCTCGTGGATCTCTCACCCGCAGAACTGCGGCGCTACAGCCGCCACCTCAGCCTCGCTGAAATTGGCAGCGCCGGTCAGCACAAGCTCAAGGTGGCGCGCGTGGTAGTCATCGGTGCCGGCGGTCTTGGCACTCCGGCAGCGCTGTATCTGGCCGCCGCCGGTGTCGGCACGCTCGGTCTGGTGGATTGCGATATCGTCGATGAGTCCAATCTCCAGCGCCAGATACTGTTCGACGCCGCCAGCGTCGGCGCCCCGAAGACGGCCGTGGCCAGCGCGCGGCTGCGGGCCCTGAACCCCGAGATTCGCGTGGTGGCGCATCAGCTGGAGCTGTGCGCCGCGAACGTGCAGCAATTGTTCGGGGACTACGACCTGGTCATAGACGGCAGCGATCGACTCGGCACGCGCTACCTGGTCAACGATGCCTGCGTGCTGTACGGCAAACCGCTGGTCTCGGCCGCGATTCATCGCTTCGAAGGCCAGGTCATGACCTATGTTCCCGGCCAGGGACCGTGCTATCGCTGTCTGTTTCCGGACATCGCCGAAGGGCTGGTCCCCAATTGCGCCGAAGCGGGTGTGCTGGGCGTGTTGCCCGGTGTGCTCGGCACGATTGCGGCCACCGAGGCGGTCAAGCTCATCGTCGGCGCGGGTGTGCCATTGACGGGGCGGCTGCTGGCCTATGACGCCCTGGAAATGCGTTTCAGCGAGTTCCGGTTTGCGAAAAAAGTGGATTGCGCAGTGTGTGGCGAGCATCCGCGCATAACCGTCCCGGCTGACCCGCCGGGTTTCTGTACGCGCGAGGAGCTGCAGCAGGTGCGCAATATCTCCGCCGCGCAACTGGCGCAGGCGCTGGCTTCAACCCGGCAGCAGCCGATAAGCCTCATCGACGTGCGTGAACCGGCTGAATTCGCCACCGGCCATCTGCCCAGCGCGATCAACATCCCGCTCGGCCAGATCGAGCACAGCGGCTCGCGATTGCCCAGTCGCGACACCGTCGTGTTCATGTGCCGTAGCGGCGCCCGCAGTCTCAAGGCATGCGCGCTGGCGCGGCGCGCGGGCGTCAAGGAACCGCTGCAGCTGGAAGGTGGATTGCTTGCCTGGAAGGCCGCGGTCGAACCGTCACTGCCGCTGTAAGCGCGCCAGGTCGCCGGCGAAGCGCTCGATATCCTGCGGCTGCGTGGCCCAGGAGCACATCAGCCTGTAACCCGCATCGCCCATACGATGAAAGTGCCAGCCCTCGCGGGCCATGGCATCGGCCAGCCTTGGGTCCATCTCCAGAAATACCGCATTGGCCTCCACCTCCCACAGCAGTCGCACTCCCGGCACCGCCTGCAGCGCGGCCGCGAGTCGTGCGGCGCAGGCGTTGGCGTGCGCGGCGTGGCGCTGCCACGCGCCGTGCTCGAGCACACCCACCCATTGGCTGCTCTGAAAGCGCATTTTGGAGGCCAGCTGTCCGCCCTGTTTGCAACGGTAATCGAACTGCGAGGCCAGCTCCGGGTTGAAGAACACCAGCGCCTCGGTGGTGTTCAGGCCACCCTTGGTGCCGCCGAGACTGAGCACATCGACGCCGGCGCGCCAGGTCAGATCGGCGGCGCTGGCGCCGCCTGCGCTCGCGGCCGCCAGGGCATTGGCAAAGCGCGCACCGTCCATATGCAATGCCAGCTCGTGCGCGCGCGCAAAAGCGCTCACGGCTGCGATCTCCGCCGGCTGGTACACGGCCCCAAATTCAGTGGTCTGGCTCAGTGACACGGCGCGCGGCTTGGACGAATGCAGTTCATGATGCCGCTCGATGACGCCCAGCAACGCGGCGGGCGAGAGCTTGGCATGCGAGCCGGCAACCGTCAGCAACTTGGCGCCATGGCTGAAGAATTCCGGGGCGCCGCACTCATCGTTGTGCACGTGCGATTGCTCGTGACAGAGGATGCCATGGTAGCCCTGACACAATGCGGCCAGCCCGAGCGCGTTGGCGGCCGTGCCGTTGAACACGAAAAACACCTGCGCCTGCGGTCGCTCAAACAACGCCCGGATCAGCTCCGACGCGCGCCGGGTCCAGGCATCATCGCCGTAGCTGGGTGCATAGCCGACGTTGGCGCGTGCCAGCGCGTTCCACGCTTCAGGGCATATGCCGGCAGTATTGTCGCTGGCGAATTGCCAACCCGGTTCGAGAACTTCCATGGTTGCTGCCAAGGCTAACCGACTTTTCTGCGGGCCGCCTGCGCAATGACTGCTGCAATGCTAGGCTTGAACGATGTACGCACTGGCCATTCACGGTGGTGCCGGCGCATTGCCGCGTACACCACTAAGCGCTGAGCGCGAGCAGGGCTACCACCAGGGCCTGGCGCAGGCTCTGTCTGCCGGGCAGGCCATTCTCGAAGGCGACGGTACCGCCCTGGACGCCGTCGAGGCCGCGGTCACGGTGCTGGAAGACGATGCGTTGTTCAATGCCGGACGCGGCGCGGTACTCACGCTCGACGGCATCGCCGAACTCGATGCCGCCATCATGGATGGCGAGAACCTGCGTGCCGGGGCCGTGGCGGCAATCCGCTTCGTCAGGAACCCGGTACGGCTCGCGCGGCGTGTATTGGAGGATTCGCGTCACGTGTTCCTGGTCGGCAGCGGCGCCGAAAGCTTCGCCCGGGAAGCCGGGTTCGCGCCGGTAACCAATGAATACTTCATCACGCCCTACCGCCAGCAACAATTGGCAGCGTTCAAGCAGCAGTTCAGCGTCACGACGCTCGATGAGCCGCCCCTGGGTACCGTGGGGGCGGTGGCACGCGACCGTGCCGGTCGGCTGGCCGCGGCGACCTCCACGGGCGGCACGATGGGCAAACATCCGGGCCGCGTCGGGGATTCGCCGGTGATCGGCGCCGGAACCTATGCCGATAATCGCAGCTGCGCGGTCTCGACCACCGGCCATGGCGAGTGGTTTCTGCGCACGGTGCAGGCTTATGACATCGCCGCGCGTATGGGCTACGGCGGCGCGACGCTCGCCGACGCCGTCAGCGCATCCATCGAGCGGCGGCTGCCGCGCCTGGGCGCCTCCGGCGGCCTCATCGCCGTGGATCATCGCGGCGAGATCGCGATCCGCTACAACACGCCGGCCATGTTCCGCGCCAGCGTGCGCAGCAGCGAGCCGGCAAGCATCCACATTTATTGATTGAAGGCGTAGACCAGATTCAGGGTCGTCAGGGTATTGAGCTTCTTCAGGCCGGCCGGCGGCTCGGTATTGTCCTGAAATGTAAAACCAGCGCTCAAGGCCAGCTTCTTCGACATGCTCACCACCAGCGCCAGGTCGTTTTCCAGCGAGGTATTGCCCGAGCCCGATTCCAGCAGGAACTTGTCGGTGAGCTTGGTGCTGGCGTTGAAGATATGTGCGAAATCGAAACCGGCCGTGCCGATGGCGTTGCCGCTGGATTCGCCCGGGGTGCGCGCGATCACGCTCCCGGCCGCGTCGAGTGTCAGCACTTCCGGACGCAGGCGACGATAGCCCACACCGACCTGCGCGGTAAGTTTGTCGCCGTCTGTCGCGAGGATTTTGTAGCCGAGACCGGCTGTCACGCTCGCCTGATACTGAAAGCCGCTGAATTCGTCCTGCAGAAAATGCACGGCGCCAAAGCTGAAAGAGCGTGTCGTGAATTGGTAGTCGGTCTGGAGCAATGCGGCCCAGCGCTCGGCGGAAGTGATTTCATCGCTGCGCCCATACAGTCCCTCGAGATGAAACGACTGCTTCCAGTCACCCGCCACGTCGGCCAGGTCGAGCTTGGCATTGGCCGAATCGGTATCGGCATTGCCGCGAGACATGACGTAGCCGACTTCGCCCTTGCCGGACCAGCCCTGCGCAGGCGGCGGCGGCGAGTCTGCCAGCGCGGTGGAGGCGGCGCTTGCCGCCAGCACCACGACCGGGGCCCAGCGTCGAATCATGCAGAGCTCCAATGAGGGCGTGGACGGGGCGTGGAGCCTACGCAGCTCGCCGTCTCGATTCGGTACGCTACCGCACTGCCGGCCGCCAGGGCAGCAGATCGATGTCGACATTCCCACCGGTCAGCACGATGCCGACGTGGTCATCGCCCAGCTCGAGCTTGCGCTCGGCCACCGCGGCATAGGCCACCGCCGAGGAGGCTTCGACGATGATGTGCAGATGCCGCCAAAGTTCGCGCATGGCGTTCACGATCGCCTGCTCGTCAACCGTGACCACGGCGCTGAGGTGCTCTCGTATGAACGCAAAGGTGCGCGCGCTCAGGGCACCGCGCAGACCGTCGGCAACCGTGCTCGTCGGCACCGGCGGCGCCAGCACGCCTGACTGGAACGAGCGGTAGGCATCATCGGCACTGGCTGGCTCGACCGCGACCACACGGATGTCCGGGCGCAGACTCTTGACCGCCAGCGCGATGCCGCTGGCCAGACCGCCGCCGCCGATCGGACACAGCAACCATCGCAGTTGCGGTACCTGTTCGAGAAATTCCAGCGCGACTGTGCCCTGGCCGGCGATCACCGCGGCATCGTCATAGGGATGGATGAACACTGCGCCGGTGGCGGCAACGATCTGCGCTGCGGTGGCCTCGCGCGCCGCGATGGTCGGCTCACATAGCGTGACTTCTGCGCCGTAGGCACGTACCGATGCCAGCTTGGCCGCTGAGGAATTTTGCGGCATGACTACGCGTGCCGCCACGCCCCGCAGCCGCGCCGCGCGTGCCACGGCGGCGCCGTGATTGCCGGAGGAATGCGTGACCACTCCGTGCCGCAGATCCGCAAGTGAGCGCGCAAACACGGCATTGCTGGCTCCGCGCACCTTGAAGGCGCCGGTCTCCTGCAGGTTCTCGCATTTGAAATGCAATTGCGCGCCGCAGGCGGCATTGAGCAGTGCGCTCTCGAGCACCGGCGTGCGCAGCACATGGGGGGCAATACGCCGCTGGGCGGCGCGAATGTCGTCGAGCGTGACATCCGGTCGCAGCATGTCAGGGCGGCAGCACCGCCGGATCGAAACCGGCGGCGCGCACCGCCGCAACGATGGTCTCGGCATGGCTGGAGTCGCGGCTTTCAAAACTCAGTTCCAGGCTGGCAGATTTGGCCGGCACATTGCTCGACAGCCGGCGATGAAACACATCGAGAATATTGCCGCCTTGTTCGCCGATTACATGTGTAACCCGTGCCAGCGCGCCGGGCTGATCGGCGATCGGAATGCGCAGCGTCACGATGCGCTGCTCGCGCACCAGCTCACGCATGATGACCGAGGCCAGCAGGCGCGGGTCAATGTTGCCGCCCGACAGGATCACGCCCACCTTGCGGCCACGATAGCGCTCGGGCTGCGCCAGGAGCGCAGCCAGGCTGGCAGCGCCCGCGCCCTCGGCCACGGTCTTCTCGACGTTGAGCAGCAGCGCGATACCGCGTTCCAGCTCGTTCTCGTCTACCAGGACGATATCGTCAACCAGCGCACGCACCACCGCGCGCGTCAGCAGGCCCGGCCACTTCACGGCTATGCCCTCGGCGATGGTGTTGCCCTGGCACACGGCCTCGACCCCCGCGAGCGCCGCCGGCATCGACGGATAGCTGCTGCTCTGCACGCCGATGACGGCAATCCCCGGGGAAATGGCCTTGGCCGCCACGGCTATCCCGGAGATGAGACCGCCGCCGCCGATGGGTACTACCAGCTGCTCCAGATCCGGCTGGGCGGCGAGCATCTCGAGCGCGATGGTGCCCTGGCCGGCCATCACCTCGGGATCGTCGTAGGGGTGCACGAACGTCAGACCCTGCTCGCTCAGGATCTGCTGCGAATGCTCAAAGGCCTCCGCGAGCGTATCGCCATACAACACCACGGTGGCACCGTGCGAGCGCGTGTGCTGGACCTTCACCAACGGCGTGTGCCGCGGCATCACCACCGTGGCCGGGATGCCCAGACGCTGGGCGTGATAGGCCACGGCCTGGCCGTGATTACCGGCGGACATGGTGCAGACACCGCGCCGCCGGGCATCGTGCGTGAGCTGCAGCAGGCAATTGAGTGCGCCACGTTCCTTGAAGGAAGCGGTGAACTGCAGATTCTCGAACTTGATGTAGATCTGAGCGCCGGTGAGCTGCGAGAGCGTGCGCGATTGCAGGCACGGCGTCCTGGACAGTTGCTCCGCGATCCGACTCTGTGCGGCTCGGACATCCTCAAGCGTAATGCATAGGCTCATCTCACAATCCGAGCGGCGCGCAGTTTATCGGAGTAGACTATTATGACACTGCGTCAACAGCCTGCGCGCGCCTGGAGAGTTTCTTTGGCCAAACCCAACTACCGACAGCAAAAGAAGCAACGCGAGCAGGCGAAGAAAAAGAAAAATGACGAGAAAATGCTGCGCAAGGGCCGCAAACCCGGCGTCAACGAACCGGTGCCGACACCATGAGCAAGGGAATGGATCAGAAAAAGGAAGGCAAGAAGAAGCCGGCCAAGAGCTTGCAGGAGAAGCGGGCGGCTAAGAAAGCCAAGAAGGCGGACCGCGCGTTCATGCAACGAACCTAGGACTGCAGGCCGGTCACCCAGACGCCCACCTCGAGATCGGCGCCGATCGGCCCGAAGTAAGAACCGGTCACCGGCGAGACCTCATCCGGCAGTCTGGCCACCGCCACGGCGATGTGATTACTGCCCACGACTTCCCCGGTCGTCGGATCAAAGCCCTTCCATCCTGCGCCCGGCAGATAGACTTCCGCCCAGGCATGGCTGGCACCGCTGCGCCCGTCGGCCGCCGGGTCGTGCAGATAGCCGCTAACGAAGCGCGCTGCTAACCCCAGCGATCGCGCTGCCTCCATGAACAAGCTGGAGAAATCGCGGCACGAGCCGGCGCCGCGCGCCAGCGTTTCAGCCGCGCTCTGCACACCGGGTTGCTCGCGCACCTGGTAGGAAAATGTGCGCTTGATGCCGCTGCAAAGACGCTCGAGCAGTCCGTAAGTCTGAATCGGCTCACCGGCTCGCCAGAAGCTCGCCACCCACGATTGCAGCGCCGTCTGATCGTATTGCGCCGGTGACCAGCAAGTAGGGCTGCAGCACAGCGGTCGTGCCGGGCTCGTACAGGAACGGGTAGTTCACGGCATAGTCGGACACCAGAAAATCCAGTGGCCGCTCATCGTAGTGCTGAACGATGAGTTCACTGACGATCTGCAATTGATTCGCGGCCACAGCAAAGGTCGCGATCGCGACCGAGTTGTCATAGGCATCGCGCAGCCAGCGAATACTGGACGGCGGCGTGGTTTCCAGGCGTGATGACTCGAGTCGCACGGCGTGCCCTTCGCGCGGCCGCAGCAACAGCCGGTGCGGGCCGAGCTGCACCGTACCGGAAAAATTGTAGTAGGTGCGGTGCAGGATCGCTAGGCGGCGCATGGCGAACGATTACTCGTGCCGCGGGTGCGGCACCAGGTCGAACAATTCATTCGATGCCGCATTCCATAGTTCGATGGCCGGCTCACGCACGTTGTGGTGCTCGTAGCCGAGCATGCTCAATGCGCCGGCATTGAGCCCGAAATTTCGCCCTTGCCGCAGCGGCAATTCGATCCAGCGCACCGCCAGCGCGCGCAGGAAGTGTCCATGCGAGAACACGGCCACTCGTCCCGACATGGAGCGCAGCTGCGACAGTACCCCATCGACACGGCTGCCCATCTGCTTGGGCGATTCGCCCCCGGGACAGCCGTCGCGAAACACGTCCCAGTCCGCGTACTGCGCGCGAATCTGCTCGCTGGTCAGACCCTCGTACTGGCCGTAGTCCCACTCGTGCAGATTCGGCTCTACCCGCATTACCTGGCCATAACCGGCCAGTTCGCAGGTGCGACGCGCGCGCTGCAGCGGACTGACCAGCACCTGCGAAAACTGCAGGGCATTCAGCAGTGCGCCCACCTGCTTTGCCTGCAGCTCGCCGCGTGCAGTGAGCGGTACATCCGTGCGGCCGGTGTGTCGACCGCTTAGCGACCAGGCCGTCTCACCATGGCGAATCAGGTAGATCTGTTCGACCACAGGCTGGCGTCCCATTTCCAGTTGCGAATCTCCGGCATGTCTTCGCCGTATTGATCGATGTATTGCTTGTGCTCGATCAGTTTGCGCTCGAGCACACCTTTGAGCTCGAGGCCGGCCACGCCGGTCTGCGGCAGCCGGTCTATGACGTCCATCACCAGATGAAAGCGGTCCAGATCGTTCAGCACCGTCATATCGAATGCGGTGGTGATCGTGCCCTCTTCCTTGTAGCCGCGCACGTGCAGGTTGTCGTGGTTATGCCGGCGATAGGTCAGTCGATGAATCAGCGTCGGATAACCGTGAAAGGCGAAGATGACCGGTTTGCTGGTGGTGAACAAGCGGTCGAAATCCTCATCATTCAGGCCGTGCGGATGCTCGCTGGCTGACTGCAGCCGCATCAGATCCACCACGTTGATGAGCCGGATCTTCAGCGCCGGCATGCTCTGGCGCAGGATCGATACCGCCGCGAGCGTCTCCAGCGTCGGAACGTCGCCGGCGCAGGCCATCACCACATCCGGCTCGCCACCTTGATCATTGCTGGCCCAATGCCATACGCCGATGCCGTCGGCGCAGTGATCCGCGGCGGCTGGCATCGGCAGCCACTGCGGCGCGGGGTGCTTGCCAGCGACCACCACATTGACGTAATGGCGGCTGCGCAGGCAATGATCGATCACCGACAGCAGGCAATTGGCGTCGGGCGGCAAGTACACGCGCACGATGGAGGCTTTCTTGTTGACCACGTGATCGATGAAGCCCGGATCCTGGTGCGTGAAACCATTGTGGTCCTGGCGCCAGACGTGTGAGGCCAGCAGGTAGTTGAGCGACGCGATCTTGCGCCGCCACGGCAGACCCGCCGTCACCTTGAGCCACTTGGCGTGCTGGTTGAACATCGAATCGACAATGTGAATGAAAGCTTCGTAACAGTTGAACAGTCCGTGCCGCCCGGTCAGCAGATAGCCTTCCAGCCATCCCTCACACTGGTGCTCACTGAGCACCTCCATCACGCGGCCGCTGTACGCGAGGAATTCGTCGTTCGGTAGCACCTGCGCCTGCCACTGACGTGCGGTCACCTCGAACACGGCTTCCAGGCCATTCGACAGGGTCTCGTCCGGGCCAAACAGGCGGAAATTGCGCTGTTCCGTGTTGCGTGCGATCACATCGCGCAGAAACACCCCCAGCACGTGCGTGTCGCCGATGCCGGCAATTCCCGGGGTAGGCACGGGCACCGCGTAGTCGCGAAAGTCAGGCATCTTCAGGTCGCGCAACAGCAGGCCGCCGTTGGCATTGGGGTTGGCTCCCATGCGCCGCTCGCCGGTGGGTGCCAGTTCCGCCAGCTCGGGCCGCAGGCGGCCCTGCGCATCAAACAGTTCCTGCGGCCGATAGCTGCGCATCCAGCTTTCGAGTTGCTCAAGATGCTGCGGCGGTGAGCTGGCGCTGACCGACAAGGGCACCTGATGCGAGCGAAATGTGCCCTCATTCGGCCGGCCGTCGACCATTTTCGGGCCGGTCCAGCCCTTGGGCGTGGCGAGCACGATCATGGGCCAGCGCGGACGGCTGGTGTCGCCCTGCACGCGGGCGGCATGCTGGTATTGCTGGATTTGCCGCACCACCGTATCGAGGGTGGCAGCCATCGCCTGATGCATGAGCTCGGGTTCATGGCCTTCGACGAAATACGGCATCCATCCGCAGCCCTGCAGTAGCTGCGTCAATTCCTCGCGCGCTATGCGCGCCGGCAGCGTCGGATTGGAAATCTTGTAGCCGTTGAGATGTAGTATCGGCAGTACCGCACCGTCGCTGGCCGCATTGAGGAATTTGTTCGAATGCCAGGCGGTGGCCAGCGGCCCGGTCTCGGCCTCGCCGTCGCCGATCACGCACGCCACCAGCAGCTGCGGATTATCGAATACGGCGCCAAAGGCGTGACTCATCGAATAGCCGAGTTCGCCGCCCTCGTGGATCGATCCCGGGCATTCCGGCGACACATGGCTGGGTATGCCGCCGGGAAACGAGAATTGCCGAAACAGTTTCTGCAAGCCCGCCTCGTCGCGGCTGATGTGCGGGTAGATCTCGCTGTACGTGCCCTCGAGGTAGGTGTTCGCGACCAGCGCCGGGCCGCCATGCCCCGGTCCGGAAACGTAGATCATGTCGAGGTCGAACTGCTTGATGATCCGGTTCAGGTGCACGTAGATGAAGTTCTGACCTGGCGCGGTGCCCCAATGTCCAAGCAACATGCGCTTGACATTCGCCAGCCGCAGCGGCTGCTTGAGCAGCGGGTTGTCGTACAGATAGATCTGGCCGACCGAGAGATAGTTGGCGGCGCGCCAGTAGGCATCCATCTTGCGCAGCAATTCCGGATCCAATGTGGTGTCCTGCATGGTTCGTGCCTCGATAAAAGCGCTTTGAGCTTCGCGCGCAGCGCCGCGGCTGTCCATAGGCGAATGCGCCGTCGCAGGCTCTGTACGTCATCGTACAGACCGCCGGCGGCTCTTGCCCTATCGTAGTGCAAGCAACACGCCCCAGCCGGCAGCGTGGCTTGCAGCAGGTAACCCTCATGTCGATGAATATCCCAGTGGTCGCGCCCGATTGAGGTCGCTCAGGTGGCGGGCCCTGCTGCGCGGCGCCCGGCCCTCGTCTTGGGCCAATGATGAGATCCTGCGCGCGGAACTGTTCAGCATCGAGCGGCTCGAGGAGCACGCAGCCAGTCTCGCCACCGCGCAAACGGTCACGCGGCGCCGCAGCTTCCGTCATTCACTGAGTGTGCGGCTGGGACAAAACGAGTCGGTGCTGCTGGCTTCGTATCGCAAAATCGCCGCCGCCGCGGCCGAGGGCCGGCCGATCACGCCGGCGGCCGAATGGCTGCTCGACAACTATCACCTGATCGAGGAGCAGATCCGGGAGATCCGCGAAGATCTGCCACCCAGCTTCTACCGGCTGTTGCCAAAACTTGCCGGCGGACCCTTCAGCGGCTATCCGCGAGTATTCGGCATCGCCTGGGCATTTGTCGCCCACACCGACAGTCATTTCGATCCCGAATCGCTGCGCCGCTTCGTGCGCGCCTATCAGCGAGTACAGCCGCTGACGATTGGCGAGTTGTGGGCGGTGGCGATCACGTTGCGGGTGGTGCTGATCGAGAACCTGCGGCGGGCGGCGGCGCGTATTGTCAGCAGCCGCGCGCAGCGACAGGAAGCCGACGCCGCGGCCGATCGTCTGCTGGGCGCCAATGGCGTCGCCGAGCCGCAGAGCTTGCGTGGGCGCGATGCCGAAAGACACATCCGGGCACCGGCCTTTGTCGTGCAATTGGTGCAGCGTCTACGCGATCAGGACCCACGGGTTACCCCGGCACTGCAATGGCTGGAGGAACGCCTGATCGCGCAAGGCACGAGCTCCGAGCAGATCGTGCGCGAAGAGCATCAGCGCCAGGGCGCATCCAACGTGACGGTGCGCAATATCATTACCAGCATGCGCCTGCTGTCGGATGTCGACTGGCCCGAGTTTTTTGAGAGCGTGAGCCTGGTCGACGAAATGCTGCGCGCCGGCAGCGATTTCGCCGCCATGGATTTCCCCACGCGCAACCTCTACCGGCACGCGATCGAGCGCCTGGCGCGCGGCGCGCGACGCACCGAACTGGAGATCGCGCAAGCGGCACTGGCGGCGGCCGGCGCCGCTGTTGCCGATCAGCGCCCGCCGCGCGAGCGCGACCCGGGGTACCATTTGTTTGCAGACGGCCAACGCAAATTCGAGACTCGTGTCGGCTACCGGCGGCTATTCGGGAACTGGGCCAGTCGCGGCAAATTCGGCAACAGTCCCGCAGACTATATCGCCGCTATCGCGGCATTGGCAGCCCTGGTGCTGGTGCTGCCATTGCTGCTGCTGCATGCCTGGGGAATCGGCCGCCCTAGCCTGTTGCTGCTGGGGCTTTTGGGTGCGATACCGGCGTTGGATGCGGCCGTCGCGCTGATCAATCGCGCGGTCATGCGCAGCTTCGGTGCCTCGATTCTGCCCGGCCTGGCGCTGCGTGCGGGTGTACCGGCCTCGCTGCGCACCCTGGTCGTGGTGCCCACCTTGCTTACCACTACCGCCTCGATCGAGCAGCAGATCGAACGGCTGGAGATCCACTACCTGGCCTCACCGGAAGGCGAACTGCATTTTGCATTGCTTTCCGATTTCTCCGACGCCGCGAGCCAGAATGTTCCCGGCGATCAGATGCTGCTCGACGCGGCCATCGATGGCATCGCGCAACTGAACCACCGCTATGGACCGGCGGCGGCCGGTAATCGCTTCCTGTTGCTGCATCGCGGCCGCAGCTGGAGCCAGGGCGAACGGCAATGGATGGGATGGGAACGCAAACGCGGCAAGTTGCATGAATTGAACCGCCTGCTGCGCGCGCACACGGACACGAGCTTCCTGGAGTGCGGCGGATCGCCGCCCTGGGTGCCGGCCGATGTCCGTTACGTGATCACACTCGATGCCGATACCAGGCTCCCGCGCGAGACCGCGCGTCGACTGGTCGGCAAGATGGCGCACCCGCTCAATCAACCGCGCTTCGACCTCGCCAGCGGACACGTTCTGGAGGGTTACGCCGTTCTGCAGCCACGGATCGCCTCCTCCTTGCCGATTGGTCGCGAGGGCTCGTTGTTTCAGCGCGTGTTCTCCAGCGCCAGCGGCATCGATCCGTATGCCGCGGCGGTCTCCGATGTGTACCAGGATGTATTCGGCGAGGGCTCGTATGCCGGCAAGGGCATTTACGAAATCGATACATTTGAAGCGGCTTTGGCCGGACGCGTGCCCGAAGGAACGATGCTCAGCCACGATCTGTTCGAGGGGATATTCGCGCGCGCAGGCCTGGTCTCGGACATTGAAGTAGTCGAGGAGTTTCCCTCGCGCTATGACGTGGCCGCCGCGCGTCAGCACCGCTGGGCGCGCGGCGACTGGCAGTTGCTGCCGTGGATACTGGGTAGCCGGGGCCGTGCAGTGCCACTGATCAGTCAGTGGAAGATGCTGGACAATCTGCGCCGCAGCCTGACGGCACCGGCCAGCCTGGCGGCCATCGTGGCCGGCTGGTTGCTGCCGCAGAATCGTGCGGCGTTGCTCTGGACCGCATTCATCAGCGCGACCCTGGCGCTGCCGGCGGCACTGCCGGTAGCGGCTGCGATCTTGCCGCACCGGGCCGGCATCAAGCTGCGCAGCCATCTGCGCGCCCTGCGCAAGGATGCGGCGATCGCGGCCTGCCAGATTGTGCTGCTCATCGGCTTCATGGCGCATCAGGCATGGTCGATGATCGATGCCATCTGCCGCACGTTGTTTCGTTTGTTACTGAGCCGGCGCAATCTGTTGCAATGGGTCACGGCCGCTCAGGCAAGCCTGAGTCCGCAGTTGCAATTCGGCAGTGCCTACGGCCGCATGAGCGGCGCGTTGCTACTCACCGCCCTGGCGGCTGCCCTGGTCCATACCATGCGTCCGCAGGCGTGGCCGGTGGCGGCACCATTCGTACTGCTTTGGCTGGCGTCGCCCGCTATCGCCGTGTGGATCAGCCGCTCACCAGCCGTGGCCGGTCGCCTGGCGGTGACGGCGGCAGAGGCCGGCTCACTGCGATTGATCGCGCGCCGCACCTGGCGCTTCTTCGAGACCTTTGTAACGCCAGCCGACCACATGCTGCCGCCCGACAACTTCCAGGAAGATCCGCGACCGGTCCTGGCCCACCGCACGTCACCGACCAATATCGGCCTCTACCTGCTTTCCGCCGTGAGCGCGCGCGATTTCGGCTGGGCCGGCACCATCGAAACCGTTGAACGGCTGGAGGCGACGCTCGATACCTTGAAGAAAATGGACCGATACCGCGGCCATTTCTACAACTGGTACGACACGCAGGACCTGCGGCCGCTCGAGCCACGCTACGTCTCGTCGGTGGATAGCGGCAATCTTGCGGCGCATCTGATCGCCCTGAGCAATTCGTGCCGCGATTGGGTCGACACCGCCGCGGTGCCGGACCCTTCACCAGCGGGTATCGGCGATGCAGCACAGCTCGTCCGCGAGGCCCTGGACGAGCTCACCGACGAGACGCGCAGTCATACCATTGCCTCCCAGCAGCTTGCGCATGCGCTCGATGCACTGCTGGCCGAGATCACTCGCGGCGATAGCGCATCGCTGGCGCCACTGGCCGCGACGCTGCTGGACATCGCTCAGGCGCTGTCGGGCGAACTCGGCGATGCGCTCTGCATCGACCTGCTGTACTGGGCGCGGGCCACGCAGCGTGCAATCACCAGTGCACGCCGCGATGTGGTACAGAACGACGAACAACGCCAGGATCTGCGGTTGCGATTGGCAAGCCTGGCATCAAACGCGCGCGAGATGGCGCAGGCCATGGAATTCGATTTCCTGCTCGATCCGGAGCGCCGCCTGCTGTCGATCGGCTATCGGGCCACCGATGGCACGCTCGATCCGAGCTGCTACGACCTGCTGGCATCCGAGGCGCGGCTGGCCAGCTTCGTGGCGATCGCCAAGAACGATGCACCGGCGCGGCATTGGTTTCGTCTCGGGCGTCCCGTGACGCCGATTGGGCACGGCGCCGCGTTGATCTCCTGGTCGGGTTCGATGTTCGAGTACCTGATGCCCTCCCTGGTCATGCGCGCACCCGGCGGCAGCCTGCTGGAACAGACCAACCGGTTGATCGTTCAGCGCCAGATCGGCTACGGGGCACAGCTCGACGTGCCGTGGGGCGTTTCAGAATCGGCTTACAACGCACGCGATATCGAATCCACCTATCAGTACTCGAACTTCGGCGTGCCGGGCCTCGGGCTCAAGCGCGGTCTGAGCGAAAACACCGTCATCGCCCCGTACGCCACCGCCTTGGCGGCGATGGTCGATCCGCGACGCGCGGTGCGCAATTTCGCGCGCCTCGCGGCCCTCGGCGCCCGTGGACGATACGGTTTCTATGAGGCGCTCGACTACACACGCAGCCGTGTTCCGGAAGGCGAGCGCTGCGTCCTGGTGCGGGCCTTCATGGCACATCATCAGGGCATGACGGTGGTCGCCATAGCCAATGTGCTGCTCGACGGCAGGATGCGCGAACGGTTTCATTCCGAACCGAGCATTCGCGCCACCGAACTGTTGCTGCAGGAGCGCACGCCGCGCGATGTGTCCGTGGTGCATCCGCGGGCCGAGGAGGTCAGCACGGCAGCAAGCATCAATGAAGTGCAACAGCCCGAGGTGCGGCGCATGTTCACGCCGCGCGAACAGCGGCCGCAAACGCACCTGCTTTCCAATGGGCGTTATTCAATCATGCTGACCAGTGTCGGCTCCGGCTACAGCCGCTGGCGCGATCTGGGCGTGACGCGTTGGCGCGAAGATCCCACCTGCGATGACAACGGCAGCTATCTGTTCCTGCGAGACATGGAACTCGGCACTGTCTGGTCCGCCGCCTATCAGCCGAGCTGCGTCGAGCCCGACAGCTACGCCGTGACCTTCACCGAGGACCGCGCGGAGATCACGCGCACGGACGACACGATCACCACCACGCTGGAGTTCATCGTCTCGCCGGAGGATGACGCCGAGGTGCGGCGCCTGTCGATCTCGAACGGCGGCGGCCGTAGCCGCGACATTGAAGTCACCTCGTATGGCGAATTGGTGCTGGCGCCGCCGGCCGCTGACACCGCCCATCCCGCGTTCTCAAAGATGTTCGTGCAGACCGAGTATCTGGCCAAGGCCGCGGTGCTGCTGGCAACGCGACGGCGGCGCTCACCCGAGGAACCCGAAATCTGGGCGGCTCATCACGCGGTGGTCGAGGGCGAGTGCCTTGGCAAGCCCGAGGTCGAGACCGATCGCGCCCGCTTCATCGGCCGCGGGCGCGACATCCATTCGCCCATCGCCGTCATGGATGGCCGGCGCCTGTCCAATTCGGTGGGCACGGTGCTCGATCCGGTGTTCGTGCTGCGCTATCGGCTGCGCATTCCGGCCGGCACCACGGCGCGCATCGCGTTCTGGACCGATATCGCCGATTCGCGCACCAGCGCGCTGGCGCTGGTCGACAAGCACCGCGAAACCAACGGCTTTGAGCGCGCGGCCACACTCGCCTGGACCCAGGCACAGATACAGCTGCGTCACCTCGGCATGGACGCAGCCGAGGCCAGTCTGTTTCAGCGACTCGCCGGCCATGTGCTGTACGCGGATGCGGCAATGCGGCCCTCCTCTGACACCATTCGCCGCGGTGGCGGCAACGCGAGCGGGCTGTGGACGCATGGCATTTCGGGCGATATCCCGATCGTATTGCTGCGCATCGACAACGTCGATGACATCGCCATCGCGCGTGCGCTGCTTCGGGCCCACGAGTACTGGCGCTTGAAGCAACTGGCAGTGGATCT
Organism: uncultured Gammaproteobacteria bacterium; assembly: GCA_963735775.1. Classification (GTDB taxonomy): domain Bacteria; phylum Pseudomonadota; class Gammaproteobacteria; order Steroidobacterales; family Steroidobacteraceae; genus FEN-1191. The sequence goes on along the minus strand of CAVTMG010000001.1, from coordinate 674,989 downwards.
GGTGATTCTCAACGAGCGCGCGCCCTCCTATCTCCATGAACTGCAGACCGCGCTGGAGACGCAGCTACGCATGAGTCAATCGGGGGCGCGCCTGGGCGCCGAGCAGGCACGCGGCGCGGTGTTCCTGCTGCGCACCGATCTGATCCCGGAACAGACGCGCTTGCTGCTGTCCTCGGTGGCACGCGTGGTGCTGTCAGGTCAGCGCGGCAGCCTCGCCGATCAACTCGAGCGACTGGCGCCATTGCTCTATGCGGTCGCGGACGGATTGCCCTCGCGACGGGTGTCGCCGCCTGATATCGCCGTGCGCGCAGCCGCCGGATCCGGTCTCGAATTCTTCAATGGACTGGGGGGATTCGCGGCCGACGGGCGCGAGTACGTGACCCTGCTCGGTCCCGGCCAGTCAACACCCGCGCCCTGGATCAACGTCATCGCCAATCCGCACTTTGGCTTTCAGGTGGCCACCGAAGGCAGCGGCTACACCTGGTCGCTCAATAGCCGCGACAACCAGCTCACCGCGTGGTCGAACGATCCCATCAGCGATCGCCCCGGCGAGATGCTTTACCTGCGTGATGAGGACAGCGGCGAACTTTGGGGGCCGACCGCCGCGCCCATTCGCAATCGCGCCGCCCGCTACAGCGCGCGGCACGGCCAGGGCTACAGCCGCTTCGAGCACTCCTCGCACGGCATTGACCTGGATCTGCTGATGTTTGTGCCGATGAGCGATCCGATCAAAATCTCGCGCCTTAAAATCCGCAACAGCTCCGACCGCAGCCGGCGTCTTTCCGTGACTGCCTATGTCGAATGGGTGCTCGGTCAGACCAGGGCCACTACCGCCCCGTTCCTGGTAACGGAATTGAATGCAGACACGGGTGCACTGTTTGCGCGCAACCCCTGGAGCGCCACGTATGGTTCGCGTGTGGCGTTTGCGGATCTGGCGGGAAAGCAAACCCAATGGACCGCCGACCGGCGAGAATTTCTTGGAGCATTGGGCACGCTGGATCGTCCGCAAGCGCTGACTGCGGGCAGTCCACTGTCGCGACGTGTCGGGGCCGGCCTCGATCCCTGCGCCGCACTGCAGACCTGGTTGGAACTGGAGCCGAACGAGACGGCCGAGGTCGTATTCTTCCTGGGCGAGGCTGCGGACGCGGCGCAGGCGCAGTCCCTGCTGGGCCGCTACCGCGCGGCTGATCTGGAGGCCGAATTGCGTACCGTGGTCGCCTATTGGGACGCGACACTCGCCATGGTGCAGGTCAAGACGCCGAGCCGGTCGTTCGACATCATGCTGAATCGATGGACGCTGTATCAAACGCTGGTGTGCCGGGTGTGGGCGCGATCCGCTTTCTACCAGGCCAGCGGCGCCTTCGGCTTTCGCGACCAACTGCAGGATGGCATGGCCCTGGCGCTGGCGCGTCCGGCACTCACGCGCGAACACCTGCTATGCGCTGCGCGCTGCCAGTTCATAGAGGGCGACGTACAGCACTGGTGGCTGCCGCCGCCGGATCCGTGCGCCAGCGGTCCAGGCGTCCGTACGCGCATTTCCGACGATCGGGTCTGGCTGGCCTACTGCGTTGCGCAATACATCGAGACCACCGCCGACGTCGCGGTACTCGATGAACAATTACCGTTTCTCGAGGGCCAGCAGCTGCGCGCCGGCGAGCAGGATGCCTTCTTTCAGCCGGTGATCTCGGGTGAAGCAGCGGCGCTGTTCGAACACTGCGCGCGCGCCCTCGAGCAGAGCCTGCAGAACGGTGTACACGGTCTGCCGCTGTTTGGCAGCGGCGACTGGAACGACGGCATGAACCGCGTCGGCGCCGCGGGCCGTGGCGAGAGCGTCTGGCTCGGCTGGTTCCTGTGCACCACGCTGGCAGTGTTTGCGCCGTTGGCGCGCGCGCGCGGCCAGCATTCGCGCGCGACCAAATGGCTGAGTCACGCCGCCAAACTGCGCGATTCTCTGGAACGCGAAGCATGGGACGGCAATTGGTATCGGCGTGGCTACTTCGATGACGGCACCGCCCTCGGATCCGCGGCGAGCGCTGAATGCCGCATCGACTCGATAGCGCAATCCTGGAGCGTCATCTCACACGCAGCCGATCCCGCGCGCAGCGTACAGGCCATGGCCGCCGTTGACGCGCAGCTCATCCAGCGCGACCCGGGGCTGGCGCTGCTGTTCACGCCGCCGTTCGACCAGACGGCGCTCGATCCCGGCTACATCAAGGGCTATCCGCCCGGAATTCGGGAAAACGGCGGACAGTACACACACGCCGCGACCTGGTCAGTCATGGCCCACGCCATGCTCGGCCACGGTAACCAGGCGGCGGAGCTATTCACGCTGCTCAATCCCATCACGCACTCCAGCACCCGCGCCGAGGTGCAGCGCTACAAGGTTGAGCCCTACGTCATCGCCGCTGATATTTATTCGGTAGCGCCGCACGCGGGCCGCGGCGGCTGGACCTGGTACACGGGTTCGGCCGGTTGGATGTATCGAGCCGGGCTCGAGTGGATGCTCGGATTTCGCGTGCGCGGCGCGAGTCTGCTGCTGGCTCCGTGCGTGCCGGAAAACTGGCCCGGCTACTCGATCAGTTTCAAGTATCGCTCCGCCCGCTATGAGATTTCGGTCGAGAATCCGGACGCGGTCAGCCGTGGCATCGCCCACGCCGAACTGGACGGCACGGCGTTGCCGCGCGGGCAGGCTCGCATCTCGTTGGTGGACGACGGCGCCACCCACCATATAAAGGTGATTCTCGGCGGCGCGTGGGCTGGCAGCCCATAGATCCTCCCATCGTACCGTATGTACGTTCGCGCACCGACTTCCGGCGCCGAGCGGTACAGGATCCGCGCTCAGGTCGATAACCGGCAGACCGGTCCACCGTCACCCAAAGCAGAGAAATGATCATGAATGCTATCTCACCCGCACAATTGCGCTCGTCGGCGCTGATGACGGCCGCTATCGCCAGCGTGCTGCTGTTCGCCGCCTGCGCTTCGACGCCGCCGCCGCCCACATCCAGCCTCAAGCTCGCCCAGCAGGCCATCGCCACCGCCGAACAGAACGAAGCCGGCCGCTACGCACCCGGAGAACTGGCCGAAGCGCGCACTCAGCTCGCTGCCGCCGATGCCGCGGTCACCGACAAGAAAATGATCACAGCCAAGCAACTGGCGGAGGAGTCAGCCGCTGATGCCGAGTTTGCTTCCGCCAAGACCGCCGATGCCAAAGCCAATGCGGTCAACGATGAAATCAAGCACAGCACTGCCACGCTGATCCAGGAAATGCAGCGCAACGCGGGAGCACAGCAATGAAAACCGTTAAACCGTTAATCGCCGCCGCCGTCGCGGCAGTCCTGCTGGCCGCCTGTGCGGCTGCTCCGGTCAAGCCAGAAGGTGCCGAGCAAGCGCGGAACATGCTTACGCAGCTTCAGGCCGATCCGAACCTGGCCAGCCGCGCGCCCATATCGATGCAGCAAGCCGAAGTGGCAGTGCACCTGGCCGAACAGCCGGAAGCCGACCCACAGCTGGCCGCCTACCGTGTCTACATGGCGGACGTGAAAGTTGAAACTGCACGCGCCGAGGCCGAGACGAAGTATGCCGAGGATCAGCGCCAGGGCCTGACCGATCAGAGCGAGAAGGCCCGACTCGATGCCCGTACGCGCGAAGCCGACCTTGCCAATGGCAAGGTAGCAATGGCGCGCGCCGAAGGCGCCCAGGAAAAAGCGGATGCCGACGCCGCGCGGGCCGATAGCGCCGCGCAGAAGGCGCTGGCCGACGCGGCCGCCCTGAGTGCACAGCAGCAGGCCGACGCAGCCCGCAATCAGGCTGATGCGGCCGCCCTGAGTGCACAGCAGCAGGCCGACGCAGCCCGCAATCAGGCCGATGCCGCCGCCCTGACAGCGCAGCAGAAGGCTGATGAACTGCAGCGGCAGATTGCGACCTTACAAGCCAAGGTGACCGATCGCGGCATAGTGTTGACGCTCGGTGACGTACTGTTCGCCACCAACAAAGCCGAGCTGACCTCGGGCGCGGACGGCAATCTCAACAAGCTGGTTGCGTTCCTCGCCAAGTATCCTGACCGCACGGTAAACATCGAAGGCTACACCGATAGCACTGGCAGTGCCGACTACAACATGGGGCTGTCGCAACGCCGCGCCGATTCCGTCAGATCGTACCTGGTCGATCAGGGAGTGGGCTCAGGCCGACTGGTCGCTTCCGGCAAGGGCATGTCCTCACCGGTTGCCGGTAACGACAGCGCCACCGGTCGCCAGCAGAACCGGCGCGTTGAGGTCATCATCAACAACCCCGCCGCCGCGATGAATTGATAGCCGGCCTTTGCGATGAGCAGCCGGGCCCCGTCGATCGAAGGATCGGCGGGGCCCGATTTCGTTGCTCGCTAGACGGGTGAATGCAGGACGCTGTCGTACAGGCGGTTGTCCGCCGCGTAACAGCCACAGGCAGCAGCTTCCAGGCCGGGGCCGTCCAAGATCGTGATATGGCCGCGGGTGTAGCGGATGAGCTTGCGCCGGCGCAACGAACTCGCGGCGCGCGTCACGCCGGCGCGCCGCACGCCCAGCAGCTCGGACATGATTTCATGGGTCAACCGAAAATGATTGCCGTGAGTGCGGTCACGGGTCATGAGCAGCCAACGCGCCAGGCGCGCCTCCACCACATGATAATGCGTGCAGGTAGCCGCCCGCGCCAGCTGGCCCATCAGCACGTGCGCGTAACGGTGCATTTCCTGGCGCAGGCTGGCGCTGTCCCGGCTGTGACGTCGAAACAGCGCCGCACTCATGCGCAACGCCGTGCCCGAGCCCTGGACTCGTGCCAGCTGCGGCGCCATGTCAATGCCCAGAATCAAGGGGACGCCGAGCATGCCCTCGTCGCCAACCAGACCCACTTCCAGGCGCTCGCCGGTTTCCAGAGTCGTCATCTGGAACAGGCAGCAGTTGAGCGGGAAATACACATGGCGAATTTCTTCGCCGGTCCGGTACAGCACTTCGCCGGCGTTCAACGCGACGTGATCGCAGCTGGCCAGGAAAGCCTGACGAAACCGGTCCGTGAGAGCCGCGAGCAAACGATTCTCCGTCGCCGCGGGCCTTACCTCGATGAATGTGGCTTTGGTTCTGAGCCGGCCTTCATCCTGGATGTTCGGCCACACTGCGCCGGTGGGACTCGGCGGCAGTACGTGCGCGGTTGCTGACATCGCACGGATTGTACGCTGGCTCGCAACTTGAGTAAGTGCGGTTCCGAACAATCACCGGCGCCCAGCGACGGTGCGCTGGTGCACAGACGCCAAAAGGGCCCACGCCCAGCATCGCGACACTGTTCCCAAAGTCTCGCAGGAGCGGCGCATGAGTCTTGGCTTCATTCTTCTGGTTCTGATCATCCTGGCATTGCTCGGAGTGATTCCCACCTGGCCGCATTCGCGCAATTGGGGCTACGCTCCCAGCGGAGTGCTCGGCACGGTACTGTTAGTGGTCGTGATCCTGCTGTTGCTGGGACGACTGTAGAGAACTCGATCAGCAGGCGATTCTATCGGGCAGCAGGCGATCGCATTCCAGCTTCACCACCGAGTAACACTCGCAGGTACGCGTTTCGAGACCCGGACGATTAATCACAGTGATGTGACCGCGGCTGTATGAAATCAAGCCAGCGGACTGCAGGCGCCCTGCGGCCTCGGTGACACCTTCACGCCTTACGCCCAGCATGTTTGCGATCAGCTCCTGCGTCATCACCAACTGGTTGGAGTTCAGACGGTCCAGGCTCAGCAACAGCCAGCGGCATAGCTGTTGATCGAGCGAGTGATGGCGATTGCAGACCGCGGTCTGGGCCATCTGCGTAATGAGGGCCTGTGTGTAGCGCAGCAACAGGTGCTGCATGGCGCCGCCGCGAGTGAACTCTTCTTTCAGCAACAGCCCAGAGAGGCGATACGCGTGCCCGGCACTCTGCACCACCGCGCGGCTGGGCGTGGTCTCCCCGCCCATGAACAGTGATACCCCGATGACCCCTTCGTTGCCGACGACGGCAATCTCCGCCGAGGCGCCATCCGCCATGACGTACAGCAACGAGACTATGCAATCGATGGGAAAATAGACGTGGCGCAATACGATGCCGGACTCGTACAGCACTTCGCCCAGATTCAATGTTACCGGCTTGAGATGGGGCAATAGACGCGCCATATCCTCTGCCGGCAAGGCGCTGAGCAGATGATTCCTGCCGATCTCGGGCGGATCTGCGACGATACCAATGCTCCCCGGGTCGATGCGTTGCATTGTACGGCAACCAGCCGTGCTGTGTGCGGATACGCACACAAGGTTTGTTTATTGCGTCGCAGCAACCGGCCTCAGGGCCTGTGTTTGGAAAAGAAAGCCCTCACTTGTTTGACCGCTTCCTCGCGCGTAATGGCGTAGCGCTGCTGAATCAGGCCACTGAGTTTTTGCTGATGGCCCTCGATCTGCAGCAATTCATCTTCAGTGATTTTTCCCCAGGCGATTTTTGCGGCACCGATGTGCTGCTTCCATCTTCCCTTGAGTTCCGTGGCACTGGGTAGTGCGCGCGTGCGTGCGCGGCTGGGACCGGCGGCGTCGGCGTCGCTTGGCGTGTTCATGGGGACCTCTCCACGAACCGTAGCAACGCGGACGGGCGACGTCAGTACGCTACCGCGCATAGCCCAAGCCGGCGCCCTGCGCGCCGAACTTCAGGCTATGGCGTTGATCATCAGGCCCGCACTCTGCGTGCCACCCTGTGTCTGCAGATTGGTGAGCAGGGTCTGCAGGAAACTCTGCAGACTCGGCGCCGTGGCTTGGCTGGCCGTTGCCCCCGCAGTCGCGCCCGGCGACAGATCCTGCATCAGGTTTTGAAACGAAGTCTCCAGACTGGACACGCCCGGAGAGGCGCTGCTGGCCACCGTGGGGCCTGGGCTGCTCGCGTCGGTGCCGCCATCAATTTCCTGCAGCAGTGATTGCAATTGGTTTGAAACGTGCCCGTGGCCGCCATGACCACCATGGCCGCCGTGGGCGACGGCGGCGCTGCCGGCGGCACCCCCGGCTTGATGCAGTGCTTGAATCAGCGTCGCCATGAAGCTCTGCAGGTCCTGTGCTGATTTCGACGCCGTGGCCGCCGGCGTCGCCGACGTGGGGAGCGCGCTAACCGCCGGTGCGGCCGCAGCGCTGTTGGCGCTCGCGGGAAAAACCATGTGTTGCAGCGTCGTGAGGATGTCTTGCATCAGGCTGCCGCTGCTGGATCCTGCAGGGCTGGCACTGGCCGGGGTACTGGCATTGGCGTTCGAGCCCGATGCGGGCCCTACCAGATTCGACAGTGCATTTTGTACCGAGAGCGGATTCATCCAGGCAGAGCTGCCTGCAATACTGGCGATCGACATCGTTACTTCTCCTGCGAAAATCTACCCGCTCAAACCGGCAGCCAGCCAACCAAGGCCGGCGGCCTGCTTTTGCCGCCTCTCCAGCTGCTCGCGGCCAGCGCTTGCCGCATGAGCCCGTCGGGCGGCAATCTTTAGCCTCGGCGGCCCAGATCGCGCGCCCGGAACCAACTCAACCCGCTGATTCCGAAGGGCGCGGCGCGCTTCTTTCCCAGCGCGCACGTAAGAGGATGCAATGTAGATACCAGTCCTGCGAATGCAGGTCACAGAACCAGCAAGCGTTTGCCAGCGAAGCGTTTCGCCGCCGCAGGGAATTCAGGTTTTTTGCAACTTCGCAGCAGCGTTTTCGTAGTTCGCCAACTTGTTCAGGAAGTTCTCGGTGAAGTCCGGGCGGCGATTGCGGAAATCGAGGTAGTACGCATGTTCCCACACGTCCAGTACCAGCAGCACCTTGCCTTCGCCGGTCGCGAGCGGCGTGCCGGCATTGGGTGTCTTGCTCACTTTGAGCTTGCCGTCGCGCGTCAGCACCAACCACGCCCATCCCGATCCGAACTGTCCCACCGCGGTCGTCTTGAAGGTCTCTTTGAATTTGTCGACGCTGCCGAAATCTTCGGTGAGCTTCTTTTCGAGCACCCCGGGGACGCCGCCGCCGGTCGGCGATAGCGATTCCCAGAATACGCTGTGATTCCAATGTTGGCCGGCATTGTTGAACACCGGTTGCAGATCCTCCCTGCCATAGGACATTCGAATCAGCTCTTCGAGCGACCTGCCCTTCAGGGAATCATTCTTCTCCACCAGGCCATTGAGCGCGGCCACATATGCAGCGTGGTGCTTATCGTGGTGCAGCTCGAGAGTCTCCTGGCACATGCCTCGCGCCGCCAGTGCGCTAAAGGCGAAGGGAAGCGGAGGCAGCGTAAAGCTCATATCATTCTCCGGTGCGGCAGGCGTGCGTTAACTATCATACTGGCGTCGATCCGGCTTGCAATATCGCACGCTCAAGTTAGGCTTGGCGGGGCGTTGTATGAGAATTTATAGCATGTCGACGACCGAATCTCCGACATGTAAGTAGGATCATTCCGAATTGTCCCGCGCCAAGCCAAGTACTCTGCGGCTCGCAAGCAGCCTGGCGTTGCCATGAAGACCAGTGCGCGCAATCAGTTTCGCGGCAAGGTAACGGCGGTGCGAAAAGGCAGCGTCAATGCCGATGTCATACTCGATCTTGGCGATGGCCTGGAGATATTTGCCAACATCACCAATGAGGCGGTCGAGGACTTGCAGCTGCAGCCGGGCCGCGAGGCCGTGGCATTGATCAAGGCCAGCTTCGTGTTGCTGTGTGCGGATCTGGACATCCGCATCAGCGCCCGCAATCGGCTTGCCGGCCTGGTGAGCAAGGTCATTCCCGGCAGTGTCAATTGCGAGATCAAGATCCAATTGCCGGGCCAGCGGCTCCTGACCGCCATAGTCACCAATGAGGGCTGGCAGGAGTTGGGGCTGGCCAACGGTAGTCCATGCCTGGCTCTGATCAAGGCGTCTCACGTTTTACTTGCCGTGACCGACTGACCTTCCAAGGACAATCCATGAGAGCAATATTTTCAGCAGTGGCGGCATGGCTTGGACTGGCAACGCTGCCCATTCAGGCTGCGCAGCTGCATATTGCCGTCGCCGCGAATTTTTCCGGTCCATTGGAGAAACTCGCGCCTTTGTTCCAACAGGCCAGCGGTAATGAGCTGGTCATCAGTGCCGGATCGTCCGGTCAGCTCTATACCCAGATCAAACAGGGCGCGCCGTTTGATGTTTTTCTGTCCGCGGACACCGACAAGCCGCAGCGCTTGGAAACCGAGGGCCTGGGAGTGCCGGGAAGCCGGTTCATCTACGCCGTCGGCACCCTGGTGCTATGGAGTGCAAAACCGGCGGTAGTCGATAACGCTGGTAAGGTCCTGCAGGCGCAGCAATATCGCTTCATCGGTGTCGCCAATCCGCAGACGGCGCCCTATGGCACGGCGGCCCAGCAAGTCCTGACCAAGCTGGGCCTGTGGGACAAACTCAATCAGGATCACAAGATCGTGTTCGGCGAGAACATCACTCAGACCTGGCAGTTTGCCGCCTCCGGTAACGTGGATATGTCGTTCGTGGCGCTGTCGCAAGTGCTCGCCGGCGACGGCAGCATCTCCGGTTCATCCTGGCTGGTGCCGCAATCGATGTACGATCCCATCGAGCAGGGTGCAATGATTGTGGCAAACACGAATCAGAAAGCCGCCGCCGAAGCATTCACCAACTGGCTGCGGACCGACCCGGCTGCACTGGCGGTCATCCGATCCGCTGGCTATCGTACCGACCATTGAGACGGAGCGAGCATGGGCGGCGGCGATCTTATCGCGTTGTGGATTTCATTCCGGCTCGCCACCACCACGACGCTACTTCTGCTGCTCGTGTGCACGCCGCTCGCATGGTGGCTGGCGACCGGAACTTCCCGCCTGCGGGTGGTGGTCGACGCGGTGGTATCTCTGCCGTTGGTATTGCCGCCAACGGTACTGGGATTCTATCTGCTCATTCTGCTCGGACCCCGCGGTGCCATGGGCAAGGCGCTGCACTGGCTAGGGCTGCCGGCACCGGCCTTTACCTTCAGCGGACTGGTCATCGGCTCGATGATCTACTCGCTGCCGTTCGCGGTACAGCCGTTACGCGATGCTTTCCTGGCGGTAGGCGCGCGCGCGATGGAAGTGGCCGCAACCTTGCGTGCCTCGCCCTGGAATCGCTTCATCACGGTCGCGATACCCCTGTCCTCGCGCGGCATCCTCACTGCGGTGGTGCTGACATTCGCGCACACGCTCGGTGAATTCGGCGTGGTACTCATGATCGGCGGCAACATTCCGGGGCGCACGCAGACCGCCTCGATCGCTCTTTTCAATCATGCCGAGGCCCTGGACTACGACGCCGCCTATTCCCTGTCGGCGATATTGCTCGCGATCTGCTTCCTGCTGCTGCTGGCCGTATATACCGCCAATCGACGGCAGCGCGCCGTCGGAATCCCCGCGTGACCCTGGCGGTGAGCGTAAGGCTTGCTCGCCCGGAGTTTTCTCTCGATGTCACCTGCGAATTCCCGGCGCGTGGCATAACCGCGCTGTTTGGCCGCTCTGGCGGCGGCAAGACCACGCTACTGCGCTGCATCGCAGGTCTGGAGCGCTCGGCGCACGGGCGCATCGAATTTAATGGCGAGCACTGGCAGGACCAGCAGCGATTCGTACCGGCGCACCGGCGCGCGGTCGGTTACGTATTTCAGGAATCAAGTCTGTTTCCGCACCTGGACGTACGCGGCAATCTCGAATTTGGTCTGCGCCGCGTGCCGCAGCAGCAGCGGCGCATGGGCTTCGATGAGGTCGTGGCACTGCTGGATCTATCGGCGCTGCTTGAACACCGCGCACCGCGGCTCTCGGGCGGCGAGCGTCAGCGGGTCGCCATCGCGCGCGCACTGCTGACCAGTCCGCGCCTGCTGCTGATGGACGAACCGTTGTCCAACCTCGACCAGACCAGCAAGTCGGAAATCCTGCCGCACCTGGAGCGGCTGCGCGATCAATCCGTGATTCCGATCATCTATGTCAGCCACGCCCTGGGCGAGGTCATGCGGCTGGCCGATCATCTGGTGCTGCTGGACGCCGGTCGCGTGCAGGCCGCCGGACCGTTGCAGCAACTGCTGGCGCGCAGCGATCTGCCGTTGGCGCACCGCGAGGATAGCGGCTCGGTCTTCGACGCGGTGCTCGAGCAGCACGATCCGGACTATCACCTCAGCTACGTGCGCACGAGCGCCGGCAGATTGGCCATTTCGCTCAATTCAGCGCCCATAGGCCAGCGCATCCGCGTGCGCATCGATGCGCGCGATGTGAGCCTTGCGCTCAAGGTACCGGAGCTCACCAGCATCATCAATGTGTTGCCCGCCAAGGTGCTGGACCTGCAGGACGAGAACGATCCCGCACAAACCCTGGTGCGGCTCGAGGCGGGCAGCGAGCCGCTGCTGGCGCGCATTACCCGCCGCTCGGCGGTGCAACTCGGCATCGCTCCCGGCATGCTGCTCTATGCGCAGATCAAGAGCGTCGCATTGATGGGACAGTAGCGCCGCCGCGATTAGTTGCTAAACTCGCACCATAATCAGCAACGACTGGCGCAGCGAGATGAAACCCGTGATGGCGATACTTGCCGTGGCAGCCCTGGTCGCGTTTCGCCTGGCGCGAGTCGTGATCGGCGTCATCGGTCTGCAATATGAGCTGGGCACGGTATGCGCCATCATTGGCGCGGCCAGCCTGCTGCTATTTCGCTTCAGCTGGTTCATCCGCGCCGGTGCTTTCATGGCATTGGTCAGCATCTGGCGCTGGCCGTGGTTTGCGGCCCTGTTAGTGGCCGCACCCCGGGCGGTGTTGATGATTCCCGGTCTGTACTCGACCCTGGTGGCGAGGTGGCGTCACCCGCGGCCCTTATGGCGCAGCGCGTCCAACGCCTGATTATCCGGCCGCCGCATGTTTCGCTACTGCCTTCCCCGAGTGCGCCGCAGGGGCTACGGTCTCGGCAACGAAATGATTCCCTGGGCGCGCGCCTTTCTCGCCGCGCAAGTGCTGCACGCCAAGCTGCTGCCACCGGCGTTTGGTTTGAATCGGCGCGGCTACTGGCGGGACTTCAATACCAGCCCGGATGACTGGATCGCGCATCGCGCGATCCAGCGCATCCTTCCGGTGGTTCAATTCACCGAGGCAGATTTTCTGGCGCATGGCGGCGGCGACGCAGTCACCGCGCTGCGCAGCTTTGCCGCCGCTCACCGCTTGCACGAGCGTCACCTGTACCTGCTGGTGACCGACGGCCTGTGGGGCGGCTACAGTCATATCCAGGCCGCGCGCGAATTTGTGCGCTCGACTCTTTACCAGAGTCGCTACGCCGCACGTAACCTGCTGCAATTGCGGGACCGGATCGATCCCGCCAAGATCATTGTCGGCATGCATGTTCGACTCGGCGACTTCGCCGCGCCGACCACCATTGCCAACTACCGGCGCCTGCCGGGCGCCTCGCTGCCGTTCGACTGGTTCCACAACGTCGCCGCCTGTCTGCAGCGCGCCTTTGGCAATGACTGGCAGCTGTTACTGGTCAGCGATGGCGAGCAGGAACGTTTGCAGAGACTGCTGGACAGCTTTCCGTGCATCATCACGGCCGATCTTCCCAATGTGGATTGTTCCGATGTGTTGGCGCTGGCGGAAGCCGACCTGCTGGTGTGTTCCGCGTCCAGTTACAGTTCCCTGGCCGCGTTCATGTCCGATTCTCCCTACCTCATGTTTGCCGAGAGCCTGTTCGCGCATCCCGAGGGCTGCTACTCCATGCATGGGGATCCGGACAAATCGAAACCGCATAGCAGCCCGACGCCAATCGCCGTGCAATATTTTGCCGGCGCGTCCGACGCGTCCGACGCGTCCGGTGCGCGCGGTACGGCGGTAAATGCCGACGGCGATGTTCCGATGGCGGTTTTGGCAACCGCGGCCGCTCGCCGTGACTTGAGACGCTGGCAACTGGATCTGGTGCGCGGCGGAGTTACCCCAAAGGATTGCCCATGAGTGCGTTAATCATCGATGGCAAGGCAGTCGCCGCAACCCTCCGGCAGGAACTCGCTGCCCGTGTCGCGGAGTTATGGCGCAGCCATGGGTTCAAGCCTGGTCTGGCAGTGGTGCTGGTCGGGAGCGATCCGGCCAGTGAAGTTTATGTGGGCAGCAAAATCCGCAGCACGCTTGAGGCGGGGATGAATTCCGTCGAGCATCGCCTGAGCGCGCGGGCCAGCCAGCAGGAGCTGCTGTCGCTGATTGATCAATTGAATGCGGATCCCGAAGTCGACGGCATTCTGGTGCAACTGCCGCTGCCGCGGCATATCGACAGCACCGCCGTGATCGAAGCCATCGATCCGGCCAAGGACGTGGACGGGTTTCATCCGATAAATGTCGGACGTGTGGCCACCGGCGCTGGCGGCATCGTGCCGTGCACGCCGCTGGGTTCCTTGATCCTGATCAAGTCACTGAATATTCCGTTGGTCGGCCTGGAGGCCATCATCGTCGGGCGTTCCAACATCGTCGGCAAACCGATGGTGCAGTTGCTGCTGGGCGAGCACTGCACGGTCACGATTGCCCACTCCAGGACACGCGACCTGCCGGATCGATGCCGAGGCGCCGATCTGCTGGTGGCTGCGATCGGACGCCCGCAGATGATTCGGGGCGATTGGATCAAGCCGGGCGCGGTGGTTATCGATGTGGGCATCAACCGCCTGCCCGCGCAAGAGGGCGCCAAGTCGCGCCTGGTCGGCGATGTAGCGTTCGATGAGGCCCGCAACGTTGCCGGAGCGATCACCCCCGTTCCGGGTGGTGTCGGCCCCATGACCATCGCCTGCCTGCTGCAGAATACCTTGCATGCGGCGCTGGCCCGCCGCCTGAAACAAGTCAGCGCCCGCTAGCGGTGGCCGTGGCCGCCGCCGCGCGGCGCGCTCGGGATCGACGGTGCCCGGCGCCCGCCGGCGCCGCCATGATCATCGCGGTGGCCGCGCGGTGGCCCGACGCGATAGCCCCCGCCCCAACCGCCGTACTCATAGCCGAACGGTTCGTAGAAGTCTCCGGCATAGGAGACTCCCACATCGCCGCCATAACCCACGCCCTCTACGGCGCAGCCTGCCAGGATCGCCAGGACCAGGAACGTCAGGGCGCCGGTCCTCCACGCTGGTGACATGGCATTCATTGCGGCTCCTCCTGGCTGTCCGTGTCCGACCACTCCATCAAGCCCACGGGGGCTCCGCTCGGATCGGCGATGACTGCCAGCTTGCCGCCGTGGCGATCTATTCGCGGTTCAACAAGTACGCGCCCGCCAAGCGCCGTGGCTTTGGCTGTTGCGGCCTCGGCGTCATCGACGCGCACGAAGTTCAGCCAATGAGGGTGACGGCGCATCGAATCGCCGGGAAGTGTACTGACGCCGGCGCGGGCGTAGTCGTCGCTCGAGAGAATCACGTGTTTCGCGCTGTCGTCACTGGGCAAGTCGAAGACGTCGTAGCCGAACAACGCGTGGTAGAAGGAGGCTTCCTGGTCGGCGTTTTTGACCATCAATGAACTCCACAGCCATTCCCCCGGCGCAGCGAGAACATCCGGTGGATCGCCACTGCTGGATGCCAGGACCGCAAACACCGCACCGTCGGGATCCGCGAACACCGCCTGCCGCCCACGTTGGGAATAGGTTTTCGGTTCAGAAAGGACTTTCGCCCCGTGAGCGAGCGCGGCGCGCTTGGCGGCATCAACGTCGCCGACGGCAATGAAAGTCAGCCACGCCGGCTGCCGATGTTCCCCGGCTGGAATTGGCCGCTGCAATATACCGGCCACCGGTTCGCCATCGAGCAATGCGAGCGCGTAATTGGCATCGCCGGCGACCGGCTGGAATGTCCAGCCGAACATGCCAGAGTAAAACTGCTTTGCCTGATTCAAATCGGGAGTCACGAGGTCGAGCCAGACGACCTTGCCGACGTGATGTTCGCCGCTGGCCGGCTGCACCAGGGCGGGCAGCTGGATGTCCGCTGCCGGCGCCGCTGCCACGACGCCTGTGCCCAGGAACAGCAGAGCTAGAGCGCAAATACATTCGCCGTAGCGGTTCATGTCTTGAGCCTCCGTGAGTCTGGGAACTATGCGCCCGCGCCGTGAGCAGGCACCATCAGTGCGAGCCGCTTGCGACGGCGAATTCGCCAGATTCTGTGCCAGAGGGCTCTGACACTCCGTGCGCTCGCGTACAGAGCACCCGATTTAGCCCGGGGTCAGGGCCAGAGCGTGCGCACAACCAGCTTGGCGATGGTCTGCTCTTCATCCGTGCGAATGATGCGCACGATCACCCGGCTTGCGGCCGTGGAGATCACCGGGTCGTGGGTCGCATTGCGCGCCGGGTCGAGTTCCACACCCAGGAATTCCAGCCCCTCGCAAATCCGCGCCCGTATAGGCGCGGCATGTTCGCCAATGCCACCGGCGAACACCAGGGTATCGAGGCCACCCAAAGCGGCCGCGTAAGAGCCAATGTATTTTTTTATCTGATAGCAGAACATCGCCACCGCTTCAGCCGCGCGCACATCCCGGGCCGCGTGCGCCAGCAGATCCTGCATGTCGGAGCTGGTTTCGGAAACGCCGAGCAAACCGGATTCGAAGTTGACCAACCTGTTGAATTCTTCCGGCGTCAGAGCTTCGCTGCGCGCCAGGTACCATACCAGTCCAGGGTCCAGATCCCCCGAGCGCGTGCCCATGGGCACTCCGGCCGCTGGCGTGAAGCTCATGCTGGTATCGATGGATTTGCCCGCGCGCACCGCCGCCAGGCTCGCGCCATTGCCCAGGTGAGCAAGAACGATACGCCCCTGCGCCACTGCCGCGCCGGCACATCGCGACAGCTCGTCCATTAAAAATGCATAAGACAATCCGTGAAATCCATAGCGCCTGACGCCCTGTGCCTCGTAGCGCCGCGGAATCGGCAGCATCCGTGCAACGCGCGGCAGATCGTGGTGGAAATCCGTGTCGAAGCAGGCGACCTGGGGCAGGCGAGGATAGCGGCGCTGGAACGCATCGATAAGCAGCAATTCCTCCGGTAGATGCTCGGGGTCGAAGTCGGTGAGACGGCGCAGTTCCCCGATCATGTCGGCGGTGATGCGCGCGGGCGCGCTGTACTGGGGACCGCCATGCACCACGCGATGTCCCACGGCGCCCAGCGTGTCGCGTTCGCTGCGCGTCTCGATCCAATTCATGAGTTCGCCCACCGCGGCATTATGATTGGACGCATCCGCGGGCCGGGAAAGCGCCGGCGCGCTATCGAGCGTCTCGACCTTGAATGCTGACTGCGGCGAGCCAATGCGCTCAATCGCGCCTTTCACGATCCGCTGCGGCGCGCCAGTAGCCTCGAACAATGCGAACTTGATGCTCGAAGAGCCGCCATTGACGGTCAGTATGTGTCGCGACATGGACTTCGCACTCTAGGCCTTCGGCCTGCGAATCGTCCAGCCCGCTTATATCATCGAGTCGGATTGCCGGGGGCGGCCAGGGCTGCATCAATGATGAGCTGTGCCTTCGAGAGCGTGCGGCGCAGATGGCCCGCGCCCGACGGCCCCTGCGCGTATATCTTGAATATGTCGGCCACTTGCTTGGGCGTGAATTGCGCCAGGATGCCCATGTGTTCCACGGCCGCCTGCGTCTGCGCGCAATCGTATAACGGCTCGCCGAATTGCCGCACCAGCTCGCGGTGCAGTTCCCCGGGATCGCGTCCCGTGCAGGCAGTGATCTCGGCTGACAATAGTGCCGGAACGATGCCGTCTGTCTCGGTGGACCAGACGCTGCCATCGCGTCGAACCAGTGAGGCGCCCCAGTTGGCTTTATTCCAACCCGAACGATGTTGCAGCATGTAGAAGGTAGACACATCCAGATAGTGCCCGGGGGGCATCAAGCCGGCGCTGCGCGTGACAATGCCATGGCGATCGTGGGCGGTGTCACAGGCAAAGGCGACATCGAAGCTATCCTTCATGCCAATCAGACGCTGCATGGCATAGCAGGAGTACGGATCCATTCGAATTCTGCCGTCCCAGTCGACGGTCATGAAGCGGAAAGTCGGATCGACCACTTTGCTCACGATCTTCAGATTCAAGCCATAGCGATCGGCGATAGGCCCCCAGTAATGCACGCCGGCGCCGCCCATGGGATCCACGCCCAACTTGAGACTGGCACCGCGAATTGCGGCCATGTCGAGCACATTGCCGAGATCGGTGACATAAGTGTTGAGAAAATCGTGACGATGTGTGGTCGCGGCCCGCTGCGCACGTTCAAGCGGAATTCGCCTCACGCCCTGCAGCCCGTTGAGCAGCAAGCCGTTGGCCCTGGTCTCGATCCAGTCGGTGACTATTTGATCCGCCGGCGCGCCGCTGGGCAGGTTGTACTTGAAACCGCCGCCGTCCGGAGGACTGTGCGAGGGCGTGAGCACGATGCCATCGGCCAACCCGGCTTCACGCCCGCGGTTGTAAGCCACTATGGCGTGCGAAATCACCGGCGTGGGCGTGAATTCGTCGTGATCGGCAAGCATGACATCGACGCCGTTGGCCGCCAGAACTTCGAGCGCGCTGGCGGCGGCCGGAACCGACAGCGCGTGAGTATCCATGCCGAGGTAGAGTGGACCGCCAATGCCGCGCGCTTTGCGGTAATCGCAAATGGCCTGGCTGATGGACAGCACGTGGCGCTCGTTGAAACTGCAGTCAGACGCGCGGCCGCGATGCCCCACGGTGTCGAAGGCCACACGCTGCTCCAGCAGCGAGGCATCGGGCACATGGCTGAAGTAGGCGGTTACCAGTTTGGGTACGTTGATCAGTATTGCCGGGGTCGCCAGTTTGCCGGCCATGGGACTGATCTTGTTCACCGCGTCCAGGCAATTCATGCCGCCGCAGCGTCGCGCGATGGGCGCCTCGCGAAGTCCGGACGACTGTTTGATGCTCAGGCGTTGCATGCTCAGCCCGAAGGCTAGAGATTTCGACCAGGCGCCTCAGTACGGTAACGCACTTATACTTCCATCCCAGGGCTCCAGGGTATGGGTTGGAGACATAATCTGGAGTCATTCAGCCGCGAAAGGGTAGACTGCGGACTTACATGCAACCGGCCACTCATGTTCTCGTCGGTCATTTAATCGACGGCAAGATCGATCTCGACGCCGGGCGTACTCAGCCCATCTACAACCCGGCCACCGGCCAATCCAGCAAGCGCGTGGCCATGGCGGGCCGCGCCACCGTGGAGGCGGCGCTCAGCGCGGCACACGCGGCATTTCCACAATGGCGCCGGACACTGCCGCTCAAACGCGCCCGCGTCATGTTCCGGCTCAAGGAGCTGCTCGAGGCCAATGCGGCCCGAATCTGTGCCTTGATTACCGATGAGCATGGCAAAGTACTGAGCGATGCCATGGGCGAAGTGCAGCGCGGCATCGAAAACGTCGAATACGCCTGTGGCGCGCCGGAATTGCTCAAGGGCGAATACTCCAGCAATGTCGGTCCCTCGATCGACTCGTGGAGTGAATTCCAGCCGCTCGGAGTGGCGGTGGGCATCACACCGTTTAATTTTCCGTGCATGGTGCCGCTCTGGATGTGGCCGATGGCAGTGGTCTGCGGCAACACATTTGTCCTGAAGCCCTCGGAACGCGATCCGAGTTGCGCACTGCTGATCGCCCAGTTGGCGCTGGAAGCCGGGCTGCCTCCCGGAGTGCTGAACGTCGTCAATGGCGACCGGGAAGCGGTGGATGTGCTGCTAAGTGACGCGCGCGTCCAGGCGATCAGCTTTGTGGGATCGACGGCCGTCGCCGAGCGGGTCTATGCCACTGGTTGCGCGCATGGCAAGCGTGTCCAGGCCCTGGGGGGTGCTAAAAATCACGCCGTCGTCATGCCCGACGCTGATCTGGACAATGCTGTCGGCGCATTGATGGGCGCGGCATACGGATCCTGCGGTGAGCGTTGCATGGCCATTCCGGTGGTCGTGGCGGTAGGTGATGTCACGGCCGATGCCCTGGTGGTGCGTCTGACGAGCGCACTGGCGAGGATGAAGGTGGGCGCCGGCACCCAGGACGGCTGCGACATGGGTCCGCTGGTGACGCGCGAGCATTTCAACAAGGTCAAGGACTACGTCGATCTTGGCATCAGCGAAGGCGCGCAACTGGTGGTGGATGGCCGCGAGCTTCAGGTGCCCGGTTACGAGGCCGGCTATTTCCTGGGCGGCTGCCTGTTTGATCGCGTCACGGCCGCAATGAAAATCTATCGTGACGAGATTTTCGGTCCGGTATTGGCGTTGGTACGGGTGGCAACGCTGCAGGCCGCCATGGAACTCATCGATGCGCACGAATCCGGCAATGGCACTTGCATCTTCACGCGCGACGGCGAAGCCGCGCGCTACTTCTGCGAGCATGTGAATGTCGGCATGGTGGGCGTCAACGTGCCATTGCCCGTACCCGTGGCCTATCACAGCTTTGGCGGTTGGAAGCGCTCCTTCTTTGGCGATCTGAGCGCCTATGGGCCCGATGCGGTTCGCTTCTACACCCGTCGCAAGACCATCACGCAACGCTGGCCGTCTGCCGGTGTTCGCGAGGGCGCGGCCTTCAGTTTCCCAAGTAACCGCGAGTAAGACGGATGCCGTCATGATCATCGGATTTTCGCTGGCAAATTTTACCCTGCTGCACGTGATCATAAGCCTGGTTGGCATTGCCAGCGGCCTCATTGCAGTCATCGCCCTGTGCTATGGCAGGGTACTTTCAGGCTGGACGGCGCTCTTCCTGGCCACCACCATTTTGACCAGCGTGACAGGATTCATGTTTCCGGCTGAGCGTTTTGGACCGCCGCAGATCGTCGGCGTGGTATCGCTGATTGCACTGGCGATCGCGATCTCCGCGCTCTATGTCTACCATGCGGCCGGTCCCTGGCGCTGGATCTACGCGCTCACGGCGGTGCTGTCCCTGTACTTGAACGTGTTCGTCGGGGTCGTGCAGGCCTTTGACAAGGTGCCCGCCCTGCACCCGCTGGCACCCACCGGATCAGAGCCGCCATTCAAGATCGTGCAATTGATCGTACTGCTCATATTCCTCGCACTCGGCATCGTCGCAGTCAAACGCTTTCACACAATGGGCTCATCTCGCGGCGCCGGCTGACGTTGGCGGCGCGTCATCGCTGGCTGCGGCACCGAGATTCAACTCCCTACAGTGCAGTCGGCGGCAGACACGAAACAGCTCCGCGTGCAGCCCCAGAAGGCCAGCCAGCAAGCGCGAGGCCCCGCCTTGCGCGGCTGGCGCCACCGGGACCGGCGGTTGAGTGCTCATCGGCTCAGTCGCCGGGACCGTCATGCCTGCGTGGCATCAATAGCTTCGCCACCAGGGCGGTCCAGCCCGTTTGATGCGATGCGCCGACGCCACGGCCGCTATCGCCATCGAAATATTCGTAGAACGGAATGTAGTCGCGGAAGTGCGGCGCATTCTGAAGCTCGGGATAGAGCCCGAGTACCGGCCGGCAACCCGCGGCGTCGCGCAAAAAAATGTGCGTCAAGCGTGCCGACAATTCCGCCGCCACTTGCTCGATCGTCAACCAATGGCCCGAACCAGTGGGACATTCGACCTTGAATGAATCGCCGTAGTAGTGATGAAATTTCTGCAGGGATTCGATTATCAGGTAGTTGACCGGAAACCAGACCGGTCCGCGCCAGTTCGAGTTGCCACCGAAAAGATTGGACTCGGATTCCGCGGGCGCATAGCGCACCGATAGATCCATTCCGTCGACCCGGAAAACGTACGGCCGGTCGCGGTGCACGCGCGATAGCGCGCGTACGCCGTAGTCGGACAGGAATTCGGATTCATCGAGCATACGCTGCAGGAGTTTCTTCATGCGATGCCCACGCAAGAGCGACAACAATCGCCGGTGCCCCCGCCCGGGTTCCATCCAATGCGATACCAGGCTGGCGAGGTCGGGCCGATATTCAAGGAACCATTCGAGCCGGCGCCGAAAATCCGGCAGCTTGTCGAGTAGCTCCGGTTCCAGGGTCTCGACGGCAAACAGCGGAATCAGCCCGACCATCGAACGCACCTTGAGCCGCACCTTATTGTCATTCGGGAGATGCAGCACGTCGTAGAAGAACTGGTCCTCGTCGTCCCACAAACCCACGCCCTCGCTGACCATGCTGCTCATGGCTTCAGCGATCTGCAGAAAGTGCTCGAAGAATTTGGTGGCGATGTCCTCGTATACGTGGTTCTCCTGCGCAAGCTCCAGCGCGATCCGCATCATGTTAAGCGCATACATGGCCATCCAGCTGGTGCCGTCCGATTGATCAATATGACCCCCGGTCGGCAGGCTCGAGCTGCGGTCAAAGACACCGATATTGTCCAGACCAAGGAAGCCGCCCTGAAATACGTTGCGCCCTTCGGCGTCCTTGCGATTCACCCACCAGGTGAAATTGAGCATTAGCTTGTGAAACACGCGCTCCAGGAAGGCGCGATCACCCTGTCCGCCGTTGTGCTTGCGATCGATCTGGTACACACGCCAGGTCGCCCAGGCATGCACCGGCGGGTTGACGTCGCCGAATGCCCATTCATAGGCCGGCATCTGACCGTTGGCGTGCATGTACCATTCGCGTGTCAACAATACCAGCTGCCCCTTGGCGAACTGCGGATCGATCAGTGCCAGCGGAATGCAATGAAATGCGAGATCCCAGGCCGCATACCAGGGATATTCCCACTTATCCGGCATCGAAATAATGTCGGCATTGTTGAGATGGGCCCAATCCGAATTGCGCCCGCGCTTGCGCTCCTCGGGCGGCAACGGATTTGCTGGATCACCTTTGAGCCATTGTGGGATATCGAGATAATAGAACTGCTTGCTCCAGATCAGACCGGCGAATGCCTGGCGCTGAACACTGCGAGCGTCGCCGGATGCGATATCCCGCTGCAATTCATCATAAAACTCGTCGGCCTCGCGGCGGCGCGTTGCTAGCACCCGATTGAAGTCTCCGAAGGGCCTGGATAGCTCGCGCGGCGACAGACGAATGCGCACTTGCGCCTGTGCAAGCGCCGGTACCGTGACTTGATGCCATATGGCGGCTTTGGTTCCCGCAAGTTCTGGATTGACCGCCCGCTCACGTCCTTCGACGATGCGCTCGTGAAAGCCGTCCTTGAAGTATCCGTCGACGTGCGCATCCCAGAGCCGCCGCGTATTGCTCTCGTTCTCCGTGAACAGCAGTTCACCACCTGATTCGCAGTACAGATAGCTGGCCGGCAGATTGAGCTGTTCGATTCGCACCGTATCTCTTGCGACGGCACGCAATACCGGTTTGGGCGCGGCGGCCTTCCATGACCAGGTATTTCGCAGAACCAGCTGCGGAATCAGGTGCAAAGGCGCCGCCTCCGGTCCGCGGTTGCAGGCGGTCACCAGCATTAGAATGTCCCCGGCCTCGGCTTGCGCGTACTCAACGAACACGTCGAAATAACGCTCCTGGGCGAACACGCCGGTTTCGAATAGCTCAAACTCCGGTACGCTGACACCGCGGCGTGCGTTTTCGTCATTGAGCAGCGCGTAGGGAAAGGCGCGCTGCGGGTACTTGTAGAGCATCCTGAGATACGAGTGGCTCGGCGTTGCGTCCAGATAGAAATACTGTTCCTTGACGTCCTCGCCGTGGTTGCCCTGACTGTTGGTCAGTCCGAACAGGCGCTCCTTCAATATGGGGTCGCGTTCATTCCAAAGCGCCAACGACAGGCACAACCGTTGCTCGGCGTCGGAAAAGCCGGCGATACCGTCTTCGCCCCAGCGATAAGCGCGACTGCGGGCGTGATCGTGCGGAAAATAGTCCCAGGCATTGCCGTGCGTACTGTAATCCTCGCGTACCGTTCCCCATTGCCGCTCACTGAGATAGGGGCCCCAATGCTGCCAGCCACCCGGCCCCGCGACATTGTCCCGCAGCCGCAATAGTTCGGTACTCACGTCGGGGCTGCAGTTTTGGTTTTGTATTGCTCGAGACGAATCCAGGCGCGCAGCACCTCACCCACGCTCCAGGCCTGGGCGAAGCAGCCTCTCGGCGGATGCGGCGCGTCGCCGTCGAAGATCTCGCTGATTGAGCCCTCGCAGGCGCTGTGCAGATGATCGGCCATAGGCTCCAAAAAGGACTGCGCCAGCGCTGCATCTCCATAGACCCGATAATGCGCCAACGCGAATGGGCCCAGCAGCCAGCTCCAAACCGTCCCCTGGTGATACGCACCATCGCGTTGCCGGACATCGCCCTGGTAGCGGCCCACGTACGCCGGCTCCTGCATGCCCAGACTGCGCAGACCATAGCTGGTCAGCAATTCGCGAGCGCAGATGTCGATTACCGAGCGCATTTGCTCGGGCTGCAAAGCGCTGAATGGTAACGAGACGGCAAACAGTTGGTTGGGCCGCAGGCTGGCATCGCTACCGCTGCCGCCACTGACGTCGATGACATCGTACAGACAGGCGCGCTCGGCATTCCAAAAGCGATTAAAGCTTGCCCCGGCGTGCGCCAGCAGCCGTTCACAGCGATCCGTCGCCGGTTGATTGCCCGCAAGCTGCGCCACGCGCGTGCTGACGTGCAGTGCGTTGAGCCACAATGCATTGATCTCGACGCATTTCCCATTACGAGGCGTGACCACCCAATCACCGAGCTTGGCGTCCATCCAGGTCAATTGCACGCCCGGTTCACCGGAGCGAAGCAGGCCGTCACTCGAGTCGACCCCAATGCCGTAGCGAGTACCAGCAACGTGGGCTTCGATGATCTCCAGCAGAGTCGGGAGCAGCCGCAACGGCAGCCGAAGATCTCCGGTCCTGTCCAGATAGTCCTCAAGCGCGTGAAATAGCCATAACGTCGCATCGACGGTGTTGTACTCAGGTGGCTCATTGCCGTCCGGAAAGCGATTGGGCAACATGCCCCGATTGACAAAGCGGACAAAGGTCTCCAGCACCTCGCGCGTGATATCGTGGCGCGCGAGCGCGCCCGTGAGTCCGGGCAGCGCGATCATCGCGTCGCGACCCCAGTCGCTGAACCAGGGAAAGCCGGCGATGATGCTGGAGCCAAGTTCATTCGCGACCGGCCGACGCACGATGAACTGATCGGATGCGAGCGCGAGCTGCTGGATCCAGGGCGGCACAGTGACTGGCAACGCCCCGATCAGCCGTTTGGACTTGCGAGTGATCGTTGCCAGCACCTCCGCGCCGGAGGCGGGCTGCTGCGCTTCGATCGTGGCCAGAAAAAAATTCCGTTCGCCGGCAATCATTCGTGTGATAAAGCGGCCTGGCGTGAACAGATCCTCTACCGCATCCAGGCCACGCTCGCTCTCGAGCCGATGGAAGAAATTCCAGTACCAATCGCTACCGGGCGCGAACTTGCCCTGCTCCAGCGACAAATGCAGCACACGTGAACCGGCGAAAGCCCGTACGGTGCAGGCGGATGCACCCGGCTCGACTGCAAACGCCTGGGCGCCACGTTGCTGCGCGTGATAGTCACGATAGGCGCAGAGGGGTTGGAGAGTGATATCCATCGGCAAAGTGGCGCGCAGCACTCGCAAGCCGAGGTAGCTACTTTGCATAAGCGGTGCCATGAAGATCTGCTGCTGCAACAGCGCATCACCGAACGCGTAACACCAGGTCGGTATCCCATCCCGCAGCCGGAAGGACTCGATGTGTACGTAACCCCTGGGATGTACCACCCCGCCGTCAAATTCGTTGGCAGCCAGGTCGTAGCGGCGACCGTCATACTGGACGCTCAGATCTACTTTCGCCAGCAGTAAGGTGCGCTCTACGGGCGGCCTCAGACTCGCAATCAGCACACCGTGATAGCGGCGCGTGTTGGCGCCGGACACCGTGCCGGCAGCAAAGCCGCCCAGGCTATTGGTGACCAGCCACTCGCGAGCGCTGGCGCTCTGCCAATCGCCGGTAAGCTCTCGGCCGTGGATCATCGGTACTGCGATTCGGCCTGATGGCAACGAAGTGGCTCCCTTGCGTTCGCTCGCAAACCACTAATTCGTCCCAGCCCGCCATATCGTTACATCATTTGCCCGATATCATCGAGAACGTGCCGCCGGGGTCACGTCCGGGGCTTGTCAGTAACTTCGACTGGGCTAAGCGCAACCCTGGGGCTTGAAGATGCGCTCCCGGCTTGCCGGGTATTGCTGCAAGGCTTGGGGTGAGCGAATTGGCCGTCGCACCAATTCCCCGCCGCAGTTCGGGCATACCCCGTGCAGCCGATGCGTGACGCAATTGCTGCAGAATGTGCACTCGAACGAGCAGATCCAGGCGTGTTGGCTATCCGGGGCCAGATCGCCGTCGCAGCACTCGCAGTTCGGTTTGATCAACAGCACGGCGAAATCATAGCCCAGCGCGCCGGGGCTGGCGAGCCGCTTTGGCGTCCACTAAGTTGCTTAGCGTACATACCGCTGCGCCCTCCCTCATTACGATCGCGGCCCTACGTACGAGAACTGTCTCGACCGCGAAGGACTGTGGCTGGTATGACCGATTCGCCCCCGCTTCTGGAAAACCATCTCCTGGCTGCCATGTCGTCCGAAGTACGAGGCCGGCTTTCTCCTTACATGGAGCCGGTTTCGCTGCCGCTCGGCGATGTGGTGTATGAGTCGGGCGACGCCATGCGTCACGTCTATTTCCCCACCGATTCGATTGTTTCGCTCCTGTACGTGATGACAGACGGAGGGTCCGCAGAAATCTCCCTCGTTGGCAATGAAGGCCTAGTGGGAGTGGCGCTGTACCTCGGCGGTGAAAGCACCCCCAGCCGGGCCATCGTGCAGAGTGCCGGCAATGCCTTCCGCCTGCCGAGACTGAGGGTCAAGGAGGAGTTCAATCGACACGGCGAGTTCCTGGTACTCACCCTGCGTTATACGCAGTGCCTGATTACTCAAATGGCCCAGACGGCGGTATGCAACCGGCACCACACCTTGGACCAGCAATTGTGCCGGTGGCTGTTGCTCTCCCTCGATCGTCTGCCCACCAACACCCTGACGATGACCCAGGAACTGATCGCCAACATGCTCGGCGTACGCCGGGAAGGTGTCACCGAGGCTGCCGGAAAGCTGCAGAAGCTGGGGGTCATCCAGTATTCCCGAGGCCGCATCACGGTTATCGACCGGCCGCAACTTGAGTCGTTGAGCTGCGAGTGCTATGCCGTCGTCAAGCGCGAGACAGACCGGCTATTGCCCTACCCCACTGCGCTGATGCTAGAGCTGGAGCGCGCCGACTCAGCCGCCTCATCGGCAGCGTAACGCGGTGCGCATGCTGTGACGCGGCGCGTAATCCGCTATCCCATCGCTGCGCTAAACTGCATGGATGCTGGTCACCCGCTGTCTCATTTTACTCGCCTGCGCGTTGCTGACTGCCGCCGGCGTGGTACTGCAGATCGCCCCGCACGATGCGGTGAGCGGTGTGTGTCGCTGGATTGAGCGAATGTCGGGCTCCTGCCCGGCATGGGTATCGGAACAGAATATTCCACCGGTGACCCCCTGGGTGTGTTTCGCGATGGCCTGCCTTGGACTGCTGTTCGTTGCCACATCTTTGTTCAGGGGGATGGTGGTTCAACCACCGGAGGCGGCGCTGGCGCAGTTCATTCAGCGCGGCAGAGATCTGCATGAACGCTGCCGCAAGGAAGGCGACGACGCCGTCATTCAGGACATTCACGCGTGGACCGACGAGGTGTCGCGATTCCTGCGGCGGCTGGGTCATCGCTACCTGGTTCTTTTTGGTGATTTCCGCGACGTGCAACTGTTTGCAAGTCAATACGACACCGCAGCAACGCTAGAAATACGCCAGCGCATCCAGCGGCTGAGTGAATTCGCACAGCGGATTCACGCCGAGGCGGATCAGTACGGCTGATCCTTATGCGGTTCGAGCAGAGTTCGCAGCGGTCCGATGAACTTCTGGTAGTTTCGCCAGCGCGAGATCCAGCAGCGCGTTGCCGAGGTTACTCGGTAAGACGGTTGGCATCGAGCAACGCGCCAATGGGCAGCGTTCATTTCATCCTGGCTTCACTCTCATACCATCACGACAGCCTAATCAGGCGCTGCTGCAAGCGCCGCCAATTCACGTAGTGCGAGATCGAACTGGCCGGCGTGATCGAACCGGCGCCACTGCGCTTGCAGCACAGCGTGTGCCTGCGCGATCGCGCCCATTCGAATCAGTGCCGCGGCGGTCACGGTTGTGAGATAGGCCCGGTCATCCGCCGATTTGGATGATGCCGATGCCAGCAGTTCGCTACCGTGCGCGGCGATCTCGGGCGCGCTCCTGCGCGCCACGGCGGCGAGCAAATCCGCCCAGGTTTTGTCATCGCCGCTGAGATCGCCATAACAGGCACTGGAGGCAACCTTGCTCCAGATCCCCTCCAGCTCCGGCGGATCAAGAAACGCCGAGGTATCGTCGCTGATCGTCCTGACGGCGACTCTCCAGGCATCAATCCCTTCCCTGGTAGCGCACCGCTCGCGACTCATGTCAACGCGCGACAGATACAAGGCACTGAGGGGATCCATGCCGTTGAGGCTGCCACTGGACACAGCCCGGCGAATTTCAAGCGCTCGCCGCACCAGGCGGTCGCGACGCAGCGCGCTGGTCGCGGCGGGCTCTGCGGTCGGATCCTGGCGCGTGGAACCATCGTAGCAATTCCAGGAACGGAATAGGCAAGACGGTCAGCGCCGGAAGTTCGGCGGCGTTCTCGCCCATGTAGCGCAAGCGCGGCGCATTGAGATCCACAAAGGGAAAAAATCGAATTTGCCGGAACCGCCATCGTCTGCAGAAACGGGCCGATCGTCAGATTATCGCCGATCTTCCGCACGCTAATGTCAGCTACCGATTGCACGCCGACGCGCGTGAGTTCTGCCCGCAACTCCGGCGATTGCAGCAGCGATCATCCGGGGTTCGCAGCACCGCGCCGCGAGTGGCGACGATTAGAATATCAGAATCATCCGTATTGTAGAGCGCATATGCGCCGAAGTGCGGCGCCAGTGCCTTGATGACCGACGCCAGCGACCCCGAGGTCGGTCTCGTAGACCTGCATCCACTGCACGAAGTAGCCGTCGGGTGTTAGGTATTGCGCGATACGGCCATAGAACTCATCCGAAAATAGAGTCGCGACCCCGCTTACCCACGGATTGGATGGTTCCGAGACTATCAGATCGTACGGCGCACGCGCGCTGGCAAAGAAGGTCTTTGCATCCTCGTAGACGATGTGGCTGCGCGGATCTTCGAACACGTTGGCGATACGAGGGCCAAAACCCTTGCGCGCAGCTTCCACCATGAGCGGCTCGATCTCGATCGAGTCCAGCCGTTTGACGAGCCCGTCGTGAGGAGCGTATGGGTCGTGACCCCCGATCCGAACCCGATGTTCGCGACGCGCGCGGGATTCGGCTGCATGCTCAGGGGGATGGCTGCGGCCAGCACCATGGTGCTCTCGTCGAGCGTCGCTGCTCCGGGCCCATCTGCATGCTCGCGTCCGGCTTTCCGTTGGTGGCTATCGTCACCTTGCCGGACAGTTCGACCAGGCTGATCGTGGCAGTCTTGCCGTCGCGCAGATAGCGCCACGCTCGCCCCGTCCGGCAGCGTCGCCGATACCGGTGCGGTATACGCCCGATGCCATCTTCAGCGGATCCAGAGTGACGACAAAAAGCGAAGCCGACACACGATGGCCGCCGCCATGGCCGCGACCGAGACGCGCGACGGGCAGCTGATGCCGGCAACAGGCGCGAGAAGCCTAGAGCCATATGGATGCCGGCGCCCGCCAGGATGACGCCCTTGACCCCGATGAGTGGCATGAGTACGTGGACCGTCAGCAGCACGCCGACAATCGCGCCGAGTGTGTTCACCGAATAGATCGTGCCGATGGCTCGTTCGCCGGTGCCGCGACGCATGAGTTCCTGCGTCAGCAGCGGAAGGTCATGCCCGCGCAAAATGTCGCCGGAATCATGATCAGCGCGGCAATCGCCTGGCTTATCACGTTGAATGCGACATATCCGCCGGCGGTGTGGGTAGAGGTGCCCAGAACCATGCCATGAAATCAAACGTCAGGTTGTAGGCCGGCAGGGTCAGCGCGGCCAGGAGCGCCCATGCGACAGGACCTGGCCACGTATGCCACTGGGATCGCCGGATCCGCGTCGATGCGCCGACGCACATACAGTCCGCCGAATGCCAGACCGAAGATGAACGCGCTGAGCATGAGTTCGAACGAATGGGTCGAGCTGCCGAGCACCAGGCTGAGCATGCGGATCCATCCCAGCTCGTACATGAACGACGCCGCGCCGGTCAGGAATGCCGCGATCGTGAACCATCTCGACAATGTGTCGTTCGCCGGAGCGCTGCGGCGGTAGTCAGGGGCGGCCGAGCGGGCTCGGTCTGCTCGCGGACGATCACCAGACCACCAAGGCCAGCGCGACATTGATCAGACCGGCGGTCAGGATGGTGCCGGGCAGGCCAACGGCTCCAATCAGCACAAAACCGCTGACCAGAACTCCGATCGCGGCGCCCAGGCTGTTGGTGAAATACAGGGTCGCCAGCGTCTCGCCCGGTCGCTCCGGCCAACGGCGGATCAGGCCGCCGCTGATCAGCGGAAAGGTCATGCCCAGAAGCACGGACTGCGGCAGGATCAGAAGGGCAGCCGAGTGACCACTTGTAGGCCTGAATCAGCAACCCGGCGGGAAGCGCGGGTATGACCGTGGCAAACGAGAAATTAACCGCAGCGACGAATGTCGGTGAAAAAAGATGCCGAGTATCCCGATCAGCCCCTCCACCAGGACGTAGCCCGACAGCAGCTTGCCGGATGCGGGCAGAGTAGCGTCGCGACCGCCCATGATCCAAGCGCCATTCCTCCCATGAAGATGGCCAGCACCAGCGTCTGCGCGTAGGCAGCATGGCCGAGGAACAGTTTCAGGTAGTGCGACCAGATTGATTCGTAAATCAGCCCGGTGAACCCGGAGACGATGAACACCGCCAGCAGAAATCGCCGCCTCGAAAAATCGCGTTGCTGCATTGTTATCCTGCAAAGACTCCGGCCCCCAAGGTTACGCTCTTTTACTTCGCAGCCATGGTGCCCACACAGGTGGCGGAGTGCAGAATCCAGCGCTTCCCGGTGCGCTGGTGAATCAAGATGCAGCGTCGGCCCTGCTTCACCAGCTGAAAATGTTCCGGTTTGCCAAGTTCGCGGCCATTCACCGGCATACCGGCGGCATCGCGAAACTGGCTGCGATCGACGATCAGGGCGCCGTCATGCGTGAGTGCATCGTCAGCCAGCCTGACCGGCACACCGTTCAATGCAGTGCTGACGACTCGGCGCAACTCCGCACGGCTCTGTGCGGTCGGGCTGGTAAGGAAGGCGGGCTGCGGCTCCTGCGCCGGCAGTGCCTCGCAGGAGCTCATCAGGACCAGCGCGGCTGCCCCGGAGGCCAGCGATGCGGCGCGCTGAATTATTGACGTAGGATTCGATTCTCGCGCCACGGCGCCTTGTGCACACTCTCGCGCTCGAGGCCGCGCACGCGAGCAACGCCCGTCGGCGGCGACGGACAGCCCTGACCGGCGATGTAACCCAACGCCGCGGCGAGCCGGCCCTCCGCCGGGTCGCCCAGCGCATGTCCAAAGTCATCGGCGACCGAGCAGCCGGTCAGCACGGCGCTGGTCAACGTGGTCGAGTTCTGCGGCGAGAATCCGTCCGGATAGTTGCCGAATCCCTGTGCATTGTTACCCTGAAATTCGATCGAGAAGTAAGTCGTGCCGCAATTGTCCTGCGGATAAAAGCCGTAGGGTTTGCCGCATGTGGTGGAGCCGATCTGAATCGGCTGGACATTGACGCCGTTGAGACCGTTGATGATGGCCTCGCTCGCGGAGCAGGTGCCTGGGCCGGTGAGGACGAAAACCCTCGTCAATCCCAGGTACGGCAAGCTCGTCCCGGCCGCAGGCGTGGATGAGAAGCCCTGCGAAGTGCTGTGAAAAGCTGTCGGTGTCAGCGGCTGGCCCGTCACCGGATTGGTGCTCGGGTATTTATCATTGAAAATCTGCTGATCGAAGGTCTGGCCGCTGGTGGGACCCGGACCCGCGATCATGTATGCCAGCTCGCTGGCGATGTCGAGATAGCCACCGCCGTTGTAACGGATATCCAGCACCAGTTCGGTCACATTCGCCGTACGCAGCTGATTGATCGCCGCGATCAGCTCCTGTTCGGACGTAGCGATGTGATCGTTGAACAGGATGTAGCCCACGGTTCCGTTTGGTCCCGAAACGGTGGTGACGATGGGCACGGGGGTCTCGGTCACGGCTGCCGATTGCATGGTCACCATGTAGGTGGTGCTCGAGCCCGCATTCTGCAGCGTGAAAGTGTGCGATTCCCCAGTCGCCGTGGGCGTCAGGCCTTCATTCAGCGTAGCGACGCTGGCGCTGTCGGCGGCATTGACCATGTCGACGCCATCGATAGCCAGAACCTGCGCGCCGCGCACGATGCCTGCGGAAGCGGCCGCATCGCCGGGCCAGACGTAGGCGGCGTATACCAGTCGCGGCGGTGTGGCCACCACGATGTCCCAATTCAGGCCATAACCGATATCAACGCCAGCCTGCGACATCTGCTCCCAGATGGTGGTCGGATAAGTAAAGTGGAACCTGTCCTTGGGATTTCCGGTAGACGTGGTCGCGCTGGTCTTGAGGACTGCGAAGTAGGCAGCCGTCGTGGAGTACGTGCCGGGATCAAGATCCGGCACTTCGCGATACCACAGGTACAGCTGGTTGGTCCATGATCGCAGCCAGTTGTTCTCATCCAGGATGGTGCCAGACACATCCGGATACGCCACATGGGTAATAGGATCGGTGCCCGAACGCGGGTTTTGACACTGGGCGACGAAGTGCGTCGCAGGCTCAAAGACACCGGCCACCCATCCGTCACCGCTTCCCGAGCTGCTTGCGCTCGAGGCGGTTCCAGAGTTGGCGAAGCTGCTGCTACCGTCTCCACCGCAGGCGGATAGCGCGACCAAAGCCGCTAGCGTTGCGCAGCGGGCAGCGCCGTCCACGAAGAGTGATTTCAAAGAACTCATCCCTGTGCTCATTTGTTCCTATTCTATTAAACCACTCCGGGCGCAAAGGACGCACTGGTTAACACATTGCAATATCCGGCGCCCGTTTTGCCAACCCCTGTTACGGATTTGTAACGGATTGCAGGAAAATTCCCTTATGGCGCCAGATTGTACAATGGCTGGTGATTACGAGCCCGGGACAACCAGACTGGTCCGCGATTGAGCCGTATCTCAACGAGGCGCTCGATCTGTCGAATCCTGCGCGCGAGGAATATCTATCGCGACTCGAATTCGAACAACCGAATATCGCCGCGGATCTGCGCGCACTGCTGGCACGGCGCGACATGCTGCAAGCCAACGGGTTCCTGGAAGATAGCCCCGTCAACCGCGTCGGCCGCGAGGGTGTGGGCACTCAGGTCGGCGCCTATTCGATCTCGTCCCTTATCGGCCGCGGCGGTATGGGTGAAGTGTGGTTGGCAGGTCGCACCGATGGTCGCTTCGAGGGCCAGGTTGCCATCAAGTTCCTCGATAGCCACGCCGTCTCCCCAGCCAATCTCGACCGATTCCGGCGCGAGGGCCGCCTGCTCGCGCGAGTGGCTCATCCGAACATCGCGCGCCTGCTCGATGCCGGCGCAACCGCCGACGGCAGACCCTATCTGGTGTTGGAGTACGTCGAGGGCAAACCGATCGATGTTTTCTGCGACGACCACTCACTGGACATAGAAGCCCGGATGCGCCTGCTGCTGAAGGTTCTCGCGGCCCTGGCCCACGCGCACAGCAACCTGATCGTGCACCGGGATATCAAGCCCTCGAATATTCTGGTGACCGCCTCTGGCGAGCCGAAGCTACTCGATTTCGGTATCGCCAAGTTGCTCCATGTCGAGGCAACTGGCGAGGGAGAATCGGCGCTCACCCGCATCGAGGAGTCTGCTCTCACCCCAGACTTCGCGGCTCCGGAGCAGATATTGGGCGAACCCGTGTCCACGGCCACGGACGTATACCAGGTCGGCGTCCTGATGTTTGTCTTGCTCGCCGGGCGCCTGCCCTTGGGGCCCAGCGGTTCAACGCGTGCCGAGCGCATCCGGTCGACGCTCGATCGCGATCCGATGCGCCTGTCGGATGTGGCGCCGCCGCTTCGGCGCAAGGCGTTACGCGGCGACCTCGATGCGATCGTGTCGAAAGCCCTGCGCAAAATTCCCCAGGAGCGCTACGCGACCGCCGCGGCGTACGCCGACGATCTGCGCCGATATCTGGCCAACGAGCCGATCGCCGCCCGCACGAACCTGATCGGCTATCGCGTGGGCAAATTCGTGGGCCGTTACCGGACGGCGGTTATCGCCAGCAGCGTCGCCATATTGGCACTCATTGGCACCACGGCTTTCGCCCTATTCCAGATGCGCGAGGCGCAAATCCAACGCGATCATTCACGTGAACAGGCGAAACGCGCGGAACTGCAGGCCGAGTTCGTGACATTGATGATGTCTACCGTCGGCACCAAGCCGACGACGGCGGAACAACTGCTCGACGCGGGCCTTCGACTGCTCAGCGAACATTACGCTGGCGATCCCGATTTCCGGGCGAATGCTCTGCTCAATCTATCGTCCCGGTATTCCGACCTTGGGTTGACCAGCAGGCAATACGCCCTGCTGCAGCAAGTAGGCGACATCGCTCGCCAGACACACGACTCATCGTTGCTGGCACGATCCGAGTGCGGCCTCGCCGGAGCGGAACTTGACCTCGGTCACGTGCAGCGCGCACGCGAGAGGCTCGCCGCCGGACGCGCGGCGCTGGCTCGCACACCCAGCCCCGATCCGCTCTATGTCGAGGACTGCATGGAGGCCGAGGCCGACCTGGCCGACGCTCAGGGCAATCCGATGCTCGCCGTGCCCATTGCGGAAAAGGCGCTGGCATTGCTGGAGCGCGCCGGCGAAACGCACGATTTGCGCTACTCCAGCTTGCTGGGGCGTATCTCGGACTACTACAAGACCGTCGGCGATACGCACAAAGGCTTCGACTACGTGGAGCGAGCGCTGGCTGCGGCTGAACAGAGCGGCCTGTCCGATACCGACTTCGCCATGACGGCGCTCCATAACGTTGCCTCGAGCCTCATGGGCTTCGGCGAAGTCAATGCCGCGTGCGTCCGGGAAAAGGATCTGATCGCCCGGCTGCAATCGACCGATCGGGACATCATCACGGCCATGTCGGTACTGTACGGGACCTGCTTTCTCGAGGACCGCACAGCCTGCCGAGGCGCTCGTCTGGTTCGACCGCGGTTTAAAGGCGGCACAGAACGAAAATGACCTGAGCTTGCAGATACACGCCCGCTGGCACCGGGCACGGGCGTTGATCGCGCTCAATCGACTTTCCGAGGCCGGATTCGACTCGACCAGGACGATATGCTTGCCAGGGATAACTCGTTATCCAATAGTTTGCCGGCAATGCGTGCGCAACTCGTGCGTGTCGAATGGCTCCTGGCTCAGGGACGCTCAGAGGATGCGCGCCACGTTTTGTATCCGCTCCTGCTGGCGGCGAACGCCGCCGACAGCGCAACCAGCTTCCCGGCGCCCTGCTCTGTCATCGAGAATTGCGCTGGTCCAGGGGCGATACCAGGACGCGGCCAATCAGCGGACCAGGCGCTGAATGCCGACCGACAGCGCGCGCGCAATCCGGCAAACAGCGCCGATGTGGGTGAAGCATCGCTGTGGCTCGCGAAAGCGCGAGCAGCGCTCAACGATAAAGACGGTGCGTCAGCCGCTGCACACACCGCCGTGCTCTGCCTCACGGCAGCACTCGGCGTCGGCAATCCAGACCAGGCGCTGACTTTGAACCCCGTAGCGGCGGCAAGTAACGCGCCGCCGGGGTTGCATCACTCAGGTCTCGATCTCCCGGTGCAGAAACACTCGCGCCTTATCCCAGTCGCGTTGCACAGTCCGTTCGGAAACGCCGCGCATGGCAGCGATCTCGATCAAGGTTAGTCCACAGAAATACTTCAGGTCGACCAGCTCGGCGAGCCGGGTGTCGTGCACGGCCAGTTGATCGAGCGCTGCCGACAGCCGCTGCAATTGCCCCTCGTCAACCTCCGGTGCCGGGTGCTTTTCCATACCTCCCGTCTCCAGCTGCGTGATATGAAATCCGGCCCCACGCTTCTGCGCCCGTCGCTCGCGCGCGAAGTCGATGATCAGGCTGCGCATGACGCGCGCAGCGTAGCTCATGAAGCGCGCGCGGTCCGGAAACTGCGCCTGGTTCCGGGACATGCCGAGATAGGTTTCATGTAGCAGCGTCGTGGGTGTGATGCCGACGTCTCCACCGACGCTCAACTGCCGCTCCGCA
This sequence comes from uncultured Gammaproteobacteria bacterium, assembly GCA_963735775.1. Lineage (GTDB taxonomy): Bacteria > Pseudomonadota > Gammaproteobacteria > Steroidobacterales > Steroidobacteraceae > FEN-1191. The sequence goes on along the minus strand of CAVTMG010000001.1, from coordinate 639,726 downwards.
AGCCGGTGAAGGTTGTCGTACAGGGTGGCGAAAAGCCGCTCTTTAGCGCCGGCAACGTTGGCCTCGACGTCACGAAGCAGCGGCGGCCAGAACTCTTCGGCCATTGTGAGCTCACGCTGTTGTCCAACAATGAGCATGCCCATCGCCGAACCACCAGGCAACCGGGGGAGTCGCCGGATTGCTGCGACGCATTAGGAATATTAGTTGAACGGGCCTGTCGGGTTTCTCGACCGGATTGCGCTTACTGGTAGGAACGGCAAGTACGGCGCAGCGGCTCGCGTCCGGTGGGTACCATTTCATCGAGGAGATCAGGCCATGCAACTTCATTCGCGACGGCTAACGGTCGGGACGGTCACGCTCATTGCGATTCTGGTAGGTTATTTGGGCGTTCGAGCCCAGATAGCCGCGACACAGCGCCAGTCAAATTCGTTCAATGGGCGCTTCAGCGCGCACGAACGCGAAGAGGCAGTACTGAGCTGCCTCAAAATGCAGGCTGACGGGTGTTACATGGAGTAGCGCCGACGGACCGATGGGCGGTGGGACGCCGCACCGGTCCGTTGACACAGCTCACTGCGGCTATTGATTGCTTACCGTCAGGGCCGATGCGTCTACGTGCTTGACGCCCGCAACCCGCTGAGCCGCCTGCCTGGCTTGATCGGCGGCATCCTGATTGGGTACGGTCCCGGCCAAGGCGACAACGCCGTTGGTTGTGGTGACGCCGACATTGCTGTTGGGCGCGGCGGTGGCGATCTCAGACTTCACATCAGTGGTGATCCGGTCGTCTGATGCGGGCGCCGCATCGCTCGCCGCGGCGGGAGCGGCGCTGGTCGCAGCGTCCTGCCCGGTTTGCGCAGCCGCCGAGGCCGGCAACGTCGTGTCACTGGTCGTGTCACTTGAAGTCGCCGCGGGCGCCGGCGCCTGGTTGCTTTGCGCGCTGCCCGAACTGCTCGCCGCAGCGTCTTCGGCGTGGCTGGCGTTCATCGAGTCAGCGGACGCCACCCGCGTGGTGGTACTGTCACTGCCGTTGCGCGCCTTGGCAACGTGGCGGCTGGCACGATCGGAGGCCTTGGACTTGGCCGGCTTGCCCTCATCGACAGCCGGTGTGCTGGGCGCGGTCGCAGCCACTGAAGGCGGCGGAGCCGCGGGCGCCGCGGCCGGTGGCGTGCTCGGGGGAGTCGCGGTCTGATCCGTCGGCACTGGTGCGGGCGGCGTTTGTTCGGTCGCGGCCTGGTCGGCGGGGGCCGCCAGCGCCGGCGCCGGTGCCTTGGATGCGACCTGGCTTTCGTGCTGGGCGCGCACAGCGAATAAGGACACCCCGAGGCCGAAGACCACGGCGAGGCCAACGCCAACTACGATTTTGCTGGTTGAATTAGAGTTCATCATATTGGGCTCTCAGTTGGTTGATGGGTGACGGGCATGTTTTACCGCCTTCGATTTCCGCTACCCATAAGCCCAACAGCAAACCCCGCTTCGCGAATGCCTACGTCAAAGGCCTGGTCAGCAGGTATCTGATTGATAACCGTAGACTAATATTTGCGGTGACAGTGGCCACCTACAGCGTTGCGCGACCTATGCTATTGCCGATGTTAGGAGCGCCTATGCGGTGAGTGAAAAATTTGTGGGCGTTAAGGATTGGTTCAGCCAAGGTGTGCGGCGCCCTTAACGGCGAGCCTGGGCGTGTCTTTTCTCTCGTCAACAATCGTCTTGACGCACATACCGACCAGTTGGTATGCTCGCCTCATGGACCACAAAAGCACGGCCACGTTGCCAAAAGCCGGGGCCCGGCAAAGCCTGCTCGATGCCGCTCTGTCGCTTATTCGCGAGAAGGGCTACTCATCGACCTCGGTCGACGAACTTTGCGCCCAGGCCGGCGTAACCAAGGGTGCGTTCTTTCATCACTTCAAAAGTAAAGACGCGCTGGCGGTCGCCGCCGCGAAGCATTGGTCCGAGATCACCGGGGCATTATTTGACACTGCACCCTATCACCGGCACAGCGACCCACTCGACCGGGTCCTCGGCTACCTCGATTTCCGCAAGGCGATCCTCAAAGGAGAAATCGCCGAATTCACCTGTCTGGTCGGAACGATGGTGCAGGAGATCTATAGCACCAACCCCGACATCCGCGAGGCGTGCGAGGCCAGCATCAGCGGACACGCCGCCAAGGTGGCTGCGGACATCGCCGAGGCGAGGAAGCGATATCGGGTTCGCGCTTCCTGGACCGCTGAGAGCCTGGGCTTGCATACGCAAGCGGTTCTGCAAGGTGCCTTCATCATGGCGAAGGCGGGCGGCGGCGCCGCCATCGCGGCCGCGAGCATCGATCACTTGCGCCGCTACATCGAGCTGTTGTTCCAACCGGCAAAGAGCAAAATAAAGGAGACATCATGAGTGCGAACGATACCTATCTGGCCGTGTTCCTTGGCAGCAAAACCAGTGCGCGACGAGCCGCCTGGGATGCCCTGCCCGAGGGCGAGCGCCGCACGAAGGAACAAGAGGGCATCGCGAGATGGAAGGCGTGGGCCGAGAAACACCATGCCGCCATTGTCACCATGGGCGGACCATTGGGGAAAACCAAGAAAGTCTCGCAGCATGGGATCGAGGATACGAGCAATCACCTGGGCGCCTTTACGGTTGTGCGCGCGGCTTCGCACGACGCCGCGGCAAAGCTGTTCGAGAAGCACCCGCACTTTGACATCTTCCCGGGCGATTCCATCGAGATCATGCCGGTACTGCCGATTCCTGGTGCCTAGTTATTGGAGAACTGACCATGCCCAACACCGTGCGACTGCATCGGGTCCTGGCGAGCAAGCCCGAGAAGGTTTACCGCGCGTTCATCGAGCCGGACGCGATGGCCAAATGGTTACCACCAAATGGCTTTACCGGCACCGTCCATCATAGCGAGCCGAAGGCCGGTGGCTCCTACAGGATGTCCTTTCGGAATTTCACCACCGGACACAGCCACTCCTTCGGCGGTACCTATGTCGAGCTGGTCCCTGGCGAACGCCTGCGCTACACCGACAAGTTCGAGGACCCGAACTTGCCGGGCGAGATTCTAGTGACCGTGACACTGAAGAAGGTGTCTATGGGCACGGAAGTCCATATCGTGCAGGAAGGATTGCCGGATGTCATTCCCGTCGAAGCCTGTTACCTGGGCTGGCAGGAATCGCTGCGCAACCTGGCCAGACTGGTCGAGCCTGAGATCACTCAATAATGCCCGGAGCTGCGTTCATGCCGACTTCAGGACAGAAAACCCGAGTCCCAATCCAGCGAGATTACGCAGTTCCTTTTTGTAGACGCGACGCAGTAAAGCATCCGCAAACCATGCCTCGACTCGGCCTAATAAACCCTCGTGTACCAGACTATCGGTCACTATCGTTACATTCGAGCCGTCACCAATATCGAGGGGCTCAATAATGAACAATGTCACCAGATCAGTGCCCTGATACTTTTCAACGAGCACTCGTCCGGGATGAGGCTCGCTCACTATTCCGTGATAAACGCGCTCGCGTCCGAGAAAGCGGGTCGTCAGATCGAACTGCGTGCCGGCACCCACCCCACCGTGTACCACCTGCATGGATACAAACGGGGGCCGGGGCAGTATGCGCGGATGTCCGATGCGGTAGTCAGCCAGAATGGAGTACACAGTGTTGACCGGAGCATCGACCAACTGCGATACGGCGAGACGATGTAATTTCATGCTCGATCCTCAAATACAGGACCACGTTCGCACCGCAGGTCCTATCGGTCAACGCTCAATATCTCTAACCCAGTCTCCAGCCCCTAGGCCAGAATTGCAAAGGCTTTTGTCGGCGGATTCCTACGTCCAGGCGGACCGCGCGCGAGCTCGGAAACAGCAGCTCACACAGTAAGGATTGACGTCATGCCCGGGAAAAGGTTCAGCACGGGTACGGGCATATTTTTGAAGTTGCCGTTGACTCGAAATACATCGCGGCTTACCCACCGAGGACTGAGGCGCCTCAGGAGATCTCCCTTCCTGGGGAAAATGAACCGCGTCCGCCGGCAGCAGCAGTGTCGGCGAGTCGTCGTCCGGCAAGGTGGGCCACCTCGACGGTGCCCGATGGCTCGTGGGCCGGGAACGGCTCCTGTTACGCAACTGCTGCAGAGCCGACTCGACTTCGAGCGGTTCGCTGAAATAGTGACCCTGGCCGAAATTGCAACCCATTTCCTGCAGCGTTTTTGCGGCCGCCTCGGGTTCGACGATCTCTGCGATCGCCGTCAGGTTCAGACTCTCGGCAATCTGCACGATTGCAGCCATCATGCCAGTGTTGGCTTGATCCGAGCCGGTGCCATTGGCGAATGGCCGGTCGATCTTCACGAAGTCAAACGGAAACAGCTGTCCGGGCAGATCGAAGCCGGCGCCATGAACCGGCTGCGAGCGCTGCTGCCCGCGCCAGCCTGATCGTCAGCCGGCCGATGCGCGCTAGGGTGTGCGCATCGGCGGCGGCCCGAATACCACCTCGACACGGCGATTCTGCTCACGCCCTTCGGGCGTGTCGTTGATGTCCAGCTCAGCACTGGCCCCCAGGCCCGCAGCGGACGCGCGCCCAGGCGGGATGGCGGCCGTGTGCAGTGCCGCCAGCAGCGCCAGCGCTCGCTGTTGCGAGAATCTCTCGTTCCAACTCGATCCGCCGATGCTGTCGGTATAGACATAGATCTGTGCCTGCAGGCGACGGCGCTTGTGCAGCAGCGCCACCACGGCCGACCACGGCAATCCCTGGGCGTGTTCGTGGCTGAACTGCGCGCTGTCGGCATCGAACAGGTCGCGCGAAGGAATACGCACTGTCAGGCTCTCCGGGTCGCGCAACAGGATGACGCCGCTGCCCGCCGGCAGCGCCGCCAGCCGCGTGCGCAGCAGCGCCTCAGCCGAATCCAGCTCATGCCGCAGCGCCCGCGCCGAAATGGCGGCGACGCGCACCGGAGCCTGCGCCGGCACCGGCGTCGCGATCAGGCACAGCAGCAGCGCGCACAGGCCTGGCCCTACCAGCCGATCTGCTTTTCTGTTCATGCTCCGGATTGTACGGACATGCTGAAAAACCGCGGCAATTAGACATATTCCGCGCCCCGCCCGTTCCCGACGGTACGTGTGATCGGCACCACATCGACTTGCAAATAATCTGAGAGAGGCGTCGCAGATTGGCGACGGATGCGCATCAATTCATTGATCCGTTATAGTTTTGTTCCCACGGAGACGATATAGTCTCCTGCACTTGCCGCAACGCGTAACGGTGCGGCATAAATCGGACAGTCGTGGATTCTGCTGCTTTCGATTGGAGAAACTCGGGCTGTCCGGATGGACACAGACTGCGGTATGCCAACATTTTGGGCCTGCCGCGAGTGGTCCTTAGCGCGAATTGACGCGCTGGTCCCGCACTTTCGGGACGGGCCTTATAAGGCCAGACGCTCAGGTCTGCACATTGATGTCCATCTGAGACAGACCTGTGTCGAGTGTGAAGAGCGCCTGAAACCCCGCCAAGCGGGGTTTTTTTTGGCTGCTGACCGCGCTTTTATGCACACTTGCGCTCCTATGGACGCCCCAGAGCACTTGCGCATTCCCGGACTGACCGGGGTGGAACTCACTCTTCCCATAGCCGGGCCCGGCAGCCGCAGCTACGCCTTTGTGATCGACTGGCATATTCGGGTACTGCTCACTGCCGCCTGGATGCTCATCGTCTGGCTATTGCTCATGGGCTTCGGACTGCTGGACGTGGGTCGGGGATGGCATGGCCTGTTCGCATTGACCGGTGTGCTGCCGGGACTGCTGATTTACTTCCTCTATCACCCGGTGCTGGAACTGCTCATGCACGGCCGCACTCCCGGCAAGCGCACGGCGGGCGTGCGCCTGGTCACGCGCACCGGTGGCCTGCCCTCGGCTGGCGCCATTCTGACGCGCAATATTTTCCGGATTCTCGATTCAATGCCGTTCATGTACTTGGTCGGCTTATCCAGCTGCATGCTCAGCGCCCAGCGCCTGCGCATCGGCGACATGGCGGCCGGCACCGTGCTGGTACTGGAGGCCGCAGACGCAACCCAGAAGCTGGCAAGCCTGCCGGCACTGCTCGCGCAGACGGGACTGGAGCCCGATGTACTGGAACTGCTCAATGAACTGCTCGAGCGCTGGCTGTCATTGTCGGTCGAACATCGCGACGCCCTGGGGCGCGCCCTGCTGGTGCGCGCTACTCCGAGTCTGTCCAGCGCCTCGCTGAGCGATATCGGCGACGCGGAACTGCAGCAACGGCTGCGCGCCTTGCTGCCGCCCACGACATGAGACGCATGTGTTCTTCGGGCTGGCCTAAGGCAGCGCCCCGAAACGCGCCGCAAGATCGCCGCCCTCGCGCCGTAATTTCAAATCGCGATACATCACCAGCAGTACCGCCGGGACCATCGGCAACATGAATACGTTTGCGACGATGCCCACACCTTGAATCACGAGCTCCGCGGTGGCGATGTCACGCAGCGACATCGCCACCAGCAACCCGGCCACAAGACCGACTACTATCGTGAACACCAATATGATGATTAACGCAATGGTCACAATGGTCGAGGATCGCCACCAATGTCCTTTGATCAGGTCGCGACTGATTTGAAGTGACTGCATTGCTCCGGCATCATCGGCATAAAGGGCCACCGGCCACAGGCATAGCGCACCGAGCAAATAAACGCCGGGCACGGCCAGCGACAGCAACCCGATGACAATGACGATCGACCAGACGATTGCGGCGATGACGGCGCGCCCCAGGCGCGCGAAACCTATGCCCAGAGCCTCGCCCAAGCTCAGCGGCGCATTGCCGAGCGCCAGCGCGTTTTGGCTGGCAAGCAGGGCGCCGTAAAATGCCAGCGTCAGCACGGACTCCAACAGATACAGCGACCAGATCGGCGGCTGATTGAATACCTGCAACTGCGCCATGCCGGTAAGGTCCAGACCCGCATTGCGCATGTAAATAGTCAGAAAGATTCCGAAGGCCCCCATGGTCAGCGAACCCAGAAGCGCTATGGGCCAGCAGATCGCAAAGCTCTCGCGGTAGAGCTTGATCGCATCGTCGACAACGCCACCGATCGGAAGCGGCGCGGTTGGCCGGGTATACATGGTTTAACTTCCCCTGCTTGGCGCCGTGCGGTCTGGCCGGGCATGTTACACAATGCCGACCTGATGCGGCGCTCGTTCCCATGCATTTTCGGTACGCTGGCCGCGGCATTGTGCGGCGGCTTGTCGCTTGCGGCTTGGTCGCAGGGCGGCCCGCCGTTGGTGAGTGACGATCCGGACACCGTCGCCGATGGACATTGGGAAATTAATATTGCCGCGATCGGTAGGCGTACGCCCGGACTCAAACAGCTGTCGCTGCCCGACGCCGACATCAACTACGGCTGGGGCGATGACCTTCAGCTCAAGATAGACACGCCCTGGGTGTTGTCCGAGCAGGACGGCAAGCCGTTGCAGTCCGGGCTCGGCGCCAGCCAGTTGGGGTTCAAGTGGCGCTTCATCGACCAAAAGACGGCGGGATTTTCGCTGTCCACTTACCCGCAGCTCACCACCAACTTCGCACCCTCGTCCTATCGGCGCGGCATCACCGATGCCGGCGAGACCTGGTTCCTGCCGCTCGAGGCCTCAATCGAGCTTGCCGGATACGGATTGGATGGTGAACTGGGCCGATATCTATCCTCGATCGGAGGCGATGCCTGGGCCACCGGTTTGGTTGTGTCGCGCGCCTGTGCCCCACAACTGGAATGCCTGGCCGAGATTCGCGCGACGTTTGAACCGCACTCGCCGCAGACCTTGCTCAATCTTGGCGGCCGGCGCGAAATCGGCGACTCGCTGGCGCTATTATTCGCGCTCGGACACGATTTCGGCGCCACCAGCCGCGATCAACAGACGGTGCTGTTCTATCTGGGCATTCAGGTTCGGCGATAGAGGCGAGTGTTCATGCATGACGGCGGATGGTCCGCGGCGCGGCTGCAGCGGCTGCATCGGGTGATGGCGGGTTACGTCGAGCGCGGTGAGCTACCGGGCCTGGTGCTATTGCTGAGCCGTTACGGCGCGGTGCATACCGAGGTGCTCGGTTCTGGCTCGCGTGAAACCCGCGAACCGATGCGGCGCGACACATTGTTCCGGATCGCCTCGATGACCAAGCCGATCACGGCCGTCGCTGCCATGATCCTGGTCGAGGAGTGCAAGCTGCGGCTCGATGAGCCGATTGATCGCTGGTTGCCGGAGCTCGCCAACCGGCGCGTGCTCCGGCGCATCGATGGCCCGCTCGAGGAGACCGAACCAGCGCACCGCGCGATCACATTGCGCGATCTGCTGACTTTCCGCCTGGGCTGGGGGAATGTACTGGGTCCATCGGATCCCGCACCGGCGGATCCCATACCGATTCAAAAGGCGATCAATGCGCTGCAGCTGGTCGGGTTCGGGCCGCCCGACCCGCGCGCGCCGCATTCGCCGGACGAGTGGCTGCGCCGGCTGGGCACATTGCCCTTGATGGCGCAGCCCGGTGAGCGCTGGCTGTACAACACCGGTTCCTCGGTACTGGGTGCTTTGATCGCACGAGCCTCCGGGCAATCGCTCGAAACATTCATGCGCGAGCGAATCTTCGAGCCGCTCGGGATGAAGGACACCGCCTTCAGTGTTCCCGCTGAGAAACTCAACCGGCTGGCCGCCAGCTACTGGCCCAATGCGCAAACGCGCGCACTGGAACTGTACGATGACATTCAGCACAGCGCCTGGAGCCGGCCACCGGCCTTTCCGGATGGCGGAGCCGGATTGATCTCGAGCATCGACGACTACCACGCGTTCGCGCAGATGCTGCTATTGCAGGGACAGGCTGGTGAAACGCGCATCCTCTCGCGGCTGTCAGTGCAGACCATGATCACCGATCAATTGACGCCGGCGCAAAAGGCCGTCTCGGGATTGGTGCCCGGACAGTTCGATCACCGCGGCTGGGGCTTCGGGCTGTGCGTAGTCACGGGGCGCGACGACCTGTCCGCAGTACCCGGACGTTATGGCTGGGATGGCGGCTATGGCACGTCGTGGTGGTCGGACCCGGATGAGGACCTGATCGGCATACTGATGACGCAGCGCGCGGGGTTCCCACAGTTCTCCGGCGTGTATCTTGATTTCTGGACCTCGGTCTATCAGGCCATCAACGACTAGGCGAGCGAGCGCGGCCGCCGCTTGAGATCGGGCAACAACCCGGCGAGCAGTCCCATCAACGGCAGGTAGGCGCAGACCTGGTAGACATACTCGATACTGGTCCGATCGGCGAGCACGCCCAGCAGGGCCGCACCGAGACCGCCGACACCGAATGCAAAGCCGAAGAACACGCCGGAGATCATGCCCACCTGCCCGGGTATCAGCTCTTGCCCGTAGACCACGATGGCCGGAAAGGCCGAGGCCAGTATCAATCCTATGACCACTGTCACGGGAGCGGTCCAGAACAGACTCACGTGCGGCAGCAACAAGGTGAAAGGCAACGGCGCCAGGATCGAAAACCAGATCACGAATTTGCGCCCGAAGCGATCTCCGAACGGACCGCCGACCAGCGTGCCTACGGCAATGGACGCCAGGAACACGAACAAATGCAGCTGTGCGTCCTGCACCGACAGGCCGAAGCGATGAATCAGATAGAAGGTGTAATAACTGGTGATGGCAGCGAGATAGATGAATTTCGAAAACATCATGATGATCAGTACCGCTATGCCCACGAGCACCGCGGCGCGCGGCAATACCATGCCCGGCGCCTTGTGCACGGTGCCGCTGCGCAGTCGCTCGAGTCCATGATGCTTGTACCAAAGTCCGACGTTCCAAAGGATCGCGCACGACACCAGCGACAGCAATGCAAAAAAGGCAATGCTGGATTGACCCCATCGCACCACCACCAGCGCCGCAGCCAGCGGCCCGACCGCCTGGCCGATGTTGCCGCCAACCTGAAATATGGATTGCGCCAGGCCGAAACGGCCACCCGAAGCCATGCGCGCGACGCGCGAGGATTCCGGGTGAAATACCGATGAGCCGACCCCGATCAGTGCAGCGCCCACGAGCAGGATCGCGTAGTGGTGCGCCATCGACAGCACCAGCAGTCCGGCCAACGTGAACAGCGTGCCTCCGGGCAGCGCCAGCGGTGTCGGCCGCCGATCGGCGTACAGTCCGATCATCGGCTGCAGTATCGAGGCGGTGAGCTGATACACCAGGGTTACGACCCCAATCTGGCCGAAATTGAGGCCGAAATTGCTCTTGAGGTCCGGATAGATCGCTGGCAGCAGCGATTGCATCATGTCGTTGAGCAGGTGGCAGAAGCCCACCGCCACGATCACCCCGTACGCCGTGGTGTGAAGCGGCGCGGTTACTCGCTCGGACGTGGAAGTTGTCGCGGGTTCAAACATGGGGATCGAGACTGTACTGCAATCCCCATGCAATCGCCCATTGGCGCGAACCAGCCTCAGCGCCTCTTTTCAGCCAGCACCCGCGGCCGGCCGCGACCTGAATGGCCGCGCTAGCGAGGTCTATCGCTCTCGGGCTCCTGGTTCTTGTTGCCTGCAGCTTTCGCCTTCGGCTTCGGCGCCGGGACCTTGGCCAACTGCGTTTTTGGCTTCACGCCGGGCGTGGCATGCAGTGTCTGCGCATGGGAAAGGTTGGCTGCGGGGACATTCGCTTTTGCGCCCACGCCATTGTTACCCGGCACGTTGGCGACCGCGGGTCCCGCGGCACCGTGAGCGCCCACGACACCGGCACCGGTGAAGGCACCGGGCCGTGCGGTCGCGGCAATGGCCGGGTGACCACCATTCGCCTTGGCGAACAAGGCCGGGTTCCTGCCCGCTTCCTGGATATGCGATGTCTGTGCAGCGGTGGGCGCAATATGCGCCTCGTGTGCCGCCGCTCTATCCTGCGCCGTGGGCACCGCGGTCACGCCGCCGGCGCCGCCGTTATAGCTGACTCTATTGACCGTGACGTTATTCACGACCGTTTCATTGTAGGTATTGTGAATGTTGGTAGTGCGAACATTATTGACCGCAGTGTTATAGGCATAGTGGCCGCCTTCCCAACGACCGCCGACAAACCCGACGCCCACGTATCCGAAGCCGTAGTTGACGCCGCCGTAGTAGCCGATATGCGGGCCCCAGTAGCCGGCATGGAAGCCGTAGACACCACCGCTGAATGCCCAATATCCCGGCGTCCAAAGCACGCCGACCTGCGGCGGCTGCACCCAGGTCCCGGGTACCCAGTAGTAACCGGAGTAGCCGTAGTGCCAATAACCAGGCGTCCAGAGATAGCCATCATCCGGACAAGGCGGCTGTTCATAGTCAGGCAGTGGCGGCGGCGGCTCTGACGCCGTTATCGAAACATCCACGTCAGGTGCTGCGACCTCGGCACTGGCCACGGGCGCGGCAACGTACACACGGGGTGGCGGTGGCGCGTAGGCTCGAGTTTGCACAATACATCCGCTCAGCAGCGAGAGGGTCGCGAGCGCAATGAGGTTACAGACTGATCGTGACATGTGAGCACCTTTAGTAAGACCCGTGGCACAGCATAGGAGATCGCCGTGCCGATAGACGCTATAGCGTCACAGTCTGGGTTTCGGCTGACAGCGAAATGAAAGTAAGCGCAGCGCGAGCGCACGATTTGCCGGGAATTCGCCAAACAGCGACACCCGCATGCGTACAGGTAGGCTCGTGCCGTTCAGCTCACGTTAAGATAGTCGAGAATGCCGCGCGCGGCCTCGCGTCCTTCGAACACCGCCGTGACCACCAGATCCGAGCCACGCACCATGTCGCCACCGGCGAAGACTTTTGGATTGGTAGTTTGAAACGGCCGTTGTGCCGCGGCACTCACGCGCACGCGTCCGCTCGGATGCAAGGCGATCTGATGCTGGTCAAACCACGCTGCCGGGCTGGGCTCAAAGCCGAATGCGATAATCACGGCATCGGCCGCGACGATGGTCTCGGTGCCGGGAATGGTCTCGGTCAGGCGGCGACGGCGCGGTCCCGGCGGTCCGAGCCGCGTTTCAACAACTTTGATGCCCTCAACACGCCGCTTGCCGATTATCTCCACCGGCTGGCAATTGAACAGGAACTCGACGCCCTCTTCCTTGCTGTTCTTGTAATCGCGACGCGAGCCAGGCATATGCTGTTCATCGCGGCGGTAAGTGCAGGTCACCGACTCGGCGCCCTGACGGATCGCGGTGCGGTTGCAGTCCATGCCGGTATCACCGCCGCCCATCACCACCACGCGTTGACCCTTCAGATCAATGAAGCGCTGCTCCGCGCCCGGCAACCCGAGCTCGCGATCTATATTGGCGATCAGATAGGGCAGGGCCTCGTACACGCCCGGTAAATTCTCGCCCGCAAAGCCGCCTTTGACATAGTTGTAAGTGCCCATGCCGAGGAACACGGCATCGTACTCGCGCAGCAGTTCGTCGAAACTGATGCCGGCTCCGATCTCGACACCAAGCCGGAACTCAACGCCCATGCCCTCCATGAGTTCGCGGCGCGTCTCCACCACTTGCTTTTCAAGCTTGAACGGCGGAATACCGAATGTCAGCAGTCCGCCGATGCGAGCGTAACGATCGAACACTATGGGTTTGACACCATTGCGCACCAGAATGTCGGCGCAGCCCAGTCCCGCGGGACCGGCGCCGACAACGGCGACGCGCTTGTCGGTCACGCGCACGCCCGACATGTCTGGCCGCCACCCTTGTTTGACCGCCTCGTCGGTGATGTATTTTTCGATCGAGCCAATGGTGACCGCACCCAGCCCGTCGTTGAGCGTGCAGGCGCCTTCGCACAGACGGTCCTGGGGGCAAATGCGGCCGCAGACCTCCGGCAATGAGTTGGTGCGATGAGACAGCTCGGCCGCTTCGAACAATTTCCCCTCGCTGAGCAGATTCAACCAGTTCGGAATGTAGTTGTGGACCGGGCACTTCCATTCGCAGAACGGATTGCCGCACGACAGGCAGCGGCCAGCCTGCTGCGCGGCCACTTCCGGTTCATAGCGCGTATAGATTTCGTTGAACACTTGAATGCGCTCTGCTACCGCAATTTTTTCCGGTTCGCGGCGCGGAAAATCCAGGAATTGAAGAGTCTTGTCGACCATTTCAAGCCGCACTGCGCAGATGCTCGATCAGCGAATCGATCGATGCGGCCTTCGGCTTGACCAGCCAGAAATGGCCGATGTAGGAGCGCAGATCGTTGATGATCTCATCGCCCCAGACACTGCCGCTCTCGCTCACGTGCAGGCGTATGAGTTCCTCGAGGTGTTGCACGTTGTTCAGCATGTCCTCGTTGGTGAGCCGGTGTATGTCGATGAGTTCGTGGTTGTAGCGATCGACGAAGGCGCGCTCCAGGTCGAGCACATAGGCGAAGCCGCCGGTAAAGCCGGCGCCGAAGTTCAGGCCGGTGCGGCCCAGAACGCAGACCACCCCGCCAGTCATGTACTCGCAGCAGTGATCGCCGGTGCCCTCGATCACCGCGACCGCACCCGAGTTGCGCACCGCGAAGCGCTCGCCGGCCTGGCCGGCCGCGAACAACTGGCCACCGGTGGCGCCATACAGGCAGGTATTGCCCATGATGACGGTATCGCGTGCCACATAGCCCGCGGCCTTGGGCGGCTTGAGCACCAGGCGGCCCGCGGCCATGCCCTTGCCGACGTAGTCGTTGGCATCGCCTTCCAGATACATGTGCAGGCCGCCGGCGTTCCAGACCCCGAAGCTCTGGCCGATCGAGCCGCTCAGATGCACCACCAGCGGCGCCTCAGCCATGCCGTAGTTGCCCCAATGCCGCGCGATTTCCCCCGAGATGCGTGCACCGATCGAGCGATTGAAATTCTTGACCTGGTAGTGCCACTCGCCACCGGACTGGCGCGTGATCGCTGGCAGCATATCGGCGAGCATGCGCTCGGCGAGTTCACCCCGATCGAATGGAGCGTTCGAGGGCTCGATGCACACGTGCGAACGGTCGGATACCAGGCCGCCATCCGACAACAGCGGGCTCAGATCAAGTTTGCGCTGCTTGGAGGTCTCGCCCGGCAGGATATGCAGGTACTCGGTGCGGCCGATCAGATCGACCATGCGCCGCACGCCCAGGCTCGCCATCAGCTCGCGGCATTCCTGTGCCACGAAGCGGAAATAGTGCATGACCATCTCCGGCATGCCGAGGAAAAACTTCTGTCGCAGCACCGGGTGTTGCGTCGCGACCCCAGTGGCACAATTGTTCAGGTGGCAGATACGCAGGTACTTGCAGCCCAATGCCACGACCGGTGCGGTGCCGAAGCCGAAGCTCTCGGCGCCAATGATCGCCGCCTTGATCACATCGACGCCGGTCTTGAGACCGCCATCGGTTTGCACGCGCACGCGATGGCGCATGTCGTTGGCGCGCAAGGTCTGGTGCGTTTCGGCAAGGCCCAATTCCCAGGGCGTACCGGCATACTTGATCGAGGACAACGGGCTCGCCCCGGTACCGCCGTCGTAGCCCGAGATGGTGATCAGATCCGCGTAGGCCTTGGCGACGCCCGCGGCCACGGTACCGACACCGGGCTCGGCCACCAGTTTGACCGACACCAAAGCGGTCGGATTGACCTGCTTGAGATCGAAAATCAATTGCGCCAGATCCTCGATCGAATAGATATCATGATGCGGCGGCGGCGAGATCAATCCGACACCGGGCCGCGCGAAACGCAGCCTGGCGATCATCTCATTGACCTTATGGCCGGGCAGTTGACCACCCTCGCCGGGCTTGGCGCCTTGCGATATTTTTATCTGCAGCACTTCGGCGTTGGTCAGATATTCGGGCGTGACCCCGAAGCGTCCGGAAGCCACCTGCTTGATCTTGGAATTCTTTTCGGTGCCATAACGGCCCGGATCCTCGCCACCCTCACCGGAATTGGAGCGGCCGCCCAGGCGGTTCATCGCGATCGCCAGCGCCTCGTGCGCCTCGGGAGACAATGCGCCCAGCGACATGCCGGCGCCGTCAAAACGCGCCAGCACGGCCTCGATGGGCTCGACTTCTTCGAGCGCAATCGGCGTGACTGCCAGCCTGAATCCCAGCAGATCACGCAAGGTTGAGGCCGGACGAGCGTTGACCAGTTGGGCATACACTTTGTACAGCTCATAGTCGCCCGCGACCACCGCGGCCTGCAGCGCCCCGATCACGTCGGGGTTGTACATGTGGTATTCGCCGCCGTGCACGAACTTGTAGAGCCCGCCCTGCTCGGTGGGCGAACGGGGATTCCAGGCACGCAACGCCATGTATTTTTTGTCATCTTCGAGATCGTCGAAGCCGGCACCTTCGATACGACTCACGCTATGGCGAAAACACAGGTCCACGACCTCGCTCGCGAGTCCCACGATCTCGAACAGCTGCGCGCCGCGGTAGCTCGCCACGGTCGAGATGCCCATCTTCGACATGATCTTGTACAGGCCCTTGCGGATGCCGCGACGGTAACTGCGACCGAGTTCGCGGCGTTCCTGCGATTCCAGCTTGACCTGGGCCTTGCGCATCATTTCGTACAGGGTCTGATAGGCCATGTACGGATAAACCGCGGTCGCGCCATAGCCGATCAGACAGGCGAAATGATGCGGATCGCGGGCCGTGCCGGTCTCGACCAGAATGCTGCACTTGCAGCGCAGTCCGGTCTCAACCAGACGGTGATGCACGGCGCCGGTCGCAAGCAATGCGTGCGCTGGCAGCTTGCCCTGCTGCAGGTAGCGATCGGACAGCAGCAGCACCAATTTGCCTTCGCGCACTGCAGCTTCGGCCTGGTCACAGATGCGCAGGATGGCGGCTTTAAGGCCCTCTTCGGGCTGGTACTGCAGATCCAGAAACTCATTCGCCTCGACCACGTCGTCCGAGGCCAGTATCTGCCGCAATTTGCGCTGCGAGAGGATCGGCGAGTTCAGCACGATCTGGCGCGCGTGCTCTGCAATGGGCACGAACACATTGCATCCAGGACCGATCTGCGTCGACAACGACATGACGATCGATTCGCGCAATGGATCGATGGGCGGATTAGTGACCTGTGCGAATTGCTGGCGAAAATAGTCGTACAGGGCGCGCGGCTTGTGCGAGAGCACCGGCATTGGCGTGTCATCGCCCATGGAGCCGACCGCTTCACTCTCATCCTCGGCCAATATGCGGATGATCTCATCACGCTCCTCGGCCGAGATCGCGAACATCTTCTGGTAGATGGCGAGCATCTCGCGATCCATGGGCTCGGCCGCCAGGCGTGGATCGATCAGATCGGACTCCAGGTAGCGCACGCCCTTCTTCTGCCATGCCTTGTAGGGATGGCGGCTCTTGAGCATGACCTCGACATCGCGCGTTTCCAGCAAAGTGCCGGTTTGCAGGTCCAGCGCCACGATCTCGCCAGGTCCCAGCTTGCCCTTGCGCACCACTTCCTCGGGCGCGTAGTCCCATACGCCGGTTTCCGAGGCGATGGTCAGGTGGCGGTTCTTGGTAATCACGAAGCGTGCCGGGCGCAGGCCGTTGCGATCGAGGGTACAGGCGGCATAGCGGCCATCGGTCAATACCACGCCGGCCGGCCCATCCCAGGGCTCCATGTGCGCGGAGTAGAATTCGTAGAATGCGCGCAGCTCGGGATCGAGCGTGTCGACCGCCTGCCAGGCCGGCGGGATCAGCAGGCGCAAAGCCTGCGGCACGTCCAGACCGCCCATGAGCAATACCTCGAGCATGTTGTCGAGGCTCTGCGAGTCCGAACCCTGCAGCGAGACCAATGGCAGGATGTCGCTCAGATCCGGCAACAAGGGCGAGCGCAGCACCGGGGCACGGGCCACCGCCCATTGCCGATTGCCCTCGATGGTATTGATCTCACCGTTGTGGGCCAGCAGGCGGAACGGGTGCGCCAGGCGCCATTGCGGCAGCGTATTGGTCGAAAAGCGCTGGTGAAACACCGCCACCGAAGCCTCGAGCCGGGGATCGGCGAGGTCGGGATAGAACTCCGCCAAATGCTGCGGCATCACCATGCCCTTGTAGACGATGGTACTCGCCGACAGGCTCGGGCAGTAAAACTGGGGGTCCAGGCTGAGCGCCTTTTCGGTGCGGCGCCGGGCCAGGAACAGCCTGCGGTTGAAGCTGGCCTCGTCGATATCGGCGATGCGGCAGTTGACGAACGCCTGCTCGATGCGAGGCAGAGTCTTGAGAGCCTCCGCGCCGCAGGCTTCCGGGTTGGTCGGCAGCAGCCGGAAGCCGGCCAGGGCCAGCCCTTCACGCTCGAGCTGACCCTTGAGCTCGGCGCGCGCCAGCGCCGCCAGTGCCGGATCCGTATTTAGAAATAGCAGGCCGGAGGCAAACCGTGGGCTCAGCTTGAGCTTGGCGTCCCTGGCCACGGCGCGCAGGAATTTCTCGGGCCTCTTGAGCGACAGCCCGCAACCATCACCGGTCTTGCCGTCGGCCGCGATCGCCCCGCGGTGGGTCAGGCGGTTCAATGAGGAAATGGCAGTCCGGACCAGCCAATGGCTTGGCTTGTCATCAAGGCTTGCTATCAGTCCAAAACCGCAGCTATCGCGCTCGAAGCGCTCGCGGTACAGGCCGCGGCCGGTGTGCTTACTCATATATAGAGTCCCTGAGCCAGAAGCTCGAGCGCTCGCGGGGCGAGCCGACCTCATACCCCGGAGCGTCAGCCCCAGGGGCGAGTTTCACAGGCAAGTTGGAGGCGGATCATCCGCACGAATCCTCAATACCGACCCCAATATACCGGGCGCGCGGACGAGGTCAACGCTGGGATTGCAGCGCACGCGAGGGCAGCCCGCGCAATCGGGCGAGCCACGTACGCTGCCCGCCAGGTTGTTACCGCTTCGTGACCGCGGATTTTATTTTTTCGATCGCGGCAGGGTGATTTGGGTGGCAGCGCGCACGACAGCGCGAAGAAAAAAACTGCGGCGCGTACAAAAAATGAGAACGGCATTCAGCCACGATTCATGTGCGCGGATTTATTATTCAACCGACGGCGCAGAAATGGTCGCGAGACTCCCAGCAGCCCATTGCCTGCTCGGATTTGAGCCCCGCCCCATGAAAGCGTCCGCTTCTCCCCCGAACCGGCGGGTTCGCGACAGATTGCGCGCGAATCCGCCCGGTTCAATCGCCCGGAGGCTGCAAGCCAGTGTGTCGCTACCGCGCACGCTCTGAGCGTGGCGACGGTATTGCCGGCAACCCAGCCTACGACACCCGGACCTTTACTGCGGTATCCTCCCAGGCAGCCACGCTTTCAAGACCGATAGTGGCTCGGCATGACGGGATGCACATGAAGTCCAATCAATCAGCACTGGTCCTCGGCGCAGGCGGCTTTATCGGCGGCCACCTGGTAAAGCGTCTCAAGGAGGAAGGCTTTTGGGTTCGCGGAGTCGATCTCAAATTCAATCCGTTCGCGGAAACACCGGCGGATGATTTCGTAATCGTCGATTTGCGCAGCCCCGATGCCTGTCGTCAGATCATCGATCGCCGGTTCCACGAGGTGTACCAGCTTGCCGCAGACATGGGCGGTGCCGGCTATATCTTCACGGGCGAGCACGATGCCGATGTCATGCACAACTCCGCGATAATCAATCTGAATGTGCTGGATGCCTGCCACAAGCGCAACGTGCGGCGCATTTTCTACTCCTCTTCCGCTTGCATGTACCCGGAGCACAATCAGCTGGATCCCGACAATCCCAATTGTGCTGAGGACAGTGCCTATCCGGCGGCGCCGGACAGCGAGTACGGGTGGGAGAAGCTCTTTAGCGAGAGGCTATATCTGGCCTACCACAGAAATCATGGCATCGAGGCGCGAATCGCCAGGTATCACAACATCTTTGGACCCGAAGGCACATGGACGGGCGGCAAGGAGAAGGCGCCTGCCGCGATATGCCGCAAGGTGGCCGAGGCGGCCAGCGGCGGTGAAGTCGAGGTATGGGGTGATGGTCTGCAGACGCGCTCGTTCCTGTATGTCGATGAATGCCTGGAAGGCACCGTGCGCCTGTTGCGTTCCGGTTTTACCGGCCCGGTCAATATCGGCTCCGATGAAATGGTTACGATCAATCAATTGGTCGAGTACGTGGCCGACATCGCCGGCAAGAAGTTGACCATTCGACACAGCAAGGGCCCGCTGGGAGTGCGCGGCCGCAATTCCGACAATCGCCTGATCAAGCAGCGTCTCGGGTGGTCGCCTACGCAAAGTCTGCGTGCCGGGCTCGAGAAGACTTATGCCTGGGTCGAGCAGCAGGTGCGACAGCGCGTCTGATGTGAACGTCGCGAGGCTGCATGGCGCCGGCCGTCAGCATCCTCCCGGGCACAGTTGGCTTCCGTCCTACGGCGCGCCGTTGGGTTAGCGGCAAGAATCCGACCCGCGACGCCTATCGCTGATCCCCTTACCCGGCATCGCAGGAGTCAACATGGATCCAAAAAGCCGTCCCTGGCGGCCGCGCGTGGATGAAGAGCGCGAGATCAACCCGTCGGTACGAACGAGCATGCCGGAGGCCGAGCTCGACGATGACCGCACGCTCGAAGATATCGAGGCGGATTCCGAAGAGAGCGAAGCGCGCGAGGGCGATTCGGAGCCCATCAAGATACCCTGAGCGGCAGGTTATGTTGCGCCGCAGGTGGGCGTGCGGCGGAGAGTCTGCGCGGCGCACTGTGAGTCGGTACACTGCGCGCCCAGTTCTGCGCCGGTCCCTCGCTATGGAAGTTGCCGATTCTGCCCCTGCCACCACCTTCGCCGATCTCGGCCTGACCGAACCCGTCGTTCAGGCACTCAAGGATGTCGGTTACGAATATCCGACGCCCATTCAGGCCAGGACGATTCCCGTTCTGCTGAGCGGGGTCGATCTGTTGGGTCAGGCGCAGACCGGCACCGGCAAGACCGCGGCCTTCGCCTTGCCGTTGCTCTCGCGCCTGGACCTTGCGCAGCGGGAACCTCAGGCACTGGTGCTCGTCCCCACGCGAGAACTGGCGATCCAGGTGGCCGAGGCGTTCCAGAAATACGCCGCGCATCTGCGCGGCTTTCACGTACTGCCCATCTACGGTGGCCAGAGCTACACGCCGCAGCTCAACGCGCTCAAGCGCGGCACCCACGTGGTGGTCGGCACTCCCGGCCGCATCATGGACCATCTGGAGCGCGGTACTTTGGCGCTGGCAGGCGTTCGTTTCGTGGTGCTGGATGAAGCCGACGAGATGCTGGCCATGGGGTTCGTCGACGCCATCGAGGCCATCCTGTCGCGTACTCCGGCCGAGAAGCAGGTGGCGTTGTTCTGCGCCACATTGCCGGCGGCAATCCGGAGCATCTGCCAGCGTCATCTGCGCGCCCCGCGCGAGATCACGATCAAGAGCAAGACCACCACCGCCACCAATATCCGCCAGCGCTACTGGATGGTCAGCGGGATGCACAAGCTCGACGCGCTCACGCGCATCCTGGAAGTGGAGAGCTTCGACGGTATGCTGGTGTTCGCGCGCACCAAGCAGTCCACCGTAGAGCTTGCCGACCGCCTGATCGCCCGCGGCTTTGCCGCGGCGGCGCTCAATGGCGATCTGCAGCAGGCCCAGCGCGAGCGCACCATCGCGCAGTTGAAGTCCGGCGCCATCGACATCCTGGTCGCCACCGACGTCGCCGCCCGGGGCCTGGACGTTGACCGCATCAGCCACGTGGTGAATTTCGACGTGCCCCACGACACTGAATCGTACGTGCACCGCATCGGTCGTACCGGGCGTGCGGGCCGTAGCGGCGAGGCGATCCTGTTCATCGCCCCGCGGGAACGCAATATGTTGCGCATCATAGAGCGCGCCACGCGCCAGCCGATCGAGGCGATGAATCTGCCCACTCTCGATGACGTCAATCAGCGCCGTATCGCCCGTTTCAAGGATCGCATCGCGGCCGCCCTGGCCAGCGGCGCATCGACCTCCTACCGCGGTGTGATCGAGGATTTCGCGCGTGCGAGCGGCGCCGACATCGTCGATGTGGCCGCGGCGCTCGCAAGCCTGGCGCAGGGCACGACGCCCCTGATCCTGAGCGGAAAACGCGCTGAAGAGGCCGCGCCCGCGCCGGCGACGCTGCCGGAGCGAGGCGAGCGGCCTCGCCATGGCAGCCGCAAAAGCGCGCGCTTCGGTCCACAGGAGACCTATCGTCTCGAGGTCGGTCGCGCGCATGGCGTGCAGCCGGGGAACATTGTCGGCGCGCTTGCGAACGAGGCCGACCTCGACGGCTCGCAGATCAACGGCATCGATATCCAGGAGGATCACACTTTCGTCCGGCTGCCAGCCGGCATGCCGCCCGAAGTACTCGAACGTCTGCGACGAGTGCGCGTGAAGGGACGGCCGCTGTCCGCGGGAGTGGTGGAGCGGCGGCCACCCGCGCGACATAAGAAAGCCAAGCCGCATCGCGGCCAATCCAAGTAACAGTTGTGTGCGTTGTCCTATTGCATCGCAAGTCGATGTGCCCTATGGTGCGCGCGCGTTACGAGGAGTGTGATTAGACCGCAATGAAGAAACGCAAAGCGTCCGCTGCCAGCGAACCTGGGCCCCGTCTTCACCACGTTAATCAGTATCTCGAGAAGAACTTTCCCGATTTCTTCGCCGAGGCTCGCTTCCAGGTCGGGAACGACGACTACTTCCTCTACAGCCGCTTCGGCCAGTACCTCGCTCGCTCGATCGAGAGCAATCGAACTCCGCGCGGCAAGATCTACCGCGGCTTCACGGTCTTGAACAAGATGGCGCGCGTATCCGCCCGCGACCCGGCAGTGCGCCGCATGCTGGTCACCGGTCCGCTCGAGCACATCGTCGATGCCCCCAAGGCGCGCGCGCTGGCCCGCAAACGACTGTCCTTCCTCGCACAGGGCTATCTGGAAAGCCTGTGCGAATGAACGCGGCGCACTGGCCACCATCATGCCCTCCGCAGCACGCCCGCAGGACGTCCTGCTGTTCTGGTTCGGACCTCGTCCCTATACCTTGGCTTCGGTGCAGCAGCGCACCCGCCAGTGGTTCGGCGCGCATGCGGCACCGGAGCTGATTCCGCAGACCGATGAGCTGGTTCGCCAGCGCTTCGAGGACACGATGCGGGCGGCCGAGAGCGGCGAGTTGAATGGCCTGGGATTCGAGCCCGCGCCGGCGTCTGGCGCTGATCGTGGTCCTGGACCAGTTCTCCCGGCACTGCTACCGCGGCAGCGCGCGTGCCTACGCGCAGGACCACGCGGCCGTCTCGTTGAGCGTATCAGGCATGCTGTTCGGCGCCGATGCGGCGCTCGATCCGCTCGAGCGCATCTTCTTTTACATGCCCCTGCAGCACGCCGAATCGCTCGACGTGCAGGAGGAATCGGTGGCAGCGTTTCGCCGATTGCTGGAAGAGGCGCCGGGTGAGCTGCGGGCCACCTTCGAGCAGGGGCTCCGGGCCGCGATCGAACATCACCAAGTTATCGCGCAATTCGGCCGCTTTCCGCACCGTAATGCCATTCTCGGCCGCAAAAGCAGCGACGCCGAAGCGCACTGGCTCGCCAACGAGGGCAGGAGTTTCCCTTAGGCCCTTCTAGCAGGCCCGTCTAGGCATGGCCCCACACCGCCCGTGCGGTGTCGACCACGAGCTTGAGTTTCTTGGCCTGCATTCCCACCGCCACGTCGTTCCCGTGCACGGTGCTCGAAAACCCGCATTGCGGCGACAGGCACATCTGTTCCAGCGGCATGTACCGCTCGGCCTGCTCGATGCGCGCTTTGAGCTCATCGATGGTCTCCAGCGTGTTGAGCTTGGTGGTCACCAGCCCCAGCACCACCATCTTGCCGCGCGGCACGTGGCGCAGCGGCTCAAAGTCGCCCGAGCGCGCATCGTCGTACTCGAGAAAATAGCCGTCGACGTTGAGCTCGTTGAACAGTACCCGCGCCACCGGCTCATAGCCACCCTCAGCCGCCCAGGAGCTCTTGAAGTTGCCGCGGCACAGGTGGATACAGATTCTCATGCCCGGCGGCCTGCCGGCGATCGCGGCATTGATCAGGCGCGCATAGCGCATCGGCAGTTCATCAGGATTATCCCCACGGGCACGCGCCGCCTCGCGCTGTTTGTGGTCGCACAAATAAGCGAGGTTGGTGTCATCGAGCTGCAGGTAGGTGCAACCGGCCGCCGCCAGATCGGCGATCTCCTGCGCATACGCCTTGGCTACATCGTCGTAGAACTGCTGAAGATCCGGGTAGGCCGTCGAGCTGATGGCACCGCGGCCGCCACGAAAGTGCAGCATGGTCGGGGAGGGAATCGTCACTTTGGCGGTCTGGTTGGTCACGGACTTCAGGAATTCGAAATCGCGGCGCTGTATGTCCCGCGAACGCCGGACTCGGTCGACGACCTTCATGACCGGCGGTGCGAAGTCGATCTCGCCGTCGGCCTTGTGAAATTTCACCGGTATGCCGCCCTTCTCCACCACGCCGTCGAGTTGCAGCAGAAAGTCGACGTGGAAATAGCGGCGGCGAAACTCCCCATCGGTGACGCCTCGCAGTCCCAGATCCTGCTGGAAGGTGACGATCTCGCGAATCGCCCGGTCTTCGATCTCACGCAATGCCGCGGCGGTAATGGTGCCGGCCGCAAAGCTTTCGCGCGCCTCGAGCAGATATTTCGGGCGCAAAAAACTACCCACGTGATCGGCACGGAAAGGCGGACGCTGCTCATCGGTGGGTCGCGGTTGAGCACTCATCGTCTAGCTACCTCTGAACTCTGGGGCCGCGCTGCAGGCGACCCGGTGGCTGAAAGTGCGGGGCGGCCAACGGCATTTCGAGCACTTCGCCCCAACGTACGGCGACCGGCCGTATCCGGGCGGCATCACCGATCAGCACTATATCGACATCCGCACTGTCCGGAAACGCATCGGCGATCACCTGCCGCGATTGCGGCGCATCCACCTTGCGCAGCGCCTCGGCAAAGCCATCGATATAGCTGTCAGGAAGACCATACAGATCCAGTTCCGCGAGCGCCGCCGCCCAGTCGGCCGCGGTCTCGAAGCCCAGAGGATATTGCCCGAGGATATAGCTGCGGGCCGAGTCGATGGCCCGCTCTCCAGGACCCTCCAGCTTGAGTGTATCCAGAGTCGTGAGCGCAAGTTCCACGGCCTGTGCGGTGCTGGCGGTCTGAGTGAAGGAGCTGATGGCGAATTCCGCCGGCACGCTGCCACGACGGAAGCTCGAGCCGGCCGAATAAGTCAGTCCGTTCCTGACGCGCAATGCCTGCATGAGCATCGAGCCGAAGCTGCCGCCGAAGGCGGTGTTGGT
Organism: uncultured Gammaproteobacteria bacterium; assembly: GCA_963735775.1. Lineage (GTDB taxonomy): Bacteria > Pseudomonadota > Gammaproteobacteria > Steroidobacterales > Steroidobacteraceae > FEN-1191. The sequence continues at coordinate 615,501 of CAVTMG010000001.1, read as the reverse complement.
GATCTCGAGCGCGGCGCGATGAGCGTAGGTGCGCGCGACGCCGACGTTTCCAATCCAGAAATAAGTCTGCGCCGACCCGGGTGCATCAACCAGCAATACGTTGCGACCGCTGGCGCGCCCGGGCGCCGCCAGCGGCGGCAGCGGCGCGCGCGCGCTGTGCCAGCCCTCGAATATAGGGGTGACCGCGGTGCGCATCTCGTCCGGATCGAAGTCGCCCGCGAATACCAATGTCAGGCGGTCGGCGCCGACCTGCTGCTGATAGAACTGCCAGACGTCCTCGCGCGTGAGCGCGCCAAGGCTCAATTCACTGCCGCTGACGGGCCGGCCGAACGGGTGCTCAGCGAACAGCAATGCACGCCCATAGCTGCCAATGAGGCTCTGCGGCTCGGAATCCTTGGCCGCCTTGATGAACTCGATCCGGCGGCCGCGCACGGTGTCGAGTTCGTCCGCTTCAAAGCGTGGACGTTGCAAGGCGTCGGCCAGCAGTTCGAGCAGCAGCGCACGGTCGCGGGCCAGAAATTGTCCGTGCACGGCGATGGCCTCGCTGTGAGCACCGGCATCGAGAGTGCCGCCGGCACCCTCGACCGCGTCGGCAAAACCATAGGCATCGCGATGGCCAGCGCCGCGCGTGAGCAGTTCGGCCGTTATGCTCGCCAGTCCGGCCAGTCCCTCGGGATCCAGGCGCGCGCCTCCACGCACCACGGCATCGAAGGCGATCAGCGGCACATCGTGACGCGGCAGCAGGATCAGCTTGACGCCGTTGTCGAGTTGATGGCGTTGGTGCGGCGGAATCTTCATGGCGGCAATGGCCGCAGGATTCCGACCGTGCGTCGCTCGCCGTTGAACACTGCGCGCGCCACCTGCAGCACGTCCTCGCGTGTGACGGCCTCGTAGCGCTCCGGTGCACCGAACAACAGCCGATGATCACCGTGCATGACCGCGTACTCGCCGAGCAGCCGCGCCTTACCGTCGATGGTCGAGACCCCGCGCCAGAAGTCCGCGGCGACCATGTTCTTGGCGCGCTGCAACTCGGCCTCTGTCACGCCGTCGCGCAATAGTCGGGCGAGCTGCGCATCCAGTGCCGCCTGCAAACTCTCGGGCGATCCGCCCTCAGGCAAGGTCGCCTGCAACGTGAAAACATTGGGATCGAACCCTTCAGGCCAGCCGCCGCCGATCGCCACCGCAAGCTCCTGCTCCTCGACCAGTGCCCGGTGCAGGCGCGCCGCGTCGCCGCCGACCAGTATGGTCTGCAACAGATTGAGGGCCGGTTCGCGCGCGTCGGCAGCGCTGATCGCGTGATAGGCGATCTGCAAGATCGGATTCTGGCCCGCACGCTCGAGCAGCACGCGACGCTCGCCGCACTGTTCGGGCTCGTGCGCATTGACCGGCGGCGGCGAGCGGCCCACCGCTATGGCTCCAAAATGCTTCTGCGCCAGGGCGAAGGCCTGTTCGGGCTCGACATCCCCGACCAGGATCACGGTGCAATTGTTCGGCGCGTAATAGGTGCGGTAGAAATTCTGCAGATCGGCCATGGTCCAGGACTGGATGTCCGCAGGCCAGCCGATGGTTGGAATTCGATAGGGATGAATCTGGAATGCCGTCGACTGCACCAGCTCGTCGAGTAATGCCGCGTTGCTGTCCTCGACCCGCAGCCGGCGCTCCGAGTACACCACCTTGCGCTCGTTCTCGACCACAATCGGGTCGAAGGCCAGGTTCGCGATGCGGTCGCTCTCGAGTTCGAACACCAGCTCGAGCGCCGAACGCGGAAACCAATCCTGGTACACCGTTACGTCCTGCGATGTGTAGGCGTTGTTGCTGCCGCCCTGGGCTTCCATGAGCCGGTCGAACTCGCCCTGCGCGCGGCGGCTCGTGCCGTTGAACATCATGTGCTCGAAGAAATGTGCCAGACCCGTGCTGCCGGCGTGCTCGTTGCGACTTCCGACACGCACCCAGTTGTGAAGCGCGACATTCGGGATGTTATGGTCCGGCCAGATGACCAGCTGCAGCCCGTTGGACAGCCGCAGCGTGCGTACGTCGGCTGCGGCATCCGCGAACGAGCGCGGTCGCGACCCGCCCAGCGCCAGCGCGCCGGGGCTCGGTGCGCCCCGCGCGACCTCAAGGAATTTCGAACCGCGCAGGTCTTCGCTGGCCATAGTTTCAACTGTTGAGCGCCGGAGGCGGGAATTCAACCGCGGCGAACGGGCGCCGCAAAAGAAAAGCGCCGCTAAGCTGTGAGGCCGCGGCGCCTTAAGGGCGAACACCGGGGAACGTTGTTCGCAAAGGTTAGGGGAAAACCTTACAGGGAGGTTAAAGCAATTGGCGTACCAACCTTACAAATACCCTTTAAATCATTGACTTGCCAGAATATGGCCGTGCCGGTCCAAGACGGATATGACAAACTGTGTCAGTCGCCGACGGAGTCTTGACGCGTTCTGACAGGCAATTTTGGTCGGGTGATGCCGTCCTATGGCGACAGCGGCACGCACGATTGAGCGTGCTTCTTGAGCTTGGCGCACAACCCTAGGGCCGCCGAGTGCGAAGCGACGCCCACTTGCAGCCGAACCAGATGTTTGGCCTTGGGTTTGCTAGCCACGTAGCGCGGAGTCAGCGTGGCCAATTCCCGCGAATACTTGGCTTTCAGTACCTTCCACTGGGACTCCGCGCGCGCCTGGCTGCTGAAGGCGCCGAGCTGCACGTACTGCGAGGCCGAAGCCGTGTGCTCCCGCGCTGCCCCACCGGTGGCCATGGACGGCGCCGCCGGAGCGCTCTTGGGTGCCGCCACTGGAGCTGCCGCGGTACCGGCACTGGCCGCATTGTTGGCCGTGGCGGTGTTGCCCGACTGCGCGAAATTCTCGATCCGGATGCGTGCTTCCTGCGCCCATTTGCTGTCGGCATGCTGAGTCAGAAACTGCTCATAGGCATCGCGTGTGTCGGCTGAGGTCGCGGCCTGCCAATCGCGCTCCTCCTGCAGTTGCTGGATGCGGGCGCGGGCCTGCACGGCGTTGGCGCTGTTGGGATGCTGCGTCAGGAACTGCTGGTATGCCTCGCTGGTGTCAGCCGCAGTCGCCGACTTCCAGTCGGCTCCCTCATGGCTGCAGGCGGCCAGGGCCAATGCGAGCGACAGGGCAATCGCCTTCCAACATAATGCTTTCTTGCTCATGCCCCATTGTAGCAGTCAACAGACACGTGACTGCATCCCCGTCTCGCGCGCACACTAGACTCATGGCCCAAACCCCACGCCGCCGGCTGCTTGATCGCGTCGGCGGCACTCCTTCGCTGCTCGCAAGCGGCACGCGCGTGGTCGGCGATGTCGAAACCCCGGGCGCGTTGATGCTCGGCGGATCCGTGCGGGGCGACGGACAAGTGCGTGGCGAGTTGTCGATCAGCGCCGACGCCCAGTGGCACGGCGAGGTGCACGCGATCAGCGCCGTGGTGGCCGGTCAAGTCACCGGCGCGATTGTCATCGCCGAGCGTATAGAAATTGCGGCCACTGCCGTGATCCGCGGCCGCGTCAGCGCACGCAGCATCGCCATGGCGCGCGGCGCAACCATTGATGGCGATGTGGTCGTCACCAGCGGCGAAGCCATCGTCGAGTTCGAGGAAAAACGCGCACCCGGCTCCGGCTAGCTATAATCAGGCTGCGAGTTTGACTGGACCCACAGCTTGAGCAATACCCGTCTGATTCACCTGGTCGCCCACCGTGGTAACGCGCGCGACTTCCCGGAGAATACCCTGCCCGCGTTCGAATCGGCGCTGGCGCTGGGATTGCGCTTCCTGGAGCTGGACGTGCAACTGTCGGCGGATGGTGTGCCGATTGTCATCCATGACCACCGGCTGGAACGCACCGGCGCCATTCCCGGCACGGTGTTCGATCTGCGCGCACGCGAGATCAGCCAGATCGATGTCAGCGAACCGGAGCGCTTCGGCGAGCGCTTCCGCGGCACGCGCATCCCCTTGCTGCGCGACGTGCTCAAATTGCTCGAGGGACGTCCCGAGGTGACCTTGTTCGTCGAGATCAAGCGCGAGAGTCTGACGCGCTTCGGGCACGATCAGGTGGTCGGACGCGTGCTCGAGACCATCAAGCCGGCGCGCCCGCAGTGCGTGGTGATCTCCTTCGATCTCGCCGCCGTGTTCCGGGCGCGCCAGATCGGCGGCGTGCCGATCGGCTGGGTGCTGACCGACTACGATGCCCATAGCCGTCTCAAATACGAAGCGCTGCAGCCCGAGTTTCTGTTCTGCAATCACAAGTCGCTGCCCGACACCGGTGCACTCTGGCGCGGCCCCTGGCGCTGGGCCATATATGAGATCGAATCGCTGGCGCAGGCCCTGGCACTGGCCGAGCGCGGCGCCGACTATATCGAGACCATGGCGGTACGAGAGATGAGCGAGGCCATGCGGAATCTTTCGAACGCGTGAGCGCTTCGTTCGATCTGGCGATCATCGGCGCCGGCATACACGGTACCGGGATCGCGCAGGCCGCCGCCGCCGCGGGCCATTCGGTGCTGTTGCTCGAGCAGACCGAGGTAGCGGCCGGTTCCTCGAGCCGCTCGAGCAAGCTGATCCACGGTGGCCTGCGTTACCTGGAAACCGGCCAGTTCGCATTGGTGCGCGAGAGTCTGCGCGAACGTGCGCTCCTGCTGCGCCTTGCTCCGGAACTCGTGCACCTGCAGCACTTCTACATTCCGGTCTATGCGCACACGCGGCGGCGCCCCTGGCAATTGCGCGTCGGGTTGTCGCTGTACGCCTTGCTGTCCGGATTGCGACCCGAGTCGCGTTTCGGCACCGTACCGCGGCGCAAATGGAACCGGCTCGATGGCCTCGATACGACCGGACTGCAGGCCGTATTCTGGTACCAGGACGCCCAGACCGACGACCGGGCCCTGACGGGCGCAGTACTGCGTTCAGCCGAAACGCTCGGCGCGCAATGGCTTTGTCCGGCCCGCTTTGAGTCCGCCGCGCTCGAGGACGACGCTTTAGTCATACGCTTTACCCACGCGGAACGCAGCGAGCAGTGCCGGGTGCGCGTACTGGTCAATGCCGCCGGTCCCTGGGCCGAGGCGGTCGCGCGCCGCGTCGAACCGCAAATCGCCGTCCCCGCGCTCGAAAGCGTGCAGGGCTCGCACATCCTGCTGCGCGCCAGCCTGGCGCGGGGCGTCTACTACCTCGAGAGCCCGCGCGATGGTCGCGCCGTGTTCGCCATGCCGTGGAAGGGTCAGATGCTGGTCGGCACCACCGAGAACCGCTTCCGCGGCGATCCGGCGCACGTGACGGCGAGCGCCGCGGAGATCCACTACCTGCTCGGCGTGCTCAAGCATTACTTTCCGCGCTGGCGCAAATTCGCCGAGGGCGATCTGATCGACAGCTTCGCCGGACTGCGCGTGTTGCCCAGCGGTCCCGGACATGCCTTCCATCGTTCGCGCGAGACACAGCTGGTGCTCGACCGCGTCGAACGGCCGCGGGTGCTATCCATCTACGGCGGTAAACTCACCACCTGGCGAGCGGTGTCGCAGCGCGCGATGCGGCTCATTGCCTCATCGTTGCCGCATCGTCGGGCGCTGGCGCGCACCGATCGGCTGACATTGCGCTGATGCGGCCACCGGCTCAGGCCGGCGGCTGCTCGCCGGAAAAGCGAACCGCCGTGGCGCCCTCGACCGGGCCAATGGTGGCCCGGTCACTGACATAGAGTTTTACTGCACATTCGAACTTGAGCGTACCGTTTACGACGGCGCCCGGACCGATCACGATGAGCGGCAGTTTCTGCGGGCGCTCCTGGTCAAAGAACCAGTCGCGAATCAATCGATCGAGCCAGGACTCGTTGCGCTCCCTCACCAGGATGCCACCCTCGACGTGCGAGTTGGCGCCGATGTCGATATCGCGTGACACGTTTTCGAGCCCGCCGCCCACGTGCGCCGCGTTGAGGCGAATAAGGCCGTTGACGGTGGACACACGGCCGCTCACGTCGGCTGATGGCTCAAGCGTGATCCCACCGTTCACCGAAGTGACCGGCCCGGATATGCGTCCGCTGCCTCCCAGGTGAATGCCGCCATTGACCGTTGTCAGTGACGCGGCGGTGGCACCAACGCCCAGAGTGATGCCGCCATTGACGGTATGAACGCCGACCGCGGTCGATCCAGACTCCAGAGTGATGCCGCCGTTTACGGTATGCACATCGCCGGCAGTGGCTTGGTCACCGATATGAATCGAGCCATTGACCGAGGTGAGGTTGCCGACCTGTTGATCGGCATCGACGGAAATCCCGCCATTGACTTTGCTGATATCGGGCGCCGCGGCCAGTGCTGTGCCGGCCAATGCCAGGGCGGCTATCAGTGTCCACAATCGCATGTTTTTTTCCTCTGCAGTTTTCAGCCGCGTCTTTCAGGTGCACGCACCGCTGGTTCGGATTGGCGATAGCGAGCCAGCAGTTCCGGAGAATGCATGCGCCGCACGGCTGACACCAGCACGGCTTGGTAGCAGCGTTGCCAGTCTGCATAACGAAACGACTGCTGCGGTAACGGCAGGCACGCGCCCATGGCCGCGAGCTGCAGGCGCCGGTAGAGCACATCGACATCCGCGGAGCGCGAAAGGTCCAGGTCGCCAACCGACACCCGGATGGCGGGCAGGTCGGCGGCGCGCGCGGCAGCCGTTGCGCCGATCGCTGCGGCGAACCCCAGCAACGCGCTCACAGTCAGCTTCAGGATGTAGGATCGATTTTGTTGCGCAGTCATGGCTCGCTCCTTGGCGCTCGCCGCCGCTCGACCAGGTACGTCAGTAGATAGGCAATTCCGACCGCGACCGGCACCAGACCCCACCCAAAGGTCGCATGCTCGGTGCTGCGCATCGCTATGGTCATGGCCCCGCCGACCAATAGCCACATGATGCCGCGCCGGAAATAGAACGTCGGGCCGCGATCGCGTCGTTTGAAATCACCGAAGAACGCGGGTGGCAAGGGCGGCAATTCGATCCCCTTGTCGATCGCCGCCATGCGTTCGGCGTGATGCAGCTGGAACATCTCGCGTTTCTTGCGGAAGTCCAGCCACAGGACCAGCATGCCCATACCCAGTCCCATGACGATGGCGATGATCGGGATCAGGACGCCCAGGATCGCGACCACGTCGTTATGCGGGGGCAGGGCGCTCATGATCGAGGCCAGATTCGTGGCGTCGGAATTGACGGGCAGATTGTCGCTCACGGTCGGGAACCTCGGTGTTGGCTGTTACAGGCTTAATACCCCCGCTCCCGTCACCCGGTTTCATGAAACCGATCGGTACCGTCGCGGGTATTAAGGCATGAGGTGTGACATGCAGGCGGCGGTAGCGGATGCCGCGTCGGAAGACGGCGACGTACTCGAACTGCTGCGGGCCCACGGGCGCGAGCGTGCCTTTGCGCTATTGCTGCCGCGCTATGAGCGCAAGGTTTATCGCCTGTGCTGCGCCCTGTTGCGCGATCCGAGCCAGGCGCAGGATGCGGCGCAGGAGAGCCTGATCAGAATCTGGAAAGCATTGCCGGGCTACGACGGGCGCGCGGCGCTCTCGAGCTGGATTTATGCGATCACGCGCAATCGCTGCCTGACGGCGCTCGAACGCCGGCGCGTACAGCTTTCCATCAGTGACGGCGACGCCGAACTGGAAGCACAGCCGGCGCCGGAAACGCCGAGCCACGAAGCGGATGACCGGTCAGCGCAGCTGCGTGAGCTGGTGGCGCTGCTTCCAGAGCGTTCGCGCCGCGCAATGACGCTGTTTTACTTCGAGGAGCGCTCGGTCAGCGAAGTTGCCAGGCAGCTCGGCTGGCCCGAGGGAACGGTCAAGACCACTCTGTTTCGCGCCCGCGCTGCGCTCGTCGAACTCATGCGCCAGCGCGGACTGGATGATCCGAGCCAATGGTTGGAGACAGGCCCATGAACCGCGATGAATTGCTCGATGCCGCGCTCGCACGCGCCCTGCCGCCGCCCGAGCTGCCCGCTGATTTCCGCGCGCAGTTGAACGCGGCCATTGCGCGCGAGGCGGCGCTGGGCGCCGCGAGCATCGCCGCGCGCCCACGCCTGGAGCGCGAGCAGCGCGAGCGCCTGGCGGAATTCGAGGCCGGATATATGCGGCTGCGCCGCCGTACCCTCGGCACGTTGATCGGCGGCGCGTTCGCCGCCGGCGCCGCGGTCGCGGTGGCACTGCCGTGGCTGCAGAGCACCTTCGGGCCCAACGCCATGCTGGTGCTCCCGGCCCTGGGCGCACTCGTGGGACTATCCATCGGCACCGCCGCCTGGCTGGGACGCCTGGGCTGGCCGCAGTCACTGTCGAGGTTCTAGGCCGCGCGGGTTTCGAACTGCTGAAACTGCGCGAGCATGAAGCGGTCGGCGTAGCTGGGTCCGGTCCAGTGATCCATGAAGCCGCAGTGGCCGCCGTAACGCGTATGCACGATGCTGAGTTGGTCGCTGGCTGCAAGCCTGCTCAGATCGGCGCCGGGAATCATGGGATCATCGGCCGCCAGCAGGATGCGCGCGGGCACGGCAAGGCTCGCCAGCCGCTCCCCGGTCAGCGCATAACCATTCAGATAGGCCTCGAGGGTGCCGAAATCGGTACTGCTCTGCACCAGTTCCGCGGTCATGCGGCGCAGATCGGCGTAGCCGGATATGGCCTCGAAGTCATGCACACCCGGCCAGGCGCGCTGCTTGCTGCGCAGGGAGCGCGACCAGCGCTTCACGAAATATCGCCGGTACACCGGCAGCGCCTGCTCCAGGGCACGCAATGTGGCCTCGGGATCGAGCACCGGTGATACCGCCACCACACCGGCCACGCTCGTCGGCGCGCCGCCGTCCGCCGCCACGCGCAGCATGAAATTGCCGCCCAGGGAGAAACCGCCCAGGTACAACCGCGCCTTCGGAAACTGCCTGCTCAGCGCAGTCACGGCTCCCACGACTTCAGGCAGCCGGCAGGAATGAAACAATTCGCGGTTGAGTGCATGCGTGGCGCCGTGATCGCGCAGGTTCAGGCGCACGACGCCAAAGCCGTGCTGGAACAGCAATGCCGCAGCCGACAGCACGTACGGCGATTCGGCGCTGCCTTCCCAGCCGTGTAACAGCACCGCCAGTCGCGGGCGCTGCGCGGTGTAGAAGGCCTGCAGGCGAACGCCCTCACCGCAGTCGAGCACCATGGCTTGAGAGTCGGCGAGCAATGCCGCGGCGCGCGCGCGGATCTGCCAGGCGCGCGGCGGCACGCTACCGAGTATCGATTGCAAGTGGCTGCTGCGCAGCAGTATCGGCGGACGGAAAGTGCCCGAGAATTCGGTGTTCAGCGCTCGGCCTGCCAATGCACTTCGACACGATTGTTCACGGCAGCGACTCGATTCCAGTCCCCGGCGACCAGTGAATCGCTCACCGGCGGATACGGCGTGAGCGTCTCATCGGCGCGATCCGGCACCTATCTGTATATCCATTTTGCCGTTGGCGTTCTGGCGCGCGCTCGCGATCATATTGGCGAACGCCACCGACTGCCGCTCGCTGGACGAACCGTTGTCCTCGCGCGGATTGCCGACCTGATCGCACTTGGCGTAGGGCACTACGTCGGTCGCCAGGATGAGATTACCGCTCGGCGCCGTGGCCATGCAGAAGCGGCCCGGAATGCTGCGGATTTCGACCACACCGTGAAAGCCCTGCGCGTTGAGCCGCGACAACAGCGCCTGGATGCGCTCCAGCCTTGCGCCGGCCAACGGCGTCTCACCAAACGGCACCGGCTCGATGGATAAATTCTCGGCTGTACCGGCGCTGGCGCCCTCGCCCGGCACGGCGGCTGTTGCGGCCGCGGCTTCACTGCTCTGCAACGACTGTAGATTCTGTTGCGCACTGCTGAGCTGCTGCTGCGATTGCGCCAGCTGCGCCGAGAGCGCCAGCGAGGTCTGGCGCTGCTGCTGCCATTGCCAGGCCAGCACGGCGAGTGCAATCAGGCCGAGCACTCCGAGCCACACCCCACCGTGCCCCTGGGGCTCGGGCGGTGGCGCGGGCAAGCTCGGCGGCGGCTGATCCTGCAGCAAAAGCCGCACATCGCCGACCACGCGGTCGGCCTGGTTTTCCAGGTTCTCGGCCACGAAGCGCTGCAGTTCGCGCATGTGGTGGCCGACCATGGCCTCGATGATGGAGCGCAGCTCCGGTGGCATGGCCGGCAGGTTGGGCCGGTTGCCGGCGCGCCGGTCAATAAAGGGTATGTCCTTGGGTGTAGCGATCTCGATACGGTCGGTCGCCTCAATGCTGGGCATGGTGTCGATATGGGACGACGCCTCCGGGTCGGCAATGATCTCGCTCTCAAGACCGGCTTCGCCCAGCAACCTCAGCTGGTCGAGCGCCCTGGACACATCGGTATGCTTGGTCTGCTTGGGCAATACCCCCATGGCACCCAGGGCCCGCGCCTGGCTCAGGTACAGCTCACCTTCCTGCGAGGTGTACATCATGATCGGAATGGTGGCCGTGAGCGGGTTGTTCTTGATGGCCTGCACCGCCTGAAAGCCGTCCATGCCCGGCATCAGGTGGTCCATGAAGATGACATCCGGCCGCTGATGGGTCAGATATTCGATGGCCTGCTCGGCCGATTCGACGCCATCGACCGCCAGTTCGTAGCGCTCGAGTATACGGGTGAGAAATGCGCGCGCGGATCGCGAATCATCGACCACCAGCGCTCGACGTGCCGTCATGTGGTGTCCGCTTGCAGCCACTGTGAGTCGATCTTAGCGCAAGGTACCCGTGGCCGCGTGAGACCGGGGCCGCGATTCTTGCAGGCGGTGGCTGGAACGACCCTAAATCGCAGCCGCTGCTGCCGGGTGCGCTTCGACGCTCGGGGCCTTGAGCTCGCGGTACATCTCGGCCAGCCGCCATGCCATGTTGGCCGAAGCCCAGCTCGAAGCGTATTTGCGCGCCTGGGCCGAGAGTTTCGCCGCCCGCTGTGGATCATCGAGTATGTCGACCACCGTCTGCGCGAACACATCGGTCTTCTCGGGCGACACGCGCGCACCACAGCAGGGTTGCAGAATAGAGGCCGTGCCCAGCATGGCCGTCGATACCACTGGTCTGCCCTGGGCCAGCGCCTCGAGCAGTACCAGGCCCTGCGTCTCGGTGCGGGAAGCGAACACGAAGACGTCCGCGGCCGCATAGCAGTCGGCGAGACCGCGCTCGCGGTCAAGGTAGCCGATGAACTGCATCTGCGGCGCAATGCCGAGCTGCACCGCCAGATGCTGCAGATGTCCGCGCGCGGGGCCCTCGCCCGCGATCACCAGCATGGCATCGGCACGGGCACGCCGCAGCACCACAAAACTGTGCAGCAGAAACTCAATATTCTTCTCGTGCGCCACCCGGCCCACGTACAACAATAACGGGCGATCTGCGGGAATGCCGAATTGCGCGCGAAAACGCGCACCGTCACCTGGCAGGTAGCGATCGGCCGGCAGACCCGTCGGGATCACCTGGGTGCGCGTGGTGATGCCATACGCGAGCAACAATTGCCGCATCGGTTCGGACGGCACCACGATGGCCTGCAGCTGCCGGCATTGCGAGCGTGTGAATCGCCGCGCCAGCGTGCGTCCCAGCGCGCGTGGCAGCATGGGCACGTAGTGGTGCAGGTACTCTTCGAAGAAAGTGTGGTAGGTGGCAATGACCGGAATGCCGGCGTTGCGCGCAAACCGTATCCCGGCGTAATGGGCGATAAATGGCGTATGGATGTGCACCAGGTCGAAGTGCTGACCGGCAAGCGGCGCCAGCGCGCGACGCAGCGCCAGCCATTTCATTCGTCGGTCCTCGGGGTCGCCCGGCACACCGGCCGAGGCCACCCGGACGACGTTCGGCTCCGGGCTCTGTGCCGCGCCGTAGTCCGGCGCCACCAGCACGGTCTCAATGCCGGCAGCGCTCAGATCACTGCGAAAGGTGCGGATGGAAGTCGAGACACCGTTGACGCGCGGAAAATAGACGTCGGATATGAATAAAACCCGCATGCGTTGGGGCAAATCCTCGGCCAGCGCGCTAGAGAAAATTCTGTGCCACCAGCGCCAGGACAGCACCAACGGCGCCGCCCGCGAGCACATCACTAGGATAGTGCAGACCCAGCACCACGCGCGAGGCCGCAATCAGGCCCGACAATGGAATCAGTATCCATGCGAGTTCGGGAAATCGTTGCACCGCCAGCCAGGTGAACGCCACCGCGTGCAGGGTATGGCCGGATGGAAAACTGTAACGATCCAGCGGCGGCATGGCCAGCGTGATGCCTGGGTGGCGAATGAATGGCCGCTCGCGCAGCAGGCGCCCCTTGAGCCACTTATAGATGAGTATGCCGGCCAGACCGGTGACTGCCATGACCAGTGCCGGGCGCACCGCCTGCTGCCCGTAGACCAAAGGCAATGCGCCCACCAGCAGGTACCAGACGATGCCGTCGCCAAGGCGGCTGGCGGCCTGCAGCAGCCAGCGCACCCATGGCAGGCCGGCGCCGCGATTGCAGCCGCGGCACAGACGGTATTCCGCCATGTCGAAACGAGCCATGATGAGCTGGGCACGGTTCATGACAACCACGCTAGGGGATGCTCATGGACGTTGGATGACGGTAACGTGAAGTTCCAATGACAATGTGCTCTAAGTCACGGATTCTAAGCGGCTACCGCGACATAAGAGGCCGGTTTTGGCGTGGGTGAGCTCCTACAGCGACCCCATAGTCAATCTCGAATGCCGACGCCTCGATCGAGCAATAGCACCGCCGTGCCGAACAGGCTCACCGTGAGCAGCAGCATCAGCGCAAACGCAAATACCACGTGCACGTCGGAGGTACCGAGAAAGCCGAAGCGAAAAGCGTTGACCATGTGCAGGATCGGGTTGACATACGAGAGCTTCTGCGCCCAGTCCGGCAGCATGGCCACCGAATAAAACACGCCGCCGAAGTAGGTCAACGGCGTCAGCACGAACACCGGGATGAAGTTCATCTGATCAAAATTGCGTGCGAATACCGCATTGATGAAGCCCGCCAGTGCAAACACCGACGAGGTCAGCACGGCCGCGGCGATGATGGCCGCGAAATGCGCCACCGGCAGGCGCGCGAAGAACAACGACACCAAGGTCACCACCAGCCCCACCATCAAGCCGCGCAGCACCCCACCGATCGCGTAGCCCGCGACGATGATCCAGTTGGGCAAAGGCGAGACCAGCAATTCCTCGACGTGCTTGCCGAACTTGGCACCGAAGAACGAGGACACGACGTTGCCGTAGGAATTGGTGATGATCGACATCATGATGAGCCCGGGGGCGATGAACTGCCGGTAGTCGAAGCCGGCCATGGGGCCCACACGCCGGCCGATCAAGCTGCCGAAGATGATGAAATACAGGGTCGCCGTGACCACCGACGGCACCAGGGTCTGACCCCAGATACGCACGATGCGGCCGTACTCGCGGATCACGATGGTCTGCAGTCCGATCCAGCGCACGGTGGCGAGCGGCGCCGGTGCCGAAGGGCCGGGCATGGCTGCGACGGGCGTGACGCTAGACATCGGCGCCCCGGTTCTCGACCAGCCGCATGAAGATCTCCTCGAGGCGATTGACCTTATTTCGCATGCTCACCACCTCTATGCCCAGGCGCGATAGCCGCTCGAACAGCTCATTGAGGTTCTGCTCCTTGGCTATATCGACTTCAAGCGTGTGTTCATCGATGCGGCGCATGACGTAATCCGCGACCACCGGCGCCGCAGCGACCGGGCTGCGCGTGTTGAGCACGAACGATTGGGTGTTGAGCCGGCGCAGCAGACTGCTCATGCGATCACGCTCGATGATGCCGCCATGATCGATGATGGCGATGTTGCGGCACAGACTCTCGGCTTCTTCCAGATAGTGCGTGGTCAGGATGATGGTGGTGCCGCGGGCGTTGATGTCGCGCAGAAAATCCCACATGGTGCGCCGGATCTCGATATCCACGCCCGCCGTGGGCTCATCCAGGATCAGCAACCGCGGCTCGTGCATCAGCGCGCGCGCGATCATGAGCCGCCGCTTCATGCCGCCGGACAATCCGCGCGCGGCACTGTTGCGCTTGTCCCAAAGCTGCAATTGCCGCAGATAGCGCTCCGCGCGCACCCGCGCCTCGGTACGCGCAATGCCGTAGAACCCCGCCTGATTGACCACGATGGTCATCGGCGTCTCGAACTGGTTGAAGTTGAGTTCCTGCGGCACCACGCCGATGCACGACTTGGCGCGCTCGAGCTGGCGGTCGATATCGAAGCCGAACACGCTGGCGCTGCCGCCGCTCTTGGTGACCAGCGACGTGACGATGCCGATCAGGGTGGTCTTGCCGGCACCATTGGGACCCAGCAGTGCGAAAAAGTCCCCCTGTTCCACGTCCAGATCGACACTGCGCAATGCATGCACGCCGTTCTTGTAGGTCTTGGTCAGCGCACGGGTCGACAGAGCTAACATGGGGCGCGCAAGTTACCACACGCGCGCGGCTAGGGCACCGCGCCGCCGCTGCGCCGCTCGCCGCCCGCGGCCAGCAATTGCAGACCGCGCAGCTGCACCTGGCGCAGCGGCACCTCCTGGCCGTCGAGCGCCGCCTGGATCATCTGCCGCCAGATGGCCGGTTGCTGCTCCCAGCGCGGCGCCACCCAGGCCGGGGCCAATTCGGCCAGCGCCTCCAGATCCCTGAGGGTACTGGCGGCGATGCGTTCAGCGCATTCGGCGCTGAGGCCAAGCACAACGCGCGCGGTCAAGCGGTTGGAACGCGCCAGATGCCAGGCGAACACCAGTGTGCGGCGCACGAGTGCCACCCCCTGCGGACTGGCAAAGTAGCCCCGCGAGCCGCCGCCGTCCATCACACCGCGTTCCAGCGCCAGCCGCTCCCAGCGCTCGCGGCAGGCGAATCCGGCATCCAGCAACAGATACGGACATTGCGCCAGGCGCTGCTGCGCGCCCGCGTCCAGGCCGCACCAGAGCTCGCGCATCGCGGTCACCAGGCGCGGACTGGCCTCTCCGGGCACGGCGGCGGTAGCGCACAGGATCTCGAGCATGAAGCCGTTGATCTCGGCTACCGGCACCAGCATGGCGCCGTCCCAGTTCCCCGCCACGCCTGGCGCGGCCTGATTCTCGTCCAGCATGACATTCCTCCAGTTTCGGGCGAGATATCCTGCCGCAACCGGACTATCCGCCGTGCGCCATATCTGCCATAGTTATTCGGAAACAGTTACCAGTAACATTTCTAGCACAGGGAGGTTGCATGCGCATCCACGATGATCGCTATAACCGCGATCGGCGTCGATTCGAGATCGCGCTGCGTTTCATCCAGTACGAAGCCCGTACCCACACGATCCGTACCTGGACGGGACTCACCGATGACCGCATCCGCAAGCTCTATCGCACGTATATGAAGGACGGACAGGGCGTGGCGCTGATCCGCCACCGCGGCAAATCGCCGCAGCAACCGGCTTTCTTCACGCGCAGCGTGCGCGCCCGGCACGAGTCAGCACTGCTGGCGAGTCTGTGCCGGCTCATCGGCGCGCTACCGCCGTTGCCAGGTTGTGAGCCGCGCAATCTGCCGGGGCTCAATCGCGGTGAACTGCTATGCCAGGCGTATGAGAGCTACCGGGCACTGATCGGCAAGCCGCTGATCAGCTTCGAGCACGCGGTATTCATGTTGCTGGCGCTCGCGCGCGGCGATGAATTGACGCTCGGCGCCTGCCGTGACTGCAGCGCGGTACTGGTAACTGATCGCTGGTCGCTGCGCGCGCCGCGCTGCATCGTCTGCGGACCGGAAGGCTCACTGGGGTTGCCGCTGCAATAGGCGAGGTGTGACTTGTCAGTCACATTTGTTGTTGGGACAAGCCGCGCGGCTTTCCCGGTCGAGGAGGTCGAGATCACTCTTCGTATTGGCGTCAATCGCTCTAATCTGGTCTTGGGTGAGGCAGACCGTGTTGCTGAAATGGGTTCCGGTGAGGATCTGCGATCGACAGTACTGCAGCTGACCGTTGATCTGGCGTAGCCGGTAACCACGCTTAAGGAGGACCTGATCAACATCTGAATTCGCTTTGTCAGTGGGGGCACTCGTGCTCGCGGATTTCGGACTGGTTGCCGCCGGCGTGGAGCTGGTAATGGTCGCCGCGGTGCCGGGTGCTTGTGCTGGTGGCCTGGCCGCACAGCCAGACAACAATAGGGTAATGTGGACAGCCAACAATACCTTTACCGCTGGGTGCATGAGACATCCCCTCCGTGGATTCGGCCACTTCCGCAGCTGACTGCGCGCATTCGCCTTTGTTATGCGTAAATTGTAATCGCAGCCGTGCTCGGCAGTCCAAGGAGCTGACCCCGATTCGTGATCCCACGGAAGTCGCCCGGCGTCATCTCCTGAACTCTGATGGTACTGGATGGGGTGACAGTCTGCTGACGCGCTCACTGGGGTTGCCGCTGCAATGGGCGGTCTGCAACACTGCGGCGATGATCATCGCCTCGCCCCCAAGTCTGCAGCGCCGCACGGAATTGCGCGCGCAGCCGGACTGGATCGAGGCGGCACGTGCCGATCCGGGCACGCGCTTGCTGATCTGCCGCGGCACCACCCACCTGGTACGCGACGATCCCATGGCCTCGATCGCCTTCCTGCGTGCCGGGGACCTGCAGCTGGATGCGATCGAGGCTTCGCGCCTGGTGCTGTTGGGATGGTTTCACGGTGAGCGTTGCGTGCTGGTCGACCTGCCGCCCGATCTGACGCTCGCCCCGCCCGGCACCCTGTACGAGGAATTGCGGCCGTTGCTGCCGCGGCAGACGGCTGATGAGGCGCAGTTACTGACCTATGCGCGCGCGCTCATGGTGTGGCGCGGCCGCCAGCGCCACTGCGGTGTCTGTGGCGCCCCCACCCTGCCGCGCAGTGCCGGCCACGTGATGGTGTGCACGAACGAAGGTTGCCGCTCGGAGTTCTTCCCGCGCATCGATCCGGCCATCATCGTGCTGGTCACCGACGGCTCGCGGGCATTGCTCGGCCGGCAGGCTTCGTGGCCAAAGAATCGCTATTCGGCACTGGCTGGTTTCGTCGAGCCGGGAGAGAGCCTGGAAGAGGCCGTGGCGCGCGAAGTCGCGGAGGAGACCGGCGTGCGTGTGGAGTCGGCGCGCTACTTCGCCTCGCAACCGTGGCCCTTTCCAGCCTCGCTCATGCTCGGCTTCCACGCGCAAGCACAGGCGAGCGCCGCCGCGGTACGGCTCGACGGCGAACTGGAGGACGCGCGCTGGTTCGAGCTCGAGGAATTGCGCGCCGCACCGGCCATACTGCTGCCCCCGGCGCACACGATCGCGCGCCGGCTGATCGAGGCCTGGTTTAGCAGCTGAAGCACTTCTTTCCCATATGTCTGCATTGGTACAGCGGCGCCCGCCGAGCGCGGCAAGGCTCCTGCTCGCCGCCTTGACGGTATTTGCGCTGCCTGCGCGGGCGGACATTCACATCGACCTGACGGGCGTGGAGGGCGATCTGCGCCGCAACGTGCTCGCATTCCTGAGCCTCGAGCGCTACAAGGACCATGACCGTCTCGAGCCTGCCGCGGTACAGCGCCTGTACAACCGCATCGACGACGAAGTGCGCACGGCGCTACGGCCGTACGGCTACTACGACCCGAAGATCAGCTCCTCGATCGAGCCGCCCGACAGGGAGCATCACTGGCACGTGAGCATCAGCATCGATACCGGACCGCCGGTACTCGTCGATAGCGTGCAGGTCCAGGTCAGCGGTCCCGGAGCCATCGACCCGGTGTTCACGCATATCACCGGCCAGGTGCCCATCCACAGCGGTGAGCGCCTGAGCCATGCCGCCTACGAGCAGCTCAAGGGCAGCCTTGAGCGCGCGGCCGCCACCTACGGCTATCTCGATGCCCGCCTGCTGCGCAATGAGCTGCGGGTGAATCGCGTCACGCGCACCGCCGACATCATTCTCGAACTCGATACCGGCCAGCGCTACGCCTTCGGCGCCACCACCATCGACCAGAGTGCCATCCGCGACAGCCAGGTACGACGCTTTCTGCGCTACCGCGAAGGCGATCCTTACAACGCCCTCGAGCTGTTGCGCACCCAGTTTGCGCTCGACGACAGCCAGTACTACTCCACGGTCGAGGTGGTTGCGGGCGAGCGCGACCCGGTCCAGCACACCGTGCCGATCAGCATTCACACCGTCAATTCACGCATTGGCTATTCACTGGGCGCCGGTTACGGCACCGATACCGGCGTGCGCGGCACCGCCAGCTGGACCGTGCCGCGCGTCAACAGCTATGGCCACCGCTTTCGCGTACAGATGCAGCTGTCGCAGATCCAGCAGACCTTCGATGCCCGCTACGACATGCCGTTCGGCGACCCCGTGCTGGAGAAGTTTTCGCTTGAGTTCGTCGGCCAGGAGTCTCAGCTCGGCAACTTTGTGACCACGAATGAAATTGCCGCGGGTCCCAGCGTTACGCAGATCCTCGGCTCCTGGCAGCGCGTGGTGGCGGTCAATGCCGTCCATACGGTCACCGACGATCCCATCATCGTGCGGCAGATCGATAACCTCATCGTGCCCAGCATCGTGTTCGCCTCGGTGCCGGAAGGCTATCTGGGGGAGGCACTGTTCAGCCGCGGCCTGTATGCGCAGTTGCTGGGCTCAACCACCGGACTGGGCGCGCGCGAGAACTTCCTGCGTCTGGATCTGCAGGCCGAGCGGGTCGTGGACGTGACCCGGGTCTGGCATGTGCTGCTGCGCTCCGAGCTCGGCGCCAGCACCGCCAGCGATGTGGAAAATGTGCCCGGACAATACCGCTTCTTCGCCGGCGGCGATCGCAGCGTGCGCGGATTTGCCTACGACGATCTCTCGCCGGTCAAACTCTCGCCCAATGGCATACCGGTGAAACCCGGTGGCCGGGACCTGATCACCGGCACCGTCGAGCTCGAGCGGGATCTGCCGCGCAACTTCGGCGTGGCGGTATTCTTCGACGGTGGCAACGCCATCGACCATTTCAGCGATCCGCTGGCCTATTCCGTGGGCCTGGGTTTCCGCCTGCGACTGCCGGTGGTCACCGTCGGCATCGATATCGCGCAGGCCCTGCGCGCCCCGGGCTTCAATGGCCTTCCGGGTCCGCGTCTGCACCTGAATATTTCGCCGAAACTTTGAGCTTGGGCGCCGGGCAGGTTTAGATTGGGGACTTCATGTCCCTGCGCCACTTGCTACACCTGCTCTGGATTCCGCTGGCGCTGCTGCTGGCGCTGGCCCTGTTGTACTTCCTGGCCTACACACCCCAGGGATTGAATCTGGTTGCTGCCCAGTTCAATGGCCGCGTGGGCCCGGTGCAGATACAGTTGCAGGGCGCCAGCGGCACGCTGGCGTACGGCGCGCATATCGACCGGCTGGTCGTCGACCATCGCCGGGTGCACATCGAGATCGACGACATCTCGGGCCGGATCGCCATCCTGCCCTTGGCCTGGCAGCTGATCCGCGTCCCCGAACTGCGGGCCGCACACCTGCTGATCCACGCGCTTCCCAATACCGGCGAGCATGCGCCGTGGGTGCCGCACTTCCTGCCCTCGCTGGTGCGCATCATGGCCGAGCGGGTCAGCGTACAGAGCTGGCAGCTCATCACCACCAACGAGGTCGAGTTCGATTCCACCGCGCTCAGCGCTTCGGGCATGGTGTATGCCAAGAGTGCGCAGCTGTACGCCGCCGCCCTCAATTTTCACGGCGCGCACGTGCGCGTCAGTGGCGAGGTGCGCGCGGCCACCCCGATCGGCCTGACCGGGAATGTGCATATCGATACCGAGCCGCCGGGGCAACCGCCGTGGACCGTCAACGCGCGCGTCGACGGCAACCTGGCGCACCTGGGCGTCGATGCCCGCATCAGCGAGCCGCTGGCCGCAGTCTTCCACGGCGAAGCGGACGACCTCACCACCCATTGGCATTGGCTGGGTCACTCGCAGCTCACCCGCCTGGATCTCACACTTTGGCGCCTCGGCAATGGCCTGGGACTCATCAGTGGTCCGCTCGAACTAAAGGGCGACCGTGACGGTTTCCAGGCTCATGGCGTACTGACCGCACCGGGCCTGCACGCCGGCGCGCTGCAGACCGATTTCGCCGGGTCATTCCATGCCCCGGTGCTGACCGTGACGCAATTTCATCTGCGCCATGCGGCCTCCGGCGCCAGTGCCGAGGCACAGGGCAGCATCAGTCTTGCGGCCGGCGGACCGTGGCTGGATCTGCACGGCGACTGGAGCCATTTTCGCTGGCCGCTCACCGCCGGCTCCGGGTCCGGCCCCGAGACCGGCGCGAGCAGCGAGCACGGCCGCTACAGCCTCAGCGGCTCGCACGTGTTCGCACTCACGGCACAGGGCGAACTGCGCTTCGGCGCACACGCGCCGATCACCATCACGACCCTGCGCGGGCAGCTCGCCGGTGATGGCTTGCTTGCCGACAGCGCCGAGCTGGAGAGCCTCGGTGCCCGGGCTCACTTGTCCGGTGCGTTGCATTGGGGCAGCGCCAAAGGATGGCAGATCCAGGGGCGTATCGAAGACGTCGATCTCGCGCAGTGGCGCTCCGGAGTCGCCGGCCATGTCAATTTCGCGCTCAGCGCCGCGGGCCAGGCCTACGACGGCCAGGGCGAGCTCGAAGCGCGCCTGACGGAGTTATCCGGCGAGGTGCGCGGCCAACGCGCCGAGGGCCACGCAGAGCTGCAACATCACGGCAGCGACTGGCTGTTCCGGGACGTCAACCTGCAGCTCGGCGCAACCCACATCGCCATCGACGGACGTGCCGGAAATCCGGTGGACCTGAATTTCACGCTCGACGCGGCGGATCTGGCGTTGCTGCACACCGGCGCCCACGGGCGGCTGCAGGCGCACGGCAGGTTGTACGGGGATCGGCAGGATCTGACCCTGGTGAGCACGGCCAAACTGCACGAGCTGGAATGGGAGGGTGTAAAGCTCGATGCGCTTGAGGCCACGGTCGGTTTTGATCCGCACGGCACCGGCCGCAACGATGCCAAGATCGATTTGCAGGGTCTGGAGTTCGCCGGCCGCCGGCTCGAACACCTCTCGCTGCGCACCGAAGGCACCACCACGCAGCACAGTGTGGCCCTGGATGCGCGCGCCGAAGGCCTGGACCTGAACGTGCGCGGCAATGGCCGTTACAGCGGCGGTCAATGGCAGGAGCAGCTCGAACACGCGCAGATCAGCGATGGTCGCAAACTGCATATGAGCCTCGAGGCCCCGGTTGCACTGGCCGTGGCGTTCGATCGCCTGCATCTGGATTCCATGTGCGTGCACGATGAGCTGGCCCGGCTGTGTGGCAGCGCCTCGCTGCAGGCGGCACAGAGCAAGATCTCGCTGCGCGCCTCCAACCTGCCATTGCGAACGTTGACCGCGGGCCTGACCGCCGCCACCGACTACGAGGGCACACTGACCGTGCAGGTCGATGCCAACGACAGCCAGGATGCGCCCTGGCGCGGCAGCCTCAACGCCCAGCTCAGCGGTGCGGCCATCCGCAAGCACTTCGAGAACGGCCGCATCGAGACGCTCAGTCTGGGCGATGGCCTGGTCCGGGCCGAGCTCACGGAGCACGAGCTGTCGGCCGGCCTGGGGCTCGATGCCGGCGCCGCCGGCGTAATCGAGGGACACATCGCGGCGCACGGCGTGGATGAGCACTGGCGCGACTGGCCCTTGACCGGCGAGATCAAGCTCGATACCGATGCGGTCGGTTTCGTCGAGGCCTATGTTTCGCAGATCGATCGGGCCAGCGGGCGCCTGAGCGCCAAGCTGGCACTGTCGGGCACCGCGGCGGCGCCATTGCTCAGCGGAGAACTCGCCGTGACCGGCGCACAGCTGGATGCCTACCAGGTGGCGTTGTCACTGCGCGATCTGAATTTCCACGCGCTTCTGGCCGATGACACCTTGAGCCTCGACGGCGAGGCGAACTGCGGCCCCGACGGCCACGCCAAGGTCAGCGGCTCGGTACGCTGGCAGAAGGGACTGCCGTTCGGTGATTTGCGGCTGCAGGGCACCGATTTGCGGGTAATCAATCTGCCCGAGGCGCGGGTGGATGCCTCGCCCGATGTCGCATTGCACCTGCAGGGCCAGCGCATCGATATTCAAGGCCAGGTGGCGTTGCCCTATGCGCGCATCGAGCCCGCGAATCTGACCAACGCCGTACTGCCTTCGAACGATGAGATCGTCGTCGGCGACAACTCGCCGGCCGGCGTCAGCGAGTTCAAGGTCTACAGCGACATCACGCTGCTTCTGGGCGAACGCGTCACGGTCAATACGGCGGGATTGTCCGGGCGCTTGAGCGGCAGCATCCGGGTCGCCACCGACGACACCGGCATCAGCCGCGGCAGCGGCGAACTCAAGGTCGAAGAGGGCAAGTACCTGGCCTACGGCCGCAACCTGGACATTCAGCACGGGCGGCTGTTATTCAGCAACGGCCTCATGGGCGATCCCGGCCTGGATCTGCGCGCCGTCAAGAAATTCCCCGACATCACGGCCGGGGTCAATGTTCGCGGCACCCTGCGACAACCCCGCATGACCTTTTTCTCAGATCCGCCGGTGGCTCAATCGCAGATCGTGTCGCTGTTGCTGGCCGGCGGCTCGCTCGAGACCGTACAGAACACGACCACCACTAACGATCCTGCGGTGCACAACAGCGGCTCGCGTTCGGATCTCATGCAGGGCGGGGCGATACTCGCGCAGCAGATCGGTGGGCGCTACAACTTCGAGGCCGGCGTCGAACAGGACCTCGATAATGAAACCTCGCTGGTGCTCGGCCGCTACCTCTCTCCCCGCCTGTACGTCAGTTACGGCGTCGGTCTCGCCGAGGCCATCAACACCATCAAGATGCGCTACACCATCGGCGATCACTGGACCGTCAAGACCGAGGGCGGCACCCACAGCGGTGCCGACCTGGTCTACACGATCGAGCGCTAGCCGAGGCCGGCCCAGCGCCGGCCGCCGGTCACTACTTCTTGCGACGCGCCTTGCCGCCGCGCCTGGCTTTCTTCACCACGCGACGCGCTGCCGCCTTTTTCTTGCCACCCTTCTTCCTGGCCGACCTGGCGACTGATTTCCTGGCGGTCTTGCTGGCCGCGGCTTTCTTCACCGCTTTCCTGGCGACCTTTTTGGCAGCTTTCCGTGCTTTGGGCTTGGCTGCCTTCCTGGCTGCCGCCTTTTTCTTCGGCGCGGCAGCCGCAGGTTTAGCCAGAACAGCCGGAGTGGCCGCTTTAGCCGGCGCCGGTGCCGGCGCCGCGGGTTTCGGCGCTGGCGCAGCGGCTTTCGGGGTTGGCGCCGCGGGCTTCGGCGCCGATGCGGCAGGCTTTGGCGCTGGCGTCGCGGCCTTTGGCGTGCTCGAAGCCGGCGCGCTGGACGCCGGTGGCGGCGTGCTGCTGGCAGCCATTGAATGTACCGCGAACGGCACGCCTTTTGGGTCGCTGAGCTGCGCGATGCGCCCGCCGCCCGGCACATCCATGGGGCCGTTCAGCAGATGACCACCGGATTTGCTGGCCGCGGCGGCCGCCTTGTCGGCATCCGGGACTGACGTGTAGGGCAGCCAGAACGGCCCTGGCGTTGCATGGGACTGTTTGAACATGCCGCCGCGCTGTACGCCGTCGGAGCCGAAGATCAAATAGAAGCCCATCGCTCCCATGTCCATGCGATGGATGAGCTGCCAGCCGAACAGCCCCCGGTAAAAATCAAAGGCCGCCTCGGAGTCGGTGGTGGCCAGTTCCTGCCAGGCGTATTCGCCGTGTTGCGGCACGCCTTTGGGCGCCGAACTCTGCGACGGCTTGAACAGCGCGAACGCGGCGCCCTGGGGATCGGTGAGTACCGCGTAACGTCCGACCTGGCCGACGTCGGCAGCCGCATTGCGAACCTTGGCTCCCAGTTTTTCGGCGCTCGCGACCATGGCATCGACGTCGTCGGCACCTATGAAGGGCAGCCATTGGGAACGAGCGCCCTGCGCGCGGCGTTCATCGGTCATGGGCGTCATGGAGGCGACTGGACCGCTCGCCGCCGCAAAGATCGTGACCTTGGAATCCACCGGCCACGCTTGCGCTCGCCAGCCCAATACCTTTGCATAGAACGGCGTGACCGCGGCGCCGTCCTCGGCCAGGAGCGCCTCCCAGATAAATCGTCCCTGAACACTCGGCTGTGCCATGACAATCCCCTTTTTTTGCGCTGACTGACCGACCGATGCAGCGCTACAGAAGATAACCGAAGCCTTGATTACCCGGTAGTACGACTTGCAGCGTCACATTATTCCGGCGCCTGAAGCTCGCGGCCCGGGCGGTTGCAAGCCGCTGCATTTTTATGCATAATGGCCAGAATTTATGCACGTACCGCCATGCTGACCGACCGCCAACAGATCGATCGCCGCAACGCCATCCTGCGCATCCTGCGCGGCGGCGTCGTGCGCCGGCAGAGCGATCTGGCGCAGCTACTCAAGCGCGATGGTTTCGAAGTCACGCAGTCCTCGGTCAGTCGCGACCTGCGCGAACTCGGCGTGCTCAAGGCCAGCGGCCGCTATCTGGCCCCGGCCGATGAGATTTCGCGCGCCAACGGCGATTTCCGCGCGCTGTCGCAATTCGTGCGCACGGTTCGAGCGGCCGGAACGTCGATCACCGTGATACGCACCATGATCGGTGCCGCAGCCAGCGTCGCGGTGGCATTGGACAAAGCCGAATGGCCGGAAGTGGTGGGCACCATATCCGGCGACGATACGATTTTTCTAGCCACTGCCGATGCCCGTGCGCAGCAGCGGCTCATCGAGCGCCTGACAGTATTGTTCCGTACCTGAGAATCAATAATGCAGCATCCTCCCGACGAGCAGCCCATCCTGCTCGCCTATTCCGGCGGCCTCGACACCTCATTCCTGGTGCCGTGGCTGACTCAGAACTATCACCGTCCGGTGATCACGGTTACCGTCGACACCGGCGGCATTGATGCAACTGCCGCTGCCACGCTGCGTGAACGCGCTACCCAGCTCGGTGCCGTGGCCCATTACCAGTTGGATGCGCGCGCCGACTATTTCGAGCAGGTATTGCGCTTTCTTATCATCGGCAACGTGCGCCGCGGCCAGCTCTATCCATTGAGCGTGGGCGCCGAGCGCGTCATGCAGGCGCAAACCATCGCCCGCATGGCGCGCAAGCTTGGCACCGCCACCATTGCCCATGGCTGCACCGCGGCCGGCAACGATCAGGTGCGATTCGAAGTGGCATTGCGCACCTTGGCGCCGGATCTGCAAGTGCTCGCTCCCATTCGCGATCGTGCCTTCCGCCGCAGCGAAGAGCTCGAGTACCTGCAGCAGGCGAAGTTACCCATTCCGCCCACCGGCGCAGCGTACTCGATCAATCGCGGGCTCTGGGGCGTCACCATCGGCGGCAAGGAGACGCTGACCTCCAGCGCCAGCATTCCCGAAAGTGCCTGGCTGCTCTCGCACGATGCCTTCACGCATCCGCGCGCGCCCGAACAGCACACCCTGAGCTTCGAAGCCGGCCGGCCCACCGCCCTCGATGGCGTGCGCCTCGACCCGGTGGCACTCATCGAGCGCCTCGAAGCCCTGGGGGCGCCATTTGCCATCGGCCGCGGCATTCATCTGGGCGATACCATCATTGGCACCAAGGGACGGGTGGCGTTCGAAGCACCGGCAGCCGAGATACTGCTGAATGCACACCGCGAGCTGGAAAAACTGGTGCTCACGGCGCGTCAGCAGCGCATCAAGGAACTCGTGGCCGCGCCCTACGGCGATCTGGTGCACGAGGGTCAATTGCTCGATCCCGTGTGTCGCGATATCGAAGCGCTGCTGTTGAGCTCGCAGGAGCGCGTGACCGGCGAGGTACATCTGTTGCTGCGTCCGGGATCGTTGTTCATCGAGGGCGTGGATTCCGCGTACTCGCTGATGAAAGCGTCCAAGGGTGTCTATGGCGAAGCGGCCGGCGAATGGACTGCCGCCGATGCGCTTGGTTTTTCCAAGATCGTGGCATTGCCCGGCGTGTTTCATCGGCGCGCTGGGGAAATCAAGGGCGCGCAGACATGAAAAGTGTAGTGGTCGACAAGGTGGCCTCGGTCACACAGGCGTGCGCGCTCGGTCATGAACTGCGTCTGTCGAGCGACATTCCCGCCGAGGAAGGCGTGGTCATTGTGGCCGAAGTGCTCAACAACAAGTCCACCTACAACACGCTCGAACTCGCCAGCGGCCGCATGGCCAAGATCGTCAAGGGCGACGTGGTGGTGGGCGCACTCGGACCGCGCCGCGCACTGTTCGGCTATTCCGGCCACGTGCCGAGCGCGCTCAAGCCCGGTGATGTGATCCAGATGCTCAATATCGGCGGCGTCATGGGCGTGTGCGATTCGGCCACGGCCGACAAGGGCAAGCCGTTCGATTGCCGCGTGCTCGGCGTGGTATTGCATTTTCCATATCTGGGCGAGCGCATCGGCATACCGGCGCGAGTCGGCTACCGGCCGCTCGATTTCAACGCCTCGCTCGAGACGCGCGCTGTGCCGGTGGTGGCGCTCGCCGGCACCTGCATGGAGGCCGGCAAGACCGCGGCGGCGGCGGCCATTGTCGCGCGCATGCGCCATCGCGGACTGATCGTCGATGCCTTCAAGGCCACCGGCGTATCCCTGCGCCGCGACATTCTCGCGTTCGAAGATGCGGGCGCGCGCCGGACGATGATCTTCACCGATCTCGGGGTCGTGACTACGACCGGACGCACCGGACCTGCGCTCACGCGCACCATGCTTACCGAGCTGTCCGCCGGCAAGCCCGACGCCATCGTGTTCGAGCTCGGTGATGGGCTGCTCGGCACCTACGGCGTGGACGCCATCCTGGAATGTGCGGACATCCGCCGCGCGCTTACCGGCGTCGTGCTCTCGGCCAACGATCCGGTCGCCGCCTGGGGCGGGGTGAAATTATTGCGCGAGCGCTTCCTGATAGAACCGTGCATGGTGACCGGACCGGCCACGGACAATCAGGTGGGCATCGAAATCATCGAGCAGCAGATGGGTGTGGCGGCGTGCAACGCCATGACCGACGCCGCCGGACTGGGCGACGCCGTGATTGCCGCGATCGGCCTTGCCGGCACGGCGCAGCTCGTGGCGGGAGCCGCTGAATGACGCTCCGCATTCCGGCGGTGGTGCTCGGCGGCACCGGTTATGTCGCGGGCGAATTGTTGCGGCTGCTGGCCGCGCATCCGCACTTCGAACTTGCCGGCGTGCTGTCCGACAGCCAGCCGGGCGCGCCTGTGGCGGAGGCATTCCGCCATCTGGCCACCGCCTATCCGAACGAGCGCTTCAAATCGGCGGAAGATATCAAGGCCATCGTAGCCAGCGAGCCGTCAGCCGCCATTTTCTCCGCCGCGCCGCACGGTGCGGCCGCGGCGTTGATCGATGCGCTGCTGGCTCGCGCCGAAGCTGCCGGCCGCAGCCCGCACGTGGTCGACATCTCGGCCGATTTCCGCTACCCCACGGCCGCGGCCTATGAGGCCGTGTACCGGCACGCGCACGGCGCACCGGCGCGCATCAGTTCCTTCGTGTGCGCAGTGCCCGAGCACCTGCCGCGAGCGGCCACGCCGCACGTGGCGCATCCGGGCTGCTTCGCCACCGCGGCACTGCTGGCGTCGGTGCCGTTGCTCAAACTCGGATTGACCACTGGAGATTTATTCGTGTCCGCCGTGACCGGCAGCACCGGTTCGGGCCGCAAACCCCAGGAGGGCACGCACCATCCCTCGCGCCACAGCGATCTGTACGCATACAGCGCTTTGTCGCACCGGCATGCGCCCGAGATCCGCGCCTGCGCGCGAATTGCCAGCGGCGTCGACGCGCAGTTCGCGTTCGTACCGCACTCCGGTCCGTTCGCACGCGGCATACACGCCACGGTGCAGGCCACGCTGCGCACGCCGCTGCACAGCGTGCAAGTGCTGGCGGCATTGCGCGAGTTCTATGCCGGTGCGCCGTTCGTGCAGGTCAGCGATAGCGCGCCGCATGTCAAAGACGTCGTCGCGAGCAACTACGCCACGCTCTCGGCAGTCAGCGACGGTCGCACGCTGGCGGTGTTCTGCGTGCTCGACAATCTGAACAAGGGCGCCGCCGGCGGTGCGGTGCAATGGATGAACCGTCTCTATGATCTGCCGGAAACCGCAGGCCTGACTGCGCCGGCACCAGGCTGGACCTGAAAATGCTGAACCTACAAGCTCAACCGCAGAATTCAAGCGCCGCGAACGAACTGCCGGATTACCTGGCGCCGGTGTTCGCGCAGTACCCGCTGCCGGTGGTGTCCGCCAGGGGCGTGTGGCTGCGCACCGCCGATGGCCGCCGGATCCTCGATTTCTACGGCGGCCACGCGGTGGCCGCGCTCGGCTATGGGCATCGCGGCTGGACCACGGCGCTGGCATCGCAGGCACGCACCCTGAGCTTTCAGAGCAACGCCGTGCCGTTGCAGACACGACTGCGCGCCGCGCAGCGGCTGATCCGCTTCTCCGGCCTCGACTTCAACAGCGTGTTCCTGGTCAACAGCGGCGCGGAGGCGAATGAAAACGCCCTGAAGATGGCATTCACCATCACCAAGCGCTCGCACGTGGCCGCCATCGAGCACTCCTTCCACGGCCGCACGGCCGCGACCGGCGCGATCACCTGGGGCGCGGCGAGCAAATGGTACGGTTATCCGCGCACGCCGTTCGACGTCAGTTTCATTGCGCGGCGTGACCATGGCGGCATCGCCGCCCAGGTGACCACGGCCACGGCGGCGGTGATCGTCGAGCCGGTGCAAGGCGTGGGCGGCGCCTACGACATGGGCGGCCCATTCCTGCGCGCGCTGCGTGCGCGTTGCGACGAAGTCGGCGCATTGCTGATCTTCGATGAGGTCCAGTGCGGCATGGGCCGCAGCGGTGAGCCATTCGCCGCCAACCTCTACGGCGTGCAGCCGGACATGATTACCACCGCCAAGGCCCTCGGCAACGGTTTTCCGTGCGCCGCACTGCTGATGACGCCGCGCGTGGCCGCAGCCGTGAAGCTCGACGCGCTCGGTACCACCTTCGGCGGCGGCCCCATGGCCTGCGCTGCGATCGAGGCGGTGATCGAGGCGATTGAGTCGGAGCAATTGCTGGCGCGCGTGCGCCATATCTCGGCGTTGATTCGCAATCGCTGCCTGGTGGGGCCGGTCATCGCCCATCAGGGCGCCGGACTGCTTCTTGGTTTGCGCACCATGCGACCGGCCAAGGAGATTCACGCGGCACTGCTCGAGCGCGGCATCCTCGCGGGCACCAGCGCCGATCCCACTATTTTGCGGCTGCTGCCGCCTTTTGTATTGCGCGACCGGCACGTCGAGCTGTTGCGACGTGCATTGCTCGACATCGGCAGCTAGCCTATGCAACGCTTTCTCGATCTGGCGGATTTCTCCAGCGCCCAGGTACAGCAACTGCTGGCCCTGGCGCAGCGCCTGGAGAGCACACCCGAACCGCAGGCCCTGCGCGGCAAAATTCTCGGGCTGTTGTTCATGAACCCCTCGCTGCGAACCCTGTCCTCGTTGCAGGCAGGCATGGCGCGGCTGGGTGGCTCGTGCTTCGTCATCACGCCGGGTGCCGGCACCTGGCAGCTCGAGACGCGCCCCGGCGCGGTGATGGATGGCGCCGCGGCCGAGCACATTCGCGAGGGTCTGCCGGTACTGGCCTCGTACTGCGATGCGCTGGGCATTCGCTCATTCGCCGACGGCAAGGACCTGACGGCCGATCTCAATGAAAGCAAATTCAGCGCCATGTCGGCACTGATCGACAAACCGCTGATCAATCTCGAATCCGCCATGAATCATCCGTGCCAGGCGTTGGCCGACTGGAAGACCCTGGATGAACTGAAGCTGCCGCGCGCTGCGAAATTCGTGCTGAGCTGGGCCTATCATCCGCGTGCGTTGCCGCTGGCGGTGCCAGCCGCAACCGTGCACATGGCGGCCATGCGCGGCATGGAAGTCGTGGTGCTGCGGCCGGAAGGGTTTGCGCTGCCCGCGGCCATCATGGACAAGGCGCGCCGCGCCGCGGCCCTCAGCGGCGGTTCGGTGCGCGAGAGCGCCGACCGGCGCGATGCGTTCGCGGGCGCGCAGGTCGTCTACGCGAAGGAGTGGGGCTACACCAGCAGCTACGGCGACGAAGCTCTGGACAGCGAAGCGCGCCGGCCATTGCGCGACTGGTGCCTGAATGAGCAATGGTTTGCCGGCGCCAGCCGCGATTGCCGGCTGATGCATTGCCTGCCGGTGCGGCGTAATGTCGCGCTCGCCGATGAGTTGCTCGACGGCCCGCGCGCCCTGGTACTCAGGCAGGCCTACAACCGTCTGCCGGCGCAAATGGCCGTGCTTCATCAAATGCTCAAGCCAGCGCAGGAATAACGACCGACATGATTCTGCATCGATCCGACCAGGCGGCAACGATTCACGCGTTGCGCAATGCCTCGCCCTACATCCGCCTCTACAAGGGCAAAATCTTCGTCGTCAAGGCCGGCGGCGCGGTGTTCGGCGATGCCGCGCTCACACGCGCGCTGATCGAGCAGATCGCGATCCTGCATTACCTGGGCGTGCGCGTGGTCATGGTTCATGGCGGCGGTCCGCAACTCACCGAGCTGACCGAGGCGCTGG
Organism: uncultured Gammaproteobacteria bacterium; assembly: GCA_963735775.1. Taxonomy (GTDB): domain Bacteria; phylum Pseudomonadota; class Gammaproteobacteria; order Steroidobacterales; family Steroidobacteraceae; genus FEN-1191. The sequence goes on along the minus strand of CAVTMG010000001.1, from coordinate 584,917 downwards.
GCGTGAGCACGCGCATGGTGCAGGGCCGGCGCGTGACCGACGAGAAATCGATCGATGCCACCTCGATGGTGCTCAACGGCCTGATCAATACCCGCATTCTCTCGATCTGCCGCGATCTGGAGATCGATGCGGTCGGGCTTTCGGGGGTCGATGCCGGACTGATTCGCGCCCACAAGCGCGCGCCCGTGCAGCTCAGCGGCGAGAGCGGGCTGGTGGATTTTGGCTTCGTCGGCGACATCGACAGCGTCGATGTCGGCGTTATCCGCAAGCACCTCGACAATGGCCTCATGCCCGTGATCAGCCCGCTATCGGCCGACAACCGCGGCACCTTGCTCAATATCAACGCCGACACCGTGGCCGCGGCTATCGGCGCGGCACTGGCTGCGGAGAAGCTGATCCTGTGCACCGGTGCGCCGGGAATACTCGAACGCGTGTCGGATCCGAGCTCTATCATCTCTTATACCGATCTTGCGGGACTGGCGCGCATGCGCGAAGCGGGCACCATCGTCGATGGCATGCTGCCCAAGGCCAAGGCAATCGAAGACGCCCTGCGCGGCGGCGTGCACCGCGTGCACGTGATTTCCTACAGCGCCACGGACAGCATTCTGGCCGAAGTATTCACCAATGAAGGCACCGGCACCTTGATCGTCCAGGACATCAAGGCGCTGACGCCGGCGGAACAGCAAGGCGGCGCATGACGCGACTGTGGGACAAGGGTGCGCCGCTCGATGAGCGCGTGCTGCGCTATACCGCCGGCGAGGACTATGCCCTCGATGAGCGTCTGGTGCGCTATGACGTGCGCGCCTCGATAGCTCACGCCGAGATGCTGCATGCGCAGCAACTGCTGACGGCTGACGACCTGAAGCAGATTCGCGACGGACTGAGCGCACTGGCGGATGAACACGCTCGCGGCCTTTGGCGCATCGAGCTCGCCGATGAGGACGGACAGACCGCGCTGGAACAGCGCCTGACCGCGCGCATCGGCTCCGCCGGCGCACGCATTCACCTCGGACGCTCGCGCAATGATCAGGTACTCACGGCGCTGCGGTTGTACCTGCGCGACGCCATCGGTGATCTGCATGAGGGCACGCAACGGCTGATCGAGGGGCTCGAGCGGCTGGCCGCGCGTGAAGGTCAGACGCCATTGCCCGGCTACACGCACATGCAGCAGGCCATGCCCAGTTCGGTCGCCATGTGGGCCGGCGGATACGCCTCCGAATTCGCCGATGATGCCCTGGGTCTGGAAGGCGCGCGGCGACGGGTGGAGAAGAATCCGTTGGGCTCTGCCGCCGGCTATGGCACGCCGGGGCTGCCGCTGGATCGCGCGGCGACCACGCGCGCGCTGGGCTTTGCGCACACACACGAGCCGGTCACCGCAGTGCAGCTCTCGCGCGGCAAGGCCGAGGCGCAGATATTGTTCGAGCTGACATTGTTGATGGGAGACATGGGCCGCATGGCGGCGGATCTGCTGCTGTTCTATACCCAGGAATTCGCCTTCATCGAATTGCCCGACGCCTTTACCACCGGCTCTTCCATCATGCCGCAGAAACGCAACGCCGATGTGTTCGAACTGGTGCGCGCCCGCAGCGCCACCGCGCTGGCCGCGTTGACCGAGGCGCTGGCGATCTGCGCCAAGCTGCCCTCGGGATATCAGCGCGATCTGCAGCTGCTGAAGTTTCCGTTGTTTCGCAGCATCGATTTATGCATCCAGACCCTGGATATCGTGGTGGCGGCGCTCGATGCACTGAGATTCCGTCCCGAGCGCATTCGTCTGGATCCGGCCATTCATGCGGCCGGCGAGGCCTACGCCATGGTGCTCGCAGATGGTATACCGTTTCGCGAAGCCTACAAACGAGTGGCAACGCGCTATCCGCGCAAGGACTGAGCACATGGAGCCGCAATCCGCCGCGGTTGCCGACAATCGCGGACTGATCCAGTACACGAATTGGATCTATGGCCTGCATGCGTTGTCGGTGCTGATCGGGCTCTCGACCGCACACAACGTGGCCATGCGCTTTGCCTTCGGCCTGCCCTCCATCGTCGCTGTAATCATGAATTACGCGCGCCGCTCCGAGACGCGCGGCACCTGGCTCGAAAGTCACTTTCGCTGGCAGATCCGCACCTTCTGGTATTCCTGGTTGTGGATCTTCGTAACCTCCATCCTCGCCATACCGTTATTGATCGTCCTCATTGGTTTTCTGGTGGCCATGATCGGCTATGCGCTGATCGGACTGTGGATCATCTATCGCGTGCTGCGCGGCTGGCTGGCATTGCGCGAAGGCCGGCCCATGCCGTTGCCGCCCGCATGAGAGACATCGCATGAAAGGCGTTGGACCAGCGGTACTCGCGGCCGCATTGCTCGCGCTTGCCGTGAGCGGCACGCTGGCCGGCTGCGGCCAGAAGGGCGCGCTCTACCTGCCGCATCAAAAGAAGACCAAAGTGCCCGCGGACTCCACCAATCCCACGCCCGACACGCCCGCACCGGCGCCCGGTGCAGGCCCTCAGGCGCCGCCCCCGGCCCCAGACTCGCACTCCTAGCGCGTTGCGCGCCCCATGCCGCTACCCGAACGTCCGGATCTGGTACTGATCGATGGCTCCTCCTATTTGTACCGGGCCTTCTACGCGCTGCCGCCGCTGACCAATTCCAAAGGCGTGCCCACCGGCGCCATATACGGCGTGTTGAATATGCTGTCGAAGTTCGTGCGCGAATTCGCACCGCCGCACATCGGCGTGGTGTTCGATGCCCCGGGCAAGACCTTTCGCGATGAGCTGTTCGCCGAGTACAAGGCGCACCGTCCACCCATGCCCGACGATCTGCGTTCGCAGACCGAACCGTTGCTGGCTGCGGTCGAAGCGCATGGGTTTGCCGGTGCTGCGCATCGCCGGGGTCGAGGCCGACGATGTGATCGGCACGCTGGCCTGCCGCGCCGCCGCCGCGGGCCAGAGCGTGCTGATCTCCACCGGCGACAAGGACATGGCGCAGTTGGTCAACGAGCACATCACGCTGATCAACACCATGAGCAATTCGGTGCTCGATCGCGCCGGCGTCAAGGCCAAGTTCGACGTGTTTCCCGAGCAGATCATCGACTACCTGGCGCTGGTGGGCGACAGCTCCGACAACATTCCCGGCATCGACAAGGTCGGACCCAAGACCGCCGCGAAGTGGCTCAATGCCTACGGCACGCTCGACGGACTGCTGGCGCACGTCAGCGAGATCCCCGGCAAGGTGGGCGAGAATCTGCGCGCCGGCCTTACCACGCTCGCGCTCTCGCGCCAGCTCGCCACCATCCGTACCGATCTGACGCTGGAGCTCGACGGCGCCGGGCTCACGCGCCGCGAGGCCGATTACGCGAAACTGCGTACCCTCTACGGCGCGCTGGAATTGCGCACCCTGCTGCAGCAGCTGGAAGCCGTCGCCGGCGTCGAGGCCGCTGGCGCGCCGCCCGGAACGGTCACGGTGGCCGCGGTCAGCGCGGTGGCGGAAGGCGTGGCGGTGGCGGCGGAAGTGATGGTGGTGACACCCGGCGATCCGCGCGCCGCCGAACTCGCAGCCGTGCCGCGCCGGTACGAGACCATCAGCGACTATGACGCCCTGGCGCGCTGGTGTGCGGCACTGGCCGCGGCCGAGTTGTTCGCCTTCGATACCGAAACCACCAGCCTCGACTACATGAACACGCAGATCGTCGGCGTGTCGTTCTGCATCGAGCCCGGACACGCGGCCTACGTGCCCCTGGCCCACGACTATGCCGGCGCTCCCGAGCAGCTCGATCGCACGCGGGTACTGGAAATGCTGCGGCCGCTGCTCGAGGATCCCGATCGCGGCAAGCTCGGCCAGCATCTGAAATTCGATGCCCACGTGCTCGAGAACTACGGCATCAGGCTGCGCGGCCAGCGCTACGACACCATGCTCGAGTCGTACGTCCTCAACAGCACCGCCACGCGTCATGACATGGATTCGCTGGCGCAGCACTACCTGGGCGTGCGCACCATTCACTTCGAGGACGTCGCCGGCAAGGGCGCCAAGCAGATCGGCTTCAATCAGGTCAGCATCGAGACCGCCGCCGAGTACTCGGCCGAGGACGCCGACGTCACGCTGCGCCTGCACCAGCTGCTGTGGCCGCGGCTGCTGCAGACTCCGGCGCTGGCGAAACTGTACCAGGAGATCGAACAGCCGCTGGTGCCGGTGCTGCAGCGCATGGAACGCAAGGGCGTGCTGATCGACCGCGACATGCTCGCCACGCAGAGCGGCGAGCTGCTGGTGCGCATGCGCGAGATCGAAGCGCTGGCGCACGCCGAGGCCGGCGCGCCCTTCAACCTCGATTCGCCCAAGCAGTTGCAGCAGATCCTGTTCGAGAAACTGCAGTTGCCGGTGATGCGCAAGACCCCGTCCGGCACGCCGTCCACCGGCGAGGATGTGCTCGAGGAGCTGGCCGCCAGTTTTCCATTGCCGAAACTGATTCTCGAATACCGCGGCCTGGCCAAGCTGCGCTCGACCTACACCGAGAAGCTGCCGGCGCAGATCGATGCCCACACGCGACCGCGTGCATACCAGCTATCACCAGGCCGTGGCCGCGACCGGGCGGCTTTCCTCCACCGATCCGAATCTGCAGAACATCCCGATCCGTAGTCTGGAAGGCCGGCGCATCCGTCAGGCCTTCATCGCCGCACCCGGCTATTGCCTGCTGGCGGCCGACTACTCGCAGATCGAGTTGCGCATCATGGCGCACCTGTCGGGAGACGAAGGGCTGTTGCGCGCCTTCGCTGAAGATCGCGACATCCACCAGGCCACGGCAGCGGAAGTGTTCGGCGTGCCGCTCGATCAGGTATCGAGCGATCAGCGCCGCTCGGCCAAGGCCATCAACTTCGGCCTGATATACGGCATGTCGGCATTTGGCCTGGCGCGTCAGCTGGGCGTGGCGCGCAGCGCCGCCCAAACCTACGTCGACCTGTACTTCGCGCGCTATCCGGGAGTGCGCCGCTACATGGATGCCACGCGCGAGCAGGCCCGGCGTGACGGCTTTGTCGAGACGGTATTCGGCCGCCGCCTGTACCTGCCGGAGATCCGCTCGCGCAATCGCAGCCTGCAGCAGTACGCCGAACGCAGCGCCATCAACGCGCCCATGCAGGGCACCGCAGCCGACATCATCAAGCGCGCCATGATCAGCGTCGATCAATGGTCACAGGATGAGCAGGTACCGGCCAGCCTGATCATGCAGGTGCATGACGAGCTGGTGCTCGAGGTGCGCGAGGACTTCGTCGAACAGGCGCGCACCGAACTCAGCGAGCGCATGAGCGGCGCGGCCTACCTGGCGGTGCCGCTCAAGGTCGAGGTAGGCAGCGGCGCCAACTGGGATCTGGCGCATTGAGCGCGAACGCGACGGCGGAACCGATCCAGCCCGCGCTGGTCCATTGAGCATGAAGCTCGGCTACCGCTTGGGACTTCTATTGGCTTCGCTGGCCTTCAGCGCTGCGGCCCTGGCCGACGACACCGGCCTGTACCTGGGCGGCTCCCTGGGTGCAGTTCAGCAACGCTACGACGCCACGACCTTCGATGTGCACGGCACCGATACCGGCTACAAGTTCGCGCTCGGCTATAGGCCGCTGAAAGTGCTGGCCGCCGAGCTCAGCTACGTTGGATTCGGCCGGGCTTATGGCGGCATCAATTTTGCCGACACCGACGCCATCGGCCTGTTTGCCGTCGGCTTCGTGCCCATTCCCGTGGTTGACCTATACGGCAAGGTGGGAATGGCACAGTGGCGTACCGACGCCCAATCGCCGTTCCTGTCCTTCCATCGCACCGGCACAGACGTGGCCTACGGCGTGGGTGCCGGAACCAGCTGGGGAAGCCTGGGTGCCCGGGTCGAATACGAACGGTATGAGGTTTCGCACGCCAACGACATGGCTTTAGCCTCGGTAGGGCTCACCTGGGTGTTTCTGTAGCGCCGGCGCGACAATTTGAAACTCAAGCCTTTGAATCATCGGGATAAAATTAACAAGAATTCACGTTGTCGCCGCGAACTTTATGACGCATGGGAGGCTCTTACTTACTGAGAGCATGCAATGCTCTCCCCGCTTCCCTCCCTAGGCGGGTTGAGCCCGGTGCGTCGAGACCCGCATCGTGCTTGGACTGGCCCCGGTATTACTCACAAGTACTGCCGGGGCTTTCTTTTTGCAGCCAGGTATTCAATTGCTCCCGTGCCTGATCCAGGCCCACTCCCGTGCGTGCCGAGAACAGTTGTGCCGAGCCCCGTCCAGACAGCGTTGTCTGCGATTTGGCCAAAACCGCCTGCGACTGGCTGCGATTGAGCTGATCGCATTTGGACAGCAACACATGCACCGGCTGGCCGATAGCCCGCGCCCACCCCATGAGCTGTTCGTCTCCCGGCAGGATGCCGCGGCGCGAATCGACAATGAGCATCAGCCCGCGTAGGGACTGCCGCGGCGCCAACCCCTGAATCAATTCCGCCCAGCCTGCGATCTCGGTCCTGGGCCCGGCCGCATAGCCGTAGCCGGGCAGGTCGATCAAGCGAGCACCGGGGGCCAGTTCGAAGAAGTTCAGCAGCCGTGTGCGTCCCGGGGTTTTGCTGGTGCGGGCGAGGCTGCGCCGGCCGGTGATGGCGTTGATGGCGCTGGATTTGCCGGCATTGGAACGCCCGCAGATGGCCACTTCCGCGCCCATGTCCTGCGGGAACTGGCTCGCGGCCGCGGCACTGAATAGAAAATGAACTTGGGGATAGACGCTCACGCGGGAACTGCGGGCTGGGCGATGAAATACTCGGACGGGCTGCTAGTGTACAATTCTTCGATCCCTTGGGAGTTGATGACGCATGAGGTCGATGACGCGATGGGCTTGGCTGGTGTTGGCCGTTTGCGCCGTCCCGCCGGCCGTGGCCAAAGGTTCGGCGGATGCCGGGGCAACAAAATCCGCCACCTGCGTCGCCTGTCACGGCGCCAACGGTAACAGCGCTAATCCACTCTGGCCGTCCTTGGCGGGCCAGAACGCCGCATATCTGGCCGGCCAGCTCAAGCACTTCAAGGCCAATGCGCGTATCAACAGCAACGGGGTCATGACCGGCCTCGCCGCGCCGTTGAGCGATCAGGACATCGAAGACCTCGCGGCCTACTTCTCGCTGCAGACGCCTGCGGGCCTCGAGGCTGATCCTTCCTATTGGCAGGCGGGGCAGAAGCTCTACCGCGGTGGCGATACTGCGCGCGCGATTCCAGCGTGCATGGCCTGCCATGGACCGTCCGGACGCGGCAACCCCGAAGCCGGCTATCCGGCGTTGCGCGCGCAGCACTCCGAATACGTGGTCAAGGAATTGACCGACTACGCTGCCGGCAAGCGTTACACCAGCAACGACAAGGGCGATACCAACGGCGGTCCCAACGCTGCGATCATGGCCACGATCGCACAGCGGCTCTCGCCGCAGGATATGCGCGACCTGGCCTCCTACGTGCAGGGACTGCGTTAGTCGTGATCAAGCGCTCACTGGCGCTATGGCTGTTGCTCGCAAGCCTGTCGGCGTGCGCACGCGAGCCGGGCACGGCCGCACCGGCCTCGGCAGCAGCCTCATCCTCTGCGGCCTCTGCGGCGGCGCCGGTCGCGGCAACCGCTGCGCCTGGAGCCGGCGATCTGGCCGCGGCGGCCGCCACGCAGCAGGAAAGCACCGACCGCGGCACCACCGCCGACAGCGGCGCAATGCAGCTCGAGCGCATCGCTGCACTGCCTCCTGAAGGACAGCTTCCGGCCGGTAAGTGGGTGCCGGGTACGAACTACAAGGTGATCCTGCCTGCCGAGCCCACCAACGTGGCGCCCGGGAAAGTCGAGGTCATCGAAATGTTCTGGTATGGCTGCCCGCATTGCTTTGCGCTCGATCCGGTGCTCGAGAGCTGGCGCAAGAACAAGGCCGACTACATCGAGTTTGTGCGTGTACCGGTCATGTGGGCCGAGGTGCATCGCGCCCACGCCCATCTCTTCTTTACGCTGCAGGCGCTGGGCAAGCTCGATGAGCTGCATGCCAAAGTATTCGAGGAAATTCATCAGAACAACAATCTTTTGTTCGTGAACGGCGATCCATTGGCCACGCAGCGGGCGCAATTGCAGTTCGCCAAGAACAACGGCATCAGCGAAGCGGATTTTATGAAGGCCTACAACTCATTCGCGGTGCAGACCAAAATGCAGGAAGCCGATGACCTGGGTCGCCGCTACCGGATCGAGGCCGTACCGACGTTCGTGATCGCCGGCAAGTACGAGACCGACATGCAGCAGGCGGGCGGGGAAACGAATCTGCTGCACTTGATCAACGACCTGGCCGCCAGCGAAAGACACCACTGACGCCAGGCGTGATGCTGCTGACGGCCGGGCGCCGTTGCGGTAACCTTGCGCGCCTCGCGGCGCCCGTAGCTCAGCTGGATAGAGTGGCAGCCTCCGAAGCTGCAGGTCGTGGGTTCGAATCCCGCCGGGCGCGCGATCTCAACTCGGGAACAGCTCGCGATTGGCCTGCTCTGCGAAACGCGCGCCCTCGTGCTCGAGCAGCCAACGCTTGCGATGCACGCCGCCGGCATAACCGGTGAGTTTGCCACTGGCGCCGATCACGCGATGACACGGCACCACGATGGCAATCGGATTCGAGCCGTTGGCCAGGCCCACGGCCCGCGATGCATTGGGTGTTCCCAGCATACGCGCCAGTTCGCCGTAGCCGCGCGTCTGACCAGCCGGAATACCGACCAGCGCCTTCCACACGGAACGCTGAAACGGGGTGCCGGCCGTCGCCCAGACTATGCTTCGCGGCGCATTCAGATCGCCATCAAAGTAACGCCGCAGTTTGCTGGTCACCTCGGCGGGCGCCGCGCCATTGGCTAGCGGCATGCTGCCGTAGTGAGTGCGCAGCAGCCTGAGCATGCGCGCTTCGTAGTCGTGAAAATCCAGCGCGCGCAGCACTCCGGCCTCATCGGTAACCAGCAGCGCGATGCCAACCGGCGTAGCGATCCGATCCAACTGCAAGCGCAAAGGGAATCCCCGCGAGGGAGCCTCGACGCGCATCGCTGTGGTGTTCATGTTCTGTGCTCCTGTGAATTTTTCCATAGATGAAGGACGGCGTAGCTGCGCCAGGGCCGCCACGCCTGTGACATCTGCGCCGCCTGCTGCGCGCTGACGCCGCCCAGGGTGTTGCGTACCACGACGTCGTCCTTGGGAAAGGCGTCCGGCCAACGCAACGCCCGCATGGCAATGTAGTGCGCGGTCCACTGACCGATGCCCGGCAGCTGGGCCAGACGATCGATGGTCGCATCAGGGTTTTGATGCACGCCGTGATCGAGCGGTATCGCACCCGAAACCTGGGCTTGCGCCAGCGCGATGATGCTCCTGCTGCGCGCACTCACTATGCCGAGCGCGGCAATATCCTCTACGCTTGCCTTGGCGATCCGTGATGCCACCGGCGTCAGGCGATTGAGTTCGGCGTAGGGCGTCAGCAAGGGCTCGCCAAACTTCTCGATGAAACGACCGGCAACGGTAGTGGCTGACTTGACCGTGACCTGCTGGCCGAGGATGGCACGCAGTCCCAACTCGAAGCCATTGAACGCGCCCGGCACGCGCATACCGGGTGTGCGCCTGACCAGCGGAGCCAGACGTTTATCGGTGTGCAGTTGCTTCGAGATGATGTCGGGCCGCGCGTTCAGATCAAATAAATCCCGCACGCGACTCAATAGCGCCGGCAATACTGATGTGAGGGTATGAGTGAACTCGAGCAGCAGCGTATTTTTCTTTTTGGATTGCGTCACCCGCACCCAGCCTTTGCAGGCGCCCAGGTGCACGGTGCGGGCATAGAAATCATCCCCCACCCACTCGACTGCCTTGAGTTCGCGCGCCCTCAGAAAGGCAAGCACACCGGTCCAGTCATATGGCGGCCGGTAGGAAAGCTGTAGAACCGAGGTATCCGGGCTGCTCTGCGCGCCTGGAGCCTCGAGCGCCTTTTTGCGCAGGCGTGTCGGCGCCAGACGGTAGCGCGAATTGAAGGCATCGTTGAAACGCCGCAGGCTGGAGAAGCCGCTGGCGAATGCGATCTGGGTGACCGGCAGCTTGGTTTCGGTAAGCAGCTGTTTCGCGAGCAGCAGGCGCCGGGTCAGAAGCAGCTGAATCGGCGACACACCCAGTTCTTTCTGAATGATGCGGCGAATCTGGCGCGAGCTCAGTTCGAATTGCCCGGCGATGCTCTCCAGTCCGGCATCGTTGGCAATCGTGCCCTCTTCCAGCCGTTGCAGGATCAGGTGCGCGATACGCTGCGAATCATCCACCGGCGCATTGCCCGGCGCCAGCTCCGGACGGCAGCGCAGGCAGGGGCGAAAATGCGCCTGCTCGGCTTCCTGGGCACTGTTGAAGAAGCGGCAATTGACCTGCTTGGGAGTTTTGACCGGGCAGATCGGGCGGCAATAGATGCCGGTGGAGGTCACGGCGACGAAGAACACACCGTCGAAGCGCGCGTCGCGCGCGCTCAGCGCCTTGTAGAAGGATTGATGTTCCCGAACCATGGTCCGAATATAAAGAGGACCGTCGGGCTTCTCTAGCCATTTTCGGACAGCATGTCAAAATAGATTTCATGTCCGAAAACAGCCAGTATGCGCAGCGATTAGCGCTAGGCTTGCCGCCACAGTGTTAGAACATTGCAACTGGCCCGGCCTCGGACGGGAGCTGAACGAGCATGGCGCCGCGGTGATTCCGGCATTGCTGAGCCCAGCGCAGTGCACGGAACTCTCGCAACGCTACGCGCAGACCGGCGCCTTTCGCAGCCGCGTGCTCATGGCCAGGCACGGATTTGGCCGCGGCGAGTATCAGTACTTCCGCTACCCGTTGCCGGCGCTGGTTCAGCAACTGCGCACCGCGCTCTATGCGCCGCTCTCGCATATCGCCAACCATTGGAGCGCAGCGCTCGGGCTGCCGCCGCATTTCCCGGATACCCTCGAAGCGTTCCTCGATCGTTGCCATGCCGCGCAGCAGACCCAGCCCACGCCATTGCTGCTGCGCTACGGCGCCGGCGACTATAATCGCTTGCACCAGGATCTCTACGGCGAGCAGGTGTTTCCAATGCAGGCCACGGTGCTGCTATCGGCGCCCGGGAAAGATTTCGAGGGTGGTGAATTCGTGCTCACCGAACAGCGTCCGCGCGCGCAGTCGCGGGTCGAGGTGGTACCACTGGCACAGGGCGATGCCGTGATCTTCGCGGTACACCACCGGCCGGCACCAGGGGCGCGTGGCATGCGCCGCGTCACCATGCGCCATGGCGTCAGCCGCATACGCCGCGGCGAGCGCTACACGCTCGGACTGCTGTTTCACGACGCGGGATGAGGCCATGAGCACGCCCGCACATGGCGCGCGCGTGCGCGCCAATGATCTGCATACCCGATCACTGCTGCCACGCGCAGTGCTCGAGCCCATCGTGCCCGAGGCCACGGTGCTGCCGGGGTTCGCCGCCGCACAGGCCGCGGCCTTTTGCGGCCAATTGCAGGAGCTGCTGGCTATCAGCCCCTGGCGCCATATGCTGACCCCGGGTGGCCAGCGCATGTCGGTTGCGATGAGCAACTGCGGCCGCGCCGGCTGGGTCTCCGACCGTGCCGGCTATCGCTACCAGAGCCTGGATCCCCAGAGCGGGCGGCCATGGCCGCAGATGCCCCAGTCCTGGTCGAAGCTGGCCTCTGACGCTGCGGCCCACGCAGGCTTCGCCGCTTTCGAGCCCGATGCCTGCCTGATCAACCGCTATCAACCGGGCGCGCGCCTGAGCCTGCACCAGGACCGTAACGAGCGCGACCTGTCGGCTCCCGTGGTGTCGGTGTCATTGGGTCTGCCGGCACTCTTCCTGTTCGGCGGCGCCCTGCGCGGCAATCCGGTACAGCGAATCCCCTTGTTCCACGGTGATGTGGTGGTCTGGGGCGGCGCGCAGCGCCTTGCCTATCACGGTGTACAGCCGCTGGCCGAAGGCGAGCACGCCCTGACCGGCCGCTGCCGCGTCAATCTGACCTTCCGTCGAGCCCTGTAGCGCGTTTATGATGCGCTCCCGCATAGATAAAATATTGGTCTGAAGCCACGTGAGCAAAAACGACTCTCAGTTCGTCAATGTCTTCAGTCTGGTGATCGGCACACTGGTGGCGATCGCCATATTGCTGCTGATACTGGCCCGGGAAGTTGCCGCCCGGACTCAGGGTCAGGCCGTGTATTCCGACCCGGGCTACGTCGCGAGCGTATTGCAGCGCGTGCAGCCGGTGGGCCAGGAGGCCGTGGCCGGCCAGGACAACTCGGCGATGGCCATCCAGGCACCGGCCGGGGCCGGTCCCGCGGTCACGCAGGCCGTGCCCAAGGACGGCAAGGCCCTGTTCCAGTCCGTGTGCAGCGTCTGTCACGGCGCCGGAATTGCCGGCGCGCCCAAGGCCGGAGATAAGGCGGCCTGGGGACCACGCATCGCCGAGGGCAAGGCGACCCTGTATCAGCACGCGCTCAATGGCTACAACGGCAAGACCGGCGTCATGCCGGCCAAGGGCGGCCGCACCGATCTGCCCGACGACCTGATCAAGCAGGGCGTGGACTACATGGTGTCGCTCGCTCAGTAAGGGCCCGCTGCCGGGCGGCGCAATTGCACCGCCTCGGCCAGGTGCTGCGGCTCGATGATCTCGCTGCCCTCCAGATCGGCTATGGTCCTAGCCAGGGCCAGCAGCCGGTGAATGCCCCGGCCGGACAGCGCCAGCCGTTCCGCGCTCTGTGCCAGCAAGTCCTTCGCCGCCCGCGGCAACGCGCAGCAGCGCTGCAACTGCGCCGCGTTCAGCCTTGCGTTCAAGCAACCAGAGCGCTGCAACCGCCAGCGCCGGGCGCTGAGCGCCATGCCGGCCGCATCCTGCGAGCACGCGCCCGGTGCGGTCGCGAATTGAGCGCCGGGGATTCGCGGCACCTCGATGCGAATATCGATGCGATCCAGCAACGGCCCCGAGATGCGTTGACGATAGCGATCGATGCGCGCCGGCGTGCAGCGGCACGGGTGCGCGCTATCGCCGAAGTAGCCGCAGGGACACGGGTTCATGGCCGCGATCAATTGGAACTGCGCTGGCAGCTCAAGCCGCGCCGCGGCGCGCGCGATCGTGATCGCGCCGCTCTCCATGGGCTCGCGCAAGGACTCGAGCACGCGTCGGTCGAACTCCGGCAACTCATCGAGGAATAGCACCCCGTGATGCGCCAGGCTGATCTCGCCGGGCCGGATCAGCGGACCGCCGCCAACGATTGCGTGCGCCGACGCGGTGTGATGCGGGGCGCGAAAGGGCCGCCGCGTCCACTGGCGCGGGTCGAGTCTGTGGCCCGCCATCGATGCAATGCTCGCCACCTCCAGCGCCTCGGTCGCCGACAAAGGCGGCAAAAGCTCCGGCAGTCGCGCGGCCAGCATGCTCTTGCCGCTGCCAGGCGGTCCCACCATCAACAGACTGTGGCCGCCGGCGGCGGCAACCAGCAGCGCGCGCTTGGCATGCCAATGCCCGACGACATCGGCCAGCGACTGGCTGGGCGGCGCAGCAGTGGCTGGCGCGCACGCTGCGCCGATCAAAGTGCAGCCCTGAACCCGCGCCGTGACCGCACTGTCCTTATCGGCCAGCGCCAGTCGCTCGGCCGCGGCGCGCAGATTCACGGCGCCATAAGCCCAGGCATGCCCGCTGAGCGCGACCTCGTCGCTGTTTTCCCAAGGTACGATCAGCGCGTGTTGCGCTGCCCGCGCCTGCAATGCCGCCAGGAACAGGCCGCCTACCGGCTTGAGCTCGCCACCCAGGCCCAGCTCGCCAAAGCACTCAAAGGATCGCCGCGGCATCGCCAGCAATTGTCCACTCGCGCTCAACAGCGCCAACGCTATGGGCAGGTCAAAGCGACCGCCCTGCTTGGACAGTTCCACCGGCGCCAGATTGACCGTGATGCGGCCCGGCGGAAAGACGTAGCCCGAGCTCAACAACGCCGCGCGCACGCGCTCGCGGCTCTCGCGCACTACCGGAGCGGGCAGGCCCACGATGGTGAAATTCGGCAGCCCGCTGCCCAGATGTGCCTCCACCTGCACCAGCGGCGCATCGAGCCCGACCTGTGCGCGGCTCAAGGCTCGCGCTACGGTCACGACGTCGCTTTTTCCAGTTCCACTATTCGCTGCTCCAGTGCTGCAACGCGCTGCTCGAGCTGCTCGAGCTGGCTGCGCGTACGCTCGAGCACGCGCGCCTGTACCTCGAATTCACTGCGCGTGATCAGATCCAGCTTGCCCAGGCTTGCCTGCAGCACGGCGCGAAAATTGCTTTCGATGTCGCGGCGCAGGATACGCGCCGACTCCGGCAGTCCCTCGAACAGCCGCCGCGCGATATCATCTATACGTGGGCCTTCCATCCTGTGTCTCCTCGACCTGCGGTGCACCGAAAACGGGCGTCGATGATCTCAAGGCTATCCAAATTGACTCATTGATGTGCAGCGATTACAAGCCAGGCGGCTGTTTCGCGCCGGGGTTTCCATGGCACGTTTTCTGCACCATCATCGACGCAGCGCGATTTACGGCCAAACCTGAGAATACGCGCTCTGATACGTCCAAGTCGTTCGGCGTTCCGAGTCCGATCATCGCGAAATGCATGTCATGAAAATGATCACCGCGGTCGTGCGGCCGTTCAAGCTGGACGAGTTGCGGGAAGCCATCGCGCAGCTCGGTGTCCAGGGCGTCACAGTCACTGAAGTGTACGAGGCGCAATTCGGACCTCGAATCAAAATCGAAATTGCGGTCGATGATTCCATCGTCGAACCGGTGCTCGAGGCGATCGCCAATATCTCCCGGACCGGACGCAATGGCGATGGCAGAATCATGGTGGGCGAGCTTGAGCAGGCGATCCGCATCCGCACTGGAGAGACCGGCACCGCAGCCACCTGAGCACGCCGCGAGCGCTGCACCAAATGTGACGGCAGTCACCCCAAAGCGGTAGAGTATGGTCCGATACTAGGGTCTCCGCAGGAGACGTCCCGATGCGCCAGATAGCTGTCGTCGCCTTGATTATGTCGCTGCCATTCGCCGCAGCGGTGGCCGACGTCTACCGCTCGGTTGACGCGCAGGGCCAGGTGCACTACAGCGATACGCCCACGCCCGGAGCCGAACTGGTACACGTTCAGAAACTCGGGATTAGTTCCTTCAATGCTCCCCCGAGCACCCCGGCCGGCAACGCCAAGGCGCCGCCGGATTCCAGCGCGCCACCTCCCGACCCGGTGGCAAAGCAAGCTGCCCAGCAGGCCGTGCAGCAGGACGTCGCCCAGACCCGTGCCGACCAGTGCAAAAAGGCCACGGCGGATTACAACCAGGCGGTGGCGGCGCGTCGCATCTATCAGGCCGGCGCCGACGGCGAACGCCAGTACCTGAGCGACGCCGATGCCGACCAGCAGCGGGTGAACCTGAAGCTGGCGATGGATGCCGCCTGCAACGAGCAGTAGATTCAGCACGCACCAGGTAACCGCCTGGATCGATCGGTTATGCTCGCGCCATGCGCATCGACTTCACCAAGATGCATGGGCTCGGCAACGACTTCATCGTCTTCGATCTGCCCGCCGACGCACCTCTACCCACCGTTGAACAATGGCGCGCACTCTCGAACCGTCACACTGGTGTCGGTTTCGATCAGGCCGTGGTACTGCAACCGCCGCGCCGCCATGGCACTGATGTGTTCTACCGGATCTTCAACGCCGACGGCGGCGAGGTCGAACAGTCCGGCAATGGCGCACGCTGCGCCATAGCGCTGCTGCATCGCCGCGGCCGCCTCAACGGCGACACGGTGACCATGGACTGCACCGCCGGGCTGATACGCGGCAAAGTACTGGCCGGCGATCTGGTATCCATCGCTCTGGGCGTTCCCAACTTCGATCCCAAATCGCTGCCGTTCGATGTGCCGGCGCAGAACGCGAGCTACACATTGAGCGCCGGCGGCGAGACCATCGAAATCAGCGCCGTCTCCATAGGCAATCCGCACGCCGTGCTGCGCGTCGACTCGGTCGCGGACGCCCCGGTGGAGCGCATTGGCCGCGCGCTGCAGTCGAATGCGCATTTCCCGCGTCAGGTCAATGTCGGCTTCATGCAGGTGCTCGACACCGCGCATATTCGCCTGCGCGTGTACGAGCGCGGCGCCGGCGAGACCCTGGCGTGCGGCACCGGCGCCTGTGCCGCGGCGGTGATCGGTCATCATCTTGGATTGCTCGGTGCCGATGTCGAGGTGCATGTGACGGGCGGCGTGTTGAGCGTACACTGGGGCGGACCGGGGCAGTCCGTGTGGCTCACGGGTCCGGCGCAACGCGCCTTCGAGGGGCGGGTGGAAATCTAAGCCTTGGAATATTACGGGGAGCAGACAGGATGACGAGCAATCAGGTGCGCGGCATTCCAGCGGATTCCAACGAGGAGCAGGTGGTCTCGCAATACCTGCAGCACAATGTCGATTTCTTCGAACGCCACCCGCAACTGCTGGCGCGCATGCGCCTGCAACATCCACGCAATGCCTCGACCGTGTCGTTGATCGAACGCCAGGTCGAAGTATTACGCGAAAAGTACGAAGCCCAGGAACAGAAGCTGGCGGAATTCGTACGGGTAGCGCGCGCCAACAATCTGCTGGCCGAAAAGATCCATCGTTTCACGCGCCGCCTGCTGTCCACCGGCAGCCGCGGCCAGGCGATCACGGAAATCGAGGCCAGCCTGCGTGAGGATTTCGACACTATCCAGGCGGTGCTGGTGCTGGCGAGCAACCGTGAACCGCTGCTGCCCGACACCGACCGCTTCGTGCGCTCGGTGTCCGCCGAGGATCCCAACTATCGCAGCTTCGAGTCCCTGTTCGCTTCCGGCAAGCCGCGCTGCGGCCAGATTCGCGACAGCCAACGCGAGTTTCTGTTCAGCGGCGAGGCCACCGAGATCGGTTCGGTGGCCCTGATTCCGCTCGGCGGCACTCCGGCCATGGGCCTACTGGCGCTCGGCAGCGTTGATCGCGATCGTTTCCACCCGGGCATGAGCATTGAATTTCTCTCGCGAATTGGGGAACTGATCACCGACGCGTTGTCGAGACCCTAGCCGCGGCGTCCTCATGACCCCCGAGGCCAAGCAGTGGCTCGTGCGCTTCGAGCGCTTTCTGCTCACGGAACGGCGCCTGTCGCCGCACACGGTATCGGCCTACCGCCACGATCTGAAGACACTTGCAGACTGGTGCGAGCGCAATGGCATCGAACGCTGGAGTGCACTCGATCACCAGCACGTTCGCAGCTTCGCCGCCCGCTGCCACGCGCGCGGTCTCAAGGGCCGCAGCATTCAACGCCGGCTGGCCGCAATGCGCACGTTCTTCGGCTTTCTGCAGCGCGAGGACTCGCTCAAGCTCAATCCGGCTGTCGACGTGCCGGCGCCCAAGGCCGGCAGGCGTCTGCCCCACGCGCTGGATGTCGACCAGATGGCGCGCCTGCTGGCGTTCAAGCCCGGCAATGCGCTCGAGACACGCGATCTGGCGCTGATGGAACTGCTTTACTCCGGCGGCCTGCGGCTTGCCGAATTGACCGGGCTCAAACTCAAGGACCTGGATCTTGCCGGCGGCAGCGCCCGGGTCGTGGGCAAGGGCAGCAAGGAGCGAATCGCCCCGGTTGGCCGCAAGGCGGTTCAGGCGCTGCGTCAGTGGCTCGAGCAGCGCGCGTCCATGGCTCGTGCCGACTGCGAAGCGCTGTTCGTGGGGCGCAACGGCGGCCCGCTGAGCGCTCGCGCCGTGCAGTTGCGCGTGGCCGCCCGGGCGCGGGCCCAGGGGTTGCCGCAGCACGTGCATCCGCACCTGTTCCGGCATTCATTTGCCACCCATCTGCTTGAATCCAGTCGCGATTTACGCGCTGTGCAGGAACTGCTGGGACACGCCAACATCAGTACCACCCAGGTGTATACGCATCTTGATTTCCAGCACCTTGCCCGCACATATGAACGAGCACATCCGCGCGCCAAACGCCGCGGTTGACCCAACCCCCACGGCTGATCACGGCTGATCAAGAGCATATGAGCGAGCATTTCGATCCCCATTCGACCACCATCCTCGCGGTACGCCGCGGCGGCGCCATTGCCCTCGGCGGCGACGGCCAGGTCACGCTTGGCAATACGGTCATGAAGGGCAATGCGCGCAAGGTGCGCCGCCTGTCCAACGGCAAGGTGGTCGCGGGCTTCGCCGGCGGCACGGCCGATGCGTTCACCCTGTTCGAGCGTTTCGAGGGCAAGCTGGAGAAGTACGGCAATCTCACGCGCGCCGCGATCGAACTCGCCAAGGACTGGCGTGCCGACCGCTACCTGCGCCGCCTCGAGGCACTGTTGCTGGTCGGCGATCCGCAGAACCTGTTCATCATCTCGGGCAACGGCGACGTGATCGAGCCGGAGTTCGACGCGGTGGCAATCGGCTCGGGCGGTCCGTTTGCGCAGGCAGCGGCGCGCGCATTGACCGAGAATACCGAGCTGGATGCGCGCGCAATCGTCGAGCGCGCGCTCGGCATTGCCGCCGACATCTGCATCTACACCAATCGCAACCTGGTCATTGAGGAATTGCGGGCATGACGCCGCAAGCCATCGTCCTCGAGCTCGACAAGCACATCGTCGGGCAGGCTGCGGCCAAGCGCGCCGTGGCCATCGCCTTGCGCAACCGCTGGCGGCGCATGCAGGTGGATGAACCGTTGCGGCAGGAAATCACGCCCAAGAACATCCTGATGATCGGCCCCACCGGCGTCGGCAAGACCGAGATTGCACGCCGGCTGGCGCGTCTGGCCCAGGCGCCGTTCGTGAAGGTCGAGGCCACCAAATTCACCGAGGTCGGTTACGTCGGCCGCGAGGTTGACTCCATCATCAAGGAGCTGGCCGACGTAGCGGTCAAGATGACGCGCGAGCTCGAACTCGCGCGCGTGCGCGACGGTGCGCGCGAAGGCGCCGTGGAGCGCGTGCTCGACGCGTTACTGCCCAAGCCGCGCAACCTCGGATTCTCGACCGATGAGCCGGCGCAGCCGCGCGACAGCGACACGCGCGGCAAGCTGCGCGAGATGCTCAAGCGCGGCGAAATCGACGAACGTGAAGTGGAGATCGAGGTACGCGCGCAGGGCAACGGCGTCGACATCATGGCGCCGCCCGGCATGGAAGAAATGCAGCAGCAACTGCAGTCGGTATTGTCCAATCTGGGAGGCGCCCGCACGCGCACCCGGCGCGTCAAGGTGCGCGAGGCGCTCAAGCTCATGATCGAGGAAGAGGCCGGCAAGCTCATCAACGAGGAGGAGCTCAAGACACGCGCCCTGGCGAATGCCGAACAGAACGGCATCGTGTTCATCGACGAGATCGACAAGATCGCGCGCCGCCAGGAAACCGTGGGAGCCGACGTATCACGCGAGGGAGTACAGCGCGACCTGCTGCCGCTGGTGGAAGGCTGCAGCGTCAACACCAAGTACGGCTCGTTGAAGACCGACCACATGCTGTTCATCGCCTCGGGGGCATTTCATATGTCCAAGCCCTCCGACCTGATCCCGGAGTTACAGGGCCGCTTCCCGATACGCGTGGAGCTCGATTCGCTCACGGTCGAGGATTTCGTGCGCATTCTGACCGAGCCGGATGCTTCGCTGACCGCGCAATACCGGGCGCTGCTCGGCACCGAGCAGGTGACGCTTGAGTTCACCAGCGACGGCGTGCGGCGCATCGCCGAAATAGCCCACCAGGTCAATGAGCGAACCGAGAACATCGGCGCGCGCCGCCTGCACACCGTCATGGAACGCCTGCTGGAGTCGGTATCGTTCGAAGCCAGCGAACGCGGTGTCTCGGCGCTGTGCGTGGACGCGCGCTACGTCGACGAACATCTGGGAAATCTGGCGAAGGACGAGGATCTGAGCCGCTACATTCTCTAGCGCTAAGCCCTCTAGCGGTAAGCCGGCGGCCGGGCGGCTACTTCTTGCTGGTGGTGGTCTTGGCGGCGGGCGCGCGCTTCTTGTCGGGATCCTTGGGCCGGCTCTTGCCGAACGAACCGCGATAAATCTTGCCTCGCCGGGTCTTGCGATCACCTTTTCCCACTTGCACGACTCCTGATCACTGCGCGCCGATGCGGCGCGGGCGCAGTCTACGTCTCAACGCTTGGCGCCGCCACCAAAGAGCAATAGCGCCGCTCCCGCGACCACGGCTCCGACCGCAACCCACTCGGGCACATCCACCGTCTGCTTCTTCGACAGCGACAGCTCCAGCGAGCCGACCTTGGCCTCGTGCGTGTCCGAGGTATAGCTGAAGTGGTGATATACCAGACCCAGTACCCCGCCGAGAATCAGCACTACCGCCAGTACTTTCAATCCGCTCATGCTTGCGTTCCTTAAGGAAAGAGACCCGCCAGCAGTGTAGCAGCCGGGTGTCGGCCGAGTCCGATCCGATCATCGGACTGGGATCCGCAGCCAACGCCGGTCGCGCGGCACACACTGGCTGTCAATGTCTTGGGTCAATGCGAGGAAAAGATATGGCCGCTGCAAGCCTCACTGGACTTAAAGTTGCGTTGCTGGCCACGGATGGATTCGAGCAAGCCGAGCTGACCGAGCCGCGCAAGGCCCTGGATGCCGCCGGCGCCGACACCGAAATCGTCTCGCCCAGGCCGGGCAAGGTGCGCGGCTGGAAATCCAGGGAATGGGGCGATGAGCTGCCCGTTGATCAAGCTCTGGACGACGCCGATCCCGGGGACTACGGCGCGCTGGTGCTGCCCGGCGGCGTGATCAATGCCGATGCGCTGCGCATGCAGCCCAAGGCCATTGCCTTCGTCAAGGCGTTCTTCGATGCCGGCAAACCCGTGGGGGTCATCTGCCACGGTTCCTGGGCCATGATCGAGGCCGGTGCCGCGCGCGGTCACCGCATGACCTCCTGGCCCTCGCTCAAAACCGACCTGGAAAACGCCGGTGCCGAATGGGTCGATGAGCAGGTGGTGGTGGACGGGCAGCTGGTCACGAGCCGCAAGCCCGATGACATCCCCGCCTTCAATCGCGAGATCACCCGGCTTTTCAGTCAGCGCGCAGGATCGCAGCCGGCTGCCTGAGGCGGATCCGGCAGTTCAGGCACGCAGTTCAGGCGCGCCGCTCGACGCGGCTGCGATGAACCAGTCCGCGCACCCGCGCGTGTCGTGCCGACTCGCTTTCCAGCACGACCAGGTGGTGCACGCTCGCGCCCTCGAATATCTCCAGCAGGTCGCTGATCCTCGCCTGCTGCAGTGTCTGCCAGTCAATGGCCGGCATATCGGCCGCCGCGGTCATGACCTCCGACACCCGTATTGCGGCACTGCGGCGCGCCGCTCGTATGTCCTCGGCGGTGATCAATCCCACGACCGTGCGTTCCCGCACCACCAGGAATGCCCGCACCCCCAATCGAAACATTTCGTCGAGCGCGCGATCCAATGCGCAATTCTCGGCCGCGGTCAATGGCGGCTCGCGCATGAAATCGGTCATGGCGTACACGGCCGGATCGCTGGCGTACAGGCGCTGCAGGCCGGGGCGATAACGTGTTGTCGACTCTCGCTGCGTGAAACTGTACACGTGTGACCTCCTTTCCTGGCGCTCTTCAAACTGACGGCGCATCGGAAACGAAGTTCCTCGTGTCAGAGCTTATTCACACAATGTTAATGTGCGCTCTCATGTGCGCTCTCCGGGCGATCCAGAAACGCAGTGATGATCGGATTGATCCATGCCGGCCGGCCCGAAAACGTGCCGTGGTCCGTGCCCGGCAGAATGCACAACTCCGCTTCCGGCAGCGCGCGGTATATCTGTAGGGTGTGCTCGAGCGTGATCGCATCGCGATCCCCGGAAATCACCAGCACCGGCTTGTGAATCGTGGCCAGTAACGCCACATTCAACTCAGTGGGCGTCGGTGAATTAAGCCAAAGTTGTGTCAGCTTTTGATCCACGGTCTTCGGTCGCGGACTCTCCACCGCGCGCAGGCCCTCGCGCTCCTCGGCCGTCAACCCTTCGGGCGCGATGTTGACGCCGCTGATGACCAGCCGGCGCACCAGTTCCGGATGACGCACGGCCAGCATCAGCGCCAGGATGCCGCCGTCACTGAAACCCATGACGTCGACGTTGCGCAGCTTGAGCAGCTGCAGCACCGCGGCCGTGTCCTGCATCATGCGGGTGTAACTCAACGGCCCGGGCACATCGGGGGTGTGTCCCTGACCCACCTGATCCGGGGCCACGATGCGGTGATGCAGCGAGAAGGTGGCGAACTGCTGCTCGAAGGTGTGCGCACCGGAGTCGCCGCCGCCGTGCAGCAACACCAACGTCGGACCATCGCCCTGAATGGCATAGTACATGGCGTGCCCATGGATCCTGACAAAGTGCCATCGATCCGGCTGGATCACTGCTGGAGAACTCCCCGAGCCCAGGCACAGCAGCGCCAGCGTCAGGTACGCGAACAGCCGTGACCACGGCGCACTCAGCGCGCGCCGCGCGCTGCCGTTACCGTTACTGCTTCGGCCCGGTTGCGGCAATGATGTCATTGGCCAGCTCGCCGTAGTTGTGGTCAAAGTGATGCCCACCTGGTTTTCGTATGATGTCGTGCCCGGCCGCCGCGGCGGTCGTGCACAGGCTGTTGTTCGCTTCGTCCTCTCCATAAACGCACTGCAGCCGTATGGTTGACAGCCGTTTCAATTCCGGCTCGATTGGAATCGTGGCATCCGCCTGCTGGTTTACCCAGCCGGTGGCCTGAACCTCGAACGCCGTGGCGCGCTCGGGCGCCAGCAACGTCACCAGGCTGACGTCGGCGCGCACCTCAGGCGGCAGGCGATTGATCAGAAACGGCAGCACGTCGGCACCGAACGAGAACCCGATGAGTACCACCTGTTTGCGGGCCCAGTGCTGCTGGTAGTGTTGAATGATGCGGGCCAGATCGCGCGCGGCCACTTCCGGCGTTTTGGGGCGCCAGTAATAGCGCAGCACGTCGACTCCGACCACGTTCATTCCCCTGGAAGCGAGCACATCGGCGAGACTTCGATCCAGGTCGCGCCAGCCGCCGTCGCCCGAATAAAGGATTGCGAACGCCTCCCCGGTCTGGTGGGGCGCTACCACCTCGACCAATGGCAGGTCACCGATGCCGCTGCGGCGCCGCTCATCCTCGATATCCGCCAGTGCCGCCGCATAGGTGGCGTGAGCGGGCACCGCGCCCGCCTCATGCGGTATGGCCGTAACGAACGCACGCGCTGCCGGACTGGCACGCGCATCGAGCCAGAGCCGGGCGGGCACATAGCTGCCCAGGGGGTCGGGACTGAGGTCTTCTCCCTCGCTGTCCCGGTGCAGCGGCGGGTGATCGCATGGCGGCACCGTGAGCGCGAGCCGCGGCTCGGGGTCGAGCATCACGGCGGCACTGAAGCCCGACGGCGGCGCACCGATCTGCGCCAGGTACACCAGGCTCGCTCCGATTTCGCGCCCGAGCAATGCCGGCTCATAGAAATGCGCGGTGCCGGCGGCGCGCTGCTGCTCGCGGCTGTAGTCATCGAACAGCCCGGGAAGGTACAGGCAACCCTGCGTCTGCCGGTTCAGATGTTTCAGCAGCCGCGGGGTATCGATGGCCGTGACGTAGTTGCCCTGCGCGGCGTAGACCAGCGCGCTGTATTCATCAGCACCGCTCCAGCCGTCGCTGCCCGACAGCACATAGACGAAACCGCGCTGGTAAAACCAGGGCAGGAAGACGCGCACCTGGCCGAAGCGCTCGGTGTTGATCGAGCGCGGCCAGCCGTGCCATGCGCCGTAGGCGCAGGCCGCGGCCAGGAGCACGCCCGGAATGGCGAACAGTATTGTCTTGATGCGCACGCGCGCAGTGTTGCATCCGCGACGCGGCTTGTCAGCGCAATCAACGATAGCGCGAGAGAATCTTCTCCAGCACCGCAGCGCCCGGCCGCAGCCGCTCGTAAGGCAGCTGGTTCAACGGCACATCCGGGGTCGCGTTCTGAGCGTGGAACTCCGGCTCACCGGCGGCGATATACAGCAGCCCGGTCAGATACTCGTGCTGGCGTATGCGCTGCTGAATGAGTTCCAGCGCCACGCCGCGATCGGTGGGGTCATAGGCGGCATCGAGCTTGCGCAGGAAGATCTGGCTGCCATCGTGCATGGTGACCGGCTGCATTTCCCCTTCGCCGTAACTCACGGCGATGTGAGCCGCCGGAGCCACGAAGTCCGCGTGCACCACCTCATCGTAGTGCTCGCGCGTATAGGCATAACTGCGCGTCGATCCCTCGTGATCGTTGAAGGTCACGCAGGGCGAGAGCACGTCGATGAGTGCAAAACCGTCGTGATGCATGGCCGCCTGAATCAACGGCACCAGCTGGGTCTTGTCGCCGGAGAAGCTGCGTGCCACGAAGGTGGCGCCGAGGGTGATCGCGAGCTGCACCGGATCGATCGGCGGTTGCGTGTTGGCCTCGCCCTTCTTGGCGGTGGTGCCCAGATCCGCCGAGGCCGAGAATTGCCCCTTGGTCAGGCCGTACACGCCGTTGTTCTCGATGATGTACACCATCTTGATATTGCGGCGGATGGCGTGGCAGAACTGGCCGAGCCCGATCGAGAGCGTATCGCCGTCGCCGGACACGCCGATGTACTGCAACGCCCGGTTGGCGGCGTTGGCGCCGGTGGCGATCGAGGGCATGCGGCCATGCACCGAATTGAAGCCATGGCCGCCGCTGACGAAATACGCCGTGGTCTTCGAGGAGCAGCCGATGCCGGAGAGCTTGATCAGATTCTTCGGTTCGATGGCGTCGGCCCAGCAGGCCTCGACAATGGCTGCCGTGACCGAGTCGTGGCCGCAACCGGCGCACAAGGTGGAGTTCGCACCTTCGTAGTCGCGACGCGTGAGGCCGCGCGCGTTTCTGGGTAGCTCCGGATGGGCAACCTTGGGCTTGGGCATGAATGTCATGAGTCGTTCTCCTCGCGCCCTAGACCACGCGCTGCGCTATCGGCCGTTGCGGCACCACCACCGACATGACGCCATCGAACACATAGCTCGCCGGGATCGGCATGCCGTTGTAATGCAGTATCGAGCGCAGCCGCGTCTTTTCGACGCCGGTCTCCATGATCAGCAGCGAGCGCAGCTGCGCGTCGCGATTCTGTTCGACCACGAAGTTCAGCCGGTGCGACTGCAGGAACTGCTCGACCTCGTCGCCGAACGGGAAGGCGCGCACGCGCATGTAGTCGGCATGGATGCCGTTGGCGCGCAGCCGCAGTTGCGCCTCATGGACGGCACCATCGCCGCTGCCGAGCGAGACGATTGCGATGTCAGTCGGCTGCTGGGCGCGCTGGATCACCGCCTTGGGCACCAGCCGCGCAGCAGTCATCCATTTCTTGCGCAGACGGTCGACCACGAACTGATATTCCTTGGAGTCCTCAGTGTAGGCACCGTACTGGTTGTGCCCCGAGCCGCGCGTGAAGTAAGCGCCCTTGGGATGGACACCCGGCAAAGTGCGCTGCGGAATGCCGTCGTGATCATGATCGTAGTAGCGCCAGAAGCGGTCGAGCTTGGCGATCTGCTCGGCGTTGAGCAGCTTGCCGCGGTCGGGCCTATAGTTCTCGTCCCATTTGAAGTCCGGGCACATCCAGTCGTTCATACCGATGTCCAGGTCAGACAGCACCAGCACCGGAGTCTGCAGCCGGTCGGCCAGGTCGAAGGCGGCGGCGGCAAACTCGAAGCATTCCTCGGGGTTGGCCGGATACAGGCACACTTGGCGGGTGTCGCCATGCGAGGCGTAGGCGGCCGACTGCAGATCGCTCTGCTGCGTGCGCGTGGGCATGCCGGTGGATGGGCCCACGCGCTGCACGTCGAATACCACGGCCGGCACCTCGGCGTAGTAGCCCAGTCCGAGGAATTCCTGCATCAGTGAGATGCCGGGACCTGACGTGGCGGTGAAGGCGCGCGCGCCATTCCAGTTGGCTCCGATCACCATGCCGATCGAGGCCAGCTCATCCTCGGCCTGGATCATGATGTAGTTCTTGCGGCCGGTGCTGTCATCGACGCGCAATTTCTCGCAGAAGCCCTTGAAGGCATCCATCAGCGAGGTGGACGGGGTGATCGGGTACCAGGCGCCGACCGTGGCGCCCGCGTACACGCAGCCCAGCGCCGCCGCGGTGTTGCCGTCGATGATGATATGGCCGCGCGTGGCATCCATTTTCTCGACCCGCAGGGACAGCGGGCAGGAGAAGTTCGCGCGCGCGTGGTCGTAGCCGAGCTGTATGGCCTTCATGTTGGCCTCGAGCAATTGCGGCTTCCTGGCATAGGTCTCGGCGAGCAAGGCGCGGATGATTTCCAGATCCAGGTCGCACAACGCCGCCAGTACTCCGGCATAGCAGATGTTCTTCATCAGGATGCGGGTGCGCACCCCGGCAAAACTCTCGTTGCACAGGCGCGCCAACGGCACGCCCAGCACCGTGACGTCATCGCGCTTGAGCAGCGCCGGCCGCGGCCAGGTCGAGTCGTAGAGAAAGTAGCCGCCCGAGCTCACTTCCTGCAGATCGCGCGCGTAGGTCTCGGAATTCAGCGCCAGCATCAGGTCGACGCGGCCCTCGCGGGCACGATGGCCATCGCGCGTAACGCGGATCTCATACCAGGTTGGCAGCCCCTGGATGTTGGATGGAAAGTAATTCTTACCCACCACCGGCACGCCGCTGCGAAAGATGGCCTTCATGAGCAGCCCGTTGGCGCTGGCCGAGCCGGTGCCATTCACGGTCGCGATCTTGACGACGAAATCGTTTACGCGATCTTGCGCTTTACGCTCGGGCATCCCGGACTCCCATCGGCGGCCTGCGGCCAATGAATGGTCGATTTCTGCATGTCCCAGGCGGCCGTGGGACAACGCTCCGCGCACAGGCCGCAGTGCACGCACAGGTTCTCGTCCTTGACCATCACGCGCCCGGTCTGCGCCAGCGGCAGGGAATGAAACAGCAGCTGTGTGGGCTCGAGCGCCGGAGCGCGCAGGCGGGTGCGCAATTCGGCCTCGGTGCCCGCCTGCGTGATGGTCAGGCAATCGACCGGACAGATATCGATACAGGCGTCGCATTCGATGCACAGCTTGGCCTCGAACACGGTCTGCACATCGCAGTTCAGGCAGCGCGCCGCCTCCTGCGCCGCCTGCTCGGCGGTGAAGCCGAGCTCCACTTCGATATTGAGTTTCTTGAAGCGTTCCTTGAGCGACACGTGCGGCATGAGCCGCCGCTCCAGCGGCGCGTAGTCGTTCTTATAGGACCACTCGTGCATACCCATCTTGCGGCTCGAGAGCTTGACCGCGCTGGCCGGTCGCAGGCTCACCGATTCGCCGTGGCAGTACTGGTGAATCGACAGCGCCGCCTGATGTCCCTGCTCGACCGCCCAGATGATGTTCTTGGGTCCCTGCGCGGCGTCGCCGCCGAAAAATACCTCAGCTCGAGTCGACTGGAAGGTGCGCGCGTCAATCAACGGCCGATCGCCGCGCTCGAAGCTCACGCCCAGGTCGCGTTCGATCCACGGGAACGCGTTTTCCTGGCCGATCGCGAGGATCACGTCGTCGCAGGGTATGACCAGCTCTTCGACCACGCGCTCACTCTTGATGGCGCCCTCCACGAGCTCGTATTCCATCTTGTCGAAGCGCATGCCGGTCAGGCGGCCGCCCTCGATCACGAATGCCTTGGGAGCGTGGTTGACGATTATTTCGACACTTTCTTCCTCGGCGTCCTCCAGTTCCCACACCGAGGCCTTGAAGAAGCCGCGCGGCTTGCGCGCCATGACCTTGACGCTCCTGGCCCCCAGCCGCAGCGACGTGCGGCAGCAGTCCATGGCGGTATTGCCCACGCCGATGATCAGCACGCGCTCGCCGATCGAGCCCACGTGCGCGAATGCCACCGATTCGAGCCAGGCGATACCGATGTGGATATGGTCTGACTCGTGCCGGCCCGGCAGCTCCAGTTCCTTGCCTCGCGGCGCCCCCGAGCCCACGAACACGGCGTCGTAGCCGCCATCATCAAGCAAGCTGCGCAGGCTGTGGACCGGGCTGCCGAGTTTCAGCGTCACGCCCATGTCCAGGATCATGCCGATTTCCTCGTCGAGCACGCTCTGCGGCAGCCGGAACGAGGGAATATTGGTGCGCATCAAGCCACCCGGCTCGGCATTGGCTTCGAATATCGTGACCTCATAGCCCAGCGGCGCCAGATCGTTTGCCACGGTCAGCGAGGCGGGCCCCGCGCCGATGCAGGCAATGCGCTTGCCATTGCCCTGCTCGGGGGCGCGCGGCAGGCGGCCGGTCAGTTCACCCTTGAGGTCCGCGGCCACGCGCTTGAGGCGGCAGATCGCCACGGGTTTGTCCTCGACCCGGCTCCTGCGGCACGCCGGCTCGCAGGGGCGGTCGCAGACACGCCCGAGAATGCCGGGGAATACGTTGGAATCCCGGTTGAGTACGTAGGCGTCGGTGTAGCGCCCCTGGGCGATGAGCCGGATGTATTCCGGCACATCGGTGTGCGCCGGGCAGGCCCACTGACAATCGACGACGCGGTGGTAATAATCCGGCTGTGAGGTATCGGTCGCTGAGGCTGAATCACCGCTCATCTGCGCACCCTGTATAACAAATCACCCGCCGGGACGCGAGCACTGCCATGACCGAAGAACCCCAGATTACCGCCACGGAAATCAAATTGCGCACCCGGTCACGCCTGCTCGAGGTGGCATTCGCCGATGGCCGGCGATTCGAGCTGCCGTTTGAATATCTGCGCGTGCATTCACCGTCCGCGGAAGTACGCGGTCATGGCGGGGGCGAGACGGTACTGGTGCTGGGGAAGGAGAACGTGGTGGTGACGGCGGTAGAGGCCATCGGTCATTACGCGGTGCGGCTGGTGTTCGACGACGGCCACAATACCGGTCTGTACACCTGGCAGTACCTGTACGAGCTGGGCGCGCAGCAGTCAGCCAAGTGGTCCGCGTATGTAGCGCGCCGCTCGCGGGCCTAGGGTGCATTGCACGCGACTGCATAGGGAATTTCATGATCCGCAAAAAAGAAAGGCCGGGCGATTTCACCCGGCCAAATCTTCACAAGACCCCCACTCGGTTGCGCCTTTTGGGCCACAACCGGGGCGGGATTCTGTGCGAAAACTTGGCGAATTACCAGCAATTTCGGTCAGATGGTGATGAAAAGAAATCGCAGCCGCGCCGCAACAGCCTCTTACCAATAGAGGACGGAATCAGTCCCTTCCGTCCGCAATTATCGCGACTGCGTACAATCTCGCCACTGTAACCGCACGGCGGAGCCGCCGGGCGGCGCCCGAACGACATAATAGAATGACCAGCTGATCATGCGGGAACGCCCTATGACCGAGAACTCCCGAGATACCGCCGATTTCGGCTTCGAGGACGTGCCGAGGCAGGAAAAAGCGCGGCGCGTGCGGGGCGTATTCGATTCCGTGGCCGATCGCTACGACCTCATGAACGATCTGATGTCCGGCGGCGCGCACCGGCTATGGAAGCAGTTCGCTTTGTCATTGACCGGCATCAGGCCTGGCGGACGGGCGTTGGACATAGCCGGCGGCACGGGCGATCTGGCGGCAGGGCTTGCCCGCCAGGTGGGCCCGTCCGGGCTCGTGGTGCTGGCCGACATCAACGGCCGCATGCTCGAACATGGCCGCGACCGGTTGATCGATCGGGCGCTGACCAGCGGGCTCGCATACGTACAGGCCGATGCCGAACGCCTGCCATTCGCGGACGGCAGCTTCGATTGCGTGACCATCGGTTTCGGATTGCGCAACGTGACCGACAAGGCGGCAGCACTGGCATCGATGCGGCGAGTGCTCAAACCCGCCGGTCAGTTGCTGGTGCTGGAATTCTCCAAACCCGTAATCCCGGCACTGGGGCGCCTGTATGACGCCTACTCCTTCAACGTGCTGCCGTGGCTGGGGCGCCTGGTGGCGGGCGATGCCGCCAGCTATCGCTACCTGGCGGAATCGATTCGGCGCCATCCCGACCAGCAGACCCTGCTCGAGATGATGCAGTCCGTAGGACTTGCGGGCTGCCGCTACCACAACCTCATGGGCGGGGTGGTGGCCCTGCACCGTGGCTATCGCACATGATCGAGCGCGCACTCGACGCGCTGGTGTCGCGCGCGGTCAACGAATCCACGCGCGCGCGTGAACTCCTGGCCGCACTCGAGGGCCGCCGCCTCACTCTCGAGATACAGGGCACACCCTGGACGATTAGCCTGCAGGCCACCGGCAGCGTGCTGCGCATCGTCAAGCTGGCGCCGGGCGAGCACGCCGATGCCACGGTCAGCGGTGCACCGCTGTCACTGCTCGCCCTCAGCGGCGCGGAGGCCCAGGCCGTGATTCAACGCGGCGAAGTGAGTATCGGCGGCGACGTGGAGATCGCGCAGCAGTTCCGCGAGCTGGCGGTGTTGCTCAGACCGGATCTGGAGACCCTGATCTCCGGCCCGCTCGGCCGCAGCGGCGCCCACGTGCTCGTGCGCGGACTGCGCGGCGCCGCGGACTGGACGCGCGCTTCCATGTGGACCGGCGCGCAGAACCTGGCCGAGTACCTGGCTCACGAGCGCGGCGATCTGGTGTCACGCTCCGAAGCCGAGCATGTTCTGCGCGGCGTGGATGAGCTGCGCGAGCAGCTCGACCGGGTCGAGGCGCGCACGGCACAGCTGGAGCAAAGGACCGGAAAATTCGCCGGCGGCAGGGAGCCGGCTTGATGCAGTGGCGGGTTCTGCGGCGGCTGATCGGCATCCAGCGCGTACTCGTCCGGCACCGGCTCGATGACCTGGTCATCGCGACGCATCTGTACCGGCCGCTGCGCTTCGTCTATTTCGTCTCGCCGTGGACCTGGTTTCAGCGCCGCTCGCGCCTGTCGCGGGCGCAGCGCCTGCGGCTGGCGCTGGAGGAGCTCGGGCCGATCTTCGTCAAATTCGGCCAGGCCCTGTCGACGCGTCGCGATCTGCTGCCGGAAGACATTGCCGACGAGCTCGCACGCCTGCAGGACAAGGTGCCGCCGTTCCCGGGCGAGATCGCGCGCGCGGCCGTTGAACGCGCCTACGGTGTGCCGCTCGAACAGCGCCTGCGCGACTTCGAGCTGGTGCCCCTGGCAGCGGCCTCGATCGCGCAGGTGCACGCGGCACGGTTGCCCGATGCTCGCGAGGTGATCGTCAAGGTATTGCGCCCGGACATGAAGGCCATGATCGCGCTCGATGTCGAGGTGCTCTACACCATCGCCGGCATGGCCGAACGCTGGTGGGCCGAAAGCCGGCGCCTCAAACCGCGCGAGATCGTGCGTGAATACGAACACACCATTCTCGATGAGCTGGATCTCATGCGCGAGGCTGCGAACGCCTCGCAGCTCAAGCGCAACTTTGCCGGCTCACCATTGCTGTACGTTCCAGAGATCTACTGGGATTACTGCCGTGCCGAGGTCATGGTCATGGAGCGCATACACGGCATCCCGATCGGCGATATCGCGCGCCTGCGCGAACTGGGGACCGACTTCAAGCGTCTGGCGGAGAGCGGCGTGGAGATCTTCTTCACCCAGGTGTTCCTGCACAATTTTTTTCATGCCGATATGCATCCCGGCAATATCTTCGTGCTGCTGGACAATCCGGCGCAGCCGCGCTACGCGGCGGTGGACTTCGGCATCGTCGGCACCCTGGACCTGCGCGACCAGAGTTACCTGGCCGAGAACTTCCTGGCGGTATTCAATCGCGACTACCGGCGCGTCGCGTCCCTGCACGTGCAATCGGGCTGGGTGCCGGCCGACACCCGCATCGACGAAATGGAGTCGGCGGTGCGCACCATCTGCGAGCCCATCTTCGATCGTCCGCTCAAGGAGATCTCCTTCGGCACGGTGCTGCTGCGATTGTTCGCGGCGCTGCAACGCTTCAACGGCCAGATCCAGCCGCAGTTGCTGCTGCTGCAGAAGACCCTGCTCAACGTCGAGGGCCTGGGCCGGCAGCTCTATCCCGAACTGGATATCTGGCAGACCGCAAGCCCGGTACTGCGGCGCTGGATGCGCGAGCGGGTGAGCCCGCGCAACGTCCTGCGCGAATTGCGCCGCGGCTGGCCCGATGCGCTGGAGATCATCAAGGCGCTGCCGCCATTGACCAAGCGCCTGATCGAGCGAGCCCAGGACGGCGATTTGCGCCTGCCCGTGGACACGCGTGAACTCGATCGCCTGCGTGAGCAATGGTCCGCGCAGCGGCGCCGCAGCGACCGCATCGTCATCGGCGCCGCACTTATGCTCGGCGGCATCCTCTGGCTCGGACTCAGGCTCGCGCCGCGCCTGCTCGGCTTCATTCTGGCCGGGCTGGGCCTGGGCGTCTGGCTGGTGGTGTGGCTCGCGCGCGCGCGCAGCTCAAGCGGCGACGCGCGCCGGCGTGCGCCGCCGCAATAGATCGATCGATGCCAGCAGATCCAACGGCGAGATATTGCTGCGCCCGGCGCTGTACTTGAGCACCCCGCGACGCTGCAATGTCTCATCGATGATCACGACGAAGCGCGGTGGCAGCGTGGTGATGTCCTCGCGCAATTTGCGCGCCGCAGCATCAGCGCCGCCGAGCCGTACCAGGCTGCGGTCCTCGACCAGTTCACTCGCCCAGCCGGCGTCGAGCTCGGTCAAGGTGCGGGTACAGGCCAGCGGCCGTACTTCACGCGCACAGAATTCTTCGCGCAGAATCGATAGCCAGCGGTCTGTTTCCAGGCCCTGGTATTGGAAATCGATCGGGTGCGAGAACAATATCGCCCAGTCGCCCTGCAGCCAGTCGCGCAACATCGGTCCGCTCTCGCCGTTCACCCACAAAGTTGCCATGTCGGAACTCCTGAAGGCCCTTTGGTTAGGGCAGGAGTCTACGCAGGCCGGCATGACAAATCAGTCGCAGCGCAGTGACATCCCGGTCACCGATCGGCCTTGAGCTCGATCCATAACGCCCGCGCCCGCGCACACAGTTCACCTTTTTCATCGAACAGCGCCGTTCCGACCTCATATTTGCGTCCGCTGACCCGAATCCTCCAGCCGATGAGCACACAGGGCTCATCAATGTGCACGCAGCGATCGATGTGAGCGGTGAACTCCCCGAGCAGCATGGGCACCAGGTCGCTGCGCGTCGCAAATGCTCCCGGGCAGTCGAGGGCGGCGCTCATGAATTCGGGTTTTACCTTGCCCTCCGCGTCCGACAAGGCAGCGTCGGGCACCCAGGGTGCGGCCACCGTGTCGCTATCCTTGAGCCTGCCGGCAAAGATGCGCAGTCCATCGCCACGCTGGCGCTGCGTTCCGCACACGAAACAGCCCGGAGCCGGATGCTGAGTGAAGCCGGAGAAATGCCGCGAGGCCTCGAGCGCCTCGAGGTAACTCGGCGCCGCGGGCACCTCGAGTTCAAAGTCCGTAGGCTGGCCGCGCGCCAGCCGCAGCCCGAGGTGCGTCAATTCCAAGCCGCCGTCCGCGATCAGGTCAAGCTCGAGCGCAACCTCTAGCGGTATGGGGCGCTCGAGCCGAATTCGCACTCGCTGCTGGGAATGCTGCGCCATCAGTCCCGCCACGTAGCCGCCATTGGCGCAGCCCGGCGGCCCGCAAAAACGCCCATCGATGGTGAGGCTGCTCATGAGGTCCTCGCTGACTGCGCGGCACGGTAACGCTGCGCGAGCTGCCAGAGCAACCAGCCGGCCGCGCTCGCAGCCAGCGACCCAAGGGCGATGCCTTCCATGGAGTAGGCCAGCATCGGTGCCACCAGTCCCATGCTCAGCGTGGCTATCAGCAGATTTGAGAATGATTGCATGGACGCCGCCGCACCCCGCGAATCGGGAAACAGATCCAGGATGCGTAACGTGACCACCGGATACATCAGTTGCAAACCGAACCCCATGGCCGCAAGCAGCAGCTGCTGCAGGTAGATGGGAGGCGCGGTGAAACTCCATTGCAGCAGCAGCATCAATGCTGTGACGGCCAGCAATAGCCCGATACCGATGCCGGCCTGCCGCTGCGGCGCCAGCCGGCCGGCGAGTCGTCCGGACATCACCGCACCAATGGTGTAGCCGCAGATGATGGGCAGATTCAGCGCCGCAAACATGGTCTCCGTCAGGCCCCAGTGGTCGAGCACGATCGCCGGTGCCGAGCCGACATACAGGTGCAGGGCGATGAAGCAGAAGCCGCTCGCCAGCGCCAGCCGCAGGAACTCGCCGTTTGCGAGCACGGCGAGATCGTTGCGTGCCAACCGCGCGATGCGCAGCGGCAGGCGCCGCTCGTGGGGATAGGTTTCAGGCAAGCGCAGCGTTGCGAACACCAGCAGGCTCAATCCCAGCAACGCCATGCTGCCGAACACCGCGCGCCAGCCGAGCCAGGCGTGCACCCAGCCGCCGATGATCGGCGCGGCCGCAGGGCCAAGCCCGAAAATCATCGTGATCATGCTCATGAGACGCTGGGCTTCGGCGCCGTGAAAGTGGTCGCGCACGATGGCGCGGCCGATGATCTGTCCGGCGCCGGCTACCAGGCCCTGAATCGCGCGAAACGCCAGCAGCGCCGAAAAATTTGGCGCTGCGGCGCAGCCCACCGAGGCCAATGTATACACGCACAGGCTGGCAAGTATGGGGCGGCGGCGGCCGACGGCATCGGACAGCGATCCGTGCAACAGCGCTGCCAGCGCGTAACCGACCATGTAAACCGTCAGGGTCTGCTGCGCCTGCAGACTCGAGAGATGGAACTCCTGCGAGATCGCGCGCAGTGCCGGGAAGAAGGCATCGATCGAGAACGCACCGACCGTCGAGAGCAGACCCAGCAGCAATGACAAGCGTGCCGGGCGCGGCGCCGGGCGCAGCGCCGGCGCTGCGGCGCCGCGCGTCATCGGCGCTTTGGCCGCAACGCGGCGAGGAACTCCTGCGGTGATTCACCGCGCTCCAATACCTCAACCAGTGCCGAACCGACTATGACCCCATCGACCTGGCCGCGCAGCTTCTCCACCTGTTCGCGGTTGCGGATGCCGAAGCCGGCGCAAACCGGCACGGTTGCCGCCGCGCGCACCCGCTCCAGATAAGCGGTGAGGTCATCCGGCGAGGCCACGCTCTTGCCGGTGGTGCCGGTCATGGTCACCGCGTACACAAAACCCTGGCTGGCCGCGGCGAGCTTGCCCAGGCGCTCACCGCCGTTACCGGCGTGACCATCTGCACCAGGGCAATGTGGTGCGGCGCCAGTACCGCGCGCAACTCCTCGCTTTCCTCGAACGGCATATCCGGCACGATGAAACCGCAAATGCCGGCACCGGCCGCGCGGCGCGCGAGACGTTCGAGGCCGAAAGCAAGCAAAGGGTTGATATAACTCATGAGCAGCAGCGGCGCCTTGACCGCCGGCATCAATTGCAGCTCCTCGAGTATCCAGGTCAGCGTGACGCCGCCGCGCAGCGCCGCTTCGCTCGATCGCTGGATGGTCACACCGTCGGCCATGGGATCGGAGAACGGGACGCCGATTTCGACCACGTCGACCTCGCTCGCCACGGCGCTCAGGTGCTCGCGAAATTGCGCACGGCTGGGATAGCCCGCGGTCAGGAAAGCCACCAGCGCCGGTTGCCCCTGCTTGGCGGCACCTCGCAGCGCAGCGACGATCCGCTCCGCCGGCGTCGCGGCGATCGGCGTGTTCATTTCAGGGCCTGCAGCAGGGTGTGCATATCCTTATCGCCGCGACCGGACAGGCCGATCAACACGCGGCCACCCGGATGATGCGCGGCCCAACGGCGTGCGCCCGCGAACGCGTGTGCGCTTTCGATGCGCCGGCAGAATGCCCTCGCATTCACAGCATTCGCGTACCGACTCCAGCGCCTCGTGATCGCTGGCGATCTCGTAGCGCACGCGCCCGAGAGACTGCAGCAACGCGTGCTCGGGTCCGACGCCCGGATAGTCCAGGCCCGCCGAAACCGAATGCGTTTCCTGGATCTGGCCGTCCCCATTCTGCAACAGCATCGAATAACTACCGTGCAGCACGCCGGGGCGTCCGCTGGCCAGCGTCGCAGCATTGTCTCCCAGGGCCATACCGCGGCCGCCGGCCTCGATACCAATGATCTCGACATTGGCATCGCCAAGAAATGCGTGAAACAGGCCGATGGCGTTGGATCCGCCGCCGACACAGGCAAAGACGGCATCAGGCGGACCGCCGGCACGCTCGAGCATCTGCGCTCGCGCTTCGCGTCCGATGACCGCCTGCAGCTCGCGCACCAGATACGGATAGGGATGGCCGCCCACGGCGGAGCCGATCAGGTAATAGGTGCCGTTCGGGTCGCCGACCCAATCGCGCATTGCCTCGTCTATGGCAGCACGCAAGGTGCGATCACCGCTGGTGACCGGCACGACTTTGGCGCCGAGCAATTTCATGCGCCCCACGTTGGGCGCCTGGCGCTCCATGTCGAGCTCGCCCATGTACACCGTGCACGGCAGACCTACGCGCGCGCAGGCCGCGGCGCAAGCCACTCCATGCTGACCGGCGCCGGTTTCGGCGACGATGCGCCGCGCGCCCAGACGCCGCGCCAGCAAAGCCTGGCCGATGGCGTTGTTGATCTTGTGAGCCCCGGTGTGTGCAAGATCCTCGCGTTTGAGCCAGACCTTCGCCGCCCAGCGTTTGGACAGATGCGGCGCCGGGCTCAGCGCCGTGGGACGGCCGACCCAGTCGCTCAACTCACGATCGAGCTCGGCGCGGAACTTCGCATCACCGAGCCAGCGGCGGACGCCGCGCTCGAGCCGCTCGTGTGCCGGTATGAGGGTTTCGGGCACATAACGGCCGCCAAATGGACCGAAACGCCCGCGCTCGTCGGGAAAGCGCCCGGCCAGCAGGTCCTTGAGCCCGTCGGCGCGATCATTGTCGATTTCGATTGAACTCATGCTGCATTCCTGCAAACGCCGCGCGCGCGGCCTGGACGAACTCCGCGATTTTCTCGGCACTCTTGTGTCCCGGCGTCACTTCTACACCGCTCGACACGTCCACACCAAACGGCCGCACTGTGCTGATCGCCGCAGCGACATTGTGCACATTCAGCCCTCCCGCCAATATCAATTCGGTGGCCACGGCCAGACGCGCGGCCTGCTGCCAATCGCCAGGCGTGCCGCTGCCGCTGCGTGCGCCTTCGAACAGTACGCGCGCTGGCAGCGCGCTGCCGCCCGCGACCGGACTGGCGATGCCGCGCAGCACCGGCAGCAATGGCAGGCTCGCGGGCAGCCGCAGGCCATCCAGATCGCCGATATCGGTCTGCAAGGCATCGGGATTCAGTACCTGCAGTATCTGATCGATCTGCGCCTGCGTCGGATGCATGGTTACGGCAATACAACGCGCGCGGCCGCGTGCCGGTGCGGCCAGCTGCGCGGCCCGCGCCGGCTCGAGCTGACGCACCGAGGCCGCAAATACGAAACCGATCGCGTCCACGCGCTGACTCAGGGCCGCGTCCACGGCCTGCTCGCTCGTCATGCCGCAGATCTTTATCCACATTGACGTCCCTGCCGCCCCGCCGCCAATAGCGAGCGCGCCAGTCCCACGCGATCCTGAGTGCGCATCAAGGCGCTGCCGACCAGCGCCACATGGTAGCCCGCGGCCGCCAGTCGCGCCGCATCGGCCTCACTCTCCACGCCGCTCTCGGCCACGCACGGCACGCCTTCGGGCAAATTCGGGGCCAGCCTCTCGAGCCGGCCCGGTACCACTTGCAGTGTGCTCAGATCGCGGCAGTTCACACCAACCAGCAGGTTGGCGCGCTCGGCGTAGGCGCGCACCAGGGCGTCTGCGAGCTTCAAATCGGATTCGTCGAAGGCCTCGAGCAGCACGAACAAGCGCAGCTCGGCGGCCGCGTCGAGCAGTGCCGCAATCTGTGGCCCGGGCAGCATGCGCAGGATGACGAGCACGCCCCCCGCTCCGGCGGCGCGCGCTTCATAAACCTGGTAGGGGTCCACCAGAAAGTCCTTGCGCATGGCAGGAATGCTCGCACCCAGGGCGCGCGCGGCCTGCTCGAGGTGCACGAGCTCGCCGTCGAAGCGCGTGGGTTCGGTGAGCACGGAAATCGCCGCGGCGCCGGCCAGGGCATAGTCCCTGGCCCTGGCGCCGATATCCTCGTGGCCGCGCTCGAGCTTACCAACGGCCGGTGAGCGCAGTTTGACCTCCGCAATCAGGTCAAAACCCTGATTCGAGAGCTGCAATGCCGGCGGTAGCGGCGCCGCGTGCGCCAATGCTTTGAGTTCCGCATCGGCGCGCCGCGTGCGCGCACGCGTGACCCGCTCGCGGCTTGCCAGCGCCATGCTGTGCAGGAAATCCTCGCTCATGTGCTCATCGTCCGGCGCGCTTCGTCAGCACCGAATCGCTCCAGACGCGCGAGCAGTTCGCGCGCGCCACCGCTGTCGATGGCCTGGGCGGCGCGGGCCAGCGCCGCTCGCGGTGAGCTCTCGCGACCGCTGACCTCGAGCGCCAGCGCGGCCCCGAGCAGCAGGGCGTCTCGATGTGCATCGCATTGGCCCGCGCGCCGCTCGCCGCTGAGTACGCGCCGCAGTTCGCGCGCATTGTGGGCCGCATCGGCCCCCGCAAGATCAGCGGGTGCGCACAGCTCGAGGCCATAGTCTGGCCGGCGTGCGCTGCTCACGCTGCACGCCCTGGGGACCGACATCGAACAACGTGAACGCGCCCACCGGTGTCGGCTCATCCCAGCCTTCCGCGCCGTGAATGACAAACGCCCGCTTGACGTCCGTGCCGCACAGCGCCTGCGCCATGAGCTGCGCCGTCTCCACATCGAATGCTCCGACGACCAGGAATGGCGGCGCCGCCGGATTGCTCAACGGCCCGATGATGTTGAATACCGTGCGCACACCCAGCGTGGTGCGCACCTGCGCAATGCTCTTGGTGGCCGCATGATAGTAGGGGGCGAACAGAAACGTGAACCCCAGCGCCGCAAAGCAGCGCCGCGCCGCGGCTTCATCCATGGGCATCGGCAGATCCCAGCGCCTGCAACACGTCGGCGCTGCCGGCGCGGCTGGAGATGGAGCGATTGCCGTGCTTGAACACCGGCAGGCCGCAGGCGGCCGCCAGCAACGCCGCGCCGGTCGAGAGATTCAAGCTACCGGAGCGGTCGCCGCCGGTGCCGACGATGTCGACCGCGTCGGGCAGCGACGGCAGCCCTGGGTTGCGCGCCAGCGCGCGCATGCGCTGCGCGAAGCCACGCAACTCCTCGGCCGTGACGCCCTTGGCGCGCAGCGCCGCCAGCAACGCGCCGGCCATCGCCGGCGGCAGTTCCGCATCGGCCAGCGCCGACAGCAGATGCCCGGCCTCCGTTTCGGTCAGATTCGTGCCGTCGAGCAGCCGGTCCAATACGCTACGCATGGCTACGGGCTCACTCATCGCCGCGCATGCCGCCGTGCCAGCGAAGAAAATTGCGCATCATCAACGGGCCGTCCGGCGTGAGTACGCTTTCGGGATGAAACTGCACGCCTTCGACCATATATTGCCGGTGCCGCACGCCCATGATCTCGCCCTCGGCCGTTTGCGCGCTCACCGACAGCTGCGCTGGTATCGAGTCCGGCTCGGCGATCAACGAGTGGTAGCGGCCGACCTCGCAGCCTGCCGGCACCTCATCGAACAGTCCCAAGCCGTCATGTTCGATGGGCGAGGTCTTGCCGTGCATGAGCCGGGAGGCACGCACCACCTGACCGCCGAACACTTCCACGATCGACTGATGGCCCAGGCACACGCCGAATACCGGGATGTGTCCGGCGAACGCCCGGATCATGGACATCGATATGCCGGCCTGGGCAGGAGTACCGGGTCCCGGAGAGATACACAGGTGCGTCGGCTCGAGTTCCTGCGCCTGATCGATCGTGATGGCGTCATTGCGATACACGCGCACGTCCGCGCCCAGCACCAGGAACGCCTGCACCAGGTTATAGGTAAACGAATCGTAGTTATCGATCAACAGCAGCCGCGCGCTCACAGTCCCGCCTCCGCCAGTTTCAGCGAGCGCAGCAGCGCTGCGCTCTTGGCCAGCACTTCGTCGTGTTCGGCCGCGGGCTGGCTGTCGGCCACGATACCGGCGCCGGCCTGGTAGCTGTATTCATCGCCATGAAACACCAGTGTACGAATGGTAATGGCCTGGTCCATGGCACCATGGGCGCCGAAATAACCGATGGTGCCGCCGTACAGTCCGCGCCTTACCGGCTCGAGCTCTTCGATGATTTCCATGGCCCGCACCTTGGGCGCGCCAACCAATGTGCCGGCTGGAAAGGTCGCCGCAAACAGATCGAAGGCATCGCGCTGCGCCGCGAGCTCACCGCTCACGCCACTGACGATGTGCATGACGTGGCTGTAGCGCTCGATCGAACGATACGGCTCGACGTGCACGCTGCCGGCGCGCGCCACCCGTCCGAGGTCGTTGCGCGCCAGGTCCACCAGCATCACGTGCTCGGCATTTTCCTTGGCATCGGCGCGCAGTTCCGCTTCGAGCTGGGCATCGAGCGCGGGATCTTCATGTCGCGGGCGCGTGCCGGCGATCGGTCGCAGCTGCGCCTCGCGCCCGTTGAGCTTGACCAATGCCTCCGGTGAGGAGCCGACCACGGTCATGTTGCCGAGCCGGCACAGGTACATGTAGGGCGAGGGATTGATCAGACGCAGTGCGCGATAGACCTGGAACGGATCGAGATTGTGACGTCCGGTAAAGCGCGAGGCGAGCACCAGCTGGTAGACATCGCCCGCGGCGATGTATTCCTGCGCGCGGCGCACGCCCGACATATAGGCCTCACGGCTCAACGCCGGTACCGGTACCGAGAATTTGCCGCCGCTGGCAATGTGCGGCACCGCGCCGCGCAACGCCGCGATCACCTCACGGCGCAAGGACTCGCGCTCGGCATCGCTGCCGGCGTGCAGCAGCGCGATGCCACGGCTGACGTGGTCGAACACCAGCAGCGAGCGCGGCGCCACGTAGTGCAACAACGGCACTCCCGCCAGCGGTGCCAGCCGCGAGGGCAGGCGTTCGAAGAATCGCACTACATCGTAAGCCGTGAAGCCCACCAATCCGCCCGCCAATGGCACCTGGC
This sequence comes from uncultured Gammaproteobacteria bacterium, assembly GCA_963735775.1. Taxonomy (GTDB): domain Bacteria; phylum Pseudomonadota; class Gammaproteobacteria; order Steroidobacterales; family Steroidobacteraceae; genus FEN-1191. Next base: position 543,891 of record CAVTMG010000001.1, on the reverse strand, counting down.
CGAAGGCCGGCAACGGCACTGGCACCTGCTTCAAGGCTGCCCGTAGACCGTCGAGCAGTTGCTCGCGCCCGCTCGGGACCGGGCGCAGTTCATTGCCGATGCGAAATCCGGAATCGTCCAGCCGCACTTCGAGCACTTCGCCGAAGCCAATGAATGAGTAACGGCCCAGGCGCTCGCCTCCCTCGACGCTCTCGAGCAGAAACCGCGGCTCGAACGGCATGAGCTTGGCAAACGCCGACACCGGCGTATCGAGGTCCCCAGCAATGTCGAATGGCAGTTTCATAACGAAAACCCAACAAAAAACCCATCCCGGAGTGTTCCGGAGATGGGTTCTGGTGTGATCTTAACCTTAGGTTGCGATTACAGCGTGCAGCAACGCCCAGCGCCCACTCCGTTTGGAGAGTGACGCCACCACCAGCGGGCCAGCCCGCGGGAGGAAGTTGCAGCGTTGATAGCCATGGATGGAGTATGGCCAGCGGCCCGGCGCGGCGTCAAGATCGCCCTTTTGGAGGAGCAAATGCCCGTAGTTGGAATCGACCATGTCCAGCTGGCCATGCCGGCAGGTGGTGAGGAACGCGCCCGAGCCTTTTATGGCGAACTGCTGGGTCTGCCCGAAACGCCCAAGCCGGCGGCGCTGGCGCAGCGCGGCGGCTGCTGGTTCGAAAGCGATCGGGTCAAGATCCATCTGGGCGTCGACAAGACCTTCCACCCCGCCACCAAGGCACACCCCGGGCTGCTGGTCACTGATCTGCGGGCCATAATCGCGCGCTGCCGCGAACAGGGTTTGGATGTGGTCGATGACGCGCCGATGGCCGGCTACGAGCGCATCTTTCTGAGCGATCCTTTTGGCAATCGGCTCGAGCTGATGGAAAAGCTCTGACGGCTACTGGGGATTCTGGAAACCGGACAGTCCCAGCCGCCAGCCCAGGAAAGTGTATTCATCCGCTCTGAGTCGCAGTGCCTGTGCCCGGCCAGAGCCTATGCCGTGACCGGCATCGAAATCCACGCGCAGCAGAATCGGGTTCGGGCCATTGGCAACGGCGTTCGCCGCCTGCAGGCGCGCGGTCATCTTGGTCAGCATCCAGCTGGTCACGCGCGGATCGTTGGCGCCGGTCTCGAGCAGCACCGCCGGATATTTTTTATCCTCCTGCACGTGCGCGTACGGACTTACGGCATACATGGCGCGGAACTCCGGCTCGCTACTGACCGAGCCGTACTCATACGCATTCTGCGCGCCGGTGGAGCGCTGCTCGCTGCGCAGTATGTCGGTGATACCGACCCGATAGAGCACCGCGCCAATCAATTCCGGATGCTGGGTAAGAAATCCGCCCACGGCGATGCCGCCGGCACTGGTTCCTGAAATGCCCAGGTGCCCGGGCGAAGTATATTTCTGCTCGATCAGGTACTGCGCGCAGGCGACAAAATCATCGATGGTGTGCTGCTTGGTGGTCTTCATCCCGGCAAGGTGCCAGGCTTCACCGCGCTCACCGCCACCGCGTACGTGCGCGTAAGCCATGATGCCGCCGCGATTGAGCCACGGCAGACCCAATACCGTGAAGGAGGGCTGGATGGAGATGCCATAGGCGCCATAGGCTTCCAGCAATGCAGGGTGTGATCCATCCAATGGCAGGTCGCGGCGGTAGAGAATGGACAACGGCACCATCGCACCATCGGCGCTGGGCACCTGCACTTCCTTTGACGCAATCATCGACATATCGACCGGACTGCGCGCCTGCAAGCCGGTGTCAGTGAAGGCGCGTGTCTGCGGCGAGTAGGCATAGACCAGCTTCGGTGTCGTCCAGCCTTGCATCATCATCGTGAAACCCGCTCTATGCTGCTCGGCATCGACTGCGCTGACCGTGCCGCTGACGGGCAGCGGCAATTCCACCGGCGTTGATTGCTTCTGGTAAGCAATGCGCGTGACCACGCCCAGTCCGTCGCGAAAACCATAGACGTATAGCGCATCCCGGGCCGTCTGCACTCCGGTACCCCTGACGGCTGACAGGATAAGACTGCTCTCCGGCAGCACCACATGGGCTGCGGTAAAGCCCGAGTTCGTCAGGTCGAAACCCATGACGCGTCCGTTGCTGGCGCCATGGCCCGCACCGCCCTTGGTCATCGCGTACAGCTGGCTGCCATGCGCCTCCAGTTCCAGTACGCCGTCTTCGTGGCCGATGACTTTGATCCATGGCCCATGGGCGCTACGGCGCACCCAATAGGCCGGTGTCTCCACCACGCCCGATACCTGCGCGGCCAGCAGCAGTTTTGTTCCGTGCACCACGCGCACCGCCACGTTGCCATTGGTCGGCAGCTGCGGATCACGGGTCACGTCGGCACCGAAGATCGGCGTGTCGCGCGCTTCCCCGGTTCCCAACCGATGCAGATAGACGCGCATGTTGTCGTACTTGATCGCTGCCGGGGCGCCGGCTGCCATGACCTGCAGCCGCGAGAAATAAAAGGCCTCGTTATCGTCCGTCCACGACGGAACAGCCTCCTGCGCGCGCGAAATCGCCTCGTGCATGAGCTTCCCGCTGGTGGTTTCGAGCACATGCAGTACCGAATTCTCCGAGCCTCCCAGTGAAACGCCCACGGCGATGTACTTGCCATTGGGTGAGGGCACGAAGTAGTCGATCGCGGCGTGCTGCGAGTCCACCGCCAGCGTGGCTGGATCGAGCAGCAGCCGTTCGGCTCCGCCGGTGACCGGACGCGTCATCAATCGCGCATCGCTCTTCCCGGGCGGGGTTTCGAGATAGAAATACTGATCAAGCACGCGCACCACGCCGCTGACCGCCGGCACGGTGTCGGCAAGAGCCTGCAGTTCGACCAGGATCTGCGCATCCTCGGCCGCGAAGGGCGCCAGGGCTTCCCGGGTCAGCGCGTCCTCGCTCTTCATGTAGTCCATCAATTCCGGACCGCCTGCCTCCATCCAACGATACGGATCGACCACGGCCGTACCGAAGTAGCTGTCGGTGACGGGACGAACCGGCGCTACCGGCGGCACGGTCTGTGCCGGCAGCCACGCCGGCAGCAGTGCCATTGCCCATGCCCATACCGGAAAGGTTCGCATGCCGGTATTTTTGCTCACACTGAAGTCCTTACAACGATGCGGGCTCTGTCACGGGATCGGCAGCGGCATTCGCGAGCACCATTCGATTGCGACCCAGACGTTTTGCCTGAAACAACGCCTGATCGGCTTGCATGATCAATTCCCGGGCGCTGATGGCCCGGTCATGCCAAAGGAGCGCAATGCCGCCGCTGACGCTGATGTGCGCCGCAATATTCGATTTCTCGTGCGCAATGCCCAGCTGCGCCACGGCCTGCCGGGCCGCTTCGGCGATTAGCAGGGCCGCATTCAATTCGGTCTCGGGAAGTATGAGCGCGAACTCCTCGCCGCCGTATCGGGCCGCCATGTCGGCGGTGCGGCGGCAGCAGGAACGAAGTGCCGCCGCGACCTGCTTCAAGCAATCATCGCCGGCCTGGTGCCCATAGTGATCGTTATAGGCTTTGAAGCAATCGACGTCGCACAGCACGACAGCCAGCGGACGCCGGTAGCGATAAGCGATCGCCAGCTGATCGTCGAGGTAGGTATCCAGATAGCGCCGGTTGGCAAGGCCGGTCAGGCCGTCCTGTTGCGACAACAACTCCAGCGCACTGTTCACCAGCCGCAACTGCGCCGACACTTGCGCCAGATCCCGGGTGCGCTCCTGTACCCGCAACTCAAGTCCCGCATTGAGATTCAGGATTTCGACTTCGGCGCGCTTACGGGTCATATCGACCGTGTGCAGGGTGATGGCCGTCGATGCAACCGCGATGACGCAGACAGTAGTGCTCAGGAGCACCATCAATGCCAGGCCGAATCCCGTGTCGTACAGCCCCAGTTGCTGTCCCGCCAGGGCCCCCCAGCCGAGCAGGAAAATCATGATGGGAATCGTCGGCAGCAGCTGGCGCGATACCACGCCACCGGCGGTATCGCTGATGGTGATGCTGGCAAATCCATGCGCGCTATCGGCTGACAGCACGCACAGCCCGAGAACCAGAAATGAGGCCGCTGTGTGTACCGCCATCGACGCGAACGCCTTCACCTCATACAGCGCACTGACACCGAAGGCGTAGCCGATGACCGCCAGGGTTGCCACGAACAGAGGCGGCACCACCAGCCAATGGGTCCACGCGGCCACTGTTGACCAGCGGGATTTGAGTGTCAGCAGCGCGAACCCCAGGCACACCAGGCTGAACGAGGCGGCAGGCGACATCCGGCCGGCATGCGCGAGCGGTATCGACGAGCCGGAATCGCGCAGCATGAATTGATCGATGCCGAACTCCGGACCGAAAACATCCTGGGCGAGAGTCAGTGCGCCCAGCACAACCAGGATGACGGCAATGGTGCGTGCCGCGGAAAACCAGACCGAGCCGGAAGCGCGCGTATGCAAGATCCAGGTCGCCGCGGCGGCTGCCATCAAGGCGCAGGCGGTATTGATTTTCATGGACGCCAGTCCCGGCGCCAGCCGCGTGAGGTTCGGTATGTGGAACAGCCAGCCGCACAGCGCCAGAGCGCTGGCGCAGGCGACCAGGACACATCCTATTCGCGTCAGCCGGTCGAGCAGGACCTGGAAGGATTGTCCGGGCGTCATCGAGCCATTGTGCAACATCCGCCCGGCAATGAAAGCTCAGTGCGACAATGCGCTACATAACGCCTCGGTCGCAGCCACCATGCTGGGGCCGAGTCGCGATAGACGCTGATCAGTCCAGGGAATCAGCCGGCCGCTGCGTACCGCCTTCAACGCCGGGTAGGCGCGCCACTGCGCTACCCATTCGTCGGCGGCTTTCTGATCCGGACCCACGGCCAGGATAACGTCCGGATCGCGCTTGAGTACGGACTCGAGCGAGACCGCCGGTCCCGGATCGGGCAGATCCTGGTAGACATTGCGGTATCCGCAAATGCCTATCACATCCGACATGAGCTCGGCGCGCCCGACCGTGTAGATCGGATGGTCCCAGACCTGAATCAATAGGGTGCCGCCGTGCGCGTTGGCATAGCGCCGCCGCAAGGCATCGATGCTGGCGCTCAAGTTCGCGGCCGCCACGCTCGCCTGGGCCTGCGTTCCCGCCAATTGTCCCAGGCGGCGCACGCTGCCCGGGATGTCCGCCAGGCGTTCGATGCGATGGCGATATACCGCAAGTCCCACGCGTTCGAGCTGATCGATCTGAGCCGCATTGGTGCCGCCGCTCCAGATCACGACCACGTCCGGGTGCAAGGCCAGCACCCGTTCGAGATCAAAACTCTGGCTGTCGCCCACGCGCTCGATGCGCTGCGCGGCCGCCGGCTCATTGGAGTAATCGCTGGTGCCGACGATCTGCGCTCCCGCGCCGGCGGCAAACAGCATGGCCGTGGCGCCGGGGGCGAGACTGACGATGCGGGGTGCGGTGACCTTCAGCTGCAGCGTGTGCTGATCGTCATCGACTATGGGCGCCGCGGCACTGCCCGCACCCCACGATGGCGCGCTGCTCGCGAGCACGCCAAACAACACCAGCCGGCACGCCCACGCGCGCCGGCTTCCCGCCTTGGCGTCAGGCCGCCGCCGCGGCATCAGGCGCTGCGTGCGAGTGGCCCGACTGGTACTCGAGCACACCGGCCACCGCGTGGACCACCGCGGCGATGCGCACGGCGCTCTGGATCATCTCGCGCGTGATGCCGTGGGCGCGCAGCTTCTTCTCGTGCGAAGTAATGCACAGGCCGCAGGCGTTGATCGCCGACACGGCCAGCGACAACAGCTCGAAATCGAGCTTGTCGATACCCGGATTGCCCAGGATGTTCATACGCAATCTCGCCGGCAACCCGGCGTATTCGGGATCCTCGACCAGGTGCAGGAAGCGGTAATAGACATTGTTCATGCCCATGATGGCCGCCGCCGCGCGTGCGGCCTGCAGATGAGCGGCATCGAGCACATCGCCTGCCGCCGCCTCGATCGCGCGCGTGAACACATTGTTGCGTGAGGCGATGGCCGAGGCCAATGCCACCGACCAGATCTGCCGCTCGTTGAGCCCGGGAGCGCCCGCTGGTGTTAGCACGCTGCCAAGGTTGAGCTTGAGATCCCGGGCATAGTCCGGAATCGACTCGCGCATCAGCTCGAGTGTCGTATTTTCCATTTCAGGCCGCCTTGAGGGTCTCCTGACCCTTCTGCCAGTTGCACGGACACAGCTCGTCGGTCTGCAGCGCATCGAGCACCCGCAGCACTTCCGCCGGGTTGCGGCCCACCGAAAGATCGGTGACGTAGACGAAACGTATCACGCCCTCCGGGTCGACCACGAAGGTCGCGCGCTGCGCGACGCCGGCATCCGTGTCGAGAATTCCCAGCGCACTGCTGAGCTCGCGCTTGATATCCGACAACATCGGAAACGGCAGATTGCGCAGCTCTTCCTTTTCCTTGCGCCAGGCAAGGTGCACGTACTCGTTGTCGACGCTCACGCCAAATACCTGCGCCCCGCGCTCGGTGAATTCCCGATTGAGCTTGCCGAACGCCGCGATCTCGGTGGGGCAGACAAAAGTGAAATCCTTGGGCCAGAAGAATATCACCTGCCATTTGCCGGCCTGATCCGCGCTGTTGAACTGCTGAAACGCTTTCGCGGAGTCATTTGACACTACACCCGTAAGCGCATACGTGGGAAACTTCTGTCCGATACCTAACATTTCGATCTCCTTTCCAAGCCTTGGAAAGCATCGTGAGCTTCACCGGCCTGGCAGTCCAATCAATTGACCTTATAATACCGATAGACGGCGTATATCGGTCCGGAATTATGGATTTAAAGCTCAAAGACCTGCGTTATCTGGTGGCGGTGGCCGACACCCGCCATTTCGGCCGCGCCGCCGCCAGATGTTTCGTCAGCCAGCCGACCCTGTCGGCGCAATTGCGCAAGCTCGAGCAATACCTGGGCGTGCAGCTGATCGAGCGCCGCCCACGCCGCGTGACCTTGACGCCGGCCGGCGAGGAAGTGGCGCTGCGCGCGCGCAGCATGCTCGAGACCGGCGACGCCATCGTGACGCTGGCGCAGACCCGCAGCGATCCGCTCGCCGGACAATTGCGCCTGGCTTTGCTACCCACCATCGGGCCCTATCTACTGCCGCAGGTGGCGCTCAAGCTGCGCAAGGCGCTGCCGCGGCTCGAGCTGATGCTGTACGAGTACCAGACCGAACCCATGCTCGAGCGGCTGCACAACGGCGAGATTGACGTCGGTATACTGGCGTTGCCCGTGCACGACCAGGGCCTCGCGATTCGCGAGCTGTACCAGGAACCGTTCGTATTGGCGCTGCCCGAATCGCATCGTCTGGCGGCGCGAACGCAGGTGCGCACCGAGGATCTCAATGGCGAGACCTTGCTGCTGCTGGAGGACGGTCATTGCCTGCGCGATCAGGCGCTGGCGGTGTGCGCGCGCAGCAACGTACACGAGAAGCAGGACTTCCGCGCCACCAGCATCGAGACGCTGCGGCAGATGGTGGCCGCGGGCGTCGGGGTCACGCTGCTACCCGCGCTTGCCAGCCGCGGCGCCTATGGCAGCGCGCGCGGCATGACCACGCGAGCGTTCGCACAAGCCGGTACCGAGCCGGCGCATTGGCGCGATCTGGCGCAAGAGCAGTGCCCGCGCCGCCGCCATCAAGGCCGTATGCGACCAGATCGTGCGTCACAGCGGTCTGTCATGAGATCGCGTGCGCGGGAGATTTCGGTCTACGACCGCATGTGCTGGCCCGCGGGTCAGCTCGAGCAGGCGCTGCGAAAGGCGCGCATCGGCGCGAACTGGCCGCGTTTCTGGGCGCGGGCGAGTATGAACTGCTGCTGCATTGGCGCGCAGCCGAGTGCCAAGGCGCGGCTCGGGCGCCGCATTGCCGCATGTTTATCTGCTGCCGGGAATCATGGGCTCGCAGCTCGGGCACCGCGCACATGGCGGGCGAGGCCGCCGACCTGCTATGGCTCGACCCGAGCGATATCGTGCGCGGCCGCCTGTGCGAACTTCGCCGGGGTGCCGATGCCGCACTCGAGCCACTCGGCGGCATCGTCTACAGCTACCTGGCGCTGAAACTGCGGCTGCAGGCGGCCGGTTTCTACGTGGTGCTGTACGACTATGACTGGCGCCAGGACCTGCGCACGCTGGCCGCGCAGCTGGCGGCGAGGCTGCGCGCCGATAGCCGCGGAACCCTGGCGCTGATTGGCCACAGCATGGGCGGCCTGCTGGCCCGCGCGGCGCTCGCTCACTGCGCAGCCGATGCGGCCGGCGCGCGCGTCACACACGTGGTTGGGCTCGGCACGCCCCACGGCGGTTCGCTGGCCGCCGTGCAGGCCCTGCGCGCCACCTATCCAGTGGTGTGCCGGCTGGCCGCCATCGATCCCGTCATGCGCCGAGGATCTGAGCCGCGACGTATTCGGCACCTTCATGAGCGTCTATCAGCTGTTGCCCGCCAGCAGTGGCGCGGCTCGATTTTTTCAATCCGCGCTCGTGGCCGCGCGGCGCGGGGCCCGACGCCGGGCTGCTGGTTGCTGCGCGCGACTACCGGCGCGCAGCTGGCGCCGGCGGATGCGCGCTTCGTCTCGATCATCGGTACCGGCCAACGCACGGTTACCGGCATCGAGCGGCGCGGCGGCCAGTTTCACTACCAGGTCAGCGCCGCCGGCGACGGTACCGTCGCCGCGGCTGCATGCCACGCTGCCTGGCGCGCGCAACTACTATCTGCGCTGCGAGCACAGTGAACTGCCACGCAGCGGACTGGTCGCGAATGCCGTAGCCGATCTGCTGCGCTCCGGGCGCACGCGGCGCCTGCCGCAGCGGGTGATCGTGGGTCACGGCCGCCATGCCAGCGTCAGCGATGCACAGCTTCGCCGCAGCTTTGCGCGCAAGATAGACTGGCATGCGCTGCGCACTTCCGAGCGCCGGCGCTACTTCGCGCGCCTCAACGCGCCGCCACCACTGTATTGGCCCTCGCCGCGCTGAAGCGGCTGTGCAACACTTCTGTGGCAACTTTCGCGGCAACCAATTGAGCTCAGGCGCAAGTAATGAACCGGTCCGAGTCCTTTGCCTTCGTCCGCGACCTGGCCACGCGCTGGGATGCCATCGCCATCGTCGTCGTGATCGGCATCCTGACGTTTTTTGCCGAAGCCAGCCGCGGCCTGTTCGAGCCGATTGCCGGACTGACCGCGGCACCGCTGTCGCTCGATCCCATGCACCTGCCGTTCTACGCCGCCCGCACCACCCTGCGCATGTTCACGGCGCTGGCATTGTCGCTGGTGTTCACTTTCACCTACGCCACCTGGGCGGCCAAGAGCGCGCGCGCCGAAAAGTTGCTGGTGCCCATTCTCGACATCCTGCAGTCCGTGCCGATCCTCGGATTCCTGTCGGTGACCGTGGTGTTCTTCATGTCGCTGGTGCCGGGACGGGTGCTCGGCGCCGAATTCGCCGCCATTTTCGCGATCTTCACCAGCCAGGCCTGGAACATGGCCTTCAGTTTCTACCAGTCGCTGCGCACGGTCCCCGACGAGCTGTGCGAGGCTGCGGATCGTTCCGGCTGTCGCCGTGGATGCGTTTCTGGCGGCTGGAGGTGCCGTTCGCCATGCCGGCACTGCTGTGGAACATGATGATGTCGATGTCGGGCAGCTGGTTCTTCGTGGTGGCCTCCGAAGCCATCGTCGTCGGCCATACCAACATCGCACTGCCCGGCGTCGGCTCGTACATCGCGCTGGCCATAGCACAGGGTAACTTGCACGCGATCGGCTGGGCCATCCTCACCATGCTGATCGTGATCCTGCTCTACGACCAGCTGATCTTCCGGCCGCTGGTGGTCTGGGGTGATCGCTTCCGCATCGACCAGGAGCAGGGCGCGCGTGCGCCGCACTCCTGGGCACTGACCATGATGCAGCGCTCGCGCATCATGGCCGCATTGCGCACGTTTTTTTACGCGGTCGTGCGCTGGACCAGCCGCACGACGCCGCGGCCGCAGACACTCGCGGCGCTGGCCGAGACCGGCACCGGGCGCCGCACCGATCTGCTGTGGTTCGTGCTGCTGTGCTGCTGGTGGGGCTGGCGCTGTGGCGCATCGCGCTGATGCTGTTCGGAGAAACCACGGCGCAGAGGCGCTGCAGGTCGCGGGCCTGGCCGCCATCACGCTGCTGCGCGTCATGATCCTGATCGCGCTGGCGAGCGTGCTGTGGGTCCCGGTCGGCATCTGGGTGGGACTGCGGCCGCGCGCCACGCAGATCGTGCAGCCGGTGGCGCAGTTCCTGGCGGCGTTCCCCGCCAATCTGCTGTTTCCGGCTGGTCGTGTTCGGCATCGTGACCTGGAAGCTCAATCCCGACTCTGGCTGAGTCCGCTGATGATCCTGGGCACGCAGTGGTACATCCTGTTCAACGTGATCGCCGGTGCCTCGGCGATGCCGGTGGAGCTGCGCTATGCGGCGCAGAACTTCGGCGTCCGCGGCTGGCTGTGGTGGCGCAAGATCGCGCTGCCCGGCGTGCTGCCCTACTACGTTACCGGCGCCATCACCGCCTCGGGCGGCTCCTGGAACGCCGCCATCGTGGCGGAGCTCGTCACCTGGCGCAACGTCGAGGTCAAGGCCCATGGCATCGGTGCCTATATCGCCGAGGCCACGACCGCCGGTGACTTCCACCGCATCATCCTCGGCATCGCCACCATGAGCCTGTTCGTGGTGGCGATCAACCGCGTGTTCTGGCGGCCCCTGTACTATTACGCCGAGCGCAAATTTCGCCTCACCTGAATTTCGCCTGACCTGAACTGGAAGCTACGCCGCATGAATTCCGTCATGAGCGATCCCACCGCCGCACTGCTAGCGGTCGACAACGTGCGCAAGGCTTTTCCCAAGCCCGACGGCGGCGAGCTGCTGGTGCTCGAGGGTGTGAATCTCAAGCTCGAGGCGGGCCAGATCGTCGGGCTGCTGGGCCGCTCGGGCTCCGGGCAAATCGACGCTGCTGCGGCTGATCGCAGGCCTGGCCGAACCCAGCGGCGGCTCGCTTGTCCTTTCGCGGCCAGCCGATCACACGGCCCGGCCTCCGGCATCGCGATGGTGTTCCAGAGCTTCGCGCTGTTTCCCTGGCTGACGGTGTTCGAGAACGTGGCGCTGGGTCTCGAAGCACAGCACATGCCCAAGGCCGAGATCCGCAAGCGCTCGCTGGCGGCCATCGACCTGATCGGCCTGGACGGCTTCGAGTCCGCCTATCCGCGCGAGCTCTCGGGCGGCATGCGCCAGCGCGTCGGCTTTGCGCGGGCGCTGGTGGTGCACCCGGACGTCCTGCTGATGGACGAGCCGTTCTCGGCGCTCGACGTGCTGACGGCCGAGACGCTGCGCACCGACTTCCTCGATCTATGGGCCGAAGGCCGCGCGCCCATCAAGGGTGTGGTCCTGGTGACGCACAACATCGAGGAGGCGGTGCTCATGTGCGACCGCATCCTGGTGTTCGGCAGCAATCCCGGCCGCATCCTCAGCGAAATCCACGTCACGCTGCCGCAGCCGCGCAAGCGGCTGGACCCGAGCTTCCGCGAGCTGGTGGAGCGCATCTACGTCGAGATGACCTCGCGCCGCACGGGCAATGCCGCGGCGGCCGGCCGCACCGAGCGCTTTCCCGGCCTTGGCATCGGCAGCGTGCTGCCGCGCGTATCCTCGAACCTGCTGTCCGGCCTCATAGAGACCGTCGCCGCCCCGCCCTTCAACGGCACCGCCGACCTGCCCAAGATCGCCTCGGATCTGCAGATGGAGATCGACGAGCTATTTCCCGTGGCCGAGACGCTGCAGCTCATGCGCTTCGCCGAGGTCGAAGGCGGCGATATCCGGCTCACCGAGGCCGGCATGGCCTTCGCCAATGCCGGGCTCGATGATCGCAAGCGCCTATTCGCGCGCCATCTGCTGACCTATGTGCCGCTGGCCGCCCATATTCGCCGGGTGCTCGATGAGCGCACTTCGCACGCCGCCCGCAAGAGCCGCTTCATCGATGAGCTCGAGGACTTCATGGGCGAGGATGACGCCGAGCAGACTCTGCGCGCCGTGGTGAGCCTCGCGCGCTACGGCGAGGTGTTCGCCTATAACGATGAGAACGCCGCTTTCAGCCTGGAGAATCCGGTTTAGCGAAATATTGTTTCGCCCGTGGTACAGTGCAGGACGCATTTTTCAGATCCTGGCAAATAGCGAAACAATATGTGGCTGGCCTCCGAAATGGCGGCATTCGCCCGCGTGGCTGAACTGGGTTCTTTTACGGCCGCGGCTCGGGCGCTGGGGGTGACCAAAGTCGCGGTCAGCCGTGCCGTCGCAGCACTGGAGCAACGCCTGGGAAGCCGACTGCTGACGCGCACCACCCGGCGCGTGGCATTGACTGCCGCCGGCGCGCATGCTGCAACCGCACTGTCAGCGGCTGTTGCACGAAGTGGAATCGGTACGCTCGCGCTTTGCTGCCGCTGCCGCCGGTGCACAGCATTTGCGGGTGCTGGTCGACGCCGGTTACGGACGCATGCTGGTCACGCCGCTGGTGCCGCGTTTTCTGGAACACTACCGGGCGATCGAGCTGCAGGTGGCACTCACCGATGCACTGCCAGCGGGCCCGGAGGCCAGCTGGGATGTGCTGATCTGCAATGCCGCACCGGTGCAGCCTGAGCTGATGTACATCCCGCTGGGCAGTCCGCCGCAATTGTTGTGCGCCACGCCCGCCTACCTGCTGCAGCATGGCCGCCCGCGAGTACCGGGCGACCTGTGCATGCATACGGTATTACGGGTGCTCGATGCCCAGCAGACCTCGGCGGAGGATCGCACGCTGGCGTTGCAACGCGGCGGCGAGACGCAGCACATACCATTGCGGCCTGCGCTGCGGGTCAACGATCCGGCATTGGTGCATTCGAGCACGGCCGCGGGATTGGGTATCGGCGTGCTGCCTGAGTTCCTGTGCCGCCAGGGATTGGCCATGGGCAAACTCGAGCGCCTGCTGCCCGAGTGGTCACCGCTGCCGCCGTTGCAACTGGCAGCCGTTTATGCCGGCGCCGCCGCCGGCTCGCCGGCGATTCGCCAATTCATCGAATTCCTGCTGGCGAACATGGTGCCGGTTCTCGGCACCAGCGCCTAGATCAGCTCGGGATCGGCATCCACCACGCTGGCGCCACCGGATTTGATGGTGCGTGCCAAGCTCAGGCTCTGCGGCAGCAGATATTCGGCATAGAAGCGCGCGCTCTGCAATTTCGCGCGATAGAAGCTGGCGTCGTCCGTGCCTTCGGTCAGCTTGCGCGCCGCAACCGCGGCACTGCGCGCCATCAAGGCGCCGCCCAGCACCCGGCCGCACAGGTGCAGATAGGGCACCGACACGGCATAGGCGCGCGCCGGTGTCTGCGCGTACTGGTACAGCAGCGCTTCCGTCGCATCGCGCAGTACCGTGACCGCCTCGATGGTCAGATTGCGCACACTGCGCATGGCTGGATCGCTGCCGCGCAGGTCGTTGAGCTCGCGCAGCATGTCGGACAGCAACGCGGCCATGGCCGCGCCGCGATCGCGTCCGACTTTGCGCGCCAGCAGGTCATTGGCCTGAATACCGGTCGTGCCCTCGTAGATCGAGGTGATGCGCACATCGCGCAGGGTCTGCGCGACGCCGGTTTCCTCGATGAATCCCATGCCGCCGTGTATCTGCATGCAAAGCGATGCCAACTCGGCACCCTGATCGGTGCTCCAGCCCTTCACGATCGGAATCAGCAGTTCTCCGCGCGCCTGCACGGCGGCAGCGCGCGCCTCGTCCGGTTCCGCGCGCGCACGGTCCAGGGACAGCGCCGTATACAGGGCCAGGGCGCGCATGGCTTCGACATTGGCGCGGATCGTCAGCAGCATGCGCGCCACATCCGGATGCTCGACTATGGGCGAGGACGGTGCGTCGCGCTTGAGTCCGACCGCTCGCCCCTGCACCCGGCTGTGCGCCCATTCACCGGCCTGCTGCAAAGCCAGCTCCGACAGTCCGATCCCCTGTACTCCGACCGACAGCCGGGCGGCATTCATCATGATGAACATGTACTCGAGGCCGTGGTGCGGCTCGCCGATCAGATAACCAATCGCACCCTCGCCGTCGCCGTAGGACATCACGCAGGTAGGGCTCGCGTGTATGCCCAGCTTGTGCTCGATGGAAACACAGCGCAGATCGTTACGCTCACCGGGGCTGCCATCGGCATTGGCCAGCCGCTTGGGCACCGCGAACATGGAAATGCCCTTGAGCCCCGCGGGCGCGCCGTCGATGCGCGCCAGCAGCAGGTGCACGATGTTGTCGGCAAGGTCGTGCTCACCGTAAGTGATGAAAATCTTCTGCCCGAAGACGCGGTAATGATCCCCTTCGAGCCGCGCCCGGGTACGAATTGCGGACAGGTCGGAGCCAGCCTGCGGCTCCGTGAGATTCATGGTACCGGTCCATTCCCCGGTGACCAGCTTGGGCAGCAGCATGGCCTGCAAGGCCGGAGAGGCCACAGCCTCGAGTGCGTCGACCGCGCCGCGTGAAAGCTGCGGGCAGAGCATGAAGGCGAGATTGGCGCCGAACCAGATCTCTTCCGCGGCCACGGCCAGTGCCAACGGGGCTCCCTGGCCACCGTGTGCCGAGGGCATGCTCAGTAGCGGCCAGCCGTCGGCGACATACTGCTTGTAGGCGCTGCGAAATTCCGCCGGCATCTGCACGCTGCCATCGCTGAAGCGCGCTCCCTGCCTGTCGCCCAGTGCATTGATCGGCGCGAGCACTTCCTCGGCGAAGCGCGCGGCCTGCTCGAGCACGGAATCGGCTATTTCCCGGGAAAACTCGGCGTAGCGCGGCAGTGCCGCAAGCTCCTGCACCCGCAGCAGTTCGTGGAGTACGAATCCCAGGTCTTTGAGCGGTGCGTGATACATGAAATATGACAAAGTGCAGTGGGCCTGTGGACTAGGGTACCGGAACGCGAGCGCTGTCACGCCGCCGCGCTCCGCAGCCTGTCACCATTGTAACGATGAGCGACTCCCAATCTGCCAGTGCCACGGCCGAACGCCGGGACGCGGCCGGGCTGCTCGGACGCCGGCTGTTGCGTCTCCTGGCCCCGCTGCGCGTGCAGCGCCTGTCATTGCACGACGCCCAGGGTGCCCTGCTGTGGCTGAACCAGGGCGAGCTCGACGCCGCCGGGCAGCGTCATATCGACGACGCGCAGGATGCCTTCGGGCTCGAAGGCAGCGCCCAGCATCTGGAGCGCGATCTCGAACACGGCGCCAAGGCGCTGTTTTTTTGCGCCCGGACGCCGTTGGGCGAACGCAGCGGTCTGGCGTGTGCAGTGGTCTCGGGCCGCCGTCGTGCCGACGTCGACCTGGAGGCCATCAGAAACCGGGTATTTGCCGCCATGGGCCGTTTTGGCGTCGCCGCGGCGCCTGAGTCCGCGGGCGCCCCGGCTCAGCCGGCGGCACCAACCTTCAGGGTGCGCGGCTCGCAACGAACGCAGGACGCGCCCGAGCCAGCTTCGTCCCCCGACAGTGCTGCCGCTGAAGTACAGGAGCTGCGCTCGCGCGCGTATTCGCGTCTGCTGCGTTCCGGCGGCACCACGCGCCGCTACGAGATCGCGCGTGAGGAATCGGAATCGTTGCCGCAGGACCTGATCCGCGCCAATCGGCTCATCCACTTATTGCAAAAGCGCGGTACGCGCGAGGCGCCGTCGCCCGCAAGTTTCACGCTGCCGGTATGCGTCGCGTCGGTGCTGACCTCCGAGTTCCTGACGCAACTTGCGCCCAAATTCAAGAAAGCCGGTCTGTCCGGGGATACGCTCGGCCTGTGCGTTCCAGCCGCCGCCTGGGAACGGGATTTCGAGGCCACGCAACGTTTCATCGCCCAGTGCGGCCAACTGGGCTGCTTCGTCGCCCTGGACGATTTCAACCTGACGCGTCCAGGTTTCGCGTTGCTGCAGTCCGGGGCGCTGCGATGCCTGAAGCTCGACGCGGCGCTGACGGCGACTGTGCTGGACGATAAATTCGCGCATGCCAACGTGGCGGCGATCGTGAAGGCCGCGCGCGTGCTGGGCCTGTACTGCGTGGCCAAGGGCGTCAACACCCCGGCCATGGCGCGCTGGTTCGCTTCAGCCGGTATTGAGTACGCCGAACGACCTAGTCGCGGCGCAACACCCGCCGCCACCACGAGACGCGGGCGGGCGCTGGCTTTGGTCGAGGGCTCTTAGCAGCGGCTTTGGCAGCGGCTTTGCACGCACGACTGAGCGGCCTTCATAGGGATTGAATCCGCCCCCCTGTGCCGGCTTCACTGGCGCTCCTGGCGCCCTTGGCGCACTGGGCGCACTGGGCGCACTGGGTGGCGGCTTCTCGCCCTTGGCCGCATCTGTCTCATCCAGCAGCGACAGGCTGCGGGTATCGAGCTGGCGCAGCACCTGGGTGGTCGACATGGCCAGGTGGCGCGCGGTCTCCGCGGCCCATTGCCAGACGGCGTGCCCACGCGAATCGTGGCGCACCCGGCCCGCCGGCCCTTTGGGGCTCTCGGGACCTTCGGGACCTCCTGGCTTGTGGGGACCTGATTTCGTCACGGTTTCACCACCAGCTACTCTAGCGCCCCCGGCTGATGGATCTGTGACGCAGTTCGCGCTGGCGTCCGGCGCGGCCACGGAACTGTGAGCTGTCGCCAACGCGCGACCTGCTGGTCGCGGCACGATATGCCGATGCAAGCCGCGCAAACAGGTCCGGCGGAACCGCGCCGGGCCGCGCTGTCGATTCCGTCGGTGCCGGTCCAGGTCGTCATGGATCGCGACTTCATTGCGCGCAATCAGATCGTCGAGCGCTACCTGGGTGGCCGGCTGCCGCTCAAAGGCGCGCAGGACTTCGAACGCTATTGCCGCGAGCATCCTGAGCTGCTCGATGATATCGGCCTCACCGAGCGGATAAATGTCGCCTTGCGCATGCTCGAGGCCGGCGGTCGCGCACCGCCCTGGGAAGTTCGCGCCCGACCCTGGTGGCAGCGCCTGCCGGCGTTGTTCGGCGTCGTCGGCCTGGCGTTGGCTTTGAGCATCACGGCGCTGGTGCTGCTGGGCAAACTCTCGACCCGTGAGCATTCGATTGCCGAGTTGCAGCGGCAGGTAACCCTGCAGGCGCTCGATCCGGCCCAGTCCACGCGTGTGATCACACTGGTTCCGAACCGCACCGCTCCGTCGCCGCGCAGTCTGGCCACGATCGGCGGCCCGGTGGCGGAAATGGCGGACATGAAGATCGATATGTCGTGGTCCAAGTTCAGCGCTTTTCGCATAACCGTCGATCGCGGCGATCAAGGCCGCGTGGCGGTGTTACACAACATCCTGCGAGACTCCAACGGCGTGCTGCACCTGGGACTCAACAGCTCAGCACTTGGCCCGGGGCGCTATGAGTTCACGATCGATGGCTTGAACTGGCGCGGCGAGCCCGAGCCGCAGGCGTGGGCCACGATCACCATTGCTCACTAGCACGCGCGCTACAAGAGACATCCGACAACTTGAGGTGTGTATAGACCATACAAATTGCTTTCGTTAATGAAAGCAATTTGTATGGTCTATACACACCGCCAGATAGCTCGTGTGTCTTATCAAGCGCGCGTTCTGGAGGGCGCGTGCTAGTAGAGCACTGTGCGTGGCGGCGCCCGCACCATCGAGCGCGTCGAGATAGCGCCCGCCGCTCCCAGGATCAGCACCGAGGCGAGCACGCCGACGATCCACAGCGCGGCATTGAAGCGGTAATTGAGCTCGAGCGCATGCGCAAGCCATGCGCCGCCCAGCGATGCGCCGGTGGCGGCCAGTAGACCGGCCAGTGCTCCCATCAGCGAAAATTCCGACAGCACGCTGGCGAAGATCATGGAGCGGCCGGCTCCCAGCACACGCAGTATCGCGATCTCGTAGCCGCGCTCATCACTGCTGGCTTGCACTGCCGCAAACAACACCGTCAAACCGGCGAACAGCGTAAACACGAACACGCTTTGTACCGCCGTCACCGCCTTGCCGATCACGGCGCGCACCTGCGAGAGCAGATCGCCGACGTTGAAGATCGAGACCCCCGGAAAGCGGTGCACCAGGCGCGCCATGGCACCGCTGGTGGGCTGCAGAAACGCGCTGGTCATGTAGGTGCCGGCCGCCGCATCCAGCAATCCCGGTGGAAACTCGATGAAGAAATTCGGCTTGAAACTATCCCATTTCACCTTGCGAAAGCTCGCGACGGTGACTTCGATGGTCTCGCCGGCCACATCGAAGCGCAGCTTGTCGCCGAGCTTCAGTCCCAGCCAGTCCTGGTACTCGACTGCCAGCGAGACCAGCGGCTGCCCATACTGCTGCGTTGTCCACCAATGGCCCTCGACGATGCGATTGTCGTCACCGAGCTCACCCGACCAGGTGAGATTCTGCTCGCGCTCGGGCGAGCCGCGCTCGCGCCTGCCATCGCTCCGGCCGGTGCGCTGCCCGGCAATATGCCGCATGGCGATGGGCTGACCGTTGATCGCCACCAGCCGGCCCCGGATCATCGGCAACATGCGCTCCAGTCGCGCGCCCTGGCTAAGCAACTCCTGCTGGAACGCCTGGCGCTGGTCGGGAGGAATGTTGACGAAGAAGTAATTCGGCACGTCGGCCGGCAGGCTCGCCTGCCAGTCGGTGACCAGGTCATTGCGCAGTATCGCCAGCGACAGCAGCAGCATGAGACCGAGCCCGAAGGCCACGATCTGCGCAATGCCCTCGGCGCGGCGCCGCGCCAGATTGGCCACACCGTAGCGCCAGGCGGCGCCGGCATTGCCGCGCACGCGCGCCGCGAGGTTCACGAGCCCGCCACCTGCGAGCGCCAGCACCAGAACAGCCGCCGCCAGCCCCAATACGAACCAGACGCTCAGGCGCACATCCCCGAGCGCCGCATAGACCACGCCGGCGATGGCGAGCACCACCGGCAGCGCCGCCGTCCACAGGCGCGGTGACGGCGGTCCCACATCACGTCGCAATACCCGCAGCGCCGGCACTTGCGTGAGCTGCAGTAACGGCGGCAGCGCGAAGCCGGCCAGCATGGCGAGCGCGATGATGAAACCGACCAGGGCCGGCCAGGGCCCGGCCGGCGGCAAATCCCCGCGCAGCAGGCCGCGCAATACCCGCACCAGCCACAGCTGCGTCAGCCAACCGGCGCCGGCGCCGATCACGCTTGCCACCGCGGCGAGCATCAGCAATTGCCACAAATGCACGCCGAGCACCATGCGGCGCGAGGCGCCGAGCGTCTTCATCAATGCCACCACGTCCAGATGACGCCGCACGTAACTGCGCGCGCTGATGGCGATCGCGACCGAACACAGCAGCACCGTGACCAGGCTTGCCAGCGCCAGGAAGCGCGCCGCGCGCCGGCTCGCCTCGCCGATCTGCGGACTGGCCTCGGCCACATCCACGACTCGCTCGTTGGCAAAATCCTGCTGGCCATGCCAGCGGCGAAAGGCGTCGAGCTGCGAGTCCGACCCGGCCAGCAGCAGTGCGTAGCGCACGCGGCTGCCGGGTTGGATCAAGCTGGTCGAGGGCAGATCGGCATCATTGATCAATAGTGCCGAAGCGAACTCGACGAAGGTCGAGTTCTGGTCGGGACGCGAGATCAGAATGTGTGTCACACGCAAGCTGCGCGAACCGACGCTGAGTTGGCTGCCGATGTCTGCCCCGAGCGCCGCGGCCAGTCTGGAATCCGGCCACGCCTCCCCGGGAGCCGGAATCAATCCCGTCTGTGCGCCGCTTGCAAAGGCTCGATCGGCGATACCCAAGTGGCCACGCAGCGGATAACCGTTGCTGACCGCGCGCACGTCAGCCAGCTGATTGGCGTCGCCATTGAATATTGCCGACAGCGTTGTCGTCAGACGCGCACTGGACAGTCCCAGCGAATTCGCCTTGGCGCGCATCCGCGGCAGCGATCGGCGAATCGGATTCGACCCGCAGATCAGCCGCGAGCACCTCGCTGGCCTGTGCCGCTACCGCGCGGCCGATGCGATCGACCAGAAACCCGACGCCGCACAGTGCCGCGACCGCGATGCTCAGCGACAGCCACAACACTGCCAGCTCGCCCGAGCGCCATTCGCGGCGCAGCGCCCGCAGCGCCAGCACCAGGCTACGCATTTGACCCGGTCCCGGACCGCATCTCACCCGCATCCATGGCCAGCACCCGGCCGCAGCGTGCCGCCAGCGCGCGGTCGTGGGTGACCAGCACCAGGGTGGTCTCCGAACCGGTATTGAGCTCGAACAACAGCTGCGCGATGCGCGCACCGGTGGCGGTATCGAGGTTGCCGGTGGGCTCATCGGCAAACAACACCACCGGCGATCCCACCGAGGCGCGTGCCAGCGCAACGCGCTGCTGCTCGCCGCCCGAGAGTTGCCGCGGATAGTGTCCGAGCCGCTGGCCCAGGCCGACGCGCGCCAGCATGTCATGGGCGGCCGCGCGCGCATCGCGCCGCCCGGCGAGTTCCAGCGGCAGCATCACGTTCTCGGCGGCGGTCAGTGAGGGTACCAGATGAAATGACTGAAACACGAAGCCGACGCGCTGTGCGCGCAGGCGCGCGCGATGATCCTCATCCAGCAGCGAGAGATTGTTTCCCGCCAGCCATACTTCCCCCGAGCTGGGCTGCTCGAGCCCGGCGAGCAGCGCCAGCAGTGTCGACTTGCCGGCACCCGAAGCACCCACGATCGCTATCGACTCGCTCGCCGCCACGCGCAATGAAATGTCGCGCACAATGGTAAGGGGCCCTTCCGGGCTGCTAACCTGTTTGCTCACATTTCGGGCTTCAAGAACCATGTCGCGCGTCATTGGCATCCTGATGGTATGGCTGGTCATCGTGCCGGCATCGGCCGCAAGCGCGGCGCCCACTCAGGCACCCGTGGTTCTGGTATTCGGCGACAGCCTCAGCGCCGGCTACGGCATCAGCGTGGAACGGGGATGGGTGAGCCTGCTGGCGCAAAAGATCGAGCACGAAGGTTACGGATTCCGGGTGGTGAACGCCAGCGTCAGTGGCGAGACCACTGCTGGCGGCCTGGCGCGCCTGCCGCGCGCTCTGGCCGTGCAGCAACCGCGCATCGTGCTGCTGGAGCTGGGCGCCAACGACGGCCTGCGCGGACTGCCGCTCGCCGACGCGCGCGCGAATCTCGACCAGATGATCACCATCCTGCAAAGCCAGCACGTGGCGGTGCTGTTGCTCGGCCTGCGCCTGCCGCCCAACTACGGCGAGCGCTACACCGGCGGCTTCATGAGCATGTACCAGGAATTGTCCGCCAGCCACCACATCGCGCTGCTGCCGTTTCTGCTCGAGAATGTGGCCCTGCATCCCGAGCTGATGCAGTCGGACGGATTGCATCCCAACGAACAGGGCCAGCCATTGTTGCTGGACAATGTCTGGCCCACACTAGTGCCGTTGCTGCGCGCGGCGGACAACAGCGGGGGGCCGAAGCGATGGAAAAATTCTGGCTAAAGCAGTATCCGCCGGGCGTCCCCGCCGAGGTCGACGTATTCGAGTTCGATTCGCTCAAGGCGTTGATCGAGAGTGCCTGCGGGCGTTACGCCGATAACATTGCCTATCATTGCATGGGCACGGCGATCACTTACCGCGAGCTCGATGTGCGCTCGCGGGCTTTCGGCGCGTGGCTGCAGCATCGTGTCGGACTCAAGCAGGGTGATCGCATGGCGATCATGCTGCCCAATCTATTGCAGTACCCCGATTGCCATGTTCGGCGCCTTGCGCGCCGGACTCGTGGTGGTGAACACCAATCCGCTCTACACCGTGACCGAGCTCGAACACCAGCTCAAGGACTCGGGTGCCACGGCCATACTGGTACTGGAGAACTTCGCCGCGACCGTGCAGAAGGCGCTGCCGGCAACCAACATCCGTCAGGTCATCGTCACCGGAGTGGGTGATGAGCTCTCGTGGCCGAAGGGCGCGATCGTCAACCTGGTGCTGCGCCACGTGCATAGAAAGGTACCGGCCTGGCACATCTCCCAGGCCCGCCGCTATCGCCAGGTGATCAAGGAAGGGCGCGCCTTGAAGCTGCTGCCGGTGAGCCTGGACCAGGAGGACCTGGCTTTCCTTCAGTACACCGGCGGCACGACCGGCGTCGCCAAGGGAGCGATGCTCACGCATGGCAACATGGTGGCCAATGTATTGCAGTCGCGCGCCTGGTTTCAGCAGGTGGCAATAGATAGCGCAACCTTTGTATGCGCATTGCCGCTGTACCATATTTTTTCATTGACCGGAAATTGCCTGCTGTTCGCCTCGGTCGGCGGCACCGGCTTGATGATCGTCAATCCGCGCGACTTTCCCGCGTTCGTCAAAGACCTGCACAAGCACCGGCCGATGTTCTTCATGGGCGTGAACACCTTGTTCAACGCGCTCATGAACACGCCGGGATTCAGTGATATCGATTTCTCGCGGCTAGTGGCGACGGTCGCCGGCGGCATGGCATTGCAGAGCTCGGTTGCGGCACGCTGGAAACAGATCACCGGCTGCGTGGCGTCCCAGGGCTGGGGGCTGACCGAGGCCTCACCAGTGGGTTGCGTCACGCCTCTGGTCGGTGCCGACGCGGGGTTCAGCGGCTCGATCGGCTTGCCCGTGCCCTCGACCGACTTGACGATTCGTGACGACGACGGTCACGAACTCGCCATCGGCAGCGTTGGTGAGATCTGCCTGCGCGGACCGCAGGTCATGCGCGGCTATTGGAATCGTGCGGAGGAGACCGCCAAGGTCATGTTGCCCGGAGGCTGGCTGCGCACCGGCGATATCGGCCGCTTCGATGAGCGCGGCTTCGTCTACATCGAGGACCGCAAGAAGGACATGATCATCGTCTCGGGATTCAAGGTTTACCCGAACGAGGTGGAGGATGTGATCGCGCGCTGCCCAGGCGTGCTCGAGGTCGCAGCGGTCGCGCAGAGCGATGAACATTCGGGCGAAGTGGTGGCGGTGTTCGTGGTGCGCAAGGATCCGGCGCTCAGCGAACAGGCCGTCAAGGACTGTTGCCATGAGTCGTTGACCAATTACAAACGCCCGCAGGCGGTTTATTTTCGCGATCAATTGCCCAAGACCAATGTGGGCAAGATCCTGCGGCGCGCGTTGCGCGATGAACTGGCGCAGCAGCCGCCGGGCACTGCCGGCCAGCGCGCCGACAATCAGCGGACCGGCAAGGCTACTGAATAAACGCGAAACGGCCGGCGGGGGCCTGGCGTCGATCTTTCATGCCGCCTGGTTCTCCAGGGTATGCATTATTTCCTTCTGAATGCGCACCGCGGTACCCCTGGGATCGCTGGCGTCGCGGATCGGCCGGCCCACGACCAGGTAATCTGAACCGGCACGAATGGCTTCCGAGGGCGTCAGTGATCGTTTGTGATCATCCGTGGCGGCGCCGGTGGGCCTGATCCCTGGCGTCACGATCAGCAGTTCCGGGTAGCGGCGGCGAAGCTTGCTGACCGACGAGCCCGAGGCGATGACGCCATCGCAGCCCGACGCCAGAATCCTTTCGCTACGGCGCAGCACGAACTCGTCCAGATCGAGCTGCTGCTGATCCTTGGGCGGCACATGCAGAAGCTCGCTCAGGTCGGTATGGTCCCAGCTCGACAGCAGTGTCACCTGCAAAAATTTCGGCGAGGCGCGCTCGCCGCGCCCCTTTCTGGCAGCCTCCGCGGTGGCCGCATTGCCCTGCAAGGTAAACAATTCCACCCCGGCAATCGCCGCGTTTCTTACCGCCTCGCCGACAGTACGCGGCGTGTCGTCGATTTTCAGATCCAAAAATACTTTTTTTCCCAGACCCACGAGTTCGTGCACGATCTGCAGCCCGCTGCCCATGAACAGCTGCAGGCCAACTTTATAGAACCTGACGTCGCTTCCCAGGGTGCGCACCAACGCGAGCGCGTCCTCGCGCGTATCAACGTCCAGGGCGACGATGAGCCGGTCGGCGGCAGGTACGGCAGCGTGCATGCTCACCGGCGACTCACGTACGCGCCGCCGGATCGAACAGCCGGCGATGCTCGAGAATGGCATAGCGGTCGGTCATGCCGGCGATGTAATCGGCCACCGTACGGGCGCGGCCGGCGATGCCATCGCGCGCCTCGGCGCGCAGCGCAATGTCACGATGTTCGGCTGGCATGAGCCGGATCTCGCCCGTGAACGCCTCGAACAGCTCCTTCACCACGCGTTTGGCCTTGAGTGTCATGCGCAGCACGCGCTGATGCCGGTAGACGTGCTCGTGCAGGAATTGCTTGAGCTCGACGTGCTGCGGCGCGCATGCCATCGCTCATGCCGATCAACGGCTGCGGATGCGCGCGCACGCCATCGATGTCCTTGGGCGCTGCCGCCCGCAGCCGCTCGATGCTGCAGTGGATAACGTCGACGACCAGCGCATTGACCATGCGCCGCACCGTCTCGTGCACCCGCCGGCGTCCCTGCAGCTGCGGGTAGAGCCGCAGGACCTCGTGAAACTGCCTGCCGACCAGCGGCACCTGCGCGACTTCTTCGAGCGTGATCAGGCCGGCGCGAATACCGTCGTCGACGTCATGATTGTTGTAGGCGATCTCGTCGGCGAGATTGGCCAGCTGCGCCTCCAGGCCGGGCTGGCGCCGCTGCAGGAAGCGCTCGCCGACATCGCCGAGCTCGCGCGCCTTGGATAGCGCACAGTGCTTGAGAATGCCCTCGCGGCATTCGAAGGTCAGGTTCAGGCCCGGAAACTGCGCGTAGCGCTCCTCGAGCTCATCGACGGTGCGCAGCGACTGCAGATTGTGCTCGAAACCGCCGTACTCGCGCATGCAGTCGTTGAGCGCGTCCTGCCCGGCGTGGCCGAAAGGGGTGTGGCCGAGATCATGCGCCAGCGAGATCGCCTCGGTAAGGGTTTCATTCAGCGCCAGGGCGCGTGCAACCGAGCGCGCGATCTGCGCCACCTCGATCGAGTGGGTCACCCGAGTGCGGTACAGATCGCCCTCGTGATTGACGAACACCTGGGTCTTGTAGGCCAGGCGGCGGAAGGCATTGGAGTGGATGATGCGGTCGCGATCGCGCTGAAACTCGCTGCGATACTGCGGCGGCGGCTCAGGAAAACGGCGGCCGCGGGACTGCAGGTCGTGCGCGGCATAGGGGGCCAGGTCACTGTCACTCATGAGTTCACTCTCATGATGCCACGGCGTTTGCAGCGCCGAAGTGAGCCGCCAGGGTGCCCTGCAGCGCCGAGTCGGAATAGTCGCCGGTCATGACCGCGGTGCCGATGCCATGCAGCAGCACCAGCCGCACGCGTCCGGACTTGACCTTCTTGTCGATGCGCATGTAGTCGAAGGCCCGTTCGGCGCCGATGCGGGGCGCGTCCACCGGCAGCCCGGCGCGCTTGAGCAGTGCCACCAGCCGGCGCAGATCGGCGGCATCGAGCAGTCCCAGCCGCTGCGACAGATCGGCGGCCAGCACCAGCCCCAAAGCCACCGCCTCGCCGTGCAGCCATTCGACGTAGCCGGTGGCCGCTTCGATGGCATGCCCGAAGGTATGGCCGAGATTCAGCAATGCCCGCTCGCCCTGCTCGCGTTCGTCGTGGCTGACTATTTCAGCCTTGATCTGGCAGGAACGATGGATGGCGTATTCGAGCGCGGCCGGATCGCGCGCCAGCAGCGCATCGACGTGCGCCTCGAGCCAGTCGAAAAAAGCCCCATCCCAGATCAGACCGTACTTGATGACCTCCGCCAGTCCCGCACGAAGCTCGCGCGCGGGCAGGCTCACCAGCAGATCGGTATCGATGATGACCGCGCGCGGCTGGTGGAACGCACCGATCATGTTCTTGCCGCCGGGATGATTGACCGCGGTCTTGCCGCCCACCGACGAATCGACATCGGCCAGCAGGGTGCTCGGCACCTGCACGAAATTCGACGCCGCGCTGGTAGCAGGCGGCGACGAAACCGGCCAGATCGCCGATGACGCCGCCGCCGAGCGCCACGACCACCGCGTCGCGTCCGAGACGGTTGGCGATCATCACGTCGAACATCCGGCTCGCGGAACTCAAGCTCTTGTGCTGCTCGCCATCGGGCAGAATCAGCTCGATCAGGCGGCGGCCGGGCAGTGCTGCCTTGAGGCGCTCGGCATACAGCGGCGCGACCACGGTGTTGCTGACCAGCAGCACTTCGCCGGCAGGAATGTGCGAGGCCACGGCTGCAGACTGCAACAGCCCGGAGCCGATCAGTATCGGATACGAGCGCTCGCCGAGATTGACGCTCAGGGTCTGCATGCGTCGCAAACCGCGCCGGCCCCGGACGATGATTGCAATGATTCGCGATATTGCTGCGCAATGTATTCAGCCACCGATGGCACGCGGCGACGATTGGTCGAGAGGGTCAAGTCGGCGATCTCGCGGTACAGCGGCTCGCGCTGCTGCATCAGCTCAGCCAGCCGCTGGGCCGGGTCGGCGCCGTGCAACAGAGGCCGGTGACGCGTGCGGCCGGCCCGTTCCACCTGCTGCGCCACCGAGGTCTCGAGATAGACCACCCAGCCGCGCGCCTGCAGATCGCGGCGCGTGTCGGCGTCCAGCACCGCGCCGCCACCGGTTGCCAGCACGATGCGCTCGCGCGCGCTGAGCTCGGCGATCGCCTCGCGCTCACGATGACGGAAACCCGCCTCGCCTTCGCGCTCGAAGATCAGTGGAATATCGGCACCCGTGCGCTGCTCGATCTCGTGGTCACTGTCCAGGAACGGGAAATTCAGCACGCGCGCGAGATATTTACCCACGGCGGTTTTGCCGGAGCCCATCGGACCGATGAGAAATATGTTTTGCTTGCCAATCATCGCGCATTCCGCCGCGGCTGCGGCTCATGCGCAAAGGTTACACCAAAGAGGCGTGACTGATGGCGCCGGGCGCGGCCGCTTCGGCGCGGCCGGCCGCAGGCTCCCGATTCAGCTTATTGCCAACAGCTGGCGTTGGTGGCCGTCTGCGCGCCCGTGTTGGTCAGAGTAAAGAACAGGCATGTCACGTCCTTGAGCTGATCGGCGGTGATCGGTACCGCCGTGAGGGTGTAGGTCCCGGGCACATTGGCAGCGGGGACCGTGAAAGCCACGCTGACCTGGTAATAGCCGCTCCCGACAGTCATGGGAAAAGTAGCACCGACTGCGCCATAGCCCAGGTCGGACGGCGTGTTGCTGTAGGTATTGTTGGTGTTGTAGAAACGTTCCTCGCGTCCAGCCAGATCCAGCAGCGCCGTCTTGGCCTCGGTGCGGCGCGACTTGCGTACCTTCTCGATGTACGAGGGTACGGCGATCGCGATCAGGATACTGGCGATGACCACGACTATCATGAGCTCGATCAGCGTGAAACCGGTCGAGCGGCTTTTGTGCGAGATGATGCGTTGTGGCATGTAGGTGTTGCTCCAATGGGCTCGGCTGCCGTTACCGCAGCTCGACCCATGTCATGCGGTTGGCCTGGGTGTTGGGCGGGAGCTTGATCTGCTGCGCCGCTCCCGGCGCACCGGTTCCCAGCGTGGGGGGCGTTATCAACTGGCCAAGCAGGTTGGTGTTGCCGCCCTGGGTCGTCACGACGCTCAGAGAGCCGGTCTCATTGGTCTGCAGTCCGGCCATGTTGACATCGTGGTAATTCACGAACGCGCTCGAGAGACTGCCCGGGGTGGTGCCGGTCGACGGCGACACAAAGGTACCTCCGGTAGTCACCGATATGACGTAGGTGATACCCGTGTCGACGCTCTGCGTGCACGACAGTATCGAGTTGTTGGCCGGAATGGTCGAGTTGACGATCAGCGCGCTCTGGAACAGGGTCGGATTCGAGACGATCTGCTCGAGGAGCGAAGCGCCGGCGGTGTTGGTGGCGCCATTGGTGTTGGGCAGGTTGGCAAACCAACCGAAGCTGCCGCTGGTGCAGCTGCTCGAGCACTGCGCCCATGTGATCGTGGTGTTGCTGGTATCGATGTCCCCGGCAACGGTGGCGCTGAGGGTAAAACTTTGTGCCTGAAGATTGGACTGACCGAGCGTGTAGGGCGCCCCGAGGCTGGTTAGAGTCCCGACCTGCGCACCCGTCAGGCTGGCGTACTGAGCCGGTGAGCCGCTGTTCCAGCCCGTGAGATTCCAATCCCAGACGCCGTAGAGATTCTGTGCCCCGGTGGCATAGGCCACGGGATTCGTGGTCGTGAACTGTGTGCGCTGGCCGGTACCGAAGGCGACGATGACCGACGGCAACGTGCCCGCCACGGGCGCCGCGGCCACGACCAGCTGAGTGGTGATCGGCCGCCCTGCCGGCGTCTTGAACAGCGGTCCGGGAGTGACTGCCCACTGGCTGGCGGTGTTGCTGGTCAGATCGAAGCGCCAGACGTTGCCCTTCAGATCGCCGGCGTAGACATAGTCGGAGATATGATCGCCGTCGAGGTCCACGGGTGTCACGTACGCGATGCCATTGCTGCCCGCCACACCAGTAGACAGATAGCGGAAGCAGTAGGTCGCACCGGCGCACGCTGAAGACGGATCATTGATCGTCATCACGTAGATGCCTGCATCACCGCTGCTGCTGCCGAAACCATTGCCGAACACGAACGCCCCAGCTGCCATTGTGGAATCGGCGAATCTCGGGCGTACCGTAGGTGTTGCCGAGATTGCTGCCGCAAGTGGTCACGTTGGCACAGACGATCGTGTTATTGCTCCACTCCCCAATCACCAGCGTGCTGGCATTGCTCTCGGCGAAATTGGCGGGATTGGTGATGTCGAGGGCGTAGATGGCGTTGCCGCCGGCGCCGAGGCCGCCGACGAGCCAGGTATGCCAGGCGCCGCCGTAGAACAGGTCGCCGGTGCCCGCCGTGGCATCGACGAAGAAGTTGTGTGCGTACTGGGGGTTGGAGTAATCCAGCGCACCGTTGGTGCCGTTGTGAATCGTGTTCAGTACGGCTCCCGGCATGTACGCCAGGACTTCCTGTCCGTCATTGGGCGTTGACGTGTTGTTGATGACGTTGCCGTTAGCGTCCTCGGAACCGGTCCGGAAGGCGTGCAGGAAACCGTCGTTGGCGCCGACGTAGACCACGTTCAGGCGCGACAGGTTGGCGGACTGGAAGCCCGTGTAGCCCTGCGTAGCCGAATTCTCCGGCATGGTGGCTGTCGGATGCAGACGGTCCAGCCAGGTCACCGCGTACGGTGAGGCCGGCGCGCCGACCCAGGCCGGGCTCGAATCGACGATGTCGCCCAGCACGCCGTCACGCGCGCGGTACACCTTGGTACCGGTGGGGCCGGTGTTGGGGATCTCGTTGCCGCGGACACCGCGCAGATAATTCAGACGGTTGTAATTCGGAGCGCTGTCTCCCAGCGCGGTCAACTCAGTCGCGGTGAGATTGGCGCCCTCGAACTGTATGCCCGCCGTACCCGGTCCGGCCGCGGTGCCCGTGGCCGTCGAGGTGCCGTTCCACGTCAGCATGACGCGGCTCGCCGGGGATTCGGCCGCGGGTCCTGCCACGCCGGTGGTCAGACAGCGTGCCCGTCGTCACGCCGGTCAGCATCGCACTCGGAGTCCCAGTTGGCGAGTGCATTGAGACTCACGTTGCCGCTGCCATCGACCTGCAGCCCGTAAGCGGTCAGGCGGCCTGTCCAGTCATTGGGGTTGTAGTAGGAAAAATACGCCTGCGAGGTGGTCTGCACCTTGCCGGTCTGCTGTTGATCGGTGGCCGCCGAGCTGGCCGAAGCGTTGATCGGCGTCGCCTTGAAGCACAGGATCTCGTGAATGTTGGTGTAGCCGCCGGTGGAACCGGCAAACCCGAACCGCAGGCTGAGGGGCAGCGCGCCGTTGGAGGCTGAGATGCTCTGGTTGGTGATCACCTGCTGGTAGGCACCGCCGTTGTAGCTGTACTTGAAGGAC
This sequence comes from uncultured Gammaproteobacteria bacterium, assembly GCA_963735775.1. GTDB lineage: Bacteria > Pseudomonadota > Gammaproteobacteria > Steroidobacterales > Steroidobacteraceae > FEN-1191. The sequence goes on along the minus strand of CAVTMG010000001.1, from coordinate 514,067 downwards.
AGCAGCCCGTCCTGCGTTATCTTCAGGTTGTAGACGATCGGTGTCGCGGCGCCCCGGGTCGCGGCCGTCTCGGCGGCAATGGGATTGTTCGCCGGCAGAATCGAGTACGCGCCGACGATGGGTGCGTAATCGGCGATCGCGTGTGCCGGTGTTGTGCGGACTCGCGGCAGTGCCGGGACTGGCGGCGGTCCATAGGGTGCCGGTCTCGCAGGTGTCCTGCACCATCGTCTGCTGCTGCGCCGCGGTGAGGCTGCCCGGATAAAAGGTACTGTTCAGATTGTGCAGGGAGGCCCAGGAAATGCTGCCGGCGCCGCGCAGGCCGATGCGGCCAGGTAGATAGCCGTAGCCGAGTGCCGTGTTGTCGCCGGTGGCTGTAGCGCCGGTGTATCCAGTCTCGAGGGTCTCGCCGTTCAGGAAATTCCCATATTCGTCGATGCCCAGGCCGAGGTAGCCGCTGACCAGGCCGTCATGGGGATTGTTGGCGTTAGAACAGGTGTAGGCGAGGCTGCCGCCGAAGGCGCCGATGCCATTCCAGATGCCGTTGCCCGGCACGTCGTACGTCTGGGTCGCGTCCAGCAGATAGAAACTCATGCCGTCGGCGCCGTCTCCACCCGCGCCCCCCTTGTCGCCAAGGTAAGTCACGGTCTTGAAGGTAATCTGTATACCCTGGCTGGCATCGAAGGTGCCGGCCGAGACGATGGCGCCGTTTTCGCCATACCCGTACGGAGAGCCATTGGTGAAGCGCAATGCCCCACTGCCCACGGGATCGGGGAAGGTGCCGTTGTTGCCACCGACGAGACTGGCATCGCCCCCATAGCCGTTGTGAGTCTGCGAATAATAGGAAGTGAAGACTTTGGTGCACCCCGGAATTACCCCGGGAGTGCCGAGCGTACCGCCGCCTCCGGCGGTGCCGGTGCCGGCCGCGGCGCTCGCGGTCAGGCAGGCACCGTTGAAGTAATACCAGTTGTTGGTGGTAGTGCCGCCGGTGAAATCCTCCACGAACGGTGACGGCGCGGCTGCCGCCTTGCCCGCTGCCAGCACGCCGAGCGCGCCGGCCGCCACGAGAATGATGGCAAGACTGGGTTTCATCACAAGCCTCCTACGTTGCACACCTGGCAGGTGATTGCCACGGTGCTCTCGACAACCGCAATTGCATTATTGGTCAGACCGAAGCCATAGGCATCGACCTGGTAGACCTCACCGCGCCCGGTCGCGAGAGTGCCGACATCGGCGATGTAGAAGCGCGGCGGGTTGGTGTAATAGTTGACGCCGGGATGCCAGATTCATGCCCGGCGGCGTGTAGATGACGCCGACGTTGGTACCGCTGCTCGGCCACAGCGCGGTGCTGACGCCGGCCAGATTGACCAGGGTGTTATTGCAGATCGTGGGCAAGCCGCCGGTATTCACATTGATCAGGGTATTGGTGCACACCACGTCGGCGGACGCAGCGATCCCGTTACTGACCGCGATCGGCGCACTGCTCTGGTTGGCGAGCCACCATTCGGCGTACTGCTGCGCGCTGTTGGCCACCTGCAGCGCGCGCTGCTTTTCGCGCACGTTGCCGCCGATCCGCTCCTGAATGCCGAAGCTGCGAAACATGCTCAGCGCCATGATCGTGACCACCAGCAGCAGCAGCAGGCTGGAGATCAGCACCACGCCGTGCTGCGTTGAACGAGAGCTTTGCCGCCGCGACTGCATATCTAAATCCCGGTTTGATTCATGACGCTGATGACGCGCGAGACCGTCAGATACTGCGGCTGCGTTGCCCTGCCCCTGAACGGGGTTGGCCGAATACAGCGGATTGTTGAAGGTCAGCGAGACCTGCACCGATATGACGTTGAACCAGCTGGGGACGTTGTTCGCGGTCACGTAGGTGTTGACGTTGCCGGCCGTGCCGCCGTTGTTGATGCCGTAAAGGACGCTCAGATTGTTGACCACGATGCCGTTGGACAGGACCCCGGTGGCTGCATTGGGCACCGAGCCCACCAGCTGATAAGCCGTGCCGTTGAGCGTGCACACCAGCTGGCCGTTGACCACACTGAAGACGTTCGTGTAGCGTGGCCTGTGCCGCCGCTGGTATTGCTGGCGCCGATGCAGTTGACGATGCCGTCGCCGCTGTTGGTGGCGTAGCGCACGGTGATCGTGTCGCCCGGTGGCGCGGCGCCGAATTGCGCCGAACAGGGACTGCCCGGCGGCGATGGCGCCGGCGACAGGCAAGGCCGATGCGGCGGTGTTGGTGGTCGGATCGGGAAAGTAGCCGGCCGACTGAATGACGTCGGTGATCATGGTCATGGCCACGCGCTCGGCATCCTGCAGCTGGGAGAGCTGGTTCTGGCTGCTGAAGGTGCGCCGGTTGTCCTGCACGATGGTCAGTAGGCCGCCCACCAGGAACAATCCGATCAACAGCGCCACCAGCAGCTCGACCAGCGTGAAGCCGCGCTGCACGCGCGGCGCGAAGGCGTTGGAGGGCAGGCGATTCATGCGCTAGGGCTCCACATACAGGGTGTAGCTCGGCCCCAGGACTCCGCCCATCGTCTGGCCCGCCGACTGGGCGTTGATAGCGACGTTACGCTCGGTCCAGGTGACCGTGATGGAGCAGCCGACCGGATAGGCGGTGCCGATGGGGTTCGGAATGCAGGTGACGGTGGCCTGGCTCACCCGGCAGCAGGCGCGTTCAGGGACTGGGCCCAGAGCTGAATGTCGTTAACCGCCAATGCTTCCGGCGTGCAGATGTGCGTTCTGGCAGGTGTTCGAGTTGGGCGGCGCCGGGCTGGTGCCCACCAGGGCCGCATCGGTGCTGGCGGTTACCGAGCCGGCCGTGATGGTGATCGTCTGCGCGGCGGTGGCGCCAGCCACCGTCCAGTAAGCGCGGTTGGCGCGCATGGCCGAGGCCAGGCTCGAGGCCTCGATCGCGGCCAGCGAGCGCAGCGCTGCGGTGCCGGTGCTGGCGTAGGACAGGGCCTGGATCTTGGCAATGCCGAGCATGCCGACGCCGATGATGACCAGCGCCACCAGTACTTCGATGAGGCTGAAGCCGCCCTCAGTAACACCGTGGCAAATGCGTTTCCGGTTCATAGACACGTCATGGCGTTGTTGTTGTTGCTCGTCTGGCCGTAGGTCTGCACGGTCATGAGCCCGACCACGGACACGGACAGGCAGCGCGTCGAGGCATTGTTCGGGATCGCGGCGTGCAACGTGATCAATGCACCGGCCGCGATGCCGTTGCCCGTGGCGAAGCCCTCGCGATTGAAGGTCACATAGCCCACGCGCAGGGTGGCGACGAACGTGTCGGTGCTGTTGGGGCGAGGGGCGCTTGCACCCGCAGGATCACATCGCCGACGACCACCGTGCCGGTGCCATTGCCGTTGAGAGTCCGAGTACACGATCCAGCCGTTCTGCCAGGTCGCAACGGCCGGGCCGTCGCAACTCGTGCCGTTGCTGGAGACGCACACCGTCACGAACTGGCCCTCCTTGATGGCCTCGGCGCGCGCGTACTGCATGTCGCCCAGCAGCCCGTTGACCTCGGCGGCGATGCGATTAGCGTTGGTCACATACCGGTACGAGGGAATCGCGATCGCCATCAGGATTGCCACGATGGCCATGACGGTCACCAGCTCCAGCAGCGTGATGCCGCGACAGCCGTACCGATAAGAGCGAGCCTTCATGGGCGCCACCATACGCAGCGGAGCTTGCGCCAGGCTGGCTGACTGCTCCGGCGTGCCGGAATTGCGACGGCGGCTCACAGTCACTACGCCTGCCTCGGGGCACCGAAGCGCACTCGCATGCGCGCACCCCGGCCCGTTGGCATCGGCGCCGATGCTGAGCGAGGCGCCGTGCACGCGGGCGATCTCATCGACGATCGCCAGTCCCAGCCCGCAGCCGATGCCGGTCGAGCCCGGCAGGCGGTAGAAGCGCTCGCGCACGCGTGTGCGCTCGCCCTCGGGAATGCCCGGACCATCGTCCTCGACCTCCAGAAACGGCGATTCCCGCTCCAGGGCGCAGCGCACGGTGACGCGGCCGCCGCGCGGGGTGTACTTGAGCGCGTTGTCGATCAGATTCTCGAGCAGATCCTCGAGCAGCCCGGCGTCGCCGGCACACGCGCAGGTCCGCGGTATCCGCGCCCAGGTCGATGCCGGCCTTGTCGGCGCGGTCGATGTATCGCTCCACCAGCTCCTCGACCAGCGGCTTGAGCGCCACGGGCGCGAAATTCTCATTCACGGCCGACACGGGCTCGGCGCGCGCCAGCGCCAGCAGCTGGTTGGCAGAGCGCGCCAGCTGCTGCAATACCGCGTTGCACCGCGACCAGCTGCGCCGACACGGCGGCGGCCTGCGGCTCCTGCAGCAGCAGCTCGAGCTGCGCCAGCAGTCCCGCCACCGGCGTGCGCAGCTGGTGGGCCGCATCGGCGACGAAACGCTGCTGCAGCTGGGCGGCATCGTGCAGCAGCTCGAGCACGCGGTTGAATGCGACGATCACCGAGCGCAGCTCGCCGGGAACCTGCGCCTCATCGAAGCGCTGCAGCGCCGCGCGTCGACTGCCGCTCCACCTGCGCGGCCAGCCGGTCCAGCGGTCGCAGGCCGTAAGTACACCGCAATCCACACCAGCAGCAGCGTCAGATCGAGTTCGGCGAAGTCCACCAGCAGCTTGCCGAGCAGCATGACCTGCTGCGTGCTGCTGGCGTCGCTCCAGCGTCTCGGCCACCGCGACCTGCATCGGGCCGAGTGCGGTCGGCGCGCGAACGCTCGCCACGCGCCAGCGCTGGCCCTGCAGCGTGGCATCCCAATAGCCGCGCGCGCCCCACCGGGCGCGACGTGCGGCGGCGCGGCCAACGGGCATCATCGGATTGCCGGCGATCAATTCCTGCGGCAGGCCCGGTGATCGCATACAGTGTGCTGCCGTCTAGCGCTGCCGGCGACACGGCCGGCAGGCGTGAACTGCAGGCGACCGTCCTCGACGCGGATCGTCGCCGTAAGCGCCAGGGCCGTGTTGGCCAGTGCCCGATCATAGGCATTGCGCGTGGTGGCCACCGCGACCCAGTCAGTCGACCACGCCGCCGATCAGCATCAGGATCGCCAGCGCCGGCAGCAGCATCAGCAGCAGCCGCCGGCGAATGGTCATCATCGCGGCGGATCTCCGACCTCATCCAATCGATATCCCAGGCCACGGATAGTGCGGATGACGGCCGCGGTGCCGAGCTTGGCGCGCAGGCGGGAGATGTGGGTCTCGACCGCATTGGGCGTCAGGTCCTGTTCCCAGCCGGCCAGCGCCTGCATCAGCCGCTCCTTGCTGACTATGCGTCCGATGTTGTGCGCGAGACTCTCCAGCACCAGCCATTCGCGCCGCGTGAGCTCGATTGCCTCGGAGTCGACCTGCAGTTGATGCCCGCTTAGATCGATCGTCAGGCGGCCCAGGCGCACGATGCCGCTGGGAGCAAGGCTGGCGCGGCGAATCAATGCCCGGCAGCGCGCAGCCAGCTCCGCCTGTTCGAAGGGTTTCATGAGGAAATCGTCGGCGCCCAGCTCGAAGGCGCGGATCTTGTCGGCCAGCGTATCGCGCGCGGTGAGAATCAGCACCGGCATCGCCCTGCCTTCGTGGCGCAATGCGCCCAGCAGCGTCAGGCCGTCCGCTCCGGGCAGGCCGATATCGACCACGGCCAGATCAAAGTGCTCGGCGCTCAGGGCCGCTCGTCCGCGCTCCGCCGAACTGGCATGATCGACCGTGAAGCCCGCCAGCGATGAGCCCCCGAACGACGCATCGGCGACCAGCTCATCATCTTCAATCAGCAATATGCGCAAAGGCGGAGTTAATTGACGTTGACCCCTTCACGAATGATCTTCGGTGTCACGAACACCAGCAGCTCATCCTTGTCATCGGTCTTGGTCGTGTTCTTGAACAGATTCCCCAGCACCGGCACGTCGCCGAGCCAGGGCACCTTGGTCTCCGCATCGCTGTGCGTGGTCTCGAGAATGCCGCCCAGCACCACGGTCTGCCCGTCATTGAGCACCACCTGGGTCTCGATGGCACGGGTATTGATCGAGGGCACGTTGACGCCGCCGGAAGCGACCACGACGGTTCCGACCGTGTCATCCGAGACCGTCAGGTCGAGAATGATGCGATTGTCCGGCGTGATCAATGGCTTGACCTTGAGCTCCAGCACCGCATCCTTGAAGGCGATAGTGGTGGCGCCGCTGGAGGCGGACTGCTGGTAGGGAATCTCCACGCCCTGCCGAATCGTGGCCTCACGCTGATTGGCCGTGATGACCTTGGGCGAGGAAATCACGGTGCCGCGATTCTCCGTCTGCGCGGCATCCAATTCGAGATCCACCAGGAAGTCGGAGCCAAGAATTCCGAGCGCAATGCTGCCGGCGGGACTTGCGACCGGCAGATTGACATTGTACCGGTTGGCAGCGTTTGCCCCGGTGGGCAGGCTGACCGGATACACCGAGCCGGTGGGCTGGTTGGCGATGGCAGAGGCCACGCCCTGGTCAACACCCGCGGCCGTGCCGGTGGTCTCGAACAGGCCGTTGGAGCCGTTGTGGCGCGTCGCCGTCAGGCCCACCAATGCGCCCAGATCGCGCGCGTAGTCATTGGTCACCACCACGATGCGCGCCTCGATGAGTACCTGCTTGATCGGTATGTCCAGGGTCGCGACCATGCGCCGCACGTCGGCGATGCGGTCGGCCGTATCCTGCAACAGCAGCGTGTTGGTGCGGTCATCGACCGAGACGTGACCGCGGGCAGACAGCACCGAGTTGGCGCTGCCAGTGGACGCCGCTGCTGCCGCCGCCGCCGGCTGACCCGGTGCCCCTGCAGCAGGTTGGCAATATCGGAAGCCTTGGCGTAGTTGACCTGCAGGTATTCGGTATGCAGCGGCTCGAGTTCCTGGATGTCCTTCTTGGCCGCCAGCTCTGCCTTCTCGCGCGCCGCCAGCTCAGCCGACGGCGCCACGATGATCACGTTGCCTTCCTGTCTCTTGTCCAGACCCTTGGTCCGCAGCACGATGTCCAGAGCCTGATCCCACGGCACGTTCTGCAGGCGCAGCGTGACGCTGCCGTTGACGGTATCGCTGACGACGATGTTCTGGCCGCTGGCATCGGCCAGCAACTGCAGCACCGCGCGGGTTTCGATGTCCTGGAAGTTCAGGGTCAGGCGCTCGCCCTTGTATTCCTTCTTCTCATCGGCGGCAGGTGTCCGAGGCGGCCTTCTTGTGAGCAGACACCTCGACCACGTACTCGTTGTCCGATTGATAGGCGATTGGCTCGAATTCGCCGGTAGCGTCCAGCACGATGCGGGTGTCGCCGTTGACGCGCTCGGCGTCAAAACCGGTTACCGGCGTGCCGAAGTCCTGCGCGTCGTAGCGGCGCATCAGATTCTTCGGCAGCTCGGCGCCGGTGAAATCCACCGTAATCTGCTGGCCCTGCTGCTTGAGACTGATGGGCGTGCGGGGATCGCTGAGGCGCACGATCAGGCGGCCGGCGCCGGTCTCACTGCGTCGAAAATCGATGCTGCGGATGGCCCGGTTGCCCGCGGGAGCGGCATTGTCGTGCGCTGGGCCGGCGGCTGCCGCCTTGGGTGCGGCGGCGGCGACCTGCGCGGTGCCGACCAGCACGACGATGTCATTGCCATTGACGTGAGTCTGGTAGGGCATTGGCGAGTCGAGATTCAGCACCACGCGCGAACGGCCGTTGGCCTCCGCGGCCAGAACCGTGTCGACGCCATCGGCGCCGACGTCGATGCGTCGCGAGCTCAATGCCAGCGAGGTGTTGGGTATATCGAGGGAAATGCGGGCTGGCTTGTCAACCGTGAAAGCCAGCGGTTCGGGGGCGGCTGCCGATAGATGCAGAGTAAGCTGCAATTGATTGCCGTTCAACTTCTGTACGTCGATCGATTGCAGTTGGTTGGACGGGGCAGCCGAGGCATCGGCACTGACATCGGCGGCGCGCGCGTTGAGGCTCATGAGCAGGCCGGCGGCCCATGTCAGGGCGACCCAGCGGATGCTTCCGCGCAGCGCAAGGGGGATAGACCGTTTCATTCGATGTGTCTCCGTGCCGATCATTCGTTCAACGCCAAGGCAGCAGGCCGTTCGAGGTAGCCGCCGAGCCCGTCCGGAATAATCTCTACCAGTGCAATTTTTGCCGGCGAGATGGTGGTGATCTTGCCGTCGTTGGTTCCCAGATGTTCGCCCACGACCACGCGGTGCACGCGCCCGTCCTTCGTTTGCACCAGGCCGTAGCTATTGCCGCCGAGATTGAGCGTACCGACCATCTTCAAAGTGTCGAGCGAAAACTGCTCGAGGTATTCGCGATTGCGGTGGCTGTCGGGCCGCACGCCGGCGCCCGCGCCGCCGGCGCCGCCAGGCACGAACGGCGAGCGCTTGTCCTGGTCGACGTAATTGAACGCCTCGTAGGGCTTGACCTCGGGCAGCGGTTCAACGCGGCCGCCGGGTTCCCTCTTGGTCGTGTCGATGAAGTGATCCAGGTCGGAATCACGTCCACTGCAACCGGCAAGCAGCCCGGTCAGCAGCGTTGCGATAAGGGTCCAGCGGAGTATCGGTCTGTGTCGCGCACTCATCGGTTCAGCTTCCATGCCGTTTCGCCTGATCGGCCTTGCGCTTCTCGGCTTCCGCCGCGGCGACTTCATCGTCGTCGAGGTAGCGATAGGTCTTGGCGGTCAAGTCGAGCTGCAGCTGATCGAAGCTGCCGGCGGTTTTGTCAATTGGCGTGATCTGGATGTCGTGCAAGGTGACGATGCGCGGCAGCGCGGCGATCCCGCTGACGAACGCGCCGAACTCGTGGTAGCTGCCGGTGAGCGTGATATGAATGGGCAACTCGGCATAGAAGTCCCTCTTGACCTCCTGCCCGGGTTGGAAAAGCTTTTCCTGCAACGCGGCGGCCAGGCCGGTCTGCGAGATATCCACCAGCAGGTTCGGAACCTCAGTTTTGCTGGGCAATTGCCGCAACAGGGCACCGAAGGACTTTTCGATGTCGGCCAACTGCTGCTTGTACAGCGCCAGATTGACCGCCTTGGCATGCTTGGCTGCGAAATTCGCTGCGCAGCTGCGCTTCCTTGTCCTCGCGCTGCTGCAGTTCCGGCATGCGACTCTGCCAGACGAAGAAGTAGATCAACGCCGTCGCTACCACCACGAAGCAGATGGCGATGGTCAGCGCCCGGACGGCGAACGGCCAGCGGCCCGGATCTCGCGGGTCCAGCCCGCGCAGTTCCTGCATGAGGTTCATCGGCCACTCCCGGCGGCAGTGCGGATTGGCCGCTTGCTTGCGGTAGCGCTGTCGTCGTCGGCGGCAATACTGATCTGCTGCGCATCGAGCACGAAATGGCTGCCGCCCGTGCTTTCCTTGGAAGTCTCGACCACTTCGAGTTCGGGATTGCGCAGCCACTGCGAGGCGGCGATGTTGCGCATCAATGTCGAGACCCGCGTCGAGGATTGCGCGACGCCCTCGAGCTTGATCTTGTCGCCGCTCTGCTTGACCGATGTCAGATAGGTGCCGTCAGGCATGGCCTTGACCAGCTCATCGAACAGATGCACCACCTCCGGTCGCGAGCGCTGCAGCTTCTCGATGATCTGCATGCGCGATATGAATCGCTGCTTCTGCGCCTCGAGATCGTTGATCTCCTCGATCTGCTTGTCCAATACCTTGATTTCGGCCTGTAAGCGTTCGTTGCGCCGGTCCTGCGAGTCGATCATCGCCCCGAGCAGCAGATAGACGGCGAAGGCGGCCACCGCGGCGACACCGGCAGCGACGCCGAGCGAAACGAAGAAGCGCGATTTTGCGTTCGCGGCGTAGCTGATCGCGCCAGGGGAGCAGGTTTATACGAGGCATTAGTCGAAGCTCCGCAGGGCCAGGCCGCAGGCGGTAAGCAGTGCCGTGGCATCACGCTGCACGGCCTGGGCGCGCGCGCGCGCGGACAGCTTCATCTGCCCGAGCGGATCACCGCGTTCGGCGCTGATGCCGACTCGGCTCTGCACCACCTCGGCGACGCCGGGAATGTTGGCGCAACCGCCGCATATAAGAATCTTTTCGGGCTGTTCGCGGCCGCTGCCCGAGGCAAGGTAGAACTGCATCGAGCGGCTTACCTGCTGGGTCATGTCGTCGATGAACGGATCCAGCACTTCGGCCTGATAATTTCCCGGCAGGCCGCCTTCCTTCTTGGCCCGGCCGGCCTCTTCCATCGACAGGCCGTAGGTGCGCATGATCTCTTCGGTCAGCTGCTGGCCGCCGAAGGCGAAATCGCGCGTATACACGACTTTGAGATTGCGCAGCACGCTGAAGGTGGTGCTGCTGGCGCCAAAATCCACCACGGCAATGCTGTGATCGATGCCGCCGTCGGGCATCTGGTGCGTCATCAGGCGGCAGGCATTCTCCAGTGCGAAGGCCTCGACATCGACGATGCGCGTCGACAGGCCGGCCGCTACCACTGCCGAGCGGCGTTGAGCAACGTTATCGGTACGCGAGGCAACCAGCAGCACGTCGATTGACTCGCCGTCCTTCTCCGACTGCCCAAGCACCTCGAAGTCGTAACTGACCTCGTCCATCGGGAACGGGATGTACTGGTCCGCCTGCATCTCGACCTGCGCTTCGAGTTCCGAATCACGCAGGCCGCGTGGCATCTGAATGACTTTGGTGATCGCGGCATCGCCGCTGATCGCGATCGCGACTTCGTGGCTCTTGGCTCCCGAGCGCTTGACCGCGCGACGAATTGCCTCGCCGACGGCTTCCGGATCCACCAGTGTCTTCTCGTTCATCGAGTTCGGCGGCGTCGGCTCGGCCGCGTAGGATTCGACGCGATACTGGCCACCCACCAACGCCAGCTCGATGAGCTTGATGGACGAAGTCGTAATGTCCAGGCCTAGCAGCTGGCGATATTTACGCGAAAATAGCAACACTTTTTCCCTGACCTTTCAGTAGGCTGCGCGATTTTCTACGAGACCCTGTCGAGCTTTGCCGGGCAATATATAACAGGCATAAGTTAAATACGATCAGAGTCTGCTCGACTAACTGCCCCTGGTGACCTTCACCTTAAACTGGCAACGGAATCATGGGCCGTGATGTAGCTCTAACTTCTGCCGGGTCGCTGGGACGAGCGATGAAGCCCCCTACGGCAGCCCGGCAGCATAATAAGGTGCGCTGCTATGCTGGGGATCTGGCGCCTCGCGCCGGGATTGCCGCGCGGTGGGAAGGTGGCGAGATGTACGACGTTAGCAGGTTTTCGGAGCTAATTCGGTGAAGATCGACACATTTCGACTCATTGGCGGCGTGCTCTGGCTGTGCGTAGCCGTTGGCGCTGCTGGGCGCGTATGCACTGATCGCCAGCTATCTGTACCTGGCGCCGTCGCTCCCGTCGATCGACACCATGGCCAGCAATGCCTTGCCGGTGCCCTTGCGCATCTACAGCCGCAGCGGGCAGTTGATCGCGCAAATCGGCGAGAAACGCCGCGTACTGGTCTCCTACGATGACATCCCGCCCCTGGTGCGCGAGGCTTTTGTCTCCGCCGAGGACCAGCGCTTCTATAGCCACCATGGCTTCGACTACAGCGGCATGCTGCGCGCGGTTTGGGTCGATCTGACTTCGGGGAAATACTCGCAGGGCGCCAGCACCATCACCATGCAGGCGGCGCGCAATATGTTTCTCAACCTCGACAAGAGCATCAAACGCAAGCTGCAGGAAATCTTCGTCGCTTATCGCATGGAGCACGAGTTCACCAAGGAGCAGATCCTGCAGACCTACCTGAACGTGATCTTCCTGGGCCAGCGTTCCTACGGCGTCGCCGCCGCTTCGGAAACCTATTTCGGCAAGCGGCTCGACCAGCTCTCGGTGGCGGAAGCCGCGACGCTGGCCGGTCTTCCGCAGGCGCCTTCGATCTACAACCCGGTGACCAACCCGAAGGCGGCGCAGGCGCGGCGACGCTATGTATTGCAGCAGATGGTGAAGCTCAAATACATCGGTGCCGACACCGCCCAGAGCGCGGGCCAGGAGCCCGTCACCGCCCACGACTACGGCATACTCACCGACGTCGAGGCGCCGTATATCGCGGAGATGGCGCGCGCCGATCTGGTCAGCCGCTACGGCGATGACGCGGTCAATGCCGGCTACAAGGTCTACACCACGATCGATGGCCGGCTGCAGACGGCCGCCGACCGAGCCGTGCGCATCGGCCTGATCGAATACGATCGCCGCCACGGCTATCGCGGTGCGCTCAAGCAGATCAACCTCGATCAAGGGGCCGCCAATGCCCGGCTCGACGCCGCGCTGGCCGATGTCAGCGAGATTGGCAACCTGCATCCGGCAGTCGTGGTCTCGGTCGCACCGCAGTCCGCGCGCGTGTACATCCGCTCCCTGGGTTTCGCGCAGATAGACTGGGACGGGTTGTCGTGGGCGCACCGTCGCATCTCCGAAACCCGTGTCGGACCGGCACCCAAGCGCGCGGAGGAGATAGTCGAACGCGGCGACGTGGTCTACGTCGTGACCGACGGTCAGGGCACGGCCCAGCTCGCGCAACTGCCCGAGGCGCAGAGCGCCCTGGTCGCGCTGGATCCCAACGATGGCGCGATCGTGTCGCTGGTCGGCGGATTCGATTATTTCGCCAACAAATTCAACCGTGCCACGCAGGCCAGGCGACAGCCGGGTTCCGGCTTCAAACCGTTCCTGTACTCGGCGGCGCTCGAGAATGGTTTCACGCCCTCGACCATCGTCATGGATGCGCCGATCGTCTACGACGACAGCGGTCAGGAAAAAACCTGGCGCCCGGAGAACAACGAGAAGGGCTTCGACGGTCCCATGCGGCTGCGCGAGGGACTGGTGTTTTCGCGCAATCTGGTCACTATCCGCGTGGTGCGGCAGCTCGGTGTCGACACCGCGATCGCGTACGCCGCGAAGTTCGGATTCAATCCTCAGGACATGCCCAAGGACATGACGGTGGCGCTGGGTAGTCTGCCGGCCACGCCATTGCAGATGGTCAGCGCGTACGCGGTATTCGCCAACGGCGGCTACCGTGTCGATCCGTACTTCATCGAACGCATCGAGAATGCCACCGGACAGACGATCTATCAGGCCAACCCCAAGGTGGTCTGCGAGCAGTGCGACGCCGCGGCATCGACGGCGCCCGCCGGTCCCGCCGGCGGCGCTCTCATCGCCACCACCAGCACCGACGCGACGGGGGCAACGGGGGCTGCGGGTGCTGCCAGCCCGGCGGCTGCCGGTACCGTGGGCGATCCCGACCACAAGCCGTCCAATGTGCTTGCCCCCCTGATCAATCCGGCGCAATTGGCGCCGCGCGTGATCTCGCCACAGAATGACTGGATCATGGATGACATGATGGCCGACGTGATCAAACGCGGCACCGGTATCCGCGCCGGCACCGCTCTGCACCGCAATGACATCTCGGGCAAGACCGGCACCACGAACCTGGCCGTGGACACCTGGTTCAATGGCTTCAATCGCAACATCGTTGCCACCGTCTGGGTGGGTTTCGACCAGGAGCGCCCGCTCGGCGAAGGCGAAGAGGGCAGCCGCACGGCCGTACCCATCTGGGTAGATTTCATGCGCGAGGCCCTGCGCGATCAGCCGGATGTCGTGCGGCCGTTGCCTCCGGGACTGGTGACCGCGCGCATCTCGCCCAAGACCGGCGCGCTGGCCGCGGCCAACGACAGCGACGCCATTTATGAGACATTCATGGAAGATCACATGCCGGCTGCCGGCAATGCCAGTACTACACTGCCGGGCACGACGCCGCAGACGCCCGGCAGCAGCAGCGAGCCGTTATTCTAGAATCCAGTGAACAGCGACCAGGGGGATCGACGATGAACCGCCGCGCTTCACCCCGAAAGGACAATCTGCGCCGTGCGCTCGCACAGGAAGCCGCACGCATCATGGCCCAGCATGGCATCCATGATTTTCTGACCGCCAAGCGCAAGGCGGCTGAGCGCCTCGGGGTAGCCGACGCCAGTGCGCTGCCGCGCAATACCGAGATCGAGGACGCGCTGGCGGAATATCAACGGCTGTTCGATCCGGGCGGTCACGAGCTCACCCTGGAGGCGCAGCGGCGCGCGGCCTTGCACGCCATGCTGTGGCTGTCGCAGTTCGAACCGCGACTGGTGGGGCCGGTGCTCAGCGGCACGGCCACCGAGCATGCCGATATCCAGCTGCATGTGTTTGCCGACCGGCCCGAATACGTCGCCCTGCGGCTCATCGACCGCGGCGTCGCGCATGAAGTTACCGAGCGCCGGGTGCGGCTGGATGCCGAGCGCACCAAGGCCTATCCGGGCGTGCGCTTCGCAGTCGACAATCGCTGCATCGATGCGACCGTATTCCCGCTGGACGGCATCCGCCAGGCACCGGTAAGCCCGGTCGATGGCAGGCCCATGCGGCGCGCCGATGCGGCCGAGATTCAGGACCTGCTGCGCAGCGCCACCGGCACGTAGTCGCGGCGCGTCGCGCCGGTATAAAGCTGTCGCGGACGGCTGATGCGCATTGCCGGATCGGCGATCATTTCCAGCCAGTGCGCGACCCACCCCACGGTGCGCGCGATCGCGAACATCACGGTGAACATCGAGCGTGGAATGCCCAGCGCGCTGTAGATGATGCCGGAGTAGAAGTCGACATTCGGATAGAGCTTGCGCTCGACAAAATACTCGTCCTGCAGCGCTATCTCCTCCAGCCGCAGCGCCAGCTCGAACAATGGATTGTCGCTTCGCCCCAGCTTGGCGAGCACCGTGTGGCAGGTCTCGCGGATGATCTTGGCGCGCGGATCGAAGTTCTTGTAGACGCGATGGCCGAAGCCCATGAGCCGGAAATGGCTGCTCTTGTCCTTGGCCATGGCCAGGAACTTGGGGATGTTATCGACCGTGCCGATCTGCTCGAGCATCACCAGCACCGCCTCGTTGGCGCCGCCATGCGCCGGGCCCCAGAGCGCCGAAACGCCTGCGGAAATCGCCGCATACGGGTTCGCGCCGGTGCTGCCGGCCAGGCGCACGGTCGAGGTGCTGGCGTTCTGCTCGTGGTCGGCATGCAGTATGAACAGCAGGTCCAGCGCCTTGGATGCCACCGGATCGACGTCGTAGTTCTCGCACGGTACGGCGAAAAACATGTGCAGCAGATTGGTGCCGTAGTCCAGATCGTTGCGCGGATAAATGAATGGTTGCCCGAGCGAGTGCTTGTGCGCGGCGGCGGCGATGGTGGGCAGCTTGGCGACGATGCGATGCGAGAAGATCTCGCGATGGCGCGGATCGTGGATGTCCAGCGAGTCGTGATAGAACGCCGACATCGAGGCCACGACCGCCGACACCATGGCCATCGGGTGGGCATCGTGATGAAAACCATTGAAGAATCGCAGCAGCGATTCGTTGATCATGGTGTGACGGCTGATGCTGGTCGAGAACGCCTGCAGCTTGCGCGAGCTGGGCAATTCGCCATGGATCAGCAGATACGCCACCTCCATGAAGGTGGCTTTCTCGGCCAGCTGTTCCACGGGGTAGCCGCGGTACAGCAGTACCCCGGCATCGCCATCGATATAGGTGATCTTGCTTTCGCAGCTGGCGGTGGCGCCGAATCCCGGGTCGAAAGTGAATACGCCCTGATCGCGCGTGATATTGGCGATATCGAGTACGTCGGGCCCGATGGTCCCCGAACGCACCGGTAACTGTGTCTTCGTGCCGGTGGCCGGATCAGCCAGTTCGAAGGACTTGGCGCTCATGCAAGGCAGCGTTACATGGCCGGCGCGCGGAATCAATCAGCGCCGGGTGCTGGACTCAGCGAGTGCTGGCGATGCCCGGATACTTCTTGCGGAACTTATCGACGCGCCCGGCGGTATCGAGGATCTTCTGCTTGCCGGTATAGAACGGGTGGCAGCTCGAGCACACTTCGACCTGCAGATCGTGACCCACGGTCGAGCGCGTCTTGAAGCTGTTGCCGCAAGTGCAGACGACATTGATCTCGGCGTACTCGGGGTGTATCGCGGCTTTCATGAGCTAGAACCTCGCGGTTGGCGCGAGCCGTCAATGGGCAAAGGGCGCGCAGTCTAATCCTATGTATGGACTGCCGACAAGGGCTTCAAGCGCCGCCGCCGAGGGCCGCGGATTATCCACAGTTTCTGTGCATAACTCTGTGCGTAACTGCTGCCCCGCGGCACCCATAGCGCATTAACAATGCGTAATTATTGAATTGTACAAAAAATGACCAGCAGATTACAGCCTAATAAATCAATAAGTTATGGCTCTATCATCGTGCATTGGAAATGAAATGAGACGTAATCGGCTAATTTGTGAAAGCGCGTAAGCCGCGTTGTGAATAAAACCGCCCTGGGCTGCTGCGCGCCGTGCGCCGGTGTCAGAGATTTACTACAGGCGGATCAGTGCAATGGGCCGAGAAATTCGCCTACGACATCGTTGAGAAAGCTAAATCCCAACGCGCTGGCCCGCCAGCGTCCCGCGCATTGCTCGACCAGATCGCGCGCGCGCAGCCGCGCCAGAGGCGCCCGCAGCACCTCGCTGTTCAAGCCCGTACGCAGCTCGAACTCGCCTTCCTCGAATCCTTCCTTCAGCCGCAGGGTGTTCATCAGGAATTCGAACGGCAGATCGGCGTCTGGCACCGTTCGCCGCTGTGGCAGGGACGGCAGGCTCGACAGATAGCGCCGTGGCTCGCGTTCGCGCCAGCTGCGCTCGATTTTCAGGGTCGCCTCGCGAATGCGGCTGCATTTGCCGTGCGCGCCCGCGCCAATGCCGAGATAGTCGCCGAAGCGCCAGTAGTTGAGGTTATGCCGGCATTGCCGGCCGTCGCGGGCGTAGGCCGACACTTCGTACTGGCGAAAACCCGACGCCGCCAGTACCTGCTGGCAGTCCAGTTGCATCTGCAATGCGTCATCGGCATCGGGCAGTCCGTCAGGCGGCAGGCCGCCGAATACCGTTCCGGGTTCGAGCGTCAGCTCGTAATGCGAGATGTGCGCCGGTTCGAGCCGCACCGCCTCGTTGATATCGGCCAGTGCCGCCGCCAGGTTCTGCTCTGGCAAGGCGTACATGAGATCGAGATTGAAATTGTCGAGGCCGGCAGCCCTGAGCTCTGCTACCGCCCGCTGCGTGTCGGCGGCGGCATGGATGCGCCCGAGACGCTGCAATGAGCGGTCGTTGAAACTCTGGGCACCCAGGGACACGCGATTGATGCCGGCAGCGCGGTAATCGCCAAAGCGGCCGCGCTCGATGGTGCCCGGATTGGCCTCCAGGGTGATTTCCGCATCGTGCGCGAATGCGAGCGCGGCCCGCAGAGCGTCCAGCAATCGCCCGATGGCAGCGGGGGAAAACAGGCTGGGCGTGCCGCCGCCAAAGAACACGCTGGCGACCTCGCGCCCCTGCACGTCCTGCGCCTGCGCCCGCAGGTCGCGCAGCAATGCATCCACGTATACGGCTTCCGGCAGTTCGCCCTGCAGGGTGTGCGAATTGAAGTCGCAGTACGGGCACTTGCGCACGCACCACGGGAAATGCACGTACAGCGACAGGGGCGGCAGACTCAATATGTTCACCAGCGCACCGTCTCGAGCTGCTGCAGCAGCTGGGCGAGCGCCTGGCCGCGATGGCTCAGCCGATTCTTGAGCTCTGCGGGCAGCTCGGCTGCCCGGCGCTGCATGCCCTGAGGAATGAACAGCGGGTCGTAGCCGAAACCGCCGCTCGCCGGCCGGTGCCGATTGCGATGCGACCCATCCCAGGTGCCGCATGCCAGCAAGCGGCGCCGGATCGCGTGCGCCGCGCACCAGCGCCAGCACGCAGCGATAGCGCGCCGTGCGCGAAGCCTGCGGCACGCCGGCCAGTTCGGTCAGCAGCTTGCGTGTTGTTGTCCCGATCGTGTGCCCGCTCGCCGGCATAGCGCGCCGAGTAGACGCCGGGGCGCCCACCGAGCGCATCGACTTCAAGTCCTGAATCGTCGGCCAGTGCCGGCAGGCCGCTGAGCCTGCGCGGCATGGCGCGCCTTGAGCAGCGCATTGGCCTCGAAAGTGGCACCGGTCTCGGCGACGCTGGCGATGCCGAACCCGGTCTGCAGTAATAGTTCGAGGCCGTGCGGAGCCGAGCAGGGCGGCGAATTCGCGCTGCTTGCCCGGATTGGCGCTGGCGAGAACGACTTGCCTGGCGCGCTCAGGCACCGAGTGCCTGCGCCTGCAATGCGCACAGCTCGCCGATGCCGCCCGCCGCCAGATTCAGCAGCGCATCAAGTTCATGGCGCCGGAACGCATGGCCTTCGGCGGTACCCTGCACCTCGATGAACGCTCCGCCGTTGTTCATCACCACGTTCATGTCGGTCTCGGCCTCGGAGTCCTCGGCGTAATCCAGATCCAGCATCGGCACTCCGCGCACGATGCCGACCGACACGGCAGCCACCTGGCCATGCAGCGGACTGGCGCTGATCAATCGGCGCGACTGCAAGCCCTCGCAGGCATCAGCGAGGGCGAGGAAGGCGCCGGTGATCGAGGCCGTGCGCGTACCGCCGTCGGCCTGCAGCACATCGCAGTCGATCGTCACCGTGCGCTCGCCGAGCGCGCTCAGATCGACGGCAGCGCGCAGTGAGCGGCCGATCAGGCGCTGAATCTCCTGGCTGCGCCCGGTCTGCTTGCCGCGTGCGGCTTCGCGCGGGCTGCGCGTATGGGTGGCGCGCGGCAGCATGCCGTACTCCGCCGTGACCCAGCCCTGGGATTTGCCGCGCAGAAACGGCGGCACGCCCTCCTCGACGCTCGCGGTGCACAGCACACGCGTATCGCCGAATTCAACCAGTACCGAGCCTTCAGCGTGGCAGGTGAAGCGGCGCGTGAAGCGCACCGGCCGCAGCGCATCGACGGCACGGCCCTTGTGGCGCGAATTCCTGTTCAGGGACCTCTCCTAATCGAGAAAGCGCAGCGCCGCCACCGAGGTATTGTCGCTGGCGGCGCCGGCATTGAGCAGCGCCTGGGTTGCAAGCGCGGTAAGCGTATCGCGTAGCGACAGCCCTAGTGTCACAAAGGCACTGGCGATCAAAGCCTCGTCGAGATTGCCCCAGAAACCATCGGTGCACACCAGCAGCACGTCGCCGGGGAGTATGGCGTGGCGCGAGCTGATCGCCATCTCCGGCAGGATCGGTCTCGCCGCCCAGGCAGGATTCGACGAAATTGCGCATCGGATGGTTCTGCACCTGTCCGGCGCTGATCACGCCCTCGCGCACCAGCAGCTCGACATGACTGTGGTCGCGCGTGCGCTCGCGTACGCGGCCGGCACGCAGGTGATAGACGCGGCTGTCGCCCACGTGGGCCCAATAGGCCGAAGTCTGCTGCACGATGCAGACCGCACAGGTGGCGCGTGGACGCAGCTCGATCGGCACCTGTGCGCCAAAGCTCGACCACGCCCTGGTGCGCGACACCGATCACCAGGTGCAGGAATCCGAGCGGATCAAGCAGTGGCAGCGATGCCTGCAGGAAGCGCTCGGTCATGCTGCGCAAGGCGATCTCCGCCGCAGCCTCGCCGTCGGCGTGGCCACCCATGCCGTCGCATGCGATCAGCAGCGCGGCCTCTTGCTGACATGGCAACCGCGACGCGATCCTGATTGCTATCGCGCGTGCCCTGCAGGCTAAATTCGGCATATTCGACCCGCAAGCGAGCTCCGACGCTTTAAGCTAAACTTCGCCGCGCTTTATACACCATCAGCCTCCCATGATCGCAAGCATGACGGGTTTTGCGCGACACGAGCGCTCCGGCCCCTACGGTACGCTCGTGTGCGAAATCCGTAGCGTCAATCATCGTTTTCTCGATGCCACCTTGCGGCTGCCCGACAGTTGCCGCGCGCTCGAGTCGGAACTGCGCCAGGAGCTCGCGCAAGAGCTCAAGCGCGGCAAAGTCGACTGCACCTTGCAGCAACGCTCGCCGCTGGCCGGCGCCGCGACCCTGGACATCGATCATGCGGCGCTCGAGCGCCTGCTGGCACGCTTGCGCGAACTCGGCTCGGCGCTCACGCCAGCACGTGCAGATCGACCTGATCGAACTGCTGCGCTGGCCGGGCGTGCTGCGCGAGGACAGCGGTGATGCCGAGGGCCTGCTCGAGGCGGTACGCGCCGTGTTCGCGCACACTCTGGGCGAGCTCAGCCAGTCCCGCCGCCGCGAAGGGGCGCGCCTCGAAAGCACTGATCGAACTGCGCTGCGCCACCTTGCTCGAGATGATTGCGGCAACCCGCGCGCGTCTGCCCGAAGCGCAGGCGCGCATACGTCAGCGCTTCAACGAACGGCTGCGCGAGCTGGCGGCGCAGGTGGACCAGGAGCGCATCGAGCAGGAGATCGCGCTGATGCTGCAGCGCTTCGACGTGGCCGAGGAACTCGATCGGCTCTCCGGTCACATCGAGGAGACGCGCCGCACGCTCGCCGGCACCGAGCCCGCCGGCCGCAGGCTCGATTTCCTGATGCAGGAATTCAACCGCGAGGCCAATACCCTGTCCTCCAAGTCACAGGACCTGGAGACCACGCGTACCGCCGTGGAGATGAAGGTGCTGATCGAGCAGATGCGCGAGCAGGTGCAGAATATTGAGTGAACTTTCGTGATCCTAGGTGATGCGAACCCGGCCTACAGTTACCCTGAAAATCCTATGATTTTTTAGAGTTACGTGTATCAGAACGTATCGCCCTAGATCAAACAAGCACATAATTTGTGTGTCCCAACAGGTGTCCCCTAGGGCTCGACTGGCGGATTTTATGGGACACTCGAGGACGCGATATGGCTGGCCGGCCCTGAGCAGGGCGTTGATCCACTACCTCGTCCGGGTGAACGTCTGTCACCTCGAAGGCATCGGCGCGACCAACGGGCCACAAGACGCGCACGTCCGTCGCCGGCGGCCTTGCAGATTCCAGCGTGAACTCGTCGTCGCGGTGACCCAGCTCCAGCAGGAGTCGGCGCGCGCATTCGCGTTCGACGTCAGGTTTCATGGGTTACTACTTGCTTGATCTGTCCGCAGCCTTGGGGCGGTATAATGTTATTGATAAAATAGGTTATCAATAGTATCTACCCATCTTCGCCAAATAAGTCAGGTCTTCTTGAAGACGATCGGGCGACAGAGCGACTTTCCTATTTCCAATTTCATTGTGGATCAGATCCCTCCTTGAGGAGCACATAGACGCAGCTCGGGAAAGCAAAAGGGCAGTGCAGCATTCGCTGATCTGAATTGTCCATCTCGTCGTATTGAAAGAGCAGCCGGAAGCGCCGGTCCGCCGGCCGAAAGGGGAGCTGGTGTGGCAACGCGGAACCCTCCCGCACACTCATCCCACGCTTCATTGCGCCACTGGAAATGGGACACGATGGCCATTATTGGCTTTTGGCATGCCCGCTCGAGCGGCGCCTGGGAATACACTTCGTTGCAGTGTCCTGGCTAACGAAGGCGGCAACCTGACAACCCTCTCGCGCGCGGCCACGATAGCGTCGAGTTCGCGCATCATGTCTCTGATCGTCGCGGCTGTCGGCGCCGCAGTGTTGCTGGGCTGGATCTTCGACCTGGGAGTGCTGAAGAGCGTGCTGCCCGGGCTTGCGACCATGAAGGTCAGTACCGCGTCTGCTTTCATTGCGGCTGGGAGTGCGTTGTGGCTTTTAACTGCTGAATTGCCGCACTATCGACTCATTGCTCACGGTTTGCTCGTCATTGTCATCGCGCTAGGAGCCGCGACACTGGTTGAGTACCTGTTCGCTATCGACGCGGGAATCGACCGTTTCGGACGCATGGCGCCAGCGACTGCGTTGAGCTTCTGCCTGATTGGAATTGCCCTGTTTGTGCTGCCACGTCCCTCCTCTAGTCGCTCTGGCGCGGGGGCGCGCTGGATGGCATTGCCTGTGGGGGTTATCTCAATGGTCGCCATCGTCGGGTACGCCTACGACGCACGTGGACTGTATGAGTTCGGACCGTTTAACTCTATGGCCATTCATACCGCGTTGCTGTTCGCAATGCTCTGCCTTGCAATCCTGGGTGCTAATCCGGCGCGCGGGATAGTCGGCGTCTGCAACAGCGACACCGCGGGCGGGGTCGTGAGCCGGCGTCTGCTGCCGACGATACCGCTGGTACTGTTCATCCTGGGCTGGCTGCGTCTGATAGGACAAGATGCGGGTCTCTACGGCACCCATACCGGTCTGGCGATTATGGTCGTCACGAGCATAGCGCTCTCAACACTCGTGGTCGCTTTGACGGCGTCCTCAATCCATGACCTCGATCTGAGACGGGCACGCGCCGAGGCTGACCTCATGGCTCTCAATGCGGAACTTGAGGCGCGGGTGCTGGCGCGAACCGTGGAATTGGCACGCAGCCTGGATATGGAAGTCGCCGAACGCCGCCGCGCGGAAGCGATCGAGAACAGGCTCGCCTTGAGTGAGGAAAATTTGGATTTTGCTCTGCGCTCACATCAGCTGGGGGCGTGGGACCTCGATCTCAGGAATAACACCGCGCAGCGCACGTTGACCCACGACCAGATCTTTGGCTACCCGGCGCTCTTGCCGACCTGGACCTTCGAGATGTTTCTAGAACATGTCCTTGCGGAAGATCGCGCTGCGGTTGAACAGAGCTTTCAGGCCGCAATCGCCGCACACAGCGACTGGTCGTTCACCTGCCGGATTCGTCGCGCCGATGGTGCTATACGCCACATTCTGGCCGCCGGCACCCATAGAAAAGATGCGGCAGGGATGCCCGTGAGAATTCAGGGTCTGGTCCAGGACATCACCGAGCGTAAGCGTGTCGAAGAGGTGCAGCAGCAAATGGCCGCGCTGGTTGAGTTCGCGGACGATGCGATTGTGACCAAGAGTCTGGACGGAGTGGTTCGCAGCTGGAATCCCGCGGCGCAGCAATTACTCGGCTACCGTCCCGAGGAAATCATCGGCAAACCCGTGACGCTGCTGCTTCCGCCAGATCGGCCAGATGAGGAATTGATGATCCTCGAGCGGTTGCGCAAAGGAGAGCGCATGTCTCATTTCGAGACCCTCCGTCGTCGCAAAGATGGCTCGCTGGTGGATGTGTCGCTTACGATCTCACCCATTCTTGACCCTGCGGGCGCAGTCGTAGGCGCCTCCAAGATCATGCGCGACATTACCCAACGCAAGCGCGCCGAAAGTGACTTGCGCCGCACCAACGAAGATCTCGAGCAGAAAAACAAGGAGCTGGATGAGTTCGTATACACCGCCTCCCATGACTTGCGCGCGCCTCTGAACGGCGTCAGCGCGGTCGCCCAGTGGGTCCTGGCTGATGATGACTCGCTCAGCGCGGAATCGCGCGCACGCCTGTCGCTGATTCAGGGGCGCATTGAGCGTATGAAACAGCTGCTCAATGATATTCGCGACTACGCCCGGGCAGGCAGCTTCACCCAGCCATCGGGCGAACAGCTCACCGCCGCCGAACTGGTGGCCGCTGTGGCGGCCACGGCCCACGTGCCGAGCGGCTTTTCAATTCGCTGCGATGCCTCCCTTGATCTGGCGCAGATCAATCGCGTGCCTCTGGAACAGGTGCTGCACAATCTCATCGGCAACGCGATCAAGCATCACGATCGTGAAACGGGCACCGTGACGGTAGCGGTTGATTCAAGTGGTCCGCGCTTTCGATTTTCGGTCACGGACGACGGCCCCGGGATTGCTGAAGAATATCGTGCCGTCATCTTTGACATGTTCAAAACCTTGAAGCCGCGGGACGAAATCGAAGGCAGCGGGATGGGACTGGCCTTAGTGAGAAAGATCGTCGGGCGAATGGGCGGCGATTGCGGCGTTGAAGCGGTCCAGAGCCGTGGCGCACGTTTCTGGTTCGACTGGCCGCGACCGGCGTAGCAATCAGGGAGCGCGCGCAAAACGCGCCTCATACGGCGATCGAGCCTCTTTTTACGACAGCAATTCGACGCAAGGCATAGGGCGCAAATACCTATCAGACGCCAATGCGGCCCGCATAAATTGTGCTGAAAGCGTGATGCAGTCGCGGAACACGTTGCCTCAGGGGCACGCAAGCGCGGCGAAGCCGATACCGGCTGCTGCTAAGGTGCAGCGACAGCAATTTCCTTAACTCGGCGCCGCGACGCGCGAAGAGTTTCCGCAGCCGTATTACGCCAACGCGACCGTGGGCGGCGGCGACACGATCATCAGGTAGTACTCGATCATGTGAGCGAGTCGAAGAAAATGCTCCCGGGAGTTGGATTTCACGATATACCCAGCCACATGCGAGTCGTACGCAGCCGTCTGGTCGCGATCACTGTCAGAGGTCGTGAGCATGAAGACAATGGTGCGTTGCAAGACCCGATCGCTGCGTATTGCACGAACCAGACCCAGTCCATCGAGTCTCGGCATTCGAATATCGACCAGTAGCAGATATGGCGGCGCAAGTTTCCGCGCGCCGTTGGCACCGCGCAAAAGATCCAATGCCTCCATGCCGTCGTGCGCGCGGACCAGAGGATTGGCGATCTTGGCCGCTTCCAGACCCCGCTTGACTGTCATCGCGTCAATGTCATCGTCCTCCACCAGGAGGATCGTCACTTGAGAGGTATTCACGTTGTGTTCTTCAAAACCCGCCCGGACTTCGGCCCAGGATCCAAAAGTGCGCCGGGCGCTCGCCGACTGATCGATGATCCGACGGCACGTTAGCACAACAAGGGCTATGTGCCGGAATTGCCACCGCCAATGGTGCTCCAGCGCATGCAGGCGCATCGTGGTGCGGTACCGCAAATATCTAACGCAGAACGAATCCCCACGCGTGCTCCAGATTTTTCATCGGCGGCCGAAACAGTGCCTAGCCACATTTAAGGGTTAGCGAACGCCAAATGCCGTTCACCTACAGTCCTTGGCTGGTTTCGCTATCCATCGCGGTAGCGATTCTGGTGTCCTATACCTCATTGCAGCTGGCCTCGCGAGTCGCCGAATCTCAACACTCAGCCGGTAGAATATGGCTGATTCTCGGCGCGCTCTCGATGGGTGTCGGCATCTGGTCGATGCATTTCATCGGCATGTTGGCCTTTTCGCTGCCAATAACCTTGCGTTATGACATCGGCCTCACGTTGGCATCGCTTGGCGCCGCTGTGGTGACTTCCGGCTTTGCCATCAAAATAGCCAGCAGCCCAAAACCCAGATTGTCGCGGCACCTAGCGTGCAGCGCGGTCATGGGTGCCGGCATCGTCACCATGCATTACACCGGCATGCAGGCGATCCGGATCTCTCCAGCCATCGTATACGATGCGGTGCTGGTGGCTGCATCGGTGGGCATTGCCGTCAGCGCCTCGTTTGTCGCGCTTTGGCTCACTTTCATCCTGCGAAGCGCAGCGCACCGTAATATTTGGCTGGCGCGCCTCGCTGCCTCAATCATCATGGGCCTGGCCATTGCGGGCATGCACTACACGGGCATGGCGGCATCGCATTTTGCCTTCGGCGCATTCTGCCGAGGTGGCGTGGCCTTCGACGACCACTGGTTGGCCATTTCGGTTGCGATCGCGACCATCGCGCTGCTTGCCATCACTCTGATCAGCATGGTATTCGACGCGCATCTGCAATCCGCCGCGCGGCTGCATGCGCAGCGACTCGAAGAGGCCAACCGGGATCTGACCCACCAGGCCACCCATGATGCACTGACTAACTTGCCAAATCGGACACTGTTCATAGACCAGCTACAACGCGCCCTCGACGAAGTTGACGACACCAAGCCCTTAGTCGCCGTCATGTTCGCCGATCTGGACCGCTTCAATACCGTCAATGACTTGCGCGGGCACAGTGACGGCGACGCAATCCTGAAGCAAGTGGCTTCGCGGTTGCGGGACCTGGCTGTTGACGTCGGCACGGCCGCACGTCTGGGAGGAGATGAATTTCTCATACTGGTTCCGGCCGCAGACATGCAAGTCGTCATCGGCATTGCCAACGAAATTTGCCGGCGCCTGAGCCAAACCTATGTCGTCGGGACCGTGGAACTGCATCTGACGGCCAGCGTGGGAATTACGACCTATCCATTCGACAACTCACTGCCAAGTGGCTTGATTTCTCACGCCGACGAGGCCATGTACGAAGTTAAGCATCGCGGTGGCAACGGATTTCAATTCTTTGTGCCGGGGACGACCATATTTACGCCCGAGCGCCTGGAGCTCGAAAATGATCTGAGGCATGCGGTAGAACTGGGTCAATTGCGCCTGCATTATCAGCCCCAGGTGAACATCGCCCGCGGCCGCGTCATCGGCTTGGAAGCACTGGCTCGATGGCAGCACCCGGTGCGCGGCTGGGTCCCACCCAATGAGTTCATCCCTCTGGCAGAGACCAGCGATCTGATCGTGAGCATAGGCCGGTGGATATTGGAGGAGGCATGCAGGCAAGCTCAGATCTGGCGTAGCGAAGGGTTTGCCGACATACGCATTGCGGTGAATCTGTCGGCGCGCCAGTTTCGCCAGCCCGATATCGTGTCGCTGATCCAACAGGCCATTGCTCGACATGGACTGCAGCCGCATAACATCGAGATCGAGCTGACTGAATCCATTGTCATGTCCGACGCGGACCGTTCCATTGAGACGCTCCATCAGCTGACCCGTTTGGGTCTGCATATTGCCGTAGATGATTTCGGCACCGGATACTCGTCGATCGGCTACCTCAAACGCCTTCCAGTCAGCATACTCAAGATCGACCGAAGTTTTGTAATCGATCTAGGTACCAGCACAAAAAGCAATGCCATAGTCAAAGCCGTGATCAGCCTTGCACATAGCCTCGGCATGAGCGTCGTCGCTGAGGGAGTTGAAACCGAGGCCCAACTGTCGCATCTGCGCGATTTCGGCTGCGATCAATATCAGGGCTACCTATTTAGTCGACCGCAGCCGGCCGTTGACATCACGGTATTGCTACGGCGTAACCCTCCGTCGGTTGATGACGCAACTGACGAGCAGATCCTGCTTGGCTCCGTTCGTTAGCGACAGCACGCCGTCGTTTACTTAGGCTTGGTAGGTCAGCGCTTCGCCGCCGTCGCTACCGCCGCGGGCAAAGACTTATCCGCCTCGACGCGCACCTCAGGCACGGATCTCTGAAGCTCATTGCGCACATGGGTCTGGAACTCTCCGGGCCGTGACGACGGCGGTTCAATCAACGTTGCTGCACGGAGGCTTTTAGGCCAAAGGATTCGGTGTGCTGAAATGCCGCCATGTACTCTGCAATGTAACCGGTCGCTTCCGGTGCCGACGATGGATGAGCGGCGCTTTTCATGATTTTTGCTCCTCCTTCTCAGAATAACGCCGGCATGAATCCTCTACGCGCTCGCGATGAGCGCCTGCCTCGAGCGCACTGCCGCCATCATCGCCACAGCTGCGAGCAGTAGCAGGCCCGTTGATATGACCAAGGCGATCCGTGCCCCGGCGATGAATGCGCCCTGATGAGCTATCAACGAGCCAAACAGCGCCACGCCCAGAACGCTGCCGGTCTGGCGCGTGGCATTGAGTACGCCGGCCGCGATGCCTGAGCGCGCTTTGTCGACGCTGCCCAGAAGCGCCGAGGTCAGGGACGGCACCAGCAGCCCCAGGCCTGCACCCAGGGCAACCAGTTGCGCGCACAGCGCCCAGTAGGATATCCCCGGCGCAATCCCGATCAGCGTCAGACAACCTGCGGCGGCGATCAGCGCTCCGGCCGCGATCGTCGCCGGCGCACCCCATCGTCGCGCGACGCGAGCGGCCAGCAGGTTCATGGGCAGCACCACGCCCATCATGGGCAGAAACGCCACGCCGGTGCGCAGCGGCGACCATCCATCGATCTGCTGAAAATACAGGCTCAGCACAAAGATCAATCCGTAGAAGGCGGTGTTCGCCAGCAGGCCGACCAGCGAGGTCAAGGTGAACATCGTGCGCCTGAACAGCGCAGGTGGAAGCATGGGCTGATGTGCGCGCCGTTCGTTGATCACGAACCACGCCGCGAGCACCGCGAAGCATGCAAACCCGGCATGAACCCAGCGATTGCCCCAGCCCAAGGCCCCGCCTTCTATGATTGCGCCGGCCAGCGAGCCCAGCGCGCCTATGGCGGTTAGCTGACCGACGAGGTCAAGCTCCCGATCCGGCATGCGCGTGGTCTCGATGGCGTAGCGCCAGGTCAACCACAGTCCCAGCACGCCAATCGGCAAATTGACCAGGAAGATGCTGCGCCAACCAGTCGCGGCGATTAGAACGCCTCCGGCCAGCGGCCCTGCCGTCAGAGCCAGGCTAGCGCCGGCGGCCCAGATTCCCACGGCCCACGCCCGTTGCTGCGCCTGCGGGTAGGCATGGTTCAACAGTGCCAGGGAGTTGGGTACCAGAATGGCGGCGCCGACCCCCTGCAGCGCCCGTGCGGTGATCAGGGTGCTGGCATCCGGCGCGCAGGCGCAGGCGAGCGAGGCGGCCGTGAATATCGCGAAGCCGGCGATGAAGATCCGCTTGGCGCCGAGGCGATCGCCCAGGGCGCCGGCGGTCAGGATGAAGGCCGCGAACGCAATGGTATAAGTGCTGACGACCCACTGCAGCTCGGACACCCCGCCGCCCAGGGCTCTGCCGATCGTGGTCAGGGCCGTATTGACGATGGTGACGTCCAATTGCACCACGCCAAATCCCAGACTCATGGCGGCGAGCGTCAGCGATCGCGCGCGTATCGAGCTCTCTTTCTGCATCGGCAATGGGCCTATTCCTTTTATCAGCGCGGGAACTGTAGGCCCAAGCCGCCTAGCGCGGACAGCGCACACAGCGCGAACGCGTGGCATCATGCGTCGCCGCACAACCTTGGCTTAGCTTTTTGGGCAAACTATTCGTCATATCAGCGCCATCCGGGGCCGGCAAGACCAGCCTGGTACGCGCGTTGCTCGCCGCACGGCCAAACCTCGTGGTATCGGTATCGCACACCACGCGTAAACCGCGCGCCCAGGAGGTTGAGGGTCGCGACTACTTTTTCGTCACGCCGGCACAGTTTCAGCAACTGGTCGACGATGACGCTTTTCTCGAGCACGCCTGCGTGTTCGATAATTTCTACGGCACCGGGCGTAGACAGATCGAGGACAAACTCGCGGCCGGAAATGATGTGCTGCTGGAGATCGACTGGCAGGGGGCCAGGCAGGTGCGCCACGCCATGCCGGCCTGCACGACGATCTTCATCCTGCCGCCCTCGCGCGCAGCCCTCGAGCAGCGCCTGCGCGAGCGGCGCACCGACAGTGCCGAGACCATCGCGCGACGACTCGCGGACGCCGCCGCGGATATGTCGCATTACGCCGAATTCGACTTCCTGGTGGTCAACGACCAGTTCGAACAGGCCAAGCAGGATCTGGATGCGATCCTGGATGGTGGCGGCCAGCCGCTGCGCGTCAACCGTCCCGAGGCGCGTGAGCTGATTCAGCGCCTGGTGCCCTGAGAGCGCCGAGCGCGTGCTGGCGCAGCGCGGCGCCGATGCAGTACACTCGCGGGGCAACCCCCGGTATTTTCAGGATATTCATAGCCATGGCCCGAGTGACCGTCGAAGACTGCCTGCAGAACGTTGATAACCTGTTCCAGCTGGTGCTGCTGGCCAGTCAGCGCGCCCGGCGTCTGGCCAATGGCGCCGAGCCCACCGTTCCGATCGAGAACGACAAGGCCACGGTGCTGGCATTGCGCGAGATTGCCGCCGGCAACATCACTCCCGAGATGCTGCGCGAGCCCGAGCCGCGCCAGGAACCGCTGGTGCCCGATGCCGACAACGAGGCGACCTTCCGCGCGCCGCAATTCGGCCTGATCGATCGCGAACTCTAAGGGCACCCAGAAACTCGAGGCTCCAACTTCCGAGGCGGTCGTGGACTATGCGTCTTCGCTCTTGGGGTTGCTGCCAGGCGCGAAGCGCAGTCCGCCAGGCGTCAAGGACCTGCTAGCCAAGGTCGCCACCTACCTGCCGCCTGAACAGGTGGAGCGCGTGCGCACCGCGACTGAGTTTGGCGCCGCCGCACATCAGGGCCAGACCAGGGTCTCGGGCGAGCCCTACATCACGCATCCGGTGGCGGCCGCCGTTATCCTCGCCGATCTGCACCTCGACGCGGACACCATCGTCGGCGCGATCCTGCACGACGTCATCGAAGACACGCCGATCGCCAAGTCCGATATCGCGCAGCGATTCGGCAACGATGTGGCCGAAATCGTCGACGGCGTCACCAAGCTCGATCAGATCCGCTTCAAGAATCGCGAGGAAGCGCAGGCGGAGAATTTCCGCAAGATGCTGCTGGCGATGGTGCGCGACCTGCGCGTCATCCTGGTCAAGCTCGCCGACCGCACCCACAACCTGCGCACCATCGAGGCGCTGGCGCCGGCCAAGCGCCGCCAGATCGCACGCGAGACGCTCGATATCTATGCGCCGGTGGCCGAACGGCTCGGGCTGTATTCCATGAAGCTCGAGCTGGAGGATCTGGGCTTCCGCACCCTCTATCCGCAGCGCTACCGCGTGATCGAGCGCGCGCTCAAGCGCGCGCGCGGCAATCAGAAGGAGTTCCTGGGCAAGATCCGCACGCAGCTCGAGGCGGCGATCAAGAAGGCCGGACTCGAGGGCCACGTCGAGGCGCGCGAGAAGCATCTCTACAGCATCTACCGCAAGATGCAGCGCAAGCGCGCCACGCTGGCCGAGATCGTCGACGTCTATGGCCTGCGTGTCATCGTCGACTCGGTCGACACCAGCTATCGCGCACTCGGCGTCGTGCACAGCGTCTACAAGCCGATGCCCGGCCGCTTCAAGGACTACGTCGCCATCCCGCGCGTCAACGGCTATCAGTCGCTGCACACGACGCTGTTCGGGCCCAATGGCGTACCGATCGAAGTGCAGATCCGCACCGAGGACATGAACAAGATCGCCGAATCGGGCATCGCGGCGCACTGGAAATACAAGAATGACGAGCACGAGGGCTCGGCGCAGCAGGAGCGCGCACGCAAATGGCTGTCGAACCTGGTGGAGATGGAAACCGGCGGCAATTCCGAGGAATTCATCGAAAGCGTCAAGGTCGACCTGTTCCCCGACAAGGTCTACGTCTTCACCCCGCGCGGGGAAATCCTGCGGCTGCCGCGCGGCGCCACCGTGGTCGACTTCGCCTATGCGGTCCACACCGATATCGGCAATCGCTGCGTGGCCGCCAAGATCGATCGCCGTCTGACGCCGTTGCGCGCGGTGCTGCGCAATGGCCAGACCGTGCAGATCATTACCGCCAAAGGCGCGAAACCGAATCCTTCATGGGTCAATTTCGTCGTGACCGCCAAGGCCCGCTCGGCGGTTCGGCACTATCTCAAGAGCCTGCATCGCAGCGAAGCGGTCGAACTCGGACGGCGCCTGCTGGTCCAGGCGCTGGCCGAATTCGATATCAAGCTCAATGCCGTGACTCCCGAGGCCTTGCAATCGGCACTGGCGGAATTCGGGCTCAAGGATGCCGATGCCCTGTACGAGAAGGTCGGCCTCGGCGAACGCCTGGCGCCGCTGGTGGCGCGGCGGCTGCTGCCGGTTGAACTCGTCGATGCGGCCACCACCAGCACCTCACCACTGGCGGTGGCCGGCACCGAGGGGCTTCTGGTCAGCTACGCGCATTGCTGCTACCCCATCCCCAATGACCCGATCTTCGCCTTTCTGAGCACCGGCCGCGGCATCGTCGTGCATCGCGAGACCTGCGGCAATGTCGAGGACTATCGCAAGCAACCGGAAAAATGGCTGCCGGTGACCTGGCAGCACAAGCCCGGACGGCTGTTCCTGGCCGAGATCCGCATCGATATCGTCAATCGCATGGGCATGCTGGCGGCGCTGTCGGCCGCGATCGCCGGCACCAACACCAACGTCAACCACGTCTCGATCGAGCAGCGCGATGCCGAGACCCAGGTCATCGTCTTCGTCCTCGAGGTCGCCGACCGCGCACACCTGGCGCGTGTCATGCGGGTGGTGCGGCGCATGCCCGATGTGCTGCGCGTGGTGCGCGCCATCGCCAGCAACAGCCACCGGCCCGCGCGCCTGGACGATGCCGCCGAATCGGCTGACCAGAGCGAGTGAATAGCAGCATGAAACGACAGATCATACAGACCGCCGAGCCCCGAAAGCCATCGGTCCCTACTCGCAGGCGGTGCGCGTCGGCGATACGGTGTATGTTTCCGGGCAGATCCCGCTCGATCCGGTCACCGGCCAGCTCGTCAGCGGCGACATCGAGGCCGAAGTGCGGCGCGTGTTCGACAACCTCAAGGCCATCGCCCAGGCCGCCGGCGGCTCGCTCGGCGAGCGTCGTCAAGCTCAACGTGTTTCTGACCGACCTGTCGCACTTCGCCAAGGTCAACGAGATCATGGCCAGCGTATTTCAGCGAGCCCTATCCGGCGCGCGCCGCCCTCGGCGTCGCCGCCCTGCCGCGCGGCGCGCGCGTCGAGATGGAGTGCGTACTGAGCCTCGCGTGACGCGCGCGACAGCGCGCTCGCAGCCGGTTGAGGGCGATGCGCGCGGCGCGCCGCGAAGCCCCGGGGCGCCGCCTCGCTGCGCGCGCGCCTGGCGCGCCTGGGCGTCGAGCAGCCCGGCGATATCCTGTTCGTACTGCCGCTGCGCTACGAGGATCGCACGCATGTGCGTGCCGATCGGCGCGCTGCAGGATGGCATGCACGCCGTGGTCGAGGGCGAGGTATTGCTGGCCGAAATTGTATTTCGCCGGCGCCGCCAGTTGCTGGTGCGGCTGGCCGACGGCTCCGGTTCGCTGACCCTGCGGTTCTTCTATTTTTCCAACGCCCAGCGGCAGGGGCTGGCGCGCGGCACGCGGCTGCGCTGCCACGGCGAGGTGCGCCGCGGCCCGTTCGGACTCGAGCTGGTGCATCCCGGAGTACCGGCACATCACGGCCCTGAGCGAAGCCGCTGCCGCAGACGCTGACGCCGATCTATCCGGCCACCGAGGGCCTGACCCAGGGGCGCTTGCGCATGTTGGTGGATCGGGCTCTGCGCGCGCTCGACGCGCAGGGTGTCAACGAGCTGCTGCCCGAGAGCGCTGCGCGAGCGACTGCGCCTGCCTGGCCTGCGATCGGCGCTGGAATTCATGCATCGACCGCCGGTCGGCACTTCGCTCGCCGAACTGTCCTCGGGCCGGCATCCGGCGCAGCGCCGCCTGGCGTTCGAGGAATTGCTGGCGCACCAGCTGTCGCTGATGGAATTGCGTCGGCGCTCGCGGCGCGACCGCGGCGACTGCCCTTACCGGACCCCGCCGGCCTGCAGGCGCGGCTGCTCGCGGCACTGCCATTCCGGCTCACGGCCGCGCAACAGCGCGTGCTGCGCGAGGTCGATCACGACCTGTGCACGGCGCAGCCGATGGCGCGGCTGGTGCAGGGCGACGTCGGCTGCGGCAAAACCGTAATCGCCGCCGCCGCCGCAGCGCGTGCGATCGGCAGCGGCGGGCAGGCTGCGTTCATGGCGCCGACCGAATTGCTGGCCGAGCAGCATGCACGCTCGTTGTCGAGCTGGTTCGAGCCGCTGGGCATCCCCGTGAGCCTGCTGACCGGCTCCCAGAGCGCGCGCGCGCGGCGCACGGCGCTGCGCTCGGCCGCCAGCGGCCAGGCGCGGCTGTGCGTGGGTACCCATGCCTTGTTCCAGAGCGAAGTGCGGTTCGAAAATCTGGCGCTGGCCATCATCGATGAGCAGCATCGATTCGGTGTGCAGCAGCGGCTGCAGCTCGCGGCCAAGGGCGGTCAGGGCGGTGCCCGCACTCCGCATCAATTGATCATGAGCGCGACGCCTATTCCGCGCACCCTGGCCATGACGGTATATGCCGACCTCGACGTATCGATCGTCGATGAGCTGCCTCCGGGACGCACGGCCATCCGCACCGTGGTCGTGCCCGAGCAGAAACGCGCCGCAGATCGTGGCGCGCATCGATGCAGGCCTGCGGTGCCGGTCGCCAGACCTACTGGGTCTGCCCATTGATTGCCGAGTCGCGAAGAGCTCAATGCCCAGGCGGCCGAGGAGACCGCGCAGGCATTGACCGAGGCGCTGCCGGCGCGGCGGGTCGAGCTGTTGCACGGGCGCATGCCGTCCAAGCAGAAAGACCAGATCATGCAGCGCTTCATCGCCGGCGAGACCCAGCTGCTGGTGGCCACCACCGTGATCGAGGTCGGCGTCGACGTGCCCAATGCCAGCCTCATGGTGATCGAGAATGCCGAGCGCATGGGACTGGCGCAATTGCACCAGTTGCGCGGCCGTGTCGGCCGCGGCGTGCACGAAAGCAACTGCGTACTGCTGTACCGCGCGCCGCTGTCGCAGATGGCGCGCGCGCGCCTGGCGACCATCCGCGATACCAACGATGGCTTTCGTATCGCGCGCCGCGACCTGGAGCTGCGCGGCCCCGGCGAGCTGCTGGGGCGGCGGCAGACCGGCCTGGCGCAGCTGCGCGTCGCCGATCTATCGCGCGATGCGGACTCTGCTCGAGCGCGGTGCGCGCCGCCGCCGCGCTCATGATCGAGAACGATCCCCGATGCGTGGCGGCCCTGCGGCACGCGCTGGATCGGCGAGCGGGAGCAGTATGGACGCGTCGGCTGACCTGCCGCTGCGCGCATCGAGGAGCCGGACCCGCGATTGTCGCGGCGGCTTGCGGCGAGCGCTGGCCTTCGCTGCAGCTCATGCGCCTGGACCGTCCGGTCGGCATCTGGCTGCTGCTGTGGCCGACGCATGTGGGCACTGTGGATCGCCGGCGCCGGTCATCCGCCGCGCCGCCTGCTGGCGATATTCATCGCCGGCACCGTGGTAATGCGCAGCGCCGGCTGTATCGTCAACGATCTCGCGGATCGCAACATCGACCCGCACGTGCGCCGCACGCGCGCGCGTCCGCTGGCCGCGCGCGTGGTCTCGCCCTACGAGGCCCTGAGCCTGTTCGCGCTGTTGCTGGTGGCGGCACTGCTGCTGGCGCTGCGCTGAACGCGCTGAGTCTGAAGCTGGCTTTCGTCGGCGCGGCACTGACCATCTCCTATCCGCTGCTCAAGCGTTTCTTTCCATTGCCGCAGCTGTACCTGGGGCTGTGCTTCGGCTGGGCCGTGCCGATGGCATTTGCCGCCACACTCGAATCGGTGCCGCGCGTCGGCTGGCTCATGCTGATCGCCACCGTTCTATGGGCCGGTGTCTATGACACCCAGTACGCCATGGTGGATCGCGAGGATGATGTGCGCGTCGGCGTGCAGCTCGAGCGCGATTCTGTTCGGCGACATGGACCGCCTCATGATCGCGGCCATGCAGTGCATGATGCTGCTGGCGCTGGTGCTGATGGGACGCACGCCTGCATTTCGACGCCGGCTACTACTGCGGCCTGGCGGCAGCCGCGGTATTGTTCATCTGGCAGCAGTGGCTGATCCGCGATCGCGAGCCCGCGGCCTGCCTGCGGGCGTTTCAGAACAACAGCTACGTCGGCTTCGCGATTTTCGCCGGCATCCTGATCGAATACGCCACCAGCCGCTGACAGCAACGTTTCCAGGGCGGCGATTATTTGATCATCCGTTCACTCTGGCACCCGCGTTTGGTTGACAAGCCCAGATGCCGCATTGAATATGGCGTGCATGCAGAATGGCTCGCTTCGCCACGACTGGTCGCTTGCGCAGGCCGAAGCGCTGTTCGCGCAGCCGTTCGCCGATCTGATCTTCGCGGCGCAGCGCATTCACCGCGCCTGGCATGCCCCGAACACCGTGCAGATGAGCACCCTGCTGTCGATCAAGACCGGCGCCTGCCCCGAGGACTGCGCCTATTGTCCGCAGAGCGTGCGCTACGACACCGGCGTGGGCGTCGAGGCGCTGATGCCGGTGGCACAGGTGGTCGAACGCGCGCGCGCGGCGCGCGCGGCCGGGGCGACGCGCTTCTGCATGGGCGCGGCTTATCGCAGCCCGAAGCGCCGGGACATCGAACAGATCGCGCAGATGGTGCGCGAGGTGCGCGCGCTGGGGCTCGAGACCTGCGCCACACTCGGCATGCTCGATGCCAGCCAGGCCCAGGAACTCAAGAGCGCGGGACTGGACTACTACAACCACAACCTCGACACCTCCGAGGAGTTTTACGCCAGCATCATCACCACGCGCAGCTACCAGGACCGGCTCGATACCCTCGAGCGCCGTGCGCGATGCCGGACTCAATGTCTGCTGCGGCGGTATCGTCGGCATGGGCGAATCGCAGCGCGATCGGGCGCGAACTGCTGGTCACGCTGGCGAACCTGCCGCAGCACCCCGAGAGCGTGCCGATCAACCAGCTGGTGCGCGTGCCCGGTACACCGCTGGCGCACGGCCCGGCGGTAGACCCGTTTGATTTCATTCGCACCATTGCGGTGGCGCGCGTGATGATTCCGAAGGCGCAGGTGCGCCTGTCGGCGGGCCGCAGCGAGATGAGCGATGAGCTGCAGGCACTGGCTTTCCTGGCCGGAGCGAATTCCATTTTCTATGGCGAGAAGCTGCTGACCACGGGCAATCCGGACGTCGCGCGCGATCGCGCACTGCTGCGGCGTTTGGGGATGCAGCCCGAAAGCGGCGCGGCTGTACATGGAGCGGCCTGACTCACAGTCGCTCGTGCGCGAGCTCGAGGCGCTGGAATCGCGGCACCTGCGCCGCCGCCGCCGCATAGTCGAGGCGACGTCCCGACCTGGATCAGCCGGCGCGCGTGCGCGTCGATGGCCGCGAGCTGCTCAATTTCTGCAGCAACGATTACCTCGGCCTGCGCACTCATCCGGAGCTGATTCGCGCAGCCGGCGAATGCCTGCGCCGGCACGGCTTCGGCGCCGGGGCTTCGCACCTGGTTACCGGCCATTCGCTCGAGCATCACGCGCTGGAGACGGAACTGGCGGCATTCACCGGCCGCGAGCGCGCATTGCTGTTCTCCAGCGGCTACATGGCCAACCTCGGGGTGGTGAGCGCGCTGAGCGCACGCCACGACCTCATCGTCGCCGACCGTCTCAATCACGCCTCGCTGCTCGACGCCGCGCGCCTCGCCGGCGCGCGCCTGCGCCGTTATCCACACCTGCAGTCAGCGGCTGCCGCGCGTGCGCTGGCAGGCCACGCCGGCGTGGCCATGATCGTGACCGATGGCGTGTTCAGCATGGATGGCGACGTTGCGCCGGTGTCCGAGCTCGCCGCAGTGGCGATGCAGCACGGCGCCTGGCTCATGGTCGACGATGCGCATGGATTCGGGGTGCTGGGCGCCAGCGGCGGCGGTACCCTCGAGCAAGCCGGCCTGGATGCCGGCTCGGTACCGATACTGATGGGCACCCTGGGCAAGGCGTTGGGCAGCTTCGGTGCATTCGTCGCCGGCGATGCCGCGCTGATTGAATTCCTGATTCAGCGCGCCCGCACCTATGTCTACACCACGGCATTGCCGCCGGCGGTCGCCGCGGCCACGCGTGCGGCGTTGAAACTGCTGCAGACCGAGCCCTGGCGGCGGGCACGATTGCAGGGGCTGGTGAAACGCTTCCGCGCCGGCGCGGCCGCACTGGGCCTGCCAGTGCTGCCCTCATCGACACCCATACAGCCGCTGATGGTGGCCAGTCCAGCGCAGGCACTGGCATTCAGCGAGGCGTTGAGCGAGCGTGGATTCTGGGTAGCGGCGATCCGGCCGCCAACGGTGCCGCCGGGTAGCGCGCGCCTGCGCGTGACGCTGTCCGCCGCGCACCAGGAGGCGCAGGTAGACGCGCTGGTCGAGGCCCTGGCGGCGGTTTTCGCTCGCGAGGCCATGCGCGCATGACCCAGGCACAGCCGCCACGTGTTTGAATTGGATCGCCGGGCCGTGGTGCGCTCGTTCAGCCGCGCGGGCGCGCACTACGAAGAGGCGGCAACGCTGCAGCGGCATGTACGAGCCGAGCTGCTCGACCGACTGCAGTATTTCAAGCTCACGCCGCAATGCGTGCTCGATGTGGGCGCCGGCGCAGGTCACGCGGCAGTCGCAATT
Source organism: uncultured Gammaproteobacteria bacterium (assembly GCA_963735775.1). Lineage (GTDB taxonomy): Bacteria > Pseudomonadota > Gammaproteobacteria > Steroidobacterales > Steroidobacteraceae > FEN-1191. The sequence goes on along the minus strand of CAVTMG010000001.1, from coordinate 476,220 downwards.
GCATCGCCAGTTTCCGCGCGCCCAGGTGCTCGCGATCGACATCGCCGAGGGCATGCTGCAAGCCATGCCGCGCCAGCGCTGGCCGTGGCGCCGGGCGCGATTGGCGCGTGTGTGCGCCGACGCCCGCGCGCTGCCCCTGGCCGCACGCAGCGCCGATCTCATCTACAGCAATCTGATGCTGCAATGGTGCGATCAGCCGGATGTGGTGTTCCGGGAACTCGCGCGCGTACTCAGGCCCGGCGGGCTACTGCTGTTTTCCACCTTCGGTCCCGATACCCTGAGCGAGCTGCGCAGCGCCTGGGCCGCGGCCGACGAATACACGCACGTGAGCCTGTTCGCCGACATGCAGCAGCTCGCTGACGGCCTCAGCCGTGCCGGGTTCGCCGAGCCGGTCACGGATCTCGAGCACTATCGACTGCACTACGCGCACGCGCATGGGCTCATGCGCGAACTCAAGCAACTGGGCGCCGGCAATGCGGCCCGGACGCGCGCGCGCGGACTGACCGGCCGCACCCGCATGCAAACCATGCTCAATGCCTACGAGCAATCACGCACGGCCGAAGGATTGCCGGCGACTTTCGAGGTGATTTTCGGCGCGGCCTTTGGAGGCGACAGCGTCCAGGCTGCAGCGGCCAGTGGCCAAGTCCCCGGTGAATTCGCGGTGCCGGTGGGCGCGGTACGGACCACGCGCCGATGAGTGCGCAGGCCCGCGGCGTGTTCGTGGCCGGTACCGACACCGGCGTCGGCAAAACCAGGGTGACGCTGGGCCTGATTCGGGCGCTGCGCCGCGAAGGCGTTCGCGCCAATGGCATGAAACCCATCGCAAGCGGTGTAATCGCCGACGATGGCGTATTTATCAACGAAGATGTTCGTGCTATCACCGAAGCTTCCAGTAGGCTCAGCCGATCAGCGGGCCATCAACCCCTATTGCTTCGATTGGGCGGTATCACCGCATATCGCCGCCGAACGAGATGGTATCGTCATCGATCTTGCGCTTATTGTGGCCGCCTATGTCCGGGTGGCCGAAACCTGCGATGTGGTGGTCGTAGAGGGCACTGGCGGCTGGCTGACCCCCATTGGCCAGAAGATGACCATGGCGGAGGTTGCTGGTGCGTTGCGTTTGCCCGTGGTGCTGGTTGTGGGATTGAGGTTGGGCTGCCTGAATCACGCGCTGCTGAGCGCCCAGGCCATCGGCAGTGCCGGCGCCACGCTGATCGGCTGGATTGCCAGCGCGATCGATCCGGCGATGCCGGCGCAGGCCGAGAACCTCCAGACCTTGCAGCAACGCCTGCCGGCACCGCAGCTCGCGTTGCTGCCCTTTGCTCCTGGCGGCGAGCGGGATTCGGCGTGGCTTGCGCCGGCCGCGCGGGCGCTGATCGCGTGCGCGCCACCCTTGCCGTAGAAAACACGGCTTCAGTATGATCGAGCGGTCGCGGGTTCAACCACAGTCCGCGCCGCCGGACTGTACTTGAACGACGTGCTGATAATTCAAATCGCGCCGAACTGTTCGCTACGGCCGCAATCCGCGCTGGCGTTCTTCGCCAGCATCTGCCTGGTGTCATTCGGCATTGCCGGTTCGCTGGCATGGCGCGGCATGTGGCCGATTCTGCCGTTTGCGGGCATGGAAATGCTGCTGCTGGGCTGGGCATTGCGGGTGAGTCTGCGAAGGCGAAATTTCTCCCAGACCATACTGCTGAGCGATGATCGGATCACGGTGGAGACCCGCGACGGCAGCGGCACTCGAGCAGATTGAGTTCCCGCGGCATTGGGCGCGGGTTAAACTGCGCCGCGCTGATGCTCGCTTGCATCCGAGCCGCCTGACGATTGAGTCCCATGGGCGTTCGTGCGAGATCGGCGGTTTCCTGACTGAGGAGGAGCGGCGAGCATTGGCCGGACGGCTGATGCGTTCGGTCGGTCGTGTCAACGAGTCGCCGCCGCTGTCGAATGCGCAAGAACAAATTTAGGGCTTAAGGCCAGAATAATGACCAGAACGATGACAAGAGCTCGCGCCTGTGCGCGGTCCCTGTCGGCGACCTTCACGGCACTGGCGGCGCCGAGCGCCCAGGCAGCCTGGACGCTGAACATGACCCCGGGCATCAGCGCCCTCTCGCGACAGATCTACGGGCTGCACATGCTGATGTTCTGGTGGTGCGTCGGCATCGCCGTCGTCGTGTTCGGATTCATGATCTATTCGATGGCGCGCTTCCGTAACTCGGAGGGCGCCGTGGCCGACACCCATCTGACGCACAGCACGCGCGTGGAGGTGATCTGGACCATCTGCCGGTGCTGATCCTGATCAGCATGGCCGTGCCGGCGGCGCGCGTGCTGGTGGAGACCGAGGATACCAGCGGCGCGCAGCTCGCCATCCGCGTCACCGGCTATCAGTGGAGCTGGGGCTATGAATATGTCGGCACCCGGCGTCACGGTCCTGTCCACGCTGGACCGCGACAGTGACGCAGCGCGTCAGCTCAATTCGGGCATCGATCCGTACTCGCGTGCCCAACTATCTGCTCGATGTCGATCATCCGCTGGTGGTGCCGGCCGGCGTCAAGGTGCGCGTGCTGATCACGGGCCAGGACGTCATCCATTCGTGGTGGGTGCCGGCGCTGGCGATCAAGAAGGACGCGATCCCGGGCTTTATCAATGAGGCCTGGTTCGACACCGACACCGACAAGATCGGCATCTATCGCGGTCAATGCGCCGAGCTGTGCGGACGCGATCATGGCTTCATGCCGATCGTGGTGGAGGTCGCAGCAAGGCTGATTTCGAGAAGTGGCTCGCGCAGCAGAAGGAGGCTCAGGCGGCAGCATCCGGGCCGCCCCGCGCCAGACGGCTGCCGGCAGCGCCCGGCTCAGCGCCCGCGCCGACGGCTGGACATCCAGCGCGCTCCGGCAGGTTTCCCCGCAGCCAGAGACTGGCAGCAGCCTCGAAAACGACTCTTCAGCGAGTACAGTCACATGGCCCATACGCGAACACGCCGACGCCCACGATGCCCACGACCACAAGCCGCACGGCTTCTGGGGGCGCTGGGTGACGACCACCAACCACAAGGACATCGGCACGCTGTACCTGGTGTTCAGCTGCATCATGTTCTTCGTCGGCGGCACCTTCGCCATGGTGATCCGCGCCGAGCTGTTCAAGCCCGGCCTGCAGTTCGTCGATCCGGCGCTGTTCAACACCCTGACGACCATGCATGCGCTGATCATGATCTTCGGCGCGGTCATGCCGGCCTTCGTCGGACTGGCCAACTGGATGATCCCGATGCAGGTCGGCGCGCCCGACATGGCGCTGCCGCGCATGAACAATTTCAGCTTCTGGATCCTGCCGTTCGCCTTCACGCTGCTGCTCGGCTCGCTGTTCGTGCCCGGCGGCGGCACTGGCCGGCGGCTGGACCCTGTATCCGCCGCTGTCGCTGCAGACCGGCGATGCGCTGCCGATGGCGATCTTCGCGATCCACCTGATGGGCGCCTCCTCGATCATGGGCGCGATCAACGTCATCGTGACCATCATGAACATGCGCGCGCCGGGCATGACGCTGCTGCGCATGCCGCTGTTCGTCTGGACCTGGCTGATCACCGCCTTCCTGCTGATCGCGGTGATGCCGGTGCTGGCGGGCGCGGTCACGATGCTGCTGACCGACCACTTCTTCGGCACCAGCTTCTTCAACGCCGCCGGCGGCGGCGACCCGGTGATGTTCCAGCACATCTTCTGGTTCTTCGGCCATCCCGAGGTCTACATCATGATCCTGCCGGCCTTCGGCATCATCTCGGAGATCATCCCGACCTTCTCGCGCAAGCCGCTGTTCGGCTACGACGCGATGGTGTACGCCACCGCCTCGATCGCCTTCCTGTCGTTCATCGTCTGGGCGCACCACATGTTCACCGTGGGCATGCCGCTGGCGAGTGAACTGTTCTTCATGCTCTCGACCATGCTGATCGCCATTCCCACCGGCGTGAAGGTGTTCAACTGGTCGGCGACCATGTGCAAGGGCTCGATCAGCTTCGAGCCGCCGATGCTGTGGGCGCTCGTCATTCCTGTTCCTGTTCTCGATCGGCGGCTTCTCGGGCCTGATGCTGGCGATCGCGCCGGCCGACTTCCAGTACCAGGACACCTACTTCGTGGTGGCGCACTTCCACTACGTGCTGGTGCACGGGCGCGATCTTCGCCATCATCGGCGCGGTCTACTACTGGCTGCCGAAGTGGACCGGCCACATGTACAACATGACGCTGGCCAAGTGGCACTTCTGGCTGTCGACGATCTTCGTGAACGTGCTGTTCTTCCCGCAGCACTTCCTCGGCCTGGCCGGCATGCCGCGCCGCATTCCCGACTACTCCACGCAGTTCGCCGACTGGAACATGGTGTCCTCGATCGGCGGCTTCTGCTTCGGCGCCTCGCAGATCCTGTTCGTCATCTGATCTGGCAAGTGCGCGCACGGCGGCGTAAGGCCACCGGACCGCGTCTGGGAAGAGGCCGTGCGGCCTGGAGTGGGAGCTGCCCTCGCCGGCGCCGTATCACAGCTGGACCGAGGCGCCGGCGTGATCTCAGCTCGAGCACGGCGCGCCGACGCACGAGACCCATGGCTAAGGCAACGAGCTTGGACAGCCCGCAGATCACACCGCCAGCGGCGGCACGTGCGCCGCACGGCATTCATGCTGGGCGCCGTTGCGGTTGTCGTTCTACGCCTTCTATATCTGGTACGCGTTGAAGCACGGGCACGCATGAGCGAGCAGCCCAAGCGCGGTCAGCACCGCAACCTGGTGTGCAAGCTGGCACTGTTCGTTGCTGGAAGTTTCGCTTTTGGGTTTGCGCTGGTACCGCTGTACGACGTGTTGTGCTCGATCACCGGTCTGGGCAACCAGAAGAGCCTGTTACGCGCGGTGGCGATGGCGGGGGACACGGCCGACAAGGCGCGCTGGGTGACGATTGATTTCGTCGCCAACCTGCCGACGGTGGGCAACTGGGAATTCCGCCCCGTGGTGAGTTCGATTCAGGTGCACCCGGGGCAGCTCTATGAAGGCGACTTCTTCGCCCACAACCTGACCGGTCATGACACCACCGCGCAGGCCGTGCCCGACATCGTGCCGTCGAAGGCCGCGGCCTGGTTTCACAAGACCGAATGCTTCTGTTTCTCACCGCAGAGCGTTCGCGCGCGATGAGCAGCGCGTGATGCGGGTGCGTTTTTTCGTGGACCCGTCATTGCCGGCCTATCTCGACCGGCTGACGCTTGCCTACACCTTCTACGATGTCCCGAGCCACCCCAAAGGATAGACACTGATGTCGCAGACTCATACCGACTCCAGCAAATACTACCTGCCGCACAACAGCCCGTGGCCGATCCTGGGATCGGTGGCGCTGTTCTGCCTGATGGCGGGCGGGGTGTGCTATCTCAACGACTGGGCGGGCGGCTATGTGTTCCTGCCGGGCGCGATACTGCTCGCGACCATGTTCTTCTGCTGGTTCAGCACGGTCATCGGTGAGAACCAGCACGGCGTCTACAACCTCGAGGTCGACCGCTCGTTCCGGATCGGCATGATGTGGTTCATTTTCTCCGAGGTCATGTTCTTCGCGGCCTTCTTCGGCGCGCTGTTCTACGCGCGTGAACTGTCGGTGCCGTGGGTAGGCGGCCTGGGCGTCAAGACCCTGAACAAGATATTCCTGTGGCAGCAGTACAATCCGGGCTGGCCCACCAATGGTCCGGCGCACCTGGGGCCGCGCGCCGACGGCACCTTCGAAACCGTGCCCGCCTTCGGCTTGCCGGCGATCAATACCGTGATCCTGCTCAGCAGCAGCGTCACGGTAACCATTGCGCACCACGCGCTGCGCGCCGGCCACCGCGGCGCGCTCAAATTCTGGCTCGCCCTGACGTTCATACTGGGCTTCAGCTTCGTCGCGTTGCAGGCCCACGAATACGGCGAGGCCTACCGCGAGCTCGGGCTGCGTCTGTCGACCGGTATCTATGGTTCGACATTTTTCATGCTGACCGGATTTCACGGCCTGCACGTTACCATCGGCGCCATCATGCTGACGATCATCTGGCTGCGTACGCTCAAGGGGCACTTCACGCCGACCAGGCATTTCGCCTTCGAAGCCGTGTCGTGGTACTGGCACTTCGTCGACGTGGTGTGGCTGGGACTGTTCGTGTTCGTGTACTGGATGTAAGCCGGCGGCCCATGCCCGGCGGGCGCGCGTGAATACCGCGACTGCGAATCCGGACATCCGCGTCCTGCTGTTCGATGTCGGCGGCGTGCTGGTACAGCTCGGCGGCGTCGAGGTGATCCTTGCCTGGCTGGGTAACCGTATTGACGCTGAAGAATTGTGGCGCCGCTGGCTGCAGTCGGAATCAGTGCGGGCATTCGAATCCGGCCAGATCGATGCACCGAAGTTCGCCACCGGCGTGATCTCGGAATTTGGTCTCGCGGTCGGGCCGCAGCAGTTCCTGGATTCGTTTGTCGGCTGGCCCACCGGCCTGTATCCCGGCACATTGGAAATGCTGGCGCGCATACCGCGCCGCTATCAGCGTGCTTTGCTCTCGAACAGCAATCCGCTGCATTGGCCGCGGGTGCTGGATGAAATGGGACTCGGCAGCGCCTTCGACAGTCACTTCGTGTCGCATCTGACTGGACGCATCAAGCCTGATCCGGAAGCCTTCGAACAGGTGGTGGAATCTCTGGGTTGCCATCCCGCGCAGGTGCTTTTCTTCGACGATAATTCGCTCAACGTCGAGGCGGCACGCAGGCTCGGCATGCACGCGGTGCAGGTGCTGGGTCTGGTGCAAGCGCGCCAGGCATTGATCGACCTGTCGATCCTCGATGGCTGATCCGCGCGCTAGGGCTGGAGGCCATGAGGAGCGATCAGGCCCGCCCGCCAGGCGATCATCAACAGCAGGAACAGCAATAGCGACAAGGCAATTCGCAGCGTCAGCGCCCGCAGCATTTTTCCCGAATCGCCCTTGCCGGAACCAAGGTGATAGAGCGCCGTACCGAGGCTGATCACGATGGCGGCCAGCATGCCGAGTATTACTATTCGGATGAACACCGCCCCATTATAGAGGCACAATGCAGGCCCCTCGCTGGAGCCCATATTGGCGCTGACGCTCAACTTTCGCCGCGGCCGCTGGTCAGCCTCCTGGGCCATGACGGCACTGACGCTGCTCGCGGTGATTGCCTTCATCAATCTCGGACGCTGGCAATGGCACCGCGCGCAGTACAAGAGCGAGCTCGCGGCTGCCTTCCGTGCCGGAAGCGCTGCGGTCGAACCCCTCGCCGGCCGAGCCAGCGCGACGCTGCCGCGCTATACGCAGGTGCGTGCGCAGGGCCGCTACGATGGCGCGCACCAGTTTCTGCTGGACAACATGTCGCACGACGGCCAGCCGGGTTACGAGGTGCTCACACCGCTGCTGCTCGATGACGGCCGCACGCTGATAGTCAATCGCGGCTGGCTGCCGCTGACCGCCAGCCGTCGCCAGTTGCCCGTTATCGCCCTGGACTTTTCCGTCACGCTGACGCCGGCGGGTAAGCTCGATGCGCTGCCGGTGGCAGGCATAGCACTCGGACACGTGCCGCCTGCTCCGGGACCGCAATGGCCGAAACTCACGAGCTTTCCCACCATGGCGGATCTGTCGGCCGCGCTGGGGCGCCCGCTCGAGACGCAGCAACTGCTGCTCAATGCCGGCGAGCCACTCGGATACCTGCGCGACTGGCGGCCCAACACGAGCTTCGGTCCCGAGCGTCACATCTCCTATGCCTTCCAATGGTGGGGCTTCGCGGCATTGGCGCTGGGGCTGTACGGCGCGCTGAACTGGCACAAGGCCGGGCGGTGAGCTCCTCTCGACGCATCATGCTGTTGCTGGCGCTGATGTTCTTCGCACCGCTGCTGCTGTCGTTCGCCATGTACTACGGCTGGCACTGGCGCCCGCCGGGTCAAACCAATCACGGCACCTTGATCGAGCCGCCACGGCCACTGCCGACCACTGGCGCGGCGGCAGTACTCCAGGGCATCTGGTCGCTGGTGTACGTGGGGACGGGAGATTGCGATGCTGCCTGCCACTCGTCGCTGTACTTCATGCGCCAGACGCAGCTGGGTCTGGGACACGAGATACCACGGGTGCAGCGCGTATTCCTGGTGACCGGGCAGTGCTGTGATCGTGTCTTTCTCGAGCGCGAACATGCCGGCCTGATTACGCTGGATGCGCAACGGCCGGACGGCGCGGCGCTGCTGGCTCTGTTTCCGGCCGATGAGCGAGCGTCGACGTTGTTCATCGTCGACCCAAAGGGCAATCTCATGATGCGCTACGACGTGCATGCCAATCCGAGGGGCATGCATGACGATCTGGTAAAGCTGCTGGCTCTCTCGCACATCGGTTAGCGCCTCAGCTATGCGACACGCTGCGCTCATACGCGTCTTTGCAATCACGGCCTGCTCGCTGTGCCTGATCGTGGTGGTGCTGGGCGCGTACGTGCGCTTGAGCGATGCGGGCCTGGGATGCCCGGATTGGCCGGGCTGCTACGGCCACCTGACGCCGATCGGCGCCGAGCATGCCGGACAGCCACTGGAACTCGGCAAGGCCTGGCGCGAAATGCTGCACCGCTATGCCGCCGGTACCCTGGGGCTGCTGATCATGTGCCTGGCGGCCATGACGGTGCTCTGGCGGCGCGAACGCATCGCACCGCGCAGCTTAGGCGTGGGACTGCTGGGCATCGTGATCCTGCAGGGTATATTCGGCATGCTGACCGTGACCTGGCGGCTCAAGCCATTGATCGTCACGTTGCACCTGCTGTTCGGACTCACGACCCTGTCGCTGCTGTGGTGGATGGTGCTGGAACTGGCTCGCCGGCGTGGCGGGCCCTGGAGCCACGGCGCCCACTTGCACGGCGGCAGCCTTAAGCGGGCGCGGGTCCTGGCGCTGTTGGGCCTGCTCGTCCTGGCGTTACAGATCGCGCTCGGCGGCTGGACCAGCAGCAATTACGCGGCGCTGGCCTGTCCGGACCTGCCCACCTGCCAGGGCAGCTGGTGGCCCCGCACGGATTTCCGATCCGCCTACTGGCTGTGGCGCGGCATCGAATCCCAGGGGCTGGTAGCCATCCAGCTGATCCATCGCCTGGGCGCCCTCATCGCCAGTGCGGCGCTGGCGGCGGCGGCGATTGTGGCCCTGGCAGCGGGCGCGCGCGCCATGGTGCGCCGTGCGGCCCTGCTGGTATTGGCATTGCTGTGCCTGCAATTGACCATCGGCGTGAGCATGGTATTGCGCGGCTTTCCGCTGTGGCTCGCGACGGCTCACAATGCCGGCGCCGCCCTGCTATTGTTGGCGACTCTAGCCCTCAACAGCTCCCTGCGACCTGCCCAACCATGAGCCGCACCGACGCCCCGTCCATTCCTTTTCACGCCAGCTGGCGTGACTACCTTGAATTGACCAAGCCGCGAGTCGTGGCATTGATCGTACTGACCGCGGTGGTCGGCACGCTGCTGGCCAGCCCGGGCCTGCCGCCGCTGGACGCGCTGGTATTCGGCAACCTCGGCATCGCGCTGGCGGCGGCCTCGGCCGCGGCCGTCAACCATGTGCTGGATCGGCAAATCGACGCGCGCATGGGCCGCACGCGCAATCGTCCGCTGCCCTCGGGACATCTGACGCCCGCGCGGGCGCTGGGCTTTGCGCTGGTTCTGGCCCTGGCGTCGATGAGCATACTGATCGCCTTCGTCAACCTGCTCACCGCGGTGCTGACCTTCCTGTCGCTGATCCTGTATGCGGTGGTGTACACCGTGTGGCTCAAGCGCGCGACGCCGCAGAACATCGTCATCGGCGGTGCCGCCGGCGCGGCGCCGCCGGTACTGGGCTGGATCGCGGTCACGGACCATGTGAGCGCGCAGGCACTGCTGCTGTTCCTGATCATCTTTGCCTGGACGCCACCGCACTTCTGGGCGCTCGCGATCGCGCGTCGCCACGACTACGCCCGCGCCGACATTCCCATGCTGCCGGTCACGCACGGCGTGGAATTCACGCGTCTGCACGTGCTGCTCTACACCGTGATCCTGTGCCTGGTCACGATGCTGCCGTTCATGATCGGCATGAGCGGTCTGCTCTATCTGGCCGCGGCACTGGTGCTCAATGGCCGCTTCCTGTGGCAGGCGATCGCCCTCAAGCGCGGCCGCCGGGACGATCTGCCCATGCGCATGTTCCGCTTTTCGATCAGCTACCTGATGTGGCTGTTCCTGGCGCTGCTGGTCGACCACTACCTGCCAACCGGCCATTCATAGCCGCAGCAGCGCGCTGCGGGAGGGCGCCATGCTGATCGAACGCATCTTCGCCGACAACGAAGGCCGCAACTTCCATTACCTGGTCGCCTGCCCGGAGAGCGGCGAGGCGCTGGCCATCGATCCGCTCAACTGGCAGGCATGCCTGGCGCGCGCGCAGCAACTCAACTGGTCGATCCGCCAGATCTTCAACACCCATGAGCACGGTGACCACACCGGCGGCAATGCCGCGCTGATGCGGCAGACCGGTGCCAGCCTGCTGGCGCATGCCGCGGCCGTGGGCCGCATCGCCGGCGTCACGCGCGGGCTGAACGGCGGCGAGCTGGTGCACGTGGGCCGCACGGTGCAGTTGCGCTGCCTCGACACGCCCGGCCACACGCGCGCGCATCTGTGCCTGTACGCTGAAGGGGCTGGCGCGCAAGCGCCGGCATTGTTCTCGGGCGACACGCTGTTCAATGCCGGCGTTGGCAACTGCATTCACGGCGGCGATCCGCAGCTGCTTTACGAGAGCTATGCCGATTGCCTGTCGCGGCTGCCGGCAGCCACACGCGTGTTCCCGGGCCACGAATACCTGGTGCGCAATCTCGGCTTCACTCTCGATCGCGAGCCCTCGAACCAGCGCGCGCGCGAGCTCGCGCAGCGCAGCGCCGGGTTGCCGGCCATCGACATGCCGGTGCTCAACCTGGGCGAGGAGCGGCAGGTCAATGTGTTCCTGCGCCTCGATAACCCTGAAATCATCGCCGGCCTGAAAAACACACGCCCGGCAATGCCCGACCTGCCCAGCCCGCGCGAAGTATTTCTGGCGCTGCGGGAGCTGCGCAATCGCTGGTGAGAATCCGCGCCCCCAATGGACCTCTCACCCATCCTCAATCCGCTGAACGATGCACAGCGCGCGGCGGTCACCGCGCCGCTCGGGCCCGTGCTGGTGCTGGCCGGCGCCGGCAGCGGCAAGACGCGCGTGCTCACGCACCGCATCGCCTGGCTGATCACAGACCGAGGGCGTCTCCCCGCACGGCATCCTGGCCGTGACCTTCACCAACAAGGCGGCGGCCGAGATGCGCGGCCGCGTCGAGACAGCTGCTCGGCATCCCGGGCAGTGCGCTCTGGCTCGGCACCTTCCACGGCATCGCGCACCGGCTGCTGCGCATGCATTGGCGTGAAGCCGCACTGGCGCAGACCTTCCAGATACTGGATTCCGAAGATCAGTTGCGGCTGATCAAAAAGCTGCTCAAGTCGCAGGAGCTCGATGAGAACCGCTGGGTACCGAGGGAAGTGCAGTACTTCATCAACAAGCACAAGGATGAAGGCCGGCGGCCGCAGCACCTGAAGACCGGCAACGATGCCACCGAAGCCCAGATGATCAAGCTGTATGCGCAGTACGAGGAGAACTGCGAGCGCTCCGGCGTGATCGATTTCGCCGAGCTGCTGCTGCGCGCCTTCGAGCTCTGGCGCGATCAGCCGGAACTGCTGCGCCACTATCGCGGACGCTTCCGTCACGTGCTGGTCGATGAATTCCAGGACACCAACGCCATCCAGTACGCCTGGATCCGGCTGCTGGTGGGTTCCGAAGGCGCGCCATTCGTGGTCGGCGATGACGACCAGTCGATCTACCGCTGGCGCGGCGCGCGGGTCGAGAACCTGCACAAGTTCCGCGATGACTTTCCGCAGGCCAAGCTTTGCCGGCTGGAGCAGAACTACCGCTCCACCGCCGCGATCCTCGAGGCGGCCAATGCACTGATCGCCAACAACTCCGGCGCGCCTCGGCAAGACACTCTGGACCAGCGGCGCGCGCGGCGAGCCGGTGCAAGCTGTTTGCCGCATTCAACGAGCGCGACGAGGCCGACTTCGTGGTTACGCGCATCCTCGAGTGGACGCAGCGCGGCGGCCTGCGGCGCGAGATGCGCGATCCTGTATCGCTCCAACGCCCAGTCGCGCGACCTTCGAGGAAGCGCTGATCAGCGCGCGCGTGCCGTATCGGGTCTATGGCGGCCTGCGTTTCTTCGAGCGCGCGGAGATCAAGGATGCGCTGGCTTACCTGCGGCTGATTGCCAACCGCGACGATGACGCCTCGTTCGAGCGCATCGTCAATCTGCCGCCACGCGGCATCGGCGCGCGCACCATCGACGGCATACGCGAAGCCGCACGCGGCGCCGGCAGCTCATTATGGCGCGCAGCAGCGGCCGCGTTGCCGACGCCACACTGGGCCGCGCCGCGAATGCCCTGCGCGCCTTCCAGCAGCTGATCGAGGGCCTCGGCCAGAGCATCGCCAGCCTGCCGTTGCACGAGCAGGTGGATCACGTGATCCAGTTCAGCGGGCTCATCGCGCATCATCAGAAGGACAAGGCCGATCGCGGCGAAGCCCGGGTCGAGAACCTGCTCGAGCTGGTCAGCGCCGCGCGCGGCTTTGACCCGGAGGGCGAAGGCTCGCCACTGCAGAGCTTCCTGGCGCACGCGGTGCTCGAGTCGGGTGAAGGCCAGGGCGACGCGCTCGGATGATTGCGTGCAGATGATGACCCTGCACACCGCCAAGGGGCTGGAATTTCCGCTGGTGTTCCTGTGCGGCATGGAAGACGGCCTGTTTCCGCACCAGCGCTCGATCAACGATCTCGAAGGTCTCGAGGAGGAGCGACGGCTGTGTTATGTGGGCATGACGCGCGCCATGCGGCTAGCTGTATTTCACCTATGCCGAGCAGCGGCGATTGCACGGCGTCGACAGTCATAACGCGCCATCGCGTTTCATCCAGGAACTGCCGCCGGCTATGATCGAGGAAGTGCGGCCGCGCATCCGCTTGTCGCAGGCACCGTCCTTCGATGCGCACAATGGCCGCGCGCACAATGGCCGCGGCCCGTGGCAGACGCCGCTGTCCGAGGTCCTCGGTGCCGGCATGCGCCTGGGTACGCGCGTGCGCCACGGAAAATTCGGCGAGGGCATGGTGCTGAACATAGAAGGCCAGGGTCCGCATGCACGCGTGCAGGTCAATTTCGAACAGCAGGGATCCAAATGGCTCATGCTGCAATATGCAAACCTTGAAGTGATGTAATGAAAATCCTGATTCTGGGAGCCGGCCAGGTGGGACGCACCGCGGCCTATCACCTCTCGCGCGAGCCCGCCAACGAAGTCACGGTGGTCGATACCAACGAGGACGTGCTGCGCGATCTGCAGGATCGGCTGGACGTACGCGCGGTGGCCGGCAATGGCGCCTATCCGATGGTGCTCGAGAGCGCCGGCATTGCCGATACCGATATCCTGGTGGCGCTCACCAACAGCGACGAGATCAACATCGTCGCCTGCGAGATCGCGCACGCGCTGTACCGTACCCCGACCAAGATCGCGCGCATACGCGCACCCGAATACACCGCGCGCGCGCAATTGTTCACCGAAGGGGCGCTGGCGGTCGACGTCTGGATCAGCCCCGAGCAACTGGTCACCGAGTACATCGCCCGGCTGCTGTCGTACCCGGGCGCGCTGCAGGTGGTCGACTTCGCCGACGGACGCGTGCAGCTGGTCGGCGTGCGTGCGCGCCGCGACGGTCTGCTGGTGGGGCGCGAACTGCGGGCATTGCGTGAGCATCTGCCCGACACGGAAGCGCGGGTGGCGGCGATCTATCGCAACGATAAGCTGGTGCCCACGGCCGGGGACACCGTCATCGAGGAGCACGACGAGATATTTTTCGTCGCCGCGGTCGACGATCTGCGCCGCGTCATGGCGGAACTGCGCCGCAGCGAAGACCCGGTGCGTCGCCTGGTCATCGCCGGCGGCGGCAATATCGGTCTGCGGCTGGCACGCACGCTGGAGAAGAGCAATCAGGTCAAGCTGATCGAACGTGATCCGCGCCGCGCGCGCCGGATATCGGAAATTCTCGAGAACACCATCGTGCTCAATGGCGATGCCGCCGACGAGGAGTTGCTGGTCGAGGAGAACATCGACAGCGCCGATGTGTTTGCGGCACTGACGAACTCCGAGGAGGCCAACGTGCTCTCGGCCATGCTGGCCAAGCGCCTGGGTGCGCGCCGTGTCATGGCGCTGATCAACCGGCCTTCCTATGGCCAGCTCATGGAAAATCACAGCATCGACATCGTCATTTCGCCGCAGACGATCACCATCGGCTCGCTGCTCGCGCACGTGCGGCGCGGCGACGTGGTGCGGGTGCACTCGCTGCGGCGCGGCGCGGCCGAGGCGATCGAGGCGGTGGTACACGGGACGCAGAGCCGCTCGCGGGTGATCGGGCGCCAGCTGCAGCAGCTGACGCTGCCGCAGGGCGCGAGCGTGGTCGCCATCGTGCGCGGCGAGAGCGTCATCATGGCGCATCACGACACCACCATCGAAGCGGAAGATCACGTGATCATCTTCCTGTCCGACCGCCGCCATATCGACGCGGTCTCGCGGCTGTTCCAGAGCGACACCTAAGGAAAGCCCGCGATGCGCTCGCTGCTCGGCGTACTGAACATCTTCGGCTCGCTGCTCGCCTGGTTCGCACTGTATTTCCTGCTGCCGATCGTGACCGGGCTGTTGTATGGCGAGATCGCGCCGTTGCGCGGCTTCGCAATCGGCGCGGCCGCCAGCGTGCTCGGCGGCCTGCTGCTGCGCTGGGCAACGCGCCGCTATCGCTACGACCTCAAACCGCGCGATGCCTACCTGCTGGTCACGGTCAGCTGGCTGACGATCGCAGCGGTGGCGACCATGCCGTTACTGATCGACCTGCCGGGTATGAGCTTCACGCGCGCCTATTTCGAAACCATGTCCGGATTGTCGACTACCGGCGCCACGCAGCTCAGCGGCATCGACTCGTTGCCGCATTCGATCAATATGTGGCGCCACGCCCTGAGCTGGCTCGGCGGCATGGGAATCATCGTGCTGGCGGTCGCGATCCTGCCATTGCTCGGCGTCGGCGGCATGCAGCTGTATCGCGCCGGCGCGCCCGGTACGGTCAAGGACGCCAAGCTGGCGCCGCGCATCACCGAGACCGCGAGGACGCTCGGTGCGGTTTACGTCGGCCTGACGGCGGCCTGCGCGGTGGCGCTCTGGGTCGCCGGCATGCCGCTGTTCGATGCCATCTGCCATGCGTTCTCTACCCTGGCACTGGGCGGATTCTCGACCCACGACGCCAACATCGGCTATTTCCATTCACCGATGATCGAGTTCGTGCTGATGATCTTCATGCTGATCGCGGCCATGAACTTCGCCACCCATTTCATCGCCCTGCGCAAGGGCGACTTCAAGGTCTATAAGCGCGACCCGGAAGTTCGCTGGATGCTGGTGCTCATTCTCGGCAGCTGCCTGGCGATTGCGCTGTTCCTGGATATGAAGAACGTCTACGGCGATTACTTCACTTCCCTGCGCTATGGGGCCTTCAGCGTGATTTCGCTGGCTACCGACAGCGGTTTTGTGAATACCGACTATGGCAGCTGGCCGATATTCGCGCCGCTGTGGATGCTGTTCCTGAGTTCCCTGTGCGCCAGCACCGGCTCGACCGGCGGCGGCATCAAGATGTTCCGCTCGCTGATCCTGTTCAAGCAATCGCTGCGCGAGATGTTCACGCTGGTGCATCCGCAGGCCGTGACGCCGTTGAAAATCTCCGGGCAGACGGTGCCCAATGGCGTGGTCTATTCGGTGCTGGCGTTTATTTTCCTGTACTTCATCACCATGGCGGTGCTGATCTTCGCGCTGCTGATCTCAGGCCTGGACTTCGTGTCGGCGCTGTCGGCAATCGTCGCCTGCATCAATAACGCCGGCCCGGGACTGAACCTGGTCGGACCGGCGGGCAACTACAGCGCGCTGAACGATTTCCAGAGCTGGGTGTGCATCGCCGGCATGTTCCTCGGGCGCGTCGAGATCATTACCTTTGCAGTACTGCTCACGCCGACGTTCTGGCGCCGGTGAAATACGCTGCGGCCGTCTCAACTGCGAATGTAGCGCTCGAGTTCCTCGATGGTCTGCTGCTGCTCTTCGAGCACGGCGCGTACCAGGTCGCCGATCGACAGCACGCCCACCACGCGCTCACGTTCCACGACCGGCAGATGCCGCACCCGTTTTTCGGTCATGAGCTGCATGCACTCGCGCACCGTCTGCTCCGGGCGAACGGTCATGACCGGCGAACTCATTATCTGCCGCACCGGTGTCTCGCTCGAAGCGAAGCCCAGCAGAATCACCTTGCGCGCGTAATCGCGTTCCGAAATCACGCCCACCAGCCGCTCACCGTGCATGACCAGTAGCGCACCGACGGAATGTTCCGCCATGAGCCGTATGGCATCGAGCACCGGCGCGTCCGGCTCGACGCTGTAGATGGCACTGTCCTTGTGGCGCAAGACCTGCGCTGCCGTTTCCATGAAGACCCCCCTTCGTGGCTTGGTCCGATATTACCCCGTGCGCACGTTACCGGTACTGTGGCGGCGAAGGTGCACCAGCAGAATCGATACCGCCGCCGGCGTGACGCCCGGTAGGCGCGCCGCCTGACCGACGGTGGCCGGACGGATCTGCGTCAGTTTCTGGCGGATTTCATGCGACAGCCCGCCGAGCATGGCGTAGTCCAGGTCCGCGGGCAGCGCCGTATCCTGGTGAGCCTGTGAGCGTTCGATCTCGTGCTGCGCGCGTTCGATGTAGCCGGCATAGCTGCTGCGCGCCTCGATGTCGCGCTGCACCTGGGCCGGCAGCCGGTCATCCAGTGGCGCGCCATCGCTGTCGCAGCCGCCCGGCTCGCCCACCAGCTCGAGCAATGACCGGTAGCTGACTTCGGGGCGGCGCAGCAATTCCAGGGCACCCACATCGCGCGACGGTGCCGCGCCTGCGAGCACACGCGCCGACCAATCCGCCGGAATCTGGCCGGGCTTGAAACGATACTGCTCGAGTCGCGCCAGCTCGCTATCGATGGCGCGGCGCTTGTGTTCGAACAGCCGCCAGCGCTGGTCGTCGACCAGCCCGAGTTCACGTCCGATCGGTGTCAGGCGCGCGTCGGCATTGTCCTCGCGCAGCAGCAGCCGGTGCTCGGCACGGCTGGTGAACATGCGGTACGGCTCGGCGGTACCCTGGGTGACCAGATCGTCGACCAGTACGCCGATGTAGGCCTGCGAGCGCCTGGGCACCCAGGCTTCAGCCGAGCGGTGGTGCAGGCCGGCGTTGATACCCGCCAGCAGCCCCTGCGCCGCGGCTTCCTCGTAACCGGTGGTGCCGTTGATCTGACCGGCAAAGAACAGGCCTGCGAGCGCCTTGGTTTCCAGCGATGGCTTCAGATCACGCGGGTCGAAGAAATCGTATTCGATGGCATACCCGGGACGCGTCAGGTGCGCACGCTCGAAGCCGCAGATGCTGCGCACGAACTGCCACTGCACGTCGAACGGCAGGCTGGTGGAAATGCCATTGGGGTAGACCTCGGGGGTATCGAGCCCCTCGGGCTCGATAAAAATCTGATGCGCCTTCTTATCGGCAAAGCGGTGCACCTTGTCCTCGACCGAGGGGCAATAACGCGGGCCTGTGCCCTCGATGCGGCCGGTGAACATCGGCGAGCGATCGAAGGCCGCGCGGATGATGTCGTGGGTACGCTCGTTGGTAGCCGTGATATGGCAGGGCAACTGCCGCGGGTGCTCGCTGGCGCGGCCGAGAAAGGAGAACACCGGCAGCGGCAGATCGCTGTGCTGAACGCTCAGCCCGGCGTAGTCGATGGTGCGTCCGTCAATGCGCGGGGGCGTTCCGGTCTTCAGCCGGGCGGTGCGCGGGGCGATTTCGCGCAGTTGCGCGGCCAGCCGCAGCGACGGCGGATCGCCGGCGCGTCCACCCGCCATGTGCTCGAGCCCCACGTGAATGCGCCCGGCGAGAAAAGTGCCCACGGTGAGAACCACGCTCGCGGCTTCGAACATGATGCCGCTGACCGTTTCGACGCCGGCGACGCGATCGCCCAGCACCATCAGGCCGGCCGCTTCCTGCTGGAAGATCGACAGGCCCGGCTGGTGCTCGAGCAAGCCGCGGACGGCTTTCTTGTACAGCTGCCTGTCGGCCTGCGCACGCGTGGCGCGCACGGCTGGTCCCTTGCTGGCATTGAGCGTACGAAACTGAATGCCGGCCTGGTCGGCCGCCCAGGCCATGGCCCCGCCGAGCGCGTCGATTTCGCGCACCAGGTGACCCTTGCCTATGCCGCCGATGGCGGGGTTGCAGCTCATGGCGCCCAGGGTTTCGATGTTCTGGGTCAGCAACAGAGTCTGGCAGCCCATGCGCGCGGCAGCCAGCGCGGCCTCGGTGCCGGCATGGCCACCGCCGACGACGATGACGTCGAAATGCTGGGAAAAACGCATGGCGCGAGTGTGCGAGCGTGGCGCGGGACAAGCAAATTCCCTGCGCCCGCGGGTCGATTGTATCGTCGGCAGCACATCCACGATCCTTTTACGTCAAATTGTAACGCTGGTGCGTTAATAGCCTTCATTTACCGACGCAGAAGGCGCCAAAGATCCTGCCCAGTAACTCATCGGAAGTCTCGGTTCCTAGCAGCTCCCCCAGCGCCAATGCAGCCCGACGCAACTCTTCGGCCACAAGCTCGCGTGCGCCCGGCTGCGCGGTGCGCGCCAGGGCGGTATCCAGGTGCTGGGCACAGCGCGTGAGCGCCTCCACGTGGCGCGCGCGCGCAGACAGGGCACCCACGGCGCCCTGCGTGAAACCCATGCTGGTCTTGAGATGGGCGCGCAGCGACTCCAGGCCCTCGCCGGTGCGGGCACTGAGCCGGAGCGACTCCGCGCCCGTGAACGCCGCCGCGCGCGCCGCCAAGTCGATCTTGTTGAAGATCACCGTTACTGGCACCCCGGCGGGCAACCGCGGGCGCGCCGCCTGGTAGGCGATGGCCTGCGGATCGACGGCGGCATCGATCACGAACAGGATGCGATCGGCCCGGCTCATGGCGGTCTCGGCGCGGCGGATGCCCTCGGCTTCGATGGCATCGCCCGCCTGGGCGCGTAGTCCAGCCGTGTCCAGCAGATGCAAGGGCATGCCATCGAGCTGGATCAGCTCGCGCAGCACATCACGCGTGGTGCCCGGCAGCGGCGTGACGATCGCCGCCTCGTGCCCGGCCAGGCGATTGAGCAAGGTGGATTTGCCGGCATTGGGTGGACCGGCGATCACGATGGTCATGCCTTCGGTCAGCAGCCGCCCGTGAGCGCTCTGGGCCAGCAATCGCGACAGCTGCTGTACGGCCGCCTGCAAGGGCTCGCGCAAAGCGCGGTCGGGCAGCACCTCAATCTCCTCGTCGGCAAAATCGATCGCGGCCTCGACCTGCACGCGCAAGCTGGCGAGCCGCGTCGCCCAGCGCGCGCACCTGCGCGGAGAATTCCCCTTCGAGCGAGCGCACTGCCGCGCGTGCCGCCGCTTCGGAAGTGGCATCGATGAGATCGGCAACCGCCTCGGCCTGCGCCAGGTCGAGCTTGCCGTTCAAATACGCGCGCTGCGTGAATTCTCCGGGATGCGCCCGGCGTGCCCCGAGTTCGAGCGCACGACCAATCAGCGCCTCCATCACCACCGCGCCGCCGTGGCCCTGCAGCTCGAGCACGTGCTCGCCGGTGTACGAGTGCGGAGCCGGAAAATACAGCGCAATGCCCGCGTCGATCACGACGCCGGGCTGACCCATGAAACTGCTACGGGTGGCGAACCGCGGCGCGGGCACCGCGCCCAGCAGCTCGGCCGCGATCTCCGGCACGCGCGCACCGGAAAGCCTGACGACTGCCCATGCCGCCGCGCCCAGGCGGGGTTGCGGCCGCGACGATGGTGTCGGCCGCGAACGGCGTGGGCGCGCTGGCGCTCACCGCTTCGAGCGGCTCTGGGCCTCTATGCGGCGGTTGATGTTCCACTGTTGCAGGATAGACAGCATGGTGTTGGTGACCCAGTACAGCACCAGTCCCGCCGGGAAGAACGCGAAGGTTACCGACATCGCCAGAGGCATGAACATGAACACCTTCTGCTGCATCGGATCGCCAACCTGCGGATTGAGTTTGTACTGCACGAACATCGCCCCGGCCATCAGCGCCGGCAGTACGAAATACGGATCGCGCGCAGACAGGTCCTTGATCCAGAAAATGAACGGCGCCTGGCGGATCTCGACGCTGTCGCGCAGTACCCAGTAAAAGGCCAGGAACACCGGGATCTGAATCACCATCGGCAGACAGCCCGCAAGCGGGTTGACCTTCTCGCGCTGGTACAGCTCCATCATGCCGCGATTGAGCTTCTCGCGATCGTCCTTGTAGGTTTCGCGCAGCGTGTTCATGCGCGGCGCGAGCGCCTTCATCTTCGCCATCGAACGGCCGCTGGCCTCGGACAACGGGTAGAACAACAGCTTGAGCAGTATCGTCACGATGATGATCGCGAAGCCCCAGTTGCCGACCAGGCGGTGCACGCGATCGAGCAGCCAGAACAACGGCGTCGCCAGCACGCTCAGCTTGCCGTAGTCGGTCACCAGGCTGAGCTTGGGTCCCACCTGGTCGAGCTGCGCCTGCAGCTTCGGGCCCGACCCAGACGCTCGCCTGCGCCGTGGCGCTGGCGCCGACCGGCACGGTCTGCGCTGGGTCCCGTGGCGGAGAGCAGAAATTCATTGCCCTGGGTCTTCAGCGTCAAAGCGATAGGGAACATCGCTCGGCGGCACCACCGCCGCCAGGAAATGCTGCTGCAGCGCGGCGATCCAGCCGGCGGTGACGCTCTGATCGAGCTTCGCGCCCTTGGTGATGTCGAGCTTCTGGATACTTCTTGCCGTCGGAAATCGCCGGGCCCTTGAAGGCATAGCTGTCGACCCGGAAATAGGAGCGCTCGACCGGAGTGTTGTAGCGCAGGATCTGCTCGTAGGGCGCAAAGCTCCACGGCGCGCTGCCGCCATTGTGGATCTCGTACTCCAGACCGATGCGGTACTGGCCGCGATGAAAAATCAGGGTCTTGGTGACGGTCACGCCGTGACCGTCGCTCCAGTGCAATGGCAGCCGCAGCTCGCTCTGCGTCGGCCCCAGGTGAAGCTCCTGCACGTCCGCGGTGTAAAGCGTGCGATGCGTCGGAGCCTGCTCGCCGCGGTACCGGCGAGACCGCTCTGCACCACGAACAGCGAATCGGCGCTGTCGCGATTGAGCAGCCGCACCGGCGTCGGGCGTGTTCTTGGCCTGCGGATAGGCGGGCAGATCGGCGCGTTCCAGCTCGCCGCCCGCCAGGCTGACTGTCACATCGAGTACGTCGGTGCGTACGTGCACCTGACCGGCAGCCCGCAGCGGCCGATGGCGCCCTCGGCCAGACTCGGCGTGGCGGCGATCGGCGCGGCACCAGCCGTGACGCTCAGCGGTGCCGGGCGCTGCGGCCGGCGCCGGGGCGCCCGGTTCGCTGGCGGTTGGGGCGCTGTTGTCGAGCGCGGCCTGGGGTCCTTCAGAGCGCGCGGCGCTTGCCGGCGACTGCGGCCGGATAGTCGTGCATCCAGGTCTGGTAATTGACGAACAACGTCATGCCGAGCAGCGCCCACAGGAACAATGCGCAGGTTAACGGTCATGGAGCTGGCTCGCAACGGCAATGGCGGCGGGCACGGGATCATAGCCACCGGCATGCCAGGGATGACAGCGCGCCAGCCGGCGCAGCGCCAGCCAGGCGCCGCGCAGACTGCCGTGAACGCTTCACCGCATCCAGCGCGTATTGCGAGCAGGACGGATAGAAGCGGCAGCGCGGCCCGAGCAGCGGGCTCAGGCCAGCTGGTAAGCTCGGATGCAGGCAGCGGATCAGTGCACTCATGGTGGACTCGACTGATATTCAATTTCTGCCAAAGTCGCTCAAGGCTCGCGCGCAGCTGCAAGGGCTCGGCGGCACGCGCTCCGCGCTGCGCACGCCGATCACGATGTCCAGCGCCGGCAACATTGCCTGATTCAGACGAAAACTTTCCCGAATCATGCGCCGTACGCGATTGCGCGCTACCGCGTTGCCCATGACCCGCACCGCCACC
Source organism: uncultured Gammaproteobacteria bacterium (assembly GCA_963735775.1). Lineage (GTDB taxonomy): Bacteria > Pseudomonadota > Gammaproteobacteria > Steroidobacterales > Steroidobacteraceae > FEN-1191. Next base: position 454,038 of record CAVTMG010000001.1, on the reverse strand, counting down.
GACATGCCCAAGCGCGCAGCGCCGAGTCCATTCGGTTGCATGTTGACCGTGAAGAACTCGTTTCCCATGCGGCAGCCGGTAGCGTACACACGCTTGAAGTCGCCCGGCTGTACGCAACCGGCGCGCTGGCGGAAAGCTCAGCGGTTGCGCGCCTGGCGTTCGCGCGCGCGCGTGCCACGTAGCGACGCTCTGGCCGGCCCGCTCTTACGGACTCAGGCGCTTGCGGCCCTTGGCGCGCCGGCGGGCCAGGACCGCGCGGCCGTTCTTCGTGGCCATGCGGGCCCGAAATCCATGTGTGCGTGCGCGACGCACCTTGCTCGGCTGGTAAGTACGTTTCATGGATTTCAAGGCCCTGAAAACTGAACGAAAAATGGCCCGGCAGGGTACGCAGCGGCTGCTCCGCGTGTCAATACAACTGCTTCCTGGGCATCGCCGCGCCGGTATAGACTCTCGACCCTTTTCCCGGAGCGAGCCCTTGGAAGCGTCGTTGTGGTCGCGCTGCCTCAGCGCGCTCGAAAACGAGCTGCCCGAGCAGCAGTTCAACACTTGGGTGCGGCCATTGCAATCGGTCGAAGCCGAGGGCGCGCTGCGTCTGCTCGCGCCCAATCGCTTCGTGGTCGACTGGGTGCGCACCAACCTGCTCGCGCGCATCGGGCCGCTGCTGCGCGAGCGCGGCATCCCCGAGCCGGCCTCGATCACGGTCGAAGTCGGATCGCGCCCGGCGCTGGATGGCCTGCCGAGCGTCGAGGCGCGGCGTGTTGAAGAACGCGCCGAATGCAGTCGGTCGGCGTGGCGCTCAACGTCGACTTCACCTTCGACAGTTTCGTCGAAGGCAAGAGCAATCACTTCGCCAAGGCCGCAGCGCTGCAGGTGGCGGGCAATCCCGGGCGCGCCTACAACCCGCTGTTCATCTACGGCGGTGTCGGCCTGGGCAAGACCCATCTGATGCATGCCATCGGCCATCTGATCATCGAGCGCGACAAGGAAGCGCGCGTCGCCTACGTGCATTCCGAGCGCTTCGTGAGCGACATGGTCCGCGCGCTGCAGCACAATCGCATCAACGACTTCAAAACCTCCTATCGCTCGTTGCACGCGCTGCTGATCGACGACATCCAGTTCTTCGCCGGCAAGGAGCATTCACAGGAGGAATTCTTTCACACCTTCAATGCGCTGCTCGAAGGTCAGCACCAGGTCATCCTGACCTGCGATCGCTATCCGCGCGAAGTCGACGGCCTGGAGGAGCGGCTCAAATCGCGCTTCGGCTGGGGACTGACGGTGGCGATCGAGCCGCCGGAGCTGGAGACCAGCGTGGCCATCCTGATCGGCAAGGCCCAGGCGGTAGGCATCGAGCTGCCGGAGGAAGTAGCGTTTTTCATCGCCAAGCGCATCCGCTCGAACGTGCGCGAGCTCGAAGGCGCGCTGCGCCGCGTGATCGCCAACTCGCGTTTCACCGGCCACCCGATCACGCTTGAATTCACCAAGGAAGCTCTCAAGGATCTGCTGTCGCTGCAGGCACGGCTGATCACGGTGGAAAATATTCAGAAGACCGTGGCCGACTACTACAAGGTGCGCGTGGCGGATCTGCTCTCCAAGCGCCGCAGCCGCTCGGTGGCGCGACCGCGGCAGGTAGCGATGGCATTGGCGAAGGAACTCACCACTCACAGCCTGCCGGAGATCGGCGATGCCTTCGGCGGCCGCGACCACACCACGGTCATGCACGCCTGCAAACGCATCAAGGAGCTGCGCGACCTGGAGCAGCGCATCCAGGAGGATTATTCAAACCTGTTGAGAACCCTGACCAGGCTGAGGTGTATTAGCTGTGGAGAAGATTGTGGATAAGGTTACCCACACTTCGCCCACAGGCGTCGAGCATAGTTATTCGCGCGGCACCGCAGCAGCGCCAAACGCTGCAATTGCGCGCGAAAAGATACTGGCGCGCTGTTGTACGCGCTATTCACAGGCTTAATATCTATTATTGACCTTTCCTAAGAAAGAACATTAAGAGACAGAGGACCCGCATTCACCATGAAAGTCTCCGCGACACGCGAACATCTGCTCGAGGCGCTGCAGAGTGTCATCGGCGTGGTGGAACGACGGCAGACCATGCCGATCCTTTCAAACGTATTGCTCAGCGCGCGTGAAAACCGGCTGCGCGTCACGGGCACGGATCTGGAAGTGGAGCTGGTTGCTGCAGCCGAAGTGAGCGTGCAGCAACCCGGCGACATCACCGTGCCGGGACGCAAGCTGCTCGACATCATCCGCACCATGCCGGATAAGAGCCAGGTCACGGCCACGCGCGAGGGTGAACGCGTGGTGCTGCGCGGTGGGCGCAGTCGCTTCACGCTCTCGAGTCTGCCGGCGGCGGAATTTCCGGTCATCGACGACATCAACGCGCAGCAGACGCTATCCATTCGAGCGCAGGACTGCCGTCGGCTGATCGACAAGACCCATTTCGCCATGGCGCAGCAGGACGTGCGCTACTACCTCAATGGCACCCTGCTCGAGACCAATGGCCAGGCGCTGCGCGCGGTCGCCACCGATGGACACCGCCTGTCGTGGTGCGAGGTGCCATTGGGCGGCAAGGCGCGTGAGCTGCAGCAGATCATCCTGCCGCGCAAGGGCGTGCTGGAACTGCAGCGCCTGCTGGATGGCGAAGGCGATATCGAAATCGCCATCGGGACAAATCACGTTCGCGTACAGATCGGCGAAGTTCGCTTCACTTCTAAGCTAATTGACGGCAAATTCCCGGAATATGGCCGTGTTATTCCGGCCGAGCCGCCGCGCGTCATGAGTGCTGGGCGAGAGGCCTTGCGGGCAGCGCTGCAGCGCACGGCCATCCTTTCTAACGAGAAGTATCGCGGGGTCCGCCTGACGTTCGCTCCCGGGCTGTTGACCGTGCAGGCGCACAATCCTGAGCAGGAAGAAGCCGAAGACCAGCTGGAAGTGGAATTCGCGGGCGAGGAGATCGAAATCGGCTTCAACGTCAGCTACCTGCTCGATGCCCTGGCCGCGGTAGACACCGACACGGTCGAAGTCGGGCTCACCGATGCCAACAGCAGCTGTTTGATTCGCGCTCCCGGAAACGTCAGCGTCAAGTACGTCGTCATGCCGATGCGGCTCTGAACCGCTGCCAGAATGAGCCTGTCCGCACTGCGCCTGGAGGATTTGCGCTGTCTCCGCCAGGCCGATTTGGAATTCGATCCGGGTCTGAACCTGATCAGCGGCGACAACGGCTCCGGTAAGACCTCCCTGCTCGAGGCCATTTATCTGCTGGGCCGCGGGCGCTCGTTCAGGACCCGGCATACCGAACAACTGATCCGCCATACGGCGCCGCGATTCTGGGTACACGGGCGCACGATTCCCGAGCCGGGCCATTCAATCGGTATCGAGTGCGGCCGTGAACAATCCCTGCAGATACGGGTGGACCGATTGCCCGTGGCGTCTCGTGCTGAGCTGTCCGAGATTTTTCCTGTGCAGGTCATCGATCCGGGCATTCATCGTCTGGTCGAGGATGGACCGCCGCAGCGTCGGCGATGGCTGGACTGGGCAGTGTTCCACGTGGAACCTGGATTTCGTCAGGCAATGGCAAGGGTACACACGCGCCCTGAAGCAGCGTAACGCCGCGCTGCAGGCACGCGCTGATGAGACGCTCTGGGACGGCGAGGTGATTCGCCTGGGCGACCAGTTGACGCCAGGCCCGCTCGAGCCTGATCCGTGCTCTGCAGCCCTACTGGTCCGCGGTATTGAAAAGCCTGGGGGCGGTAGACGCCTCGCTTGGCTTTTTTCAAGGCTGGAGCCGGGAGCAAAGCCTTGGCGAGTCGCTGTCGGCGCACCGGGTCGGCGATCGCGAGCGCGGCATCACCTCCGTGTCGGTCCCCATCGCTTCGAAGTACTGTTGCGCCTTGAGGGACGCCCGGTGCGCGAGGTGCTCTCCCGGGGACAACAAAAGCTGCTCGGTGTTGCGATGGCGCTGTGCATGGTGCGCTACATCGCCGAAGTCGCCGGTCGAAATTCGACCCTGCTGCTCGATGACCCCGCAGCCGAACTCGATACGGGGCGGACCGACGCGCTGCTGCAAACCGTTCGCGGTTTAGGCGTCCAGCTGGTCGTGACGGCGTTGCATCCCAAGGACTCGGTACTGGGGGTCCCAGACGCCGTGTTTCACGTGGAACATGGAGGCGTCGAACGCCTATAACAGCTATAATGGACGGATGCTATCAAGAGCCCCGGCATGACAGCGGCAGACGTCTACGATTCCAGTAAAATCAAGGTCTTAAAGGGTCTTGATGCGGTGCGCAAAAGACCCGGAATGTACATCGGTGACACCGATGACGGCAGTGGTCTGCACCACATGGTTTTCGAGGTAGTCGATAACGCGGTAGACGAGTCTCTGGCCGGCTTCTGTGACCGCGTGGTGGTGACCGTGCACGCTGACGAATCGGTCACGGTGTCGGACAATGGCCGTGGCATCCCGGTCGACCTGCATGTCGAGGAGGGCCGCTCGGCCGCCGAAGTCATCATGACGGTGCTGCACGCGGGCGGCAAATTCGATGATATCTCGTACAAGGTGTCCGGCGGTCTGCATGGCGTCGGCGTTTCCGTGGTCAACGCTCTCTCGGACTACCTGCTGCTGACCATCTGCCGGGACGGCCATATCCACCGCCAGGAGTACCACCTGGGCGAGCCGGCGGCGCCGCTCGCGGTGGTAGGCACGACCTCGGAGCGAGGTAGCACCATTCGCTTCAAGCCCTCGTCGCAGATCTTCACCCACATCCAGTTCAACTACGACACGCTGGCCAAACGTCTGCGCGAGCTGTCATTCCTGAACTCCGGGGTGCGCATCGAGCTTATCGATGAGCGCGAGAACAAATCCGATGTGTTCCAGCACGACGGCGGCCTGAAGGCCTTCGTCGCGCATCTGAATCGCTCGCGCACACCCGTGCATGACTCGGTGTTCTGGTTTCGCACGCAGGAGGGCACCGCGACGGTGGAAGTGGCGTTGCAGTGGAACGACTCTTATCAGGAGAGCATGTACTGCTACACCAACAATATTCCGCAGAAGGACGGCGGCACGCACCTGTCGGGCTTTCGCGCCGCACTGACGCGCACGCTCAACGACTACATCGAGAAGGAATCGAGCGCCAAGAAAGAAAAAATCGCGACTACCGGCGATGATGCGCGCGAGGGGCTCACCGCGATTCTCTCCATCAAGTTGCCCGACCCGAAATTTTCCTCGCAGACCAAGGACAAGCTGGTCTCGTCCGAGGTCAAAGGCATGGTCGAGACCGCGGTGGCGCAGAAGCTCGGTGAATTCCTGCTCGAACATCCACAGGAAGCCCGTGCCATCGTCAACAAAATCCTGGAAGCCGCGAGGGCGCGCGAAGCGGCACGCAAGGCCCGCGAACTCACACGCCGCAAGGGCGCGCTCGACATCGCCGGCCTGCCGGGAAAGCTCGCTGATTGCCAGGAGAAGGATCCGGCGCTATCCGAGATCTTCATCGTCGAGGGCGACTCAGCCGGCGGTTCGGCCAAGCAGGGCCGTGATCGGCGTACGCAAGCCATCCTGCCGCTCAAGGGCAAGATCCTCAACGTCGAGAAGGCGCGCTTCGACAAGATGATCTCGTCGGCAGAAGTCGGCACCTTGATCACGGCGCTGGGCTGCGGTATTGGCCGCGAAGAATTCGACATCGACAAGCTGCGCTACCATCGCGTGATCATCATGACTGATGCCGATGTCGACGGCTCGCACATCCGCACCTTGCTGCTGACCTTTTTCTATCGGCAGATTCCGCTACTGATCGAGCGTGGCCACATCTACATCGCGCAGCCGCCGCTGTACAAAGTCAAGCGCGGCAAGCAGGAAACCTACGTCAAGGACGACAACGAGCTCAATGCGATGCTGCTCAATAGCGCGCTGGAAGACGCAGCGCTGTATGTCAATGCCAATGCGCCACCGCTGCGCGGTTCGGGGCTCGAGATGCTGGCGCGTCACTACATGGAAGTACAGGCCATCATCCGCCGCTGGTCGCGTCGCTACGACGAACGCCTGCTCGAACAGTTGATCTATCTACCCGCGGTCAGGGCGAGCGATATCGACGTTCCGGAATTCATGCACGGCTGGATCCGCGCACTCGAAACCCAGCTCAACGCGCACAGCGATGGCCGGCGCACATTCCGGGTTGAGCTTCGCAGCAGCAGCGATGGACATGCGCCGCGCATCATCGTGCGCAAGACCGAGCACGGCCTGGCTACCGAGAAGCTACTGCATCGTGAATTTTTCGAGTCGGCCGAATACCAGCGCATCGCCGATCTCGCACGCACGCTGGCAGGGCTGATCGGCGAGGGGGCGAATGTCACGCGCGGCAACGAGCGCGAGGACATCAGTGCCTTCAAGCAGGCGGTCAACTGGCTGTTCGATCAGGCACGCAAGGGCCAGTCGATACAACGTTACAAAGGCCTGGGCGAGATGAATCCGGAGCAGCTGTGGGAAACCACGATCAACCCGCAAAGCCGGCGGCTCATGCAGGTGCGGATCGAGGATGCCGTGGCCGCCGATGAGATCTTCACCACGCTCATGGGCGACCAGGTCGAGCCGCGCCGCGAGTTCATCGAGAAGAACGCGCTCGCGGTCATGAACCTCGACGTCTGAGGCTAGGAGACGGCTCCAATGTCCTGCCTGCCGCGGCGCGAGACCCTTTTTGTGTTGCTTGCCCTTTCCATTTGCGCCGCCGAGCGAACCCGTAGCTTGAACAGCGGCCGCAGTTCGCCGGTCAGGTTCAACGCCATGGCGATCCGGACTGCGGATTCCAGCGACGACTGACCTTTGCCTTCCAGGTTCTTGATCGTACCGGCCGAAACTCCCGCTCGAGCCGCCAGTTCCTGCTGAGTCAGAAGCTGAGCGACTCGCTGCATCCTCAATCGCTTGCCCAGCCCTTGACAGACTTCTTCGTGGCTGGCTGCCGAAAAGTCTAACATGTTATCCCTTAGACACTGGTATCTGCATTAAAGGCCAACAATTTATCCTTAAATGGATACGCTCATTGCTTCAACATGGGTCGCCCTTCGTGCGCGACCAGCAGATCGTGCATATCGTTGGCGTGCTCTTCTTCCTTGGTCAGGATCCATTCGAGCATCTTGCGAGTGCCTGGATCGCGGTCACCGAAGTAACGAATGAGCTCGCGGTAGTGGTCGACGGCGATGCGCTCGGCGATCAGATTTTCCTTGATCATTTCGACCAGGTTGTCCGCGGTGCCGTACTCGGAAGCTGAACGCGACTCCAATCCCTTTGGATTGAAATCCGGTTTGCCGCCCAGTTGATTGATGCGCTCGGCGACCGCGCGCGCATGCTCGTGTTCTTCCTTGGCGTGCTCGTCGAATTCTTCCTTGACGCCATCGCTGGAGATGCCGGTGGCCGCCACCGCATGCATGGTGTAGCGGAGCACGCACACGATTTCCGTGGCCAGCACGGTCTGCAGAATATCGATGGCCTTCTTCGGATCACCTTCATAGGAATGCGTGATGCCGCCCTCACCCAGGTTTTTGCGAGCACGGTCGCGCAGGGTTTTGATGTCAGTCAGAAACGGCTCCGCTTTGGAGTCGGCTTTCTTGGCGGGTGCTTTCGTGCTCATGGCGTGTTGTTCTCCAAAACTCGCGGGGGATCTCGACTATAGCGCGCTTCGGGTTTTTTAAGGAAGAAGCCAGCTTTGTTCGCAAGCGCTGAGCGAGCGGGTAGACAAGTGGTGTAGTGCCGGTGTTCGCGATCCGGCGTCATCCAGGGACTGTTTTGCCTGTAAGACTACTTGCTCCTGCATTGACCGGGAGGTTATAAAATCCCGCGACCACCGGCGGAGTTCTACATGGCCACATCTTTTATTCTCAATGGCAAGCCGACGACGCTGGATGCCGATCCCACCATGCCGTTGCTCTGGGCCATTCGGGAATTCGCCGGCCTGCCTGGAACCAAGTTCGGCTGCGGCATGGCGCTGTGCGGAGCCTGTACAGTTCACCTGGACGGACAGGCGGTGCGTTCCTGCGTGTTGCCACTGTCTGCCGTGGCCGGGAGACAGATCACCACCATCGAGGGACTGCAGAGCAAGCCCGCCAAAGCAGTGCAGGCGGCGTGGATCGCGCTGCAGGTGCCGCAATGCGGCTATTGCCAATCCGGCCAGGTCATGTCCGCAACCGCGCTGCTGGAAAAAAATCCGTCGCCGACCGACGCTGACATCGACGGCGCCATGAGCGGCAACATCTGCCGCTGCGCCACCTATGCTCGCATTCGTGCGGCCATCCACCAAGCGGCACAGTCCATCGGGGCAAGCGTATGAGCACGGATACCCTCGCCCCGCGGCAACCCACGCGGCGCGCGTTTCTGCGGCAGGCCGGCACCGCCACCGCGCTGGCGCTCACGGTCGGATTTGAATGGGTCGGCAGCACGCCGCGCGCGCTCGCGGCCGCGCCGGTGCCAGCTGCGACTTTCACTCCCAATGCTTTCCTGCGCATCGGCGCCGACAACACCGTCACGGTCATTGCCAAGCACGTCGAGCTGGGACAGGGGGCCTATACCGGTATTGCCACGATCGTTGCCGAGGAGCTGGATGCCGATTGGTCGAGGGTGCGCGTCGAAAGCGCGCCCGCCGATGCCAAGCGCTACGCCAATCTCGCCTTCGGCACGCTGCAGGGCACGGGCGGCAGTTCAGCCATGGCCAATTCCTGGATGCAGCTGCGCGAGGCGGGCGCCAAGGCCCGCGCCATGCTGCTTGCGGCGGCAGCCAGGCAATGGCGCGTCGGCGCGCAGGAGCTGACGGTCGAGCAGGGTATCGTCCGCCATGCGCCCAGCAATCGTCAGGCCACGTTTGGTTCGCTGGTGAAGACGGCCGCGTCATTGCCGGTGCCGGACAAAGTCGCGCTCAAGGATCCCAAAGATTTCAAACTCATTGGCCACCGGGCGCCGCGCGTTGACGTGCCCGCCAAGGTCGACGGCACGGCGCAATTCACCCTGGATGTGGTACTGCCGGACATGCTGGTGGCGTTGCTCAAGCGGCCGCCGCTGTTTGGTGCCACGGTCAAGTCGTTCGATTCCACGGCGACCGAAGCCATACCGGGAGTGGTCAAAGTCGTGCAGGTGCCGCGTGGGATCGCGGTAGTGGCGAGGAATTTCTGGGCCGCCAAGCAAGGACGCGATGCCCTGGAGGTGCAGTGGGACGATACGCATGCCGAGATGCGCAGCTCGACGGAATTGATGGATGAATACCGGCGGCTGGCCGAATCGCCGGCAGCATCGGCGCGCAAGCAGGGCGATGCGTCGCAGGCAATCGGCAGTGCCGTTCACAAGGTATCGGCCAGCTACGAGTTTCCCTATCTGGCGCACGCGCCCATGGAGCCGATGGATGCGGTGGTAAAGCTTACCGCCGGGGCCTGCGAGATCTGGGCGGGAGATCAGTTCCAGACCATCGACCAGATGAACGCCGCCAAAACCGCAGGCCTGGATTCGCAACAGGTCAGCATCCACACGCTGTATGCCGGCGGCAGCTTCGGCCGACGCGCCAACAGCGGATCGGATTTCATCGTCGAAGCAGTGTCGATCGCCAAGGCCTGCGGCGCCGACGGCACGCCGATCAAATTGCAGTGGACGCGTGAGGATGATCTTCACGGCGGCCTGTACCGGCCGATGTATTTCCACAAGCTCGAAGCAGGCCTGAACGACCAGGGCGAGCTCACCGGCTGGCACCACGTCATCGTCGGCCAGTCGATCATAGCGGGCACAGCGATGGCCGCGATGATCAAGGATGGAATTGATTCGACCTCGGTCGAGGGCGCCGCCACCATTGCCTATGACATACCCAACATCGCGGTGGACCTGTCCACCACCACCACCGGCGTGCCGGTGCTGTGGTGGCGTGTGGTCGGCAGTTCCCACACGACTTTTGCGGTGGAAGCGTTCATCGACGAAGTTGCGCACGCGGCCGGCGCCGACCCGTTCGCATTCCGGCGCAAGTTGCTTGCACATGAGCCGCGCATGAAAGCGGTGCTGGAACTGGCGGCCGAGAAGGCCGGCTGGAGCAGTGCGCCTAGCCTGAAAGGCAAAGGCCGCGGCATCGCAGTGGCCCAGGCATTCAAGACCTACGTCGCGCAGGTCGCTGAGGTCAGCGTCGATGAGGCCGGCCGCGTGCGGGTCGATCGCGTGGTGTGCGCGGTCGATTGCGGCACACCCATCAATCCCGACATCATCGCTGCGCAGATGGAAGGCGGCATCGGCTTCGGGCTCGGGGCGGTGCTGTATGGGGCAATCACGCTCAAGGACGGCCGCATCGAGCAGGACAATTTCAACGGCTACCGTGTCCTGCGCATGAACGAGATGCCCAAAGTCGAGGTGTACATCGTGCCATCGGTCGAGGCGCCCACCGGCGTGGGAGAGCCCGGTGTCGCCCCATTGGGACCGGCCGTGGCCAATGCCATATTTGCCGCGACCGGCAAGCGCATCCATGTGCTGCCGTTCGCCAAATCGGGCATTGTGTAATGGCGAGACACTCTCTGCTGTGGACAGTCGCGGCCGTCGTCGCGGTGGCGGGCATTGTCCTGGGCTATATTGTGCTGGGCCCCGGGCCCACCGATTTCGCCGGTGGCCAGCACGTGGCGCTCGGCGCGTATCCGCAAAGGGATCCCACGGGTGTTCCCGCGGAATTGAAATCCGCCAGCCTCATTCAGCGCGGCGAATATCTCACGCGCGCTGCGGATTGCCTCGTGTGCCACACGGCCGAGGACGGTACGCCGTTTACCGGTGGGCGTGCGTTCGTGCTGCCGTTCGGTACCCTGTACTCGACCAACATCACTCCCGATGTCGACACCGGCATCGGCAGCTATACCGATGCGAACTTCCTGGACGCCATGCACAAAGGTATCGGCCGCGGCGACAAGAAGCTCTATCCCGCCATGCCGTACGCAAGCTACACCTATATGTCGGACGCCGATGCGCTGGCGATCAAGGCCTATCTCTTCACGCTCAAACCGGTTCCGGCACCAACGCCGCGGAACACGCTCGTGTTCCCGTTCAACCAGCGCAGGCTCATGAGCATCTGGTCGGCGCTGTTCAATCCTGACAAGCGTTATGAGCCCAACCTCGAGCGCAGCGCTGAATGGAATCGCGGCGCATATCTCACCGAGGCCATGGGGCACTGCGGCGAGTGCCATACCCCGCGCAATCTGTTATTTGCATTGAACAATCGAAGGAAGTACGCGGGCGCCGTGCAGGCCGGCTGGCGCGCCTACAACATCACGCCGGATCGCAGTAGCGGCGTCGGCGCCTGGAGCGATGCGCAGCTGAGCCAATATCTTTCCGCAGGGCACGCCGATGGGCGCGGTACGGCTGCGGGTCCGATGGGCGAGGCGGTGGATGAAAGCTTGAGTCATCTTGAGCCGAGCGACATCGCCTCGATCGTGGCTTACGTGCGCTCGGTGGCAGGGGTTGCCACTTCGGACCTGCCGGAGCCCAAGGAGAGTCCCGCGCCAGCTTCACCAGCTGAAGGTTTGGCCGCTGCTGCGGATGCGCACGGAAGGGCTGTCTATGAAGGTGCTTGTGCGGGCTGTCACGGTTGGACCGGCGTAAGCCCGGTGCTGCCCTTTGCGACGCTGACCGGCACGCGCTCGGTCAACGATCCCACGGCGACCAATGTGGCCCAGGTCATCATCCGCGGCGCGCAGCGGCACACCGCCAACGAAGCAACCAATATGCCGGCCTTCGGCGATACTTACTCGGACGTTGAAATCGCGAGCGTCGCCAACTACGTCACCGGGCGATTCGGCACGCAGGCTTCGAATTTGTCGGCGGCGAAGGTCGCGAATTTGCGCTCCCAGGACTGATCGCATCATCACCGGTTTGGCCGCATGCTCGCTGCGAACATGAGTTCCGGCAGCTCGAGCATGTCGCCAAAGGTGTAATGCGCGCCGGCCTCGAGCAATCTGTGCTCAGGCGTGAGCGCACAATATCCAAAGGCAGTCATGCCGGCTGCCACGGCCGCCGTGATGCCGGTGGGCGTATCCTCCACCACATAGCACTTTGCCGGGGCCACGCCGTACCTGCGCGCAGCGTGTAGAAACAGATCTGGTGCGGGTTTGCCGTTGGCGACGTCAGTGATACTGAACAGCTTGCCCTCGAAGCGAGCAAGCAGGCCGGTGATACCGAGGGTGGTTTTCATTTTCTGCTGCGTGCCGTTCGATGCCACGCAGTAGGGCACGCCCGCCAGGTCGAGCGCGTCCAGTGAAGCTTCGATTCCCGGCACGGTTTGCAGCTGCGAATCCAAAGCCGCAGTGCTGCGTGCGCGATACTCCTCGACGAATCCTTCCGGAACGGGCCGCCCTAACATGGCGGCAATGAGTTCACAGCATTGTGCCGTCGACTGACCGACGAAACGCTCATACATGTCTTCCAATGTGAGCGAAATCCCCAGCTCCTCGAGCATCTGCGCAAACACCTGGTTGGTGATCGGCTCGCTGTCTACCAGCACACCGTCACAGTCAAAAATGACCAGTTGAATCGGCTTCAAGCTGGGCCGGCATCCTGGGCCGCCAGGGCGCCGATCGCGGACCAATCCAGCTCATCCCCGCCATGAGCGGACAGTCTTAGAAATCGGTCGCGCAGCAGGCTGGCCATGGGCATCGGTACGCTCAGTGCCTCAGCCGCCGCGAGCGTCAGGCGGATGTCCTTGTGGCCGAGCGCTGCGGTAAAACCGGCCGACTCGAACTTGCCGTCAACAATCAATCCGCCATAAGTCTTGTATGCTGTGCCGGGAAAAATAGTCGCACTGAGTAAGTCCACGTAGGCACGCCGGTCGATGCCGGCCTTGCCCAGCAGTGCCAGGGCCTCCCCGAGCGCTTCGATGGCCGCGGCAATCATGAAATTTCCGCTGAGCTTGACCAGATTCGCGGCGGCCGGGTCGCTGCCCATCGGAAACGTGCGCTGTCCCATGGCCTGGAATAGTGGCAGACACTTCTCCAGCACGTCCGGTTCGCCCGCGCTGACGATGAAAAGTTTTCCCGCCGCCGCCATTTCCGGACGGCCGAACACCGGTGCCGCCACGTAGTGCTGCCCAGCCTGGGCGTGCGCGGGCGCCAGGCGCTTGGACAGCGCCACACTGATGGTGCTCATCGACACATGCATCGCGCCTCGAACTAGATTTTCCAGCAGACCGTCGCTTGTCCAGACGGTATCGGCGAGCGCGGTATCGTTTGCGAGCATGGTGATGACTGCATCGCCGCGACAGGCATCGGCGATACTCAGCCCCTCGTGCGCGCCGAGCTCGACCAGGGGACGCGACTTCGCGGCGCTGCGATTGAACACGGTCAGTTCGTGGCCGGCCCGGATCAGGTTTGCCGCCATGCCTGCGCCCATGCGCCCCAATCCAATGAAACCAATTCTCATGCAGTCGCCTCCTGTGGTGAACGCGGCGCCGCTTCGGGCAAACACAGATTGCACAGGCCGACTATCGGCGGCAGCACGAAGCACCAGACGCCGAGCAGATGATAGAGCACCGCTGCAGCGGCGCACCCGGCAGCGAAGGCCGCGACGCTGGCCCACATTCGACCCAGCCGCGTCCTGATCAACACCCGCGTTTCCGGGGATACCCGCCGCGTCAGATCGGCCAGGTCGATCATGATCTGGGTGGTATTGCCGGTCATGATGGTCGTCGGCGGTGACGCCGGCAGATGCATGCGGTGAACTGCATTTTGAATCGCCATGGCGGCGACCAGGGTCATGCCAGTAACCAGCGCTTGCCAGCCATCGCCGTTGTGGAACGGCCCGAGATCGATCGCCAGACCGGCGCCTGCGAGCAGCAGCATTAACTGCAGGCCCAGCAGCGAGCGCAGCGCCGGCCAGCCCACAACCGCCAAAGCTAAGCTGAGCAGCCGGGTTGCGAATACCACCAGGCAGAACATCGGCAGTGCCAGCAGCTTCGCGACCACACCGCTGGTTCCAAGTACCAGCGCCGCGCCGAGCGTGACAAAGTTGCCCGTCACGTGCGAGGTAAACAGGCCCTGCAGCGCCAGGTAGCCGGCCGTGTCGACGTAGCCGCCGTTGGCGCTCAGCAGTATGTGAAGGGGCGGTTTGATCACGATGGTTCTCCGGCCAGATGCCGATCGCGCTGCTGCCGTTAGCGGGTCGAGTGCGCTTCGATCCAGGCCTGTGCCTCGGCATTGACCTCGCGGGGATTACGACCGGCAGCAGCAATCGGCGGCCCGATGACGACGCGGATTTTGCCGGGCTTCTTCAGCAAGCCGCGTCGCGGCCAGTAGTACCCGGCGTCGTGCGCAATCGGCACGATCAGCTTGTGGTTTTCAACCGCAAGCAGGGCGCCGCTGACGCCGTACTTGCGAGTCTCGCCCGCGGGCATGCGTGTGCCCTCGGGAAAGATCACGATCCATTCGCCCTCGGCCAGGCGCGCCTTGCCCTGCTCGAGCACGCCGCGCACCACGCCCGCGCCGCCGCCGCGATCGACGGCGATCGCGCGCAACAGCAAAATCCCCCAGCCGACAAATGGGATCCAGGTCAGTTCGCGCTTGAGCATCCAGACATGCGGCGGCACCAGCAGCGTCTGCGCGATCGTTTCCCAGCTCGAGGAATGTTTGATCAGTGCAATGTGGTTGCCGGCCGGCAAGCGCTCGCGGCCCTCGACCTGATAGTCCAGGTGGCAGGTCCAGCGCAGTACCGCCAGAATCACCCGCGCCCACACCCGCGCCAGCGCAAAGCGGCCGCGGAACGGCAGCAGCAGCGACGCCAGCGTGAAGAAAATGCCGTAGAAGAAAGTCCACAGCAGAAAAAAGCCGGTGAAGAATAGCGAACCCAGCCACTGCGATGCGCGCACGCTGCCCACGAATCAGCCCGGCAATCGCGACAGATCGGCAATGCCCGCAAACAGCGCCCGCAGCTGCGCCAGCAGGGCCAGACGGTTGTTGCGCAGCGCGATGTCCGGATCATTGACCAGCACGTGGTCAAAAAATTCGTCCACGGCTGCGCGCAGCCCCGCCAGCAGCTCCAGCGCGTTCGCGTATTGACCTTGAGAAGCGCCGCATCGACCCGGCCGCGCAGCGATTCGAGCGCAGCTGCAGTTGGCGTTCCGAGTGCTCGCGCAATAGCCCGGTGTCGATGGCCTGCGGTGCCGCGTCCGCGGACTTGCGCAATATGTTGGCGATGCGCTTGTTGGCCGCCGCCAGACTGGCGCCTTCCGGCCGCGCCACGAAAGGCGACCAGTGCACTCAGCCGCGCATCGAAGTCCAGCAGCGAGCGTGGCCGGGTCGCGAGCACGGCATCGAACATTTCGGTGCTGATGCCGTTGCCCTCGCTGCGCTCCAGATACTGTGCGCGCAGCCGCTCGAGTATGAAATCGTAAATCTCGTCCGACCACCTGCCCGGCGCGCGCGCTCAAGTCGGCCAGCGGCTGCAGCGCTACGGCGCGCTCGAGCAGTGCCAGCAGATCGAGATCGAGCCGGTGCTCGAGCACTATGCGCAGTACGCCGATGGCGGCGCGTCGCAGAGCGAACGGATCGCGAGTGCCGGTGGGCTTCTGCCCGATAGCGAAAATGCCGGCCAGTACATCGATCTTGTCGGCCAGCGCCACCGCATCGCCGGCGCGCGTGTCCGGCAGCGCATCGCCGGCGCCGCGCGGCAGGTAGTGCTCACGAATGGCCTCGGCGACCGCCGCCTGTTCGCCATCGGCCAACGCGTAGTAGCGGCCCATGATGCCCTGCAATTCCGGGAACTCCCGCACCATGGCCGTCAGCAGATCGCATTTGCACAGCTCGGCCGCGCGAGCGCTGGCGGTGATGGGCGCGCCGATGCTGGCGGCGATGACTTCGGCGAGCGCGGTGATGCGCCGCGGTGCGGCTGGCCTGTGAGCCCAGCTGTGCCTGAAAGGTCACCGCCGCAAGTCCCGCAAGACGCGCGCCCAGAGGCTGCCTGCGATCCTGCTCCCAGAAGAATTCCGCATCCGCCAGGCGCGGGCGCACCACGCGCTCGTTACCGGCACGGATCTCTGCCGGCTCGGGGCTATCGATGTTGCTCACCGTGATGAACCAGGGCAGTAGCGTGCCGGCCGCGTCTTCGAGCGCGAAGTAACGCTGATGTTCCTGCAAAGTCGAGATCAGTACCTCGCGCGGCAACGACAGGAAGCGCGCCTCGAACTGTCCGGCGATGGCCACCGGCCACTCCACCAGCGCGCTGACCTCATCGAGCAATGCTTCGGACAGGATGCGCGCGACCGTGCAGTGATGAGGCCAGCGCTTCGACCTGTAAGCGCAATACTTTCCCGCCGTTGCTCGAACACGGCGACTACCCTGCCGCGCCGCTGCAGGGTGCTGGCATAGGCTGGCGGGCGAGCGGATACGCACTGCCCTGGGCGCCATGAAACGATGTCCGAAGCTCTGCATTGCCGGCGCTGACGCCGAGTATCGAGGCCGGAATCACTTCCGAGCCCAGCAGCATCAGCAGCCAATGTACCGGTCGTACGAATTGCGCCTCGAGCGCCCCCCAGCGCATGCGTCGCGCAATCGGCAATGCGTCGAGCGCTGCCTGCACCAGACCTGGCAGCAGCGAACTGGTTGCCGCGCCGCTCTTGAGTCCCTGGTAGTGCAGATAGGCGTTGCCGCGTGGATCGAGTTCGGTAGCCAGGGATTCGACTGCCACGCCACAACTGGCCGCAAAGGCGAGGGCTGCGCGGGTCGGTGCCCCCGCGGCGTCGAAGCTCGCACTGCGCGGCGGTCCGCGGCGCGTGATCTGCTGGTCGGGCTGACGCAGGCTCAAGCGGTGAACCAGTACCGCAAGTCGGCGTGGCGTGGCGAAGGATTGCACCGCGCCGAGTTTGAGTCCGAAGCTCGCGCAGGCGCATCACCAGGCCATCGGCAAACGCGCGCTCCAGAGTGCGCAGAGTTTTCGGAGGCAACTCCTCGGTGCCGAGTTCGACCAGGAAATCCGCCTTGGTGGCGCTCATGACGCGTTGGCGTTCTCTGCAGCATGGGGAAGCCCAGCGCCTCGCGGCTGGCGTAGTAGGCTTGAGCTACCGCGCGCGCGAGCGTGCGCACCCGCAGGATGTAGCGCGCTCGCTCGGTGACCGAGATGGCGCCGCGGGCATCGAGCAGATTGAACGTGTGAGAGGCCTTGAGCACCTGCTCGTAGGCCGGCAAAGCCAGCGGCACCGACAGCAGCGCGTTGCACGCTTCTTCATGCTCGTCGAAGCGGCGCAACAGCACCGCGATGTCGGCGTATTCGAAATTGTATTGCGACTGCTCGACTTCATTCTGGTGGAACACATCGCCGTAACTGACGCGGCCGTGGGGGCCCTCGGTCCAGGTGATGTCGAAGATGCTTTCCACACCTTGCAGGTACATCGCCAGGCGCTCCAGCCCATAGGTGATCTCGCCGGTCACGGGCCGGCAATCCAGGCCGCCCACCTGCTGAAAGTACGTGAACTGCGTGATCTCCATGCCATTGAGCCACACTTCCCAGCCCAGGCCCCAGGCACCGAGCGTAGGGGATTCCCAGTTGTCTTCGACGAAGCGCACGTCGTTGATGCGCGGATCGAAGCCGAGGGCCCGCAGGCTGTCGAGATACATCTCCTGCATCGGCAGCGGCGAGGGTTTGATGACCACCTGGAACTGATAGTAGTGCTGAAGCCGGAACGGATTGGCGCCGTAACGGCCGTCGGCGGGCCGTCGCGAGGGCTGCAAGTAGGCGGCACTCCAGGGCTCCGGACCTATGGCGCGCAGGAAGGTCGCGGAATGGAAGGTACCGGCCCCCATTTCCATGTCGTAGGGCTGCAGGATCACGCAGCCGCGTGCCGCCCAGAAGTGCTGCAGCGTGAACAGGAGGTCTTGGAAGGTCTGCGGCTTGGTGCCGATCTTCGGGCTTTGCATCGCACTCGAGGCTTGAAGCGGAACGCGCGAGTATAAGCGAGCCGCCGTTCGTAGCCTCTCATGCGTGACTTGCCCCTCGGCGGGGCGTCTCCAAGATTCGGCTGCGCCATTCTAGTGCGGCAGCCATCACGATGCACTACAATAGAGCGGCGGCGCGTTTCCTGAAACGCCGCCGATTTGTAAGCGCGCGGAATTTCTAGAGATTTCTGTTTATTGCCGCTTGGCACGCTGGCTGCATCGTTATGGTGCTCTGAAATAAAAAACCAATCACTACCGGAGGCGATATGAGCTCACGCGACGTACTGCACTTGATCAAGGAGAAGGAGGTGAGGTGGGCGGATTTACGCTTTACCGACACCCGAGGCAAGGAGCAGCACGTGAGTATTCCGGCGCGCTACGTGACGGAGGAGTTTTTTGTCGAAGGCAAGATGTTCGACGGCTCCTCGATCGCGGGCTGGAAGGGGATCAACGAGTCGGACATGATTTTGCTGCCCGATGCTTCTACCGCGGTGCTGGATCCGTTCTTCGAGGAGGCGACGGTCAACATCCGCTGCGACATCATCGAGCCCTCCACGATGCAGGGGTATGAGAGGGATCCGCGCTCGCTGGCGAAGCGGGCGGAAGTGTATTTGAAGTCCACGGGGATAGCCGACTCTGCTCTTTTTGGACCGGAGAACGAGTTTTTCATCTTCGACAGCGTGCGCTGGGGCTCGGATGTGCGCTCAGCCTTCTACGAGATCGATGCGGTGCAGGGCTCCTGGAACTCCTCCACCAGCTACCCGGAGGGCAACAAGGGGCATCGGCCGGGGATCAAGGGGGGCTATTTTCCGGTGCCGCCGGTGGATGCCTTTCACGACATACGCGCGGCGATGTGCAAGGCGTGCGAGGAGATGGGCCTGGTGGTGGAGGTGCATCACCACGAGGTGGCCACGGGCGGGCAGAGCGAGATTGGGATCGGGGCCAACACGCTGACCAAGAAGGCCGATGAGGTGCAGATTCTGAAGTATGCGCTGCACAACGTGGGGGCGAGCTTTGGCAAGAGCGTGACCTTCATGCCCAAGCCCCTGGTGGGGGACAACGGCAGCGGCATGCACGTGCACCAGTCGCTGTCCAAGGAGGGCAAGAACATCTTTGCCGGGGACAAGTACGCGGGACTGTCCGAGGCGTGCCTGTACTACATCGGCGGGATCATCAAGCACGCCAAGGCGATCAATGCTCTCACCAACGCCACCACCAACTCCTACAAGCGCCTGGTGCCGGGCTTTGAGGCCCCGGTGATGCTGGCCTATTCGGCCCGCAACCGCTCGGCCTCGATAAGGGTGCCGTGGGTGTCCAGTCCCAAGGCGCGGCGCATCGAGGTGAGATTTCCCGACTCCACGGCCAATCCGTACTTTGCCTTTGCGGCCATGATGATGGCGGGACTGGATGGGATACAGAACAAGATTCACCCGGGGGAGCCGGCGGATAAGGATCTGTATGACCTGGAGCCGGAGGAGGCCGCGCACATCCCCACCGTGTGCCACTCGCTGGACATGGCGCTGGAGGAGTTGGACAAGGACCGGGAGTTTCTCAAGCGCGGCGGGGTGTTCACCGACGATCTGATCGATGCCTACATCGGCCTCAAGATGCAGGAGGTCACGCGACTGCGCATGACCACCCATCCTGTGGAGTTCGATATGTACTACAGCGTCTGAGGTGAATGTGGCGTGGGGTGCGGCAAACGCAGCGGCAATCAGCCACTACACCGACCCCCACGCCCGTTTTTGTGCCTCAAGGTCTCGAAGCGGTATGCTGCACCGTTATGGGACTGCTGCAACGCTGCCTGGTGGCCTTGAGCCTGTTCGCGCTGGCGGGTGCGGCCATGTCGGCGGTCACCTATCGCTGGGTCGATGCCGAGGGAGTGGTGCACTACTCCGACACGCCGCATCCGGGCGCCGAGGTCATCCAGCTCTCGGGCGCCCAGACCTATCACGGCACGCCGAACACGGCGCCCGCCGCGACACCGGCCGACGCAGCACAGCCCGCCACCAGTGCCTACCAATCGTGCGCCATCACACAGCCGGCCCCCGAGACGTCGCTGTTTGCGCCCGAGTCGGTCGACATCAGCGTTCAATCCGTTCCCGCCCTGAAGGATGGCGATCAAATCCAGGTGGCGGTCGACGGCACGCCATTGCAGCCCCTGGGCAATGGGCTCAGCTTTCAGATCGCTCAGCCCGACCGCGGTGCGCACACCATCAGCGCCGTGGTGCGCGATGCCAGCGGCGCGGTACTGTGCAGCGCCGCCGCAGTCACCTTCTATGTACAGCGGCCCTCGGCAAACTCGCCGACCTCGCCCGTGAAACCTCACTGACGGCCGCCGCCATCGCGGAGCGACGCGATGGCCATTGAGTATCTGGCGCCTTCGCCGCTGTCGCATTTCGATCCCGCCGATCTGCTCGACGTTCTTGCCACCGGCGTGGTGGTGCTCGACTCGCAGTTGTGCGTGGTGTACGCCAATGTTGGTGCGCAGGATCTGCTCGCGGTCGGCCTGAATCAGGCCCGCGGCCATCCGATCGGCGAGCTGTTCCAGGAATCCCAGGCACTGAATCAGTTGCTGCGCCGCTCGCTCGAACGCAGTGAGCCCTATGCCGGGCACGAGATCTCGTTGACCTCGAGCGTCAAGCAGGGCCACCGCGAGCCGGTGGTGGTGGATGTCACGGTGACGCCGCTGGATGGGCTGACCGGAACACACCTGCTGATCGAGCTGGCCGATGCGCGCACGCGCCAGCGAATCTCGCGCGAGAGCGAGATGCTTTCGCGCCTGGACGGCAGCCGGCTGATGATTCGCCAGCTCGCACACGAGATCAAGAATCCTCTGGGCGGCCTGCGCGGTGCGGCGCAGTTACTCGATCGCGAACTGCACGACGGCTCGCTCAAGGAATACACCGCGGTCATCATCAATGAGGCCGACCGGCTGCGGGCGCTGGTCGACAGCATGCTCGGTCCGTCGCGTGCGCCGCAGAAAATTGTCATCAACATCCACGAGCTGTGCGAGCACGTGTTTCATCTGCTGCGCAGCGAGGCAGGTGCCGGCGTCGCTATCGAACGCGATTACGATCCCAGCCTGCCCAGCGCGCAGTTCGATCGCAACGAGATCATCCAGGCGCTGCTCAACGTGGCACGCAATGCACTGCAGGCGGTCGAGCCCGCCGGCGGCAGAGTGACCTTGCGCACGCGCGTGCTGACCAATATCAACATCGGCACCGTGCGCCATCGCCTGGTCGCCAATATCCAGGTCGAAGACAACGGCCATGGCATTTCGCCGGAATTGCAACGCAGTGTTTTCTACCCGCTGGTCACCACCCGTTCCACCGGCAATGGACTGGGACTGGCGGTAGCACAGGATCTGGTGACGCGCCATCGCGGCATCATCGAGTTCGAGAGTCGGCCCGGCCACACCGTTTTTTCACTTTTGTTGCCGCTGGAAGGTGCTGAATGACTGCTCAACCCTTGCGAGTCTGGCTGGTCGATGACGACACTTCCATCCGATGGGTGCTGGAACGCGCGCTCAAGAACGGCGGCATGCTGCCCAAGGCATTCGACGCCGCGGAGCCGGCGCTGCTGGCACTGCGCACCGACACGCCTGATGTGCTGATCACGGATATCAAGATGTCGGGCCAGTCGGGGCTCGATCTGCTGCGGCGTGTGCACGATTCCCATCCGGAACTGCCCGTGATTGTCATGACCGCATACTCTGACCTGGGCAGTGCCGTCTCGGCCTATGAAAGCGGTGCCTTCGAATACCTCGCCAAGCCGTTCGACATCGATCAGGCCATCGACCTGGTCAAGCGCGCTGCCGCCGCCGGCGTGCGCAGCGTCGAGGTCGCCTCGGCAGCGCCGACGATTCCGGAGCTGCTCGGGCGCGCTCCGGCAATGCAGCAGGTGTTTCGTGCCATCGGCCGCCTGTCGCGCTCGAGCGTGAACGTACTGATCACCGGCGAATCGGGCACCGGCAAGGAATTGGCGGCACGCGCCCTGCATGAACACAGCCCGCGCGCGAACAAGCCCTTTATCGCCCTCAACACCTCGGCGATTCCGGCCGAGCTTCTGGAATCCGAATTGTTCGGCCATGAAAAGGGTGCTTTTACCGGCGCTGACAGTCTGCGCCGCGGCCGCTTCGAGCAGGCCGATGGCGGCTCGCTGTTCCTGGACGAGATCGGCGACATGTCCACCTCGCTGCAGACGCGCCTGCTGCGTGTGCTGGCAGAGGGCGAGTTCTATCGCGTCGGTGGCCAGACCCCGATCCGCGTCGACGTGCGCGTGATCGCCGCCACCCATCAAAATCTCGAGGAGCGGGTGCGCAACAGCCAGTTCCGCGAGGATCTGTTTCACCGACTCAACGTGATCCGAATCGAGTTGCCGCCGCTGCGTGCGCGGCAGGTGGACGTCCCGGATCTGCTCGAGCACTACATGCGCCTGGCAGCGCAGGAACTGGGCGTGGAACCCAAGGCACTCACGCTCGATGCGCGCGAGAAACTCAGTGCCTATGCCTGGCCGGGCAACGTGCGCGAGCTGGTCAATCTCTGCCGCCGCTTCACCGTGCTAGCGCCGGGCAATGAAATTCGCGCCGAGGATCTGCCGCAGGAAATTACCGGCTCGATCGCCAACGCTACCCCGGACCAGGATTGGACTACTGCGCTCTCGCAATGGGCCGAGCGGCAGACGCTCTCGGCGCCGCGGCCATTGCTCGATGATGCGCTGCCGGCATTCGAGCGCACTTTGATTCGCGTGGCGCTCAAGCACACGCAGGGTCACCGGCAGGATGCCGCGAAGTTGCTGGGCTGGGGCCGCAATACGCTGACGCGCAAGCTCAAGGAGCTGCGCATGGATGACATCGACGATCAGGAATGACTGGCGCGCCGTGGGCGGCGCCGGCGAAAATCCTTGAGGATCTCGCGCGCAGCGTTGTAACCCGGCGCGCCGGTGACGCCGCCGCCGGGATGTGTGCCTGACCCGCACATGTACAGTCCGGGTAATGGCCCGCGATAGTTCGCGTGCCCGAGCATCGGCCGGGCCGAAAACAACTGGTCAAGCTGCAGTGCGCCGTGAAAGATGTCTCCGCCGATCAGTCCGAAGGTGCGCTCCAGATCCAGCGGACTCATGATCTGGCGGCCGAGCACCGCGGCCTTGAAATTGGGCGCCTGCGCATTGACGGTGTCGATCATGAGATCCGCCACGCGCTCGCGATGTTGATCCCAGGATTGCCCGCCTGGCAATTGCGGTGCGACGTGCTGGCAGAACAGGCTGGCGACGTGCTGGCCCGGCGGCGCGAGCGTGTCGTCCAGGGTCGAGGGAATCAGCATCTCGACGATGGGCTGCTTCGACCAGCCGAATGAGCGGGCGTCGAAGTACGCCTGCTCCATATAGTTGAGCGTGGGCGCCAGGATGATACCGGCAGTATGATGATCGGCCTGGCCTTTGCCAGGCAGGCAGCTGAATTGCGGCAATTGCGCGAGCGCAACGTTCATGCGGAACGTGCCCGAGCCGCAGCGCCACTGGCTGATGCGTTGGCGAAATTCCGCGCTCAGCACGCCGGGATCGAGCAGTTGCTGGTACAGCAGTTTCGGATTAAGGCTGGACACTACCGCCGAGGCGCGAATCGCTTCACCGGCTTGGGTCACGGCACCCACCGCCTGGCCGCCTTCGACCATGATCTCGCGTACCGCGCTGTCCACGCGAATGTCCACGCCGCGCGCCGCGGCCGATCGCGCCATCGCCTGGGTGATCGCGCCCATGCCGCCGATGGCGTGTCCCCATACGCCACGCTTGCCGTTGACCTCGCCGAATACGTGATGCAACAGCACGTAGGCGGACCCCTGGGCGTAGGGACTGGCATAGTTACCGACGATGCCATCGAAGCCGTATACGGCCTTGATCGGGTCGCTCTCAAACCAGCCGTCGAGGTAGTCGCCGGCGGAGGCGGCTAACAGCCGCAGAAGCTCGCGCCGCATGCTCATATCGAGCTTGCCCACCCGGCCGCCGAGGCGAGTCGCCCGCAGTAGTTCCGGCAGCGCCGCTCGCCAGTCTCCCTGCACCACATTGGGTGGGGTCGTGAGTACCAGCGCGCGCATGAGCTCGGCGATCTGATCGAGCCGGGCGTCGTAGTCAGCCAGCCGCTGTGCATCGCCGGGTGAGAATTTGGCCACCTGCTCGCGGGTGATGCCCGTGCCCGTGCACAGATAGCCGCCGTCGGCGGTCGGCAGGAAGTTGGACGTCAGGCGCTCGACGATCCTGAGCCCATGACGCGCCAATTCCAGTTCGCGGATGACCTTCGGATTGAGCAGTGACACCGTGTAGGCGGCCACGGAATTGCGGAATCCGGGATAGAATTCCTCGGTCACCGCCGCGCCGCCCACCAGCGCGCGCCGCTCCAGCACCGTGACCTTGAGACCGGCGCCGGCCAGGTAGGCCGCGCACACCAGACCGTTGTGACCGCCGCCGACGATGAGTGCGTCGCACTGCGAAGCTAAGCGGGCGGCGGGGCGAGTGCGTATCATCGGCTCGCGGCCAGCCTGAGGCAGGCGCCTGACAGCGTCAAGACGAGCGGGGCCGCGCGCACTCCCAAATTAATTTTCATCCACTCGCAGGGTTTCGCGTGATGTCGACCTGGTCGCAAATGGCGCGGCAGATTCTGGCGGACAACAGCCTCGGCGATTGGCTTGCGGCCGGTCTGGTATTTCTGCTGACCTTTACCGTGCTGCCAACGCTGCGCAGCTACGTGCGCGCGCGCCGCAATCGCACTTCCAGCCGCGACCTGCCGCTGGCGGTGGCGCTGGTGGCCTATCTGTTGGAACGCACCAGCCGTGTGGTGCTGTGGATCGCGGCGCTGTACATCGCCGAGCGCATCCTCACGTTGCCCAAGCGCATCGATCGCGGCTTCGAGATCGCGATCATCCTGGGCTGCTGGCTGCAGCTGGGAATATGGGCCGGAGCGGCAGCACGCTTCGGGCTGCAGCGCCAGCAGGCGAGCTCGGGCGATACCCGTCTGCCGGGTTCGATCGATATCGTGCTGTTCGCCCTGCGGCTGATCATCTGGATCGTGGTGGCGTTGCTGGCGCTCGAGAACCTCGACATCAACGTCGGGCCGCTGATCGCAGGCCTGGGCGTGGGCGGCATCGCCATTGCGCTCGGCGTGCAGACCATCCTCGGTGACCTGTTCGCTTCGCTGTCGATCGCGCTCGACAAACCCTTTGTGATCGGCGACTCGCTGCGGGTCGACACGTTCGAGGGCAAGGTCGAGCAGATCGGAATCAAAAGTACGCGCCTGCGCAGCGTCACCGGCGAGCAGATCATCATTTCCAATGCCGATCTGCTCAAGAGCCGGGTACGCAATCTGGGCCGCGCCAGCGAGTGGCGCGCCTTGTTCAATCTGGCGCTGGTCTACGATACCCCGGCGGCGCGGATCGATCAGGTGCCGACCTTGGTCAGCGACGCGGTGGCCACCTATGAGGGCACGCGCTTCGTCTACTGTCTGCTCAAGCAGATCGGCGATTCGGCATTGCTGTTCGAAGTGTGCTTCTTCGTCGAGAACGGTCCGGGACGGGATCTCGGTCGCGCGCTCGATCAGGTCAACCGCGAGATACTGCGCGCCTTTGCGCGCGCCGATATCAGGCTGGCCACTCCGGCGCGCACTGTCTGGCTGCGCGATGAGCGCGTTGCTCAGAGCGAAGTGTCGGAGGTGAAACGCGCGGGTGAGGCATAGGCGCGGAAGCTTGGCCGCCAGCGTGCCAGGGCGCCAATACCCGGCAAGCGATTCAGGCCACGCAGCAGGCCATGCGGCTCGATCCAGCGTGCGTACTGCTGGTAGACCGGATCGAGCGACAAATGGCGCTCCTCGGTCTTGGCGCGCAGATAGTAGATGCCATTGAGCATGCACAGCAGCAAGCAGCCGCGCAGCGATTGTGCGAAGTTAACGTTGAGCATGAACGGTATCGAGATCAGCCACCATGACAGGTTCTTCGACAGGTAGGCGGGATGCTTGCTGTATCGGTACGGGCCGTTGGTGATGATGCCGCGATGAGTCAGGTTGGAAAAACGCGCGCCGAAGGCAATCGTGGACCAGACATACACGGCTACCAGCAGCAGAATCAGACAGCCCCAGATTGCGTACAGCCACGGCGTGTTGCCGAACCAGCCTTCCCAGCTACGGCCGGTGTCGTAGGCGAGATACTGGGCGCCGATCAGCGCCCAGAATGGCTCGTAGCACACCAGTGCGGTAACCCAACCCAGGACAGTCGGCTCGCTGGAGCGGATATGCGTATCAGTGAGCTTGAGCGACATCAGGTAGGTCATCGATACCAGCGCGACATCGATGAAGTACAGGGTGAAAAACGCCCAATCGAAGTAGCCCTTGAATCCATGCAGCCGATTGAGATCGTAGTGCAGCAGCTTGTCGAGATTGTCGCAGAAGTAGGTGAACATCAGCGGCAGGTAGAAGCCCTTTACCAGCCAGCCAAGCAGATACTGGCCGATTGACGGGCCCGGACACGTCGCGCCAGTGCAGCGTCAGCAGCCGGCCCATCTGCCAAAGCGCATCGCACGGAGTGTGCAGCCGACGATCGACCCAGTAGATGTAGGGCAGCGCTACCAGCGCCCATAACGGCAGCAGCACGCGCAGCGCCTGCCAGTAGTTGCCATAAAAGCCGGCGGGGGCGTATTCCGGAAACAGCCAGTACAGCAGGGCGATGAATGCCACCGAACCGATCAACCCGACCAGTTTCGTCACGCTGCGAGACCCGCAGTCGGCGCCGGCGGAGCTGGCCGGCGCCACCAGCGTGCGCCGCTGCACCTTCTGCCACAGCAGGTCCGGCACGAATACACCCAGTGCCGTGACCGCCATGACGATCAATGCCAGATAGGCGATCTGATGTACCGGCTGCCAGAAGTTCAGCGCCGTGACAGCCAGCAGCATGCAGATCGCGCCGCTCCATGCCACCGCGGCATGGGTGGCCGAGGCCGGGCGCTCCGGCGCCGGTTCGCGCGCCATCAGGATTCCTGTGGCAGGAGCAGCCACAGCAGCAGGTAGATCAGCACTCCGACGCCGAAATACAGCGACGTCAGGCAGAAGATCACCCGCCACGCCCATGACGGCAGATCGGTATGGTGCCCGAGGCCACCGCAGACACCGCCGATCAGCCGGTCGCTGCGTGAGCGCTTGAGCTGATGCAGAAACGAGCGCGTGCCCTCGAACGGCCGCTCGCCGTCGAGTACCTGCGCCTTGGCGCGCGCAAATTCCTCTTCACTGATCGCGCCGCGATCGCGCAGTGACTGCAGCTTCTCGAACTCTTCGACGATACTCATGCGCAACGCGCCCCCGAACTATCCGATACTAATGTGCCGACCAGCTGCGCCACCGAGTGCAGCGCATGCGCGCTCAGGTAGTCGGCGATGCCCTGATTGATACTGCGACACACCAGCGGGTCGTAGAACAGCGCGGTGCCGACCCCGACCGCGCTGGCACCGGCAATGATGAATTCCAGCGCGTCGCGCGCATTCATGATGCCGCCCTGGCCAATGATCGGAATTTGCTTGGGGCCGGCCACCTCGTAGACCTCTTTGACCTTGAGCAAGGCAATCGGCTTGATCGCCGGCCCGGACAGTCCGCCCTGTCCATGACCGATCACCGGGCGGCGCGTGGCCAGATCGATCGCCATGCCGGTCACGGTGTTGATGACGGCAAAGGCGTCGGTGCCGGCATCAATACAGCGCCGCGCATTATCGCGAATGTCGGTCTGATTGGGCGACAGCTTGGTGATCAGGGGCTTCCTGGTCACGCGGCGGCACGCGGCGACCACGCGCGCGGACATTTCCGGCACGTTGCCGAACTGAACCCCGCCTTCCTTGACATTCGGACAGGAGATATTGATCTCGATGGCGTCAATGGGCGAGTCGTCGAAACTTCGTGTCACCTCGACGTACTCTTCTATGGTCGAGCCGCAGACATTGGCGATGAAACGGGTCTCGCTGAAATCGAGCGTCGGCAGGATGTTGCGTACCACGTGCGCAACGCCCGGATTCTGCAATCCGATGGCATTGAGCATGCCGTCGCTGGTCTCATAGACACGGTGCGGTGCATTGCCGAGGCGCGGCGCGGCGGTGGTTCCCTTGAGCACGATGGCACCCGCGTCGCGGTTGGAGAAGCCCTCGATGCGCGTGTATTCCTCGCCGAAACCGACGCAGCCCGACAGCAACACGATTGGGGAGGTGAGATTCAGGCCGCAAAATGTCGTGGTGAGTGCGGCAGCGGTGCTCATGGATGGATTATCGCCAAATTGAGCTCGGCCCACTACCGGATAGGCTCAGCTCAAGCGGCCACCGCGGTGACGATGGCTTGACGCAACACTTCGGCGGCGATGGGCTTGCGCAGCACGGTGTAGCCGCTTTCGTTGGCCTGTTGCAGCGCTGCCGATGAGGTCTCGCCGGTGATGATCAGTATCGGGAACTCACCGTGCGCGTGCTGCAGCCGTGACGCCAGGTGCGCGCCCTGGACGTCCTCTCCCAGGCGCAGGTCCACGATCAACAGGTCCGGCGGTCCATGCGTCTCGAACATCCGGTCGGCCGCCGCGGCGCAATCCGCGGTCAGGGCCTGCATACCCCAGACGCCGAGCAGCGCGCGCATGCTGTGCAGGATGTCGGCCTCGTCATCGATGACGTAGACGCGCTTTCCGTGCAGCGATACCTCGCTGGCGCCGCCGCTGGCGGCCTCCGGCGCTGCTTCGGTTCCCAGAAGCGCCGGCATGCGCAGGCGGAAGCAGGTGCCCTCACCGACCACCGATTCGACGCCGATCGTGGCGCCGGTGAGCTCGCATAGCCGCTGCACGATCGCCAGACCCAGGCCGACGCCTTTGCTGCGATCGCGGCCCGGATTATCGAGCTGATAGAACTCTTCGAAAATCCGGGCCTGCTCCGAGACCGGAATACCCCGACCGGTGTCGGAAACGCTCAGGACCGCGGTTGACACCGCTCCCAGCAATTCACACTGCGTCGCCACCCGGATCTCACCCACCTCGGTGTATTTGATGGCGTTGTCGATGAGGTTGCGCGCAATGCGTCCGATAGCCACCGAATCGCCCAGTACCCGTACCGGCGCGAGATCCTGCCGCAGCACCAGGCCCTTGAGCGCCGCGGCTTGCTGGTACTCCGTGCATATGCCGGCCAGCAGCTTTTCCAGCGCCAGGCTCTGCTTTTCCGGCACGTAATTGCCGGCCGACAGCCGTGATAAATCGAGCAGTCCGTTGAGCAGGTTGCCCAGCGCGCGCACGATCTGATCGATGTTCTGGCTCACTTCGCTCAACAGATCCGGCGCGGGCCTGGAGGCAAGCACGGCGCTGTATACCGACAGGGCGTGCAAGGGCTGACGCAGATCGTGGCTGGCTGCCGCCAATACGCGTGCCCTGGCCTGCGCGGACTGTTCGGCTGCGGTCATGGCCACGCGAACGTCGGCATTGCGCCGCTCGAGATCGCCCACCAGGCGATCGCGTTCGTGCCGGATGATCACCGAACGCAGCAGCAGTTTTTCGCCGTCGGCCGTCACCAGAATCAGCACCACGCAGTACAACAACGGCATGGCCGCCAGTCCCGGACCCAGGTTGGGATGCAGCCGCGCCCAGACAGCGGTAGCAGGCGCAAGAATCGACACCGCGTAGGCGCCGAGGATGTAGGGCGAGGACTGCGACACGGCCGTACCGGCCGCCGGAATGACGAACAGCACGATGGCGAACAGAGCCTGATGCAGCAACGGCAGCCGCGGCATGAATAACACCGCGCTCACCCCAATAGCGGCGCCGGCCAGGGCAGCGAGGGCCACGAATGCCCTGTGCACGCGTTTGGGATCGATGTCGTAGCCGCGCTTGAGAACCTGCCTGGCGTAGCGTGCACGCAGGTTCTCGACGCCGATGGACAGCACCGCCCAGCCCAGGAAAAGCAGGGATTTGATATAGGAATGGATCAGCAGTGCCAGGGCCAGCGCCAGGCAGGTTTGCACCCATGGCATTCGCAGCAACGCCTGCGCGTGCAACTGCACGAGCTCAATCAGCATCTCGCGGTCGGGCTCGGCCTGCGACTGCGCACCATGGCGGGTGGAGATCACCCGTGCACCGTCGCCGGCATCTCCTGTAGACGCAGCTGGCTGGCCTTGATCACCGCCTCGGTTCGATTGCGGGCGCCGAGGGCCTGAAAAACCAGTGCGATATGGTCCTTGACCGTGTACTCCGACAGCTCCAGTTCGCGGGCGATCAGCTTGGTGGGAAGACCGCGGCTCAAGGCCTGCAGCACTTGCAGCTGGCGCGGCGTCAGGTGCGGACACGGCGGCTGATTCTCGATGGCGCTGACGATCTGATCCGGCAAGTACACTGCGCCGGCCAGCACCTGCTGCAGGGCATGCTTGAGCACATCCGGTGTGACACTCTTTGGTATGAAGCTCATGGCGCCGGCATCGATGCAACGCGCGATGGTGGCGCTGTCTTCCGCCCCCGAGACCACGACCACCGCGACCTGCGGCGCCGTCTCCTTGATCCGTTGTATAGCCGCGAGCCCGTGCTCGTTCTTCAGCGCCAGATCCAGCAGGCACATCTGCACCTCCGGATCACGTTCCAGCAACGCCAGCGCGTCGGTAATGTTGCCGGCTTCGACACAACTGACGTTCTGTCCTATCGTGCCCAGCAGCATGCGCAAGCCGGCGCGAAACAGGGCATGGTCATCCACCAATAGAATTTTCACGTTAGCCTCCCGCAGGCGTCAGGTCCGCGATCCAGGTCCACTAGGTAACACCTATATCGGCAGCCGCGCAGCCCCCCCTGAAGAGGGTATTGCCCTCCACCGCTGAGCATAGACTCAAGCCCACTGGCCGAGAACCGGGATATACCAGCGTGTTCCATGTCATTTTGCACCAGCCGCAGATCCCCCCCAACACCGGCAATATCATCCGCTTATGCGCCAACACCGGCTGCTTTCTGCACCTCATCGAGCCGCTGGGTTTCGAACTGGATCGCCGCTCGGTGCGGCGGGCGGGCCTGGACTACGCGGAGCTGGCGCTGGTGCAGCGGCACGCCGGGTTGCCGCAGTGCCTCGCGAGTCTGGGGGACAGGCGCGTGTTTGCGATCGAGACCGGATCGGGGTGCCCATACTCGCAGGCGCGCTTTGCGCGCGGCGACGCGTTGCTGTTCGGCTCCGAGACACAGGGCCTGCCGCCCGCGGCAGTCAGCGCGCAGCCTCCGGAGCGCCGCCTGTCCATACCCATGCGGCCGGGCAACCGTAGCCTGAACCTGTCCAATGCCGTGGCGGTAGTGGTGTACGAGGGCTGGCGCCAGCTGCGATTTGCCAGCTGAGCCCGGGCGCCCGGTAAGTTCGAGAGCGTACATACCACTGCTGAAATGAAGCGGATCCTGCTGCCATGGGCTCCTTGCGCATCGACTGTCCAGCACCGCAGCAGCAAGCGGGCAGCTTACCGGCCGCCTCGCTGCGGCTGCTGCTGGTGCAGGATTCGCAGGAGACCGGACAGGGGCTGCTGCAGTCGCTGCAACGCGCCGGCGTCGCCGCCGCATTTTGGCGCGTGCACAGCGCCGAGGAATTGCGCGCCGCGCTCGCGCGCGCGCGCTGGGACGCAGTGATCTGCGATTTCGAATTGCCGCATCTGACCGGCCTTGCGGCATTGGCGATAGTTCGCGAGGTCGAGCCCGACGCACCTTTCATACTCGTATCGGGCGCGATCGGCGAGGAAAGTGCCGTGGCGGCGATCAAGGCCGGCGCCAGCGACCTGGTCACGCTGCGCAACCTGACGCAGCTCGCTCCCGCTTTGCAACGCGCGCTCAGCGAGGCGCAACGACGCGCCGCCGAGCGCACCTCGCTGCGCGAACTGATGGAGAGCGAACAGCAATTTCGCGACCTGACTGCCTTGTCGTCGGACTGGTACTGGGAACAGGACGAGAATTTTCGCTTCACGCTGGTGTCGTCCGGGGCGCGGGGAGATTTCAGCAAAGCGTTCGCCAGCTGGGCGGGCAAGGCGCCCTGGGAACTGCCGTATCACAACGTCGACTGGACCGAACACAAGGCGACGCTGCAGGCCCATCGAGCATTCCACGATCTGGAGCTGCAACCCGTTACGCCCGATGGCAGCGTGACCCACGTCAGCGTCAGCGGTGAGCCAAGGTTTGGCGCCGATGGCGAATTTCGCGGCTATCACGGTGTCGGCACGGACGTCAGTGTGCGCCGCAATGACGACCGGCGACGCTTCCAGGCCATGGACGCGATGTTCGACGCGATTTTGCTGGTCGATCGCTCAACCATGCGCGTGGTTTACGTCAACGATGCCGGCTGCCGCCTGCGCGAACTCGCGCGCGGGCAGATTCTGGCGATGGAGCCCTGGAACGTCTGGGGCGAGCAGGCCGGATCGCGCGCAGCGCTTGAGCGCATCTACGACAGCCTGATAGCGGGCGGCGGGGTATCCGAGCCGCAGGAATTTCTTTGGCGGCCCGACCAGGCCTCGCAGCAATGGCTCGACATCCGCCGGCAGGCGTACCGCTTGCGCGACCGCTGGACCATCATCATTCTGGTACGCGACATCAGCGAACGCAAAGCAGCGGAACAAAAGCTCAAGCGCCTCAACCGTCTGTACGCCATGGTCAGCGGCGTCAACGCCCTGGTGCTGCGCGCCCGCGATCGTGACGAGCTTTTTCGCGATGCCTGCCGAATCGCCGTCGAGCACGGCGAATTCGACCGTGCCTGGGTGGGGATCGTCGACCAGGCCGGAGACTACATCGTGCCGATCGCCTTTGCCGGCATGGATGAGGAAACCATCGCCGCGATCAAACAACTGTTCGGCTCCAGGGCCGGTTCGATGTCGGGAACTTCGTTCACCGCCAGTGCCATCAGAAAAAAGGCCGTGGTGGTCTCCAACGACATGAATAATGATCCGCGGGTATTGATCACGCGGACCAAGGCTCCCCAGGGAAACCACTCGCTGGCGGTTTTCCCATTGCTGGTCGCGGCCAATCCGATTGGCGTGCTGGTACTGCGCACCAGCAAGGCGGAGTTCTTCGATGAGCAGGGAATAAAGCTGCTCACGGAGCTGGCCGGCAACATCGCCTTCGCGGTCGACTACATCGACAAACGCGAGCGGCTCGATTACCTCGCCTATTACGATGCGCTTACCGGATTGGCGAACCGCAGGCTGTTTCTCGAGCGCCTGGCGCAGTACTTGCGCAGCGCCGCCAGCGGCAGGCACAAATCAGCCCTGTTTGTGATCGACCTGGAACGCTTCAAGAGCATCAACGACAGTCTCGGGCGCGCGGCCGGCGACTCCCTGTTGCAGCAGGTGGCACATTGGCTGACACGCTTCGCCGGCGACGCCAATCTCCTGGCGCGAGTGGGCGCCGATCAATTCGCGATCGTGCTGCCGCTGGTGAACCCGCAGGGCGATCTGAGCCGATTTCTTGATAGAGCCGTTACCGCCTTTCTTAACCACCCGTTCACCTTGAACGAATCCACCTACCGGATTGCCGCGAAGGCCGGCGTCGTGCTGTACCCGGAGGATGGCAGCGATGCGGATACCTTGTTCAAGCACGCCGAGGCGGCGCTGAAGAAGGCCAAGGTCAGCGGTGATCGCTACCTGTTCTATGCCCAGAGAATGTCGGAAACGCTCAGCGGCAGGCTGGATCTGGAAAACCAGTTGCGCCAGGCGCTCGACAACGAGGAGTTCGTGCTGCATTTCCAGCCCAAAGTGAACCTGGTCAGCGGCAAGCTGACCGGCGCCGAAGCGCTGATCCGCTGGAACAGTCCGCAGACCGGCCTGGTGCCGCCGGGCCGATTCATCCCGATTCTGGAGCAGACCGGCTTGATCCACGAAGTGGGTCGCTGGGCATTGCGTACCGCCATAGACAATTACCTGCGCTGGCGCGCCAGCGGACTGCCGGTCGTGCCCATCGCGGTGAACGTGTCGCCATTGCAGCTGCGCAATCGCGGCTTCGTGGCCGAAATCGCGCAGGCAATCAGTGTCGATCCCCATGCCGCCGAAGGCCTGCAACTGGAACTCACCGAGAGCCTGATCATGGAGGACGTCGAGCACAGCATCACCAGTCTGCAGGCGCTGCGGGCGATGGGCATCAGCATTGCCATCGACGACTTCGGCACCGGCTTCTCATCGCTGAGCTACCTGTCCAAGCTACCCATGGATACCCTCAAGATCGATCGCTCATTCGTACTCGACATGACCAGCGGGCCCGCCGCCGCGACACTGGTCTCGGTCATCATCAACCTGGCGCACGCGCTGAAGCTCAACGCCGTGGCGGAAGGGGTTGAAACCCAGGAGCAACTGCAGCTGCTGCGATCGCTGGACTGCGATGAAGTGCAGGGTTATCTGTGCGGCAGGCCAGTGCCCGG
The DNA here is from genome assembly GCA_963735775.1 of uncultured Gammaproteobacteria bacterium. Taxonomy (GTDB): domain Bacteria; phylum Pseudomonadota; class Gammaproteobacteria; order Steroidobacterales; family Steroidobacteraceae; genus FEN-1191. The sequence goes on along the minus strand of CAVTMG010000001.1, from coordinate 419,727 downwards.
AGCAATCTTCGAAAGCCAATTCCTGAGTTTATCCGGATCGGATGCTAGTCAAATTCAGGTTTGATTGGCCGCACCATCAGACCGCGCACCAGCTGCTCGGCGGGTAACTGCTCGTACAGCACGCCGAAGATGCCCTCCGCGATCGGCATCGGCACGCCTTCGCGCGCCGCCACGCGACGCAGCGCCAGCGCGGCCGGATAACCCTCGACCACCTGGCCGATGTCCTGCAGCGCCTGGGCTACCGGTACTCCCTGTCCGAGCGCCAGGCCGAAACGGCGATTGCGTGAGTGGTCGTCGGTGCAGGTGAGCACCAGGTCGCCAAGCCCCGCGAGGCCCATGAAGGTCTCGCGCTGGGCGCCGAGCGCCACGCCGAGCCGCGTCATTTCCACCAGGCCGCGTGTGATCAGCGCGATGCGCGTGTTGGCGCCGAAGCCCAGGCCGTCGGAAAGCCCGGCGCCGATCGCGAGCACGTTCTTGACCGCGCCGCCGACCTCGACGCCGGTGATGTCGGTGGAGGTGTAGGCGCGGAAGTTCGCCGAGGAAAGGTCGCGCGCGAGCTTCTCCGCGTAATCCATCTGCGACGAGGCGATGGTCATGGCGGTGGGCAAGCCGGCTCCGACTTCGGAGGCGAACGTGGGACCGGATAGCACCGCGACCGAGCGGCCCGGACCGAGCACCGCGTGCGCAATTTCATTGGGCAACATGCCGCTGCCCTGCTCGAATCCCTTGGTGGCCCAGCAAAGGCGCACCGCTGGCGCCAGCCATGGCTGCAGCTGCTGCAGCAGCGCGCGAAAGCCGTGGCTCGGTACGGCCAGCAGCACGTCGTCGACCGCGTCGACTGCGGCCGCCAGTTCCGCCACCAGGTGCAGGCTGTCGGGAAACATTGCGCCCGGCAGATAGCGCTGATTCACGCGCTCACGCGCCATCTCCTGCATATGCTGGCGGTTTCGGCCCCAGAGCCGCGCCGGCCGACCGGCGCGCGCGCACTGGATCGCAAGCGCAGTGCCCCATGAGCCGGCACCGAGCACTGCGATGTCGGCGTGCGCAGCGGCGTGCGCCGCCAGGCTCGCGCTCACGGCATGCTCCTAGTTCTTGGTCGCGTTGGCGTCGTTTTGCGAATTGGCGTAGAGAGCGTCGAAATTGACCGGCGGCAGCAGCAATTGCGGAAAGCCCCCCTGGCTCACGAGATGCGAGACCACGGCGCGTGCATAGGGAAACAGTACGTTCGGGCAGATACTGCCGACCGCGCGCTTGAGTTCGTCCGGCGAAAGGTTCTGCATCGAGAACGCGCCGGCCTGTTTGACTTCGACCAGGAACAGCGTCAAATCGCCCTGCTTCGCCGACACCGTCACGGTGAGCACCACTTCGCGCAGGTCGCCGGTGATCGGCTGCACGTTGGTGTTCAGGTCGAGCGAGATTTGCGGATTCCATTCGCCGTTGGCGCGCGGCCCCTGCGGCGCCTCGAACGAGCAGTCCTTCAAGTACACGCCTTGCAGCACCAGCGAACTGGAGGACGCCGCGGCATCGTTGGTGAATGGGGTCTGTTCATTAGCCATGTTGGATCAACCTTCAGGGATGGAGTAACTGCGATCGAGGCCGCCGGAAGCGTCGAGCTCATTCATGTCGTCGCAGCCGCCGATGTGGCGCTCGCCGATGAATATCTGCGGCACGGTGCGCCGGCCGCTGCGCCGGATCATTTCCTCGCGCTGTTCGGGACGGGCTGCGACATCGATGTCCTCGAAGCTCGACGCCCTTGGCGGTCAGCAACGCGCGCGCCTCGGCGCAGTATGGACACCATGGCGTGGAAATACATGAGGATCGGCGGCGCGCCCATCTGCGTCCGCTCAGCCGCGTGCCAGCGGCAGATTTTCGGCGCGCCAGGCGGCCAGGCCGCCGCGCAGGTTGAACACCTTGGTAAACCCCTGCCGCACCAGCGTACGCACCGCGGCCGCGGCCGTTGCGCCGCGATCGCAGTACACGATCAGCGGGCGCTCCTTGTATTTCTTGCAGTGATCTCGCCGGCGCCGGCGATCTGCAGCGCGTCGAAGTGCCGGGCGCCGTTGATATGGCCCGCGGCAAAGGCCTCGGCGGCGCGCAGATCCAGCACGGTCGCGCCCTGGTTCATGAGCCGGATGACATCCTGCGGCGCCAGTGCGCCGGCGTTTTGCGAGTGCTGCCATAGCTCGTAGCCCAGCAGCGGCCATGGCGGCGATCGCGGCCGGCCGCCGCGAGGAACGGGTGGTGCGCGCAGTATTCGAGCAGTCGATCCATCGGTCTTCCCGTGGCTGTGAGCGGAGCGCATGCGTTGAAGCCTGCCACTATAGCTGCATGCACCGCCGACATCCGCGCCATGGCACCGCGGTCCTGATTGCGCTCGGGCTCGCGAGCGCTTGCGCAGCTCTGGCCGCTACGCCGCAAAAGACCGAGGCGGAACTGCGCGCACTGCACGAGAAGATCGAAAAGATGACCCAGCAGGTGAGCCGTGATGCCGTCCAGCGCGACCGTCTGTCGGCCAATTTACGGGCCGCGGAAATGTCCGTGGGCCAGGCGCGCGGCGAGGTCACCCGGATCGGGCGCGAATACGCCGACCGCAGCGACCGCCGCGGCGTGCTCAGTGCGGATAAGGTTCAGCAGCAGCGTGCCCTGAGCGAGGAGCGGCTGGCGCTGGCAGGGCAATTGCGAGCAGCCTACCTGATCGGCCGCGAGGAGCCGCTCAAGCTGCTGCTGGCGGCGCGCGATCCGCTGCGCAGTGAGCGCATGTTCACCTATTACGGCTATTTCGGCCGCGCCCGCGCCAGCCAGATTGCCGACATTGCCCAGCATGTGCAGCGACTGGATGTGCTCGACGGCGCGCTGGCGCAGCAGCAGTCCGAGCTCGCAAACCTCAAGGCCGCGCAGCAGAATCAGCTCGCGGCGCTCGAACTGCGCCCGCAGCGATCGCGAGAAAGTGCTGGCGAGCCTGGAATCCGAGGCGCGCACGCGCGCGCAGAGCCTGGCGAGGCTCAAGAGCCAGCAGGCCGATCTCGAGCAACTGCTCAGGCAGCTCAACCGCTCGCTCAAATCCGTGCCACCGCCCGACACCGCCAGCGCCTTTGGGCGACTGCGCGGACAGCTGCTGTGGCCGGTTGCCGGGCATGTCACGGCCGCCTTTGGCGACACCCGCGCCAGCGGTGTGAAGTGGGAAGGCCTGGTGGTGGCGGCCGAACGCGGCGCGCCGGTCAAGGCGGTCTCGGCCGGGCGCGTGGTGTATGCCGACTGGCTGCCGGGCCTTGGCTTGCTGGCCATCGTCGACCACGGCGAGGGTTACCTGAGCCTCTATGGACATAATGAGCGCCTGTACAAGGCCGCCGGCGAATCGGTGGCCGCCGGCGAGGTCATTGCCGCCGCCGGGGACACCGGAGGACGCCCTGAACCCGAGCTCTATTTCGAAATCCGGCGTGCCGGGCGGCCGGTGGATCCCCGGCCATGGTTCAAGGATCGCCGGCCGCCCCCGTAGCGAGCCCTAAACAAAAAGGGCGGCCTGCCGGGGTGCAGCGGATTCACGCTGCGGCATGGCCGAAAAGCGACGTCCGTCAAGGCACTCTGGCCGTCCGTGCGCGATTCTGTTCGCCTAGAGGAATACCAATAGGCATGACCAAGTCAGCTCCTGAGCGCGCTCCGACCACACCGTGGTCTTCGTTGGAGCCGTACACAGCGCTATTGCGCGCCCTGTTGCCGCGCATGAGCAGTTTGAGCGTGTTCGATGCCCGCGGCCACCTGCATTGGAGCAGTGAAATGGCGGTGGCGCCCGAGATAGGGATCTCGGTCGCCGAATCGGTCAAGCGGTTGCCGCAGATGCCCGGCAGCCACGGCGTGCAATGCATGCTGGGCAGCGAGCCGGTTTATCTGTTCTGGCTCATGGCCGACGATGCCGTGGGCGATACGCCACCATTCGTAGTCGTGGCCATCAGTTTCCGCCAGGGCAACGATGGCGAGCAGCGCTCGTTTTCGTTTGTCCACGGCCTGGTGAAGCCGGCGCTCGAATGCCTGCGGCGTGAGCTGCTGGCGCGTAACGAGATCCTGAATCTGCACAGCTCGCTGGCTGAGCAGGACAATGATCTGGAGATGCTGCTATCGGTTTCCGGCGGCGGTCCCGACGCGAAACCGGAAAGCGCCACCGACCTCAAGGATATTGTTGCCAGCGCCACCGAGCACCTCAAAGTGGGTCTGGCGGCACTGATCATTCCGGAACGCGGCATTGCCGTGGTGCATGCCTCGGCCGAGGCGCCGCTCGATACCTCGCTGCTGGCCAAAGCCCATCGGCATCTGTTGTCCATGGCGCAGGTGCGCCGCGGCGCGGCGATCGTCAACCGCATGGTATTGCAGACCGGAGCAGCCGGAGCAGCCGAAGTCAGCCTATCGCGTGCTGGCCTGTCCCATCGCGCGCGCGGATGGCCGCTGCGTCGGCGTGCTGGCGTTGTTCCGCGCCGAAAGCGCGCCCGAGTTCACGCCGCACCATTCGCGCCTGACCGAACTGCTGGCGCGCCGCGTGGGCGCGGTGCTCGCCCACAGCTATGACGCGCTTACCGGCCTGCTGACGCGCCCGGCCTTCGAGACACGGGTGCGGCGTGCGCTCGAGGACGGCCGCAATGCCAGCCATCCGCAGCCGGTGTCGTGGAGCGCGCTGTTCATCGACATCAACCGCCTGCACGTGATCAACGACAACTACGGCATGCCCATGGGTGATCGCGTGATCACGCTGCTGGGAGAGCTGATCCGCGCTCGCATTCCGCCCGGCTCCCACGGCGCGCGCATCTCCGGGGATCGCTTTGCCATCCTGCTACCCGCGGCGCTCGAAGACGCAGCCAAGTTCGCCGAGGCGCTGCGCGTCGGTGCCGAAGCGGTCGCCGCATCCCTTGGCGACGGCAAGATGCAGGTCTCGATCAGCGTCGGCGTGGCCGCGGTGGAGGCACGCACCAAGGAATTCGTGCATGCGTTTGCGGCCGCAGAAACGGCTTGCAAGGCGGCCAACGATCGCGGCCGCAATCGCGTCGAGGTCTATCGCGAAGCCGACGAGAGCATCGTGCGCCGCTTCACCGACATCAACTTGATCAGCGATTTGCGCGCTGCCATCGCCGAGAACCGGCTGGAGCTGAATGCGCAGCTGATCGTGCCGCTGGGCGGACACGGCGGTGCACCGCATTTTGAGATCCTGCTGCGCATGATCGCCGAGAATGGCGAGATCGTAGGCCCGGACCATTTTATGTCTGCGGCGCATCGCTACCAGCTCATGCCGACGCTGGATCGCTGGGTCATCGGCCGCGCCATCGAGATGCTCAAGCCGCATTCGCAGTTGCTGAGCGCCAGCCCGGTGGTGTTCTCAATCAATTTCTCCGGCCAGTCGCTGCAGGATGCGGATTTCACCGAGTATGTCGCCGGCCTGATCGAGAGCAGCGGGCTGGCGCCGTCGGCGCTGTGCTTCGAACTCACCGAGAGCGCGGCCATCGGCAATCTCGCGCACGCCGAGGTGCTCATGCGCCGTCTGCGCAAGCTCGGCTGCAACATCGCGCTGGATGATTTCGGCACCGGTCTGAGCTCGCTGGCCTACCTGCGCACTTTGCCCATCGGCATGCTCAAGATCGATGGCAGCTTCGTGCGCGATGTGCTCAAGGATCCGCGCGCGGAGTCGATGGTGCAGGCGATCGCGCAGCTGGCACGCGCCATGTCGCTCACCACCGTCGCGGAATACATCGAAACCGACGAGATTCGTACCCGCATTGAGTCCCTTGGCGTCGACTATGGTCAGGGCTTTGCCATCGCCCGTCCGGCGCCATTGGCCGACGTGCTGGCGGAGCTGCCGCTGTACCTGGCCGCCGCCCATCCGGGCGGTGTCTGGCCGCACGAGGCGGGCCTGCCCCTGGCAACGGCCGAGGCCTGAGCGCCGCCCCGGCAGCAAACGATTTTGGCGAACCGCCGCAGCCCTGTAGTATTGAATCCATGGCCCATCGCGCCCGCCTGACCCTCGCACTGCTGCTGGGACTGTTGCTCGGCGTATCGCTGTCGGTGGCTGACCGGGTGTTGGCCGACCGTGATCCGGATAGCCCGGCGCCGGCCCATGCCGATACCAGCCAGGCGACGCGTACCCCGGCACTGCCCTGGGCCGATGCCCGCCTGCTGGCCGAAGTGATTCAGCGCGTGCGCGATAACTACGTCGATCCGGTCGATGACCACAAACTCATGCAGAACGCCATCCGCGGCATGGTCGAGGCCCTGGATGACCATTCGACCTTCCTGAGCCCCGATGAATACGATGACATGAAGGTCAGCACCAGTGGCGCCTATGCCGGTATCGGCGTGGAAGTGGCCCCCGGCAAGGACGGCGTGAATGTGGTGCGGCGCATGCCCAATTCCCCGGCCGAACGTGCCGGGATCGAGACCGGTGATGTCATCGTCAAGATCGATGATGTCGCGGTCGATCCGGCCAACCTGGATGCCGCCATCGCGCGCATGCGCGGACCCGATGGCAGCCCGATCCGCCTCGCGGTGCGCCGCGGCAGCAGCGCCACACTGCTGGAGTTCAAAGTGGAGCGCGCGCAGGTGCAATTGCAGAGCGTCGCCGCCGAATTGCTCACGCCCGAATATGGCTATCTGCGCATCACCAGTTTCACCGACAGCACGGCCAACGAAGTCGAGCAGGCGGTCGCGAAGCTCGAGCGCCATGGCAGTGAGCGGCTCAAGGGCTTTGTGATCGACCTGCGCAACGATCCCGGTGGTGTGCTCGACGCAGCGGTGCAGATCGCCGACGATTTCCTCGATCACGGCACCATTGTCAGCGCCGAGGGGCGCACCCCGGAAGCGCGGTTTCACATGCAAGCCAAGCCCGGCGATATCAGCACTGGCGCCAGATTGGTGGTGCTGGTGAACGGCGGTACCGCCTCGGCTTCGGAGATCCTGGCGGCGGCATTGCACGACAATCATCGGGCGACGCTGATCGGGCGGCGAACCTACGGCAAGGGCTCGGTGCAGACCATCATGCCGTTGTCCGACGGACAGGCCCTCAAGATCACGACCTCGCGCTACTTCACACCCTCCGGTGCATCCATCAACGGTATCGGTATCGTGCCCGATACCGTGCTCGACGGCCCGGAACAACCGCAGGCCGAAATGGATCTGGCGGACGACGCGGTGTCATCGACTTTGATGCGGCGTGATCCGCAGGTCTCGCTGGCGTTGCAGACGCTGTCGGGCCATCCCGGACAGGTCGCCCGTGGTGCTGCGACCGTGCCGTCGCCCGCGCCGGCCGTAACCCAGCCTGTAGCACAGTGATAGTCGATCTGTTCCTGCATCTCGACCGTCATCTGGTCGAGCTGCTCGTGCACTATCACCAGTGGATCTACGCCATCCTGTTCACGATTATTTTCGCCGAGACCGGTTTCGTGGTCACGCCGTTCCTGCCGGGCGATTCGCTGCTGTTCGGTGTCGGGGCACTCGCTGCCGTGGATCGCAGCGGCACGCTCGACGCCGGCTGGGCGTTCCTGCTGCTGGCGACGGCCGCGATCGCGGGCAATTCGCTGAACTATGCGATCGGCCGGCGGCTCGGCCAGCGGGCCTTCAGCGGGCGCTATCGATTCTTCAAGCTCTCACACCTGCAGCGCACTCAGGCCTACTTCGTGCGCCATGGCGCCATGGCGGTGTTGTTGTCGCGCTTCATGCCCATCATTCGTACCTTCGTGCCGTTCGTGGCCGGCATCGCCCGCATGCCCTATGCACGCTTCCAGGCCTTCAATGTTGCCGGTGGTGCCGCATGGGTGGCATTGTTCGTGTTCGGCGGCTTCGCCTTTGGCAATGTACCCTGGATCAAAACCCATTTTAGCGTGGTCACACTGATCGTGATCGCCATCTCCCTGTTGCCGATGCTGATCGTCGCGGTGCGCGAGCGGCGTGGCGCGGCGCCTCCGGGCGCGTGATTGCATGGGCGGTAGCACCCGGGGTTATGCGCAGCGGGTCGACGTCCGCGCCGATGTCGAAGTGGTCTGGCAAGCGCTGATTGATCCGGTCCTGCTGGCACAGTGGTATTCGCCCGGGGCCCGGATCGATGCGCGCGAGGGCGGCAACTACAGCGTGCGTCACGCTGACAACATGCATCGTGAGGCCCATATCGATGTGTTCCTGCCGCCGCGCCGGTTGCGGCTCATCTACATGCCGTTGCCCGATCTGCCGGACGAAGGTTCGGTAATCGTCGAGGATTTTCTGCTCGACCGCGACCCGCGGGCGGCTGCGCGCGCCGACGGCGCCAGCAACGTTACGGTGCTGCGGCTGATGGGCTCGGGCGTACCGGAAGGCAGCGAGTGGCATTCCACCTACGTGGCGCTGCGCCGCGGCTGGGAGCGCGCACTGTTGCGGTTGAAGGTGCTGCTCGAGCGGCCGCCGCCCGAGAGCGCCGGTCCGTTCGGCCGGCTGACCGGCCTCTAGGTCGAGCTCTGCTCGGCCTGGCTGTCCGCGGCGCTGCTGCGCTGCAGGATCGCGGCCAGCAGAATGCCGCCCTCGAACAACAGGTACATGGGCACCGCCATCGCGGTCTGCGACATCACGTCGGGCGGGGTCAGGATGGCGGCGATGATGAATACGACGATCAGCGCATAGCCGCGTACCGAGCGCAGCTTCTGCAGGGTCACCAGATTGGTCAGCACCAGCAGCACGACGGCGACCGGGGTTTCGAAGGCCACGCCAAAGGCGACGAACAAGGTGAGTGCGAACTGCAGGTAGTTGCTGATGTCGGCCATGAGCTGCACGTTGTGCGGCGTGGTGGCGATGAAGAAGCGAAACACCAGCGGAAATACGAAGAAATACGAGAACGCCACCCCGAGATAGAACAGCACGATCGCCGACACCAGCAACGGCACCGCGAAGCGTTTTTCCTTGCGATACAGGCCCGGCGCCACGAACGCCCAGGCCTGGAACAAGACGTACGGCATGGCGATCAGCAGACCCGCGACCAGTGCCAGCTTCAGTGGCGCGGTGAAGGTGGCGGTGACGGTGGTGGCGATCAATTTCTGCCCGGGCGGCAGCTTCGCCACCAGCGGCGTCGACAACCAGTCGAACAGCTGGTTGGAATAGAAGGCGCACGGAACAAAGGCGATCAGCACCGCGATCATGGCCTTGAGCAGCCGCGCTCGCAGCTCGAGCAGATGCGAGATCAGCGTGCCTTCGGGCAACGCGTCACTGTTTTCGCTCATGCGGTTCCGCCGGCGGCGGCGCCGGTTGGTCCTTGGGGGGCGCGGAAGCACTGGGCGGCTCCTGCGAGCGCAGGTCGACGTTGCGCCTGATGGATTCGGTTTCCTGTTCCAGCTGGTCGCGGAACTGCCGCGCCATGGCGCGCGCGCGGCCCACCCAGCGGCCGATGGTGGCAGCCAGCCGGGGCAGTTTTTCCGGCCCCAGCACCACCAGCGCTATGCCGAAGATCACCAGTATTTCGGAGAAGTCGATTCCGAACATTGCACGCCGCGAATACCGTGCTGACTTTAAACGTGGGGTGCGGTCTTGTCGTTGCCGCTGCCGCTGCCGCTGCCGCTAGCTGGCGGCGGCGCCTTGGCGGCGACCTCCGGGAACTCTGCATCCTTGATGCCGGGTCCCTGGATCTGCTTGGACTGCTCCTCGTTCTCGCCATCGTTCATGGCTTTCTTGAAGCCGCGGAAGGCGGATCCGAGATCCGACCCCAGGGAGCGCAGCTTCTTGCCGCCGAACACCAGCAGCACGATCAGCAGGATCAACAGCAGATGCTTGGGGGCGAACAGATCCATGAAACGCTCCAGTCCAAAGCCTGATCATAGGGCATTTGGGGCCGTACAACTAACTGTCAGGGCTAGGATTTCAGGGCCCCATCACGGTTCGGGAGTTTCCAGCCAGTAGGTCACCGGACCGTCGTTGATCAGTGACACCTGCATATGAGCTCCGAACTGGCCGGCCGCCACCGGGGCATGTGCCTGCCTGGCCTGGCCGAGCAGGTATTCGAACAGCGCCGCTGCCTCGGCGGGTGCCGCCGCCCGGGTGAAGGAAGCGCGATTGCCGCGATCGGTATCAGCCACCAAGGTAAATTGCGGAACCAGCAATAGTCCGCCTGCTACCTGCCGCAGGCTCAGATTCATGCGTCCGGCGGCGTCGGCGAACGCGCGGTAGTCCAACAGGCGCTGCAGCAGCCGATCGGCGCGCGCGCCATCGTCGCCCTGCACGACGCCGATCAAGGCGAGCAGGCCGGCGTCGATGGCGCCGATGATGCGGCCCTCGACACGGACGCTGGCCGAGGTCACGCGTTGGATCAAAGCAATCATGGAGTGGTAAATCCGGGATCCAGCCCGTACACTTTCCGCGCGTTTGGGCGCTGTTCCGCGCAGCATTATTCAACAATATTCGCCGGAGTCGATATGCCGCTGTCGAGTCGTCTGGTCCTCAATGGCCTGCTGGTTTTTATCGCCCTGGGTCTGAGCGCACAGGCGCGCAGCGCCGGAGACCCTGCCCGCGGCAAGCAGATCTCCTATACCTGCCTGGGCTGCCATGGCATCGAGGATTACAAGAACGTCTACCCGACCTATAGCGTGCCGGAGCTCGTGGGTCAGCACGAGGGTTACATCCTGGCCGCGCTCAAGGAGTACAAGAGCGGCGAGCGTTCGCATGCGACCATGCACCAGCAGGCCGCCTCGTTGTCGGAACAGGACATGGAGGATATCGCCAGCTACTTCAGCGCCCCGGCGCTCAATCCCAGCGCGGCCGCGGTGGGCACCGCGCCGGCCAAGGTGACGTTGTGCGCCTCCTGCCACGGCAAGAACGGCGTCGGCATTACCACCGATTATCCCAATCTGGCCGGCCAGCACGCCGACTACATCGCGCGCGCCCTGGTGGAGTACGCGCACGGCGATCGCAAGAATCCGATCATGCCGAGCTTCATGGTCGGCATGACCGACAGCGATATCGCCGAGATCGCGGACTATTATTCCAGGCAGTCGCCGCCGTTGCAGACACTGCCCCGCAGGCAGACGTTCCTGTCAGCGAAGTAATGGTGCCAGGAAGCTTGCGGCGGCGCGGTAGTAGGCGTCGCGATTTGATTTGCGCAGGAATTCGCCGGCCTCATCCTCGGCACCCAGGTACTCCACCCGCGTACCGCTGACGCGCAGTCGCGCCGCGAGCTGCTCGAATTCGTAGGCCGGTGCGTCCGGATCGTTGCGGCCATGCACCAGCAGCACCGGCTGGCGGATAGCGGTCAGGTTCGCCAGCGCTCCGAGATGTGGTGGAAAGGCGGCGATGCCGCCGCGCAGGCGGTCGCCGTATTGTCCCAGGCAGGACAGCGCCAGATAGCTGCCGTAGCCCTCGCCCATGAGCACGACCCGATCGTGATCGAGTTCATGCTGCAAGCCAATCCATACCAGCAGCGAGCCCACGTCGCGCGCGGCATCATCGCGCAGTGCACCCTGTCCCAGCTCGGCGAAACCGCGGCCGAAACCACTGGCGCCGCGCACGTTGGGCGCCAGGACGACCACGCCGAGCTCATTGACCATGTACTGCAGGAAGGGATCGTAACCGGGACGGAATTGGCCGCCGGCACCGCCGCGCAAAAGGATCAGCACCGGTTGCGGGGTCTGTGCCGCGGCCGGCGAGGACGCGTTCGGCCGGTACGCGAACGCAGACAGCATGCGCGCCTGCCCATCGACACGGTCCCAGGTCGGGTAACGCACCAGGGCAGGCGTGACCAGGCTCGCCGGATCAATGGGTCCGAGCTCGCTCGCCGTCCAGCGTGTGAGCGTCTGGGTTTCGGGCTCGAGCACGTACACGTCGCTGGGGGCGCGCGCGGACTCGAGCGTCACGGCCAGGTGCTTGCCGGTCGAATCGAATTTCAGGCTGCTGATGATCCCGGGCGGCAGTGCGCCGGGATTCAAGTCGAGTTTGCGCTGCTGGTCGAGCAATAGCAGACGGCTGCTGCCGGCATCGTTGATGGTGTAGGCGAGGAAACGGCCGTCGGCGCTCTGGTCGAACAGCTCCACGTCGTGCCCGGTATCGCTCGAGAGCAGGCGCGATTCGCCGCCGACCGGATCCAGGTAGCGCAATTGCACGAACTCCGCACCTTCGGTCGTGGCCAGCAACAGGCCTCGGCCATCGGGCGCAAAGCGCGCCGCGCACGCATGCAAGGGTGCCGGCGCGCTCGCCGGTCCCTTGGTCTCGGGCTTGCGCGGCAAATTCAGCGCCGTGAGTGCGCCGCTGCTCACATCGGCGAGGAACAGTTCCGGCTCAGACCCGGGTTCGAGACTCTCGCGTCCGAGCAGCAGGCGCTGGTCGTCGAGCGACCAGTCGAATACCCGCCAGCGCACGCCGGTGCCGCCGGCGATCAGCCGCGGAGCGGAGCCGCTGGCGCTGGTATCGAGCAGCTCGATCTGGCTGTTGCTGCTGAAGGCGATGCGTTTGCCATCGTGCGCCCAAAGCGCGGCGCCATCCCTGCCGGCGCCGTCGGTCAGCGCCACCGCCGCCTGACCGCCCTGCGGCTGCAGCAACAGTGCGCTCGCCTGCCCGCCCGCGCGCGGGGAGAGAAAAACAAAGCCCTCGTCATGTCCGGGTTCGGCCGCCGCGGCGATCACCCCGGCGGGCTCGAAACTCAGCTGCTCGCGCATGCCCAGCGGGGCGCGCACGCGATGGATCTGTTCGGTGTCGGCGAAGCGCGTGGCCACCAGCATGCTGCCGTCGGGCAGCCAATCGATGAAGCGCGCGGAGCGTGATTGCAGGTAGCGTGGCAGGCTGTCCGGCGCGCCCTGCTGTCCCCAGCCGGTAGCGGACCACAGCGTCAGCAGACTCGACAGCAGAATCAAGCCAAAATGGCTGCCGATCGCGTGTGTGAACTTCAGCATGTGGTTGCTATCGTGGCTCAAGGGACAGGAGTAAGTGAAACATGACCAGCGCCGGCACTCCAGGGCATTTCCCCGCTTATCGTATCCACCAGCGCGACGGCAAAATCGAGGCGCGCTGGGAGAATCTCAAGATCGACGACCTGTCGGCCGGCGAAGTTGTGATTCGCGTCTCGCACTCAGGCATCAATTACAAGGATGCGCTGGCGGCCACCGGTGCCGGCAAGATCCTGCGACGCTATCCGCTGGTCGGCGGCATCGATCTGGCGGGTAAGGTCGAGTCCTCGAGCGATGCGGCTTATCGCCCTGGCGATGAGGTGCTGGTCACGGGCTGCGGACTTTCCGAGACACGCGACGGCGGCTATGCCTCGTACGCACGCGTACCGGCATCCGCCGTCGTGGCCATGCCGCCAGGGCTGGATGCGTTTTCGGCCATGGCGCTCGGCACCGCCGGCTTCGCGGCCGCCCGCGGCATCATGCGTATGGAGACCAATGGCCAGGTTCCGGCGCTGGGACCGATCGCCGTGACCGGTGCCACAGGCGGCGTCGGCTCGATTGCGATCGATGCGCTCGCGGCCAAGGGCTACGAAGTGGTGGCGATCACTGGCAAGCGCCAGAGCGATGCGTACCTGCGCGCCCTCGGCGCCGCGCAGATTCTGTACCGCGATGAACTGCGCTTCGAGGCGCAGGGGCTGGAGTCCGCCCGTTGGGGCGGCGCGATCGACAATGCCGGCGGCGAACTGTTGTCGTGGCTGCTGCGTACCACGCGCGAACTCGGCAACGTGGCGAGCATCGGCCTTGCCGCCGGCGCTGAACTGCACACCACGGTGATGCCCTTCATCCTTCGCGGCGTCGCGCTGCTGGGCGTGAACTCCTCGAGCAGCACGCGCGAGACGCGACTCGCCGTGTGGCAGCGCCTGGCCACCGATCTGAAGCCACGGCACCTGGATCGAATCGTCACGCGCACCATCACGCGCGAGCAGCTGCCGGCGGCATTTGCCGGGTACCTCAAGGGCGGCATCACCGGACGCACCGTGGTGCGCATGGAATGAGCAGCGAGCCGCAGCGGCTTATCGAGGACGCGAGCGCGATGGGAATCGCGCTCGATCAGACTCAGGCGGCCCGACTGCTGCGCTTGCTCGATGAGCTCTCGATCTGGAACCGCAGCTACAGCCTGACTGCCATCACCACGCGCGAGGCCATGATCAGTGCGCATGTGCTCGACAGTCTGGCGGCGCAGCCGGATCTTGCGGGCGTGCTGATCGCCGATGTGGGTACCGGCGCCGGATTCCCGGGGCTGCCACTGGCCGTGCTCGAGCCGCACAGGAACTTCACCTTGATCGATTCGGTGGCGAAAAAGATCCGCTTCGTGAGCCATGCTGCGCGCACGCTTGATCTGCCCAACGTCACGGCACTGCAGGCGCGGGTGGAGAGCCTGTCGCCGATCACGCCCTTCGATACTGTGATGGCGCGCGCCTATGCGGCGCTGCCCGATCTGCTCGGCAGCGTGCAGGGTCTGTGCGGGCCGGCCACACGCGTGGTGGCGCTCAAGGGCCGCTATCCGCAGGATGAACTGGCCGAGCTGCCGCGCGGCTGGCGTCTGGCCGAGGTGCGTGCGCTCAGGATTCCGCGGCTCGAGGCCGAACGGCACATTCTCAGTTTTGTACAACAGCCGGCGTGATCTGGGGGGACTTCGCTCCGAGCAGCTCAGCCGGCAGCCTGAAGGCACTGATGAGCGACACCAGCAACGCGGCCGCATACGGAATCGACTGAATCAGCAGGGCCGCGAGCCATACGGTCAGGTCCGTGCTCGCCTTGTCGATCGGGATGCTGCGGATGCCGATGGCGCACATCCACAGGGCCAGCATCAGCAGTGATTCCTCGCGCGCCGCCGACAATGCCGACAGGAAGCGGTGCGGCGCCGTGTGCTTGGGGGTGCGAAAGAACGGCTCGTTGCGGGTGATCAGCCCTTTGATCACGGCCAGGCCGATGGTGTGTGCCAGAGCCAGTCCCGAGATGGCGGCCGCAAAAGTCTGCCGGAAGTTCATGCCGACCCGGTGCGTGTACAGATGGATCAGCTTGACCAGCTTGAAGGTGAACAACGACAGCGGCAGCACCGAGAACAGCATGAGCGGCGGATCCACCTTCTGCGGCGCGAGAATCATTGCCATCGACCAGCCGATTGCGGCGATGTTGAACAGCAGGTTGAAGCCGTCGGCCAACCAGGGCAGCCAGCCGGCGATGAAGTGATAGCGCTGACCGGCGGTCAGAGCGCTGCTGGCGGGACGCAGCAGTGCGGTCGCGTGGTGCCGCAGTATCTGCATGGCGCCGTATGCCCAGCGGAAGCGCTGGCGCTTGTAGTCCATGAAGGTGTCGGGCATTAGCCCGCGGCCGTAGCCCCGGGAGATGTACAGCGCCTCGTAGCCGGCTTCGAACACACGTAGTCCCAGTTCGGCATCTTCGGTGATGCACCATTCGGACCAGCCGCCGACCGCCGCCAGCACCTGGCGGCGCACCAGGGTCATGGTGCCGTGCTGGATGATGGCGTTGCGTTCGTTGCGCGTGATCATGCCGATGTAGAAGAAGCCGCGATACTCGGCGTAACACATGGCCTTGAAGGCATTGTCGTGGTCGTCGCGATAATCCTGCGGCGCCTGCACGATCGCCAGGCGCGCCGTGTCGAAGCTTGGCACCAGGTCCGAGAGCCAGTTCGGCTCGACCTTGTAGTCGCTGTCGATGACGGCAATCACCTCGGCGTCGGCCGCGGTGTGCTTGAGCGCGAAGTTGAGCGCGCCGGCCTTGAATCCGGCCAGCGGCGCCACGTGGAAGAAGCGGAAACGCTCACCGAGCCGCTGGCAATGCGCCTCGACCGGCCGCCACACGGCCTCTTCACGGGTATTGTTGTCGATGACGATGACTTCGAAGTTGGGGTAGTCGAGGCGCGAGAGGGCATCCAGGGTCTCGATCAGCATGTCCGGCGGCTCGTTGTACGCCGGCAGATGCACCGAGACCTTGCGGTTCGCCGGCCGCAAGGGCCGCGATGGAATGAGCAGGCGCATGTGCGCACCGGCCCAATGCGCCTCGGCCCATTCATGCGCTTCAGCGAACAATACCGCGATCACGCCCAGCATCCCCAGGATCAGCAGCGAGCCGACGATGATGCTGGTCGGCGTCAGGTACTGCTGCGTGTAGTCGTAAATCACCCATACCGAGGCGGTCGCCGAGGCGTACACCACGACGGCAAGCAGGGTGCGGCCGCGCGTGCGCAACGAGCCGCTGTGCATGTAGAACACGCCGAGCATCAGCAGCGCCAGCGCCACCGAGATGGCCGCGAGCATGTGCCACTCGGGTATGCGCACGATCGGCGCCGTGAATTCGAACTTCGGCTGGCGGTTGACGTCGTAGATGCCCCAGTAGGATCCCACGGCGCCCTCATCGCGCGCTTTCCAGGGCTGGTCGAACGCCTCCATGATGTAGTAGCGCTCGTGCTCCTTCTCCGCGCGCGCCAGGAATCGGCGCAGGAACAAGGCCTCGTTCGAAACCGACGCGACCGCGCCGGCACGATTGCGCCCTTCGGAGGGCCAGCCGATCTCGCCGATGATCACGGGCTTCTTCGGGAAGGCCGATTGCACCGCCTTGAGTTCGTGAAAGCAGAAGTCCACCGCCGACTCGACATCGACTCCCTCCCAGTACGGGAACAGGTGCACGGCGATGAAATCCACGTGGCGCGCAAGCTCGGGATTCTTGAGCCAGGTGTCCCAGGTATCGGCGTAGCCAACCGGCTGACGGATCGCGGCGCGCGCGCGATCGAGTTGCTGCGCCAGGGCCGCGGTATCCAGATCGCCGCGCAATAGCACCTCGTTGCCGACCAGCACCCGCGTCACGTTGCGGTGATCGTGCGCCAGCGCGATACCGGTTCGCATCTCCTGCTCGTTCTCGGCCAGATCCTTGCCCAGCCAGATGCCCAACGCGACGCTGATGTGATGCCTGGCGGCGAGCTCGGGAATCTTGCCCAGCGAGCCGAGCACCGAGTAGGTGCGGATCGCATAGGTCTTGTTTTCGAGCAGGCGCAGATCCGAATCGATCTGCCCCAGGGGCGGCACGTCCTTGCTGCCGAACGGGTTCTGGTCGGCGGCATAGGGCGAGAAGGCCACACCTTGTATATGCGCTGGCCAGGGCGGCTCGCTGTCCGGCCGATTCAGGTACCCCCACAGGCCGAAAGTCATGACCGCAAATACCACGGCCACGAGAATTCCGGACAGCAACTTCATCGCTGCAGTTTACCTGTAGTCCGGCTCCATCAAGGGCTAGACTAAATGCGTCATGAAACGTGTGATTGCGGTCGCAAATCAAAAAGGGGGCGTGGGTAAGACCACCACGGCCGTGAATCTCGCCGCGTCGTTTTCGGCGATGCGACGCCGTGTGCTGCTGGTCGATCTGGATCCACAGGGCAACGCCACGGCTGGCTGCGGCGTCGACAAGAATGCCATCGCCCGCGGCAGCTGCGAAGTGCTGCTGGGCGAGTGTACGGCGCTCGAGGCAATCTGTACCAGCAGCGCCATGGGCTCGGTTGCCGGTGCCGCGGCGCTATCCGTGTTGCCCACCAATCAGGATCTGA
This sequence comes from uncultured Gammaproteobacteria bacterium, assembly GCA_963735775.1. GTDB lineage: Bacteria > Pseudomonadota > Gammaproteobacteria > Steroidobacterales > Steroidobacteraceae > FEN-1191. The sequence goes on along the minus strand of CAVTMG010000001.1, from coordinate 402,246 downwards.
CCGCGGCCGAGGTGCGCCTGCTAACCAGTGGTGAGCAGCGCGAACAGCGGCTGCGGCGAGCGCTGGCGCCGATTCGCAACGACTACGATCTGATCCTGATCGATTGTCCGCCGGCGTTGAACATGCTGGCCGTCAACGCGCTGGTCGCCGCCGACAGCGTATTGATTCCCATGCAGTGCGAATACTATGCGCTCGAAGGCCTGTCGGCGCTGGTCGCGACCATCGAGCAGATTTGCGCCACCGCGAATCCGTCGCTGGAAATCGAAGGGATTCTGCGCACGATGTACGATCCGAGGAACAATCTCTCCAGCGAAGTCAGCGCCCAGCTGCTCATGCATTTCGGCAGCAAGGTGTTTCGTACCGTGGTGCCGCGCAACGTGCGGCTGGCCGAGGCGCCGAGCTTTGGCCGCAGCGCACTGGCTCACGATCCGGATTCACGCGGCGCCCTGGCGTATCTGGCGTTGGCCGGCGAGATGCTACGGCGTGAAGAGGAGCTGCGGGATGCAGCTATGATGCGGGCATGACCCAGAAGAAGCCGACGCTCGGCCGTGGACTGGCCGATCTGCTGGGCCAGACGCGCCCGGTGGTGGCATCCGATGCGGGCGCGGATGGCGCGGCGGGGGCCGCGGCCCCGGCCCAGCGCCTTGCCGATGAGCAGCTCGCCCGTCTGCCGCTCGATCTATTGCAGCGTGGGCGCTACCAGCCGCGCCTGGACATGCGCGCCGAGAGTCTCGCCGAACTGGCCGAATCCATTCGCGCCCAGGGCGTGGTGCAACCCATCGTGGTCCGACCGGTCGGCGAGCCCGACGAACGCGGTGTGCAGCGCTACGAGATCATCGCCGGCGAACGGCGCTGGCGTGCCGCCCAGCTGGCCGGATTACGCGATATCCCGGCCGTCATTCGCCACGTGCCGGATGAGGCCGTGATCGCGATGGCGCTGATCGAGAACATCCAGCGCGAGAACCTCAACCCACTGGAGGAAGCGGGCGCGCTCGAGCGCCTGATTTCCGAATTCGGACTCACGCACCAGCAGGCGGCCGAGGCGGTCGGACGATCCCGCGCCGCGGTCAGCAATCTGCTGCGGCTGCTGGAGTTGCCCGAGGAAGTGTGCGAGCGGCTGGCCAGGCGTGAGCTGGAAATGGGCCATGCGCGCGCATTGCTGGGCCTGCCGCAGCGGCGAACGCAGATCGAAGTCGCGACCCTGGTGGTGCGCAAAAGCCTTTCGGTGCGCGACACCGAGGCCCTGGTGCGCCGCATGAGCCAACCCGCGCGCGCCTCGGCGGAGGTGGCGCCGAGCGCGGTCGATCCGAACATCCGGCGGCTGCAGGATGACCTGAGTGAAAAGCTCGGCGCCCCGGTGGCGATCGAACACACGCAAAGCGGCAAAGGCAGGCTGGTGGTGAAGTACAACAGCCTTGATGAGCTGGACGGTATATTGACCCATATTGTTTAACTATTCATGGGTTTAGCGACGCCTGCGGGGGACATTGAAGCCGGCACACGACCTCCCTATAATGCGCGTCCTTTGCCCGGGGAGCCCTGCAGTCGTCTCATCCGAGTCCACCGACTTCGCGGCCGTGCGGCGCCAGGCGCTGTCGGTGGTAGCGGGCCAGACCGCGGTGGCCGTGTGCGGTGCTCTGATCTGTTACGTGGCCATGGATGCGCGCTCCTCGCTGTCGGCGCTGATCGGCGGCGGGATTGGCGCGGCGGCAACGCTGGTGCAGGTGGGTTTCGGCCTGCGCAATAGCGCCGGCAAGGACCCGCGAGCCGTCGTGCGCGGCTTCTATCGTGGTTCTGCCATGAAGCTGCTGGTGACCGTGGCACTGTTCGTACTGGCGCTGCGCCACAGGAACCTGGCGCCCGCGCCGTTGTTTGTGACCTACGTGGCTACTTTTTTTGTGTATTGGCTGACGCTGGCACGGACGCTGCGCGTCCAGCCCGGAGCATCTACAGGCGTGGAGGATAAAGATCGCTGATGGCCGCTGAAGCTGCACATGCGCCAGAATCTGTTAACGAATACATCCAGCACCACCTGAGTCATTGGAGCTGGCAATTCGGCCACAGTCCCTTCTGGACACTGCACCTGGACAGCCTGCTGGTGTCGGCGTCGCTCGGGCTGCTGTTCGTGGTCAGCTTCTATTTTGCCGCACGCAGTTCGCAACGCCGCGCCGGCGTTGCCCCGAGCGGGTTCCAGGGTTTTGCCGAACTATTGGTCGCGACGGTCGATGAGCAGGTCAAGGATAGCTTTCAGGTCGAAAACAGCCTGATCGCGCCGCTGGCGATCACGATTTTCTCCCTGATACTGCTGATGAACGCGATTGACCTGTTTCCGGTGGATTTCGTCTCGGTAGGCGAGCGGGCCACCGGACTGCAGTTCTTCAAGGCCGTGCCGACCACCGACCTGAACATCACCTTCGGCATGTCGCTGAGCGTGTTCGCACTGGTGCAGTACTACAGTGTCAAGATGAAGGGCGCGCGCGGCTACGCCAACGAGTTCTTCTTCCATCCCTTCAACACGATCTGGTTGTCATGGTTCAACTTCATACTCAAATGCATCGAAGAGATTGCCAAACCGGTTTCGCTCGGTCTGCGTCTGTTCGGCAACATGTATGCCGGTGAGCTCATTTTCATTCTCATCGCCCTGTTCGCGCTGTCGTTCGGCTGGCCGACTGGATTGGGCGGAGGCGCAGCGTGGTTGGTGCAGTTCCTGCTCACCATGGTCTGGGGAATTTTTCATCTGCTGATCATTACGCTGCAGGCGTTCATTTTCATGATGCTGACCATCGTCTACCTGGCGCTGGCGCATGAACACGGTCATTAGCCTAAGGAGTTGACATGGAGAATGTGGCAAGTGTGGCGCAGATTCAGGGCATGACCGCCGTGGCGGTTGCGATCCTGATCGGCATGGGTGCGCTGGGCACGGCAATCGGCTTCGGCCTGCTGGGCGGCAAGTTCCTCGAGGGCGCTGCGCGCCAGCCGGAACTGGTGCCGATGCTGCAGATCAAGATGTTCATCGTCGCCGGCCTGGTGGACGCGGTGGCCATGATCGGGGTCGGTATCGCCTTGTTCTTCACCTTCGCCAATCCGTTCCTGGCGGCCATTCAGCACGCTGCCGGCTAAGCCTGGCTAACGCATCGGGAGGCCCAAAGCCGTGAATCTGAATGCAACGATCATCGCGCAGATGATCATCTTCAGCGCGCTGGTATGGTTCACGATGAAGTTCGTGTGGCCGATGATCACGCGCGCCATGAACGAGCGGCAAACCAAGATCGCCGAGGGACTGGCGGCGGGCGAGCGCGGCCAGAAGGATCTCGCGGCTGCCGAATCGCGCGTCGATGAGCTGGTGCGCGAGGCGCGCATGCGCGCGCAGCAGATCGAGCAGCAGGCGCATGTCCAGGCCATTGAGATCATCGAGAACGCCAAGCGCAGCGCTACCACCGAAGGCGCGCGTATCCTGAGTTCGGCGGAACAGCAGATCGCGCTGGATGTGCAGACCGCGCGCGATGAGCTGCGCAAGCAGGTGGCGGCGCTGGCCGTCGCCGGCGCCGGCAAGCTGATCGAACGCGAAATCGACGCGCGCGCGCATGCGCAGCTGCTCGACAAGCTCGTGGCGCAGATCTGAGCCCCCATGGCCGAACGCGTCACCATTGCGCGGCCGTACGCCAAAGCCGTATTCGCCATGGCGCGTGAAGCCAAGCGTCTGCCACAGTGGTCGCAGGCCTTAGGCACGGCCGCCGCGATCAGCGCCGATGAACGCGTCAAGCCGCTGTTCGACAATCCGCGCGTGTCGCCGGAGCAATTGGTGGAATTCATCGCCGGCATTGGCGGCGAGACAGTCGATGGCGAGCTGCGCAAGGTGCTGGCCGTGCTGGCGGCCAATCACCGGCTGAACCTGTTGCCGGAAATTGCCGGGCTGTACGAAAAGATGCGCTCCGAGTACGAACGCGTGCTCGATGTGACGCTGACTTCGGCGGTGGAATTGTCGGCCGAGCAGCGCGAGCGATTCGCGGCGGCACTGCGCAAGCGCTTCGAGCGCGATGTACGCCTGCATACAGAAATTGATTCGTCGTTGCTGGGCGGTGCCGTGTTACGAGCCGACGATCTGATGATCGATGGCAGTGTGCAGGCCGGCCTGGCGCAGCTCGCCACACAGGTGGCGGGCTAAGAAACTTAAGGGATCGATATGTCCATCAAAGCTTCCGAGATCAGCGACCTCATCCGCCAGCGCATCGAGAATTTCTCGGCTGCCAGCGAAGCGCGCGACACCGGCACGGTGGTGTCCGTGACCGACGGCATCTGCCGCATTCACGGCCTGGCCGATGTGCGCTACGGCGAAATGATCGAATTCAACAGCGATCTGTTTGGCCTGGCATTGAACCTTGAGCGGGACTCGGTCGGCTCGGTGGTGCTGGGCGATTACAAATCGATCAAGGAAGGCGACACAGTCAAGACTACGGGCCGGATTCTGGAAGTGCCGGTGGGCCCCGAGCTGCTCGGCCGGGTGGTGGATGCACTGGGCCGGCCGATCGACGGCAAGGGCCCGATCAACTCCAAGCTCACCTCGCCGATCGAACGCGTAGCGCCGGGCGTGATCTATCGTAAATCGGTGAGTCAGCCCGTGCAGACCGGGTACAAGGCCATTGACGCCATGGTGCCCATCGGCCGTGGTCAGCGCGAACTGATCATCGGCGACCGCCAGACCGGCAAGACTGCGTTCGCGATCGACACGATCATCAATCAGAAGGGCTCGGGCATCAAGTGCATCTACGTTGCCATCGGCCAGAAACAATCTTCGATCGCCAACGTGGTGCGCAAGCTCGAGGAGCACGGCGCCATGGCGCACACTATCGTGGTGGCGGCCTCCGCCTCCATGCCCGCCGCCATGCAATATCTGTCGGCCTATTCCGGCGTGACCATGGGCGAGTACTTCATGGATCGTGGCGAAGATGCGCTGATCATCTATGACGATCTGTCGAAGCAGGCCGTGGCCTATCGCCAGATCTCGTTGCTGTTGCGCCGCCCGCCGGGCCGCGAAGCCTTCCCCGGCGATGTGTTCTATTTGCACTCGCGCCTGCTGGAGCGCAGCGCCCGCGTCAACGAGGAGTACGTCGAACAGACCAGCAAGGGCAGCGTCAAGGGCAAGACCGGCTCGCTGACCGGACTGCCGATCATCGAGACCCAGGCGGGCGACGTCACCGCGTTCGTGCCCACCAACGTGATCTCAATCACCGATGGCCAGATATTTCTCGAAGGCGACCTGTTCAACGCCGGTATCCGGCCGGCCATGAACGCCGGCATTTCGGTATCGCGCGTCGGCGGTGCGGCGCAGACCGATATCATCAAAAAGCTCGGTGGCGGTATTCGCCTGGCACTGGCGCAGTATCGCGAGCTGGCGGCCTTCTCGCAGTTTGCCTCCGATCTGGACGAGGCCACGAGGCGCCAGCTCGAACGTGGCCAGCGCGTCACCGAGGTCATGAAGCAGAAGCAATACGCACCGATGTCGGTGGCGCAGATGGCGGTGTCGATCTATGCGGTCAACAACGGCTACATGGACAAGATTGAACGCGGCAAGATCGTCGACTTCGAGGCCGCATTGCAGAACTTTGCGCGCTCCAACTACCGCGCCACGCTCGAGGCGATCAACGACAAGCCGGAGCTCAAGGCGCACGAGGCATCGCTCAAGAAAATCTGCGAGGAATTTCTGGCCACGGGTACCTACTAGGCAGCGGTAGTCAGCAACATGCCCGGCACCAAGGAAATCCGTTCGAAGATCGCCAGCGTCAAGAGCACGCAGAAGATCACCAAGGCCATGGAGATGGTCGCGGCCAGCAAAATGCGCCGGGCGCAGAATCGCATGCGCGCCGCGCGGCCCTATGCCGAAAAGATGCGCAACATCATCGGCCACCTGAACCAGGCCAATCCCGATTACCGGCATCCATTCCTGCTCGAGCGCGAGCCCAAGGCCATCGGCATCATCGTCATTTCCACCGATCGCGGCCTGGCCGGCGGCCTGAACAGCAATCTGTTCAAGGTAGTGCTGCTGCTGGCGCGCGAATGGCAGGCCAAGGGCGCGAGCGTCAGCCTGTGCGTGCTGGGCAGCAAGGGATTGGCGTTCTTTCGCCGGCTCGGCATGCCGATTCTCGGCGGCGTCAGCGGCCTGGGCGACCGGCCGCTGCTCAAGGATCTGATCGGGGCAGTCAAGGTCATGCTCGATGCCTACCGTGACGGCAGCATCGACCGGCTGTTCCTGGTCAATGCGCAGTTCGTGAACACCATGACGCAGAAACCGGTGGCGACGCAGTTGCTGCCGGTGAAGGCGGGCAGCGATGCCGATCTGCAGGAACACTGGGACTACATCTACGAGCCGGACGCGGCCTCGATTCTCGACGGCTTGCTCATGCGCTACGTCGAATCACAGGTGTATCAAGGCTCGGTGGAGATGGTGGCCTCGGAAATGGCGGCGCGCATGGTGGCCATGAAGAGCGCTTCCGATAATGCCGGCGACGTCATCGGTGAGCTGCAGCTCATCTACAACAAGGCGCGACAGGCGGCGATTACCAAAGAGCTGGCGGAGATCGTGGGCGGCGCGGCCGCAGTTTAGTTACGAGGACGGCGAATATGGCGACAGGAAGGATTACCCAGATCATTGGCGCGGTCATCGATGTGGAATTCCCACGCGGGTCGGTGCCCAACATCTACGAGGCGCTCAAACTCAAGGATGTGGATCTGACGCTGGAAGTGCAGCAGCAACTCGGCGATGGCGTGGTGCGCACCATCGCCATGGGCGCCTCCGAAGGCCTCAAGCGCGGCCTGAGCGTTCAGACCACGGGCGCTCCAATCTCGGTGCCGGTCGGCGAAGGTACGCTCGGGCGCATCATGGACGTGCTGGGCGCGCCGCAGGACAACCGCGGCCCGGTGCAGACCAAGGAATACCTGCCGATTCACCGCCCTGCCCCCGCGTACGATGAACAGGCGGGCGGCCAGGACCTGCTGGTCACGGGCATCAAGGTTATCGATCTGCTGGTGCCGTTCGCCAAGGGCGGCAAGGTGGGACTGTTCGGCGGCGCCGGCGTCGGCAAGACCGTCAACATGCTCGAACTCATCAACAATATCGCCAAGCAGTACTCCGGACTTTCAGTATTCGCTGGAGTAGGCGAGCGCACGCGCGAAGGCAACGACTTCTACCACGAGATGGCGGAGTCGGGCGTCATCGATCTGAAGAACCTGGCCAACTCGAAGGTCGCCATGGTTTACGGCCAGATGAACGAGCCGCCGGGCAATCGTCTGCGCGTGGCGCTCACGGGGCTGACCATGGCGGAGTATTTTCGCGACGAGAAGCAGGCCAATGGCCGCGGCCGCGACGTGTTGTTCTTCGTCGATAACATCTACCGCTACACGCTCGCCGGCACCGAAGTATCGGCTCTGCTGGGCCGCATGCCGTCGGCCGTGGGCTATCAGCCCACACTCGCTGAAGAGATGGGCGTGCTGCAGGAGCGCATTACTTCCACCAAGACTGGTTCGATCACCTCCATCCAGGCGGTGTACGTGCCGGCCGACGACCTGACCGATCCCTCGCCCGCCACAACGTTCGCGCATCTGGATGCCACCGTGGTGCTGTCGCGGCAGATCGCGGCGCTCGGTATTTACCCGGCCGTCGATCCACTCGATTCCACCAGCCGCCAGCTCGATCCCTTGGTGGTGGGCGAGGAGCACTACAGCACCGCGCGCGGGGTACAGGCGTTGCTGCAGCGCTCGAAGGAACTACAGGACATCATCGCGATCCTCGGCATGGACGAGCTGTCGGAGCAGGACAAGCTCACGGTCTATCGCGCACGCAAGATTCAGCGCTTTCTATCGCAGCCATTCAACGTCGCCAAGGTGTTCACGGGCCAGGACGGCAAGATCGTCGCGCTCAAGGACACCATCCGCGGCTTCCAGGGCATCATCGCCGGTGAGTACGACTCGCTGCCCGAACAGGCCTTCTACATGGTGGGCACGATCGACGAGGCGGTCGAGAAGGCGAAGACGCTGCAGTAATGGACACGATCCAGGTCGACATCGTCAGTGCCGAAGGGGAGCTCTTCTCCGGCCCTGCCACCAGGGTGTTCCTGCCCGCCTCGGAGGGCGAGATCGGCGTGGCGCCGCGGCACGCGCCGCTGCTGACCTTGCTCAAGGCCGGCGAGGTGCGGGTGTTATCGCCCGACGGCGAGGAGCACTGGTTCTACGTTGGTGGCGGTGCACTGGAGATCCAGCCCAAGAAAGTCACGGTACTCGCGGACACAGCGGCGCGGGCCAAGGATCTCGACGAAGCGGCCGCAGCCGCGGCGCGCCAACGGGCCGAGAGCGTCCTGTCCGGCCAGATCGACAAGCTCACCATGGCTCAGGCGCAGGCCGAGCTGGCGCAGGCCATAGCGCAATTGAAGTTGATCCAACGGTTGCGCAAGGTCAGAGGCTAGCGAATTCCTCTGCTACAGTTGAGTGGTCGATCACAGTTTCCTCGCCACCTACCTGCGCATGTTGCGGTGTCCCCAGCTGCTAGAATTTGACCCATGCCCCGCAAGGACTCTAAGCCTGCGCTCAAGGCGGCACCGCTCTCGATCGTGATTCTCGCGGCCGGCCGCGGCGTGCGCATGCGCTCCGACCTGCCCAAGGTCATGCAGCCATTGGCCGGGGCGCCATTGCTTGCCTACGTGCTCGATCTGGCGGCGCAGCTCGAGCCGGCCGCCGTTCATGTCGTCTATGGCCATGGCGCCGCGCAGGTGCGCGAACATTTCGCCAGCGCAACGGTGCAATGGGCCCTGCAATCCGAGCAGCTTGGCACCGGCCACGCGCTGATGCAGGCGATGCCGGCCATTCCCGACGCGCATCGCGTGCTGGTGTTGTACGGTGACGTGCCGTTGCTGCGGATCGAATCATTGCGTGAGCTGCTGGCGCAGGCCGGCGCCGCCAACCTGGCGCTGCTGACTGCCGCCCCGCACGACAACGCCGGCTACGGCCGCGTGGTTCGCGATGCGCGCGGCGCACTGCGGCGCATCGTCGAGGAGCGGGACGCCAGTGTGCGCGAGCGCTCGATCCGGGAAATAAACAGCGGTGTGCTGAGCGCGCCGGCCGGTGCCATGCGCAAATGGCTCAAGCAATTGCGCCCGCGCAATGCGCAGCAGGAGTACTACCTGACGGACGTCGTGGCGCTGGCGCTGCAGGCCAAGACTCGCGTGCTCGGCATCGTGGTGCCGGATGCGAGCGAGGTGCAGGGGATCAATGACAAATTGCAGCTGGCCGAAGCCGAGGCCGAGTACCGCCGCCGGCGGGCGCACGACTGATGGGTCAGGGTGTGACGCTGATTGATCCGGCGCGGCTGGACGTACGCGGCGAAGTCAAGGTCGGACGCGACGTGGTGCTGGACGTGAACGTTGTGCTCCAGGGCCCGGTGCATCTGGCCGATCGCGTGCGCATCGGTCCCAACTGCGTGCTGGCTGGTGCCAGCGTCGGGCCGGGCACGGTGCTGCACGCCAACTGCGTGGTGCAGAACGCCCAGATCGGCAGCGACTGCCAGATCGGGCCCGTTTACGCGCCTGCGGCCGCGGCGCAATTGGCCGACGGTGTGCATCTGGGAAATTTCGTCGAGATCAAGAACAGCCGATTGGCGCGGGCAGCAAGGTCAATCATCTGAGCTATGTGGGCGACGCCGAAGTCGGCAGCGGCGTCAATGTCGGCGCCGGGACCATCACCTGCAATTACGATGGCGCTGATAAATGGCGCACCGAGATTGGCGACGGCGCCTTCATCGGCTCGGGCTCGATGCTCGTGGCGCCCGTGAATATCGGCGAGGGCGCGACGATCGGTGCCGGATCGACCATCACCGCGATGCGCCGGCGAACAAACTGACCCTTGCGCGTCGCGGCAGGTCACGATCGACGAATGGCAGCGCCCACAACGGCTCGCGCAAGCCATGACAGGAGTAGCTGACATGTGCGGCATTGTCGGGGGCCGTCGCCGAGCGCGATGACATCGTGCCGGTGCTGATCGAGGGACTCAAGCGCCTGGAATATCGCGGCTACGACTCCGCCGGCCTCGCGGTGCTCGATGGCGAGCAGCATCTGCAACGGCTGCGCACCGTCGGCAAGGTCGCGGCGCTCAAGCAGGCACTGGCGGCAACTGCCGCTCGCCGGGTCGCGTCGGCATCGCGCACACGCGCTGGGCCACGCATGGCGCGCCGAGCGAGCGCAACGCCCATCCGCACCTGTCGCGCGACGGCGCTCGCCATCGTGCACAACGGCATCATCGAAAACTATGAGGGCTGCGCGCTGAGCTGCAAGGCAGCGGGATATGAGTTTCAGCTCCGAGACCGATACGGAGGTCATCGCGCATCGCGTGCATTTCGCACCTGGCGCAGCGGCGGCGACCTGTTCGAGGCGATGCGCGCCACGGTGGCGGAGCTCGAGGGCGCCTATGCGCTGGCCGTGATCAGTGCGAAGGACCCTGAACGCATGATCGTCGCGCGCGTCGGTTGTCCGGTGGTGTTGGGACTCGGGCTGAGGGTAGCAACTTTATTGCCTCGGACGTCGCGGCGCTGCTGCCGGTCACGCGCCGCTTCATGTTCCTGGAGGAAGGCGATGTCGCGCGAGATTACGGCACGCGGCATGCGCATCATTGATCGCGACGGACAGCAGCGCCGAGCGGCCGGTCATGGAGAGCGCGCTGTCCGCGGATGCGGCCGAAAAGGGACCCGTACCGGCACTTCATGCTCAAGGAGATCCACGAGCAGCCGCGCGCCGTCGCCGACACGCTGCAGGAACGCGTCGCCAAGGGCCGCCTGCTCGAGGCGGCTTTCGGTCCGGATGCCCCGTCGCTCTTCGCAGCGCGTGCGCGCCGTGCAGATCGTGGCCTGCGGCACGAGCTATCACGCCGGACTGGTCGCGAGCTATCTGATCGAGCAGCTGTGCCGCATGCCCTGCCGCGCCGAGATCGCCAGCGAATATCGCTACCGCAACCGGCAGTCATCATGGACGGTACGCTGTTCGTGGCGATCTCGCAGTCGGGCGAGACCGCCGATACGCTGGCCGCACTGCGCATGGCGCGCCAGAGCGGCTATCTGGCGACACTGGCGATCTGCAACGCGCCGGAGAGCTCGCTGGTGCGCGAGTCGGAGCTGGTGATGCTCACGCGCGCCGGGCCCGGAGATCGGTGTCGCCTCGACCAAGGCCTTCACCACGCAGCTCACGGCGCTGGCCCTGCTGGCCGTCGCGCTCGCACGTCACAGCTCAGCGGACGATGGCGCGCGCATGCGCGAGCGCGAGCGCGAGCTCGTGACGCGGCTGATCGAGCTGCCGGCGCTGCATCGAGCGCAGCCTCGAGCTCGAGGCGGTGATGCAGCGGTGGCGCTGCGTTTCGCCGACAAGCATCACGCGCTGTTCCTCGGTCGCGGCGCGATGTACGCCATCGCCATGGAAGGGGCGCTGAAGCTCAAGGAAATCTCCTACATCCACGCCGAGGCCTACGCCGCCGGCGAGCTCAAGCACGGACCGCTGGCGCTGATCGATGCCGACATGCCGGTGGTGGCCGTCGCGCCAAACAACGAACTGCTCGAGAAGCTGAAGTCCAATCTCATGGAAGTGCGCGCCCGGGGCGGAGAGATGTATGTGTTCGCCGATCCCGAATCCGGGGATCGAGTCCAGCGAGGGCGTGCACGTCATCCACATGCCACGTCACCTGACGGATCTGCAGGCGGCGATCGTCTACGCGGTCCCGCTGCAGCTGCTCGCCTATCACGTCGCCGTACTGCGCGGCACGGACGTGGATCAGCCGAGGAATCTCGCGAAGAGCGTGACGGTGGAATAGCAGGACCCGCGGCGAAAGCTCTTCTGGTGGCACCGAATTCAAGTCGTCCCCTTGGAATCAACGGTGGTCACCTGTTCACAAATCTTGTCAATCAATCCGCTGCCGCAAACCTCTAATTCTGATAGAGATAGGTGGGCGGATTAACCTTGTTCGCCTTGCGCAGCTTCGGGCACGCCCCGTCTGCTGCACCGGCGATTTGCTGCCAACCTTATTTGTCGTCATACCGACTTGACGGGCTTTGCTATGCGCCATCTGCTTTCACTGCCGGTCATCGCATTCGCCACGGTACTGGCAGGATGCCACGGACACACGCAACCACCCGCTCCCATTACCGCGCCGCTGACCTATTCGATCGGCGGCAGCATCGCGGGTCTTTCCGGAACGGTCGTGCTGCAGAACAACGGTAGCGACAACCTGGCGCGATCGGCCAATGGTGCCTTCACTTTTGATGTGACGTTGCAACCGAACGCTGCGTATGACGTAACCGTCGCCACGCAACCGGCCAACCAGGTCTGCTCGGTCAGCAACGCAAGCGGTACCGCGGCAGCCTCCGTTACCAATGTCACCGTCGTGTGCAGCTTGAGCTCGACTACCACTGATGTTTGGACGTGGGTTGGTGGCGCCGACAACGCGAATGCTCTCGGCGTCTACGGCACCGAGGGCACGGCGGCAGCCGGCAATGCGCCCGGCGCGCGGCGGCAGCCCATCTCATGGACCGATGCCGCCGGTAATTTCTGGCTGTTCGGCGGCAACACGGTGGGCAGTGTTGGCATGCTGAATGATCTGTGGGAATACAGCCCGTCGGGGGGACAGTGGGTGTGGCAAAGCGGTTCTGACACCGAGGGCGCCGCAGCCTCATACGGTTCGCTGGGCGCGCCGGCGGCCGGCAATAATCCCGGTGCCCGCGAGGGTGCCGCAAACTGGAGCGATGCAGCGGGCAATCTCTGGTTGTTCGGCGGCGACAGTCTCGCGGCCCAGAACTCCCAGGAACTCAACGATCTCTGGAGCTACAACCCGACCACGGGCTTTGGACCTGGGTCGGGGGCTCGAACACTGCGGCCAGCTCAGGCAGCTACGGCACAGTGGGCGTAGCGGCCGCGAGCAATCTGCCGCCGGCGCGTACCAACGCGATCAGCTGGGTGGACAGTGCCGGGGTCTTCTGGCTGTTTGGCGGGGCGCAGCTCAATGCGAATGGCAGCTACCTCGCTGTGTTCAACGATCTCTGGAGCTACAACCCGACCACTGGGATATGGACCTGGGTCGGTGGCACCAACACGCCCAATGCCGCAGGCGTGTACGGCATACAGGGGACCGCGGCCGCCGCCAACGTGCCTGGTGCCCGTATGGGTGGCAGCGCCTGGTTGGACGCCAGCGGTAATGTCTGGCTGTTTGGAGGTTTGAGTCTGGCCGCGGACGGCCTGGCCCAGGAATACAACGACCTGTGGAAGTACAACCCTGCCAGCGGACAGTGGACGTGGGTCAGCGGCTCCGATGGGGCGGATGCCGCGGGTGTATACGGCACACAAGGGGCTGGCGCCGCTGGCAACGGCCCGGGCGCGCGCGTCTCGGCCGTGACGTGGAAGGACCAGGCCGGAAATCTGTGGCTATTCGGAGGTTACGGGTATGTCCAGGGCGGCAATGTCGGAGAGCTGAACGATCTGTGGGAGTACAACCTCAGCGCCGGTGTCTGGACCTGGATCGGCGGATCTTCGTCGACCGCGGCGCCTGGGATCTACGGTACGCAGGGCTTTCCCGCCGTCAGTAACACGCCGGGCGCGCGCGAACAGGCGGTCGGCTGGGTCGACAGCAAGGGTAAATTCTGGCTATTCGGCGGCTTCGGCTTCGATTCATCCGGTGCGGAGGATGACCTGAATGACCTGTGGAGCTTTGCGCAGAGCCCCTGAGGCCCCCAGCACCGCGGGGTCTAGTAAAGAGAGAAATGCCATGAAAGCCAGCTCGAGCAAACCCGCGGTACGGGGCGTCTATCTGATGATCGCCGCACTGGCGCTCATGGCCTGTCATAGCGGCAGTTCTTCGAACGGCTCGAGCTTCACCATTGGCGGCACGATCAGCGGTTTGAATGCCGGCAGCGTCGTGCTGGCCAACGGCTCCGTCACCGTGACCGTCGCGGCGGGAACCACCACCTGGGTTTTTCCCAACTCATTTGCCTCGAGCCTGAGCTACTCGGTGACGGTGTTGACGCAACCCCCTGGAGAGCTTTGCGAAGTAAGTGGCGGCAGCGGCGCGACGCTGCCAGGCGATGTGTCCACCGTAACGGTGGCGTGCAGCTCCTATGGCCAGTGGATGTGGGAAGGGGGTTTGAATACGGTCAATGCGAGCGGCGTCTACGGCACGCTGGACGCCGCTTCGGCCAGCAATTTGCCGGGAGCGCGCCAGGCAGCCAGCTCCTGGACCGACTCGTCGGGCAATGTGTGGCTGTTCGGCGGAGTTGGCTATGACGCAGCCGGCGCTGTAGGAAATCTGAACGATCTGTGGCGATACAATCCAAGCAGCGGACAGTGGACCTGGATCAGTGGCGGCAATGCGGACAATGCCGCCGGGGTCTACGGCGCGCTGGCAACTGCCGCAGCCGGCAACGTGCCGGGGGCACGCTATTCGGCCAGCTCGTGGATCGACTCGTCCGGCAAACTGTGGCTGTTCGGCGGGTATGGCAACGACTCAACTGGCAGCGCGGGCAAGCTCAACGATCTGTGGCAATACAGTCCCAGCACTGGGCAGTGGACCTGGCTCGGTGGCGGCAACGTCGACAATGCCGTTGGCGTCTATGGCACGCAGGGCACCGCCGCGGCCGGCAACGTACCGGGAGCGCGCTATTCAGCGAGCTCATGGATCGACTCCTCGGGCAACCTGTGGCTATTCGGCGGCTATGGCGCCGACTCAACCGGCAGCGTGGGCAAGCTCAATGATCTGTGGCAATACAGTCCCAGCACCGGACAATGGACCTGGGTCGGCGGCGGCAACGTGGCCAATGCCACCGGGGTCTACGGCACGCTGGCAAGTGCCGCAGCCGGCAACGTGCCGGGGGCACGCCAGGCAGCTAATTCCTGGACTGACTCCTCCGGCAACCTCTGGCTGTTCGGCGGCTATGGCTACGACTCGGCCGGGGACTTGGGCTACCTCAACGATCTGTGGCAATACAGTCCGAGCAGCGGGCAATGGACCTGGGTCGGTGGCGGCAGCGTGGACAATTCCAGCGGGGTTTACGGGACCCAGGGCGTGGTCGCGGCCGGCAACGTGCCGGGAGCCCGCCAGGCAGCCAACTCCTGGATCGACTCGTCCGGCGACCTGTGGCTGTTCGGCGGGGTCGGCTACGACTCCGTGGGTGGTTTGGGCGCCCTCAACGATCTGTGGCATTACAGTCAGAGCAGCAATGAGTGGACCGCGGTCAGTGGCGGAGACGTAGCCAACGCCTCCGGGGTCTACGGCATCCAGGGCACCGCATCGGCCGGCGGCGTGCCGGGAGCGCGCCAGGCAGCCAGCTCCTGGATCGACTCTTCAGGCCGCCTGTGGCTGTTCGGCGGGGCGGGCTATGGCTCAACCGGCAACGGCTACCTCAACGATCTGTGGCAATTTGTACGTCCGCAGTGACAGCGAGAAATGCAATGTGTCCACGAGCAAGTCGCGCGCTGATCAACTTGGTTGCGGCAGTGCAGACTATTTGTCTGAGTGCAGTCGCGCTCGCACTCGTGGCTTGCGGTGGCAGCAGCAGTTCGACCACCACCAGCACCACCAATTACACCATTGGCGGCACGATCAACGGCTTGACTGTCAGTAACGTCGTGCTGGCCAACGGTACCGCCACCGTGACCATTGCGGCGGGTGCCACCACCTGGGCTTTTCCGAGCTCCTTTACCGCCGGCAGCAGCTACTCGGTGACGGTGCAGACCCAACCCGCCGGAGAGCAGTGCGAAGTCACCAGCGGCGGCAGCGGCATGAACACCGGCAGTGTCGGCAATGTGACGGTGGTGTGCGGCTTTGGGCAATGGAGCTGGGAAGGGGGCTCGAATACCGTCAATGCCATCGGGGTCTACGGCACGCAGAACACCGCCGCGGCCAGCAATTTGCCGGGAGCGCGCTATGCCGCCAGCTCCTGGACCGACGCGTCCGGCAACTTCTGGCTGTTCGGCGGGATCGGCTACGACGCAGCCGGTGGTACGGGGTACCTGAATGATCTATGGCAATACAGTCCGAGCACCAAACAGTGGATCTGGGTCAGTGGTGGAACCGCAGACAATTCCGCCGGAGTGTACGGCACGCCGGGTACCGCCTCGGCCAGCAATGTACCGGGAGCGCGCCAGGCAGCCAGCTCCTGGATCGACTCCTCCGGCAACCTGTGGCTGTTCGGTGGGGTTGGCTATGACTCCGCCGGCGGTGTCGGAAATCTGAACGACCTGTGGCAATACAGTCCAGGCACCGGTCAGTGGACCTGGATCAGTGGCGGTAACGCCGACAATGCCGCCGGAGTCTACGGCACGCAGGGCACCGCTACGGCCAGCAACGTGCCGGGAGCGCGCTATTCGGCGAGTTCGTGGATCGACTCCTCCGGCAATCTGTGGCTGTTCGGCGGGGTTGGCTATGACTCAGCCGGCAGCGCGGGAAATCTGAATGATCTGTGGCTATTCAGTCCAAGCACCGGACAGTGGACCTGGATCGCTGGCGGAAACACTGACAATGCCACCGGAGTCTATGGTACGCAGAGCACCGCCGCGGCCAGCAACGTGCCGGGAGCACGCTATTCGGCGAGCACGTGGATCGACTCATCCGGCAACCTCTGGCTGTTCGGCGGCTATGGTTACGACTCGGCCGGCAACGTGGGCAAGCTCAACGACCTGTGGCAATACGGTTCGAGCAGCGGGCAGTGGATCTGGGTCAGTGGCGAAGGCGTGGCCAATGCCAATGGGGTCTACGGCCCGCTGGGGACTGCCGCGGCCGGCGCCGTGCCGGGAGCACGCCAGGCAGCGAGCTCCTGGATCGACGCCACCGGCAACCTGTTGCTGCTCGGCGGGGTTGGCTATGACTCTAACGGTGGTGTGGGAAATCTAAACGATCTGTGGCAATACAGCCCGAGTACCAACGAGTGGACCTGGGTCAGCGGCGGCAACGGGGACAACGCCATCGGGGTCTACGGCACCCAGGGTACGGCCTCGGTCGGCAATGTGCTGGGAGGGCGCAACGCCTTCAGTTCCTGGATCGACTCATCCGGCAACCTGTGGCTGTTCGGCGGCTATGGCTACGGCTCAACCGGGACCTTGGGCTACCTCAACGACCTGTGGCAATACAATCCAAGCACGGGGAGTTGACCTGAATCAGGCGCAACCCCGCCGGATGGGGGATTGTTGCCCATCGCGGTTGTTTCTACAGTCTGCCCGCACATGCAAACCAACCAACCGGGGCGGGCGCTTCCATGTCACTCATTGCATACCAACTCCGTGCTGCTGCCGAACGCAAAAGATCGCGCGTAGCCTTGACGTTCTGTTGTGCGATGCTCGTGGCATCGTTGCCGGCGGCACGGGCGCTGGCCCAGGAAGAAGAGGAACCCGAGACGGTGTATCCAGCGATGGAACCGCCTCCCGATTACGTTGGCGAGGCAAACGAACGCCAGCGAAGCGCATGCATCATTACGGGAGCCTGTGACCAACGAGCCGGCGGCACCATCGGCGCCAGTCAGGGTCACGCATGGGTCGACCCATGCTTCATCGCACAGAACGCAATGCGACCCTGCACCTCAGCGCAGACGCAACCGGCGCAGCCCGCCGGTGTCGACGCCAACATCGTTGGCACCTGGAATATGCCCTGGGGGAATGGACTCTGGGTGTTGGAGATCCAACGCGACGGCAGCTACAAGTTTCATAGTGAAGCCGGGGATAGGGTAGCAGCCAACGCTGGCATTTTTTCTGCGCGCAACGGACATTGGTGGCTGAAAGCGACCAATGGATACACTGACAACGGCACCTACTCGTTTCAGGCTCCTGGTATCTGGTTCACGACCGGACAACATGGTACCGCCACGTGGCGCCGCGTTTCATTGGCGGATGCATCAAGAAAGCCGGCGCAATGACCATCTGACGACCAGTACCGATGCTGCTCCATGCTGCGCCCCGCAGCCTTGGGGCGCGCTAATGCACGCGCTTGCAAGACGATTTACAGGACACTCGCCGCCGCTATGATGTCCTGAGGAGGAAACTCTATGCCTGCGCCTGTTGTCCGATTCAGGATCGATTTCGCGGCACATTCCAGTGTCGGGCCAGGGAAAATCCGTCTTCTCGAAGCAATTCGGGATGCCGGTTCCTTATCACAGGGGGCGCGCAACATTGGCATAAGCTATCGTCGCGCGTGGCTGCTGGTGGACAGCCTGAATCAATCCTTCCGCAAGCGCGTGACGGTGGCCAATACGGGGGGCAGGGACGGAGGCGGCATGCTGGTCACTGCATTTGGCGGCGCCTTGATTAAAAGCTATCGCAAATTGGAACGAGACTTTGCCTCCTTAGCAGAGCGGCGTCTGCACTCCATCATCGCAACGGTTATCCGGCATTCCAAGGCTGGCGCGAAAGTATCGATACGTACCAAACTGGGGTAAGGGCTGTAGAGCGCCCGCCGCGCCAAACGCTCAGAGCGTGAAACGAACACCAATGGTCGGAGCGACGTTGTTGTTGAAGTAATAGGGGACGCCGGGGCCGTGAGGAATGGCGATGGCCAGGCCGCCGCTGACGTCGGAATAGGCAATGCCGGCATAAGCGTCGAAACGCTTGGTGAAGTGATGATCCGTATAGAGCGAAACCTCGTTGAGGTCGCCCGCGCAGGAACTGCGGAAACCGGCAGCGGCCGAGCAGGTCGACGGAATACGGAAGTCGTTCTGCTGCTGATGATAGTAGGACAAGGTGATGTCGGTTTTGCTGTCGACGGCGTATTTCACGCCCGTCCACCAGATCTGCACGATCTTGGGAGAATCGAGATTGTTGTCTTCGACGCCGCTCAACAGATAACCGCCCTGGGCCGTGGCGCCGATGCCCAACGGGTTCGACGGGTTGGTCTGCCGGATGTGTTCGTAGCCGCCATAGAACTTGAATGGGTCCCAGGTGTATTTGGCGGCGACCATGATGGCGGTGTTGTCGGTCACGATGCCATATTCGGTGTTGTTCGTGCCGATCAGATTGGCCCCGGTGATGGGGTTTGTATTGATGCTGTTGATGGTCGACTGATACGGCGCCGTCAGACTTTCAGGCCCCAGCAGAGGATTGACTACGCTGATCGCCTGGTTGACTTGCTGGAAGACGACGTCGGCGGAGAACTTGCCGTAGGTCGCCGCCGAGGTCGAATCCATAGGCGGAGTTATGCGGCCTGCCTCGGCGGTACAGGTGGCGGCAGTCCAGGTGGCGGAGGCGGAGTAGCAGCCGCCCTGACCGTCGGCGAATTTGTACATCGCGCCGAAATGGACCGGGCCATAGGTGATGCGATATTTGATGGCGTCGTCCCAGCGGGTGTCCTGGGTGTCGCCGCCGCCGGCCATCAGGCCGTTATAGCCGATGAACGAAAAGGAATAGGCGCCGTTGGCCGGATCGTAAGCGAGCATCGCGTCGGTACCGAGCGCGCGCTGACGACCGAAGGTCAGCGTGCCGAAATGCGCGGACGATATACCGCCATAGAATTCGTCATTGAAGGTCTGGCCGGCGCGCGCGCCGTCGCCGGCGAACGAATAGCTGGCCCTGGGAGGCCGGCGTTGATGGTGTTGGTGGCCGCCATGTTGGCGAGCTGGCCGGACTGCGGATTGATGCCGGTCGAAGCGTTGAAGACAACGGACCAGCCGTGCATGAACTCTTCCCTGCCCCTCAGGCCCAGACCCGTCTGCGACAGGTTGTTCGGTGCGATCAGGAATTGCGAGTGATTGCCGTTCCGGTTGACCAGCGATTCGCCTTCATAGTTATAGGCGTTTTCCGGCAAGCCGTGGCTGACCCAGCCGACGCCGATGTCATACGCGCCGTACAGGGTGATGCCGTGCCAGGTCAGCGGGCAATCGGTAGCGAGGAAATCCTGGACGTTCGCGCAGGCCGCGGGGCTAAGTGAAGCAGCAGCACCCGCTTCGGCGGCGTTCGCCGCGTGATCCAAGGCCGAGGTTGCAGCAAGTGCCACAACAGCACAACACGAGAGAGATCGCATTGTTTTTTCCCCAGGAAGAAGCCGTCTATTGAGCGATATATACGGACTAATATAACGGTCGCGATGAAATTGACAATCCCCAACTGCATGCAATCGGCGCCGCAATACATGAACTGCAGAGCACAAACGTTGAAAATCGCGCGCAGATAAGCGACCAGGCGAGACAGCGCAGAGGCCGACAGGTGCGATAAAAGTCAACAAGACTCGATTGTTAGATGGCGCGCAGTCCTAACAAGAACTTCTTTTGGCAGCTCGCGTCGCTTATTCCCTGGTCGCCAGGTACTTCCGCCAGCCGCCATAGCGCGTGATGTCCGCGGCACCGGTCACGGCGTGGGCTTCACACAGGAAGCCGCAAACCTGTCGCTCATCGACGAGTTGCACCTTACCGATCACGAGCGGCGCGGGAATACGCGCGACAAAGGCGCCAAAGGCAGTGCACGGCAGCGACCACAGTTCCACTTCGATCGCGGCGCCCTGATGTTCGACACGCACCAGTCCGGGACGGTGAGGCGGACCACCGGGCAGCGCGTAAAAGCGATAGTTTGCCGCCGTGTGCGTACGCTCCAGTAACACCCCGCCCAGGTCTCGCAGCTGATGATTCAGCGGCAACCCGTCGAGGTGCGCACCACACACCGCAAGCGTCACGTCCGCGAGGCCCTGCGGCCAATCAAAGTCGGGCTCGGCGGGGATGGCGCAGCTCAGTGCGCCCTGAGGCAGCGGTTCGCTGCGCTGAAACCTGGCCGCGAGCGCAAGCAGCTGGTAATCGCTCCAGGCCAGCCCGATCAAGGTGACCCCAAATGGCAGTCCAATGCCATTGAAGCCAGCCGGAACTGCGACGGCGGCAAGATCCAGCAGATTCACGGAATTGGTGTAGAAGCCGAGGTTCGAATTCAGCCGCAGCGGATCGGCTTCGACTTGCGCAATACGATAAATCGTACCGGCCGTCGGCGTCACCAGCACATCGATTTCGGTCCAGACATATTCGCATGCGCGGCGCAGCGTCTGCAGTCGATACTGTGCCCGAAACGCATCGGCCGCCGATGGCTTGGCGCCACCTGCGATAACCTGCCGTGTTATGGGATGCAGGCGATCAGCGGCGTCGCGCAGTAGTGATTCGACCACGACGTAGCGCTCGGCGATCCACGGTCCCTCATAGAGTAGCGCGGCGACTTCGATGAACGGCGCGAAGTCGATCTGGACGCAACGGCCTCCCATTTCTTCCAACCGTGCTACTGCGGCGTCAAACAGCCGCGCATATTCTTCATTGCCGAAAAACTGCAATTGCTGAGGTTGCGGGACCCCGAAGCGGAACGAGCCGCTGGCCAATGTCCCGGCCAACGCCGGCGGAATCGCGCGGCGCGAATAGGAATCGCTGACATCGAAACCTTCGGCAACGCGGCATACGCGCGCCGCATCCTGCGCGCTAATTGCGAAGATCGCGATGCTATCGAGGGTCCGGCAGGCTGGAACGACTCCCGCGGTGCTCAGACGACCGCAGGTGGGCTTCAGCCCGAGGATGTTGTTGAACGCAGCCGGAATGCGACCCGAGCCGGCCGTGTCGGTCCCTAGCGCGAAGCTCGCAAGTCCCTTGGCTACCGCGACCGCCGAACCGGAACTCGAGCCGCCGCTTATGTATGCCGGGTTGATACTGTTACGGCATACGCCGTAGGGTGAGCGTGTACCGACCAGGCCGGTGGCGAATTGATCCAGGTTGGTCTTGCCGATCGGGATGGCCCCGGCCTGGATTAGACGCGTCGACCACGTGGGCGGAGTGTTCCGGGATGTAGGCAAAGGCGGGACAGGCGGCCGTCGTCGGCAGGCCGGCCAGATCGATATTGTCCTTGATCGCGAATGGGATGCCGTACAGCGGGAACCAGGCCGCATTGTAATGGAGCTGAGGGCTCGCGCCCGCTCCAGCAGCTGTTTTCTCCGGGTACCAGCGAGATCCAGATGGCGCGCTCGTTCAGAGCCGACAATACGAGCTAATAAGCTCTCGCACCAGCTCCACCGGCGAGGTGCGACGCTTGCGGTAGGCGGCCGCGAGATCGGCGATCGCCAGACTGCGAGCGGAACAAGGCATTGAAGTATTCATTGGGCTGGCGATCAGGGGCGAAGCACGATCAGTGTCTCGCCGGCGGCCACAGCCTGGCCGCGCTGACAACGCAACTCCACGACGGTGCCGGCCTGATCGGTTTGTACCGCGATCTCCATTTTCATCGCTTCGATCACCAGCAGTGCATCCCCGGGACGCGCGCGTGCGCCCACCGCGGTCTTCAATTGCCAGACGCTGCCGGTCACGGGCGAACTGATCGCGATGCAGCCCTCTGGCAATCGCGGCAGGTCTTGATGCGCCCGAGGCTAGCTCGAGTGCCATTGAGGTCTTCGACGTTGTCGTTGCCCATATCGCGCCAGCGCTCCCGTTCGGCCTCGAAGGCGGCCTGCTGACGCGCCTTGAAAGGGCCGATCGAGGCGGCATTCTCCTGCAAGAAGCCCGGTAATCGCGCAGGCGCAACGTCGCAGGCTCGATGCGTCAGTCGCGCCTTGCCGTAGGGGAAATCCGCGCGCAGCTGCGTCAGCTCCTCGGCCGCGACCGGATAGAAAGCGCAGCTGATCGAAAAAACGCAGCAGCCAGCGCTTGCCGTCCGCAAAACTCAGCGGTCCGCGGTAGCGGTTCCACATCTGCACCGTGCGGCCGACGAACTGATAGCCGCCGGGGCCCTCCATGCCGTAGACGCACAGGTAGGCGCCGCCGATGCCGACCGCGTTTTCCGGCGTCCAGGTGCGGGCCGGGTTGTATTTGGTCGTGACCAGCCGGTGCCGCGGGTCGAGCGGCGTCGCCACCGGCGCGCCGAGTAAACATCGCCCAGGCCCATCACCAGATAGCTGGCGTCGAACACGATGTGTCGCACCTCTTCGATCGATGTCGAGGCCGTTGATGCGGCGGATGAACTCGATATTGCTCGGGCACCAGGGCGCATCGGCGCGCACCGACTGCATGTACGTTCGATCGCCAGCCGCGTCGCCGGATCGTCCCAGGACAGCGGCAGATGCACGATGCGGCTGGCGACCTCGATTCATCGATTGCCGGCAAGCGCCTCCTCGAGCCGCAGCAGCGCTCAGAATCTGCTTGCGACGCGGTGCGTGCGGCGAGTCGTAATGCACCTGCAGCGAACGGATGCCGGGTGTCAGATCGATGACGCCCGGTATTCGCGCGGCGTGCAGCGCATCAAGCAGCGCCTGCACGCGAAAGCGCAGCGCCAGATCCAGAGTGCGGCTCGCCGTATTCGATCAGCACATTGTCCTCGCCGGACTGCCGATAGCAGACGGCGGGCCGCGATTCGTTCGCCTCGCTGCGGTGCAGAATGGCAGCAAGCGTCCCGGCCCGCGTGACGCGTTCGCTGACCATGCCGGCTGCGCGAGCGCGCGGCGCCGTCAGGGTACGTATGGACTCGTCCTGCGACCGCAGCAGCACTGCGCCTGCGCGGCATCGACGGCGTGAAAACGCACGGTGTCGCCGGGGCGCAGTTGCCCGATCTTCCAGCAGTCCGCCAGCGCCATCGTTGCCGGGCAGACGAAGCCGCCGAGGCTCGGGCCGTCCGGACCGAGAATGACGGGCATGTCGCCGGTGAAATCGATGGCGCCGATCGCGTAGGCGTTGTCGTGGATGTTGGACGGATGCAAGCCCGGCCTCGCCGCCGTCGCGGCGCGCCCAGTGCGGCTTCGGCCCGATGAGCCGGACGCCGGTGCGGCTCGAGTTGTAATGCACCTGCCAGTCGGTGGCGAAGAACGTCTCGATGTCCTCGCCGGTGAAAAAATCCGGCGCGGCGTGCGGCCCGATACAGCACGGCGATGTCCCAGTGGTCGCTGTACGTGCGGCGACATGCCAGCGGCGCGGCCGCCGTGTTCTGCATCGAGCGGCCTGGCAGCCTCGGCGGCGCCGACCCACGCGCAGCACATCGCCGTTGCGCAACGCGCGGCCGGCGTGGCCGCCGAACTGGCCCAGCGTGAAGGTCGACGCGACTGCCCAGATAGGGCGGCACATCGAAGCCGCCCCGCACAGCCAGATAGGCGCGCTGACCGGCGCCTTGATGCGCACCGAGCTTCAGAACACTGCCCCGCCTTGACGGGGACGCCGCGCCAGAACGTCGAGCGGCTCGCCGTCGAGCGTCGGCTGCATGCGCGGCGCCGGTCAGCGCGATTCAGCGTTTCGCAGTGCGAACTTGAGCGTCGGGTCCGGTGACCGTGAGCTCCAGCGCGGCGGAGTCTTCAGAGTTGCCGACCAGCCGGTTGGCGAGGCGGAACGCCAGGGTGTCCATCGGTCCCGACGGCGGCACGCCGACGTCCCAGTAGCGCGAGCCGGCCCGGCCAGTCCTGCACTGTGGTCTGAGTACCGGCTGGAGCACTTCGATGGTGGCGAGAGCGAACGGCAGTCGCATTGAGCCAGCGCGTGCGTGTGCTGCGCCGGCACGAAACTGCGGTGCGCAGCATGCGCGCAGGTACTCCACGGTTGGTCTCGATGCCATAGACGCGCGTTTGCGCGAGCGCCGGCGTCAAGCTGCGCGATCGCCGCTTCGCGCGTCGGCGCATGCGCAATCAGCTTGGCCAGCATCGGGTCGTAGTAGCGCGCGGTACCTCGGTGCCGGTCTCGATCCAGGTGTCAACGCGCAGCGTCCGGCGGGAAGCGCACGTCGGAGAGCAGGCCGCTGGCGGGCCGGAAATGCGCGCGCCGGATCCTCGGCGTACAGCCGCGCCTGGATGGCGATCGCCGCGCGGCGCATGGCGATAGTGCCTGCAGCGGCGGCGGTTCGCCGGCCGCGACAGCGCACCATCCACTCGCACCAGGTCGATCCCGGTGACGGCTTCGGTGACGCCGTGCTCGACCTGCAGCCGCGTGTTGACCTCCAGGAAATAAAAGGCCTCGAGCGCTCGCCGCAGCCGCGCGCAGCGTCGACGATGAATTCGACCGTGCCGGCCGAACGATAGCGTGCCGCCGCGGCCCAGGCGGACGGCGCGTCGCCAGAGCTGCGCGCGCAGCGCTCGCTCAGGTTCGGGGCCGGGGTCTCTTCGATTACCTTCTGGTTGCGCCGCTGCAGCGAACAGTCGCGCTCGCCGAGCGCCATGACGCGTCCGTCGCCATCACCGAAAATCTGCACCTCGATGTGGCGCGCGTGCGCGACGTATCTTCTCCAGAAACACGCCGCCGTCGCTGAAATTGTCGCGGCCAGCCGGCGTACGCGATCGAATGCGGCGCGCAGCTCGCCGGCTTCGCGGCACTGCTGCATGCCGATGCCGCCGCCGCCGGCGGTGCTCTTGAGCATCACCGGATAGCCGATGCGCTCGGCCTCTGCGAGCGCGCTGGTCAGATCGTCCAGCAGACGCTGCCGGGCAGCAGCGGCACACCGTTTTCGGTGGCGAGCGCACGGGCGCGTGTGCTTGAGCCCGAAATCGCGCATCTGCGCGGCGTCGGGCCGATGAAGGCGATGCCGCGCGCTCGCAGGCTTCGCGCGAATTGCGGCGTTCTCACTCAGGAAGCCGTAGCCCGGGATGAATCGCCTGCGCGCCGCTGGCGACAGCGCGCCTCGAGGATGCGGTCAGCGCCAGATAGCTGTCGGCGGCGCTCGGCGCCGCCGATGCAGCACCGCTTCATCGGCCTCGCGCGACGTGCCGGCTGCGCGCGATCGGCCTCGGAGTAATACCGCCACCGAGGCGATGCCTAGCCGGCGCAGCGTGCGCTGAATGCGGCAGGCGATGGCGCCGCGGTTGGCAATCAAGACCTTTTTGAACATCCCGAGTCCTCGAGCGCTGTGCCGGGTCGTCCCGGCCAGGTTCAGGGTACCTGCGGGTCGTCCCGCGGCCCGACGGGAGTTCAGCCCGCCGCCCAGACCAGGAGCCGTATCGGCGTCGGGTTGTAGGCGTTGCAGGGATTGTTGAGCTGCGGGCAATTGGAGATCAGCACCAGCACATCCATCTCTGCGCGCATCTCGACTAGCGCCCGGCGCGGAGATGCCGTCCGCGAACGTCAGATGCGCCGTCGCTGGTGACCGGCACGTTCATGAAGAAATTGATGTTGCTCGGCGAGATCGCGTTTGATCAAGCCGCGGTCGTGACGCGCCAGCGCCAGCAGGAAGTTGTCGCGGCAGCTGTGCATGTGGCGCTTTTCGAGCGCGTAGCGCACGGTATTGCTCTCGGCCGAGCAGGCGCCGCCGAGCGTGTCGTGCCGGCCGCAGGTGTCCTCGACGATGTGTGAGCATCGTCAGCGCCGAGGTTGGAGCGCAGCGGTGCTGCCGGTGGTCAGGTAGATATTTCCCTGAGCGCGGATCGTGTCGACTGCGCTGTAGTGCTCTTCGGTGTCGTGCGCGTTGTAGAACAGCGTGTCGACCGCCTGATTGCCCTCGAGGTCGACGATGCGCAGGACCTGCCCGCATTCGACGTTGCCAATCCAGGGTTCGCCGGCCGGAACGACTTCATCATGCACGGCAAGCGCGGAGTCGAGGCGGGCAGTGGACTCATGCGAGAAACATCATTTCGGTGTTGCGAAAGCCGCGCGCATTTTCGTCGCAGCGCTGGCGACAAGATCCTGCTGCGGCGCCGGCCCCGACACCCATGCCCGCAGCCGTATCGGCCGCGGCTGATACTGCGAGTCCGGGTCGAGGGGATGCTGGCACGGTCGAGAGTACCAGCAGCGTGTGCATCTCGAAGCGCAGATCGACGTAGTCGCCGGCATGCGCAGTGCGCGGCTTCGAAATGTAGAGCTCCGGTGTCATCCACGGTCACGCGACTGAAGAAATTGATGTTGGCGATGAGATCGCGTTTGCCGAGACCGTATTTGCCCGAGCTCGTTGAGCATGCTGTCACGGCCGTTCTTGAAATAGTCGTTGCGCTGCTCCTGGAAGCGCGTTCACCATATTGGTTCGCTGACCATGCGTGCATCCGAAGGCCGCAGATCGTGTCGTGCCAGCCGCAGCTGTCGGCGCGTAATCGAACACGAGGACTCGGCCCATGTCCGAGTAGCAGACGCAGCCGGCGGTGAGGTATGCCGTGTGCTGCGCCTTGAGCGTGTCGGCCATGTTGTAGCGCTCGAGCAGGCACTCGTAGTTGTAAAGCATGGCCGCGACATTGGCGCCGCCTTCGAGCGCCGTCAGCCGCAGCGAGGCGCCGCGGCGCAAGACTCCGGACCAATGCGCGCCGCCTGCCAGCGCTTCTTCCCACAATAACGGCTGACTCCGGCAGCGATGGCTCAGTGGTACCTCGGGCGTGGCTGTCAGGCGGAAGTACTGCATCATTTATATGCGTTAGACGCTGGCAAAATCGAGTGCAAGGTACCGACACGCCTAGATGCAAGCGATGTAGCCGCGTAAAGGCTTGCGTTTGCACCATCTCGACGCCCAGCGATGTTCGGACTGCACCGCGAGAGGGCGCAACGGCGACCGCAGCTGCCAGAGCCAGGCTAATCTGGCGCGGCACAACGCTTGCAAACTCCTCTCAGTATTACCAGATCAAGACTCCATAATATCCATTGTAGGAGCGTTCTTCTTGGCCCGCAAAGTGCAGCCCTGACCCCATCAGCGCTGAACCCTCCTCCGTGCCCCAGCAGAAGTGGTTGCAAATCCACCGGCCGTTGCCGGCACGGGCGAGGCTCGTTCATTGGCATTGCCTCCTTGGTGCTGCCCGTTCTCGTCTGGTGCCTCGTCAGTCACGTGCCCTGGGTCTGGCATCCACAGATCATGATCACCGCCCCCGGATCAGTCAGCCTATCTGGACGTTGGTGCGCACCTGCCACGTGCCGCCTTCGATGCCGAGGTCGCCGCGGCCAAGCTCGAGGGCCGCGCGCCGCCCGCGCGGCGTGGCCGCCAACCCGATATACCTGCCCGCGCCCGGTCAGGTGCTGCACGCCTTTTATACCTCCTTCACCACGCCGCCGCCAACCCGCGATGAGCCAGTGGCTGCATCAAAAGTCTCTGGCACAGCATCCAGATCGATATTCTGGGGATTCACAATCTCCTCGATTCTTTGGTGTACCGCTCGGCATTCTCTGTGGCGCTTACGTTTCCATGGCGCGACTCAACGAGCCGTTCGTCGAATTCTTCCGCTACCTGCCGGCGCCCGCCTTCGGCGCGCTCGCGGTCGCCATACTGGGCATTTATGACGGACCGAAGATCGCCGTGATCGTCATCGGCACGTTTTTTCCAGCAAGTGCTCATCGTCGCCAATACCACGCGTAAGATCGATCCGGCCTTGCTCGAGGCGGCCTTGACTCTCGGCACTCAGAGCCGCCAGTTGCTGACACGCGTGGTGGTTCCCGCCATCCTGCCGGATCTTTACCGCGATCAGCGCATGCTGCTCGGGTGGGCCTGGACCTATCTGATCGTCGCCGAACTCATTGGCACGACCTCGGGTATTACCTGGTTCATTACGCAGCAGGCGCGCTACCAGCACTTTCCCAATGTCTACGCTGCCATCGCCATGATCGGCATCCTCGGCCTCGGTATCGATATGATTCTGGCCGCTGATCGGCCGCCGGCTATTCCCGTGGGACCGCCCGATGGGCAAGAGCGGCTGAATGAAGCCGCAGCCCCCAAGGCGGCTGACATGAACGAGATGTTGCTTCCTCGCCAGTTGCTGCCTTCCTATCTGAAGCAATCCGACGAGGTAGCTTCACGCGCTTCGAGAAGTTCAAGCCGCGCGAAGTGATCCTGACGATCGCGTGACCTGCAACAAGATGTTCGAGAACGGCGAGAAAAGCACGCTGGCGCTCACGGACATCAATCTCAGCACGCATCCGGCGGGAATTTCTCTGTGTCATTCGGACCTTCCGGTTGCGGCAACTCGACGCTGGCGCGCATTTTCGCCGGCCTCGAACAGCACAGCTCGGGCGAGGTCCTGCTGCAGGGCCAACCGGTCACGGGCCCCGGCCGGGATCGCGGCATGGTGTTTCAGGGGTACACGCTGTTCCCCTGGCTCACGGTCAAAAAGAATGTCATGTTCGGGCTCGAGGTCAATGGCCCGGGCCGGCTCGAAAGCGAGCGCGAGGCAATGCAGTGGCTGGAACTCATCGGTCTGGGAGAAATTCGCCGACGCCTTCCCGCAGCAGCTCTCCGGCGGCATGAAGCAGCGCGTTGCCATCGTGCGCGCCCTCGCAAACCAACCACGCATTCTGCTCATGGATGAACCCTTCGGTGCGCCGATGCGCAAACGCGCTGTCGCATGCAGGCACATCTGCTCGAAATCTGGCGCAAGATCGACATTACGATCATTTTCATTACCCACGATCTGGACGAGGCAATCTATCTTGCCGATCGTATCCTGGTGCTCTCGGCGCATCCGGGGGAAGTGCAGGAGCTGAATCCAGGTACCCGTACCGCGGCCGCGCAGTATCGCAGCAGATTCTGTCAGCGCGCGAATTTCTTGCTACCAAGGCGCGGCTCGAGGAACTCATCAACATTGGACGACACATCGCAGAGGAGGAGGACGAGGAATATCCAATCCTCAGACGGGTCACCGAAGTCACCGACAACGTTGAGTGATTGCGCCAGTCCTTGCGCGCACCAATAACGCCAGGTCGCACGCCTGAAGCACTAACCGGGGCGATCGGCGATGAAAATGCGGCCGATTTACGGTTGGTGGACACGGCACAGCGCTCGCAGCCCGCTCGGTATTACTGAATTTGCCTTTTGTAATATTCAGCCGGGGAGTGGGTGTCATGGGTTCAAGGAGCGTTGCTTGGTTGCGCGTTCTGATGCTGCTGTTTGCCGTAATCGCCGCGCGTCCGGCGACACCGGCCCAGATCAGCCTCGGCTATAGCGACTGGCCGGGCTGGGTGGCCTGGCAGGTGGCTATCGACAAGGGCTGGCTCAAGCAGGCCGGCCTCGACATTGATTTCGATTGGTTCGACTACTCGGCATCGATGGATGCCTTCGCTGCCGGCAAGATCGACGGCGATTTCGTGACCAACGGCGATGCGCTGGTCACCGGCGCGGGCGGCGCCAGAAACGTCATGATCATGCTGACGGATTATTCGAACGGCAATGATATGATCGTTGCCAGGCCTGGAATCAAGAGCCTGCAGGAACTCAGGGGAAAAAAATTGGCATTGAGATCGGGCTGGTGGAGCACCTACTGCTGCTCGATGGCCTGAAAAAGGCCGGGATGTCGCAGAACGATGTGACCCTGGTGAATTCGAAAACCAATGAGACGCCACAGGTGTTGGCATCGGGTCAGGTCGACGCCATTGGCGCGTGGCAACCAAACTCCGGCATGGCGATGAAAGCTCTGCCGGGGTCGCGCCCAATCTACACGTCGGCGCAGGCCCCCGGCCTGATCTACGACGTCCTGATCGTCACTCCGTCGAGCCTTGCAGCGCATCGCGCCGATTACCTGAAGCTGATCCATGTCTGGGATCGCGTCGTCCATTACATCAATGATCCCAAGACGCAGGACGAGGCGGTCAACATCATGGCGGCGCGAGTCGGGTTGACGCCGGTCCAATACAAGCCGCTGCTGGCCGGCACGCACCTGCTCGACGTTGCCGAGGCGAAGACGGTGTTCGTGAAGGCCGATGGCTTAAGGTCGCTCTATGGCTCATCGAAGATAGTCGACGCCTTCAATGTCAACAACAGCGTCTACAAGCAGGTGCAGAATGTCGACGTATAACTATCCTTCATTGACCATGACGCAGCCCTAGCGCTCGGCGCGCATCGGTTGCGATCGCATGTTTTGGTCACAGCGAACATGGCCCGGATTGCGGCGGTTCTTACGGCGGTCGGTTATGCCGCGATACTGCCGGTCGGCGCGACCGAGCAGCACGGGCCGCATCTTGGTTGCGGCATGGATTACATCCTGGCCGATATTCTTTGCCGTGCCGTGGCAGACAAAGTGCAGGTGCCGATGTTGCCGACGATGCCTTACGGTTGTTCGGTAGGACACAGTCGGCGCTGGCCGGGCACTATCGCTGTGTCACCGATCACGCTGATCAACCTGATCAAGGAAATCGGTGACTGGACCTACCATAGTGGCGTACGGCGCTTGTTCATCGTCAACACTCACGTCACCAATGCCGCACCTCTGCGCTGCGCGCTGGAAATGCTGCGTAGCGAACACGATGACATGATGGTATGCGTGTTCAATTCCGGCACGCTCAGCCCGCGGGTGCGCGAGTTTCATCATGCAGATGGCGATGACTGGCATGCGAACGACGCCGAAACTTCGCTGATGCTGGCGAAAGCGCCCGAGATGGTGCGCAAAGACAAGCTCGGGATTGCAGATGATCCCGATCGAACTGCCGGACTGGTGTTTTCCCATCCGGTGAACCGTACAAGCCTCAACGGCGTTACCGGAAAGCCCAGCATCTCCAGTGCGGACAAAGGCGCAACCTGGTTTTCCTGGATGGTGGAAGACTTGAGCCAATTGATCCGCCAGGGGCTGCACGAAGAACCCCCCCTTGCACATTCTTACTTCAGTCATGTGCAAAGTTAATAATCGATTTTATTTGAAAGGAATGGTATGACGAAGTCTTTGGCAGAAATCAGCAAAATTCAGGAAGACCTGAAGAACAAGGGCGTGAAATATTGCATCGGCGCCTATGTCGATATCCACGGTATTCCCAAGGCCAAGGTAGTACCTATCGATCACTTGCCACAGATGGCCGCCGGTTCGGAGCGCTACACCGGATATGCGCTGGACGGTTTGGGCCAGGCGCCGAGTGATGATGAATCGAATTCCATCCCGGATCTCGACCATATTATCCAATTGCCGTGGGAACCAAAAGTGCCTGGATGCCCGCCGACAACGGCTTCCAGGGCGAGTTGTATGCACTCAATACGCGTGTTGCGCTCAAAAACGTACTGGCAAAGGCGGCGGCGATGGGGTTCGGCTTCAATCTCGGTATCGAGTGTGAAATTTACCTGCTGAAGCAGGAAGCAGATGGCCAACTAGTGGTGCCCAACCCCGACGACAAGCTTACCAAGCCTTGCTACGACGTGCGAGGCTTCATGGATAATTTCGGCTGGTTGGACAAGATGGCCAGCGCCATCAACGGACTTGGCTGGGATCTATATTCGCTCGACCATGAGGATGGCAACAGCCAGTTCGAGTTCGATTTCAATTACAGTGATGCGCTGACCATGTGTGACCGCCTTACGTTCTTTCGCTACATGGCAAAGCACTACGCCAAGGAGGAAGGTCTGCTCGCCACCATGATGCCCAAACCCTTCGCCGACAAAACCGGCACCGGTGCGCACTTCAACATGTCGCTATATGACATCAATACAGGCAAGAATTTGTTTGCCTGCGACCCCAAAGATGACCCGCGCGGAATCGGACTGACCAAGCTCGGCTACCAGTTCATCGCAGGTATTCTCAAACACGGTCCTGCGCTATGCGCGACTTTTGCCCCGACCGTCAATAGCTACAAGAGACTGGTAAGGCAGGGCAAGATGAGCTACTTCAGCTGGGCACCGGTATTCAACTCCTACGGTTCCAACAACCGTACCAACTCGGTACGGGTGCCGGCAGGAGGCGGGCGTTGCGAATCGCGGAACGCAGACGGTGCAGTCAATCCCTATCTGGCTGCGGCATTAGCGCTTGCTGCCGGACTGGAAGGGATACGCGAGGGACTCGACCCGGGCAATCCAAACGAAGATAATCTGTATGGAATTTCGGAAGCCGAGCGCACCAAACGCGGCATCGATTTCCTGCCGCAGACGCTGCAGGAAGCTGTGGCCGCTTTTGCCGCGGATCCGCTGGTCGAACAGGCGCTGGGCAAAGAATTGAAGGACGAATTCATTACGCTACAAAACGGAAGAGTGGGAAACGTATCATCTCACCGTGAGTAAGTGGGAAATCGAACGTTACAGCTATATGTTCTGAAAGAGCCGCAATGAGAAGAGCAGACAGCCAGCGACAAGAAAATTTCCACATTGGTCAGCCGCGTCAGCATCTCGTTGCCGCCGCCGCTGCTGATCGAGCTTGATCGCATGGTGGAAAGCCGTGGATACGAGAGTCGTTCGCAGGCGATAGGCGAGATGGTGAATCAGTCCTCGGCGAGCACAAACGCACGCTGGGTAACGAGGTGATGGTAGGGACAATCACGCTGCTCTATAACCGCTTGACGCGTGACCTGCAGAAGAAGCTGGCAGACCTGCAATTCAAGCATATCAATGAAGTGATCAGTTCGCTGCACGTGCACCTGATGAGAATCAGCTGATGGAAGTGATCCTGGTGCAGGGTCCGGTCAAGACGCTGCAGCGCATGGCCGACGAGATGATATCGCGTCGCGGCGTCATCTCCGGGAAAGATGCATCTCATGGCGTCCCTTATTCCTCAGCTTCATCCCTTCAGTCAAACCCCTTGAGGGTACTTCGGCGCGAATGCGCCGGGCCGGCGCCAGAGCGCAACCTTCCCGCCCTCGCACCATGAGGATACAACCCGGACGGCAGAGCACCGCGCAGGTGCGAGCGAATTTGCCAAGTGCTTGATTTATCGCCGTTCGTCTCCGGCACAGCCTTTGCACAATCCCGTATTACCAAATCTGAGTTTTGTAATACTCGTGCGAGGCGTGAGACAGATGAACGGCAAAGTGGCAATCGGGCTGTTGCCCGGCCTGCTGTGGGCGCTTACGGCCGGCGCAGCGCAGGCGGACACTGGCGTAGCCGATAGTACCGATACCTCCGGCGGCCTTCAGGAAGTAGTCGTGACGGCGAAGAAGCGCACCGAAGATATCAAGGACGTGCCTATCAGCATTACGGCGATCGGCGGCGATCAGTTGCAGGCCGTGCATATCATCGACTACGATGACATCAGCCGCGCGGTTCCTGGTGTGAATTTCAATTCGCTCGCCGGTACCGAAGGTACGGCGAACATCGAAATCCGCGGCGTGAGTTCCACTTCAGGCTCTGCCACAACCGGGCTCTACATCGATGACGTATCGATCACGACCAAGAACTTCTTCTACGACGGCGCAGCCTCACCTCGGCTGTTCGATCTCGATCGCTGGAAGTGCTGCGTGGGCCGCAGGGCACGCTTTATGGCGACAGCTCTGAGGGTGGCACGATTCGTTTCATCACCCCAAAGCCCGAATCTGACGCATTGGAGCGGCCAGCTCATCAGCGACTATTCGCAAACCGAACATGGGGGCAGCAACTACTTTGAAGGCGCGGTTTTTAATGCGCCCCTCATCTCCGACGTGTTCGCCGTGCGCGGCAGTATCGGCTATACGAGCGACAGCGGGTTTATCGACCATTACAGCAATCCCGGACAAAGTAGCGCTGCCACGTTGACTCAGGTCACGCCATATTTCCGGCTGGAAAAACCCGGCGTGAATGACGACGCGGTCTTCATGACACGGCTCAATGGCAAAATCCAGGTCTCCGATGCCTTTACCGTCTCGCCGAGCTTCTTTTATCAACGCTATAAGTATGGCGACAGCGATGCGTTCTATCCGCCGGGGCAGCTCTCATCGACCGATCCACCAGGACCACCCATCCCGGGCCTGTGGATTCAGGACAAGGAGGTATCCGAGCCGGGCCTGGACACCCTCGTGCTGCCAAGCATCACCATCAACGCTGGGCTCGGCTTTGCCGATTTGACTTCGGTCACCGGATTGTTTCTGCGCCAATACAGCCGACAGATCGATGGCACCTTTTATAATAGCGGTGCCTTCGCAGGTCTTATAGATGTGCCCTGTCCTGCTCCAGGCCCGGGTGTGATTACTTTTCCTAACGGTTCACCCAACTGCGATTCGACCCAAGAACCGTTGGTCAATTCAATCATCGCCAATCTGCCCTCAGCCGTGCATTTGAGCAACCACTATGGACAGTTATCACAGGAACTTCGTCTATGCCTCTCCGGTGAACGCCTTGGCAACCTCAAATGGGTCGCGGGCGTCTACTTCGAGAATTCATGGATCCACGACGTGGACTTCCAGCAGATTCCCGGCATCAGCACCGCAGCAACCCAGATTTTCGGCGTACCAATGGAGCAGACCTACATCAACACGCTCTATGGTCCGCCGGCGCCCAGGTTCCACGCTTCTATTCCCGGACGACATCGATGAGGCCGATAACCGTTTCTACAACGAGACGCAGTACGCCGGCTTCGGACAGGTCGATTACGATTTACTGCCCGATCATACACGGTTCGCTGGGTAGCTCGCTATTCAGTCACCCATGAAGATTACGTCTCGCGCGAGATCGGCTTCTACCAAATACCCAATATCAGTCCCTACTATCAGAGTGGCAAGTTCAACGCCTTTACGCCCAAGGTCTCCTTAAGCTACGACCTGACAGCAGGGCTCGAACATTTATGGCTCGGTCGCAAAGGGTTTCCGCAACGGCGGCCCGACCGGACCGATCCCTTACGGCGGTCTGGATGGAGGGGTCTGTGGCCCCAACCTTGCCACGTATGGACTGAACGCGTGGGCCGAATAAATTCGATTCGGATTCGCTTTGGACCTATGAGCTTGGCAGCAAAAATCGCTTCGATGGCAACCGGCTATCGATCGACGGCGCCGTCTACACGACGAACTGGACCAATATTCAGCAATCGCTCTATCTGCCGACCTGCGGCTATTACTTCACTGCGAATGTGGGTGATGCGAAAATCTACGGCGGTGAGCTGGAAATAAACTATCAGCCGATCCCGGCTTTCATACTGGGCCTATCTGGCGGTGCCCAGCATGCCTGGATCTCAAGCGCTGCCAATCCGAGCGAGGCCACGGTGGGCTCTTGGCTGCTCGATGTCCCGGAATACAACTTAAGATGCAACGACCGCCTACACTATCAAGCTTGATCGGGGTAATAGTCTGGTCAGCCGGATAGACTACAGTTACAGCGGTGCCTCCTACGGCAGCTACCAGTCCGTGGATTATCAGACTGTGCCGCCGTCCCCCAACCCCAATTACATTAACCCGGGTTACGGCGTGCTCAATGCCAGCTTCGGGCTGAGCAGTAAATTCATTGATCTGAGCGTCTACGCCAAGAACCTGGGCAATGATCGCAAGATCATCCAGGAGCCTGAAGTCAACACGGTATTTGAGGCCTATACAGTGCGACCGCGTACCGTGGGCGTCACCTTTAAAATCCGCACTTCCGAATAGCGGCTGACTCAGCCGCTATAACAAACAAATAATTTCGGGCTCGCCGCCGCTCACCCCTCTGTTTGAGGGATTGTTGCGATACGCTGGCACCGCTACGTTGAACTCCGTGAGTTGAATCAGCAATCGTCAGCTAAAGGAGTATCAACTATGAAAGTCACCCCAGTGAATGTTGTGTTCGTCGCCCTGTCGGGCCTGGCACTGTTCAGCACCGCCAACGCGGCCGATTTCCCGCATAGCATGCATGACCGGACGCGCGAAGTGCGTCTTGAGCGCAGCGAGCGCGTCGGGCGCGAGCATGAGGCCCGGAAGAACTTTGGACGTGAGCTTGCGGGGCGCGAACATGACGGGCGCGAACATGCAGGCCGCCAGCGCGAAGGCCGCGAGTTGCGCTCCACCGGCGCAGTTCATCCGCTGCCTCTCTACGCGCGCGCACAGTCTGGTCCCGTAGGTACCAAACGCTGACATGCTCCCGGCAGCCGCCGCTCAAGATGCAAGGAGCGGCGGCTGGACGCTTGCGTCTTCGGGACATCGGTGTGAACCTGCGCCATGGCTGAACACGAGCAGATGGCGTACGACATTTGTGTCGTCGGCGCAGGGCCAGCGGGACTGAGTTGCGCGTTGCGCCTCAAACAATTGCAACCGCACAAGAGCATCTGCGTGTTGGAGAAGGCGTCGGCCCTGGGCGCCCATTCAATCTCCGGCGCGGTATTGGAGCCGGCAGCAATCGAGCAGCTGTTGCCGAACTGGCGCAGCGACTACCCCGGGATGAAGGTCGCGGCAGCCGAAGACGATGTGCGTTTGCTGACGCGCACTGGCTCGATCAAGCTCCCCGACTGGATGGTGCGCATCTCGCCGCTGAACAATCACGGAAATTACATCGTATCGCTGGGTCAGCTGGTGCCGTGGCTCGGACAGCAGGCGGAAGCACTCGGCGTCGACGTATTTCCGGGCTTCGCCGTCAGCGAGGCATTGTTCGATGACAAGGGCGGCGTCAGGGGTGTGTGCATCGGCGACATGGGCCTCAACAAGAACGGCACCGAGGGTGCAAACTTCACGCCGGGGGCAGAGATCATCGCTGCTACCACCGTGGTGGCGGAAGGCGCGCGCGGCTCACTCGCAAAACAGCTGATCGCCCGTTTCAATCTGGACCGGGATAGCAATCCACCCACATTCGGGCTCGGCTTCAAGGAACTGTGGCAATTGCCTCCCGGCCGCGTCAGGCCTGGACGCATCGAACACTCCTTCGGCTGGCCACTGGACCACAAGACCTACGGCGGCAGTTTTCTCTACCACCTGGACCATGACCGTGCTTACGTCGGCTACGTCGTCGGGCTCAACTATGAAGACCCACGGTTGCAGCCCTTTGAAGCATTCCAGCAGTTCAAGCACCATCCGCGCATCAAGCCATTGCTGGAGCGGGGCGAGATTCTATCGGCCGGGGCGCGCGCCATTGCTGCCGGCGGTTACCAGTCGTTGCCGAAACTGGAAATGCCGGGCGCATTGCTCATTGGCGATGCCGGCGGAACACTCAACGTCTTCAAGATCAAGGGCATCCATCAGGCCATCAGATCCGGTGTGCTGGCCGCCGAGCATCTGTGCGAACACGACAGCAGCCAGGGGTTCGATGCGCATTGGCGCGACTCCGAGGGGCACCGCGAATTGCGTGCGGTGCGCAATTTCAAGCCTGCCTTCAAAGGCGGCCTGTACCTGGCGATGGCCAATGCCGGCCTGGAGGTTCTGGCCAGGGGCAGGACACCCTGGACGCTGAAGAACGCGGCCGACGACGCGGCGCTCGAGAAGCTGGATGAGTATGTCTCCCCTGACCGAGGCTGGGTGCAGCGTACCCTGCCGCCGCGTGACCGGGTCTCGTCGGTGTTCTTTGCCGGTAATTCGCACACTGAGAATCAACCGGTGCATCTGCACGTGGCCGATCCCTCAATCTGTGCCGGCCGCTGCGTCACAGAGTTTGGTAATCCATGCCAGAATTTCTGTCCGGCCGCAGTCTACGAAATGGTCGACGACGGCAGCGGCGGCCGCCGCCTGCAGATCAATGCCGCCAACTGCGTGCATTGCAAAGCCTGCGATATCAAGGACCCGTACGGCATCATCACCTGGACGCCGCCCGAGGGCGGTTCAGGTCCCAACTATCAGGACCTTTGACAGGATCCCGCATGGCCTACGGTGAGCGCGAGGATTCGTCCAGGACCGGTGAGATCTTCCGCTACTTCGGCCCGTTGACGCTGCTCATCTACCTGATAACGCCCACCGGCTACCTGTTGGATATCGCAACCTCCTTCATGCTGAAGAATCAGCTGCACGCCACGGCGACGCAGGTTTCGATATTCCGGCTGCTGACCGCCATTCCCGTGTACCTGTCGGTGGTTTACGGCTTGACGCGCGACCTGTGGAATCCGTTTGGACTCAAGGACCGCGGATTCTTCTTCCTGTTCGCGCCGCTGACGGCGGCGATTTTCCTGTGGATGGCGTTTACCCCGCTTTCCTACGCGGGTCTGCTCACCGGCATGTTGCTGGTCATGCTCTCATTCCAGTTCGTGACCGCGGCCTATTGGGGGCTGATGGCGCTGATCGGCCAGGAGCAGCTGATGTCGGGACGCCTGAGCGTGCTGTGGAACATCGTCAGCTCCATCCCCTACGTTGCCGGGGCATTCGCCTCCGGCTACCTGGCCGAGCACATGCCGCCTCGCCAGACGTTCCTGCTGATGGCCGCACTCGCTATGCTCCTGGCGTTGCTCGGGCTGTGGAAGCCGCGGGCGGTCTTCAGTCACGTCTATGACCAGCCGCTGGCGCGCGGCACCAGCCTGCTGGGCGATCTGAAGCGGCTGGTGAAGCACAGGGCCATGTATCCCGCGGTGCTGATCATGTTTCTGTTTCAGTTCTCTCCGGGCTCAAACACGCCTCTGCAGTACTACCTGACCAACGAGCTGCACGCCTCGGATGCGGTCTACGGCTACTTCTACGCCATCTTTGCGGTTTCCTTCTTCCCGGTGTTCGTGATCTATGGCTACCTTTGCAAGCGGGTGTCACTCAACAGGCTGATGTGGTGGGGAACCCTACTCACGGTGCCGCAGATGATTCCGCTGGCATTCGTGCATTCGGCCAACACCGCATTGCTGCTGGCGATGCCCATTGGCCTGTTGGGCGGCGTTGCCGCGGCGGCATACTACGATCTGGCGATACGTTCTTGTCCGGCGGGCCTGCAGGGGACCTTGATGATGCTTGTGGGCGGCGTGTATCAATTCTCCTATCGCGGCGGGGATCTGCTCGGCTCATGGATCTATAACGCCAGCCCGGCGCATGGGTTCGTCAATTGCGTGATAGTGACCACGATCGTCTATGCGATGATCCTGCCACTGATTCTGCTGGTTCCGAAACATCTGATGGCCACGGCCGACGGCGTGCGCAATCCGCAGCTCGAGGCAGAAGTACTGGCCGAGATCGAGGTCAACCCCTGATGAACGCCGCATCGTTGCCGCTGGAGAGCTGGAGCAACTTCTACGTCGTGGTCGGCTCGGCGGCCGGCGGCCTGACCGGCTTGACCTTCGTGGTCATCGCCCTGGTGTCCGAGTCCACCTCGGTAAATCTGTCGGGCCTGCGCGCGTTCATTACTCCGACCGTGGTGCATTTCTGCTCGGTGCTGGCAATTTCCGCCCTGTTGAACGTCCCCGGACAG
This sequence comes from uncultured Gammaproteobacteria bacterium, assembly GCA_963735775.1. Lineage (GTDB taxonomy): Bacteria > Pseudomonadota > Gammaproteobacteria > Steroidobacterales > Steroidobacteraceae > FEN-1191. The sequence goes on along the minus strand of CAVTMG010000001.1, from coordinate 362,452 downwards.
ATCCCCGCGAGTCTCGGGCTATGCCTGGGCGTCGGCGGACTGAGCGGTGTGGGCTACAGCATCGGCACGATCGTGCAGTTATTTAGCAATCGTGCGCGCTACATGCCGGTGATCGAGGATTGGATCTGGAATGCGATGCTGCCGACGCTGTGCTACCTGACCCTGCTGATCGCCGGAACCGTGGCGCCCTGGCATGTTGCCATCGCCTTATACGCCACCGCTGGCGTGTCGCTGCTGCTGTTGTTCATCGGCATACACAATGCCTGGGACATCGCCGTGTGGTTCACCGCACACCGCTCGACCGAGCCGAAGCAACCGCCCGCACCCTAGATCGTGGCGGCTTCCAGATCGTAAGTGCCTGCGGCGGTGATCCGGACCTCGACGAACTCTCCGATCTTGAGCTTGCCGCCCGCGCGCACGCGCACGATGCCGTCGATCTCGGGCGCATCGCCGGCGCTGCGCGCGATCGCCACATCGCGCTCTATGGTGTCAACCAGTACGCGGCAACGGCGTCCGACGCGCGCCTGCAGGCGCGCGGCGCTGATGGCGCCGGCTTTTTCCATGAAGCGTTGGTAGCGCTCCTCCTTGACCGGCTCCGGTACTGCCGCCGCCAGTGCGTTGGCCGCCGCCCCCGCGACCGCCGAGTATTTGAAACAGCCGACGCGATCGAGCTGCGCCGCATCCAGCCAATCCAATAGCTGCTCGAATTCCGGCTCGGTTTCGCCCGGGAAGCCGACGATGAAGGTGCTGCGCAAGGTCAGCTCTGGGCGCTGCGCACGCCAGCCCTCAATGCGCCGCAACGTGTCCTCCGCGTGCGCCGGACGACGCATGCGCTTGAGCACCGAGGGACTGCCGTGCTGAAACGGTATATCGAGGTAGGGCAGCACCCCGTGCTCGCTCATGAGCGGAATCAGCTCATCGACATGCGGGTAGGGATAGACATAATGCAATCGCGCCCAGATGCCGAGTTCCGATAGTGCCCGCGCCAGCTCCACCACGCGGGTCGCGTAGCGCTGCTCGCGCCAGGACACCTCGCGGTAGCGGATATCGCTGCCGTAGGCGCTGGTGTCCTGCGAGATGACCAGCAGCTCACGCACACCGCTGGCCGCAAGTGCCTCGGCTTCACGCATGACCTGGTCGAGCGGCCGGCTGACCAGAGCGCCACGCAGCGCCGGTATGATGCAGAAGCTGCAGCGGTTGTTGCAGCCCTCGGAGATCTTCAGATACGCATAGTGACGCGGGGTGAGTCGGATGCCCTGGGGCGGCACCAGGTCGATGAAGCGCGCGTGCGGGGCCGGCAGGTGCTTGTTGACCGCGGCGATTACGCGTTCGTAGGCGTGCGGTCCGGTCACGCCCAGCACCTTGGGGTGTCGCTCGAGGATTCGCTGTGGATTGGCGCCCAGACAGCCGGTCACCAGCACACGGCCGTGCTGTTCGAGCGCCTCGCCGATGGCCTGCAGCGATTCATCGATGGCGGATTCGATGAAGCCGCAGGTGTTCACCACTACCAGATCCGCATCCTGGTAGCTTGGGGCGATTTCGTAGCCGCGCGCGCGCAGCTCGGTGATCAGGCGCTCCGAGTCCACCAGCGCCTTGGGACAGCCGAGGCTGACAAAGCCGACCGCTGGGCTGCGGCCGCGAATGGGCATGGTTGCTTGCTGGGACGTCATGGCCTGTCGGGGGCTGGTGCGGCCGGTACAATGTCCGGTCAGTACAATGGGAGGGGAACGCAGTGTACATGAGCGAGCGTGCCGGATCGACGCATGGCCTTTGACCGCGACTACTACCAGCGCTTCTATTTCAACCCCCGCACCGCTGTGACCTCGCGTGCGGAGATGCGCGCGCGCGCGCGCCTGATCGCGGCGTGCGTGCAATATGTCGGATTGCCGGTGGGCCGGATTCTGGATGCCGGCTGCGGAGTCGGTCTGCTGCGCGCGCCGCTCAAACGCGCGCTGCGCACCGCGGACTATATCGGGCTCGAGTTCAGCGAATACCTTTGCCGGCGCTACGGCTGGCGGCAGGGATCGATCGCGACGCTACGCACGCGCGAGCGCTTCGATCTGGTGATCTGCTATGACGTGTTGCAGTACCTGCCGACGGCACAGGCGCGGCGCGCGATCGCAAATCTGGCGCGGGTGTGCCGTGGTGCGCTCTATTTCGGCGCGCTCACGCTCGAGGACTGGCGCGACAACTGCGACCAGACCCGCACCGACCGCATTGCCGGGCTGCGGCGTGGCGCCTGGTATCGCCGCGAGCTGGCGCGCGCCTTCACGCCCATGGGGTGCGGCATGTGGCTCAAACGCGGGCTGCCAGTGACGCTGTGGAACCTGGATGTATGCGCGAAATAATCGCCTTCGATGGCGCCGTGCAATGCCGGCTCGAGAGCGGCGCGATCAATCTGACGCTGAGCGGTTTCATGCGTTGCGGCGATGGCGCGCGTGCTCGTGTCGCCGCGGCCGCCTTGTTCGGCGCCGCCGTCTCCACTTCCAGTCTGGACCCGGTGCCATCGACGCTGCACGAGCTGCATCTGTTGGAACTCGATGACGAACAGGGAATGCGCTGCTTTCAGATTCGAGCCCAAGAGCTGCAAATGACATTGCAGGCGCGCAGCCTGCAACTGCATCGCGACGCCCACAACGCCTTCTTCAGCGCCGTGCCGCCGCCGCGCGTGCTGTGGCGGCGGCGATTGGGGTGGGCGCTATTGCTGTGGGCACTGCGGCTGCCGGGGGCGCAAGGGCTGCTCGCTCGCCTGCGACCGGCGCGATGACTACCCGCGTTCCGGTGACGGTGCTGACCGGCTATCTGGGCGCGGGCAAGACCACGCTGGTCAATCGGATTCTTTCTGAGCAGCACGGTAAGCGCATCGCGGTCATCGAAAACGAATTCGGCGAGGTGAGCGTCGATCAGCAACTGGTGATCGGCGCCGATGAGGAAATTTTCGAGACCAGCAACGGCTGCATCTGCTGCACCGTGCGCGGTGACCTGATCCGTATATTGACGCAGCTGCACAAGCGCCGCGAACGCTTCGACGCGGTCCTGATCGAGACCACGGGACTGGCCGATCCGGGGCCGGTGGCGCAGACGTTCTTCATCGACGAGGAACTCAAGGAATACTATTGCCTCGATGCCATCGTCACGCTGGTTGACGCACGCCACATCGAGCAGGAGCTCGAGCGAGACACGATCGCGCGTGAGCAGATCGCGTTTGCGGACATCGTGCTGCTGAACAAGATCGATCTGGTGGATGCCAGCGCATTGGCTCGCATTGAGCGGCGCGTGCATGGCATCAGCGCCAGCGCCGTCGTGCTGCGCACCCGCAACGCCGACGTGGCGCTCGAGCGGGTATTGGATGTCGGCGCCTTCGATCTGGAGCGCGCGCTGGCGCGCGACCAGGCCTTTCTGCAGCCCGTGCGGCCGTTCGAATGGGCCGGCCTGTACGCCCTCGGCAGCGAGCAATATGCGCTGCGTACCGGCGCGCACGCACATGCCGGGCACGGGCATGAACAGCACCACGACCATGGGCAGGCGCTGCAGCAGGTCGATGTATTGCTATTGCCTGTGACGGAACCGGGGGCCGCGATCGAATCGCAACTGGAGGCCGCTACCGCGCTGTTCGAGGCCGAGCCCGAACCGCTGGAACCGCTGGCGATGCTGCCGTTGCGCGAACTCGTCCGGCTCAGGCTGCAGGGCGGCGCGCACTACCAGCTGCAGCTGGAGCAGGCCGGCCACTGTGTCTTGTTTTGCGAGCACGCGCCCGAGGAGTTCGGACTGCAGCTCAAGGATGCGACGTTGCTGGAGCAGCGCCTGTTTGGCTCGCATCACCATGACACGGAAATCGGCTCCATCGGCCTGGAAGATCCCCGGCCGCTGGACCCGAACAAGCTCAACGATTGGCTGTCGTACCTGCTGCAGAGCCGCGGACAGGACATCCTGCGCATGAAAGGCGTGCTCAACATCAAGGGCGAAGCCCGGCGCTACGTGTTTCATGGTGTCCACATGGTCTACGACGGACAGCTGGAGCGGCCGTGGCCGCCGAGCCTGCCGCGTGTGAGCCGCCTGGTATTCATCGGCCGTCACCTGGATCGCAATGAGCTGGAGGCCGGCTTCGAATCCTGCGTCGCATGAGCGCCGCGGCTGGACAATTGCGGCTGCGCGACCGCGTCGAGCTGCGCGACTATCCGGTCGATGCGGCCTGGTCGCCCGATGGCGGCATGCTGGTCGTGGCCTGCGGCGGCGGCGGGATTGCCATGGTGCGAGTCGCAGCGGCGCCGACTGCTGAGCCGAGTGTCGAGCCCATCGGTGCGCATGCCGGCGGCGCGCTGGCGCTGACGTGGCAGAAAGCGGGAAACTTATTTGCCTCATCGGGCCAGGATGGCGCCGTGCTGCTGTGGGACGTGCGCACGCTGCAGTCCCGGCCCATCCACCAGGGCACGCAGTGGTGCGAGCACCTGGCGTTTGCCCCTGACGGGCGCATGCTGGCGGTCGCCGCGGGGCGCAGCTTGCACTGGTTCGACGCCGGGGGCGCACTGCGCCACAGCTTCGAGTCGCCGGCGGGGGTGATCGCGGCGCTGGCCTGGCGCCCCCGGAGCGGCGAGATCGCGGCGGCCGGCAATGGCGGTGTGCGTATCCATCGCCTCGAGCCGCGGGTGGAATCGCGCGACTATCCATGGCGCGGGGCCTGCCTGAACGCGAGCTGGAATGCCGACGGCCGTGTGCTCGCATGCGGCATGCAGGATGGCAGCGTGCACCTGTGGTACGTGGTGAGCAGCACGCAGTCGCAGATGCAGGGCTACGGCAGCAAGGTCATTGCCGCCGGCTGGAGCGGCAATGGCCGCTACCTGGCCACCGCGGCGGGCGAGGTGATCATTGTCTGGGATTTCGGCGGCAAGGGACCCGAGGGCTCAGCCCCGCTCGAGCTGCGTTCGCACTCCGAGCGCATCAGCGCATTGGCCTGCCGTCCCAGCGGCACCTGGCTGGTATCGGCCGCGCGCGACCGCCGCCTGCTGCTCTGGCGCATCGGCGCCGGCGGCACACCACAGGACGCACACTTGCTGGCTGACGAGTGTACTTTGCTGCGCTACTCGCGCAATGGTGAGCGGCTCGCGGTCGGCGATGCGGCAGGCGGACTGACGATCTTCGACTGCTAGGGTCCCGGCGAGCCGAATTCCATGGCCGGTACGCCGCTGGGTACCACGCGGGTGCCGGCGAAGACGCTGGCGTAATTGGCCAGCTCGACGCTCAGCGACTGCGACCAGGTGAAGCGCTGCAACGCGCGCTGGCGGGCCGCGGCCCCGAGCGCATCGAGATTGCGATCGTACAGCCGGCGAATGGCGCGCACCATGCTCGGCGCATTGTCCGGCTGCGCCAGCTCGCCCACGCGCTCGTCCACCAGTTCCGGTACCGCGCCGGCGCGCACACCCACTACCGGCCTGCCGCAGGCCATGGCTTCGATGATCACCAGGCCGAAGGTTTCGCAGCTGCCGGCATGCACCAGCGCGTCGGCGGATGCCAGCCACTGCGCGAGCTCGATGCTGTCGCGGCGGTACGGCAGCACGGAGATATTCGCGCTCGGGCGCGCGCTGCGACCGCCGCCGACCAGCAGCAGATGATAGGGTTTGCCCAGCAGAGCCATCGTGGTATGCAGTACCTCCAGGTTTTTCTCCTCCGAGAATCGTCCGGCATACACCAACAGGCGCGCATCGTCGGGTAATTCGAGCGTACGGCGCAGGTCGAGCGTGCGACGCGCGGGCGAGAATATGCCGGTGTCGACGCCCAGCGGCTGCAGCGCCGTGCGCGTCACGCCGAGCTGCGACAGGTAGGTGCACATCAATCGGCTCGGCGCCAGCACCAGGTCGAACTGCGCGTACACCGAGCGCAGGTAGCGGGCGACCGCGCGCTCGATGCCAGGCCCGAAGCGCCGTCCCAGCAGTCGCGCCAGGTTGGAATGGAAAAATGCTACCAGCGGAATGTTGCGCGCCCGGGCCACGGTCGCGGCGCACCAGGCGGGATGGAAGGCATCGCCGGCTTCGATCAGATCCGGCTCGAGCGCATCGAGCATCGCACGCCATTTATGCGGCGACAGCGGCAGACGGTAATTGAACGTGCCGGGCAGGCGCACGCCGGCGACGGTACTGATTTCATCCGGGGCCAGATGGGTGGACGCACCCGGGACCAGTATTGAATGGCGATGCGCGGTGTGCGCCTTGAGCCAGTGATGCTTGGCCGTCAGATAGCGCTTCACGCCGCCGCTCGTCGGCGAGAAGAACAGGGTGGTGTCCACTAGATGCATGTGTGCCCCCGGGAGCGAGGCAGCATTGCATCGTCATGTCATTTTGCTGTCAAGCACCAATACCCACCCGCGGCTGCTCGATTTCGAGCGCCGGGAGGTGTATCCGGAAGCGGGTAAAACGCCGGTTCTTGGTGGCTGCCTGCATGCGGCCGCCGAGGCGATTGACGTGATCGCGCACGATCTGCATGCCCTGGCCGCGCCGTGCGCCGTCTTTGGCGGTCGACACGCCGGCGTGGAAGATCAAGCTGACGAGCTTCGATGGCTCGATGTCCTGCGCGGCATCCGCCGTCAGTAGGCCCTTTCTGACGGCGATTTCAGTGATGCGATCGGCGGCCAGGCCGCCGCCATCGTCCTGCACGTTGAGTTCAAACCCCTCGGCGGCGCGATCGATGAATTCCACCACCAGCGTGCCCTGCTCCGGTTTGCCCAGCAGCGTGCGTTGCTCCGGGGATTCGATGCCATGCTCGATGGCATTGCGCAGCATCTGGCCGAGCATGTCGAATAATGCGCTCACCCATGGCTCCGGAATGTCTTCCAGCCCCAAAGTGACCAGCGTGAGGTGTTTGCCATGTTCGCTGGCAAGCCTGTCGGACATCTGCTGCAGCGCTACCGCGAGTTTGGGTTGCGCCCGGCGCTGACTGGCCTCGAGTTCTGCCGCGGCCTGCTCATCGTCCGCCAGCGGCACATGCACCGAGGCGCAGTCGGCGGCGATGGTAATGTGACTGCACAGATCGCCGAGGACGACCATCGCCGGCAATAGATCATTGCCGGATATCTCGCTGCGCAACTCGATCTCGCGCAAGGCGCGCTGGGCGGCGTCGAGCCGCGAGCTCACGGTGGGCAGGTGCAACGATAATAGAGCCTCGGCCAGTCCATCGAGTTCAGCCAGCAATTGCTCGATCTTGCCGCGGAACGCGGCACCCTCGCGCGTCGGGGTGCGCAGCAGCAATCGCAGCCGCTCGACGCTTGCGAGCGCATGACTCATTCCCGCCCCCAATGCCGTGGCTTCGGACAGCAACAGCGAGCGATACAGATCGCGCTGGTCGCGCAGCGTCTCGAGCTCGAGCTGAAACGCGGGCGATGCGGCGTATATCGAGGTATCGCTCATTGCCGGCTCATTGCAGGGTGACCACGGCTTCCACCGGCGCATTCGCAGCGGCCACCACTGCAATGGCGCCACGTAATGCGTCCTGAAGGGCGACTGCATCGGCGAAGCGCTGGCCGCGATCGCGCGCCATCATGCGATCGATCAGCGGCTCAAGCGCGGCGCAGGCGGCGGGCAGCGGCGGGCGCGGCCCGTTCACGTGCTGCTGCATGACGTCCACGGCCGAATTGCCCAGGTAGGGTTTATTGCCGCTCAGCATCTCGAACAGGATGACGCCGGTGCTGTATAGATCGCTGCGCGCATCGAGCGGCAATCCCTGCGCCTGCTCGGGACTCATGTAGTAGGGCGAGCCGCGCAGAACGCCGGCCATGGTATTGAGGTGTGCCGAGTCGAGCTGCTTGGCGAGCCCGAAATCGATCAGGACCACCGAGCCATCCTCACGCAGCATGACGTTGGGCGGTTTCAGATCCCGATGCACCAGGCCGGCGGCGTGCACGACCTCGAGTGCGGCACAGATGCGCTGGGCGAACTCGAGACTTTCCGTGACCGTGATCGGTTGCTGCAGGCGGCTCTTCAGGTCACCGCAGGGAAAATATTCCATGGCGATGAACTCGCGGCCGTCGTGAAAGCCGTAGTCGTAGATGTCGACCACGGCCGGATTCTGCAGCGCGCTGATGGCCGCGTATTCGCGCGCGAATTCCTGGCAATCATCGCCGGACTCGATCGTCGGCTTGCTGATCTTCAGTGCCACATTGCGCCCCAGGGTGGCGCTGTAGGCGAGGTATACCGCCGCTCGCGATGAGTCGCCGAGCTTGTGCAACAGCGAGTATTGCGGCAGATCCAGGTTTGCGGCGTCGAAATTTCGCCGCGGCGAGCGGGGCGAGCGCGCGCGCACCACTTTAGGACGCGGCGGTGGGCGCAGTGACCCGCGCAGGGTTTCCGCCAGGCGCTGGGCGTTGAGCAGCGGGCGCGGCAGGTAATCGGCCGCGCCGGCCCGCATGGCCTGCACGGCGCTGAGTTCGTTACCGCCGGCGGCAATGACCACGATCGGCGGGCAGTGGCGCGAGGCCCGCGCCATGCGCAGCGATTCGAGCCCATCGCCCGCATCGGTGGGTCCATCACCGCACTGCGCGTTGAGCACGATCAAGTCGAACTCGCGCGCCTTCATGGCGGCGACGCGCTCCTCGAACCGCGTCGGCAGAACCTCGTCGACTACGCCCTCGGGCCACAGAATCTCGATGTGATGACGCACCCAGTGGCGCAGTTCACGCTCCTCGATGACCAGCAGGACGCGGGGATTCACAGCTGAAACCGCACGCGGATGCGGGCGCGTTGATCGATCGCCGCGCCATTGCGCATCACCGGACTGTAGCGACAGCGACTTATGGCGCTGCGAGCGGCCTGTTCGAATTCGCCCTTGGGCTCGGCGGCGAGTATCAGGATGTCTTTGACCTTGCCCTCGGCGGTGACGGTGAACTCGAGATCGACCCAGCCGACGACATTTTTGGAGAGTGCATCGGCCGGATATTCCGGCGCGACAAAGTGCACGCGTGTCAGCGTGGTTTCACTTACCCAAGCTGGCGCGGCCGCAGGCGCCGATGGCGGCGGTGGGGCACTGGCGGCAGCGCGTGCGCTCTCGAGCGCGCGACGCGCGGTGGCGATTTCCTCACCATCCAGCCCGGCATCCCTGGCAGCGTTGAGCAGCTGCTCCGCGCCGCCCGGATCATCGTGCGTCAATCGCGTCTGCGCCGCGGCCGCCAGCGCGACACGCAGATTATGTTCCATGCCAGGCAGGGCCGCGTTGCCGGCATCCATGGACTTGAGGCTTCGGTACTTGGACAGCGCACTGTCGCTGGCCGGCTCGAGCAACGCTGCGTCCGCCAGGCGCTGATTGAACTCGCGTTGCAGGCGCTGCAACGTATCCGTCTGCGCCTGCTTGGTCTGCAGTTGCTTGAGCTGCGCCGACAGCTCGCTGAGGGTAGCGCTGCCGATGCGAAAATCGCTGCACGCTTGCAGCCAATGCTGCGCTTCGGCGACTTCGCCGGCGGCCAGGGCATGGCGAAACTGTGAAATCAGCGCCTCGCCCAATGCCACTGAAACGGCGTGAACATCGGCATCGTCCGGCGCCAGTGCTGCCGCCGAAGCCAGATAGGCGCGCGCATTGTCATCGGCTGGTTCGATGAGCGCGCCGCTGGCCAGGCGCTTGCGGGCGAGCTGCAGGTAGACACCGAGTTGATCGGCGCGCGCACCCACCGCGGCACGCTGCGCCTGCTCGAGCGCTGCCGCATCGCGCGCCTGGGTTTCGGCCAGGAGTTGATCGCGCTCGGCGGCCGCGGGCGCGGCTTTGGAGTCCCCGGCGCCCGCAGGCGAGGCAATGACCGGGGCATTGGCAGCGCCGTCGACCGCCGCCGGCGCAACCGCGGCGCTCGGGGCCGCCTTATGCAATACGACCCAGGCGATCGCGGCGACCGCCAGGGCAGCCCCGCACAGTGCCACCAGGGTGAGCGCGCCACGACCCTTGCCGCCACGCTGCGCAGGGACCGCAGAAGCAGCCGCCACGACCGTCGCCGGAGCCTGCTTTGAGCCCTCTTCCCGTTGCTGGCGCAGCGCCGCATCCAGGAACAATCTAAGCCGCTGGCTTGAGGCCGGCTTGTGTACGAACCGGAAGATCGTGCCGTCGCTGATCTGTGCACTCAACTGCGCCTGCACGTGAGCCGGCCCGGCAAGTATCATCAGTGATTGCGGGAACTGCTCACGCACGGTGGCGACCAGACCGGTGAGCGGCACCGACACGCTCGAGGCATCGATCAGCACGATATCGGCGGCGTTGGCGACCAGCTGATCGATAAAGCGATCAGCCGTTGGACAGGTAATCACGGTTGAATCGGCTGCCGCGGCGCCACTGAGTGCCTCGAGCAATAGTGGGTCGTCGGTCAGTCCGATAATGATATGGGCAGGCACCGGGGCCGGCGCGCCCGCGGCGCCGTCCGCGGCATTTGCCGCATTTTGCAGACCAAGGTCTGGACCCCGCAATTGCATTGCTCTTCAGTACCGCTCGGTTGGCCGGAGACAACGGCGCCTAATGGCCTGAACTTTATGCTGTCTGTCCACAGTGACACTGCACTGATGTCTCAATGGCGAGAAAACTGTGATTTCCGTCGGGGCGGCCTGTCGGATAATGTGACGCCCCTCACCTGTTCTGGAGCCTGCCATGCTGCGCCTGCGCGCCGCCGACGAGCCGGACGTTCCGGTCATTTTCCAGCTCATCGGCGAGCTGGCGGACTACGAGCGGCTGCGTCCGCAAATGGTTGGCGCTGTCGACGATCTGCGCCGCCACCTGTTCGGCGAGCCCCGTTACGCGCATGCGCTCATGGCCGAATGGGACGGCGCGATCGCGGGTTTCGCGCTGTATTTTTTCAACTACTCGACATTTCTATGCCGCCCGGGCCTGTATCTGGAGGATCTGTTCGTGCGCCCCGGGTATCGGGGCCGTGGCATCGGTCTGGGGCTGCTGCGCTGCCTCGAGCAACGCGCCCGCGAGCACGGCTGCGGCCGGCTGGAGTGGGCCGTGCTTGACTGGAACCAGCCTGCGATCGATTTTTATCGGGACTTCGGAGCCCAGGCGCTTGACGGCTGGACGCTGTATCGCAAGCCCTTGACCGGTTGAGCGCACCATTCATGCCGCGAATCGTCTACATTGAGCCCGACGGCCGCGAGGTTGCGCTGGAACTCGCACCAGGGCAGAGCCTCATGCGCGGCGCCATGGACGCCGGCGTCGAGGGCATCGAGGCGCAGTGCGGTGGCCGCTGCGCCTGCGCCACCTGCCATTGCTACGTGCGCGCCGACTGGCTGGACAAACTCCCGCCGCCTTCCGATGATGAGCGGCTGATGCTAAACAACGTCGCCGCCGAACGGCGCCCAAACAGCCGCCTGTGCTGTCAGTTGATCGTCGAGCCCGCGCTCGCTGGTTTGACCGTGCAGTTTCCCGATCGTCAGAGTTGAAAATGGCAGGAGTGTGGTGGAAGCACAGACGCAGATCATCATTGTTGGAGCGGGTCAGGCCGGCATACAGATCGCCGAGTCGCTGCGGCAGGAAGGCTTCGCCGGCACGTTGATCCTGTGTGGCGAGGAGCCGCATCCGCCTTATCAGCGCCCGCCGCTATCGAAGAAGTGGCTCATCGAGGCAGGGGCCGTCAGTGCCCTTGACCCTGCGCGGTCCGGCCGCGCTCGAGCGGCTCAAGATCACGATGCGGCTGGATACCCGGGTGCAGAACATCGATCGCAAGCGGCGCGAGCTGCAGCTGGCCGATGGCACCCGCCTGAGCTACGGCATGCTGGCGCTGGCCACCGGTTCGTTGCCGCGCACCTTGCCGGTACCGGGCGCATCGCTGTCGGGGGTTCTGGCGTTGCGCGGCATCGCCGACTCGCTTGCGATCGGCGCGGCCATACGACGCTGCGCCGCCGAAGGCCGGCGCGTGGTTGTCATCGGCGGCGGCTTCATCGGTCTGGAAGTCGCGGCCGGTGCACGTAAGCTCGGCGCCGAGGTCACGGTGCTCGAAGGTTTGCCGCGGCTGATGTCGCGGGTCACCGCGCCGGTGGTGTCCGAGGCGTTCGCGCGCCTGCACACGGCGCACGGTGTGCAATTGATGTTCGGCGCCCAGGTCACCGAGATCGTCGGACATGAAGGCCAGGTTGCCGCGGTCCGGACTGCGCAGGGAGAGGAATACCCTTGCGGCTGCGTGGTCGTGGGCATCGGCGTAACGCCGGATGACTTGCTGGCGCGCTCAGCCGGCCTGTTGTGCGATCACGGCATCATCGTTGACGATTGCTCGCGCACCTCGGATGCATTGATCGTGGCGGCCGGCGACTGCACGGCGCGACGCATGGACGCGCAGCTGGTGCGGCTCGAATCGGTTCAAAACGCGGTCGAGCAGGGCAAGTCTGCGGCGGCGGCACTCATGGGGCGTTCGCGGCCGTTCATCAACACGCCGTGGTTCTGGTCGGACCAGTTCGACGTCAAGCTGCAGATGGTCGGCCTGAGCCGCGGCTACGATCAGGTCGTCACGCGCGGTGATCTGGCGAAGCCGGCGTTCTCGGCATTTTATTTTCGCCAGGGCCGCCTGCTGGCGGTGGACTCCTTGAACCGGGTGTCCGACCACATGCAGTCCAAGCGCCTGCTCGATCACGGGCTGTCGCCGACGCCGAGTCAGGCGGCCGATCCACAGTTCGAGTTGCCCAGCCTGCTCAAGAGTCCGCGCGAGACTACTGCGGGCGAAGCATGAACTCGGTGCCGCGATAGCTTAGCTTTACGCCGTCGTGCTCGATCTCCAGCACCCGCGGCCCTTCGGGCAGCACATCGCCCTCGTGCACCCGGTGCATGTTGATCAGCGCATAACGGTCGGAAGGACGCGCCGCGTAAACCTGCAGGTCCAGGCGCAGGTTGGGCATATCGCCGCCTATTTCTGACAGGCTCGGCGGCTCCTCGGCATAGTCGGCCTTGGCACTGGGCGCCGACATGGCCGGCTCCAGATCAGCGGGATTCTGCACCGGCACATCGGGGCGCCGGCCGGCGCGGCGGCGGCTACCGCTGCCGCGGTAGCAGGCACGGTCGGGACCGAGCCAGCGGGCGCTACGGCCGCCGGCGCTACCGCGACCGGCGGCGCGGGAGTTGCCGCGGGCGTGAGCGTGGCCGGCGCGCTCGGCGCCGCCGCGACCACCACCGGCCGGCGCAGGGCAAAGAAGCCCAGCAACAGGATGTTGACGCCGAGCAAGCCGCCGATGATCAACATCCACAGCGGAAAACGCCGTCGGGGTGGAGTGATCCGCACTTCCAGCAAAGTAGGACCGGTCTGGCGCTGGCGTTCGGCTTCGGCCTTCTTGAGTGCATCGAGGATGAAGGACATCAGCTGCCTCGCGTGAGCAATGGCGAGTCCGGTGGCGCGAGCGCCGCATCGAGCGCCACCTGGGTTTCGATGCCGGCGACCCCATCGACCGTGAGCCGACTGGCGCGCTGGAACTGTTCCACCAGCTGCATCAGATCGGCGTCAAATTGATCGCTCGCCGCATTGGCATCCGTGCCGCGCCAGCGCTCAAGCTGTTCACGCAAACGCCGCACCTGACCTCCGTGCATGCCCTGGCTCAAATCGCGCACATCCTTGCTCGCCGGGTGCCACAACAGCACGAAGTCACCGAACCAGTAGCGCGTCAAGTCGGCCACGCCTACCGTGGCCGTCTGCGCGCCGATCTGCAATTGCGCCGTGTCGTCATGCAAGCCGCGCAATACCACCTGGTAGGGCGCGCCGCTTTCGTCGCTGAGCATCAGGATGGCCGGTCGATTGAGCAGACGCAACTGCGCCAGCGAGCCGCGCTGCAGCAGACAATGCAGTCCCTGCGCCAGCGCCTGGCTGCAGCCGTCGGTCTGGCCGGTCACATAGCTGGCATTCCAAAGCGCCAGCAGCTGTTTGAAGGCGCTGTCGCTATCGGTACTGCCGTGATTGCTCGCGAGCAACTGCGCCAGCGCCGGCGGCGCCGGGTCCGGCGCCGTGGGCGGCGCTGCCACGGCTGCCGTGGCCGCAGCCGGCGCGCTCACGGCGGGAGCGGTCACGGGCTTCGACGACGCTGCGCTGCGGCCCAGCGAGAAATGTGCGATGCCCGGTGCATGCTGCCAGAGCAGCAGGCCGCTGCCGCCCAGCACCGCCAGCGCCAGGACCGCCGCTGCCCCGGGCACCCAGCCGGGCAAGAGCTCGTGGCCGAATACTTCGGCGCCGGCGCGGCGTACCAAGGCCGCGGGCACGAGATGCAATTCCTGCGTGTAAGCGCCCAGCAAGGCGCGATCGCACACAATGTTGATCACGCGCGGAATACCGCCGCTCACGCGGTAGATCTCGCGCAGCGCCGCGCGCGTGAAAATGTCGGTGGTGGCGCCCGCCACGCTCAGGCGATGGCGCACATAGGCGTAGGTTTCCTCGCGCGACAGCGGATCGAGGTGAAAGCGGGCGGTAATGCGCTGCGCGATCTGCCGCAGGTCCTCGCGCGCGAGCAGTTCGCGCAGTTCCGGCTGTCCGATCAGGATGATCTGCAATAGTTTCTGCGTTTCGGTTTCCAGATTGGTCAGCAGCCGCACCTGCTCGAGTACATCGGGAGCGAGGTTCTGCGCCTCATCGACCACCAATACCACGCGTCTGCCGGCCGAGTGGGCCCGGAGCAGGTAGCGATTCAACAGATCCACCAGGTGCTTGTTGTCGTCGTCGCTGCCGTCGGCCGCGCCCAGGCCGAGTTCCTCGCACAGTGAGCGCAGGAACTCGTTCGCCGACAAACGTGGATTGAGGATCAGCGCGATCTCCGCGCTCTTGGGCGCGCGCGCCAGCAGTGAGCGGATGGTCGTGGTCTTGCCGGTGCCAACCTCGCCGGTCAGCTGGATGAAGCCGCCCGCCTCATTGATGCCGTAAACCAGATGCGCAAGCGCATCCGCATGCCGGCCGCTCAGGTAGAGATAGCGCGGATCAGGCGTGATCGAAAACGGCTTTTCTGCAAGCCCAAAGAACTGCAGATACATTCGTCGGCATCACCTCAGGTGAAGGTACGCATATTGACGTTGGAGCAGGCGATGCGCCAATTGTTCAGTGCTGTCCGACGCCCAGCTCGTGCGCCGCGAAATCGTCGACGTTGATGATGGCCATGACCTTGCGATCGTATTCGGCCAGGAACAGCGCCTCCTGTTCGTTCAGAATCCCAAGGGCCCGGCATTGTTCGATCTGGCCCGCCAGGTCCAGTGCGCGCACGCGGCCGGTTTTCACCCCGTCAATGCGCAGCTTGCGTTCCAGCGATTCGGCCAGGGGGGCCATCTCGAGCGCATTTTGCAGTGCCGCCAGCGCGTTGCCGGGCTCGTCGCCACGGTATAGAAAACGCTGCATCGAGGCGCGTGTCTGGGTGTTGTTGAGCACCAGGTCGGCGACTGCGCGGCCCAGCAGATCGGCCGGGGCAAAGTAGGTCAGGCCGCGCGGGAAGATCAGCAGCCGCGCCAGCGCCGCCATGGGCCGGCTCGGGAAGTTGCGCAGCACGCTGTGCAATTGCTCCTGGGCCTGGTAGAGCAGCTCGCGGCAGGCCCATTCGACCACCGGCAATTCCTCGGCCGGGCGACCCCGGTTGTCGTGATGCTTGAGCACCATCGAGGCCAGGTACATGGCCGACAGCACATCACCCAGGCGCGCCGAGATGGTCTCTTTTTTCTTCAGGTAGCCGCCCAGGGTCAACATGGCCATGTCGGTCGCAAAGGCGAACGAGGCGCTATAGCGCTCGATGTGCTGGTAATAGCGGCGCGTCGGGCCCGAGTCGGGCACGTTCCTGAAGCGTGCGAAGGTAATTGCCATGACAAACGAGCGCACCGCGTTGGAGATGGCAAAGCCGATGTGCGCGAACAGCGCACGATCGAACTCATCGATGCCGCGCTGGTGATCGGGATTGCGCGCGGCGGTGATTTCGCGCAGCACGAACGGATGGCAGCGGATTGCGCCCTGGCCGAAGATGATCAGGCTGCGGGTGAGAATGTTGGCGCCTTCGACCGTGATCGCTATCGGGATCGACTGGTAGCCGCGGCCGAGATAGTTGTTCGGTCCGAGCATGATGCCCTTGCCGCCGTGCACGTCCATGGCATCGTTGCCGACGCGCCGCCCCATCTCGGTCACGTGATATTTGAGTATCGCCGCCGGCACCGCCGGTTTTTCGCCGGCATCGATCGCCGCCGTGGTCACGCTGCGGGCGGCATCCATGATGTAGGTCAGCCCGACCATGCGCGCGATCACCTGTTCCACGCCTTCGAAGCGGCCCACCGGCGTGTTGAATTGACGGCGGATGCGTGCATACGCCCCGGTTGCGACGCTGGCCGCGAGCGCGCCACCGGTGGCATTGGCCGGCAGGGAAATGCATCGGCCCACCGATAGCTGCTCGACCAGCATGCGCCAGCCAAGGCCGGCCATCTTGAGACCGCCGATGATGCAATCGAGCGGCACGAACACGTTATGGCCCTGCAGTGGGCCATTCTGAAACGGAATGTTGAGCGGCAGATGACGCCGGCCGATCTCCAGCCCGGGCGTATCGCGTGGAATCAAGGCGCAGGTGATGCCGATGTCATCCTTGTCGCCCAGCAGGTGTTCGGGGTCGAACATGCGAAACGCCAGACCCACGACGGTCGCGATCGGCGCCAGCGTGATGTAGCGCTTGGAGAAATTGAGCATCAGGCCGGTGATCTCGCGGCCCTGGTAAACGCCTCTGCACACCACGCCGGTGTCGGGAATGGAGGCGGCATCGGAGCCGGCACGCGCTCCGGTCAGCGCGAAGCAGGGAATCTCCACACCCTGCGCCAGGCGCGGCAGGAAATGGTTCTTCTGCTCTTCGGTGCCGTAGTGAACCAGCAGCTCGGCCGGCCCGAGCGAATTGGGCACCGCGACCGTCGAGGCGCAGGTGACGCTGCGTGCCGCCAGTTTGACCAGCACGCACGAGTGCGCGTAGGTGGAGAATTCCAGGCCGCCGTAGCGGCGCGGAATGATCATCGCGAAGAAGCGCTGCGCCTTGATGAAGTCCCAGACCTGCGCCGGCAGATCGCCGCGCCGATGCGTGATGTCGAAGTCATCGAGCATGCGGCACAGCGTCTCGCAGGGTCCGTCGATAAAAGCCTGCTCTTCGGCCGACAACTGTGGTGCCGGCGCATCGCGCAATTTGCGCCAGTCCGGGCTGCCGGTGAACAATTCCCCGTCCCACCAGACGGTGCCCGCCTCGAGCGCATCGCGCTCGGTAGCCGACATCGACGGCAACCGCCGCCGGTAGGTTTTCATGAACGGGGCACTGATCAGCGCAATACGCACCGGCCGCAGGTTCAGCAGCCAGAAGCACAACAGCAATATGAGCAACAGCCCCAGCCACAGGCCCGGGGGATTGCCGAACATCGCATACGCCAGCAGCAGTACCGTGAAGGCGGCGGTAAAGGACAGCAACGGCAGTCGTCGATAGGCGAGGTACACCACCGCGATGAGGAACAGCACGGTGAAGAGCGCGCCGATCATAAAATGTTCGGATTGAGCAGCGCCTTGACGCCCTCGCGCTCCTCGCGCAGTTCGGTTTCGGTGGCATTCATGCGCGCGCGGCTGAACTCGTCGATCGCAAGGCCCTGCACGATCTGATAGTCGCCGTTCCTGCACACCACCGGGTAGGAATAGATCACCCCTTCCTTGATGCCGTAACTGCCATCGGCAGCAACCGCCATGCTGGTCCAGTCACCTTCGCCGGTGCCCGATACCCAGGTGCGCACGTGATCGATCGCGGCCGAGGCCGCCGAGGCCGCCGATGAGGAGCCGCGAGCCTTGATCACGGCCGCTCCGCGCTGCTGCACGGTCGGAATGAAAAATTCCGTGAGCCATTTTTGATCGACCAGGCTGCGCGCCGGCTTGCCTTGCACCAGTGCGTGACTGACGTCGGGGTACTGCGTGGCGGAATGATTGCCCCAGACGCTCAGACGCTTGATCTCGTTCACATGCGTGCCGGTCTTGCCGGCGAGTTGCGAGAGCGCGCGATTGTGATCCAGCCGCATCATGGCGGTGAAATTGCGGCGGTCGAGATCCGGGGCGTTGTGACTGGCGATCAAGGCGTTGGTGTTGGCGGGATTGCCCACCACCAGCACCCGCAGCTTGCGATCGGCGACGGCGTTCAATGCCTTGCCCTGGGCGGAAAAGATCTGCGCGTTGGCCAGCAGCAGATCCTTACGCTCCATGCCCGCGCCGCGCGGTCGCGCGCCCACCAGCAGAGCGACGTGGCAATCGCGAAACGCCACCTCGGCCTGGTCGCTGGCGACGACCTTGTTGAGTGTCGGAAACGCGCAGTCGTGCAGCTCCATGACTACGCCGGCAAGAGTGGGCAGCGCGGGGGTGATTTCCAGCAGGTGCAAATTGATCGGCTGGTCGGCACCCAGCATCGCCCCCGCGGCCACGCGGAAGGCCAGGGCATAACCAATCTGACCGGCGGCACCTGTGATCGCAACGTTCAGCGGCGGCTTCATGAAGGCTCCAGGTTGAAAAGAGCGCTGATTTTAGGGGCCTTTCCGGGCGCGGCAACCCGGCTTCGCATCAGGGCTTGACACAGACCTAGTGTTGTAGTTGTATACAACACTATATCGACAACACAGCTACGGGGTTCAGCCCCATCAAGGAGTACATCATGAACACGACCCATAAAGTCCCCGGCCGTCAAATTGCCCTGAAGTACGCCGTGTGTGCGGCCCTTGCCGTGGTGATCACATTGCTTACCACCCAGGCCATCGTAGCCTCTGCTACCGCCCCCCAGTATCCCGTCCTCGTGGCCCTGGCGCGCTAGACTCGCGCGCCGGTTGCCGCACGGACATTCAGGGTTAGCGCTGGGTGAATATGGAAAGCCAATGGGATAACAGCCAGCCGATCTATCGGCAGCTGCGCGACCGGGTGGTCGCGATGATCCTCGAGGGTGTGCTCAAGGAAGGCGACCCCCTGCCTTCCGTGCGCAACGTCGCCGCCGAATTTCGCGTCAACCCGCTCACGGTACTCAAGGGCTATCAGCAGCTCGTGGACGAGCAGCTGGTGGAAAAGCGCCGTGGGCTTGGCATGTACGTGAGTGTCGGCGCGGCCGCGGCGCTGCGCGCCGACGAGCGCCGGCGTTTCCTGACGGTCGAATGGCCGCGCATCCGCGCCACCATCGATCGCCTGGGCCTGTCGAGCCAGGAGCTGCTGTCCGACCCCACTTCCACCGACCCCTCTCAGGACGCAGACGATGACCACGATCATTGAAGCAACAGGCTTGAGCAAGCGCTACGGCGCGCAGCTGGCCCTCGACCACGTGAGCTTTAACATCCAGGCGGGCCGTATCGTCGGTCTGATCGGGCGCAACGGCGCCGGCAAGACCACGGCGTTGAAGGCAATCCTTGGATTGACGCCGCATACCGGCAGCGTGTCGGTATTCGGACTGGACCCTGCGCGAGAGCGCAATGCGCTGATGAAGGATGTCTGTTTCATCGCCGACACGGCCGTGCTGCCGCGCTGGCTGCGAGTGGCGAACGCCATTGACTACGTTGAAGGTGTGCATCCGCGCTTCCAGCGTGCCCGCGCGGAGCAATTCCTGTCCCATACCGACATTCGCCAGAGCAGCCGCATCGGCGAGCTATCCAAGGGCATGATCACCCAGCTGCACCTGGCGCTGATTCTGGCCATCGATGCCCGCCTGCTGGTGCTCGATGAACCCACCATCGGTCTGGACCTGATCTATCGCCGCCAGTTCTACGACACCCTGCTGAACGATTATTTCGATCACGAGCGCACCATCCTGCTCACCACCCATCAAGTGGAAGAGGTGGAGTATCTGCTCACCGACGTGTTGTTCGTCGACCGCGGGCACATCGTCCTTGACGCCAGCGTCGAGGCGATCGCCGAGCGCTATGTCCAGGTCAATGTCGCCACCGATCAGCTCGAGGCGGCGCGCGCACTGCATCCCTTCTATGAACGCCAGATCTTCGGCCGACCCACCATGTTGTTCGAGAACCAGCCGCGCTCGGCGCTATCGGGCCTGGGTGAACTGCGTACCCCGGGGATCGCGGATTTATTCGTGGCCAAGGTGCAGACGGAGGCCGCATGAAAGCGCTGCAAATCCAGATCAGGCGGGAATTCTGGGAACACCGCGGGCTGTGGATGGCACCGTTGGTGGTCGCTGCGGCATTGCTGGTCATGGCCGTGTTCTTCGGTCACAGTCAATTGCTGCATGTGGAACTCAACCAGAGCCAGGCGGGTGCTCCCGGGCGTAGCGCCCCGCCGGTATTCGAAATCATGCTGTTCAGCTGCGCGATGGTCTTCTACGTGACCGCCGCGATACTGGTGAGCACCTATTTTCTCGACTGCCTGTACAGCGAGCGGCGCGATCGCAGCATATTGTTCTGGAGATCGCTGCCGGTCTCGGACACGCAGACCGTGCTGGTAAAGTTCCTGGTGGGGCTGGTCATCGTGCCGCTCGGTAGCTTCGTGCTGGCAGCGCTCATGAGCGTGCTGACCGGCGGCGTGTTGGAGCTGCGTGCCCGTGCCCTGGTGCAAGGCGATGCGGCGCTCTGGGACACGATGACCTGGCTGCGCCTGCAGGGCCTCATGCTGTACACGCTGCTGGCGACGCTGTTCTGGTATGCGCCGTACGCGGCCTACCTGATGCTGGCATCCGCCTGGGCACGGCGCTCGCCGTACTTGTGGGCACTGCTGCCGCCGATATTGCTGGTCATCGTCGCGCACCAGTTCTTTGGCAACAACTACGTCGGCCGCATCATTGGCCGCAGTTTTGGCGAGTTGATGAATTTCGCGTTCCAGGCCGGCAGCGGCGACTGGAGCTCCCGCTCCCCCGATCCCGTGGCACTGCTGACGAGCCCGCAACTGTGGCTGGGACTGGCGGCGACCGCTCTGATGCTGGCAGCGGCCATACAGCTGCGCCGCCATCGCGATGATTCATGAAGCGGCGGCTCAGGTCCACTGCGCCTGATCCAGAAACAATTGTCCGCTGGCTGCCGGCCGTACGCCGCGTATGCGTTTGGTGGTCACCGACAGCCAATCGTAGAAGTAGGCGGCGATGATCGGCGTCTGGTCGAGCAGTAATCGCTGGATCAGGCCGGCAGCGGCGCGCTGGGACGCTGGATCGAGTGCGGCAATGTAGCCGGCCACCAGGCGGTCGTACTCCGGATTCTTGAAATGCGCGGCGTTGAATGTGCCGCGGCTGCCCAGGGAGGCGGTCAGGAATATGTTGGGCACGCCGCGATGGGCGTAATCCTCGATGCCCATCGCGCAATCCAGCCAGTCCGACTGACCAAAGCTGGCATGGCCGAAATAAGCGGACTGGTCCTCGACATTGAGTCTGAGCTCCACGCCTATCTGCCGCACGGCATTTTGAATCACCACCGCGTAGTCGGGAATTTCCACGAAGCGCTCGCCGGTCAGCGTCGCCCTGAAGCCGTTGCCGACGCCGGCCGCGGCCAGCAGCTGCCTGGCCTGGCGAATATCCTGCCGGCGCTGCGGCACTTGCGGATCGGTGGCGGAAAAGATGGGAGCGAACGGGCTGTCATTGCCGGCGACCGCCATGCCGCGAAACAGACCCGTGACCAGCTCGTCGCGGTTGAGGCACAGGGCCAGCGCGCGCCGCACGCGCGCGTCGGCGAATGCGCCCTGGTCGGTGCGCATGTGCACCTGCTCGTGGGCGCTGGATTTGAGTGCCAGGATGTTCAACCGCGGATCGGCCAGCAACGCCTGGCTGCCCTGTACCGGCGTGTGCAGCAGCACGTCGAGTTGCTCGCCCTGCATGGCCAATATCTGCGCCTGAATGCTGTCGTAGAAAATAAATTGCGTGCGCTCCGGCAGCGCTTTGCTGCCCCAGTAATCCGGGTTGCGAACGAACGAGGCCCGATCCCTGGGCGTGAATCGCTCTATCCGGAAGGCACCGGTGCCGATGAAGGTTTTCTCAAAGCCGCCGTCGTAGTCTGCCGGCAGGATGATGGCGTTGTAGTTGTCGGACGAGACCAGGTAAGGAAAGCTGCCGTTGGGTGCATCGAGGTGAAACTCGACCGTGGCATCGTCAATCGCTTTGCACGCTCCCTTCGACAGCACCCCGGCGAATGCCGACAGCGCCACTGAACCGTTGGCCGGATCGGCCAGGCGATTCATGGTGGCGGCCACATCGTCCGGACTGAGCGTACGGCCGTCATGGAATTTCACCCCTTGCCGGATCTTGAAGCTCCAGACGCTGCCGTCGCGATTGGGCTGCCAGCTTTCGGACAGGCACGGCCGCAGCAGCAGATCGGGACCGGAGACGGCCAGGTATTCCCCGGTCTGCGACAGCATGCACACGCCGCCGGTGTCGGCGACCGTGAGCGGATCGATCACCCCGGCCGGCACGCTCATGCCGACAGTGACGCTGGCGCCGGACCTGCCGCTTGCGCGTGCCGGCTCCGGCGTCATCGCACACAACCATGGCGCCGACAGGCCCAGCACGCTGGCGTAGCGCAGGAACTCGCGGCGCGCGATACGGCCGCAGAGAAACTCGTCAATGACCGCGTTGCCGATGGGGTCCGTGCGCACGCGCATGGCATCGCAGGCCTGCACCAGCGCTCGGCTCCCTGGTCTCATGAGTCGCGGCCGCGTTGCAGCCGTTCGAGTTCTGCCACCGGTATATGGCAGCGCAGAGCATGGCCATCGCCCGCGTCGAGCAGCGGCGGCTCGCTCTCTTCGCAAACGCGGCCGATCTTGCGCGGGCAGCGGCTCTGGAACGCGCAGCCGACCGGCAGCTCCAGCGCGCTCGGCAATTCGCCCTGCAGCCGGCTCGCGGCCAGCAGCGCTTCGGTGTAGGGATGCTGCGGACCGGCGAAAATCGCCGCCGTCGGTCCAATCTCCACCACACGTCCGAGGTATAGCACGGCAATTCGATCAGCCAGAAAGTTCACCACGTTCAGGTCGTGCGATATGAACAGGTAGCTGACCTGCTGCCGGGTCTGCAGATCGACCAATAGATTCAGGATCGCCGCCTGCACCGATACATCCAGCGCCGAGGTGGGCTCGTCGCACACCACCAGGCGTGGTTCACCGGCGAAGGCGCGCGCAATGCTGACGCGCTGCTGCTGGCCGCCGGACAGCTGCGGCGGCTTGTCGTGCAGCTGCTGCTCGGACAGACGTACCTCGGCCGCCAGTTCGCGCAAGCGGGCTTCGCGCTGCGGCCGCGACCGCGCCAGCCTGCGCAGCGAGCGCTGGATCAACGTTCGCACGCGCTGCGAGCGATTCAGCGCCGAGCCCGGATTCTGAAACACCATCTGCAGGGCCTGGCGCTGCGGCTGGGTGCGATCGCCGGCCAGCGGCCGCAACGGCTCGCCGGCGAGATTCAATTCGCTGCCGGCGTCGGGCACCGACAGTCCCAACAGCAGCCTGGCCAGCGAGCTCTTGCCGCTGCCGGATTCGCCCACGAGCCCGAGGGTCTCGCCGGCCCATAGTTCCAGCGAAACGGCGTGCAGGGCCCGCAATGAACGGCCGCCGGACTGGTAGGTCTTGGACAGATTGCGCACGCTCAGCAATGGCGCGCGCGTGCGCTCGAGCGCGGTGCTCACGGACAAGGGTGGCGCCTGCGTCTGGGCAGCAGTGCGCGGCAGCTCCGGTGCGCGCTCCGGATAGAAGCAGCGCGTCAGGCGTGCGCCCAGATCGAGCAGGGGCGGAACCTTCGCCCTGCAAAGATCGGTCGCGTTGCCGCAGCGCTCGACGAACACGCATCGATCCGTACTCGCACCGCCGGACGGCAGGAAGCCGGGGATCGTTTCCAGCGGGCCCTGCTGCTTGCGCCGTCCCGGGCGCGGCAAGCAACGCAGCAGGGCAACGGTGTAGGGATGACGAGGATCGCCAAAGATCTCGGCGTTGGATCCTTCCTCGAGCAGCTCGCCCGCGTACAGCACCCCGACCCGATCGCACATGCGAGCGATCACGGCCAGGCTATGACTGATGAACAGTATCGAAGTATGGAACTCATCGCGCAGTCGCGCGATCAGGTCCAGCACCTCGGCCTCCACCGTGGCATCCAGACCCGTGGTCGGCTCATCGAGAATCAATAGCGCTGGATGGCTGGACAGCGCCATGGCGATCACGATACGTTGCTGCATGCCGCCCGAGAGCTCATGGGGAAAATTTCCCATGACCCGCCGCGGATTTGCGATCTGCACGCGTGTGAGCATCCCGGCTACGCGTTCCTGCACGGCGCGACCTTTCAGACCCTCGCTCACCTCGAACACCTCGGCCATCTGCCGGCCGATGCGCAGCGACGGATTGAGCGCGCGCGCCGGATCCTGGTAGACCATGGATACGGCGCGCATGCGTACGCGGCGCAGCTCGAGCGGCGACAGGGCCATCAAATCGCGACCCGCGACCAGGATGCGGCCGGCGCTGATGCGCCCGTTGCGCGCCAGATAGCGCACCGCGGCCAGCGCCACGGTCGATTTTCCACAGCCGGATTCGCCGACCAGGCCGTAGGTGCTGCCGCGCGGGATGGCGAAATTCAGATCGCTCAGCGCGCGGCGTTCGTTCGCACCGGTGCGGTACACCACGTCCACGTGCTCGAAGCGCAGCGCATCGCTCGCCGGCGCGATCACGGTTCGACCAGGCTTTGCAGCCCATCGGCCACCAGGTTCACGGCGATGATCAATGAGGCCGTCGCTCCGGCGTCAAACATTATGGTCCACCAGTAACTGCCGATCAGGCTGTAGTTCTCGGCGATGGCTATGCCCCAGTCGGCCGACGGCGGCTGGATGCCGAAGCCGATGAAACTCAGTGTGGCGACGAAGAAGATCGCATAGCCGAGCCGCACGGTCATTTCCACCACCGCCACCGGCAGCACGTTGGGCAGGATCTCGATGAACAGGATCGCAAGCGCACCGTCGCCGCGCAGCCGGGCCGCGGCGACGTAGTCCAGTTCCACCTCGTTGCGGGTCGCAGCGCGCACCGTGCGCGCGATCATGGGCGTGAACACGAAGCCGATCACCAGCACCACGGTGAGATTCGAGGTGCCGACGGCGGCCAGCGCCATGAGCGCCACGATGACCAGGGGCAGGGCCTGCACCGCCTCGATAATGCGGCTGACGATATCGTCGAGCGCGCCCCGGAAGTAGCCGATCGCGAGCCCCAGCGCGGTGCCCAGCAGCGTGCCGAGCGCGGTGGCCAATGGCGCCACGATCAGTATGTCGCGGGCACCGATGATGACGCGCGAGAAAATATCGCGCCCCAGCTGGTCGGTGCCGAACCAGTGCGCGGGCGACGGCGCCGCCAGCGTCGAGCGCAGATCGTCGGCGTACGGATCGAGCGGCGTGATGCTGCTGCCGAACAGCGCGCACGCGATCCAGAACAACAGGATCGCCGCACCCGCCAGCAGCGCTGGTGAACGCAGCGCCGCCCTCACGTGCGTCCTGCGCGAACGCGTGGGTTGAGCGCTGAACTCAGCAGATCGGCTGACAACGAGGCGAGCGCGTAGATCACCCCCACGGTCAGCACGCCGGCCTCGAGCATGGGGAAGTCCTTGGCCTTGGCGGCCGCGTAGATGAGGCCGCCGATGCCGCGATAGTGAAACAGGATCTCGACCACGACCAGTCCGCCGGCCAGATAGCCGATCAGACTGGCCGCGACCGCGATCGTGGGCAGCAGGGCATTGCGCAGGACGTGCCGGCGCAGCACGGTCAGCCAGGGCAGGCCCTTGAGTATTGCAGTGCGGGTGTAATCGGCATCGAGTGCCTCGATCGTGCCGACGCGCGCGACCCGCGCCAGGTAGCCGAAGTAGATCAGCACCGGCGGTATCGAGGGCAGGATCAGATAGCGGATCTGAGTCAGTGCTCCGGCCCCTTCCGGCCAATCGGCCGACATCGGCAGCCAGCGCAGCCAGACACCGAAGACCAGGATCAGCACGATCGAAGAGATGAATTCCGGCACGATGCCCAGCGATTGTCCGAGCAGCACGATGCCGCGATCGCTCCAGCGCCCCAGCCGCAGTGCCGCGAACACGCCGCCGGCGATACCCAGCGGTACCACCAGAACGAAGGCCAGGGTTGCCAGCTTCAGCGAATTGAGCAGGGCGTGGGCGATGAACGGTGCCACCGGTGCGCGATAGGTGAATGAGCGCCCCATGTCGCCGGCAACGAAATGCGAGATCCAATCCCAGTATTGCACCGGCAGCGCACGATCCACACCCACCTGATGATTGAAGGCCGCCACCGCGCGCGCGTCGGCCAGGGGACCCAATACGGCGCGTCCGACATCGCCGGGCAGCAGCTGCCCGGCCAGGAACACGAGCAGCGACAGGATGGCGAGCGTAATAACGGACAGCAGCGCTCGCTTCGTCAGTAATTTCAGCATTGGGGCAACCAGTGCAATGGTTCGCTCGCGCGACATGCCATGGTAACGCAGACGCAGCGGCATCAGACTGATAGCATCGCCGCCCATGTTCATTACGGCGCGGCACAACGCCGAGGAGTTGAGCCTCGAGTTGCAGGGCGACTGGCGGGCCACGCAGGCCGCGGCCATCGAGGCCGAACTCAAAGCCATCGATTTCACCGGCGCGCGCGCTGCGCGCCTCATCGCCGGCAGCTCGCGCCTGGATCTCTCAGGCGCCTGGCTGCTGCACGATTTTCTCGAGCGGGCCCGCAAGGCCGGCCTCAATCCGCGCTTTGACGGCGCCGCGCCCACGGCGCTGACGCTGGTGGAGCGTACCTATTCCGGCGAGATCCCGGCGCACCCCGGCGGCATGGAATGGCTCGACCCGGAACAGGCGGTGGAGAGCATCGGCCGCCGCGCCGTGCGCGGCTGGCGCAGCGCCATCGCCGCTTTGGAATTCGTCGGGCGCGTGTGCCTGGCACTGCTGCGAGCGCTGGTGAACGTTCGCACGCTGCGGCCGATCGCGGTCGCGCGCCATATCTATGACACCGGCATCACCGCGATTCCGATCGTGTCGCTGGTCGGCTTCCTGATCAGTGTGATCCTGGCCTACATGGGTGCCCAGGAGCTGAGCAAATTCGGCGCCGACATCTTCGTGGTCGATCTCGTGACCGTGGGGGTGCTGCGCGAACTGGGCGTACTGCTCACCGCGATCATCGTCGCCGGTCGTTCCGGAAGTGCCTTCGCCGCCGAGATCGGCGCCATGCAACTCAACGAGGAAGTCGATGCGCTACACGCCATCGGCGTCGATCCAATCGAGGCGCTGGTGGTACCACGGGTGCTGGCGCTGCTGATAACGCTGCCGTTGCTGACCATTGCGGCCGATCTCGTCGGCCTGATCGGCGGCGGCCTGCTGTGCCATACCCTGCTCGGCATGTCGATGCTGCAGTATCTCAATCGCGCCCAGAGCGCGATCGCCTCGACCACCTTCTGGACCGGCCTGATCAAGGCGCCGGTGTTCGCAGGCCTGATCGCCGTGACCGGTTGCGCCTGCGGCATGCGGGTACGCGGCTCCTCGCGCGATCTCGGGCGTCTGACCACGCTGGCGGTCGTGGCATCGATTTTCTCGGTGATCGTGGTGGATGCGCTGTTCGCGGTGCTGTTCATGAAGCTGGACATCTGATGGCCGCATTGCTGGAAGTCACGGGCATCGTCACGCGCTTCGGCGCCCAGACCGTGCATGCCGGCCTCGATATGACGGTCGAGCAGGGCGAAGTGTTCGGCGTCATCGGCGGTTCGGGTGCGGGCAAGTCGGTGCTGTTGCGTACCATCCTGGGGCTGCGCCGGCCCGATGCGGGCACGGTTCGCTTCCTCGGACGCGACCTGCACCAGCTCAGCGCGGCGGAGCTGCACGCGCTGAAAGCCAGCTACGGCGTGACCTTTCAGGAAGGCGCCTTGTTCACCGCGCTGAGCGTACAGCAGAACGTGCAGGTGCCGATGCTCGAGCACCTGCGGCTCTCCGAGCGCACGCTCGATGAACTGGCGCTGCTCAAGGTACGGCTGGTCGGCCTGCCGCTGGACGCGGCCGCCAAGTACCCGTCGCAGCTGTCCGGTGGCATGATCAAGCGCGCGGCGCTGGCGCGGGCGCTGGCGCTTGACCCGTTGCTGTTGTTTCTCGATGAACCCACCACCGGGCTCGATCCGATCAGCGCCGCGGCCTTCGACGAACTGTTGATTTACCTGCAGCGCGAGCTGAAGCTCACGGTAGTGATGATTACCCACGACCTGGACACCATCTTCCGCACCTGCAACAGGGTGGGGGTCATCGTCGATGGTCGCATGATCAGCGACACGCTGGCGGCCATCGTCAGCAACCCGAACCCCTGGATACAGGCCTACTTCGGCGGCCCGCGCGGTCGTGAGCGCGCAGGACAAACGCATGGAGCGTGAAGCCAACTATCTCGCGGTCGGCATTTTCGTGCTGCTGATGGTGGTCATGGGAGTGCTGTTCGTCTACTGGTACTCAGACAGCCGCGATCATCGCAACTACGAACGCTACGAGATTTATTTCGACGGCACCGTCAGCGGCTTGTCGCAGGGCGGCCCGGTACGCTACCTCGGCGTCGATGTGGGCCGCGTGCAGCGCATCCGCATCGATCCGCGCGCGGCGAATCGAGTCCAGGTCGTAGTCGATATTGACGCGACCACGCCGATCTCCGACCAGACCCTGGCGCAGCTGTCATTGCAGGGTGTGACCGGATTGCTCTATATCGATCTCGAGCAGGAGCGCGACAGCGATCGGGGCCGGCGCATCCTCGCCATGGTGCCAAGCGAGAATTATCCGGTCATCCGCTCCGCGCACTCCGACCTGGATCAGTTCCTGAGCAGCCTGCCGAACCTGACCGCGCGCCTGAACGACCTGGTCGATCGCGGCTCGCGCATGCTCTCCGATGGCAACATCCAGTCCGTGGCCCGCATCATCGGCAATCTCGACCAGGCATCCGCGGGTTACCCGCGTACCGCGCACAATATCGACACGCTGGTCGATTCCCTCAACGAGGACTCGCAGGAGGCCAAGCGGTTGATCAGCGACCTGCACGACTCGACCCGGACGGCGAGCGTGGATTTTCTCGCGGCGGTGCAGAAGCTGCGCACCACCAGCGACAATCTGATGAGTGCCAGCGGCACATTGGACAGCTTCGCGACGCGTAACCGCGATCAACTCGATAGCTTCGTGAGCCAGGGCCTGCCTCAGGTGGAAGCCTTGCTGCGCGATAGCCGTGCCGCCGCGCAGCAGATCAGCGAGCTCTCGCGCGGCCTGCGCGAGGATCCCTCGCGCCTGATTTATCAGCCGCTGGCCAGCGGCGTGAGCATACCGCCGTGAGGACGCCAATGCGCCTGCTGTGGGTAATGATGGCGCTGGCCGCGTTGCCGGCCTGCTTCAGCGGCCTCAGCAGCAAAAGTACGCCACCGCAGCGCTACCTGCTGCAGGGCGGGATCGCGGCCGTGGCTGGCGCCCCGGCAGCCGCCGCCAGCGCAGCGGCCAGCATAGAGGTGCTCAGGCCGAGCGCCGCGGCCGGACTCGGAGGCGATGGCATCGTGGTGCTGCGTTCCGGCGCACGGCTGGATTACTACAACAACGCCCGCTGGGCTGATGCCGCGCCGCTGCAATTACAGGCGCTGGTCATCGATGCCCTGCGCACCGCCGGGCATTTCGCCACGGTCGAATCCGACAGCGCGCCGTTCGCGGCGCAGTACCTGCTCGCCATCAATATCGACAACTTCCAGGCCGAATACCTGGACGCCGGAGCGCCGACGGTGGTGGTGACCCTGACCTGCACCCTCGGCCGGCGCGGCAACCGCAGCGTGATCGTGAGCTACACGGCGCAGGGCACGGTCAAAGCCGAAGCCGATCGCATGCAATCCGTGGTGGCCGCTTTCGGCCAGGCCACCTCCCAGGCCATGCTGCAGATTGCGGCCAATACCTTGCCGCCGGCAGCCCCGGCGCACTAGCGCATGGTGACCAATTCCTCGGCGCTGGTCGGGTGAATCGCCACCGTATCGTCGAAATCACGCTTGGTGGCGCCCATGCGCAATGCCACCGCAAAGCCCTGCAGCATCTCGTCCGCGCCGTCGCCGATCACATGGATGCCGATGATTTTCTGCTCCTCTCCCAGCGTCACCAGCTTCATGGCCACGCGTGGCTTGCGCGCCGTGAACACGTGGTACATGGGCACGAAACTGGTCTGATAAACCCCCACCGCTGCGCCATAGCGGCGCCGCGCATCCTCCTCGCTCAGTCCCACGCTGCCAATCGGCGGATGGCTGAATACCACCGTGGGAATGTTGTCGTAATCAAGTTTACGATCGCTCTGTCCGCCGAACAGCCGGTCGCACAGGCGACGTCCGGCCGCGATCGCCACCGGCGTGAGACCGGCATGCTGCGTGACGTCGCCGATGGCATAGAGATGCTCGAGGCTGGTGCGCTGAAAATCATCGGTGATCACGTGGCCGCCGGCGTCCAGCTGCACCTGCAGTTCGTCCAGACCCATGCCGATCGTGGCCGGGGTGCGACCCACGGCCCAGATCACGCTGTCGAACGGCCCGAGTACGCGTCCATCCTTGACCTGCAGCTCCAGCGCGCCAGCGGCGTTGCGCTCCAGCGCCTTGGGCACAGCGTGGGTGACGATCTGCATGCCGTCATCGTGCATGACCTGCATCAAAGCCTCACCCAGCATGGCGTCGAAATGCCGCACGATGCGCTCGTGCCGCAACACCACCGTGGTCTGCGACCCGAGGGCGGCGAAAATGCCGCTGAGCTCGGCGGCGACATAACCGGCACCGACTATCGCTACCCGTGCCGGCCGCTCGCTGAGCTCGAAGAAGCCATCGGAGGTAATGCCGAGCGTCGTTCCCGGCAGCTGCGGGATCATGGCCCGGCCGCCAGTGGCCAGCACGATCGCGCCGGCGGAAATTTCGCGATCACCCACTCGCACCGACTGCGCCGACGTCAGGCGCGCATGAGCGCGCAGCAGATCGACCTTGCGGCGCTCCAGGTTAGCCTCGTAGATGGCGTTCAGCCGCCCTACGAACGCATCCCGCTCGGTTTTGAGCCGCGCCCAGTCATGGCGCCACAGCGTTACCTCAAAGCCGTAGTCGGCGGCATCGTGCAAGGCGTGTCCGATCTGGCCGGCATTCCACATGACCTTTTTCGGCACGCAGCCGACATTGACGCAGGTGCCACCCAGGCGATGCATTTCGATCACCACGGCGCGGGCGCCATATTCGGCCGCGCGCTGCGCGCAGGCCA
This sequence comes from uncultured Gammaproteobacteria bacterium, assembly GCA_963735775.1. Lineage (GTDB taxonomy): Bacteria > Pseudomonadota > Gammaproteobacteria > Steroidobacterales > Steroidobacteraceae > FEN-1191. The sequence goes on along the minus strand of CAVTMG010000001.1, from coordinate 331,319 downwards.
GGCCGCCGCTGCCACCGCCGATCACGATCAGGTCGTAGTCAAAAGCCATGTCGGTTCCCCGGAAACGCCACCCTGTCACTTTTGACGATGTTACACGCCGCTGTCATGGCTAAAATGAGACCTCCTGGATCCAAGGGTGGGAACTAATGGCGTCAAGCTCGAACGAAAATCCGCTGTTGCAGGATACCCCGCTGCCGCGCTTCGACGCGATCGTGCCCGAACAGGTTGAACCGGCCATATCGCGCCTGATCGCCGAACATCGCGTGCGCGTGGCGCAGATAGAGGCCGAACCCCATCCCAGTTTCAAAACCGTGGTCGAGCCGCTCGAAGAGCTGCAGCACCGCCTGAGCCGCGTGTGGTCACCGATCGGGCATCTCAATGCCGTGATGAATTGCGAGCCGTTACGCTCGGCCTATAACGCCTGTCTGCCCTTGCTGTCGGAATACCACACGGATCTGGCGCAGAGCGAGCGGCTGTACCGCGCCTACGCCCACGTGGCGCAGAACGAGGCGGCGGCATTGGACGGCGTACAGCGCGAGGTGATCGAGCATGCGCTCAGGGAATTTCGGCTGGCCGGGGTGGCGCTGGATGCCGCCCGCAAGGCGCGTTTCAAGGCCGTCATGATGGAGCTTGCGCGCCTGTCGGCAAAGTTCGAGGAGAACGTGCTCGATGCCACCAATGCCTGGTCGCACCATGTAAACGACCCGGACCAGGTGGCGGGAATCAATGCCAGTATTCTCGAGCAGGCGCGGCGGCGAGCGGTCGAAGCCGGCCGCGACGGCTGGCTGTTCGGGCTGGACCAGCCTACCTATGTCTCGGTGGTGACCGATGCCGAATCGGCGCCGCTGCGCCGGGCCTTCTATGAGGCCTGGTCGACGCGCGCGTCGGACCGTGGCCCCGGGGCCGGCCAGTACGACAACACGGCGGTCATGGAGGACATACTGCGGCTGCGTCACGAAGCGGCCCAGCTGCTGGAGTTCAGCAGCTTTGCCGAGTATGCCCTGGCCAATCGCATGGCCCGCACGGTGCCGGAGGTCACGGACTTCCTGCGAGAGCTGGTGCGTGCGGCCAAGCCGGCCGCCGCCGCCGAACTGGCCGAGCTCGAGCAGTTTGCCGGCCGCAAGCTCGAGGCCTGGGACATCACCTTCTATTCCGAGCGCCTGCAGCAGAGCCGCTATTCGGTTTCGCAGGAAGAGCTGCGTGATTACCTGCCTCTGCCGCGCGTGCTGCAGGGGCTGTTCGAGGTGGCCGAGAAATTGTTCGATGTGCGCATCCGCGAGCGCAACGGCGTGCCCGTGTGGCATGCCGATGCCCGCTATTTTGAAGTCCAGGCGCCCAGCGGTGCTGCGCTTGCCAGCTTCTACCTCGATGCCTACGCGCGACCGCACAAGCGCAGCGGCGCCTGGATGGATGATTGCATCGGCCGCAAGGCGCTCAATGGTCAGACCATACTGCCGGTGGCCTATCTGATCTGCAATTCGCTCCCGCCCTCGGAAGACCGCCCGGCTCTGCTCACGCATGACGATGTGGTAACGCTGTTCCACGAGTTTGGGCATGGACTGCACCACATGCTCACGCGCGTCAACTACCCGAGCCTCGCCGGCATCAATGGCGTGGCCTGGGATGCCGTGGAGCTTCCCAGTCAGTTCATGGAGAACTATGCCTGGCAGCCCGACGTGCTGAATCGCATTTCGGCGCACGTGCGCACCGGCGAACCGATTCCGGCCGATAAACAGCGGCAACTGATCGCTACCCGCAGCTTCCAGGCGGGGCTGCAGACGCTGCGGCAGGTCGAGTTCGCATTGTTCGACATGCGCATGCACGCGGAATACGATCCGGCGCGCGGCGGCCGCATCTACCAGACCCTGAGCGAGGTGCGGCGCGAAGTGGCGGTGTTCCAAATCCCGGATTGGAATCGCTATCCGCACAACTTCGGCCATATTTTCGCCGGTGGCTATGCCGCCGGCTACTACAGCTACAAGTGGGCCGAGGTTCTGGCAGCCGATGCCTTCGGCGCCTTCGTCGAGCACGGGGCTTTTGATCGCGACACGGCCCGGCGCTTTCTCGACAGCATCCTGGCGCGCGGCGGCAGCCGCGATGCGCTCGAATCGTTCGTCGAATTTCGCGGCCGCAAGCCCGAGGTCGCGGCGTTACTGCGCCAGTACGGGATTGCGGCCTGAGGTCTGAAGCAGGCTGGTGTCGGTGCGATCAGCCGGTGGCAGCGTGGTCAGCGGGGCAGGGGCCGGTCTGGGAGTCGGGCCGGTGGTCGTCGCTCAGCCAGGTGCGAAGCAGTGCCTGCGCAAATTCCGGCGAAGCCGCGGCCATGAGGCCGATCTCGAACATGTCCTGGCAGAGTTCGTGACGGACGGGAATCTGATGCTCCATGGCGCACTCCTGGGTATTTGGCCGGATGTTTCTGCGGCCTTCGCCGCCGCTGCTGTGGAGCGTAGAATCCTTTGAAGACGCTGAAGATTCCTTCTCCGGGGCCTGACAAATCCTGAATTCTTGTGATGCCAAGTGATGCCAGACGCAGGGACGCGGCTCTTCTATGACTTTGGCGAGTTCCGGCTCGATCCCCAGCAGCGTCTGCTGATGCTCAGCGCCGACGGGCGGGCAATTCCTCTGGCACCCAAAGCCTTCGAAATGCTGCTGTTCCTGGTCGAGAGTCGCGGCGAGTTGCTCGCCAAGAACACCCTGATGAAAGCCGTGTGGCCCAACATCGTGGTCGAGGAAAACAGCCTCAACCAGACGGTATCGGCGATCCGGCGCTCGCTGGGCGAGCGTCCTGGCGAGCACCGCTTCATCGTCACCGAACCGGGACGGGGTTACCGCTTTGTTGCCGATGTGCGCGTAGCGCCCGCGGCGGTGAAGACTGAAAGTCCGGTGCCGCCGGCGCCGGCGATCGCGCAGGCGCCGCCCACTGCCTCGCGCAAGTCGATTGCGGTGTTGCCGTTCGCCAATCTCACGGGCGATTCGGGCAAGGACTACTTCGGCGACGGCATGGCCGAAGAATTGATACACACGTTGGCGCGCGTTCCCGGGCTTCGGGTCCCATCGCGGACCTCCTCGTTTTCCTACAAGGGGCGAAGCGTGGACGTGCGGCAGATCGCCCGCGATCTGGAAGTGGGTGTGGTGCTGGAGGGCAGTGTTCGCAGTGCCGGCGAACGCATTCGCGTTACCGCGCAATTGATCGATGGCAACAACGGTTTCCATCTCTGGTCGCAGCAGTATGACCGGGAGTTCGGCGACCTGTTCAAGCTTCAGGACGAACTCGCGCACGCCATCGTCGCCACCTTGCGTCTGACTCTTGATAGTGGCGGCGCCGATGGGACTTTAAATGAGCCGCCAACGCGCGACCTCGAGGCCTATCATTTGTATCTGCAAGCGATGTCACTGCAGACCAGACTATCGCCGTACGAAGGCATTCCGCGCGTCATTCCGATGCTCGAGCGGGTTATCAAACAGGACCCGCAGTTCGGACGCGCCCATAGCGCCATCGCCTCCCTGCGGGCCACCGCAATCGCCCTTGACATGGCTTTGCCCGGCAGCCTGGCGGAATCGGAGCACGAAGTTAAGCGTTGTCTGGCGATGGATTCAACTATCGGGTCTACGCATGCGGCGCTCGGCATCATTTATGCCGCGCAGGGTAAATGGCTCGATGCGCAGGAGAGATTCCGCGATGGGTTAGCGCTTGACGGTGCCGACCCGTCAATTCAGCAAGGCTATGGCATGTATCTGCTGGGCTCGGTCGGCCTGCTTCGAGCCTACGCGAACGCATCGCTTAGCGCGCATAGGTTAGCGCCGGCGTTGATTGCACCGGTGCTGAATCTTGCCGTGGCCAACACCCTGCTCAACCAGGCCGAGGCCGCGCATCGATACGCTGAGCTGGCGGTAGAATTGGGCGTACCGCGCAGTGGGGTGGTGATGCAGGACATCTTGGCCCAGCTCGCCGTGCGCCAGGGCCGTTTCGATGAGGCCGCAGAGTTGTCGGTGGCAGGACTGCCGCCGGGCATCGCCGCCGACGGTGGCGCCGAGACAGTCCGGCAATACTATGCAACTGTGGGTAAGTCGGGCGGCTTCAGCCGGCAGATCGCCGCGTTGGACGATCTGCGTGCTCGTGCAGCCCCAAGAGAAATGACACAATTTTTTAAGCGCCGATTGCTGCTCTGGTACGTGCAATTGGGGGCGCTCGAGCAGGCATTTGATATCGCCAACCAGTCTCTGGACTACTTCGCGCGTTCCGGATCGATCGGCACGGCGTGGGCCTTCTATTGGATGCCGGAAATGCTGAGATTTCGCCAGGATCCGCGCTTTCAGCTCATTTGCCGGCGCATGGGGTTTTTCGACTACTGGCAGGTATACGGGCCGCCGGATAACTGCGAACTACGCGGCGGAACATTGATCTGCGGCTGACGCGCGCCGGATCATTCGGGCTTGAGCTTCAGGTGATCGAGATACTCGCGCACCGTATCGCGAAACCCCTCGCTGCTGGTAACGATGCTGCCGCCCGCCAGCACCAGGATGAAATCCCCTCTGGGCGTGCGGCTGATTTCGCGCACGTGGCTGGTATTGACGATGCAGGAGCGGCTGATACGCAGCATCGGCTGCGACTGCAGCGATTTCTCGGCCTGCTGCAGCGTGCTGCGGGTCGTGTACAGCTCGCGCCCGACGGTGAGTTTCACGTAATTGCGGTCTGCCTCCGCCAGCTCCACCTGCGCGACGTCGAGCATGTGCATGCGGCTGCCGGATTCCGCGAGCAGCCGCGGACGGGCATCGGACAATGCGCGCGCGCTGCGCTCGATTTGCGCCAGCATTGAGGACAGTGTCCGATGCCGGTCCACCACGCTCTCGGCCTCGCGCCGGCGCCGCACCCGGGCCAGGGTGGTGCGAAAGCGATCGTCGTCGAAGGGTTTGAGCAGGTAGTCGACCGCGCTCACCTCGAATGCTTCCAGCGCGTACTGGTCGTAGGCGGTGACGAAAACGATCAAGGGCAGCGTCTGGGGCTCCAGCGCACGCGCGAACGCGATGCCATTGAGCGAATCGATCTGAATGTCCAGGAACAGCAGATGCGGCGGCTGAGCGCGAATCGCCGCCAGCGCGTCACCGCTGTCGCCGTACTCACCGATCAGGTGCAAGTCGGCTTCCCGGGCGCAGCACTCGCGCAGGGTTCGGCGCGCGCCCGCTTCGTCGTCGACAATGACCACGTCCATCATGGTGTACAGATTCAACGCACCAGCGGCATGCGAATCTGCGCCACCCAGGTGCGCCCGTCGGCCGCGCCGGCGCGGAAAGTGGCTCGCTCGCCAAACTGCAGGAGCAGGCGTTCACGCACATTGCGCAGACCGATCCCCTCGGCGCCGAACTTTGCATCGGCAGCGATCGTGTTGACTACGCGCAGGGTCAGCTCCTGGTCGCTGACTTCAGCCTCCACGCTGATCAATACCGCGTCCGCATGACCGGCCAGTCCATGCACCACGGCGTTTTCGACCAAGGGTTGCAAGATCAGGCTCGGTACCCAGAGCTGCGGCAGCGCGGCGCGGTCCACTACGCCGATCGTGAGCCGGTCGGAAAATCGATTCTGTTGCAGTTGCAGATACAGCCGCACGAACTCGAACTCATCCGTCAGCCGCGAAAAGTCGCGTTCGCCTGCCGCCAGGAGCCGCCGCAGCACGTCTCCGAGCTGCACCACCATGGCTTGTGCCGAGGCGGGATCCCAGGCGATCTGGCCGCGGAGGGTGTGCAGCAAGTTGAACAGAGTGTGCGGTGACAACTGCAGGCGCAGTGCCGCGAGGCGAGTTGCAGCCAGTGTGCGTTCGAGCGCGGCGAACCGCAGCTGCGAGTCCCGGAAGCGCTGATACAGGGCCAGTCCCCAGATGAGCGCGAGTCCGAATCCGTAGGTCAATAAAAAGCTGGTCGCGCTCGCCAGCCACAAAGAGCTATGCGGTGTGGCCAGCATGGCCGCATGGTTCCAGGGCCGCGCGCTTTGAAACTCCGGATCACCCTGAATGATCTCGGCCACGATCAGCGCCGGAGCGGCCAGCACCGAGAACACCAGGCCAAGTAGCAGCTGCAGCGGCACGGTCCGCCAGACCGGTTGCCAGCCAATACGCAGCGATGTCCAGATACAGCCGATCAGCACCGGATACAGGAACAGATGCTGCAGTACCCGTGGGAACCAGGGCGCAAACAGCGATTCGCGAGAGACGTCGGAAAAGCCCACCTGCATGCTGTGTGCGTACAGCACGTTCGACAGTGCGACGTAGATCCAGAACGCCGTGATGAGGATCAGCATCGGCAGGATAGTGAGCCGGACCGCCACCGCTTGCCGCTGCTCCGCGGCAGCAGCGCGGGTACTCGATCGCAATCGGCGCGCCAATAACTTGCTGCGACGGTAGAGCATTCATCCGCGAACTCTATGCGCTGACATGGCTTGACCAGTACCCACAGCGTACACCAGCGCGTTGCGCGCGCCGCCATGGCGCGCCGCTTTTGGGACCAACACGTCGATGGCGGGGACCAACTCGAGGCACGCCTGCAGACCAGCGGCCGGCGCGTGGCGTTTCATACACATCGCCCCATATGGCAGTGATCTTGAAACGTCGCCAACAGTCATTTGTTCAGGGAGGTGTCTCGTGACCTACATTCGCTTCAATCTCAAAAGCGCTCGAGCTCTGGCTGCTTGCCTGTCGCTCGGCGGATGCGTTCTGGCTGCCAGCGCGAATGCGGCCGGCGCCGTGACCTCGACCAACGAGGCGCCTTCACTGGTGGTCAGTTACGACGATCTGAATCTCGCGAGCGAGCAGGGGGTGCTGGCGCTCTACCGGCGGCTCTCGGATGCCGCCAGACGGGTCTGCCCGCTGGAGAATTCGCACGACCTGGGCGAATTCATGCGCAGCCGTGCCTGCCGGTCCGAGGCCCTGGCGCGGGCTGTACGCGCGGTGAACAACCCGCAGCTGGCGGCGGTGCAGGCGGCGCATTCGTCGAGATCGTAACGGCAACGCGGCGCTACAGGCCGCTCCAGGACTTGCACCAGCCCGCAGCCTTTACCAGCTTGCCGGGAAACAATGTGCAAGTGCCCTGCGCAGCGCCCTCGGCGCCGCCGTACACCGAGCAGTTCGAGCACATCGCGCCCGACGTGGCACTCTTCGCGCGACTGGCGTCTGCCACATAGGCCACCGCCTTCGCTGCCGGGTCCTGTTCGCTGAGCAATGGCAACTCAGCGCCGTGTGCGCTACGCGCGGCGATCCCCGCCAGCGGCGCCAGCGACAGGCCGATCGCCAGCTCGCACAGCACCCTGCGCCGCCCTGGATTCATGCTCTCAGTCATGACGTCTGCGATTATATGCCAAGGCCGGCGTAGCCGAGCAGCGTCAGCACCCCGAGCGCCGCATACACCAATGCTGCTGCCAGCCGGATCCATTGCAGCGGCACGACACGCGTGACGTGCTGGGCGAGCAGCACGGTGGGCACGTTCACGATCATCATGCCGAGGGTGGTGCCGCTCACGACCGCGAGCAGATTGTGGTATTTGGCGGCCAGGGCCAGCGCCACGATCTGAGTCTTGTCGCCCATCTCCGCCAGAAAGAATGCGCTCACGGTAACGACGAAGGCGCCATAACTGCCGCGCGCCCCGGCTTCAGCATCGGCCTTTTCCGGAACCAGTGCCCAGACGGCCAGCGCCAGGAAGGAGATGCCGAGGATCCAGCGCAGGATCGACGGGTTCAATAAAGTGCCTGCCCACTGCCCGAGCAGTGCGGCGAGGAAGTGATTGGCAAGCGTCGCCACCAGGATGCCGAGTATGACCGCCCATGGACGCCGCAATCGCGTCGCCAGAATCAGTGCCAGCAGCTGGGTCTTGTCGCCCAGCTCGCCCAATGCAACGGCGGCGATCGAGACCAGAAACACTTCCATGGTTGATCCTACGTTGGCTCATCTCGCTGTGCCAGACGATAGCCGACCCCGGTCTCGGTCAGCAGCCAATGTGGCCGCGCCGGGTCGGGTTCGAGTTTGCCGCGCAATTGTTTCATGTAGACGCGCAGATAATGGGTCTGCTCGGTGCTCGCGGGTCCCCACACCTGCTGCAGCAGTACACGATGGGTCACCACCAGTCCCATGTGCTGCGCCAGCACCTCGAGCAGGCGATATTCGATCGGTGTGAGGTGCAATTCACGCCCATTGTCGTCGTCGGCGGTGCGTGCCTTCAGATCGATGTGCCATGGGCCGATTACTAACGTCGCCCCGGCCGGTCCCGCGCTGGCGCTATGGCGCAATGCCACCTGCACGCGGGCGCTGAGCTCGCGCGCGCCAAAGGGCTTGCTGATGTAGTCGTCGGCGCCGGCTTCCAGCGCCGCGACCTTACCGGCCTCGTCGCTGCGCGCCGAGAGCACGATGATCGGAACGCGCGACCAGGCACGCACGCCGGTAATCACCTCCATGCCATCGCAATCGGGTAAGCCCAAGTCCACGATCACCAGGTCCGGCTTGTGAGTGCGAGCCTCGCTCAACCCGAGCGCAGCGGTGCCGGCTTCGATGATGCGAAATTGCCCGAGCCCGAGCAGCGTGCGCAGCACACGCCGGATCTGCGGGTCATCCTCGACGATCAATATGGCGCGGCTGGCATCGGTCATCGTGCCGGCACGTCTATGGTGTGCGCGCCGGGCGCCGGTTTGACGGACTGCGGTACGCTGAAGCGGAACGCGGCGCCGTGCGGGGCGCGATTCTCCGCCCAGATGCGGCCGTTGTGCAGCCGGACGATGGTGCGGCAGATGGCCAGGCCGAGGCCGATGCCACCGTCGGCGCTCTCGGGAGCGCCGCGCTGGAACTTCTCGAACAATATCTCCGGATCGCCGCGCGGCAAGCCCGGCCCGTTGTCCTCGACGCTGATTTCCACCTGCCGCGTCAGTGCCCGCGCGCTGATGCGTACCTCGCTGCCCGTCGGGCGTGTATTTGCTGGCGTTGTCGAGCAGATTTTCCAGCACCTGCTCGATCAGGCGGCCATCCACCTGCAGCAACGGCAGCGCCTCGGGCAGTTCGATGCGTACCTTGTGGTGGTGCAGCCGGGCTTCCAGCCGGTGCAACACCGAACCCACCAGCTCGCCAAGTTCGTATTGGTCGAGGCGCGGCCGGATGGCGCCGGTCTCCAGGCGCACCAGATCGAGCAGCGTCGTGATGCGCTCGCTCATGTGCGTGGCTTCCTCGCTGACCGAGTTGGCAAGCGCCCGGCGGTCGGCACTGCTCAATGCATCGAGGTTGCCGGCGAGCGTCGCGGCGCCGCCGGCTATGGTCGCCAGTGGCGTACGCAGATCATGCGATATCGAGGCCAGCAGGGCGTTGCGGATCGCTTCGGTCTCCGCGCGCACCTCTGCAGCCTGGGCGTGCGCAGCGAAATCGGCGCGCTCGAGCGCCAAGCCGATCTGGCTGGCGAAAGTCTCGAGCAGCCGGAATTGCTCCGGCAAGGTGACGCGCCGGGGATTGTGCGGCAGCACCGCCAGCACGCCGAACACCCGTTCACCCCCGGGCAACGGCAGGTGCAGACCGGCGCCGCCGCTCAAGGTGTCGGTCCCGAGTCCCGCCGGCTTGTTGTGGTCGAACACCCACTGCGCGATACCCAGATCCGCACCGGCGTACGAGATCTCGCGTGGCGCGCGCGCTTGGATATACCACGCGGCCATGCTCGTCCGGAAACAGGACCACCGAACGGCTGGCGAACACCTGACTGACGTGTTCAGTGGCCACAGCGGCCATGTCATCGCGGCCGCGGGTGTGCGCCAGTTGCCGCGTCATGGCGTACAGAAGTGCCGTGCGGCGCTCGCGATATCCGGCAACGCGCGCCTGCAAGCGCACGCTGGCGTTCAGGTTGCCGATGATCAGGGCCACGACCAGCATGATCGCGAACGTAAGCAGGTACTGCGCATCACTGACCGCAAAGGAATAGCGCGGCGGAACGAACACGAAATCGAAGGCCAGGACGCCGAGCACCGAACTCAGGATGGCGGCGCGGCGGCCGCCATACACCGCGACCAGAGCGGTGGTCAGCAGATACACCATGACCACGTTGGCCTGCGCCAGGTGCGGGAAGTATCGATACAACAGCGAGCACAGCGCGGTCGCGGCGAACGTCGAACCTACCGCCAGCGCATAACGCAGCAGACGGCGCTTCTCGACGCCGGTCGGCGCGACGCTGGTGTCGTCGGCGGCAGAGTCAAGGCGGCGTTGCCCCTCGTCATGGCCGCCGATCACCAGCACATCGATATCGCGTTTGGCGCTCAGCACCTGGTCCGCGGTCGAAGGCCGGAACAGGCGCCGCCAGCGCGGCCGATTGGGCCGGCCCAAGAGCAGCCGCGTGGCATTGCGGGTGTGCGCGTAGGCGAGCAATTCCGCGGCCGCGGAGGAGCCGCCAAGCGTAATCGCCTCGGCCCCCAGCGATGACGCCAGCCGCAGAATCGCGATGCGCCGATTGCGTTCGGCTTGCGACAAGCGAATCAAATCCGGTGTCTCGACGTACACCACCAGCCACTCGGCATCCAGGCCGTCGGCCAGCCTCTTGCCGGCCCGAACCAGCTGCTCTGCCTGGGCGTCCGGCCCGACCGCCACCAGCAACCGCTCGCGCGCGGCCCAGGCGCTGCGCACCGATTTTTCGCTGCGGTAATCGCGCATGGCCTGATCAACGCGGTCGGCGGTCTTGCGCAGGGCCAGCTCGCGCAGCGCAATCAGATTGCCCTTGCGGAAGAAGTGTTCGAGCGCGACCTGCGCCTTGTCCCCGACATAGACGCGCCCTTCGCGCAGACGCTGCAGCAGATCGTCGGGCGGCAGATCGACGAGCTTGACCTCATGAGCCGCGTCGAAAATGCGATCGGGAACGGTCTCGAACTGACGCACGCCAGTGATCTGCGCGACCACATCGCTCAGCGATTCCAGGTGCTGCACGTTGACCGTGGTATACACATCGATACCGGCGTCGAGCAGTTCCTCGATGTCCTGCCAGCGCTTCTGGTGCCGTGGCGCCGACAAGCTGCCCTGCGGATCCCCGCTGAGATTGGTATGCGCGAGCTCATCGACGAGTAGCAGTTGCGGCTTGCGGGCCAGCGCAGCGTCCAGGTTGAACTCGCGGCGCGTACTGGCGCCGACATTTATCATCAACGGTGGCAGCTGTTCGAGCCCGGCCAACAACCGCTCGGTCTCCTCGCGACCGTGCAGTTCGACATAGCCGACCACGACGTCGAGACCTTCGGCGCGTCGGCGCTGGGCGGCTTCGAGCATCGCGTAGCTCTTGCCGACCCCGGCGTTGGCGCCAAAAAAAATGGTCAGCCGGCCGCGCAGCGCACGCGCCGAAGAGGCCTGCACCTGGGCGAGGAGTTGATCCGGATCGGGCCGGCTATCGTTCATCTAGGGCGAGATTGAGCTCCAGGACGTTGACGCGAGGCTCGCCGAAAATGCCCCATTGGCGCAAGCGCGTGTGTGCGGCGATCAAATCCCCTACGGATTGCTCCGGAAGGCCGCGCGCTCGCGCGACCCGGGCCAATTGGTATTGCGCCGCCGCCGGGCTGATATCCGGATCCAGACCGCTGGCCGATGCCGTGACCAGATCGACCGGAATGGGCAGTGTGTTGTCCGGGTCGATCTGGTGCAAGGCGTCGATGCGTGCCTGGACGGCATCGAATTGCGCGGAATTGGTCGGTCCGAGATTCGAGCCGCCGGAGGCCAAGCCGTTGTACGGTTGCGGCGAGGTCGCCGATGGACGTGACCAGAAATATCGCGGTTGATCAAAGGGCTGACCCAACAATTCGGAGCCCACCAGGCGATCGCCCCGGTATATCAACGAGCCTCCGGCGGCCCGCGCGCAGCACAACTGCACGATGCCAGTGACGGCGAATGGATATACCAGCCCGGTGAGCAACGTGAATGCCAATAGCATCAGCAGGGATTGCAGTAGCAGTTTTGACATGACTTTAGCTTCCCTCAGGCCCAGTGCGCGGCCGCCAGTATCATATCGATGAACTTGATGCCGACGAACGGCACGATCAGTCCTCCAACGCCATAGATCAGCAAATTGCGCCGCAGAAGCGCATCGGCACCCACCGGCCGGTAGCGCACCCCGCGCAATGCCAGCGGTATCAGCGCGATGATGATCAAGGCATTGAAGATCACCGCCGACAGAATGGCGCTGTCGGGGCTCGCCAGATGCATGATGTTGAGCGCATTGAGCGCCGGGTAGGTGGTGGCGAATGCCGCGGGGATGATCGCAAAGTATTTGGCGACGTCATTGGCAATGCTGAAGGTCGTGAGCGAACCACGCGTGATCAGCATCTGCTTGCCGACCTCGACCACCTCGATGAGCTTGGTCGGGTTGGAGTCGAGGTCGACCATGTTGCCGGCTTCCTTCGCGGCCTGCGTACCGGTATTCATGGCGACCGCAACGTCCGCCTGCGCCAGTGCCGGCGCATCGTTGGTGCCATCGCCGCACATCGCGACCAGCCGGCCCTGACGCTGATATTCGCGAATCAACGCCAGCTTAGCCTCGGGCGTGGCCTCGGCCAGGAAATCGTCGACTCCGGCTTCGGCGGCGATGGCTGCGGCCGTCAGTTTGTTATCGCCGGTAATCATGACGGTGCGGATGCCCATACGGCGCAATTCCGCAAAACGCTCACGTATGCCGCCCTTGACGATGTCCTTGAGTTCCACCACGCCAAGCGCACGAGCTCCCTCGGCCACAACCAGCGGTGTGGCTCCCTGACGCGCTACGGTTTCCACCGTACGTTGTACTTCCGGCGGCAGCGCGCCGCCTTGCTCGATCAGCCAGCGCTCGACCGCGTCGGCGGCACCTTTGCGAATGCGTCCGCCCTCGAAATCCACGCCGCTCATGCGCGTTTGTGCGCTGAAGGCAATGAACTGCGCGCCCAGGGCTTTAATATCGCGGCCGCGGATGCCGTGCTGCTGCTTGGCCAGCACCACGATCGAGCGTCCCTCGGGTGTTTCGTCTGCGAGCGAGGACAGCTGCGCTGCATCCGCCAAGTCCTCGGTACTGACACCCGGTGCGGGAATGAAGCGCGAGGCCAGGCGGTTACCGAGCGTGATCGTGCCGGTTTTGTCCAGCAGCAGCACGTCCACATCGCCCGCCGCCTCGACCGCCCGGCCCGAGGTGGCAATGACATTGGCCTGGATCATTCGATCCATTCCTGCGATGCCAATCGCTGACAGCAGGCCGCCGATCGTAGTTGGAATCAGGCACACGAGCAGCGCCACCAGCACCGTGATTGAAATCGGCGTGCCCTGGCCGGCGGTCGCAACGCTGTAAATCGAGAACGGCAGCAGGGTCGCCGTGGTCTTCAGGAAGATCAGGGTCAGGCCGGCGAGCAGGATAGCCAGGGCGATCTCATTGGGAGTACGCGCGCGCCTGGCGTTTTCGACCATGGCGATCATGCGATCGATAAAAGCCTCCCCGGGGTTGGCGCTGATGCGCACGTGCAGGCTGTCGGAGAGCAGACGGGTGCCGCCGGTCACGGCCGAGCGGTCGCCGCCAGCTTCGCGAATCACCGGGGCGGACTCGCCGGTGATCGCGCTTTCGTCGACCGAGGCGGTGCCCCAGATGACCTCACCATCGCCGGGAATCGTATCGCCGGCCTCCACCAGCACCAGATCGCCGCGCCGCAGCGCGCTCGAAGCGACCGTCGCATAGCGTTGATCGGTGCGGCCATTGGGCAAGCGGCGGGCCATCACATCGCGTTTGCTCGAGCGCAACGATGCCGCCTGTGCCTTGCCGCGACCTTCGGCCAGACTCTCGGCAAAGTTGGCGAACAACAGCGTTGCCCACAGCCACAGGGCTATTGCCAGCACGAAACCGGGGCGGCCCTCTTGCGCAAGGCCGCCACCCAATTGGATCAACCACAGCACCGTGATCAGCACGCTGCCCACCAGCACCACGAACATGACGGGGTTGCGCCATTGAATCCATGGAGCAAGTTTGACGAATGAGTCCTTGATCGCCTGCTTTACCAGGGGCGGATCAAACAGTGGGCGCGGGGCGGCGATGGTGCTCATGAATATCCTCGCTTCAGCGCACGTGCAGCACGTGGAACTGCAGCTCTTCGACGATTGGACCGAGTGCCAGCGCCGGGAAAAACGCGAGCGCACCGATTACGACCACAACTGCAGCCAGCAGCCCCACGAACAACGGCGTGTGGGTCGCCAGGGTCCCGGCGCCCGACGGGACGCGCTTCTTGGCAGCCAGGCTGCCGCCAATCGCCAGCACCGGCACGATCAGCCAGAAGCGCGAGACCCACATTTCGATGCCGAGCAGGGTGTTGTAGAACGGTGTGTTCGCCGATAGTCCCGCGAATGCGCTGCCATTATTGCCCGCGGCCGAAGAGAAGGCGTACAGAATCTCGGCGAAGCCGTGGGCACCGGGATTGGCAGTGCCGGCGCGGCCGGCAGCCATCGACACCGCGATCGCCGTAAACACCAGGGCAAAAAACGGTGGAATCAGGATCACGAGTGATGCCATCTTCATCTCGAACGACTCGAGCTTCTTGCCCAGATACTCCGGTGTGCGACCGACCATGAGTCCAGCGATGAATACCGCGATGATGGCAAACACGAGCATGCCGTAAAGACCCGAGCCCACGCCGCCGAAGATCACCTCTCCCAGCTGTATGAGCCACATGGCTATCAGTCCGCCCACCGGCGTGAACGAATCGTGCATGGAGTTGACCGAGCCGTTCGATGCGGCGGTGGTCGCGGCGGCCCAAAGCGCCGAATCGGCGACGCCGAATCGGGTTTCCTTGCCTTCCATGTTGCCACCCGACTGCTGAGCCGAGGGTGCCTGTGCAACGCTGGCCGGGTATGCCGGATTGCTGCGCCCTTCGGCTGCTGCAGTGATTGCAAGCAACGGCACCCAGAGCACAAACATGGCCGCGAGTACCGCCCAGCCCTGCCGCGTGTCGCCGACCATGCGGCCAAAGCTGTAGCACAATGCCGCAGGTATCAGCAGGATCGAGAGCAGCTCGAGAAAATCGCTCAATGGTGACGGATTCTCGAAGGGGTGTGCAGAATTGGCGTTGAAGAAGCCACCGCCGTTGGTGCCAAGCTGTTTGATCGCAATCTGGCTGGCGGCCGGTCCGAGCGGAATCGTCTGTGAGTCGACGTGGACACTTTTGGTCTCCGGATTGCCCTTGGCGTCCTTGACCGGATTGCCGTCCGCATCCGTGACCGGCTCGTCAACGTTGATCGGATTGATCAGCGATACGGTCTGGTAGGGCTTGTAGCTCTGCACCACACCCTGGCCGACCAGCAGCAGCGCCAGAATCAGCGACAGGGGAAGCAGCACGTACAGCGTGCTGCGCGTCATATCGACCCAGAAGTTGCCGATGTGCTGCGCTTGCTTGAGCGCGAACCCTCGGATCAGCGCAATCAGGACCGCGATCCCAGTCGCCGCCGACAGGAAATTCTGGACGCCGAGCCCGGCCATTTGCGTCAGATAGCTCATGGTCGACTCGCCGCCGTAGCCCTGCCAATTGGTGTTGGTTGCGAAGCTCACGGCGGTGTTGAACGACGAATCGGCCGACACGGCGCGCCATCTGTTGCGGGTTCCAGGGCAGATAGGCCTGCAGGCGTTGCAGGGCGTATATCGCCAGCGCACCGAAAAAATTGAACACGAGCATCGCCAGCGCGTATTGCTTCCAGCTCATCTGCACTTGCGCATCAACGCGGCACAGTCGATAAAGCGCCCGTTCGATCGGCGCGAAGACGCGGGTTACGCCACCGCTGCCGTCGAATACGCCGGCCATGTAGCTGCCCAGCGGTTTGACCAACAGCAATAGAACGACAACATAGAGCGCCAGTTGCAGCCATCCGTTGGCGGTCATATCAGAATTTCTCCGCTTTGAGCATCGCGTACACCAGATAGGCGAACAGGCCCACCGTCAGCAGCAGCGCGATCCAATACAGCGCACTCATTGACGACTCAACAGCCGTTCACACAGCACCACGCCGCCCCAGGTGAGCAGCGCCAGCGCGACGATCAGGCCGATAAACCAAACATCCATGGTGCCTCCGGGTCAGGGCTCGAATGCTGCATGGCAAGCTCATAAAAAAGCCGTATGGATTTGCCTGGCCAGGCCCGCGGCGGCGGCAACTGTGCGCCGCGTACAGTCGAGCTTTGACATATGAATAGCCGGCTGAAAAGCCGACTGGAACTGTGCACCGCGTCATAGGTGGGGCCTGGACACTTACCCTAGACTCCGGCGCGATGACGGCCTTTCCTCCCGAGCGTTTCCGCGCGCCGACAGACGGTAGCGTAGACATGGGCGGTGTCCGCCGCAGCGACTTCGACATCACCAACACCGTGCGCGTCAGCTCGCCGCAGGAAGTACTGCGGGCCACCGAGCAATTGCTGGTCTCCGCCTGGCCGCATGTGGTGCTCGCGCCGGTGGAACGCGCCTTCGCCGACTTTGATGCCTTGTTCGCGGGCCGCATGCCCGGCTATGCCGGCGTCGATACGGTTTATCACGACCGCCAGCACACGCTTGATGTCACCCTGGCGATGGCGCGCCTGCTCGCCGGCTATGAGCGACAGGTCGCGCCGCTCTGGAAGCTCGATGCCGAGCGCGCCGTGGTGGGCGTCATCCTTGCCTTGTTTCACGACGTCGGCTATCTGCGGCGCAGCAGCGATCACGAGCAGTCCAACGGCGCGGAGTTCACCCGCAGTCACGTCAGCCGCGGCGCGGAATTCCTGCAGCACTATCTGCCGCAGATCGGCCTGCCGGGCTGGGCCGACGTGGCGGCCCAGATCATTCATTTCACCGGCTATGAACGCCCCTTCGACCAGATCGTCACGACCGACCCGCGCGACACCCGCTTGGGCCACTTGCTCGGCACCGCCGATATGATCGCGCAACTGGCCGATCGCTGTTATCTGGAGAAGTGCCGCGACCGGCTGTATCCGGAATTTGTGCTCGGCGGCCTGGCGCTATCCACCGGTGGTGACGGGCCCGAAGTGCGATATGCCTCCGGCCTGGATCTTCTGCGGCAAACGCCGGGATTCGTGAGCAACACCCGTGCCACGCGCCTGGATCGGGATTTCGAGCGCGCTTATCGCTATCTCGAAATTCTGTTTGAGGGACGCAACCCCTATATCGAATCCATCGAACGCAACATGCAGTATCTGGAGCAGGTGCTGCGCAGCGAGAGCTGGCGCATGTTGCGGCGAAACCCGCCGTTGCACGCCGCCGATCCCGAGACGCTCGGCCGCGTACGCAGCTTGATGCTGGGATATTTCAAGAAGGCCTGGCTGCAGGACTGAGCCGGTCCGGAGGCAGGCGTGGCGCCGCCAGCGCCAACGCGCTCGGGGCGGCAACGGCGCGTACATAACGCGCGTGAATGTCGTCCAGTTGCGCGTGCACCACGTGAGCGCCGGCCAGATCCACACCGTGCAGCGCCTCGGCCAGTACCGCAAGCGTCAGCGCCGTCAACGCCGCGCCTGCTATCGGCGCGTAGCTTAAATGCCAAGGCTCGGGCTGCACGCCACCGCGATCGCGGTCGTAGGGCCGGAAGAAGCCATAGCTTTCAGCGTGCTGGGAAAGCCACAGGCCGAGTTTCGCGAACACACCGTCGGCGGCGTACTCGGCCGGCACCAGTTCCGCCAACTGCCCATGCATCAGGGCTTTGCGATCGATCACGTCGATCTCGGTACCCCAGTGGTGGCGGCTGGCGCCCGGCAGTGCCGACCAGTGCAGCACGGCACGCACGATATCGGCTGCGCTCATGTGTGCCGGCTGCAGGGTGCGGCCATCGCGATCCAGCAGCGGCCGGCGGCCCAGAAACTTGTCGTTCCAGATGGTGCGCTGGCGCTCGAAATCCCGAAAGCTCGAAGCCGGGGTCAGGTCCAGGCCATCCAATGCGGCTGCCGCGCGCAACGCCAGAAAGGCCCGTGCGGCCTCCGGATGCAGCGTGCACGGCGGCTCCTGCAGCTCGCGTACGTGCCCGCGTGTTCGCCCGGTCAATTGCTGTGGATCTAGAACCGACATCGCTGTAGCCGTGGAGCCGTACATACGGCATGATTCCGAGTCGATAGGGTACCCCGGAGGCCGGATGCGCGGCCCACAGTTTAAATATGTAATGCTGGTCCTTTGTGCCGTTTTCCTGGGGGTGGCGGCACTGCTCGATTTTCTCGGCCGCCGCTACCTGCTGCCGCCTTCATTCCTGGTACTGGCCGGCGCCTGCGCGGCGTGCGCAGTCATGGTGCCGGGGTTCTGGCTGTGGCGCCAGCGCAATCGCCTTGACGGCACCGTTACCGGCCTGATCGGCGCCGCGCAACAGATCAGTCGCGGTGAGTTTCGCCAGGCTTTGGTGAGTACGCGGCGCGACAAGCTCGGCGAGCTGGAACTGGCGTTCGAGAACATGCGCCAGGCGCTGCGCACCACCACCTTCACGCGCAACTACCTGCACAGCGTACTCAACAGCATGACCGATGCGGTGTTCGTG
Source organism: uncultured Gammaproteobacteria bacterium (assembly GCA_963735775.1). Taxonomy (GTDB): domain Bacteria; phylum Pseudomonadota; class Gammaproteobacteria; order Steroidobacterales; family Steroidobacteraceae; genus FEN-1191. The sequence goes on along the minus strand of CAVTMG010000001.1, from coordinate 312,843 downwards.
ACTACCCCGCAGGGTATCGTGCGCATCGCCAACGAAGCGGCCTACGGACTCACCGGTTTCAACGAGAGCGAGCTGATCGGCAAGGACATCGTGACGCTGCTCGAACCGTCGGAGAAGGGCGAAGCCGATCCGCTGCAGGTCGCGTGCGATGCCGGTGAAACGGTGCTGCGCACCCACTCGGGCCAGACCATTCCGGTCTCGTTCGTCGGCTCGACCATCGCCACCGACGATCCGCAGTTCGAGGGCGAGATCTTCGTGGCGCGCGATATCACCGAGCGCAAGCGCGCCGAGCGCCGCATCCGCTATCTCGCGCGCTACGATGCGCTGACCAAGATTCCCAACCGCATGCAGTTCCAGCACCTGCTGCAGCAAGCCATTGCCCGCTCACGCCGGGGTGGTCATGGGGTTGCGATGCTGTACGTCGACATGGACCGATTCAAGGAGGTCAACGACACCTTCGGTCACGCCTCGGGCGATCGCGTGCTGGAAGTGCTGACCGAGCGTTTGACGCGGGTATTGAACAGCGAGGCGGTGCTGGGCCGACTGGCCGGGGATGAGTTCGCGTTGTTCGTCGACGGCATCAGCGAGGATGCTGAGGAAGCCAGCGGCCAGGTCGCGCAGCTCGCGCGCACCGTGCTGCACGCGGCGGGCGAGGCCTTTCACATCCGCACGCAGGAGGTATTCCTGACGGTCAGCATCGGCGTCGCCCTGTGCCCGCGCGATGCCGAGAACGTCATCGATCTGATCCGCAACGCCGATGCCGCCATGTACTACTCGAAGCAGAACGGCGGCAACACCTACGCCTTCTATTCGCCCGAGATGAATGCCGCGGCGGTGGAGCGGCTCATGCTCAAGAGCAAGCTGCGGCGCGCGGTCGAGCGCGATGAATTCGTGGTGCGCTACCAGCCCAAGGTCGACCTGCGCGATGGCCGCGTGGTGGGCGCGGAGGCACTGCTGCGCTGGCGACTTCCCGGCCACGGGGATATCCCCCCGGCGCAGTTCATTCCCATCGCCGAGGAGAACAATCTCATCAGCGCCATCGGCGAGTGGGTGCTCGAGCGCGTGTGCATGGATTTCCGCGCACTGCGCCGCCACATTGCCGACCCGGGACGCATCTCGCTGAACCTGTCGCTAAAGCAGCTCAAGCAGGCGGGCTTTATCCTGAATTGCCGTTCGGTGTTCGAACGCCACCAGGTGCCGACCCGCAACTTCGAGCTCGAGATCACCGAGACCACGTTGATGGCCGATCCGCGGCGCACCGTGCAGATGCTCAATCAACTGCACGACATGGGCCTACATCTGTCGATCGACGATTTCGGTACCGGGTATTCTTCGCTGTCAGCGCTGCAGCAGTTCCCGATCGGCACGCTCAAGATCGATCAATCCTTCGTTCGCGACGCCGCCGATGATCCGGCCGACGCAATATTGGTGCGTACCATCATCGACATGGGACACAGCCTGGGCATGGAGGTGGTTGCCGAGGGCGTGGAATCGGTACGCCAGCTGGAGTTCCTGTGCAACAGCCGCTGCAACCTGGGGCAGGGACAATTGTTCGGCGAGGCACGCAGCATCGATGAGTTGCTGCAGCTGCTGCTGACGCAGCAGGGCGGCCGCCCAGCCTTCGCCAATCTTATGCCGGTCGCTGCCGTTACCCTGCGGCCCGTGTCGGCCTGAAGGAGCCGTTGACCGACCGGTTCGACGCGGCGCCGGCTCGCTCTTCGGGTGCGCTGCGTTCGCTGCTACGGCTGTTGCCGTTGGCGCTGTTGTTCGCCTGGTTGCTCGGCGCCGCGTGGATGTCATTCAAGCGCCTGCCGCCCGGCTTGCACATCGCAGGTCAATGGCAGTCGCTGCCGGGCCCGGCGCCGCGCTTTCTGCGCGACCTCAGTGCTGCCGATGCCAACGGCGCGCCGCTGGTGGAGCAGCAGATAGATCCGGAACTGCTAACCATGATCTCGCAGGCGCGGCAGATGGTGCTGCTCGATACCGGCCTGTTCGGCGATTTCCCGGCAGCCGGACCGGAGGCTTCGCGCCTGCGCGCAGCACCGCCGATCGCAGCCGGCGTGGTCGATGCGCTATTGCGCGCCAGGGCGCTGAATCCCGAGCTGTCCGTGCTGTTGCTCACCGACCCTTCGACGCAGCGCATGGACAGCGTGCGGCCATTGCTCGAGCGCCTGGCGGTCGCAGGCGTGGAGGTGCTGGCGGTAGACGTGGACCGTTTGCGCGCGCCGGATGCGGCCTTTGCGTCATTCTGGAACCTGTGCTGCCGTTGGTGGAGCGGTGCGGCCTCATCTTCGGACTGGCCCAATCCGCTCGGCGTCGGGCCGGCCGGCGTATCGCTGCAGCTTTGGGGGGAGCTGCGCGCCTACGAGCGCAGCCATCGTCAGCTGCTGCTGGCCGATGACGGCGCCGGTGGCATGAGCGCGCTCATCTTTTCCCGTCCGCTCAACGCCGAGGCTGCCATTCATTCGGCCACCGCCCTGCATCTATCCGGCAGCGCACTGGAGCCCCTGCTCGAGTCGGAATTTGCGCTGGCGCAGTTTTCAGGCTGGAGCGACGGGGGCGCCATGCAGGCGCGCTCACAGCGGCTGCTGCAGCAGCAGCGACTGGTTGTGCCGCCCGCGAATCCTGCCGCGGCGCGCGCGCGTGTGGTGACCGAGGGCGCTATTGCCACGGTACTGGTGGCGCGCATTGATGCCGCGGGCAAAGGCGATCGCATTGAGGTCGCGGCACTGTACCTGTCGCAACGCGAGCTGGTGCGCGCATTGCTCGACGCGGCGCGCCGAGGTGTGATCGTTCGCCTACTGCTCGATCCGGGCAAGGACGGCTACGGTTATGCGCGCTCCGGCATCCCGAACCGGGAAGTCGCCTCGGAGCTGGTCGCCGCCAGCGACGGCGCAGTGCGCGTGCGCTGGTACCGGACTCACGGTGAACAGTTCAGCCCCGGATTCGTGCTGGTGCAGAGCGAGACGCGCGACTGGCTGATGACCGGGACGGCCGAACTCACCCGGCGCGACCTGGGCGATTTCGATCTGGCCGCAGCGGTCATCATCGACCTGCCGGCCGATGCGCCGGCCGGTATGGATGCACTCACCTGGTTCGACATGCTCTGGTACAACCGCGCCTCCGGCGGCACCGAGTACACCACCGACGCCGATGTCTACACCGATGCCTCGCAGCTGCGCTATTGGCAGTACCGGCTGTTCGAAGCCACCGGCATTGCCTTTGACTAAGCTGGGCGCTTCACGTCAGACGCCAGGCAATTCCACAACGGCGAGATTTGTGCTCTGATCCGCCTGCGGCGCCGCGCAGCCAGACCTGTCGATCGCCGCGACGACCCGCCCATTCCCCAAGAGATCTGAGCGCGCAGGAAGCTGCGACTGGAGAGCGCGTGAAAATTGGAATGATTGGCCTCGGCCGCATGGGTTCAAACATGGTCCGCCGCCTGGCCAAGTCCGGTCATACCTGCGTGGTCTACGACAACAATGCCGCCGCTGCCAGCGCCTTGGCCGACGTGGGCGCGGCCGCCGCCGCTTCGCCCGCGGACCTGATTGCAAAACTGCCCGCGCCCCGGATCCTGTGGATCATGATTCCGGCCGGCGCGGTCGATGCGCTGCTCGATTCATTGCAACCGGTACTTCGCTCCGGGGACATTGTCATCGATGGCGGCAACTCCCACTATGCCGACGATATCCGGCGCGCGCAGCAGCTGGGCGCGAAAGGGGTGCGTTACCTGGACGTGGGCACCAGCGGCGGCCTGTGGGGCCTGGAGCGCGGTTATTGCCTGATGATCGGCGGTGACACGCCAGCGGTGCAGCTGCTCGAACCGGTGTTCGCGGCACTAGCATCCGACGCCACTGCCAGCGGCGGAAGTACCGCGGCGCGCGGTTACCTGCACGTTGGCCCGAGCGGCGCCGGACATTTCGTCAAGATGATTCACAACGGCATCGAGTACGGCCTCATGGCGGCGTACGCGGAAGGATTCAACGTGCTGCATCGAATCAGCATTGTCGCCGACACCCCGGTGATCGATGCCGAGACCGCGCCGGTAGAGAAGCAGACTCATGGCTTTGATTTCAAGCTCGATCAGATCGCCGAGCTCTGGCGTCATGGCAGCGTCGTGAGTTCGTGGCTGCTGGATCTGCTGGCCGGGCAACTGGCGACAAATTCGACGCTCGAGCAGTTCGCAGGCCACGTTGCCGATTCCGGCGAGGGCCGCTGGACCATACAGACGGCCGTGGATGCCGGCGTTCCGGTGCCGGTGCTCGCCACCGCATTGTTTGCGCGCTTCAGCTCGCGCGGTGAGGCCGAGTTTGCCAACCGCATGCTTTCGGCCATGCGCCTGGGCTTCGGCGGCCACCACGAAAAATCCTCCGGCGTCAAGAGCTGAGCGTGGCCATGGAAACCCGCCTGTCCGATGCGTTCGTGTTCTTCGGCGCTACCGGCGATCTGGCGTACAAGCAGATTTTTCCGGCACTACAGGCGCTGGTGCGCCGTGGTCATCTGGAGGCGCCGATCGTGGGTGTCGGCCGTTCCGGCTGGGGGCGCGACAAGCTGATCGAGCGCGCTCGCGCTTCGATCAAGGAGCACGGTTCGTACGATGACAAGGCGTTCGAAAAGCTCGCTTCGCTGCTGCAATACGTCGATGGCGACTATCGCGAAGCCGAGACCTTCACCCGCCTGCGCTCGGCCCTGGGAAGCGCCAGTGCGCCATTACACTACCTGGCGATTCCGCCGAGCGTGTTTGCCACCGTGATCGGCGGCCTGGCAGCAGCCGGCTGCGCCAGCAATGCGCGCGTGGTGCTGGAAAAGCCGTTCGGCCGTGATCTTAAGTCTGCGCGCGAACTCAATGCGATTCTGTGGCAGCATTTTCCCGAGGACGCGATCTTTCGCATCGATCACTACCTCGGCAAGGAGCCGGTGCAGAACATCCTATACACGCGCTTCAGCAACGCGTTCCTGGAGCCGATCTGGAACCGCAACTACATTCGCAGCGTACAGATCACGATGGCGGAGGATTTCGACGTACAAGGCCGCGGTGCCTTTTATGAAGAGGCTGGAGCGGTGCGCGATGTGATCCAGAATCACCTGCTGCAGGTGCTCAGCAACATGATCATGGACGCACCCCTGCATGGTGCATCGACCGCCCTGCGAGATGAGAAATCGCGCGTGCTGCGAGCCATCCGGCCGCTGGACGCGCAGAGCATCGTGCGCGGGCAATACCACGGCTACCGCAGCGCTCCCGGCGTCGCTGACAATTCTTCGGTTGAGACCTACGCCGCGGTGCGCCTGTTCGTTGACAGCTGGCGCTGGGCCGACGTGCCGTTCTACATTCGCGCCGGCAAATGCATGCCGGTCACGTCCACCGAGGTGGTGGTGGAATTTCGCCGCCCGCCGCGCGAGGTGTTCGGCGAACTGGTGCCCAGTCTGTCGAGCCATCTGCGCTTGCGGCTGAGTCCCGATGTGGTCATCGCCTTTGGCATGCGGGTAAAAGTTCCCGGCGAACGCATGGCTGGCGAAGACGTCGAACTGATCGTCACGCGCCAGCCCGGCGATGCCCTGACCCCGTATGAGCGGCTGCTCGGGGATGCCTTGCGCGGCGACCTGGGTCTATTCGGTCGCCAGGATGCGATCGAGGCGCAGTGGGCCATCGTCGATCCTGTGTTGGGCGACACCACGCCGGTATACGACTATCCGTGCGGCACCTGGGGCCCGCACGAAGCAAGCCGACTGCTCGAGGGCGACGACGGCTGGATCGACCCGCGGCACTAGTGTTGTTCGGCCGGCAGCGGCGGCATTCGTCGGGGCGCCGCCTTCGGCGGGGACGGCGGTGGCGATGCCGGCGGCGGCGGTGCGCGCGGCACCTGCACCGGACGCGGTTGCGGCGCGGGTAACTGCTGCGGCTCGGGATGTTGCAGCACTTGCCGCTGCCTTTGCTGCAGATGCTGTTGCTCCTGTGCGTGCTGTTCGCGCAACTGCTGCTCGCGCTGCTGCTGCAGCTCGCGATCACGCTGTTGAAATACGTTCGGGCCCATCGCCTGCGAAGGCGCTTGAAATTGCGGCGCTCGTTCCGGTATGCCGCGCAGTGCCGAGGCTGGCGGCAGAACGCTGCGATGCATCTCGGGCGGGTGCAGGCGCTGCAGCTGGGCGGCATCCAACGGCCGGCCGCCATTGCCCTGAATCGCCTGCTGTTGCAGGTCGAATTTCGGTGGCGCCGGTGGTGGCTGGCGATGCGTCATTACCGGGCGGTCAAAAACCGCAGCCGGTGGACGACTGATGCGCGCCAGAGCCACCGGTCCCAGCACGCTCTCGCGTCCCGGGACGATGCCTGGCATGCGCGCGGCCGGTGTCGCCGAGGTAAATTGCGGCGGCGGAGTGATCGCGTGCCGCGCCACCGATTGGCCGGCGGAGAAATTGTTCTGCGGCACGACGGTCAAAGCACGGGGTATAGGGCCGTTGGCATATCGGTTCTGAAGCGCGGGATTGCGCGCTACGTTGGTGACGTAGGTGGCATTGAGGCGGCTGTTGTTGCTGATATTCACGTTCTGCAGATAGCGCGGGCTCACCCGATAAGCCGGCACGTACACCTCGCCCGGGGCCAGCGGCAGCCAGCCCACGGCAGTACCGCCGCCCAGCGATAGCGTGGGTCCGCCCACCCAGGCGACCAGGGCCGGTGCATACAGGGCATGACGATGCGGCGGCGCCGGTACCCAACCCCAGCGACGTCCGAAATGGCCCCAGCGACCGTAGTGAAACGGCGCAAAGCCCCACGGGGCATCATCCACCCAGCTCCAGCCCCAGGGCACCACCCAGGCCCAATGACCGGCGCTGTACGGAACCCAATCGTCGGCCACCTGCGTCGGAAACCAGACGTAGCCATCATCGGGTTCCTGCTGCCATTGTCCGTAGTCGTTCAGGTCTTCATAGCCGACCACATCGCTGGAAACATATTGTGTGTCCGCCTGTTCAGCGGCCCAGCGCGCCTGGCGCTGCTGGACCCAGCGATCGAAATCATCGGGCGGGCCGGCTCCTGCCACGGCGTAGGAGCCATTGCTGCTATACAACCCGCGCTGCCCGGTCGCCAGTGACATGGCCTGCTGATCGCCGCTGGCCACCTGCGCCTGTCCATTGCGTACGGCAACGCTGGTGTTGCCGGCGCTGTCGATGTTGAGGCGGTATTCACCGGGGCGCAGCAGCATTACCGCGGCATTGGGAGCATCGATCTCGAAGGCTTCGCCGGAGCCCAGGCCGCTGACGCTGATGTCCACGGCCCCGGCGCTGAGGCGAAGCTGCACGGCCTGATCGCTCAGATCGAGAAAGCTGACAGCGCTACTTTCATCAAGACGCAAAACCGCCGAGCCCAGGTCCACTTCCACGTGCGCGCCGCTATCGCTCCAGAGCGCATCGCCCGCGGTCAGGGGTTGATTCAACGGCGCCACGCTCCAGTCATCGAGACCGGCGGGCTGCCAGGATACCGAACCTTCAAGGTAGCTCAGGCGTGCCGCGCGACTGGGCGGATCGCCGTCTGGCTGGCCTGAATCGACCTGATCCGAGCTCACGCCGGATTCCTGCGCCAGGGCCGGCGCCGCTGCCCACGCGGCGAGGCCGCCAGCGGCGGCCAGACTAATGAGCAGCCTACCAAGCGCGCGCATCATGACTTCCCCTCGCACCAGGCTCCGGACATTGGTCTGCCGCCCATGAACCGGCCCTGAACCTACAGTGTGGGCGAATCGTCATGCAGCAAGGCGCGCCGGACGAGCTTGATGGGCGGGAACCCCTGCTGCACGAACTCATCGTGAAAACGCTGCAGGCTGAAATCGGCGCCCTCGCGCCTGATAACCTTCGCTGACGAAGAAATCCACGGCCTGCTCCACGCTCATCGCCGGCGCCCAGCAGGAAGGCCGCGTAGACATGAGCTTTCATTGAAGCTGGTGCCAGAGTTCAGCCGCGCAATGTTGCGAGTATCGCGGCGGTGTCGGGGCGCACGCCGCGCCACAGTTCAGAAAGGATTCGGCCGCCTGCTCCACCAGCATCCCCCAGCCCTGCGCAGCGCTTCGCAGCCCCGCCTCGCGCGCCCAGGTCAGGAAGGCCGTTTCGGCGCTGCCACCCGCGTATAGGCCATGTCGTAGCAGAAGGTCCGGGGCGGTCCGCAGCACGCTCGCGGGACGTGCGGCCACCTCGCCCCGAGGCCGGCGGAGGTGGCATTGATCACGAGATCAAGTGCTGCCATCGGCCGGCACGGCGTCGAGTCCTGCAGCCGGCCACCGCGCCGAAAGTTTCAAACTGACCGAGCGCGCGTCGGCCCGTTCGCGCGGAGCGCCCGGCGATGACCAGTACGGCGGGCGACTCATCCAGCAACGGACCCACGACAGCCGCGCGCGGCGCCACCGGAGCCCACCAGCAGGATGCGCGACCCGTTGAGGACAGACCTTGAGGTTCTGGGTGAGATCACGCACCAGCCCGGCGCCATCGGTGTTGTCGCCGGTGATGCCGTGCGCGTCCATCAACAGGGTATTGACGGCGCCGGCACGGGCGGCACGCTGGCTCATCTCGCGACCAGGTTGCCGCGCCTTGATCTTGTGCGGCACGGTGACGTTGAGACCCTTGCCGCCGCGCTTCCAGAAGTCGATCACGAAGGGCGTGCAGCCGCTCCGGGGACACATCGTGCATCCGGTAGACCATGTGCTGGCCCGTCTGCCGGGCGAAGAGGCCGTGGATGAAGGGCGAGCGGCTGTGCGCCACCGGTGGCCGATGACGCCATATTCAGCGGGCGAGTCCTGCGTCATCCTGACTCCTGCGCTTCCACCAGGCAGCCTCCGGTTGCGGCAGCGTCGAGCATCCGCCGCCAGTTGCGGTGACCACAGCCGCATGCGCTGCCGCGAGCTGGTACGGCGGATGGATGATAATCAGTCCTGACCCGTTCAGCGCGATACGTGAGTCACGACGGATGCACCCAAAGTTCGCTGCACCAAGCTCAGGCGCCGGCAAGCTGGCGCGCAGGCGTTTGCGCCATAGCTGGGTGTCGCGCGCATCCTTGATCGGATACCACAGCATGACGACCGCGGCGTTCGCGAAGCGCTGCAGCACATCGCCGATGGCCGCCTGCGTGCGACGCTCGAAGTCGCGGCTGGTCTCCTCGTAGGGCGGGTCGATCAGCACCAGCCCGCGACGCTCGACCGGGGGCAGGTAGGCGCGCAGCTGCTCATAGCCGTCTCCGCATTCAACGCGCGCATTGGCGTGATGCGAGACGGCGCGTTCCAGCGCATCGGCTTCGGGGGGCTGCAGCTCGATCAGAATGGCGCGATCCTGTGCGCGCAGCGCTGCCGGCGGCGAGCACCGGGGAGCCCGGATAGGCGTTGCGGTCCTTGACGAGTTCGCGCCAGTGTGGCGATGGCGTGGCCGTAGGCCTGCATCTCCTCGGGCAGGCGTCCGGCTCGCCATCAGGATGCGGTGACGCCAGTCGGCCTCGCGCACCGCTGCGGCTGCCGGCGGATCGGTCAGATCGTAGGCGCCGCGTCCGGCGTGGGTGTCGAGATACAGGAAGCCCTTGTCCTTGCGCTGCAGGCTCGCGATGACCGCCAGCAGCGCGATGTGCTTGTGGACGTCGGCGAAGTTTCCGGCGTGAAAGCTGTGGCGGTATTTCATCGAGATCGCCTGACGGCTTGCTGCGCAGCGCTTCTAGGCGGCCTCGGCTTTGGTTGCGGCCGGCCCGCCGGCGCGCTGGACGCTGGCGCGCGCTTGGGGCTTCGCGCGCGGCTTTGCCGCGCGGCTTGGGCTTCGGCTTGCGCGTTCGGCGCGCCTTGCTTGGCCGGCGCCGTCTCGACGCTGTCTCAGCGGCCGGCGGTCCGGGCCGCCGGACGTCGGGTGCTCGGCACTCGTCACCGCTGCGCCTTGGCCGTGGTCTTGCCTGGCGCGCCCACGCCGCGCTTGCCGCGGCCGAAGCGACTGCCGCGCACGGGCGCGGCCGCGAGCAGTGCGCGGCACTCCTCGAGCGTCAGGCTCTTCGGATCGCGATCCTTGGGGATGCGGGCGTTCTTTTCACCTTGCGTGATGTACGGGCCATAGCGGCCGTTGAGCACCTGGATGCTTGTCGACGCCGAAGTCCTGGATGATGCGATTGGCATCCGCCTCCTGCTTGGCGCGGATGCACTTCGAGCGCGCGTCTCCAGCGTCACGGTGTACGGATCGTCATCCTTGAGCGAGACATATTTGTCGCCGTACTTGATGTAGGGGCCGAAGCGGCCGATGTTGGTGACGATCGGCTCGCCCTCGGCCGTGGCGCCCAGCGTGCGCGGCAGCTTGAACAGCTCCAGCGCCTGCTCGAGCGTGATGGTGTCCATCTTCTGGCCGGGACGCAGCCCCGCGAACTTCGGCTTCTCCTCATCGTCCTTGGTGCCGATCTGCACGAACGGGCCGAAGCGCCCCATGCGCACGCGTCATCGGCTTGCCGCTGACCGGATCGCGGCCGATCTCGCGCGCCTGGGCGACCTGCTCGCGCGAGACGTTCTTCTCGATGTCTCGACCTGCTGGATGAACGGCTTCCAGAACTTCGCCAGCGGCGTGGTCCACTGCTCCTCGCCGCGCGACACCGCATCGAGCTCATCTTCCATGTCGGCCGTGAAGTTGTACTCCACGTAGTGGGGGAAGTGCTCGGTCAGGAAGCGGTTGACGATCTTGCCGATGTCGGTGGGGGTGAAGCGCCGGCTGTCCATCTCCACGTACTCGCGGTCGCGCAGCGTGGAGATGATGGAGGCGTAGGTGGACGGACGGCCGATGCCGTATTCCTCGAGCGCCTTGACCAGCGAGGCTTCGGAGAAGCGCGGCGGCGGCTCGGTGAAATGCTGCTCGGCGTGGATCGCGTTGAGCGTTGACCGTGTCGCCTTCGTTCATGGGCGGCAGCACGTGGTCGCTGTCGTCGACCTTGGCGTCGTCGCGCCTTCCTGGTACACGGCGATGTAGCCCGGCTTGATGAGCGTCGAGCCGTTGGCGCGCAGCAGGTGGCGCTCGGGACCATCGGGGCCGGCGAGCATGTCCACCGCGACGGTATCGAAGAGCGCATGGGTCATCTGGCAGGCGACGGCGCGCTTCCAGATCAGTGAATACAGCTTGAACTGATCCGGCGTCCAGGTGACGCTCGATGTCGCGCCGGCACGATCGCGGCCGAGGTCGGACGCACCGCCTCGTGCGCTTCCTGGGCGTTCTTCGACTTGGTCTTGTAGACGCGCAGTTCCTCGGCGACGGCCTCCGGGCCGTACAGCCGCGCGATCGACCTGCGCGGATCTCCTGCACCGCCTCGGCGGCCAGCGACACCGAGTCGGTACGCATGTAGGTGATCAGGCCGACGCTGCCCTCGCCGATGTCGACGCCTTCGTACAGCTGCTGCGCCAGGCGCATGGTGCGCTGGGCCGAGAAGCCGAGCTTGCGCGAGGCCTCCTGCTGCAGCGTCGAGGTGGTGAAGGGCGGGGCGGGGTTGCGGCGCCGCTGCTTGCGGTCGACCGCCAGCACGCGCAGCGCCCCGCTTGCGGGCCGGCTGCCGACGTCAGCGGCGGTCTGCGCTCGGCGTCGCGCGCGGTGGTCTCGTTGGTGAAAGCTGAACTGCTCGACCTTGGTGCCGCGTATTCGATCAGCTTCAGCGGAAAGCGCTGCTCGGAATGCTCGCCCTCGGCAGTCGATGCGTCCAGTATTCCTGCGGCCTTGAAGGCCTCGATCTCGGCCTCGCGCTCGCAGATCATGCGCAGCGCCGGGCTCTGCACGCGGCCGGCCGACAGGCCGCGGCGCACCTTCTTCCACAGCAGCGGCGAGAGATTGAAGCCGACCAGGTAGTCGAGCGCGCGGCGCGCCTGCTGGGCGTTCACCAGATCGAGCGACAGTTCGCGCGGCGCGGCCACCGCGGCGCGGATGGCGTTTTGGTGATCTCGTGGAACACCACGCGATGCACCGCTTGCGCGTGCGAGCTCGCCGCGCTCCTTGAGCATCTCGAGCAGATGCCAGGCGATGGCCTCGCCCTCGCGGTCCGGGTCGGTCGCCAGATACAGCGCCTTGGCCTTCTTCAGCGCCTTGGAGATGGCCTCGACGTGCCGCTCGTTGCTTTCGATCAGCTGATAGCGCATCGCGAAGCCGTGCTCGGGGTCGACCGCGCCTTCCTTGGGCACCAGGTCGCGCACGTGGCCGTAGGAGGCGAGCACCTCGAAGTCCTTGCCGAGGTACTTCTTGATCGTGCGCGCCTTGGCGGGCGATTCGACGATGACCAGATTTTCAGCCATGGCGCTGCTGCGAGAGGGAGCCGTTAAACGAAAAACCGCGGACGAGCCGCGGGTGGTAGTGCCTCGAACCGTAGGGCCGACGGCTCAGTGCGGTCGCGTGCGGCGCCATCGAACACCAGATCCTCCATGCGGGCATAGGCCAGTTCCTGGCCGGGCTGGCTGGACAGCACCATCAGCACGACCCATTTGATCTGTTCCATATCCAGCTCCTCGGTATCCAGCGCCAGCAGCCGATCGATCACGATTTCGCGCTGCAGGGCGAGAGGATGCCGCCGGCCTCCAGCGAGGCCAGCAAACCGCGGCACTGCGATTCCAGTCGCACCAGCTCCTCCGGCGCATAGACGCGAAATGAGCCATTGCCGCGCAGGTCGGGACGCTCGCGCTCGTCGGCCAGATCGGCCAGCCAGTCGAGCGCGCGCTCGACGTTCGCCTCGCCGAAACCCACGCTCTCCAGATCGCGCGCCAGCGCCTCGCGTTCCGCGCTTGCTGGAAGCTCCTCGAGCATGTAGCGGTCGAAGACGTAAATCAGGATGTCGAAAACGCTGTTGTCCATCATTGATTGCAGCAAAACGGTCGGTCGTGTCAGCTGGGCACCCGCTTTACAGGCGCATGTAGCGGCCCCCGGCCTGCGATCCGACGGCGCCCTCAAGCTCAAGAATCAGCAACATGGACGCGACGGATTGGCTGGGAATGCCGGTTCGTTCGACCAGCGTATCGATGCTTGCCGACTCAAACCCCAAGGCATCTAACAGGATTTTCTGCTCCTTGTCCAACGTTGCGGGCGTGGCTGTGACACGATCGTCGCTGCCACACAGTGACATATCATGTTGTTTGTCAAAGGAAATAGCGATCTCTCGAAAATATCCGCGTGCCCTCGACCAGCTTGGCGCCGGCGCTGGATCAACGCATGGCAGCCACGAGCAAGCGGATTGTGGATCGAGCCCGGAATCGCAAACACCTCGCGCCCCTGCTCCAGTGCCAGGCGCGCGGTGACCAGCGAGCCGCTGTGCCGCGCGGCCTCGACCACCAGCGTCCCGAGGCTCAGACCGCTGATGAGGCGGTTGCGGCGCGGGAAATTGGCGCGCACCGGCGCGGTGCCGCGCGGAAATTCGCTCACCAGCGCCCCCTGGGCCGCGATGCGCGCGGCCAGTCGTTCATGCTCGCGCGGATAGATCTGGTCCAGGCCGGAGCCCATCACCGCAATCGTCCGGCCGCCCGCGGCCAGTGCACCCTCGTGACTGGCGGCGTCGATGCCGTGTGCCAGGCCGCTGGTAATGGCTAGCCCCGCGCGCGCCAGGCAGCCTGCAAAGGCTTCCGCCGTGCGCCGTCCCGGGACGGTAGGGCTACGGCTGCCGACGATCGCCAATTGCGGCAGGGATAGGTTTGCGGCCTCACCGCGCACGTACAGCAGCGCCGGCGCACCGCTCGCCTGTGCCAGTCGCGCGGGATATCCGGCGCTCAGTGCGTCGATGAGTCCGATGCGCTCGCGCGCAATCCATTCGCGATCGGAATCGATCAGCGACTGATCCGGAGCGTGCAGCCAGGTGCTGACGGCGCGCGACAACCCGAGCGATTGCAGTAGCGCCGCGCGCTCGCCGATCAGCGCTTCCATGGCGGCGATTCCGCCCAGGTGTGCGCCAATCTGTTCGACGGCGGCGCGCAATAACTGCGCGCTCAGGCCATGGCTGCGGCCCAGAACCAGTTGCAATGCCACCGCGTCCATGAGCGCACAGCATAGGCCGCGCCCACCGTGGCACAGCGCGGTGTTTCTGCCGCAAAAGAGCCAAAATCAGGGGTTGCGGACGTGATCGTAGGTTTTGATCGGGGAGATATCGTTGAGGATCAGTGCGTAGCTCATGAGCTCGTAGGTCTTGAACACCAGCAGGGTGCCATTGACCTCGCTCGGCAAAGTCGTGTTTGGATGGCGCAAACAGGTGCTGCGGTCCTCGATCTGGGCACACTCGTCAACGGCTTGCGCCGGGTACTCTTCCACCGTCAGCACGTTGCCGCGCTCCAGGCCATCACTGGAACCGCGATTGATCGCGACCACATCGTACTGACCTGCAAGGTCAGCGCCCTCGACCACCGCGACGATCTCGCCCGAGACCGGCCGCGAAGGCGGATGCGGCTTGAAATCGCTCGTCGGACTGATGTCCTCCGAGATCAGCACGTCGCCTTGCAGGGTTTCACGCGCCGAATCGGTCAGCGTGGCCTTGGCAATTTCGCCAGGCCGAACCAGTTGTGCGGTACCGGTATAGATCGCGAGATAACCCAGCTTGCGGTTGCCCTCGGGATCCTTCAACGGCTGATCCACATGCATGACGCTGTAGCGCGCGCCGGCCTGGGCATCCAGCTTCTTGACGTACAGCTCGTCGCCGAAGCCGGCAATGTCGTGTTCGCCGCGCAGGGCGAGGATGTACGGGGCGGCCTTGACCTCATCGCGGCTGAGCACGCCCGGCCGCTCCAGGAAGGCGCCAATGACCGTGTAGGGTATGGTGGCGATGGCACTGTCGAGCGGCGACGTACGCAGCAACGGCTCGAGCCGGCTGCCGGGGCCGGTTCCGCGCACGATCTGCAGGGCAGTCCTGCCGTCGCTGGACAGGGCCAGATGCACGGTGTCGCCCGGGTAGATCAGGTGCGGATTGTGGATCTCGGGGTTCACGTACCAGATCTCGGGCCACAGCCACGGATCCTTCAGGAACATGTTGGCAATGCCCCAGAGCGTATCGCCACGCCGCACCACGTAATTTTTGGGTGCGCTGGCCTTGAGCGACGAACCGGCGTCGGGCATGACCGTGGTCGTGTCGGCATCTGAGGACACGTCCCCCAGGGCCTCGGTATCGGTCTGCGGCTCCGCAGCAGGCGCAGGCGTCTGGTCATCGGCCACAGCGGCAGCTGGCGGGGCGGCGTCGGTCTCGTGGCTGTTGCGCGAATAGGTCGAGCAACCGCCCAGAAACAGTAGCACCGTCAGGCTGGCGCCGCCGAAAGTTAGTCGGCTGGCACTTGATACTTTATTCAAAGACATCCCTGCTACCTCTTGGGGCCGGGTAGGGCGTTGCGCCCGGCTGTTATAAACTTAACGGCGCCCAAACGCACACCGTTCCTTGTGAACTTTGTGCACTGGGTCACGTGGCGGAGCATTTAGCCCCTGGTCCTTGAAATATTGGCACATTTCCCCACGTTTAAGAACCGGAGCGTATCGATGGCCCTATTGCCCATATTGGAGTTTCCCGATCCCAGGCTGCGTACCCGCGCCCAGCCGGTACGTACTTTTGATGCCGCGCTCAAGCGGCTGATCGCCGATATGTTCGAGACCATGTACGCGGCCCCGGGCATTGGGCTGGCCGCCACCCAGGTGGACGTACACCGCGCCCTCCTGGTCATGGATCCCAGCTCGGCCAAGGACCAGCCCCAGGTGTACATCAATCCGGAAGTTTTGACCCGTGAAGGGGTCGAAGTCTCCGAAGAAGGCTGTCTATCCGTACCCACCATATTCGAGGAAGTGCAGCGCGCCGCACGCGTGCGGGTGCGGGCACAGACGGCCGAGGGCGAGGTATTCGAACGCGAGCTGGAGGGGCTGGAGGCGGTGTGTCTGCAGCACGAGATGGATCACCTCGCCGGGAAGCTGTTTGTCGATTACCTCTCTGCCCTCAAGCGCGAGCGTATCCGGCGCAAGCTCGAGAAAGAGCGGCGGGAGCGCGCCAGCGGCGCCCCGGCAGCGAGCGCGCGCGCCGCGCGCGTCATATGACGCATGCTGCGCATCGCCTTTGCCGGTACGCCGGAGTTCGCGGTACCGGCACTGCGCGCACTGGCAGCATCGCACCACCGGCTGGTGGGAGTGCTGACTCAGCCTGACCGCGAGTCCGGCCGCGGCCGCAAGCTCAAGGCCAGCCCGGTCAAAATTCTGGCCGAACAGCTCGGTCTGCCGCTGGCACAACCGCTACAACTCAAGACTCCGGAGCAACTCGCGCCATTGCGGCAGTGGGCGAGCGATGTGCTGGTGGTGGTCGCCTACGGCCTGCTGTTGCCGCGTGAAGCACTGGCACTGCCGCCACTGGGCTGTCTCAACATTCATGCCTCGCTGCTGCCGCGCTGGCGCGGCGCGGCGCCGATCCAGCGCGCGATCCTGGCCGGAGATCGCGACAGCGGTGTGAGCATCATGCAGATGGACCCCGGGCTCGATACCGGCCCGGTGCTGGCGCAGCGGCGCATCGGCTTGAGCGAACAGAGCGATGCCCGGGGATTGCACCTGAGCCTGGCGGCGCTGGGTGCGTCGGCGCTGCTCGATACCCTCGAGGCCATTGCGGCCGGTACGGCGCAACCCAGGTCGCAGTCCGAGCACGGCGCCAGTTATGCCGCCAAGATCGACAAGCTCGAGGCGCGCATCGATTGGCGGCGCAGCGCCGTGGACATCTCACGCCAGGTCAGGGCTTTCAACCTCTGGCCCGTGGCCGAAACGCGCTGGCAGGAACAGCAGCTGCGAATCTGGGAAGCGCACGTTGCCGGCGCACCGCCGACTACCGCCCCGCAGGCCGCGCCGGGACAGGTGCTGGGCCTGTTCCAGGACGCGCTGCAGGTGGCCTGCGGCGAGGGTGTGCTGGCGATTACGAAACTCCAGCTTGCCGGCCGGCGTGTGCTGCCGGCTGCCGAATTGGTCAGCGGCTTGCCGCTGAACGGGGCGCGCTTCGCTTGAACGTGCCGCCCGCAGGTTTGGCCGCGGCGGTATTGGCCGGCGCCGCGCGTGCCATCGCCGAGGTCGCCTTTGGCGGCCGCTCCTCTGAACAGGCGTTCGAGCGCGCGCGCCTCGGCGCGGGGACCCGCGACGCGCCGCGCGCCGCGGTACGCGCGGTTACCCTCGGTGCCCTGCGCTGGTACCTGCAGCTTGAGCCCATTGTTGCGCGGCTTTTGCAGGGAAAAGCTCTCGCGCCGGTATTGCGCACGCTGCTGATCGCAGCCCTGCATCAGCTCGAGCACTCACGCAATCCGGTCGAGGCCAGCGTTTCGTCCGCGGTCGACGCCGCGCGTGTGCTGGCGCAGGCGCGTGCGGCCGGCATGATCAATGCGCTGCTGCGCCGATTTCTGCGCGAGCGCGCAGGCATTCTCCAGGCGGTAATGCAAGACAGCCAGGCGGCGAGCGCGCACCCCGCCTGGCTCTTGAGCGCCTTGCAGGACAGCTTCCCCGGGCAGTGGCAGCAGATCGTCGAGGCAAACAACGCCCATCCGCCCATGGCGCTGCGACTGGACCTGTCGCGCACCACGCCCGAGGATTATCTGGGACGTTTGCAGCAGCGCGGCCTGGGAGCGCAGAGCGTACCCTGGCTGTCCACGGCGCTGGTCCTGGATACGCCGCTGGGCGTGGCACAACTACCCGGCTTCGACGAAGGTCTGGTGTCGGTGCAGGACGCGGGTGCGCAGCTGGCCGGCCTGCTGCTCGGCCCCAGGCCCGGCGAGCGCGTGCTGGACGCCTGCGCCGCACCGGGCGGCAAGAGCGGGGCGCTGCTCGAGGCCGCCGGTGGCCCGCTCCAGCTCACGGCCGTCGATATCGATGCCGAGCGCGTCGAGCTGATCGCACAGAATCTTCGGCGGCTGCGGCGCCAAGCCCGGCTGGTGGCTGCGGATCTGTGCTCGGATCTGTCGCTGGTGGGACGGGGTGAAGTTCGATCGCATCCTGCTGGACGCGCCCTGCTCCAGCATCGGCGTCATTCGCCGTCATCCGGACATCAAGCTGCTGCGCCGGCCCGGCGATATAGCCGCCTTTGCTGCCACGCAACGGCGCCTGCTCGAGCAATGTCTGGCGCTGCTCAAGCCGGGTGGTCGCCTGCTGTACTCGACCTGTTCACTACTGCCGGCTGAAAACGAGCGGGTCGTCGAGGCCGCCCTGAGCGCGAATTCCGGCTCGCGCGTGCTGCCGTTCGAGCTCCTGCCCGCCTCGCCGGCACCCTGGCTGGTGCGCCCGCTGGGTGTGCAGTTGCTCCCAGGCTCCAAGGCACAGACCGACGGCTTCTATTATGCTTGCCTGACAGTGACTTAAGCGCAACATAGAAACCCGTGCTGCAAAGACTCAATCTCGCCATCGCCTTCGGACTGATGTGCGCCCTGGTGGTGCCGCGGGCGCAGGGCGCTGCCGGACCGCTCGATGGCGATTTCCGGATCCTGTCGGCTTTCGTGGTGGTCGACCGCGGCGTGCTGCAGCTTAATGTGCACGTCCAGTATCCGGTCAATGATCGCATCCGGGTTGCCTTGCAGGACGGCGTGACGCTGGCGTTTGATATCGACTTGAGTATTACCCGGCACCGGCGCTTCTGGTGGAATGCCAGCGTCGTGGACATGACCATGCGTCGCGAGCTCACCTACCATGCAGTCACCGACCGTTATGTATTGCGCGACGACCAGGGGGTGGAGCAGGAGAGCTTTGCCACGCTCGAAGACGCGCTCGATAAACTGGGCCGGGTCGAGGATCTGCCCATCCTGATCGAGTCGCAGTTGCGTGGCGAAGGGCCGTGGCAGGTGGCCGTGCGTGCTGGCGTACGACGCGGCCGCATGTCAGACGCCATGCGGGCGCTGATGTTCTGGAGCGATGCCTGGCATCGCAACAGCGACTGGTACACGTGGACACTAACGCTCTAAGAATATCGGCCGTACGCGTGCTGACCGCGGTCGCGGTCGCCGCCGGCGTGGCCACACTGGTATTGCTGGCAGCCAGCGTCGAAAACTCGACCTTGTTCTCGCAATGGCAGCCCTGGATTCTGCTGCTCAATATCTGCGGTGTGATGGCGCTGATGATATTGCTGGCGCGCAAATTCTGGCAGCTGTACCGCGATTTCCGCGATCACAAGCCGGGCTCGCGCCTGACCGTGCGCACGGTGTTCATGTTCGGCGGCCTGGTCATCGCGCCGCTGATCATCGTCTATCTGTTCTCGCTGGACTTCATCAACCGCGGCATCGACAGCTGGTTTCGGGTCGAGATCAAGCAGGGACTGAACGATGCGCTGGTGCTGTCGCGCTCGGCGCTGGATCTGCGGCTGCGCGAGCAGGCGCGGCGTACCGAGGTGTTTGCGCGTTCATTGCGCGAGCTGCGCGGACCGGATCTATTGCAGCGGCTCGATGAGGAGCGGCGCGCCACCGAGGCCACGGAAATCATCGTCTACGAGGCGAGCGGGCGCGCCTCGGCGCTCAGCAGCGACACGCCGATGGCGCAGCAGCCGGCACCGGCACCGCCGGACGTGGCACTGCAGGTAGCCGCCGGCCGCAGTTATGTCAGCCTGAATCCGCTGCCCAACGGCCAGTACACCATTGCCACGGCGGCGCCGATCGCCGATGCGGTCTCGGCGCGCGCCATGCGCCGCTACGTGCTGATCGACTACCACGTGCCGCAGGAGCTGTCGGCGCTGGCCGAGGCGGTGCAGCACACCTCCTCGCAGTATGGCGACCTGTCGGCGGTGCGCGAGCCGCTGAAGATCAGTTTTCGACTCACGCTGACGCTGGTGGTGCTGCTGACCTTGCTGGCGGCGATCTACGGCGCGATCTTTTCGGCCCAGCGCCTCACGCGCCCGGTGCAGGACCTGATCGCCGGCACGCGTGCCGTGGGCAAGGGCGACTTCGGCACGCGCCTGCCATTGCCTTCGCGCGATGAGATGGGTTTTCTGGTGCACTCATTCAACGACATGACCAAACGCCTGCGGCGCGCGAGCGAAGAAGCCAAGCGCAGCCGGCAGGCGGTGGAACGCGAACGTGAGCGGCTGTCGGTCATTCTGTCACGCCTGTCTACCGGCGTGATCGTGACCGATCGCGAACTGCGCCTGCACAGTGCCAACCAGTCGGCGGCGACCATCCTCGGGGGTGACTTCGGCACACCCGCGGCCGGGCAGAACCTGGCGCAGCTGGCCGGCGGCAGCATGCGCTTTGCGACCTTCCTGGACGAGCTCAGGTCACGGCTGAAGTCCGGTTGGGATGAATGGCGCGAGCAGCTGACTTTGCCGGGCGAATCGGGTGAACGCGTGCTGCTTTGGGCGTGCACGCCCTTGCCCGATGAGCGTGAGCACGGCGGGGTGGTAATCGTGTTTGATGACATAACGGCACTGCTCGCGGCGCAGCGCGATGCCGCCTGGGGCGAGGTGGCCCGGCGCCTGGCGCACGAGATCAAGAACCCGCTGACGCCGATCCAGCTGTCGGCCGAGAGGCTGCGGCGCAAACTGCTGGGCGGTATGAATGCCGAGGATGCATTGCTGCTGGAGCGCGCGACCCACACCATCGTGCAGCAGGTGGATGCGATGAAGCAGATGGTCAACGCGTTCTCCGAATACGCGCGCGCTCCGGACATGCGGCTGGCACATTTCAGCCTCAACCAGCTGGTGACCGAAGTCGCCGAGCTCTACCGGCTGCAGGATCCAGCGGCGGAAATCCGCCTCGATCTTGACCCGACGTTGCCGGAAATCGAGGCTGACCGCGGTCGCATGCGGCAACTGCTGGCCAATCTGGTCACCAATGGGATCGAAGCGCTGGCGGGTGTTGCCGACGGCTGCGTCGAGCTCAGCACGCGACAACAGCGTGCAGAGGGGGCGGTTGCCGCTGTAATCTGTGTGACAGATAACGGTCCCGGGTTCAGAAAGGAGATACTCGGACGCCTGTTTGATCCTTACGTCACCGGCAAGCCGCGCGGTACGGGATTGGGCCTGGCGATCGTGAAACGGATCGTAGAAGAACATGGTGGCCGTATCGAGGCGGAGAACCGACCCGAGGGCGGCGCCAAGATATTGGTCCTATTGCCAGTCAGCGACCAGGATCGGGCGCTGTTTGCGGGGGGGAGCGACGCGTGGAGCAGCTGCGGAGGGAACGCGCATGAGTGCCAGCAAAATTCTGGTGGTGGATGACGAGTCCGACATCCGCCGGCTGCTGCAGGAAATCCTCACTGAGGAGGGTTACGAGGTCGAAGTCGCGGCCGACGCCAGCCAGGCCCGTGCCGCGCGCGCGCGCCAGACACCCGATCTGGTGCTGCTCGATATCTGGATGCCCGACACCGACGGCATCACGCTGCTGCGTGAGTGGTCGAGCGAACCTGCCGACGGCTGTCCGGTGGTCATGATGTCCGGCCACGGCACGGTGGAGACCGCGGTCGAGGCCACGCGACTGGGAGCTTACGATTTCGTCGAGAAACCCTTGTCGCTGGCCAAGCTGCTGCGCACGGTCGAGCGCGCGCTGGATGCGCGTTCGCGGCGGCCGAGCGGTAAATTCGTCCCTGCCGGAACGGTGGCCGGCTCAGCGCCCATCGGCCGCAGCCGCACCATCTCGCAGCTACGCAGCGAACTGACGCGGCTGGCCGCGTACAGCTCGCCGTTGCTGCTGCTCGGTGAGTCCGGCACCGAGCGCGAGGCGCTCGCGCGCTTCGTGCATCAGTCGGGACCGACGGCTGGCGGCGCCTTCATATCCCTGGATAGCCGCACACTACGCGAGGACAACGCCGCCGCGACCCTGCTCGGAACCGGCGTGCCCGGCGCGGCGCCCGGACTGATCGAACAGGCGCGCAAGGGCACGCTGTTCCTCGGCGATATCGAGGACATGCCTGCCTCGACCCAGCGTCTGCTCAGCGGTGTGCTGGAAACCGGCCGCTTCGTACACTTGAACGGCGGCGAGCCGGTGCAGCTGGACACGCGCATCGTCGCCTCGGCGCGCCCTGGAATTGTCAGCCGCGTGCTGAGCGAGGAATTCCGGCGCGATCTGTACGCACAGCTCTCGGTGCTGCTGGTGCGCGTGCCGGCGCTGCGCGACTACGCCGAAGACGTGCCGGAACTGCTGCGCCACTACGTCGATATCCTTACCGAGAGCGAAGGCCTGCGCTTCCGGCGTTTCAGCGTGGCGGCGCAAAATCGCCTGCGCAACTATCCCTGGCCCGACAACGTGCGCGAACTGCGCAATCTCACGCGCCGCTTCCTGCTCAACGCCGGCAGCGAGGAGATTGCGCTCGAAGAGGTCGAACGCGAACTCTCGGCGCAGACGCCTGCGGACGAGCCATTGGTCAAGCACGATCTGCTGGCCTTGCCGCTGCGCGAAGCGCGCGAGCACTTCGAGCGTGCCTACCTGCAGCAACAGTTGATGTTGTGCAACGGTAAAGTGGGCCTGCTCGCCAAACGCGTCGATATGGAACGCACGCACCTGTATCGCAAATTGCGATCACTGGGCATCGAGATCGGGCATGGCGTCGAGGAATGAGGTTCGGTCGCCATGCTGCTGATCGGCATGTACGACTCGCCCTACGTGCGGCGTGTGGCCATCAGCATGAAGCTGTGCGGGATCGCCTTCGAGCATGCCGACTGGTCGGTCGGCGCTGATTTCGAGCGCATACGCCAATACAATCCCCTGGTGCGCGTGCCGACCCTGGTGCTCGATGATGGCGAAATGCTGCTCGAGTCGGCAGCGCTGCTGGACTACGTGGACGAACTGGTAGGGCCGCAGCGGGCACTGCTGCCGCGCGTCGGACGTGAGCGGCGCGCGGCGCTGAAGCTCATGGCGATTGCCATGGGCGCCGCCGACAAGGCACGCGAGCAGGTGTACGAGCGCGCATTCCGGCCGCCCGAGAGACGTCACGAGCCCTGGCTGGCGCGCTGCCGCACGCAGATGCATGGCGCCCTGGCGGAGCTGGAGCGTCACGCCAGCACGCGCGGCAGCGGCCGCTGGCTGGTGGGCGAGCGCCTGACCCAGGCCGACATCAGCGTGGTGTGCGCTTTCACTTTTCTTACCGAAGCCCTGGATTTGAGCGTACACACGGCGCCCTATCCGGCGCTGCGCGTGCTGACTGCGCGCTGCGAAGCGCTGCCGGAATTCGAGAGCAGCTATGGGGCTGCGTCGCCACCACGAGCCGATGCCCAGGCACAAATGGTCCGCTGAGTCGCTGCAGGTTCTCGCCCAGGCCTGGCAACGCTGCAGCGGTTACCTTGCGGGCCTGGAAAACCGTGCCGTGGTCCCCAGCGCCGCGGCGATCGCCGCGCTGTCGCGCCTGGACGAGCCATTGCCGGCGCAGCCTTGCGCTCCCGAACAAACGCTGGCATTGCTGGATGAGCTGGTGAGTCCCGCAACCATGGCCATGGCGGGCCCGCGATTCTTCGGCTTCGTCATCGGCGGCACGTTGCCGGCCGCCCTGGCGGCGAATTGGCTTGCGGGCGCATGGGATCAGAACGCGGCTTTCGCCAGCGCCACACCCGGCGTCGCCCGCGTGGAGCAGGTAGCGCTGCGCTGGCTGATCGAGCTGTTCGATCTGCCGCCACAGACTGCCGGCGCGTTCGTGACCGGCGGCACCGCGGCAAATTTCACCGCGCTGGCTGCGGCGCGGCACGCGGTGCTCAAGCGCGCAGGCTGGAACGTCGAAGCCGACGGGCTGTTCGGCGCCCCGTCGATCACCGTGATGGCGGGCGAGGAGGCGCATCCGAGTCTGTTGAAAGCCCTGGGACTGCTCGGGCTTGGCCGCTCGCGCATCGTGCGAGTGCCGGTCGATGGCCAGGGACGCATGCGTGCCGATGCCCTGCCGCCGATGGCCGGCCCGACCATCCTTTGTCTGCAGGCCGGCAACGTCAACACCGGTGCCTGCGATCCCTTCACGGACCTGATCAATGCGGCCCATCGACACGGGGCATGGGTGCACGTCGACGGCGCATTCGGCCTGTGGGCCAAGGTGGCGGCGGGTCAGCGCGCGTTGGTCGACGGGCTCGAACAGGCCGATTCCTGGGCCACCGATGCGCACAAGTGGCTGAACGTGCCCTACGACAGCGGTCTGGCGCTGGTGCGCGATCCGCAGGCGCTGTCGGCGGCCATGGCGGTCACTGCCGATTATTTGCCCAGCGGCAGTGCCGAGCGCAATCCCTGCGATTACACGCCGGAGCTGTCGCGGCGTGCGCGCGGCGTGGAAGTGTGGGCGGCGTTGCGCAGCCTCGGGCGCGCCGGTATCGAGGAACTCGTGCGCCGCAACTGCGCGCAGGCGCGCGAGTTCGCCGCACGACTTGCCGCCGCGGGCCATGAGGTGCTCAACGAGGTGGTGCTCAATCAGGTGCTCGTGGCTTTCGGCGATGCCGAGCGCACGCGCAAGGTGGTGGCAGCGCTGCAGCAGGAGGGCACCTGCTGGTGCGGCATCACGGTATGGCAAGGCCGTACCGCCATGCGAATCAGCCTCAGCAACTGGTCCACCGGCGATGAGGATGTCGATCGCAGCATTGCCGCCATGCTGCGCGTGGCAAGCAGTTAGTCGTCAACCCGGATCACGAGCGCATCCAGGTCGCTTTGCCGCAGTTGTGCGCGCAGCCTGTTGAGCTGGGCGAGATCGCGAATCGGTCCGATGCGCACGCGATGCCAGACGTCGGCATCGACCGCGACCCGTTGTACCGTGGCCTCGATGCCGAGCTTGCCGAGCTGGGCGCGGATGCGCTCGGCGACCGTGATGTCGCGATACGAGCCGGCCTGCAGGAAGTACACGCCCGGCCGATCGATCAGCGCCGCGGGCGCCACGCGGGTACCGCGCTCCTTCTCCGGCACCACCACTTCGAACTTGGGCAGCATCTGGTAGAAGTCGAATTTGCCCTCCCCGGGACCGACCGCATCGGCATTGGTGCCGCTTCCCGGTGCATCCACATCGACCCCCGCGGCCGCCCCGGCGCGGCGTGCCACCGGCCGCTCGGCCGGAGCTGGCTCGCTGGCGCGATGGTCGGCGACATAGACGATGCCGGCCACGCACAATCCGGCCGCAAGCCCTATGCCATATTCACGCCAGTGCGACAGGTCGATGCCGAACTGGCTGCGTGCTGGACGCTTGTAGTCACGCGTGGTCAGGCGCTTGCCGTTCACATGCTCTCCGGCGCCGATACGCCCAGCAGCGTCAGGCCGTTGCGCAGCACCTGCTGTACGCCGAAGGCCAGCGCCAGCCGCGCGTTGCGCACGGCGCTGTCATCGACGATGAACGTGGCGGCGTTGTACCAGCTGTGGAAAACGGTGGCGAGTTCACGCAGGTAATAAACCAATGCATGCGGCGCGCGCGCGCCGGCGGCCTGCAGCAGCACTTCCGGGTAGCGTGCCAATGCCGCCAGCGCCGCCTGCTCGTGCGGGCTCTCGAGCCGCGCGAGGCTCTGCAGCGCAAGCGCTGAATCGTAGCTGAGCTGGCGCGCCTCGAGCTGCCGGCGCACGCTCGCGACCCGTGCGTGCGCGTACTGCAGGTAGTACACCGGATTCTCGTTGCTGCGCGCTTTGGCGAGCTCGAGATCGAAATCCAGCGGCTGGTCATGGCTGCGCATGAGGTAGAACAGCCGGCAGGCGTCGTTGCCGACTTCGGCGCGCAATTGCCGCAAGGTCACGAACTGCCCGGTGCGCTTGCCCATCGGGATTTTCTCGGCGCCGCGGAACAGGTTCACGAACTGGATCAGGCATGCTTCGAGCGATTCGCCGGGCTCGCCCATCGCGGTCAAGGCGCCGCGCACGCGCGCCACATAGCCGTGATGATCCGCGCCCAGCACATCGATCAGGCGCTCAAAGCCGCGTTCGCGCTTATGCAGGTGATAGGCGATATCGGGAGCAAAATAGGTCTTCTGTCCGTTGGCGCGCACCAGCACGCGATCCTCGTCGTCGCCGAAGCGACTGGAGCGGAACCAGAGCGCCCCATCCTTGCGATAGAGCTGATCGTGTGACTGCAGTCTGGCGAGCGCGCGCTCGACCGCACCGCTGCGCACCAGTTCGCGCTCGGAATACCAGCTGTCGAACTCAACGCCAAAGGCCGCCAGGTCCTCGCGAATATCGTTCAACATCGCCGCCAGCGACAGCTCGAGCACCGCCTCGAAGCCGCCGGCGCCGAGCAGCGAGCGCATGCGCTCGATGAGTGCGTCGATGTGCAGCTCCTTGTCGCCGGCCGGCGCATCCAGCGGTAAATGCGCGAACACCACGCTGCTGGCACGCTGCAACTCGCGGCCGTACTGCTCGAACAGGCGCGCGGCAAGGGCGCGCAGGTACTCGCCGCGATAGCCGTTGGCTGGAAACTCGATGCTTTCGCCGCAGCGCTCGAGATAACGCAACCAGGTACTGATGGTCAGAATATCCATCTGCCTGCCGGCATCATTGACGTAGTACTCGCGTGCCACATCGAAGCCGACGGCGCGCAGCAGGTTGGCCAGGCTGGCGCCATAGGCGGCCTGGCGGCCGTGGCCGACGTGCAACGGCCCGGTGGGATTGGCCGAGACAAACTCGATCAGGATTTTCTCGCCGCGGCCCGCCTCGCTCAGTCCATAGCGATCCGTGAGCGCAAGCACCTGCGCCAGCACGGCGCCCTGCGCGCTCTGAGCCAGATACAGGTTGATGAATCCGGCCCCGGCTACTTGCGCGCGCACGATGATCGGACTGACTGGTAACGCTGCGACGATGGCGGCGGCGATCTCACGCGGCGGCTTGCCGGCAGTGCGCGCGAGCCGCAGGGCGATATTGCAGGCGTAGTCGCCGTGGCTCGGATCGCGCGTGCGCTCGACGCTGATCAAAGCCGGATCGACCGGCTCGGGCAGCAGCGTGGCGCCCAGGCTCTGCACGGCCTGCGCAATCAGACGTTCGAGCTCGGCTTTCACACCAAGACTCCTCAATGAGAAACGGCCGGCGAGTCTACCGCAGTTGCAGTGCGCTACTGGATGTCGAGCGGGTCGATGTCGAGCGCATAGCGCACGCGCCGCGCCTGCGGCAGGGCCGCGATCTGGGGCAGCCACTGATCGAGCAGGCGATGCAGCGCTGCACGCTCGCGGCTCTCGAGCAACAGCTGTGCATAATGTCGCCCGGCGCGGCGCGCCATGGCGGCCGGCACCGGGCCCAGCAGGCGCACGTCGCCGACCACGGGTGCGGCGGCGCGCGCGGCGGCCAGGAATTCCAGCGCCGCCGCAAGGTTGAGCGCCGAGGCGCGCAATAACGCCAGCCGTCCGAAGGGCGGCCAGCGCGCCGCGGCGCGTTCCTGCAAGGCAGTGGCTGCGAAGCCCTCGTAGCCGCCGGCGAGCAGGCTTTGCAGCAAGGGATGCTCGGGGTACTCGGTTTGAATCAGCACTTCGCCGCGACTGTGTTCGCGGCCGGCACGTCCCGCGACCTGCACTATGGTCTGCGCGAGGCGCTCGGCGGCGCGAAAATCGGTGCTGAACAGTCCCTGGTCGGCATTGAGCACCACCACCAGCGACAGGCCCGGGAAGTGATGACCCTTGGTCACGATCTGCGTGCCCACGAGTATGCGCGCCGCGCCCGATATTACCGATCGCATCAGGGCTTCGAGCTCGGCGGGGTTCGCGGCGGTATCGCGATCCAGGCGCAATAGCGCCTCGCCGGGAAACAGTTGTGCCAGGGTTTCTTCGACGCGCTCGGTTCCCTGCCCCACCGGCTTGACCGTGAAGCCGCAGCGCAGACAGCGCTGCGGCAGCGCCTCGACCGCTCCACAATGATGGCAGCGCAGTTCGCAGGCGGCGCGATGCACGGTCAGGCGCGCGTCGCACTGGCTGCAAGGTGCGATCCAGCCACAGGCAGTACACAGCAGGGTAGGCGCGTAGCCGCGCCGATTGATGAACACCAGCACTTGTCCGCGCGCCGCCAGATGTCGACGCATGGCATCGATGACCGGCGTCGACAGGCCCTGGGTTACGGTATGGGCGCGCAGATCGATCAGGGCCAGCCGCGGGGCCTGGGGCTGATCGAGCCGCCGCGGCAATGACAGCCGCTGGTAGCGAGCGGCGCTGAGGTTGTGCAGGGTCTCGAAGGACGGCGTGGCGGAGCCGAGTACCACCGGGATCTGCCCCTGCTGTGCACGCGCCACGCTCACGTCGCGGGCTGAGTAGCGGCAGCCGCTATCGTGCTGCTTGTAGGAGCTGTCGTGCTCCTCATCGACCACGATCAGTCCCAGATGCGGCATGGGCGCGAACACGGCCGAGCGGGTACCGAGCACGATGCGGGCACGGCCCGAGCGCGCATCGCGCCAGGCGGCGAGGCGCTCGGCATCGCTCAGGGCCGAGTGCAGGACGGCCATCTCGCACGGCAACCGCCGGCGAAAGCGTTCGATAAGCTGCGGCGTCAAGGCGATCTCGGGCACCAGCACCAGCGTGCTCTGGCCGCGCGCGAGGGCGCGGGCGGCGCACTGCAGGTACACCTCGCTCTTGCCGCTGCCGGTCGCGCCGTGCAGGACGAAGGCTGCGAACGATCCGGCGGCAGCGTCGATGCCGGCCACCGCCTGGTTCTGCTCGACGGACAACGAAGGCGCCTCATCAGGCTGTGCCGCCGGCCTGGCCGCCTGCGCGGGCGCCGTCACCTGGCAGCGTTGGAGCAGGCCGCGTGCCTCGAGCGCGCGGGCCGGCTCGCGCCACGACGGCAATTGCGCGGCGATCTGCGCCGAGGGCAACCCGTTCGGGTGCGCGCCCAGCAGCGCCAGCAGCGCCTGCTGCCGTGTTGAGCGCCGCAGGCTCTGGTTCGCGGCCGGGCTCAAGCCGGCAGTGCTGGGGCGCCAAAATTCGACCTTTGGCATGGCCGGCGCCCCCTGGCGCAGTGCCTTGGGCAGCGCTGCGGCCATGACCTCACCCAGCGGGTGGTGGTAGTACTGGGCGGTCCAGCGCAGTAGCCGCATGAGCGGGCGCTCGAGCAGCGAGTCCGAATCGATCAGTTCGTGTATGACCCTGAGCGCGCCGCGGCTCACCGAAGATTCATCGGCATGCTCCACGACCACGCCGACGCATTCGCGCGTCCCCATGGGTACGCGTACGCGGGCGCCGACAGGCACCTGGAAGGTTTCGAGACCGGTGGGAGGCAGGTAGTCGAACAGTGCCTGACGCGGCAAATCGATCGCCACCCTCACTACCGGGGGGCCCGCCGCCGGCGGGTGATCGGGCGCGTTGTCCACAACCGTTGTGGATAACTCTGTGGATGACTCGTAGTGCAAGCGCAAAATCACCTGTGTTTTACGGCATTCGAGTCAGTTTGATGAAAAAGTGATCAAAACGCATTTTCCTTCAGGATCAGGCCCTTGGAATTGAACAAAGGGTCTTTTGGGCGCCGGTGCGGGCGCAATTCTCACCCCTGACGCACAAGCCCCCAATAAGTGGATGATTTTCGTAACGTTCCGCTTATGCAAAGGCTGTCAACCAAAGCCAATTGTGCGCCGTTCTGCTGTGTGAGCCAGCTCCTATAACAGTGTGAGTGCCCGTGCATGCTCGCCTTTGCTACTCTGCAAACACAGACATCTGATCTGCTCCCGGCCGGGAAAGCCCATTTGCGTGATACGACCCAGGATGGCGCGCGCGCTCTCGAAACCTTTCTAGCCGAGGTCGAACGGAAGGCTTTCAGGATCGCACAGATTGCATTGCGTCATGAGGCCGACGCGCTCGATGTAGTGCAGGACGCGATGATGCAGCTGGCGCATCGCTATGCCTCGCGTCCCAGCGCCGAATGGAAGCCACTGTTCTATCGCATCCTCGAGAATCGCATCCGCGACACTCAGCGCCGCCGCATGGTGCGCCAGAAGGTCATGAGCTGGATGCCGTGGCACGCCGATGACGAACAGGAAGCCCCCGACCCGATCGCGCAGGCGGCCGACAGCGGCCCATCGCCCCCGGCGCAGCTGGAATCAGACCAGATGATGCATGCGCTCGAGCAGGCCCTGGAGCAATTGCCGGGCCGGCAGCGGCAGGCATTCCTATTGCGCAATATTGAAGGATTGGACGTTGCCGAGACCGCGGCCACAATGAAATGCTCGCAGGGGAGCGTCAAAACACATTATTTTCGCGCGCTGCAGGCGCTGCGTTTGAAGCTGGGAGACTTTGCCACATGAAGCCCGTGACCGATGAGCCAAGCGCATTCGAACAACGCGCGCGGCTGTTATTGAACGAAAGCGTCGAGCGTTTGCCGGCCGAGATTCGCTCGCGGCTTACGCGTGCGCGTTATGCCGCGCTGAGCTCGCGTCCCTCCTGGCAGCGCAGCGTGGTGCGTCGCTGGGCGCCCGCCGGTGCCGGCGCGTTCGCGGTGGCCGTGGTCGCGGTGATGTTCACGATCGTGCCGCATGGCGAGAACGCCGGGCTCACGGCGGCCGGTCCGTTCTCGAATGCCGCACCCGAGGACCTGGAGATGCTGGCCGATAGCGATGGGGTACAGCTCAGCGGCGATCAGGATCTCGATAACGATTTCTACGAATGGGCGGTCGGTGAAGCGAAGGGCGCAGAGGCGCCTTCGGTCGGGACGTGAAACGCAGTGCCTGGCTGCTAGGGATGTTGTTGATGGGGGGGACGGTACTGACGAGGGAGCCGTGGGCCGCCGAGCCGCCCGATGACGGGCTGCTGGAATTTCTGGGTTCGGTGGATTCCGAGGACGAGAATTGGCATGACTATCTGGCGCGCACGGATATCGACAAGGTCGCGGCGGGAGCGAAGACGGCACCGCGCCCCAAGCCGGTCGATCCCAACCCGCCTGACCCGCCGGCAAACAAGTCCGGCACACCGGTAGAGCCGCCATGAATCGCCGCGCCGCACTGTGTGCCCTGGGGCTGATGCTGGCCTGTCTGCCGCTGCTGGGGGCTGAGCCGCCGACCGGCGTGCCCTGGTCATCGTTGTCGCCGCCGCAGCAGCAGGCGCTGAATCATTTTCAGGGCCAATGGGGCAGCCTGCCGCCCGAACGGCAGCAGGCGCTCGCCGTCGGGGCGCAGCGCTGGCTGTCGATGTCGCCGGAGCAGCGCGGCGCCGCGCGCGATCGTTTTCAGACCTGGCAGCGATTGCCGCCGGAACAGAGGGCGCTGATTCGCCAGCGCTGGCAGCGCTTTCAGCAGCTGCCGCCCCAGCAGCAGCAGGCGGTGCGACAGAATTTCCGCGCCTTTTCGCGCCTGCCGCCGGAGCAGCGGGCGCAATTACGTCAGCGCTGGCTCAACGCAACACCGCAACAGCGTGCACAGATGCTGCAGCGTCAGCGCGCACAACGGTTCGAGCGCGGCAGATTGCGAGAGCCGCCACCGGACCGATTCCAGCGTCCGCGCTAGCGCGCCCGGCGCCGCTACACCGCTTTCACCGCCGCGATCAGCTGTGCCACGGCCGCCTGGCCGTCGCCATAGAGCATGCGCGTGTTGTCGAGATAGAACAGGGCGTTCTCGATCCCCGAAAACCCGGCGCCCTGACCGCGCTTGATCACGATCACGTTCTTGGCCTTGTCGGCGTTGAGTATCGGCATGCCATAAATTGGACTGGATTTGTCGTTGCGCGCGACCGGGTTGACCACGTCGTTGGCGCCGATAATCAGCGCCACGTCGGCGGTCTCGAACTCGGAGTTGATTTCATCCAGATCGGCGATCAGGTCGTAGGGCACGCCGGCCTCGGCCAGCAGTACGTTCATGTGGCCGGGCATGCGCCCGGCAACGGGGTGAATCGCAAAGCGCACCGTGACGCCGCGATCGATCAATAGCTGGCACAGTTCCCAGACCTTGTGCTGGGCCTGCGCCACCGCCATGCCGTAGCCAGGCACGATGATGACCTTCTGCGCGAACGCCATCATGACGCCCACGTCCGAGGCCTCGATGGGCTTGAGACTGCCGCTGACCGAGGTACCGGCGGCAGCGGCACCGCCCTTGTCGCCGAATCCCGAGAACAGAACGTTTGCCAGTGAGCGGTTCATGGCGCGCGCCATGAGCTGGGTCAGCAATGTACCGGCGGAACCCACCACCGTGCCGGCGATGATCATGGCGGCATTGCCGAGCACGAAGCCCTCGAATGCCACGGCCAGCCCGGTCAGCGCGTTGTACAGCGAGATAACCACCGGCATGTCGGCGCCGCCTATGGGCAGCGTCATGGACAGTCCCAGCAACAGCGACAGCGCGAACAGTCCAGTCACCACGTACGCCGAGCTGTTGATGCCACTGGCGATCAGCGCTGCGCAGGCGATGGCGGCCGCCAGAATCAGCAGATTCAGGAACTGCTGGCCGCTGAAGCGCAGGGATTTGCGGATCAATCCCTGCAATTTGCCAAAGGCGATCAAGCTGCCGCTGAAGGACACTGCGCCGATGAGGCCGCCGACCACGGCCAGCGTGGCCTCGGTGCTCGACATGCCGCCGCCGCGGTACAGCTCGACCGCGGCGATCGCGGCTGCGGCACCGCCGCCCATGCCGTTGTAGAGCGCGATCATCTGCGGGATGTTGGTCATCGCCACGCGCCGGCCGCTGATCCAGGCGATGGCCCCGCCAATCACTACCGCAATGATGATCAGCGGATAGTTGCTGAGTCCGGGGTAGAAGAAAGTCGCCAGCGTCGCGACCACCATGCCGGCGCCCGCCCAGAGGATGCCGCTGCGCGCCGTGACCGGCGAGCTCATGCGCTTCAGGCCCATGATGAACAGGAACGCCGTGACCAGGTAGCTGACCTGGATCAGCGCTGCGGCGCTAAGCATTGAGCGCATCAGTGCCTCCCCTTGGCTCCGGCTCCTCTGGCACCGCTGGACTTGAACATCTCGAGCATGCGCTCGGTCACCGCATAGCCGCCAACCGCATTACCGGCAGCCAGCAGCACCCCTATGAAACCGATGCTCTTCTCAAGCGGCGAGCTGGCCGAGCCCAGCGCCACCATGGCACCGACCAGCACGATGCCATGCACGAAATTCGAACCCGACATCAGCGGGGTGTGCAGGATCACCGGCACTTTGGCGATCACCTCATAACCGGTGAACGCGGCCAGCATGAAAATATAAAGGGCGACGATTCCGGTCATGTTGCCTCCACCTGCTTGCGCGTGGGTTCGTGTTTGATGGCGCCGGCGTGCGTCAGGCAGGACTGCGCGAACACTTCATCCTGCCAGTCGATCGCCAGCGCGGCCTCTTTGGTAATGGCACTCTTGAGGAAGTTGTAGAGGTTGCGGGCGTACATTTCGCTGGCATGAAAGGCCAGCTGCGCCGCCAGGTTCACCGGCCCGACGATCTTGACGGCGCCATGCTGCACGGTCTGGCCGGCCTGGGTCAATTCGCAATTGCCGCCGGACTCGGCGGCGATATCGATGATCACGGCACCGGCCTTCATGCGCTCCACCGCTGCGCGCGAGATGATGCGCGGCGCGCGCCGGCCCGGCACCGAGGCGGTGGTGATGACCGCATCGGCCACCGCAATTCTCGACTCGAGTACTTCCTGCTGCTTTTGTTTCTCTTCTTCGGTGAGTTCGCGCGCGTAGCCGCCGGTGCCTTCGGCCGACACGCCGGTCTCCACGAATTTCGCGCCAAGCGATTTCACCTGCTCGCGCGTGGCGCTGCGCACATCGTAGGCCTCGACCACGGCGCCAAGTCGTTTGGCCGTGGCGATGGCCTGCAGCCCGGCAACGCCCACGCCCACGACCAACACCTGCGCGGGCCGAATGGTGCCGGCCGCCGTGGTCAGCATGGGCAGGAAGCGATCGAGCGTATTGGCTGCGATCAGCACGGCCTTGTAGCCGGCGATCGCCGCCTGCGAGGACAGCGCATCCATCGACTGCGCGCGCGATATGCGCGGCACCAACTCCATGGCAAAGCTGGTGATCTGCCGGTCGCGCAGTGCTTTGACTTCCTCGGCGTGCGCGTGCGCCTGCATGAAGCCGATGACCACCGCGCCGGATTTGAGCGACTGGATTTGCGCCAGGGTTAGCGGCTGGACCGTGAGCAGCACGTCGGCGGCGGCCAGCACGGTCTCGGCGCTGTCGGCCCATTCGACCTGCTTGAAGCCGCTGTCGGGAAATTGCGCGCTGGTGCCGGCGCCACGTTCGAGCAGCACGCGTACGCCCGCCGCGGCCAGCTTATCGGCAATCTCCGGAACCAAGCTGACGCGCGTCTCCCCCGGCGCGCGCTCACGGAGCGCACCGATCGTAACCGGCATATCGTTCTCCTCACCTGGCGGCGGGCACCCTTATGGTGCGTATTAGAGACCTTTGTCGTTGAATTCTCGCATAGCCCTGCCGTATCTTACAGATTATGAGCGTTGGTCTGCTGCCACACGATACGGACCTAGGGCTACGGGCGTTCCCGTCGAGCCACGGTTTGTCGCAGATGGTGCTGCGCACCGATATTGCGGGCATGCCGCTCGAATGGATCGACTATCGTGAAGCCGCCCGGCTTTATCACCAGGAGCA
Source organism: uncultured Gammaproteobacteria bacterium (assembly GCA_963735775.1). Lineage (GTDB taxonomy): Bacteria > Pseudomonadota > Gammaproteobacteria > Steroidobacterales > Steroidobacteraceae > FEN-1191. The sequence goes on along the minus strand of CAVTMG010000001.1, from coordinate 278,498 downwards.
GATCGCCTACACCTGCGGCTCGCTGCTCTATCGGCTCTATGGTGGCGTCAATGCCTGCAGCGGTCGCCGCACCGTGCTCGAAGTCAGTTCCATCATTGCCACCATCGGCCATACCGGCAATCCGGGCAATACTCGCCACGACTATGTGCCGCCGTTGAACAACGAGACCCTGTTCCGGCGCGATGCCTACCTGTGTATGTATTGCGCCCAACGTTTCCCGAGCCGCGAACTCTCGCGCGATCACGTGCGGCCGTTCAGCCAGGGCGGCCTGGATGTCTGGACCAACGTCATCGCGGCCTGTCGCCGCTGCAACAACGAGAAAGCCTGGCGCACACCCGAGCAGGCCAAGATGCAATTGATCGCGGTGCCGTTCACACCCACTTATGCGGAATACATTTTTCTGAAGGGCCGGCGTGTGCTGGCCGACCAGATGGAGTATCTGCTGGCGCACTTTCCGCGCAGCAGTCCATTGCACGATCGCATCGCGCGCTGGCGCGCCTGAGTGAGTTCGAGTGGTGCGGACGGCGCGCGCGTCTATCTGATCGACGCCTCGGTCTACATCTTCCGCGCCTGGCATTCGCTGCCCGCCGAGCTTGCCGACGCCGAAGGCCAGCCGACACAGGCGCTGTATGGCTTCGCGCGCTTCTTGAGCGATCTGATCGAGCGCTGCCGGCCGCACTTCGTGGCCGTGGCCTTCGATGCCAGCCACGGCAGCTGTTTTCGCAACGATCTATACCCGGCCTACAAGGCCAATCGCGAGCCGGCGCCACCGCTGCTGACTCGGCAGTTCGCCTTGTGCCGCGAATTTTGCCGTCATCTGGGCGTGGCCGAATTCGCTGACGAGACGTACGAGGCCGACGATCTCATCGGCACCCTGGCGGCACGATGCCGCGCCCAGGGACTGCGTGTGACCGTCGTATCGCGCGACAAGGACCTGGCGCAACTGATCGGTCCCGGGGATGTGTTCTGGGACTACAGCGAGTCGACCGAATATCGTTACGAGCAGATCGCGGCGCGCTTCGGCGCATCGCCTGAACGCATGGCCGATTATCTGGCACTGCGCGGCGACAGCGTCGACAACGTGCCCGGAGTGCCCGGAGTGGGTGCCAAGACCGCGGCGGCGCTTATGAACTTGTGTTCATCACTCGATGAATTGTTCGAGCAGCTCGATGCGGTCGGACGCCTGCCTTTGCGCGGAGCCGCCTCGCTGCCCGCGCGGCTGCTCACCCATCGCGCCGCGGCCTACCTGGCGCGTTCGCTGACACGCATCGTCTGCGACGTGCCCATGAGTGCCCGCCATGCGGATCTGCAGCGCCGGGCGCCGGACCTGGCGCAGATCGAAGCTTTCTGCAGCGGCCACGGCTTCGGCGGCCTGCTGCGCCGGCAAGCGGAGCGATTGGGCCTCGCGCCGCCGGCGAGCGCGTTCTAATCAGGCCTTTTTGACGTACACCTGACACCAGCCGTTGGCGTTCACGGCCTTGCCCGCGAAAATGGCGCACGGGCCGTACGCCTGTCCGGCCGTACCCGAGTATTGCATGCAGTTATTGCAGGCCGAGCCGGCCTTGAACATCGGGAATGCCTTGGCATCCACCGACTTGGCATCGTCGTGATAGCCGAGCGACTTCGCCATGGCATCGGACGGATCCACGTGCGGCAGGTCGGCGGCGTGGGCGCTATGGCCCGGGCGTATGGCGGCGGCGGCGCCCAGCAGCAGCACCACTTGCTTCAAAGCATCGCGGCGTGAAACGGATTGAGTCATTGGAAACCCCTCTTGTTGTTAACAGGCTTGCCCTTGCTCCGGACACATGATTCTACCGCGGGACGGGGCGGCCGGCATGTCGGTCGTGCGCCGGATCTTTGAGGTATCCTTGGGGCTTGATCGGGCCGGGAACTGGGGCGAGTGCCGTGACAGCGCACAAAAGAAAAACGAAAGACATCGAATCGGCGCTCAACGAGATTCGCAGTTTTCCCCCGTCGGCACAATTTGCCGCCCGGGCGCGGCTCAAACCTGCGGATCTGGCGGCGCTGCGGCGCCGGGCGGACGCCGACTACGTGGGCTTCTGGGCCGATCTGGCGCGCGAACACCTGCATTGGCATCGGCCGTTCACGCGCGTCCTCGATGACAGCGAGGCGCCGAACTATCGCTGGTTCAGCGATGGCGAACTCAACGTATCCGCGAACTGCCTGGATGTGCACCTGGCTACGCGCGCTGACAAGAGCGCGATCATCTTCGAGGGCGAGCCCGGCGACACACAGACCTTGAGCTATCGCCAGCTGCACGCGCAAGTGTGCCGCTTCGCCAACGTGCTCAAGGGCCTGGGTGTGCGGCGTGGGGACCGGGTCGTTATTTACATGCCGTTGCTGCCCGAAACCGTTATCGCCATGCAGGCCTGCGCCCGCATCGGCGCAATTCACTCGGTGGTGTTTGGCGGCTTTTCATCCCTGTCACTGCGCGACCGAATCGAAGATGCCGGCGCCATGCTCGTAATCACGGCCGACGGTGGCTGGCGCGGCGGACAGGCGTTGCCGCTCAAGAGCGCGGTCGATCAGGCGTTGTCGCTGGGATGTCCCAGCGTCACTTCAGTCGTGGTGGTGCGCCGCACTGGTACTTCGCTCAACATGTACGCCGGGCGCGATCATTGGTGGCACGAACTTATTGCCGGCGTATCGGACGAGTGCGAGCCGGTATGGGTCGATGCCGAACATCCGCTGTATCTTCTCTATACCTCCGGCTCCACGGGCAAGCCCAAGGGCATCCAGCATGCCAGCGCCGGTTACCTGCTCAATGCCAAAGTCAGCTTCGAATGGGTGTTCGACCTGCGCGAGGACGACGTGTTCTGGTGCAGCGCCGATGTTGGCTGGGTCACCGGCCACAGCTACGTGGTCTACGGACCGCTGGCAGCCGGAGCCACGGTACTGATCTATGAAGGTGCGCCGACTTATCCGGACGCGGGCCGGTTCTGGAAGCTCTGTGCCACGCACGCCGTCAGTATCTTCTACACCGCGCCCACCGCCATTCGCGCGCTGATGCGACTGGGCGATGAATTTCCGGCGCAATACGATCTGTCGCGAATTCGCCTCCTGGGCAGTGTCGGCGAGCCGATCAATCCGGAAGCCTGGATGTGGTATCACCGCGTCATCGGCCGCGGGCGCTGCCCGATCGTCGACACCTGGTGGCAGACCGAGACCGGCGCCATCATGATCTCACCGCTGCCCGGCATCACGGTCACCAAGCCTGGATCCTGCACCCTGCCATTGCCTGGCATTTTCGCCGATATCGTCGACGAGCAAGGCAATTCGGTGAAGCGTGCCGGCGCTGGCGGCTACCTGGTCATTCGCAAACCCTGGCCGTCCCTGGCGCGCACCATATGGGGCGACAACGAACGCTACCTCAATACCTACTGGCACAAGTTCCAGGGGCGCTTCTATCTCGCGGGGGATGGTGCCAATCGCGATGCCGACGGCTACTTCTGGATCGTCGGCCGCATTGACGATGTGCTCAATGTCGCGGGCCATCGCCTGGGAACCATGGAGATCGAATCGGCATTGGTGGCACACCCGCGCGTGGCGGAAGCCGCAGTGGTGGGCCGTCCGCATGACATCAAGGGCGAATCGGTATTCGCCTATGTCGTGTGCCGCGGTGCGCGTCCGAGTGGCGCTGACAGCGGCGCACTGGCGGGGCAACTACGCCAGTGGGTGGCACAGCAATTGAGTCCGATCGCCAAGCCGGATGACATTCGTTTCTCCGATGCCCTGCCCAAGACACGTTCGGGCAAGATCATGCGCCGCCTGCTGCGCTCGATTGCCCGGGGTGAGGAGATTTCGCAGGACATCTCCACACTGGAGAACCCCGCCATCGTGGCGCAACTGCGCGGCGAGGAACCGCCGCGGACCGCGGGCGCCACTCGGCCGGCGGTGACGAGGTCGGCCGTGGCCAAGAAGACCGTGCGCACCGCTGCCATCCGGAAGGCGCCGGGAAAAAAGCGCGCAATCAACAGGGCTGCCGCCGGGAAGAAGACCCGTAACAAGACCCCTGCCAGGAAGAAAAAAGCAGCGAAGAGAACTTCCGCGAGCAAGCCTGGCAGGCGCCGCGCTCCCCGCACTGGCCGATGATCAAACCAGCGCGCCGCTGGTGCCTGGCCAGATCGGCCCAGTGGCTGCTGGTGGCGGCGGGCCTGTTTCTCGGAGCCTGTCGCACAGTGCCTGCGCCGCAGGCACTACCGCCACCCGCGCCGCCGCCGCCGCCGGTGGTTCCCGAGCGCATCGAGCACTATCGCATCGATGCCGATCATTCCCAGGTGCTGATCCTGGTGTATCGCGATGGCGCGATGGCCAGGCTGGGACACAATCATGTGTTATCAGTCCACCAGCTGTCGGGCGAAGTGGTCATGCCGGCCGATAGCACGCAAGCCAGCTTCGAGCTGGAGTTTCCGGTGGCTGCCATGACGGTCGATGAGCCGGCGCTGCGCGCGCAACTGGGCGATGAATTCAACGCTCCGGTCGATGCCGCCAGCATCGACGGTACGCGCCAACACATGCTCGGCGAGAAGTTGCTCGATGCCGCGCACTTCCCCAAGATCCGCCTGCAGTCGGAATCATTGCGGGCCGATGCCGAGCATTGGCTCGTGACCTTGAATATCACGGTGCGCCATCACGACAGCACGGTCGAGGTGCCGATGGCGCTCACAAGCACGCCGGAGCAGCTGTCCGCCAGCGGCGAGTTCGATCTGAGCCATGCCCAGCTCGGACTCACCCCTTACAGTGTCGGAATGGGGGCACTGCGCGTGGCCGAAACCATTCACATCCGTTACCGGCTGATTGCCCAGCGCGCGCAGGCTTCAGGCAGCGGCAGCGATACTCCATAGCAGCGTGCCTTCCGGTGCCTCGATCAGCACGCTGCGCTTGCCGTCGACCCCGCGAGGCAACTGACTCGACAGCGCAATATCCAGGACCGCGAGCCGTTCGCGCCGCGTCGCCAGGTCAGCGCATTCAAATACCAGCAACGGTCGCTCGCAGGTTCGAGGCCGATGAAAGCCAAGATCGAGCCAATCGCTGGTCAGGGGCAGGTGCGCATAGGGCTGCTTGAGCGCCGGCAATGCCACGAAGCCAGCCCGCTCCCAAAAGATGCGCGCGAGCTTGAAGTCAGACTCGGGCAGGCTCAGGTGCGAGAAATACCCGCATAGCGATTCCCCGCCCGTGGGCGGCGCGGCCGGCGAATAAGTGCGCGCCTCCAGCAGGGTGATGGCGTGACCGGCGGGATCACGCACTCGCAGCTGGTGCAATTGCTCCTCGCCCAGCCGCGCAAGCTCCGGTTCTATGTGCGCCGCGGCCAGCCGCGCGCGCGCCTGCACCAGCTCAGGCAAGACAAAGCACAGCGACGGTGAGGGCATGGAGCACTCGTGCAGCCCGAGATGGATTCGTCCATCACTGAGCACGCCGTAACGATGCGGCCACGCGTCGCTGGTAGGCAGCTGCACGAACCCCAGGCGCTCGTAGAACTGCACCGATCGGGCAATGTCTGCCGTCGCTATGGCGAGTTCGAGAAAACGGCCGAACATGGCCGGTCGTTCCCGTCAGGCCCAGTCAGCGCTGGCGCGCAGGATCAAGCCCGCCAGGGCGTGCGCGTGCTCGCTGCGGGCGTTGAGAGCCGCGACGTAGTCGAGACGCTCGCCCCCGGCTGCCAGAAAGATCTCGCGCCCGCGCAGTGCGATTTCCTCGAGCGTCTCGAGGCAGTCGGCGGCAAAGCCGGGGCAGATTACCTGCAGCGTGCGCAGGCCGCGGCGCGGCAGTTCGGACAGGGTGTCGTTGGTGGCGGGGGTAAGCCAGCGATTGGCGCCGAATCGCGACTGGTAGCTCAGGCTCCAGTCCTGCGGCTCCAGTTCCACCGCGGCGGCCAGCTGGGCGGCAGTCGCCCGGCACTCGTCGGCGTAGTGATCACCGCGCGTGACGTAGGACTGCGGGATGCCGTGAAAGGACATCAACAGGTGCTGCGCGCGGCCGTGCAGGCGCCAGTGGTCCTTGAGAGTCCCGGCCAGTGCCTCGATGTAGCCCGGATCGTCGAAGTAACCGGGGAGCATTCGCAGCTCGGGCACGGCGCGCCAGGCACGCAAACCGCTGGCCACTTGATCGAACACCGCACCGGTGGTGCTGCCGCTGCTCTGCGGGAACAATGGCAGCACGATCAGCCGCCGGATCCCCGAGGTGCGCAATGCCTCGAGCGCCTGGGAAACATAGGGCGGCGAATAGAGAAATGCCTGCTCGACTCGAAAGCTGCCGCGCGCGTTGCCCAGTTCGCGCGCGAGCGCCGCGCGCAGGCGCGAAGTATTGAGCAGCAACGGCGAGCCGTCCTCCTGCCAGATCTCGCGGTACTTGCGCGCACTGCGCGGTGCCCGCAACGGCAGCACCAGACCATAGAGCAGCGGCAGCCACAGTACCCGTGGCAGCTCGATCACGCGCCGATCGGACAGGAAGCGCCGCAAAAAACGCCGCACCGCGCCGCTGCGCGGGGCTTCCGGCGTGCCGGTGTTCACGATCAGTGCGGCGACCGTCGCGAGCGCCATGGCAAGGGCTGGCTAGCCGATGTGCTGCGCGAGGAACGCCGCGGTTCGCTCGCCCGCGAGCGCGGTGGCCGCGGCATCGTAGTTTTGCGGCCGCTGGTCGTTGCTGAAAGCATGGCCGGCGGCGTAGAGGTGGTAGATGCCTTGCGGGTAGGCGGCACGAATGCGCTCGACGTCGCTGAGCGGAATCGAGCGGTCGTGTTCGCCGAAATGCAGCATGGTCGGGCATTTCGGCGTTTTGGGCAGCTCATCGACGATGCCGCCGCCGTAATAGCAGACCGCCGCGCCCAGCGGCACTTCGCAGGCCGCCGCCCAGGCCAGCCGGCCACCCCAGCAGAAACCGATCACCGCCACGTTGCCGGCGTGGCGGCAGATCGCGGCGCTGGCGGCGATGTCCAGCACCGCCTTCGCGGTCGGGATCTGTTTGCGGTAGCCCATGCCCTGTTCGACTTCGGCCGGGGAGTAGCCAAGGACGATACTGCGAGCGACGCGGTCGAAAAGCGCCGGCGCTACCGCCAGGTAACCCTGCTGCGCGTAGCTGTCGGCCAGGGCACGGATATGCGGCGACAAGCCGAATATCTCCTGCACCACGACGATGCCACCGCGCGCCTTGCCGGCCGGTTTAGCGATGTAGGTGCTGAAGGTGTGGCCGTCGCGCGCCATCAGCGTTTCAAACTGACTCATGCACGCTCCAGGATGGCGGTCACGCCCATGCCCCCGGCGGTGCAGGCCGAGGCGAGCCCACGTTTGGCCGCCGGATCATCCGCCAGCATCTTCGCCAGCGCCGCCAGAATGCGGCCGCCGGTGGCGGCGAACGGGTGCCCGATGGCGACGCTGCCGCCTTTGACGTTGAGTTTGGAAGCATCGATGGTCCCCAGCGGGGCGTCGCGCCCGAGCCGGTCGCGACAGTATTCGGCCGACTCCCAGGCTTTGAACAGGCACAAGGGCACGGCGGCGAACGCCTCGTGGATTTCGTAGTAGTCGAAGTCCTGCAGGCGCAGGCCGGTGTCGCGCAGGATCTCCGAAACCGCGTACGCGGGTGCCATCAGCAAGCCCTCCTTGCCGGTGGCGAAGTCCACGGCCCAGGTCTTGCCGGCACGCAGATAGGCCAGTACCGGCAGGTGGTGTTGCTCGGCCCAGCGCTCCGAGGACAGCAGCAGGGCTGCCGAGCCGTCCGTGAGCGGTGTGCTGTTGCCGGCCGTGAGGCTGCCCGCCCCACTCAGATCGAACACCGGGTTGAGTTTCGCCAGCTTCTCGAGCGAGGCGTCGGCGCGCACGTTGTTGTCGCTCTTGAGTTCGTGGAACGGGACCACCAGATCGTCGTAGAAGCCGTCACGCCAGGCTGCTGCGGCCTTGATATGGCTGTCGAAGGCGATCTGATCCTGCGCCTCGCGACTGATTTTCCAGGTCTTGACCATGAGTTCGCAGCTCTGGCCCATCGACAGACCGGTACGCGGCTCCACCACGCCGGGCAGTACCGGCTTCAGATCGGCGCGCTTGATGCCCAGCCACGGCCGCAGCCGTTGCCCGAAACTGCGGCCACGAAAACTCGCGAGCAGACGGCGTTGATAGGATCGGGGATAGACCACCGGCGGATCGCTCAGGTCGTCGACCCCGGCGGCAATTCCGGCATCTATCTGGCCCAGGGCGATCTTGTTGGCGATCAGAATGGCCGCTTCGAGACTGGTGCCGCAGGCGCGCTGCACATCCATGCCCGGGGTGTGCGGATCCAGCCCCGTAGACAGCAGCGATTCGCGGGTCAGGTTGTAGTCCTTGGGATGCTTGATGACCGCGCCGGCAATCACATCGCCGAGGCGCTGGCCCTGGAGATGAAAGCGCTCGACCAGGCCACGCAGTGCCGCGGTCAGCAGTTCCTGATTGTCGGTGCCAGCGTAGGCGGTATGGGAACGCGCGAACGGTGTCCGCACCCCGCCAAGTATGGCGACGCGCTGTGTAGTGCTTCCAATCAACATGTCCGCCTCCAGCGCGCCTGCGCTCTCTTTTTTCAACGAGGCTGATAGGATGCCACGCCCGAACGTACAGGTGGAGGATGGATGAGCGCTTCTGGCGTCGACCGCGTATTCGAGCGCCGTCTGGCCGCGCTCAGCAACAGCCGCGAACAGCAATTGCTCGCGTTTGGGCGCCGCGGCCTGGAACGGGAGTCGCTGCGCGTGAGCCCGGACGGCCGGCTTGCGCAAACCCCGCACCCGGCGGCACTGGGATCGGCGCTCACCAATCCGCATATCACTACCGACTATTCCGAGGCGCTGACTGAGCTGGTCACGCCGACTTTTCCCGACAACGCCAAACTGCTCGAATACCTGGGCGAGCTGCACCAGTTCGTCTACCGCCGCATCGGCGATGAACTGCTATGGGCGACTTCGATGCCCGGGGAAATTCGTGACGAGGAGGAAGTGCCGATCGCGCGCTTCGGCAGCTCGTACCAGGGACGCATCAAGTACATCTACCGGCACGGTCTCAAGGTGCGCTACGGCGGCGTGATGCAGGCGATCTCGGGAGTGCATTTCAACTATTCGCTGCCGCTGCTGTTCTGGCCGCTGTACGCTGACATCTGTCACAGCCACGACAGCGGCCAGCAGTTCAGAAGCGCGCGCTACTTCGATCTGCTGCGCAACTACCGCCGTCATGGCTGGATCGTGTCGTACCTGTTCGGGGTGTCACCGGCATTGTGCCGTTCGTTCCTGCCGGGCCGCAGCCACTCAGGGCTCGAGCCACTGGGCGCCGAGACGCTCATCGGCCCGTATGCCACCTCGCTGCGCATGAGCGACATCGGCTACCGCAACCGCAGCCAGATGGCGGTCTCGGTTTCGGTGAACAGCCTCGAGGAGTACCTGCGCGATCTGCGACGGGCGATCAATGCGCCGCACGCACCGTTCGCCGCTCTGGGCCTCAAGCGCGACGGTGAATACCAGCAATTGTCGGTCAATGCATTGCAGATCGAGAACGAGTACTACAGCTATATCCGCCCCAAACGCACGCCGCGGGCCGGCGAGCGCACCACCGGCGCGCTGCGCCGCGCCGGGGTCGAATACGTGGAGGTGCGCGCGCTCGACAACAGCGCCTTCGATCCGGTCGGTGTGAACGTGCGCAAGCTGTACTTTCTCGAGGCGCTGCTGATACTGCTGCTGCTCAAGGACAGTCCGCCGATCGAGCCCGGTGAAGAGGAGGCCATCGATCGCAACCACCTGCTGGTGGCACGGCGTGGCCGCGAACCGGGATTGACTCTCGAGCGCGATGGCCGGCACGTACCAATGCGCGATTGGAGTGCGGAATTGCTCGATTCGATGCAGGGAATCTGCGAGCTGCTGGATGGCTCGCACCCCCAGCGTCCCTATGTTTCGGCGCTGCGCGAGCAACGCCTGAAGCTGGACGACGTGGAACACACGCCGTCGGCGCGGCTGCTGCGGGAACTGCGCGACAACGGCGAGAGCTTTGCGGCACTGGCGCTGCGTTATTCGCGTGACCACAAGCAGTATTGCCTGCAAGTCGTGCCGACCCGCCCCGAAAGGGTGCGCGAGTTCGAGGCCGAAGTGCAGCAGTCGCTCGAGGAGTACGCCGCCATCGAGGCGGCGCGTCGCGGCAGCTTTGAGGACTATCTGGCGGCGTATTTGGCCGACTAGAATCGGACCGCCACCCCCGCGAGGTCCCAGTGCTGCAGAGGATTCGTCGACTACTGATCGCCAATCGCGGCGAGATTGCCATTCGGGTAATGCGTGCCGCGAATGAACTGGGCGTCGGCACGGTCGCGGTCTATTCGCAGGAAGACCGCTTCAGTCTGCACCGCACCAAGGCCGACGAAGCCTACCTGGTCGGTGAGGGCAAGGGGGCGATCGAGGCCTACCTCGACATCCCCGACATACTGCGCGTTGCGCGCGAAGTGCAGGCCGATGCGGTGCATCCGGGATACGGCTTTCTGGCCGAGAATCCCGACTTCGCCGAGCAGTGCGCGCAGGCCGGGCTCATTTTCGTGGGCCCGAGCCCGGCCACCATGCGGGTACTGGGCAACAAGGTCGCAGCCCGCCATCTGGCGGTGGCCGCCGGTGTCGCGGTCATGCCGGCCACCCCGCCACTGCCCGAAGAAATCACCGAGTGCGTGCGGCTGGCGCAGCAGGTGGGCTATCCGGTCATGCTCAAGGCCAGTTGGGGCGGGGGCGGCCGCGGCATGCGTGTGATCGACAGCGACGCGCAGCTCGCCGAGCTGCTGCCGGTGGCGCGCCGCGAGGCCAGGGCGGCCTTCGGCAACGACGAGGTCTATCTGGAAAAACTCGTGCGCCGCGCGCGCCATCTCGAGGTACAGATCCTCGGCGATGCCGCGGGCACTCTGGTGCATCTGTTCGAGCGCGATTGCACGGTGCAGCGGCGCAATCAGAAAGTGGTGGAGCGCGCCCCGGCGGTGTTCCTGAGCGAGCAGCAGCGCGCGGCGCTGTGCCAATCGGCGCTCAACATCGGTCGTGCCGCCCACTATTGCAACGCCGGCACGGTCGAGTTCCTGCAGGACGCGGACAGCGGCGAATTTTATTTCATCGAAGTCAATCCGCGCATCCAGGTCGAGCATACCGTGACCGAGTGCGCGACCGGCATCGATCTGGTGAAAGCGCAGATTCGCATCGCCGACGGCGCGCGCATTGGCGCGCCCGGCAGCGGTGTGCCGGAGCAGGCTGAGATCAGGCTGTACTCGCATGCCTTGCAGTGCCGGGTCACTACCGAGGACCCGCACAACAACTTCGTGCCCGACTACGGTCGCCTGACCGCCTATCGCAGCCCGGCCGGATTCGGCGTGCGCCTGGATGCCGGTACCGCCTACGCCGGGGCGCTGATCACGCGCTCCTACGATTCGCTGCTGGTCAAGGTCACGACCTGGGCCGCGACGCCGGAGGAGACGATCGCGCGCATGCACCGCGCACTGTGGGAATTTCGCGTGCGCGGCGTGGCCACTAATCTGCGCTTCCTCGATCAGATCATCACGCACCCGCGTTTTGCGCAGGCACAGTACACCACGCGCTTCATCGACGACACGCCGGAACTGTTCACGGCGCCCGATCGGCGCGACCGTGCCACGCGCATCCTGACGTTCCTGGCCGAGATCGTGGTCAACGGCAACCCGGAGGTCACCGGCCGGGCGGTTCCGGAGCGGCGGGCGGCGGTGCGGCCGCCGAAGCTGCCGCCGGCTGCGACGCTGGACGAGCCGCCGCCGGCGGGCTGCCGGCAGCGGCTGCAGGAGCTCGGACCGGAGCGATTTGCGCAATGGATGTGCAGCCAGCAGCGCGTGCTGCTGACCGATACCACCATGCGCGATGCGCATCAGTCGCTGCTGGCAACGCGCATGCGCACCATCGACATGACCGCCATTGCACCGGTGTATGCAGCGTTGCTGCCGCAGTTGTTTTCGGTTGAGTGCTGGGGCGGGGCGACCTTTGACGTGGCGATGCGCTTCCTCAAGGAGGATCCGTGGGAGCGGCTGACCAAGCTGCGTGCGGCGATGCCGAACCTGCTGCTGCAGATGCTGCTGCGCTCGGCCAACGCGGTCGGCTACACCAACTATCCTGACAATGTGGTGCGCTATTTCGTGCAGCAATCGGCCGCTGCCGGCATCGATGTGTTCCGTGTGTTCGACTCGCTCAACTGGGTCGAGAACATGCGCGTGGCCATCGATGCGGTGCTCGAGACCGGGCGGCTGTGCGAGGCGGCGATCTGCTACAGCGGCAACCTGAGCAATCCCAGCGAGCGCAAGTACACGCTGGACTACTACCGCAAGCTGGCGCGCGAGCTCAAGGCCGCCGGTACGCACGTTTTGGGCATCAAGGACATGGCCGGTCTGTGCCAGCCGCGTGCGGCCTATGACCTGGTCAAGGCTCTGAAGGACGAGACCGGACTGCCGGTGCATTTCCATACCCACGACACCAGTGGCATTGGCGCCGCCAGCGTGTTTGCGGCCATCGCCGCCGGCGCCGATGCCGTCGATGCGGCGATGGATTCCATGAGTGGGCTGACCTCGCAGCCCAACCTGGGCTCGATCGCCGAGGCATTGCGCTATGGCCCGCGCGATCCGGGGCTGGATACCGAACACATCCGCGCGATCTCCTACTATTGGGGTGAGGTGCGCAAGGGCTACGCCGCATTCGAGAGTGACAATCGCGCCGGCGCGTCGGAGATCTATGTGCACGGCATGCCCGGCGGCCAGTACACCAACCTGCGTGAGCAGGCGCGCTCGCTCGGCATCGACGATTCGCGCTGGCCGGAAGTGGCCCGCGCCTATGCCGAGGTCAATGACATGTTTGGCGATATCGTCAAGGTGACGCCGACCTCCAAGGTGGTGGGCGACATGGCGATCCTGATGGTGACCAGCGGCCTGACGCGCGCCGCGGTGCTCGATCCGGACACCGAGATCGCTTTTCCCGAATCGGTGGTGCGGCTGTTTCGCGGCGATGTCGGCCAGCCCTACGGCGGCTTTCCCGAAGCCCTGCAGCGCAAGGTGCTGAAGGGGGCGGCGCCGCGCCGGCGCCGCGCCGGTGAGGAGATGCCACCGGCCGATTTCGAGCAGTTGCGCGCCGAGGCCAGTGCGCGCGCATTGCGGGTCGTGACCGATCAGCAGTTCGCCTCCTACCTCATGTATCCGCAGGTGTTCACCGACTATGCCGCCGACCGGCGGCGTTTCAGTGACGTGGCGATACTGCCGACCTCAGCCTTTTTCTATGGCATGGAGCCCGGGCAGGAGATCAGCGTCGACCTGGAGCGCGGCAAGACCCTGATCGTGCGCTACGTGACCCAGAGCGAACCGCACGAGGACGCGACGCGCACGGTTTTCTTCGAACTCAACGGGCAGCCGCGATCGGTGCGCATTATCGATCAGAGTCAGAAGCCTAAACGCCCGCCGCAGCGTAAAATCGATGCCGGCAATCCGTGTCACGTCGGCGCTCCCATGCCCGGTACGGTGGCGACCGTCAACGTGGTGGTGGGTCAGCGCGTGGCGCGCGGCGATGTGGTCACGACTCTCGAGGCCATGAAGATGGAGGCGGCGGTGCGTGCCGAGATCGACGGCGAGGTGACCGAAGTGCTGGTGCAGCCCGGCATGCAGGTGGATGCCAAGGACCTGATGGTGGTACTGCAGTGAACCGGGTCAATTGGTGCTAGGGTAAGGCAGGCGAACAAGAACCGAAGCGGGAGTTCTCGCATGAAACTGGTTACGGCAATCATCAAACCCTTCAAGCTCGATGATGTGCGCACGGCGTTGTCCGAAATCGGTGTTTCCGGCATGACCGTCACCGAGGTCAAGGGGTTCGGAAGGCAACGCGGGCATACCGAGCTCTACCGTGGCGCGGAGTACGTCGTCGACTTCGTGCCCAAGACACGCGTGGAAGTGGCGGTTCGTACCGAACTGGTCGATGAGGTGGTGGAGGCCGTGCTCAAGGCCGCCAAGACCGGCAAGGTCGGGGACGGAAAGATATTCATCACCGATATCAGTCGCGTGGTCAGAATCCGCACCGGCGAGACCGACAACGCCGCCCTGTAGCCGCGATGCCTGCGATCCGCACCAACGCCATAGTGTTTCACGAACACGGCGGCGCCGAGGTGCTCAGGTGGGAGCCCCAGCAGGTGCCGCCGCCCGCGCGCTCGGAAGTGCAACTGCGGCACACGGCGATCGGTGTCAACTTCATCGATATCTATGACCGCAGCGGCCTGTATGCGCGGCCACTGCCCGAGACGCCCGGACGCGAGGCCGCCGGCGTGGTGGTGGCGCTGGGCGCGGGCGTGCGGGACCTCAAGATTGGCCAGCGCGTGGCCTATGTACAGGCCGGCAGTGGCGCCTACTGCGAGCAGCGCAATATCGCGGCCGCGCGACTGGTGAAGCTGCCGGGGGCGATCAGCGATGAGCAGGGCGCGGCATTGATGCTCAAGGGTCTCACCGCCGAATACCTGCTGCGTCGTACCTACCGTGTGCAACCCAAGGATTTTGTACTGATCCATGCCGCGGCCGGCGGCGTCGGATCGCTGTTGTCGCAATGGGCGCGGGCACTGGGCGCACGGGTCATGGGTATAGTCGGCAGCGAAGCCAAGGTCGCGATCGCGAGCCGCCAGGGCTGTCACCGTGTATTCGTGGCCGGCCGCGATGATCTCGTCGACTCGGTGCGCAGCTATACGCGCGGACACATGGCGCATGTGGTCTACGATTCGGTCGGTAAGGATACATTTATTGAATCGCTCGACTGCCTGCGCCGGCGCGGCATGATGGTCAGCTTCGGCAATGCATCGGGTCCGGCGCCGGCGATTGCGCCGCTGGAACTCTCGCGCCGCGGCTCGCTGTACCTGACCCGCCCTTCATTGTTCGACTACATCACTACGCACGCGGAACTCGCGGCCGCGGCGCGCGTGCTGTTCGCGCTGGTCAAGGCCGGCAAGCTGCGCGTGCCCATCGGTCAACGCTATGCTCTCAAGGATGCGGCGCAGGCACATCGCGATCTGGAAATGCGCCGTACCGTCGGTGCCTCGGTGCTGATTCCCGGCGCCGCGGGCTAGTCCACCAGCCGCAGGTTGCGTTGCGTGCGACTGATGCCCAAGGCGCCGCTGCGCACCACCTCGACCAGTTCGGCGTGCGTGGCCAGCGTGCGCAGAAAACCGTTGATCTCCGCCTCACTGCCCAGCAGCTCGACGATGAAACACTCGCTTGCCGGATCCAGCACGCGGCCACCGGTGCGCACCACGTAGCCGCGCACGGTGTCGCGCTGCGCGGCATCGATGCGTAGTTTGATCAGCACCAGCTCGCGTTCGATGTGCTCGCCGCGGGTCATGTCCTCGACGCTGACGACGTCGATGAGCTTCTTGAGCTGGTTGGCAATCTGCAGGATTACCGCTTCCGAGCCACTGGTCACGAGCGTCAGGCGCGAGACTGTGGGATCGTCGGTGGCGGCTACCGCCAGGGATTCAATGTTGTAGCCGCGGCTGGAAAACATGCCCGCCACGCGCGTGAGCGCCCCGGCCTCATTTTGGAGCAATATGCCAATGATGTGTCGCATGGGCCCAGAATAGCCAATTGCAGGGCGCGTCGGCCATAATCGACCGATGACTGACAGTGCAAAAATGGTGCGTCCAGCGGCTCACCCGCTCGCCGGCAAGGCCATGTCCGGCGCGCAGATGATCGTCCAGGTCATCGCGGACGAGGGTACCGGGGCGATTTTCGGCTACAGCGGCGGGGCGATCCTGCCCACCTACGATGCCGTTTTCACCTTCAATGAACAGCAGAAACTGGCCGGCGGACGCCAGGTGCCCTTGATCGTGCCGGCCAACGAGCAGGGCGCGGGTTTCATGGCTGCGGGATATGCGCGCGCCAGCGGGCGGGTCGGGGTGTGCCTGGTGACTTCCGGCCCCGGGGCGACCAATACCGTGACGCCGGTGCGCGACTGCATGGCCGACTCGGTGCCCATCGTGGTGATCTGCGGCCAGGTGGCGACCGCCTCGATCGGAACCGACGCCTTCCAGGAGGCCCCGGTGGCCTCGATGATGGGGTCGGTGGCCAAGCACGTGCTGCTGGTGACCGATCCCAAGCGCCTGGAAGCCACGGTGCGCACCGCGTTCGAGATCGCGCGCACCGGCCGCCCGGGTCCGGTGGTGATCGACATTCCCAAGGACGTGCAGACCTCCTCGGGGGTTTTTCTTGGTGAGGGCCAGCTGGCAATTCCCGGCTACCGCCAGCGTCTGCGCGAATTGACCGCCAGCGTGCTCAGCGATGCCGCGGCGGTGAGTTTTCTCGAGCTGCTGGGGCAATCGCAGCGACCGCTGATCTATGCCGGCGGCGGCGTCATCAACGGCGGCGCCGCCACGCAGCTGGCGGAGTTTGCGCAATTGTTCGGCATCCCGGTGGTCACGACACTCATGGGCATCGGCGCCGTCAATACCACGCATCCGTTGTCGATGCGCATGCTCGGCATGCATGGCGCGGCCTTTGCCAACTACGCGGTCGACGATTGCGATTTCCTGATCGCGGTCGGTGCACGCTTCGATGATCGCGTGGCAGGCGATCCGCGCAAGTTTGCGCGCAACGCGCGTCGCATCGCCCACCTGGACGTCGATCCGGCCGAGATCAACAAGGTCAAGAGCTCGCACTGGAGCTATGTCGGGTTGCTGCCCGACGCGCTGCGGGTGCTGCTGGCGCACGGTGAGCGGCTCGCTTCCAAGCCCGATTTCGGCCGCTGGCAACGGCAGCTGCAGGAGCTCAAGCGCGTCCATGCGATGAACTACGACCGCGACAGCGAACTGGTGCAGCCGCATTACGTGATCGAGGAGATCAACCGCCACACGCGCGGCGAGGCCATCATCAGCACCGGTGTGGGGCAGCATCAGATGTGGGCGGCGCAGATGTTCGACTTTGCCAGCCCGCGGCTGTGGTTGACCTCCGGCAGCATGGGGACGATGGGCTTTGGATTGCCGGCCGCAATCGGCGCGCAGGTTGCGCACCCGGG
Source organism: uncultured Gammaproteobacteria bacterium (assembly GCA_963735775.1). Classification (GTDB taxonomy): domain Bacteria; phylum Pseudomonadota; class Gammaproteobacteria; order Steroidobacterales; family Steroidobacteraceae; genus FEN-1191. The sequence goes on along the minus strand of CAVTMG010000001.1, from coordinate 261,466 downwards.
ACGGCTGGTCATAGATTTCGACGGCGATGCCAGCATTCGCATGAACATCGGTGAACTGGAGACCGCGACCACCTACGATCTGCCGATCAAGGTGGTGGTGCTGAATAATTTCGGCGACGGCATGGTCAAGCAATGGCAGAAACTGTTCTTCAAGGGCCGCCTTTCGGGTAGCGACAAGTCGCTGCACAAGAAGGACTTCGTGCGCGCGGCCAGCGCCGATGGTTTTCAATGGGCGCGGCGGCTGGATCGCAAACAGGACGTGGCGCGCGTGGTGGAAGAGTTCCTGAATTTCAAGGGCCCGGCGTTTCTCGAGGTCATCATCGACCCGGACGCCGGCGTCTATCCGATGGTGGGCCCCGGCCTGGGCTACGACGCCATGATCACCGGCGACTTCATTACTGCGCGCGCGCAGGATGCGGGCCCCGCAGACATCGATCCGTCGAGCATGTTCTAAAAGGTCTGCTCGGTACTGACCAGGAACTGCACTTTGCTGATGGAGCGGTCGGCATCCAAAGGCGTAGCCAGGTCGATGTGGATCACGCTGCCGAACGAGGAGCGGGCGTTGCCCAGCCGCAGTCCGACGCCCAGATCCTTGAGCAGCCCGAGTTGCGGAGTGGGCACGGGCGTGCTGCCCCAGGTGCGGCCCATGTCGAAGAACACAGCGCCGCCGACGTGCACCAGCTGGAACAGAAACCAGTTGGTGTAGACGCGCTCCTCCACGGTGAACTGCGCGCGTCCGTCACCGTTCTGGTAACGCAGCGGATAGCCGCGCAGCCCCGAATCGCCGCCGATCTCGAAGTTGTGATCCGAATCCAGCCGGTGGCCGGCGTCGGCCAGCACGTGTACCAGCAATTTGCTGCGCTCAGAGGTGGTCAGGTAGTAGCTGGCATTGCCGGAAATCATTGAGTCGTCCATGCGCCCGTATTCCAGGCGCGAATACAGGCGGCTGTAGACGAACAAATAGTTGCGCGGTCCGAACACCCAGTTGTAGCCAATCTCGGCGTCGGCCAGCAGCGCATTGCGGTCGGCGCCGAACGCGGGCGTGGCCCAGCCCAGACCGGCGCTCGCGTCGAGCCCGATATGAAGGTCCTCGGTAAAGGCGATCAGTTCGAGATTGCGCGTGGTGGTGTAGTTGTTCTGCAGCCACTGCATGCGCACGTACGGGTAGGCGAGGTTGCGATCGGCCGGCAGCGGCGCCAGCAGCGTCTGGTTGAGCGCCGGTGCGAATTCGCTCTGGTCATGGCGAAATCCAATCAGCATGCGCTCGGTCCAGAGCTCGTTGACGAACAGCGCGTGCCCAAAATAGAAATCGGTGACACGCCAGTCGAATTGATAGGCATCGTAGGGCAGGCCAAGGCTATAGCGCGTCACCACGGAACGCGAACTGCCGGTGGAACCGCCGCCGTCATAGCGGGTCTCGAGCGAATAGAAGGGGTAAGCGCCGCCCACGCTCCAGACTTTGCCGTCGGAGTTCTGCTGGTACAGCATCGAATCCTGCCAATGGCTGCCCCAGACATTTGGATCGCTCCATTGCGCAAAGGTGGAGCTGCGATCGACGTTCTCACCGTGACCTAGTTCGACGTACTTGCCCAAGCCGAGGAAATTGTCGTCGCTGACGTCGATGCTGGCGGTGTTGGTACCACCGCTGCGGCCAAAGTTGATGCCCGGCTGCAGCGTCCAGACGTCATGGGTGATGATCACCAGGTCCACGACGCCGTCGTGATAGCGCAGCGGATGGATTTCCGGCTCGCGCATGAAGCTGGCATTCTGGCGCAGGTTGCGCGCGGTCTCATCGAGCAGGCGGCGCGAATACAGGTCGCCGCTGTGAAACAGCAATTGCGCACGGATCGCCGATTCGCGCGTGCGCACGTGCAGCTCATCGGCGGCACGAAACAGCCAGTTGTTCTCCTTGGGATTGTCGAGATCGAAGATTTCCTTGGTCTCGATCCGGATCTCGCCGATGCGGGCACCCGAGGCTTCGAGTTGTGCATCGCTGGGCAGTTGCTCGCCGACATTGACGCTGCTATCGGCCAGCACCGTCAGGGGCTGCACCGCGCTGCAGAGCAGGCCGGCGACGAACAGCGGGCGCAGGTCGTGCATCACGAGCATCGGAACACTGTGCGACGTGCGCCGTCAATCGAACAGTTAACGCTGTTGAAAATGCCTGAGCACTTGCTCCACTTCAACCGCGCTGCCGAGTATCACCGGCGTGCGCTGTTGAATGTCATTGGGCACGATCTCGAGCAGAGGTTGCGCCGGCGCGGCATAAGCCTTGCCGCCGGCCTGTTCGATCACCATCGCCAGCGGATTGGCCTCATACATCAGGCGCAGTTTGCCCTGCGGCGCCTTGGCGGTAGGTGGATACAGGAACACGCCGCCCTTGAGCAGAATGCGATGCACGTCGGCGACCATGGCGCCGACATAGCGGCCTGAGTAAGCGTGTGCCTGGGCCCAATCGAGATAGCGCTGAAAGCCGGCCGGGAAGCTGCGGCGATTGCCTTCGTTGACCGAGTAGCTCTTGCCGGACTGCGGTATGCGCAGGCTCTCGGCCACGCGCACGAAGGCGCCGATCGAAGGATCGAGCACGAACATGTCGACGCCGGCGCCGATGGTGAGCACGAACACGGTCGAGGAGCCGTACAGGATGTAGCCGGCCGCCACCTGCTGCTTGCCCGACTGCAGCAGTGAATCCTGCGGCCGCAGCAGCGGATCGTGATGCAGGATGCTGAAGATCGTGCCCACGCCGCCGCAAACCTCGAGGTTGCTGCAGCCATCGAGCGGATCGAACAGTACGCAGTAGCGGTGCTCCCCTGTTGGCGAGGTGCGCAGCAATACCGGCTCCTCGTTTTCCTCCGAGGCAATGATGGCAACACCTTCGCGGCCGCTGAGCGTGCGCAGCAGTACCTCATTGGCCACCACGTCCAGCTTTTGCTGCGTCTCACGTACATCCTCCAGGCGGCCACGGCGCACGCGCGCGGCGATGACTTTGGCGGAGATCGAGAGCGCCGAGAGGATCCAGGAGAAGGTGCCGGTCGCCTGCGGGTGTGCCGCCTGCTGCTGCAGGATGTGCGACTGCAGGGTGATCGGACTGTCGTCGTGGGCGCGAAACGCCGCCGGAGTCGAGCGCGTCTCGGGGCGGGTGATCTGGGGCATCGCAGCAATATAGCCGCTTTGCCGCGCTTTGTTGCCGGCGGGCGCCGGCAGTCGCACAATCATGGCCGTCCTGGATCTCGCCGCGATTTGATGGTGCGCTGCGACATCTCTGGATTATGTCAAAGATGCGCGCGCCAGCGGCGCGCGGCCGCAAATCAGTACCGCGACTGGAAGCGCAAGTTGGGCAATGGGTCGCAAGCTGAGGCAGCAGGTTGGGGAATAATCGTGGCGTCGATCAACGCGGCGACCCTCAAGGATGCCGCACGCAGCCGCAAGGGGTGCTTTACGTCCATGACCAAAGCCCGTCGTGCCATCAGTCCCATGCAAATGGAGCCGCGCCTGCGTCGAGCCTATTTCGACTGCCGTTATGGCCAGTTGCATATGCACTATGCGATTCCGGCCGGCGGCGGCTTCGATGAGGCCACCACGCTGCTGTGCATTCCGGGCGCGCCGGGCTCTGGCCGATTCTTTGTGCCGCTGCTGCCACCGCTGGGACGCGACCGGTCGGTGTACGCCCCCGATCTGCCGGGCTGCGGTGAATCGGACGGCGCTGCCGAACCCTTGACCACGGCCGCCAGCGCCGAGGCGCTGGGCGATTTTCTGGACTCCATGCACGTGCGTCATTTCGATCTGCTCGCGCATGAGAGCGGCGTCGCCATCGCCATCGCGCTGCTGCAGCAGCGCGGTTCGCAAGTGGGGCGTATCGTGCTATCACCCGACACTGATTCGGTCAGTGCCGAGGCGCGAAGCCTGCGGCATCCGTCCCTGGTGATCGATCTGCGCGCCGCCAATGAACGCACTCGCAGCGCCGACGAGCTCGAGCGTCAGGCGGCGCAATTGCGCGAGTTCCTGGGGCTCGCCTGAGCGTGCCCCGAGTGTCGAGGAATAAATATCTTGTCCGGTAATACCAAAGCCAATACACCGCCCACGATTGATCTGGAAGAAACGGCTGAGCTGCCGCTCCTGTCCGCCAGCGGGGCATCGGCAATCGATCCGTTGTCGAACACCGACGCCTGGATTTCCCCGTCGCACTCCGGCGATAACGCCGACGACACTTCCAGTCTGCCGACACTCGGGCAGCCACGTTCGCGCGGCTCGCGCTCGGACTCGGAACCGCTGGAGCGCAGCCTGCGTGAAGCTGAAATCGGCGCCCTGCGCTCCGACCTGGCATCAGTCAGCGAAAGCCGCAGCCATCTCGAGCGTGATCTGCAAAGTCTCAGCGGCAATCTGCGCGAGCTCGAACAGCTACTCAACGGCAAGAGCGAGCAGCTGTCGGTCTACGAGCGCGAAGTGGGACTGCGCGACCGGCGCATCGCCGAGCTCGAGACGCAGATCGCGCAGCTGGATGCCACCCTGGTCGCACGCCAGAGCAAATTCGACAGCGAAATCACCTCTAAACAGAGCCACTTCGATTCCGAGCTCGCGAGCGCCAATGCGCAGCGCACGGGATTGAGCGATGAGTTGAAGCTGGCACGTGCGGACAGCGAAGCCGCCCGCACGCGCAACGAATCACAGTCGACCGAGCTGGTGGGCCTCAAGGCCGAGCGGGCTAAATTATTGCAGCGGGCCCAGTCGGCGGAGTTCGATCTGGCGCAATGGCGCGCGCGCGGCGAGCGCTATCAGGAGAGCCTGCAGAGCCTGGAAGGCCGGCGCCAGCTCTACGACGGCATAATTGCCGAGCGCGAAGCACGCATCTCAGCGCTGGAACTGGAAGCGGGCGAGCGCGAACGTCATGTGGGTAAGCGCGAGGAAGATCTGCGTATCGCCGTGCGCGATCAGGAGCAGCGCGTCAGCGAGCTGGATGCGGCACGCACCAGTGCCGATGCCGCGGCGGCCATCGCGCGCGAACGTATTGCGGCACTGGAAGACGAGATTCGGCGGCAGGAGCAGAAGCTGCGCGAGCTGCGCGAACAGGCGGGCGCGCGCGAGCAGGAGATGAACGCGGCGCTGAAGACGCAGCAGCAACGCAATGCCGAGCTGGATGGCGCGCGCACGCAAGCCGATGCCGACCGCGCCAAGGCACGTGAGCGCATCGTGGCCCTGGAGAGCGAGACACAACAGCAGGCGAGCAGCCTGCGTGAGCTCAGTGCGCAGGCGCTGGCCCGTGAGCAGGAAATGAACGCGGCGCTGAAGACGCAGCTGCAGGAGAATCTCGAACTGGATTCCGCGCGTACACAAGCCGATGCGGACCGCACCAAGGCACGTGAGCGCATCGCGGCCCTGGAGAGCGAGACACAGCAACAGGCGACCAGCCTGAGTGAGCTCAATGCCCAGGCGCTGGCGCGCGAGCAGGAGCTGAACGCGGCGCTGAAGACGCAGCAGCAACGCAATGCCGAGCTGGATGGCGCGCGCACGCAAGCCGACGCGGACCGCGCCAAGGCACGCGAGCAAATCGCCACTCTGGAAGCCGAGACGCGCCAGCAGGCCGAGAGCCTGCGTGAACTGCGCACCCGCTCGGGCAGCCGCGAGGAAGAACTCAGCACACAGCTGCGCACGCAGCAGCAGCGCAACGCCGAGCTGGACGTGGCACGCGCGCAGGCCGATTCGGCCGCCGCCAGCGCCCGCGAACGCATTACCGCCCTGGAAGCCGAGACCCAGCAACAGGCCGCGACCCTGCAGGAACTGCGGGTGCAGTTCGGCGCGGTGCGCGATTCGCTGGCGCAACGCAACGCAATGATCGAGCGCGTGGAGGCGGAGGCCGCCAGCAGCGTCGCCATGCTGGGGAACATCCAGCACAACCTCGAACACCTGGGCGCGGAGGAGCCGGCACACCTGCTGGTGCGTTCCGACGGTTCCACCGGAATCCTGCACCTGCTGGGCAAGCGCACCACACTTGGCCGGCTGCCCGACAACGACGTGCACATCGACGCCGAATTCATCAGCCGCCACCATGCCGTGGCGCTGCGCGCCGGCTCCAAGACCATCATCGAGGACCTCAACAGCACCAACGGCACCTACGTCAACGGGCAACGCGTCAACCGGCGCACGCTCAAGGACGGGGACCTGGTGACTTTGGGCAAGACGGAGTTTCGCTTCAGCATCAAGAAGCCGCCGCCGGCGGCCTGACAACGAAGGCTGCGCGCACAACGCGGAATCGCTTAAGCTTAGCGTTCATACGTTAAGCTTCGTAAGCCATGTCCGAAGACTATCTACAGCGCATACTCAAGGCGCGCGTCTATGATGTTGCGATCGAATCGCCGCTCGAGGCGGCCCCGCGTCTCTCGAGCCGCCTCGGCAATCGCATCCAGTTCAAGCGCGAAGACCTGCAGCCGGTGTTCTCCTTCAAGCTGCGCGGCGCCTACAACAAGATCGCGCACCTGTCGCCGGCGATCGCGGCGCGCGGGGTCATCTGTGCTTCGGCGGGCAATCACGCGCAGGGCGTAGCCCTGGCCGCGCGCCATCGCGGTATTCCGGCAGTGGTGGTCATGCCGCTGACCACGCCCGCGATCAAGGTGCAGGCCGTGAGCGAACTGGGCGGTGAGATCGTGCTGCACGGCGAGGTCTACGATGCCGCCTATGAGCACGCGCTGGTCATCGCGCGCGAACGCCACCTGGTGTTCGTGCATCCGTTCGACGATCCGGATGTGATCGCCGGACAGGGCACCATCGGCATGGAAATCGTGCGCCAGACGGCCGGCGAGCTCGATGCCGTATTCGTCCCGGTCGGCGGCGGCGGGCTGATCGGCGGCATCGGCGCGTTCATCAAACAGCTGTACCCACGCGTCAAGATAATCGGCGTGGAGCCGGAAGACGCCGCGGCCATGTACGAGTCGCTGCGCGCCGGCAAGCGGATCACGCTCGAGCGAGTCGGCCTGTTTGCCGAAGGCGTTGCCGTGCGTCGGGTGGGCGAGGAAAATTTCGAGCTCGCGCAAACGCTACGTCGACGAAATAGTACTGGTCAATACCGACGAGATGTGCGCGGCGATCCAGGACATCTTCGAGGACACGCGCTCGATCTCCGAGCCGGCCGGTGCACTGGCGGTCGCCGGCATCAAGCACTACGTGGCGCGCAATGGCTGGCGCGACCAGCGCCTGGTGGCGATCAACAGCGGCGCAAATTTAAACTTCGACCGTTTGCGTCACGTGGCCGAACGGGCCGATCTGGGCGCCGAGCGCGAGGCGTTGCTGGCGGTCGATATTCCGGAGCGGCCGGGCAGTTTCCTGCACTTCTGCGAAGCGCTCGGCCAGCGCAGCATCACCGAATTCAACTACCGCGCCCAGGCCAGCGAGCGCGCCCGCATCTTCGTGGGCTTCGGCCTGACCGGCGGCCACGAGGAACGAGCCAGCGTGACCGCGCAGTTGCGCGCGGCGGGCTATGCGGTGACCGACATGAGCGGCAACGAGATCGCCAAGCTGCACATACGCTACATGATTGGCGGTCGCGGCCGCGCCAGCGCCGAGCATGGCCATGATGAGCTGCTGTATCGCTTCGAATTCCCCGAGCGGCCGGGTGCGCTGCTGCGTTTCCTGCGCGCGATCGGCAGCGCCTGGAATATCAGTCTGTTTCACTACCGCAATCACGGCTCCGATTACGGACGCGTGCTGGCCGGCATCGAAGTGCCGAAGGCCGAGCGCGAGGAATTTCTGCGTCACCTGAATGAGCTTCACTATCCCTACACGGACGAAACCGGCAACGCGGCTTATCGCATGTTCCTCGGCGAGTGATGGCCAAAACGCCGGCGCCTGAGCGCGGGCCGCTGCGGCCGCGATTTCCAGGGCTTGCGGTACTACGGCACCCGCAGTACGCGCACTTCGCCCTGTGCCGATTCTTCACCACCCTGAGCTGGCAGATGCTTGCCGTGGCCGTGGGCTGGCAGGTGTACGCGCTGACGCACGACCCGCTGGCGCTCGGGCTCGTCGGCCTGAGCGAATTCCTGCCATTCCTGTGCCTGGTGCTGGTGGGCGGCCATGTGGCCGACCATGCCGATCGCCGCAACATACTGGTCATCACCTGGAGCATCGAGGCACTGAGCATCGGTGCCTTGCTATGGTTGACGATCGCCGGCCTGCGCAGCGTCTGGCCGATCTTTCTGGTGATCGCCACCTTCGGCAGTACCCGCGCCTTCTATGCCCCGGCGATGCAGTCGATCGTGCCGACGCTGGTGCCACGCGAGGAGTTTCCGCGCGCCGTGGCACTCAATTCGACTCTGTTTCAGATCGCGGTGGTATCCGGGCCGGCGTTGGGCGGAGTGCTGTATTTGCTCGGGCCGGCCGTGGTGTTTGGCGTGTGCCTGGCGCTGTTCGTCGTCACCGTGTTGTTGACGCTGTCCATGGGCTCGCATCGCGCGGTGCGCGACGCCGCCAGCACCTCTGCCAGCACCGCGCATCAATTGCTGGAGGGATTGCGCTATGTAATGCATCAGCGCCTGGTGCTCGGTGTCATATCGCTGGATCTGTTCGCGGTGCTATTCGGCGGCGCGACGGCGTTGTTGCCGATTTTTGCCGGCGAGGTGCTGCATATCGGCCCGGTAGGCCTGGGGCTGCTGCGTACTGCCCCGGGCGTGGGAGCGGGCCTGACGGCGGCCGCGCTTACCTTGCGACCGATCGAGCGCCACGCGGGCGGCTACATGTTCGGCGGCGTGGCCCTGTTCGGCGTCTGTACGATCGTATTTGCGCTGTCGCGCAACGTGCTGCTGTCGCTCGCGGCACTGATGCTGCTGGGTTGCGGCGACATGCTCAGCATCTATGTGCGCGGGATTCTGGTGCAGCTCAACACGCCCGATTCGATCCGCGGCCGCGTCAGTGCGATCAATTCGATGTTCATCGGCGGCTCCAATGAACTAGGTGAGTTCGAATCGGGGGTCACGGCGCGCTGGTTCGGAGCAGTACGGGCGGCCGCGCTGGGCGGTGTGCTGACCCTGGCGGTGGTAGCGGCCTGGATCGGGCTGTTCCCGCCACTGCGACGGCTCGACCGCCTGGGAGGCAACCCGCCAGGGCAACACTAGCGGGTAGAGCCGCTGCCGGAGTTGAGAGAAGTCGTGCACCCCGTGAGGCCATGGCGCGGCGGTTTTCTTACAGCCATACCGACGCCTGTGTGGTTGACCCTGGATATTTATACAGTATCATCCTCGGATCGCCGCCGCATCTGCAGGAGGGTCGGATATGTCGCGAGCTTTCCACGGTCAGCAGGTGTTCAAGGGTCGGGGCGCCATGTCGAATCTGGTGGGTCGATTTGAAAAGAATGCCGTCGAGAAGATTGACGACGGCTGGTATGAAGAGGAATCACCGACCCACCTCGAGGAAACGGTTGCTCCGGACAGCGCGCGCACCGTAATTACGACCAACGATTCGCCCGATGTAGGGTTTGATCTTTCGATCAACCCTTACCGGGGCTGCAGTCATGCGTGCATTTATTGCTTCGCCCGCCCCAGTCACTCGTACTTGGGACTGTCGCCAGGATTGGATTTCGAAACCAAGCTCTTTTACAAGGACGACGCGGCCCGGCTTCTGGAAGCAGAGTTATCCAGGCCACGCTACGTCTGCAAACCAATCGCGCTCGGCATCAACACAGACTCTTATCAACCGCTCGAAAAGCGTCTGCGCGTCACGCGCAGCATACTCGAGGTGCTGGCACGCCATAGACATCCCGTGACGATCGTCACGAAGAGCGCTCTGGTACTGCGCGACATCGCACTGCTTGCCGATCTGGCCAAAGATGAGCTGATCTCGGTAGCTCTCAGTATCACCTCACTATCCGACGATCTTAAGAGAGTCCTTGAGCCACGGACTGCTTCCCCGAGTGCCAGACTGCGCGTGATTCAGGAGTTAGCGGCAGCAGGCGTTCCTGCCGGTGTCCTGGTAGCGCCGGTAATTCCAGCGATTACGGATCATGAGATGGAGGCCATTCTGCAAGCGGCCCATGCAGCAGGGGCGTCATTCGCGAGTTACGTGATGCTCCGTCTGCCTCATGAAGTCAAGATCCTGTTTCGCGACTGGCTTTCGGCACACTATCCGGATCGCGCCAAACATGTCATGTCATTAATCAACCAGGCGAGCGGGGGTAAAGACTACGACGCGCGATTTGGCGTGCGGATGCGTGGCACCGGACCGTACGCGGAGTTGCTTCGACAGAGGTTTGAGATCGCATCGCGCAAGCTTGGGTTCTGCGACTCGGAGGAGCGGCAACGATTGAACACTCGGGCATTTCGTCCGCCGTCAACATCGCCGCAACTGACGCTTGGACTTTAGACGCGGATGGCGCGCAGTCGAGGCGAGGCACTGATACGATCGTGCCATGGCGGAACCGGCAGGGAGGACGGCACTGGTGGCCGGTGGCAGCGGGCTGGTTGGCTCGCGGCTGCTGACGTTGCTGCTCAATGCGAGCGAATACCTGCGCGTGCACGCGCTATCGCGGCGACCCTTGCATATCGATCATCCACGACTGGCCAACCGCGTGGCGCGCTTCGAGGAATCGCTCGCCACGCAGATCAAGGGTCTCAAATGCCAGGACGCGTTCTGCTGCCTCGGCACCACAATTCGCGATGCCGGCAGCCAGGAAGCGTTTCGCGCCGTGGATCACGATCTGGTGCTGGAGTTCGCGCGCCTGGCGCTGGCCGCAGGCGCGGAGCGCTTGGTGATCGTCTCGTCCGTGGGCGCCGACGCGGCCTCGCGAACTTTCTACCTGCGCGTCAAGGGGGAAACCGAGCGCTCACTCGAGGCGCTGCGCTTTCGCGGCCTGGACATCATGGCGCCGTCGGTGCTGCTGGGTGCGCGCCCCGGACTGCGGCCTCTGGAGCTGGCGGTACAGGGAGCGCTCTGGGCCCTGAATCCGCTGTTGCTGGGCGGCTGGACGCGCTACCGCGGCATTGCGGCCGGAACCGTGGCGGCGGCCATGCTGGGGGCCGCACGCAGCGCCCGGCGCGGCGTTAATCGCTATTACTACCAAGAAATGCAGGCGCTGGCGGCGATCGGCGGGCGCGCGGGGACGTGATAGCACGAGTGTGACGCACTCGACATTCCTGGTCTGAGCTTTTCACCGAATCTGGGCTTACGCACTCCATTGCCAGGGTGCGGTGGCGTTAAATCCGGTGGAGACAAGGGATAAGGGAAGTTCGAGGCCACTGCCGTGCCTGTAGCGGCACGCATAGTATGCAATCAGCCCCGGTTTCATTCATATCAATGCGACGGCGCATACTCGTGGTCGTCACGCTGGTGGTGCTGGTGGCATTGTCGGCGGCGACCTGGATTGCGGTGCTGGTCATTGCCTCCGACCGTGACGCCGACCTCGGCGACCGCGTCAGCGGTCTGGCCCCCGGTTACGCACAGCAATTGCTGTCGAGACTGGAGATGGCCAACGCGCTGGTTCAATACCTGACAGCCGCGGATGCCGGGGAGGCAAACTCGGTGCTGCGCCAGCGAGTGGTGGCTTCGGACACATTTGGCAGCGTGTTCTTTGTGCCCTGGCAGTCGAATTTCACTGATGATGACGTCGATGCCGAAGCGGCCGAGGATGCCAACCTACCCAGTTTCGGTCCCTCCGAACGGCTGACGTTGAGCGGCGGGCAAAGCCTGCTCAAGATGGTGCCGTCCGCCAATGGCGGCACCAGCATCTATCTGGCGCACATGGTGACCGGTGCCGGGGCGCGGCAGATTGCCTTCTTCGAGCTCTCTCCCAGCTGGTTCTGGCACGGCGCCGATTCCAGCAGCAACCCGACCGCGATCGCCGTGGTGGACACCGCTGGCCGCATCATCTATCGCGGCGGCGATCTGCCGCTCGATGCCTTCCGGACATTTGCCTACACCACTATCGATGAGCGTGCGCCGCTCAAACCGGTGCAGCGCGACTGGCTGCAGGGCAACACGAGTTGGCGCGGTGCGGTAGTGCGGCTGGACTTCAGCGGCGCGGCGCGTCTGCATGCCATGCCCTGGAACGTCATCTGCTATGTGCGCCTCACCGATCCGCGCCCGGTGCTGCGCTCCTTCCTGCTGTTGATCGTGCCCATGCTGCTGTTGGCGGCTTCATGCGCAGCGCTGGCAAGCTACTATCTCGGCCGCCGCTGGGAGCCGGTGCTGGCGCGATTGCATGCGGCACTGGGCTCATTGCAGGATGGCAAGTTTCAGCGTGTCGATACCGAAGGCGCAATCGATGCGCCGCGGGCGGTGGCGCAGGCATTCAATCTGACGCTGGGCGCGGTCGAGCAACGCGTGGGCGCTCTGGCGCGGCTGGCGCAGATCGATCGCCTCCTGCTCGAGGCCAATGACCTCGAACAGTCACTCGATGCGATGTTGCCGCGAGTCTGCGCGGTAACCGGTGCCCACGTGGCGGCGGTGCTGCTGATCGATCGCGACGCTCCGGGTTATGCACGCTCGTTCGTCGGCGGCGCCGACGGCGCCGACTACCCGGTCAGTCGCATCACCCTGGATCCGGAAGTGATCGCGCGCCTGCTGCGTGAGCCCCAAGGGCTGAGCGTGAGCCAGTCAGAAGCCGAGCGATTTGGGTTTCTGGCGCCGATGGATGCGCTCGCCGCCACACATTTCAATCTCTGGCCAATCATGGTGGGCGATGAGATTGCCGCGATCCTGTCGGTCGGTTCGCGCAATGTCGCACCATTGCCGGCGCCTCAGGTGGCCTATGGTGCGCAGTGCGCCGAGCGCCTCCAGATTGCTCTGTCCAATCGCGCTCGCGACGAACAGTTGTATCGCCAGGCGCACTTCGACTCGCTGACCTCGCTGCCCAATCGCCTGCTGTTCCGTGATCGCCTGTCGCAGGAGCTGGCCAGCACGGCCGACGGCTCGCAGCGCGGCGCGGTCTTGTACGTGGATCTGGATCATTTCAAGAAGATCAACGATTCGGTCGGACACAATGCCGGTGATCAATTGCTGACCGTCGTGGCGCAGCGCCTACGCTCCTGCGTCAAGGATGGAGACACGGTGGCGCGATTGGGCGGCGATGAGTTCACGGTCATTCTGCGCAATCTCACCTCGGTCGATACCGCCAGTGAAATCGCCCAGCGCATCATCGAGTCGCTGCAACGGCCGGTGAGCATCGCCGGTCGCGATCACTACGTGCGCGCAAGCATCGGCATCACCTTGTTCCCCGACGATGGCAACACCATAGACGAACTCATGCGCAATGCGGACCTGGCGATGTACCAGGCCAAGGACGGTGGCCGCTCGCGCGCGGTGTTCTTTGACGTCATGATGGCGCGAGCACCGGTACCGCTGGCCCGGAGCGGTCTGTTCCGCGCACTGCGCCGGCGCGAATTCGCGCTCTACTACCAGCCGCAATATGCGTTGCGCAGCGGCGAGCTGGTCGGGCTCGAGGGATTTCTACGCTGGCAGAATCCCCGCGACGGTATCCGGCTGCCGAAGGATTTCGTTCCGGCAGCCGAGGAGAGCGGTCTGATCGTGGACATCGGCGCCTGGGCGCTGGAGAGCGCCTGCCATCAGTATGCCGTCTGGCGCGACCGCGGCATCGCGCCCCCGCGGCTGGCGCTGAACATATCCGTGCAGCAATTGCGCACCTCGGATTTCGCCAGCCTCGTGGGCAACACATTGCAGCGCCACGGGATGCAGCCGCAAGTGCTCGAGCTGGAAATCTGTGAGTCGGTATTCAGCGAGGAGGAAGCGCGCGGATCGCTGCGTCAACTCGCCGCGTTGGGCGTCAGGCTGGCGCTCGATGAATTCGGCAGCGGCTATTCGTCGCTCAACTACCTGCGGCAATACCCGGTGCACGCGATCAAGATCGATCGCAAATTCATGCAGGAAGTGCCCGACAGCCTGCAGGCCGCAACGCTTGCCGCAACCATCATTCACATGGCTCATGCGCTCGAAAAGCAAGTCATCGCGGAAGGCGTCGAGACACTGGAGCAATTGGAATTTCTGCGCGAGCGTGGCTGCGACATCGCGCAGGGCTTCGTGCTGGCACGACCTTCGACCGTCAGCGAAATCAGCGATCTGCTCGCCGCGCGCCAGCCGGCGGAACCCTGGGTGCAACGCGCCGCAGGCTGAGGCCGCTTGCGCGCATTTGACAGAAGACTTCGCTGCACCGCACTTTACTTGCGCTGTGACTCGCTTCCAGGTGTTGAGCCTTGACGTGCTGTCGCAAACTGGCACACTGCAACCGTGACTTAAGAGCAAACCTGTCGCAAGACGGGGACGCAAAGCCACCGGTCCCGGACTCATGAAGGGATAGCGGGGTTGCCACAGGCGAAAATATACTGCACATCGTGCGGTATCGCGCCTAGTGTCCTCCTCGTCGCATGTTCTCCGGGCGCCGCGCTTCCGTTTGATCGACAGGGGACAGCGCATGCAGCCTTCCAATGCCCAGGTTTCGAATGCTTCGGCACCGAGCGACTCCGCGGAGGCGCCGAGTACGACGCGCAATCTCTTTGTGATCAATCTCTGCGCCTCGACCACGCCCGTGGCGCTAACGCCGCCCGATCATGCCGGTCTGAAGCGATTCAATTTTTTCGTTTCGCGCCGGCGCGAAGAAGGTCGTGAACGCTTTCGTCTGCACATGGGCTATTTCGAAAGCCAGGAAGAGGCCGAGAAACTGCTGGATATCGTGCGCGAGATATATCCGGGCGCGTGGGCAGGCTTGTCGCCGGGCCAGCGCCTGCGTGCCAGGGCACAGGCACAGGCTCAAGGCGCGGCTGATGCGCCCGCCGTTGCCGACACCGTGAAGACCAGCCAGCCGTTCAGCACGCGTGTGGATCCGCTGCCAGAGCCGGAAACGCCAGCCGTCGCGGCAGCCAAGCCCATCGAGGCTGCCGTGCCTGCGGTGCAGGCGCCGCCCGAATCGGTGCTGGCGCTGGTGCCGGACCAGGGACGTCGACCCATCGCCACGGATACGGCCGCGAAGACGCCTGCCGGCGAACATGAGGCCGCGGCACTCTCGCTCAACAACGTACGCGCGGCGATCGCCTCGCTGGATGATACCGGCGCGCGTGCCCCGACCCTAGTGCCGCTGCCGGAACTCAGGGCGGCGACTAAAGGTGCCACCGGCACGCATAGAGCGCTGGCGGTCAGCGCCAAGCAGGAGCCAGTGCGTGAGCTCAGCGATTCCGCCGCACTCAAGGTGCTCGAGAGCAAGGCCGATACGGCCGGCAACAGTACCGTGAAGCAGCCTCGATTGCCGGCGAGCGACAAGGACGCAGCGGTGTCGACGGCCTCTGAGGCGCGGCCTCGCGATGAAAAGACCGCCTACGCGGTGCAACTGCTATGGTCGGTGCAGCCCATCGACATCGCGCAGATACCTCAGCTCGCCATCTTCAGTGCCTACACGCTGTATGGCGCGGAAGGCAATCGTGATGGACGTCGCTGGTATGGCGTGCGTCTGGGATTCTTCACCGATGCTGTATCGGCCAAGCAGGTAGCGCATTACGTGCGCTCGGATTTTTCCACCGTGTCGGTCGTGCCGGTAACGGTGCGCGAACGTGAACGTGCCAAGATTGCCTCCGCGCGTCCGGATGCCACCCCGGTCAGCGCCGTTGCCGCGACACCCGTGCGCGCAGCGGAAGAAACCAAGGCTGCCAAGCCAGGATTCGAATTCATCGAGGACAAGCCGCAAGTGCCGGCGGCGCGCGCCGCGAGCGCTGCTGCGCCCGCTGCCGCGCGCAGCCCCCGTGGCGCGCCAGGCAAGCGTGCCAAGCTGCGCACCGGCCGCCAGGTCAATGGCCGGGCCAAGAGCAAACCCATGACACTCGAGGAGACACTGGAGATTCTCGGTGCCGGTCAATTGCAGGTGGATGACGGCCGCCAGCCGCTGATCAATGACTCAACCCCGCGTGCGCCCGCTCAGGACCCGGCCAAGGGCAAGCCCTCGCGCTTCGGACGCCTGTTGGAGCGTTTGTCGGAGCGTCTGGGTAACTGAGCGCGCGGCCTCTCAGCGGCCAGCCTCGGCGGTGATACTCACCCGGAGGCTGCTGCTGGCGGTGCCACTGAACTGCAGCGTGACCTGCCTGGCGACCGGGAAGTCGAAGTCCACGATCTTGTGCGGTGCATTGCAACCCGACGCGCCCTGGAATCCCTTGGCGATCATGAGGCCGCCGTCGGCCACCACATCAATCCAGAACGGCACGTCCACAGCTATGCGATAGCTGCCCGGCACCGCGATCCGCAGGCTCGCGAGCCCGGCGTAGGCGCCACCGGCAGCAAACTTCTTGCCCGGCGCGGCCAGGAACGTCACTTGCGACTGCGGTTGCAGTTGCAAGGCATATAGCTTTCCAGGAACGAGCGGCGGTGCCGAGGCGCTGTCGGCGCCTGCGGCCACGGAAGTACTCGAGCCGGCGAACAAGGCGCGCTCGGCAGAGACGTTCCAGGTGAAATCCGAGCACGGGTCCGCGGCCAGCAGCGGCCTGTACACCAGGCCGAAGCTGAGGCCCAGCAACATGGCCAGCCGCGTCCGAACGAGCGATCGCATCCCGGGATTAGAACACCCGCGAGAACAGCCAGTACAGCGAACCGGACAAAAGGATCGCCGCCGGCAGCGTCAGCACCCAGGCGAGGATCAGATTGCGCACGGTCGACATCTGCAGACCCGAGCCGCTGGCGGCCATGGTACCGGCCACGCCAGAGGACAGAACATGGGTAGTGGATACAGGCAATCCAAAGCTATCGGCGGCAGCGATCGTGAGCATGGCAACGATTTCGGCAGACGCCCCTTGTGCATAGGTCATGTGGGTCTTGCCGATCTTCTCACCCACGGTCACGACGATGCGCTTCCAGCCCACCATCGTGCCAAGTCCCAAGGCAATGGCCACGGCGACTTTCACCCATAGCGGAATGAATTTGGTGGCTGCGTCGATCTTGGTCTTGAACACCTTCAGATTGCCAGCCGCCGCCGCATCGAGCGTTACCTTCTTGTCTTTCTGAATCAGCCGGATCGCTTCCGAGGCCAGGTACATGTCATTGCGGACGTTGGGTACCGAGGCTGCCGGCATCTGCGCGAGCGAGCTGTGTGTGCCATTGACTTGCGCGCCGATGCTGCCGCTGATGTCGGATAGCGCCGCCAGCACACCGGGTTGGAATTCACGCGTGCGCACGTAGGTCGACAGTGTCGTGCGCGTCTGCTCAATCGGTGCCGTCAGCGCCGGGCCGGTGAGGTTCCGGGCCAGCGAGTCCTGGGTGGCCTGGGCCGCCACCACGAACTGCGTCACCTGGTCGGAGGGCATGGCGCGATTCAAGGCGTATGCCAAGGGCACCGTGCCGACCAGAATCAGCATGATCAGGCCCATGCCCTTCTGTCCATCATTGGAGCCGTGGGCAAACGACACCCCGGTGCAGGTCAGCACCAGAATGCCGCGAATCCACAGCGGCGGCGGCGCGTTGCTTTTCGGAGCTTCGAACAGCTGCCGGTTCTTGATCACGATGCGCAATACCCATAGCAGTAGCGCTGCGGCCGCAAAACCCACCATCGGCGACAGCAGCAGGGATTCACCGATCTTGGTGACCTGGGACCAGTCGACACCACTGGTGCCGTCGCGACCGTGCATGAGCGCATTGGCCACGCCCACGCCGACGATCGACCCGATCAACGTATGCGAGGAGGAGGCGGGCAAGCCCAGCCACCAGGTACCCAGGTTCCACAGGATGGCCGCAATCAACAATGCAAACACCATCGCGAAGCCGGCGCCGGAACCCACCTGCAGGATCAGTTCGACCGGCAGCAGTGAGATGATGCCGAAGGCCACCGCGCCGCTGGAGACCAGCACGCCGCAGAAGTTGAAAAACCCGGACCACAGGACGGCCACGTGCGGCGGCAGCGAATGGGTATAAATGACGGTTGCCACGGCATTGGCGGTGTCGTGAAAACCATTCACGAACTCGAAGCCCAAGGCGATCAACAGGGCCACGCCCAACAGCAGGAACGGCGCCAGGCTGGTCATGCTGACCCCAGCCGCACTCACGTCCGTCATGAGGCTATAGGCCGTATAGAACAGTCCGATCGCCAGAAGCCCCACGAAAATGATGGTCGTGGCCGGGCCGACTTTGTAGTCGAGGCGAGGGCGGGCGGGGACGGAAGCGGCCTGCATGGTCGCTGCGTTCATATTCATTAGATTTTCTCCGGCGACTGGCCCACTAAGTTATTACAAAAATGTTGCAGTTTTGTGGCCATGCAGCCGATTGAGACGCAGGTCGCTTGGCGGCCGAGCACGCATGTGCTAGGCGTGGCGATGCTAAGCGATTGAGCCGTCAGGATTTCTTGCCAAACAGCTTTTCCAGCTCCAGCCGTGCGCGCTCGGCGGCGCTGATATCGGCCGCGAGGTAGGCGCCCGCGCGCGGCACAAAAAAATCGCAGAAGTTGGCAGCGCCCTTATTGCTTACTTCCTCGGCCGTGGGCTCGCGGCAATGCTTGGCGACGCTGGTGTCGTAGTCGAGGCACATGCGGCACACGTGCAGTTCGGCCCGGCAGCGGGCGCACTCATCGCGTCGCGACAGAGGCAGAGTAAGTGCGGCCAAATCGGCGCCGCATTTCCAGCAGACCAGATTGTGTGCCATGCGCGGGATCCTACGGCGCCGTGCGCTCGGCCAGGAAACGTGCCAGCGCCGCCCCAGTATGCGAGCGGGCGCGGCGAGCCACAATCGTCGAGGGCGGACCGACTGCGACGATGCGGCCGCCCTGGTCGCCGGCCTCGGGACCCAGGTCGATGATCCAATCGGCCTCCGCCATGATGTCGAGATTGTGCTCGATCAGCACCACCGAATGTCCGGCATCAACCAGCCGATGCAACACCGCAATGAGCTTCTCGACATCGGCCATGTGCAGCCCGACCGTGGGCTCATCGAGCACGTACAGCGTGTGGCCCGCACGTGCACGCGGGGAGTCGGTCAGGCGCGCCAGCTCGGTGACCAGTTTGATGCGCTGCGCCTCGCCGCCGGAGAGCGTTGGACTGGGTTGTCCCAGGGTCAGATAGCCGAGGCCCACGTCCGCAAGCAGTGCCAGCGGCCGGCGGATGCGCGGGTGCGCGGCAAAGAATTCCGCTGCGTCCTCGACATTCATCGCCAGGATGTCGCCCACGGAGCGGCCGCGCCACTGGATCTCCAGGGTCTCGCGATCGAAGCGGCTGCCGCCGCAGCGCTCGCACAGCACCTTCACATCGGGCAGGAAACTCATTTCGATCGTGCGCCGGCCCGCGCCGTCGCATTCTGGGCAGCGACCGCCACTGGTATTAAAGGAGAAGCGGCTGGCGTCGTAGCCGCGCACGCGCGCCTCACTGGTGCCGGCAAATACGCGGCGGATCTCATCCCAGAAGCCCACATAGGTGGCGGGGCAGGAGCGCGGCGTGCGCCCGATCGGGGTCTGATCCACCTCGAGCACGCGTGCAACCTGTTCGAAGCCGCGCAAGGCGCGCGCCCCGATGGGCTTGGGCGAGTTCTTCGCATTGATCAGCGTGCGCAGGTTGGCATAGAGCACATCGCGCGCCAGCGAGGATTTTCCAGAGCCTGATACGCCGGTGACGACAACCAGCCTGCCCAGCGGGATGCGCACATTCAGGTTATGCAGATTGTGCAGTTGCGCCGACTCGATCTCGATCGCAGCGCTGCGTTCATTGGTAGCGCGGCGAGGGGTCGCCGGATGCAGCAACGGCTGCGCCAGAAAGCGGCCGGTCACGGATTGCGGGTGCGCTTGCAGCTCTTGCGCGGTGCCCGCCGCGACCACGCGTCCACCGCGCACGCCGGCCCCTGGTCCCAGATCGATGATGTGATCGGCACGCCGGATCGTGTCCTCATCGTGTTCGACCACCACCAGCGTATTGCCGGCCGCGGACAGCAACGACAGCGCCTCGAGCAGCACCTGGTTGTCGCGCGGATGCAGGCCGATGGTGGGCTCATCGAGCACATAGCACACCCCCTGGAGATTGGAGCCGAGCTGCGCAGCCAGGCGTATGCGCTGCGCCTCGCCGCCCGAAAGGCTGGGCGCGGCCCGGTCCAGCGACAGGTAACCCAGGCCCACGCGCTCGAGAAACCCGAGACGCGATCTGATCTCGGACAGCGCATCGCGGGCGATGGTGGCCTCGCGCACCGGCAAACGCAGGTCCTCGAAGAAGCTCAGCAGAGCCTTCACCGGCAATGCCGTGAGCTCGGCGATCGAGCGTTCCTTGAAGCGCAGGTGCAGGGCGATGGTATTGAGGCGCGCGCCATGGCAACTCGGGCAGTCATCCGCATGCTCGCCGTCTTCGGCGGCGGCTTCGAGCCATTGCGCTTCCTCGCCGGTTTGTTCCGCCTCGAACTGGCTCACCCGTACGCCGGTGCCAAAGCAGCTCGCGCACCAGCCCTGGCTCGAGTTGAATGACAGCAGCCGCGGATCGGGCTCCGGAAAGCCGCGCGCGCAGGAGGGGCAGGCACGACGGGCGCTGAATGTCTGCAGCGGGCCGCTCGCCGGAAGCACGTGCACCACGCCCTTGCCGATCTCCAGTGCCTGCTCTACGGCGGCGCGCAATGCGCCCTCCTGCCGGGGACCGCAGGTGATGCTGGCGACCGGCAGCTCGATGTCGTGTTCGACGAAGCGTTTGAGACTGGGGAATGGATCGGTCTTCACCCATTTGCCATCCACGCGCAGCAGCGCGGCGCCGCGCGCGGCGGCCCAGCGCGCGAGCTCGCGATAGTGACCTTTGCGATGCGCGATCAATGGCGCCAGCAATTGCAGGGTCTGTCCACGAAAACTGCGCTGCAGGCCGGCGACGATTGTGTCCAGAGTCTGCGGCGCGATTGCCAGATTGCAGTCGGGGCAGAATTGCGTGCCCAGGCGAACATAGATCAATCTCAGGAAATGATAGATCTCCGTGAGCGTCGCCACCGTGCTCTTGAGGCCACCGCGGCTGGCGCGCTGCTCGATGGCCACCGTGGGCGGAATGCCATGAATGGCATCCAGATCGGGCCGCGAAGCGGGCTGCACGAACTGGCGCGCGTAGGCATTGAGCGATTCGAGATAGCGGCGCTGACCTTCATTGAACAGGATGTCGAAAGCCAAAGTTGATTTGCCCGAGCCAGATACTCCCGTGATCACGGTAAAGCGCCCACGCGGGATCTCGACGTCCACATTCTTGAGATTGTGTTCGCGCGCGCCGCGCACCACGACCTGTCCCGGGCCTTTGTCATAGACGGCGGCGGCGGCCGGCTCGGACACACGACGCGCGGCCCCGGCCGTGGCGCTCGCGTATTCCAGCAGTGCTCGTCCGGTATGCGAGCGGCTGCGCACGGAAGCGGCCTGCTGCATGAGTTGTTCGGGTGTGCCGGTGGCGATCAGCTCGCCGCCGTGCTCGCCGCCCTCAGGACCCAGATCGATGATCCAGTCGGCGGCACGGATGACATCGAGATTGTGTTCGATCACCAACAATGAGTGGCCAGCCTGCAGCAGCAGTCCGAAGGCGTGCATCAGGCGCGCGATGTCCTCGAAATGCAGGCCCGTGGTGGGCTCATCGAAAATAAGCAATTTGCCGCGACCGGGGGCGGCCGCACGTGCTTTGGCGCGCGCGCGCGCGCTGCCGCCGAGCGCCGCTTCGGCCAGATGGCCGGCGAGTTTGAGCCGTTGCGCCTCGCCGCCGCTCAGGGTCGGCACCGGCTGGCCGAGGCGCACATAGTCCAGACCCACGTCCACCAGCGGCTGCAGCCGTGCGCACACGGCGGGTGATTCGGCAAAGAATGACAGCGCTTCGGTCGCGGTCATGGCCAGTACTTCGGCAATGTTGGCGCGGCGAGCGTCGGCGCCGGCGATGCGAATCTGCAGGGTCTCGGGACGATAGCGGCGGCCGTCGCATTCGCCGCAACGCAGGTACACATCCGACAGAAACTGCATCTCGATGTGCTCGAAGCCGTTGCCGCCGCAGGCGGGACAGCGCCCGGTGCCGGAGTTGAAGCTGAAGGTACCGGCGCTGTAGCGGCGCAGCTTCGACTCGGGATCGGCTGCGAAACGCGCGCGAATCTCATCGAACGCACCCACGTAGCTGGCCGGGTTCGAGCGCGTGGTCCGGCCGATTGGCGTCTGGTCGATCATCACCGCCGCCTCGATGCGCTCGGCGCCGATCAGGCGTGCGAACACGCCAGGCGTATCGCTGGGTTTGCCGTGCGCCTTTTGCAGCGCCGGATAGAGCACGTTCTGCACCAAGGTGGATTTGCCGGAACCCGAGACACCCGTCAGGCACACCAGCCGGTGCAATGGAATCTCGACGTCGATGCGCTTGAGATTGTGTTCAGCCGCGCCCAGCAGGGCGATGTGCTGCGTGGCGGCGCCGGGCGCGGCACTGGTGCGCATCGCCGGCAGGCTACGACGGCCGGCAAGCCACGCGCCGGTGGCCGAGTGCGGATGCGCCATGACCTGCTCCGGTGTTCCGTAGCAGACAATGCCTCCGCCGTGCTCGCCAGCGCCGGGACCTAAATCCAGGATGCGATCGGCCTCGAGCATGATCTGCGGGTCGTGTTCGACCACCAGCAAGGTATTGCCGGCATCGCGCAATCGCTTCATGACCGTAATCACGCGTTGCATATCGCGTGCGTGCAGGCCGATCGAAGGTTCATCGAGTACGAACAGTGTATTGACCAGCGAGGTTCCGAGCGCCGTGGTCAGATTGATGCGCTGAACTTCGCCGCCCGAGAGCGTGCGCGACTGGCGATCGAGCGTGAGATAGCCCAGGCCGACTTCACACAGGAACTTCAGCCGCGTGCGCAATTCCCCGAGCAGCAGATCGGCGGCCTGGTCCAGCGGCGGCGGCAGTACCAGCTGCTCGAAGAAGGCACGGCAGCGCTCGATCGGCAGTTGCATGACCGCATCGATGGCCAGACCCGGGGGCGCCAGCGAGGGCAGCTCGAGCTGTTCGGCCGCTGCCCCGGCACCCAGCCGCCACAGCAGGGCATCGGCTTTGAGGCGCGCACCATGACAGCTCGGACACAGCGTGTAGCTGCGGTACTTGGACAGCAGCACACGTATATGCATTTTGTAAGCGCGGGTCTCGAGCCAGTCGAAGAAACGCCGGGCGCCGTACCAGACCTTCTTGCTCCAGGCACCTTCGCCGTCGATGACCCATTGCCGGTAGGACGGCGAGAGCTCGCGCCAGGGAACATCGGTCGGGATGCCGCGCTTTTTCGCAAAACGCAGCAGATCGTCCTGGCATTCCTTGTAAGAAGGTGTCTGCCATGGACGCACCGCGCCGCCGGCCAGGGTCTTGGCGGTATCGGGAACCACCAGACCGTAGTCGATGCCGATTACGCGGCCGAAGCCGCGGCAGGTGTCGCAGGCGCCCAGGGCGGAGTTGAACGAAAACGATCCCTGCGTTGCATCCTGATAGTGAAGATCGCACTCGGCGCAATGCAGATCACTCGAGTAGCGCAGCACCCGCTGCTCGCCGCCGTCGCCTGCGGGCGGTTCGCGAGCCAGCGCGTGCACGCTCAGCCGGCCATGACCTGCGCGCATCGCGGCCTCCAGTGCCTCGATCAGCCGGCTGCGATCGCCGGCATCCAATCGCAGCCGGTCCTGGATTACGGTCAGCAGTTGCGCATCCTGGCGATGGATGCGGACATAACCCAGCTTCTCGAGTTCGGCGCGCAGCTCGCTGAGCTTCATCCTGGGCGGCACGGGCACGGGGAAGCAGATCAGCAGCAGCGCCTGCGGCAGATCTGCCAGCGCGTGCGGCAACGCATCGGCAATGCTCTGCGCATTGTCGCGGCGCACCGCATGCCCGCAGCCGCGGCAGTACAGCTGCGCGGCGCGCGCGTACAGCAGTTTCAAATGATCGTTGATCTCGGTCATGGTGCCCACGGTCGAGCGTGAGGTGCGCACCGGGTTGACCTGGTCGATGGCAATGGCAGGCGGGATATGCTCGATGCGATCGACCTGGGGCTTGTCCATTCGGTCGAGGAACTGGCGCGCGTACGGCGAGAAGGTCTCGACATAGCGGCGCTGGCCTTCCGCGTACAGCGTGTCGAAGACCAGCGATGACTTGCCGGAACCGGACACGCCCGTGACCACCACCAGCTCGTTGAGCGGTATGTCCAGGTCGAGGTTGCGAAGGTTATTCTGACGCGCGCCGCGCACGACGATCGCGTCATGCGCGCTGCGGCTCATGAGCGGGTCCAGTTTACGAGATTACCTCTAGCCTTGGGGCGCGAAGGTTCGATTAAAAGGCGGGCCCTTGCCACCGGCGTCTATAATGGAGGGCCATGCTCACGGCCCCCGATTTACGCCCTGTTTTCAGCCCGCAGCTCCCGCAAGGGGCTGCACCGGCGCCCTTGCGCCCTGATCCGGCTGCGCCGCCGGCCGCCGCGCCGTTTCTGCCCACATCGCGCGCGGAAATGCAGGCGCTCGGCTGGGAGCAGTGCGATGTGATCATCGTCACCGGCGATGCCTACGTGGATCACCCGAGCTTCGGCATGGCGATCGTCGGTCGTGTGCTCGAGGCGCATGGCCTGCGCGTTGGCATCATCGCGCAGCCCGATTGGCACAGCGCCGAGCCATTTCGCGCGCTGGGTGCCCCCAGACTGTTCTTCGGCATCACCGCCGGCAACATGGATTCCATGGTCAATCGCTACACCGCCGACAAGCGCGTGCGCAGCGATGATGCCTACACACCCGGCGGCCAGGGCGGACAACGGCCCGATCGTTCGGTGATCGTGTACGCGCAGCGTGCGCGCGAAGCCTACCGCTCGGTGCCGATCGTGATCGGCGGCATCGAGGCTTCGCTGCGCCGCATTGCGCATTTCGACTACTGGTCGGAGAAGGTGCGTCGCTCGATTCTGCTGGACGCCAAAGCCGACCTGCTGGTGTATGGAAATGGCGAGCGGCAGATCTGCGAAATCGCACAGCGGCTGCGTGCCGGGGAGCCGATCGAATCGTTGCGTGACATACGTGGTACGGCCTTTGCGCACGGCAGGCCCCCGGGTGATTGGATCGAGATCGATTCGACCCATCTGGATGCGCCCGGACCATTGAATCCGGCAGCGGATCCCTACGCCGAGCGCCAGACGCGCAAGTGCCGCGCCGGGCGGCGCCGAAGTGGTGCGCTTCGTGCGCCGCGTGCGCAATGCCGATCGCGAGTGCAGCGTGATCCGCCTGCCGGCCTACGAGCAGGTGGCCGCTGACCCGGTGCTCTATGCCCATGCCTCGCGCATCCTGCATCTGGAATCCAACCCGGGCAATGCGCGCGCGTTGGTGCAGCGTCACGCAACGCAGCAGGTGTGGCTCAATCCGCCGCCGATTCCGCTGACGCAGCGACGAGATGGATTGGATCTACGACCTGCCGTATCAGCGCCGTCCGCATCCGCTGCTATGGCGAGGCGCAGATACCAGCCTATAAGATGATTCGCTTCTCGGTATCGATTCAGCGCGGCTGTTTCGGCGGCTGCACTTTCTGCTCCATCACCGAGCACGAAGGCCGCATCATCCAGAGCCGCTCGGAACAATCGGTGCTGCGGCGAAATCGCAAAGATCCGCGACCACGTCCCCGGCTTTACCGGCGTGATCTCCGATCTGGGCGGCCCGACCGCCAACATGTACCGGCTGGCCTGCAAGAGCCGCGAGATCGAGAGCGCCTGCCGCCGGCCCTCCTGCGTTTATCCCGGCATCTGCCCGAATCTCAACACCGACCACGCACCATTGATCCAGTTGTACCAGAAGGCGCGGGCCTTGCCCGGCATCAAGAAGGTGCTGATCGCCTCCGGCGTGCGCTACGACCTGGCGGTCGAGTCCCCGGAGTATGTGCGCGAGCTGGCGCAGCATCACGTCGGCGGTTATCTGAAGATCGCGCCCGAGCATCTGCGCGAAGGGCCGCTGTCGAAGATGATGAAGCCGGGCATGGGCGCCTACTATCGCTTCAAGGAGTTGTTCGACCGTACTCCAAACGAGGCCGGCAAGCAGCAGTACCTGATCCCCTACTTCATCGCCGCGCATCCCGGCACCACCGATGAGGACATGCTGGAGCTGGCGCTCTGGCTCAAGCACAACGGTTTTCGCGCCGACCAGGTGCAGGCATTTCTGCCTTCGCCCATGGCCAGCGCGACCGCGATGTATCACAGCGGCAAGAATCCGCTCAAGCGCGTCACGCGCACCAGCGAGCAGGTGGCGATTCCCAAGGGTCTGCGCGTGCGGCGGCTGCACAAGGCGTTCCTGCGCTACCACGATCCCAACAACTGGCCGCTGCTGCGCGAGGCGCTGCGGCGCATGGGCCGCAGCGATCTGATCGGCATGCCGCGTCATCAGTTGCTGCCCGCATATCAACCTGCCGGTACCGGCGAGCGGGGCGAGGGGCGGCGCACTTTGTTTCGCACGCAACACACGGGACTACCGCGCGTGCCCCCCGTTCGCGGCAAGCCCTCGCGCGATCAGCACTGACGCCGATGCAGGCGGCGGCGCGACGCTTCTGTATGCTCGCAGCGCTGCTGCTCGCACTGGCCACGGTCATGGGGGCCCTGGCGGCGCATGCCTTCAGAGCTCGACTGAGTATCGAACGCTACGATGTGCTGCAGACTGCCGTGCATTACCAGTTCTTTCATGCCCTGGGCCTGATGGCCCTCGGGATATTGTCTGATCGCCTGCCCTCGCGTCTGTTGCGGCTGGGCGGCTGGCTGGTGTTCTTCGGCGTACTGGGGTTTTCCGGAAGCCTGTATCTGCTCGTGGCCGGTGCGCCCAGGCTGGTGGGCATCGTTACGCCAATCGGCGGGCTGGCACTGATTGCCGGCTGGTGCGCAAGCGCACTGGCGCTACGTCCCGGGGCGCGATGAACAAGGCGCAAACCGGGCAGGATCTGCGAGAGCTGTGGCGACGCTGGCTGCTGCCGACGGTCACGCTGATCATTTTTGTGCTGGTCGGTTTCGGGCTGCACCGCCAGCTGGCGGAATTCCGCTTTTCCAACGTGCTGGCGGCTCTGCGTGCCATCCCGCGCATGGCACTGCTCGGGGCGATACTGTGCACGTCGGCGAGCTACTTCCTGCTCGGCTTTTACGATGTACTGGCTCTGCGCTACCTGGGCAAGTCGGTGCCGTACGGCCGCACCTTGTTCACCTCTTTCATCGCCTACGCCTTCGGTCACAACTTTGGCATCGCCGCCTTCACCGGCGGTGCGGTGCGCTATCGCCTGTATTCCTCGGCTGGCCTGAGCGCGGCGGACGTCGCCACCGTGGCCGCTTTTTGCGGTGTGACCACCGCCATCGGTCTGGGTGTGCTGGCGGGGGTGTCGTTCATCGTCGCGCCGCTACATGGGGTGCACGCGCTGCACATGAATCACGCCATCGTCTTTGGCATTGGCGTGGTGTTGCTGGGGCTCGTGGGCCTGTACGCGTTGTGGTCGTTGGTGGGTCCGGAGGAATTCGAAATCAACGGCTGGGCACTGCGCGCTCCAGCGCCGTCGATTGCATTGCCGCAGATCCTTTTGGCGGTGGTGGACCTGGCCATCTCGGCGCTGGTGCTGTGGCTGTTGCTGCCGGCCGGCAGCTCGGTGAGTCTGCTGACCTTCGCCGGCGCCTATGCCACGGCGATGACTGCCGCGGTGGTCAGCCATGTTCCCGGCGGCCTCGGCGTATTTGAATCGCTGCTGGTGTTGGCATTGCCCGACGTGCCGGCCGATCAGCTGATCGGAACCTTGCTGGCCTGGCGCGCCGTGTACTACCTGCTGCCGCTGCTGGTGGCAGCGATACTGTTTGGCGGCCAGGAGATGCGGGCGCAGCACCCGACGTTCGCGCGCATCGAGAAACTGGCTGCTGCCTACATTGCGCCGATCGTGCCGCAGGTGAGCGGCGCACTGGTGTTCGTCGCGGGCTTCTCGCTACTGGTCACGGGGGCGACCCCATCGATCGACCGGCGGCTGACGGTGCTGCGCCATGTATTGCCACTGGTGGTGCTCGAGGCCTCGCACCTGGCCTCGAGTGTGATCGGGCTGGCGCTGTTGATTCTGGCGCGGGCCCTGTTCCGGCGCCTGGCCGCTGCCTATCAAGTGACGAAATGGCTGCTGGCGGCCGGCATGGTCTCGGCGCTGCTGCGGGGACTGGAGTTCGAGCAGGCGTTGGTGCTCGGGCTGGTGCTGACAGTGCTGTGGCTCGGGCGGCGCGCGTTCTATCGTCCGGCGCAAATCATGGCGCAGCGCTTTACGCCGGCCTGGATCGTGAGCCTGGCCATCGTGATTGCCACGGCGGTGTGGATTGGTTTTTTTGCCTACCGGCACGTCGACTACTCGCACTCGTTGTGGTGGACCTTCGCCTTTGAAGCCGATGCGCCGCGCATGTTGCGTGCCTCGCTGGTGGTGATCGTGCTGGCGGCGACCTTTCTGGCCACCAATCTATTGCGGCCCGCGCGCCCGGAACCGGGCGTGGCCTCGAGCGAGGACCTGTCGCGCGCCCGTGCATTGATTGGCGGCTGCTCGCAGGCGCTGGCCAATGCGGCGCTCAGCGGCGATAAGCGTCTGCTGTTCAGCGCTACGCGATGATGCGTTCCTGATGTACCAGATCAACGGCCGCAGCTGGGTGGCGCTGGGCGATCCGATCGGCTCGCCTTCCGGTCAGGAGGAACTGGTATGGCGTTTTCGCGAACTCTCGGATCGCCATGGCGGCTGGACCGTGTTCTACCAGGTCAGCGCCGAGGAGCTGCCGCTGTACATCGACCTGGGGCTCGCGGTGATGAAGCTCGGTGAAGAGGCACGCGTGGAACTCACGGACTTCTCGCTCGAAGGCAGCGCGCGCGCCGAGCTGCGCACCCAGCGGCGGCGCGCCGAGCGCGACGGTGCCACGTTTCGGGTTCTGCCGCCGGAGCAGTTACCGCCGTTGCTGCCCAAGCTGCGCGCGATCTCGGATACCTGGCTGCAGGAGAAGGCGGTGGCCGAGAAGAGCTTCTCGGTCGGCGCCTTCGATGAGGACTACATCAGACATTTTCCGGTGGCGGTGGTGAGCTGCGCCGATGAGCCGGTGGCCTTTGCAAGCCTGTGGGTATCCGGCGATGGCAGCGAAATTGCGGTCGACCTCATGCGCTTTGGTGCCGAGGCACCGCGCGGGGCCATGGATTTCCTGTTCGTCGAGCTCATGTTGTGGGGACGCGCGCAGGGTCATCGCTGGCTCAATCTCGGCATGGCGCCGCTCGCCGGCCTCGAGCGCCATCCGCTCGCGCCCGCCTGGCATCGTGTGGGCAACTTCGTGTTCCGCTACGGCGAGCACTTCTACAATTTCGATGGACTGCGCCGCTACAAGGCGAAGTTCAATCCAGTGTGGGAGTCGAAGTATCTGGCCTCTCCGGGCGGTCTTGCGCTGCCGCGGGTTCTGCTCGATATCTCGGTGCTGATCTCCGGCGGCGTCAAGGAGCTGTTTGCAAAATGAAGTGCCGCCGATGGCTGACGCGGCAGCACGCCAGCTAGCGCTGCGCCAGCATCCGCTGGCGGTGGCGCTGCGCGAGGGGCTGGCACGGCATCGCGATGTGGTGCTGCACGCTCCCACCGGTGCGGGCAAGAGCACGATCGTGCCCCTGGCGCTGCTCGATGAAGCCTTTCTCGCCAATCGCAAAATATTGATGCTCGAGCCCACGGCGGCTTGCGACCCGCGCGGTAGCCGCGCGCATGGCTTCACTGCTGGAGGAGGGCGTCGGACAGACCATTGGTTATCGCATGCGGCTCGACACCCGGGTATCGCGCGCGACGCGCATCGAGGTGGTGACCGAGGGCGTGCTCGACACGGCTATTGCAGGAGGATCCGGCGCTCGAGGGCGTGGGCTGCGTGATCTTCGATGAATTCCACGAGCGCAGCCTGCAGGCCGATCTGGGGCTGGCGCTATGCCTGGACGCACGCCGCCAGCTCGGCGGCGGATTTCGCGTGCTGGTCATGTCGGCGACGCTCGAGGGCGAGCGGGTGGCGCAGTTGCTCGGCGACGCGGCGCTGGTCCAGGTACCCGGGCGCGCATTTGCGGTCACGGTGCAGTACCTCGGCCGCGGCCCGCCATTACTGCCGGGCGGCATGGACGCCGGACGCGATGCGCAGCGGCTCGCACAAGCCGTGGTGCGCGCGGTGCAGCGTGCGCTGTCGGAAACCCAGGGCGATGTGCTGGCATTCCTGCCGGGTGTGGGGGAGATCCGCCGCGTGGAATCCGCGTTGGCGGCGCAGGGGCTGCCCGGCGTCGTGCGGGTGCTATCGCTGTACGGTCAGATGCACGCTGCGGCACAGGATACGGTGCTGGCGCCGGGTGCCCCGGGCACGCGTAAGGTAGTGCTGGCAACCAACATTGCCGAGACCAGCCTGACCATTCCCGGCGTCACGGCGGTGATCGACTGCGGTCTGGCGCGACGCTCGCGCTTCGATCCGGTCACGGGCATGAGCCGTCTGGACCTGGAGCGCATATCGCGCGCGGCCAGTGAACAGCGCTGTGGCCGCGCCGGGCGGGTCGCGCCCGGAATCTGCTACCGGCTCTGGGGCGAGGGGGCGCAGTCGTCCCTGGCGGCGGTGACCACGCCCGAGATTCTGGAGGCGGATCTTGCGCCCGTGGCGCTTGAACTCGCGCGCTGGGGCACCGATGCCATGTCGCTCGAGTGGCTCGATGCGCCGCCGGCGCGCCAATGCTGCAGCAGGCGCGGGAATTGCTGGTGCGATTGGGCGCGCTCGATCGGGGCTCGCGGCTTACGGCGCTGGGCCAGCAGATGGCGCGCCTGCCGGTGCATCCTCGGCTGGGCGCCATGCTGCTGGCCGCGCGCACGTTGGGGGCCGTGCCCCTGGCGGCCCAGCTCGCGGCAGTGCTGTCGGAGCGCGATCTGCTGCGCTACGGGGCCGCATCCAGCGATCCGGACCTGCGGTCGCGGCTGGAGCTGTTGCGCGGCGCGCGAGGTCAGGATGGCGCGGAGCGCGGCGCGCTGGAACGCGTGCAACGTAGCGCCAGCGCGCTCGAGTCGGCGGTGCCGAGGCTCGCCGTAGCGGTGCCGACCTTCACACCGGTGGCGTCCGAGCCGGTGGGCGCACTGCTCGCATTCGGCTTTCCCGATCGCATCGGCCAGCGACGCGAAGGCACCCAGGGCCGCTATCTGCTCGCCAACGGGCGTGGCGCCTCGTTCGCGCACGCCTCCTCGCTGGCGCGCGCGCCCTACATCGTTGCGGCGGCGCTCGATGATCGCGATCGCGAGGCGCGCATCGATCTGGCCGCGCCATTGCCGCGGGAGCTGCTCGAGCAGCTGTTCGCCGCCCACATCACGACG
This sequence comes from uncultured Gammaproteobacteria bacterium, assembly GCA_963735775.1. Lineage (GTDB taxonomy): Bacteria > Pseudomonadota > Gammaproteobacteria > Steroidobacterales > Steroidobacteraceae > FEN-1191. The sequence continues at coordinate 230,228 of CAVTMG010000001.1, read as the reverse complement.
CAGGAGAGCTTCGGCTGGGATTCGCGCGCAGCCGCCGTGATTTGGCGGCGCACGCGGCGGCTGGAAGCGCTGGTGCTGGAGGACCAGACGCGTGCTGCGCCCGACGGCGCACAAAGCGTCAGCGCGATGCTCGAGGGCGTGCGCCAACTCGGCATCGCGGCGCTGCCGTGGGACCGCGAGGCGCGCACGCTGCAGGCGCGCATGGAATTCATACGCGCCCTGGCTCGCGATGATCTTGCCGATTGGCCCGCCAGTGACGATGCCGCGCTCCTCGCCAGTCTGGATCAGTGGCTCAGCTCCTGGCTCGTGGGCGTGACTCGCCGTGAGCACCTCGAACGATTGCCGTTGCCCGAGGCACTGCGCGCGCGTCTACAGCCCGGACAGCGCCGTGCACTCGAGAGCCTCGCACCGAGCGAACTTCAAGTGCCCAGCGGCTCGCACATCCGCATCGATTATCTTGACGACAACGCGCCGTGCGTAGCGGTGCGCCTGCAGGAGGTGTTTGGCCTGGACAGCACGCCGCGCATCGGCGCCGGTGCAGTAGCCGTGACATTCAAGCTGCTGTCCCCGGCCCAGCGTCCGGTGCAGATCACGCGCGATCTCGCCGGGTTCTGGCGCAGCAGCTACGCCGCAGTGCGCAAGGACATGCGTGGCCGCTATCCCCGGCACGCCTGGCCGGAGAATCCTATGGAAGCACCGCCAACGCGCGGGGCGAAGCGCAGCCGCACCAGGCAAGTGCGCCGCTAGTTCGGCGCCGCCTCGCTCTTGAGAACGGTCTGCACCGCCGGGCGCGCCTTGATTCGCTCGTAATAGGCTTTGAGCGGAGGAAATTCGCCCAGATCAATGTGCAGGTGCGCGCACCAGTTCAGGATCGTGAACAGGTAGGCATCGGCCACCGAGAAGCGGTCACCCACCAGGAACGGTCGGCCTCCGAGGGTATCCTGGACATAGCGCAGGCGGCCTTTAAAGGCTTCGACCTGCATGGCACGCGTGGCCTCAGGGGTCTTCGGGTTGAACAGGGGGCTTACGGTCTTGTGTAGTTCGGTACCGATGAAGGCCAGCCATTCACGCACCCGGTAGTTATCCAGCGTGCCGGAAGCGGCAATCAGCTGCCGCGTCGGCTGCAGTTCGCCGATGTAGGCCAGCAGTACCGAGCCTTCCGTCAGCACCTCGCCACTGTCGAGCTTGAGTGCCGGCACATAGCCCTTGCGATTGATGGTGTTGAAATCCGTGCCGTCGCTGGTCTTCTTATCGCGCAGGTTTACGCGCACCGCCTGGTAGGGCAGGCCGGATTCTTGCAAAGCGATATGCGAGGCGAGCGAGCAGGCGCCGGGAGCGTAGTACAGCTGCATGGGAACTCCGTGTTGTCGGCCGCAGTGGAATGTGATCGTCGGGCTATTTTAGGCTTTCCTTGACGCCGAGGTGGCGGTTGTGGAGGCTTCGGGTCATGTTTCGAGGTTTGGTCTGCCTGAGTCTGCTGCTGACGCTGGTGAGTTGCCACAAATCGCAGCCGCTGCGTGCTACGCACGCCACGCATGCCAACGAGCCGCCGGACATCGCCTGGTTCGACGGCAGCCTGGATGGGGCCTTCATCGTCGCCAAGCGCGAAAAGCGGCCGGTGCTGATCTACTGGGGCGCGGAGTGGTGCCCGTTCTGCCACACGCTCAAGTCCACGGTGTTTTCGCGCCCGGATTTCATCGCCAAGAGCAAATTGTTTCTGCCCGTATACCTCGATGGCGATGATGAGGGCGCGCAGAAATGGGGCGAGAGTTTCCAGATTCAGGGCTACCCGACCTTGATCGTGCTCGACTCTGATCGTCACGAAATCATTCGCCTCGGTGCCGGTCGCGATGTGGCGCAATACGCCGCCGTGCTCGATCTGGCGTTGGAGAATGTCCAGCCGGTCGAGGCGCTATTGCAGGCGGCGACGGCCGGCAAGAGTCTCAGCATCGAGGAATGCCGCCGCCTGGCCTATAACGGCTGGGAACTCGACACGCTCGAGGCTGCTGGTTACGCGGACCGCGCCAAGGCGCTGGTGGCGGCCGCAACCGGCTGTCCGCGCGATGCGGACCTGGAACGCGCCGACCTCATCATCTATGCCGCTTACTACCAGGCCAACGCGGAAAGTGATGCGCTCGATCGAGCCAAAGCCCAGCCCTCGCCCATACTTGCCGGGCTTACGGATCAGGTGAACCAGGTCCTGGCGCAGCCGGCACTGGCGATCACTGCCGCCGGCGCGCTGGCTATTCTGGACGACAGCTTCTTCAAGGCGGTGCGACTGCGCGACGCCCCGGTGCCGGAGCAATTGCGTGCGCGTTACCTTGCGACCATGGATAGTGCCGCCACCGATTCACGCTACGTGCTGGCCGATCAGCTTGGCTTCATTGATGCCAAGCTGCGCGCGCTCAGGGATCTGGGTAAACCGAAGGCACCATTGCCCAGGCAAGCGGTCGCCGCCGCGCAGCAACGCATCGATGCCGCGTTGGCCGCCGAGCAGAATCCATTCGTGCGATCGGGCCTGGTCAATGCCGCGCTCAATATTCTGGAGGATGCCGGCGACTACCCGGACGCCTACAAGATCGCCCACGATGAGATCGCACGCGCGAGCGCACCCTATTACTACAAGGCCGATCTGGCCGAGATCGCCGAGAAGATGGGGCACAGGGACGAGGCGCTGACCTTGCTCGATGAGGCCTACCGCGAATCACAGGGCCCGGCGACGCGCTTTCAATGGGGAGAGCTTTATCTCAGCGGCCTGCTGCGCATGGCCCCCCAGGACAGCCAGCGGATCGAGGATGCCGGCAGCGCGGTACTGGGTGAACTGGATGGGCCGGATCGAATTTACCGGCGTGCGCGTGTGCGGCTCGAGCAGCTCGATCAGGAACTGCGCGCCTGGAACCAGGCCGCCAAGGGTACGCACGCGGACGTATTGCAGCAATTGCGGGCCCGCATGCAGCAGATCTGCGTCAAGATTCCGGACGAGGAAGCTGCTCGTGGCAGCTGTGATCAGTTCCTGAAAGCGGCCTGACACGCTGGCCGCCGCCTTCGGCCGATGAGTTAAACTCTCCCGCGCATCGACGGGCCTGTAGCACAGCGGTTAGTGCAGGGGACTCATAATCCCTTGGTCGTAGGTTCGAATCCTACCGGGCCCAGTTTTCAGGCACTGAAAATGCACCGACTATGGCCACTATCGAATTATTGGAAGCGTTGCTCGCCGGGACTACGGGGTGTCTTAACGACGCAGCGGGTGAACGCGGGTCAATCCGAAGACGAAGTCCGCAATTCCGTTGCGAACCAAGCGGCGCCGGGACCGATGTATAGAAAACAAAAAGCTATCAATTTCATTACCACAAGGATACTGATTGTGCCGCCCGTGATGAGAAAGTATCCGAATATCCCCGCGTAGATGTCGCGTGATGGAGCACGGCGCATCCAGATGCCATAGGTAAGGCAAGCGTATAAAACCACGAAGATTCCACTGGAAAGAAGCGCTCCCAGGGGCGCCTCGTGCGTCCAGGAGAGTCCCAATGTTACCGCCTGCGTCCCGAGTGCAACACTCAGCAGCACAAGCGCTGCGGTCACCTGGATGGGCATCGCCGATGAACGTGCGCGGCTGTTGGCCGACTTGCTGCGCATCGCCGCCTGATCAGCAGCCGGAGGTGCGCGCGTCTGTTCAAGACACTTGCTGCAGATCGGATCGGATTTGGGGAACCTACGCTTTTCTGGTTCGGCTCCCGGAGAGGCGCGAACTTCAGAGGCTAGTTCAAATTGACTCGCGCAAGCAAAGCAGGCGCAGTAGGCGACCTGGCCAGCGTCATCTACAGTTACCCCCAGTCGTCGATAGACCGGCGGTTCGGTGCCCGCGCTGACCGCCGTGTAAACGTGCTCGCAGGCAAGGACCGAGGTAGTATCCCCGTGACGCGGACAGAGTATCGAGCGTGGCATAGGTTGCTACCGGTCCCCGCGGTCCCTGACAGTAACAATGCTTGATCAACTGGCATTTTTATTATCGCACTTCTGCCGTCTACGGGCGCTGAATGCCGCAGCCCGATTACCGATTGCCCAAAGGCAGCTCTCGGATAATTAACATAAACCATTGATCGGCTGATCTACTGTGGCCGGCGACCAGCTGTTCATCCATTGGCCGGAAGCTGCTGACAGCACACCGCGAGGTTACGTTCGCGGCAAGATCGGCTGTTTCGGCGTGCGGCTTGGTATATCCTGATAGTACTGGGCCTGGATAATTATTCGCTAAGAGGGAGCAAACCATGGAGTTGGCGGTACATGATCTCGACTCCGGAATCCTGGGTGTCAACCTCTCCGGCCGGATGGATATCATTGGTACGCAGCAGATCGATCTGAAGTTCACGATGCTGACCTCAACGCGTAAAGCGCAGATTCTGGTCGATCTCTCCAACGTAACCTTTATTGCGTCCATCGGCATCCGCACGCTGGTCAGTAGCGCGAAGGCGCAGAAGCTGCGCGGCGGCTCCATGGTGCTGTACAAGCCGAGCAATCAGGTCGAAGAGGTTCTCAGGGCTACCGGAATTGACACGATCATTCCGATCGTCCATGACTTTGACGCCGCTTGCGGGGCGTTTGGTACTCCCTGACACGACTCTGACGGCGCGGCGCCACTGCGAATAACATCAGGTCGCTCCGGAAATCAGCGCCCGATGGCAACCGAACTGTCCGCGCAAATCGTAATCCAGGCAAAGATCGAACAGCTGCCGGATCTGGAACGCTGGGTCGAGCTGCTGGCTGCGCGGCTACTGTTGCCGCCGTCTCTGGTGCACCGCGTCGATTTATGTCTCACCGAAATCGTCAACAACCTGGTCGACTATGGCTATCCCGATGGGGAGGCTGGTGCCGTCAGCATTCACTGCTGGCGCCAGCCCGGGCAAGTCGTCATCCGCGTCGAGGATGATGGTATTGCGTTCGACCCGACCACGTACGTGCCGCCTGACTTGCCCACCTCACTGGCCGATGCGACCACGGGTGGCCGGGGAATCCGCCTGGTGCGTCATTTCGCCGATGAGCTGCACCATGTGCGAGCAGTTGACGGCAACCAACTCACGTTGGTATTTCGTAGGCCAGGTACTTGTTGCGTTAAACAATACCTATCAGATGAAAAGCAATGACGATCTCTACTTCACTCTCTGGTACGGAGTTTACCAGCCGGCGCAGCTGTTGAAGGCCAGGGGTCTTCCGATCGGATTGATGCCGGATGTTCTCTATGCCTGCGAATCGGTAACCGTGCCGCCTGGTCGGCATTTATATCTCCTAAGCGACGGCGCATTCGAGGTGGAGCGCGTCGACGCCGCTCGAAGATGACTTCTCGATCGTGCGATTTGCCCTCTAGTCACTGGTTTCAAGGAACCTGAATGTTGCGCAACGCTATCGTGCTCGCCTTGCTGCTGACAGCCTTTACCGCCGCGGCACAGGCGCAGCAAGCGAGCATCCATTTCCTGTCGCGCGAGCAGGCGCGTGCGGCGCTGACGCAAGGCGCTGCGCGCAGCTACTACGCGCGCCTGCAGTTGGCCGAAATGCGCGCCAAAACCGGTTTGCCGCTTCAGAACCTGACGCTGCAGGCGGCCCGCGATCAGGTGCGTGAAGCCTATGGCGCTGCCGCCGAAGATATCTCCGCCGACGAGCAGGCGGCCCTGAGCGACGCCATCGAGACTCTGCAACCCATACTTCAGGCGCGAGCGCCATTGTATGCACGAACGCCGTGGTCGTTCATAAAGGTAAGCAAGAACATAGAGGGCGGTTTGCCGCACACGCGCGGCGACAGCATCGTGCTGTCGGATGCGGTGATGGCCGCTATCGCGCGCGCGCATGCACAGGCAAAGCCCGATCCACCGACTCGATTGTGGAACCTGCTGGTGCACGAGCAGACGCACGTTTTGCAGCGCCATAGTCCGGCGCTGTTCGCGCCGCTCTATACCGAGGCATTCGGGTTTCGACAGGTGGCCCTGGAGCCGCCGCCGGAATGGCTGAGGCTACGGCGGGTGATCAATCCAGATGCGCCCGATGCGGATTGGGTGTTTCCGATCGGCGATGGTGGTGCGCGACGCTGGGTGCTGCCGGATCTGGTGCTCGAGAATCTGGACAATCCGCGCATGCCGCAGGACTTCAGCATTGTGGCGCTGGCGGTGAAACAAGATGGGGCTCTGTGGCACTACGTCGATCAGGCGCAGCCTGCGGCACTGCGGTCACTGTCGGGGCTTGAAGCCTACGTGCGTGCTTTTCCGGAGCACCAGGAGCTATTTCATCCCAACGAGATATGCGCGGTAATGCTGGCGGAATTGATCACAGGCGATGACGTACAGCAACCCGAGCATGCGCTTTGGGCCACGACCCGGGCCTGGGCCGAGCGGGCTTTGCGCTAAGCGACCAGGGTGAGGAGAAGCTCGTCCAGTTGCGCGAACATCTCGGCCATCCCAGCCTCCATCCCGGCGATGGCACGGTCGAGAGCTTCCTTCGAGGGATAGAGTTCGTGCATGACCAGCAGCGTACTGCCAGCTTTTTCCTCGAAGGTCACCGTGGTGACCGCACCGTCGTCACTTTCGTCATTGGTCCAGACGAGGCGCGAGAGCGGTGTCACTTCGATGTACCGGCCGAAGAACGCCATAGGCTTCGAGGTCTCGTGGCCGAACTCCAAACGGTACCTGCCCCCGACACGAACATCCGCCTCGCAGGAAAGCAGGGACACGCCTGTCGACTTCGGTGCCCACCACCGCTTGAGCAGCTCGGGCCTGGTCCACGCCTCGAACACGATGCGTGCCGGAGCGTTGAAGGTTCGCGTAACGACCAGCTCGCGCTCGGACTTGCGTTCCACTGTGGTGCGGTTCGTCATGGGGTAGGCTCACTCTCTCAGGTCTTGGTTGCAACGATGCGAACCATTCCGCCGCGCCCGCTATCGCGCCGTACGGTAAGTCCGCAGTTCGCCAGCCGGGATACCACCCACTCGGGTGCCAGCCGCAATTTCTGGTAACTGCTCACACGTTGCTGCCAACGTCCATCCTTCCATTCGAGCAGCAAATCATGGACGCTCACATGTTGCTGCTGGTATTCAAGGAAGCAGGTTAGGACACGGTGGGCATCGCTGTGCACGAGCATGAATCGCTGGTCTGCCTGCAACGGCGCCGAAACGTAGTCGCGGAAGGTGGCGACGAATATGCCGTCCCTGGCCAGCGACTCCGCAACTTGAGCGAACAGCGATTCGACCGAGAAGCTGTCGGCTAAATGGGTCAATGTATCGCCCATGCACAGCACCAGGTCTATGGTCGAGTGCACGTGCACGCCAAAGGCGAGCAGATCCGCGTTCACGCAGGTAATCGGCAGCGCCGCCGAACGCGCTCGCAGCTCCGCCAGCAGCGGTTCATAGGTATCGATGGCGGTGACCGAATAGCCGCGCTGGGCCAGCGGTATGGCGTGCAAGCCGAAGCCCGCGCCCAGATCGACCGCTGTTCCGGCGTCCAGCTTCGGCAGATCGAGCGAGTCGAGTTCCTCGTTGCTGCGGGCGAAGGCCGCATCCATATCGCCCATCATCCAGGTGTAGATGGGGCCAAGATGCGCGTCGTAGTGATCCAGGGTGGTGGTCACGCGCCAGAGCCTGCGCCTGCCTGCGCGGCGAAAATCGTTCGCACCGTTTCCATGGTATCGGCCTGGTCGATTCGCTTGTCCTCACGATAGCGCTTTACGCGCGCCAACCGCAACGCGATCCCACCGGGATAGCGCTTGCTGGCCTGCAGATCGCTGAAGGCGATCTCCACGACCAGTTCCGGGCGCACATACACCGTTAACCGGTCGCGACGGGTTTCCCGGGCCAGGAACTGTGCCGTCTGCCACGCCAGCATGGCGTCGGTGAGGCCTTTGAACGTCTTGCCCAGCATGATGTATTGGCCGGTAGCCGGCTCGAGCGCACCCAGATGCAGATTTGACAGCTTGCCCGTGCGGCGGCCGTGGCCCCATTCGGCAGCCAGCACCACCAGATCGAGCGTGTGAACACGTTTGATCTTTAGCCAGCGGGCATCCCGGTTGCCTGCCTCGTAGGGGGCGTCCAGGGATTTGGCCATCAGACCTTCGTGGCCGGCGGCGAGCGCCGCCTCATAGAATGCGCGCGCTGCGGGCTCGGAGGAACTGATCAGGCGCGGTATGCGCATCGTCTCCGGCACCGCGTCCGCCAGCGCCTGGAAGCGCTCGCGCGCCGGCTGCCCGGCGATGCTGTTGCCGTTGACGTACAGACAGTCAAAGAAAAACGCCCTGATCGGCAACTGTGCCAGCAGCCTGTCGATCTGAAGCTTGCGGCCGAAGCGACGCATCGTAATCTGGAATGGATGCGGCCGTCCCGAGGCGTCGAAGGCGATGGCCTCGCCATCGAGCACCAGTTCGCGGGCCGGAAAAGCCGCCACTGATTGCACGATCTCCGGCAATGCCGCGGTCACTTCATTGAGCGTGCGCGTGTAGATGCGTACTTCGGCCCGCCCCTTGTGCACCTGGATGCGTGCGCCGTCCATCTTCCACTCGAACGCCAGCTCGCCAGGCATGTGCTGCAATGCTTCGGCAACGTCGGCCGCGGTCTGCGCCAGCATGGGAGCCACCGGCGAGAACAGTTGCAGCTGGAATGCTTCGAGGCCGCTGACACCACCGAGCAACGCTGCGCTCGCTACCGCTCCCAGGCTGTTTGCATACATGGCGGCGCGGCGCACCGGCGGCAGCGGCAGTTTTGCCGCGGCCGCTATGGCCTCAATCATCACCCCTTGCAGGGCACCTTGCCGCAGTTCTCCGGCCAGCAGAGCGATCAGGAAGCCCTGTTCGGCGGCGGTGGCGTGCACAAACAAATCACCCAATGCCGCCACGCGACCGGTGGCCGAGCCGTCGCCGCGAATCGCGGCGATCGCAGTCAGTCGGCGGTCGACATCGGCGATCGACAGCGACGCATCGCCGGCGGGCGTGTTCGTGGCGGCCGCCTGCAACACGGCGTAGCCGATGCCTATGCGTCCCTGCGGCGTGTCTCCCGACAGGTAATGCACCGCGATCTGGATCTCATCGGCGGCGAGCGATTGCAGCAGGGAACCGAGTTCTCGCACTTTGCCCAGGCGAGAGGATGTGGCACCCACGCGCTGCGATGCGCCGACCAGGCTGGCGAGCAGCGTCACCGCCTACTCCGCAAGTTCCTCAATGACTCCGACGCGCTCGGGATAGAAGGCCAGGTACCCCTGTATCTGGGCGACGCAGGGATGGGGAGACTCGTAGCTCCATACCGCGTTGGCCGAGCGCGCGCCGCCGATGGGAATGCTGTAGTAGGAGCTCTCGCCCTTGTAGGGACAGTAACTGGAGTGGCTGGTACGCTCCATGACGGACATGTCGACATCGCCGCGCGGGATGTACTGCACCGGTGGGTAGTGCGCTTCCCGCAGCGTAAGGGCTTGCCGGGAATCGGCGACCACGCGGGTACCCACCGATACCCTGACGCGCAGCGGATTGCGCTCGATGGTGATGGGATGATCGGGACCGGGTACTTTGACTGGATGGGCTGTCATGGCCGGTCATCGAGCCGTGCTATTGCCGGTCGTATACCGACAGGTCATGCACCGGTTCACCTTTGGCATTGGTGAGATGCACGCTCACGGTGAGTGTCGTGCCATCCTGGGACACAACGCGCTTTATCTTGCCAATGACTTTGCCTGCCCGTATCAGGTCGGTCGTGGCTTCGAATGCGGTGACGCGCTTGATTGCGATCCGGTCATAGTCGGCGACCCCCGTAATCGGGTGCTGTTTACCGTCATAGGTGAAGGTGGATTCCTCGACGATCGCCGCACCGGTGGCACTGACGCCGTGGATGGATATCTTGGTGCCCTGGGGTGTCAGGCTGTAGGTGCGCTCCACGCTTTTGGGACCGGGACCGGGATCGTACTTCGATTTCGCCAGATTCAGTTTCCAGCTTCCCAGCTCGGGATCCGCGGCCTGCTGTGCCTGAATGAGCAGCGGCAACATCGCAGCCAGCGTCGTTGCAACCAGTAGTGTCTTCCACGAAGTCATCGCAACTCTCCTGAAATTGTTCACGCCGAACCCGCAACACCGGATTCTATTGGCATAATGAATCCGAGTGTGCAGAAAGCGCTTCGGGAGAGCAATTAGTGGCGGCTACAGCGGCGGTGAGTGCATCGGGCAGGAAGCGAATCGTGGTCATCGGCGCGGGATTTGGCGGCATGGCCGCCGTGCAGGCGTTGAAGCACGCGGATGCCGACATCACGCTGGTGGATCGCACCAATCATCACCTGTTCCAACCATTGCTGTATCAGGTGGCGACGGCGGCGCTGTCGCCGGCCGAGATCGCCACCGCGAGCCGCGTGCTCTTGCGCCGCTTCCACAATGCCACGGTGCTGATGGCGGAAGTAGTCGGCGTGGATGCCGCGCGCCGCAGCGTGCGGCTGGGCAATGGCCAGGAACTGCCGTACGACTATCTGGTCCTGGCTACCGGCGCCGCCTACAGTTTCTTTGGTCATGACGAGTGGGCCGCGTACACGCACGTGCTCAAGACCCTGGATGACGCGTTGTCGATCCGCGAGCAGCTGCTCAGCGCTTTCGAGTGGGCCGAGGAATCAAACGATCCGGAGGAGGTCAAGCGCCTGCTGACCTTCGCCGTGATCGGCGGTGGCCCAACCGGCGTTGAGCTGGCGGGAACCATGGCGGAGCTGGCGCGATCCACGCTGGTGCGTGACTTCAAGCGCATCGATCCGCGCTCGGCGCGCATCGTACTGTGCGAGGCGGGAAACCGGCTTTTATCAGCATTTCCGCAACACCTGTCGGATTACGCGTTGGGCGCGCTGCGGGCTCTTGGTGTCGAGGTGCGCCTGGGCGAGGCGGTCAATGCCATCGATGCGCACGGGTTGCTGGTGGGCGCCACGCGTATCGAGGCGGGGCTGATCCTGTGGTGCGCGGGTACCGAGGCGCGGCCGGCGGCGCGTTGGCTTGGCGCAGCCGCGGCGCGCAATGGCGCCATCCAGGTCGAGGCCGATTGCTCGCTACCGGGGCGACCGGAGATTTTCGCGATCGGGGATGTCGCCAGTTTCAGCGCCGGCTTGTCCAAGCCGCTGCCAGGACTGGCACCGGTGGCCAAGCAGCAGGGCGGCTATGTGGGACGATTGCTCAAGGCGCGCATCGCGGGCACGGCCCCGCCCGGGCCATTTCGCTATCGCGATTGGGGCACCATGGCCGTCATCGGCCGCTCGCACGCGATCGCCGACTTCGGCCGCTTCAAGCTCACGGGGTTTCTTGCCTGGCTCACCTGGTCGCTGGTGCACTTGATGCTGCTGGTGGATTTTCGCAGCCGCGTGGTGGTGTACCTGAACTGGTCCTGGGCATTCTTTACTTACGGCCGCGGTGCGCGGTTATTGACCGGTAATTCGCACATGCGGCACACGGTGGCCGGGACAGGCGCGCATGCGGGTCCTGCTGGTTGAAGACGATCGCATGATTGCGCAGGGCCTGCAGACGGCCTTGCAGCAGGATGGATACACCGTCGATTGGGTGGCTGACGGCAACAGTGCCGCGGCAGCGCTGCATTCATCGCGTTTCGATCTGGTGCTGCTCGATCTGGGTCTGCCGGAGCGTGATGGGCTCACGGTACTGCGCGAATTGCGCCGCCGTGGAGATGCCACGCCCGTGATCATCCTGACGGCGCGCGATGACATCCAGGATCGCGTCGACGGGCTGGACGCGGGGGCGGACGACTACATCGTCAAGCCGTTCGATCTCGACGAAGTCGGCGCGCGCATGCGTTCGGTACTGCGGCGCGCCAGCGGACGCGGCGATCCGTGCATCCGGCTGGGCGCCATTTGTCTGAACCCGGCGACGCACGCGGTCGAGCGCGACGGCGTGCCGGTGCAATTGTCGGCGCACGAGTACGCGGTACTGGAAGCGCTATTGCAACGACCCGGCGCCATCCTGTCGCGCGCGCAAATCGAAGACCGGCTGTATGGCTGGAGTGAACAGGTCGAGAGCAATGCGGTCGAAGTCTACATACACAGCTTGCGCCGCAAGCTCGGCAGCGAGGCGATTCGCACTCTGCGTGGCGTGGGCTACTTCATTCCCAAAGAATGACCTCGATTCGCACAAGACTGCTGGTGGCATTGCTGCTGTTGGTGGCCGGCGCTTCATTGTTCGCCGGTGCCCTCACCTACCGGCGAGTGCTGGCCGAGACCTCGACATTGTTCGACTATCAATTGCGCCAGATGGCCTTGTCGCTGCGCAGCCAGGTATCGCTGGCGCCGCGCATCGAGGTGCCGCCCGACCAGGGCGATACCGACTTCGTGGTGCAGATCTGGGACCCGTTCGGCACGCGGGTGTATCTGTCGCGACCGGGATTGCCGATGATCAACCAGACCATATTGGGTTACGGCGACCTGATGCTGCAGGGGCAGGTCTGGCGGCTGTACGGTCTGCAGACTTCCGATGGCGTCATCCAGATCGCGCAGCCGGTGCGGGTACGCGAAGCCCTGGCGCGCGCCGCGGCCTTGCGGGTGGTGATCCCGCTGTTGCTGCTGCTGCCATTGCTGGGCGCGGCCATTGCCTGGGTGGTGCGCGGCAGCCTGCTGCCTCTGCGGCGCATCGCCGGGGAGGTGCAGCGCCGCGACGTGCACAGCCTGGCGCCGATTGCGGCGATTCCGTTACCGCAGGAAGTCGCGCCCTTGGTCGACGCGCTCAATCGCCTGCTGGTGCGACTGCAGGCCGCATTCGCCACTCAGCGTGCGTTCGTTGCCGACGCCGCGCACGAACTGCGTTCACCGCTCACCGCGGTGCGGCTGCAATTGCAATTACTCGATCGCGCACCGGATGAGCCGGCGCGGCGCGAGGCGCGCTCGCAGTTGGGCGCGGCGGTGGAGCGTGCGATCCACCTGGTCGAGCAACTGCTGACCCTGGCCCGCAACGAGCCGCGCTCACCGCACGCGGAACTGACGCCGGTGGCTCTGGATGCGGCCGCGGCCGACGCGGTGGGCGACAATCATGCCTTGGCGGCGGACCGGGGCACGACTTTGAGCCTGGATGCGCAGCCCGGCATTTTGATCCAGGGCGATCGCGAGGCACTGCGGGTGCTGGTGCGCAACCTGGTCGACAACGCATTGCGCTATACCCCGCCCGGCGGACGGGTGCAGGTGCGCTGCAACAGCAGCGCCGAAACGGCTTTACTGGAAGTCATCGACACCGGCCCCGGCATCGCGGCCCAGGACCGGGAGCGCGCCTTTGACCGCTTCTATCGCCGTGCCAATGCCCCCGAGGAGGGCACCGGTCTGGGCCTGGCGATCGTCAAGGCGATCGCGGATCGGCATGACGCCAGCGTGCGGCTGGGGGATGCCAGCGGTGGCGGGTTGCAGGTGAGCGTGAGTTTCCCCCGCCCACTTTAAGATTCGCTTAAGACATGGCGCTCAAGCTGTGCGCAGGCAATAGCCCCCGCAAGCAATTGGAGATCACCATGTCCCTTACATCCACCAGAATTGCCTGGGCAGCCGCCGGCATCTTCGCCGTGGGCGCTGTCTCAGGCTGGGCCGCGCCGACGCTTCTGCGCACCAGTCAAGCCACGGAACCGGTCGCGAATGTCGCGAACACCGCGGCGCCCACTCCAATTCCTCCAGCCACCGCACCCAACTATCGCGCCATCGTGGCTCAGAACCAGGCGGCGGTGGTGGGCGTTTCCGTCGACGGTCGCACCAAGGTGTCATCCCAGCAAGTTCCCGATTTCGGCCAGATGTTCGGCTTTGCTTTCCCCCGTCCGCCAGAGAGCATGCCCATGCACGGGCAGGGCTCTGGATTCATCATCAGCGCCGATGGATTGGTGCTGACCAACGCGCACGTGGTCAAGGACGCCGATCAGGTGGTGGTCAAGCTCACCGATCATCGCGAATATAAAGCCAAGGTGCTCGGGGTCGATCCCACCAGCGACATTGCGGTGCTCAAGATCGATGCACATGGACTGCAGAGCGTGCGGCTGGGGAATTCCGACCAGCTCAACGTTGGTGACTACGTGCTGGCCATCGGCGCACCCTTCGGCCTGGAAGAGACCGCCACGGCCGGCATCGTCAGCGCCAAGGCGCGCTCATTGCCCGGCGATGGCGCAGTGCCGTTCATTCAGACCGACGCCGCGGTCAATCCCGGTAACTCGGGCGGCCCGTTGTTTGACGCCACCGGCGCGGTGGTCGGCATCAACTCGCAGATCTACACCAACTCCGGTGGCTATCAGGGTGTCGCCTTTGCGATTCCAATCAATCTGGCCGAGCAGGTAGAGACTCAGATCGTCAAGAACGGCAAGGTCGAGCATGGCCGGCTGGGCATTGAAGTGCAGACCCTGAACCAGTCCCTGGCCGATTCCTTCAAGCTCAATTCGCCCAATGGGGCCCTGGTTGCCAAGGTGGTACCCGACAGCGCCGCGGCGCATGCCGGGATCAAGGCGGGCGATGTGATCCTCAAGTACAACGATGTGAACATCATCGATGCCGGCCAGCTTTCGGCGCGCGTGAGCATGGCGCCTCCCGGCGAACAGATAACGCTGGCGATCTCCCGCGACGGCAAACCCGTGACGCTCAAGGTACAGCTGGGCTCGGCCAGCGAAGTCACGGCCGACAACCAGAGCGGCGAGAGTTCCGACCAGGCGCATCTGGGTCTGAGCCTGCGGCCACTGACCCCGGAAGAGCGCGAGCAGGCCGGCGTCGACAGCGGCCTGGTGGTCGAGGATGCGCAGGGACGGGCCGCGGAAGCCGGCATCCAGCAGGGCGATGTGGTGCTATCGGTGGACGGCACGCCGGTGCGCAGCGTGGCGCAGCTGCGCTTGCTGGTGCATGAGCACAGCAAGCAGATTGCGTTGCTGATCCAGCGCGGGGACAGCCGGATTTTCGTTCCGGTGGCCCTGGGCTGAGAGTCAAGCGGTGCGGATCACCAGGCGGTGATCCGCACCGGACTCTTGCGCGCCGCGTCGCGCAAGGTTATACCGCGCTGCCTATGCAGATACCCAGCCAGATGAGCTTCATCGATTGCGCGGGTGCCGGTGGCCCGGAAGTATTGCGTCTGGCGCACGGGCCGGTGCCGCAGCCAGCGCGCGGGGAAGTGCTGATTCGCGTCGCCGCCGCCGGCATCAATCGTCCCGATGTTTTGCAGCGCCTCGGCCGCTACCCGGTGCCGGCCCATGCCAGTCCCATTCTCGGACTCGAGGTGGCCGGCGAGGTGGTGGCTCTCGGCGCGGACGTCGATGGCGCAACGCTGGGCAGCAGCGTGTGCGCGCTCACCAACGGCGGCGGCTATGCACAGTATTGCTGCGCACCGGTTGGCCAGGTGCTGCGCTGGCCACAAGGTTTCGATGCGGTGCGTGCCGCAGCCCTGCCCGAGACGTTCTTCACCGTGTGGGCCAACCTGTTTCAGATGGGCGGCCTGCACGCAGGGCAAAGTGTGCTGATCCATGGCGGCAGCAGCGGCATCGGCACCACGGCGCTGCAATTGGCGGTTGAATTTGGCGCACAGGTGTATGTCACGGTCGGCAGCACCGCCAAGGCCGATGCCTGCAAGCGCCTGGGTGCGCACCTGGCGATCAACTACCGCGAACTGCAGTTCGAACAGGTGATCGCGCAGCAAACTCAAGGCCGCGGGGTCGATGTGATCCTCGACATCATCGGCGCAGCGTATTTCGAGCGTAATCTCGCCTCGCTGGCCCAGGACGGACGCCTGGTGGTCATCGGCACGCTGGGCGGCAACCTGGTCGAACGCTTCAACCTTGGCCGCATGATGAGCCAACGGATATCGATCATGGGATCGACCATGCGGCCGCGCACCGCCGCGGAGAAAGCGCAGATCGCGCGCGGTCTGCTCGCCAAAATCTGGCCGGTGCTGGATGCCGGCCGATGCGCCCCGGTCATCCACGCGGTACTTCCTTTATCCGAAGCGGCACAGGCGCACCGGCTCATGGAGAGCAGCGATCACATCGGCAAGATCGTGCTGCGCGTGGACTAGTGCCTCGCGCTAGGCATCCAGCTCCGGATAGTGACGGAAAATGCCTTCATTGTTGAAGGCCAGGCGGCGTCCCGAATTCACGTAGCGCGCGATCCGCGGCCGCTTGAACACGGCCTCATGCAAGGCGCGCAGTTTTGGGCACTTGCGCAGCCGCGCCCGGCTCGCCTTGGGGAAAGCGTAGTGCAAGCCGGCAATCACCTGTGCCATCGAAAGATCGGCGTAGCTCAGGCTGCGTCCGGCCATCCACGGGCCGCGGGCGTTATTACGCTCGATGACGCGCTCGAAATAACCGAGAAACTTCGGCAGGCGATTGGCGAGGAAATCCCGGGAGCGCCGGCGCGCAGCGTCCTTCTGCTGCGCATAGTACTGGCCGCTGGCCAGCGGATGATGGGTGTCGTGGATCTCAACGATAAAGTCCGCCATGGTGAGCTGCAGCTGGTGTACCCAGAGTCTGCCGGCCTCGGCGCGCGGCGCAAGACCCAGAGGCCCACCCAGGTACAGCAGGATATTCGCTGCCTGGCCGATCAGCAGCCGCCCGGCCTTCAGAAACGGCGGCGCGAACGGCGGCCGCGCAACATGAGGATCATTCAGATACCGTTCCAGCGCCGGCACGCCGCCGCCGTGTTTTTCCGGCAGCAATGCAATGTCCAGGTAGCGGGCGTCGGCCTCCTCGAGCGCCAGGCGCACGTATTCGCCGCGTCCCTGTATGCCGGGCCAGTAGTAGAGTTGATATAACACGGCTGATTCCTCCGCTAATTGAGCACGTAACGCACGCGGCGGCCTTTCTCGGCCAAGGATTGCAAGGCCAACCAATCACCTTGCCGGGAATACCACAGATCGATATCCAGTTTCGATCCCTGCAGGTGGTAGCGCTGCGCATGAATAGAGGCGTCAAATGTCTCGCCCTCCTGGTGATAATGACCGCGTATCCTTGCCGGTCTCCGGGTTGATCAAATGCGTCTGCTGCAGCATTGCCGGGTTCCAGTAAGCAAAGGTCATGCGCACCAGGATGTCTTCATTAAAGTGCGCATGCACCGCAAAAATCCTGCCATCGTCGTCGGAGTTCGAATCCAGCTGGCTCAGGCAGTCGCCGTGCCAGATTTCGCTGGCGTGATGGTCGTAGTGGTAGGCGGTGATGAACAGGACTTTGAAGGCGAAGTGCGCCGCGCTCTTGAGTTCGCGCGACTCGCCCTGCGGCGCAAGCGTGAAGTCGTGATAGCCGATGAGATCCTGATCGAGATAGACGCGAAAGCTCCAGCTGCGCGCCTGCTCGCCGGCCGGCCACGCGGGGGCGGCAGCGGCGCAGCACAGCAGCAGGGTGGCGGCGCGCCGGCGATTTCGAACGATCATCCGAACTATAGCTGCAGGCGCAGCGCGAGTTCCAGCTCTCGTTCTACGGCGGCGGCGGGCGCCCCGAAGTCCAGGCGCGGAGGAAAGCGGCTATCAATCTGCAGCAGTTCCAGCGTGGCACTCCAATGACGATCGATATCGCGCCGATAGGCGAACGTCCACGCGTGGCCATGATCGGCGTAGTCCGCCTCGTCGCCGGCCGAGGCAATCTGCTGCGTGTCGAAGCGATCGTAGCGGGCAGAGAGTCGATTGGGGCCGGACGACCAGCTGGCCAGCAGAAATTCCGAGGCAAAATTCCAGCACACGCTTTGGGATATCACGCAGGTCCTGCCCGCGAGCCATTGCGAGATCGCGCTCCAGTGGCTGGTCGGTGTCCAGCGGATGCCGGCGCTGTCAAATTGGGTCAGCCACGGGAAGGTGTTGCGAGTAACTGAATACGCGCCGATATCGGCACGGTTGTCGTAGTGCAGCGCGCGCAGCTCGAGCGTGTCGAGGTATCTGGCGTTGCCGTCGACGTAGTAGCCGGCACGGTTGTCGCCCTCGGCGGTGAGCAGGCGCTGATCGGCGATCGGCCCGGAATTGGCTTGCCCGATCTTGCCAAACAAAGTGGCCTGCCGATCGTGGATGGCCCAGCCGCGCTCGGATATCAATTGGCCGGCAGATTCATTCCAACCGTATACGCTGCCGCCGAGCCCGAGTTCCCAATCGTATCCGCGCTGGCGTCCGAGCCAATCCAGATCGTATTCGGCGCCGAAGGTGCGCAATTCCTCGCCCACCCAGGTGTTGATCGCCGACGGCGAGATGGCATAGGCGCTGCGCCAGCCCTGCAGGCGATTCTCCATGGAGATGGGCGCGTAGAAGGCGCCGATTTTCAAGCGCGAACGCCACGGACCGTGGGGGAAGGGCCTGATTTCAGCGTAGCCCTCGGTCAGGTCCAGCGGGTTGCTCTGAGGGTCGGCATAGCTGACCGCCTCGAGCGTGAAATGTACGATCTCCGCCAGTTCGCCGCGATAGCCGAATCGCACGTTGTCGATCTGCAGTCCTTCGTGCTGCTCATCAAAGCGCAGGTCGCCCAGGCCATTGTCGAGGAATGAGCGGGTGCCGTCGGAGGCGACCGCGAGCACATCGGCGCTGGCGTCGAATTCGTTGGCCGAAGTGCTCGCCGGACAGGCTCCGAGCAGCGCGCACAGTGCCGGCAATGCCGCGCCGACTAGTAGTCGGCCCATCGCCGGTCTGCGCTGTGCTCACTCGAGGGCTTGAGCGCATGGGTGAGATGAAATACGACGGAGGCGGCAGTGCCGTCGGTGACCGGCACCGGCATCTGCAGGGATGTGCCGGCCGCTTCCTGCATGCGCGGATGCCAGGCTGTGACCCGGTAGCTCCCGGCAGGTAAGTCGTGCAAGGACAGCTGTCCAGATTCGTCGCTGCGACCAAAGTAGGGCGAATCGGCAACATAGATATAGCCGATCATGCGGTCGTGGATGTTGCAGCCCACGACCACCAGTCCGGGACGATCGAACACCACCGGCGGATACTTGTGTCCCGCGTACAGCGACAACTGAAACGATTTGGCCGCCGAAAAAGAATAGACCTGGTGCTCGATCTGGTCGCTGTTGGGAAATTCGACACCGCCGCCGGCCTGGATCACGAGGATGTTGGGCACGAACTGCATGTTCTGCTGATCCATGATGCTGGTGCGCGGCGCACGTTTGCTGGCTACAGCGGGCGCAATCTCGGACTCGGCGACCAGTACGATGCCTGCGACCCCATGGCCGGCAGGATCAAGCACCGAGATATTGAGGTCGGCCGCGGCCAGCGGCTGCATGATGCCGGACAGCAATACGCCCAGGTAACTCAGGGCGCGGCCAGCGCGCCGCAGGCATTTGATTCGCATAGTCGCCGGATTACGCTGTGACCGTATCGGTAAGTGCTCGAAATGACCTTAGCGGGTGCATCCGCTACGGGAATCGGACACTCGTCACACAATTGCGCTTGCCCGCGCGCCGGCGAGCGGCAAGTTACAAATATTGAGGCCTGGCTCGCGCGCTGAGCGCGCTGATCAGGGGGTCGCGGCCTCGATGGCGATCGTGAGCGTCACGTCATCGCTGACCATGGGCACGTACTTGGTCATATGGAAGTCGCTGCGCTTGATCGTGGCCGTGGCGTTGGCGCCAATCGAATCCTTCTTCATCATGTCCGGCGCGTGCTTGAACGAGGTCACGGTCAGGGTCACCGGCTTGGTGACACCCTTGAGCGTGAGCTGACCCTCAATGCTGACCGGCGCATCGCCGTCGAACTTGACCGAGGTGGATTTGAAGGTCGCGGTGGGAAACGCAGCCGTGTCGAGAAAGTCGGGACCCTGGATGTGGCCGTTGAACAGCTCCGATCCGGTGTCCACCGATTTGGCGTCGATGACGACGTCCACGCTGCCGGTCTTGGCGGCGGCATCCAGCGTCACGGTGCCCGTGGTCTTGTCGAAACGCGATTCCTGCCTGGAAAAGCCGAGGTGATCGTATGAGAAGCGCACAAAGGTGTGATTGGCATTGGGAATGTAGCTGACCGGTGCAGCCAGTGCCGCGGTGCTCACGGCCAGTGTCAAGCCAACTGCTGCCAGCGCGCTTCTGATGGAACTCATGGCGATGCTCCTGATTTCAAGGAAGCCGATCTTATGCTGCTCAAAACGGTAATGCGAGGTTGCCGTGGACCGGTTTATTGAGTGCGCCTTCGAGATTCAACAGGCGCAATTTGGTCCTGACCCCGCCGGGAGCAGAAAAGCCGCCGCTCCTGCCGTGGGCCGCGAGCACGCGATGGCATGGCACGATGATGGGGAAAGGATTGCGGCCCAATGCCTGCCCGACCGCGCGTGCCGCGCTGCCATCACCACAACGCGCCGCGACCTCCCCATACGAGAGTGTGTGACCCGGAGGGATGGCGCGTGTGACTTCATACACCCGCTGCTGAAATGGCGACAAGCCGTTCATGTCGAGCACCGCGTGGCGCAGATCGCGCCGCTGCCCGGCGAGCAATGCGACCATGTCGTCGATCACCCGCTGCAGCAGCGGCGGTGGTTGCGCGGCGGTGGCGCCCCCGGCAAGCAATCGCAACAGCCGCGCCCTGGTCCGGCTCTCGTGGCTGTCAGGCAACTGCACCGCGACGATGCCGGCTTCGCCCCAGGCGATGGCGCAGGCGCCGATCGAGGTCGCGAACAGGCTGAAATCGATGGACATTGCCTATGTATACCCGTCCGTCGTCCCCATATCCACCGCTCGAAGGGTAGAATTCACCATCCATGCCGATCGACAATTTCCATCCCGCCGTTGCGCGCTGGTTTGCCTCGCAGTTCCCGGAACCCACCGGGGCGCAGGTGGCGGCGTGGCCGGCCATTGCCGCTGGACGCGACACACTAATTGCCGCGCCCACCGGATCAGGCAAGACCCTGGCGGCTTTCCTCTCGGCCATTGATCAACTGGTGAGGCTGGCGGTCGCCGGTGAGCTGCCCGATACCACGCAAGTGGTCTATGTCTCGCCGCTCAAGGCGCTCTCCAACGACATTCAACGTAACCTCGAGCTGCCGCTCGCCGGCATCGCGGCCGAACTGGCGGCCATGGAACTCAGACCGGCGCCGATTCGTACCCAGGTACGCACCGGCGACACGCCGCAGTCCGAGCGCGTCGCCATGCGCAGGAACCCGCCGCACATCCTGGTCACGACGCCGGAGTCGCTATACCTGCTGCTGACCAGCGACTCGGGGCGCCGCATGCTTGCCAGCACGCGCAGTGTGATCGTCGATGAAATCCATGCGCTCGCCGGCAGCAAGCGCGGAGCGCATCTGGCGCTATCGCTCGAGCGGCTCGAGGGCCTGTGCGGCCGGCGGCTGCAACGTATCGGCCTGTCGGCGACACAAAAGCCCATCGAGGAAGTGGCGCGCTTCCTGATCGGCGCAGCGCACAGCGATGAGTGCATGATCGTCGATCGCGGTCACGTGCGAGGACGCGATCTGGCACTGCTGCTGCCGGACTCACCGCTGGCAGCGGTCATGTCCAATGAGATCTGGGAGAACCTCTACGATCAGCTGGCGGCGCTGATCCAGAGCCATCGCACGACGTTGATCTTCGCCAACACCCGCCGCATGGTCGAACGCGTCACGCGACACCTGAGCGAGCGCATCGGCGAACAGTGGATTGCCGCGCATCACGGCAGCCTGGCGAAGGAGCAGCGCTTCGATGCCGAACGCCGCCTCAAGAGTGGTCAATTGCGGGCATTGGTGGCTACCGCGTCGCTGGAACTGGGCATCGACATCGGCGATGTCGAACTGGTGTGCCAGCTCGGCACCCCACGTGCGATCTCGACCTTGCTGCAACGGGTGGGTCGCGCCAATCACGCGGTTGGCGGCGTGCCCAAGGGCCGGCTGCTGCCATTGAGCCGCGACGAGCTGGTGGAGTGCACGGCACTGCTCGATGCCGTGCGCGCCGGCGAGCTCGACGCCCTGCACGTTGCGCAGCAGCCCCTGGACGTGCTGGCACAGCAGATCGTGGCCGAGGTCAGCGCTCGCGAGTACGGTGAGGACGAACTCTTCGCAGCTGGTGCGCCGCGCCTGGCCTTACCAGGCTCTCGAACGCCGCGAATTCGATCAGCTTCTGCGCATGCTTGCGGATGGTATCGCCACGCGTCGCGGACGGCAGAGCGCCTACCTGCACCGCGATGCCGTGAATGCACGCGTGCGCGCGCGCCGCGGCGCCCGCTTGACCGCCATCACCTGCGGTGGCGCCATACCCGACAATGCCGACTACCAGGTGGTGCTCGAGCCGGCCGGCATATTCATCGGCACTTTGAATGAGGACTTTGCGGTCGAGAGCCTCGCCGGTGACGTGTTTCAACTCGGCAACTGCTCCTATCGCATCCTGCGCGTCGAGGCCGGCCGGGTACGCGTCGAGGACGCCAAGGGTCAGCCGCCCACCATGCCCTTCTGGCTTGGTGAGGCGCCGGCGCGCAGTGCCGAACTGTCGCTGGCGGTCTCGAGGCTGCGGGCCCAGATCGATGCCGCGTTGCCGGTGGTCGACGCCGGCGCACATCGAGGCCTGCATCGCGCAAACGGTCGGTCGCGGCACAGCCTGCCGCCCAGTGCATCGCGTCAGCTGGTGGAATACCTGGCCGCCGCCAAGGCGGTACTCGGGGCTATTGCCGACCCAGCAGCGGCTGGTGTTCGAGCGCTTCTTCGACGAAGCCGGCGATATGCATCTGGTGGTTCACTCGCCGTTTGGCGCGCGCATCAACCGCGCCTTCGGTCTGGTGCTGCGCAAGCGCTTCTGCCGCGCGTTCAATTTCGAGCTGCAGGCCGCAGCCACCGAGGATGCGATCGTGCTGTCGCTGGGCGAGACGCACAGCTTTGCGCTCGAGCGAGTTGCCGCGTTTCCTCAACAGCCGCAGGCCGAGCCGGTGCTGATCCAGGCACTGCTCGACGCGCCGCTTGTTCGCGACGCGCTGGCGCTGGGTGGCAACCATATCCCTGGCGATACGGCGCATGCGCTCGGCAAGAAGACCCCGGCGCCCCTGCAGCGCATGGCGGCCGAGGATCTGATCTCGGTGGTATTCCCCGATCAACTGGCCTGCGCCGAGAATCTGAGCGGCGAGCGCGAGATTCCCGGACCATCCGCTGGTGCGCCAGGTGCTGCACGACTGCCTGCACGAGGCCATGGATCTCGATGGCCTGGTAAGGATCTGCTCGCGCGGCATGGAGCGCGAGGAATTCAGATGGTCACGCGCGATCTGCCGCATCCCTCGCCGCTGGCGCAGGAAATCCTCGATGGCGCGTCCCTACGCCTATCTGGACGATGCGCCGCTCGAGGAGCGGCGTACGCAGGCGGTGGCGTCGCGCCGCTGGCTGGATCCGGAGACGGCCGCAGCAGTTCGGCCGGCTGGACCCGGCCGCGATCGAGGCGGTGCGCAAAGAAGCCTGGCCCAACCCTGAGAATGCCGATGAATTGCACGACGCGCTGATGCTGCTGGGCGTGATGACGCCAACCGAGGCGCAGCGCGCTGGCGCAACCCGCGGCCGTTTGAACTGCTGCTGCAGCAGCGGCGCGCGACCCGCATGCGCGTGGCCGGTGACGGCGGCGATGCCATGTTCTGGGTCGCGGCCGAGCAGTTGCCGATGCTCGAGAGCGTCTATCCCGCGCCATGCGCTGGAGCCAGCGATCCAGGCGCCGGCGCAGTACCGCGAGCGCGAGTCTGGGATAGTCGGAGCAAGCGCAGCGCGAACTATTGCGTGGCCGCCTGCAGGCCATGGGTCCGCCACGGCTGCCCGGCGCTGGCGACGCTGCTGGCATTGCCGCGGGCACGCATCGACGGCGCGCTGGCTGGGCTCGAGACGGAGGGCTTCGTGCTGCGCGGACAGTTCAACCCCGGCGTGGCGGAACTGGAATGGTGCGAACGGCGGCTGCTGGCGCGCATCCATCGTTACACCATCCGCTCGCTGCGCTCCGAGATCGAACCGGTCGTCGAGCGCCGACTTCATGCGTTTCCTGCTCGACTGGCAGGGCCTCACGCGTGCCCCGCGGCGCAAGAGGTGACCGGCCTGGCCGGCGTCATCGAGCAGCTGGAAGGTTTCGAAGTGCCGGCGATCGCCTGGGAAGGCGATGTGCTGCCGGCGCGGCATGCAGGACTATGACGGCGCCTGGCTCGACAGCCTGTGCCTGTCGGGGCGAGCGCTGTGGGCTCGACTTGACCGCCCGGCCAGTGCCACGGCCGGACCGGTACGTGCCACGCCGATCGCCCTGCTGACCCGCAAGAACTGGCCGCTATGGCAGGGCTTGCGGGCGCTGGATGGCCAGGAGGCCGCGCTCTCGGCCAGCGCACAGGCCATGGCCGAATTCCTGCAGACAGCACGGCGCCTCGTTTTTCGACGAGCTCATGCGTGGCACCGGAGCTGTTGCGGGCCCAGGCGAGAGCGGGCTCGCCGAGCTGGTGGCAGCGGGCAGACTCACCGCCGACAGCTTCGGCGGGCTGCGGGCCCTGCTCATGCCGCTCGAGCGCAAGCGCAAGCTGGCCGCTCGCGGCAGGCGTGCCGCCTTGTTCGGGGTGGAGGAGGCCGGTCGCTGGAGTCTGATCCACCGGCTCGCCGGTCGAAGTATCGCCCGTGGATGCGAATCAGCAGCGCGAGCTCAGTGAGTCCGTCGCCTGGCTGCTGTTGCGCCGTTATGGCGTGGTATTCCGGCGCCTGCTGACGCGTGAGGCGCAATGGTTGCCACCCTGGCACGAGCTGTTGCGCGCCTATCGGCGGCTGGAAGCGCAAGGACATATCCGCGGCGGCCGTTTCGTGGCCGCAGTCAGCGGTGAGCAGTACGCGCTGCCCGACGCGGTGGGAGCCTTGCGCAGCGTGCGCAAGCGCGAGCGTGACGGCAACTTGGTGTCCCTGAGTGCCGCCGATCCGCTGAATCTTGCCGGCATCGTCACGCCGGGTGCGCGCGTGGCGGCGCTGGCGGGAAATCGGCTGCTGCTGGCCGACGGTGTGCCCATCGCGACCTATGTCGGCGGGCGAAGTGCAATTCCTGTCCGCTTTGCCGCCGCCTGAGCAATGGCAGGCGCGCAATGCGCTGCTGCGCCATACGCGCTCGGGCGATGCGCGCACTCTGAATATTGTTTCCGAAATGACATAATTATGCTGCAATCCGGCGCTATTGTTGCCCATGTGTAACAGTTCGCGATGAGCACCTCTACGAGCGGTGCGATACGCCGGGTCGCGCATCTGGACATGGATGCCTTTTACGCATCCGTGGAGCTATTGCGCTATCCGCAGCTGCGCGGCCTGCCGGTGGTCATCGGCGGTAGTCGTCATGGCAACGGCAGGCA
This sequence comes from uncultured Gammaproteobacteria bacterium, assembly GCA_963735775.1. GTDB lineage: Bacteria > Pseudomonadota > Gammaproteobacteria > Steroidobacterales > Steroidobacteraceae > FEN-1191. The sequence continues at coordinate 205,028 of CAVTMG010000001.1, read as the reverse complement.
CAGTGGCCACGAGCAGTTCGAGCGCCTGCGGGATTACGCCGGCCGCGGAGTGGTCACCACCGCCAGCTATGCGGCGCGCGAGTTTGGCGTGCACTCGGCCATGGGATTGATGCAGGCGGCGCTGCGGTGTCCGCAGGCGATTCTCCTGCCGGTGGATTTTGACGAATACCGCCGCTACTCGCGCCTGTTCAAGCAAGTGATTGCCCGGTTCTCGGCAGCGGTCGAAGACCGCGGCATTGACGAGGTGTACATCGACTTCAGCGCTGCCCAGGGCGGTCAGCTCGAGGGGGGACGTGCGCTGGCGCTGCAGATCCAGGCGGCTATCGAGCAGCACACGGGCCTGAGCTGTTCGATCGGCGTGGCCCCGAACAAGCTGATCGCCAAGATGGCCAGCGAATTCCGCAAACCCCGTGGCATCTCGATCGTGTACGAATCGGAGCTGGCGCAGAAAATCTGGCCGTTGCCGTGCCGCAAGATAAACGGCATCGGGCCCAAGGCCAGCGCCCATCTCGAACAGCTCGGCGTGCGAACCATTGGTGAGCTCGCAGGCTGCGAGCGCGGCTGGCTGGTGCAGCATTTCGGGCCCAACAACGGCGGCTGGATGCACGAGTCGGCCTGGGGCAGGGACGAGCGGCCGGTGGTGACACAAAGCGAGCCGGTGTCCATGAGCCGCGAGACCACGTTCGAGCGTGATCTGCATGCCGTGCGCGATCGCGCCGCGTTGCGCGCCCTGTTCACCGATCTGTGTGAGCGGCTGGCAGGGGATCTGCAGCGGCACGGCTATGTCGGCAGGACCATAGGCATCAAACTTCGCTACGACAATTTTCAGCGCGCCACGCGCGAACAGACGCTCGAGATCTATACCAGCGATGCGGCCCTGATTCGACGCACGGCAGGACAGTGTCTCAAGCGCGCGCCACTGGAACGCCGGCTGCGTCTGCTCGGAGTCAAGGTAGCGGGGCTGGTGCGCGGTGATTCACCCGAGGCCCGCTCGCCCGGCGGGATGCGGCCGCCGGCCGCCATGTCCTTGTTCTGAGCGCGCTAACTTGCGATCACCGGCTCCAGGCGCACCAGCGCCGTCACCGAATGCGCGATGAAGCATTGCTCGTGAGCGGCCTGGTGCATGGAGTCGATGTCAGCGCGCGTTGGCTTGAGCGGGCCGGAGAAGTCCACCTCGGGACGCAGCGTCACCACGGTAATACACCACTGCTGCCTGGCGTTCTGTCCCAGTGTGCCGGTGGCATGATCGCGGTAGCGATCGACGCAATACTGGCGCTGCGCCGCAATCGACAGGAACCACAGCATATGGCAGCTCGACAGTGAGGCCACGAAGGCCTCCTCGGGATCGAGCGCCGCCGGATCCGACCACGGTAGCGGCACCGAGTGCGGCGAGGAGGAACCGGGCACCTCAAGGCCGCCGTCAAAGCGCAGCTTATGGAGGCGGCTGTAGCGGTTGTCGGTAAATCTTGCAGCGCCGCGCTCCCAGATCACTTCAGCTGAGTGCTCGCTCATCATTACACCAATGATATAGCGCTATAGCGCCTATTGATTTGCGATCGCGCTATTGTAACGATAACGGCCTACGCCCGCTCTGGCGCGGCCACGGCAATACCCACCCACTCGTTCAGCGGAGGGCCTATTCATGGCACTGCAACTCGGAGACATCGCCCCTGATTTCGAAGCCGACAGCACCGTTGGCAAAATCAAATTCCATTCCTGGCTCGGTGACTCGTGGGCTGTGCTGTTCTCACACCCCAAGGATTTCACGCCAGTGTGCACCACCGAGCTGGGCGCCACCGCCAAACTCAAGGACGAATTTGCCCGGCGCGGCGTGAAGGTAATCGGATTGTCGGTCGACTCGGTCGACGATCACCTCGCCTGGAAACGCGACATTGAGCAGACCTCGGGTAGCAAGGTCGAGTTCCCGATGATTGCCGATCCGGATCTCAAGGTCGCCAACCTGTACGGCATGATTCACCCCAACGCCAGCGATCGTTTCACCGTGCGCAGCGTGTTCGTGATCGATCCCAAGAAGAAGGTGCGGCTGACACTCAACTATCCCGCCAGCGCCGGCCGGAACTTCGACGAGATACTGCGCGTGATCGATTCACTGCAGCTCACCGATCAATTCAAGGTTGCCACGCCGGTGAACTGGAAGCAGGGACAGGATGTCATCATTGTGCCGTCGGTCAGCAATGACGATGCCAAGAAACTCTTTCCGGCCGGCTGGAAGGAAGTCAAACCGTACCTGCGCGTGACCCCGCAGCCGCGAGGCTGAAGCTTCCGGGGCCCGCTTCAGCGCGCAGCAGCGAACTCCTGCACCCAGTAAATGTGGGGTTCGCCGCTGCGGCTGGCAGCGTAGGCCAGACCCATATCGGCGAAGCGCGCATCCATGAGGTTCTGGCAATGTGCGGGGCTGGATAACCACCCCTGCACGACTTCCGGCGCGGTTTCGGGGCCGGAGGCAATATTTTCACCGACCAGGCTATAACTGTAGCCGGCGGCGCCGATGCGCTGTGCGGGGCTGCTGCGGTCGTGGCCGGCGTGCTGGAAGTAGCCATAGCGCAGCATATCCTGCGCATGCGACAGCGCGGCCTGGTTGAGTTGATCATTCAGCCGCAGTGGCGGTGCCGCAGCCAGCATAATGCGGCCGCAACGGCGCGGCTGGGCGCGCGCTGAGTTCACGAGGCGCAGCACCTCGAGCGCGACGTTGTCGGCGGCTGCCGGTGCGGGTGTGGTGAAGGGTGCCGCGATCACCAGCCAGATGTCGCTGCCATGTTCAAAGATGCCGGCATCGCTCATCATCGAATCGGTCAGCGCGCTGCACAGGTTCTGTGCCAGCACAGTGCTGAGTGCCCGGCCCGTGCCGCTCAAATGCATGCCAGCCGATTGGTCGTCGCGATACCCGGAGCGCTCGATGGCCGTTTTGAGATTGATGCCGCGCGACCATTGCGCGGCGGCGGCATTGAGCAACCAGTTGGAGTGCAGCGGGGTCCGAATACCCGGGTGTCCATTACAACCATGAAGGCGCAGTTCGCGCGCCGCATTGAGCACGTCCGGCGCGGCGGCAACGGCAGCGCTGGCCGCCAGCAGACTCCACATGGCTGCTAGCGCGAGGCCGATGACACGACGCACCTGTGCCCCGCCTTCAGGAGATCAGTTCTACGCGCTCGACATCCGGTCGCGCGGCGTCGTGCTCCTCGGTGTTGAAGGACACGAGCACGAAAGGTTTATCACCGGTGTTCTTGAACGCGTGCGCGGTGCCGGCCGGGAACAGGAATCTCCAGGCCTCACCCGCCGGCACCGAGACCTCTTCGACACGCTCGCCGGTACGATAACGCACCAGCGCCGGACCCAGCACCGCGGAGACTTCCGTGCCACGCAGGTGACGGTGATTGCCGCGCACGGCGCCGGGCTCGGTCACCACCGTATGCACGTTGCGCCATCCCTGCAGCAGCGCCGGCTCCAGCGGCTCGAACACGACGCCGCGGCCATCGGCGTGCACCTTGAGTTGCTGAACTTCGACCTCGAGCCGGCTCATCCGTGTCAGCGTCCGTACAGCGCGGTCACGCTGCTCTTGGCCAACTGGTTGGCGTTGAGCATGTATCCCACCATGGCCGCGGTGCTGCCACCCGCAACATCTATCTTCGCCACCTTGAGCGCGTAGACGGTGAAGATATAGCGGTGCGGTTTGTCACCGGCCGGAGGACAGGCGCCGCCGAATCCCGGGGTGCCGAAATCGGTTCGGCCCTGCACGGCACCGGGCGGCAATTGCCGGCCGTCGACATCGCCGGCGTGCTCCGGCAGCGAGCTGACGGATGCCGGGATGTCGTAGAGCACCCAATGCCACCAGCCTGATCCGGTGGGTGCATCCGGGTCATAAAGGGTAACGGCGAAGCTCTTGGTACCCTCGGGGGCGCCGCTCCAGCTCAGGGCCGGCGATATGTTCTTACCCTTGCAGCCAAAGCTGTTGTAGACCTGGGCATCGCTGAGCGTGCTGTGGGGCTTGATCGTTGGAATGACGAGGCTGAACCCCGCGGCGAACGCGTGGGTTGACAGGCACGTCCCCAACAGCGCCGCGGCTAACCATGACGCATATACTCTCGCTCCTGACATAACTGCTCCTGAGTTTCGAACTATCGCCGCGAGGATTATACGGTGTTGATGCTGATCGCTGGACTCATCCTGTTCCTCGGAGTGCATTCGGTATCGATCGTGGCGCCCTACTGGCGCGAGCGCATGCTGCTGATGGTCGGCACCGGCACATGGAAGGGCGTCTACGCTCTGCTCAGCGCGATCGGCTTTGTCCTCATGCTCGTGGGCTTCGCACATGCGCGCCAGGCGCCGGTAGTGCTGTACCTGCCGCCGGGCTGGCTGCGCTACCTGAGCTTTGCGCTGCTGTTGCCGGTGTTCCCGCTGCTTCTGGCGGCCTACCTGCCCGGTGCCATACAGACGAAGGCAAAACATCCGATGCTGGCGGCGATCAAGCTCTGGGCGAGCGCGCACCTGCTGGCAATCGGCACGCTGCCCGACGTGCTGCTGTTCGGCGCATTTCTACTCTGGGCCATCATCGATCGCATTTCACTCAAGAGCCGCCGCGTGGCGAAGCAGGCGGCGCGCTCCCCGGCCTGGCGCTTCAATGATGCCGTGGTGATAGTCCTCGGGCTTGCCCTGTATGCAGGGTTCGTGTTCCGGCTGCACGCAATACTCATCGGCGTGTCGCCGCTGCCGCCGCCGCGCTAGAGCAGGTACGGGATCAGCGCCTTGGTGTGCGCGCGATATCGCTGGTATTCCTCGCCGAAAGTCTCGCTCATGTAGCGCTCCTCCAGACGCAGCTTGCGCCACAGCGAGGCGAATGCGATTAGCAGCGCCAGCACCGCGCGCCATTGGCCGACGGTAATCGCGGTACCCAGTATGGCGAGCAACATGCCGGTGTAGATCGGGTGGCGCACCAGTGCATAGGGTCCGGTACGTATCAATTCGTGGTCCTGCTTGACCGAGACCGTAGCGCTCCAGTTGCGGCCCAGATGAGCGCGCGCCCAGCAGGCGAAAGCCACGCCGATGGCCGTCAGCAGTGCGCCAGGCCAGAAATTCAAGCTGTTGTACGGCAGGAAGCGCTGGAACAACCAGCCATCGCCGGAATGCCCGCGGATCGCCAGCAATAGGGCCGTGATGAGCAACGGCACCAGGTGCGCGGCCCGCGACCACGGCGACTCATGACGGCTCTCGTGCTTGAGATCGGCGGCGGAAATGCGCCAGTAGAGCAGCCAGAGCAGCCAAAGACCGAGAATCAGGTAGCTGTGGAGCGCGTACACAGACGCAGATCAGTAGGCGTAGTACGGTCCCGTGGCGCTGCCGGCCGGCATGTCTTGAATCGCCGAGTACACGGAGCGGCCATAGAAGAACGGCAGGCCAAAATCGAAATTGCTGGAACCCATGATCGAAGCCGCCGGGCCGCCGACGTCATCGATAGCGAAGTCCGACTGGCTGAAGTTACTCAGGTTCTCGATCTGGAACGATACCGCGCTGGAGTTGCCATTCTGTCCCTGGTTGGTAGCGGTCAGGCTGAGCGTCGAGGTCGGACAGTAGAACATCGCCGCATTGGTGAAACCGCTGCACAGTGGAATCGTGCTGTCCGGAAAGTACAGTCCGTTTGAGCCGGAATCGAGGAAACTGGCGTTGAGCATCATGCCCTTGTAATTGGTCATGATATTTCCGAATTCATCCGTGGTCAGCACCGTGGCGCTGCCGAGCGCATTGTTGCTCTCGGTGGCAATGCCGAAAGTCAGCGTGCCGACGGCGTTGGCGGAGCCCATGGGAGGGATAGTTGGCAATTGCAGGATCACCCCGTTGTTATCTTTGGGAAACAGGGCCACCGGGTTGATGACCTGGCTGGACAGCGCCTCGGTGGCCGGTGCGCAGTTTGTGTTGGTACAGGTGTAATAGACATAGCCTTGGGTCTGCTGGGCAACCGGCAGGGCGCAATACTGTCCGCAATCCCAGCTGAACACGCCGACGCCGAGCACGCCGTTGGCGCCCAGGTCATCGGCTGTACCTATGGAGCCGCCGGTTCCACTGACACAAGTCTCGGGTAGGGCCGGCGAGAAGCTTTCGTCGTCATCGATGATGTTGATCGGCAGGGCGCTGGCGGTCTCACCGCCGATGGTGAGGTCCGCCGTCGTGACCGGACCCCAGGTAAAGCCGTCGGCGAACGGTACGCATTCGGCAATGGTGTTGCCGGGGGTATTGGGATCGGTCTGAAGCGGCAGCGCCAGTCCGTTCAAGGCCGAATGGAGCAGGCGCAAGCCATAGGAGCCGGTGTCGACCAGTACGTTGGTAATGGTCTGGCAGGTGCTCGTACCGTGGATGCACAGGGTGAGGCTAGTGCTGGGAATATTGAAGAATGAACTGGCCTTGGTGGGACCCGGGCCGACCGTGACCGAAACAGTGTTGCCGCTCGCCCCACCGCTGCTGCTACTGCTGCTTGCACCGCTGCTGCTGCTGGTGCTGGCCGGGGGGCCGCCGCCGGAGCTGGCGCCGGGGGCGCCGCTGTCGCTGGAGCTGCCTCCGCACGCGGTCAGGGCGAGGGCGCCGAACAGCATGGTCCAACGAAGGCATCGCAGCATGCGGAGATCCGCCTTATGTGGAAACAAAGTGTGTCGCTACGGTAAATCGGCCACGGAGACGCCGGCTGGAACCAGGCTCGGGACGTACGCCTTGCCCTGAAAGGCGCGCAGGTGCCCCCTGCTTTCGACCACAAAGTCGGATTGCACGACGCTCATATGGCGGTGCCCTCCGGGCCTGGACTGCGCCACCGCGGCGCTACGAAAGGGCTCGAAATAGCTGCCAAACAATTGCCGCAGATCGGGCGGTAACGGCCCTTGCCAGCTGACTGCGAAGATTTTGCCGGCGCGCGAGAGGTACTCATGGACCACCGCGTCCGGGCCGGTGGTGATGTCGTGCCGGTCGTACTGCAGCATGCTGGTGCTAACCAATTGACCGCGCAGCTGGACGCTATCGGCGCTGACCGAGGCCGTGTCGCCGCCCAGGCTGGCGCTGGCAGGCGATGCCAGCCACGCGAAGGCAAGGGAGAGAAGGCCTGGAAGTGCCGGTGCAGCGCGGAGTGTGCGGTAGTTCATGAATACCAAGCTTGCCAGATTTATCGTGCCCCTGACCGAGACCGCGCTCACCTCTCCAAGGTTCCGGCAGCCCCCCACAACTCAAAAGCGCACGAAACATACAATGGTTGACGCCAATAGGCGACATTATCCCGGGATCCGGATCAGTGATTTGCCGCGGGTGTGACCGGCTTGGCTATAGCCCCAGGCTTTGATTACCTCGGACAGTGCAAACACCTGGTCGACGTTCACCTGGTATTGCCCCATTTGCGACCAGTTCGCCAGCTGGGTGAGCACCGCGCCGATCGGCGTACCCGTATGGTTACGCAGCGAGCACTTGACCGCGCGCAGGGCGCACTGGTCCGGGCCCGGCAGGCCGTTGCTCGAAACCAGCACCCCGCCCTGTCTGGTTACGGCCAGGCCGCGGTAGGCGTTGTCGGCATCCACCGTGTTGACCACGATATCCGCAGCCCGTACCACATCCTCGAAATGCGCCCGGGTGTAGTCGATCACCTGCTCGGCGCCAATCGCCTTTAGATAATCGAGATTGCGCGTCGAGGTGGTCGCGATCACGTGAGCGCCCTGGTGTTTTGCGATCTGTACCGCGGCCGAACCGACGCCGCCGGCGCCGCCAAGTACCAGCACGGTTTGGCCGGCGTGTACATGGGCGATGTCGATCAGCATGTTCCACGCCGCAAGTCCCGCGTGCGCCAGTCCCGCGGCCTGCTCGAACGAAACGTTGGCGGGTTTGCGTACCACCGAGGCCAGTGGCACCGCCACGTACTGCGCGTAGCTGCCGCGCGCGCGCGACCAGAAAATTACCGGCTCGCCGACCCGCATAGCCCTTACGGCGGGGCCCACGGCGGCGATGATGCCGGAGCCTTCCAGGCCGGGAACGCCCGCGGCATTGGCGGCACCGGCCATGTCGGGGTCCTCGCTGTGTCCGGAAGCGTCCTTCCAATCCGCCGGGTTGACGCCGGCGAAATCGACCTTTATCAGTACCTCGCCGGCAGCCGCAGCGGGCCGCACCAGCGTCTGCACACGTACCGTGCCGCGTCCCACCACGGCCGCCTGCATGCTCAAGTCCGCGGCCGGGCAAGTCGCTGCCCCGGCTAGGAGCATAAGCAGGCAGCAGGGATACTGGATGCGCATGATCGCTACGCACCATAACTTATCACCGCCACATCCGGCCAGCGATGTGTATAAGTTGTGTATGTGTATGCGATGTGTATAATTGCTGCATGGACAGAACGGTCGATGAATTGGTGCGGCAGCAGTATCTGGTGCCGCGCCGCAGCGTTGCCAAGCTGCAACAGCTCAGCAAGCAGCACAAGGTTTCGGCGACCGAAATCGTGCGCCGGGCCATCGATGCCTACGATCCGCAATCCGACGATCGCTCGGCGCAGGAGGCCGCGGCGCTCGACCTGCTGGCCGAGGTCCACGGCAGCTTGCGCAAGGCCATGCGGCGCATCGATAGCGATATCGCGGCGCTGCGCGTGCGCCAGCGCGCACTCGACGACGGCAGTGTGCGCGCGCAGGCGCGGCGCGATACCGAAAGTTGGCTCAAGCGCAATCCGCGGGCGCTGGCTGGATTCGCGGAATTGTTCGCGGGCGCCGGTCCCAGCGCCAGCGCCAGCGGCAGCGCCGGTACGGTTGCAGGCGCGGGGCGGGGCGCGGGCGGCGCCGGAGCGCGCATGAAGGCGCTGCGGCGATGAGCGTGCTGAGCCAGATTCTCAGCTATGGCAAGGAGGTCATCCTGCTGACCGAGCGCGTCGACCAGCTGCTCGAGGATCGCAGCGCGCTGATGAGCAAGCTCGAGGACCATGAACACCGGCTGGTAAGGATCGAGACCATCATGGAATTCGCGACACGCCAGCGGCGCGTGTCGCGTGATTGATGTGCGCGCTCCATGTCATCGGGCTGGGCTCGCTGCCGTGATCTGATTTCCGAACTGATCCAGCTGCCGCAGTCGCTGCGCGGCGGACCGGGCTTTGACGGTCCGGCCAGCGATCATTTCGACGGCCAGCACTTCTTCAATCCCGGCGCCCCGGCCGGCCGTTCATTCATCGACTTCCTGCGCTGGCAGCGAACGCGCCACGCGCTGGCGTGGCCACCATGGCGCGAGAATGAGCGGGTGCCGAAGTTGCCGGCATCGCTGGCCGCCGGTGAGATGGCGCTCACCTTCATCAATCACGTGACCTTCCTGATCCAGCTGCCAGGACTGAATGTGCTCACCGATCCGGTGTTTTGCGAACGGGCCAGTCCGGTGCAATGGGCCGGCCCGCGGCGGGTCCATGCGCCGGGCCTGCCGTTCGCGCAATTGCCGCCCATCGACCTGGTGTTCGTCAGTCACAACCACTACGACCATATGGATATCGCCACGCTCAGGCGCCTGGCGGTCGTGCACGCGCCGTTGTTCCTGACCGGCCTGGGCAACGGCACATTTCTGCGGCAGCTGGGCATCAGGCCGGTGGTCGAGCTGGACTGGTGGGAGCAGACCTCGCTGCGCGGTGTGCAGCTGCTGTTCACGCCGGCGCAGCACTGGTCGACACGTGGCTGGGGCTCGCGCAACCACACACTCTGGGGCGGCCTGTGGCTCACGCACGCAAGGCAAAGCCTTTATTTCGCCGCCGATACCGGCTACTCGCCATGGTTCGCGCAACTGCATCGCCGCCTCGGTGCGCCCGATCTGGCGCTGCTGCCCATCGGTGCCTACGAGCCGCGTTGGTTCATGCGCGAGCAGCACATGAATCCGGATGATGCCGTGCGCGCCCACGTGGACCTGGGGGCCAACACCAGCGTGGCCATGCACTTTGGCTGCTTCCGGCTCACTGACGAAGGTATCGATGAACCGGCGCTGGCGCTGGAGCGTGCCTGCGCAGTCCACGGGATCGCGGCCGATTCGTTTCACGTGCCGCGTCCCGGCGAGACCATGCTCTGGCGCGAGACTGCGGCGGCAACGCAGGGCACGACATGAATGCGGTGGTATATAAATCCAGAATCGACACCTGGCTGGTAGCGAGCTCCACCGGCGTGCTGCTGGTGTGTGTTTACGCAGGCTATTGGCTGGTGCAGCAACCGGCCACGGCTGGCGCCCTGGCTTTGCCGGTACTCGCATTCGCGGTGGCAGTGCCGGCGTGGACCATGCTGGGCACGCGCTACACGCTGACCGATGAGGCGCTGCTGGTCCGAAGCGGACCACTCTCCTGGCGCATCGCGCTGCGCGAAATCACGCGCATTGAACCGACCCGCGATGCGCGCAGCAGTCCCGCGTTGTCACTGGATCGGCTGCGTATCGAGTATGGCCGCGGTCGCGCATTGATGATCTCGCCCGCCGACAAGCAGCGCTTCCTGCGCGACATTGCGGCGCGGCGTACGCGCCTGCCCATGTAGAATGCGCCCTCGGCGCTGCGGCCGGTCATACACAAGTCAGTTCGTTCTATGCGGCAGAAATGGCTGGTACTGGTCGCGGTAAGCCTGATCTTCTTTTTCCTGAATGGCGCCACCTTTGCCTCCCTGGGGGTGGTGCTCTTCAGCATGATCAAGGATCTGCACTGGTCGCAGACCGCTGCCGGTGCCAGTTTCTCGCTGCTCGGTATTGCCTGCGGTGTGGCCAGCCCTTTGCCGGCGCTGCTGATGAAGCGTGTGGGTTGTCGCCGGGTAGTAGTGCTGGGTGGCATCTGCCTGGCGGCAGGTTTCTGGCTGGCGTTCCTGGCCCATGGCCTGCCGTTGTTCTACCTGGCCGTGATCTTTCTCGGCCTCGGCTATGCCCTGGCAGGCAATATCCCGGGCGTCTACCTGCTCGCCTCGTGGTTCCCGCACAGCACATCGCGCATCATCGGTTTCTATCTCATGATCGGTGCGGCCGGCAATGTGGTGGGTCCGCCATTGGTGGCGGCAGTGGTGGCGGCCAGTCACAGCTGGCGATTCAACTGGCTGCTGATGGGCATGCTCGCGGTATTGATCAGCATTGTCTGCCTGTTGTTCATTCGCGATTCGCCGGCAGCACCGCAGTCCTCGGCCTCGTCCGGCAGTACCTCAGTGCCCGCGAAAGCCTCGGGCTGGCGCGATCGCGAGGCCATGATGACCCGGCAGTTCGTACTGGTTGCCGCATCGATGACGCTTACCGTGGCGGGCATAACCACCAACTCGAGCGTCGCCGTGACTCACCTGGTGCACCTGGGTAGCACGCCGTCGTTTGCCGCCTTCATCCTCAGTCTGGTGGCGCTGATCGCCATGCTCGCCAAGGGCGCGGCCGGAAGGCTTTCCGAGAACGTGCGTCCCAGCCGGCTGCTGGCCGCGGGGTTGGCGTTGCAATGCGCGGGCGATCTGTCCTTCATCAACGGCGGCTCGGCCCTGTGCGACTACCTGTTCGCCTGTGCCTTCGGCGTGGGTTGGGGTCTGAGCTACGTTTCCGCCAACCTGGTGCTGCTGGAATATTTCGGGCGCGAGGTCGGTGCGCGCATCCTGTCGGCGGTGTGGACGCTGAGCACGCTGGCCGCGGCCGGACCGGTGGCGGCGGGCATGATCGCCGATCACTTCGGCACCTTCAGTCCCATGTTCCTGGCGTACGCCGTGCTGCTGGCTGCCGTGGCAGTGCCGATCTTCATCATGCGCTCGCCCGAACCCTGATCGCACCGCTAGAAATGGTAGGCGACCGTGCCGATCACCTGCCGCGGCGGAATGTATTCGTTACTGGTCTGGCCGGTGCCGAAGGGATCGGTGTAACGCGAGTTGATACCCGCGACGTTGAAGATATTGCTGAGGCCGAGCGCATAGTTCCAGTGCGCGGCTGGCGGCGTGAGTTGCAGGAACAGGTTCCACTGGTCGTACGAGGGTACCTGGTCGAGTGCGCCGTCGTTGAAGATGCGGTACTGGAAGCCGCCGCGATAGATGTACTCCAGACGCGTCAGCAAGCGGTAGCTGCCGAAGCTGGCGGTGTAGCCGGCATTGATCGAGCCCTGCCATTGCGGCAGCTTGGGTACCTCGTTGCCATCGGTATTGGGGGCGCCGGCCGCAATCTGTGACCAGCACTGTGGATTGAAGAAGGCGCCGCCGAACTGGCAGGCCGGGGTGGCGGCGATAAGGTCACTGGCGGCTTTGGCATCGAGCGTATGGAAATCGCCCACCAGCCTTCCATGCGACCACGAGACGTTGCCGTCGATGCGCAGGCGATTGTCGAGCGCGAGATACGAGCTCTCGAGCTCCAGTCCGAGGATATGGGCGGCGGGAATATTGTCGATGCCATATTGGAACGGCACTGGATCGGTGGCGATGTACTGCATGTCCTGGTAGTCGTAGTAATAGGCGGCGCCATTGACGATCAGGTGGTTGTCGAGCGAGCGGTACTTGGTCCCGAATTCGAACGCATTGATGATTTCGTTCTTGAAAAGCTGCGGTACTACCACCGCACGGGGATTGTCGTTGACGCCGCCGGGCTTGTAGCCACGAGTGAAGCTCAGGTACTGCATGGCGCCTGGCGCAAGGTCGTACTGCAGTTCCGCCTTGGCGGTGGGGACCGCCTTCGCGTACCGGTCGTCAACCGTGAAGGCACTGCTGTTGGCCGCGCGCGTGGTACTGGGTCCGCCGTACTCGTCGTGGTTGTAGCGGCCGCCGAGCGTGAAGCGCCATGCGGAGGACAGATGCGCGGTCGCCTGGGCGTAGCCGGCATAGGAATGGCGATCGATGTGACCGTCATTGTTGTAGAGCAGGAACGGCGCCGTTACCGTGTCGCTGAGTTCATTGACGTACTGGTGATTGATCTGCGCCAGGTAGAAGGCGCCGACGGTCCAGTCCCAGAATCCGCCCAGCCGCGAAGCCAGGCTCAGTTCCTGCGTCAGCTCGCGCATCCACGTGGCCCAAGGTTGCACCTCGTCGAAGAATCCCAGCTGGGCGACATTCAGGCGCGTACCGTCCTCCTGGATGTGGTTGTTCAGTACCTGCCAGCTGCTGGTGGACTTCGCTTCCGCCCACGGCAGCTCCCATTTCAGGTTGAGATAGTAGAGCTGGGTCGCGAGCTGGAAGTAGCTGGGGTAGTCCTGCGACACCGTGCGCGGATCCGGATTGGGATCGAGGATGTTTTTCTGTTCATCGCCATTGTGGCTGGAGTAATAGAGTTGCGCGGTCAGCGTGGCATTGAAATTATCGGTCGGCTGCCACAGCACCGCCATCTTGCCGCTTTTGTCGTTGGCCGCGTCGAGCCTGAAGCCGGGGATATCGGTGTCGGTGGCGAAACCCTCGTGCCCATAGGCTTGAACCGAGGCGCGAATGGCGATGGTGTCGCCGATCGGCACATTGAGTACGCCGCGGCCGCGCAGCAGATCGTAATTGCCGGCGCTGGCATCGACATAGGCATCGTAGTGGCCCAGTTCCGGCTGCCGGCTGATCAGGTTGATGGTGCCACCGGTGGAAGTCTGGCCGAATACGGTTGCCTGCGGTCCGCGCGAGACCTCGATCTGATCGACATCGAACAGGCTCTGATCCAACGATATGGTGTTGCCGACGTACACGCCATCGACGTGGAATGAAACACCGGGCTGGGTGGTATAGGCATTTTCCGGTGTTTCCGAGCCGATGCCGCGGATGCTCACGATGCGCTCGAAACCGCTGCTCTTGGTGATCGTCAGTCCCGGCACGCTGCCGTTGAGATCGGCCATCTGGGTGATGTTGGATTGATCCAGGTCGGCAGCGCTCACGGCGGTGATTGCCACGGGAGCGGTTTGCAGGTCCACCTCGCGCCGTTCCGCGCTGACAGTCACCTGTTCCAGCGTCTGCTCCGCGCCGTCGGTGGTGTCGGCCAGCGCCATCCGGGCGCCGAGCGAGCCCACGAGCAACAGGGCCTGGGCCAGGCGGAGCCATCCTATACGCATCGGCATTGAATCCTCATCGAGTGGGAGCAATCTTTGGACATGAGTGCCCTTATGTGCCCATAGTGGATGCAACGCGGGTGCACAAAATGGGCCTGGCGCGCGGGCAGGCGGCACGGACGCGCACCGGGCGAATACTACCGCAACGCCGCCCCGGCGCGCTGGCGTTGGCCAGGGGAGCGCAAAAGGCGTAGATCTAGTCATTGGCGTCGCGCACAATCCGGGCACGTACCACTCGCAGATAGTCGGAGCTATGCGGAAATTTTCGGCGCTGACACTGCTGCTCGAGGGCTTGCGCGGCCAGCGCGGCTGGGCGCCGCAATGGCGTTCGCCCAAGCTCAAGTCCGAGTACGAGGCCATCATCGTCGGCGGCGGCGGCCATGGACTGGGTGCCGCGTACTACCTGGCCCGCGAACACGGCCTGCGCGACATCGCGGTGCTCGAGAAGGGCTGGATCGGCGGCGGCAACACCGCTCGCAACACCACGGTCATACGCTCGAACTACCTGCACGATGACAGTGCTGCGCTGTACGAGCATTCACTCAAGCTGTGGGAGCAGCTGTCGCAGGCGCTCAACTACAATCTGATGTTCTCGCAGCGCGGCGTGCTGATGCTGGCCCACAACGCGCACGACGTGCAGTGCCTCAAGCGCCTGGTGCACGCCAACCGCGTCAGCGGTGTAGACAATGAATGGCTGACGGCCGCAGAGGCCAAGGCGCTGTGTCCGCCGTTGAACGTTGAACCGAGCCTGCGCTATCCGGTGCTCGGCGCGGCGCTGCAACGCCGCGGCGGCACCGCGCGGCACGATGCCGTGGCCTGGGCCTATGCGCGCGCGGCCGACGCCCTGGGCGTCGACATCATCCAGAACTGCGAGGTTACCGGCATCCAGCAGGACGCCACCGGTGCCGTCAGCGGTGTTGCCACCACGCGCGGCAGCATCGCTACCCGCAGGCTGGGCGTGGCCGCGGCGGGGCACAGCAGCGTGATCATGAACATGGTGGGCGTGCGGCTGCCCTTGCAGAGCTTTCCGCTGCAGGCGCTGGTGTCCGAGCCGGTCAGGCCGATACTGCCGTGCGTGGTGATGTCGAACGCGATCCACGCCTACATCAGTCAATCGGACCGCGGGGAATTGGTCATCGGCGGCGGCACCGATGCCTACACCTCGTATACACAACGCGGCGGCCTGCAGGTCAATGTACAGACGCTGGCGGCCGTGTGCGAGCTGTTCCCGCAGTTTCGCCGGCTGCGCATGCTGCGCAACTGGGGCGGCATCGTCGATCTGACGCCGGACCGCTCGCCCATCATCGCGCGCACACCGGTGCCCGGCCTGTACCTGAACTGCGGCTGGGGCACGGGCGGGTTCAAGGCCACCCCTGGGGCGGCGCACCTGTTCGCCTGGACCATCGCGCGCGACCAGCCGCACCCGATCAACGCGCCCTTCACGCTCGAGCGTTTTCGCGACGGCCGCCTGATCGATGAAGCGGTCGCGGCCGGCGTGGCGCATTAGGACCGCATCAGGACCCGCGATGCTGTTGATCAAATGTCCGTATTGCGGCGAGCGCCCGGAAATCGAATTCAGCTACGGCGGACAGGCGCACCTGACGCGTCCGCCCAATCCCTCGACGCTGTCTGATCAGGACTGGGGCGACTACCTCTACATGCGCCGCAATCGCAAAGGCGCGCAGGCCGAGCGCTGGCGCCACGTGCACGGCTGCGCGCGCTTCTTCAATGCGGTGCGCGACACGGGTTCTGACCAGATATTGAGTACCTACCGTATCGGCGAGAGTGCGACGTGAGCGATTTTCGCACCGCGAGCGGCGGACTGATCGATCGCAGCGCGGCGCTGCGCTTTAGCTTCGATGGCCGGCGACTGCAGGGATTCGCGGGCGATACGCTGGCCTCGGCATTGCTGGCCAATGGCATTCATCTCACCGGGCGATCCTGCAAGTATCACCGGCCGCGGGGGATATTGAGCGCCGGCGTCGATGAGCCCAACGCGTTGATCAGCGTGCGCCGGGATCGTGCGCGCTACACGCCCAATCTGTGCGCCGCGCAGATCGAGCTCTACGACGGACTCGATGCCGTGAGCCAGAACAGGTGGCCGAGTCTGGCATTCGACTTCGGCGCCGCCCGCAGGCTGCTGTCGCCGTTCATGGCTGCGGGCTTTTATTACAAGACTTTCAAGTGGCCACGCAGCGCCTGGCGCCGGCTGTACGAGCCGCGCCTGCGCGCCGCGAGCGCTGCCGCTCGCGCGCCCAGCGTGCCGGATCCCGATCGCTACGCCAATCGCTATGCGCATTGCGACCTGCTGATTGTCGGCGGCGGCGCGGCCGGACTGGCTGCGGCGCTGACCGCCGCGGTGAGCGGTGCACGGGTCATTCTGTGCGATGAGCAGGCACAGCTGGGCGGCGCACTGCTGTCGGATGCCGCCGCCCGCATCGGTGAGCTGCCGGCGCCGCGCTGGGCTCAAAACACCGCCGATATACTCAGGGCGCGCGCCAACGTGACGGTGCTGGCGCGCACCACCGCCTTTGGCTACTTCAGCCACAACTTCCTCGCGTTGTGTGAGCGCCTGCAGGATCATTGGCGCGATCCGCCAGCCGATCGGCCGCGCGAGCGGTTGTGGCAGGTGCGCGCTCGCCAGGTAATCTTTGCCTGCGGCGCGCTCGAGCGGCCGCTGGTTTTTCCGGGCAACGATCGGCCCGGCATACTGCTGGCCGGCGCCGCCGGCAGCTATTTGAACCGCTACGGCGTGCTGCCCGGGCGCCGCGTGGCGTTGATCACGGCTCACGATGCCGCCTACCAGAGCGCGCTGGAGCTGCACGCCGCCGGCGTGCAGATCGCGGCGATCGCCGATGTGCGCGCTGAGGTTCGCGGGCAATTGCCGCAAGCCGCCCGCGCCGCCGGCCTGACGATCCATGAACGCATGACCGTGAGCGCAACGCGCGGAGCATTGCGCATCAGCGAAGTCTCGTTCGCCGGCTGCGATGCCGGCGGCCGCGTGCTTCCTGGCACGAGGCTGCGCGTGCCGTGCGATGCCCTGCTGATGTGCGGCGGCTACACACCGAGTGTGCAGTTGTATTCGCAGACGCGCGGGCCCTTGCAGTGGGACGAGGCGTCGCAGGCGCATCTGCCCGGCGAAGGATTCGAGCAGGTGCGCTCGGCGGGGGCGTGCGCCGGCCAGGCCTCATTGGAGGCGAGTCTGCGTCATGGC
Organism: uncultured Gammaproteobacteria bacterium; assembly: GCA_963735775.1. Classification (GTDB taxonomy): domain Bacteria; phylum Pseudomonadota; class Gammaproteobacteria; order Steroidobacterales; family Steroidobacteraceae; genus FEN-1191. The sequence goes on along the minus strand of CAVTMG010000001.1, from coordinate 187,830 downwards.
GCGGTGGTGGCGCAGGCAGCGCTGCAGGCCATGGGCTTCCCGTGCGCGGCCATTCCTCGACGACAGGTGACGGCCATCGATGCCGGCGCGGGCGGCTGGCTTGGGGCGCTGCCCGAGGTTCGTCCTGGTAGTGCTGATACCGCCGTGGTCGACTGGCAGAGCGATGTCACGGTGCGCGATCTGCGCCTCGCCTTGCGCGAGGGCTTCACGTCGCCCGAGCACATCAAACGCTATACCACTACCGGTATGGCCACCGACCAGGGCAAGAGCTCGAACCTGAATGCTTTGGGCATCATCGCCAGGGCACTCGGCAAATCCATCGCCGAGGTCGGCATCACCAGCTCTCGCATGCCCTATACGCCGGTCACGTTTGGCACGCTGGCCGGTTACGCGCGCGGGGAGTTGTTTGATCCGGTATGCACCACACCCTCGCACGATTGGGCGCTCGCGCACGGTGCGGTATTCGAGGACGCCGGCCGCTGGAAGCGGGCGCGCTGTTTTCCGCTGCCCGGCGAGGGCGCGGAGCAGGCGGTTGCGCGCGAATGTCTGAACGTGCGCATGGGTTGCGGCATGTTCGATGCATCGACGCTCGGCAAGATCGAAGTCGTGGGTCCGGATGCCGCGACTTTCCTGAATCGCCTGTACCTGAACGCCTGCGACACCCTGGCAGCCGGACGAGCCTGCTACGGGCTGCTGCTAGGGGAAGACGGCTTCATCATCGACGACGGCATCGTGGCGCGACTCGCGCGCGAGCGTTTCCACGTCACCACCACCAGCGGTGCCCCCGCGCGCGTCCTGTCGCTCATGGAGGAATACCTGCAAACCCAATGGCCGGAACTGAACGTGTGGTTGACCTCAACCAGCGAGCAGTGGGCGGCGGTTGTCCTGCAGGGGCCGCAGGCACGGGCCGTGCTTCAGCAGCTGATCGATGCCAGGCTCATGCGCGGCCTGAGTATCGGTGCGGCGGCGATGCCGCCCATGGCAGTGCTCGAGGGGCAATTCTGCGGCGCCGCCATGCGCTTGCTGCGCGCCAGCTTCACCGGCGAGCTCGGCTTTGAAATCAATGTGCCCAGCGATCGCGGCATGGAGGCATGGGAGACCATACTCGATGCCGGCAGCGCCTATGGGATCAGCGCCTATGGCACTGCAGCGATGGGCGTGCTGCGCACGGAGAAGGGCTACATCATGGTGGGCAAGGACACCGACGGCACGGTGACACCGGATGATGTCGGTCTCGGCTGGATGATGGACCAGGACAAGAGCGACTTTGTCGGCAAGCGCTCACTCGAGCGCGAGTCGATGAGCGCACCGGGGCGCAAACAGTTGGTGGGTCTGGTTACGGTCGCCGATGCGCAGCTGGTGCTCGAAGAAGGCGCTCAAATCCTGCTCGAGCCGGCGCCGGCCTGGTTCGGCAAGTCCCTCGGTCATGTCACCTCGGCCTGCCGCAGTCCCACGCTCGGGCACTCGATTGCCCTGGCCCTGATTGCCGGCGGCAGGGCGCGTATCGGCCAGACTCTGCACGTGCCGATGCCGCGCGGGCCGGTTGCCGTGCAGGTGACTTCACCGGTGTTCTACGATCCAACCGGGGCGCGCATCAATGCCTGAGGCCGCCACGATCACCCTGTTGTCCGGTCTGGGACGCCTGAGTCTGCGCGGCAAGCCCGAAACGCTGGCCGCCGCCGGCGCGGCGTTTCAACTCAAGTTGCCGGACCAGGCCTGTCGCGCAGCCGAGGGCGATGCGCGCGCGGCACTGTGGCTGGGCCCGGATGAACAGTTGCTGCTCGTGCAGCAGGAGGTCTGGCCCGAGGTATTAGCGGCGCTGGTCGCAACACTTGCAGGCCTGCCGCACTCGCTGGTGGACATCAGCCAGCGCCAGGTCGCGCTGCACATCAGCGGCTCGCGCGCCGCGGAGCTGCTCAATTCGGGCTGCCCGCTCGATCTGCACCTGCGAGCCTTTCCGGTCGGCATGTGTACCCGCACGGTACTGGCGAAGGCGCCCATAGTGCTATGGCGCACCGCCGCCGAGGCATTTCATCTGGAAGTGTGGCGCTCGCTGGCCCTCTATGTACGCCAGTTATTGCACGAAGCCGCACGTGACCTCGGACACTGAGCGCAACGTGCGGCCGCTACAGCGCCAGCATGGCAATGGCGGCCACAAACATCAGCGCCGTGGTCACGATGACCACGTAGCGTGAGATCGATGAGCTCACCTGGCCCTGCATGACGCGCCGATCATTCGCTACCAGCAACAGTGCCACCAACAGAAAGGGCGCCAGAAAGCCGTTGATGATCGCGGTCCAATACAGGGCCTTGATCGGATTAACGTGCAGGAAGTCGAGCACCACGCCGCCGATCGTGGCCAGAACGAATACCGAATAGAAGGATGCGGCATTCTTGAGTTTCTCGTCCAGGCCATAGCGCCAGTCGAAGGTCTCGGCCACGGCGTACGCGGCTGAGCCGGCCAGTGTCGGAATGGCCAGCAGGCCGGTGGCGACGATGCCGATGGTGTAGAGAAAATACGCATAGTCGCCGGCCAGCGGGCGCAGCGCTTCGGCGGCTTCGCGCGAGGTGCCGATCTTGGTGATGCCATGCTGGTGCAGAGTGACCGCAGTGGTGAGGATGATGAAGAACATCGCCACGTTGGAGAAAAATGTGCCGGCGGTCACGTCGATGCGCCGGTCGGCGAGCGCGCGGGTACTGGCGCCGATGCGGCTGATCAACTGGTGCAGTCCCTTGGCCTTGTCTTCCTCGACCTCCTGGCCCGCCTGCCAGAAGAACAGGTAGGGGCTGATGGTGGTACCCAGGATGGCGACCAGCGCTCCCCAGGCATCGCTGCCATGGGGCAGACTTGGAATCAGCGCATCGTGCATCACCGCACTCCATTTCGGGTGCACCAGGAATGCGGTGATGACATAGGCGAACAACGACAGCGCCAGCCATTTCAGGATATTGGCGATCTGGTGATAACGCAGCCAGATGGTCGACGCGCAGATCCCAAGTCCGAACAGCCACACGTAAAGCGTCGCTGACCCGGCCCCGAGCATGTGCGCGGCATCGCCCATGCCCGCCAGATCGGCGGCGATGTTGATGATGTTCGCGACCAGCAATGCCAAGGCGATCAGCCCGACCACCCAGGTGGGGAATTTCTGCCGCATGGCGCCCGCCAGTCCCATGCCGGTGACCATGCCCACGCGCGCGCACATCATCTGCACGCAGCCCATCAGCGGCCAGATGAACAATGCCGACCACAGGAAGGTGGTGCCACTCTGCGCACCCACTACCGAATAGGTGGCGATGCCGGAGGGGTCATCGTCCGCCGCACCCGTGGTCACCCCAGGTCCGAGGGCGCCCAGCAGGCGCTTGAATGCGCTCATCAGTGCGCGCTCACGCCGCGATCGGGTTGGTCCAATTGCGCGGCACTCCAGCCGCCGCCGAGCTGGGAAACCAGATCGACGCTGGAGACCAATTGCTGGCTTTGAATGCTCAGCAGACTGATCTCAGCCGCCAGGCGCGTGGTCTGCGCGGTCAGCAGTGTGGTGTAGACGACGATGCCGGCTTTGTATTGGTTGAGCGTCAACGCTTCGGACTTGCGTGCATCCTCCACCGCGGTGGTCTGCAACGCGGCTTGTTTTTCCAGCACCCGCAGGCTCGAGAGATCGTCTTCAACCGCCTGGAATGCCGCCAGCACGGTGGCGCGGTAGTTGGCGACCGCCTCATCGTAGTTGGCCCGTGACTGCCGGTTGGTAGCCAGGCGCGCGCCGCCGTTGAATACCGTCTCGGCCAGTTCCGGACCCACCGACCACAATGAATTGCCGGCGTTAAAAAGTCCCGGCAGGGCGGTGGCGGTGAAGGCGTACGAGGCCGATAGCGTGAGGCTTGGATACCACGCGGACTGCGCCACGCCGATCAGCGCATTGGCGCTGGCCACGCTGCGTTCCGCGGCCGCGATATCGGGACGGCGCTGCAGAAGCTCGGAAGGCAGGCCGGCGGGCACGACCGGCACGACCTTGGCGAGGCTGGATTGATCGATTGCGAGTTCTTCCGGATCCTTGCCGATCAGCACGGCGATCGCATGCTCGAATTTGTCACGATTGAGTTCCACGCTGACGTCGGCGGCCTGGGTGCTCTCGAGCTCGGTCTGGGCCGAATACACGTCGGCGAGGGTCGTGATGCCCGCCTTGACCTGGTTCTGTGCGATGGTCAGCGAAGTCTGGAAGGCCGCGATCGAGGCTGCATAGAGTCGCCGCTGCTCATCGGCCGCGCGCAGTTGAAAGTAATCCTCCGCCAGCGTGATCTGCGCCGACAGCCGCGCTGCCGCGACGTCGGCGGCGCTGGCCTGGGCTTTGGCGACATCGGATTCCACCGTACGTCGTATGCGGCCCCAGACGTCCAGTTGCCAGCTCGCCTGCCCGCCGGCGCTGTAAATATCGCGGGACTTGCCGTTGCCGGCCACGGTGGTGACCGTGCCGGTTCCGGTGGTCACACCCTGCGTCAGACCGCTGCCGCCGCCGCTGCGGGTATTGACCCCGGTCAGGGAGATATCGGGGAACAACGGTCCGCGATCGATGCCGACTTCGGCGACGGCGGCGCGATACGCGGCTTCGGAGGCCATCAGGGTCTGGTTGGACACGGCGACCTGCCGCTCCAGGCCATCGAGCACCGGATCGTTGTAAATCGCCCACCAGCTGTCATCGCTCGGCACTTGCGCGGGCGCGGCCGGTGTCCATCCCTGGTCCTCCTTGTAGGCGCTGGCGGTGCGCACTTCGGGGCGATGGTAATTGGGCCCGACTTTGCACGCGGCCAGCAGCAGCAGGGCAATGACCGGCGGCCAGTGATAGCTCTTGTCCATCATGTGTACTGCTGCTGGGCGGCGAGCGGCAGGCGCTCGCGGCGGCGCCAGAGTGCTGACAGCCACGCGCGGAAGCGATCCAGGTAGAGGTAAACCACCGGTGTGGTATAGAGCGTCAGCACCTGGCTGACGAGCAGGCCGCCGACGATGGAAATACCCAGGGGCTGGCGCATTTCCGCGCCGCTGCCGGTCGTGACCGCCAACGGCACGGCGCCCAGCAATGCGGCCATGGTGGTCATCATGATCGGCCGGAAGCGCAGCAGGCAGGCCTCATAGATCGCCACGGAAGCCGGCACCTGACGCGTGCGCTCGGTCTCGAGCGCAACATCGATCATCATGATGGCGTTTTTCTTGACGATGCCGATCAGCAGGATCACGCCGATCAGCGCGATCAGGCTGAATTCAGTGCCGAACAGCAATAGCGCCACCACGGCGCCCACTCCGGCCGAAGGCAGCGTCGACAGTATCGTGATCGGATGCACGTAGCTCTCGTACAGCACCCCCAGCACGATGTACACCGCGACGATCGCCGCCAGGATCAGCCACGGCTCGCTGGCGATCGACTGCTGGAATACCTGCGCGGTGCCGGCGAAGGAGCCGTGCACGGAGATCGGCACGTGCAGGGTCTGCATGGTGTGCGAGATGGCTGCGATGGCCGTGCCCAGGGATACGCTCTCGGGCAGATTAAAGGAGAAAGTCGTGGCCACGAATGGTCCCTGATGATTGATCGCCAGTGGTGTGGTTCCGGGACCATAGCTGGCGAATGCCGCCAAGGGCACCATGGTCTCGGCGCTGGTGCTGACCGACGCGCCGGTTGAGGCGCTGCCGCGGCCGCTGTTGGTAAGCTGGTTCAGCGCCAGATTCTGCGCCGCGACCGAGGTTGCGGTCGAAGCCAGAGTACTGCTGTTGCCGATGCTGCCGATGCTGCCGTGCTGCTGCTGCCGCTGATGCTGCTGATGCTCGCGGGGCCGCTGGCGCCGCCGCTCGCCGCTACCGCGCTAGAGCTGCTGCCGGTGAATGAGCCGACACCGGCGGCGGTGGTCTGGGTTCCGCTCAATGCACCGCCGGTGGTACTGACCCAGACTTCCTTGAGCGTCTCGGGGTTCTGCCAGAAGCTCGGGTCGACCTCCATGACCACATGGTACTGATTCATGTCGTTGTAGATGGTGGATACCTGGCGCTGGCCGAAGGCGTCGTAGAGCGTGTTGTCGACGTTGGAGAGATTGATGCCGAGCCGCGCCGCGGTCGCGCGGTCGATCTGCAGGGCCACGGTAAGCCCCTTGTCCTGTTGATCGGAATTGACATCCGCCAGCTCCGGCACGTTCTTGAGCGCGTCGGTGATCTTCGGGGTCCACTGTCGCAGATCCGCGAGCGTGTCGGCGAGAATCGTGTATTGGTACTGCGAATTGCTTTGACGCGCACCGGAACGGATATCCTGGATTGCCTGCAGATACAGTCGTGCGCCGGTGATCACCGAGAGCTTGGCGCGTAGCCGCGCAATCACGGCATCGCTCTTGACCTTGCGCTGCGCCAGCGGCTTGAGGCCGACGAAGATGTTGGCGGTGTTGGTCGCACCATAGCCGCCGCTGCCGGTGAAACCCACGACGTCCTGTACCGCCGGGTCGGCCTGCACGATCGCCATGGCGCTGCGCAGTTTCTGCGCCATGGATTGAAACGAGATGCTTTGATCGGCACGTAGATTGCCGGTCAGCGTGCCGGTGTCCTGTTGCGGAAAGAAGCCCTTGGGCACGATCGTGAACAGGTAGAAGTTCAGGGCCACGGTCGCCGCCAGCACGATCATCACCGCGCGCGGGTGCGCCAGCGCGCCGCGCAGCGTGCGTCCGTAGAACTCGCGCATGGCATCGAAGCCGCGCTCCATGGCGGTGAGGAAACGGCCCTGCTTGCGCTGTTCGCGGCTGAGCACGTAAGCGCACATCATCGGCGTGGTGGTCAGCGACACCAGCAGCGAAATCACGATCGCCACCGATAGCGTCAGTGCGAACTCGCGAAAGGTACGGCCCACCAGCCCGCCCATGAGCAGGATGGGCAGAAATACCGCGATCAACGACAGGCTCATGGCCAGAACGGTAAATCCCACTTCGCGTGCGCCGAGCAATGCGGCCTGTATCCGCGGCATGCCCTGCTCGATGTGGCGTGCAATATTCTCGAGCATGACGATGGCATCGTCGACCACGAATCCGGTCGCGACCGTGAGCGCCATCAGCGACAGATTGTCGAGGCTGAAGCCCAACAGGTACATGGCGCCGAAGGTGCCGATCAGTGACAGGGGCACGGCGACGCTCGGGATCAGGGCCGCGCGTCCGTCGCGCAGCATCAGGAATACCACCAGAACCACCAGCGCAATCGCTATCAGCAAGGTACGTTCGACATCGCGCAACGAGGCCCGGATGGTCTCGGTGCGGTCATTGGTCTCGATGATGCGGATGCTGGCCGGGATCGAGGCCTGCAAGGTTGGCTCGAGTGCGCGCACGCGATCGACCACGTCGATGACGTTGGCACCGGGCTGGCGGTGCAACACCACCAGGATGGCGGTGGTGCCGTCGGCCAGTCCCAGATTGCGCACGTCCTCGACTCCGGTGGAGACCGTGGCCACGTCCTGCAGGCGCACCGCGGCATTGTTGCGGTAGGCGACGATGAGCGACTGATAGTCGGCCGCGTGCGTGGCGGTATCGTTGACGTAGATCTGGAAGCGCTGTCCGGCCTGCTGCAGGGCGCCCTTGGGGCTGTTGGCATTGGCGGCCGAGAGCGCGGCGCGCACGTCCTCGAGGCCGATGCCGTACTGGAACAATGCCCGTGGGTTGAGTTCGACGCGCACCGCCGGCAAGGAGCCGCCACCGATGGTGACGTCACCAATGCCCTGCACCTGCAGCAATTGCTGCTGCATGATGGTGGAGGCGGAGTCGTAGATCTGGCCGCCGGTCAAGGTTTGCGATGTCAGCGCCAGGATCAGCACCGGCGAGTCGGACGGATTGATCTTGCGATAGGTGGGGTTGCTGTGCAGCGAGGCCGGCAGGTCGACCCGCGCCCCCTGGATCGCGGCTTCCACGTCACGCGCAGCGCCATCGATGTCGCGGGTGAGTTCGAATTGCAGCGAGATGCGCGCCGAGCCGACCGCACTCTGTGAGGTCATCTCCGTGACCCCGGCGATGGTGCCCAGGTGGCGTTCCAGCGGCGTGGTCACGCTGGTCGCCACGGTCTCCGGACTGGCGCCGGGCAGCGATGCCGACACCACGATGACCGGATAGTCGACGTTGGGCATGGGCGAGACCGGCAGCAGGAAGAACGCCAGGCCGCCCGCCAACGCCAGGCCCAGGGTCAAAAGGCTGGTGGCCACCGGGCGGTGAATGAACGGCGCGGAGATGCTCATGGCAGCAGCTGCGCCTGCTGCGGAGCCTCGCCGCCGTCGTCCTGGCGTCGCGGAAAGCGTTGCCGCACTCGCGCTGCCAGGCGATCGAAGAACAGATAGATCACCGGTGTCGTGAACAACGTCAAAAGCTGGCTGACCAGCAGCCCGCCGACGATAGAGATGCCCAGCGGCGCGCGCAGCTCGGAGCCGGTGCCGGTGCCGAGCATCAAGGGCAGGGCCGCGAACAACGCCGCCACCGTGGTCATCAGGATCGGGCGAAAGCGCAACAGTGCTGCCTCGTGGATCGCTTCGCGCGGCGGCTTGCCTTCCACGCGCTCGGCGTTGAGGGCAAAGTCGATCATCATGATGGCATTTTTCTTGACGATGCCGATCAGCAGGATGATGCCGATGATCGAGATGATGTTGAGCTCCAGACCGGCGATCATGAGCGCCAGCAGGGCACCGATGCCGGCCGAAGGCAGGGTCGAGAGAATCGTCAGCGGATGTATGTAGCTTTCGTACAGTACGCCCAGCACGATGTACACGGTGACGATTGCTGCCAGGATCAGGAATACCTCATTGCGCAGCGAGGATTGAAAGGCCAGCGCCGCGCCCTCGAAGGTGGTTGAAACGCCGGCGGGCAGATTGATCGCGTGCTCGGCATTGCGTACCGCGTTGACCGCGTTTTCGAGCGATGCCGTTGGGGCGATGTCGAAGGAGAACAGGGCCGCCGGAAATTGCCCCAGGTGATCGATCTCCAGCGGTGCGGATTGCACGCTGAAGTGCGCGATCGAACCCAGTGGAACCTGACCGCCGCCGGCCGAGGGTACATAGATGTCGTTGAGCGAGGCGACCGAGCTTTGCAGGTTGGGGTCGGCCTCCATGATCACGCGGTATTCATTCGACTCGGCATAGATGGTCGAGATGATGCGTTGGCCAAACGCGTCGTAGAGCGCATTGTCGATCGTGGCCGCGGTCACGCCAAAGCGCGCGGCGGTGTCACGATCGATGTCGATCTGCACCGTCAGGCCGCTGTCGGTGAAATTGCTGGAGACATTGATCAGTTCGGGCGCCTGCGCAAGGCGGTTGAGCAGTAGCGGCACCCACGGCTTGAGCGCGCTGCTGCTGGCGGCCTGCAGGATGAACTGGTACTGCGCGCGGCCGACCGTGGAATCGATGGTCAGGTCCTGTACCGGTTGCAGCGAGAGCGCGATACCGCTGACCTCGCGTGCCGACTGCGTCAGGCGCGCCATGGTCTGCGTGATACTGTCGCTGCGCTGATTCTTGGCTTTGAGATTGATCAGGAAGCGCCCGGTGTTGAGCGTGGTGTTGGTGCCGTCGACGCCGACGAAGGAGGACAGGCTGTCGACGTCGCGGTCGTGGCGCAGCGCATCGGCCAGGGTCTGCTGCCGCTGTATCATGGCGTCGAACGATATCTTCGGGTCCGCCTCGGTGATGCCCTGCAGGATGCCGGTATCCTGCACCGGGAAGAATCCCTTGGGGATCATCAGGTACAGCACCACCGTCAATACCACCGTGCCGGTCGCCAGCCACAACACCAGGGTCTGGTGGTCGAGCACCCGTTGCAGCATGCGATCGTAGCCGGCCACCAGCCGGTTGAAAGCGCGCTCGGCGCTCAGGGCAATGGCGCTCTGTCGGCGTGCTCGCGTCTCTTCGTGCGGCCGCAGCATCTTGGCGCACAGCATCGGCACCAGGGTCAGGGACACCACGGCCGATATCAGAATGGCGATCGCCAGCGTGATGGCAAATTCGCGGAACAGCCGGCCCACCACTTCGCGCATGAACAGCAGCGGAATCAGCACCGCGATCAGCGACACCGTCAAGGACACGATGGTGAAACCGATTTCCTCGGATCCCCTGAGCGCCGCCGCCAGCGGCTTCTCCCCCTTCTCGATGTAGCGCGAGATGTTCTCGATCATGACGATCGCATCGTCGACCACGAATCCCGAGGCGATGGTGAGCGCCATCAACGACAGGTTGTTGAGGCTGAAGCCGCACAGGTACATGGCCGCAAAGGTGCCGACCAGCGACAATGGCACCGACAGGCTGGGAATGATGGTCGCCGGGATGCTGCGCAGAAACAGAAATATGACCAGCACTACCAGGGCCACCGCCAGCGAAAGTTCGAACTGCACGTCATTGACCGAGGCGCGAATGGTGTTGGTGCGGTCGGTCAGCACCGTGATGTCGACGTTGGCCGGCAGCGAGCTGCGGATGCTGGGCAGGAGCTTGCGGATCTGATCGACCACTGCGATCACGTTGGCGCCGGGCTGGCGCTGCACATTGAGCAGGATTGCCGGGGTGGTGTTCATCCAGCTGGCGAGCTTGTTGTTCTCGGCGCTCTGCGTGACCGCCGCCACATCCGACAGGCGCACCGGCGCACCGCTGGCGGCGTTGTAGCCGACGATGATGTCGCGGTATTGCTGGGCGTTGGAAATCTGATCGTTGGCGTCGATCGAATAGGAGCGTGAGGCGCCGTTGAAGCTGCCCTTGGGCGCATCGGAGTTGGCATTGCTGATGGTGGTGCGTACGTCATCGACGTTGAGCCCGTAGGCGGCGAGTGCCTGCAGATTGACCTGTATGCGCACCGCCGGGCGCTGCGCACCGTTGATGCTCACCAATCCCACGCCTGCGAGTTGTGAGATCTTCTGCGCGACGCGTGTGTCGGACAGGTCCTCGACCTGCGTGATCGGCATCGAGGTCGAGGTTACGGCCAGAGTCAGGATCGGCGCATCGGCCGGATTGACCTTGGCGTAGATGGGAGGTGCCGGCAGGGTACTGGGCAGGAGGTTGCCGGCTGCGTTGATGGCGGCCTGCACCTCCTGTTCGGCGATATCTATGTTCAGGCTCAGGTCGAATTGCAGCGTGAGCACGGAGGCGCCGGCGGAACTGCGCGAAGACATTTCCTTGAGACCGGGCATCTGGCCGAACTGGCGTTCGAGCGGGGCGGTCACGGTCGAGGTCATGACCTCCGGGCTGGCACCCGGCAGAAAGGTCTGGACCTGGATGGTGGGGTAGTCAACCTCCGGCAACGCCGACAGCGGCAGGAAAAAATAGCCGATCGCACCCACGATCAGGATCGCCGCCATCAATAACGAGGTGGCGACAGGTCTGAGAATGTAGGGGCGCGACGGATTCATGGCGCAGTGCGCGCTCTTCAGGCAGGCGGTGGCCCAGCGCCCGCCGGCGGGCTGCTACCGTCGCCGCCGTTTTGCCCACGCCGGTGATGCTGGCCGCCGCTGCTGCCGGAACTGCCGTCGCCACCGCTGCTGCTGCCACCGGGGTGGCCATAGCCCGAACCGCTGCTACTCGCGCCGTTGCGCCGCATGTGCGCGCCGCTGCTGCTGCCCGGCGCCGCGGCGCCCGGCAAGGTGATCTTGGCGCCGTCGCGCAGCTGATCGGCGCCGTCTACCACCACCGTCTGTCCGCTGCTGAGCCCTTTGGTGATTGCCACGACATCGCCGGCCGTGGGGCCCGTGACTACCGGGCGCATACTGACGGTGTTGTCGGCGTTGACCAGATAGACGTAGCTGCCCTGGGAGCCATTCTGCAAAGCGGCAGCGGGCACGACCACCTGATTGTGCAGGGTTTCCAGAATCAAGTGCGCATTGACGAATTGATTTGGAAACAGCTCCAGCTTGGCGTTGTCGAACATGGCACGCATCTTCAGCGTGCCGGTGGTGGTGTCGATCTGATTATCCGAGTTGCTGAGCGTGCCGCTCGCGATCTGATTGGTGAGGCTGCGATCAAAGGCCTGTACCGTCAGCTGCTCGCCGTTGTGCAGGTGTTCGAGGATGCTGCTGACGCTGTCCTCCGGCACGGTGAACAGCACCGACATGGGCTGCATCTGCGTCACCACGACGACGGTGCTGGAATTAGCCTGCAGCAGATTGCCGATATCCACCTGCCGCAGTCCCACCCGGCCGGCCACCGGCGAGGTGATGCGGCAATAGCCCAGATTCAACTGCGCCGCTTCGACCGCGGCCTGATCGAAGGCAACCGTGGCCTCATCCTGCGCCACGGTCGAGACCTGCGTGGCATAGGTCTGGTCGGAGATGGATTGCTGCGACAGCAGTGTCTTGTAGCGCTCCAGATCGATCTTGGCATTGGCTAATAGCGCCTGATCGCGCTTGAGCTGACCCTGGGCCTGATCCAGCGCTGCCTGGAATGGACGTGGATCGATCAGGGCGAGCAATTCACCGGCCTTGACGATCTGTCCTTCGGTGAAGGCGATCTTGATCAACGGGCCGTTGACCTGCGGATGCACGGTTACGGTGGCCAGGGGCGTTACGGTACCGAGCGCGTTGATGGTAATGGGTATGTCACCGGTGCTCACCTTGGCGACACCGACGGCGAGCGGGCCGCCGGCGCCGAAGCGCCCGGTCGGTGGTGTGGAGCTGAGGGCGCGGTAGCGCAATGCCAGCACGATCAGGATCACGAGCACGCCGCCGACGATCCACCAGAGTTTGTTACGAGTTGGGGAGTTCATGCTTCATCCATTCACAAACCAACAATGGCGCACCTGCGCCCGCCCAGTTCGTGGCTGACAGTTAACCGGACCGATCGTTAACCAGTGACTAGTTAACAACATTTAATGTCGCGGGGCTGACGCCGTGGCGTCAGTTGAGATTGACCAGCAGCAGTGCAAGGCCCAAGCCGATGCGATACCACGCGAATACCGTAAAACGGTGTGACTGGATGTAGCGCAGCAACCATTTCACCGCGATGAAGGCCACTATTCCTGAGACCACGAAGCCGATCGCCAGTGCCGTCCAATCCTCATCCGCGGCTTCGCCGCGCGTCTTGAGCAGCTCGTAGCCCGTGGCCGCGAACATGGTGGGAATACCCACCAGGAACGCGAATTCCGTGGCCGCCGGGCGCGCGGTCAGGCCCGCAAGCATGGCCGCGAAGATGGTGGCCGCCGAGCGGGATGTGCCGGGAAAGATCGCCGCCAGTATCTGGCACGCGCCCACCCAGAACGCCACCTTCCAGGTGACGATATCCACTGGCGGCCGGTTGGCGATCAGTCGTTCGATCGCGAGAATCGCGATGCCGCCGACGATCAAAGCGATGGCGATGGGCCTCACGGCTTCAGCCAGTTTGAATCCCATTTTGGTGGCGATGAAACCGAGCACGGAGGTGATCAGGAAGGCGACCGTGAGCTTGGCAACGTAGTCGCGATTGCCGGGCTTATCCAATCCCGTGAATAGGGTCAGCAGTCGCCGCCAGTAGACGAACACGATCGCCAGGATGGCACCGGCCTGGATGGCCACATTGAACAATTCCGAGCGCTCGCCCAGCCAATGCTCGGCAATCAACAGATGCCCGGTGCTCGATACCGGCAGGAACTCGGTGATGCCTTCGATGATGCCGAGACTGATGGTCTGCCAGAGATCCGACATGAGTGGTTCCGTTCGCGTCCTGGGCCGGCGGCTATGTTAGCGCGCCGCCGCTGCATTGCGCGATTTCTGGCCGCCAGCCCACCGGACTCAGTTCAGGTTCCTGCCCCCAGCGATTTCGACACACCGACGAACAAGCCCCGTCGCGGCCCATACTGCGGCGCGCCGACTCCAATCCCGGTGCCGTTTCGGATCTGGTACTCCTTGTCGAGGATATTGATGATGTCGAAGCGCGCGGTCAGCGTTCCGGCGCCGTTCAGGTGAAACTCGTGGGTGGAGCCGAAATTGATTTGCGTGTAGTAGGGCAGGTGTTCTCCGTTCGGGATGCCGGTGCCGCCGTAGGCGGTGGTGACACCGGGTGGCAGTTCCAGATCGGCACGTAAACCGGAGCCGATGAGGAAGTCCGCGCTCAGCCGGGTGTCGTTCCAAAAATAGGACACCCCGCCCGAGGCGGTCTGCTGCTGCTCATGATCCAGATGGATGTAGTTGTTGGCGATGTAGGCGAGATCCGCTGGTGCGAAGTTGAATTGCGCCGAGTCGATGTCTTTGCCTTTGGCGCTTTGCGCGGCAAGATTGAGGTAGGCTGTCCAGGGCCCGGCGGCATAGTTGGCGGTGTATTCCAGGCCGTACTGCCTGCCAAAGCGATAGTTGAACGGTGTCAGGATGATCGGCGCGCCAAACTGTCCTTCGTCGATCAGGTTGTACGATTGCTTGAAATAACTATCCAGGCCCATCGACCACGCCGGGGTGAGTTTCTGCTGCACGCCGAGGTCGTAATAGTTCGCGCGTTCGGGCAATGGCGGCGCGGCCCCGGGAGACAGCGGTGCAGAGCTGGTGTTGGTAAATTTCGATATGGTCTCGCCCCCGACCAGTTCAAAGGGCGGCGGTGACAGGTAGCGGGAATACCCCGCATGCACGGTGGTCGCCGGCATGAGCTGCCAGACCACGTTCAATCTGGGGCTGGCCTGGCTGGCGCTGGTATATGCCGTGAAGTGGTCGAACCGCAGGCCGTAGTTGAGCGTCAGGGTCGGCTGTATCTTCCACTCGTCCTGCAGGTAGGCGCTCTGGATCCATTCTGTTCTGGTAGCGCCATCGCCGATCGTGGTGGGCAGGTCGCTGAGGGGAGTGCCGGTATCGTCCGTCAGCAGCACTTGTGACTCGGTCTGGCTCAGCGAATGATCGGTCTGCAGAAACAGCCCCGCCCTGATCGTATGGGTATCGTTGAGCCGGTAGGAGCTGTCGCTCTGGGCTGCATAGGCGACGTTTTGCTTGAAGGCATCCTGCGCAATACCCGTGAACAGCAGATCGCCCAGCGGATCGGGTGTGAACGTGAGGCTCGAATAGCGGGCGATGAACGAGCTCTGAACGTCGAATGCGCCGTCCGAATGCTGCCAGCTCAGTGCGCCGAACTGCGTGATCTCGCGTTGGTTTTCGTTGAGATCCTGGCTTGGGTAGCTGCTCTGGCCGTTCACTGTCAATCCCAGCGGCGGCTGCTCGCCGTTGAGGTCGGGAATCTGGAACTTGCCGACCGAACTGCCGAGTATCAGCGCCACCCGGTTCTGGCTGTCGAGGATGTCCTCGAAGTAGCCGAAGCCGTGATATTGCGTCGTGTGATCGTGAATCGGATTGGAGCTGCCGTCGGGCGATTCAATGCCCAGGTCGCTGCGCAGGAAGTCACCGGAGACGAAATAGCTGAACGCGCCGGAACCACCGCCATAGTTGATGCTCGGCTCGACCGTCCCGTGACTGCCGCCGTACAGGGACACGCTGCCGCCGGGCTGCAGCAGGCCACTCTTGGTGGTGAGATCGATGATGCCCGCAGTGCGCAGGCCGTACTCCGCCGGCAAGGCACCCGTTATGAGACTCATCGAAGAAATGAGGCGAGGATCCAGCGACTGTCCGAAGACGCTGATGCCTTCGGGCAGGATGATGCCATTGAGACGATACTGCAGGCCGTTGTGTTCGCCACGAACGTGGAACTGGCCGAACGAGTCCTGCGCCACTTCAGGTGCCTGCATGATGACCTGATTGAGCAGAGTGTTGTCACCTCCCGGGGTGGCGGCGACCGCGGCCGCGTCGATGGTATAGGTGGACGCGCCGGTCTGGGTCTGGATTCCTGCGCGCGCCTGGTTCAATCGCTGCGCGGTGACGGTAATCTCCTCGAGGCTATCACCGGTTGCAGGCGCATCGGCCCATGACAGGCTCGGCTGCAAGGCGAATATCAGCAACGGCAGTGCCAGGGGCACCGCCGCGGGCTTGAACGTAGGCATTGGAAAAACCCCTCATCACAACAGGCATGGCGGGCCGCCAGGCTGGCGACCCGGAACATTCAGATGCCTAATGATTTGAGGGCGGAGCGCGCGATCGGAATGCGGGAAGGAGAGCGCGGGTAATCAGCGACGCGACGGCGACGTCGGGCGCAGCCGCAACACCTTGCGGTGCCACGGCAAACAGATGACTGGGGCTGCCGGCCGTCGCCAGCAGCGGAGCGAACGAGAGACATTCGGAACACAACTTTCCGTGTGAATCCTGCTGCTCGGAAGAATCGGAGCCGGCGTGAAGATGCGAGTAAGTGTGAGCCTGCGCACCAAACTGCGCCACGAGCAGCGCCAGTGCCATCAGCAGCACGACGCGGGAATTGCTCCTGTTACTCAACATATTGCAAGCAACGCTATTTGCTCCGAAGCCACTTGATACCAGCCCTGAACGCCACGGTCAACCTATGCTCAGGGCGTCAGCGCAGCGGCATCACGTGCCAGGGCTTCGATCTGCGCCCAATCCTCCGCCTCAAGCAAGGCGGCCGGTGCCAGCCACGAGCCACCCACACACAGAACGTTGGGCAGCGCCAGATACTGCGCGGCATTGGCGCGGGTTACCCCGCCCGTGGGGCAAAACACCTGGTCCGGAAATGGTCCGCCCAACGCCTTGAGCATATCGACGCCACCGGCCTGCTGTGCCGGGAAAAATTTGCAGGCATTGAATCCGGCAGCGCGCGCCGCGATAAGTTCCGTCGGCGTCATGATTCCCGGCAGCAATGGCATGCCGGCGAGGCGTGCGGCGCTGATGAGTTCGGCGGTCAACCCCGGGGTCACGCAAAATTGCGCGCCGGCCGCGGCAGTGTCGCTAAAGTCGCGCGCGCGCGTGAGAGTGCCGGCACCGATGATGGCATCGCCGGCCGCCGCGCGCATGGCGCTGATGGCCGCGAGCGCGCACGAGGTGCGCAAGGTCACTTCGAATACCCGCAGACCCCCACGGCTCAGCGCCTGTGCCAGCGGCGCCGCGTGCTCCAGGTGCTGCACGGTCAGCACCGGGATCACCGGCGCGAGGGCCATGAGCGTACGAATGTCGGTGCTCACGCGTGCACCGACAAGGCACCGCATTCGGCATCGCCGGCGCTGGCACGAAAGGTGCCGAACAATTCACGACCGAGTCCGAAGGCGTTGCCGGTCAGTTCAGGCGTCGCCGGCTCGCGCTGCTGCCAGAGGGCCGTGGGCACCTTGGCCTCCAGAATGCCCTCGATGCTGTCGAGTCGAATCAGGTCACCGTCGTGCACGCGTGCCAGCGCGCCACCATTGAGGCATTCGGGGGTCACATGGATGGCCGCCGGCACAGTGCCCGAGGCGCCGGACATGCGTCCATCGGTCACCAGCGCCACGCGAAAGCCGCGCTTCTGCAACACCGCCAGCGCCGGCGTCAGCGCATGCAATTCCGGCATGCCATTGGCACGCGGTCCCTGAAAGCGCAGCACCACGATCACATCGCGTTCGAGCTGGCCATTGTTGAAAGCGGCGATGACATCCTGTTGCGAGTCGAATACCAGGGCCGGCGCCTCGACCAGGCGGTGCTGGTCGGCCAGTGCCGAGGTTTTGATCACCGCACGTCCGAGATTGCCGCACAACAGCTTCAGGCCACCATCGGCGCTGAAGGGCTCGGTCGCCGGCCGCAGTACTTCCAGATTAGTGCTGTGCAGGCGCGCCGCTTGCCACTGCAGCGCGCCGTCGATCAGCACCGGCTCCTGCGCGTAGGCTGCCAGACCGCCGCCCATGACGGTATGGGTATCGGCATGCAACAGTCCGGCGCTCAGCAGCTCGCGAATTAAAAAGCCGACGCCGCCGGCGGCCTGGAAATGGTTGATGTCGGCGCTGCCGTTGGGATAAATGCGCGCCATCAATGGCACGATACGCGACAGCTCGCTGAAATCGTCCCAGTTGATCACGATGCCGGCCGCGCGCGCGATCGCGACCAGGTGGATCGTATGATTGGTCGAGCCGCCGGTGGCCAGCAGACCGACGATCGCGTTGACGATGGTGCGTTCATCGACGATTTCGCATAACGGCAGGTAATGTTGGCCGAGCGCCGTGATCGCGGCCACGCGCCCGGCGGCCGCGCGCGTCAAGGCATCGCGCAATGGCGTGTTGGGCGGCACGAAGGCACTGCCCGGCAGGTGCAGCCCCATGACCTCCATGAGCAGTTGATTGCTGTTGGCGGTGCCGTAGAAGGTGCAGGTGCCCGGAGCATGGTAGCTGCTGGCCTCCGACTCCAGCAGTTCGCTGCGCCCGGCCTTGCCCTGCGCATGCAGCTGGCGCATGCGTGCCTTTTCCTGATTGCCCAGACCGGAGGGCATAGGTCCGCCGGGCACGAATATGACCGGCAGGTGACCGAACGAGAGCGCGCCGATCAGCAGTCCGGGCACGATCTTGTCGCAAACGCCCAGGCACAATGCCGCATCGAACATGTCGTGCGTGAGCGCGATGGCCGTCGACATGGCAATCACGTCGCGGCTGAACAATGACAGCTCCATGCCGGGAAATCCCTGGGTGATGCCATCGCACATGGCGGGCACGCCGCCGGCGAACTGCGCCACCGCGCCGGCTTCGCGCGCGGCCATCTTGATCAGCGCCGGAAATCTCTCGAACGGCTGGTGCGCGGACAATAAGTCGTTGTATGCGGAGACGATGCCGATGTTCGGCCACGCCAGTCGGCGCAGCGCATCCTTGTCACCGCCCGCAGCGGCGAAGCCGTGCGCGAGGTTGGCGCAGCCGAGCCGCCCGCGCGCCACACCGGCGGTATGCGCCAGATGCATGCGGCGCAGGTAGTCCGCGCGCGTGTCATGGCTGCGCCGGCGTATGCGCGCGGTTACGTCCGCGAGCTGCTGGTGCAGCGGC
This sequence comes from uncultured Gammaproteobacteria bacterium, assembly GCA_963735775.1. Taxonomy (GTDB): domain Bacteria; phylum Pseudomonadota; class Gammaproteobacteria; order Steroidobacterales; family Steroidobacteraceae; genus FEN-1191. The sequence goes on along the minus strand of CAVTMG010000001.1, from coordinate 169,029 downwards.
GCAATCGGAAAGGGCGCGGCGGTCACGGGAGATATCGATGCATAGGGTGTGCCACGACTATATCGCGCGGGCCGCCAAAAAGGTTGCACTGCGGCGTGTTCGCGCGCGCTGATACAATCGCCGATTCACGACTCGTCTGGCCTGGTACGCGCATCGTGCCGAGCCATGAATTTGCAAGGAGTTCGCTTGTCCCCCGCAAAAAATAGCCCTGCGGCCGCAAAGCAGCTGCATGATTTCGATTTGGTGCTGTTCGGCGGCACCGGCGATCTGGCCATGCGCAAACTGCTGCCGGCGTTGTTTCGCCGCTATCTGGCCGGCCAGTTCCCGGCGCGTGCCCGCATATTGAGCGTCGGACGCACCAGCATCGAGCGCGACGACTACCTCGGCCAGGTCGAAGACAGCAGCAAGAAATATCTACCCCCAGGCCTTGATGCAATGCGGTGGACCACGTTCAGCCGCATGCTTGACTACGTTTGCCTGGATGCCACCAACCCGCAGGACTTTCACAAGCTCGCCGCCAAGCTGGCGCAGAATCCGGCCGAGGTGCGGGTGTTTTTTCTGTCAACGGCACCGTCGCTGTTCATGAGCATATGCCAGAACCTGCAGGCGGCGAATCTGGTGACGCCCGCAGCGCGCGTGGTGCTGGAGAAGCCGCTGGGCTTCGACCGCGCCTCGGCCGAGCATATCAATGAGAACGTTGGCGCAATCTTCGCCGAGAATCAGATCTACCGTATCGATCATTATCTGGGCAAGGAAGCGGTGCAGAACCTGCTGGCACTGCGCTTCGGCAACACCCTGTTCGAGCCGTTGTGGGGCCGCGGCCGAATCAGCCACGTGCAGATCACGATCGGCGAGCAGCTCGGAGTCGAAGGGCGCGGCGCGTTCTATGACCAGACCGGGGCGCTGCGCGACATGGTGCAGAATCATCTGCTGCAATTGCTGTGCATCATGGCGATGGAGCCGCCGGTGTCGAATCATCCGGACGCGGTGCGCGACGAGAAACTGAAGATACTGCGCGCCTTGCGACCGCTCGCGGGAGCGCAAGTGGCCAACAACGTGGTGCGCGGCCAGTACCGCGCCGGCGCGGTCAACGGCGCACCGGTGGTCGGCTATCTGGAGGAGCGCGGCATAGCAGCCGACAGCGCCACCGAGACCTACGTGGCGATCAAGGCGCATATCGATACCTGGCGCTGGGCTGGCGTGCCGTTCTACCTGCGCACCGGCAAGCGCCTGCAGGATCAGATCGGCGACATCGTGATCAATTTCGAGGACGTGCCGCACTCGATCTTCGAACGCGTGGCCTCGGCCAGCGCCAATCGGCTGGTCATCTCGTTGCAGCCGCGCGATTCGATCACCTTGACCATCCTGGCGAAAACTCCCGGTGAGACCATGCGACTGCGGCCGGTTGATTTGCGGCTCGACATGGCGGAGTCGGCCAAGACCCCGCAGCTCGACGCCTATGAACGATTGCTTACCGATGTCATCAAGGGCAATCTCACACTGTTCATGCGCCGCGACGAATTGGATGTGGCCTGGCGCTGGATCGATCCGATCCGTGAAGCGTGGTTGCAGTCCGACGAGCGGCCGAAATCCTACACCGCCGGCAGCTGGGGGCCGGCGGCCGCAAGTGCATTAATAGGTAGAGACGGATATGCCTGGAACGGCGAGCTCTGATTCCCGTGAACATCGCTTCGCCAATGCTGCGGCACTGACCGAAGCATTGGCGCTCGACATCACCGGCGCCTTGCAGGACGGCCTGGCGGCCGGTCGCGGCGCCAGCCTGGCGGTTCCCGGCGGCCGCTCGCCGGTCGCGCTGTTTGAACGGCTCTCGAGTGCCGAACTCGACTGGGACGATGTCTGGGTCACCTTGAGCGACGAGCGCTGGGTGGATGCCGCGCGACGCAGCGAGCAATGAAAAACTGGTACGCGATCACCTGCTGCAGGGTACTGCCGCCGAGGCCAACTTCGTCGGTCTGAAGAATGCCGCGGCCGAAGCGCACGCCGGCGCCCATGCCAGCTGGTCCAGCGTCGCGGAGATTCCCCGGCCGTTCGATTTCATGCTGCTCGGCATGGGCGATGACGGGCACGTGGCATCGCTGTTTCCCAAATCGCCGGGACTTGCCAAGGCGCTCGATCTGACTCAGCCGCCGGGCTGCGTGGCCATGACGCGCACCGGTAGCGCCGCGCGAGCGCCTGAGCCTGAATCTGCGCGCATTGCTCGATTCACGGCGCGTTGCCATATTGATCATCGGCAAGGAGAAGTGGGCCACGTACGAGCGCGCGCGCGCGCATGGAGCGGTTGCGGATATGCCGGTGCGTGCGCTGCTGCAGCAGCAGAACGTGCCGGTGACGGTGTATTGGGCGCCCTGAGCGGGGCGCTGCCCTCAGGCTCGGCCGAGATCGCGCAGTCCGAGATTGCCGTAGCGCGCGCCCTTGGGGCTGTACACCGGCGGCGGGCTGGTGCCGCGCAATTTGCCGAGCAGCTGCTGCACGCGTCCGAGCTTGGCGGCGACGATGGCGCCGTTCTGATCGTTGAGCGCTTTGCAGCGCCGCGCCAGGTCGAGATTGGCGGTCCACTGTCGCTGCAATCCGCCACGCGGATCGGCCCACTGGAATAATCGCTCGAGTGCGCCGCGTCCGTTACCGAAGGAGAACATGCGACAGGCATCGGCGCGTTCGGCATCGAGCCTGGTGAGCGTATCGACGTAGCGTTGGCGGTCGGCGCCTATGTTTTGAATGGCCTGCGTGTCATCGCCGCGAACCACCTGGGTTTCCTGCGCCAGCACCGGCTCGAATTCACCCAGCAGCCGTGCTTCCTCGGCAAGAATTCGACTCAGGTGCTCGTGAACGTCGGTGGGCTGGACGGTCATTGTTGCATGGCGCCAGCCAAATCCTGTTCGAGCTGGACCATGCGCGAGGCGATGACCTGCGGATTGATGGTGTACTGGCCCGCCTCCAGCGCCTGTTGCACTGCGGCAACGCGGCCACTGTCGATGTCAGGGGTTTCGCTGACGGCCTGGGAGAGGGCAGCGAGGGCGCGCGCCGATTGCGTGATATGCACGCTGTCGACGTTCTCGGGCGACGATGAGCCGGCGCCTGCCGAACCGACGGCGTTGCTTACGCGTACCTTTTCAATCGGGTTGCTGCTGCCGGGTCCGATCGATCCGCCATCCAGCCCCTTGATACGGTTTGCCACTATGCTCTCCTTGAGCTCCTTGATGGGACTATCGGCACCCGAGCGTCAAACTTTAGTCGCTCGGCGTTTGTCATAATGGGGCTTCGACCACGTTCGCACTGCGCACGATGCCTTCCACCACGCGCTGCGAGGAAACGTTCTGCACTCGGATGTGATCCGAGGCCCGGCCATCGGCCAGGGCGATGCCATTCATGCGTACTTCAAGCGTTCCGGAACGCGCCATCAGTATAACTTGCTGTCCACGATGGACCAGGTTGGCGGGCGCGAGCGCTTCGAAGCTCAAGGGTTCGCCGGCTGCCACCGGGCGGCTCAGGCGCTGGTTGGCCAGGGCCGTGACATCGGTGACGTAGGCACTGATCAGGCCCGGCACGCGACGCGACTCCACCTGGAAGTCTGCCGCCGTGATTTCCGCATTGCGAGCCAGTGCCCTGCGCGCCACCAGCACCGCGGCCTGGGATTCGACGCTCACACTGGTATAGATGGTCCAGCGTACCGAGCCCTCGCAGTGCACCGCCACGGTGGTTTGCGCACGCAGCGGGCTCGAGTCGGTCAGCGAGCCGCTCAGGGCACGGTCACAGGCGGTCACGCGCAGTCGCGCATCGAGTGGTGCGGCCTGCAGTGTCAGCAGCTTTGCGTCCGCACCGGCCTGCGCGCGCACGGCATTTTCCGCCGCCGCGCTGATCAGGACGGTTTCATCGCTGGCGCTCGCAGGCACGGCGCATGGCAGCGTCGCCAGAGCGAGTGCACAGAAAATAACAGTTGTGGTTTTCATCGCCGGTTACTGGAGCAAGCTGCATGCCAGCTTTGCCTGTCGATTTCATGACGCTTCAGCTTTTGATCTCACGGCCGATGAATGTGTTGCCAGCGTGCGAACTCCCGCGCACACGGTCCGGCGTTGCCAGCGTACGGCAAGCCTTGCCGCTTTTCACAGCGCCGGTCGCGCGAGCGATGCCGCGCTTTGAACTGCATCACACAATTTCGCATCCAACGCTGCATGGCGACGCCGTGGCATACGCCTTGCTCCATCAGCCGGCATGCGAACCTCGCTCGACAGTTATCTTGGCATACACCCGCAGGCGCTCTCGCTCGAAGCGCGGCGCAATGAGCTGCTGGCAGCGAATCTCGCCAATGTCGACACGCCCAACTACAAGGCGCGCGACATCGATTTCAAGGCAGCGCTGGCCGCAGCGGGCGCCGACACGGACGCAACTCCCGGGGCCATGACGCCCGCGGCGATGGCTCCCGCGCCGACGCTGCAGTTGACTCCGGCCAATGCGCAGGCACAGCCGGGCACGCAGCTGACGGCGGCGGGCGGCACCAGCGCAGCGCTGGATCCCGCGACACTCAAGTATCGCGTGCCCCTGGCGCCTTCGCTCGACGGCAACACCGTCGATGAGCAGCTCGAGCAGTCCGCGTTCGCCGAGAACAGCGTGCGCTACCAGGCGACGCTGACCTTTCTGAACAGCAAGCTGCGTGACCTGATGACTGCGATCACCGGTTCATGAGCACGCGCCAGGAGTAATTGCGCATGTCCAGCTTCAAGATTTTCGACATCGCCGGCTCCGGCATGAGCGCCCAGTCGGTGCGGCTCAATACCGTCGCCAGCAATCTCGCCAACGCCGACAGCGTCAGCGGCGATCCGAACAACGTCTACCGCGCCAGGCATCCCGTGTTCCAGGCGGTGATCGGGTAACGGCGCCGGGCGATGCTGAGCACCGCCTCGGTCAACGTCACCGGCATCGCCGAAAGCCAGGCCGCTCCCGAGACCGCGCTACGACCCGGGTAATCCCCTGGCCGACGCGCAGGGCTATGTCTACGCACCCAACGTCAACGTGGTCGAGGAGATGACCGACATGATCTCGGCCTCGCGCTCCTACCAGAACAACGTCGAGGTGCTGAACACCTCGCGCGACATGATGCTCGATACGCTGAAGCTCGGTCAGAGCTGAGCGGCCACTCTGTATTAATAGGAACCCATCATGAGCACCAATCCAATCGGCTCCGCGACCGCCACCAACCCGCCGGCATCGGGAGCCAGCGGCAGTAGCGGCAGCAGCGCTACCGGCGGCGTCGGCGGTCTGACCATGAACGATTTCCTGACGCTGATGACCGCGCAGCTGCAGAACCAGGATCCGCTCAACCCCACCGACAGCAATCAGTTTCTGTCGCAGCTGTCCGAGCTCAGCACGGTCGAGGGCATCTCGCAGCTGAATACCTCGATGACCACCCTGTCGAACTCGATGCTGTCGTCGCAGGCACTGACCAGCGCGTCGCTGGTCGGTCAGGGCATTCTGGCGCCGGCCAGTTCGGCGGCCTACTACCAGCGGCACGCCGCTCAGCGGCGCGGTGCAGGTGCCTACCGGCGCCACCGCGGTGGTGCTCACGATCACCAATGCCGCCGGTGCCACGGTCAATCAGATGCACGTGCCGGCGACCGCGCGGCCTGCAGACTTTCAGCTGGAACGGCACGGCCAGCAACGGCGCAGCCCGCACCCAGCGGCACCTATAACGTCTCCGCGACCGCGATGGTCGGCGGCGCCGACCCAGGCGGCCACGACACTGCTCAACGGCACGGTCTCGAGCGTGACGCTCGGCGCCGCCGGCGCCAGCCCGACACTCAATACCCCGCAGCTCGGCGCCGGTGGCGCTCAGCAGCGGTCCAGCAGATCGATTGAATCTCTTCACTCAAGGAGCACTACTCATGTCATTCGGTATTGCGCTCAGCGGCCTCGACGCTGCACAAAGCAATCTCAACGTCACCGCCAACAACATCGCCAACTCGGCCACCACCGGCTTCAAGTCCTCGAACGCCGAATTTCGCCGAGTTGTTCGCGGCCTCGCCGCAGGGCGTCAGCAACACGCAGATCGGCAACGGCGTGCAACTGCAGCAAGTCGAGCAGCAGTTCGCGCAGGGCAATATCCAGACCACCGGCAACAGCCTCGACCTGGCGCTGAACGGCAACGGCTTCTTCACGGTGAGCAGCGACGGCGCCGATGCAGTACACGCGCGCCGGCTCCTTCCAGACCAACAGCAACGGCTACGTGGTCAATGCCGCAGGGCCAGTTTCTGCAGGTGTATGCGCCGACCGCGTCCGGGACCTTCAACACCACATCGCTGACCAATCTGCAGATTCCGACCGGCGACAGTGCGCCGTCCGGCCACCACCACCGGCTCGCATGGCCTTCAATCTGCCGGCCAACGCGACGCGCGCCGGCCGACGCGACGTTCAGTCCCGACCGATGCCAACAGCTACAACCAGTCGACCTCGATGACGCGTGTACGACTCGCTCGGCGCCGCGCATACCGCCAGCTTCTACTTCGTCAGCACCGGCGGCGGCACCTGGAATGCCTACGAGTACATCGACGGCACGCAGGTCAACACCAACGCCGATCCGGTGCAGCTGACCTACAGCACCAGCGGCGCGCTGACCGGCGTCACCGATGCCGCCGGCGGCACCAATCCCGCAGGCCGTGAGCTTCGGGCCCTATACGCCCGACGACCGGCGGCGCGGCCGATGAACGTCACCTACAACCTTAGCAGCACGACGCAATACGGCAGCACCTTCGGCGTCACCTCGGTGCACGCAGAACGGCTACACCACCGGTCAGCTCAGCGGCGTGTCGGTGAGCTCCACCGGCGTGGTGCAGGCCAACTACACCAACGGCCAGTCGACCCCGCTCGGCCAGGTGGCGGTCGCCAACTTTCGCCGATCAGCAGGGCCTGCAGCAGGTGGGCAACACCAACTGGGTGCAGACCTTCGCCTCCGGGCAGCCGGTCTACGGGCAGGCGGGCGGCGCCGGCGTCGGCACTGATCGAGTCCGGCTCGCTCGAGGAGTCGAACGTCGACATCACCGCGCAGCTGGTCAACATGATCACGGCGCAGCGCGCCTTCCAGGCCAACGCCGAGATGGTCTCGACCGAGAACCAGATCACGCAGACGGTGATCAGCATTCCGCAACCAGCAGTAATCGGCTTAACGGCACAGAGGTAGCACAGCAATGGATCGTCTGGTCTATGTGGCGATGTCGGGCGCGAAGGAAATCCTGCAGCGCCCAGGCCGCGAACAATGCACAATCTCGCCAACGCCAACACCATCGGCTTTCGCGCCGACCTGTCGGCGTTTCAGACGCAGAAGGTGACGGGAGCCGGACTGCCCTCGCGTGCCTACGCGACCGATGACAGCGCTCGGCTGGGATTCGAGCTCCGGGCTCGCTGCAGCCACCGGCCGCGCGCTCGACGTGGCGGTCAAGGGGCCGGGCTGGATCGCGGTGCAGGCCAGCGACGGCACCGAAGCCTACACGCGCGCCGGCGATCTGCGCGTCGATCCGAACGGCGTGCTGACGACCGCCGCCGGCAATCCGGTGCTCGGCGACTCCGGGCCCGATCACGCGTGCCGCCGCATACGCGCGATCACCATCGGCGACGACGGTTCGGTCTCGATCGTGCCGCAGGGACAGACCGCGCAGACCGATCTCGACCGTCGGACGCATCAAGCTGGTCAATCCGCCGGCGGAGCAGCTCTGACACGCGGCGCCGACGGCTTGTTCCGCAGCACCGGCGGCGCCGGTCGGTCGCCGACGCCAGCGTGCAGCTCGTGCCCGGCACGCTCGAGTCGAGCAACGTCAATATCGCCGAGACCATGGCCAACATGATCGAGCTGGCGCGCAACTATGAAGTCCAGGTCAAGGCCATGAAGACCGCCGAAGACAACGCCGCCTCGAGCTCCAAGCTGCTGCAGAGCAGCTGAGCGCGTCACAGAGGAACTCGACAGCAATGAATCCAGCACTTTGGGTCGCCAAGACCGGTCTCGATGCGCAGCAGACCGAGATGGCGGTGATCTCCAACAATCTCGCCAACGTCAACACCACCGGCTTCAAGAAGGGCCGCGCGGTGTTCCAGGATCTGCTGTATCAGAACGTGCAGCAGGTCGGCGCGGCCACCACGCAGAACACCCAGGCGCCCAGCGGCATCGAGCTGGGCACCGGCGTCAGCCTGGTCGCCACCGAGAAGGTCTACACCCAGGGCAATCTCAACCAGACCGGCAACGCGCTCGACCTGGCGATCAACGGCAACGGCTTCTTCCAGGTGCTGATGCCGGACGGCTCGCTGGCCTATACGCGCGATGGCAGCTTCCAGCTCAGCGCCACCGGCCAGCTGGTGACGGCCAGCGGCTATCCGGTGCAGCCGGCGATCACGATTCCGCAGGGCGCGCAGAGCGTCACCATCGGCACGCGACGGCACGGTGCAGGTGCAGCTGGCCGGTCAGTCGCGCGCCCTCGACGGTCGGCACGCTGCAGCTGGCCAACTTCGTCAATCCCGCCGGCCTGCAGCCCAACGGCGAGAACCTGCTGGTGGCATCCGGCTCCGAGCGGCACCGCGCAGACCGGCGCGCCCGGCGTCAACGGCCTGGGCACGCTGCAGCAGGGCTCGTCGAGAGCTCCAACGTCAATGTGGTCGAGGAAATGGTCAACATGATCGAGACGCAGCGCGCCTACGAGATGAACACCAAGGCCATCGAGACCAACGATCAGATGCTGCAGTACCTCGACAGCAACCTTTGATACTGGAGCGAACACGTGATCGTGCTCGTCGGAGTGCAACGCTGAGCGCAGCTCTGCGTCGCGCCGCGCGCTGATCTGCTCGCCCTGCTGGCCAGGCTGCAGCAGCCAGTGCCGCGCCCGGACGAGAACTTCGCCGCCACGCTGCCGGAGGAGGATGCCGGTGCCGGCCGAGCCGAACGGCGCCATCTACCATACCGGACACGACGTGCCGCTGTTCGACGAACGCGGTCGCGCACCGCGTCGGCGACGTGCTGACCATCACGCTTGCAGGAGACACACCAACGCCACCAAGAGCGCGATCACCACCACCAAGAAGACCACCGACCGAGACCATGGCGGCGCCGACGCTGCTCGGCGCGCCGCTGACCGTGCACGGGCGCAACATCCTCAACAACACGCTCAATGATGCCACCAGCTTCGACGGCGAGGGCGGCAGCTCGCAGAGCAACGCGCTCACCGGCTCCATCTCGGTGACCGTGGCCAAGCGGCTCGCCAACGGCAATCTGCTGGTGCGCGGCCAGAAGTGGATCACGATCAACCAGGGGCGCGAGTACGTGCGCATCCAGGGCATCGTGCGGCCGATCGACATCGCGCCCGACAACAGCGTGCCCTCCACCATGGTGGCCGACGCGACCATCGCCTACGGCGAGACAGGGCACGCTCGCCGATGCCAACACCAAGGGCTGGCTGGCGCGGTTCTTCGATTCCAAATGGATGCCGTTCTGACGGCGTCCGGGAAACGACATGAACAAGCGGACATTGATTCGGTGGCTGCAGCTGTTCGGCGCGATGGCGCTGATCTGCGTGCTGCGGCCAGGCATCTCGCACGCCGAGCGCGTCAAGGACCTGGCCACGGTAGCCGGCGTGCGCACCAACCAGCTCGTCGGCTACGGCCTGGTCGTCGGCCTCAACGGCACGGGCGATCAGACCACGCAGGCGCCGTTCACGGTGCAGAGCATCGCCAACATGCTGGCGAAATTCGGCGTGACCATTCCGGCCGAGCGTCGCCTCGCAGATGCAGCTCAAGAACGTGGCCGCGGTGAGCGTCACGGCCGAGCTGCCGCCGTTCGCCAAGAGCCGGACAGACCATCGATGTCACCGTGGCCTCGATCGGCAATGCCACCAGTCTGCGCGGCGGCGCGCTGCTGATGACGCCGCTGCGCGGCGCCGACGGCGAGGTCTACGCCGATGGCGCAGGGCAGCGTGATGGTCAGCGGCTTCGGCGTCGCAGGCAAGGACGGCTCGCGCGTCAGCGTCAACGTGCCCGAGCGCCGGGCGCATTCCCAACGGCGCCACGGTCGAGCGCGAGGTGCCGACGCACTTCGGCAGCGAGCCGTTCGTGATGCTCAATCTGAATACGCCCGACTTCACCACCGCCGCGCGCCTGACCGACATGCTCAACCAGCTGCTCGGGCGCCGGCAGCGCGCAGGCGATCGATGCGGTGTCGGTCAAGGTGCAGGCGCCGGCCGATCCGGCCGCGCGCGTGGCCTTCATCGGCGCGCTGCAGGAAGTCGAGGTCGAGCCCGAGCGATGCGCCGGCCCGGGTGATCGTCAATTCGCGCACCGGCACGGTCGTCATCAGCTCGCAGGTGCGGGTCATCGCCGGCGGCGGTGGCGCACGGCTCGCTCTCGGTGACCATCAGCGAGCGCACCGACGTCAGCCAGCCCGACGCCGCTTTCCAAGGGGGCACCACAGTGGCCACGCCGCGCTCGGAGATCAATGTGAACGCAGGCCGACGCGCGCATGTTCGTGTTCAACGCCGGCGTCAATCTCGATGAGATCGTGCGCGCGGTGAATCAGGTCGGCGCCGCGCCCGGCGATCTGGTGGCGATTCTGGAAGCCCTGCAGCAGGCCGGCGCGCTGCACGCGCAGCTGATCGTCATCTGAAGCGCACGGCAGCGTCATGAGCCAGCAGCGTCGTCAATGCCCAGCTTCTACGCCGACTTCGGCGGCCTCGAGGGCGCTGAAGAAGGACGTCAAGGCGGAACGATCCGCAGGCGATCCGCGCGGCCGCGCAGCAGTTCGAAAGTCTGTTCACCGACATGATGCTCAAGTCGATGCGCGAGGCCAAGCTCGGCGACGGCCTGGGCGACAGCCAGGAGAGCGATCTCTACCAGGACATGTACGACCAGCAGCTCGCCGCTGCAGATGTCGCAGGGCAAGGGCCTCGGGCTGGCGGACATGCTGGTGCAGCAGCTACGCGCAACTCGGCGGCCGCGCCAACGGCAGCTGCGGCCGCGGCGCGCGCGGCGTCGCTGCGCGGCGACGCGCCGCGGCCAGCGCGCGACCGGCTGCACCGGCGCGCCGCCGCTGCGATCCAATGCGCGCATCGCATCAGTTTCGTTCAGAGTCTCGAGCCGTATGCGCAGCGGCGGCGCAGTCAGCTCGGCGTGTCGCGCCGACACTCTGATCGCGCAGGCGGCGCTCGAGACCGGCTGGGGCCAGCACGTCGCCTGCGAGCAGCAGCGGCGCTCGAGCCACAATCTGTTCGGCGTCAAGGCCGGCGGCGGCTGGAACGGCGACATGCGGTCAATGCGCCGACCACCGAGTACGGCGGCGGTCAGCGCCAGCACGGTGCCGCAGCCGTTTCGCGCCTACAGCTCGGTGCAGCAGGGCGTCAACGATTATGTCACGCTGCTGCAAGGGCATGCGCCGCTACAGCCAGGCGCTCGGCACCGGCGAGGACGTCGCGGCCTTTGCGCACGCGCCTGGCAGCGCGGCGGCTATGCCACGATCCGGATTATGTGCAGAAACTGCAGGCCACCGGCGCGCGCAGCGTGCGAAGGCGCCTGCGCGTCGCCGCCAGCGCCACCGACACTCAAGCTTCTGGCCGGCCTGCCGACAACGGCTGAGTGGGGAATCCTGCGTGAATGAAGGGACGCGGTAATGGGTGACATGTTATCCACCGGCGTATCGGGGCTGCTGGCCTTCCAGACCGCCCTCGACACGATCAGCAACAACATCGCGAACGTCAACACGCCCGGATACAACGAAGAGACCGACCAATCTCGTGACCAATCCCGCGACCCGCACCAGCGACGGCTCGATCGGCAACGGCGTCTCGGTGTCGGATGTCACGCGCTCGTACAACCAGTTCCTGGACGCGCAGACCAACACCGCCACCAGCAGCTACAACCAGTTCAATACGCTCAGCCGGCCTTGCCGACAGCATCAACAATATGTTCGGCGATCCTCGACCGGGCCTGTCGGCGACGCTGCAGAGCTTCAGCAGTGCCGTGCAGACCATGGCCAATTCGCCGTCGCAGACGTCCACGCGCCAGGCGGTGCTGACCAGGCGCAGTCGCTGATCAGCCAGTTCCAGGGCTATCAGAGCCAACCTGACTCAGCTCAGTGGCCAGGTCAACAGCCAGGTCAGCTCCGAGGCCAGCACCATCACTTCGCTCGGCGCAGCAGCATCGCCAGCCTGAACCAGCAGATCATGGCGGCGCAGAGCATAACGGCACCGGCCAGGCGCCCAATCAGCTGCTGGATCAGCGCGATGATCTGATCGATCAGCTGTCGCAGAACGTCAGCGTCAATACCGTCACGCAGAGCGACGGCACGCGTCAACGTCTTCATCGGCAGCGGCCAGCCGCTGGTGGTGGGGGCACCAGCTCGCAACGTTGAGCGCCACCGCCGACCAGTTCAATTCCGGGCAGCTGCAGCTGTCGCTCAGACACGCCCTCCGGCAACGTCAACATCACCAACTCAATCGAGCGGCGGCACGCTCGGCGGTCTGCTGCAGTTTCAGCAATCAGATGCTGACCCCGGGCGAGAACGCGCTCGGGCAGGCGGCCGTGACCCTGACCACTCTGGTCAACACGCAGAACGAGGCCGGACTGGATCAGAACGGCAACGTCGGGCAGGCGCTGATGGCCGTCGGCGGCCCGCAGGTGCTGCCGAGCAGCAACAACACCGGCACCGCCAGCGTCACGGCGAGCGTCAGCGACCTCGGCGGCCTCACCACCAGCAACTATTACCTGCAAGTACGACGGCAGCAACTGGACCCTGACCGATACCGCCAGCGGCGCTGGCCACGGCGCTGACCAGCGAGCACCACCGGCGGCGTCACGACCCTGACCGGCGCCGGACTGACGCTGACCGTCACCGGCACCGCGCAACGCCGGCGATGAATTCCTGGTCGAGCCGACCGCCAACGCGGTCGCGGGCCTGAGCTGCTGACCAACGACCCGTCCAAGATCGCGGCGGCCGGGCCGCTGGTGACCAGCGCCAGCCGTCGGCAATACCGGCACGCGCCAGCATTCCAGAGCGCCACGGTACCGAATACCTCCGCCTGGACGCGCGGCAACTACACGCTCAGTTTCACCAGCCCGACCGCCTATACGCGTCACCGACGCCAGCGGCAATCACGGTGGCCAGCGGCACCTATACCGCCGGGCACGCCGATCATCTTCAACGGCATCGACGTCACGCTTGACGGGCACGCCGGCCGCCGGCGACAGCTTCGCCATCGATGACAACGCCAACGGCACCGGCGATAACAGCAACGCGCTGCAGCTCGCCGACATCCTGAACCAGAACGTGCTGAACGGCGGCACCGAGTCGCTGAGCGATGCGGTCAACGCCTATGTCGGCACGGTCGGTATGCAGACCAGCCAGGCGCAGAACGGCGCCACCGCGCAGCAGAGCGTCATGCAGAGCGCGCAGAGCGCGCAGCAGAGCGTCTCGGGCGTCAATCTCGATCAGGAAGCCGCCAACATGCTGCAGTACCAGCAGGCCTATCAGGCCGCGGCGCAGGTCATCGCCGACTTCCAACACACTGTTCACTTCGCTGATCGACGCCATGCAACGGTACCGGGTAACTGCCATGCGCATCTCCACCTCGATGATCAATCAGATCGGCCGCTCAACGGCATCTTGCAGGACGAGAGCGGCGCTGTCCAACGACGCAGAACCAGCTGTCCACCGGCAAGAGCGTCAACTCGCCGGCCGATAACCCGGTCGGCGGCGGTGCAGCTGCTGCAGCTCAACAACACCAATTCGCAGTACCAGCAGTACGTCAGCAACGGCCAGAGCGCCAACACCAATCTGACGCTCGAGGAGCAGGCGCTCTCGACCGCCACCACCACACTGCAATCGATCCGGATCTGGTGGTCAGGCCAACAGCGGCACCAACAACGCCACGCGATCTGCAGGCGCATCGCCACCCAGATCCAGCAGCTCGAGCAGCCAGCTGCATGGGCACCGCCAACAGCCAGAACGCCCAGGGCCAGTACCTGTTCGCAGGCTACTCCGGTCGATACCCAGCCGTTCGTGCGCGGCAGCACCGGCTCGATGAGCTATGTCGGCGACAGCGGCGCGAGCAGCGTGCCGCTGAACGGCGGCACCTCGGTTCAGACCGGCGATCCGGGCTCGGCGGTGTTCATGAACGTTCCGACCGGCAACGGCACCTTCACCACCGCGGCCAGCGCGAGCAATACCGGCACCGGCGTCATCGACGCCGGCAGCGTGACCAATGCCGTCGCTGTGGGTGCCGGGGCAGTACACGATCACTTTCACGGATGCGAGCGACTACCAGGTGACCGATGGCACGGGTGCCACGTCGTGGCCACCGGTACCTACGACGCCGCCAACGGCGGCAGCGTCGCCTTCGACGGCATCCAGGTCGGCATCACCGGTGCTCCGGCGGCGGGCGATACCTTCACGGTCACCTCCTCGGGCACCCAGAGCGTGTTCGATACGCTGGACAATATCGTCAGCGCGCTCAACAACGCCGGCAGCAGCGGCGCAGCGCGTGCCCAGCTGAGCTCCACGCTCGGCGGCTCGCTGCAGCAGATCGACCAGGCGCTGTAATCAGGTCTCGACCGTCACCACCAACGTCGGCCTCGCGGATCTCGCTGATCAGCAGCACCGCCAACTCCCTGACCAGCCACACCACCACGCTCACCACGCCAGATCTCCAATCTCGAGCGACCTGGACTACGCCGCGGCCACCTCGCAGTACAGCCAGGAATACCTGGCGCTGCAGGCGGCCGAGCAGTCCTACGCGCCAGTCAGCCAGCTGTCGCTGTTCAAGTACTTAGTGAGTGATGCTGCGCAGCTGCACGTCGCGAATGTGACGCATTCGACAGCTTTTCGCAAAATGCGAACGCAGGTGCATTCAAGTTCGCCGCCGCGGCACCGATAACTGACGCGAACAGGTGCGGACCGATGGTCGCCCGCAAGGCAACAGCGCGACGGACTGGTGTCCGGCGCCTGAACGAAACATCAGGAGCAACAGGCAATGTCACTAGTCCTCAATACGAACATCAACTCGCTGCTTGCGCAGAACAGTCTGACGTCGTCAGGCAACAGCTCTGTCCACGGCGCTGCAGCAGCTGTCCTCGGGTCTGCGCATCAATACCGCAGCCGATGATGCTGCCGGCTATGCGATCGTGCAGGGCATGACCTCGCAGATCAGTGGCCTGAATCAGGCCGCGCAGAACGCCAACGACGGCGTGTCGCTGGCGCAGACCGCCTCGGGCGCGCTCACGGAATCACCAATGACCTGCAGACGATGCGCGATCTCGCGGTCGAGTCGCTCAATGCGACCAACAGCACCGCCGACCGCGCCGACCTCAACCAGCAGTTCCAGCAGCTCATGGCCGACATCAACAACGTCGTCGCAGACCGCGGACTTCAACGGCGTGAATCTGCTCGACGGCACCTTCCAGGGCGCGACCTTCCAGATCGGCGCCAATGCCGGCCAGACCATCACCGTGGCCTCGGTGGCCAGCGCAGCGACCACCAACCTGGGCCAGGCTGTACAGCCAGGCCTCGACGGGTGTGACCGCTGGTGCCTACACCGGCGCTGAATGTCGCCAACGGCGATACCGGCACGATCACGATCACCACCGATCAGACCGGCCAATCCGGCGAGTTGCCGCCGACGGTGACCACTGGAACGATCACGCTGACGGGCAATCAAGCCACGGATGACAAGACCGTTGCCGCCGCGATCAACCAGATCTCGGCGCCAGGACGGCGGCGCTGATTGCAACGGTCGCCGCGACCGGCGGCATCACCCTCAGCAGCACGACACAGCAGACACCGACGGCGATCGCCTGGACCGGCACGCGGCAACACCGTCACGGGCGGGGCGAATGTCGGCACCGAAGACGAGACCTCGTTCGGATTGGCGGCGGGCGGCGTCGCGCTGACCGCGGCCGCTGTCACCGCTGCCACGGCCACGACCTCTTTCCTCGGCACAGGCGACGTGAAGACGGTTGATGATTCGAATCTGGCCTTGAGCCAGATCGACGCGGCGCTGCAGCAGGTTGCCACCACGGGCGCCCAGCTCGGTGCCTACCAGAACCGCTTCACGGCGGCGATCTCGGGCATCAACACCGACTCAACCAACCTGCACAGCGCGCGCAGCGGCATCCAGGACACGGACTACGCGGCTGCCACCTCGCAGCTGTCCAAGGCCCAGATCCTGCAGCAGGCGAGCACGGCGATGGTTGCCCAGGCCAACACGGTTCCGCAGAACGTATTGACGCTCCTGCAGAAACTGCCGTAACGGCTTGACTCGAAGTGATGAACCACGGGTTTAAGACACCCGTCACGGCAGGGCGGAGATCGCACGATCTCCGCCCGCTGTCGTTTTCAAAGGGGCCACAAGAATGACTACAACTATTACTGCCGCGCCCGCTGCGCCTGCTGCCGTCACGACCGCACCTGCTGCCGTTCCGACGGCACCGGTTTCGATTGCCAGCAACAGCAGCTCCGGTGCGGCGGGCGGTTCGGTCATCAATGTGAGCAGCCTGGTGTCGCAGCTGGTGGCCGCTACCGAGGGGCCACAGCAGACGCAGATCGCCAATCAGACCAGCGCGGTCACTGCCAACATCTCGGCTCTGGGTACGCTGCAGAGCGCGCTGTCGACATTCCAGCAGTCGCTGTCTTCCCTGAGCACACCGGGCGCATTCAATTCCGAAACCGCCACCAGTTCCGATGACACCACGGTCACTGCCACCGCGGACGCCAGTGCGCCCAGCGGCAATTACGCGGTGACGGTAGCCAATCTGGCCTCAGCACAGCAATTGTTGTCGGCGCCCGTGGTCGGTGGCAGTTCCGTGGCCGTGGGCACCGGCACACTGAGTCTTTCCCTGGGCGGCGCGAGTTTCAATGTCGCGATCACCAGCAGCGACGACACGCTGGCCGGTATCGCATCGGCGATCAACTCTGCCAGCGGCAACCCCGGTATCGGCGCCACCGTCATTCAGGGCACCGACGGGGCGCACCTGTTGCTGTCGTCGACGCAATCCGGTCTGGCCAATACCATCGCGGTCACCGAGACCGACGGCGGCAATGGCCTTGCCTCGCTGACCTATGGAACCGGCAACCTGGGTCACTATACGTTGGCGGCACCTGCCAAGGATGCCAGCTTCAGCGTCGCCGGTGTCGCCTTCACCAGTCCCAGCAATACGCGTCAGCGATGCGCTGAGCGGCGTGACGCTCGATCTGCTGGCCCCGACGGCAACGGGCGCCTCCACGACACTGACCGTGGCCAACGACACCTCCACGGTCGCCAGCAATATTCAGGCATTCGTGACGGCCTACAATACCTTGCAGACCGCGCTCGCAAGTCTCGGCAGCTATGATGCCAGCACCGGCACCGCCGGGCCGCTGCTGGGCAATCCGGTATTGACCGGCACCGAGAATCAGATCCAGCAGGCGCTCTACAGCTTCGTCGGCACCTCGACTTACAACTCGCTCGCCAGCATCGGCATCACCACCGGCGCCACCGGTCAGCTTTCGCGTCAATGCCAGCACGCTGCAAACGGCGCTGTCGAGCAACTTCAACGCGGTCAGCCAGCTTTTCAGCAGCAGCAACGGTGTTGCCGCGCAGCTCAACAGCCAGATCACCTCGGCCCTGGGCGCCAATGGCGCCATATCCACCTATGGTCAGACGCTCACCGCGCAGGAAAATGCGCTGACCACGCAAAGCAATACGCTGACCACGCAAATGACGGCGCTGACGGCGAGCCTGACGCAGCAGTACTCGGCGCTCAACACCCTGTTGTCTTCGCTGCAAAGCACCTCGGCCTACCTGACGCAGGCATTCGCCAGCCTGCCTACCGTCCAGGGCACACCCAACGCCTGAGTCCGCCATTAGCGCGCCCGGGCGCGGCTCAAGTTCATGCGGCAAGCGCCGTTAAGCTCTTCAGCACGCATGGATGGAGCACCGGGCAGTGAGCGCGTACGCAAAGTTTTCCAAGGTAGCCGCTTATCAGAGCGTATCGGTTCACGGTGGCATCGCCGGCGCCGATCCGCACCGGCTGGTGCTGATGCTGATGGACGGTGCACTCGAGCGCATGGCCATAGCACGTGGCTACATCGAGCACGGTGAGATAGCCAAGAAGGCCCAGGCGCTGCACCAATGCGTCAAGATCGTCAGCGAGCTGCGCGGCAGCATCAATCTCGCGCAAGGCGGTCCCCTGGCACAGAATCTGGCTGACCTGTACGACTACATGCTGCGCCAGCTGCTGCATGCCAACGTCAGTAACGACCTGGACTGCATCAAGGAAGTGGCCAGTCTCATGGGCGAGATCCGCGGCGCCTGGGTCGCGATCGGCCCGGAAGTAAGATTAGCCAAGCGCTAGCGCGTAGAATGCGCTGATCTATCATGTACGAAGGCGTCGATACCGTGGTGCTGTACGACGAGCTGGCTTACCACGATGTTCTGCCGGTGCAATGGAAAGCCCTGTCGCGTCCGCTCGATCGCTTTGAATTGATCGGGCTGGACGAGTCGAATCTGCTGCTGTTGCAGGCCTGCATAGCCGTTGAAGAACATCCGGCGCGCGACAAGAATGAAGATCTGGGACCGCTGGCCGGAGAACTTGCGCGCCTGGATTTCAAGTTGAACCTGGTACTGCAATTGCTCTCGAAGCTGGTGTCGCAGGAGCGGCTCGGCTCGCCGAGCGCCATTCAGTTCAACGCGCTCGGCGCCAGTTGGATGGCTTTGGGTGCAACGCCGTCGGTCGGTGATCGCGGCGTGCTGCGGGTGCAATTGCGCAGCTCCCTGCCGCAGCCTTTGGAGTTGCCCGCCGAGGTGTCAGCGGTGAATGGCGCCACGGTTCGCGTCAAGTTTCCGGAAATGTCCGAGAGCACCGCCGAACTCATTCAGAAGCTGGCATTTCTCCACCATAGGAGACATATTGCAGACGCCCGCAAAGCGCGTGAGACTTAAGATCACCCAATCTGCGACGCATCACTCAATTACCCTGTGACGGAGATCCATCCCTTGCCATAAGGCCGCCCCTAATCTGTGCGCTACCAAATTATGGGAAGCAGAACCAGATGGCTGAAAGGGCGGCTATGACTGTGATGACCGGCGACGCCGCCGGATCATTATCGTCAGAACAGCAAGCGGCGGGCGCAGCCAGCGCAGCCGTGCTGCCGACCGGAAGCTCGAGCGCCATACGGCAGATCAATCGCCTGATCCGGCAAGTTGCTGCCTTTGACAGCAATGTTCTGATCCTCGGCGAATCGGGCACAGGCAAGGAAGTGGTCGCGCGGGCCGTACACGAAAGCTCGACGCGCCGCATGCGCCCTTTCATACCGATCAACTGCGGCGCGATACCGGCGGATCTGCTCGAGAGTGAGCTGTTCGGCCACGAGAAGGGCGCCTTCACGGGTGCGCTAGCCACGCGCAAAGGCCGATTCGAAGTCGCCGAGGGTGGCACGATCTTTCTCGACGAAATCGGTGACATGAATCCGACCATGCAGGTCAAGTTGCTGCGGGTGCTGCAGGAACGCTCGTACGAGCGGGTCGGCAGCTGCGTGCCGCAGCGCTGCGACGTGCGCATCATCGCCGCGACCCATTGCGACCTGGAGCAGGCCATCCTCAAGGGCACATTTCGCGAAGATCTCTACTATCGCCTGAATGTGGTACCGATCGAAATGCCGCCGCTGCGCGAGCGCAGCGAGGATCTGCCGCAGCTGATCGCCGATCTGGCCGAGCGCATTCGCACCTCGGGCCGTCAGCGGGTGCAGTTCACGCCCGTGGCGCTCGAGGCCCTGAAGGCCTACCGCTGGCCCGGCAACGTGCGCGAACTCGGCAACCTGATCGAGCGTCTATCGATCCAGTGCCACTCGCGTCCGGTGTGCATCGCGGACCTGCCGCCGCGCTATCGTCCGAGCGAGTGGACGCCGGCGGTGCAGGCCGGCACCGAAACGCTGATTGCCAGCGTGCCGGCGTTGACCCTGCTCGCCCCGGTCATGGCGGAACTGGCGGCAGTGGAAGAGGAGCCCGAGGACGATCCGGACATAAGCATGGATCCGCTGCTCACCGATGAGCTGCTGCAGCAAATCCCGGAAGGTTTCGACCTGCGGCACTACCTCGAATCGATGGAGCAACGCCTGATCCTGCGTGCCATGGAATCCGCCGGCGGCACGGTGGCACAGGCCGCCCGGTTGTTGGGACTACGCCGCACCACGCTGGTGGAGAAGCTGCGCAAGTACGCCATGGGCGTCAATGACGCGGTGGTGCCGGAATCTTGACGTCGTGCCGGCGGCCGTGGCGTGCCGTCGTGAGTCCCGTCACAGTTTGACGACGGCACGCAAATTGCTCCTCTGACCTCTGCGAGTAACGCTTGTAGAGGCAATGGACTCCCCGATGCAGATGTCAGCAATGGTGCCCAGCATGGACGCGCGCAAGCGCGTGGCTGCCAGAGAGATCATCGATCCGGTAGCTTGCGCGGAAGTCTCGCGCCTGCTGATGGACCTGGCGCGACGGGTCGCGGCCAGCGAGTGCACGGTATTGATTGCCGGCGAATCGGGCACCGGCAAGGAAGTCCTGGCGCATTACATTCATCACCATTCCCAGCGTGCCAGCGGCGTTTTCGTCGCCATCAACTGCGCCGCGATTCCGGAGCACCTGCTCGAGGCCATGTTATTCGGCTGGGAACGCGGCGCCTTCACCGGCGCCCATGGCGCCCACCCGGGAAAATTCGAGCAGGCGCAGGGCGGCACCTTGCTGCTGGACGAGATTTCCGAGATCCCACGCTCGCTGCAGGCGAAATTGCTGCGCGTGCTGCAGGAACGCGAGGTCGAGCGCCTGGGAGCACGCACCGCGGTGAGCCTGGATGTGCGCATGATCGCTACCACCAATCGGCGTCTGCGCGAGGAAGTTGCCGCCGGCCGCTTCCGTGAGGACCTCTACTATCGGTTGAACGTATTTCCCATGACGCTGCCGCCATTGCGCTCGCGGCGCGCCGACATCCTGCCGTTGGCAATGCGGCTGCTGGCGGCGCACTGCCGCGCGGGCGAGCGCATTCCGGCCATGCATCCGGATGCGGCGCAATTGCTATTGACCTACGCCTGGCCGGGCAACGTGCGCGAGCTCGAGAATGTCATGCAGCGCGCGCTGGTGCTGTGTGACGGCGATTTGGTGCGCGCGGCCCACATCGCCTTCGAACCACCCGCCAGTGAAGAGCAGCCGCCCAGCCCGGCACCCGCTGTGACCGCGGCGCCCGCGGCTGCGGACACCGGCGGCGAGCCGGCGCCCTGCGCCCTGGCGCAATCCCTCGCCCTGGCCGAGCAGCAGATCATCCTGCAGGCACTGCGCAGCAACGAGACGCGCGAACGCATTGCCGAGCGCTTGGGCATTAGCCCACGCACCCTGCGCTACAAGCTGGCGCGGCTGCGGCGCGCGGGCATCGACTGTGACGAGATCGCCGAGATCGGCGGGAGTACTCCATGAACAACATCGGCATCGATCAGGTGCTGGCGCAGATTCGGTCGCTGTCGGCGCAGGCCGGTGCGGGCGTCAAGCCGCTGGCCGCAGGGCCCGGGGCCGTCGACGGTGCCAACGCGCCGGCCGCCACGGCCTTCGGTGCGATGCTCAAGCAGGGCATCGACTCCGTGAACAAGACTCAGCAGACCGCCGGGGCACTGGCCGATGCCTGGGAGCGCGGCACCCCGGGCGTGGATCTGGCCCAGGTCATGATCGAGAGCCAGAAGGCCTCGGTTTCGTTTCGGGCGCTCACCGAAGTGCGTAATCGCCTGGTCAGCGCCTATCAAGACATCATGAACATGTCGATCTGAGTAAAGCGGGAACAATCAGCTCATGGCGAACAATCAGACCGTAATGCTTCCCGGTGCGCTCGGCGTGAACATCCGGCCGCTGCTGCTGCTGCTCGGCGTCGCCCTGGCGGTAGCCGTCGGCGTCACCGTGGTGCTGTGGTGGAAGGGACCGAGCTGGAGCCTGCTGTACGGCAACCTGTCCGACTCCGACGCCAGCAGCGTGATCCAGGCGCTGCAGACCAGCGGCATCGAATACAAACTCGACAACACCAGCGGCGCGATCATGGTGCCGGCCGAGCGAGTGCACGATGCACGTCTGCAGCTTGCCTCGCAGGGATTGCCACAGGGCAAGAACAGCAGCTTCGAATTGATCAGCAAGGATCCGGGTTTTGGTGTCAGTCAGTTCATGGAAAATGCGCGCTACCAGTACGCCCTCGAGAGCGAACTGGCGAGCACCATTTCCTCCCTGCAGGCGGTCGAGGCGGCACGGGTGCATCTGGCCATACCGCAGCAGTCGGCGTTCGTGCGCGATCGCCGGCCGGCCACCGCCTCGGTGTTGCTGCAATTGCGCGCCGGACATCGACTGGAACCCGAACAGGTTTCCGCGATCGTGCATCTGGTGGCTTCCAGCATTCCCGAGCTCGATTCCGATCAGGTCACCGTGGTGGATCAGCAGGGGCGTCTGTTGTCATCGCCGAAGATCGGGCGACGCCGCCATGGCGGCCGAACAGTTCGAGGCCGCGCACCATGTCGAAGACACCTACATCGAGCGCATCGAGCAATTGCTGGCACCCATTGTCGGCGAAGGGCACGCGCGCGCACAGGTCACGGTGGATCTCGATGCCACCACCAACGAAGAGGCCCATGAACAGTACAAGCCCGACAACACCGCGATACGCAGCGAGCAGACTTCCGAAGAGAGCAGCCGCAATGGCAGCGGCTCCGGCGGGGTTCCGGGTGCACTGACCAATCAGCCGCCCGCGGGCGGACAAGCGGTCGCGGCCGCCAAGCCCGCGCCGCCGCCGCCGGCTACGGGCGCGGGCGGCGCCAAGAACGCCGCGGCTGCCGCTGAAGCCGCCGCCACTGCCGCGGCCGCCGCCGCGGCGGCAATGCCGGAAAGTAACTCCAAGTCGAGCACGCGCAACTTCGAGATGAATCGTACCCTCAGTTATTCGCGCCAGCCCGGTGGGCGCGTGAAGCGCGTGACGGTCGCGGTATTGGTCGACAACATGCGCAAGGTCGGCGCCGATGGCAAGACCACGCAGCAACCGCTGAGCAAAGAGCAGCTTGACGACATCACCAAGCTGGTCAAGAACGCCGTCGGATTCGATGAAACGCGCGGCGACAGTGTCAACGTGGTCAACGCATCCTTCCTCGACGAGAGTGGACCGCCGCTCAAGCCCGAGGTGGTGCCGATATGGCAGCGCCCGATGGTGCGCGACATCACCCGCCTGGTGCTCGGTGCGCTGGTGCTGGTGGCGCTGGCGCTGGGGGTACTGCGACCCCTGGTCAAGAACCTGGCCAATCATGCCGTCAGCGTGGCGCCGCAACAGCTGGTGAGCGCGGGTGGCGACGAACGGGCGAACCAGGCGCCCAATGCTTCCCTGGGTTATGAGCAGCAGATCGTGCAGGCGCGAAGCCTGGTGACGCAGGATCCCAAGCGCGTGGCACAAGTGGTCAAGACCTGGGTGGGTGAATCATGAGTGATGCGCCGCTGGATCGCTCCGGCGTCGATCGCGCGGCTATCCTGCTGCTGGCGCTGGGTGAGCAGGATGCGGCGCAGGTACTGAAGCATTTGGGCGCCAAGGACGTGCAGCGCGTGGGCGCTGCCATGGCGCAGCTCAGCGGTGTCTCGCGCGAAGAGGTATCGACGGTACTGACCACTTTCTCCGCCAACGTGGAGCAACAGACCTCCTTCGGCGTCGGCACCGATGACTACATCCGCAGAGTGCTGATCGAGGCGCTGGGCGCCGACAAGGCCGGCAGCGTGGTGGATCGAATATTGGGCGGTCGCAGCAGCCGCGGGCTGGAAGCGCTCAAATGGATGGAAGCGAAAGCGGTCGCGCAAGTGCTGCGCAATGAACATCCGCAGATCATCGCCATCGTGCTGTCCTACCTGGATGCGGATCAGGCGGCCGAGGTGCTGACACAGTTGAACGAAGGCACGCGTGCCGAGATCCTGATGCGCATCGCCACCCTCGATGGCGTACACCCGACAGCGCTCGATGAACTCGACCAGGTGCTGGAAAAACAGTTTGCCGGCGGTTCCGGCGCCAAGAGTGCCAGTGGCTTTGGCGGTCCGAAGGTGGCAGCCAGCATCCTGAACCTGGTGGGCGGCGCGCAGGAAGGCACGATCATGGCGCAGATCGCCAAGGTCGATGAGCCGCTGAGTCAGAAACTGCAGGATCTGATGTTCGTGTTCGAAGACCTCAACGACGTCGACGACCGCGGCATGCAGGAGCTGTTGCGCGAAGTACCGGGCGACAAGCTCATCATCGCGCTCAAGGCCGCCGACGAGAAGCTCAAGGAAAAGATTTTCAAGAACATGTCGGAGCGCGCAGCGCAGATGATGAAGGACGATCTGGAAGCGCGCGGTCCGGTGCGGCTGTCGGAAGTCGAGGCAGCACAGAAGGAGATTCTGGTCACCGCCCGGAAGATGGGCGAAGAAGGCCGCCTGCAATTGGGCACCAAGGGCGGCGAGCAGTATGTCTAAGACAACCGGCACCGCCATCTGGGAGCTGCCGCAAATCAATGGCCCGGTGCTGGCGCGCAAGCGCGGCGGTGCCGACCTGCAGGGAATCGAGCGCGAGGCCTGGGACAAGGGCTTTGGCGAAGGTCAGGAAGCCGGCATCGCCGCCGCGCGCAAGCAGGAGCAGGCCGCGGCCGAGGAAATTCAACGCCGCGTGCAATATCTGGGCGCCATTCTGGATTACATGTCCAATCCCATCGCCGCGCTCGATATCGAGGTGCAGCGTCAGCTGGCCACATTGGCCGGCGCGATTGCGCGCCAGATCGTGCGGCGCGAACTCAAGACTCATCCCGATGAGATCGTCGCCGTGATCCGCGACACCGTGGCACTGCTGCCGCTGAGCGCGCGCGATGTACACGTTCATCTGAATCCGGAAGATGCCAAACTGGTACGCGCCTGTCTGGCCGAGACCAGCAGCGATCGTGCCTGGAGCATCGCCGAAGATCCCATCATGTCGCGCGGCGGCTGCCGCGTGAGCAGCGAGAATTCCTCCATCGATGCACAGCTCGAGCAGCGGCTCGGCGCGGCGATTGCCGCGGCCCTGGGCGATGCGCGCACGGCCGCGACCCCGGAGAGCGCGCCATGACCGCGCCCGAAGCCACTACCAATCCGATGTATCAACCGGCGGCAAAGCGCTGGACCGAGGGGCTGGAAAGCGCGACCCGAAGGCTGAGCTCGATACCGCCGCCGGTCGTGGCCGGCCGCCTGACGCGCATGGTAGGGCTGGCCCTCGAGGCCTCCGGCTGCCAGGCCGCGGTGGGCGATCGCTGCGAGATCGTGAGCTCCGGCCAGCAGCGCATCGAAGCGGAAGTCGTCGGCTTTTCCGGCGATCGACTGTTCCTGATGCCCACCGGCGACATGCATGGCATCAAGCCCAATGCACTGGTGTTGCCGCGCACTCATACCGGCACGGTGGGCGTGGGCAGCAAGCTGCTCGGACGCATCGTCGACGGTGCCTGTCATCCGCTGGACGGCCTGGGACCGATCGAGACCGAAGCCAACGTGCGGCTGACCGGCACGCCGATCAATCCGCTGCGCCGTCGGCCCATCACGCAGCCGCTGGACGTCGGCGTGCGTGCGATCAATGGCCTGCTCACCGTCGGGCGCGGCCAGCGCGTCGGCTTGTTTTCCGGCAGCGGCGTCGGCAAGAGCGTGCTGCTGGGCATGATGGCGCGCTATACCGCGGCTGACGTGATCGTGGTCGGGCTGATCGGCGAGCGTGGCCGTGAGGTGCAGGAGTTCATCGAGCGCATCCTCGGGCGCGCCGGTCTTGCGCGCTCGGTGGTGGTGGCCACACCAGCCGACTATCCGCCGCTGATGCGCTTGCACGGCGCCTGGCTGGCGACCTCGATCGCGGAATTCTTTCGCGATCGCGGCAGCAATGTACTGTTGATCATGGACTCGCTGACGCGCTTCGCGCAGGCGCAGCGCGAGATCGCGCTGGCGATCGGCGAGTCGCCGGCAACCAAGGGTTACCCACCGTCGGTGTTCGCGCGCCTGCCGCAGCTGGTGGAGCGCGCCGGCAACGGGGTCGCGGCCTCGGGATCGATCACGGCCTTCTATACCGTGCTGGCGGAAGGCGATGATCCGAATGATCCGATCGTCGATGCCGCACGCGCCATTCTCGATGGCCACATCGTATTGTCCCGGCGCATCGCCGAAAGCGGCCGCTACCCGGCCATCGATGTCGAGGCCTCCGTGAGCCGGGTCATGCACGACATCGTGCCTGCCAGCCAGCTCGAGCTGTCGCGCCGGCTGCGCCAGACGACGGCCATGTACGAGAACAACCGCGACTTGATCACCATCGGCGCCTACCAGCGCGGCAGTGATCCGCGCATCGATAACGCGATTGCGCGCTGGCCGCATATTGAAAGTTATCTGCGCCAGGACATGCACGAGCGAGTGGAACTTGCAGCCAGCGTCTCGCAGCTGGCGGCGACCATGGCGGAGACGCCGGCCGCGGATGCACCGCGAACCAAGGGGGCATGAAGTGAAGCGAGCGAAGCGATTGCAACCGGTTAACCAGCTGATGACCGAATTGGAGCGCGAAAGCGCACTGCGGGTGGCGGGCGCGCAAACCCGTCTGGCTGAAGCCCAGCGCCGTTGCGGCGAGCTGCAAACCTATCTTGATGAGTACCGTGCCAGGTTTGACCAGCGGGCCAAGGCCGGAATGGGAGTTTCGGGCATGCGTGATTATCAAACCTTTATCGCACGCTTGAGCGAGGCGGTGCAGGCGCAGCAAGCTGTGGTCGAACAGCTGAGCGCCGAATGTCAGCGCGAGCGTGAAGTGTGGTTCCAGGCGGCCGCCCGCAAGAGTGCGGTCGGCAAGGTAATTGCCAAGGCGCAGTCGGAGGATCGAACGGCCGAGGACCGCCGCGTTCAGCGCGAGGCCGATGAGCGCGCGCAGCGCCAGCGGGGTGCGCTGTGAGGGCGGCACCGGCCACCGGCGCGGCACCGAGCGCTGCTTCGACCCGCGCGCCGGTCTCCTCCTCGCCGCTGCAGGCGGCCGATGGCGATCAATTCTCCCATCTGCTGGCTGGCGCCGCGGCGCCGGCCGCTGCCAATCGCACGGCCGCGAGCGCACAGGCTCCGGCCGCTTCGAATTCCGCCAGCACCTCGGGCAGCGATGCTGCCGCGGCACCGGCTGCCAGCTCGGCGCCGACACAGGTTCCGGCAGCGCCGTCCGCACCCACCGGCGCACCGGTCGCCGCCTCCGCATCGACTCAGACTGCCGACTCCTCCGCGGCGACCATCATTGCCGGGTCCGGTGCCGGCGCCAATTCTGGCAACGCAACCACTACCGCCGCAAACGTAACCGCAACCGCGACCGGAGCCGGAACGCCGGCGTCTGCACCGGCCGCGGCAACACCGGCAACACCGGCTACACCGGCAACGACTGCGGCGGCAGCAGCGCCAGTGGTGGCCGCCAGCACTGCTGCGCAGTCCGCGCCCAGCACGGCGGATGTGCCGGCTGCAGATGACGTCTTGCCGGCGGCTGCACCGACCACGACGACGACTACGACGGCTGCGACGGCGGGCACCGGCAAGAGCGGCGCCAGCGGCAGCAGCAAAGCTTCTGGCCATCGCGCCGCCGCTACGGACACTGCCGCGCAGGGTGCCGCCCAGTCGACGCTGCAGGCCATGTGGCTGCTCGCGCCCGTGCCGCCGCCGGTGACCGGTGGCGCTGCGGACAATGCATCGCAGGACGCCAGCGCCGGGGATTCCGCTCCAGCCGGCCAATCCGACAGCATCGCCCCCGTGACTGGCGCTGCCTCGGCCGCCACATTGGCGACCCTGGCGCCCTCGGCGGCCTCCGCGTTCGCGCCCACCGCTGCCAGCACCTCCGGCTCCGCGAGCACGGCGGCGACGACCAGCGTTGCGGCGGCCGTAACTGATGCGGGTGCTGCGGGCGCTGCGGGCGCTGCGACAATCGCCGCAGCCAGCGCGGTCGCGGATTCGGGACTCAATTTCGATTCTCAGCCCGACGCCAACGCAACCGCCAACGCGTCTGGCGGTGATCAAAGCGGCGCGGGCAATGCCGTGTCGAGCACGGATCTGTCGGCGCTCGCGGGCCTGCTGCGCGCGCTGCCCAATGCCGCCGTGCAGGGAGGCAGCGGCGCCGAGCATACGATTGCGCTGCCGGTGTCGGACCAGAACTGGTCGCATGCGGTCGCCGCGCAAGTGCAATTGTTCGCGGCGGCCAACATACAGAACGCGACGCTGCGGCTGTCTCCGGAGCATCTGGGTCCGGTTGAAGTTCACATCGACGTGCAGCCGTCGCAGATCAATGTCAGTTTCGTGGCAGCGCACGCCGAAACCCGCAGTGCTCTCGAACAGGCGCTACCGACTCTGCGTGCCTTGCTGGCAAACGGCGGCTTGACCCTCGGTCAGGCGAACGTGCAGGGCGAATCGCGATCTGCGTCACAGACATTCGCGGTGCGGGCCCATGGCGCGTTCGGCGCCGCCCCGGTCGAGGAGGTAGCCGCGGCCGGACCGGCGCGTGCGGTGGGGCTGGTCGATGAGTACGCCTGAGTGTGTACTGCGGCAACGACAGGTTTCCGTCATTGCGAGCAGATTGTCGCTGGCACAGGGCTTGCTCCGTGACCAGACAATGCATCTTTCCCGGCATCGGCCAGAGCGAAACTGATTATGGCGACTGAAGCGGCAAAACCCGAAGCTGTAAAGGCCGATGCTGCGCCCGCGGCGCCGGCCGACGCGTCCAAAAAGAAGAAGGGCAAGCTCATCTTCATCATCATCGCGCTGGTGCTGATCGGCGCTGGCGCCGGCGGCTGGCTGTTCTTCAAACCCAAGGCGGAAGCCGGCACGATGGCGGCCGAGAAGCCGGCGGCGCCACATTCGGCGGCCCTGTACTACAAATACGACCCGGCCTTTGTCGTCAACTTCGGCGGCGAGGGCAGCGCACGCTATCTGCAGGTCATGGTGGAAGCCATGACACGCGATCCGGCGGTGCTTGAATTGCTCAAGAACAATGAGCCGGCCGTGCGCAACGATCTGGTGCTGCTGTTTTCGAGCCAGGACAACGCCACGCTGCTGTCGGCGGAGGGCAAGGAAAAGCTGCGTGCTGCGACGCTGGAAGCGGTGCGCAAGGTGATCGGCGCCGAAGGCGGCGATGGCAAGCTGGTCGAGGGCGTGTACTTCACCAGCTTCGTGATCCAATAGCCATGAGCAACGCCGAGATCCTCAATCAGGATGAGATCGATGCCCTGCTCAAGGGTGTCGATGAGGGTGCGGTAGCCACCACGCCGCCGCCCGAGGCGCCGGGCGTTGCCCACGAATACAATCTTGCGACCCAGGTTCGCATCGTCCGCGGCCGCATGCCGACGCTGGAGATGATCAACGACCGTTTTGCGAGACTGTTCCGCGTTGGCCTGTTCAACATGATTCGACGAACACCGGAAATCGCCGCGGCGCCGGTGCGGGTGCAGAAATTCACCGAGTACACCCAGAACCTGCACGTGCCCTCGAGCCTGAATCTGATCAAGATCAACCCGCTGCGCGGCACCGCGTTGCTGACGCTCGATGCCACGCTGGTGTTTGCCATCGTCGATAATTTTTTTGGCGGCAACGGCCGCTACGCCAAGATCGAGGGCCGCGAATTCACCCAGACTGAAGGCCGCATCGTGCAGATGGTGCTGCGCCAGGCGTTTGCCGACCTGACCGAGGCCTGGAGCATCTGCAGCCCGATCACCATCGAGTACCTCAATTCGGAGATCAATCCGCACTTCGCCAATATCGTCAGCCCATCGGAAGTGGTGGTGGTCAACTCGTTCAAGATCGAACTCGAGGGCGGCGGCGGCGAGCTTCATGTCACCATGCCGTATGCCATGATCGAACCGATACGCGATCTGCTCGATTCGGGCATGCAGAGCGACCGCATGGAGCACGACGAGAGCTGGAACCGCTCATTGCGCGAGGAGATCGAGGAGGCCGAGGTCGAACTCGTGCCGGTGCTCGGTCACACCACACTGACGGTCGGGCGCCTGGTCGATCTCAAGCCCGGCGATATTATTTCCTGTGATTTCGATGGCGAGGTGACGCTGTTCGCGGAGGGCGTGCCGGTGCTGCGTGGCGGTTACGGCGCCTCGCGCGGTCAGCAGGCGGTCAAGGTTTCCCAACGCATCGGCCGGCGCAAGCCGCCGATATTAAGTAATGTCGTGGTGAGAAAATCATGAGTACACAAACTGCAAAGGCGATCGAGCCGCAGGCGGCCGAACTGGGCAATTTGAAGGCCGACGCGCCTGATCCTGCTGCCAGCCGGGAGTTGAATCTCGACGTGGTGCTGGATATTCCGGTGACACTATCGATGGAAGTCGGCCGCAGCCGCATCAGCATCCGCAACCTGCTGCAGCTGAGCCAGGGATCGGTGGTCGAGCTGGACCGGGCCACCGGCGAGCCATTGGACGTCTATGTCAACGGCACGCTCATCGCCCATGGCGAGGTGGTGGTGGTCAACGACAAATTCGGCATACGACTGACCGACGTGATCAGTCCGGCCGAGCGGATTCGTAAACTGAAGTAACGGGAGTTCAAGAACCGCTGCCGGTGGCCGATAGCTACCGGCAGGCAGTGGATTAGGAGAAATCGACCGTGCCAGCGACGCTCCAGACCGAAGCTCAAGCGGCGGCCACGCAACAGGCACTGTTCAAGTTCGTCAGTGAACTCGCCCGGGAATTATCCCTCGGACGGGTAGATCTCCCATCGTTCCCCGATGCGGCGGCACGGGTGCAGCAGGCGCTGTCGGATGAGGCGGTTACCGCCGAACGCATTGCACGCGTGGTCAGTTCCGATGCCGGCCTCACGGCGCGCGTCCTGACCATGGCCAACTCGACCTTGTTGCACCGCGGGGATTCACGAGTCAGCGATCTGAAGGTCGCGATCACCCGCATTGGACACGAGAATATTCGCACCGCGGCGCTGGCCTATGCCACCACGCAGCTGCGTCGCGCCCCGGATCTATTGCACATACGTTCGCGGCTGGATAAATGCTGGCAGGAAGGTGTGCGGGTAGCCGCGCTGGCGCACGCCATGGCTAAGGAATCGCGCCAGGTACGCACCGATGAAGCCATGCTCGCCGGCCTGCTGCACAACATCGGCAAGATCTACATCCTCGCGCATACCCCCAAGGAAGGCGGCGATTCGTTTGAGTACGAGGATGAAGCCCTGAACAGCTGGCATCCCAGTATCGGCCAGGCGCTGATCGAGAATTGGAAATTGGGCGATGAGCTGGCGGCGGCGGTGGGCGGACAGTTTGAGCTCAACCGTGAACACGAAGGTCCGCCGGACCTGCAGGACCTGCTGATCGTCGCGGTGTTCGTCGCCACCCAGATGGCCAACAACAGTGCCGACGATTCGGCGCTGGCGCAGATTCCGGCCGCCAAATCGCTCGGCCTTACCGACTCCGCTTTTGTGCGCATCATGCTGGAGTCGCAAACCGACATCGAGATGTTGCAGCTCGCCCTGGGATGAAATGCGCACGGCAGGTGCGCCTGCTACACTTTCGGGCACGTGACTGCCACTCCTGAGACCCCCGCGCTATTCGACCAGTTTTTGATCGCACTGTGCGACCCGGACGGCGGGGAAGATCTATACCGGATGCATGCCGCGGATGCACCGCTGCGCTGCGCGAACGGCCTGCGCCCGGCCGCGGAGGTGGACGCAGCCAGCTTCGCCCGCACGCACCGTGACATCAGCCTTGGCGGCCAGACGGTACTGCCCCGATACGATCGCGCCGCGCTGCTGCGCGCACCTGAGGATGCCGACGCCAGCGAGAGCGTGTGGTGGTTCGAACTCATCGAGACACGTGAGCAACGCAGCCTGGTGGCCGCGCTTGGCGTGCGGCTGCTGGGACAGGCGCGCCGCATCGGCTGGTGCACACTGGCGGCACGCGTGGAGTCCTGGAGCTATGGACAGGGACTGCTGCACTCTCTCGCCGACTACTCCTGGATGCGGCAGGCCGAGCCCGCGCCGGCGCGGGCGCTGCTCGATGCCAGTTACCTCCGGCGCTACTGGCGCGCGCCGGTGCATTTCAGCACCTTGCCCGGTGCGCGCTTCAGTTGCCAGATGAGTACCGCCTGCTGCAAGCATGATTTTGAGATCACCCTGCCTCCGGAAGCGCAACTGATCATCGATGCGATCCCGTGGCAGACGCTGCAACCGCGGCTGTCGGGGACCAAGCTGGCCCTGCGGCCGGACGGGAAATTGCAGCTCAAGGAGCTGAACGAGACCTGTCGATTTCTCGGCACGCAACACCAGTGTCTCATCCATCAGACCCTGGGCAGTCAGCCGTTTGGTCCGTGCGCGATATTTCCGTTCGCGTTCGCGCACACACCGGAAGGCATCGCCGTGAGTCTCAGTCCGATATGCGGCAGCACTCTGCGGGGGCTGGGTGTCGCGCCGCTCGACCGCGAGGACGACCTGCGTGAACGGCTCATGCAGGCCGAACCGCGCCGCGCCGACGGCTATCGGCTGGCACCGGGCGTGGAACTCTCGTGGCAGAGCTTTCGCGACATCGAACAGGCACTGCGTGATTGTCTGGCGGTGGAAGAACTGCCGTTGCGTCGACGCTTGCAGGTGGGTGCACGAATGCTCGGCGCGATCAAGCGCAATGAGCCGCTCGATTCGGGGCGCTGGCTGGCAGAGGCACCGATCGAGATTACCAGCGAACTGCGCGCGGCCATCCACGGCATGCTGGAGAAAATCCTAGGCTGGGATCGCGCGGCATTGCGTCGCCTGCCGCCGGTCATCCCGTCCGATCTGTGCCAGCAGGAGGTGCACGAGCCCCAGATCGTGGTACGCATCCTGCAAAATACCCTGCATTCCAAGGTGTATTCGTACCCGTTCGATCTCACCACCGCACACAACTTCCTGATCGTTCTGTACCTCTTGACCCTGACCATGCAGGCCGCATCGGCCGGCCCCCTGCCCGCCGTCATGTGGCGGGAACTGGGCTCGCTAGGCGTGCACGGTCTGTTGAAGAACGTGCTGCACGAGGGCGTACCCGAGGGCTTTCGTTCACTGTTCGGTACCAGTGAATTCGGGCAGTGGGCACTCGTCGCCTAGCGAGCGTGGGTTACCTCGTTGGTCAACTTGCCGGAGTGGTGTTGGTGAAGTAGGTGATGACATAGGCTTTCAAGGTGCCATCGCTCTGGGCGATACCCGAAATCTTCACCTTGGTGCCGGCAGCCATACCGTTGATGAATGTCATCAAGCCGCTGGCGGTGGTGATATCCACCGGACTTACCGTGGCGATGCCACTGCTGTAATCCACCTGGTAGACCAGCGTTGCCTGGCCGCCGGTGTTATCGACCGCGACCGTGACCGGCAGTGTGCCCGTGGGCGCGGTAACCGTGAACGTGTAGCCGCTGGCGGCGGCGGCGGGTGCCGTGGCCACCGATACGAACGGTACCGGTACCGGCAGCAATATGCTCGCGGCAGCACTCCAGCCGGTGGGATTGGCCGGGTCATTCCACACGGCATAGCTCACGCCTACGGCCAGTATCATCGGTGCGGAACCGCCAAAGGACACGGTGCCATTGGTCGCTGCCACGAAATCGGGGATCGCGCTGCTGCCGGAATCCACCAAGGTCGGATAGGCGAAGTTCCACCACTTGTAGCCGGTGCTGGTGAGGCCACTGGCATCGTTGCCATTGGCGCTGGCCGCGGCGATGTAGTTCAGCGTCACGGCATAGTCATCGCTGGCGTGCGGGAAGTCGTGCGTGTACATGAACCCGGTGCTGTTGGCTTGCGAGATCGTGCCCGAGTAGGCCGCGGTTTCGATGTCGATGCTCTGCGCAACCAGCGGCGTGGCCAGAGGATCGACCACGCTGGCATGAACCTTGAAACCGCGCACCAGGTCGTCACTGGTAAGAAAGGACGGCCCGGTGCCGATCGGCGTTGCATCGGCGATGGCATTGGCAGGCTGGCGAAAGTAGAACTGCGTGTTGGCATCGACCACCAACGGCACGCCGACGCCCGCTTCATTCTCGATGGTAACGGTGTCGGTGCTGGCATTGGCGTGCAGCACGTGCCCTTCAGGGCTGATCCAGACGTTGGCAAAGCTGCTGCTGGCCCAGATACGCGTCGCCACCAGAGTGCCATTCTCCTGATAGCGCGCCGCGATGCGCACGAACTTGCCGGTCAGAGTGCTTTCGGTGGAGAAGTTCATGATCGTGGTGCTGGTCTTGGCATCCACGTCATAAAACAACGTGCCATTGGTTGCATCGGCCAGAATAGTCAGCGACTGCGAACCCACCACCGCGGTTTCCGGATTCTGCGCCGGCAGTGTCGGGAAATCCTTGCTGATGGTGATCGATGAATTGTCGCTGGATATGCTGTTCACGGTGCCGTACATGTGACGCAGCACCAGTCGCGTGATATCCGCGATCGGATGACGGCGCACCGGACCGGTGAAGTTCACGGCCCACTGTGTGCTGGTCGCACCCGGTGGCATATGACCAACGATAAAGGCGGGGTGCGCGAGATCGAATTCGAGATCGAGGGCATTATTCTGGCTGGTGGTGACCACCAGCGGCGAGGCGAAACTCACCGCTATGGGTACCTGCAGGTTGGGCGAACTGCCCTGGGTGTGCTGGATCTCGATGTCGGACGAGGCCACCACGGTAGCCGGAGCCAGGCTGAATCCGGCTTCGGGGTCTGCGGCCGCGGTGAGCATGACGTCACCCGGGTTTCCGCCCACCGTCACCACGGCGCCGGTGTAGGTGCCCACGGGCACGGAGACATTCCCCAGGATCTCGCCCAGCTGATCGAGCTGTTCGAGATTGACATAAGGTGCAGCGGTCGGTGCGGTATACACCGTGACATTGGCACCGCCACCCTGGGGCACCAGCGCGACGCTCAGGACCTTGACGCCAATCGTGGCCCAATCGTCCGATGAGGCGTCGCTGACGATCAGCGGTACGCTGCCCGATTGCATGGTGGGGGTGAAGCCCGCCGATGAGCTCATGTCGGAGCCGCCGCCGCAGGCGGCCAGACCGGTGATCAATGCGCCGCAGGCGGCGTACCGAAGCAGATTGATTCGCATGACATCCCCCTGGATGGTTGATGGACTTGTGGCAGTAAGCGCCCCACCTCAGGTTTGGTTGACCGGATGTATGTCGGCGGCAGGCGACGGCGGCAGGCGAGAGGTGCCGGAGCAGGTGAACGCCGGGACGCCAAATATCCGTCGGCGTGCATCCTATTTGATTGCGGTGTGAACCGCATCACAGGTCTGCGTTGGCGGCAATTCAAACCGGCAGAATGACTTAGCTGCGCGGCCGCGCTCATGGCATGGGCGTTGCTCCATTTGCCTTGCGATGAACTGTCCCGAAGCATCTATAGCTGCAAGTCGTGCGCGCTGGCTGTCACTGGCCTGGGCGTTACCCGTGTTTGCGACTCACCTGGCATGCGCGGCCGCGGCCACGCCATTTGCGGCGCCCTCGGTACAGAGCAGTGTGCCAGGTCCGGCGGGCGGCACATTGCGCGTTACCGTGGCCATGATGCTGGTGCTTGCCGCGGTGCTGGGCGCCGCGTGGCTGATGCGCCGTTTTCGCGGTCTCAGCGGTGCGCCGAACAGCGGACTTGCGGTGCTGGCACAGGTATCGCTCGGAACGCGCGAGCGCGCGGTGCTGCTGCGCGTCGGTGACCGTCAGGTGCTGGTTGGCGTGGCGCCGGGCAATGTGCGCACCTTGCACGTGGTGGATGCCACTGCCAGCGCGACACTCAACGCGGCGCCGAACATCCCGGACGGACCGCCACCACCCTCATTCAAATCGCTGCTGCTCAAGAGCCTGGGCAAATGAACAGCGCGAAACGCCGTGCGTTGATCGCTGCAGCGCTGCTAATGGCGTTGCCGTGGGCAGCCAGTGCGGCCTCGCCCGGCATTCCGGCACTGGCCGTGCAGAGCAGCGGTGGTAGCCAGACCTATACGCTGACCATCGAGCTGCTGGCGCTCATGACCGCGGTGACCTTGCTGCCCGCGGCGCTGCTCATGATGACCGCATTCACGCGCATCGTGATCGTACTGTCGATACTGCGGCAGGCCATTGGCGCGGGACAGACGCCACCGAATCAGGTGCTGGTGGGACTGGCATTGTTCCTGACGCTGTTCGTGATGTCGCCGGTGATCGAGAAGATCCGCGTCGACGCGGTCGTGCCCTACATGGCCGGCAGCATGGACACCACTACCGCGCTCGACCGCGGGGTCGCACCATTGAAGACCTTCATGCTCGAGCAGACCCGCGAGAGCGATATCTCGGCGTTCGTGCGCATCTCGGGAGGCAAGGGATTTGCCAGTCCGCAGGATGTGCCGTTGACGCTGCTGGTACCGGCGTTCGTGACCAGTGAACTCAAAACCGCATTCCAGATTGGCTTTCTGCTGTTCATCCCGTTCGTGATCATCGACCTTGTGGTCGCGAGCGTGCTCATGTCGATGGGCATGATGATGCTGTCGCCGGTGCTGATCTCGCTGCCATTCAAGATCATGTTGTTCGTGCTGGTCGACGGCTGGACGCTGGTCATGGGTTCGCTCGCTTCGAGCTTTTATCGCTAGACGGAAGGCGCATGACTCCGGAAACAGTGATGACCATAGGGCAGCGGGCGCTGGAGATGACCCTGATGCTGGCCGCTCCCATGCTGATGGTGGGCCTGCTGATTGGAATCCTGGTCGGCATCTTTCAGGCCGCAACCCAGATCAACGAGATGACGCTGTCCTTCATCCCCAAGCTGCTGGGTATTGCCGCCACGCTGGTGGTGTGCGGTCCCTGGATGCTCAAGCAGCTGGTGGGATACACGCGCATGCTGATCGAAAGCATTCCGTCGCTGATCAGCTGATCGATCGTGGTGCCGGTACTGACCTACCCGCAGATCGAGAGCTGGATCGGCAGCGCTTTCTGGCCGTTTCTGCGCATAGGCGCCTGCCTGATGGTGGCGCCCATGTTTGGCGCCAGTTACGTGCCGCCGCGCATTCGCATAGTGCTCGCAGGCGCCGTAACCCTGGTGGCGCTGCCGATGCTCCCGCATGCCGCCAACATGACGGTACTGTCGGCCGATGGCGTCGTCACCACCGCAGAGCAGATGCTCATCGGCGTGGCGCTCGGCTTCGCCTTGCAGCTGATGTTCGACGCGCTGACCCTGGGCGGTCAGATCCTGGCCAACGGCATGGGACTGGGGTTTGCCTTCAACATCGATCCGTTGCGCAGTGTCAGCACGCCGGCGCTCGGGCAGTTCTACACCTTGCTGGGCATCCTGGTGTTTCTGGCGCTCGATGGCCACATCGCGCTGATCCAGACGCTGATCTCGAGCTTTCATGGCCTGCCGGTGGGGCCGGTGGGACTGAGCGCCGCCTCGCTGCATTCGCTGGCCGACTGGGGCGATGAGATGTTCCTGGGTGCGCTGCGCGTGGCGCTGCCGGGAATGACGGCACTGCTGGTGGTGAATCTGGCGTTCGGCGTCACCAGCCGCGCCGCGCCGACGCTGAACCTGTTCGCAGTCGGATTTCCGGTGACCTTGATCTTTGGTTTCGTGATCGTGCTGCTCGGCTTGCCGGGCCTGCAGAGCGTACTGACCGATCTGCTGAGCGCCGCCTTCCAGTTCATGGCCATGCTGGTCGGTGGGGCGTAGCCCATGGCGGACGGCGACGATCGCGAACGCACAGAGAGCCCGACACAGAAGCGGCTCGACGATGCGCGTGCCAAGGGCCAGGTACCGCGCTCACGCGACCTGAATGCCGCTGCCGTGGTGATGACCGGCGGCCTGGGTCTGTTTGTTCTGGGCTCTGTGATCGGCGGCCGGCTGCGCTCGCTCATGCGCGAGGGCCTGTCGCTCAACGCCGCCCAGATTTTCGACGGCGGTCAGATGCTGCTGAGTTTCGAACACGCCGCCCTGCAGGGCGCACTGGCGGCCGCGCCGCTGGTGGGATTATTGCTCGTGGCCGCGACGCTGGCGCCCCTGGCAATCGGCGGCTGGACCTTCAGCTCCGAAGCGCTGGTGCCCGACTTCAATCGCCTGAATCCGGTCACCGGACTGGGCCGGGTGTTCTCGATGCGCGGAGTGATCGAGCTGGCCAAGGCACTGGCGCGCGTGATCCTGGTGGCGCTGGTGGCGGTGCTGATACTGCGCCGGCAATTTCACAGCTATTCCGGGCTGAGCGTCGAGCCCGCCGGTGCCGCGATCAGCCACGCGCTGACGCTGTGCGGCGCCGCCTTCATAGCGCTGGCCGGTGCCCTGGCAGTGATTGCGCTCATCGACGTGCCGCTGGCGCTGTGGCAATTCCAGAAGTCGATGCGCATGAGCCGCCAGGAGATCCGCGAGGAAAGCAAGGAAAGCGACGGCAATCCGGAGATGAAATCGCGCGTCAAGGGCGTGCAGCAGGCCATGGCCCGCAAACGCATGATGCAGGAAGTGCCCAAGGCGGACGTCGTGATCACCAACCCGACGCACTATGCGGTGGCGTTGCGCTACGACGATAGCGTCATGCGCGCGCCGATCGTGGTCGCCAAGGGCCAGGAGCTGATCGCCGCCCGCATCCGCGAACTGGCGGTCGAGCACAAGGTGCCGATCGTCGAGGCGCCGCCGCTGGCGCGGGCGCTGCATGCGCACTGCGATCTCGGGGAGCCGATACCGGCGCGGCTCTATGCCGCGGTCGCCAAGGTACTGACGTACGTCTACCAGCTGCGCACGGTTCGCCGCCAGGGCGGGCCCATACCGCCGCCGCCCAAGGTCGAGTTGCCCGAGGAATGAGCCCTGCGCGGGCTGGTTCTGTGACGTACGTCGCGTGCCGACGCGCCGGTAATTTGTCGCCCTGCTTCGGCATGAGAATTGCTCCTCAAGACTGACATGGCTGAACTTACGATCAATCAGGCCCCCGTTGGGGCAGGCACCGCGGCGGCCACTCCCGGCAGCGTGTTGCGACTGATATTGCGGCGGGGTGTGGGCGCGCCACTGCTGCTGCTGGCGGTGCTGGCCATGATCATCCTGCCGTTGCCGCCGCTGGCGCTCGACATTCTGTTCACCTTCAACATTGC
The DNA here is from genome assembly GCA_963735775.1 of uncultured Gammaproteobacteria bacterium. GTDB lineage: Bacteria > Pseudomonadota > Gammaproteobacteria > Steroidobacterales > Steroidobacteraceae > FEN-1191. The sequence goes on along the minus strand of CAVTMG010000001.1, from coordinate 129,953 downwards.
GCTCTCGGTGCTGGTGGTCATGGCGGTGGTGAATGTCTCGCGGCCGCTGGATTTCGGCATCTTTCCCACCGTGCTGTTGCTGGCCACCTTGCTGCGCCTGGCACTCAACGTCGCCTCCACGCGCGTGGTGCTGCTGCACGGGCACGAAGGCACGGCGGCGGCCGGACACGTCATCGAGGCTTTCGGCCAGTTCGTGGTCGGCGGCAACTATGCCGTCGGCATCGTGGTGTTCGCGATTCTGACGATCATCAACTTCGTGGTGGTCACCAAGGGCGCGGGCCGCATTTCCGAAGTCAGCGCACGTTTCACCCTGGATGCCATGCCCGGCAAGCAGATGGCGATCGATGCTGACCTGAACGCCGGACTGATCAACCAGGATGAAGCCCGGCTGCGACGCTCCGAGGTTCGCGCCGAGGCGGATTTCTACGGTTCGATGGATGGCGCCAGCAAGTTCGTGCGCGGCGATGCCACCGCCGGCATCCTGATCCTGATCATCAATATCGCCGGCGGACTGGCCATCGGTACGCTCAGCCACGGCATGAGTTTCGGCGATGCCGCGCGCATCTACACATTGCTGACCATCGGCGATGGCCTGGTGGCGCAGATCCCGGCACTGCTGCTGTCCACGGGCGTGGCCATCATCGTCACGCGCATGTCCAAGGCGCAGGACATGGGCAAGGAGCTGTCGCGGCAACTGTTGCGTCAACCGCGAAGTCTGGCGATCGCGGGCAGCGTGCTGGGCGTCATGGGTTTGATTCCCGGCATGCCGAACATGGCATTCCTGTTGTTCGCCGCCCTGTGTGGTGTCGGCGCCTGGCTATTGCAGCAGCGCGCCAGGCAGGCCGCGGCGGCCGCGGTGACCGCGACCACCAAGCCCGCGGTGACCGTGCCTCCCGAGCAGCGCGAGCTGTCCTGGGACGATGTGCAGCCGGTGGATCTGATCGGCATCGAAGTCGGCTTCCGGCTGGTGCCGTTGGTGGACAAGGGCCAGGGCGGGGAACTGCTGGCACGTATTCGCGGGGTGCGACGCAAACTCTCGCAGGACCTCGGCTTCCTGGTGCAGACGGTGCACATCCGCGATAACCTCGAACTCTCGCCCAACGCTTATCGCATCAGCCTCGCCGGCGTGGTGCTGGCCGATGGCGTGGTGTATCCGGATCGCGAACTCGCCATCAATCCCGGCCGCGTGTTCGGCAAGCCGCCGGGCATCGAGACGCGCGACCCGGCCTTTGGCATGGAAGCCATCTGGGTCGAGCCCAGCCAGCGCGAACAGGCGCAGACGCTGGGCTATACCGTGGTGGATGCCAGCACCGTGATCGCGACCCACCTGAGCAGCGTCATCCAGGCGCACGCTCACGAATTGCTCGGTCATGAGGAAGTGCAGCAACTGCTCAACGGCCTGGCGAAGACCGCGCCGCGACTGGTCGAGGACCTGGTGCCCAAGGCACTGCCGCTGGGCGTGGTGGTGCGGGTACTGCAGGGGCTGCTGGCCGAACGCGTGCCGATCCGCAACCTGCGCGCCATCGTCGAGACCCTGGCCGAGCACGCCTCGCGCACCCAGGACCCGGTGGTCCTGCAGGCGCAGGTACGCATCGCGCTCGGTCGCCAGATCGTCCAGGACATCGTCGGCAGCGGTGGCGAACTGCCGGTGATCACGCTGGAACCCGATCTCGAACAACTATTGCAAACGAGTCTGCAGGGGCAGGCGGCCGGCAACGCTGCGCTCGAGCCCGGCCTGGCCGAACGCCTGCAAGCCAAGCTCGCCGAATCCGTGCAACGCCAGGAGGCCTCGAACGAGGCAGCGGTGCTGATGGTGGCGCCGCAGTTGCGCACCACGCTCGCGCGCTTTACCCGCGCCACCGTGCCGAGCCTGCATGTGCTGGCCTGGAACGAAATTCCCGACAACCGCCGCGTGCGCCTGGTGGCGGCGGTGGGTCGCTAAGCCGATCATGGAGACGCAACCCACATGAAGATGAAGCGCTACGTCGCGGCAGATATGCGCGCCGCGCTACGTGCGATCCGCGAAGAGCAGGGATCGGACGCTGTCATTTTGAGCACGCGGCAGACTGAGGAAGGAGTCGAAGTGTGCGCGGCGGTCGATGTCGAGCTGGCTGCAGGCCACGGTACCTTGGCTGAAACCGCAGCGCTGAAGCAACTCGGGCGCGCGGCCTTGCAGGAACTGGAGCGCGATGGGGCTGAAGCGGCCGCACAGGCCTTTCGTCCGTCGTCGTCGGCCGTGGCCTTGGCGAAGCCGGCTCGCGGCGGCCCGGAGGCGCGCGGCAGCCTGGAGGTCGGTGCCGATCGTTCGGTCGGCGAGGAACTGCGCAGCCTGCGCAACCTGCTGGAGCAGCAATTGGCGGCCCTGGCGTGGAATGATTTCACACGCCGCGAGCCGCTCAAGGCGCGAGCGCTGGCCGATCTGGCGACGCTGGGACTGGAGCGTTCGCTGGCGCTGCAGATCGTGGGCGAGCTGCCGGCGGCGCTGAACAGCGAACAGTCGCAGCGCACGCCCTATGCCATGCTGGCGCGGCGCATTCAGGTGTGCGCGCCGCCCATGCAGCGCGCCGGATCTCTGGCCCTGATCGGGCCGCCCGGTTCGGGCAAGAGCACCACCCTGTCCAAGCTCGCCGCGCGCTACGTGCTCGAGCAGGATGCCGGCCAATCTGGTACTGATTTCCACTGACGATCAGCGCCTGGGCTCGCACGAACAACTGCGCAGCCTCGGGCGCGTGCTCGGCGCGCGCGTCGAGACCGTGGCCGCCATGGATGAACTCGCGGCGCGCATCGATGCGCTGGCCGGACGATTCGTGTTGATCGATACGCCCGGAGTCGCCGGTCGCGACGGTGACGCGGCCGCGCAATATGCCGCTCTGCGTGCGCGCTGTCCGGCGCTGCAACTGATGCTGGTGCTGTCATCGAGCGCCCAAAGCGGTGTACTCGAAGAGGCGGTGTGTAATTTCGGGCAACCGGTGGCGCATTGCTGCGTGCTCACGCGCCTGGATGAGGCGGTCAGCCTCGGTGGCGTGCTGTCGGCGCTTGCGCGCACCCAGTTACCGGTGGCGTACGTGTGCGACGGACCGGTGATTCCCGATGATCTCAAGCCGGCGCGCGCGCACCAGCTGGTGGCGCGCGCCATGGAGCTTTCGCGGCAGGCGCAGAACTGCGCCGACGATGATCTGCTGGCGCGCCGTTACGGAGCAAATGTCAATGCCGCAGGCTGAACTCAACACCATGGAACTGGGCGCACCGGTGCAGGTCATCGCGGTGTCCGGTGGCAAGGGCGGCACCGGCAAGACCTCGGTGGCGGTGAATCTGGCGACCGCGCTGGCGCAGATGGGCCGCAAGATCATGCTGCTGGATGGCGATCTCGGGCTGGCGAATGTCGATGTGCTGCTGGGACTGACGCCGCGCTACACGCTCGAGCACGTGCTCAAGGGCGAGCGCACGCTGGAAGAAATCATCCTGCAGACCAGCTCCGGTGTGCGGGTGGTGCCCGCCTCCTCGGGCGTGGCGCGCATGGCCATGCTCAGCGCCAGCGAGCAGAGCGGCATCGTGCAGGCATTCAGCACTTTGCCGGGTACGCTGGATGTACTCATCATCGATACCGCGGCGGGAATCGGCGAGCCGGTACTGCAATTCTGCCAGGCGGCACAGCAGGTGCTGGTGGTGCTGCGCGATGAACCGACCTCGCTCACCGATACCTATGCGCTGATCAAGCTGCTGAGCCGCGATCGCGGCGTGCACCAGGTCCGCGTCGTGACCAATCTGACGCGGCACGCCGACCAGGGACAGATGGCGTTCCGGCGCCTGCAACGCGTGACCGATCGCTACCTGCAGGTGGTGCTGGAGCACGTGGCCGATATTCCCGAAGACTTCTCGTTGCAGAAGTCGGTGCAGGCACAGCGGCCGGTGCTGGAGGCTTTTCCAAACTGTCCGGCGTCCAAGGCATTCAGAGAGCTGGCGCGGGTGGCCGATAAGTGGCCGTTGCCCGCGGGTCCGAGCGGCCGCATCGAATTCTTCATGGAACGCATGCTGACACGGCCGGCGCCGCGTCTCACGGTGCTCAAATGAACACCGGCGTGCGCGCCTACGCCAACACCACGCCGGCGCCCGACATGGACGCCCTGGTGCGCAAGCACGCCGATCTGGTCAAGCGTATCGCCTACCATCTGGCCGGCCGCCTGCCGCCGCAAGTGGAGGTGGAAGATCTCATGCAGGCGGGCATGATGGGATTGCTCGAGGCGGCGCAGAACTATGCCACCGGGCGCGGCGCCAGTTTCGAGACCTATGCCGGCATTCGTATTCGCGGCGCGATGCTCGATGCATTGCGCAAACTCGACTGGGCGCCGCGTTCGGTGCACCGCAAGGCCCGGGCCGCGGCCGCGGCCCTGCGCGAGGTCGAAGGCCGGCGCGGCGGCGAGGCCACGGAAGCCGACGTCGCCACGCAGATGGGCGTGAGCCTGGCTGAATATCAGCACATCGTGCAGGACGCGCTCGGCTGCCAGTTGCTGCGACTCAATGATGCCGAGGACGGCGAGGATTCGACGCTCGACCGGCTGCCCGACGGTTCCCCGGATCCGCAGGGCATGGCGCTGATCGATTCGCTGCGGCAGGCAATCATCAATGCGGTGCAGGAGCTCCCCGAGCGCGAGCGTCTGGTGCTGTCCCTGTACTACGAGCAAGAACTCAATCTCAAGGAAATCGGCGCGGTGCTGAAGGTCACGGAATCGCGGGTGTGTCAGTTGCACGGACAGGCTTTGCTGCGATTGAAGTCGCTGCTGAGCGAGTGGCAGAACTAGGAACGCCGCGTGGACGTACTCAGCGTATTGGGCGTGGTACTGGCCTGCATCGCGATCGTGCTGGGCGCGATCCTCAAGGGTGCCGGCATACACGCGCTGGTTTCGGCCGCGGCCTTCATGATCGTGGTGGTGGGCACCGTGGCCGCGATCTGCATTCAGACACCGATGGCCGTCATGAAGCGGGCGTTGATGCTGCTGCCGTGGGTATTCCGGCCGCCGGCGCACGAGCCCAGTGCCGTCGCCAGGAAGATGGTCGAGTGGAGCAACATCTCACGCCGCCAGGGTCTGCTGGGGCTGGAGAACCTGATCGACCGGGAACCCGATGCCTTTCTACGCATGGGCCTGCAGCTGGTGGTCGATGGCAGCGAGCCCGACACCATACGCAGCACGCTTGAAGTCGACATGTACGGCCGTGAAGCCGCGGACACGCGCGCCGCCAAGGTGTTCGAGGGCATGGGTGTGTACTCACCGACCCTCGGCATCATCGGCGCCGTGCTCGGCCTGATGGCGGTGATGCAGAATCTCAACGATCCATCCAAGCTCGGGCACGGCATCGCCGCGGCCTTCACCGCCACCGTGTACGGCATCGGGCTCGCCAACCTGTTTTTCCTGCCGGTCGCCAACAAGCTCAAGGTGGCGGTGCAGGCGCGCGCGCATCTCAATGAGATGCAGATCGAAGGCCTGATCGCGATTGCCGAGGGCGAGAATCCACGCATCATCGAGGGGCGGCTGCACGGCTTCCTGCATTGAATCCCATGTCAGTACGCAAAACCTCCATGGCCCGGCGCCGACGCAACGAAGAGCACGACAATCACGAGGCCTGGGCGATTCCTTACGGCGACCTGGTGACGCTGTTGCTGGCCTTCTTCGTGGTCATGTATGCCATGTCCTCGGTCAACGAGGGCAAGTACCGGGTGCTTTCCGATTCACTGAGTGAGGCATTCAATGGCACGCCGCATTCGGCGCCATCGCAGGCGGCGGCTGACGATCAGTCGCGTTCGCCGGAGTCGCCGCGCGATCAAGTCAGCCGCCTGATCACGGCGGCACTGCCGGCCAGTGCGGCCGCCGAACCCACCCCCGCTGATCAAGCCGATGCCAAGGCGGCGCCGGCTGCCGATGCCAGCACGGCGAGCGCGGACGCGAGCGGCAAGGCCGAACTCGACGCCGTGGCCGAGCAGGTCACGCGCGCCATGGGCAGCCTGGTGGCCACCGGAGAAGTCCACGTACGCCGCTACCAGAACTGGGTGGCCGTGGACATCAGCACCGACATTCTATTTGGCAGCGGCGTGGCGCGCGTCTCGGATACCGCCATTCCAGTGTTGCAGCACCTGGCCGATGCGCTCAAGCCGTTTCCGAATGCCATTCGCGTTGAAGGCCATACCGACGACCGGCCGATCAGGACCGTGACATTCCCGTCGAACTGGGAATTGTCGGCGGCGCGCGCGGCCAGTGTCGTGCACCTGTTCATGGACCGCGGCGTCGCAGCCGAGCGCCTGGCGGTCATGGGCTTTGGCCAGTACCGGCCGACCACCTCCAACGCCAGCGTCGGTGGACGCAATGCCAATCGCCGCGTAGCGGTCGTAATACTGGGCAGCGACAACGTGCCCGAGGGGCAGAAGTGAACATGCAGCAACTCAGCATGATCTTGGGAGAGATTATGACGTTCTCGATCCATGATATATCGCAGTCGGCGCTGGCCGGCGCGGTGGCGATCCTGGGACTGGTGATTCTGCTGGAGCTGCGCTCGATTGCGCGGCTGCGGCGCGCCATGGACGATCACCTGCAGCGGGTGTTCGAACAATTCGATCTGCTGCGTGCGCAAAATCAGCTGGTGTTCGAGCTGCACACGCGCGCCGCGGAGCCGAGCGGGCCGGTGGTGGCAACGAAGGCGCCGCCAGCCATTGCGGCCGCGGCCCATCAGCCGCCCCTGGCCGGTGGCGAGGCGCGATTGCAGGCGGCCATGGCGGCGGCACGTGCGCGCCAGGCGCGCCCGAGCGGCGCCAGCGCCCATTAGCGCGCAGCGCTGACCGCCCAGGCGCCGTCAGTCATCCATCAGGAAGCTGCGCAGCTGCTCGCTGCGGCTTGGATGCCGCAATTTGCGCAGCGCCTTGGCTTCGATCTGGCGAATACGCTCGCGCGTGACGTCGAACTGCTTGCCGACTTCCTCGAGCGTATGGTCGGTATTCATGTCGATACCGAAGCGCATGCGCAGTACCTTGGCTTCGCGCGGTGTCAGCTGCGCCAGCACCGAGTGCGTGGTTTCGCGCAGCGATTCCATGGTCGCCTGATCGATCGGTGAGGCCACCGACTGGTCCTCGATGAAATCCCCCAGGTGCGAATCCTCGTCATCGCCGATGGGCGTCTCCATCGAGATCGGCTCTTTGGCGATCTTGAGCACCTTGCGCACCTTGTCTTCCGGCATCTCCATGCGTACCGCCAGCTCTTCCGGCGTCGGCTCGCGCCCCATCTCCTGCAGCATCTGCCGCGAAATGCGGTTGAGCTTGTTGATGGTCTCGATCATGTGCACCGGGATGCGGATGGTTCGCGCCTGGTCGGCGATCGAACGCGTGATGGCCTGGCGTATCCACCAGGTCGCATAGGTCGAGAATTTGTAGCCGCGGCGATATTCAAACTTGTCGACCGCCTTCATCAGGCCGATGTTGCCTTCCTGAATCAGATCCAGGAACTGCAGGCCGCGGTTGGTGTACTTCTTGGCAATCGAAATCACCAGTCGCAGGTTGGCTTCAACCATCTCCTTCTTGGCGCGCCGTGCCTTGGCCTCGCCGATCGAGACTTCGCGGTTGATGTCCTTGATGTCGTTGATCGACAGGTGATACAGCTCTTCGAGCAGCATCAATTTCTTCTGCCGGCGTTCGACCTCGTCCTTGAGCTTGGCCAGCGGCGCCGAATACTTCTTGCCGGCCTTGACGTGCCTGGCAAGCCAGCGCGCGCTGGTCTCGTTCTTGGGAAAGGTGGCGATGAAGTCCTTGCGCGGCATGCCGGCATCGCGCACGGCAATGATCATGATCTCTTTTTCGATCTGCCGGACTTCGCTGATGTGCGAGCGCAGCAGGTTGGTGAGCGCATCGAACATGCGCGGCGAGAGCTTCAGCTCCATGAATTCGCCGGCGAGCTTCTTGCGCAGTTTCTGCGTCTTGGGATCGTCGGCGCCGAGCTTGGCGATCGAGGCCAGCGACTGCTGCAGCAGCTTGCCGATCGAAGCCATGCGGCGCGCGACTTCCTCCGGATCCGGACCGGTATCGATCGCCTCTTCCTCGGCCTCATCGCCGTCCTCGGCGTCGTCTTCCTTGTCCTCGGAATCGGCCACCAGGTCGATCTTGGTCGGATTCTGCGGCTGCGCGATCACATCGGGCGCATTCGGGTCGATGAAGCCGACCACCAGGTCGATCAGACGCGCCTGTCCGATCTTGATGAGTTCATAGGTGCGCAGCAGGTGCTCGAAGGTCGCCGGGTACTTGGCCAGTGCCGTGCGCACCGCATCCAGGCCCTCTTCGATGCGCTTGGCGATGCGGATCTCGCCCTCGCGCGTGAGCAGCTCCACGGTGCCCATTTCGCGCATGTACATGCGCACCGGGTCGGTGGTGCGGCCCAGTTCGGCATCAAGCGCGGCCAGCGCCGCGGCAGCTTCTTCGATCGCCTCGTCATCGGCCGGAGACGGCGGCTCACTGGCCAGCAGCGACTCGGTATCCGGTGCCTTCTCGTACACCGGAATACCCATGTCATTGATGGTGTTGACGATGCCTTCGATCTGTTCCGGGTCGACGATCTCGGCCGGCAGGTGGTCGTTGACCTGGGCATAGGTCAGGTAACCCTGTTCCTTGCCACGCGCGATCAGCAGCTTCAGCTGCGATTGACGGTCTTCGGGCAGGCCGTGGCCACGCCGTATATCGGCACTGATGCTCGAGGTGGTAAACGGCGCCGTGCTCTTGTGCGCGGCAACCGCTGTCTTTTCCGGCGCCGCGGCCTTCACGGCCGGCGCGGCTTTGGCCGCGCTCGCGGCCTTCTTGTGCGGCTCGGCGGATTTGGGTGCGGCGGCCACGGTACGAGCCACGGGTGCGGCGGCGCTCTTGCGATGCGGTGCCGCAGCGGGACGCGCGACGGGTTTACGGGCCGGCGGGACTGGTTTCTGCTGCTTGCGTGTCATGGGGTATCGGATGTGTTCCAGGGCTGGAGTTGGACGACAAAGCCGCCCGTCCCGTCGCATGGTGACGAAAGGCTTGGGTGGGTTGCTCGCTCATGGAAAAGTTTGCGATTGTACCTAAGTTTGTTGCGTGACTGCCAGATTTCAAGCCTCGCCTGGGCTAACGGCGCCACTGCTCCGGACTTTAGGCCCTTCAAGGGCCAAAACGCGGCCTATTCAGGTGGCTCCCGTCTTATTATGGCCTGTTGTAAGCGCCTGAAGTTCCTGTTTTTCTGCCGCGGTAAGCTCCTGGTCACGAGCCTTGTCGATCAGCGCTTCCAGCCTTCCGCCGCGCACCTGCGCGTCGAGCAGGCGCTCGATGGCCTGCCTGAGTTCGCGGCCGGCAGCCGTGCCGTCGCTCACCAGCGGCTTGCTCGCCGCCAGTTCGCACAGGCGCCGGTACTCCGGGCGCTCGCGCCAGCGCTCGAGCGTCTGCGCCATGCTCAGTGCCGGTTGCGCCACCAGTTCCTCGAGCAGTTCGCTCAGGACGGCAATGCCGGGGTGCGCCAGCTGAGCCAACCCCTGGCGCTGCTCGACACTGACTTCCGCGGCCGCCTGGGGACAATGCAGCAGCAGCGCTATGGCCTGGGTGATGAGGCTGCCGCGGCCAGTCTGCGGGCCCTTGGGGGGCGGCCCGGACTGCGCGGGCTCGCGCGGGGCCGAATGATCGCTCGCGCCGCCCGGCGGTTGGCGCAACCATTGCTGCAGCCGCGAAGCTGAAAACCCTATCGCCTGCGCGACGCGCTCGAGCACCAGTTCCCGGTACACCCCCGGCGCCAGTTTCTCCAGCAACGGCCGCGCCAGGGCGACAAAGTGCGCCTTGCCGTCAGCGTGGCTGGTGTCCGCTTCCGTGCGCAGCTGCGCAATCAAATACTCGGACAAGGGCAACGCGCCCGCCAGCCGCGCTTCGAAAGCCTCGCCGCCTTCGCTGCCCACCAGAGAATCCGGGTCCTGGCCGTCGGGCAGGAACAGGAAGCGGATTTCGCGGCCTTCGCGCGCCTCAGGTAGCACATTCTGCAGGGCGCGCCAGGCGGCGGCGCGGCCGGCGCGGTCACCGTCGAAACAGAACACCAGCTCACTGACCTGGCGAAACATGCGGCGCAGATGCTCCGGCGTGGTGGCAGTGCCCAGCGTTGCGACCGCATAGCTCAACGACGCCTGGTGCAATCGCACCGTGTCCATGTAGCCCTCGACCACCAGCAGCCGCTTGAGGCTCTGGCGCGCCAGCCGCGATTCGTACAGGCCGTAGAGTTCCTTGCCCTTGTGAAACAGCGCGGTCTCGGGCGAGTTCATGTACTTCGGCTCGCCCTGGTCCAGCACCCGGCCGCCGAAGGCGATCACGCGCCCGCGCGTATCGCGGATCGGAAACATCAAACGATCGCGGAAGCGGTCGTAGTAGCCCTCGCCGCCACTGGCGCGTTCGATGATCAGTCCGCTCGCACTGAGCGCACGCCGCTGCTCCGGGCTCTCGCCGAAGCGCCTGACGAGTGCATCCCAGGCGTCCGGGGCGTAACCGATCTGGAAGCGCTCGATGATCGCCGGCTCCAGAGCGCGTGCGCTGGCATAGGCTCGGGCGCGCGCGCTGCCCAGCAGGCTCGACGCGTAGAACTCGGCGACGCGCGCGAGCAGGGCGTACAGCGGCGCTAGATCGTCCGCGGGTGCGCTCGCGCCACCGCCCTCGTGCGGCACGATCAGTCCCAGGCGGCCGGCCAGATCCTCCACCGCCTCCGGAAACGGCAGCTGGTCGTACTGCATCAGGAAGCCCAGTGCCGTGCCATGCGCACCACAGCCGAAGCAGTGATAGAACTGTTTGTCCGGGCTCACCCAGAACGACGGCGTCTTCTCGTCGTGAAACGGACAGCACGCCTTGTATTCGCGCCCGGCCTTTTTTAGCGTGACCCGACTGCCGATGATCTCGGCGATATCGGCGCGCGCGATCAGCTCATCGATGAAGTGTTGGGGTATGCGGCCGGACATCGGGCGTTCGCCCGGTCACGACGGCGACAGACGCGCCTTGATGCGTGCACCGACTGCGCCCAGGTCGGCGCGCCCCTGGGCCTTGCTCTTGATCAGGCTCATGACCTTGCCCATGTCCTTGATGCTGGCGGCGCCGGTCTCGGCGATCGCGGCATTGATCAGGGCGTCGAGCTCGGTGTCGCTGAGCTGGGCCGGCATGTAGGCGCTGATGATGGCAAGCTCGGCTGTTTCCTTCGCCACCAGATCGGAGCGGCCGCCGGCCTCGAATTGCGTGATCGACTCGCGGCGCTGCTTGCCCATCTTTTCCAGCACGGCGATCACCTGCACATCGTCCAGCACGATGCGCTCATCGACTTCGCGTTGTTTGATTGCCGCCAGGATCAGGCGCACGGTACCCAGGCGATCCTTCTGCCCGGATCGCATGGCCGCTTTCATATCATCCTGCACGCGCTCTTTGAGGCTCATGGGATTTCAGGGCGCTGGAAGCGCGCCTTGGCTTGCGGATCAGCGCGCCGGGCGCACGAAATCGCGCGACACCCGTTTCATGTGGCGCTTGACCGCGGCCGCCTTTTTTCTTTTCCGCTCCTGCGTCGGCTTTTCGTAGAATTCGCGGCGGCGCAGCTCGGCGAGTACGCCGGCTTTCTCGCACGCTCGCTTGAAACGCCGCAGGGCGGCGTCGAAATATTCGTTCTCGCGTACACGAACACTCGGCATCGAATTCCCAACCTCTTGATTATGAAGTACTTTTGGCCGCTAGCCACTGGACTTCGGGCCGCGATTCTAATGAGAGTCAACGGAAAAGGCAAAATGCTTGCGCCGGACGCGCACTCTATCTGCTATGCGCATACTCGCCATTGAGACCTCCTGTGACGAAAGCGCGGTCGCGGTGCTCGATGAGCAGCGTGGGCTGCTGGCCCATGAGCTGTGGAGCCAGATCGATCTGCACCGGGCGTTCGGTGGCGTGGTCCCGGAGCTGGCCTCGCGCGATCACCTGCGCCGGCTGCTGCCGCTGGTGCGCACTGCGCTCGAACAGGCAGAGACTCGCGCGAATCAGGTCGAGGGCGTCGCCTACACCGCCGGCCCCGGGCTGGTCGGCGCGCTGCTGACCGGTGCGGCGTTGGCACGTTCGCTGAGTTTTGGCTGGGGCGTGCCGGCAATCGGCATCCACCATCTGGAGGGCCACCTGCTGGCGCCCATGCTCGAGACGCCGCCGCCGCCGTTTCCACACGTGGCATTGCTGGTGTCGGGCGGCCACACCATGCTGATCGACGTCCGCGGTGTGGGCGATTACGTGATTCTCGGGCAGACGCGTGACGATGCCGCCGGTGAGGCCTTTGATAAGACCGCCAAGCTGCTCGGCCTGCCCTATCCCGGCGGACCGGAGCTGGCGCAGCTCGCCGCGCACGGGCGGCCCGGCGCCTTCAGGTTTCCGCGACCGATGCTGGATCGCCCCGGCTTCGAGTTCAGCTTTTCCGGCTTGAAGACCGCGGTCATGCAGGCGGTGCGCGCAGCGCCGCTCGATCAGCAGGGCCGCGCCGATGTGGCCCACGCCGTACAGGATGCCATCGTGGCCACACTGTGCGCGAAGGCCCTGCGCGCGCTCGAACATACCGGCCATGGCACGCTGGTCGTGTCCGGCGGGGTCGGGGCCAATCGTGAGCTGCGCGCGCGCATGACGCGCGAGGCGCAGGGCCGCGGTGCTCGCGTCTACTACCCGCGGGTGCAGTTCTGTACCGACAATGCGGCCATGATCGCGATCGCCGGACTGCATCGGCTGCGTGCCGGTGAACGCGCGGGCACCGCGATCGAAGTCCGGGCGCGCTGGCCGCTCACGGAACTGCGGCCGCCCGGCGTAGGCTAGACTTCGGCGCATGAGCGAGCGTGACCACAGCGACCGGATATTTCTGCGCGGCCTGAGTGCGCAATGCATCATCGGCTTCATCGACTGGGAGCGGCGTACGCCGCAGACGCTGCTGATCGATCTGGAACTGCCGTGCGACTGCGCGCGCGCCGCGCGCTCCGACCGGGTCGAAGACACCATCGACTACAAGCGCGTGGCCAAGCGCGTGCTGGGCTGGCTGCCCGGCACGCAGTTTCATCTGGTCGAGACGCTCGCGCATCGGCTGGCGTTGCTGTTGCTGGCGGAGTTCTCGCTCGACTGGGTGCGCGTGAGCGTCAACAAGCCCGGCGCCATCCGCGACTCGCGTGACGTCGGCGTGAGCATCGAGCGCACCCGGGCCGATTTGATCTGATGAGCGAGGTGTTCGTCGCCCTGGGCAGCAACATCGATCCCGCGCTGCGCCTGCTGAAAGCCGCGCGCCTGCTTAAAGCGCAGTTTCCGGATGCGCAATTTTCCGCCTGCTATCGCAATCCGGCCTTTGGCTTCGAGGGCGCGGATTTCATCAACGCCGTGGCGCGCTTCGCCACCGAAATGCCGGTGGCGGATTTATTGTGCACGCTGCACGCCATCGAAGCGCAGTGCGGCCGCGCCCGCGAGGATCCCAAGTGGGGACCGCGTGCCATGGATCTGGATCTGCTGCTGTACGGCGATCAGGTGGGTGAGGGGCCTGGCTATACGTTGCCGCGACGCGATCTGCTGCGACGGGTTTATATGCTTGGGCCACTTGCCGAGCTGGCCCCGCAGGTCAGGCACCCGATTGCCGGCAGGACCATGGGCGAGCTGTGGGCGGCGTTTGCGCAGGCCGATCACGCGATGAGCGCGTGCGCGCCGGATCTCAATGCCGCGTGAGCCCCTGGCGCAGCGGCAGTGAACGCCAGGCCGCCAGTACTTCGGGCACCGAAATCTGATCGACGTGGGAGACCTCGGGCGGTCCACCCAGGGCGATGACCGGCGCGCCGCAGGCCCCGCGCGGCAGCCAATGGCGAGGCGAGGTGGCGCCGAAAAGCACCACCAATGGCGCGCCCAGCGCGGCCGCGATATGCGCGGGACCGCTGTCCACCGATACCATGCTGTGAGCAACCTCGCACAGCGCCAGCAGCCGGCCCAGCGGCAGAGCGGGGGCGGCGAGGTCATCGAGCCCGGTGAGCCGGTGAATCTGGCGCAGCAGCTTCTGCTCCCCGGGCGATCCGCACAGCACGATCTGCGCCTGAGGCAGACTCTGGTGCATGCAGCGCAGTAATGCCGACCAGTTCGATAGCGACCATGCCTTGTCGTCGCACTGATTGTGCTCGCTCCGGTCGCGCCATCTGCGCCGGGTACTTTGCCGGCTGCCTGGCTGCACCAGCACTATGGGCCGTCCGGTCCAGCCGCAGGTCTTGAGCCAGTGGTCGCGCTCGAGGCGGTACGGCTGCTGGATCGTGATCCGCGGTGTGGGGTCTGCTTGCATCCACGGGTAATTCGCCGGCTGCAAGGCGGGCGGCGTCTGCTTGCCCAGGCGCAGCAGGCCGTCGATGCGATGCTCGACGCCCTGTTCGACGTCTTCATCCAGGAACAGACAGCGCTGCGCGCTGACTCCGGCGAGCCTCAGCAGGGTCCTGATTCGCGGCAGGCGCCGGGAGCCGGCGGCTTCGCACACATACACCGGCGAATTGCCGCTGTGGCGCAGTGCCCAGAGCACCCGCCACCAGATGGGACCGAGCAGCAGCGGCGTGTGACGCCCGGCCAGCGACCAGATCCGCGCTATATCCTGATCAGCGAGATAAAGAGCGTTGGACCAGGGGCCGGAACCGATGAGCCAGCACGGCATGCCGTAGCGGCGACGCAATAGTTGCAGCAGAGGACTGAGCAGGACCATGTCGCCCAGACGGCCGAAGCGGATCACTATGGGCTGCACGGCAGCAGCCGTGCCAGGCATGGTGCACTGCTGTGCTGCGCTCACCAGGCGATGCTGCGGCCGCCGTCGACCGCCAGGATCTGGCCGGTCACGAACGGCGCATCGGCCGCGAAGAACAGCACCGTGCGCGCGATGTCCTCGGGTGTGCCGGCGCGCTGCAACGGGATCTGTCCGAGTATTTTCTGCTTGCGCTGCGCGTCCATGCCGGCCTCGGGCCACAGCACCGCGCCCGGAGCAATGCCATTGACGCGCACCTCCGGCGCCAGCTCGCGCGCCAGCGCGCGCGTGAGCATCATCAACCCGGCCTTGGCACTGCAATACACGGCGTAATCACGCATGGGACGCAGACCGTGAATATCGACGATGTTGATCAGGCTGCCGCGGCTGCGGCGCAGGGGCGTGGCGGCGGCCTGCGCCAGGAACAACGGCGCCTGCAGGTTGGTGCCGATCAGATCATTCCATTGCTGCGGCGTGATGCTGCCCAGCGGCGTGGCATAGAAGCTCGAGGCGTTGTTGACCAGCAGGTTCAGGCCCTGGAAGCGCTCGCAGGTTTGCGCGACCAGCCTGGGCAGCTGCGCGGTGTCGCATAAATTGGCGACCGCGACGTCGGCGCTGCCATGGCGCACGCGGTTGAGTTCCTCGGCCAGCCGCTGCGCGTCCACGCGCGAGCGATGGCAATGAATCATGACGTTGGCGCCCGCCTCGTGCAGCGCGCGTACGATGTGCTCGCCGACGCGCCGCGCCGCGCCGGTCACGAGGGCCGTCTGGCCGGCCAGGGAACGGGATGGGCTCATGGGTGCAGCTTATGACGTCCGGTGAGGCTTGCTCAAATTTGCCCGAATTGACTGCCTGGCAGGCAGCGCATTCGCACGCGGTGGCGGCGGCGGTGCGGGACGCCATCGCCACGCATGGCGGCTGGCTGTCGTTCGAGGATTATCTGCGCATCGTGCTGTACGCACCGGGCCTGGGCTACTACGCGGCCGGCAGTGTCAAATTCGGTGCGGCGGGGGATTTCGTGACGGCGCCGGAGCTGTCGGAACTGTTTGCCCGCTGCCTGGCCAACCAGTGTGCGCCGGTACTGCAGGCCGCCGGCGGCGATGTGCTGGAACTGGGCGCCGGTACCGGCCGGCTAGCCGCCGGCCTGCTGGCGCGCCTCGCCGAGCTCGAGCAATTGCCGCGTCGTTACCTGATCCTCGAAGTCAGTGCCGATCTGCGCGCGCGCCAGCGCCAGACGCTTTCAGCGTTGCCCCGGGAACTGGCCGCGCGCGTCGAATGGCTCGACACGCTGCCCGCGGTACCCATCGCCGGCGTGCTGCTCGCCAACGAAGTCGCTGACGCCTTGCCCTTTCAGCGCTTCGTCATCGGCGGCCCAGCCGTCCAGGAGCGCGGCGTGGGGATTGCGGCCGGGGGGCGGCTCGTGGACGCCGACCGCCCGGCGGACGAGGTACTGCGCGCTGAACTGGCGCGCCTGGCGCCGCAGGGCTGGCCGACTGATTTCGTATCCGAGCTGTGTCCCCTCATTGGCCCATGGATCGCCGCGCTCGCGAATGCTTTAGCGCACGGCGCCATATTCCTGATCGACTATGGTTTGCCGCGTCACGAGTACTACCACCCGCAGCGCGATCGCGGCACGCTGCGCTGCCACTTTCGCCATCGCGCACACGACGATCCCTTGCTCTTCCCTGGCGTGCAGGACATCACGGCCTGGGTCGATTTCACGCGCGTGGCGGAGGCGGCCGTGGATGCGCAGCTGCAAGTCGCAGGCTTCTGCACCCAGGCGGCTTTTCTGCTGGCCAACGGCATCGAGGCCGAGGTCGCCGCGGCCACCGAGGTGGTGGCGCGCGCGCGGCTGGCCGCGCAGGCGCGCACCTTGCTGTTGCCGGGGGAGATGGGTGAGCGCTTCAAGGTCATGGCGCTCACGCGCGGCTTCGATGCGCCTTTGCGCGGGTTCGCGCTTCAGGACTTGCGCCGCTCGCTCTGAAAGCGCTTCAGTCGCTCGATGCGCGCGGCGCGCAGCTCGGCGGCAATCTCCACGCCCTGCAGTCCCTGCATGCGCTCGCTGCTCAGCGCCACGCCGCGAACCACCACCGCCGCCTCCTGCAGCAGCTTGAGCGCGACCGGATCGATGGCACGGGCGCAGCACGCCAGCACCAATCGCTCGAAGCGTTCTGAGCGGCGAAAGGCATCGGCACTCTCGAGCAGCTCGAGCAGGCCTGCCGCATCGATGTCGGCGGCGCCAGCGATGCCATCCTTGAGACGCGCACTCAGCACGGCCAGCTCGCGATACGGGTTCGGGACGCGCAGGCGCTGGCACAAGTCATCGATGGCCGGCGCCGCAGTGGCCGCCATCAGCGCCGCGAAGCGCACGCTGGCGTCGGCCGTGAGCCGCACGGCCGCCTGCAATGCGTCGCGATCCGCCGCGCCCCAATGCAGCTCGGGCAGCACCACGCGCAGCGCATCGCAATCGTGCAGGGTGTCGAAGAAGACTTCCGCATTGGCCTCGCCCAGGGCGCGCTCCGTCTCGCGCCAGACGCGTTCGGGCACCAGCGAGGCGACCTCACCGTTGACCACCATGGCCTGCATGAGCGCGCGCGTTTCCGGCGCGATCTGAAACCCTGAGCCGGCAAAGCGGGCGGCGAACCGCGCCACCCTGAGCACCCGTACCGGATCCTCGATGAAGGCGGCCGAGACATGACGCAATTGCCGGCCCGAGAGATCATCGCGGCCGCCATAGGGATCGATCAGCGTGCCGTCGGCAGCGCGCGCCATGGCATTGATGGTCAGGTCGCGGCGCAACAGGTCCTGCTCCAGGCTCACGTCCGGCGAGAACTCGGTGACGAAGCCGCGATAGCCGGCCGCGGTCTTGCGCTCCAGGCGCGCCAGCGCGTATTCCTCTTTGGTCTCGGGATGCAGGAACACCGGGAATTCCCGGCCCACGGGCCGGAACCCCAGGCGCTGCATCTCCTCGGGAGTGGCGCCAACGACCACCCAGTCGCGCTCGGACACGGGCCGTCCGAGCAACTCGTCCCGGACCGCGCCGCCAACCAGATAAACTCGCATGAGCGCATGTTAACCGAGAGCCGAAGCCACCCCGCGCGAGCCTTGCAGGTCCTGATGTCGCTGCTGCTGTGCGGTGACCTGTCGGGTTGCGGCATCGCCTATCTGTCGCAGGCCACCCAGGGTCAATGGCGCTTGATGCGCGCGCGCCGGCCGATCGATCGGGTGCTGGCCGATCCGGGCACCGACGCGGCGCTCAAAGCGCGGCTGCAGCTGGTGCAGGACGCGCGCAATTTCGCCTCCAGCGATCTGGCGCTGCCTGACAACCGCAGCTACCGCAGCTATGCCGATCTTGGCCGGCCGTACGTGGTCTGGAATGTGGTGGCGGCGCCGGAATTTTCGATTGAACCGCTGCGCTGGTGCTTTCCCTTCACCGGCTGCCTGAGCTATCGCGGCTACTTCCACGAGCGCGCCGCGCGCGCCTTTGCCGCCGCCCTGGCCGCGAAGGGCAACGACACCTTGGTCGCCGGCGTCAGCGCCTATTCAACGCTCGGGCACTTCGCCGATCCGGTGCTCAACACCATGATGCGCTATGGCGATCTGGAGCTGGTGGCAACGATCTTTCACGAACTCGCGCATCAACTGATCTACATCAAGGGCGACAGCGAATTCAATGAATCCTTCGCCGTGAGCGTGGAGCAGGAGGGTCTGCGCCGCTGGCTGGCCGCGCGCGGGCGCAGCGTGGAGCTGCAGCATTTCCTGGACCAGAGCCAAGCAGAGCAGCAGATCATCCGAGCCTTTGCCGCCGGGCGTGCCCGGCTCGAAAGCCTTTATCACGAGCCGTTGAGCGTGGATCGCATGCGCGAACGCAAGCACGAACTCCTGGCCGGCATAGCCGAGAATGTGCGCGCGCTGGAGCATCAGTATCAGCTCGGCGACGGCTATGGCGCCTGGATGAAGGCGGGCTGAACAACGCTCACCTGGCCTCGATCGCCACCTATTCCGACTGCGTGCCGGGATTCCAGCACCTGCTTGAGAGCAACGGCGGACAGTTACCGGCCTTCTACGCCGCCGTCCGGAAGCTCGGGCGCGACCCGGCCGCGCGCCACGCGCTGTGCGCTACGGCAACGGTTGCGGTTACGGCAAGGGATGCGGCGAAGCTATCGTCCTCGGATACAGCCACAGCGGCGTCCAGGCCCTGAAGCTGGCCGGCCGCAGCCCCAGGCGCTGGCAACCGTTGTCCTGGCACACGCTGTCTATCGACAGTGAACGATAGTTGTCGAGGGAGAACGGCTTTCCCGGCAGGAAATCCATGAGCGCGCCCTGCAGCCAGGCGATGGCGTTGGGCAATGGCAGCAGGTGACAGGGCAATTGCGCCGCCCGTGCCGTGAGTCTGACGATCTGCTCCAGCGTCAGCACTTCCGGTCCGCACAGCTCATAGGTAGAACCAATGGTGGCGTCGCCGTCGACGGCGCACACGAAGGCGTCCGCCACATCGCCGACGTAAATCGGCGCGAAACGGGCGCCGGGCGCGCCAGTGGCAGCACTCCCGCGCTCAGCCGCAGCAATGCCGCGAAACGCGTGGTGAGTGAATCCTCGGCGCCGAAAATCACCGACGGCCGAAAGATGGTCCACTGCACACCGCTGGCATCGCGCAGCAACTGCTCGGCCTGTCCCTTGGTGCGCAGATAGTGACTGCGCCCATGCTTGGCATCGGCATTGAGTGCACTCATGTGCAGCAGGCGGTGGATGTGTGCCTGCCGCATGGCCGCAGCAGCCCCTCGGTGAACTGCACGTGCGCGCGGCGGAAGCCGGCGCCACTGCGGCCGCGCTCGTTGAGTATGCCAACCAGGTTGATCACCAGGTCGCAGCCATCGAAGCAGCGGCGCAGGAAATCCGAGTCGTAGACATTGCCGACGGCAATCTCGACGCTCGAGAGCGGCAACAGCTGGTCAGCGTGCACGGCATTGCGCGTGGGTACGCGTACGCTGTGACCGGCCCCTGCCAGCCGGGTTATGAGTTCACGGCCGACGAAGCCGGTGCCGCCGGTCACCCCGATCAGCAACGGTCCTCTGGCAATGGTGGTGTTCAAACGGCCGGGGCCGATAGCACGCGGTACTGCATGATGCGGCAGTAAAGCGCGATACCGGCCCCGAGTCCATCGGACCCCGAAGGGTCTTAGTGGGTCTCGACGCTCACCCGGCGCGGCTCAGGCGTTGCCACCTTCGGGATGGTCACTTCCAGCACGCCATTGACATGGCGGGCCTTGATCTGATCGTCCTGAACGTTGTTGGGCAGCGTGAAGCGGCGCAGGAACGAGCCTTCGACGCGCTCGAGGCGCTCAAAGCCCTTCTGATGTCTCGCTGCGCTCGAACTGGCGCTGGCCGCGAACTGTCAGCACGCGATTTTCAGCCGTGATGCTGATGTCCTTGGGGTCGACCCCCGGCAGATCAGCGCGCACCACGAACTTTCTCGGGCTCCTCGTGAATGTCGACCGTGGGAATCCAGGCGACGGAGTTCTCACCGGTGGCAGCCGGCGAGGCGAAGCTGTCGCCGAAGATCTGGTCGATCTGGCGATGCAGCCGGCCCATCACCTGCCAGGGCTCGTAACGTATCAATGTCATGGTCCTAATCCTCCAAAAATGGTTTGAATCGACGTTTGGGGTCAATCCCACAGGCGCGCTTGAAGCTCCTGTCGTTGCGCATAGATTTGAGGGTGGTCTGTGCGCTTTCAAGGCCTGAGGCTGTGCATAAAGCTGTGCAGCAGCTGTGTATGGGCGGTGCAGCGGGCGGTACACAAGATATGGGGGGTCCCGATCTGGCGCAATACACCCCGAATTCGAATCTTTTTGATCGCGCTGATGCTGCGAAGAGTTTCGTAACGCTATGATTGTGCTTTAATAAAATACCAGATTTTAATATTTCATAATCTTGACGGTGACCCGCGCGCTTGTTTAACCTGCAGCGGTCGCACAACTATATATGGTGTTGCGCCGGCAAACCTTTTGCGCGCAATTTTGGGGAGTGTGGGAGCTGCCAGTACTATGAATTCAGTTATGAAACTCGTAGTTCGAGACTTGGATTGCGTTCCGTTCCAGGAAGCGTCCCTGGATATATGGGACAAGAAATACCGGCTGAGTTCCAAGGACGGCCAGCCGCTCGACGGCAGCATGGACGATACCTATAAACGTGTCGCGCGCGCCCTCGCGGACGTTGAGCGCGAGGATTTGCGCGATACCTGTTACGAGCGCTTTCTCTGGGCGCTGCGCCAGGGCGCGATCCCCGCCGGCCGCGTGACCTCCAATGCCGGCGCGTGGGAGCACAAGCCCGCGACCTCGACCATCAACTGCACCGTCTCGGGCACGATCCGCGACTCGATGGACGACATCCTCGGCAAAGTGCACGAGGCCGGGTTGACGCTCAAGGCCGGCTGCGGCATCGGCTACGAGTTCTCCACCCTGCGCCCGCGCGGCGCCTACGTGTCGGGCGCCGGCGCCTACACCTCGGGCCCGCTGTCGTTCATGGATATCTACGACAAGATGTGCTTCACGGTGTCCTCGGCCGGCGGCCGCCGCGGCGCGCAGATGGGTACCTTCGACGTCGGCCATCCCGATGCCATGGATTTCATTCGCGCCAAGCGCGAGAACGGGCGCCTGCGCCAGTTCAATCTGTCGCTGCTGATCAGCGATGAGTTCATGAAGGCGGTGCGCGAAGAGGGCGACTGGAAGCTCGCGTTTCCGATATCGCGGCGCGAGTTCGAGGCCGAACAACCCGATCTCAACGATGCCGCAGAAATTTGTCTGGCGCGAATGGCCGGTGCACGAAGGCTATGTCACCAACGAGGAAGGCCTGGTGGCCTGCCGCGTCTACAAGACCCTGCCGGCGCGGCGCATGTGGGACGTGATCATGTCCTCGACCTACGACTTTGCCGAGCCCGGCTTCATCCTGATCGATCGCGTCAATGAGATGAACAACAACTGGTGGTGCGAGAATATTCGCGCCACTAATCCCTGCGTGACCGCTGACACCCGCCTGGCCACGCAATTCGGCATGGTGCGCATCGGCGATCTGCACGCCAGCGGCGCGGATCTGCAGGTGACCGTGGATGGGCGCGCACTGGGCACCGGACCGGGCGTTGCCGTGCGTCCGGCGGTGCCGGCATTCATGACCTCGGAGTCCGCCGATGTCTATCGCGTGGTGACCGAGGCCGGTTACGAGATCAAGGCCACCGCATGGCATGACTTCTACACCAGCCGCGGCAAGATCAAGCTCAAGGATCTCAAGCCCGGCGATGAACTGATGATCCAGTCCGGCAAGGGACAGTTCGGCAGCGAGGGCTCGCCAGAGCTGGGCACGCTGTTGGGTCTGCTCACCGGTGATGGACATTTCACCAATCGCGGCAAGGGCGAGCAGGCGGCGATCATCAATCTATGGGGACTGGATCGCGACTACGCCGAGACCGTGGTCAACACCATCAATGCATTGATCGCGGGCGTATCGGAAAACGCGCGGGAATATCAGGTGAGCGCAGTCGCCGTACCCCAGCGCAACCTGATCATGATCCGTTCAGTATTGCTGGCACGCGTGCTCGAGCACTACGGCTTCTCGGCCAAGAGCAAATTGCAGGTGCCGGAAGTCGTCTGGCGCGGCAGTGAAGCGTGCGTGAAGGGATATCTGCGGGCGTTGTTTCAGTGCGATGGGACGGTGCAGCGGTCGGACAAAAATGCGCATTGCACGATCCGTCTCGCGTCGAGCAAGCCATCGCTGTTGAAGGATGTTCAGACGCTTGCTCGCGAACTTCGGCATCTTCTGCAGTGTCCTGCATCGCCGCGCCGCGGGTCAGCGGATGCTGCCCGATGGCAAAGGCGGCAAGCGCCTGTACAACTGCAAGGCCGATTACGAGTTGATCATCGGCTCGCAATCGCGCGACCGGTTCATGCAGGAGATCGGATTTTTAACCGACACCAAGAATCAGAAGTATGCGCAGTGGCGCACGCAACGTACGCACGTTGGTCGCCAGAGTTTCCGCAGTTCGATTGTGTCTATCGAACATGTCGGTTACGCGGCGGTATTTGATACCACGCAAAAAGATAAGAACAATCTGATATTTAATGGCATTGTTACAGGTAACTGTGGCGAACAGCCATTACCGCCATACGGTTCCTGCCTGCTCGGCTCGGTGAATCTCACGCGTTTCGTGCGCGAACCGTTCACGCCGCAGGCGCGATTTGATTGGGACGAATATCGCGAAGTGGTGCGCGTGTTCACACGCATGCTCGACAACGTGGTTGAGATCAACGGGCTGCCGTTGAGCTATCAGCGCGAGGAGATCCAGCGCAAGCGCCGGCATGGCATGGGCTTCTTAGGCTTAGGTTCCACCACCACCTTGCTCGGCATGAAGTATGGCTCCGCTGAATCGGTGCAGTTCACCGAGGATGTTTCGCGCGAGATGGCGATCGCGGGCTGGGAGGCGGCGCTCGAATTGTCGCGCGAGAAGGGTCCGGCACCGATCATGAACGAGGAGTTCTCGGTCACCAAGGAAATGCTGCGCAAGCGTCCGGAGATGGTGCGCGATGGCTGGAAACCTGGTGCCAGGATTCCGGGACGGCTACTGCATGCGCGCTACAGTCACTACATGCAGCGCGTGGCCGAAGCGGCGCCGCAACTGGTCGAGCAGCTGGCGCAGGTGGGCGCACGCTTTACCCACCACACGTCGATCGCGCCCACCGGCACGATCTCACTGTCACTGGCCAACAATGCCAGCAATGGCATCGAGCCGTCATTCGCGCACCATTATTTCCGCAACGTGATCCGCAGTGGCCGCAAGACCAAGGAAAAGATCGACGTGTTTTCGTTCGAGCTGCTGGCCTACCGCGAACTGGTCAATCCGCGCGCCATGCCGGGTTCCACCAACGAGGCCGAGGCATTGCCGGAATATTTCACCGCCGCCGATGAAGTCACGCCCAAGCAGCATGTGGACATACAGGCCGCGGCGCAGAAGTGGATCGACTCGTCGATCTCCAAGACCGCCAACGTGCCCACCGATTATCCCTATGAGGATTTCAAGGGCATTTATCGCTACGCCCACGAGCAGGGGCTCAAGGGCTGCACCACCTTTCGCTTCAACCCCGAGGCGTTCCAGGGCGTGCTGGTCAAGGAGCAGGATCTCAAGAACACCACCTACGTGTTCACGCTCGAGGATGGCACTGAGATCAAGGTCAGCGGCGATGAAGAAATCGAGTACGACGGCGAGAAGCACAGCGCCGCGAATTTGTTTGACGCCTTGAAGGAAGGCTACTACGGGAAACTCTGATCATGAGCACACGCATCGATAAACGCATCGTCAAGTACCGCGTACACAAGCCCGAGGATCAGCCGGTGCCGCAGGCGCCGCCGCAACCCGTGGAAGAGCTGGCGCATAGCCGCGATGGCCGTACCGCCAAAGTCATCCGCATGCACGAGGAGATCCAGCGCCCCGAGGTGCTGATCGGCTCTACCTACAAGATCAAGACGCCGGTATCGGATCACGCGATGTACGTGACCATCAACGACATCGTGCTCAATGAGGGTACGGAGTACGAGCAGCGCCGGCCGTTCGAGATGTTCATCAACTCGAAGAACCTGGATCACTTCCAGTGGATCGTGGCGCTCACGCGCATCATCTCGGCGGTATTTCGCAAGGGCGGCGACGTGGCCTTCCTGGTGGATGAGCTCAAGGCGGTGTTCGATCCGCGCGGCGGCTACTGGCAGCCGGGCGGCAAGTTCATGCCCTCGATCATCGCCGAGCTCGGCTATGTGATCGAAAAGCATCTGCAGACCATCGGTCTGATGCGCAAGGTGGAACTCGATGAGCATCAGAAGAAGATGATCGAGGAGAAGCGCGCGGAATTCGATTTGCGCGCCAAGCAGCAGGATGCCTTCTCAAAATCGCATTTCCCCGACGGCGCGCAGCTGTGCAGCAAGTGCAGCACCGCCGCCGTGGTCATGATGGACGGCTGCATGACCTGCCTCAACTGCGGCGAGAGCAAGTGCGGCTAACTAGCGCGCCTGATTGAACTCACCGTTGCAGCAGGCGCTGTCGCATATCGATGTCGCTCACGGCGTGTCGAAGGCGGGCGCTACCTCGCGCGAGAACAGCGTCAGCGAATGCAACGCCTCCTCGTAGCGCATGGCGCCGAAGATCATTTGACAGAGGAAGAAATTGGCGCCGGCCTCGCCCGACTGCCGCGCGATAAAGTCGCGTACGGCCGCATCTCGTAATGGTCGGCCTGCGGCAGACCGCTGGCATCCACGTGATCGAAGACCCCGAACTTCACGCTCGCCTCCACGCATCTACAGGTAGCAGCATAACTCGATGAATGCTCGAAGCTTTGGCTGAAGAAGCCCATGCTCGTCGGTGCGAACACATCTCGAACACTTTTGAGCCTACCGATTTCCCCTTGTCCGCAATAGCTCGAACAATCTAACGGATTCGCGTCATATCAAGAAGATATTCTTCGACACCTTTTAGGTTTTTCGACTTTGCGTTCATGACTCTCTCAAACCATACGCCATCTGCCGCAAGTCTTACGACACGAAGCTCGATTCTCGAATCAGTTTTCGAATGTCGCTTTAGACGGTCGCTCAGCCAGTTATCCCAAGCCCATCCAACCTGATCTTTAGAGGCCATCAGACTCAAGAGCGCGCCCCAAATTTTACGCTCAGCCGCGCCTTCGGAAAATGCGGCCCTGATGTATGCGCGCGTAAAGCATCCGTCGGAAGGCTGTTCCTGCGCCATCAGCCGCTCAAACTCCTTGTCCAATCGGGTCAAAAGCATCTGCACCAGCTCCGTCACCAACATCTCTTTGTCATCGAAGTGGTGAAAGAAAGCCCCCTTGGTAACGTCGGCCAATTCGCTCACTTTGTTGACGGTGACATCAGCCATGCCTTTGGACGCAGCGAGTTCGAAGGCGGCATTTAAGAGGGACTCTCTAACGAAGAGAGGGTCCTTTTTCTTCATGTACGCGTTTTTTACTTTAGTCGCCTTCATTTTCGAAAGTCTCCACAACGTCTCCAAATTCTATTTCAATGGGTGATCCCTTGGCGCAAATTAATTGATTGCTTTGAAAGATACCGTCTGGTATCTTAAGGCGAATCGGACCCAGTTTGGGGTTAATCGAGATGAAGACTGTCGTTGGCTCAGAGTTAGCAGTGGCTCACCTGGTTATTAAGGTGGCTGACCTTAGGAGCAGTTGCCAGTTCTATTCAAGTCTCGGCATTCCTCCATTTTATATTGACGCAGAGGGCGCAATTATCGAACTACGTGGAGGCACTCATCTCATATTGTTGCCAATCGATCAGCCGGCTGGAGAAGACATAGCGGAAAGTTTGACAGGACAATTCCATAAAAGATTTTCCGAGCAATTTGACCTCATGATCAAAGGCAAAGACCGGGAAGAATTGAAAGAATATCGGTTGGAGCTGATCAGTCGGGGAATCACGGCAGGAGAGATCCCTGATCAAACTTTTTTTGGGCATCATCTTTTTTGCATAAAGGACCCCGATGGGAACGGTATAACGATCTATACCAGCCACGCCAATTAGTGATCAGCAAGCCGCTCGGCTGTCGTAACGCTTCTCGCCTGAATCGGCGCATTTTTCGGTGAGTCGACGATGTAGTTGGCCATCACGGCGACCGCCCGGTGGGCGCCCGTGGTGGATATATGGTCGGTGTCGAAATAGTAGCCTTGGTCCTCGCTGCCAAGCAGGCACCGTTCGCGGTCACAGAAGACATCATCCAGCGACACGACATTCAATCGTCCGCTGCCCGCGTATGCGCTGAACAGGGAGGACACGTAGGACTGCAACTGCCGATGATCGCTGAGCGGTATGGACATGCTGCGGATGGTTTCAGCAAAGTCCGCGCGGTCATTCCGGTAAGCCTTGTAGTAGACGATCTTGGCGTCGTACCTCTGCTCCGGCAGCTGTGCGACGAGGTATAGCTCGCTACCGATGTTCGCGTAGGCATCCACGGTGGCTTGAAGACCCGCCTTGAATGCTTCACGTGACAGTCTCTTCTCCTTCCGGCTGTCGGCAGTCAATCCGATATAGGAGAAATCGGTGCCGTCATAGCCGCCGTCGGTGTAATAGGTCCATCTTGCAACCAGAAAGACTTTTCGTATCCTGTTGGCTTTGACGTAATCGAACACTCTCTGGTTGAGTGCCCGGCAATTGTTGCTCAATTGATCGACGCGCAAGGCGTAGATTCCCAGGAACGGCGTGCAGCCGCTGGCGCCGGTGTATACGCCGGAGGCACCCAGCCGCTGCGCGGCTTCGTCGAATGTCGGCAGCATCGCCAGCGAGTGCGAATCGCCGAATACCAGGAAGGACACGTCCGTGCTGCGCGTGCCCAACGCGCAAAGCCAGTCTTGCCTGCTGTCGATGTTGGGCTTGTAGAAACACTCATCCAGCCTGCTGGTCCGGTCGAATGAGTGGATCATCGCTTCGGGCAAGTTGAATCTGCCCTGAAATCCCTCGCCCAGGTACCCGGCAAGGCCCACGGCGCACAGTCCGGCACTGAAGCACAGCGCCATCGTAAAAATCGCCGATCGACTTACCCGGCGCTTGTTCCGCATGGGCACCTCTACGAATCGCCAGCTCAAGTAAGCCAGGCCGATCGCGAGGCAGATCAGCAGCAGCAGCAGCGCCGGTGTTGGCGGCGCGATGGCGCGATTTCTGGCCATGGCAAACATCGGTTGATGCCACAGATAGGCGCTGTAGCTGATCAGGCCAATTCCCACCAGCGGCTTGCTGCCGAGCCACTTGCCGACGAAGGTGTTGGCGGTCGCGAACAGGATGATGCAGACGGCACCCAGGGTCGGTGCCAGGGCATACACGCCCGGAAAGGGCGTTGCCTTGTTATAGGCGAAGATCGCGTACGCTATCAATGCAACGCCGAGAATCCCCAGGCACTCATCGGCGAGCTGGCGGCCTCTGCCTTTTGCCGCTTGCAGGTCCCGTCCCGACGCCAGGTGGAAGGCGGCGAACGCTCCGATCAACAGCTCCCAGCCGCGTGCCGGCAGCAGATAGAAGGCGGCTGTGGGCTTGTGCAGTGAACCCCACTGCGCCGCGGCGAAGCTGAGTATCGCCGCCACCACCAGCACTGCCAGCAGAAATCGTTTCCCCGCGCGCCATGCCAGCAGCAGAAACAAGGGAAACAACAGGTAGTACTGTTCCTCGACCGCCAGACTCCAGGTATGCAGCAGAGGTTTTATCCCGGCGGCGGTGTCGAAGTATCCGCTCTTCAACCAGAACACGATGTTTGATGCGAAGGTGGACAGACCGATAAGACTCTCGGAGAAATCCTTCAGATCGCCTGGCAGCATCCACAGCCAGGCGAACGGCAGGCAGGCGAGCGCCACCACGAACAGCGCCGGCAGTATGCGTCGCGCCCGGCGTTCGTAGAAACCAACGAGGGTAAAGGTACCCGCTTCCCGTTCGTTCATTATGATCGAGGTGATCAGATAGCCACTGATCACGAAGAACACGTCGACGCCGACGAAGCCGCCGCTGAAGGCTGGGAAACCGGCGTGAAACAGCATCACCGGCACCACCGCCAGGGCTCGCAATCCGTCTATTTCGCGCCGGTAGACCATCCGCGAAGTCTAAAAATGACGCTTCAGTTCGGATAGCAACTGCCTCCCAGTTTGATCGCGTGCGCTGCGCTCCTGCGGCCTACCCGTCCGGCGCGTCGCGGGCGGTTGAGCTCTGCAACAATCGCTGCAGTGCCAGCAGCTCATCCCAGCCGGTATCCGAGACGGCGCAATAGACCACGTTGCCGGCGATCCAGAAGGCCAGGTGATAGCCGTTGCGGGTGACATCGTGCGGGGCTGTACGCTGGTCCGCGGCCCAGCTGAAGACATTGATGACATGCTTGTCGTGCTGGTAGACCGAAACTGCTGCCCGTTGATGATAGAGATAGTCCACGCGTCCACCGAGCAGCTTGTAGCCCTGGGACTCAAAGTCGGCGACCACGGGGGATACATCGGCGCGCCCGGCGAACCATGGCTTGACGGTGTGTTTGTCGGTCGAGACGACATCGATCAGATGTGACGACATCAGCGAATGCAGGTGCGCGTCCACGATATCGTCGCTCGGTGGCTGGGCTGGCAGCCCCCAGATCACGAATGCGAACACCGCCGCGGCGGCCGTGACGACGGCACCGCCCACGGCGCCCAGCCAAAATGGCTGCGCGCGCAGCGTGAGCCGGCCCCAGAGATTCTGCGGCCAGCGCTCACGGGCGCTTTCGCGATCCAGCGCCCGGGTCACCCGCGCGCGCAGCGCCGCCGGCACGGACACGGGCGGCAGCTGACGCAGCGCGGCGCGCGTCTGTTCAAGTTCCTGGAACAGCGCCCGGCACTCGGCACACTGCTCGATGTGCCGTTCAACTTCGATCGTGGCCAGCGAGTCCAGCTCGCCGTCGAAGTACGCCTGCAGGTTCAGGGCTTCAGGGTGCCGCACGTGGTCTCCATCTGTTGCAGCCATTGCGTTCTCAGTGCCGCGCGCGCGCGCGCCAGGCGCGACATCACCGTACCCATGGGCATTTTCGTCACCGTGGCGATCTCGCGGTAACTGAGCTCCTCGATCTCCCGCAACACCAGGATCTCGCGATAGTCCTCCGGCAGCGTCGACAGCAGTGCGCTGAGGCTGCGCTCATCATCGAGCCGGATGCTCTCGCCCTCGGGATCCTCGGCGCTCGCGATCACGGCGTGCCCGTCACGCGCATCCGTTTCATCGGGTAGCGGTACCAGGCCGCGTCGCTGCTGCTGCCGCAAGGCACTGGCATGGCAGTTTTTCACGATGGTCAGCAGCCACGCCTTGGCATCCGCACTTCGCAGCGCGCCAAAGGCACGAAAGGCGCGCAGGATGGCCTCCTGCACGACATCGTCGGCATCGGCGGGCGAGCGCGACAGCCAGCGTGCAAACCTGTAGGCGGCATCCATATGTGGCAATACCTGCGCCTCGAAGCGAAGCCGTTTCTCATCCATCGTCGGGCCGGGTTCTCCTCACGCTAGTAAGACTCACGAACAGGCAATTTTATTCCGGGACGTGACTCCCGGGAATTGGCCGCGAATCACGCTATTCTTCCGGCCCATGAAACGCCTACTGCTACTGCTGGCGCTGCTGAGCATGGCGCGCATCGCCAGCGCCGCCGAGGACCTGCTGCCGCGTCCGGCCGAGCTGGAACCGGACGTGCAGTTCTGGATCCGCGTCTATACGCAGATTTCCACTAATGACGGCTTTATTCACGACCAGCACAAGCTCTCGGTGGTCTACGAGACCATGCACTTTGAGGCCGATACGCCCAATCACGAGCGCGCGCGTCGCGTCGATGCCCAGCGCGAGCGCATCGCGCAAATACTACGGCATCTGGCCAGCGGTGCTGCGCCGCAGGACGCCGACGAAAAGAAGGTGCTCGATCTGTGGGGGGCGGAGGCCACGCCAGCCCGGCTGGCAGAGGCAGCGGACGATGTTCGCTTCCAGCTTGGGCAGTCGGACCGCTTCCGCGCCGGCCTGCTGCGCGCCGGCCGCTGGGAAGCACACATTGCCGAGGTGCTGGCGAACCTGGGGTTGCCGGCGCAGATCGCCGCGCTGCCGCATGTCGAGTCCTCGTTCGACCCGGCTGCCTACTCGAAGGTCGGGGCTGCCGGCCTGTGGCAGTTCATGCGCTCCACCGGCCGGCGATTCCTGCGCATCGACGGTTCGGTCGACGAGCGCATGGATCCGTTTCGCGAAACCGAAGCGGCCGCGCAACTGCTGAGCTACAACTACCGGCTGCTGGGCAGCTGGCCATTGGCGATCACCGCCTATAACCACGGCTCCGAGGGCATGCTGCGCGCGCGCGAACAGCTTGGCACCGACGACATCGTGCGCATCGTGCGCGACTACCACAGCCCCACCTTCGGCTTCGCTTCGCGCAATTTCTACGTGTCGTTCCTGGCGGCACTGACCGTGTCCCAGGATCCGGAGAAGTATTTCGGCCCGCTCAACCGCGGCGCCGAGACGCAGTTCGTCGAAGTGAAGATGAGTGCCAGCGCCAGCAGCGCGGCGCTGGAGCGCGCGCTCGGTGTCGATCGCGACACTTTGCGCAGCCTCAATCCAGCCCTGCGTCCCGCAGTCTGGAACGGCCAGCGCTCGATTCCGGCCGGCTATGTGGTGCGCCTGCCGGGGTCTGCTTCCAAGTGGACCTCGGATCTGCTGGCGCAGCGCCTCGGCGCCGCCAAACCCGTGGTCGTGGCCCAGGTGACCCCGCCCGCGAGCGTGCCCTCAGCTGCCTCGGTGGTGGCGCCGGCCGCGAACGCTGCGGTCACTGCGCCCCCGGTTAGCGTGACCGAGGCCACCACTCCGGCACCGAGTCCGCCCGCGGCGACGGTCGTGGCCAGCGCTGCGGCGCCCGCAGCCCCGAACCTCGCGGCGGACGCGGCGGCATCCGAGTACACGCTGGTGCAGAGCGACGACACGGTCTCGAGCATCGCCGCCCGCACGGGCGTGACGGTCAGCAAGCTCATGGCGCTGAATTCAATTCGCGACCGGGATGATGACCTCTACGGCGGTGAGCGGCTGCGGCTGGTGGCCGGCGCTCCGGAGCCGGAGACCGAGACCACCGCCGCCAGCCTCGATTCGGCCAAGGCCGCCGTGCAGGAGAGTCAGGAGGAAGACCGGGCGGTGGCGGACGCCAAGGAGGTTGCCTCGACCACCGAACCGGTATCGGCGTCGCAGGCGCAGGCCGAAGGTCCGCAATTGCTTTCAGGTGCCACCGGGCCGCAATCCGCGGACCCGGTGGATTACTCGGTGGCCACCGACGGCAGCATCCGCGTGGTAGCCGCGGAGACCCTCGGTCATTACGCCGACTGGCTCGGAACATCGGCCAGCCGGTTGCGTGTGCTCAATAGATTGCACGGCCGCACGCCGGTGATCATGGGCCGGCGCATCAAGCTCGATTTCGACCATGCGACGCGAGCGGACTTCGAACAGCGACGGCGCGACTATCACGAACGGCTGCAGGCGGCGTATTTTGCTTCGCACCGAATCGCCGGCACCGAGATCTACGTCGCCCGCCGGGGCGATTCGCTCTGGAGCATTACTCAGCGCAATGTGAAAGTGCCGATCTGGCTGTTGCAGCAGTACAACCCGGATATGGATTTCACGGATTTACGGCCAGGCACGCAGGTTTCGCTGCCAAAAGTGGAAGACGTCACACCGCTGTGACCGAAGTAGGCTCGCTGGAGCGTGGATACTGCGCCTATAATTCAAGCCGATGCGACGCATAGTGACTGCATTGTCTTCGCTGCTGCTGGGGGTCTCGGGCGCCGCCTGGTGTGATACCGGCTCGCCCACGATCGACGACTCATCGACCCCTGCGCCGTCCCCTGCAGCGCCGTTCCCCGCAGCGGCAGTCGCACCCGCCGGCCTCTCGGCCTCGATGCCGGTGGCCGACCAGATCATCGTGCACAAATCCGAGCGCCGCCTTTATCTCATGCGCCGCGGTGAAGTGCTGCGCAGCTACCGCGTAGCGCTCGGACTCATGCCGGAAGGACCCAAGGAGCGTGCCGGGGATTTTCGCACTCCCGAGGGCCATTACCAGCTCACGCGACGCAACTCGCGCAGCGACTATTTCCTCTCGATACAAGTGTCCTACCCCAACGATCAGGATATACGCCGCGCGCGGCATGACCACGTCGATCCGGGCGGATCGATCATGCTGCACGGCCTGCCGAACTCCCTGCGCCATTCGCCCGAGTACTATGCCAAGTCGGATTGGACCGATGGCTGCATCGCCATGTCCGATTCCGATATGGTGGAGCTGTGGATGATGACGCAGGACAACATCCCGATCGAAATACTGCCTTGAGGATCGTCTCGGGTCCCGGGGACGCGCCGGCCATGGAAGCGACGGTTGTCATCGCCGATTCGGTGGACGCGCGTGTGGCGCCGCGCGGCAGTCTCGAGAACCTGTCGCAGGCCGAGATCGACAAACTGCTCGATACCAGCCAGACCGGGCTCTACACCCTGTTTCGCAACTGCGCGCTGGCGGTGCTCAACTCCGGCAGCGACAACGATAACGCCAAGGAGATATTCGAACGCTATCGCGATTTCGACGTGCAGATCGTGCGGCAGGCGTGGGGCATCAAGCTGCAGATAACCAACGCGCCGGCCGCCGCCTTCGTCGATGGCGAGATGATCCATGGGATCAAGGAGCACCTGTTTGCGGTGCTACGTGACGTCATATACACGGCTAATGAAATCATCGGCGTGGGCCGCCTCGACACCCACGACCCGGCATCCATCACCAACGCCGTATTCCATATCCTGCGCAACGCCAGGGTGCTCGACTACAAGGCACGCCCCAACCTGGTGGTGTGCTGGGGTGGGCACTCGATCGGCGATGCCGAATATCAATACGCCAAGCGGGTCGGCTATGAGCTGGGGCTGCGGGCGCTCGATGTCTGTACCGGGTGCGGCCCGGGAGCCATGAAAGCGCCCATGAAGGGTGCCGGCGTGGGCCACGCCAAGCAGCGCATCACGCATGGCCGCTTCATCGGCCTGACCGAGCCGGGGATCATCGCCGCCGAGCCGCCCAATGCCATCGTCAACCAGCTCGTGATCATGCCGGATATCGAAAAGCGGCTCGAAGCCTTCGTGCGCCTGGCGCATGGCATCGTGGTGCTTCCCGGTGGCGCGGGTACGGCCGAGGAGATCCTGTACCTGCTCGGGGTGCTGCTGGATCCGGCCAACGCGGCGCAGCCGCTGCCGGTGGTGCTGACCGGTCCGGCCGCCAGCGCCGGCTATTTCGACCAGATCGCCCGCTTCATTGAGGGCACGCTCGGGCCGGCGGCGCTCACGCGCCTCAAGGTCATCATCGACGACCCGGCCGGAGTCGCGCGCCACATGGTGAGCTCGTTCGAGCAGGTGCACGAGTTTCGCCGCCGCCAGAACGACTCGTACAATTTCAACTGGCTGTTACGCGTGCCATACGACATGCAGCAGCCGTTTGAGGTCACGCACGCCTCGATGCGCGCGCTGCAGCTGCATCGCGGGCAGCC
This sequence comes from uncultured Gammaproteobacteria bacterium, assembly GCA_963735775.1. Lineage (GTDB taxonomy): Bacteria > Pseudomonadota > Gammaproteobacteria > Steroidobacterales > Steroidobacteraceae > FEN-1191. The sequence goes on along the minus strand of CAVTMG010000001.1, from coordinate 96,103 downwards.
GGTGCATCGCCTGGCCGCCAATCTGCGCCGCGCTTTCTCCGGTATCGTGACCGGCAACGTCAAGGAAAACGGCGTGGCCGCGATCGAGCGCGACGGACCCTACGAGCTGGCCGCGGATCCGCAGATCATGCCGTTGCTGGACGAGCTGCTGGCCGGCTTCGTGGCGCAGCGGCGCATGAAACTGCCCGGCAGCATCTACCGGCCCTGCTACCGTCTGGTGGCCTGAAATTCAAGGGCGCTCGAGCGCGGCTTTGCATTATTGGCACGCTCCAATTCTCGGTTCTTTCATGGCGTTTGCGCAGCGGGCGCGTAGCTCAATATGAGCGGGATCGCTGTGATCCAGTTCCTGTCTCCGACGCAAGCAGCACCATAGTCTGGTGTTCACGGAGGCCCCTACAACCCACATGAGTAAACCTGAACCGCCGAAGTTCGAGACCGCCAATGAGGCGACTGCTGCACCGAGCGGTGCTGAGGCCTACGCGCGCTGGCTCGAGCACATGCAGCGCACGCGTACCCGGCACGCCGCGATCACGCGCAATCTCTACACCTGGTCGAACTACAAGAGCTGGGCCGACAAGATGCGCATCGACTGGAAGGATGACAGCAAGCCCTGAAGGGCTTGACCAGCGAAGCGCTTGACCAGCGGGCCTAAGGCTTGGCGCCGCTGCGTCGCTGCCCGGTCGAACTGATACCCGATGCCTGGCCGCCCCCCGGGACGCGATGATAGGTCGGGGACTCCAGCCATTCGAACATCGACTGCCAGTCGGACCAGTCCTCGGCGACCAGGTTCGCCTTCATCTCCGCCAGCCCCAAACCACTCTCGGCCGAGCGCACGTAGCTCTGCGAATCGCGCAGCGTCGCCACGATCGGAATGTTGAGCGTGTCCAGAAAGCGCGTCAGCGACTGGTAGATCACGGTGTTACGCCGCACGCGATTGGCGATGATGCCGAGGCGATTTTCATCACGCCGCACCTTGGCCACCAATAACAGGTTCTGCACGCAGCGCGAGCAGGCGTGTATGTCGATGTCCGAAGGCAGTACCGGTACCAGAATCTTGTCGGCGCCGCGGATCAGATCCGGAATCTCATTGGCCTCCAGAGCCGCCGGCGTGTCGACCACCACCCGGTCGGTACCCTGAGGTATACGCAGCTGGAAGGCACGCGTGATGCGCGGATCGCGCTCATAGGCTGCGATCAGCGCGATATGCGGCTGGGTATCCTGCCGCTTGCTCAGCCAGTGCGCTGACGAGCCCTGCGGATCGTAGTCCATCAGCACGAGCCGCTCGCCGCGTTGCGCGTAGTGGCTGGCGACATTGATGGCTATGGTCGTCTTGCCCGAACCGCCTTTCGGGTTCAGCACGACGATTCGCTGCATACGAAGATCCTGATCTGCCGAAGATTATGTCGTTGTGCAGACTACGCATGCGCGACACAGCCCGCAAGCCGGACAGGCAGTGCGCCAGCTCAGTAATGCCTGTGAGGCAGCACACGCCGGGGTGGCGGCGAGCTCTCTAGCATCGCCACACCTTCACTGCGGCAGCACACGACCTTGGAAGTATTCCTACTGATCTGGGACGAGATGGACGACTGGGTCGGCGCCTGCCGCCACATGCTGCGCCTGACTTGAAACCATAGGAGTTCGGCCCCATACCGCCGGTTTGACCGTAATAGCGGGTGGTGGCCATGTCCAGCGAGCGCGAACAACTAAGCTTCCAGGCAGAAGTCCGGGAACTGCTGCAGCTGATGATCCACTCCCTGTATAGCCACAGGGAAATCTTTCTTCGCGAACTGATCTCCAACGCCTCCGACGCCAACGACAAGCTGCGCTTCCTGGCGCTGTCGGATCCGGCGCTTCTGGGCAAGGACAGCGAGCTGGCGATCTGGATCGATGCCGATCCCAAGGCCGGCACCATCACCATCCGCGACAACGGTATCGGCATGAGCCGCGAGGACGCGGTCTCGCACCTGGGCACCATAGCCAAATCCGGCACCGCCGAGTTCTTCAAGCGCCTCACCGGCGACCAGCAGAAGGATGCCCAGCTGATCGGACAGTTCGGCGTGGGGTTCTATTCGGCTTTCATCGTCTCCGAGCGGGTCGAGCTGTTCAGCCGCCGCGCCGATGTCGCGGCCGAGGCGGGCGTTCGCTGGGAATCCAGCGCCGATGGCCAGTTCACGGTCGAGACCATCACCCGCGCCGAGCGCGGCACCAGCGTGGTGCTGCATCTGAAGCCGGACGCCAAGGAATTCGCCGACGGCTTCCGGCTGCGCGCCCTGGTGCGCCGCTACTCCGATCACATCGCCTTCCCGGTGCGCATGCACAAAGAGGGTGCGGCGCTGCTGGAATACGAGGACGTCAACCAGGCGCAGGCGCTGTGGACCCGGCCGCGCACGGAGATCACGGACGAGGAATACCGCGACTTCTACCGCCATATCGCCCATGACGGCGCCGATCCGCTGGCCTGGAGCCACAATCGCGTCGAGGGCAAGCGCGAGTACACCAGCCTGCTGTACCTGCCGGCGCACGCGCCGTTCGACCTGTGGCAGCGGGAAGCCGCGCGCGGGCTGAAGCTGTACGTGCGGCGCGTGTTCATCATGGACGACGCCGAACAGTTCCTGCCGCTGTACCTGCGCTTCTTCAAGGGCGTGGTCGATTCGAACGATCTGCCGTTGAACGTCTCGCGCGAACTGCTGCAGCAGGACCATGAGGTCGAGGCCATGCGCAGCGCGCTGACCCGCCGCGCGCTCGAGCTGCTGGCCAAGCTGGCCAAGGATGAGCCGGAGAAGTACCAGCAGTTCTGGGGCGAATTCGGCCGCGCGCTCAAGGAAGGCCTGGGCGAGGACGTGGCCAATCGCGAGCGGCTGTTGCCGCTGCTGCGCTTTGCCAGCACCGCCGCCGCCGGCAACGAGGAGAACGTGAGCCTGGCCGAGTACGTGGCGCGCATGCGCCCCGGGCAGGAGCGCATTTATTTCATCGTCGCCGAGAGCGTGGAAGCAGCGCGCGAGAGCCCGCACCTGGAACTGTTGCGGCAGAAGGAAGTCGAGGTGCTGCTCATGGGCGATCGCGTCGATGAGTGGGTCATGGGCCGGGTCAGTGAATTCGAGGGCAAGCGCTTCAAGGACGTCGCCCGCGGTGACCTGGAGCTGGGCGGACTGGCCGAGGCGGGCGAGCGCGCGCGCATCGACGAGGAGCGGCGCGAGCACAAGCCATTGCTCAAGCGCTTCAAGGACGCCCTGGGCGACAAAGTGCTGGAAGTACGCGTCAGCGAGCGGCTGCGCGACTCGCCGGCTTGCCTGGTGCGCGGCGAGGCCGAGCTCTCCGCCTCCATGCGCCGGGTGCTGGCCGCCAACGGGCAGAGCATTCCGGCCAGTGCGCCGGCGTTCGAACTGAACGTGGCGCATCCACTGGTGCGCTACATGGAGGGGCTGAAGGAATCCGAGCCCTTCAGCGAGATGTCGCAGCTGTTGTACGATCAGGCCAGCCTCGCCGACGAGGGCCAGGTAGCGAACGGCCCGGAGTTTGCGCGCCGCCTCAACAAGCTGCTGGTACGCCTGGTGGAGCCGCGGCCATGAGTAGCCAGCCAGCTTGAGCTTTCGCCCGCCGCCGTCGCAGGGGCTGCAGATAGCCGGTCCGGCGGGCGCGCTGCAGGCGCTGCTCGAGGATCCGGGCACGAGAGAGGGATTCGGCGTGATCTGTCACCCGCATCCGCTCCATGGCGGCACAATGATCAACAAGGTCGTGCAAACACTGGCGCGTACGCTGCAGGAGCTGGGGCAACCGACGCTGCGCTTCAACTATCGCGGCGTCGGCGAGAGTGAAGGTGAGTATGACCAGGGCAGGGGCGAGAGCGCCGATGCGCTGGCGGTGATCGCCTGGGGCCGCGCGCGCTGGCCCGGACTGCCGTTGACGCTGGCGGGGTTTTCATTTGGCTCCATGGTTGCGTTGCGGGCGGCACCGCTGGCAAAGCCCGCACGGCTCATCACGGTTGCGCCGCCGGTGATGCGCGCTGAATTCGGCCCGGTCGAGCAGCCGCAGTGTCCGTGGCTGATCATCCAGGGCGAGGCCGATGAGGTGGTCGATTACCGCGCGGTACAGGCCTTCGCGGCCCGCTTCTCGCCGCCGCCGGAGCTGCGGTTGCTGCCCGGCGTGGATCATTTCTTCAACCGCCGCCTGCCGGAATTGCGCGCGGCGGTTATGCAGCCTTCAGACCTGAGCCCGCGCTAGCGCTGTGCTGCGCTGCACGTCCTGAAGCGAAGAAGCCCGGCAGGTAGTTCGTGCCGGGCTTCTGCAAAAGCAAAGCTGAAAGACTCGCTCAGTTCACGAATGCCTTCAGATTCTTCAACGGCAATGCGCGCACTTTCTTGCTGGCCGGCTTGGCCTTGAACGTCATCTTCTCGCCCGTGAAAGGATTGACACCTTCGCGCGATTTGGTCGCTGGACGCTTTACTACCTTGAGCTTGAGCAGACCAGGAAGTGTAAATAAACCATTGCCCCTCAGGCTCTTCTTGATAATTCCGTTGAGGGACTCGAACACCTCACTGACCTGTTTTCTGGAGAGTTCCGTATCCTTGGAAACCGTGGCCAGAATCTCCGACTTCGTCGGTGCCCCACCTTTTTTCGCCATTGCTGAATCTCCTCAAGTATGTGTCGGCGCCGAAATTTTCGGCGCGTAACGAATGAAAATCATCACGAAACGGCGCGCAACATAGCATACCGCTGCCTCCGCGCAAATGCTTTTTCGGTAACAAGCGTTGAGCAAATGCCTTTTTTTATAGGCTCGCGCGCATTCGCCAAAGCGCCCCGCGGCTCAGCGCAGCAAAATCAACAGCGCTTGAATCGCGATGCCGGCCCACAGCGGCGAGAGATCGAGGCCGCCGAGCGGCGGAATCACGCGCCTGATGGGGCGCAGGATGGGCTCGCACAGTGACACCAGCAAACTCTGCGCCGGCGAATAGACGCCCGGGGCCACCAGCGACAGCATGGCGTATAAAAATATCGCGAAGAAGTAGGTCCACAGGGTCGTGCCCAGAATCTCGAAGGCCGTCAGTCGCAGCCAGATCAGTGCCGGCGGCGGCCCGAAGCCGTTGAGCAGCCACGACACCGACACCTTCAGCAGCGCAAAAACCACGACCGCCACGCACGAGGCGGTGTCGATGCGGCCGACCGAGGGCAACAGCCGCCGCAACGGCACGATGATCGGGTTGGTCAGGTGCACGATCGAGCGCGCCAGTGGATTACGGAAGTCGGCCCGCGACCATTGCAGCAGCAGCCGCAGCAGCACTGCCAGCAGGCAAAGCGATAGCAGCGTCTCGATCACAAAAATCAGTGCGGCCATCGCAACACTCACCTGCGCGCTAGGCGCTTGACTGGGAACTCAGGGCCGCGGCCAGCGCGTCGGCGAGCTCGGCGCTGCGCGTCGCCGCCGCGCGTACGGCGCTCGCCACCAGGGCGTCGAACCCGCCGGCAGCCAGCACTCGCAGCGCCGCCTCGGTGGTGCCGCCCCTGGAGGTGACTGCGGCGCGTTCGTCGGCCAATGTGGTATCGCCCTGCGCCAGCGCCGCGGCGCCCCGCAGTGTCTGCGTCGCCAGCAGCGCCGCGGTGTCGGTATCAAGACCCAGTGCGATCGCCGCCTGTGCCAGCTGCTCGGCCAGCAGAAAGAAATAGGCCGGGCCGCTGCCGGACAGGGCCGTGACGATGTCCAGCTGCGCCTCGGCTCGCAACCACACGACCGGGCCGCCGGCGCGCGCGACCCGTTCGGCCAGAGCGCGTTGCGCAGCGGTCACAGTCGCCTGCGCGTACAGCCCGGTAATGCCGGCGCCGACCAATGCCGCACGATTGGGCATGGCCCGTACGATCGCCAGCCCCTGCGGACACAGCCGTGCCAGATCGGCGATGCGCAGGCCGGCGACGATCGATAGCAATAGCGGCGCCTGCGCCCGCAGCGCCGCCTGCATGGGCCGCAATACCTGTGCGGCGACTTGTGGTTTCACGGCCAAGACCACCAGTGCCGCCTGCTCGATGGCAGCATCGTTGTCGCTGGCCGTGCGCACGGCGAACTCGCGCTCCAGCGCGGCGCGCGCGGCCGGCTGCGGCTCGCCCACGCACAGCTGCTGCGCCGAGTGCCCCTGACGCAGCAGGCCGCCGATCAGGGCGCGCGCCATGTTGCCGCCGCCGATGATGGCGATGCGCGTTTGGGCCTCATTGTTCATGGCAGCATTCTAGCCAAGCGGCGTTTCATTTCGCGCCCCAAATAAGGCGGTACCGATGCGCACCTGGGTTGCACCCTCGAGGATGGCCTCACGAAAATCCCCGCTCATGCCCATGGACAGCGTATCGAGCGCAAGCCCGCGAGCGTTGATCCGCTGCAACAGGGCCCGCAGGGAGGCAAAACTGACGCGGTTGGCCTCAGACGGGCGGCCGCCAGCCAGGATGCACATGAGGCCGCGCAGGCGCAGCCGCGGCAGCGCCTGTACCGCGATGGCCAGCGCCTCGGCCTGGTCGGCCGCCACGCCGCCCTTGCTGCCCTCGCCGTCGATATTGACCTGCAGGCAGGCCTGCAATGGCGGCGCATAATGCGGCCGTTGTGCCGAGAGTCGCTCGGCGATGCGTAACCGGTCGATGCCGTGCACCCAATCGAAATGCTCGGCAATGGCCCGGGTCTTATTGGCCTGGATCCGGCCGATGAAGTGCCAGGTCACTGCCAGCGAACGCAGCTGCTCGAGCTTCGGCAGCGCTTCCTGCAGGTAACTCTCGCCAAAGTGCAGCAGACCGAGCCCGGCGGCGCTGCGCACGAGGCTCGCCTCGCACCCCTTACTGACGGCCACGAGCGTGACACAGTCCTCAGTACGATCAGCGGCCAGTGCCGCTGCCGCGATTTCCTGCTGCAGCGCCGATAAATTTGCAGCCAGCGCGCCGGTCACCGATGAATTCTGCGGAGCGATTAACATATTGGGGGTAAAGGCCCTCCGCTATACTGGCACGCCACCAACTGCCGCAGGACTAGCGAGGAAGAATCCGGATGGCCGTCGACATCGCGCAATTGCTGGCGTTCGCCGTGAAGAATAACGCTTCCGACCTGCATCTGTCGGCGGGCGTGCCGCCGATGATCCGGGTCGATGGCGATATCAAGCGCATCAACATGCCCGCACTGACCCACAAGGAAGTGCACGGCATGGTGTATGACATCATGAACGACAAGCAACGCAAGGCGTTCGAAGAGTTCTTCGAGACCGACTTTTCGTTCGAGATCCCGAAGCTGGCGCGCTTTCGCGTCAACGCCTTCAACCAGAATCGCGGCGCCGGCGCCGTGTTCCGCAATATTCCCTCGGTCATACTGAGCCTGGACGACCTGGCGGCGCCGAAGATTTTCCGCGACCTGTGCATGCTGCCGCGCGGCCTGGTGCTGGTTACCGGGCCGACCGGATCGGGCAAGTCCACGACGCTCGCCGGCATGATCGACTACTGCAATGACAATCGCCCGGATCACATCATCACCATCGAGGATCCGATCGAGTTCGTGCACGAGTCCAAGCGCTGCCTGATCAACCAGCGCGAAGTCAAACGCGACACCCTGGGATTCAGCGAGGCGCTGCGCTCGGCGTTGCGCGAGGACCCGGATATCGTCCTGGTCGGTGAAATGCGCGACCTGGAGACCATACGGCTGGCCCTGACGGCTGCCGAAACCGGCCATCTGGTGTTCGGCACCCTGCACACCAGTTCCGCCGCCAAGACCATCGACCGCATAGTCGATGTGTTTCCGGGCGAAGAGAAGGAGATGGTGCGCTCGATGCTGTCGGAATCGCTGCGCGCGGTCATCTCGCAGACGTTGCTCAAACGTACCGGCGGCGGCCGCATCGCCGCGCACGAGATCATGATCGGCACCCCTGCGATCCGCAACCTGATTCGCGAAGGCAAGATCGCGCAGATGTATTCCTCGATTCAGACCGGGCAGTCCTCGGGCATGCAGACGCTCGATCAATGCCTGGCAGAGATGGTCGCAAAAGGTTCGGTCAGCAAGGAAGAGGCGCGCTACAAGGCATCCAACAAGGACGCGTTGTAGCGGCGAGGGGGCCGGATGGGCACATCTGAAATAGCTCAGGACGCAAGGGTGATGGACCGCGATCAAGGCATTAAGCTGATGCAGGAACTGCTCAAGCGCGTGGTCGAGCGCAAGGCCTCGGACCTGTTCATCACCGCGAATTTCCCGCCGGCGATCAAACTGGACGGCGAAATCCGTCCGCAGATGGAACGCGCGCTGACGCCCGACCAGTCGGCGATCCTGGTGCGCGCCATCATGAACGATCGCCAGACCAAGGAATTCGACGCCACCAAGGAATGCAATTTTGCGATCGCGCCGCCGGGCATAGGCCGGTTTCGCGTCAGCGCCTTCGTGCAGCAAAGTCACATCGGCTGCGTGATCCGCCTGATCAACGCCAAGATCCCTTCGTTCGAAGAGCTGGACCTGCCGCCGATATTGAAAGAGGTGGTGCTGTCCAAACGCGGCCTGGTGATCGTGGTAGGCGGTACCGGTTCGGGCAAGTCCACCACGCTGGCCTCGATGCTCGGCTATCGCAACGACAAGACGCGCGGCCATATCGTCACCATCGAGGATCCGGTCGAGTACGTGCACCAGCACAAGGGCTGCGTGGTCACGCACCGCGAGGTGGGTGTCGACACCGATTCATGGGAGGCGGCGCTCAAGAACACGTTGCGCCAGGCGCCGGACGTGATCCTGATCGGCGAAATCCGCGCTCGCGAGACCATGGAATACTGCATTCAATTCGCCGAAACCGGCCACCTGGTGCTGGCAACGCTGCACGCCAACAGTTCCAACCAGGCGCTCGATCGCATCATCAACTTCTTCCCCGAGGAGCGGCGCGAGCAATTGCTCATGGATTTGTCGCTCAACATCCGCGCCCTGATCTCGCAGCGGTTGATTCCGCGCGAGGCCGGCAGCGGCCGCATAGCGGCGATGGAGATCATGCTCAATTCGCCGCTGATCCAGGACCTGATCTTCCGCGGCGAGGTCGCCAAGATCAAAGAGGTCATGGCGCGTTCCAACCGCATCGGCATGAAAACCTTCGACCAGGCGCTGTTCGACCTGTTCGAACAGAATACGATTTCCTACGAAGACGCGCTACGCAATGCCGATTCGAAGAACGAGCTCAGGCTGCGCATGAAGCTGGAGAGCAAGCGCGAGAACAAACCGGTCGAAGCCGATGGCGACCTCTGCGATCGCCGACGAGGCACAGCAAGGCAAGAATTTCTAGGTCCATCATGTCAGCAGACCCGCTCGAGATCACCGGTAGCGAGGCGCAGCCATCGCTCAACACCAAGCCATTGTTCAAGCTGATGGTGGACAAGCAAGGCCTCCGACCTGTTCTTCACTTCGAACGCGCCCATCAAGATCAAGATCGAAGGGCAGATTTACCCGATCAACAAGCAGGTGCTGCCGCCCTCGGCCGTGCGCACGATCTGCTTCGGCCTCATGACCCCCGAGCAGATCGTGCTATTTTCAGCGCGAGCTGGAGATCGACTTCGCCATATCCGAGCCGGGCCTGGGGCGCTTTCGCGTCAACATCTTCCTTCAGCGCGGCTATCCGGCCATGGTGCTGCGCTACATCACCGCCGACATGCCACGGCTGGATTCCCTGGGCCTGCCCGAGGTGCTGGTCGATCTGGCCATGTCCAAGCGCGGCCTGGTGTTGATGGTCGGATCAACCGGCTCCGGCAAATCCACCACGCTGGCGGCGATGATCAACCATCGCAACGAAATCGCGTCCGATCACATGGTTACGATTGAGGATCCGATCGAGTTCCTGCACAGCAACAAGCGTTCGATCATCAATCAGCGCGAAGTCGGCCTCGACACCAAGAGTTATGAGCGGCGCATTGCGCGGTGTCATGCGTGCCGCTCCGGATGTGATCCTGATCGGTGAGATCCGCGATCGCGAGAGCATGCAGGCGGCCATCAATCTCTCCGGCACCGGCCACCTGGTGCTGGCAACCCTGCACGCCAACAACTGCGCCGAGACGCTCGACCGCATCATCAACATGTTCCCGCTCGATCAGCACAAGCAGGTCACGCTCGACATGTCGCAGTACCTGCGCGCCATCCTCGCGCAGCGGCTGGTGATGGGCATCGACGGCAAGCGGCGTGGCGGCGATGGAAGTGATGATCAACACGCCGCATATCTCTGAACTGGTGAAGCGCGGCGATGTCACCGGAATCAAGGAATCCATCATGCGCAGCGGCGACAACAGACGTCATCAGCTTCGACGCCGCCCTGCACCGGCTGTTCAAGGATGGCCGCATCTCGCTCGACGAGGCGCTGGCGCACGCCGATTCGCGCAGCAATCTCGAGGCCAAGATCAACTTCGGATAGCAGGCGAGCGGGAGCGTCTGGCCGAATGTGGTCGGCGGCGCTTCGAAGAATGCCGCCGCGGACGCCGGCATTCTTCGGCGTTCCTCGCGCTCGCTGGCGCGACTGCTCATCTGCTCCGCGGCGATCGTTGGGACCAACACGGCGTCGCGCTGGCGCTCGCGCGAGCCGCCTCCAACACATTCGGCCAGACGCTCCCGCTCGCCCATTGCGGGACGCCGACGGCGCGGTTCAGCCGGGAAACACCGCCGCGGCGTCGAACACCGGGCCGTCCACGCACACGCGCTTCATCGAGATGCCGGTTGGACGTGCACCGCGACCGCGCAGCCGGCGCAGCCGCCCACCCCGCAAGCCATGAATTCTTCCAGTGCCACCTGGCAGGGCAGCGCGAATTCCCGCGCCAGCCGTGGCGCGTGGCGGCCAGCATGGGCGTGGGTCCGCAGGCGAAGATCTCGATCTCGGCGAGCTGTTCGAGCGAGCGGCTCGCGAGCCAGGCGCGCGCCAGATCGGTCACGTAGCCGTCGAAGCAGCCTGCAAAGCCCGATAAGGCTGGCCAGCCGCGAGGGCACGCCCCATTCATCGAGCAGGGGCATGCAGGCGATGGCCTCATCGGGCATGCCGGGCACGTAGAATGGTGGAGGGGCGCACACGAAACGGAAACGGCAGCTCCGAGCCCATCAGCACCATCGGCTTCCAGGCACGCCGTGCGCAGCCATTCGGCCAGGAACATCATCGGCGGGATTCCCACGCCGCCGCCGATGGCCAGCACGCGCGGGCGTTCGGCGATGCGGCGTGAAGCCCCGACCGATCGGTCCGAGCACGCTCAGGCTCTGACCGGGCTGCGCGCGCGCCAGCGCGCGCGAGCCGGTGCCGGTGACCTTGTAGAGCACATCGATCCAGCCGGCTTCGGCGTGGGCGCGCATGATGGACAGGGGCCGGCGCATGGGCAGCTCATCGGCGCAGCGCAGATGCACGAAACTGCCGGGTGTGGCGCGCCCGGCGCAGCGCGGGGACTGCAGGCGCAGCACGTGCTGCTCGCCCTCGAAATGGGTGTGCGCCAGCACGCGCGCGTCCTCGAGCAGTGATGGTGCCGCGGTGTGAACCGCTCAAGCGTGCAAGCCCGCCCGCCACCGTCTCGAGCACCGCCATGCGCACGGCCACGCCATTGCTGACCTGGGCGCGAATCACCGACTGCGGGCCGTCGGCGACGTCGGAGGCGATCTCGATGCCGCGGTTCATCGGCTGCGGATGCATGACGATGGCGTCGGGCGATGCCCGCAGCAGGCGCGCGGCGTCAGCCCGTAGCGCGCAAAATATTCATCGCCGTCAGGCATCTCGGTTTGCGCGAAGCGCTCTTTCTGTACCCGCAGCATCATCACCACATCGACCCCGGCCAGACCCTTTTCCAGCGAGTCGAAGCGAGGCAGCCGGCAAACTCGTGCGCCTCGGGCATCAGCGCCGGCGGCGCAATGATGCGCAGCTCGCGTGCGCCCAGGATGCGACAGCACGTGGTAGGCCGAGCGCGCGACGCGCGAATGGCGGATATCGCCCGACGATGGCGACACTCTGCTCGGCGATCGGTCCCTTGTGCTGGCGCATGGTCAGCGCATCGAGCAGGCCCTGGGTCGGGTGCGACAGATGCGCTTCGCCGGCCGACAGCACGCTCACATGCGGCGCGACGTGCGCGGCCACGTGCGCCAGCACACCGGGCTCGGCATCGCGGATCACGAACACGTCGAAGTGCAGCGACTGCAGGGTGTAGATGGTATCGAGCATGGTCTCGCCCTTGACGCGCGAGGACAGTTGCACCTCGATGTTCATCACTTCGGCCCCCAGCCGCCTGCCCGCCAGCTCGAAAGATACGCGCGTGCGTGTCGAGGGCTCGGCTGAACAGATTGGCGATATGTCACGCCCTTGAGCCGCTCGCTGGCCGGAGGCCGATCGCCCACCTCGCGCACGTAGTGCTGCGCGCGCTCGAGCAGCGCTTCGATCTCCTCGGGTCCAAGGTCCGCGAGCGTGATCAGATGGCGCAGCGAGCCGTCCGCGCGCCGCTGCTCAATCATCGCCGCCGGTTTCATTGCCCGCACCTGCCCTGACCTCCCGATTCAGCCACCGTTCGAGAATGATAGCGGCTGCGGCGCTGTCGATGTCAGCGCGTTGCACGCGGCGCCGGCGCTGGCCGCTGGCGCGCTGGCTCTTGAGCTCCGCGGCGGCTTCGAGCGAGGAGGCGTACTCATCGGTGCGCTTTACCGGCAGGCAGGAGCGCTGCGCGAGCGCGGCGGCGAAGCGGTCGGCGGCCTCGCTCAGGCTGCCGGCGCTGCCGTCGGCATTGTGCGGGCTGCCCACGACCAGCAGATTGGGCTTGAAGTCCTTGAGCGCCCGGTCGATCGGGGTCCAGTCGATGCCGTGGGCGGCGACGGTGACGGCGCCCTGGGGCGCGGCGGTGCGGCTGATCGGTGTCGCCGGAGGCGATACCGATGCGACGCAGACCGAAATCGAAGGCGAGAACGACCTGGGCCGGCGCCTCAGGCATGACCTGCGACGAAACTCACGCGTGAACTGTCGACCCCGAGCAGCTGCCAGGCGGCCTGCCAGCGATCCTCGAACGGCAGGTCAAACACGATGCGTTCGTCCACCGGCAGGCTCAGCCAGGCGTTGTCGAGCATTTCGCGCTCGAGCTGCCCGGCGTCCCAGCCGGCGTAACCCAGGGCAACGAAGGCGTTCTGCGGCCCGGTGCCGCGGGCAATGGCGGCCAGCACATCACGCGAGGTGGTCACCTGCACGTGGTCGGAAATGCGATGGGTCGAATCCCAATCGCCGCCCGGACGGTGCAGTACAAAGCCGCGATCGGTATGCACCGGCCCGCCGCGCAATACCGGTTGCTCGCTGATGCCGATATCGGAGGTCTCCAGTTTCATCTGCGCCATGACGTCGCCGAGCTTCATGCCGAGGGGCTTGTTGAGCACGATGCCGAGCGCTCCGCGATCGCTGTGCTCGCATACCAGTGCCACGGTCTGGGAGAAGTGCCCGTCGCCGAGCGAGGGCATGGCAATCAGCAGGTGATTTGCCAATGAACTTGAATGGCCCATGGATTTGAGTATGGGGGTGTCTACCCGGTCTCTCAAGGTCCCGATGCCGTATCTGACGACGCAGTCACAGCACCCGTTTGCAGCTCGCCGGCGACGAAGTCCCACTGGTAGGCAAAGCGCAATTGTGCGTACTCCGTCGCCATTGCCGCCGGGAAGGGATCGAACGGACTGGCGAGCTTGAGGATGGTCATGGCGGCGTTATCAAGAGAGCCGTAGCCGCTGCTGCGACGCACACTGGCCTCGATGAGCCTGCCATTGGCCCCGATCTGCACTTCCACCACCGGGCTGCCGGACAGGCCTGCGTTGCGGGCCGCCGACGGGAAATTCAAGGTCCCCACGCGTTCGACCTTGCGTTTCCAGGCCGCCAGGTAGGGCGCGAGGGTCGAGGCACGGGTATCGGGCGTAACCCAATGCTGCGCGTCGGACTTGCCCTTGAGCAGCAGTTCCACCGCGTCACCGCGGCCACTGCGCGGATCGCCTTCGGTGTCACCGATGATCAGTGGCAGCGGTGCGGCGCCATCGCTGGCCGCCAGCTGGCCGATGTAGCGGAATTCGGGACTGTTGCCGGTGCTGGTCAATACCTGCTGGTCCGGGGAGCTCACGCGGCGGGAGTTCGCCTGGTCATTGCCCGCATCGCCAGCGCGCGGATTACTCAGCGCGCCGCGGCTGGCGGGACTGGCCACGCGCTGCGCCTGATCGGAATTGCCGGCGCCGATCTGGGTTCGCTGCGCCAGGTAGGCGGCGTGTTCGTTGGCGCGCGCTTCCGGGACCTCGTCGGTCACCAGCATCACATCGAGCTCGGGCGTGGGGCCGCGTGTAAGGCGCGAGCCGTTGCTGAAGGTTATGCCCAGAATGACGATGGCATGCAGCAGGGCGGTGAGCAGCAGCATGGCCATGAGCCGATCGCGCACCGGCGCGTTGCCCTCGCGCTGCGGCAAAGTCGCGCTGCCGCGTTTGAGCTGGATGGAGGCCGCCACGTCAAAAGTATAGCCGCGGCGGCGAATACTCGCCCTGCATCCAGTTCTCGTTCAGCGTGTGGCGCGCCAGTGCGCGCTCGATCGCGGCCATGAAGGTACTGCTGATGTCGAGATTGAACTCACGGTCGAGCTCACGCACGCCGGTGGGGCTGGTTACATTGATCTCGGTGACAAAGCCGCCGATCACGTCCAGGCCCACGAACAGCATGCCCGCCGCGCTCATGGCCGGACCAATCTGCTGGCACAGCCAGCGATCGCGCTCGTTGAGCGGCCGGCCGACGCCCTGGGCGCCGGCGGCGAGATTGCCGCGATGGTCGTGGGCGCTGGGGATGCGCGACAGTGCGTACGGCACCGGCTCGCCATCCACCAGCAGCACGCGCGAGTCCCCGCCGGCGACGATATCCGGCAGGTACTTCTGCACGATCGCGAAATGGTTGCCGCCATCGGTGAGGGTTTCAAACACCACGCGCGCGTTCTTGTCGCTGGCCTCGATCACGAAGATCGAGTGGCCGCCCATGCCGTGCAGCGGCTTGCAGACGATCTTGCCCTGCTGGTGCGTGAAGGCTTCCATTTCGGCCATATCACGGGTCACGAGCGTGGGCGCGCAGCACTGCGGAAACCAGGCGGTGTAGACCTTCTCGTTCATGTCGCGCAGGCCGCGCGGCTTGTTCACCACCAGCGCACCGGCGAGTTCGGCCCGCTCGAGGATGTAGCTGGTATAGATGTACTCGGTGTCGAACGGCGGGTCCTTGCGCATCAGGATCACGTCGAATCCGCCCAGCGGCTGCACCGCCGGCTCGCCCAGCGTGAACCAGTTCTTTGCATCCGAGCGTACGCGCAGCGGGCGCACACGCCCCTCGGCCACCCCGTCGCGCAGCCGCAGATCCGCCTGCTCCAGATAGTGCAGCGACCAGCCGCGCGCCTGCGCCGCCAGCAGCATGGCCAGCGTGGTGTCCTTGGCATACTTGATGTGGTCGATCGGGTCCATGACCACGGCCAGCTGCACGTTGCTCCCATCCCCACTCCTGTAGTCCACCGTCCGTTGAAAGCTACCCTAAAACCGCATCCGCAGATTAACCGGGCGATTATGTTCCCAGCCACCACAGCGAGCTCTCAAAAACGTGACGGCTGCGGCATAGCGGGGGGTGTGCCGATATGTTAAAACCCGAAGCGCACTTGCTTACGTTCGGAGTGGTGCCTGCAGGGGCCGCAGGCCCTCTACGTTCTGGCTATCCGGAGGTCCTGGAGCATGGAATCGACAGCGGAAGAGCGCGGGGGAGCCCTCGCGCCGGGCGGCAGCTCGAGTCTCAAGGGGCTCAAGGTACTGGTCATCGATGACAGCAAGACCATTCGCCGTACGGCGGAGACCTTGCTGGCCAAAGAGGGCTGCGAGGTGTTTACGGCGGTCGACGGATTCGACGCCCTGGCCAAGATCGCCGACCATCAGCCGGATATCGTGTTCGTCGATATCATGATGCCGCGGCTGGACGGCTATCAGACCTGCGCGCTCATCAAGCACAACAAGGTTTTTCGTTCCATTCCGGTCATCATGCTCTCCTCCAAGGACGGACTGTTCGATCGCGCCCGCGGACGCATCGTCGGCTCGGAGCATTATCTGACCAAGCCCTTCACCAAGGACGAGCTTCTGAGCGCGATCGAGTCGCACATCGGGAGATGAGACGATGGCATTGATCCTGATCATCGATGATTCGCCCACGGAGGTGCATGTGATGCAGAAGGCGCTCGAGCGCCACGGCTATCGCACCGCCGTCGCCATCGATGGCGCCGAGGGCATCAAGCTCGCGCGCCAGATGCATCCGGACCTGATCTTCATGGACATCGTGATGCCGGGCATGAATGGCTACCAGGCCACGCGCACCCTGCTGAACGATCCGGATACGCGCACCATCCCGATCGTGATGGTGACCTCGAAGGGACAGGATGCCGATCGCGCCTGGGGTTTGCGCCAGGGGGCGATCGACTATTTGATCAAGCCGGTGTCACCCGACCAGCTGGTCGAGAAGGCGCAGGCCACACTTGCCGCCTGACATGCAGGAGAGCGTAGCGCTCAAAAGTCTGCGCGACCGGCCGTTTGAGTTGCTAGCCGAACTCGAACGCCGCGGCCGCGCCGTGACCGCCAGCAGCGCTCCCGATGCCGGCCAATCGGGCGAATGGGTCGGGGTAGCATTGCGCATGGCGGGCGAGTTGTACCTGGTGGCGCGCGAGGAAGCGCGCGAGGTTCTGGGCGTACCCACGCCGCTCACGCGCGTGCCCGGAGCCAAGAGCTGGATACTGGGACTGGCGAATATTCGCGGCCAATTGCTGCCGATCATCGACCTGCGCGCCTTCCTCGGCAGCGGCCCGACTCCCTCTTCGCGCAACACGCGCGTGATCGTCGTCAATCACCGGGACATCCCGGCGGGCCTGCTGGTCGATGAGGTGCTGGGATTCCGGCGCTTCGCCGATGCCGAGTTCACGGCCGACGTGCCATCCACCATCGTGCATTGCGAGCGCTACATCGCCGGCTCGTTCCGCCGCGGCAGCGAACAGTGGCCGGTCATGGGCCTGCGCACATTACTGGAAGATCCAGCTTTCACGGGAGCGAGCGCATGAGCGTCAATGCCACCGCCAGCGCCGGCCGGGCACAGACGCTGGCGATCGTGACCGGCGTGTTGATCCTGGTCGCGGCCGCCGGCAGCGTGGCCCTGCCGATGCTGCGGCTGCCGCTCTGGATTGCGGCGCTGGTGGCAGTAGCGGCGCTGATTCCGCTGGCGCTGCTGTTCTCGTACCTGCGCACCGCGGGCATCGCGGCCTTGCAGGCGCAGCGCAAGGCCGACGTGCAGCGCATCGAGTCCGATCGTAACCAGCAGGCCATCATGCGGCTGCTGGATGAAATGTCGAATCTCGCCGAGGGCGACCTGACGGTCCAGGCCACGGTGACCGAAGACATCACCGGCGCCATCGCCGATTCGGTCAACTACGCGGTCGAGGCATTGCGCAAACTGGTGGCCACCATCAGCCAGTCGGGCATACAGCTCGACGGCGCCGCCCGCCAGACCCAGGCGCTGGCCTCGCATCTGGCGCGCGCCAGCAGCGCCCAATCCAAGCAGGTGGGCGCCGCCACCGAGTCGATCGGTGCCGTGGCCTCCTCGATCGAGGAAGTATCGGGCAATGCCGAACGTGCCGCCGATGTTGCGCGCCATTCGGTCGATGTGGCGCACAAGGGCGGCGACGCCGTGCGGCGTACCATCGATGGCATGAACACCATTCGCGAGACCATCCAGGACACCAGCAAGCGCATCAAGCGGCTCGGGGAGAGTTCGCAGGAGATCGGCAACATCGTCGAACTCATCAGCGATATCGCCGAACAGACCAATATCCTGGCGCTCAACGCCTCGATCCAGGCATCGATGGCCGGGGAAGCCGGCCGCGGCTTTGCCGTGGTCGCCGACGAAGTGCAGCGCCTGGCCGAACGCGCCGCCAACGCCACCAAGCAAATCGAGGTGCTGGTGCGTACCATCCAGACCGATACCAACGAGGCCGTGGTGTCGATGGAGCGCAGCACCACCGACGTGGTGGGCGGGGCATTGCTGGCGGAAAACGCCGGCGCCGCACTGCAGGAGATCGAGCAGGTGTCGAACCAGATCGCGAGCCTGGTGCAGAATATTTCCGCCAGTGCCCGCGGCCAATCCTCGGCGGCGCAGAATATTGCGCGCAACATGCAGGTGCTGCGCGAGATCAGCGCCCAGTCGGCCGATTCGACCAGCGCCACCTCGCAGGCCATCGTCAAGCTCGCCGACCTGTCCGCGGCATTGCGCAAGTCCATCACCGGCTTTCGCCTGCCGGGCAGCAGCGATACCACCGGTATGCATCGCGGTGCCACCGGCAGCATCACGGCCGCGACCAGTGGACTCAGTGCCAGCTTGAGTGGCGCGGCCGCGGCCGCCCCACCCGCTCCGCCCGCCGGTGCGTCCTCGGGGGCGTACTCGGGCAGCAGGATCAAGGCACTCGGCGGCTCGTGATCCATGTCTGAGCTGGCGACGCAAACACTTCAGGCGGTCTCACGCGAGATCAGCGTAGCGCTGGGCGAAGGCCGCGTTGCGCTCGAGGCGCACGTCGAGCAGCCCGATAACGCGGCCATGCTCGAACGGGTGCGCCACGAACTTCACCAGGTGCAGGGCGCACTGCGGGTGCTCGAGATCTACGGCGCAGCGCTGCTGGCCGAGGAAATGGAGCAGGTGTCGCGCTACCTGATCGGGCTCGGCAAGGAGCACAAGAACCAGGCCGAGTCGCTCGATGCGCTGATGCGCGCCATGGTGCAGTTGCCGGGCTACCTGGAGCGCGTGCTGGCTGGCGGCCGCGATCTGGCGCTGGTGCTGCTACCGCTGCTGAACGATCTGCGAGCCGTGCGCGGCAGTGCGCTGCTGTCCGAAGGCACGCTGCTGCTGCTCAATCTTAAGTCCGACCGGCAGGCGCAGCCGGCCGCACCGGCACCGGGCGAGCCGCCTCTGACGGCCTCGCAATGGGCGCGCCGATTGCGCGCCCGCTTCCAGACCGGCCTCATCGGCTGGATCCGCGGTGAGCGCCCCGAGCAGAACCTGGAAATCATGACCGCGGTGGCCGCGCGCCTCGAACAGGTCGCGACCCAGCAGTCCGTATTCCAGCTCTGGTGGGTGGTCGGCGCACTGATCGAGGCGCTGCGAGAGAACGGGGTCGAGAGCAGCATTTCCCTCAAGCGGCTGCTGGGCCTGGCCGATCGCGAGATGAAGCGGCTGTTCGAGTGGGGCGAGGCGCGCTATGCGCAGAGCCCACCGGTGGAGCTGCTCAACAATCTGTTGTACTACGTCGCGCGCGCCACCAGCGGCGGTCCGCGCGTGGCCGCCGTGCGCGCCTCGTTCCGCCTGGCCGAACTGCTGCCCGTGGATGAGTCGATCGAACAGGAGCGCGAGAATCTATCCGCGCCCTCGATCAAGCTCATGCATACCGTGGCCGCGGCAATCCGTGAGGATCTGTCCAAGGTCAAGGACGTGCTCGATATCTTCGTACGCCGCGGCGGCGGCCAGCCCGAGGAACTCGCGCCGCAGGTGGGCCTGCTCAAGAAAATAGGCGACACGCTCGGCGTGCTGGGCCTGGGTGAGCTGCGCACGCGCGTGCAGGAAGCGACCAAGCGGCTCGAAGTCATGGTCGCCGGCAAGGAAGAGGTCGGCGAGAGCGCACTGGTGCAGGTGGCCGCCGCCCTGATCAATGTCGAGGATCACCTGGACGATCAGCTGGTCGGCTTGATCATGCCGCGCAAAAAGGCTGCCGAGGGTGAAGCCGAGGGCGAACAGGACCAGGATTTTCATCAGGTTCAAAGCGCGGTATTGCGCGAGTGCGTCGTCAACCTGGCGCGCGTCAAGGAATACGTCGCCCAGAACGTCGGCGGCACGCTCGACGCCGCAGGCTTCGACAGCTGGCCGGATCTCATGCGCGGCATCAAGGCCGGACTGCTGATGCTGGGCAAAGTGCGGGCGGTGGAGATCATCGAGGAGATCACGCAGCACCTGAAGCGCGTGATGCAGCCCGGCGGTGTGGCGCTCGCACCCGGCTATCTGGATCGCCTGGCCGACGCCATCGTCAGCCTCGAGTACTACATCGAGACATTGCAGGCCGGTCGCAGCGATCCCTGGTACATGCTCGACAATGCGCGCACCTGCCTGGATACGCTGGCGCGCTCGCCCGAACCGGTGCTGCCGGTATTGCCGACGGTGCCGCCACTCAATGCCGGCACCTATGACCGCACACTGTTGCTCCCGCCCCGCAGCGCCGACACCACCAGCGTGCGCCGCCTGGGGCCGGCGATTTCGGAGCCACCGGTGCTCGCAGCCGCGGCCAGCAACGATGCGACGCTCACCCATACCACGCCCGATCCGGAACTGACCCGTCTGTTCGTCGACGAGGCCACCGAGGAAGTGGCGAGGATCCGCCAGCAGTTCCCGCTGTGGGACCACAATCCGCTGGAAGCTGAGCCCTTGTTGACTGTGCGCCGCTCGTTCCACACGCTCAAGGGCAGCGGCCGCATGGTCAATGCGCGCGCGCTGAGCGAATTCGCCTGGGCGATCGAAAACCTGTTGAACCGCATTCTCGAGGGCACGCAGCAACGCTCGCCGGTGGTGCTCGAGACGCTGCGCGCGGCCGTTGCGGTACTGCCATCGCTGGTGGCGGATCTCGAATCCGGTCAGGGCGGTCGCACCGATGTCGCACAGCTCGCGGCGCGTGCCCATGCGCTGGCCAGCGGGCGCGAACCAGCGCCAGCGATAGCAACCGAACCCGCGCGCGAGCAGCCGCCGGCGGCCGAGCCCATGCCGGCACCGGCGAGCGTCATGACGCCACCACCGCCACCAGCGCCGGCACCTGCGCCCCAGGCGCCCGTGGCCGCAGCCCCGGTGGAACTCGAACCCGAGACGCTACCGCCCGCCTTTGCGCAGGATGACCCGGCGCTGCGCGAGATCTATGCGCGTGAAACCACGAGCCATGTCGCCGCGGTGCGCAGCTGGCTCGCGCGCGAGCAGAAACTCGGCGCACCGCACGTGCTGCCGGAAGAGATTTTTCGCGCCTGTCACACCCTGCTCGGCAGCTCGACCATGGCCGAGGCGCGTCACGGCATGCGCATGGCCGAACCCCTCAATCACTGGCTGCGCAAAGCCTACGACAGCGGCGTGGGACTGGACGGCTCGGACCTGGCGCTGCTGAGCGAGTGCATGCAGGCCATGGAAAGCGTGGCCGGAAATCTCGATGAGGGCACCGGTTTCTTCCTGGTGGTGCACGACACGCTGCGCGGGCGCATTGCCCGTGCGGAGCTGGAGCTGGATCGGCGCATCAGCGAGGCCACGGATATCACGCACATGAGCAGCGTGAGTCTGGAGCTGCCCACTGGCCTGGATGAATTCGTGATGCCGCCGCCACCAAGCGTTCCCGAGTCGATCGAGGAGGCGCCGGCGGCCGATTTCGATCCGGACATTGCCGCCATCTTCAGCGAAGAGGCGGTCGAATTGCTGGATGCGGCGGAGTCGGCGCTGGCCGCATGGAACGCCTCGCCGCACGACAGCTCGCAGGCTGCCGCGCTGCGCCGGCCGTTGCACACCCTCAAGGGCGGCGCGCGCATGGCCGGCATCGTCGCCATGGGCGAGCTCTCACACGAGCTCGAGAGCCTGATCACGCGCATAGAGACCGGGCTGGCGAGCGCCGACCAGAGCGCACGCAACCTGGCGCAGCAGGCCTTGGATCAACTGTCAAAAATGCGCGATGCCATCGCCGCCGGGCGCCCGGCCGCCAGCGCTCCAGCGCTGATCGCGCGCATCCAGTCGGCCGCCTCCGCCAGTCCGGCGGCGGCCATCGACACCGACACGGTCGTGCAACCGATCCTCGAATCTTTGGACGCCGCCAGCGAACCGGTCAGCTTCGAGCAGACCAGCGAAGTACCGGACCCACAGCCGCCGCAGCCGTCATCGCCCGAATCCACGGTGCTGCTGGAAGTACTGCAGGAACACGAGTTCCCGCCGCTGGCGCTCGAGACCCTGGTGAGCGCCGAACCGGCGCTGTCGCTGGAATCGCCGGCGCCGCCGCAGCCTGCGGTCGAAATGGCCGTGGTGGAGACGTACGCGCCGCCGGCGCCGGCGGCGCCCCTGCCGCCAGGGCGCGAGCCGGTCGCCGCCGCTGATCGCGTCGAGATGGCGCGCGTGAGCGCCGAGCTGCTCGATCAATTACTCAACAGCGCCGGCGAAGTCAGTATCTCGCGCGCGCGCCTGGAGCAGCAGCTCGGTTCGATCGAGTTCAACCTGGGCGAGTTGTCGCGCACGGTGACGCGCCTGAAGGAGCAGCTGCGCAAGCTCGAGATAGAAACCGAAGCGCAGATTCTGCACCGCCACGAAAGCGATGCCACACATCGCCAGGATTTCGATCCGCTGGAGCTCGACCGCTACTCGGCGATCCAGCAATTTTCACGCGCGCTGGCGGAGTCGGCCAACGACGTGGCCAGCATCCAGGGCCTGCTCGAGAACCTGATCGGCGAAGCACAGAACCTGTTGCAGCAGCAGTCGCGCACGGTCACCGAGCTGCAGAACGGACTGATGCGCACGCGCATGGTGTCGCTGCAGCGGCACGTGCCGCGACTGGCGCGCATCGTGCGCCAGAGCGCGGCCGACACCGGCAAGCGCGCGGAGCTGCTGGTCGATGGGGCGTCGGGCGAACTGGATCGCCAGGTGCTGGAGCGCATGATGCCGCCGTTCGAACACATGCTGCGCAATGCCGTGGTGCATGGCATCGAGACGCCGGAAGTACGCCGCGCGGCCGGCAAGGATGAGACCGGGCATATTCATTTGAACCTGCGGCGAGAAGGCGCCGAGGTCATCGTCGAGGTCAACGACGACGGCGCCGGCATGAACCTGAGCGCGATACGCAACAAGGGTCGCGAGCTGGGACTGATCCGCCCCGATCAGGAACTGTCGGACGAGGACGTCATGCAGCTGGTGCTCGAGCCGGGTTTTTCGACCGCGAGTTCGCTCACCCAGGAGGCCGGCCGCGGTGTCGGCATGGACGTGGTCGCGGTCGAGATCAAGAAGCTCGGCGGCGCACTGCACATGGAAAGTACCCCCGGCCGCGGTTCGCGCTTCACCATCCGGCTGCCGTTTACCCTCGCCATCAGCCATGCGCTGGTGGTGCGTACCGGCGATGAGTACTACGCGCTGCCGCTTGCCCACGGTCGAGGGCGTGGTGCGCCTGGCGCGCGCCGAGGTGGAGACGCACCTGCGCGCCGACAGCGCCAGCTTCAGCCACAGCGGCCTGAAGTACCGGCTGCAGCCGTTGGCATTGTTCGTCGGCATGGAACCCTCGCCGCTGCCGGAGCTGGATGTCACCATTCCGGTGGTGCTGGTGCGCGCCGGCGAGCACTCCACCGGCCTCGTGGCCGATGAGCTCATCGGCAGCCGCGAGATCGTGGTCAAGCCAGTGGGGCCGCAGATCTCGAGCATTCGCGGCATTTCCGGGGCCACGATCCTCGGCGATGGCCGCATCGTCATCATCCTCGACATCGGCGCGTTGGTGCGCGCGGAATGGCGCGGACGGGCGGCGCCCACGATCACCCGCGACAAGGCTGATCGCCGCACGTTCGTGCTGGTGGTCGATGATTCCATTACCGTGCGGCGCGTGACCCAGCGGCTGCTCGAGCGCAACGGCATGCGAGTGCTGACCGCTCGCGACGGCATGGACGCCGTGGCGCTGCTGGCCGAACACGTGCCCGGACATCATCCTGCTCGACATCGAGATGCCGCGCATGGACGGCTACGAGGTGGCGGCACACGTGCGCGCCGATCCGCGCCTGCGCGACATTCCCATCATCATGATCACCTCGCGCGTGGGTGAGAAACATCGCGCGCGCGCCATCGAACTCGGGGTCGATGACTACCTGGGCAAACCCTATCAGGAGAGCCAGCTGCTCGACGCGATCGCGCCGCTGGTAGCACAGCGCCGCGCCGGGCGCGCTGGCATCGGGTTCCGGCGGATGAGCGAACGCATCGCCGAGGTCTACAGCCTGCTGATCCCGCTGGCGGATGCGCGCCTGCTGGTGCCGCGCGCCTGCGTGGCCGAGGTGGTCGGCTACCAGATTCCATCACCGATGGACGGTGCGCCGCCCTGGTACCTGGGGCTGGTGAATTGGAATGCGCGCACACTGCCGTTGGTGTCGTTCGAAGGCGCCTGCGGCCTGCCGATTCCACCCACTGCCGGGCGTTCACGGATCGTGGTGTTCCATGCCCTGGGCGGCCGCATCGATGCCGGCTACTTCGGCATCGTCTCGCAGGGCTTTCCGCAGCTGGTGCGGGTCAGCAACGATGTGGTGCGGCCCGATCACTCGCGCAGCTTTCCGGATCGCTCGCCGGTGCTGTGCCAGGTGCGCATGCTCAATGAGACCCCATTGGTGCCGGATCTGGAGCGGCTCGAACTCATGATTGCCGAGGAGACCTCGGTGATGCCGGAGCGCGATGCCGGTTAGCGCCACCGGCCGGCGGCAAGGCCCAGCTCGCAGGGCTTGATTTCCAGGGCCGGCGACCCCATCGCCATGGGTCATGGACACAGAACCCGATCCCATCGTCAACGCCGGGCAAGCGGCTGAAGACAGCAGCGACGATATCGCCGCGCTCGATGGCTATTCACGCACCGTGGTGGCGGTGGTCGAGCGCGTGGGACCGGCGGTGGTCAGCGTGCACATCGGGCGCGCCCGGCATGGCGGCATCGTCAATGCGGGCGGCGGCTCGGGCGTCATCGTCACGCCCGATGGCTACCTGTTGACCAACCAGCACGTGGTGCAGGGCGCCGCACGCGTCGAGATCTCGCTGATCGATGGCGACAGCGTCGACGCCCAGGTCATCGCCGAGGATGCTTCCACCGATCTGGCGGTGCTGCGCGCGCATGCCTCAAGCCTGCCCGCGGCCGGGTTGCATTCATCGCAGGGGCTGCGGGTCGGGCAGCTGGTGGTGGCCATCGGCAATCCGTTCGGCTTCGAGGCCACGGTGTCCGCCGGCGTGCTCAGTGCCCACGGACGCACTCTGCGCGCCAGCGATGGGCGGCTGATCGAGGGCATCGTGCAGCACACCGCGCCCCTGAACCCCGGCAACTCCGGTGGTCCCCTGGTGGATGGGCGCGCGCGCGTGGTGGGCATCAACACCGCCATCATTGCCGCCGCCCAGGGCATCGGTTTCGCGGTGCCGGCGGCCACCGCGGAATGGGTAATTTCCGAAGTGCTCGCGCACGGACGCGTGCGCCGCGCCTACCTGGGTATCGCCGGCCGCACGCGCCGCCTGGATCGCCGGCTGGTGCGCGCGCTGTCGCTGCCCAGCGATCATGCGCTGGAAGTGATCTCGCGCGAGCCGCACACGCCGGCGGCGGATTCGGATCTGCGCGTGGGCGATATACTGATCGCGGCGCAGTCGCAAACAATCGCCAGTGTCGATGCCCTGCATCGCTTCCTGAGCCGCTGGACCATCGGCGAGCCGCTGGAGTTCTCGGTATTGCGGCGTACGCAGCTATTGCCGCTGAGTATCGTGCCGGTGGAGATGCCGAAGCGATAACGGACGCGCGCAAATACGCTACAGTCCGGTGATGCGAGCAGCGGGGGGGCCATGGCGGTAGTTGTCGACATTCTGTACGGCACTGCCTGGAAACAGGACGAGACCGAACGCCTGGTTCGTCGCGCCCTTGAGGCGGGATTTCGCGGCATCGATACCGCCTGCCAGCCCAAGCACTACAACGAGGCCGGTGTGGGTGCGGGAGTCGCCGCCTGCCTCACCGGCAGACTCAAGCGCGACCAGCTCTACCTGCAGACTAAATTCACGCCCACCTCCGGCCAGGAGCCGCGGCGCATTCCCTACGATGCCAAGGCATCGCTTGCCGAGCAGGTGGCGCAGTCATGCGCCGCCTCGCTGTCCAACCTGCGCACCGACTATCTCGACTGCCTGCTGTTGCATTCGCCGCTCGAGGAGGCGCACCAGACTGCCGAGGTGTGGCAGGCGATGGAGGGGCTGGTGGACGCCGGCAAGGTCAGGCAGCTTGGTATCAGCAACTGCTACCGGCTCAAGCAGCTCAAGGCGCTGTGCGAGCTGGCGCGGATCCAGCCGGCCGTGCTGCAGAACCGTTTTCATGCCGATACCGGCTTCGACGCGGAATTACGCGAGTTCTGCCGGCCGCAGCACATCGTCTACCAGAGCTTCTGGACCCTGACCGCCAACCCGCAGCTACTGGGCCATGACACGGTCAGAGCCCTGGCGCGGGTTCATGGACGTACGGTGGCGCAGATATTGTTTCGCTACCTGACGCAGATAGGCATCGTGCCGCTCACCGGCACCCGCTCCGCGGCGCACATGCGCCAGGATCTGGCGATCTTTGATTTCGAACTCACCCCTCCGGAGTGCGAGGGCATGCACGAGCTATTGCAGCCGTCGCAGGAGCGGCGAACCCGGCGGCGTTGAACGCTAACTGAGGGCGTATGCGAATCATCGGCATATCGGGCAGTCTGCGGCGCGGTTCGTACAACACGGCTCTGCTGCGCGCGGCCGCTGCCTTGATGCCCGAGGGCGCCGAGCTCGAGATCGCGGCCATCGATGCGATACCGCTCTATAACGCCGACGTCGAGACCGGCACGGGTATTCCGGCCAGCGTCGCGGCACTGAAGGATAAAATCGTCGCCGCCGACGCCTTGCTGCTGTCGACTCCCGAGTACAACAACTCCATTCCCGGCGTGCTCAAGAACACCATCGACTGGCTGTCGCGACCACCGGCCGACAGCCAGCGCGTGTTCGGCGGCCGCCTGATCACCATCATGGGTGCCTCGCCCGGTCCCTATGGCACGGTGCAGTCGCAGACCGCGTGGCTGCCGATCATGCGTACCTTGCGCATGCAACCCTGGTTCGGCCCGAGGCTGGCCGTGGCGCACGCCGCGTCGGTGTTCGATGCCGCCGGCGCGCTCACGGACGAGAAGGTGCGCGCGCAGTTGCGCGAATTCCTACAAGGGTTCGTTCAGTTCGTGGGCGCTGCACGCTCACCGAAGTCGCCCATCAGCGCCTGAATCGTCGCCAGCGCTGCCAGCGGCGCGGTCTCGGCACGCAGCACGCGCGGACCGAGCCGGCAGGCGAGAAAGCCGTGGTGCTCGGCGAGCGCGAACTCCTGCGCGCTCAAGCCGCCTTCGGGCCCGATCAACATACTCACGCTCGCCTTCGGCGCGCGATCGCGCCGCGCTGTGATCGCGTCCGCCACGCTCTGCGATGCCCCGGGGGCCAGCAGCAGACGCAGGCGCTCGCCCGGGCCGGGCCCCGGGTCCTCGGCCTGGCCGGCGCAGGCGCGTTCGAATGTGGTCGCGAGGCTGATTTCCGGTATGCGGTTGCGGCCGCATTGTTCGCAGGCGCTGATCGCCACCGCCTGCCAGTGCTGATGGCGGCGCTGCGCCGCCTGCTCATCCAGGCGCACCACGCTGTGCTCACTCTCTATCGGTACGATGACGGCGACCCCCAGCTCGGTGGCCTTCTGCACGATCCAGTCCATGCGCTCGGCGCGCGCCAGGCACTGCATCAGCGTGACGGCGACGGGGGCTTCGCGTTCCAGCGCATGGTGCGCACCGACCTGCACTCGCACGCCGGCGCGCTCGAGCGCCAGGATCTGCGCCTCGAATTCCCCGCCGTGACCATTGAACAGGGTCAGGGCGGCGCCCACTCGCAGACGCAGTACCTTCGCCACATGGGTCGAAGGGCCGGGCGGCAGCGTGATCGTGGCGGCGCTGGCGAGCTCGGCAGCCACGAAGCAGCGCGTCAGGCGCATGGGGAAGTTCGCAGGAACGCTGTGCGGGACGCTGTGCTCATGGCCGCATTTTGGCATCATGCGGGCCTGCTATGAGCACTACGCTGCGAATCGACACCGCCACCGGGCTATTGCTCAATGCGCGCCAGGTATTGTCGCCGCACTGGGATGCGCGCCCGCCCGGCGCGCTCCCCGAACTCATCGTGGTACACGGCATCAGCCTGCCGGAGGGCGAATTCGGCGGACCGTGGATCGATCGCCTGTTCTGCGGCAATCTGCCGGCCGAGGCACACCCGAGCTTCGCTGTCATCGCTCCCCTGCGCGTGTCGGCGCACCTGGTGATACGGCGCGAAGGCGCCGTCACTCAGTACGTAGCGTTCAGCGAGCGCGCCTGGCACGCGGGCCGCTCCAGCTACGGCGGGCGCGACGCCTGCAATGATTTCTCGATCGGCATCGAACTCGAGGGCGCCGATGCGGTGCCGTACGAGGCGATGCAGTACTCGGTGCTGGCGCAATTGATTGCCGCGCTGTGCGCGGGCTACGCGAGCCTGAGCGCGCAGCGCGTGGTCGGCCACAGCGACATCGCGCCCGGCCGCAAGAGCGATCCCGGACCGGCCTTCGATTGGCCGCGGCTGCGCTCGCTGCTGCGCTGAGCTATCGGCCCGGGCCGGCTTCTCCGCCGGGGCGTGCGCGATTCCACAATGGCTCGCTGCCGCGTTCGGCGCGGGCAAAGCGGCGCGCGAGTACGAATAACATGTCGGACAGCCGATTGAGATAGCGCAACGCCGTCGGCGATACCGGTTCATTGCGGGCCAGAATCCAGCAGTAGCGCTCGGCGCGGCGGCACACGGCGCGCGCGATATGGCTGGCCGATGCCGAGGTGCCGCCGCCTGGTAATACGAATTCCTTGAGCGGCGGCAGGGACTGGTTGAACTCTTCGAGCTGCGCGTCGAGCCAGTTCACGCGCTCCTCGCTGAGCATCGAGCTGCCCGGTATCGACAGTTCACCGCCCAGATCGAACAGGTCGTGCTGCACCTCGGTCAGGCAGGCGGCCGCGGCTTCATCGTGCAATTCATTGGACAATAAGACCCCGAGCGTGCAGTTGACTTCATCGACGCTGCCCATGGCCTCGATGCGCGCCGTGTCCTTGCGCACCCGTGTGCCATCGCCCAGGCCGGTACTGCCATCATCGCCGGTACGCGTGACGATGCGTGAGAGTCGATTCCCCATGTGCCTACTCTACAACGACAGACGCGCTCCCGCATAAATCGCTTCACCCATATAACCGTAACCGGCCACCGGTTCACTGCGATTCTTGAACAGATTGTCCAGATGCGCGAACAGCTGCAGATTGCGGCTGAGCGCGTAGGCGCCGTAGAGGCTGACATTCTCGGCCGAATTCAACGGTGTGAAGTTGCCGGCATCGTCGAAGCGTGCGCCGGTGTAACCATAACTTGCCCCGAGCGATGAACCGCCCTGGCTCGACCAGGTCAGGCCGGCGTTGGCCGTGATGTGCGGACGGCGCGCCAGATTAAGTCCAGTCAGCTCATCGAGCGCCCGCAGGTTGGTGTAGTTGAGCCAGGCACTCAGGGATTGCATCGGGTGCGCGACCAGGCCGGCCTCCACGCCATGCACATGCACATGGTCGACGTTGAAGTAGTAGCCCTCCGGGCGCGTGGTACAGCCGGCATCGAAGTTCGGGAAGCAGTCGTCGAAGTCGATCAGGTCGTGTTCGTTGCGGTTGAAATAGGTCAGCGAGGCGCGCACACGCTTGTCGAGGAAGTCGTGATCGAGTCCAACCTCCCAGCCGTCGGCCTTTTCCGGTTGCAGCGGCGCCAGCGGATTTGAAAATGACGAGAACTGCTGGTAGAGGGTCGGCGCCTTGAAGCCGTTGCCGTAGTTGGCGCGCAGTATCGTGGCATCGCCGAGCTGCCACGCCGCCGCGAGCTTGTACGAGGTGTGGCCGCCGAATTCGCGGTCGTCGTCGTAGCGCAGGCCGCCGGTCAGCGTCAGCTGCTGCGCGATGGTGCTCTGCCATTGGCCGTAATAGCCGGTCAGGCGATCGCGGCCGGTGGTGGGCGCCGGCGTGGTGTCAAAGATGCTGGCGGTGCGGATGGTGCTGAGCTGGGTCTCGGCGCCGTAGGTGATTTCGTTGCTGGCGTCGGCTTCGATGACGCCCTGGTATTCGGCGCGCGTGGCGCCGCCTTCGGCGTAGAAATTCTGCGCCGGCGTGAACGTGTACGGCAGTGCGTCGCCGAACACGCCAAAGAAGCGCCGATCGCTGTCGCTGGCCACCAGTGCGATGCGCTGTGTCACGCGGCCATCGAGCCAGGATTCGGTGGCGGCGGCGTAGCCGGCCAGCAATTGATTGCGACCGAACTCCGGATCATCCATGAAGCTGAAGTCCGGCGGCGGGAAGCCGTCGAAGTCGGTATGCGACTTGGTATAGAACCCACGCACATCGATGCTGAGCGAGTCGCTGGCGTGGTAGCGCAGATTGGCGGTGACACCGAAGTTGCGATAACCGTCGGGTTCGGTGTTGCCGTCGCAGGCGCAGGCCGCGGAAATGCCGCCGGTGTCGTAGTAGTTGAGCGCAGCGCCGTATTCGAGCGCCCCCACCGTGCCGTGCGCTGCGCCATTGAGCCGATAGGTGCCGTAGCTGCCGCCTTCGCCCTCGAGCGTACCCTGGAAGGGCTGCGTGCCGCCGCGCTGCGTGATCACGTTGACGACGCCGCCGATGGCATCGCTGCCGTAGAGGGTCGACTGCGGTCCGCGCAGAATCTCGATGCGGCTGATGTTGTTGACCAGCAGGTCGCCCAGCACCGCGGAGCCGTCGGGGGCGCTGGGATCGCTGATGCGGATGCCGTCCACCAGGAACAGCGATTCGCCGGCCTCGGCGCCGCGAATGAACACGCTGGTGGGCTGGCCCGCACCGCCAGCGCGCGAGACATTCAGGCCGGCGGTTTCGGACAGTGCGTCGGTGACGAACTGCGTCTGCTGCGTCTCGAGATCGGCGCCGGCGATCACCGACATCGCCGTGCCGGTCTTGTCCAGTGGCTGCGGGGTGCGGGTGGCAGTCACCACCACGGGGTTGAGGCTATCGGCGCCATTGGTGCCAGGGGTGGCATCGGGGCTATCGGCGCAGGCGCCCTGGATCACGAAGGCACAGCCCAGCGCGGCGCTCAACGCGCCCGTTGAAAGCAAGGACATGGTCTACAGCCTTTCCATGCACGCCCGCATGGTGCTCAAAATTTACGGCCCAAAGGCGTGACGGAAGAATGGGGAGCTGCGCACCGACGTGCGCGTGCCCAACGCCCACCGCGTCTTTCGGGTACTGACGGCAGGCCGGTCTCCGGGCTTGCGAGCGTGATCCACTTGCGCGGATCTGCTGCATCTCCTTCCCACGCCGTGAGGCGCAGTGGTTTTCTGACGCAGTATCGAATCGCTTACCGTTGCGGGGGCAGCGTCGGAATGGCGCGAGGTACGCGCGTCACCGACTTCCCGAGCACCTGTCGACGCGGCACTGTAGGCGTGCGCCGCGATGGATGTCAACGCACGCGCTATAGTTGCTCATGGCTTCGCGAGAACTTCAGGCGGCACTGGATGCGGCGGCGGCCGCCGCCGACGTGATCAAGGAATATTATCAGCGTAACCTCGCGGTCACGCTCAAGGCCGATAAATCACCGGTCACCGTGGCTGACGTGCGCGCCGAAGAGGCCATCCGCGCGATCCTGTGCACGCGTTTTCCGAGCTACGGCTTCTATGGCGAGGAGACCGGCCGTTCTGCCCTGGATGCGGACAACCTCTGGCTGGTCGATCCCATCGACGGCACCAAGAGTTTCGTGCGCGAGTGTCCGTTCTTTTCCACGCAGATCGCGCTCATGCGTGGCGGCCGGCTCATTCTCGGCGTCTCGAGCGCCGCGACCTATGGTGAGCTGGCCTGGGCCGAAGAAGGAGCGGGCGCCTTTCTCGACGGCAAGCGCATGCACGTGAGTGGCATTGCCGATCTGGAGGCCGCGATCGTGTCCACCGGCAATCTCAAGACCATGGCCGCTTCAGCGGCACACTGGTCGCGGCTGGGTGCGCTCATCGGCCGCATCAATCGGCTGCGCGGCTACGGCGATTTCCTGCACTACCATTTGCTCGCGCGCGGCGCGCTCGACGTGGTGGTCGAATCGGATGTGAACATTCTCGACATCGCGGCACTGACGGTGATCGTGCGCGAAGCCGGCGGAGTCATTACCGATCTTGCCGGCGCGGCCGTGGATCTCGCCACGACTTCGGTGCTGGCAGGCAATCCGGCGACCCATGCGCTGGTGCTCGCCGCGCTCAGGCCGGGATGAAGGCCCGGCGCGGCGCATTGCCGAAGGCCTGCATGGGCGTCAGATAAAGTTCCGACAGGGTTTCTTGGGTGAGCACTTCTGCGGCCGAACCCAGGCGATAGCGGCCGTCGCCATAGAGCAGCAATGCGCGATCGGCGAAACGCTCGGCCAGCGTCGGATCGTGCAGGGTGGCGATGATGCTCGCGCCGCTGGCGCACAGGTTGCGGAACAGACTCAGGATCTCGATCTGGTGATGCGGATCCAGATGATTGCTCGGCTCATCGAGCAGGTAGATCTGCGGCGCCTGCGCCAGCAGGGCGGCCATGGCCGCGCGCCGCTGCTCCCCGCCCGAGAGCGTGGTAATCAGCCGCATGGCGCAATCGCGCAGTCCGAAGCGCTCGAGCGCGGCTTGCGCGATGGCCAGGTCCTGCGCGCCCTCGCGCTGCCAGAACTGCAGGTGCGGATGGCGGCCGATCAACACCGATTCGAGTGTGGTGAGCGCCAGGGATTCCTCGCGATCCTGCGGCAACAATCCGAGCGTGCGCGCGATATGGCGGCGCGAGAGGGTGCGCAGGTCCTGGCCGTGCAGCAGCACCTGCCCGGAGTGCGGCGGCGCAAGCCCTGCCAGGGCGTGCAGCGTCAGGCTTTTGCCGCAGCCGTTGCGGCCCAGCACGGCCAGGAATTCACCGCCCGGTACCGACAGCGACAAGTCCTGCACCAGCAGGCGCGTGCCGGCGGTGATGTTGAGCGCCTGGGTACTGAGCGCTGCGCTCGCCGGGTTCAAGGCTGCAGCCGCACCACGCTCCAGGGACCGGCCTGGAAGCCGTCGGCACTGGGCTCGAGCGTGCGCGTCCAGCGCGCGCGATCGTGCAGGCGCGCCGCGCCTTCCACCCATAGCTCCACCGCCTGGGCCCAGAGGTGATAGCCGCCCCAGTGCGGCGGCCGCGGAATCACGATCCCGGGATCGGGCGTGGAGTCTTCACTCTGCATGGGTGAGGGCACGCCGAAGCGCCGGGCGGCGCGATCCACCGCACCGGCCAGGACTTCGCGCGAGGACACGGGTGTGCTCTGCTGGCTGGCCCATGCGCCGACGCGGCTCTGCCAGGCGCGCGAGGCGAAGTAGGCATCGCTCTCCTCGGCGCCTGCGGGCACCACCGGGCCTTCGATGCGCACCTGCCGTCGCAACCGGTCCCAATGCATCACCACCGCGGCGTGGGGATTGGCCGCCAGATCGATGCCCTTGCGCGATTCATAGTTGCTGTAGAAAGAAAGGTACCCGGGCTGCGGCCGTATCAGTTTGCACAACACCACGCGGGCCGAGGGCTGACCGTGCTGGTCGGCGGTGGCCAGCACCATGGCATTGGGATTGGGCTGCACCTGCTCGCGCGTGGCCTGGGCCAGCCATTGGGCCACGAGTTCCAGCGGCTCGGACGGCAACGGTTCGGGCAGATATTCTTTGTGCAGGCTCATTGCATCATGGTACCGCGCTTGCGGTGAGCGGGACTCTCCCTATACAAAGGTGCACCAAACCAGAAGGCCAGGGCATGAACCTCGACGAGTTGAGAAAGCAATTGGATCAGGCGGACCAGCAATTGCTGCAGATGATCGCCGCGCGCCAGGCCATGAGCCGCGAGATCGCGCGGGTCAAACGCACCTCCGGGGTTGCCACCCGCGACTACGGCCGCGAACGCGTGGTACTGCTCGGTGCGCGCCAGCACGCCGAAGCCCTGGGTATCTCGCCGACCTGGCCGAGACCATCATGCGGCTGCTGATCCGCTCCTCGCTGACCACGCAGGAGCGGGCCCGAGTCGCGGCGCAGGCAACCGGCAGCGGCCGGCGCGCGCTGGTGATCGGTGGCGCCGGAAAAATGGGCGCCTGGTTCGTGCAATTCCTGGGTTCGCAGGGGTTCGAGGTCGAGGTCGCGGACCCGAAGGCGGCCGCCGCCGGCTTCGAGCGCAGCGTCGACTGGCATCAGTCGGCACTCACCCATGACCTGATCGTCGTGGCCGCGCCCCTCGGGGCCACCAACACCATCCTGGGCGAGCTGGCGGTGCGCAAGCCGCGGGGCATCGTGTTCGATCTGGGATCCCTGAAAACCCCATTGCGCGCTGGGCTCGAGGCATTGCGCAGCGCGGGGGTGGCGGTCACCTCGCTGCATCCCATGTTCGGTCCCGACACCGAGCTGTTGTCCGGCCGTCACGTGATCTTCATCGATCTCGGGCACGCGCAGGCACTGCACCAGGCACGCGAGTTGTTCGCGCCGACCATGGCCGAGCAGGTGGTCATGGGGCTGGATGAGCACGACCGGCTGATCGCCTACGTGCTGGGCCTGTCGCACGCGCTGAACATCGCTTTCTTCACCGCGCTGGCGCAGAGCGGCGAGGCCGCGCCGCGCCTGGTGCAGCTGTCGAGCACCACATTCGATGCGCAATTCGATATCGCCAGCCAGGTGGCCGAGGAAAGCCCGGAACTGTATTTCGAGATCCAGCGGCTCAACGAGTTCGGCGCCGAGTCGCTCGATGCGCTGGCGCGCGCGGTCGAATCCATACGCAGCGCGGTAATGGCCGGCGATCAGGAGCGTTTCAGCGCGCTGATGCGCCAGGGCCATGAGTACGTGCAGGGTCGGCGTGACAGCGCGGCGCGCCGGGTCTGATCAGCGGGACTGCCGGCGCAACAGCAGTATGAACACTGGCGCGCCGATCAACGCCATGATCGCGCCCACCGGCAGTTCGCGCGGCGCCGCCACGGTGCGGCTCAGGAGATCAGCCAGGCACAGCAGCACGCCGCCGGCGAGTGCCGCGGCCGGAGCGACCACGCGGTGATCGCTGGTGCCGAATCCCATTCGCACCAGGTGCGGGGCCACCAGTCCGACGAAGCCGATCATGCCGCCGCCGATCACGGCCAGTGCCGTCAAGGCCGCACTGAGGATAAATACCACCAGGCGGGTGCCGTGGGTGGGCAGTCCCACCGCGGCGCTGCGCAATTCACCGGCGCCCAGTACATTCAGCCAGCGGCCGCCGAGCGCCGCGCCCAGCAGGGCGATGCCCGCGGCCAGCAGCTCCAGGCCCGGGCGCTGCGCCCAGCTCAGATCGCCCGCGAGCCAGAACACCATGCCGCGCAGGTGACCGTTGTCGGCCAAGGTCAGCATGACCGTGATCAGCGCCCCACAGGCACTGGCGAACACCACGCCGCACAACAACAGCCGCGTGGCACCGCCGCCGCGACCGAGCATGAGCACGACCATCCCGACCACAGCGCCACCGGCGGTCGCATACCAGTGCAGGGCCAGGAAGCTCGCCCCCGCGAGCATGCCGGCCAAGGCCCCGACCGCCGCTCCGCCCGAGACGCCCACCACCAAGGGATCGGCCAGGGGATTGCGAAACAGGGCCTGCAACAGTACCCCGGCCAGCGCCAACAGCGCGCCCACCGCAAAGGCTGCGGTGGCCCGCGGCAGGCGCACATTCCAGATGATCAACCGGCTGAAATCATCGCCGCCGCCGAGCAGGGCGTGCAGGGCGCGAGTGGGCCCAAGACCGGCCGTGCCGATCAGAAGCGTGGCGCAGAAGATCGCTGCCGCCAGCACCGATAGGCCCGCCAGCCCCCACCCATAGCGTCGACGTAACATATACCAAGCCTACCGGATGGCGTCTCAGTCCGGAGGCGCGCGCATTGGCTTAGATCGCCGGCACTGGTAAAACAACGTCATGGGCGACCTCATCGATCGCGACGGCTTCCGCGCCAACGTCGGCATGGTGCTCATGTCGCACGACGGCCAGCTGTTCCTGGCGCGGCGGGCTGGCGGACGCGGCTGGCAGTTTCCCCAGGGCGGCATGCGCCGCGGCGAGAGCGACGAGGAGTCCCTGTACCGGGAGCTCAATGAGGAAATTGGCCTGCAGTCCGCGGATGTGGAAATCGTCGGGCGCACGCAGCATTGGTTACGGTACCGGCTGCCGGAGCGCTACCTTCGCCACAACGTGCAGCCCTTGTGCCTGGGCCAGAAGCAGCGCTGGTTTCTGCTGCGGCTGCGAAGTGCGGATCCCGCGATACGCTTCGACATGACGGCCGAACCGGAATTCGACCGCTGGCGCTGGGTCGATTACTGGCAGCCCATCCGCGAGGTCATCTACTTCAAGCGCGCGGTCTATACCCGCGCCTTGCATGAGCTTGGGGTCTCGGCATTTCCGGACGGCCTGCCGCCGTATCCACCCTGGTGGCGCGCGCGCGCGGCCCCGGCCTGACCTGCGCTGCAGATGGAGATTCCGGGCAAGCTGGTGGTCCGCACCTATGCTCCAGCGCGCCGCTGGATCACGTTGGCAATACTGCTGCTGCTCGCGGGACTGGCGCTGTACGTCATGTTCGAACTCGGCCGCTACAAGGCCGGCTACGATGCGATCCAGGCTGCGGCGCAGCGCGATGGGCTGCAGGAGCAGATCGACAAGCTCGAGCGCACGCAGCGGGAATTGCGCGTGCAGCTGGCGGCCGCGCAGCAGACGCAGGTGGGCGCGGGCCGCGAGCAGGCCGAGGTGGCGCGCACCATCGGACAGCTGGAAGCGCAGGCTGCTCGCGAGCAACAGGAAACCGAGTTCTATCGCGGCCTGCTGGCGCAACCGGGACAGCCCACCGACGATGCCGTGCGGGTGCAGCAATTTCGCATCGCCACATTGCCGGGCGCCGGGCACTACGAACTGCGTTTCACGCTGAGCCGGCTGCGGCGTCCGGAAGAGACCATCAACGGCACCATCGTCATCACGGTCGACGGCACGCGTGCCGGCGGCACGGCCACCGCCGATCTGGCGGCACTGACCGGCGGCAAGGATGAGCTGCCGTTCAATTTTCGCTATTTCTCGACCGTTGAGCAGCCGGTCACACTTCCCGAGGATTTCAAACCCGACCGTGTCACCATTGAAGTTCGACCGGGCCGCAAAGGCGTGGCACCCTACCGGCAGACTTTCGTCTGGAACGCAGAGCAGGGATAACCGGCGCGCCTTGCAGGGGATGTATGTTCAAGCGACGTGAGAACAATGGCGATGGTCGCGTAGACACGCTGATCGGCAAGACCGCCAGCGTCCACGGCGACGTGGAGTTCTCCGGCGGACTGCATGTCGATGGCCGCATCAACGGCAATGTACGGGCCACCCAGGGCGTGGCGGCAGCGCTGTCGGTGAGCGAGCACGGCGTCATCGACGGTTCGGTCGTGGCGCCGAACGTGGTGCTCAATGGTCACGTCACCGGTGATATTGTCGGCAGCGAGCGCGTGATTCTGGGCGCCAAGGCGCGGGTACTGGGCAACGTGCACTACAGCGTCATCGAGATGGCGCTGGGCGCGGAAATCACCGGCAAGCTGGTGCCGCGCAATGCCGTCGAAGCCGCAAATACCGTCAACACTGGTAATGACGGCGAAACCGCGGGGTCGTCGTGATGTCGAAAATATGGTGCCTGTGCGTGCTGCTACTGATGCCGCTGGCGGCATCGGCGCACGCGCATCTGCTGCAGGCGCAGCCTGCCGACGGCAGCACCGTGAGCGCCGCACCGGCGCAGTTCATGCTCAAGTTCTCGGAAGTCTCGCACCTGACCGCATTGAGCCTGCAGAAGCAGGGCGAGCCCGAAGCCCGCAGGATTGCACCCTTGCCGACCGAGGCCAGCGCGCAATTCACCTTGCCGGCTCCGCGGCTCGAACCCGGTGTCTATGAACTGCGCTACCACGTCCTCAGCGCTGACAGCCACGTGGTAGCCGGCAGCGTGCACTTCACCATCAGTCCGTGAGTCTTCAGCTCGTGAGCCCGGACTGGGCCGCGATTGCTGTGCGGGCGATGGCTTTCCTGTGTCTGTACCAGGCCGCCGGCGCCGCCTTCTTCGTGGCCCTGTTCGCGCGCGCGATGCCGCACGCCCGCGAGCGCGTGTGCCATCTGGGTGTGCTCGCGGCATGGTGCGGTATGCCGCTGGTGCTGGCGATGGCGCCGCTGGCCGCGGCGCGCATGGCCGGGGACTACAGCGGCGTGTTCAGCCGCACCCTGCTGCGGCTGGCCTGGCATTCGAGTGATGGGCTTGCGCACGCGGTACAGCTGGCAGGTCTGGCACTGATTGTCACGGGACTGAGCCTGCGTCACAGGCATGCGGTAACGGTTGCCGTGCTCGGCGGCGTACTGGCCGCCAGCGCATTGGTGCTGACGGGGCATACCAGCGTCAACCCGCAACGCGGCTTGCTGGCGCCATTGCTCAGCGTGCACCTGCTGGTGGTGGCGTTCTGGTTCGGGGCGCTGGCGCCGCTGTGGCTGGCGCTGGAGAACGAAACACTGGCCGATGCCGCCGAGGTGTTGCGCCGCTTCTCCGCCCTGGCCACGTGGCTGGTTCCGGGCATTGCGCTGGCCGGGCTCGCCATGGCGTTTATGTTGATCGACAACGCCGCCGCGTGGCTCCGTCCCTATGGCGTGCTGTTGCTGGTGAAGCTGGGCCTGTTCGCGCTGCTCATGGTACTGGCGGCGCTCAATCGCTGGCGGCTCACGCCCACATTGCAGGCGGGGCAGCGGCCACGGCGCGCGTTGCAGCGCTCGATCGTCGCCGAGTACCTGCTGATTGCAGCGGTACTGGCGGTAACGGCGACGCTCACGACATTGTTCTCACCCGAGGACTGAGTCTTACGGGCCCCTTAAGGGGCCGGAATGAGGCGTTATGTCTCGACTTTGACGCCTTGAGCCGGTCCGCCTACACTGCAAATCATGAGTGAAGCCGCCACAATCGAGAGCGTAGAGAGCGAAGCCGCGCCGTTGGTGTTCACCGATGCGGCGGCGCAAAAAGTCAGTGCCCTGATCGCGGGCGAGGGCAATCCCAAGCTCATGCTGCGCGTGTTCGTGCAGGGCGGCGGCTGCTCGGGGTTGCAGTACGGCTTCGAATTCGACGAGCAGATCCAGGATGGCGATACCTGCGTCGAGAACCAGGGCGTCAAGCTGCTGATCGATCCGATGAGTTTCCAGTATCTCGGCGGCGCCGAGATCGATTACCGCGAAGGTCTGGACGGTGCGCAGTTCGTGATCCGCAATCCGGCCGCCAAGACCACCTGCGGCTGCGGCTCTTCGTTCAGCGCCTGATCGTCTCCCCGATCCCGCGGCTATGTCGGACGTCATAGCGGCCGTCGACCTCGGTTCCAATAGTTTCCACATGGTGGTCGCGCGCTACTCGCACGGCCAGCTGGTCATCATCGATCGCCTGCGCGAGATGGTGCGCCTGGCCGCGGGGGTCGGTGAGGACGGCCGCA
The DNA here is from genome assembly GCA_963735775.1 of uncultured Gammaproteobacteria bacterium. Lineage (GTDB taxonomy): Bacteria > Pseudomonadota > Gammaproteobacteria > Steroidobacterales > Steroidobacteraceae > FEN-1191. The sequence continues at coordinate 56,764 of CAVTMG010000001.1, read as the reverse complement.
TCGACAAGGACGTGGCGGCGCGTGCACTGGCCTGTCTGCAGCGCTTCGGCCAGAGGCTGCGCGACATGGAGGCGCGCAACGTGCGCGTGGTGGGCACCAATGCGCTGCGCATCGCGCGCCGCAAGCAGGCGTTTCTCGAGCGCGCGCGCGACGCCCTGGGGTTCCCGATCGAAATCGTCTCGGGCATGGAGGAAGCGCGCCTGATCTACTCCGGCGTGGCGCATAACCTGCCCAATGAAACCGGCCGCCGCCTGGTGGTCGACATCGGCGGTGGCAGCACCGAGATCATCATCGGCGAGCGCTACGAGCCGCTTGAACTCGAGAGCCTGCAGATGGGCTGCGTGTCGCTGAGCCAGCGTTACTTCGGTGACGGGCGCCTGTCGGCCAAACGCATCGAACGCGCGCGCCTGGCCGCACGCCTGGAGCTCGAACCCATACAGGCGGCCTTCCAGCGCCGCGGCTGGGAACGTGCGGTGGGCAGCTCCGGCACCATTCGCGTGATCTCCGACAGTATTCGTGAACTCGATCCCAACGCCAACAGCATCACTTCCGCGGGACTGGAGCTGTTGCTCAAGCGCCTGGCCGACAGCGGCAGCCTGCGCGAACTGGATCTGGATTCAGTGTCCGACGACCGCCGGCCGGTGTTTCCCGGCGGTACCGTGATCCTGGCGGAGATCATCACCGCACTGGGCATCGCGCAGATGCGATTCGTCGAGGGCGCGCTGCGCGACGGCCTGCTGTACGACATGGTGGGCCGCATGACGCGCTCGGATGCGCGCGAGCGCACGGTGGCCTCCATGCAGCGCCGCTACCACGTCGACCTGGAGCAGGCCGAGCGCGTCGAGGCCACGGTGGTGGGATTCCTGGCTCAGCTCAAGCAGGCCTGGGGACTGGATGATCCATTGGCCGAACTGAGCCTGCGATGGGGCGCGCGCCTGCACGAAATCGGACTGGACGTGGCGCACAACGGTTACCACCGTCATGGCGCCTACCTGCTGGAGAACGCCGACATGCCCGGGTTCTCGCGCGAGGAGCAGCAGTTGATCGCGCGGCTGGTGGGCTCGCACCGGCGCAAGTTCACGCTCGAGCGGCTCGAAGATTTGATCCCGCCCTGGGACAAGCTGGCCATATACCTGATCGTGCTGCTGCGCCTGGCGGTGCTGCTGCATCGCGGCCGCAGCGCCGTGGCGTTGCCGAATATCGAGCTGGCCGCGCGCGGCCGCACGTTCGAGCTGCGCTTTCCGGCGCGCTGGCTGAAGGAGCATCCGCTCACGGTCGCCGACCTGCAGCTGGAGATCGAATTCCTGCGGCCCGAGGACGTGCGTCTGCGGGTGTTTTCGGGCAATCGCGCCAATTGAGCCGCTTGAATCCATGGACATGAACGCGCGAGGCGAGGCGGGCTTGAGCAAGGTTCCGGAAGTCACGCTGATTTTCTGGATCATCAAGGTGGCCGCCACCACGCTCGGGGAAACCGGCGGCGATGCCGTGTCCATGTCGATGCAGCTGGGCTATCTGCTGGCGAGCGGCATATTCGCGGCAATCTTTGTGGTCACGGTCAGCGCGCAGATCGGCGCGAGACGCTTTCATCCCTGGCTGTACTGGACCACGATCGTCGCCACCACCACCCTGGGTACCACGCTGGCGGATTTTGCCGACCGGTCCCTTGGTATCGGTTACGCCGGCGGCAGCTCGTTGCTGTTGGCGCTTCTCCTGGGCTCGCTGTTCATCTGGTATCGCACGCTGGGGTCGATATCGATCAACACCATCAACTCGCCGCGCACCGAGATGTTCTACTGGCTCACCATCATGTTCTCGCAAACATTGGGTACGGCGCTGGGCGACTGGACCGCGGACAGCGCCGGCCTGGGCTACGTCGGTGGCGCCCTGGTGTTCAGTGCACTGCTGGCGGTGATCGTCGGGCTGTACTACTGGACCCGCCTGTCGCGCACCCTGCTGTTCTGGGCAGCGTTCGTGCTCACCCGGCCGCTGGGCGCGGTGGTCGGTGATTTTCTCGATAAACCCGTCACGGCCGGCGGCCTGGCGCTGAGCCGCTACTCAGCCTCGGCCGTGCTGCTGGTCTTTATCGCCGTCTGCATCGTTATATTTCCACAGCGCGCGGCCAAAGCGGCGCACTGAAGCTCGCCGAAGGTCGCTGAAGCTTGCTTCAGCTCGCTTCAGCTCACACCCGCATAGCGCTCGAGCAACAGCGCCTGGGCATCGCAGGCCGAGGCGTTGCCGGCGGTGACACGCGCGAAGCCGCCGTCAGTGCCCAATTCCCAGGCGTTGGTGTTGTCCGCGAGGTAGGTCTCGAGATCCTTGAAGATGCGATCGCGCATATCCGGGCGCAGTACCGGGAAGGCCACCTCGACGCGGCGGAAGAAATTGCGCTCCATCCAGTCGGCGCTCGCCAGATACAGTTCCTGTTCACCGGCATTCTCGAACCAGTACACGCGCGAATGTTCGAGGAAGCGGCCGATCACCGAGCGCACCGTGATGTTCTCCGATACCCCGGGTATACCCGGGCGCAGGGCGCACACGCCGCGCACGATCAGATCGATGCGCACCCCGCTGCGACTGGCGCCGTACAGGGTCTCGATGATCTGCGGATCCACCAGCGCATTGAGCTTGACGATGATGCGGGCCGGTTTGCCGGCGCGTGCGTGGGCGCTTTCGCGTTCGATCATGGCCTGCAGCGACTCGTGCAGATTGAATGGCGATTGCAGCAGGCGGCGCAATTTCGAGGTGCGCGTCAGGCTGGTCAACTGCAGGAAGATTTCGTGCACGTCGCTGGCCATGTCCACATCGCAGGTGAACAGGCCATAGTCGGTGTAGAGCCGTGCGGTGCGCGGATGGTAATTGCCGGTACCCAGGTGCACGTAGCGGCGAATGCCTTCGGCTTCGCGCCGCACCACCAGCGTCATCTTGGCGTGGGTCTTGTAGCCGACCACGCCGTACATGACGTGCGCCCCGGCTTCCTGCAATCGCGTCGACAGCTCGATGTTGGCTTCTTCGTCGAAGCGCGCGCGCAGCTCGATGATGACCGTGACGTCCTTGCCGGCCAGCGCTGCGGCCAGCAGGGCATCGACGATGGGCGAATTGTCGCCGGTGCGATAGAGCGTCTGCTTGATCGCCAGCACGCCCGGATCCGCCGCCGCCTGGCGCAGGAAATCCATCACCGGTCCGAAGCTGCGGTAGGGATGGTGCAGCAGCAGGTCGCGCTGGCGGATGACGGCGAACAGGTCCGTGGCGCCGATCAATCGCGGCGGCAACCCCGGCGTGAACGGGGCGTACTTGAGATCGGCGCGCTGCGCCAGGTCGTAGATGGCCGAGAAGCGGTTGAGATTGACCGGACCGGGTACCGAGTAGCAATCGACAGCGGTGAGCGCAAATTGATGCAGCAGGAAATCCACCATGTCCTGCGGACAGTCGGCGGAGGTCTCGAGCCGCACTGCAGCGCCGTAGCGGCGCTGCGCGAGTTCGCCCTCGAGTGCGCGGCGCAGGTCATCGACTTCTTCGTCGTCGACGAACAGGTCGCTGTTGCGCGTCAGGCGGAACTGATAGCAGCCCAGCACCTCGACGCCTTCGAACAGGTGCCCCACCATGGCCTCGACGATCGTCGACAGCGCCACATAGCGCCGGCGTGTGCCGCTGTCGGGCAACGGCAGGATGCGCGGCAATGAGCGCGGGGCCTGCACGATGGCCAGATCGCTGTCGCGGCCATAGGCGTCCTTGCCCGAGAGGCGCACGATGAAATTGAGGCTCTTGTTCTGGATGCGCGGAAACGGACGCGCCGGGTCGAGGCCCAAGGGACTCAGCACCGGTTCGACTTCGGCGGCGAAGTGGTGCTCGACCCAGGCGCGGGTGGGCTCGTCCCATTCCTCGGCGTCGAGCACGTCGATGCCGGCGTCGCGCAGGGCGGGCAACAACACGTCGTTGAGGCAGCTGTACTGATCGCGCACCAGGTCCTTGGCGCGCGCGTGGATCGCGGCCAGCTGCTCACCGAGCCCCAGACCATCGGAGCCGATCTGGGCCGAGCCGAGCTCGAGCAATTGCTTCAGGCCGGCGACGCGGATCTCGAAGAACTCATCCAGATTGCTGGAGGAAATGCACAGGAAGTTCAGGCGCTCGAGCAGCGGTACGCGCGGGTCCAGGCTCTGCGCCAGCACGCGCTGGTTGAAATCCAGCGAGGAGATCTCGCGGTTGATGAAGTGCTGCGGCGAACGCAGCACGGGCGGCGGCTCTTCCGGCGGCGGAATGGGGGCGGGCTGCACGGGATGCACCGGATGCACGGGCAGCACCGCTTCCATGGGGGGCTCGTCGGGAGGGATCTCGGCGGCGGTCGTGCGTCGGGCCATCGGGGCATTGTAGCCGCCGAGGCTATTACGTTTCTGTTACAGAGTAATTGTTACAGGGTTTTGCCGCGGTACAGCGCGCCCAGGGGGGCGGCATGGCGGGCCCCCGTCACCGAGGGCAGGTTGCCAGGAAGGCCGCTAAGGTATTGATGCGCCAGCCAGGCGAACCCGCAGGCCTCGACATGTTCCGGGGCAATGCCGCACTCGGCCGTGGTCGCGACCTGGGTATCGGGGAGGGCCTCCTGAAGCCGCCGCAACAGGTCGGTATTGAAGGCGCCGCCGCCGCAGACGTACAGGTTCTGCAGCCCGGGGCCCCCGGCATCCTCGGGGCGGGTCAGGGCGTTGGCAATGGTCGCCACCGTGAGCTGGGCCAGGGTGGCCTGGACATTGACCGGCTCAAGGGACCGCCGGGCCCGCGCGCGCTGCAACCAGGCGTCGCTGAAGGTTTCGCGGCCGGTGCTCTTGGGCGGCAGGCGGGCGAAATACGGTTCCGCCAGCAGGCGCTGCAGCAATGGCGCATCGACCTGGCCCTGGGCTGCCCAGGCACCCTGGGCGTCAAAGGGCTGCCCCAGATAGGTGCGGGCCCAGGCATCGAGCAGGCAATTGCCGGGGCCGGTGTCGAAACCGATCACATCGGTCACGGTCTCGGTGGGGAGCAGCGTGACGTTGGCGATGCCGCCGATATTGACCACGGCGCGGGTCTGGCCGGGTGAGCCAAAGGCCGCGACATGGAAGGCCGGCATCAGAGGCGCCCCTTCGCCGCCCGCGGCAACGTCCCGGCGGCGGAAGTCGGCCACCACGTCGATGCCGAGCCGCTCGGCGATGAGGTTGGGATCACCGATCTGCAAGGTGAAAGGGAACTGGGCGTGCGGTCGATGCAATATCGTTTGCCCGTGGCTGCCGACGGCGCGCACCGCGCTGGCCGGTACCCTGGCAGCCGTCAGCAGGGTCTCGGCCGCCTGTGCGAATTCCAGCGCCACCATGGTGTCGAGCTGACCGAACTCCGTCAGGCCGATGCGCTCGGAGTCCTCGGCTGCATGCCGCAGGCGTGCCTGCAGGCTCTCAGGCCAGTGGTGCGCGACCGCGGCGCGCAATTGCATGCCGGTGGCTTCGATGTCGAGCAACACCGCATCGATGCCGTCCATGCTGGTACCGGACATGAGTCCGAGATAGAGCGTCATGGATAGAGCGTCATGTCGCGGACATGGGGCCGTTCAATGCCTGCAGCAGGGGCGCGCTGGCGCGCTCGAAGTCGGCGCGCACAGCGGGATCAATGGGCCGGGCATCCGGCAGCTTGACCTTCTGCGGATCGACGAAGCGGCCGTCGACGTGAAATTCAAAATGCAGGTGCGGGCCGGTGGCCAGCCCGGTCATGCCCACGTAACCGATGGTCTCGCCCTGCTGCACGTAGGCGCCGGTGCGCGGCGGCGCGAAGCGCGACATGTGGCCATACACCGTGACGATGCCACCACCGTGGTCGATTTCGATGGCATTGCCATAGCCGCCTTTGACGCCGCGAAAAATAATGCGGCCGGAACCGGCGGCATAGATCGGCGTGCCCATGGGCGCGGCATAGTCGGTGCCCTGGTGGGCGCGAATGGTATTGAGAATGGGGTGCCGGCGCGCCAGCGAGAACCCCGAGCTGATGCGCTGGAATTCCAACGGCGCGCGCAGGAAGGCCTTCTGCATGCTGCGTCCATCGGGGGAATAGTAGCCCGCGCTGCCGTCAGGGCCGACATAGCGCAGCGCCACGTACTCATGACCCTGGTTGATAAAGCGCGCCGCCAGAATCTCGCCGTCCTTGACGTATTTTCCGTCCTGGCTCAGACGCTGGTATTCGACCGTGAGCTCATCGCCGGCGCGCAGACCGAGCACGAAGTCGATGTCGGAGCCGAGGATCTTGGCGAGCTTGAGCACCGCCGCATCCGACAGGCCGGCGGCATTGGCGGATTCGAACAAGGAGGTTTCGATGACGGCGTGCGCCACCGTGACCTGGGTCTGAACCGGCATGTCGACCACGTTCGCCTGAAAGCCGTCGCCGGTGCGCCGCACTTCGAGCTGCTGGGTCAACGAGACGTGGCGATCGAGCCCGACCAGGGCACCATCGCGTTGCAGGAACTTCAGGTGCTCACCCGGATTGAGCCGATCGAGCAGCGCCCGCACGCCCGAGAGCGCTCTGATATCAGCCAGATCGGAAAGACTGATCTGCAGCCGGCGGAAGATGTGGTCCAGCGTGTCGTCACGCTGCACGATCACGTCGATGACGGCAACGCCGGGGCCGGCGAGTGCGGCCGGCGCCGTGGCCAGGCCGACCGGGGGGAACAGGGTGGGCATGAGCCGCGGGGCGGGGACGATTGATTCGCGTGCGGTATTGAGTGTGGCGAGGGCCACGGTCAGGCAGGCGGCCGCCTGCGCCAGGCGCAGCGGATGCGAGATGCTGATTGTGGGCACCCGTGGCTCCCCCCTTTATAGGTATGCGCCGACCCTACCTTGCGGCCGAGCCGCGGGTCAACGCCGGGTCAACGCCGGGTCAACGCCGGTGCGGTTCAGCCGCGTTCGCTCTCGAGCCACGCAGAGTCGATCGCGAATGAGAGTTCGGCGCCGATCTGAAAGTACTCGCGGACTTCACTGGGCAATTGCGCGAACACGGTCTTGAGCGCCGCGACCCGTTCGGGCGGGGTACCGATGCGCTCGATCCAGGGCTGGAACTGCAGGGAAATCTTCCAGCTGCTGACCGCCGGTTGTCTGAAACCGGCGGCGCGCTGCATGGCGCTCCACTCGGACAGCCGGTAGTTGCGCACATGGGAGGCGTCACGCAGGAATTCGATGGCTTGCAGGCAGGTGTCGAGCAGCGGCGTCTCGGGGGAAATCACATCGATGACCACCAGCCGTCCGCCGGGCGCGGTGACGCGCGCGCATTGCGCCAATGCCCGCGGCACGCTGGCCCAGTGATGCGCCGAGTAGCGGGTCACGACCAGGTCGAATGAGCCATCCTCGAACGGCAGTACTTCAGCGGCGCCGGCACGGGTTTCGATGGCTGCGTGGCCGCGCGCGGCGGCTTCATTTGCCACCACGCTCAGCATGTCGGGGGCCGGGTCGCAGGCAATCACGCGTTGGGCGCCACCGCGAGCCAGCGCGAAGCTGGCGTGACCGGCGCCGCAACCCAGGTCCAGTGCCCGCGCGGGCCGCCTCTGCTCCGCGAGGCTGGCGAGCCGGTCGAGATCGGCGCCGGTGGCATGCACGGCGCTGGACAGATAGTTGCCGGCCTTGCTGCCGAATTGCCTGGCGCTGAGCTGTTGTTGGTCCATGCGCAATCCTAACCCGCATCGCGGCAAAGACATGGCTACAATTCTGCCGATGAGCATCAGTAAGGATCAGATTACGGAGCAGATGGCGGAGATCGCGCGCGGCGCGCACGAGATACTGGTGCCCGCGGAGCTGGAGAAGAAGCTCAAGCGCGGGGTGCCGCTCAATATAAAGGCCGGCTTCGATCCCACGGCGCCGGATCTGCACCTGGGTCACACGGTGTTGCTCAATAAGATGCGTGCCTTCCAGCAGTTCGGGCACAAGGTCACTTTCCTGATCGGGGATTTCACCGGACTCATCGGCGATCCCACCGGACGCAATGTCACGCGCCCGCCGTTGACCGCTGAGGAAATCCAGGCCAATGCCAGGACCTACCAGCAGCAGGTGTTCAAGATCCTCGATCCGGTGCTCACCATCGTGGATTTCAATTCGCGCTGGCTGTCGGCGCTCACGGCGGCGGAGTTCATCAAGCTCGCGGCCAAGTCCACCGTGGCGCGCATGCTCGAGCGCGACGATTTCTCCAAGCGCTACAAGAGCGGCCAGCCGATCTCGATTCACGAGTTCCTGTACCCCCTGGCGCAGGGCTACGACTCGGTGGCCATGCACACGGATGTCGAGCTGGGCGGCGCCGACCAGCGATTCAACCTGCTCGTGGGGCGGCAACTGCAGGAGCAGTACGGGCAGGAGGCGCAGGTGGTGGTGACGGTACCTTTGCTCGAGGGACTCGACGGGGTCAATAAAATGGCCAAGTCGCTGGGCAACTACGTGGCCATCAATGATGCGCCCGGGGAGATGTTCGGCAAGCTCATGTCGATCTCGGACGAATTGATGTGGCGGTACTTTGAATTGCTCAGCTTCCGGCCGCTGGCTGACATAGCGAAGCTCAAGGCGGAGGTGGCCGACGGGCGCAATCCCCGCGACGTCAAGTTCGAGCTTGGCCTGGAGATCGTGGCGCGCTTTCACTCGGCGGCGGCCGCGGAGGGTGCGCAGGCGGAGTTCGTGGCCCGCTCGCACAAGGTGCTGCCGACGGATCTGCCTGAGGTGGTGTTCTTCGCGGAAGCGGGCGCCAATGACGTGTCGCTGACCTCGGCACTGAGCCTGGGCGCGCGGCTGGTGGCCAGTGGCGGGGAGGCCCGGCGCAAGATCGCCGAGGGCGCGGTGCGCATCGATGGGGAAAAGGTTTCGGATGCTGCAGCGCGGCTCCCGGTTGGCGCCGTGCACATCCTGCAGGTGGGGCCGCGGCGCTTTGCGCGCGTGCGCATCGAGCGAAGGCAATAAAACAACAGCGATTACAGCGCGTTACGGCGCTGCGAAATTATTCATGACAATTCGTTGACAGCGCGGCTTTGGGCCCTATAATTCGCGCCCTCGAGCCGGTCGCCGCGCGGTTCTCGCGCCGGCGGATTTGTCGCGTTCGATGGTTATGTTGACGGGAAATGCCGTAAGGCGTATTTTTCCCGGCCCTTTCCTTCGGCCTAGCGCCGCGGGTGCTCTTTAAAAATTTGGCAGGTAATTTGTGTGGGGACTCGCGTTGATACGTCCTTTGGATGCATTGACCGAGTGACCAAAAAGTCCAGCAATGAGCTTTTGAAATCACTCATCACTATGAGCTCAAAAACTTAAAGTGAAGAGTTTGATCCTGGCTCAGATTGAACGCTGGCGGCGTGCTTAACACATGCAAGTCGAGCGGTAACGCGGGAGCAATCCTGGCGACGAGCGGCGAACGGGTGAGTAATGCTTCGGAATCTGCCCAGTAGTGGGGAATAACTAACCGAAAGGTTAGCTAATGCCGCATACGACCTATGGGTGAAAGGGGGGGATCGCAAGACCTCTCGCTATTGGATGAGCCGAAGTCGGATTAGCTAGTTGGTAGGGTAACGGCCTACCAAGGCGACAATCCGTAGCTGGTCTGAGAGGACGACCAGCCACACTGGGACTGAGACACGGCCCAGACTCCTACGGGAGGCAGCAGTGGGGAATATTGGACAATGGGGGAAACCCTGATCCAGCGACGCCGCGTGTGTGAAGAAGGCCTGCGGGTTGTAAAGCACTTTTAGTGGGGATAAAAAGCTCAGGGCTAATAACCTTGGGTCTTGATCTAACCTACAGAAAAAGCACCGGCTAACTCTGTGCCAGCAGCCGCGGTAATACAGAGGGTGCGAGCGTTAATCGGAATTACTGGGCGTAAAGCGTGCGTAGACGGTTTCGTAAGTCGGGTGTGAAATCCCCGGGCTCAACCTGGGAATTGCATTCGAGACTGCGAGGCTAGGGTGCGGAAGAGGGAAGCGGAATTTCCGGTGTAGCGGTGAAATGCGTAGATATCGGAAGGAACATCAGTGGCGAAGGCGGCTTCCTGGTCCAGCACCGACGTTCAGGCACGAAAGCGTGGGGAGCAAACAGGATTAGATACCCTGGTAGTCCACGCCATAAACGATGAGAACTAGACGTTGAGAGGGTAAGCCTCCCAGTGTCGTAGCTAACGCGCTAAGTTCTCCGCCTGGGGAGTACGGCCGCAAGGTTGAAACTCAAAGGAATTGACGGGGACCCGCACAAGCGGTGGAGCATGTGGTTTAATTCGATGCAACGCGAAGAACCTTACCCGGCCTTGACATCTATGGAATTCTTCAGAGATGAGGAAGTGCCTTCGGGAACCATAAGACAGGTGCTGCATGGCTGTCGTCAGCTCGTGTCGTGAGATGTTGGGTTAAGTCCCGCAACGAGCGCAACCCTTGTCCTTAGTTGCCATCATTAAGTTGGGAACTCTAAGGAGACCGCCGGTGACAAACCGGAGGAAGGTGGGGATGACGTCAAGTCATCATGGCCTTTATGGCCGGGGCTACACACGTGCTACAATGGCAGGTACAGAGGGAAGCCAACTCGCGAGAGGGAGCCAATCCCAGAAAGCCTGTCGTAGTCCGGATCGGAGTCTGCAACTCGACTCTGTGAAGTCGGAATCGCTAGTAATCGCAGATCAGCATTGCTGCGGTGAATACGTTCCCGGGTCTTGTACACACCGCCCGTCACACCATGGGAGTTGACTGCACCAGAAGCAGGTAGCCTAACCGCAAGGATGGCGCCTACCACGGTGTGGTCAATGACTGGGGTGAAGTCGTAACAAGGTAGCCGTACGGGAACGTGCGGCTGGATCACCTCCTTTCAGAGACCACGCAAACAGAAGACAAGTTGGCGCGAGTCTCCACACAAGTTACCTGCCTCGATTCCTGAAGGAAGCGGCCCCATGGCTCCCTGGCCAAAACGCTTATACTTTTGGGCTGCAGCATGGGTCTGTAGCTCAGTTAGTTAGAGCGCACCCCTGATAAGGGTGAGGTCGGGGGTGCAACTCCTCCCAGACCCACCATCCATGTTGGGGCCATAGTTCAGCTGGGAGAACGCCTGCTTTGCAAGCAGGAGGTCGGCGGTTCGATCCCGCCTGGCTCCACCATTCAGGAAGCACGCGAGTGCGATGTTGAGATTGCTTTGCATGGCGCAAGCCAGGCAGAACAATCTTTTGATCGCACGGTGAGCATGAAGCCGTGCTGCTCTTTAACAATCCGGAAATTCTTTGTTTTTGACGCTAAGTTTTCAAGCGAGATGATTTGATAAGACTCTTGTTAAGTGCTTGAAAATGTCGCGTTCGCATAAATGTGAAAGAATCAGCTCCATAATCCCCAGACTCCTTGGGGTTATATGGTCAAGTGAATAAGCGCATATGGTGGATGCCTAGGCGGTAGAAGGCGATGAAGGACGTGGTAGCCTGCGAAAAGCGTCGGTGAGCTGGCAAACAAGCTTCGACCCGGCGATGTCCGAATGGGGAAACCCAGAGCTTCGGCTCTATTTTCAGCTGAATACATAGGCTGAAAAAGCAAACCCGGTGAATTGAAACATCTCAGTAACCGGAGGAAAAGAAATCAACCGAGATTCCCTTAGTAGTGGCGAGCGAAAGGGGAACAGCCCAGTCGTGGTAATCCGAAGAGATCTAATCGAACAGTCTGGAAAGTCTGGCCATAGCAGGTGATAGCCCTGTAGATGAAAGATCAAATTGGTGAGCGACAAAGAGTAGGGCGGGACACGTGAAATCCTGTCTGAACATCGGGGGACCATCCTCGAAGGCTAAATACTCTCTACCGACCGATAGTGAACCAGTACCGTGAGGGAAAGGCGAAAAGAACCCCGGTGAGGGGAGTGAAATAGAACCTGAAACCGTATGCGTACAAGCAGTCGGAGCCCCGCAAGGGGTGACGGCGTACCTTTTGTATAATGGGTCAGCGAGTTATTTTCAGTGGCAAGGCTAACCGTATAGGGGAGCCGTAGGGAAACCGAGTCTTAAAAGGGCGCCACAGTCGCTGGGAATAGACCCGAAGCCAGTCGATCTATCCATGTCCAGGGTGAAGGCCGGGTAACACCTGCTGGAGGCCCGAACGAACCACTGTTGCAATAGTGCGTCGATGAGGTGTGGATAGGAGTGAAAGGCTAATCAAGGCTGGCGATAGCTGGTTCTCCCCGAAAGCTATTTAGGTAGTGCCTCGGATGATTACTCGAGGGGGTAGAGCACTGTTTAGAGAAGGGGGCCATCTCGGCCTACCAACCCTATGCAAACTCCGAATACCTCGAAGTACAGTCCGGGAGACACACAGCGGGTGCTAACGTCCGTTGTGAAGAGGGAAAAAACCCAGACCATCAGCTAAGGTCCCAAAATTTCGGCTAAGTGGTAAACGATGTGAGAAGGCATAGACAGCCAGGAGGTTGGCTTAGAAGCAGCCATCCTTTAAAGAAAGCGTAATAGCTCACTGGTCTAGTCGGCTCGCGCGGAAGATTTAACGGGGCTCAAGCCGAGTACCGAAGCTATGGGTGTGCAGTCAAATGCACGCGGTAGGGGAGCGTTCCGTACGCCTGCGAAGGTGTGCTGCGAGGCATGCTGGAGGTATCGGAAGTGCGAATGCTGACATGAGTAACGTTAAAGCGGGTGAAAAACCCGCTCGCCGTAAACCCAAGGTTTCCTGAGCCACGTTAATCGGCTGAGGGTGAGTCGGTTCCTAAGGCGAGACCGAAAGGTGTAGTCGATGGAAAGCAGGTTAATATTCCTGCACCGGCGATCATTGCGATGGGGTGACGGAGAAGGCTAGATCAGCGGCAGCAGTGCCGTTCAAGGCCGTAGGTGGAATCTCCTGGTAAATCCGGAGGTTCATTCAACACCGAGAACTGAGTACGAGGAGACTTCGGTCTCCGAAGTGATTGATGCCACGCTTCCAGGAAAAGCCTCTAAGCTTCAGATGATCGACGACCGTACCGCAAACCGACACTGGTGGGTGGGGAGATAATCTCCCAAGGCGCTTGAGAGAACTCGGGTTAAGGAACTCTGCAAATTGATACCGTAACTTCGGAAGAAGGTATGCCTTAAGAGGTGATTGGATTTACTCCATGAGCTTCCTAAGGCCGCAGGTAATCGGTGGCTGCGACTGTTTACCAAAAACACAGGACTCTGCTAACACGTAAGTGGATGTATAGGGTCTGACGCCTGCCCGGTGCCGGAAGGTTAATTGATGGGGTCAGCCGCAAGGCGAAGCTCCTGATCGAAGCCCCGGTAAACGGCGGCCGTAACTATAGAGAGAGATGGAAACAGTTGAGCTGCAGGGTGTCTGGATAGTGATTGAGTAGGACTGACCGTTGTAGTTACGTAAATAAACTTGGCTATATGCTGGAAACCCCGAGAATCCTCTGGTACTCGCCGCGCAAGCGGCAGTGACAATCCAAGAGGTGCGGACAATCAGCAGGAAAGGCCGGCTAACGCCGGAATCCTCAGAGACTATACGCCAGGCTCTTTTTTCGAAGAGATGAGATAGTCCGATCTGCATGGCGACATGCAGGAATAAAGCGCAATGCTTTATTCCACAAACACCGCAGATATGGGTGTTGGTGTAACAGTAAGAACGGTCCTAAGGTGAATAGCTGCCTTAGTAAAATTTGGCTATATGCTGGAATAACTGAGTATCCGGTGGTACCGCATTGGCGGTGACAATCCATCCGGTGCAGTCAATCAGCAGGAAAGGCTGATCAGATCGATGATCAGAATCCTCAGAGACTACATGCCAAACGCCGATATGTTTGTCGGTGAAGATATAGTCCGATCTGCATGGCGACATGCAGGGTGAGCTGAAACTCACCTTGGTTTGACTGGAATTAAATCCACTTAAATCAATAACATAGCCCAGAGCGAAATTCCTTGTCGGGTAAGTAACATTGCCCGGGGCGGTGGCAACACCGTTCCATTTAACCGGCTCAAATCGGTGGAACCCTAACGACACCTTTTGCAGGTGTGTCGCGGGCAATACCGAGGGTAAGATTCGAAATGGTTCGAATCCCCGTAACGACTCAGGGGTTGAGATCCCTGGATGGCCGTAAGGCCATAACACGCCGGCCCTGATCTTTGCTTATGGATCTGGATTCTTATATCTCTGGATTCGTAGATGGTGAAGGCTGCTTCTGCGTTTCATTCCAGCCGAGTAGGCGACATCGCTTCGGGTGGGAGGTTCGGCCGAGTTTCTCGGTCAGCCAGAATGCAGACAGAGCCCAGCTTCTCTACGTGATCCAGAAGAAATGGGAATGCGGATTTATTAGGCCGGATCGATCAGATAAAACTCTCAAATTCGAAGTTCGTAATGTCGAAGATCTGGTAGCCAAGGTGGTGCCGCATTTTCGCCGCTGCGCGCTGATGTCTGCCAAGCAAATTGATTTCGAAAGATTCGCGAGAATCTGCGAGTCAATCAGCCAGGGTGAACATCGCGAATTGGAGGGATTTGGAACGATCATTCGGTTGGCGATGGAGATGAATCCATCCGGCAAACGAAAATATGCTGGCAGCGAGATCCTCAGCTCGTTGCGATCAGGTGAACGTATAGTCTATGCCGCGAGTAATCGTGGAGATCATGAAGTTCCGACCTGCACGAATGGCGTAACGCTGGCCACACTGTCTCGACCCGAGACTCAGTGAAGTTGAAATCGCTGTGAAGATGCGGCGTAGCTGCGGAAAGACGGAAAGACCCCGTGAACCTTTACTACAGCTTTACACTGAACTTTGACCTTGTTTGTGTAGGATAGGTGGGACCCTTTGAAGTGGGGGCGCTAGCTCTCATGGAGGGAACGTTGAAATACCACCCTGATAAGTTCGGAGTTCTAACCTTGGCCCGTAATCCGGGTCGGGAACAATGTATGGTGGGTAGTTTGACTGGGGCGGTCTCCTCCCAAAGAGTAACGGAGGAGTGCAAAGGTACGCTCAGCGCGGTCGGTCATCGCGCACAGAGTGCAATGGCATAAGCGTGCTTAACTGCGAGACGTACATGTCGAGCAGGTGCGAAAGCAGGTCATAGTGATCCGGTGGTTCTGTATGGAAGGGCCATCGCTCAACGGATAAAAGGTACTCCGGGGATAACAGGCTTATTCCTCCCAAGAGTCCACATCGACGGAGGAGTTTGGCACCTCGATGTCGGCTCATCACATCCTGGGGCTGTAGCAGGTCCCAAGGGTTCGGCTGTTCGCCGATTAAAGTGGTACGCGAGCTGGGTTCAAAACGTAAGTAACACTGCGTTGCCAGGAAGTAATTCCTGGAGAAATTTAACTGGCTCATATCGGTGAAACCCTCCTGAAGTTGCAAACTGGCTTCAAAGGGCAATACCGAGGGAAGGCTGGTGGTGATGTCGATACAACCCTTGCGTAGATAGGTTGTGGAGACACGATTCGACATTCATTGATCGAATCACGTCATCATCATGCCCCTGTAGAGACTGATCCATTATGGAGAGAGTCGCTGAGACGAACAGCGGCTAAGACGCCAGTCCCCTCATTGCAAGTTGAGGGTGAAGGTATAGTCCATGCCACTAGAAATAGTGGAAAGACATGCGTGAGACAGTTTGGTCCCTATCTTCCGTAGCCGTTGGAGATTTGAGGGTGAGCTGTCCTTAGTACGAGAGGACCGGGATGGACGTATCTCTGGTGTTCCGGTTGTCACGCCAGTGGCACTGCCGGGTAGCTATATACGGACGGGATAACCGCTGAAAGCATCTAAGCGGGAAGCCCCCCCCAAGACTAGATCTCCCTGGGAACTCGATTCCCCTAAAGGGCCCACGAAGACTACGTGGTTGATAGGCCGGGTGTGTACGCGCAGTAATGCGCTCAGCTAACCGGTACTAATTGCCCGTGAGACTTGACCATATAACCTCAAGGCGTTTGTTTGTTGCCTTCGAGGATGATGCATGGAGCTGATTGCGTCCGGCTGCGATTCCGGACGTCATTTGGCGAACGCGACAAGCGTCGAAAGCAAAGAATTCAACCGGTTTTGCCTGGCGGCAATAGCGAGCGGGAACCACCCGATCCCATTCCGAACTCGGAAGTGAAAACGTTCTGCGCCGATGGTAGTGTGGCCGCAAGCCATGCCAGAGTAGGTCACTGCCAGGCTCCTCATGCAAAAAGCCCCGATGCTCGAAAGAGTATCGGGGCTTTTTCTTTGCGTGCGGGTTTCTGTACGCGTCCGTAAATCCGCGTAGTGACTGTTTCGGGTAAGGTAATCGTCCGGCGATGACCGGCGATGGCCGTCTGGACGGTCATTTACACAGCATGGGTCACTGATCCCAGTCGGGGGGTATAAATAATGGCTGAGGTTATTCGCGCCCTCGGCACCCTGAGCGGTGCCGGTCCAGGTCTATCGAGTGTCAGCCGTTCCTGCTGGCTCGCAGCCTGTCTCCTCGGAAGTCCCATGGATGCACGGGCACAGCTGTGGGAAACGCCGGCACTGGCGCCGGTGAGCTACGCCGCGGCGCCGGATGGTATGACTATTTCGGTGGGAGCCGAGCAGGTTCGCATTTCCGTTTGTCGTGCAACCGTGATCCATTTTGTCGCGAATCCAGTCGCTGCCAAGGCGATCGGATCGAACCAGCCATGGATACTGGATCCAATAGAGTCGTGTCCGGGTGCCAGGTATCGAATATCACAGAGCGCCGAGGCGATCATTCTTACTACCGACGCGGTGAAAGTCGAGGTTTCTTTGAAGTGGGGCAACGTCCAGTACAGCACGTTGGCAGGCGAGCGGCTCCTGCGGGAGCGGAACTCCATTCCTCGCACCTACGAACCCGTCGCCTTGAATGGCGAGGATACATTTCATGTCGAAGACAGATTTGCGCCGGAATTCGCGGAGGGCTTCTACGGTCTGGGGCAGCATCAGAGTGGGATGTTCAACTACCGGGGAGCCACCGTCGAACTCGGCCAGAACAATACGGATGTCGCGATCCCGTTGCTTTTGTCGAGCAAGGGCTACGCGTTGATGTGGAATACCGCCTCCCTCACCTACGTCGACAATCGCTTCCCACTTGAACTGAACATGCGTTCGCTCGCAGGCCATTGCCTGGACTACTACTTCATTTACGGCCCGGAAATGGATCAGATCATCCATGAATACCGGAACCTCACCGGGCATACGCCGATGCTTCCCCAGTGGGCATATGGTTTTTTTCAGTCGAAGGATCGGTACCTGTCCCAAGACGAGGTCTTAGGCATAGCAAAACGGTACCGCGAAGAGCGCATCCCATTGGACGCCATCGTGCAGGATTGGTTCTGGTGGAAGGTCGAAGGCGATCCTGTATTCAACGCCAATTTTCCCGACGTCCCTGGCGAGCTCAAGCAGTTGCACGATGAGCACGTACACACGATGTTGTCGGTGTGGGGGCTATTCGATACCAAGTCGCAGAACTATCAGGAACTCATCGCCAGACACTTCGCTGTGCCGAATGCGCACGTATACGATTCGACCAATCCAGAGGCGCGGGATTTCTATTGGAATAACCTGGTCGGCAAACTGTTTTCACAGGGCTGGGATGCGTTCTGGCTCGACAGCGCAGAGCCGGAAGAATATTGGCCCCACATGGGCGATGCGATTCTCGGCGATAAGCAGATTGCGATTGGCAACGGAGCTGAGTATACGAACCTGTTCCCGTTTACTCATACTCTGGGAATCCAGCAGCACTGGAGGGCGACCACCGATCGCAAGCGGGTATTTTTGCTAACGCGATCCGCTTTCTTCGGCCAGCAACGGGTCGGGGCGACAGTGTGGTCAGGCGACGTCTACGGCTCCTATTGGGGTTTGCGCCATCAGGTGGCCGCCGGGCTGAACTTTGCGCTATCCGGTTACCCGTATTGGACCACTGACATCGGCGGCTATTGGCCGCCGCACGACAATCCTCTTGATGATCCGAAATTCCAGGAACTCTACGCACGCTGGTTCGAATATGGGGTGTTTTGTCCTATCTTCCGTACCCACGGGCACCGGCCGCAGAATGAGATCTGGGCGTTCGATAAGGTCCGGCCGATCCTGGTCGACTACGACAAGCTTCGATATCGCCTAATGCCCTATATCTACTCACTGGCTTGGCGCGTTACCAACGAGGATTACACCATCCAGCGACCGCTGGTGATGGACTGGCGGGCTGATGCGAATACGCGCGACATCGGTGATGAATTCATGTTTGGCCCGGCAATCCTTGTGAGCCCGGTGCTTCAGGCGGACGCGACTCGCAGAACTCTGTATTTGCCGGACTCTCCGGTGTGGTACGACTTCTGGACGGGAGCGACGCAGAATGGCGGCCGTGAAATTGACGCGGCTGCTCCGCTGGACCGCATCCCCCTTTATGTACGTGCCGGTTCGATCATCCCTCTTGGCCCGGAAATTCAGTACGCAGGTGAGAAACCCGCAGGGCCGATCGAGCTTCGGATTTACAAGGGCGCCGACGGCTCGTTCGATCTTTACCAGGATGCCGGGGACAACTACGACTACGAAAAGGGCGCCAATGTTGTCATTCCAATTCGCTGGTCTGAGTCAGGCAAGACTCTGATAATCGGTGATCGTAAGGGCGAGTACCCGAAAATGGCCGCGCGTATTGAATTTAATATCGTCTGGGTGGCGGCCGGGCACGGCGGCTCAGGCGAACCAGTGGCCAACCCCGACAAGACCGTGCAGTACACCGGCAACGCGATTTCAGTGAGGGAGCCGTGAAGCAGGCGACGGTAGCGGCGAATCGCCCGTGAGGGCATCGTCCTCACCGCGATCAGATCGTGACAAGTGCAGTGTCCCGATAGACGCCAGACTTAAAGGTACGCGCGGCGATCAGGAACGACACGCCGGCGGCCACCGAACACACGGCGACGACCAGCAGTGAATACCGGATCGCGCCCGTGCCAAAGGTTCCGGTAAGGCGATCGTTCAAAGCGCCGATCAACAGCGGCCCCGCTATCTGGCCGATGACGGCTGCGCAAAACACGATCACGGAGGAGGCCACTGCCCGCATCCGCGCCTTGGCAATACTCATGGCTGCCGCGAACACCGGCGCCTGATGCAGCAGTGAGAGAAGGCTGGTTAGCGCCAGCCCGGTGATCCAGGCGGCGCGTCGATCCTCGAGCAGAAAGAGCGCCTCGGCTGGTGCGAGCGCCAAACACCCGAGCGCGGGCACCCAAAGACGCCACCGCATGTCCCGCCGTGCGAGACGATCCGCCAGCCAGCCGCCGCCGAGAATTCCGACCGCTCCCAGGATCCCTCGCAGCGGTCCAATGTAGGAGGCGATCTGCGCCAGACCCATTCCATGCACACGGGAGAGAAACGTCGGGAACCAGGCGCTGGTGGCATAGGCATTTGCTCCCATGAACGCCGAGCCGGCCAGAATGAGCAGGTAGCTTCGCGAAGCGGTGAGAAAGCGCAGGCTGTCGGCCGGGGTACCGCGGTCCGCCTGGGGTCGCTCGTGATCCGAGGCTACCCGCGGGGGCTCGCGTACCGTGAGCAGAAACACGATTGCGAGCAGCACGCCCGGCAGACCTGCAGCAACAAACATCGCTCGCCATCCATACTCGCTGATCACCCAGCCGGCGAGCGGAAAGAACACTGCGTAGGCGATGGAATAGGCCGTTCCGAAAATCGCCATGGCGAGCGCGCGACTGTGCTTGCCGAACAGGTCGGCGATCATGGAGTGTGCCGGCGCCACACAACAGGCTTCACCACATCCCATGAGGAAGCGGCTCGCGGCCAGCTGCCACACGTTAAGCACCATGCCGGTGAGCGCGGTCATGATGCTCCAGAAGGCCAAGCCGAACGCAATGATCCTGTTGCGGTTGCCGTGATCGGCGAGCCACGCGACCGGAACGCCAAAGATGGCATAGAAGATGGCGAAGGCGGAGCCGTATACGAGCCCGAGAACCGTATCGGAGAGGTGCATCTCGGCTTTGATGGCCGGAAGAGCCAGCGCCAGAATTGATCGGTCCAGGTAATTGAACGTCGAGATCAGGCTCAAAACGCCCAATGTATAGATCGAGTAGGCCCGCCAGTCGGATGCTGACTGTGATGCCATCGAGTGTAGTCCGGCTAAATCGGGCGCTCGCCGATCACGGTGGTGCGGACCAGATGACGGCGCTCATTCTTGAAATCGTGCACGCCCCGATGCAGCAGAAAGCGATTATCCCAGACCAACACGGTGTCCTGCTGCCAGCGCACCCGGCACTGGTATTCGGCACGCTGCGCCAGCCCCTGGAGATAGCCGAGCAATGTGCGGCTTTCATCCTCGCTCCAGCCCACGAAACGCTTGAAGTAGGCACTCGTGACGTACAACGCCTTGCGACCCGTGACTGGGTGGCGACGCACTGCCGGGTGGATGTTCTCCAGCTCGGCGTCCGTAAAGGCGTGGGATTCCCGCAGCCGTAGCTTCTTGTCCGGATCGAGCTTCGCATTCTTCGACCAGATGTCCTTGCCCGAGTACACCACCTGCAACTCGTCCAACACTTTCTTCAGGCCCGCGGAGAGATCCTCGTATACCAGGTAGGCGTTTGAGAAAGCGGTGTCACCGCCAAAGCGCGGCACGGCGAGCGCGCGCATCACGACACACAGCGGCGGCCGCGCCAGGAACGGGCTGTCGGTGTGGAAGTGCTCGAATGAGGGCACGACGTTCTTGTCCTCGTGCGCCTCGCGACGCACTTCCTGCATGTCCAGGTGGCCCTCGTAGGTCGGTGCCTGCGGCAGTTCAGTGAGCTCGCCGAAGTTGCGCGAGAAGGCTTTATGCTGTTCGGGCGAGAGCTGTTGATCGCGGAAGACGATGACGAGAAAGTGTTCGAAGGCCCGCATTACTTCGCCCAGCAGCGCCGGGGGCAGGGGTTGAGTCAGATCCACTCCTTCGATGATGCAGCCGCAGGCGCCGCTGATCGGTGCAACTGCGATGTGCTCGAAGTGCGGCATCGGTAGGCCCGCCACGACTAGTCCCGCGGCGGATCCCTGGGGCGTGCTGCACTCGCCGGGCGCTGCTTGTTGCTGGCTCATGAGTGTGTACCGCAATGAGGTCGGCTTACCGTAAGATCGAGCCTATCAGATTATAAGGCTCGCAATATGGAATGGTCGTTCCAATACATATGCTGCCCCGGCGGGATTCAACCCCCGTGACCAGGATCAGCTCCGGCGGCGGCGTGGGCGCGCGGGTAGTCAGGGTTCTGCAATGTGTTGCGGAGATGGACGAGGAATTCGCGGTCACTGCGCTGGCTAGGCGGCTCGGACTGGCTGCGAGCACCGTGCACCGCCTGTTGCAGTCGTTGGTGAGCATGGGAATGATCGAGCGCGCCGGGAAAGACTCCTACCGCCCGGGCCGTGAGCTGTTTCGCATGGCGTCACTGCTGCTACAGCGCTTTGACCTCCGGGCCATTGCGCGACCGGTACTCCGCGAGCTCTGGGCGGACTGGCAGGAGACCTGTTGCCTGTGTATGTACGAGTCGGTTGGACGCACGGCCAGAGTGATCGATGTGATCGCGAGCGTGCACCCGTTGCAGTACGTGATCGAGCCGGGATCAAGCCTGTCACTGGCCTGGGGCTCACTCGGGCGCACCATACTGGCCTGCCTGCCGGATGAGGACCTGCGCATCGTGCTGGCCCGCTCCGAACACGGTCCCTTGAGCGGAATGAAGGCCCCACCACGAGCCGCGTTACTCGCGGAGCTGCGCCGGATCCGGCTGCAGCGCTACGCCCGGTACGAGGATCGTGCTCTGCTCAACATTGCCGGCATCGCGGCTCCGCTGTTTACCGGCGACGGCGCAGTCCTCGGATCTATCGGGGTGACTATGCCCGCTGCCCGCTTCAGGTCGTGCGACAGTCGCGGGCTGATCCAGGCGGTCATGGCCGCCGCCGTTGGGATTAATTCGGCACTCGGAAGCGCCGGCCACTCCGCCCGGCGACCAACTGTCCGCGCGGCGGTGCGCACTTCGCATCAACGCCCGCGTCCGTCCTCGCGCCTGCCCGGTACGGGGAGATCTCCGTGAGATTCTTCGATGCGTGACCGTCCATCAGAGCTGTTGAGCATTCGCGAAGACGATCTATCGACGAAACCTGTGCGCGAACTCCTTCGTCTGCACCTCGAAGGAATGTGGGCCCATTCGCCGCCGAGCAGCGTATTCGCGCTCGACTTTTCCGGGTTATCGGCCCCGAACGTAACGGTCTGGACCGCGTGGCAACGCGACGAAGTCGCGGGCATCGGGGCACTGAAGGATCTCGGCGATCGCGCCGGCGAATTGAAATCGATGCGCACTCATCCGGATTTCCTGCGCCGCGGCGTCGCGTCAACACTCTTAGACCATATCATTGACGTTGCGCGGATGAGAGGGATGGTTCGGCTCAGTCTGGAGA
Source organism: uncultured Gammaproteobacteria bacterium (assembly GCA_963735775.1). Lineage (GTDB taxonomy): Bacteria > Pseudomonadota > Gammaproteobacteria > Steroidobacterales > Steroidobacteraceae > FEN-1191. Next base: position 34,420 of record CAVTMG010000001.1, on the reverse strand, counting down.
CAGGAAGTGGTGCTTACTTCGAACCGGCTCTGTCTCTATACCGTCGCCGCGGATTCATCGACGGACAAGCATTCGCAGACTACGAGCCCAGTGCCTTCAATCAATTTTTGCATTTGGCATTGTAGCCCGGCAATTAATCTTGGGCGAACGGATCGGGGATCGCTTCAGCTGTTTTTGAAAGCAATAGCGGCTGTCTGCCGAACCATCGGAACAATTCGCCGAACAATAGGATGGATAGGAAAAGCTCAAACGCGAGCGCGAATGGATCGGCGCGCGGAAAGCAAAATTATTCCGCGCCCCGCCGCGGATCAGTTAATAATCCGCGCTGCTGCAGCAATCTTCAAATGCACAGCGCATGTTCACGGGCGCGCTTTGCGCTCGATCTGTGGGGCCCGGAACGCGTACGGCACGGTGCGCTGGCGATGTTTTGTGTGTGAGACGGTGGGCCCCGGCGAGGAGGCCGAGCGCGTTCCGTTTGTGACGCCGGCGGCGCGTGTTCTGCTGCACACCCAAGGGGCTGCGCAGTCGCGCTTATTCTTGAAATGGCTCGCGGGATTTGCGGAGCAGGGTATAGATCCCCTGAAGTGTCCGGCCGATCTGTTCCTGGCGGCGCGCTTGAGCGGTCGCGTATTGGGGTGCCTTATCTGTACGTAGCGGGTTTCTAGCGGCCGATGAGCGCTCGCGCAACCTCTTACGCCCTTTTTAGAATATGATGAGCTCTTCTCAGTTGGGAAAATGTCATCGCCTTTATCCCTTCCTTCCGCAGCCCGCTATTGTCGATCTGACGTATCTTACCCTGATAGAATCTTGAAGACCTCGGACACGTACATCGACGGCTTATTGTCGCTATAGAGGATGATGGTAAAACCAATAACAATGCCGTGCTCCGGATCCGCCTCCAACTCCGAGCGTGATGCCCTCTCATTCGTCGGGACAATCGTCGTCATGAGTGGATCGAGAAACGTCACGTATGCGGGGGCCACGCTTTGGCTGTCGTCGTCGAACGCAGTTTCTATTTGCGCGATGACACCGCCGGTCACCTTGAGACGAGTGGAGGTGTAGGCGATCTTTCCGTCACGGAGCTCCACGCCCGTCCTTGCGATCACGTTGCCGGTTACCGGGTCGCAAAAGATCTGCTTTGACTTAATCGCCTTTACTCGAGTGAGCGGAATCTCCCCGAGGGCAGTGGGCTGCGTGTTGACAAAAATCAATGCGCCCGGCGCGAGTTTTATGGCATGGGTGTGGTTGCCGACCATATTCTCCAAATACTTTTCCATTACGGAGGTCAAGCATGCCGCATCACATTTAGCGCCGTCGGTCCCGGCAGCGAAAGCCGCTTTGTGCGGCGCGCCCAGTATCATCACAAAGGCAAGGACAGCACCCAAGTGGGAGCGCTGGAAAGGTCTCTGAGTTCGGTGAGGGAATTTCATTTAAGCACTCGCGCTTTGCTTCGGTTCTTAGGACAGACTTCTTGTTCGGTGGAACTGCCAACCATGTTGAGAAATCCGCGTTCCTGAGCGCGTCAAAAAAAGGCTTCAGCTCCGCAGGGTCTGTGAGAACCGGCAGGAGGCGGTCGCTGGCAGCGGCGCTGCGTCATTGCGGCACGGGCTGTACTGCAATACCCAGCTGACCCGCCACGAACACGGTGCCGGAGTCGACAGTGATCGCCAGCAGCAGCGGCACTGTTCCTCCAAGCCCGGGATCGCCCGCCTGGATGCCCGGATCGCCGGCCAGTGCTATGGGGGATGTCGGGGATGCCAGCTCTGGATAATTGGTGGGCATCGCAGTCGCTGCGCTACTCGTGTCAAAGATGTGCAGATCCGGTGAAGGATCGGCCTGGGTCCTTTCGACAACGTAGGTGCGTGTTCCGGCGCTGTTGATCACAGCACCCTCCAGCGGTTGAGGGAAATAGCCGTTGCTGCCGGGGCCTATGGTGCTTAGGTAGACGCCCGGCACGCCGGAATAAGGGTACGGCTGCACGAATCGGTCACCGTTCAAGTCGGTGGAGGAGCCAAACCCTCCCAGTGGCGGTTCGCCTTCCCCGAGCACCGTGCTGCCGGAGGCGTTGTACTGAAAGACGCCCATGGCGACGAGGTTGCCATCGCCGCTGGAGACCGGCTGAATTGGCGACGTCCCGGAATTGCCCAACGGCAGCAGCGAGAAGGTTCGACTCGAGGTGCCGAAGATGAACGCGAACATCGTGGAATTGCCATCGTAAGGCGGCGTGAGCGCGTACGACGAACCGACCACGATGATTGCGTTGCCATCATTCGCCAGCGAGAACCGGGGCACCGGGTCTCCGGAAAAGGTGGCAATGGAGCTCGGCAGGGCGGTGCTGGTCGTCGACGTGAGTGCCACCGGATCCAGTTCGACAATGTTGAGCTGAGTGCTGACGCCCGTCAGCGCCAGCAGTTGCGTACCATCGGGCGACAGGTGGACCTGCTGCAGGCCGGGAATGGACACCATCGTCGGCGCTGACCAGTTGGTTCCATCGTAGGCGTAGCGCAGCAGCGTCCCGGTCCCCGGCACTACGTACAAAGCCCGGCGCTGCGCATCGTATTCCAGAGACTGGATGGAAGTGGGCACAACTCCGCTGGGATAGGGCAGCAACACGGCAGTGAAGGGCGTCGGGTCGACGACAGTGAGTGTGGCCGTGTAGCTCTTGGCGCCGGAGTTGATGGCGATCGGATAGGTACCGGCCGCCATAGGAGGGTAGTTAACGCGAATGTCCGAGTCCAGATAGTAGTCGATCGATGAGGACGTAATCACGTCCGAGCCGATCGTGACCGTATCGCCGATCGCAAAGCCATGGCCACGTAGAAGCAGGTTTCCGGCGACGCCAGATGGAATGACACGAGGATTGACCGAATCGGCTTCCAGCGCCGACCCGACGTCGTATTGCACCGTGATCGTCGTCGGACTGCCGGCGAGCTGGCTGCTGGAGCAACTCGGATCGTTGAGACACGCGATCACCGTGATGGTGCCCACGTGGCTGCCGGCGAGCAGGCTGGACGGGCTTGCCGGGACGATGGTGGCCTGGCCGGAAGTTGCGCTCGTTGCCACCACGTTGCTGACCGTCGCGATCTGCGGACTGTTCTCCTCGACAATGATGTAGAGAGTGCCGGACGCCGGTCCGCTTACAGTCGCTGTGATGGTCTGATTCGACGGCGGGTCGGAATACGGCTTCGCAGCGGAAAAATGAATATCGGTCGTCGAATACATGATGGCGGCCTGCTGCGTCCCGCCACCTCCGCTGCCGGTGGCACCCGTACCTCCGCTGCCGCCGCCACACGACGCAAGCACTGCAGCGAGTACCGCCGCTGCGGTCGTCTTCAAGAAGCTTGCGCGACATTCGCAAACACAGCCCGACGCGGGCGAGTCTGATTCGGCCATTCCCTGACCCCCTTGAGTTATATGTGATGGTGTTTCGTCGAAGTAAATGATTGTAACAGCGGAGGTCAGGATGGCACATGGGGCATCGTGAACACGTTCTGCGAAATACGCCCGAGCTCGCAGCCATTATTGAGCACAGTCAGTTCTACGACAGCTCGCGTGTTCATAAGCGTGCCGAGTACGGTCGCCTTTCAACGATCGAAGCCGGTTGCGCGGATGGTCACCCAAGACCGTGCGGGCCGGCCGCCTACACGTAAGCGTCCGATTCGTACCGCCGTGCAAAGCGATATGGTCTCAGGCGGCTCCCGTTCGCCAGAACGTAATGATGAGTCCGCCGATGATGACCAGAGCTCCGCCCAACAAGATCGGTATTCCTGGTAGTGTTTTAAAGACCAGGAAGTTAATGACCTGCCAGACGACGAAGAGCGTCGCGATGTAGAGGCCAGCGATGCGCCCGAAGTCCAGGGGTGCGAAGTTCAAGAAACTCCCATAGCCAAGCAGTAGCGCTGCTCCACCGACGAGCAAAGCGATGCGAGCGAGGCCCGAGTGCTGGTAGATCGCGAGACGCACGGTGGCGTCTCCGCTCACCTCGAGCGTCGTCGCGACCAGAAGCAAAAGTGGGATCGGAAAATTCTGCAGGGCTCTTAACATGCTACTCCCAGTGGACAGTGATTGAACGCACCGAGGCGCTCAGCAGGAGCGAGATTAGGCAGCCAGCTTGGTCCTGGCAAGTTTGTAACCCCCTGACGTTCCGCGCCAACCCGTATTGACATGGCTTAATCGATTCCGCCGCGCCCGCCCAAAGGCAAATCCTGAACGCCGGCGACACCTACGCATGAGATTCATGGAAGCTCGCGAGGAGCAATACTGACGGCCTTGCCATCAGCGGTGAGTGGCGCGATCCGATACTCCACCTGGCCCAGCGTAAAGGTCGCCTCATACACATCCCATCCGCGACGATCAACGCTTTTGAAAGCCAGTGTCTTGAATGTACCCACTCTTTGATGTCTTTCTGCGATGTTAGTTGCTTGTATTCGCCGAACCGCCGCCGCGAGCAGCGTAGACATGTCGGCGTAATTCGGTTCTCCTTTTTCGCAACCCACGATGTAACCGCGAATAAACTGCTGCGTCCCCGGGCCAGGGGCATTGTCCTTGCGGCGCTGCTCCAGCGCCGCCTCATACCCCTCTACTACGGATTGATTAACCCTTGTTGCCGGCGAGTTGTATCCGTTCTGGTGAAAGACGAGCCCAGTGACCTGCCCCTGAGCGTCTGTGACAAAGCTAATCTGTGCGGCAACACGGGTGGTAAAGAACTTCGTCTCGCTTTCAGGAAAAAACTCGACCGGACGGACGCCAAGCCGTTTCTCGCTGTTCATATGCTCTTTGTGCGCGATCATAGCGTTGCCGCGCAATCTCATCGGCCTCGGTCGAGGTCGCGGCATCGAGCTCAGACCGGTAGCGCTCTTGTCCTTTGCGGCCGGCAAGTATTGACGGAAGGCTGCCAGGGCAGCGGGGTCGCCGGCGCGGTATTGACGAAGCAGTTCTTTAGCCTGCTTGCGCAGGTGGCCAAGATTTGGCCGCTCGGGAAGTGAGCTCATAGGAAACCTCCATGCATTGATGCCGCGGGTCCGCAATACCGGCTGCACAAAGGTATAAATTGTAAAGAAACTACAAGTGGGTTCGACCCTGCCCGCGGACCCGGGTGCGGCTTGCTCCGCCCGTATATATTACCACGGGGGGACGGACGCGCCCACGGCACGCACCCAGGAGGTATCACGGTCATGTCCACCATCCACCAATCCGGGTCCTTTACGCTCGGCGAGCACAAAGTGAATCGTCTTGGTTATGGAGCGATGCAGCTTGCCGGGCGCGGCGTATTTGGCCCACCGAGGGACCGGGCGGCCGCGCTGTCCGTTTTGCGCGAGGCCGTCGCAAGCGGGGTGAACCACATTGACACCGCCGACTTTTACGGTCCGCACCTTACGAATCAGATCATCCGCGAAGCGTTGGCGCCCTACCGCGACGATCTCGTTATCGTCACGAAAGTCAGCGCCCGTCGCGGCGAGGATGGATCATGGATCCCGGCGATGTCGCGTGAAGAACTGACTCAAGCGGTCCACGATAATCTTCGCAACCTGGGCCTGGATGTACTCCCGGTGGTCAATCTGCGCAGCATGTTTAACGTGCATCACCCTGCAGAGGGATCAATCGAGGCGCCGCTTACCGTCCTCGCGGACCTCAAGCGCAAAGGCCTCGTGCGTCATATCGGACTGAGCAATGTCACCGCCGCGCAGGTTGCCGAGGGCCGCCGGATCTGCGAGATCGTCTGCGTGCAGAACTATTACAACCTCGCGCATCGAGCCGACGACGCATTGATCGATGATTTAGCACGCCAGGGGATCGCGTACGTACCATTCTTCCCGCTCGGCGGGTTCACACCCCTGCAGTCATCGACTCTGGACGATGTGTCAATCCGACTTGGAGCCACGCCGATGCAGACCGCACTCGCCTGGCTGCTGCGCCGAGGCCCGAATATCCTGCTCATCCCTGGCACCTCGTCGGTCGCCCACCTACGCGAGAACCTAGCCGCCGCGGAATTGACGCTGTCGCCGGAGATCTCGGCGGAATTGGACGGGATCGCCGCGGCGGCGGCTTTGGAGCATTGAGTGACGTCAAGAAGGACTCCTGAAATATATTTGCTGGTTACAAGTCCGGAAGGTGACCGATGGGAATGCTCAACTTTGATACGGTGAGGGAGCTTGGTCTTGCTTTACCTGATGTCGTCGACGGCACCGCGTATGGCGCCCCTGCGCTGAAGCGCGGTGGCAAGATCCTCGCCTGCATCCCCACTAACAAGTCCGCCGAAGCAAATAGCATCGTCGTGCATATCGATCTCGAACAGCGTGCGGAGCTACTCCGGCAGAATCCCGATATCTACTACATCACTGATCATTACGCGCCGCACCCTACCGTGCTCGTCCGTTTATCAAAGATCACTCGAGCCGATCTGACGGAACTCCTGCGTGACGCGTGCCGCGGTATGCGCGCAGCCCCCGTACGAGCCCGAGGACTTGCCCGGAGGTCTAAGTAGGATCTATCGACGTAGCTCGCCGAGCTTATTCAAGAAAGCACCACGGATGCGTTCAAAATCTCCGGTGCGGTATACAGGCTGAATCGTCAGCTTCGGGTTAATTGGTTGCCCCTCGAACTGGTCCCCAGCGTATCGAGGGAAGAAGTGCATATGCAGGTGCGGCAACGAATTCCCGTGAATCTCGTAGTTCAACTTTACCGCTCCGGTGGCAGTCGCCAGCGCCATCGAAACCAGCTGCGCATCACGCATAAATGCGGTGGCCGCGGTAACAGGCAGATCGTGCAGTTCGACAGCATGAATCTTCGAAACCAGGCAAACGTATCCCCGAACGGGCGCCAGCTCCTGCATCGTCGCCCAGGAGGCCTCAAGTTTGGCCACAACATCCAGCGGCTCCCCGCGAAGGCATATGGGACACGCCACACCGGAACACAGCGCCGCCCAGCGATCCGGATCATTCCACGCGCTCATTTCTCCCCGAAACCGCCTTTGACGATCGAATAGTGCGAGACAGTGGGAAAGGGGTCGTAGAAATGGTGCAGCAGGAGTCGCCATTCCTGATACGCCGGCGATGTTCGAAATCCAATCTCGTGCGCCTCAATCGACTCCCAGCGGACAAGTAGCACGAAGTCGTTCGAGCGTTCCAGGCAACGACCCAGCTCATGTGATATGTATCCCGGCATTGAGGCGAGTATTCGCTGAGCCTTATCAAATGCGGCTTCAAATTCAGCAGCTTGGCCTGCCCGGACGGTCAGCGGTGCGACTTCAAGAATCATGTGATGGCTTTTAACGTGGATGACTCGAACAATATACTTGACTGCATTCCGGTACGCGACGAACTGGAGCTGGAACTCAGAATCGAGTGAACCTGGAGCCGCTGCCTACCGCATTGATTTCTTCAAGGCATGGTCAATCACCGCCAGCAGTGCTTGCCGTTCCTTCAGCGTATTCACGGGGTAGCGATCGAAATCCTCACCTGAGCGGATGTCTGCGAACAGTCCCGCGGGGTCTTCATGGAAGTGAAGAAGTGATTTGGAGTTTCTGTAGAAGACGCCGAGCTTCTTCTCTTTCAAGCCGTGTCGTTGCCTGATCTGGTCGAGTAGATCCGACAACCGCCGCAGTGCCTCTTCCCCCGCATGTTTCATGAAAGCTGCTGACTCGACGCAGGCCGCGTGCCATACGCTTGTGCTGCTTACCGGTCATTTCCCTGCTTTGTTCTGCCATACGGCCATCATGTCGGCAGAGCCTTGAACTCGGACTCCGTTGTCATTGAGTATCGCTTCGGTGGCGTTCGTGATTTCCTTGCGTGCGAACACCAGCGTTTCCCCACGGACCGTAAATTCAATCACCACGAACTCATCCTTCAAATCACGCAGTATTGCCACCAGCTGCTGCAGGCTGCGCACACGCTTGCCGTTCACCGAATAGACCACGCCGGATGCGGGGTTGCTGTAGCCCTTGGCGACATTGTCCGGGAACATCGGCGATGTGACGACCACCAGCTCGTCACGATCGGCATCGGGCGCATTGCCAAGGTAAGTCATCAGTGGATTTTGAATAAACGCGAGCGTGTAGAGTGCGTTGGCGTTACCCCTGAAGCCCGACACAAATTCCTGCGTAGCCTTTGAAAATACCAGTGGTCCATAGACGAAGTACGGCGGGTAAGCGCCTTCCAGAGATGGAATCAGCAAAGGTCTTTTCATTGCAACCGGCAATTGAATCTGCAGGCTCTTCCCGGCACGCACGATGGTCAGTGGCACCGTCCCATGCTGTGCCACCTGCTGCACACGGTAGTGAAAATTCACCCGCAAGTCCGGACCCAGGTGAATCATGCCCTGATCGTCAACGGCGCTATCGCCGATTCGCGTAATGACGTCCCACTCCTTCAGAGGATAAGCAGGGTCGGTCTTGAAGGGCCGATCAACCACGATTCCCTCGACACTCTTATCCAGTTTCAGATAGGAGCGCAGGGCCGGGTTCTCTAGCGTCTGATACTCGTCGAATAGGGCCGGCTTGCCATCGTAGTGACCATCGGCAATATCCTGCAGAAACAGCTCGATCTCTTCGTTGGGAATAATGTAGGCGATATTCTGGGTGTCGCCGCCCGCCCGGCTAAATGCCAGGCCGATCATCTTGTCTCCGGCGATCGCAGGTCCACCGCTGTTGCCGGGATTGATCGCGGCGTCGATCTGGATTCGCAAGCCGTCGACAAAATAATTATATGGGGCGAATTCGATGCGCGAGACGATCCCCTTGGTGATGGACAGCGCGGCACCGCCGGTCGGATATCCATACGCCAGTACCGCATCCTTGATATGGGGCAACGCGCTGGCGCGGGCAATAGGAGCATGCGTGTCGAAGAAGGAATCGTCGTCAACTTTCAGCACCGCCAGATCCATGCCGGGAGCAGCGGCGATCAATGTGGCACCTATCTTGTCGCCGGCCTGGTTCGCCTGGATCTGCAACTGACTCGCATACAGGGCGACATGCGCATTGGTGAGAATGCGATGACCCTCGATGACCACGCCGGTCGCGGTAGCGTCGACCGGTGCCTGCTTGGTCCACGGTTTGTACGGATCCGGGAAGCGCATGGTGGCAAACACCTTGACCACGGCGCCCTCGATATTCTTGTTGTCGTCTTCGGACAGCGGCGGTGAACTCGCGGCTTCGGGCGCGACGGGTTCCTGTGCGAACGCGAGCGGGCTGCCAAGGACCACGAACAGCAGATAAACGGACAAATGGACCATCAGGTTACGGGACATCGTGCTACCTCGACGCTGTGCTGTGAATTACAGTTTAACTAACGATAGCGGTAAAGACGCACTCTATAGATTTTCCCTTCCGCCATTGAGCCGCCTTCCCGGTAGCCGGGTCCCGTTCTCAAACAGTGAGGTACGCAAGCCGTCACTCACCAGGCGTCTCCCATGTTCGTAATAATAAGTCCTCCCGTTGGTTAGAATGGCTGCGCCATGCTCTCGTCGATTTCGCCTGGATCCATATCGCGTTCCTGGCGACCATCAGCATGGTGCCGTTATCCACCGCACTGCTGGCCGCGTCCTCATCGCCCAGATCCTCTATGCATTCGGCGCGCGCGCGGGACCTAGCGAAATTCAGGCCCCGTCGCCCACACCACCAGCGCCTTGCGGGTGCCGGAGATGATGGGTGTCACCCGATGGAGAAAAAACGAAGGGAAGGCGATGACGGCGCCGCGCGTTCTGGGCGCCATGCCGACCTTGTGACTGACCTGGAACTGCAGGTCGCAGCCTTCATATTGCGACGGATCCGATAGCTGAATGCTCATCGAGATCTTGCGCGGCTTGATGTTGTGCGGACCATGATCGATGTGCCAGTGGTAATGGCCGCCCTCCGTGCCGTGGTAGACCGAGTATTGGACGTTTTCCAGGCCAGTGATATCGAAGTGATAGAACTCGCTGTTGAGTTTGTTCACCACCTGGACCAGCCGTTCATAGAGCGCGGCGGTTTCGGGTTTGGGCTCCAGCCAGGCGACTTTGGTTATTCTTATCTCGTCATCCTTGTCCCCCGTGACCGCGAGACTGGCCTTATGCTGCACCATGCGGTCGCCATAGGCCTCATAGGCATCGAGCTCGCTGGTGGTGAAGAGGTCATTCCACACCATGAACGCGCTTTTCAACCCGCGCTCCTATGGCACAGTAAATAGCTGAGAAAGGCCAGTAACGCCCCGGCCGTGGAAACTTCGGCGATGATCGTGGCGTTCATGGTCACGGTGTGAGCGCCCATTGGCGCGATCGCGTAGTGGTCCAGGCCGGCGAAACCGAGCAGCGCATAGATCGCGATGACGATGAGCCCGAATGCGCGCGAGACCCTGCGGTATAGCCAGTAACCCAACGCGCCGACGGCGGCGATGGCGCACCATGAGGCGTACACTCCTGGCGGCGTGATCCATTGGGGCAGATTGGGGTAGTCGTGGATATAGAGGGCATTGTGGACGAAGTGAAGCAAGCTGGCGGCGCCATAAACAATCATGAGTACCGGCAGAATATGTGCCCGTCTCACGGAAGCGATTGCCAACGATGATGCAGGTCTGACTGCGCACTGGCTCGAGCCTTTTCTGCCGAATACACCAACCCAGCATCGGGATCGCGTCCTTGAGCGACGTGCTCGGGCACATAAATGCCATGTGCGGCGGTCCATGTCCGCATTATAGAGCCAACGCCGGCTTGGCTAATGTCTTGCTCTCCATGACGATTGATTGAGCCTCGATGGATGGGCATTTCATCCGAACGAGTGTACTGTCAGGAAGTCGATCTGAATGCGCACGCTTGGCGCGTTTGCCGCAGTCCTCTGTCAGCTGCTGACATATTATCTGAGTTACCCTAAGATGCCGGCCGCGCTGCCAACGTCCTGACACGATCATGCCTTTGACCGGCCAGCTCATCATCGGCTATGACCGCGTAGCCACCGCCGCCAGCTTTCGCGCCACCGATCCTGCGCGCGGCTCGCCGATCGAGCCGCCGTTTGCTATCGCCGGCGCCGCCGACGTGGCGCGCGCCTGCGCGCTGGCGGAGGGCGCGTTTGACAGCTACCGCCAGGCCGAGCTGGCAACACGCGCGCAGTTTCTCGATGCCTGCGCCGCGAACATCCTCGCGCTGGGCGATGAACTGCTCGAGCGCGCCGGCCTTGAGAGCGGGCTGCCGCGCGCACGTCTCGAGGGCGAGCGTGGCCGCACCGTCGGTCAACTGCGGCTGTTTGCGCAGGTAGTGCGCACCGGCGACTGGCTCGGTCTGCGCATCGATCCGGCGCTGCCGGAGCGCAAGCCGCTGCCGCGCGCTGATCTGCGTCAACGCATGGTCGCGCTCGGTCCAGTGGCGGTGTTCGGTGCCAGCAATTTCCCGCTGGCATTTTCCGCCGCCGGCGGCGATGTCGCCTCGGCGCTGGCGGCCGGATGTCCGGTGGTCGTCAAGGCGCATCCGTCGCACCCGGGCACTTCCGAGCTTGCCGCCGGTGCGATCAGCGATGCCGCCAGACAGTGTGGCCTGCCCAGCGGCACCTACTCGCACCTGAGCGGACCCGCGAATGAACTGGGCGCCGCTCTGGTGACCGATCCACGCATCAAGGCGGTTGGCTTCACCGGCTCGCGTGCCGGGGGGCTGGCACTGGTGAAGCTGGCGGCCGCGCGCGCCGAGCCGATTCCGGTGTACGCGGAGATGAGCAGTATCAATCCGGTGGTGCTGATGCCCGGCGCGCTCAAAGCCCGCCCGGAAAGCATCGCTGCTGGATTTCTCGCATCGCTGACCTTGGGAAGCGGTCAGTTCTGCACCAATCCTGGTCTGGTGCTCGCCATCGCAGGCCCGGAGCTGGATCGCTTCGTTGCCGCCGCATCGGCAGCGCTGGCGAACACCTCAGCCGGCCAGATGCTGTCGCAGGCGATCTGCAGCAACTATCACAACGGCGTCGAGCGCCTGAAGATACGGGCGAATGTATCGCATCTGGCGAGCGGTACCGCGGCCGGCGCCGGCAACTTCGCAAGAAGTGCGCTGTTCCAGGTCGAGGCGCGGCATTTTCTCGTCGATGCGGCGTTGGCCGAAGAAGTGTTCGGACCGGCGTCGCTGCTGATCCGCTGCCGGCACGTCGCGGAGCTCGCGCAGGTGCTTAAGGGTCTGGAAGGACAGTTGACTGCAACGCTGCACCTGGACGCGGGCGATCACCAGGCTGCCGCGGAACTTCTGCCGATCCTGGAACGAAAGGCCGGCCGCATCCTGATCAACGGCTGGCCGACCGGTGTCGAGGTCTGCCACGCCATGGTGCACGGGGGTCCGTATCCGGCGACCTCGGACTCTCGCGTGACTTCGGTCGGGACACGCGCAATCGAGCGTTTCCTGCGCCCGGTGTGCTACCAGGATATGCCGCAGGAGCTGCTCCCGCCGGAATTGCGCGATGCGGATGCTCTGCATCTGCGCCGGCTGGTGGACGGCCAGTACCCATCTTGAGCTTGCCGTTGATTCAGATGGCCGCGGTGGTTACGCGGACACCGGCTGATAAAGACGCGTCGTCTCGAAGCCGAGCGCGTAATAGGGTTTGAAGGCCTGCATGCCGTCTGAGGTGATTACACGCCAGTCGCTCGAAGCGGCCGCGAGCTGCCGTACCGCCAGCAGGTCGCGGCGCGTGAACGGCAGGAAGCGCTCACCGAGCGCAAACAGCGCCAGCGGACCGGCCATCACGGCGACGAGATCCGGATGCTGTTCGTCCACGCTCTCCAGTCGCAGCGTGCGCTCTAGCTGCAGCGCGATGCGATCGCCGTCGCGCCATTCGCGCCGCAGTTCCAGGAACGTGCCGGCGACCACCGACTGCGGCCATCGCCTGTCGTTGACGGTAATGGCGCTGCTGGGTCCGGCCCAGGCCGGGATGCGCAACGAGATCGAGAATGTCTGCCGGGTCGTCGTGCCAACAGTGAATTCAACCGAGGAATCCAGCGGATACTTAGTCGACTGCGTCAGCGTCAGTGCGCGGCCGTTCTGCTGCCACGACAGTCGCGATGGCACATAAAGGTTCACGATCGCACCGCGATCACTCAAGCCATAGGCGCTGATCGAATAATCAGCGACGATCTGCCCCAGCGTGCCCGAGCAGCATGGGCACTTGTATTCGAAGTATCTCTTCGAGCCGCTGCCGTTGTAGTCGGCATAGTAGAACGCGGTGCCGTCCGGCTTCATCGGCAACGCACCCAGCACCGTGTTGTAGAGCACGCGCTCCATGCTGTCGCCGTAGCGGGCATCGCCGGTGACGAACAGCAATGCGCGCGCAATCTTGAAATGCCCATACGCGCCGCACGGCGTCTCAAAGCTGGCGTGCGTGCTGTTGAGCGAATCGCCCAGGGCGCCGGAGCCCGGCACGACGAAGGCCTCGTTTGGCCCCCAGCCCCCGGTCGCGAAACTTTGGGCGAAGACGAAGTCCAAACCGTTCTTCGATGCCTGCAGGTGCATCGGGTTGCCGTCGACCAGCCAGGCCTGCATCGCGGAGCTGAGCGCGTTCACGTGGCTGTAGGCGTGCTTGCCGGGCAGCACGTTGTCGCCGCGCGCCAGTGGATCAAAGTAGTCGGCGTCGAGCAGGTAGCGCGCGGCAAGTTCGCGATAGCGCCGGCCGGCGCCGCGGCGCCACGCAACATAAAGGTTCTCCGGCAGCGTGTACGACTCATCCCAGGTGTAGGCCATGTTCGGATGCGGCCGCGCTTGCATCTGCGGCCGCGTCAGCGCTTTCTCCGGCAGGTGCGGCAGCGCGGCGTCCAGCGCCAGGTCCAGTGCCGGCAGCGCCTTGGAATCCGCGGCGAATGCGTGGGCGTCGATCAGCCCGATGTTGATCTTGTCGAACAGGTATGCCGGCAGCGGGTAGCCGTCATAAAGATGCGGCGAGATCGTTTCCGAGAAATTTGCGACCAGCCGTTGCACCTTGGCGCGCGTCGCGGCATCGCCGGTGATCGCATACGCACGCGCGAGACCCGAGATGTATTGTCCCAAGCTGTGGCCCGGAATGAAACCATGCATGTCGCGCGGCGGATTGAAGCTGCCGGACGCGTTGTACCAGCCACCCAGCTCACCGCCTGGGGCTGCCATTCCTGCAGCGGTCCGATACGGCTTGAGCAGCGCATCCTCGTCCATTGCCAACAGCGTCGCGTGCTGCGCGCGAAACTGATCCAGCAGCGGGCCATCGAGCAACGTCACGTCCGCATACCCGGCCGGCTTGACGGCGGGCGCGGAAGTTGCCGCATCGACATGCTCGGCGGCAGCACCGGCGTTGCCGACGAGTGCGCCGGCGGCGGACAGTGCCCCCAGTTCCAGCAGTGTGCGCCGTGAAATCCCGCGCATTGCCTTTCCCCTTTTTTCTGACATTTAATCTAGCACTTCACTCGCCCCGCGCAGATCTGGGACGGATTGCTGCACCGCACAACCGGCAGTTCAGGGCCGCCGAAGCGTGACCCAGTCCCAGCTATTATGTGTAATTGACAATCATTCTCATTCGTATCAACCTATAGCCCGTACTCCTAGCGAAGGGCTCGCGATGTATATTTGTCTGTGTCACGGGATCACCGATCGTCAGATCCGCCGCGCCGTCGAGCAGGGTGCATCCAGCTTGGGCGAAGTGCAGATGCAATTGCCCGTGGGCGGTTGCTGCGGCCGGTGCGAGCCTGCGGCACGCGAGCTGATCCGGGAACATGCGACGCAGGAAATCCGGCGCCCGGAGACTGCGTTCGCCTGAGCTTCGCCTCCGGTCCCCTGGCCGAGCGCGAACCCTAGCGCTGCCAGGAGTAAGAATGTCATGAAGGGTGATCCCAAAGTCATTGCGCACCTCAACCTGGTGCTCAAGAACGAATTGACCGCGATCAATCAGTATTTCCTGCATTCGCGCATGTACCGCAACTGGGGACTGAAGCGCCTGCACGAGCACGAGAATCACGAGTCGATCGACGAGATGAAGCATGCCGATCGCCTGATCGAGCGCATCCTGTTTCTCGAGGGCCTGCCCAATCTGCAGGACCTGGGCAAATTGCTGATCGGCGAGTCGGTGCCCGAGATGATCGAGTGCGATCTGAAACTCGAGCGCGCCGCGCACGTGGATTTGCGCCAGGCCCTGGCCGATAGCGAGCGCATCGGCGACTACGTGTCGCGCGAGTTATTCAAGGACATCCTCGAATCCGAGGAAGACCACATCGACTGGCTGGAAACGCAGCTGGATCTGATTGCGCGCGTCGGGCTGGAGAACTACACCCAGTCGCAGATGGGCGAGGGCGCGAGCAGCAGCTGAGGACCATTGCCCATGTCCAAAGTGCCCGCAGTAGTCGATGCGCTGGCCATGCCCACGGTATACACGCGTACCGCGGTGGTATTGCATTGGCTGGTCGCGGTGCTGATCACCTGCGGCTTCGCGCTCGGCGCCTACATGGTCGATCTGCACATCAGCCCGCGCAAACTCAGGCTGTACAACTACCACAAGTGGATAGGCATCACCGTATTGGGGGTGGTGCTGATCCGATCGGTCTGGCGCCTGACGCACCAGCCGCCGCCCGAGGAGCCCATGCCGCGCTGGCAATTGAAGGCGGCGAAGTTCACGCATGGCCTGCTGTATGCGCTCATGATCGCAACGCCGATCTGCGGCTGGCTGTACAGCTCCGCGTCCGGCTACTCGGTGGTGTACCTGAAACTCTGGCGCTTGCCGGATCTGGTGCACAAGAACAGCGATCTGGCCAAGGTGCTGGTGGAGGTGCACGCCGATCTGGCCTGGGCGTTGTTCTGGGTGGTGGTGCTGCATACCGCCGCGGCGGTCAAGCACCACTTCATCGATCACGATGCAACGCTCCGGCGCATGCTGGCGTGGCGCCGGTAAAGTAAGGACTTTGCAATGATCAAATCAGTGGCCATGACGGCGGGCATCCCGGCGCTGGTGCTGGCCACTGGCAGCCGGCGCGGCCGCGACCCCCGGCATCGATGCCTCAAAGAGCACGCTTATCGTGACCTTTACCCAGGAGAAGGTGCCGGTGGAGGCGCCCTTCAAGCGCTTCAATGGCCGCATCGACTATGACCCGGCAATGCCCAACGCATCGAAGGCGGCGCTCGAGGTCACCACCGGCAGCTTCGATCTGGGCTCGGAGGATTACAATTCCGAGGTACGCAAGAAGGACTGGCTGGACAGCGGCACCTATCCGACCGCGAGTTTTATTTCGACCTCGATCAAGCCGGGGGCGCCAGGTCATTTCGATGCTACCGGCGTGCTGACCCTGAAGGGCAAGACCCAGACGCTGACGATACCGGTCAGCGTCAGCAAGCTGGGTAC
Source organism: uncultured Gammaproteobacteria bacterium (assembly GCA_963735775.1). Taxonomy (GTDB): domain Bacteria; phylum Pseudomonadota; class Gammaproteobacteria; order Steroidobacterales; family Steroidobacteraceae; genus FEN-1191. The sequence continues at coordinate 18,135 of CAVTMG010000001.1, read as the reverse complement.
GGCGATGAGCTTTGACGGTCAGTTGCAGATCTCGCGCGCCTACTTTGGCATCGGCGATGCGGAATGGAACGATGTGCTCGAGGACAAGGTGGGGATCAAGTTCCACATCGTCGAGTAGTGGCGTTAACATGGAAGTTTAAGGAGAAATCAGCGTGAAACTCATCACCGCGATCATCAAACCATTCAAGCTCGACGAAGTGCGCTCGGCCCTGTCGGATCTGGGGGTCTCGGGCATGACCGTCACCGAGGTCAAGGGTTTCGGCCGCCAGCGCGGCCATACCGAGCTGTACCGCGGCGCGGAGTACGTGGTGGATTTCGTGCCCAAGGCACGCATCGAAATCGCGGTGCGCGCGGAAACCGTGGATCAGGTGGTGGATGCGATCGTGAAGGCGGCCAAGACTGGCAAGGTCGGCGACGGGAAGATCTTCATTACCGACGTCGCGCGCGTGATCAGGATCCGCACCGGCGAGACCGACAAGTCGGCGTTGTAGCTCGCTTCAGCTTTTGCCTGCGGGCGCGCGGCGATAGACGGTGTGCAACAGGATCTTGCCTACAGTGGGATCCAGGAGTTCCTGCGTGACGTCCAATGCGCCGGTGGCCGGATCCACCTGGTAGGTCTCGCTGTGCGACGCATGGCTGGTGTATCTGGAGTTCAACTCAAATATATCGTGCGACCAGCTGGCCGTAATCACCGCGGTACCGTACTCCTCGATTCGTGAGAGGCGCTCGCCCAGGCGGTATTCGCGCGGCGGCAGCTGGTCGCTGCTGATCGTGACCAGATCGCCCGCTATGTCCAGTTGCAGGGAGTTCGGCGGGGTCAGTGCCTGGCGCAGCCGCACGCGCAATCCGCGAAAGTCCGGTCCGACGCGTCCGGGGGAGCCATAGCGGGAAGGATCCTCTGGAATGTCATAGGTATAGTCGGGAGCGTCGGGGCTGGTGTCTGCGGGCGCGGACTTATCGCCCTCATCGCCGCCATAACGGGCCAGGCGCCGGCGCAGTTTCGCCTGGGCCTCACTCATGACGGCCGCGATCTTGGCTTCGGGGTTGTCGCTGGCGCTCTTGTCGAGGTTCCAGCTGCCGGACAGGTGCGTGTCGGTGGGCGCGGTGGTGACGGTCTGGCAGGCTACCTGGCTGCCGGCCAGCAGCGCCGCGCACAGCAGACCCGATACCAGTCGAGCGTTAAAAAAGGGCATTCCAGAGATCAAGGCCATGAGACCAAAGCATACACTGGCGCGATGTACCGGGCCTGTCTGTACCTGATCGCCGGCTGGTCCGGCTTCTTCGTCATGGGCATCGAACTGCTGGGTGGGCGGCTGCTGGCGCCGTTTTTCGGCAGTAGCATCTATGTCTGGGGGGCCATCATCACGGTGTTCATGCTGGCGCTGTCCCTGGGTTACCTGGCCGGAGGCCGCGCCTCGCTGGCGTCGCCCAGCCTCAAGCGCCTGGCACTGATTCTGCTCGCGGCAGGGGTCACGACGCTGCCGGTGCTGCTCTGGGGCGATGCCCTGCTGGAGCATCTCTCCGAGGTGCTGCCCGACCCGCGGTACGGGTCACTGATCGGGGCGGCGAGCCTGTTTTTCCTGCCCACCTTCGTCTCGGGCATGGTCTCGCCCTACGCCGTGCGGCTGCTGGTGGCGGACAAGGCCAGCGCCGGGCATCACGCCGGAAAACTGTACTTTGTGTCCACCTTCGGCAGTGCCGCAGGCACCATCCTGACCTCGTTCTACCTGGTGCTGTACCTGGAAGTGAACCAGATCATTCTGCTGATGCTGTCGGTATCGGTGGCCGTCGCGGTGGTGGGTCTGCTGTCCCCGGGCGAGGCATGAGCATGCGGGCGCTGTTAGCGTTTGCCTTATCGGCGATGGCCTTACTGGCGACGCCCCTGGCTTCAGCCGGGCCGCCGATGTCGGGCGTGCCGCTGATTCATTCCGAGCGTTCCCTGTACCGGCAGGTGCTGGTGTACGGCGATGATGACTCGCGCTGCCTGTGTTTCACGCGCCAGTGCCTGATCGGCCGTCAATCGTGCATGGACCTGCACCATCCTGATTGGCTGATGTTCGAATACACCCACATGATGCTCGGGGCCTTGTTCCTGAACCCCAACCCGCAAACGATCCTGATCATCGGCCTGGGAGGCGGCAGCCTGCCGCGCGCGCTGGCGAAATTACTGCCCCACGCCGACATCGACATCGTCGAGATCGATCCGGCGGTGGTGGGCGTGGCGGAGCATTACTTCAGCTTTCAGCCGGGTGCCCGCCAGCACGTGTTCGAAGAAGACGGGCGCGCCTATGTGCGCCGCATGCTGCGTACCGACAAGCGCTACCAGCTCATCATGCTCGATGCCTACGATGCGCAGTACATACCCGAGCACCTGTTGACGCAGGAGTTCCTGGGCCAGGTGCGCGCCCTGCTGGCGCCGGGCGGTATCGTGGCGGCCAACACGTTTTCATCCAGCCGTCTGTATCAGAACGAGTCGGTGACCTACGAGTCCGTGTTCGGCGAGTTTTACAATCTCAAAAGTGCCAACCGCGTGATCCTGGCCAGCAATGCGCCCTTACCCAGCCTCGCGCAGGTCACGCACAATGCGCAATTGTTCGAGGACTCGTTCACGCCGTTGAGCGTCAAGCCGCAGTCGGTGTTGTCGCTGTTCTCGACGCAGATCGACTGGAATCCCAAGGCGCGAGTGCTGACCGATCAGTATTCGCCGGCCAACCTGCTGCAGAGCGCCGGCGACCAGTAACTTACTCGCGCTTTTGCGCCGCCACGGCCGCGCGCAGTTCCTTCAATTTGGCTTTGACGGCGGCCTCGTTGTCCGGTCCCAGGCGCACCATCAGTTTCTGCCCGGACGATAGCCCTTCGATGTTCGGATCGGCGTATTGATACATGACATTGGGGCGCGTGAGTGCCACCGGTCCCTTGACGTCCGGCGCCGCCAGCGCATCGTCGATGGTGGCCACGAGCCGATCGTTGAAATAGCCGTTGGGATAGCCCAGGCCCTCGTAGGCTTGCTGGAACAAGGGATAGTAGTGGAAGTACACGGTGGTGAACTGCTGGACATTCAGGCCCTGCAGCGCATGCACGTAGGCGTCATAGCGCTTGTAGTTGGCCGGATCGATGGTGGCGCTCTGGTCACTGCCCGTCACCTTGAAGGATCCGGGCAGCTCCTTGGTGGGCCGCAACTCGGTGGACAGGTGCTTGCGCGGCAGGTTGTCGATGGTCACGACCATGTGCCGCACCAGGTTTTCGGGGCGGAACAGCTCATCCACCGACTTGGCGCCGAACAGGTCGGTGAGCGAGTCGTGCAGGGGCTTGTCGCTGCCCTCGAGCGGCGGCAACGGCTGGGCCGTCAAGCCTGAGGGCACCGGCACCGGATTGGTGATCCCAGAATTAGGCGGGATGGGAGCGGTGACCTCGGGCGGCGCCTCGGCCGCAACCGGGTGATGGTTGGCGTGCCAGGACCAGTAGAGCGCGCCCGCGCACACAACCACCAGCACTGCCGCGGCCACATACCAGATCGTATTTTTATGCATGGACTAAAACCTATGCCCCTCAGCCATTTATTGCAACCCGACCGGCCCCCCTCGCGTTCAATTATGATCGGCTCGTCATGATTCAGCACCAGTTCAGAGAGCACGGCGCAGCCGTACAAGCGACGCCGCAGCCGGCGCAGGAGCTGCTCGCGCCGGCGGTACTCATGGTGCGGCCCGCGCATTTCGGCTTCAATCCGCAGACCGCGCACAGCAATCGATTCCAGCGCGATGCGCAGGTTTCGTCGGCGAGCTCAGCGCGGGCGTTGGCCGAGTTTTCTGCATTGTCCGGCGCACTCAAGACCGCTGGTGTGCGCACCTGCGTGATCGAGGACACGCTTCGGCCGGTCAAGCCCGATGCGGTGTTTCCCAACAACTGGGTCAGCTTCCACAGCGACGGCACCGTCGTGCTGTATCCGATGTGCGCGCCCAACCGGCGGCCTGAGCGGCGCGCAGACATTCTGGCCGTGGTCGAGGCGGAACTGCCCTTTCGCCGCCGGCGCCTGCTGGACTTGTCGGCGGAAGAGTCGCGCGGCCGCTATCTGGAAGGCACCGGCAGCCTGGTGCTCGACCCAAGGGAGCGTGTGGTCTACGCCTGCCGCTCGGCGCGCACCGATGAGTCGCTGGTGCGCGAGTGGGCGCGAGCCATGCAGTACCAGGCAGAAGTGTTCGACGCCTTCGACGGCGAAGGCAAGGCGCTGTACCACACCAATGTCATGCTCAGCATTGGTTCGCGCTATGCGGTGATCTGTAGTGAGGCCATTGCCGCCCAGGACAAGGAGCGCGTGCGCGAGCGTCTCAAAGCTTCCGGCCGCGATCTGGTCGAGATCGGGATGAAGGCCATGTATGCCTTCGCCTGCAACGTGCTGGAGTTGCGTGCACGAACCTCAGCGGGAGCGATGCAATCGCTGCTGGTGATGTCCTCGACAGCGCGCGCGGCATTCGATGCCGAGCAGCGGGCCACGCTCGAGTCGGGCAGTGGATCGCATCATCGATGTGGCCATACCCGACCATCGAGACCGAAGGCGGTGGCGGCGTGCGCTGCATGCTGGCCGAAGTCCCGGAGAGCCGCGGGTGAAGGCCGCGGCGGCGCCGGCTCCGTTGATCGAGCGCGTGTACCAGCTGCTCGCCGATCAGCAGTTTCATTCCGGTACGCGGCTGGCGGCGGCCTGCGATGTCAGCCGCAGCGCGATCTGGAAGAGCATCGCCGCCCTGCGCGAGCTCGGCGTCACCGTGCACGCGGTGGCGCGCCGCGGCTATCGCCTGCCGCGTGCCACGGCCATGCTGGAGGCGCAGCGCATCCGCAAGGCGCTGCCCAAAACCATCGCCTCGCGGCTGCGCCGTGGTGCCTGTGTCTGGTCGACGGGATCCACCAATGCCGATCTGCTGGAGCGATCGAGCCTGCCTCCGGGGCGCTTTGATTTCCTGACCGCCGAATACCAGAGCGCCGGCCGCGGCCGGCGCGCGCGCACCTGGTTCGCGCCGCCCGGCGGGGCGATCTGCCTGTCGGTGAACTGGAGCTTCCAGAGTCTGCCGGCGACCGTGAGCGCACTGAGTCTGGCGATTGGAGTCTGTGCCCTGCGGGCCCTGAAGAAAGTCGGTGTGGTCGGCGCGGAACTCAAATGGCCCAATGACCTGGTGGCGCGCGAGGCCAAGCTCGGCGGGATTCTGGCGGAATTGCGCGCCGAGGCCGCGGGTCCCGCCTTCGTCGTGATCGGCATCGGCCTCAATGTGGCGCTCGGTGCCAGCATGATCGAGCAGGTCAAGGCCACGGGTACCGAGGCCACCGACCTCGCCGCGCTCGGAGTCGTCTCATGCGACCGCAATGCCCTGGTCGCGGAGCTGATCTCCGAGATCATCGCCGGCCTGGTGCAGTTCGAGCAGGAGGGTTTCAGTGCCTTCGCCCAGGAATGGCGCGCGGCCGATGCGCTCTCGGGCAAAGTGGTCCGGATCAGCCAGGATGCCGGCAGCGTGTCCGGCCATGCGCGCGGCATCGATCTCGACGGCGCCCTGTGCGTGCAGACCCGCGACGGTCTGCAGCGCTTCGTGACCGGCGATGTGTCGGTGAGGGCAGTGGCATGAGTGCAAAGCGCCGCACGTCAGCGCGCCCCGAGTGCGTGCTGTTGCTCGACATCGGCAACTCGCGCCTGAAATGGGCGCTGCAGCGCGGACCCTATCGCAAGGGCAAGCGCTTCGCCGCCAGCGGCGTGATCGAGCACAGGCAATTGCCTGGCCGCGGCGCCTTCCTGCTGCGGCTACTGAAGATGCTCGATGCCAAGCTCTCCATCGAGGCCTGCAATGTCGCCGGCACGGCGGTGGAGAAGCAATTGCGCGCCATGGTCCGTCGCGCCGGATTGCGGCCGCCGCACTTCGTGCGCAGCTCCCATGCCGCGGGCGGCGTGCGCAACGCCTACGCGCAGCCCTGGCGCCTGGGCGCCGACCGCTGGGCGGCGCTCATTGGTGCGCATGCCGAGCACCCGGGCCGCGCAGTCTGCCTGGTGGCCATCGGCACGGCCATGACCATCGATCTGCTGGACGCGAAGGGCAAGCATCGCGGCGGCAACATCATCCCGGGACCCAAGCTCATGGTCGAGTCGCTGCTCGAGAACACGGCCGGCATCCGCAGGCGCGCGGGTGGCCGCAAAGCCGCCACCAATCTGCGCGCCCGCGCAGCGCCTGTTTGCGCATGACACCCGCGGCGCCGTCGCGGGCGGGGCGATGCACGCCGCGGCCGCGTTGATCGGCGAGGCCATGCGATCGGCACGCGTGCTTCTGGGCGGCACGCCGCGCCTGATCCTCTCCGGCGGGGCGGCCGATGTCGTCGGGACGCTGGTACGCAAGCGGCACCTCCGTGAGGATGATCTGGCCTTGCGAGGTCTCGCCGTGCTGCGCTCCGAACGCAAGCAATTCGAATAGAATCAGCGCGTGCGGCTCGTCGTCCTGTCATTGCTCGTGATCAACCTGGCGTTCTTCTGCTGGGCGCATTGGATCGATACGCCGCCGAAAGTCGCCGCGTCAGCCGAGCGCGACCCGTCGATTCCGCCATTGCAATTGGTCTCCGAGCGACTCCGCCGGCGGCAGCCACTGCCGGGCGCAGCGGCGAGTGCGGCGCCGGCTGCCGCCTCAACACCGGACCCCGCAGCGGCATCGACCTCAACCGCCACTGCCACTTCGTCCGGGCATTGCCGTACCCTCGGACCGTTCGAGGATGCCAATGCCGCCAATGCCGCGGCCGCGCGTTTACGCGCCCATGGCTTCAGCCCGCGTGACCGCAGCGCCGAGAGCGCGAACCCGAACGTTTACTGGGTGTACATCGGCGAGCTCACGGCAGACATGCAGCGTCGCGCCATCGCCCAGTTGAATGCCGCTGGCATCAAGGATGCCGCGCCCATGACCTCGCCCGAGCAGAGCGATCGGGTGTCGGTCGGGCGTATTCGCTGACCAGGCCCACGCCGTGCGCCGCGCCGAACAGGTACGCGCACTGGGACTGAAGCCCACGCTCGGTATGCGGCAAAAGACAGTGAACGCCCACTGGCTGGATTTCGATACCAAGACCGGCGATAACGACCCGCTGCCGGTGGATCTGATTGGCGGCACGGCAGCCCGTGGCCTCAACAGCCTTGGGCCGGTCAAAATCGCCGACTGCCCGACCAACAGCGCCAGCGGCTGATAAAATTCCGGGCGGCGTGCCCTTGATCAATCCGTGTTCAATCTGTAACACGGCCGTCGAAGTTTCACCTGTGCCGGCTTAGCTCAGTGGTAGAGCAGCGGTTTTGTAAACCGTTGGTCGGGAGTTCAAATCTCTCAGCCGGCAGTCATCTAACTGGGGTCTATTCCGGTCAGATCGCTGATCTATGAGCCCGAAAGCTCACCGGTGGTGCGACCAAAACAGCCGTGAAGGACGAGACCTCCGGCGGGTTGGGGGAGACGAGTACACGCGGATCGGATAAGGCGCTTGATAGACTGCAAGCAATCGCTCGGCGCCGCAGGCATTGAGCACGCTAGCGGGCCTCAATGTGTACGCAGAAAACATTCTGCGTGATTACGCGAGATTCGTGCCGAACGTGTTGCGGCCGAGTGGCATCCGATATCAAAGACTCAACAGGACGCTCGCTGTTATCAGCGCCCAGCACAGTTTGTCTATGTTCCGAATTTCACCCTGTCTGATTGGTTGCGGCACCTGCGCTAAGTCGCAGAGCATCCAGATAGTCCGCCCACTCTTGCATCATCTTCCGACGCTCGGATATGCGCTTGACCCGGCCGTTAGGCGCACACTTCGTTGCGCTCCGCGTGAGCCCGCTGCAATTCAATTGGATCCGGGGCGACTCCCAACTCGTTCAGGCGGTCGGCAAAACTCGAGTTCCGGATCAGTTCCCACCGACGCGGTGATATTGCGGATGGGGCACTCAACGAAGGTCGTGCGAAACGTCGTCATTCTTCGGTGCCAATTCACAGACATGGTCCCATTGGCTGGCCGTAGTTGCCGCATAACCCAATTAGTAGAACGTAAACAATCGGATGGGACGACCCGATATACCACCGATAAGGGATATTATCGGACGATATGTTAGATTCGACCCCATGGATGATCGAAGAGCCCGGGGGAAACAGCTCTTTGACGTCGTTCCGGGGGACGAGCGTTGCCCGCAGATCGCCGCCGCAACCGAGCGTGTCAAAGCCTGGTGGGGCAGCGCCCAGAAGGTGTATCCGCGCAATACCCTGCTTGCCTGGCGCTGCGACTGGGCTACTTTATGTCGGCTTCTGCGAGCCGCGCGGGTTTTGTCGACGGTGCCGGCCGCGCCCGGAGACGATCGCCGCCTTCGTTGAGGCGTGCGGGAAGCGAGGCAAGAAGCCGGCGACCGATTCGGCGATACCTGATCGACCATCGCGCTCGCGCACCGGGTCGCGAAGTTCTCGAATCCTTGCGCCGAAGAACCGGTTCGGCTCGCGTTGAAAGGACTGACCAATGAGGTGTCGGTGGCGCAGCGCCAGGCGAAGGGCGTTGGGTGGGCCGAGATCAAGCAGATTCATCGAGATGCGCCGGCGAGGGCTTGCCGGCGACGCGTGAGCGGGCGCTTCTATGTGTCGCCTACGACACGATGGCGCGCCGGAGCGAGCTCGTGGCGTTCAATCGCGGGGATTTCAAGTTCCTCGAGGACGGCTCCGGGCGCGCGCTGATTCAGCGCTCAAGACCGACCAGGCGGGGGAGGGGCATACCGCCTATCTGGCGCCGGTAACGGTGCAGTATCTCAAAGCCTGGCTGGAGCTGGCGCAGATCACGCAAGGGCGCGGTGTTTCGTCGGCTGATCGGGACGGGGTTCCCGCCGAAACAAAAGCCGCGGCCGGGGCAGGGAGCCGAAATTGAGGACCTCCCGGAGCGGATCGGGGCGCGGCTAAGCCCGGCGGCGGTGGGGAATATCTTCAAGAGCGTCGCCAAGCACATCAAGATGGCGCCGGAGGATATCGCGCGAGCATCAGCGGGCACTCGATCCGGGTGGGAGCGACGCAGGATCTCTTGGCGCTGAATATTGATCTGGCCTCGGTGATGCAGGCTGGGCGCTGGAAGTCGCATCGGATGCCGATGCGGTATGGGGAGCATGTGTTGGCGGGCCTCGGAGGAATGGCGAGAGCGGCGACAGCGCAGGGGAGGGATCGGGACTGAATGCATGTGATAGGTGAGACGGTACCGGTTTGGCGACGCAGTTCACCATCGTCTCCTTTGATCATTAGCCGTGGGTCTATCTCCTCATTTCCCGACGACCAGATTAGGGGCAACGTTACCCTCGACGGGTTGGTGGAGAAGTCCGCCACATCCTAACGACAGCCATTAGATGGCAGGTACAAGTTCGGTTTTCAAGCCACTTCGGAGTCGGCAACGTCTCCCATCCGCCCCCACACTTGCCTTCAAAGAAGTAACATTTTCCGGCGGCACGACGCTCTCGTTCTCGGAAGACGAGATCGTTGTGTTCGTCGGCCCGAACAACGCCGGAAAGAGCGCAACACTAAAGGAAATGGAAGCCCTCGTCTCCAGGAATAGTGCCACAACGGTCATTGTTAAGAGTGCGTAGCTTTCAATAAGACCGGACAACAGGCCGACTTTGCGGCGTATCTTGAAAAGAACTCGCAAAAGGTAAAGCAAGATCACGACTTTCAGTACGCGGGACTCGGATTTTCCATTCACCACACGCACCTTCAGTATTTCGACAATCCAAATGACCGGCACCCCATCGCTTCATTCTTTTGCGCGCGGTTGGCGACGGAGAATAGGATCACAGCCTCGAATCCTGCGGGTTCGATTGCGCTGTACCACCAGCCGGCGAATCATCCCATACACCTGCTTCTCATGGATGAGAAGTTGGCCGACCGAATCAGCACACATTTTCGTCATGCGTTCGGTAAGGACCTGTTTCCGTTTCGCGCCGGCGGCAGCAACTTTCCGCTGTACGTGGGCAAGAAGCCTGAGAAGGCTTTTGGGGAAGACGAGCTTTCGAGAAACTTCGTCGAGAAGCTCAGAGAGCAAGCGGAACCGTTGGAATCCCAGGGCGATGGGATGCGCAGCTTTGCGACCGTCCTCCTATACGTTCTGGTGGCCGATACTCACTCTATTCAATTCTTGGACGAGCCAGAGGCATTCTTACATCCTCCGCAAGCCCGTCTTCTCGGGGATGATCGCCCGCGAACGCAAGGCGAAGTCACAACTTTTCATCGCCACGCACGCAGATTACGGACGTTCTTGACGGGCTAATCGCTGGGCGGCGCGAGCAAGGTTCGGATCGTTCGTATTCAAAGGAACGGTCGATAAGAATCGCGTTAGGAGCTCGGCCGGGAAAAGACCGCCGCGATTTCCAGCGACACGCTCGCCCGATATTCCGGGGTCTTCGGCGGAATCTTTATCAGCATGTCGTGATTTGCGAATCCGATTCCGACTGTCTTTTCTACAGTTCCGTCCTCAATACGAAGGCGGTATCCGGAGAGCAACGCGCCGACATCCTTTTCATCCACACTTCCGGCAAGCACCGGATGGGCAACTGGCTGAGACTCTGCGCGAACTTGACGTGCCCGTATCTGTCGTCGCCGACGTTGATCTTTTCAATGAAGAAGGTACTTTTCGGAAGCTGTTCGAAACTCTTGGCGGCGAATGGACACAAGTTCAATCAGCCTGGAAGTCCCTGAAGACTGCCGTTGAGAGCAGAAAACCCCCGCTGAATGCCGAACAGGTGTCCGGCATGATTCAGAAGGAGCTGGAAGGGATAACGGGAGCTGCGCCGTTCCAAAGGAGAAAGACGGCGATAAAGCGCGTCTTCAAGACCGTATCTCCTTGGGATGACGTAAAGCGCGCCGGCCACGCGCCTACCGCAAGGCCAAGCTGTCCAGCACTTCGACAAACTTCTTGATACATGTGCACGCATTGGGCTTTGGGTTATTCCTGTCGGTGAACTGGAAGGGTTCTGCCGGAGCATCGACGGCGGCCATGGCCCAGGGTTCGTTGAAAAAGTGCTGGAAGAACGAAATCTCGAAACCGACACAGAACTTGCCGACGCGCGGAAGTTCGTGACCGACGTATTGACCAGGGCCAGACGGGACGGCAATGACGGCGTCACCGTGGGGATAGGGGGTCCCAATGGCACGGCGGAGGATCCGTCGGACAAAGCGACCTAGTCGCGCACACTCAAAGAAGCAATAACAAATTGGCAACGACACAACAGACAGCCGGCCCTCGGAGCCTAAGCTTCGAGCCTCAATTGCTCTACAAGGAAGCAACGCAAGACGCTGCGCGCGCGCTGCGTCCGTCGGAGGTATATGCCTGGTTAGTGCCGTCGGCTATTTTCCGAGAGTTATGTGCTGCCCCCGCCTGCACGGTCAGCAAAAAGCCGACTTATCGATGTTTTTATCCGACGGCCAATGGCTGGGCAGGAATCCGAACGTCCCAGCTCGAGATCTAGTCACCGTGCACATTTCCCAGGTCCGAATGACAGATCGCCGTTTCGGAATCATTCATCCCCGAATTCACAATGACATGGCATATCACATGGCTCGAAACTGGAAGAGCCTGGTTCAAGATGGTGCCGCAAGCCAGCGATGTCGTACCGTATAGCTTTCCAGTCCCACTGGACACGAAACATCATGGGCGACTTGGAACTCTGCGCAGTGGCCGCTCGATCTATGAATTCCTTGGCATGGTTGATCGGGATATGGCTTCCATTGCCTATCGTTACTCACATCTAGTCAAGACCGACATTAAGAATTTCTACCCGTCGGTCTACACCCACAGCCTCGCCTGGGCGTTGCATGGAAAGAGAAGGGCTCGAAAGGAAAGATATAACTACAAGTTGCTCGGCAATCGTCTGGATCGACTCTTTCAACAGGCAAATGACGGTTGTACGAACGGTATCCCAATAGGTCCGGTAGTCTCCGACATTGCAGCCGAAATCCTAGCGTCGGCCGTTGATGTGAATCTGACTGCTCGCTTGCGAGCGGCGGGATCAAATTCACCAGTTTTCCGGTTCAAAGACGACTATCGGTTCCTCGTTCAATCTGACTCCGACGGCCGTACAGTTATCAAACACCTCCAATCGGCACTAAGAGCATTCAATCTCGAGGTTAACGACGCAAAGACCGAGATACACGCATTGCCAGGTGGGTTATTTCGAGAGTGGTAATCGATGTACTTCGCGGTACACCCGCGAGCAAAACGGAGCTTTTCTTGGAAGGAGTTCAGGGAGCTTTATCTTGCAGTCCTTCGAATTGATAGGGTCTGCCCCGGGACTGGCGTCATAGATAGGTTTCTGGCGGATATCATCGCGCGCAAGGGAAATCTGAAGATTTCAGTCGGGTCGAAAATTTCTCCAAGGTACTTAGCATGCTCTTGATGCTGGGTAGTCTGCGCGCTAAGGCGTTCCCAAAAGTTATGGCTATCATCGATGTGGTGATCAAGAGCCCGTTCGGCAACATACACCATGACGAGATCGTTGAGTACTTGGAGTCTTACCTTCGCGAACTATCTCTCGATGAGGAGCGAAATAAGTATCTCATAATGTGGATAAGCTATTTCTTTGTGAGCAATGGACTGAAGGGTGCGATGACTTTCAAACCAAACTTCATGGATCTGATCACTGAGCGGTGTTCAACAGTCGTAGTACGATCTTTAAAGATTGTCCGGAATTCACGATCTTTTCCGGCTGTCGGGCTGTGGGCCGAAAGGTGACGCTCCTTCGGCACCTCGAGGTGTTCATGCCGCCGCCGAGTTTCCTGGGCAGTGAATCTTAGATCCGATGTGGGTCAGGACCCGGGCATGCGATTGGTGAATGAGTTTGATCGCAGGTAGCGGTTTTATAGGATGTTGTCGGCGTATCTGATACCGGACTTTGGAGAGCGGGAATGGCGCTACGGGACATGGACGAACAAGGTCATATGCGTGTTCTGACGGATCTTGACCATCGCGAGGAGTTCAATCAGCGTTGGGACGCCTTCACTCCCGCGGAGCAGCGCCGAATTGATGATGACATCACCCATAAAACTGGATGAATTCGCGGATTCTTACAATCGAGGCGCGGGCGGGGGGATCATGAATACGTCGATCGAGGGTGGCCGAGTGAATCCGGACAGCGGTATTCTCGGGGACTGGTCGGGAACGCCGTACCAAGCAATCTGGGAGCGGTGCGGTTACAGCCAGCATCAGGCCGGGCTATTCCTCGGCAACCTTTGGAAGCTGCGGATCATTCAACGTACTGGCCAATGGATAGGCATCCGTAACGACCCTGTCAATCGCCCAACGTTTCCGTAGCGGGGTATTACATTGATGGGCAAGACCTACTTCCGCGTACCGTCGTAGGTACACGCGATATGTTTGATCCCAAGACTCTGGCCGCGCTGTTTCCTACACTATCAAATGACTTGAAAGACGTAGTTATCATCGAAGTAAATCCCCTGAGTGCCGTCGAAGAAGAGCCGGCATACCTACAGCTGAAAGCCCAAGGCGACGAGCTAAGTTCGATTCGCCCGGAACAATTGCGACAGGTTGCGCGTGACGGCTGGCTACCCGTTGCGGTGCGTGAGACCGCTAAACCGTCAATTGTCTTCATGGATCGATTGCAAGAATTACTACTCGTACATCGTTCACAACGGGGGCCCAATATTCAGCATCGAGCCATGGCCCTACTCGGGCGATAAAAGACACACCGAAGGCACCAGCGAACCCGTCTTTGTGGAGCAGCTTGGATCCGCTCTCAATATGACGAAAGAAGAGGTACAGGCGGCGTTTCGATATCTGGCAGATAAGAGGTATATCGACACGTTTAGTATCCCATACACCGCACGGATCAATGCGGCAGGCCATGACGCTATGTTCAGCAGACGATGGAGAGGGATCCGCGAGCAACGGTCAATCACCCGCAACGTCGGCAGTTGAATCGAGCGTCGCGCCTACCCAGGAAGACGCGGACGCTGAAGAGGCTGTTCGTGCGGCCTTTAAACGACTGGATCAATGCTGGCGAGCGTCCTTCCGCACGCGGTGTCCCCGCGCCGCGGAACGTATTCTCGTGCGAGCGAGTGAGGGGCGTCTAACAGCCGAAGACGCCGCGCAACGCACGCAACTTGCTGTCCGTGCCATGTCTGCCAGGGGTGAATTAAATAAGCGCCAGCAGAGAGCCATTGAACTGGAAACTGACTTCCAGTCGTTCGGATGACACGGACGCGCCTTCACCACCGACGGAACGAGCATCGAATCCAAGCGCAGTGAACGCGCTAAAAGCAAACGCAACAGCGACCGCAAGCACGACAATCTCAAATTTCACCTCCAGTGCAACGAGCGGAGGATTAGACAATTCGCCCAGTACGCGATCGGGCTCGACGGCGACTCTCGTAGGGCGCTACACAGCCGATGACCCCTATGCGATCGCTGATGACCTGCTAGACGTCGAACACGAGGCCAGAGCGTTCGCTCGCATTGTGGCTGCTCGTGCGATCCGCCCACCACTCGCGATTGCTATTTTTGGCGAGTGGGGAGCGGGGAAAACCTATTTCATGCGGCGAATCCATGAGCACGTTGAGCAACTGCGGCCGCTCGAGGAGGGATTCAGGCGCGAGTCTTTTCTATCGCGACATTGTGCAAATCCGGTTCAACGCCTGGCACTACATTGAGACGAATCTGTGGGCGAGCTTGGTTGAGTACATCTTCTCTGCCTTGGATAGCTGGATGCAGCTGCAATCGGGCAATGACCAAAGCCGTACAGATCTTGTTTTCAACCGGCTAGCCACTGCACAACAGCTTCAACTCGACGCTCTGGAAAGCCTGATAACTCGGCGGGCCGAACAAAGTAACGCCGAAATACGGGCCGAGCGCGCCCGAGAAGAATACACGATCTATCGCGCAAAGCCAACAGATCCGGCCCAACGCCTATTTTCGAGCGCTGCTGGAGACCTTTCTCGCGGAAGATCCTACTGCAAAGGGAGATCTCAAAAGGATTGGCACCGAACTGGGTATTCCCGAGCTCGACGTAGCGGCTGAGCACGCGACGAACGTACTCGCCGCGGTTCGCAGCGACACTGAACGCGGGCGTTTGATCTGGAATTCGGTGATGATCGCCAAAATCGGTACCGGAAGAGCCCTATTGGGGATTTTTGCCATCCTCTTCGGGATTCCTGCAGTCGTAGCCATCCTCAATCAATTTTCGTCTAGTTCAGAAGGTCTCGCCTGGATCAGGTGGATCCATGACTCCAACGTCACGTGGGCAGCTGTAATAGCGGCTCTGGTCGGTGTCGTCGAGAATCTGCGCCGTGCTGCTTCGAAGGCGCTCGGCCACCTCGATCAGTTCGACAAACGTCTACAGGCCAGTATCGATCGTCAGCTGAAGGATCCGGAACGCTCGGAGGCCGTCAAACAGTTCCTGGAGACGGCGAAGGAGCTGCCGGAAAAACGCAAGCAAGCCGTCGAGTCGGCCGAGCGTGCCCTCTCCGAAGCGGATGCCCGCCTCTCGGCAGCGCGCCAGGAATTCGAAAGTGGCACCGCGCGTGGCCGTTTGAACGCGTTCATTCGAGCAAAGGTGACCGATGGCACCTACGCAAAGCATTTAGGCATCATCGCGTCGATACGGAAGGACTTCGTCCAGCTGGCCGGCCTGATGGGCGACGTCAACAACGGAGACGAGGAAAGACGCGAACGCGAAAGGCTGCGCAAGGAAGCGGAGCAGCGAGTTCAGGGATTCCTAAAGTGGTTGGAGGCCACCGAGGATGTCCGACTGACCGAATCTGAGATTGTAAGTCTGTTTAGCCTGCTGGACCCGGACGACGTTGGAAAGACCTTTGACGGATGGCAGACCCTACTGCTGAAACGCTTTGAGGGCAACGCGGAGCAGCTCGATAACATTCAACAGGCGCTTCGCAAAACGTCGTCCGTGCAATTGCCGCGCTTTTCCCGAATCGTACTATATATAGATGACCTGGACCGTTGCCCGCCCGATAAGGTCGTAGACGTCCTTCAAGCCGTGCATCTACTGCTGTGCTTTCCGCTATTTGTGGTCGTTGTAGCCGTAGATGCACGATGGGTGTCGCGCGCATTGCATGAGCGCTTCCCAGGGCTTCTAACAGAGGTGGGAAACACGGGAAGTGTCCGACAGAGAGGAATCACAGAATGAGCCGCCTCCGAGCGGCGCAACCTCAAATGACTATCTGGAGAAAATATTCAGATTCCCTATTGGGTGCGAGCAATGGAGGGGAGCGCGGCCACGCGGTATGTTCAGCAGATTGCAAGAAGCGATCGCGTTAGACCCGCGTCCGAAGTGGCTAATGCACCTGCCATAGCATCAGCTGCAGCGAGTGCACCATCGGATGGTGGCACTTCTGCTTCGCAGACGTTAGGAAGTCAGTCAGCTCTCGCGGTTGCGACCAGCATGACACTGAGTGATTGGGAGATTGACTCCCTAGATAGGTTGCTCCATACATTGGACTAACACCGCGCCATGCGATTCGATTCGTGAACATCTATCGAGTAATCAAGACGAGCTTAACCGCCGAACTGGAACTCAAATTGGACCTTGAGCGTGGGGGAGAGCCCTGCAGGCCGTGCACTGATCCCGCAGTTAGCCATAGTAAATGGCGCACCCCAAGCGGCGGCAGAGTACTTCGGAGTCTCATGGCGGCGGACGGTGGTTTGTCAGCAACGCAATACCTGGAGAAATGGCGTGCTGATGAATCGCGTAAGTCGGGGGACGATGCTGGCGTAGTGCTGCGTGTTCTGGAGACTTTAGTCGCCTACGAATCCACCCGATCTCCGACGCTACCGCAAATGAGTGTGCAGGATCTGAGATTTATGGCATCGACTGTTCAGCGATACTCGTTTACGGCCCGCTAGTGTAACGCCAGGACGAATCCGTCGTAACTTGACTCAGGCAGCGTGTTCAAAGGCATTCATGAACCACAGCGAGATCGTCAGCTTCCTCTGGGGCGTCGCCGATCTGATCCGCGACACCTTCAAGCGCGGCAAGTACCAGGACGTCATCCTGCCGCTCACGGTACTGCGGCGGCTCGACTGCGTGCTCGCAGCCGACAAAGGAGAAGGTGCTCGAAGCCCAGGCGAAGTTACAAGGGCAAAGCTCGAGAACCTCGACCCGCAGCTGCGCAAGGCGTCCGGGCTTCGCCTTCTACAACACCTCTCGCTACGACTTCGAGAAGCTCCTCGCCGATGCGCCGCACCTCGCGGCGAACCTGCGCAACTACATCGCCGGCTTCAGCCCGAACATGCGCGAGGTGCTCGAGAAGTTCGACTTCGACAACACGATCAGCAAGCTCGATGAGGCCGGGCCTGCTCTTCCAGGTGCTGGAGCGTTTCAAGAACGTCGACCTGCACCCGGACAAGATCGACAACCCGACCATGGGCACGATCTTCGAGGAGCTAATCCGGAAGTTCAACGAGGCGCTGAACGAGAACCCCGGCGAGCACTTCACGCCGCGCGACGTCGTCCACCTCATGGTCGACCTCATGCTCGCGGGCGACGAGAAGCGCGATCCGCGCCAGGAAGGCGTATTCGCACCGTCTACGACCCATGCTGCGGCTCCGGCGGCATGCTGATGATCACCAAGGAGCACATCACCGTCGGGCTGCGGAAGAACGGCGACCTGCTCCGGCCCGCGATCAACAAGGACGCCGAGATCCATCTCTTCGGCCAAGAAGTGAATCCGGAAACCTGGGCCATCTCCAAGTCCGACCTGTTCATGAAGGATCCGACCGGCCGCGACGCGGACCACATCGCCTTCGGCAGCGTGCTGTCGAACGACCGCCACGCCGGCCAGCATGTTCGACTACCTCATCGCCAACCCGCCCTACGGCAAGGACTGGAAGCGCGACGAGGACGCGGTCCGAGCCGAGCACGAGCGCGGCGCCGCGGGTCGCTTCGCTCCCGGCCTGCCGCGCATCAGCGACGGCCAGCTGCTCTTCCTGCTGCACATGCTCGCGCACGCCAAGGAGCCACAGGATGGTGGCTCGCGCATCGCGATCATCATGAACGGCTCGCCGCTGTTCACCGGCGACGCGGGCAGCGGCGAGAGCGAGATCCGCCGCTTCATCCTGGAGAACGACCTGCTCGAGGCGCTGATCGCGCTGCCCGAGCAGCTC